>NZ_CP047045.1:1452500-3864763 GCF_009792355.1 Terricaulis silvestris
ATACTGAGCGGTAGCGGAGCGTTCCGTAAGCCTGTGAAGGTGAACCGTAAGGTTTGCTGGAGGTATCGGAAGTGAGAATGCTGACATGAGTAACGACAAACAGAGTGAGAGACTCTGTCGCCGAAAGACCAAGGGTTCCTGTTCAATGTTAATCAGAGCAGGGTTAGCCGGCTCCTAAGGCGAGGCCGAAAGGCGTAGTCGATGGGAAGCACGTAAATATTCGTGCGCCAGTTGGTGTGTGACGAATGACGGAAGTTGTGTGAGGCAGTTGGTGTCCGAGCGCAGCCTAGTTGTTCCAGGAAATAGCCCCAACATAGACCGTACCCGAAACCGACACAGGTGGTCAGGTAGAGTATACCGAGGCGCTTGAGAGAACTATTGTGAAGGAACTCGGCAAATTGCCCTCGTAACTTCGGAAGAAGAGGGACTGATTTCGCGCAAGCGAACGTCAGTGACACAAGCCAGGGGGTGGCGACTGTTTATCAAAAACACAGGGCTCTGCGAAGCCGCAAGGCGACGTATAGGGTCTGACTCCTGCCCAGTGCCGGAAGGTTAAGAGGAGAGGTGCAAGCCTTGAATCGAAGCCCCGGTGAACGGCGGCCGTAACTATAACGGTCCTAAGGTAGCGAAATTCCTTGTCGGGTAAGTTCCGACCTGCACGAATGGAGTAACGACTTCCCCGCTGTCTCCACAATAGACTCAGTGAAATTGAATTCCCCGTGAAGATGCGGGGTACGCGCGGCTAGACGGAAAGACCCTGTGAACCTTTACTGCAGCTTCGCTGTGGCGTTATCGACGGTTTGTGTAGAATAGGTGGGAGGCTTTGAACCTTGGGCGCCAGCTCGAGGGGAGCCACCAGTGAAATACCACCCTAATTTTCGGTGACGTCTAACCGCGATCCGTTATCCGGATCCGGGACCCAGCGTGGCGGGCAGTTTGACTGGGGCGGTCGCCTCCCAAAGAGTAACGGAGGCGCGCGATGGTAGGCTCAAACCGGTCGGACATCGGTTGTTGAGTGCAATGGCATAAGCCTGCCTGACTGCGAGACTGACGGGTCGAGCAGAGACGAAAGTCGGTCATAGTGATCCGGTGATCCCGTATGTGGAGGGTCATCGCTCAACGGATAAAAGGTACTCCGGGGATAACAGGCTGATCGCCCCCAAGCGTCCATAGCGACGGGGCGGTTTGGCACCTCGATGTCGGCTCATCACATCCTGGGGCTGGAGCAGGTCCCAAGGGTATGGCTGTTCGCCATTTAAAGTGGTACGTGAGCTGGGTTCAGAACGTCGTGAGACAGTTTGGTCCCTATCTACCGTGCGTGTTGGAAACTTGAGAGGATTTGTCCCTAGTACGAGAGGACCGGGATGAACGCACCTCTGGTGCACCAGTCGTTCTGCCAAGAGCGCAGCTGGGTAGCTAAGTGCGGACGGGATAAACGCTGAAAGCATCTAAGCGTGAAACCCCCCTCGAAACTAGGTTTCCCTTGAGAGCCGTAGTAGACCACTACGTTGATAGGCTAGGTGTGGAAGAGCCGCGAGGCTTGAAGCTGACTAGTACTAATCGCTCAATCGGCTTGAACGGTCATTGTTCATGCACGGCGACGATTGCGTCGCCCGACCACGATAAAATTTGAACGCAACAGACGATGTCTTCTCTTGTCTTGTACAAGAGCTTTCGCGCGGGTCTTGCCGACCTGGCGGCTATGCCGGGGGGTCCCCACCTGATCCCATCCCGAACTCAGTCGTTAAGTCCCCCAGGGCCGATGGTACTACGTCTTAAGGCGTGGGAGAGTAGGTCGCTGCCGGGTCTGCTGGATCCGTGTGAAAATCGAAAAATCCTTAGAACCCTCAATCACAATGTAACGGCCTCGGCCGTCTTAAGCGGCCGCCATAAAAAGCGGCCGTTTGTGTTAGAAGAACTGAAGTTTGCCGCGGGATGGAGCAGCCCGGTAGCTCGTCAGGCTCATAACCTGAAGGTCGTAGGTTCAAATCCTACTCCCGCACCCAAACACGACGGCCCCGCTGGCGACGGCGGGGCCGTTGTCGTACAATCGGAGCGCGCATGTTCGTGCTGCAGGCAGCGGTGGTGAAAGGTCGCGGCGGCATCGCAACAGCGGTCGCGCACTACGAGCGTATGTTTCGCGCCGTCGGCGTACGCTCCGCCGTTCTGTTTTCCGGTCCGTCGACCGACACGCTGCGCGAACAGGGCAACGATGTAATCGAAGCGCCGTCGCTGCTCACGTCGCCGCTCGCCGGCGTGCTGCCGCTACTGAGCGCGCTCCGCAGCGCCATAGAACAGCGCGCCGCCGGCGAAGACATCCTGGTCATCGTCCATAGCGATCTCACGCTGCCCGCGCTCAAGCGTCTCTTCCCGCGCGCACGTTTCGCGACGCCCTGCCACTCCGACAAGTTCAAACACAAAGCCCGAACCGATCTCGTCATCACGCTGAACGACACGCAGCACGCGCTGGTGCAAGCCGGCTTGCCGAGCACCCGCGTTGCGCTCCTCGGCAACCCTTATGTTGCGTCAGAACCCGTACCGCTCGCTACAGGCGCTGCGCCCCGCTTTAATTTCGTCGCGCGCTTCACGCCGACCAAGGACCCGCTGACGTTGCTCCGCGCCGCAGCACTTCTAAGCGCACGCACCGAAATTCGCTTCATCGGCGCAGGCGAGCTCGATGCCGAGCTGCGCGCGGCAGCGGCGAGCTCGGGCGTAAACGCCACCTTCCCTGGATGGCTCACAGCGCCGCTCGCTCACTTCCACCGCAACGACATCCTCGTCCTTCCATCGCAATGGGAAGGCCTGCCGTATCTCCTCCAAGAAGCGATGGATCACCGCGTCCCCATCATTGCCGCAGATAACCCCGGCAATCGCAAAGCCTTGGCCGATGGCGCCTACGGCGATTTGTTTCCGTTTGGCGACGCAAGCGCGCTCGCCGCCGCCATGCGCGCGGCCTTGGCCGATCTTGACGGCCTTCGGGCCAAAGCTGAGAAGGGCCGCGCGGCGCTCAGGCCCGCGTGCGGCGCCGAAGCGTTCTGGCGCAAACTCACGGCCGAGCTGGAAAAATCACACGCATGATCGAGTGGCGTTCTCTTTCTTCCGATCCGACAAACCGTGCCGCCACCATGCGCATGGACGAATTTCTGCGCTCCATCACGCGCGTCGAACGCGTTACGCGCATGGATATGATCCTCGATTTCTGCCGTGGCCAGGATGTCCTGGACATCGGCGCCGGCGAGCATGACGTCGCCTTCTATTCGGAGGAGGGCTGGGAGCATGGCCGCATTGTGCGAGTCGCGAAGAAGGCCGTCGCCGTCGAGATCAATCCCGAACTCTGCGCGCACTACAAAGCCAAGGGCTTCGACTTCCGTTGCGTCGACGCCACCAGCGACGCCGATCTCGGCGAACGCTTCGATCGCGTATTCATCGGCGACGTGATCGAACACGTGAACGATCCTGTCGCGTTGCTCGCTTTCACAAAGCGCCATCTGAAACCGGACGGCCGCATTCTGCTGACGACGCCGAACCCGTTCGCGCCGCGTTTCCGCCGCCACCGCAGCGAGCGCCACACGCGTTACGTCATGGCCAATCTCGAGCATACGCGTTGGGTGTCGATCTCCAACATGCACGAACTTGCATGGCGCGCCGGTCTGCAACTTTCCGCCCTGCGCTGGCCGCTTCTGAAGAAGCCGAAGACAGGCCTCGCGCGCACATTGGCGCTTTTCGGCAAGGAATGTCTCCTGGCCATTGCGCCTATCGAAGACGTGTTCGTCGAATACGCTTTTGAGCTTGCGCAGCCCCGCGAAAGCCGCTCGCCGAAGGCGTCCGACGTCGCGAAGAGCGCTGCGTAGGCCAAGTTTCGTCCTCACAAGCCCATTGACCGCCGGTTTGCGCGCCAAGGCGGAGAGGGCCGCGCGGCCTTGACCGCAACGTATGGCGCGACAGCGTTTTGGAGCCGTCCGCAACGCGAGTTGCATGAGTGCGCGACATAGTCTGCTTCGCGTCGTAAGAAGCCCAAATGGCATCCCAGGTCTTCGCCTGGGTGGAGGTCGCTGCGTGGGTGTCAGCAAAGAGGCTCTGGGTCTGTTGGGTTTGGCGCGCGTAAGCGGCGCCGATTTTTCACGCGTGATCACGATTGGGCGCCAGAGGCTCGACGTGGAGATGCCTTTCGTCGAACAGTTTTTTCGCGATCGCGGGCGCGGTGATTTGGCAACCCAGCTAGCGGGGACGCCGGGCGACGGTTATTGCGAGTCGCTCTTGAAGATTGCTTTCGGCGCTGGCGTCATACAATCCATTGATGCGTCGGACTATGAGCATGCCGACATCATTCATGACATGAATACACCGATCACAATCCCTGAACGCTACTCGCTTGTTGCTGACTTCGGCACGATTGAGCACGTATTCAACGTGCCTGTGGCGCTGGACAATGTTGCGATGCTTGCACGCCCTGGCGCCTTCATCTTGCACATGCTCCCGAGCAACAATTTTGTAGGCCATGGCTTCTATCAATTTTCACCCGAGCTCTTCTTCCAAGTTTATGCAGCTGAGCGCGGCTTCGACGGAACTCGCGTGTTCGTCGCGCCTGGAGGCACGCCTGATTTGTGGTACGAAGTGCGCTCGCCGAAGGAACTGGGAAGACGTGTCGATATCACCAGCCGAGATCAACTACACGTCATGGTGCTGACGAGGAAGATCGGCGAATCTGTTTCACTCACCCAAAGGCCGGTACAACAGTCGGATTACGTTGAAACCTGGAACAAAGGTGCTTCCAAAGCCAAGGTGAAACGTTTGCGTAGCGGCTTTGAGCGCCACGTGCGAGATGCGTTCAGCGGCGTGCGCCAGCAACGCAAAGTCGATCGCAAAGACTTAAGGCGCTCACGTGGAGACTTGGTCCCCCGTCCATTGCGCAACCTCGTGCCAAACTTCTAATCGCGAGCTTCAGCTCACAACACGCTCGTTCGCGTTCATCGCCGAGGCGGATTATGTCATGGCCAATCTCGAGCACGCGCGCTGGCTCTCGATGTCGACGATGCATGAACTAGTGTGGCGCGCGGGCCTTGAGATGACGGCGCTGCGTTGGCCTCTGATGAAAAAGCCGAAGACGGGCCTCTCGCGCGATGTCGCGTTATTGGCGAAGAAGGCGCATCTCGCCATCGCGCCTCTCGAAGAAGTGTTCAGCGAATACGCTTTTGAGCTTGCGAACCGCACTGAAAGCCGCTCGCCTACGCAGGTCGGGACGGAACGGGCGTCTGCGCAAACCAGCTAAGAAACCGCGACGAACCGACGTGTGTGTACGACGAACGGCGTGAGCTGCATTGGGTCATTCCAAGCACATGCGCTAAGTCGTTAGGCTGGCGCTGGATGACACGACAGGCAGATGGGGACGAGCGTGCGGTGAGCATGGCGAGGGATCTCCTCGACCATCCCGCATGGACGCGCTGGGGCGCGCACGTTGCGTTTTGGTTGGTCTATCTCGCCGTCCGCACCGCCGCCGCCGCCGCGGACCCGCCAGATGATGTCACAGACTTCCCGTATCTGCTGAATCGTGTGCTCGTGGTGGCGAGCTATTTTGTGCTCACGGGCGTGTTGCTGGCGTTGATCGCCGGCCCGCGGGCGAGCCGCTCCAACTGGGCGCGCAATCTAGCGCTGGTGCTGGGCGCGCTCGCGGTTGCACCGATCACGCAATGGAGCGAGCAGGCCTGGCCACTCGCGCTCGCTGGTTTCTCACCAGAGCCGTATCCTTTCGTGATCTACCTCTTCCAGTTCGGCTGGGCCTTGCCGCTGTGGGGGCTGACGCAAGCGCTGCTCGGCTACCACTTCGAGACCATGGCGCAGGCGCGCGCCGTCTCTCGTGCGCAAGCGTTGGCGTACGATGCGCAGCTCAAGATGCTGCACTATCAGATCAATCCCCATTTTCTGTTCAACACGCTGAACGCGATCTCGACGCTGGTGCTGGAGAAACGCAACGAGCAGGCCGAGAACATGATTCTCAGGCTCGCGGGTTTCTTACGGTATTCGCTCGATCGCCAGCCAACCGAACTCGCAGCACTCGCCGCTGAGCTGGAAGCGCAACGCAAGTATCTGGAAATTGAACGCACCCGCTTTGACGATAAGCTCAAGGTCAATTTCAACATCGAGCCGGGGCTCGAGACCGCGCGGCTGCCGAGCCTCATCCTGCAGCCTATCCTCGAGAACGCGATCAAGTACGCTATCACGCCGCGCGTCGAAGGCGGCAGCATCGACGTGTCGGCGCGGCGCGACGGCGAGTTGCTGCGCATCTGTATCGAAGACGACGGGCCAGGCTTGCCGCCCAACGGTGACGTGCGCGCGCGGCGCGGCGTTGGCCTCGCCAACGCACGCGAGCGGCTTGAACTGATCTACGGCGAACGCGCGGGCCTAACCGCGCGCAATCGCGACCCCAACGGGTGTCGCGTGGATATATGGCTACCATTGGAGGAAGACCGTGTCGGCAGAACCCCTGCGCCTGCTCTTAGCTGACGACGAACCGTTAGCGCTGCGCCGCATCAAGCTGGCGTTGCAAGATATACCGGACGTCGAAGTCGTCGGCTCGGCGAGCGATGGCGCGCAAGCGATCACGTTCATGCGCGATCTACGCCCCGACGTCGTGCTGCTGGACATCAAGATGCCCCTGGCCGACGGCTTCGAAGTCGCGAATGCCGTCGAGGATTCTGGTGGTCCCGCCGTGATCTTCGTGTCTGCGTTCGAATCCTACGCAGTCCGCGCGTTCCAAACCTCTGCGGTCGACTATCTCGTCAAACCGGTGGAATTCGAACGTCTCGCCTCAGCACTCGATCGCGCGCGCGAACGTCTCGCCTCGAAGGACGCCGGCCGGCGCGCCGAAGAACTGCAAGCCGTGCTCGAAGCGCTGAAGAAGGAGTCTGACGAGCGCGAGGGCCCGCGTTACGAAAAAGAATTCTGGATCCGCGATCGCGGTCGCTTCTTGCGCGTTCCAGTTGCGGACGTCGAACGCATCGAAGCCGAGCGCGACTACGTGCGACTTTACTGGGAAGGGCGCACGCTTCTGCATCGGGAAACCATGTCTCACCTCGAAGAAAAGCTCGATCCCAACATGATGCTGCGCGTTCACCGCTCGGCGTTCGTGAACTGGAAGCGCCTCAAGTCCGTGCGGCGCGACGCCAATGGGCGGCTTATGGCCGTGCTCGAAAGCGGTGACGAAGTGCCGGTGAGCCGCGCCTACGCCCAGCGCGTGATGCAGGAAATGAAGGCCCGCAGCTAAAGAAAAGGCGGGCGGCCGAAGCCGCGCCGCCAAGGTAGGCATAAGGCAGACGAGACAATCTCGTCTCCCTAGTTGGATGCCGGCCAATGCGGTTTCGGATGCAGAGGCGCTGAGAGCCCGCTAGAAGAACGCCCGGAGGCGTTCGAATGCGCGACAAGACCATCGTCATCACCGGCGCGTTTGGCGTGCTGGGCCGTGCCGCGGCCGATCTGGCCGCGCAGCAAGGAGCGCGGGTGGCAATGCTTGATGTGAAGGTCAGCGCGCAAAGCGTCACCGCGCCGGACCTGGCGATCGCTGTGGACCTGACGGACCTCAAGGCCACGACGCGTGCTATGCAGTCGGTCCGCGCGGCGACGGGCGCCATCGACGCCTTGCTCAACATTGCCGGCGGCTTCGCTTGGGAAACCGTGAGCGACGGCGACGTCGCCACCTGGGAGCGCATGTTCGCGCTCAATCTCAAAACAGCGCTGACGGCGAGCAAAGCCGCGCTGCCGCATCTGATCGAAGCGCGTGGCGCCATCGTCAATGTCGGCGCTGCAAGCGCGCTCAAAGCCGAAGCGGGCGTCGGCGCTTACACGGCATCGAAGCAGGGCGTGATGAAGCTCACCGAAAGCCTCGCCGCTGAACTCAAAGGCCAAGTGCGCGTCAACGCGGTGCTGCCGTCGATCCTCGACACGCCGCAGAACCGCACCGACATGCCCATGGCTGACCCAGCCAAATGGGTGCAGCCCGCCGAGTTGGCCCACGTCATGCTCTTCCTCGCATCAGACGAAGCCAGCGCCGTCACCGGCGCGCTCGTTCCGGTGACCGGCCGCGTCTAGCTGGCGTCATGGCTTGACCCAAACGCGCGGCTGCCCGAAGCAGCGCCACAGATGAAGCAGCTCGACCGCCGATTTTCCATCGCCCCCATGATGGACTGGACCGACCGGCATTGCCGGGCGTTCCATCGCGCGTTGACAAAGCACGCACTGCTCTACACCGAAATGCTGACGGCGGACGCCATCATCCACGGCGATCGCGAACGGTTGCTCGGCTTCGACGACGTCGAGCATCCCGTCGCGCTTCAGCTTGGCGGCAGCGATCCCGCGAAGATGGCCGAAGCCGCGCGCATCGGCGCGGCGTTCGGCTACGACGAGATCAATCTCAATATCGGCTGCCCGTCTGACCGCGTGCAGGCCGGACGCTTCGGCGCATGTTTGATGCGCGAGCCGGCGCTGGTGGCGGCGCTCTGGAGTGCGGCGCAAGAGGCGGCGCCGAACATCCCAGTCACGATCAAGTCGCGCATCGGCGTCGATGACCAAGAGCCACGCGATGCGCTTTACGAACTGGTCGATACTTCAGCGCGCGCGGGATGCAGCACCTTCGTCGTGCATGCGCGCAAGGCCTGGCTCGACGGGTTGTCGCCGAAAGAAAACCGTGACGTGCCGCCGCTGGATTACGAACTTGTCCGCCAGCTGAAGCGTGATCGTCCTGACCTTGAGATCATCCTCAATGGCGGCCTCAAAGACCTCGATCACGCGCTCGCCGAACAGCACGGCGTCGATGGCGTCATGCTCGGCCGCGCGGCTTATCAGCAGCCGGCGACCTTGCTCGACGTCGATGAGCGTGTGTTCGCCACCGCCGCGCCGTCGTGCACGCGCGAAGAGGCCGCGTTTGCGTATCTGCCGTACATCGAAACGAAGCTCGCGGAAGGCGTAGCCTTGCACGCGATGACCCGGCACATGCTCGGCCTGTTCAATGCGCGGCCCGGCGGCCGGATTTGGCGTCGCGTGCTCTCCGAGCGCGGCGTGCGCCGTGGCGCGGGTGTCGAGGTTGTGCGCGCGGCGTTCGATGAAATGAACCAAGCCGCTGCGCTCGCGGCATGAGCGCCGAACTCGTCTGGTTCGCCGCCGGCCTGATCGGTGCGGGCCTTCTAGCGGGATTTGTCGGCGGTCTTTTCGGAATCGGCGGTGGCGTTGTCGTCGTTCCCGCTCTTTATTTCGTGCTCACCGCGCTTGGTGTGCCCGAAGATATTCGCATGCATGTGGCCGTCGGCACTTCGCTCTCAACCATCATCTCGACATCATGGCGATCGCTCGCCGCGCACACAAAGGCCGGCGCAGTCGACTACGACATCCTGAAAGCCTGGGCGCCGTGGATCACCGTCGGCGCGTTGCTCGGCGCGGTTGCCGCGGGGTTCGCATCAACGGAGGTGTTGCTCATCGTGTTCGGCGCGGGACTGTTGCTGATCGCGGCGCAGATGGGCTTGGGCACGCCGGATTGGCGCGTCGCGCAAGCCATGCCCACCGGCGCGCCGCGCGCAGCCCTTGGCGGCGGCATCGGTTTCTTCTCAGCGATGATGGGGATTGGCGGTGGCGCGTTCGGGGTCACGTTGATGACGCTGTGCGGTCGGCCGATCCATCGCGCGGTAGCGACGGCGTCCGGCTTTGGCGCCGCGATCGCGCTGCCGGCCACGCTTGGCTACGTGGTGGCCGGGTGGGGTCGCGAAGGCTTGCCGCCGTATTCGCTGGGCTTCGTTAGCGTGCCCGGCTTACTCGCGTTGGCGGCGCTGACCGCGATCACCGCGCCGGTTGGCGCGCGGCTTTCGCATCGCCTGCCTCAGCTCACTTTGAAGCGCGCTTTCGCCGGGCTGCTGGCCCTTGTCGCGCTCAACATGCTGCGCGAGGCGCTCAGCTGACCGGTGGCGCCGCGGCCAAACGCTGCGGCAGCTCTTCCATGATGGTCCTCCGCTGGGCTTCATCCATCCCGCCCCAGCCAGCGATCTCCGCCAGCGTGCGCCCACAGCCGATGCAAAGCCCGGTCGCGCCGCTGACGGCGCAGAGCTTGATGCAAGGGGTGGAGACGATCGGCCGATCCATGTCGAAGAGCTAAGACGCTGAATTCGTGAGAGCAATCGCCTCAGTAGAATCCGTATCGAATTTCGATAAATTCACGTTGACTCTCGATAAAGAATATCGTATATCGATATCTGTCTGAATTCGCGGACAGAACGCATCCGGAAGCTGATCCGGCCGCATCTCAAGGTGAACAGACGCCAAACTTTGCTCTGTTGGAGGGTTTTCAATGCGTTTCGCTCTTATCGCCACCAGCGTCGCCGCCGCCGTGGCCGTGCCGTTCGCGGTCGGCGCCAGCGGCCCGCAAATGTCCGGTGACCAGTTTTTGTCCGCCGTCCGCTGCACGGCCTACCAAGACATCGCTCGCCCAGACGCCGAACTGGCCGAGGTGAAATACCAGCTCAACACCGAGGCGCGCTTGCAGCCGGCCGCGACGGCCGCTCAGGCGCGGGCCGAGGTCCGCGACATTGCTCGCAATGCTGTGAACAGCGCTGCGGACGCGAACGTGTCTATGATCAGTCAGCCTTCCTGCGCCGGCGCACAGCTGGCGACGGGTGCGGACTCGCCCGAGGCGGTCTAAGGGCTTAGAGAAAGCGTGCTGTCGGCTCGGGAGCGGGGCGCCACACGCGGGGAGGGACGTGACATGAAGGTCTGGGTTCTCGCCGGTGTTTTCACGGTGGCGACGGCGCCGATGGCGTTCGCGACCGAAGACACCACCGAATGTCAGCTCGACGACGCGCGCCGTTCTGCGCAACAGCAGGTCGAAGCGCCCGCCTCGCCCACCATCGCCCGGCCCACCGTCGCCGAGCGCGAAGTCGTGGACCCGGCCCCGGCGCCATCACGCGCACCTGCCGAGCGGCGCCGTAGCGGTAAGCGAATTCCCGACGCTCAGTTGATAGGCCCTCGCGGCGCCTTATAGTCGTGCACGCGCGATCAACGCGCGTGGGCCGACATCATGGATCTGAATTTTTCGCAGGAAGAAATCGCGTTCCGCGACGAAGTGCGCGCGTTCATCGACGCGAACTATCCGGCGCAAGTTAAAGGCAAAGGCCTGCGCGAAGATCTCTCGAAAGAGGACTTCCTCGCCTGGCACAAAATCCTCGGCAAGAAGGGCTGGTCCGCGCCCGCATGGCCGAAGGAATACGGCGGCACCGGTTGGACCGCGACGCAGCGCTACATCTGGCTTGAAGAGAACGCGCGCGCCGAAACCATTCCGCCGCTGCCGTTCGGCGTCTCGATGGTCGGCCCCGTCATCTACACGTTCGGCACGCCGGAACAGAAAGAGCGCTTCCTGCCCGGCATCCTCAAAGGCGACGTTTGGTGGGCGCAAGGCTACAGCGAACCCGGCGCCGGCTCCGATCTCGCTTCGCTCAAAACCAAAGCCGTGCGCGAAGGCGATTTCTACGTCGTCAACGGCCAGAAGACTTGGACCACGCTCGGCCAACACGCCGACTGGGGATTCTTCCTCGTCCGCACCGATGCAAGCGCCAAACAACAAGAAGGCATCAGCTTCCTGCTGATCGACATGAAGTCGCCCGGCGTCAGCGTCCGCCCGATCAAGCTGCTCGATGGCGGTTACGAAGTGAACGACGTCTTCCTGCAGGACGTGAAAGTCCCGGTCGATCAGCGCATCTATGAAGAAAACAAGGGTTGGACCTGCGCCAAATTCCTGCTCGCGCACGAACGCGCCGGCATCGCCGGCGTGGCGCGCTCCAAGCGCAATGTCGAAAAGCTGAAGAGCATCGCCAAAGCCGAGATCGGCGACGACGGCAAGCCGCTGATTGAGGACGAAGACTTCCAGCGCAAGCTCGCGGAACTCGAGATCGACCTTTCCGCGCTGGAAATGACCGAACTCCGCGTCCTCGCTCGCGAACACGCCGGCAAGGGCCCTGGCCCTGAAAGCTCCCTGTTGAAGATCAAAGGCACCGAAATCCAGCAGCGCCTCACTGAGCTGACGCTCGAAGCCGTCGGCAATTACGCGCAGCCCTACACGCGCGAATTGGGCGAGGGCAACGAGTTCGCGGTCGGCCCCGATTATTCGCGTGCCGCATCGCCGATCTATTTCAACTGGCGCAAAGCCTCGATCTACGGCGGCTCCAACGAAATCCAACGCAACATTATCGCGAAGATGGTGCTGGGGCTGTGACCATCGCCGCCAACGCAGCGCCTGCCGCGCCGCGTTGGCTCGGCGCTCTTGGTTGGGGGCTGATGGCGTTCCTGTCGCTCGGAATCGCCGCGTATGGGATCTCGTACCTGGCCGGCACACAGGCGCCGCCCGTCGTTGAAGACAACGGCATGGGCATGCGCGTGCTGATGATCCATGCCAGCGCCTCGGGTATCGCTCTTTTGCTCGGCCCGCTGCAATTTCTAGAACTGATCCGCCGCCGCGCGCGCGTGTTGCATCACTGGATCGGGCGCACATACATCCTGGCCTGCTTGGTTGGCGGCATCTCCGGCGGTCTGCTCGCGCCCTTCACCGCTGCCGGACCGATCGCGGCGTCGGGCTTTCTCATGCTGGCGCTGCTCTGGCTCTGGGTAAACGCCTTCGGCTGGCGTGCTGCCGCGGTGAAGCGCGATTACGACGAACACAAAAATTGGATGGTGCGCTCGTTCGCACTCACCTTCGCCGCTGTGACTCTGCGGCTTTATCTCATCCCGCCGCAGATCGCCGGCATCGATTTCGTCACCGCCTATCAATGGATCGCCTGGCTCGCCTGGGTGCCTAACATCGCGATCGCCGAATGGTGGATCGCTTCGCGCCGCACACGCCTGGTTCAGTAAGGAACTGCACGATGAACTTCGACTACACCGACGAACAGAACGCAATTCGTGACTCGCTCTCCAAGTGGGCGGCGCAGCAGTATGACTTCGACAAGCGCCGCGAAGCGCTGAAGATCGAAGACGCCTGGAAAAAGAACTGGGCCACGTTCGCCGAGTTCGGCCTACTTGCCGCACCGCTGCCGGAAGATTTCGACGGCTTGGGCGGCGGCGCGATCGATGTCAGCGTCGTCACCGAGGAATTCGGCAGGGCGCTCATCGTTGAGCCCTATGTGCCGACCGTCGTCATCGGCGGCGGCGCGCTCAAATACGCCGGCAGCGACGCGCAGAAAGACGAACACCTCACCGCCATCGCCGGCGGCGAGCGTGTCATCGCCTTCGCGCAAGGCGAACCCAAGAGCCGCTGGGCGCTGAACGATGTCTCGACCGCCGCAAAGAAGGACGGCGCGGGCTACGTGCTGAACGGCCAGAAGGCGGTGGTGCTCGGCGGCCCGCAAGCGGATCACTTCCTCGTCACCGCGCGCACCGCCGGCGGCCAGCGCGATGCAAAGGGCATCTCGCTCTTCCTCGTGTCGAAGACCGCCAAGGGCGTCACCACGCGCGACTACCCGACCATGGACGGCACGCGCGCCTCGGAAGTGTATTTCGAAAACGTCAGCGTCGGCGCCACCAACCTGATCGGCGCGGCCGATGGCGCGCTGCCGCTGGTCGAACGTCTCGTCGACGAAGCCAACGCCGCCTACTGCAGTGAAGCCGTTGGCTGCATGCGGATGATGACCTCTTCGACGCAGGAGTACGCCAAGACCCGCAAGCAGTTCGGCAAAGCCATCGCCGAATTCCAGGTGATCCAGCACCGCCTGGTCGACATGTTTATCGCCACCGAGGAAAGCGTCTCCATGGCGCTTTTGGCCACGATCAAACTCGGCGAGAGCGACGCCGAGCGCGCCAAGGCCGTCTCCGCCGCGAAAGTCTCGATCGGAAAAGCAGCGCGCTTCGTCGGCCAAGCCGCGGTGCAAACCCACGGCGGCATGGGCGTCACCGACGAAATGCGCGTGGGACACTACTTCAAGCGCGTGACCATGCTGGACGCCACGTTCGGCAACGTCGATTATCACCTGAAGCGCTACACCGCGCTGAACGCGAAGGCGGCTGCCTAGAGCCCAGATCTTCGCAGGTTGGAGCGCGCGCCTTCAGGCGCGCACTTCTTCACTAAGCGAGGCGCTTGTATTCAAGCGGGGCTGAAGCCCCGCGCTCCAACCTGCTTAGAGCCCGAAAGCCGCAAACGCCGGGTTATCCGGATCGAGCGTTTGCGCGCGGTCGAAGTCCGCCAGCGCACGCGTCATGTCGCCCATGGCGCGGTAAGCTTTGCCGCGATTGTTGTAGGCGCCCGCGTAGTCCGGGTTGATCGCGATCGCCTGCGTGTAGTCGCGGATTGCCGCATCGTGCTGACCCTGCGCGCGATAAGCATTGCCGCGATTGTTGTAGGCGTTGGCGAACTGCGGATTGAGCCGGATTGCAGTATCGTAGTCAGAGATCGCGCGGGCATGATCGCCTTGGTCGCCATAGGCGCTGCCACGGTTGTTGAATACGTTGGCAAAACCCGGTTCGAGCGCGATGGCTTGATCATAGTCGGCGATGGCGGCCGTCAGGTTGCGTTGAGCGCGATAGGTGATGCCGCGATTGTTGAAAGCGTTGGCATAGCGCGGATTGAGCGCGATGGCCTGATCGTAGTCGGCCAGCGCGCGGTCAAGTTCGCCCTGGCCGCGATAGGCATTGGCGCGATTGTTAAAGGCGATCGCCAAACCCTCGGCGTTGACGCTGCCATACTGGATCACCGACGTGCAGGCGCGGATCTGATCCTCGCGCGAATACGTGCCGCCTTGGTTGGCGCACTGCGCGCGCTGGTGGCCGACCTGCGCATGCGCTGGCGCACCGGCCAGCATCACGCTCGCGAAAATCAGAGTTGCACTGAAAGCGCGCATGCGCGGCTCCTGCTGCGGCGCTGAACCGGTTAACGCGCCACGCCATTTTGGACAGTTGGACACTAGCGGCGCGCGCCTTCAAGTGCACGCGATCACGCGCCTCGCGGGCATTTTGGCTGCAGTATGGTGAAGGGCCGCGCCACGGCGATGCACATATATGTCCGAATCCGGCGAGACGTTCCGGTCGGTTCGCCCCATATTCCGCCCATGAGCTTGGACGCCGAAACCTGCCACGCCGCCTGTGAGGCCAAGGACCGCCGATTCGACGGGCGCTTCTACGTCGGCGTCACCTCCACCGGCATCTATTGCCGCTGCATCTGCCCGGCCCGCACGCCGAAGCCACAGAACCGCACCTTTTGGCCCTCCGCCGCAGCCGCCGAGGCCGCCGGCTTCCGCCCCTGTCTACTCTGCCGCCCCGAACGCGCCCCAGGCCTCGCACCGATCGACGCCCCAGCGCGCCTTGCCGCCGCCGCCTACGCCCGCATCGAAGCGGGCGCGCTGGAGGAGCAGGGCCTGGAAGCGTTGGCCGACGGCCTCGGCGTCACTTCGCGCCATCTCCGCCGCGTGATGAACGCCCAGTTCGGCGCCAGCCCCATCGAGATCGCACAGACCGGGCGTCTGCTCGCGGCACGGCGGCTGCTCAACGAAACCGCGCTCCCCGTCACCGAGATCGCCTTCGCCGCCGGCTTCCGTTCGCTCCGCCGTTTCAACGCCACCATGAAAGATCGCTACGGCGCGCCGCCGTCGAAGATGCGCGGCCGCAAAACCATCGCGCGCGGTGAGACTTTCACCGTGAGCCTAAGCCCGCGCGGCGATTACAACATCGCCTCGATCGCGGAATTCCTGCGCACGCGCGCACTGCCGGGCGTCGAACTCGGCGGCGCCAAGACCTACGCACGCACGCTGAAAATGGGCGACGCGCTGGGCTGGATAGAGATCGGCATGGGTCCGAAGGGGCTGATGCTCACGCTCTCTGAAAATCTAGCGCCGCACTTGCGCCCACTCGTCGCCAACGTCCGCGGCGCTTTTGATCTCGATGCGGAAATGACGGCGGTGGACGCGCACCTCTCCACCGATGCCGGCCTCGCCAAGGACATCAAACGCGAGCCAGGCGTGCGCATTCCAGGTGCGCTGAACGGCTTTGAAACAGCCATTCGCGCGGTCTTGGGCCAGCAAGTCACCGTCGCCGGTGCGCGCACGCTGACGGATCGCCTCGTCACCAAATTTGGCGCGACGCTCGAACGCGGACCCGAGGGGCTCAACCGCGCCTTCCCTGATGCACCCACGCTTGCCAATGCCGGCGCCGCCGCCATCGCCAAGATCGGACTGCCGCTAAAACGCGCGGAAACACTGCACCGCCTCGCGGTCACGTCGAGCAGCGGCAAGCTTCCGCTCGATCGCGGCGCTATCGCGTCGGGGCGCGCAGCGCTTGCGGAGATTGCCGGCATCGGGCCGTGGACGATCGAGTACGTCGCCATGCGCGCGCTGGGCGATCCCGACGCGTACCCCGCGACGGACATCGCACTCATCAACGCGCTCGGCCGCAAGGGCGAGACGCTCGAACACCTAAAGCCGTGGCGCGGCTATGCGGCAATCCGCTTGTGGCGGCGCGGCGCCAAGAAAGGAATTCGGCCATGATCAGTTCAGTGTACGACAGCCCCATCGGCCCGCTCACGCTGGCATCGAATGGCGCAGCGCTAACGCAGCTCGAGTTCGAGAATCCGAAGCATCCGCTGCCGCCCGTCGCACCGGGCAACGACAAGATCATCGAGCAAGCCAAACGCGAACTGGACGCCTACTTCAAAGGCAAGCTGAAGACGTTCACCGTGCCAGTCGCGCCGCAAGGTACTGAGTTTCAGCGAAAAGCCTGGGCCGCGCTGCAGAAGATTCCGTACGGCACGACGCGTACCTACGGCCAGCAAGCGAAGGTCATCGGCAGCCCAGCCGCCTCGCGCGCGGTCGGCGCAGCCAACGGCCGCAACCCAGTCGCGGTAATTATCCCATGCCATCGCGTGATCGGATCCAACGGCAGCCTGACTGGTTTCGGCGGCGGTATGGAACGAAAGAAGTTCCTGCTCGACCTGGAGCAGGGCGAATTGCTGTCCGCTGAGGATTACGAAGTCGCAACGGCCTTAGCCCATCGCGTTTCCGTCGGCGATCGTGCTAGCAAATCGCGCCGAGGGTGATTTTGTGGGAGACGGCGGAATGCGGAAATCGTTGGCGGTGATTGTGTGCGTGACGGCTCTGGCGGCGCCGAGCGTAGCGCCGGCTCAAGGCGCGGGTTGGTCGTACGCCTACACTGCCGGCGTCGCGACGGCGACCGAGCGCGACGACAACGGCCGCGTCACCGCAACGCTGACATGCCGTCCGCCGACGGGCGATATCGTTGTAACCGATTACACGCTGGGCCGCGCCGGCCGCCGCGCGTCGCAAGCTGCGGTGCGGATTGGCGCAATGAGCGTGAACGTGCCCGCCAGCGTAAACGGCCGCGGCAGACAAGCCGCCCTGGTGATCAATCTTCCGCAGCGCCCGCCGATTCTCGCCGCGGTGCAGCCGGCCGATCGCTTGAGCGTCACGGTCAACAACCAGACCCACACGTTCCGCGAAGGCGGCCCCGCCAAGATGCGCGAAGTGGCGTACGGCTGCTGGGGCAGTTGAGCAGCTACGGCTGAGCCTCAGGGTTGCGCGGCGTAAAGATTACAGCCTAACCTTCGCCTCAATTGGGCAAAGGACCCGCCGGGGGGCGGTGCGTGTGCACAGATGGGGTGGGCTGAACCAAGTCAGACACGGCCAGCGCGAGCGCCGCGTCCACGCGCGGTGTGCGCGATTTTACGCGCCGAGACGCGTCCGGGCGTCGACAACGAATTCGAAGCTTTGATGAGCGATCTCGCGCACCACGTCCGCGCCAGCGAGGCGGGATGCGATTCTTATACGGTGACGCGCGCCATGGGCTCTGAAGCCCATTTCGTCGTGCATGCGCGCTTCTTGGATTGGAACGCGTTCGAGGGGCACGCCGACACGCCCCACCTGAACCGCTTTATGCCGCGTCTGAGTGCGCTGCTTGCCGCTCCACTCTCGATGGAGATTTTTCTGGAAGTTTGAGCGGCTCTGGCGCTCGCGTGACGCCAGGCGCGAAATTGACGCCGATCGCCGCGCCGATGCTCAACGCCACTGCCGCCGCGCGCGCCCATTCAGGCAACGTCTCCGCGTGCGCCGCCTCAATGATCAGGAATGTTGCTGTTGAGACGGCTGCTGCGCCCAAAGCCCAGCGCGCTTCGGATTCATCCCGGCGCGTCCGCCAGAACGCCCAATGCCCCCAGAACAACGCGGCCGGCAGTGCAAACCCAAGTGACGCACGCGTCATCAGCCCAGCATCCAGAGGCGCAGCGAACGTCGCGGCATGAAGCCCAGCGCTGACCGTCAGCGCCGCCAATGCCAACAGGCCCAGCGCGCGCATCGCGAATTCCCGCGCGCTCACCGCGCCAAGCTTGGCGCGCGCACCGATCATAAGCGCCGCCGTCAGCCAGATCGCGGCATGCACGCCGGTCTCCACGAACGTCACCGGCCGCAGCAGCGGCGCACCTTCGGTGAAGCCGACGCGCACGGCCAGATTGGCGGCGCCGAGCGCGAACGCGATCGCGCTGAGTTCGAAGAAGGCCGATATCCGCGCCGATTTGGTGCGCATGAGAACGAACGCCGTCGCGCCCGCGAGCGCCGATGAGAGCACCACACCCGTCGCGATAACGGCAAACGGCGGCCACGCGACCGCCTCGCCGAGCACCGCGCGCGCGGTGAGAGCGGCAAACATCAAGGCGCCCACGCCAGCCATGGCGGCGAAAAAGCGCCAAACGTCGTTGCGCAGGCGTTCATCGAGCGCGACGAGGCCGAGCGCCAAGGCGGCACTGGCCGGCGCCGCGAGCTGAACAGGCAGCGCAAGCGCAATTGCAGCGCTGACGGCGACGAAGGCGCCAAGCACCAGCACCCAAAGTGTGACGCGCAAGCCCTCCAAACCGCGCGCGCGCCGCAGCGCGCTCTGCGCGATCACCCCAGCCAAAAGCGCCGCCAAGCCGAGGAATGCGCCTGCGGCCGCGTACGGATTAGCAAGACCATGCTGCGCGGCGTTCAGGGCGGCGATCGCGCCCAGCGGAGCAAACGCACCGGTGCCCGCAAGCGCTACGCCCCGCGCGCCGAGCTGCGGCACGCGCACAGCGGCGATCGCCAGGAACAGGGCGCCGGCCCAGGCCGCAGCCGGCGTGAACCAAATCGCGGCGCTCGGTTGGCCGCTCAGCACGAACAACCCGATCACCGCGGCGCCGAACGCCGCAAGATGCATAGCCTCCAGGCGCAAGCTCATGGCGCCGACGATGGCGGCCACCGCGACAATCATGCCGAACGCAACACCCGCCGCGCCAACCATGCCGGTCTGGCTCGCCAGCGCCAGCGCCGCCGCGGCCATGGTCAGCGCCATCGTTGAGCCAGGCGTGGCGCGGCGCAGGTGTGCGTGCGTGATGCCGGCGACGGCGCAGAACGCCACGAAGATCGAATAGCTGGCGGGATCGGCGTGCGCCGCGCCAAGTGCGAAGCCGACAAGCGCCCAAGCGCCGGCGGTGCAAACTGCCGCCCAAGCCGCCGCCCGCCAGATCGGCCGCAGCGCGATGATCATCATCGCCGCGGCGATGGCCAAGCCGGACGCAACGATGGCTGGCTGATCGGCCTGGAAGAAGAAGGCGATCGCCGGCGAGGTGGCCATCAGCGCCAGGACCAGCCCGCGCCCAGTCTCAGGTGAAAGCGTCGGTCCGCGCAGATTCCCCGCGACCGCCTCGGCGCGTTCGCCCCAGACCCGCGCCGCCCGCGTCAGCGGATTTTCCGGCCGCGCTTCGGCTGAACCGTCGCGCAATGCGCCGAGCTGAGCCTCGAGAGACTCGATGCGCCGCCACAGCACCGCAAAGCCGGCAATGCTCAAAACGACGTGGAGCGCGAGGAGGAGAACGAGCGCCATGCGACGGGCTTCCTAGCGGAAGCGCCGGTGGAAAACATTCCCAAATCCGGAGAACAGGCGCCCGCGCTGCCGTCGGGTTTGACGCGCGAGCCGGCGCAATTGTTCCCGATCGTCGCTAGACGGCTGATTTTCGCAGGAATTTCTGCGTCTGCAACGCGCCTGCGCCGTACGCCTCAGCGCCTTCAGGGTTCTCGATCTGGGTCCAATGGTCGCGAACCGCCTCAGCGCTTGCCGTAGCGCCAAGGTAGGCGCCTTCGGTCTCCACGATCCGCGCCACGGCGAAAACGCCAGCGCCGGCGGTGAGGATCGCGCCGTTCGGCGCTTCTTTCGAGGCGAGATAGACCACGCCCGGCGTCACGTGCTCGGGCCCGAACTTCTCGAGCATCGCCGGCGGCATGATGTTGTCCGTCATCCGCGTGGCGGCCACCGGCGAGATCGCGTTGATGCGGATGTCGTTCTTGCCGCCTTCGAGCTTCAGTGTGTTCATCAGCCCGATGAGCGAGAGCTTGGCCGCGCCGTAGTTTGCTTGGCCGAAATTGCCATAGAGCCCGGTGGACGAGGTGGTCACCACGACGCGCCCGTAATTCTGCGCGCGCATGATCTCCCACATCGCTTTCAGCGGCTTCACCGCGCCCATCAGGTGCACGTCGACCACGGCGGCGAAGTCCTTCAACTCCAGCTTGGCGAACGATTTGTCGCGCAGAATGCCGGCATTCGCGATCAGCACGTCGATGCGGCCCCACTTTGACATGGTGCGCTCAACCAGATTGGAGACGCCGGCATCGTCCGTGACCGAAGCGCCGTCCGCGATCGCTTCACCGCCTGCCGCAACGATCTCCGCAACCACAGCGTCCGCAGCCGCTGACGAGCCGCCTGAACCACCGAGCGTTCCGCCCAGATCGTTGACCACAACCTTTGCGCCCCGACGTGCGAGTTCCAGCGCGTGGCTTCGGCCCAAACCGCCGCCGGCGCCGGTGACGATTGCAACTTGGCCGTCGAAGCGGATGTCAGACATTGTGTGGGGCGCACTTCGTGATCTTGGCGCTTTGTCGCGGAAGCGCTTAGCTGCGGTCAAGACGGCGCCCGTAGGGCGCCCGGCGTTCGGGGATCGGGATGAAGCTCTATGTCGCGCCTTATGCGCCCAACCCGCGACGGGTGATGATGTTCTTGGCCGAGAAGGACATCACCGATATCGAACTCGTGACGCTCAACCTGCAAGAAGGCGAGCACCGCACCGACGCCTTCCGCGCCAAGAGCCCGCTCAGCCAAATCCCAACGCTTGAGCTTGATGACGGCCGCACGCTCACCGAAAGCCGCGCCATCTGCGGTTACATTGAAGCGATGCAGCCTGAGCCAAACCTGATGGGCCGCGACGCATTCGAACGCGCCTTCATCGAAATGTGGGACCGCCGCATGGAGTTGTTATTCTCGGTGCCGCTGATGATGTGGGTCCGCCACGGCAATCCGGTACTCGGCGCCGTCGAGCGCGACCAGAACGCCGAAGTAGCCAGCTACAATCAAGGTCAGGCGATGCGCATGGCGAAGTGGCTGAACAGCGAACTGGGGGCACGGCAATGGATCGCCGGCGACCGCTTCACCATCGCCGACATCACCGCCGCTTGCGGCATGGATTTCGCCAAGATGATGCGCTGGCGTCCCGGTGACGATCTCCCGCACTTGAAGCGCTGGCGCGGGATGTTGGGTAATCGCGCGGCCGGAAACGTCGCCGCCTAAGCTGTCTTGCGCTTGCGTGCCGGCGGTTTTGAGCCACCGCGCTCGCGCTTGCGGCGTTCTTCGTGCAGCTTCTCGGCGCTTTGCTCGACTTCCTTCAGGATGTCCTCGAGTTCTTCATCACTCATGTGCTCGATGCCGATGAACTTGTTGTCGGAATCGCTGGTGCGGATGATTTCGTCGAGCTTGGCTTGAATGGCGGCGTTGTCGCGGTTCTGTGTGTTCTGGATCAGGAACACCATCAGGAAGGTGACGATGGTCGTCGTCGTGTTGATGACGAGCTGCCACGTGTCGGAGAAGCCGAACAGCGGCCCCGAGAGCGCCCAAACCAGCACTAGAGCGCAGCATAGAATGAACGCGATCGGCCGGCCGGTCCATTTGGATACGGTGGTCGCGAAACGAGTGAACATTTTGCGCATGGCGCTGGGCAACAGCGCAGCGACCCTGGAAGTTCCCTTAGGCCGCGCCGCTGTGAACCCGTGCGCCCAACGCGTCCGCGCGATCGGCGAACCGAACGCAGCGTTTGCGCAGTACGCGCGTAGCGCGTTTGGCGGCATTGCCTTCGCCAGCCATGGCGGGGTCGGCCTCAATCCGGTCCATCAACAGCAAGGCGTCGCGCTCAACGCCCAATACATCGCCCAGCTTGTCGCCAAGCTTCAGCCGCCGCGCCGTTGGCCAAGCATCATCCAACAGTAGTGCCGCGTAGTAACGATCCTTCTCGCGCTTGCGCCATTCGTGCCGGTGCGCCGGTTCATCCGAGCCACGGCCGCGACGGCGCGCCTTGCGCGCGCGTCGAATGACGCGCTCGGCGCCGCGCTTGAT
This sequence comes from Terricaulis silvestris, assembly GCF_009792355.1. Lineage (NCBI taxonomy): Bacteria > Pseudomonadati > Pseudomonadota > Alphaproteobacteria > Hyphomonadales > Hyphomonadaceae > Vitreimonas > Vitreimonas silvestris. Next base: position 1,474,908 of record NZ_CP047045.1, read on the forward strand.
CTGGCGATGCGACGCTTCGGGCCAGACCTGCGCCAGCGCGAGCAAATCCTTCAGTCCCGCCCGCGCGCCGTCGATATCGAGCGGCGGCAGAAATCCGCGTTCGACATCCAAAGTGGAAGCGACGTCGAGCAGCGCTCGCGCTTCGCGCTTATCACCCTTCTTCGCCGCGCGCCGTGCTGCTTCCGCCAGCGCCACGAGATCGCGCGCTTGACCAAGCGTGCGCATCACCCCGCGCGCGGAATCGTTGAACACTTCAGCCAAGCCTGGCGCGCCAGCACGGCCGATGCGCGCCAACGCACGCGCGCGTTTAATGCGCACGCGGCAGCGATGCACGCCCTTCGGACGCCCGCCGGACATATCGAGTTCTTCAATGGCGGCGCTCAATTCCCGCGACAACGCCGCGCGCAAGTCGAACGCCGGTCCAGGCGATCTCATCATCAACTACCCCCGCTCACGCGTTAGCCCCGCGGTAGCGGATTGATTTTCTTGAGCGTGCCGGAAAATGCAAGCAGCGGACGTGAATCTTGTGTCACAAGTCCGCGCACGAAAATCAGCGAGCGCGTCTCGCGCAACACTTCGCCGTCTGCGTACACAAAGTTATCCACAGCGCCGGCGCTCAGAAATTCGCTGTTGCACGTCAGCGTCACCGCGTGCGCGCCACGCAAAGCATTGTGGGCGATGGCAAAAAGCGAAAAGTCGGCGAAGCTCATCAGCGCCCCGCCATGGATTGTGCCGCCGCCGTTCAGGTGCTCGCGCCGCGGCTGGAACGCGCAGCGGGCGCGGCCATCGGCCTCGAGGCGAAAGCAGAACGGCCCGATCGCGGTTTCGTACGGGTCCGCACCGTTGCTCCAGGAGGTCCAGCCCTGGAACGGGCCTTCCGTGATCACAACGGGCTGACTTGGGCTCTGCTCGGCCCCTCCATCGGCGCTCATGGAACGATTTCTCCTTGCTGGCGCCGCGTGCTCGCATGGTATCAGAGGCCGGGCAAGGCAGGGCAGATGCGGTTTGTTTTCGCGATCCTAGCGATGTTCGCGCTGGCGACGTGCGCCAGTTCGGGCGAGGACGACCGCTTCCGCGTCGGCGCTTCCCAGCGCGCCTTTGTCATCATTGGCGTCGCCGAAGCGGCCGAGAACACGTCAGCCACGTACGATCTGCTATGGCGCCGGCTTGACCCCAACGGAAATTTCACCCCCGAGATCGATGGCGGCCGCACCGCTTTCCAGGCCGAGACCAACGAACGCGGCACGCTCCGCATGCGCGGCATTCCCGGCGAATTCGTGATGCGCGAAATCGATCCTGGGGTTTACGCGCTCGACAGCGTCTTCGCCGTAATCGCCGACGACCGCGTCAACTACATCGCCAACGGCGTCATGACCGGCCCCGAGCGGCCCGCCTTTGAAGTTCGCGCCGGCGAAGCGATCTATCTCGGCATTTGGCAGGTTAACATCGAGGACGTCACCGCCGTAGCGCGGCCGTGGCGCCTGAGCGAAGCCGATCTCCGCGCCGTCCTGGATCGCCGCGACAAAGTCGCCGGCGAAGTGCGCCTGCGCGAAACCCATACCCGCGCCGTGCCATGCACGCCGCAGCGTCTCAATTCCAGATCACAACGCCGGGTGTGCTGATGCACGACAACGAGATACTCACCCAATTGCTCGACGCCATCCGCCGCTTCGTCAACGAGCGCCTGATCCCGCTTGAGGCCAAAGTTTCCGAAGACGACGCTATCCCTGCTGACGCGCTCGCGGAAATGCGCGCGCTCGGCCTGTTTGGTCTCTCCATTCCGGAAGAGTACGGCGGTCTCGGCCTCTCCATGGAGGACGAGTGCCGCGTCATGTTCGAATTCTGCCGCTGCTCGCCGGCGTTTCGTTCGGCGTTCGGCACCAATGTCGGCATCGGCAGCCAGGGTCTCGTCATGTTCGGGACCGAGGCGCAGAAGGAAAAGTGGCTCCCGGGCATCGCGTCCGGCGACACCGTCACTTCATTCGCGCTCACTGAACCCGAAGCCGGCTCAGATTCCGGCGCCGTGCGCACCAAAGCCGAACGCGATGGTGATCACTACGTCCTCAGCGGCTCCAAGCGCTACATCACCAACGCCAACCGCGCTTCGCTCTTCACCGTGATGGCGCGCACCAATCCCGACGTGAAAGGCGGCGCCGGCGTCTCTGCCTTCCTGGTGCCGAGCGATCTGCCTGGCGTTTCCGTGGGCAAGCCCGAAAAGAAAATGGGCCAGCAGGGCGCTCACATCTGCGACGTCAACTTCGACGGCGTGCGCGTGCCCAGCGAGCTTCGTCTCGGCGAAGAGGGCCAAGGCTTCCGCATCGCCATGCAAGTGCTCGATCGCGGCCGGCTGCACATTTCGTCCGTCTGCGTCGGCGTTGCCGAGCGTTTGATCGAAGAGAGCGTCCGCTACGCCGCCGAGCGCAAACAATTCGGCCAAGCCATCGCCAACTTCCAGATGATCCAAGCCATGCTCGCCGACTGCCGCGCCGAAGCCAACGCCGCGCGAGCCATGGTGCTCGACGCCGCCCGCAAGCGCGATGCCGGCGCCGACGTCACAATGGACGCCGCCTGCGCCAAGCTCTTCGCTTCAGAAATGGTCGGCCGCGTCGCCGATCGCGCGGTGCAGATCTTCGGCGGCTCCGGCTACGTTGCCGATCACGGCATCGAGCGCTTCTACCGCGACGTCCGCATCTTCCGCCTCTACGAAGGCACCAGCGAAATCCAGCGCCTCATCATCGCGCGCGAGATGATGAAGCGGGGCAAGTGATGGCTGACGAACCCAAGCCACAGAAGACTCTGGCCGACCATGCGCGTGGCATCGCAGCGCTTCCGGGAGAGAAATTCGCTGAGCTGAAAGCGTACGGCGCGGAAAAACTCCAAGATACCATGGCCGCGTTTCAATCGGCGTTGCCCGCGCTACGGCGCGCTGGTTATGAGATGCGAGAGTTCGAAGTCGAACTCGGCCTGGCACCGAAGATCATCGCTCACTTCACACCAGCAGCCACCCATGACGCGGCCATTGTCGAAGCGCGTGAAGCGCTGAAGGACAACAAGATCGGCGCCGCCATGCTGAGCGTGCTCGCGCGTGCCGGCGACATACACCGCCAGATCAAGGCACCCGGCTTCTCTTGTGGACACATGGAAATCGACGTCGGCTTGTTGCCAGCCGTGCGTTTGCGCTACCGCGCGGACGAACTGGAATAGAGACACGTGACAGACAAGCCGTTCTTCCGCTTCCACCCCGACGCGTACGATCACGGCGTGTTCGAGGAGTCCGACGAGCCTTGCAGTGCATGCGGTAAACCCTGCGTCTGGAAATACACCCAGCACATCTACGCGCTGCCGCCCGATCCCGAAGCGATCTGCGCGCGTTGCATCGCCGACGGCACCGTCACCAAGGCGGTTCCTGAAGGCGATTATGGCCTCCATGATTTCTCGTTCGACGAAGAACCATCCGAAGCGCTCGCCGCCGAAGTCGAGCAGCGCACGCCGGGCTTCGCCACCTACAATCCCTTCGTCTGGCCCGTGCGCGATGGCATGCCGCTGGCTTTCTTAGGCTTCGGCGAAGACGCGAACTTGGCCAACGTTCTCGGCGTGAAGGCCGCGATCGCGGCGCTAGCGTCAGACATGGGCGGTGAAGTGGCGCCGGGCTACGCGATGATCTTCAAGACGCTAGAGGGCGACACCTACATCGCCACCCTTGATATGGATTGATGGAATGGGGGATAGAGCCGCGCTCTATCCCCCACTTTGCGCAAGCGTTGGCAAGTTGGAGCGCCCGGCTCCGCCGCGCTTAGCGCTTTACTTTCAAGCATTTTCGCCAATGCGCGGCAGAGCCGGGCGCTCCAACTTGCAAGAATCTATCCGACCGATTTGAACCACCCCTACACTGCCGGCATCTCTCACACGGGAGGTTCAAGTGCTAGCCGAACACCTGAGCGTGAGAGACGTGATCGAACGTGAGATAGCCAGCGGGGCTTGAAACCGCTGGGGTCCGGGCAGAGGCACTGTCCGCACGTCTCGAGCGTCCGGCTCCGGAGTGAACAGCTCCTCACCCGGTGCGCTAGAGCCAAACGATTGCGCGGGACGTGTCGTGCGCGCGAAAACACTCACTCTCCCTTTGGTCCAGCGCTCACGGCGCGTCCCGCTCTCCTGTTGGAGAGGACTTGTCGAACCCGTGCAACGACGTTGCGACGGCGTCGCTAGCGCGTCTTCAGATGCGCATCGAGAAAATCGAGAAACACGCGCCAATCCTGCGCCGTGACGCCGTGCAAGCCGGGCCGCGTGTAGTAGGCGAGATCGGCCTCCAGGTTCGGCGTGCGCATATCCTCCTGCGCCAAGCCTTGTGCGCCATAGAGCTCGTACGCCGGCGTCGCGGCACGCGCAGCTTGCCAAGCGCCATGCGGATCGGACCAAGCATCGCGCGCGCCGTTGCCGAGCAACACAGGCCGTGGCGCGATCAACGCCAACAGCTGATGCTGATCCATCGCCGGATCGCGTGGCGCGTCGGCGAACGCCGGCGGAAACCACCACGGAAACGCCTCCATCATCTCGGCAATGCTCTCGCCTTCGTCGCTCCGAGACAACGAAGCGCCGCCGCGTCCGGATTGGTGCGCAATAACGGCCGCGATGCGCGGATCACGCGCCGCCGCGTAGAGCGCCGCCTTGCCATTGCGCGAATGCCCCCAAACCGCGACGCGACGTGCATCCACGCGCGGATCGGCGGCAAGCACATCGTAAGCCTGACTATAAAGCCACGCCCAAACCGCAACCGCGCCGGTATTCTCGGCGTCGTCGCCATAGAGCCGCGCCAAACCCTCGCGCGCGCCGACCGCTTCGTCCGCGACGACGTCGCCGGCATAGAACATCGCCAGCCCGTAGCCGCGCGCGAGAATGTCTTCGTACGGCGGCCCATTGATGTAGCGGCCAAACACAGTCTCGATCAGCGGATACGCCCAAGGCGCATCGCACGCCCACAACACTTCGGTCAGCGGCCCCGCGATCTCGTCTGGCGCATCAGCCATCGCAGCGCGATTGCCGCAGAAATTCTCCATGATGACGAGCGGAACGGGTCCGGTCGCATCACGCGGCAACACAACCACCATGTTGAAATGCGGCGGCGCGTCGGCAGGTCCGACTGCAACACTCCATTGTTCGATGCGCGCGACGTCAGCCAGCGGTGCGTAGCTGATCTCATCGCGCGAAAGCACGCGCGCCGGCGCGGCGTTCGGCGGGTAGGGGCCGTACACCTCGCGTTCGAACGCCGCATGCAAGAGCGGTGCACGGCGCGTCTCCCATTCCATCGTGGTGCTGATCGGCGGATCTTGCCCAAACGCGCCAAGCAAAGGCGGCGGCGCTGCGGGGCCGAGCGTTGGATCGAGCGCGACTGCCGGCAGCCTGATGGCGGCGCATCCCACCAGTCCCGCGCTCACAACCGCGATCGCCGCCAAAGCGATCAAACCCCACCGCATGCGTGTTCCCCTCGTTGGAACGGGAAACTCCGCCGCCGCGTGCGACTTGTCGAGCGCTTATGCAATGCAACCCTTGGCGCCGTGGGGAAGCGCGCCCAGTACAACGCAAGTGACGCACGCTCTGACCAAGCTGGTGAAGGACATCGAAGCCTGTCGCGTGTGCGCAGAAGTGCTGCCGCACGAGCCGCGCCCCGTCGTTTGGGTGCATCCGGAAGCACGCATACTCATTGCGGGCCAGGCGCCGGGCCGGCGCGTGCACGAAAGCGGCATTCCGTGGAACGATCCGTCCGGCGATCGTCTGCGCAGCTGGATCAATCTCGACCGCGAGCAGTTCTACGACAAACGGAATATTGCCGTCGCGGCGATGGGTTTTTGCTATCCCGGAACAGTGAAAGGCGCGGATTTACCGCCGCTCCGCGAATGCGCGCCGTTGTGGCGGCCGCGCCTTCTGCCATTGCTGCAAAAAGTTCGTCTAACCCTCCTCGTCGGCGCTTACGCACAGCGCTATCATCTCGGCGCCGCGGTGAATCGGACGCTGGGGGAGACAGTCCGCGCTTGGCGCGACTATCCCGACAACGTCATGCCTTTGCCGCATCCTTCGTGGCGGAATAGTGCATGGTTGAAACGCAATCCATGGTTCGAAACGGAATTGATCCCCGAGTTGCGGCGAAGAGTTTCCTCAGCTTTGCGCTGATGCTGCTCGCGGCGTGCGTGCCGACGGTGCAGCGCGCGCAATCGCAAGTCGATGGCTTCACCGGCCCGCGCTTCAACGTTGCGGCGGAGCGTTTCGTCTCGTTCGACGGCGCCGAACTTGGCCTCACCGCGTGGTTGCCGCCGGAAGGGCAAGAGCCGACCGATGTCATCGTCGGCCTTCACGGCATGAATGACTACGCCAACACCTTTTATCTGGCTGGTCCGTGGTTCGCTGAACGCGGCGTCGCTGTCTATGCCTACGACGCACGGGGCTTTGGCCGTTCGCCCAATCGCGGTGTCTGGGGTGGCGAGCGGCTGATGACGGAGGATCTCCGCACCGCCGTGCGCGTCGCGCGGCGCACCCACCCCAATGCGCGCATCAGCGTCGTGGGTGACTCCATGGGCGCGGCCACCGCGATTGCGACGTTCGGCGCACCCAATGCGCCCCAGATTGATCGCCTGGTCCTGGTCGCGCCCGCGGTGTGGGGCTGGTCGACAATGCCGAACGAGTACGCGCTGGCGCTCTGGGTTGGCGCGCACACCTTCCCGTGGCGGGCAGTGCAGCCGCCACAGCGCGTCTATCGCCGAATCACGGCGTCGGACAATCAGGAAGCGTTGCTGCAAGCCGGTCGCGCGCCGCACATGATCTGGACCACGCGGATCGACGCGGTTTATGGCCTCGTTGGCCTGATGGAAGAAGCAACGGACCGCTCCGCCAATCTCGAGGGCGACGTGCTCTTCCTCTATGGCGGACACGATCAGATCATTCCGCGTAACTCCGCCATCGCTACCGCGCGGCGCCTGCCAGGTACGGTGCGCACCGCGTTCTATGAGCATGGCTGGCATTGGCTGCTCCGCGACCTACAGCGCGAGGTCGTGTACGAGGATATCCTCGCCTACATCCGCGACCCCAACATCCAGCTGCCCTCGCAGGCGCCGCCGCTTTTGCCCGTCGTCCAAGCAAATCGTTAAGACGACCCGGCTATGCTTGCCGCACTATGGCGGCACTTAACACTCTGTTTAACAAGAAAAAGCTCGCGCTAACGCGCGCGAAGCTAGCTGCGTGGTGGGACGGCGAAGCCTTCGACGAAGCCGCCGCCCTGGCCGCGTTCGAAGCCAAGGCCGCAAACGAAAACACCGCCGCCGATAGCGGCGCCGATGACGAATTGTTCGACGCCCCAGTCTACGACATGCCGCCCCGCCTCGCCGCACTCGGCTTGCTCTGGGGCGAAGGCCGCGTCCGCCCCGGCGATTCGACCGCCGACGGCCTGGAGCCGGCGCGGATCGGTTTGAGCAGCGAAGGCGTGCTCGCCGTGCTGGGCCCGGGTCTGGAAGGCTCGCTTGCAGCCGTCGCCGCCGCCCACCCCGGCAAGATCGAAGTGTTCGAGTGGCGCGAAGAAACCTTCGACGCGCTGAAGCACGGTGTTGAAAGCGCCAAGCTGGATGAACGCGTCTCCGTCTCTCGTATAGATCTCGAAGCGCACGTGTTCACGCCGGCAAGCTTCGACGGGCTGTTGAGCACCGACGACTTCGCCTATTGCGGCTACCCTCCGCACTTGGCGCAGCAGATCATGAAGAGCCTAAAGCCGGGCGCCTGCGCCGTGGTGGAATGCTACGTCGGCTTCAAGTCCGACGCGCTCGCGACTGCCTTCGCCTCGTCCTTCGCCGAACCACAAATCCGCGCCCACGGCGACATCCTGCAATTCTTCACCGACGCAGGTCTCGCGTTGGAAGCCGACGAGGATCTGACCGACGAATTCCTCGACACCGCGCGCACCGCGTTCAAGAGCCTCGGCGCCAAGCTACAGGAAGCCGGCGCCGTGGAGCCTGCCGTCGCGCGCGAGCTAGCGTGGGAAACCGAAGCTTGGCGCGTTCGGCTGCTGCTGTTGGCGCAACGGCGGTTGGAGCGCCGCCGCTTCATTCTGCGCCGGCCGGTCGATGATGCAGCGCCGGCTCAGGCTGAAAACGCAAACGCGCCTGCGGGCTGAATCGTAACATCAACGGACTCGCCGAGCGTCGAGCGCGCGGGAACGAGCGCGCGCCAGATGGCGCCTTGCGCCTCGATGCGCACCAGATCGTGTGCGCCGTGCGGGCGAACTTCGATGACGCGCGCCGCGGCTCCGGGGCTGAGCGCAAGCGCTTCAGCACGTACGGCGGCCTGCGCCGCTGTCCCGTTCGGCAGTGCAGCCGCGACCGGCCCGAACGGCGTCGTGATGGCGCCGCTCTCGACGCGGCCAGAAAACACGTTGATCGGGCCCAGCGCAGCCGCGGCGTCGATCGAGGTCGGACGGTCGTAAGCTTCGCGCGGCGTCGCTTCTTGCAACAGGCGTCCGCTCTTCAGGATCGCGAGTCGATCAGCCACTTGTAGCGCGTCCTCGGCATCGTGTGTGACGAACAGCGCCGTGGTCTTGGCTTCGGCGAGTGTCGCCAACGTAGCGTCGCGCAGCTCAGCGCGCTGCACGGGATCGAGCCCGGAGAACGGCTCGTCCAACAGCACCGCGCGCGGTTGCGGAGCGAGCGAGCGCGCAAGTGCGATGCGTTGCTGTTCACCGCCCGAGAGCTCGTGCGGATATGCGTCGGCGCGATGCTTCAGACCAACACGATCGAGCCACCGCAGCGCCAGCGCGTCTCGTTCGGCGCGTGCAAGCTTATCCAGGCCGAAGCCCACGTTCGCTGCGGCTGTGAGATGGGGAAAGAGCGAGTAGTCCTGGAACACCATGCCGAGGCGGCGTTGCTCAGGCGGCAGCGTCACGCCAACGGATGAAGCGAGTTGATCGCCGATCCTGATCTCGCCGGCGTCCAACGGTTCAAGCCCGGCGATCAGCCGCAGGATGGTGGACTTGCCCGAACCCGAAGGGCCGAGCAGCGCGAGCACCTTGCCCTCGGGCGCGGTGAGCGAGACGTCGTCAAGCGACCAAGCGCCGTTGTAGGCGCGGCGTACGCGGGTGAGCGTGACGGTGCTCATCGTGCGCCCGCCCGTGCGCTGGCGATGCCGTGTGACAGGATGAGAATGGGCGCGAGGCCCGCGACGAAGATCAGCAGCGCAGGCGCCGCGGCTTCGAGCAGACGTTCATCGGAAGCGTAGGAATAGGCCTTCACCGCAAGCGTATCGAAGTCGAACGGACGAAGTATGAGCGTGGTCGGCAGCTCCTTCAAAATTTCAACGAACAGGATCAGCGCTGCCGCGGCAATGCTTGGCGCGGCGATCGGCAGATCGACTTCGATTAGACGCCGCCAAGGCCCAGCGCCCAACGTTCGCGCCGACGCGTCGAGCCCCTTGGAAAGCCGCGATAGACCAGCGTCGATCGGTTGTACGCCAGCCGATGCAAACCGCGCCGCGTAGGCCCAAAACAGCGCGGTCAGCGCGAGGCCTGTGCTTAAGCCGCCGATCCAGCCCGCTTCGCGTGCGGCGGCGAAGATCGCAAGCGCGCCCATCGCGAGCACCGCGCCAGGCGCGGCGTAGCCCATCGCTGCCGCGAACAGCGACGCTTGTCCCAAGCGGCGTGAACGGCGCGCGGTCACGGCGATAGCAGCGGCGAGCGCGAGCGTGATCAGCGCGCCCATAGCCGAGAGCACGATCGAGTTTACTAGCGCTGGCGCAATGTCGCCGATGTTGGCGTGCAAAAGCGCCAGCCGTGCGAGCCATGCCAACGGCAAGGCTGCTCCAAAGAAGACAAGCAAAGCGCAAAAGGCGGCCGCCAACATGCCCATCGGCGCGGAGAGCCCATAGCGTGGCAGTGGCCGCCAACGTGTCGAACCGCCACCGAACGCCGCGCGCCCGCGTGCCCGCCGCTCCAGCATCAAGAACACCAACGCGGCGATCAGGAGCACGGCCGAAATCTGAAGCGCCGCGTGTAAGCTTTGGTGTGCATACCAAGCGCGAAAGATCGCGGTGGAGAGCGTCGTCAGGCCAAAGTGCTGGGCCGCGCCGTAATCGGCGGCGATCTCCATCATCGCCAACGAGGCGCCTGCGGCGATGCCGGGCCGCGCGAGTGGCAACGCCACGCGCCAGAACAGCGAGCCAGGCGAGGTCCCCAGCGTGCGCGCCGCCTCAAGCGCGCAGGCCGATTGGCTTGTGAACGCCGCGCGCGCTGCGAGGTACACATAAGGATAGAGACCAACCGCGTAGACGAAAGCCGCGCCCCAGATGCCGCGTACTTCGATGGGGCTGACGCCGCCAGCCCAGCTGAAGCTTGCGTAGGAATACGCAAGCACGTAGCTCGGCGCGGCCAGCGGTAGCACAAGCGCCCATTCGAACAGTCCGCGCCCTGGAAACTTGCACAGACTCACCAGCCACGCAGCGCCGGCGCCGAGCACAGTCGCACCGCCACCGCCCAGGAGCATCTGCGTCAGAGTGCCGAGAGCACCGTCGCGCAAGAGATTGCCGCCAAAGGCGACGCCTTCGCGATCAGGCGAAAGTGCAAAGCTAATGACGGCGATAGCTGGCGCGGCGCACGCCAATGTCGCCAGCACCGCGACGAGCGCGACGCCGTCCACCGCGAAACCGCGAGAGCGCGCCGCTACAACGTCTATCGCCACCCAACCTCTTCAAAAATCCGCGCCGCTTCGGCCTGATGGCGCCCCAGCGCATCGAGCGGGATGTTCTCTTCCTTGAAATCACCAAGCGCCGCAAGCGCCGGCGCAGGCGCTATGGTCGGTCGGATCGGGAATTCGGAGTTCAACGGCGCCAGCGTGGTCTGCGCTTCGTCGCTGACGAGATATTCGAGGAAACGAACCGCGTTGTCGCGGCGCTGGGCGTGCGCGGTGACGCCGCCGCCGGAAATGTTCACGTGGGTTCCCGCCCCAGCTTGATCCGGGAAAACAAGACCGGTGTTGGCGATAGTCTGACGGTCAGCCGGATCGTCCGACTGCGTCATGCGGAAATAGTAATAGTGATTGCAGAGCGTGGCTTGCGCCTCACCGGCGCCGACCGCTTTGATCTGATCGGTATCGGCGCCTTGCGGGTCGCGCACGAAGTTCGCCCGCACGCCTGCCGCCCAAGCGCGCGCATTCTCCGCACCGAGGCGTTCGATGCGCGCCGCCAACGTGGAGAGCTGATAGACGTTGGTAGAAGAGCGCATCACGATTTGGTTGCGGAAGCGGGGCGTCGCCAGCGTGTCGTAGGTGGCGACTTCGTCCGGTTGCACGTTCGCCTTATTGTAAATGATGACACGTGCGCGCTTAGCAAAGCCCCAGAACGCTCCCTCCGGATCGCGCAGGTGCGCAGGTACGCCTTGCTCGAGTGCAGGCGTTGCCACGTTTTGGAAAAGGCCCGCGTCCTTCACGCGCCAGAGATTGCCCGCGTCGGCGCTGACAAACACGTCGGCGGCGGTGGCGTCGCCTTCGGCGCGCAAACGCTCCAGCAATTGTTCAGCGCTGCCGGTCAGTGCACGCACGGCGATGCCGGTGGCCTCTTCGAACCCAGAGTAAAGCGCGCGGTCGGCCTCGTAGTGACGGGCGGTATAGACGTTGATGAAATTTTCGCCGCCGCGAACGCCGCCGCTCGGGTTACAGGCCGCAAGCGCTGTGGCGGACGCGCCGAGGGTAAATCCACGGCGGCTTAATCTGAAGGTCACGAGCGTCTCCCGCCAGAAATTGCGAATGGTTCGCAGTTGCTCATTTCGGCGGTGTCAGGTCAAGCCCGGCGCGGCGCGCGGCTTGACGCAGGCGCCGCCGCGCTTATGGTCCGCGCCCTTCGAGACCGCCGATTTGGCGGGTTTCGGGCGCGTAGCTCAGCGGGAGAGCACTCCCTTCACACGGGAGGGGTCACAGGTTCAATCCCTGTCGCGCCCACCATCTCCAACGCCGCCTACGACGCCATGGCGCCCCCGGTTACCCCCTGCGACGATCAGGAAATCGTGAGTCGGATTGCGCGCTTGTCGTGGTCCCGCCATATCCGCGCCTCGCTCAGCGTCCATAAGGAACGCTGCTGCGAAGCGATCAGGGGGCTGACGCAAGGCGCGGAGCGTTTACCGCGCGACCGGTCCCGGGGCCATTGAGCCCAACCCCGGAACCGAACGAACGAAGTGGTGGAGCTGAATGGATCACGATTTCTGCAATGTGGACGGCGCTAGGCGCTTGAAACAGCGGATCGAGGAGTATTGGCGGGAACGTGGGTTCACCGTCGATGTGAAGCTCATTGAGGCGGGCTTTGTCGCCGCAATGCGCTCGGCGCGCACGGACGTGCGCAGCGACATGGTCAACGGATTTCCGACCAAGCGCGCCTCGAATGAAAAGGAACGCGCAAGCCCTAACCTGCGCGGCTTGATGGAAGTCGCGTAAGCGCCGCACCCTGTGGGTTACGGGCGCGCCGCCAAGAGGCGGCGACAGGCCGGCGCCAACTCCGAAAATCGATTGAGAAGCACATCGGCGCCGAGTTTCTCGGCGCCGATGTCGCAATAGCCGAACGCAACCACCGCCACAGGCGCGCCCGCGGCGCGCGCGGAAGCGACGTCGGCCGCCGTGTCACCGACCATCATCGACCGCCGCACCGTGCCGCCCGCGCGCGTTACGGCAGCGCGATAATGATCCGGATGCGGTTTCTTCTCTGCCACAGCATCAGCGCCGACGATCGCCGAGAAGCGCTCCGCCATGCCGAGGGTTTCCAGTAGTTGCACAGAGAGCGCCGTGCGCTTGTTGGTGCATACGGAGAGCTTGGCGCCCAAAGCGCTCAGCGTATCGAGCGCCTCCAGTACGCCAGGAAACGGCTTCGTCTCGCGTGCGATATCGGCGGCATAGAAGCGGACGAGTTCGTTTGTGAGTTCGTCCAAGCGCTCGCCAGAGAAACTCACCCCATGCAGTGCGGCCACCCGCTCGATGAGATTCCGCGCCCCTTGGCCGACCAGGAGGCGCGCGGTATCGACCTTGGCGTGCGGCAACCCTTCCAAGTCCATGGTTTCGTTCAGGGCCCGCACCAAGTCCGGCGCGCTATCGACGAGGGTGCCGTCGAGGTCGAAAACAATGGTGGCGTCGGCGAGTTCGCCGCTGGTCATGGGGTGCCTCGGGAGCGGGGGCGTCCATCGCGCCGCCCGCCGGTTTCCGCTAGAACGCCGCTAGGATTCGGACAAGCGAGTAACTCATGAGCCGGGCGCGCGCCGCGATCATTCTAGCCGCAGGACAAGGCACCCGGATGAAGTCCGAGTTGCCCAAGGTGCTGCACCCTGTCGGCGGGCGCGCGATGCTGGACTGGGCGATTGCCGCGGCGGCGAAGATCGGCGCGACGCGGACAATCGTCGTCACCGGCGCGCATGCGCCCGCAGTTGGGGAACACGTCGCCAAGGCGCTTGGGCCGAACGCGTCGGTTATACAGGATCCGCCGCTCGGCACCGCGCACGCGGTGCGGGCTGCGGAAACGGCGATGGCCGGCTTCGACGGCGACGTCATCATCCTCTACGGCGACGCGCCCTTCGTCCCGCCGGCGCGGCTTGAAGACATGTTCACGCTGCGAACGGAAAAGAACGGCATCGTCGTGCTGGCGTTCGAGGCGCGCGATCCGACTGGATATGGCCGCGTGGTGCGCAACGCCGACGGCACGCTAGAACGCATCGTAGAACACAAGGATGCGAGCGAGGCGGAGCGCGCGAACACGCTCTGCAATTCGGGCGTGCTCTGCGCTGACGCCAAGACCCTGTTCGGGCTGTTGGCCAAGGTGAAAAACGAGAACGCCAAGCGCGAATATTATCTGACAGACATTCCCGCCATCGGTCGCGCCGAAGGCGTGCAAACGCAGGTGCTGATCGGCGAAGAGTCCGACGCCATGGGCGTGAACTCCAAGGTCGAACTCGCTGCTGCGGAAGCCGCGTTCCAACAGCGGGCGCGGATCGGCGCGATGGAAGCCGGTGTCACGCTGATCGATCCGGCGACCGTGTTTTTCTCCTACGACACCGAAATCGCGCCTGATGTCGTGATTGAGCCCAACATATTCTTCGGCCCCGGCGTCAAGATCGCCAAGGGCGCGCTCATCCATGCGTTCTGCCATTTCGAGCGCACTGAAGTCGGTGAAAACGCTGCGATCGGTCCGTTCGCGCGCTTCCGGCCCGGATCGAAGCTCGGCAAGAAAGTGAAAATCGGCAATTTCGTTGAAGTGAAGAATTCCGTGTTTGGCGAAGGCGCGAAGGCAAGCCACCTCGCCTATATCGGCGACGCCGATGTCGGTCCGCGCGCCAACCTCGGCGCCGGTACCATCGTCTGCAATTACGACGGCTTCGACAAATATCGCACCACGATCGGCGCCGATGCCTTCATCGGGTCCGACACCGCGCTGGTCTCGCCCGTGACCATCGGTGATCGCGCTTACACCGGCACAGGCAGCGTGATCACGAAGGACGTGCCCGCCGGGGCGCTCGGAGTCGCACGAAGCCGGCAAGTCAATCTCGAAGGCTGGGCGGACAAGAACCGCGAAAAGAAGCTCAAGGCCAAAGCCGAGAAGGACAAGCGCGAATGACCGAGGATCTCTCCAAGTTCAACGCCGCGCAAGCCGCGCTCGAATACGTCAAGGATGGCATGGTTGTCGGCCTCGGCACGGGTTCGACCTCAGCGCACTTCGTGCGTCAGCTTGGCGAGCGCGTGCGTCAGGGCTTACGGGTGAAAGGCGTCCCCACGTCGGAGGCGACGCGCAATCTGGCCGAACAGGTCGGCGTGCCGCTCTTGGAGATTTCGCAGGTGACGGCAATCGATCTCGACGTCGATGGCGCCGACGAAGTGGATTCCGCCTTCCGCCTTATCAAGGGCGGCGGCGGCGCCTTGCTGCGCGAGAAGATCGTCGCGGCGGCCTCAAAGCGCATGGTGGTGATCGCGGATGAGTCAAAGTGGGTGGAAACGCTAGGCGCCTTTCCGCTCCCCGTCGAAGTCACGCGTTTCGGTTTTGCGCTGACACAAACGCGCGTTGGCGAAGCTCTACGGACTTCAGGGTGCGCCGGCGGTGAAGTGGTGCTGCGCATCAGCGGCAAGGCCAACGAGCCGGTGATCACCGATGGCGGCAACTACATCCTCGACGCCCATGCCGAACGCATTCCCGATCCCGAGGCGTTGGCCGTGGCGCTGAAGAATATCGCGGGTGTTGTCGAACACGGTCTCTTTATCGGTCTCTCGCAAGTCGTCATTCTCGGCAAAGCCAAGGGGGCCGACGTCAAGCAAATCTAGGCGCGTTTCTTCGCTTTCTTCGTCTTCACTTTCGCCGTCTTTGTTTTGGCCCGCGTGCGCGCTGCGGCCGCTGCACGCTTGGCGACCGGCTTCGCGCGCCTGGCTTCGCACTTCGGGCAGGCGCAGACGTCTTTCAGGTATTCTTTGAAATAGTTTTCGCCGTAGTCGTAATTGAGCTCTTCGCCCGACTTGATGCGGCGCAGTGCGTGAATGAAGACGCGGCCTTTATGGATGTTGGGCTCGCAATTGGCTTTGCAGGAATGATTGATGTAGCGCGCGGTGTTGTAGCGCGGCGCGCCGTTGATGGTTTTGCGGGCGTTGACCTCGAACAGATAGAGCGAGTTGATATTGTCTTCCTCGCCCTTGGGCACCACCGGGCCGACGTACTCGATGACGCAGGCGCCCTTTGGAATCTCTGTCTCGCCAACGAAGAGCCCGAGCCCGGACTTTGACCGCTTCACGACCAGGTCAAAGTCGCCAGGGGTGTAGCTCTTTCTCGCCATCGTTTGCTCCGAACGCGTTCTGCGGCCGCTGCAGGGCCAGCCGGCGCGTTTATGTGATTTGCGGAGGGGCGGCTAGTCCCTTGGTTGGAAGGGGCATGCGCGTTGAGGGATGGCTGGGGTGCTAGGATTCGAACCTAGGAATGGCGGTACCAAAAACCGCTGCCTTACCGCTTGGCGACACCCCAAAACCGGGAAGCGGGTACTTAGAGGCGCCCGCCAGCCGATGCAACAGCGCCCCTTGGACGCGCCGGTCTGGGCCGCAGTTTGTCGGTTTCGAGTGCGTTGCAAGGCCCGCGGTCGCGGTCTATAAGCCCGCCTCCTCGGAGTATAGCTCAGCCTGGTAGAGCACCACGTTCGGGACGTGGGGGTCGTAAGTTCGAATCTTGCTACTCCGACCATCCTTCGCTCGCGCAGCGAGTGCAGGATGGTCGTCCGCCGAAGCCTTGGCGAAGGGGGACTTTCCATCGCGAGCTTCGGATGGCTCACGCCACCTAAGCGATCTAGAACTTCCCGATGACGCTGAAACGCCGCACAATATTGGCCGCAGGCTTCGGGCTTTGCGCCAGTTCGGCGCTGAGCGCCTGTATCGCGGAGGGGGCCATGTACGGCCTGATCGGCAAGATGATCGCAAAGCCCGGCCAGCGCGATGCGCTGGTGGCGATTTTGCTTGAGGGTACGGGCGAGATGCCCGGCTGCCTCAGCTACATCATCGCCACCGACCCAACCGACGCCAACGCGATCTGGATCACTGAAGTTTGGGACACACAGGACCAGCACGACCGATCGCTGCAGTTGCCTGCGGTTCAGGCTGCGATCGCACGGGCGCGACCGCTGATTGAAGGTTTCGGTGAGCGCTTCGTCACGGAGCCGGTTGGCGGCGTGGGGCTGAGCTGAAGCTATGAGCGCGCCGTTCAACGCGCGTGTTTTCACGCAAGTGCTGAACATGGACCGCAGCGCCGCGCGTTTGGCGACGATCGATGGTTATCTCAAGGCAGCCGGCATCGAGTACCAGCGCTTCTCCGCGATCGACGGCAGCAAACTCGATATGGCGGCGCCGGAGATCAAGGCGATGTTCGATCTCGATGCCTGGGTTCGCGGGCATCACCGCAATCCCACCAACGCCGATGTGGGCTGCTATCTGAGCCATTATCGCGCGCTCGAAGCGTTTCTCGTGCAAGACAAACCGTTCGGGCTAATCTTCGAGGACGATGCGACAATCCCAGCGGATTTCATCGAAAAGGTTAGCTACGCGCTCAACGACATCGAGGCGTGGGACATCCTGAAGCTGCACGTGCGCCATCCGGGCCCGTTGGTGTTGCGCCATACCTATCGCGATGATGTGCGGCTTTGCTCGTTCCTGGTGCGACACGCGGGCGGGACCGCCTACATCGTCACGCGCGCAGCGGCTGCGAAAATGCTGCGCCACATGAAGCCCGCGCGCCGGATGATCGATTGGACTTACGACGAAGGTCACCGCATGAATCTGCGCGTGCGCACCATCGCGCCGATGATCATTGGCCTGCAGCCGGTACCCACCACGCGCGACACCGGCATGAGCCGCAAGCGCTCATGGATCGAGCGACAATCTGACAGACCGTTGCTGCCGCGCTGGTCGTTGCCCTTCCGCCGGCTTGGCGACGACTTCTATCGGCTGCTCTTCAATTTGTTCGGCGACGGCGGTCTGCGCGCACTCGTGCTTGGTCCGGATCGGCCGCAGGGTCCTCACACCACGTAGTGCGTAACCATCCACACGGCGCCGAAGCCGATCGCGATCAGCAGCATCCAGCGTGTCGTCTCCGCCAGCATGTGCACGAACCGTCGCAGCGGGCCGAACATCGTGAGCGCAAGCGTAACGGCGAACGTGGCGCCGACAGCGAGCCACACTTCAAACTCGCCAAGCTGCGAGTCCACTGCCGCGAGGAAGGCGAGATAAGCGCCGAACGCCGCCAGCGTGAAGCGCACGACGGCTTTGAGAATGGTGCTGCCGGTTTGATGTGGATCGATCTGCGTCGAGGGGGCGGTCGCTTGTGCTGGAGGTGGCGCGGCCAACTCATGTCGCAGGCGCCGCCAGGCCTCAGCCTCAAGCTCGGCGCGCATTTGCTGCTCGTGCATCCAGTCGTCACTGGCGAACACTGGCCTTTGTGAGCCGGACATCGACGCGCACCCTCCAAACCCATCATGCGTCAGCTTCGCGGTCTGGGAAATACGCTGCGTCAGCATTCCGGCCAGGGACGTGGTTACTGCGGTCTTATCATTTTTCGATAAGAAGATGCTTGCCTTCCGGGCTCGTTCATATCATTTATCGATAAAATCGGCTTGGGTCTCGTGGAGTAGGGTCGTTGAAGCAGTTCCTGATTACCGTAGGCGGCGTTCTGGTCGGCCTGGTCGTTTTCCTCTTTCTGATGCCGTTTCTGATCATCGGCATGATCACCGCGTCCGCCAGCCCGCCGCCGCAACCGGCGCGCATGGTGCTGCAGCTGGATCTGCGTGAAGCCATGACGGACCAGCAGCCGACGAACGCCTTCGCGGCGTTCGGCGGCGAGCAGGCTCTGCTGGACGTTCTCGGACGCATCGACGCCGCCCGCACCGACAATGCGGTGCAAGGCATCTTCATCCGTTCCAACACTGGCGGCATGCCGGCTTCGCAAGCGGAAGAAATCCGCACCGCGATCGCGGCTTTCCGTCAGACCGGCAAGTTCGTGATCGCCCACGTCCAGAATGACGGCGTGCGCATGTCGATGCCCGGCTACTTGGCTGTCGCCGACGCAGACGAAGTTTGGCTGCAAGAGTCGAGTGAGTTCATGCCCATGGGCCTCTCGGCGGAGGTCACGTTCTTCGCCGGCACGCTGCAGCGCTATCATATGCTGGCGCAGTTCGAGACGCGCGAGGACTACAAGAATGCCGCGGCCACGCTCACGGATCGCACGTTCTCCCCGGCGCACCGCGAGTCGATGACGAGCCTGATGACGGGGCTCTATGACAACATGCTCGCGTCGATCGCCGCGGATCGCGAAATCGAACCCGCCGCGGTGCGCACCGCCGTGGAATCCACGCCTTTCACAGCGGCGCGAGCCGTTGAGCTGCGGTTGGTCGATCGTCTCGGCCGCCCCGAAGAAGCCGCGCGCGCGGCGCTTGCTCGCGCGGAAAACGCGGAAATGGTGGAATTCGCGGAGTATCGCGCGCCGACGCACAGCGGCGGACGCGTGATTGCAATCGTCCAAGGCGAAGGCGCAATCGTGTCAGGTCCAGTGGACGACGACATCTTCGCCGACGACAGCGCCATGAATAGCGACCGTATCGCCGAAGCGCTGCTTGATGCTTCGGATGACGAGGATGTGGCCGCCATCGTGTTCCGCGTGTCGAGCCCCGGTGGTTCGGTGGTGGCTTCGGACCAGATCCTCGCCGCGCTGCGCACGGCCCAGGAACGCGGCAAGAAGATCGTGGTCTCGATGGGCGATGTTGCCGCGTCCGGCGGCTACTACGTCGCCGCCTACGCCGACGAAATCGTCGCCGAGCCGTCAACCATCACAGGTTCAATTGGCGTGGTGGGCGGCAAACTGATCATCGGTGGCGCGATGGATCACTATCTCTCGTCCAACACCGAGACCATCACCGTCGGTTCGCCGTTGGTGGAAATGTTCTCCGCCGACCGGCCGTTCAATCAAGCTGAGCGCGCCGCCTTCGCAGGCTTTATCGATCGCGCCTACGCGCAATTCATCGCCCTGGTCGCCGAAGGCCGCGAGATGACACCGGAACAAGTGCGCGCCGTCGCTGGTGGGCGCGTGTGGACCGGCCAACAAGCGCTGCAGCACGGCTTGGTGGATAGCCTCGGCGGCTTCAGCCACGCCGTCGTGCGAGCACGCGCGTTGGCCGGGATCGAAGAAGACGCTCGCGTTCAGCTTCGCTTCTATCCGGCGCAGGAAAACCCGTTCGAGTCCTTGGGTCGTCTGTTCGGCGCATCCTCGGAAAGCGTCGAGGCGTTGGTTCGTATTAACGCCGCGTTGTCCGACCCACGTGTGCAGCGCGCGATGTCGATGTTGCGTGAAGAGGACGCCAACGTCCGCGCCGAGGCGGACCCCTTCACCGTGCGCTAAACGCAAAAGCATCCATTCCCCTCACGGCCCTCCTTCGGGAGGGCCGTTTTGTTTGCGCTTGGTGAACGTGCCGTTAGCGATCCTTGCTAATTGGTTCGCAAGAAAACCAAGCGAGCATCAATGCCGGTATGGGTTGGGATGCTGCGACAAGCGGCGCCCGTTGCAATGCGGACGCTTCGTGATCGACGCTGCAAGCAGACAAAGAGCGCGTACGCGCGCCAGGCGCGCGCGGTCGGGTGCGGGCGTATCGCCTTACGCGCCGAGCGAAACGCCGTTTCCGGCGAACGCGTTGGACATCGAGGGCGAGGCGGAGTTCGTTCCGGAGCGATCGAGCGCGCCGGTTCTCTCGCTGGTCTCGACGCCCCCACTCGAACGCGCCGCTGATTTCGACGCGGAGGAAGAGACGGAGTTTGTTCTCCAGACTCCTGCGCTCGGCGATGAGCCGGCGCCCAACGTGCTCGTCCTTGGGGACAGCGGCGAGGACGAGTTGCCGCCGTTCGATCCGCCGGACGTTGAAGACCTTCTCGGCGTCGCCGAGCCCGAACTAGAGGACGACGCGCCGTTCGATCCGCCGGAAACGCTGGAAGAGTTCGTGCGGGCCGCCAGCGTCGCGTCGGCGCCGCTTGTGGACGACGAAGCGCAGCGACCGGCGAATGAAAATACCGCGCCGCGCCCGCTATCGCGTAGGCCGGCTGAGGATCAGCGTCCGCACGCGCCGACGCCGCCGATCTCCGTCCACATCAGTTGGGATCGCGGCCATTCGGGCGAACTCGCGGGCGCGCTTGCGTCGGATCGCCGAATGGCGCGCGCCGACATTAGTCACGAACGCGGCGGCCTCGACGGCGCCATCGTGCGCTTCGCCGCTCAACAAAGTCCGGATCTGCTCATCATCGACACCACGCTAAGCGGGCTGGCGATGTTCAGAGCGTTGGAGCGCCTCACCGGCCTGCTCGACGCCAAGACCAAGCTTGTCATCATTGGTGCGGTCAACGATGTCGGACTCTTCCGCGAACTCGCGGCGCGCGGCGTCAGCGAATATGTGCTGACGCCGGCCTCGCCTGAGCAGCTTGTTGACGTGGCCTGCCGCCTGTTCGCGGAAACCGACAGTTCGCACGTGATCGCCGTGATCGGCGCCCGTGGCGGCGTCGGCGCTTCAACGATCGCCCGCAACCTCGCCTGGTCCATCGCCGAAGAGCATGAGATCGCGGCGGCCCTGGTGGATCTCGATTGGTCGTTCGGCACGGCGGCGTTCGAGGCGCAGATCGAAACGCCGCGATCCATTGCCGATGCGTTGGCTCAGCCCGATGACGAAGGCGCACCGGATCGCGTCGCGGTCCAGTGCGGCGAGCGGTTGCGCATCCTGAGCGCGCCGGCTTCGTTGCAGAAGGAAGATCACCTTGATCCAGAGCACGTCGAAACGTTGATCCGCCGCGTCCGGCGTTTGAGCTCCTTTGTCGTGTTGGACCTGCCCCACACATGGGCGCCATGGGTCAAGCAGGCGCTGGTCGCGGCCGATGACATCGTCATGGTGGCGTCGCCCGATCTCGCCAGTCTGCGCAATGCCGAAGCCATCCTGCGCGCCGTGAAGAGCGAACGCGCCGGCCGCGCCGAGCCGATCGTCGCACTGTCCATGGTTGGCGTGCCGAAGCGGCCGGAGATCACGCTCAAGGATTTCGCGGAAGCGTTAAACATCGCGCCGGTGGAATCATTGGCGTTCGATCCTGCACTCTTCGGCGCGGCGGTCATCAAGGGTCAGATGCTGGCCGAGGTGGCGCCGCGTTCGAAGGGCGCCGTCTCCATCGCCAAGCTCGCTTCGCTGATCACCGGCCGCGAACCTGTTCAACGCGCGCGCATCGCGAAGCCGCCAAGCATTCCGCAGGAAGAACCGCCCATCTCCACTGATGGCATCGCGAGCGAAGGTTCCGAAGAGATCGCCGCCGAACAAGCGCCACTAGAGCTTGTCGAGCCAGCGCCGCCCATCGCGGATTACATCGTCAAGGCGCGCCAGGCCGCCGAGGCAGAACTCATCACGCCGACCCGCAGGCGCGAGGACCCCGAAGAAGAGTTTCGCTTTCCGATCGGGCTCGTGAAGGTCGCGGCGTGTGTCGGGGCGCTTGGCTTCGGCGCCTTCTGGTATGCGCAGAGTGAGGGAGAGGTTGTCGCCACGATTGAACCCGCATCGGCGGCGGCGGTGATCTTGCCTGCGCCACAGTCGGCCAACGATCTGCCGCTGCGCTATGAAACCGCGCTGCAGCTGATCGATCAGGGTGATCAGGCGGAAGGCATCGCGCTGCTTCAGGAAGCAGCTGACGAGAACTTCGCGCCAGCGCAGCACCGGTTGGCGCAAATGTACGCAGCCGGCGAAGGCGTCGCCGCCGATCCGGCGCTCGCGCGGCAGTGGACTGAGCGCGCGGCTGCCGCCGGCAACGTCCGCGCCATGCACGACCTCGGTGTCTATTTTGCGCGCGCCGAGCGTGCCCCCGCCGATGAAGCCGCCGCGTTCCGCTGGTTCAGACAAGCGGCGGAGCTCAATCTCGCCGACAGCCAATTCAATCTCGGAATCCTCTACCAGCAAGGCCGAGGCGTGAACGCGAGCGCCGAAGAAGCGCTGTTCTGGTTCATGCTCGCCGCGCGCCAGGGTGACGAAGGCGCGGCCGAGCGCGCGGCGCAACTTGAGGCGCAACTGCCGGCAGCACAGGTTGAACAGGCGCTGGCGCGCGCTCAGGCGTTCTCGCCGCGTGAAGTCAATGCGCGCGCCAATGTCGCGCCGGATGTCGTTGAAGCGGCAACAGAGGCGCCTGCGGGTGAAGCCACGCCGGGCTGAGGCTCAGCCTTTGTTCTCGACTTCGTACTTCGGCAGATCGGCGCGCAGCGTTTCGTACAGGCGCTCCACAAAGCGCGCCGGATCGTCATCGACGAAATCGTCGAAGTACGCTTCCAGATTGCTCTCGAACACGTACTCGCCGTCCTCGGCGAAGATGAAGCCAAGCTCTTCGTCGGTTTGAACGTGGATGACGGCGATCTGGGTTTCGTCGTCCTCATCGTCGGCGAGGGCAAACGCAAGCCGGCGCGAGCGGATTTTGTCCGCGAGAATTGGCGCGAGCGCCTGCAGTGCAGCGAGGTCGTCGAATCCCGTTTCCTCGTTCAGCGATGCTTCGAGACGCTTCCGCGCACCATCGACTTCGGAGTCGAAGTCCGAGCCTGACGCGCTGGCTTGTTTCTTCGCGCTCATGCGGCCTCGAGCAAGCTCTGGAACACCGCCGTACCGCCAGTGCGGCCTAGCACCGGATCGGACGCGCGTTCGGGGTGCGGCATCATCCCCATCACGTTGCCACGCGCGTTCATGACGCCGGCGATGTCGCGGTCGGAGCCGTTGGGGTTGGCGAGATAGCGGAAGATCACTTGGCCTTCGCCCTCGATGCGATCGAGCGTGTCCGCGTCGGCGATGAAACGGCCGTCGCCGTGCGCGATTGGGATTTCGGTTTCGCGCGTCTCGCGATAAGCCCGGGTAAAAGCGGTGTTCACATTGGTGATAGCCAGCGGCACTTCCTTGCAGCTGAACTTCAGGCCCGCGTTGCGCGCCAGCGCGCCGGGCAGGAGCCGCGTTTCGGTAAGCACCTGGAAGCCATTGCAGATGCCGAGCACCAGTCCGCCGCGTTCCGCATGCGCAATGACTGCCTTCACCACCGGGCTCTTCGCGGCCATAGCGCCGGAGCGAAGGTAATCGCCGTAAGAAAAACCGCCTGGCAGCACCACCAGATCGGTGCCTTCGGGTAGATCGGTATCTTTATGCCAAACCATCTTCGCAGGCGTGCCGGTAATGCGCGTCAGCGCGCGGGCGGCATCACGGTCACAGTTTGACCCCGGAAAGACGATCACGGCGGATTTCATGGGCCGTAGATAAAGGCTGGCGTGATTCCGGCCAAGAGCGATCAGCGGCTGAGAGGTATGCGGGCATAGCCGCGGAAGCCGTAGGTGGTCTTTTTTCGCGGCATGTCGGTGGGAACGAGGCTGAGTCCCGGGAAGCGTGCGAGCAGGCGCTCGACCGCGAGTTGCGCTTCCAGCCGGGCCAAGCCCGCGCCGAGGCAACCGTGCGCGCCGCCGCCAAAGGCGAAATGCTTGGGGACAACGAGCCGGTCGATGCGGAAGGCGTGTGGTTCTTCGCACAGGTCGGGGTCGTGATTGGCCGCCAACAGCGAGGCCTTCACGGTACCGCCTGCGCGCATCGGGCACCCCATGACCTCTCCGTCCTCGACCACGTGGCGCGCGACGGCGCTGACTGGTGGTTCAAGGCGCAGCGACTCTTCTACCGCGCAGGCTACCAGCCTCGGATTGCCTTCGAGCAATGCGCGCTGATCGGGGTTCTGCAGCAGCAAGACGATGGTGTTGCCGATCAGGTCCGTCGTGGTCAGGCTGCCGGCGATCATGCCGAAGATGCAAAGCGGCGCGACCTCGGAATCGTCGAGGCGGCGGCCGTTCGCTTCGGCGAGGACGAGGGTAGAGAGCAGATCGTCCCGTGGCTCGGCGCGTCGCGCGGCGATGGTGTCGAACACCAGCTTCCGCAGGCCTGCCGCCGAGGTCATTAGGCGGATGTTCTGCTCGGTGGTGCGATTGGGATGCATGCCCAGCACCGCGGCGTCTTCTGCCCAATCGCGCAGCTGTGCCAGATTGTCTTGTGGGAGGCCGAAGATCGCAGTCATGACGCGGATCGGAATAGGCGCCGCGAAATCGCGCATCGCGTCAAAGCGCGCGCCAAGACCGTCGAGCGCATCGTCGATGATTTGCGTGATCAGGCCGCGGCGGCTCTCCACGCCGCGCGTATCGAACGCTCGCGCCACCAGCATGCGGCCAAGCGCTAACTCCTCGCCATCCTTGTCGAGCAGCGTGTCGGGCACGGCCTCGGCGCCGCGCGAGTAGGTCTTCTTGGTGTCCCGCGTCAGCGATCGATCGATTAGTGCCGCGCGCACGTCGGCGTGGCGGGTCAGAAAAAGCCGCCCAGTCTCGGACGCGGGATCTTGGTAGCGCGGCGCTTCGCAGCGCAGACGGTCCAGCCGCGCGTGCGGCTGCTCGCGATAGATCGGATCGAGTTCGCTGAGTTCGAGGCCCTCGGGCAAGGGCTGCGGAATGGCGCTCCGAATATCCTTCATAGCGCCTCCCCCGAGTCACCGCAGGCCGAAGCCCAGTTGCGCGAGGGTACGTTGCCGTACTGTCACATGCAACGCGATGGAACCTGAAACGTAGCGCGCTTTACGCGGTCGGCATGACTTCACCCCGCCGCCTTGCTAAGAGCCAGCGCCAATGATCCCGACTTTCACTATCGTCACGACACTGGTCACGATCGGCGTCACAGCGTTGCTGATCGGCATCCTGGTGAGGATCAACAATCCCAACCGGCAGAAGCGAGACGACGGTGATGGCGCCGCAACGCCGCTGGTTGTGGACAACGGCGGGTCAAGCCGGCGTCAGGACCAGGACAGTTCGGATGGCGGCAGCGACAGCGGTGGTGATGGCGGCGGCGGGGACTGAGACGAGGCTGTCACAAACGGTGGGCAAGACGCGGGCGCTGCGATTCACGGCGAAGCAATGAGGGTGAGTATGATGACGCGTGGACTTTCAATACGTGCGGCGGTGGTCGTCGTTGCAATTGCCGCGCTCGCGGCGTGCGGCGGCGAGGGCCAACAGCAAGCCGGCGGCGGCGCGGGCTCCGAACAGATCGCTATCGACGGGTCGTCCACGGTGTTTCCGCTGGCCGAAGCGGCGGCGGAAGGCTTTGGACAAAGCCAGCGTGGCGGCGCGCGCGTCACTGTCGGCGAAAGCGGCACCGGTGGCGGCTTCGGTAAGTTTTGTCGCGGTGAGACGCAAATCTCCAACGCGTCGCGTCCGATCTCAGCGGAGGAGATGGCCATTTGCGCCGGCGCGAATATTCAGTACGTCGAAATCCCGATCGCGTTCGACGGCATCAGCGTCGTCGTGCATCCGTCGAACCCGGTCTCCGGCGTGACGATGGCCGAGCTCCGCCGCGTCTGGGAGCCGAGCGCTGAACGCACGGTGACGACCTGGCGGCAAGTCAACCGCAGCTGGGCGAACGCCCCGTTGCAATTGTTTGGCCCGGGCACGGCGTCGGGCACGTTCGACTTCTTCACCGAAGCCGTGAACGGCGACGGCGGCGCTTCGCGCACAGATTATACGCCGAGCGAGGACGATAACGTCATCGTGCAGGGCGTGGCGGGCAATGCCGGCGGCATGGGCTATTTCGGCTATGCTTACTACGAGCAGAACCGCGAGCGGCTTAAAGTGCTGGCTATTGATGGCGTGACGCCGTCGCCGGAAACGATTGCGTCGGGCTCCTACGCGCTCTCGCGGCCGATGTTCATCTACGTCAACGCCGAAGCGCTCCGGCGCCCGCAAGTTCGCCGCTTTGTCGATTACTTCGTGCAGAACGCGGCCACGCTGGCGCCGCGCGTTGGCTACGTGGCGCTGCCGGCGGATGCTTACACCGCGATTGGCGAACGCGTCGGAAATTCACAAACCGGCACGGCGTTTGGCGGTCACAACGAAGTGGGCTTGTCGATCACCGAACTGATGGCGCGGCCGTTGAGCAGTGAAGCGGCGCTCGTGCCGCAATAACATAACACCGAAAATGCATCAGGCGTCTGCAGTTGCGGCGCCTGACGCGACAGGTGCAACGCCCCACCTAAGGGGCATGATGACGATTGAGATCCTCGCGGTCGCGATCGGTTTGGCGAGCCTGATAGCGCTTACGCTCCTTTCCATCCGCGGCCCACGCGATCGCGGCGGACGCCTTCGTGGCAATGGCGGCCCAATTGTACCGCTGGGCGATGACGACAGCGGCGGTAAATAGCCTGAGCGCTTGCCGCGGTTCAGCCGTCGTTGCGCACGCGGCAGCTTTCGCGCTCTTGCGGGATTTCGACGGCGTGAGGATCGGCAAGATCGAACAGCCACGCGACCGATCCAGGAGAGACGTTGCGCCATCCGCTCATGTCGTGGTGCCACAGGCCGATGCATTGACGGAGGGGCCGGTCGCCGATCGCGATGGCGATGCGTGAGCTGAGCAGCGCAACGGCGCCTGCACGTTCGCTTTGCCCGGCCGTCAGCACCCACCGCGTGTCCGGCTCCGACCTGAACCAGCTGCGCAAGTCGTTGACCGGCGAATGCGCCAGCACAGCGCTAAAGAGATCCGGCCGGCGCGACGCAGCAGCGATGGCGAAGTCGGCGCCGTTCGACATGCCGCCGACGCCGCGTTGAGAACGCTCGGTTGAGGCCCCAGCGTGAATCTCCGCCCAGGGCAGCACGGTGTTGGTGAACCACGCGAAGTGCGCTTCCCAAATCGGGCTGTCGCGCCGCCCCAGCGCATATTCAACGCGGCGGTATTCCGGATTCGCCGCCATCGCGACCACGACGATCGGGCGCGCACGCCCTTCAATGATTGCGGGGCGGATACGAGAAACAGCGACCTCCAGGCCGGCAAAACCGTCCGCCATGTAAAGCACCGGCAACGGCCCATCCGACGCGTTCGGCGGGCGCCAGAAAAAGACTTCCCGCGTCTCGCCTTCGTTGGGGCCAGGAAGCATCTGGTACAACGTCTCGGCCGCGATTTGCTCCGTAGGCGACCACTCCTGCGCCGATGCGGGTGCGGCAAGGCAGGCGAGCGAGAGGGCGGCGATCAGGGTTCGAAGCATGACAAAACGCTAAGGGGCGGCACGCCACGCTCAAGCGTGATGCGACGAAGCACGCGCCCGATCAGCAAAGTGTGATCGCTCAGGGAGTGTTCGCGGGCGCCGGGATACGGGTGAAAATCGCCGTCTCGCTGCCCGGTTCGCCGTTTTCGAGATAGGTCTCGTTACGCGCGAACGTCCCGTCGGCGTGGCGGCGTATCCAGAATTCGTGCTGATGCGCGACGTTGGCATCGGGCAGGTTGGTGGCGTCCCGAAACGTGAAGTGCAGTCGCTCGTTCGATGTCTCCGGGCGGTATTGCAGGCGAGGCTGATTGCCTTGCGGGCAGTAATGCGTCGCGATCAGCGCATTGCCATCCATGTGATCGACCGTCATCGATTGGGGCGTTGGCGACATGGTCCAGGTTTCGACCAACACGGTGTCATTCGCGGTTAGGCGATAGCTGACCTGGAATTGGCGCTCGCTCTCCGTCACGCCCTGCCAATCGCCGACAAAGGATTTCAGCGTTTGAAACGCTTGCTCGGGGCGAAGGGGGCCGGGTTGAGCGTACGCTCGCGAACCGCTCGTGCCGACACCAAGCATCATCGCCGTCAGCGCAAGCATTGCGACGCGGCGCGTGGCGACCATCGCGCTAGCGCGAAATCTCGACGCGGTAGCTTTCGATCACGGTGTTGGCGAGCAGCTTTTCGCACATCTCGCGGACCTGCGCTTCAGCGGTTTCCGGATCGAGATCGCCGTCGAGCTGGATTTCGATCTGCTTGCCGACGCGCGCGTCGTGGACCGCACCGAAGCCAAGCTCTTTCAAAGCGCCGGCTACGGCCTTGCCTTGCACGTCAAGGACGCCCGGCTTCAGGCCGACAGTCACGATCGCTTTCATAACGCTCCCCCTCGAACCGAACGCGCCCGCGTAGCAAACCGGCGAGGAGGGTTCGTTGAACTCACTCAATGCACTATGTCGCCGCCACCGCCGGCGGCGACGTTCTGCTTGACGATGCCAAGCCGCCGCGCGACTTCGACATAAGCCTCGGTGACGTTGCCGAGGTCGCGACGGAAGCGGTCCTTGTCCATCTTCTCGTTGGTCTGGACATCCCACAGCCGCGCGCTGTCCGGGCTGATCTCGTCGGCGATCACGGTGCGGACCATGTCGCCCTCGTAGAGGCGGCCGAACTCGAGCTTGAAGTCGACGAGCTTAATGCCGACGGCGCCGAACATGCCGAACAGATAATCATTCACGCGCAGCGTCAGCGCCATGAGATCGTCGATCTCTTGCGTCGACGCCCAGTTGAACGCGGTGATGTGCTCTTCAGCGACCATCGGGTCGTTGAGCTCATCCTTCTTGTAATAGAACTCGATGATCGAGCGCGGCAACGGCGTGCCTTCCTCGATGCCGAGGCGCGTCGACAGCGAGCCGGCGGCGATGTTACGGCACACCACTTCGAGCGGGATGATCTCGACTTCACGCACGAGCTGTTCGCGCATGTTCATGGTCTTGATGTAATGAGTGGGTACGCCGATCGCGTTCAGGTTCTGCATGATGAACCCGGAGATCTGATTGTTGATCACGCCCTTGCCTTCGAGGATCGCCTTCTTCTGCGCGTTGAAAGCGGTCGTGTCGTCTTTGAAGTATTGGATGATGGTGCCGGGCTCGGGACCTTCGAACAGGATCTTGGCCTTACCTTCGTAGATCTTCTTGCGACGCGACATGGGTGGCTCCCTCCTCGAGGGGCGGCGCTCCGAAGCGCCTTGGTGGCTCAGATGCGGCGCCAAAGGCGGAATCGCTCCGCCCGGGCCTAGCTAAGTACTTAGGGGAGAAGCCCAAGCGCCACAATTGGCGGACTCCGCTGGCGCGAGTTCAGGCTGCCATTGATCCGCCCGTGTGACGTCCCTATTCAGAGGCTGAAGACGAGGAGAAGCCCGGCCATGAGCCAATTCGACGATCGCAAGCGCGGCGAGGAAATGAAATACCAGCTCGATCAAGAGCTTGAGTTCAAGGCCCAGGCGCGCCGCGCCAAGATCGTTGGGCGTTGGGCGGCGGGGCTCATGGGCCTCACCGACGAGGCCGCCGAGGACTACGCCAAGTCGGTTGTCATCGCCGACCTGGAGGAGGCCGGCGTCGAAGACCTGTTCCGTAAGATCCGAGGCGATCTCGACCTGCACGCGGTCCAGCTCTCCGACCACCAAATCCGCGCCAAGATGGAAGAAGCGCTGGGCGAAGCCCGCGCCTCGGTGAAGGCCGGGACTTAAGCGTCACGTTGCATTGAGTTTGCCGAAGGGCGGTCGCGCGAAAAGCACGGCCGCCCTTTTCGTTAGCGCAGGATGCCGCGCTTCGTCGCGAAGCGGGCGTACCAGATGAAGAAGACACAGCTCGCGGCGATGACGCCGCTCATGACGATGGCGATCATGCCGTTGACTTCGGCGCCGTTGGTGAAGCCGTAGGTGTAGATGACGCTCAGCACGAACGCGGCGAACGAGACGACGAAGACGTGGAAGGCCCATTTGCTGCGGAGCAAGAACAGGGCGGAACCGAGCAACGCGCCCCACACACCAACTGCCCAAGCGCCCGTCATCCACGCGGGCATGGCATGGTAGAAAGCGATCTGCGCTGCGGTCATGCCATAGGAGCGGAGGTATTCATCACCGCCCGTGTTGGTCATGTAGTAATCGTAGCAGCCGAACGCATTCCATAAGAGCGAAACGACGCCGACAACCCACAAGTGCCAAGGCGCGCCGGACTTCGCTGGTGCAGTATCAGTCACGATTCCCTCCCGCGTTTCGCCCATGTTAGCGCCGCGGGAGGGGCTCGTCAGGTCTGTAATGGGCCCTACTGGATGCGGGTGAGATTCATTTCGATTGTCTGCGTCCAGGTCGCGCCGTTGTCGCGCGACATCTCACCGATTTCATTCCACGTATTGGCGCCGAGGGTGATCGTGTAGCGGATGATGACGGGCGAGAAATTCATCGTCCATTGCAGGCGGCCATCGTCCAGGAAATGTGCTTCCGCGGTCGCGGCGCGACCGTCATTGTAGACACGGAATTCGTAGATCTGGCGCGCGTCGTCGTACGAGATGACACCGAGCGCGTTGAAGATCGGCGCGCCGGTCCGGTCGGCCGTTGCGTAGCCGTTGCCGTGAATGACAAGCAGCAGCCCGTTCATGTCGCGCTCGATATGCTCGTTTTGATGAACCGTGCGCGTCGCCGGGAAAGTGACGTTCGCCTCACCTCGCCAATCGCCCGCCATGCCAGCGATGCGCTCCATTGCGGCGCGCTGGGCAGCGAGGTCGGGGCCCTGGTGCGCTTGCGCGTAGGCTGCTGTGGCGGGGGCTAGAATTACTGCAGCCAGCAGGGCGACGGTCATAGCAACGATACGCACGATTGATCTCCTGTAAAAGAACTTTGTGATACAAAGCACATGGGGCGACGAAGGTCAAGCGACTGCGGTTAAGCAGGATTAGCCCCGTTAATGAACGGTTCCTCTACGCTGCCAAGGCATTGTTCCCTCGATGCGGCGGGCGTTAGCGAGTGTGTTGGTCTTGGCGACGGCGGCGTGCGCGCAGGCGCCTGTTCGCATGCCGGCGGCCGAGGCCAGCGAACTCCTCGCGCGCTTCGCTGCAGGGTCAGGCGGCGCGGACGTGTGCACGTCCGAGGGCCGGGCGGTGCTGCGCGGCGCCGTGCGGGCCTACAGCGCTGAGATGCAGGCCAATGGCGTCACGTGGCCGATGATCCCAGCCATGGGCGGCGATCCGAATGCACTCAGCAGCATCGACGTCAGTGTTCTCGTCGCCTTCGCCGCAGGGTTCGTCGATGCCTCCGATTTCCGCGGCCAGGCGCGCCAATTGGTCGGCCATCTCTCATTCGCGCAATGGCCGGAGATACGCAGCATGCGCCAAGCCGCCCGGGTGGCGTGCTCTGACGTCGTAGAATTGCAGCAAGCGGCCGCACGGTTCGTGTTGGAGAGCGAGCGCCTGCGCGAGATGGCCGAGCGCGCGGAAAACGCACGCAACAGCCAGCGCGCCGTCGAGCGGTTGCAGCGCCAATCCGTCCGCGTTGAGCGCGCGCAGGCGCAGATGCAGACCATGGCCGCTGTCGTGCAGGCGCGGATGAACGACGCGAGCTAGCCGAAAACGCGCGCGAAGATCTCATCGACGCGCGCAAAGTGATGTGCATCGTCGAAGCAGCCTTCGAGCGTCTTGGGGTCAAGCTTGGCGGTGACGTCGGGGTCCGCCCTCAGCCGATCGATCAGCGCTGTGCTCGGCCGGGGCGGCGGGCTTTGCCACACCGCCATCGCGTTGCGCTGTACCAGGCGATAGGCGTCTTCGCGGCTCACGCCGGCTTGCGTCAGAGCGAGCATCACACGCTGCGAATTGTGCAGTCCGCCGAGCAGCGCCAGATTGCGCGCCATGTTCTCGGGATAGACGACAAGCTTCTCAATCACCATCGCCACTCGGTGCAGCGCAAAATCGAGATGGATCGTGGCGTCCGGGCCGATGCCGCGCTCGACCGAGGAGTGGCTGATATCGCGCTCATGCCAGAGCGCCACGTTTTCCATCGCCGGCGTCACCGCGCTGCGCACCAGTCGCGCCAGGCCGCACAGGTTTTCCGTCAGCACGGGGTTGCGCTTGTGCGGCATTGCCGACGAACCCTTTTGGCCGGGCTCGAAGAATTCCTCTGCTTCCAACACCTCGGTGCGCTGCAAGTGGCGCACTTCAGTCGCCAACCGCTCGATCCCAGCGGCGACAACGCCGAGCGCCGCGAAAAACGCCGCATGGCGATCGCGCGGGATGACTTGTGTTGAGACCGGCTCAGGGACTAGCCCCAGCTTCTCGGCGACATAAGCCTCAACGCGCGGGTCGATCTGCGCGAAGGTGCCGACGGCGCCGGAGATGGCGCAGGTCGCGATCTCGAAGCGCGCCATGTGCAAGCGCTCGAGATTGCGTGCGAACTCGGCGTAGTGGCCGGCTAGCTTCAGCCCGAACGTCGTGGGCTCAGCGTGGATGCCGTGACTGCGGCCGATCGTCGGCGTCATCTTGTGTTCGATCGCGCGCTTCTTAAGAGAAGCCATCACGCGTTCGCAGCCGGCGATGAGCAAATCACTCGCGCGTGCCAGCTGGACGGCCAAGCACGTGTCCAGCACATCGCTTGAGGTCATGCCTTGGTGGGCAAAACGGCTTTCCGGCCCGACGTGCTCGGCGACGCTGGTGAGAAACGCGATCACGTCGTGCTTCACCTCGCGCTCGATCTCGTCGATGCGGGCGACGTCGAACTTGCCCTTGGCGCGATACTCTACCGCCGCACTCTTTGGGATCGTGCCCAACTCCGCCATCGCCTCCATGGCGAGCGTCTCGATCTCAAGCCAGATGCCGTAGCGGCTCTCAGGCTCCCAAATCGCCACCATGTCGGGGCGTGCATAACGTGGAATCATGGGCGGTTGATGCGGCGGGGAGCGTCGTTCGTCAACGGACGCGCCCCCTTTTGCGCCGCGCGGGCTTGTTGCTAAGGTTGCGTGGGGGAGAAACACGATGGCGGACGTTCAGAAAACGGCGGTTCAACAAGCTGCTGAAGACATGGACACAGGCGGGATCTTGGTGCGCCGTTGGCTTGGCTGTTGGATCGATCTGCTTGCGCTGGTGGCGCTGTTCTTCGTGCCCGCCTTGGCGATCGGCCTGATCCCGAACGGCAGCGAGCTTCCCGCGAACACCATTCTCATTCCCGCGCTCGCACTCTCAGTGCTCTACTTTCCGGTCACCGAAGGCTTTCGGGGCCGCAGCCTCGGCAAGCTGATCACAGGGTTGAAGGTGGTCGATAAGGACGGCCGTACGCCAGGTATCGGTCGCGCTTTCGTGCGCACGCTGACGCGGCTCGTTGAAGTCAACCCGGTCTTGGCGGGCGGCGTGCCGGCGGGAATCGTCGTGCTCTGCACCAAGCGCAAGCAGCGCCTCGGCGATCTGCTCGCCGGCACCTATGTCATGAGCGCCGACAGCCTGAAGCAAATGGCCGATGTGGACGCGACCCTCGCGGCAATGCGAAGCGCGCGGGCGCAGTAGGCTTACGCTACCCGTCCCGCCGCGCTTGTCAGCTGATGCGGTCCTTCACCAGCGTACGGCCCGCGAGCAGGAAGTGCAGCGCCGCCCAGCCGAGGAAGAAGATCGTCGCGCCGAGCGCGTATTTTAGACCGAGGCCCTGGGCGCTGGCGCAAGCGGCGGCGTTCTCGGGCGCCACGGTTCGTGGATCGCATTGCGCAAGCGTCAGCGTGCTGGTGTCGGACAGGATCTGGGAGGCGAAGAAGTCGTTGGCGGCGCCGACGAAGGGCGGGCCGAGGCCAAGGCCGATCAGGTTTACGATGAGGATCAAGATAGCGATGGAGGTGGCGCGCTGCAGCGGCGTCGAGACGCCCATCGACACGGCATACATGGAGCCAAGATAAAGATAGTGGAAAATCGGCGCGAGCATGAGGAATGCAAACGCCCAGATGAACTGGGTTTGCAGGAACGAGAGAACGTAAAGCGGAATGGCGATGCCGACCCCTAGCGCAGGCAGCCATGAATTTACCCGCGGATGCCTGGGTGCGAGGCGGTCGGCAAGATAGCCGCCGAAGAATGTGCCAAGCGCGGTCGAGAGGCCGGCGACCGCGCCCATCGCATAGGACGCGTGGGCGATTTCCAGTGCTGGCGTGGCGCCCAATTCGTAGTTGCGCACAAGGTGCGACACCAAGAATTGCGCGCTGCCATAGCCCACGAAGCTGATAAGCGCGCCGCCAAAGGCGACGTGCCAAAAAGATGCCTTCTTAGAAAGCGCGCGTAGTGTCTCGCCGAAAGTTGGTGGCTTGATCTGCGTGCCGGAGCGCGGAGGTTCTTTGACAGTGAATTTGAGAAGCAGGGCAGCAATGATCCCTGGAGCGCCGAGGATCCAAAAGGCGGTGCGCCAGTCGAAATTGGACACCAACCAGCCGCCGCCAAGATAGGCCAGCGCGCTGCCAAGCGGAATGCCGAGAGAGAAGATCGCCAGCGCCGAAGCGCGGCGGCTGGCTGGGAAGTAGTCGGCAATCACGGATTGTGAAGGCGGTACGCACGCCGCTTCGCCGATGCCCACTCCCAGGCGGAAAATCGCGAGCTGCACGAAATTGCCGGCAAAGCCGCAGGCTGCCGTCATCAGGCTCCACAGGAACGCGCCGATCGAGACGATGGTGATGCGGTTGGCGCGTTCGGCGAGGCGCGCGATCGGGATGCCGAGCGTCGTGTAGAGGACGGCGAAGACAGGCCCGCCAAGCAGACCGAGATAGAAGTTGGAAACGCCGAAGTCTTCGCGGATCGCTTCCTGCACGATCCCGATGAGCTGGCGATCGATGAAGTTGAAGGTGTAGATAACGACGAAGACGCCCAGCACGTAGGCGCGATAGCTCTTGGTGCCGTAGCCCTGAAAGGCCGCCGCTGGTGCGTCGGTCATGCGTCCTCCCGCTTATCGTTGCGGATGTTGTGGCGGGCGGGGACGGCGCGGTCAAACGCTCTCGCGGGCGCCGAACCTGAACGCTTGCTGCCGTGGCGCGATGGCGCCGTCAGGTTCAATCAGAGCAGGCCAAGGCTCTTGAAGCTCTCGACCCCGTTGCGGCCGATCACGAGGTGATCGTGCACTTTGACGCTTATCGCCTCTGCGGCGGCCACTATCTCGCGTGTGATCGCAAGATCGGCGGTGGAGGGCTTCGGGTCTCCGGAGGGATGATTGTGCACTAGGATGACCGCCGCCGCCGAAAGCTCCAGCGCCCGCCGCGCCACCTCGCGCGGATAGACCGGCGCGTGATCGACGGTGCCCTCGTTCATCACCTCATCGGCGATCAGCTGGTTCTTGGCGTCGAGAAAGAGCACGCGGAACCGTTCGCGCGGTTCGTGCGCCATGCTCATGCGGCAATAGTTCACCAGCTGTGACCATGAGCTGATGACAGTGCGCTGCTTCAACTCGCCCTTCGCCGCGCATTCGAGCAACGCCTGCACGAGCTTCAAGTCCTGCGCGACGGCAGGGCCGGCGCCCTTCACCTCGGCAATGCGCTGCACCGGCGCGGCGAACACAGCCGCCAGCGTTCCAAACTTCGCGAGCAGTGCTTTCGCCAAGGGCTTAGTGTCTTGGCGCGGAATGGTTCGGAAGAGCGCCATCTCCAGCAACTCGTAATCGGCAAGCGCAGCGGGGCCAGCCTCGTCGAATTTTTTGCGGAGGCGTTCGCGGTGCTGAAGGTAGTGCGGCCGATCCTTGTGGATTGTTGGCGGATCAGGCCGAGCGACCACGATCGGCGGCGTCGCATCGCGCTTGAACGGGAAAAGTTCGCTGTCTTCGACATGCGGCACGGCGGCGTCGCGTGATTTGCGCGAGCCCCCCGCCATCGCCGTCACGCCGCCTTGATGGCATGCGGCTGATCCAAACCAGCCGGTGATTTTGTGAAGATCTCGACGCCTGCTTCGGTCACGCCGACTGAGTGTTCGTATTGCGCAGACAGCGATTTGTCCTTGGTCACTGCCGTCCAGCCATCGCCCAGCACCTTCACCGACGGTGACCCCAGATTGAGCATCGGCTCAACGGTGAAGATCATACCCGGCTTCAGCACTGCGCCCTGACCGGGCTTGCCGAAGTGGAGGATGTTCGGCGCGTCGTGAAAGACTTTGCCCAAGCCATGGCCACAGAACTCGCGCACCACGGCCGTGCGCTCACCCTCAGCGTAGCTTTGAATCGCATGGCCAAGATCGCCCAAAGTCGCACCAGGCTTCACAGCATTGATGCCGCGCATCATCGCTTCGTACGTCACGTCCATCAGCCGCTCGGCTTTGCGCGCGACTTCGCCGATGCCGTACATGCGGCTCGTATCGCCGTGCCAGCCATCGAGGATCACGGTGACGTCGATGTTGACGATGTCGCCGTCCTTCAACATCCGATCGCCCGGGATGCCGTGGCAGACGGTGTGGTTGAGCGACGTACAGATCGTGTGGCGGTAGCCGCGGTAGAACACGCACGCCGGCAGCGCGCCGTTGTCGAAGACGAATTGCCGCGCGAGGTCATCGAGACGCCCGGTGGTCACGCCTTCCTTCGTCTCGGCCACGAGCATGTCGAGGCATCGCGCCGCGAGCCGGCCGGCCGCAGCCATGCCCGGAAAAGCGACCTTCGGGTCGTGGATCTTGATCTGGCCAGCGCGGTCGTAAGCTTCGGCCTCGGCGTAACTCATGCCCACTCCAATTTTGGGATCCTCATAACATAGGCGAGGCGGCTTAACATGCGAAGGGGCGCCAATTGACGAGCGCCGCCGCGTGGGTTTTCTTGCCGGGGCGAGGATGGAGGGCCGTTGATGAGCTTGAGATTTCTGGCGGCTTTGGCGGCGTCGCTGGTGTTGACGTTCGGACCGGTTCCGACCGCCCTGGCCCAGAAAGGCCCCACCACGGGCGGTGAACAGATCGCCATCCGGGTCTGCAACAACGCCAACGACAACGCCCGCATCGCCCTTTCGTACCAGCCCGTCGGAAGCGATCAGTTCTTCAACGAAGGCTGGTTCGCGGTGCCGTCTCGGTCGTGCCAGGACATTGCGACCACCAGCAACGGCTACTTCTACGGCTATGCCGAAGTGGAAGGCGACGGCGCGCGGCACTGGAACGGCGATTTCCCGCTCTGTGTGCAGTATCCCGGTCCGTACGAGTTCTGGAGCGTTGGGCACACGTCCTGCGACTCACGCCAAGCGCTTCAGTACTTCGTACAAATGCACTCCGAACGATGGGGCGTTTACACGTGGACGCTCGACCCTGGGCCGTGAGTGTTACGAAGCCCGGCGCCGATAGATAAAGTCGTAGTCGGTCGTCCACGTCGCGCCGTCGGTGGAGGTTTCGCCATGCTGACGCACCGTGCCGTCCGCGCTGGGCGTGAAGGTCATTCGGGTTTGCCGCGGACCGTCCTGACCGGCCGAGATATTCGCGGGATCGACGAGCCGCATCCCGCCTTGGTACGGCGCGCCGACAAAGCGCGTCACCTCGCCGGTGGAGTCCGCGTAGAACTGGTTCCACTGGCCGGTGACGCGATCGTAGATGTTTATGCTTTGGCCGGTGTAAGCGCTGCGTGCGCTGGTCCAGTGTTCGGTGATCACGCAGCCGGCATTCTCGCTGCGGATCGAGCTTCGGCCGGCGAGATTTTCAGTGCCGGCGACATAGGCGTCCCATTCACCAATCCAGAAATCGAACGCACGGTGCTCCGCGGCCGCGCAAGTCGGCATTTGCGGCGGGGCTTGCTGTGCATGAGCGCAAGCGGTCAGCAAGACAAATGCAGCGAGAGTTTTGAGCATGGAGATCTCCCGCGCCAAGCACGCGCCGACGAACGCGCTCGCGCAACGCCTTTGCGACGCGACGCGGATTTCCTCGTACGAATGCGTGAGGTGCTAGCGAACCACGCGTGCGGTGTTCAACTCGCCGTGATCGAATGCCTTGCCGATCACGCGATTGCGACCGGTGCGCTTGGCTTCGTAGAGCGCTTCATCGGCGCGCTTCAGCAGTGTTTCGACGCTGTCATCGCTGTTGGTCGCGGCAGCGACGCCGATTGAGACCGTAACGTCGATCGCATGGGCCACACCCGGCACCATAAAGGGCGAGGCACATACTGAGCGCCGCAGACGTTCCGCCGCGAGACAAGCGATGTCGCCGGATGTTCGCGGCATGATCACCACGAACTCTTCGCCTCCCATTCGGCACGCGAAATCCGATGGCCGCGTATTGGAGCCAAGCCGCACCGCGAAATCGCGCAACACAGCATCGCCGGCATCGTGACCATAGGTGTCGTTCAACCGCTTGAAGTGATCGATGTCGATTGTCATCACCGACACCGCTTCGCCGCCGCACTGTGAACGCTGCACCAAGGGCGCGAGCTGCCCAAACAGGAAGCGGCGGTTGTAAAGCCCGGTGAGCTGGTCGGTGATCGCGAGTTCAAAGCTCTGGTCAAGCCGTGAGCGAAGTGCGTCCATGTAGCGCTTGCGGCGCATCAGCGTGCGCGCGCGCGCTTGGATTTCTTCTTCGTCGATTGGGCGCGCGATGATGTCGTGGGCGCCAAGCTCCAGCGCGCGGACTAGGCGCTGGCGATCATCGGGATCGACGACGGCCAGGATCGGCAGGTGCCTGGTCGCTTCGCCTGAGCGCATCCGCGCGATAATACGGAAGCCGTCGAAGCTCTTGGCGGTGACCGAAACCACGCAGAGATCGGGCGCTTCAGCCGCGTCGGCCTCGCCTAGCATGCAGACGCGATGCTCGACTTCGAGCGCCGCCTTGATGCGTTTGACCTGAGAAGCGTTGTCATCGACCACGAGCACATTGCCAGCGGTCAGGCGGTGCTGCTCCAGCGGATCGCGCGCGTCTTCGCCGATCACGCCCATGCGCTTGCCGCTGGCCTCGCGCGCGCGGAGTTCGTCGATCACCACTTTGAGGGCGAGCAGACTTTTCACCCGCGCTATCAGCTGCACGTCATCAATCGGCTTCGTCAGGAACTCTTCCGCGCCGGCTTGCAGCCCGCGCAACCGGTTCTCGCGATCATCGAGCGTCGTGAGGATGATAATAGGGATGTGCCGTGTTTCCGGCATCGACTTCAGCCGGCGGCAAGCTTCGTAGCCGTCGATGCCGCCTGGCATCATGACGTCGAGCAAAATGAGATCGGGCTTCTCGCGCTTGGCCAGCTGCACCGCTTCTTCGCCGCGCTGAGCCGTCAGCACGTCGTAATAGTCCGCGCCCAATTTCGCCTCGAGCAGACGGCGGTTGGCTTCGAGATCATCGACGACGAGGATACGCGCGCTCAAGCGTGCCTCCTCATCCGATAAACTTGCGGATGGTTTCCAGAAAGGTCGTCACCGAGATCGGCTTCGACAAATAAGCGTCGCAGCCGGCGGCCATGATCTTCTGCTCGTCGCCGCGCATCGCGAAGGCGGTGACGGCGACCACCGGGATCGATTTCAGCGCAGGGTCTTTCTTGAGGCGATCGGTGATTTCCAGGCCGGAGATTTCCGGCAGCTGGATATCCATGACAATGAGGTCGGGCCTGTGCTCGCGGGCGAGAGGGAGCGCCTGGCGGCCGTCGCGGGTTTTTACCGTGCGGTAGCCAAACGCCTCCAACAGGTCGTTGAACAGCCTCATATTGAGTTCGCTGTCTTCGACGATGAGAACGGTCTTGGCCATTACCCGCTTCGCTTTCGCGACCCCGGCGCCCATTCGGACGCACATTCTTGCGCCCTTATAGCGTCAGGGCCTTAACAACCCATCGCAACACCAGCAATCTCGCTCCTCTCGTTAAGAACCTCTTAAGGAATGAAAATGCGCCTCGGCGTGGACTTTGGCGGCACCAAGATCGAAGGCGCGCTGCTTGATTCAAAGGGAGAAATTCTAGTGCGCCAGCGTGTCCCCAATCCTGGGGATTATCATAGCGCCGTGCGTGCGCTGGCCGATCTGACCGCGCGAATCGAACAAGCAGCGGGCGCCCGTGCCGACACGGTTGGCGTAGCGCTTCCCGGATCTCTCTCTCCAAAGACTGGAATGATCCGCAATGCGAACTCTGTGTGGATGAACGGCAAGCCGTTCTTAGAGGACCTGAAGGTCGCGCTCGGACGCCCGGTGCGCGTCGAGAACGACGCCAATTGCTTCGCGCTCTCGGAGGCGGTGGACGGTGCGGCGGCGGGCGGACGCGTGGTGTTCGGGGTCATCATTGGCACGGGTTGCGGCGGCGGCGTGGTCGTTGATCGCAAGGTCGTGACGGGCGCGAACGCCATCGGCGGCGAATGGGGACACACGCCGCTGCCCTGGCCGCGCGAGGACGAGAAGCCGGTGCGCGATTGGTGCGGGCGCTGGGGTTGCCTCGAACAATGGATTTCCGGCACCGGGTTCAAACGCTGGGCCGGCATGAGCGCGGGTGACGCCGACAAGGCAGCGCAAGCTGGCGATCCCAAAGCGCGGGTCATGCTTGATCTGCTGGCGGATCGCATTTCGCGCAGCCTCGCCGTCGTAATCGATATTCTTGACCCAGACGTGATCGTGTTCGGCGGCGGCGTGTCGAACGTGGAAAGCTTGTATCCCAGCATCCGCGGCAAACTGCTGGCGCACATCTTCTCCGACGTGCTGCATACGAGGCTCGTGCAGAACAAGCACGGCGATAGCTCCGGCGTACGCGGCGCCGCTTGGCTGTTCACGGCCGAGGAGGCGGCGTGAGAAGCACAAACCGCAACCCTCTCCCTCGCGGAGAGGGTCGGTCGCGTAGCGACCGGGGTGAGGGGCGTTCCAACACGCAGGCGCCTGATCGTCTGAACGCCTCTCACCCCCTGACCCCCTCTCCGCAAGGGAGAGGGGGAGCGCAGTGATCCTTTGCCGCGCCTGCGCTCGACCAACCGCAACATCACTCTGTGTGTGCGGTGAAGAGCAACCGCTTGAGCATGCTGAGCTGAACACGCTCTCAATCGCGCACCTCGATTGTGACGCGTTCTACGCTTCGATCGAAAAGCGCGACGATCCGAGTTTGCAACCATTTCCTGTAATCGTCGGTGGCGGCAAGCGCGGTGTCGTCTCCACCTGCTGCTATGTCGCGCGCGCGTACGGCGTTCGCTCTGCCATGCCGATGTTCAAGGCGCTTCAGCTCTGCCCGCAAGCCAAGGTCGTGCACGGCGACATGAGCAAATACGTCGAAGAGGGCCGTCTCATCCGACACTTGATGGAAGACCTGACGCCCCAAGTGCAGCCGCTCTCCATCGACGAGGCGTTCATGGACCTGACAGGCACCGAAGCGCTGCATGGCGGCTCTCCGGCGCAGTCGCTCATCAAGCTGCAAAACAAGATCTGGGACGAGCGCCGCCTCACCGTTTCGATCGGCCTGAGTTT
The DNA here is from genome assembly GCF_009792355.1 of Terricaulis silvestris. Lineage (NCBI taxonomy): Bacteria > Pseudomonadati > Pseudomonadota > Alphaproteobacteria > Hyphomonadales > Hyphomonadaceae > Vitreimonas > Vitreimonas silvestris. The sequence goes on from NZ_CP047045.1 coordinate 1,516,361, forward strand.
CAACAAATTCCTGGCCAAGACCGCGAGCGATCTCGACAAGCCGCGCGGGTTCTCCGTCATCGGCCGCGCCGAGGCGCTGACCTTCCTTGAGTCACGCTCAGTCAGCACTCTGCCAGGCGTCGGTCCGGCGGGCGCCACGGCGCTCGAACGCAATGGTCTGAAGAAGATCGGCGACATCCGCACCGTCGGCCCACAGCGTATGCGCGCGCTCTATGGTGATTGGGGCGCGCAGCTGTTCTCGCTCTCGATGGCTGACGATCCGCGCAAAGTCGATCCAGATGGCGAACGCAAGAGCATCTCGGCGGAGACGACGTTCTTCGAGGACATCAGCGATCTCGAGGCGCTCGAAGATATTCTGTGGCCGTTGTGCGAGAAGGTCGCCACACGGTGCCGCGCCAGCGAGACGGCGGGGCTCACGCTGACGCTGAAGCTCAAGGACACCAAGTTCAAGATCATCACCCGCCGACGTCAGCTGCCGGAGCCTACGCTGCTGGCTTCCCGCATTTTCGCCGCTGCGCGCGAGCTGCTTGCTGGCGACGCTAATGGGCGCACCAAGTATCGCCTGATCGGCGTCGGCCTCTCAGACTTCAGCGATGCCGGCGGCGCCGACAAAGGCGACATGCTCGACACCGAGACCCCGAAGCGCGCCGCGGTTGAGGGCGCTATCGCGAAAGCCCGCGGCAAGTTCGGCCGCGACGCTGTGCAGACCGGACGGGCATTGAAAGCACAGCACGATGATGAGTAGAACGGCCTAACTTTGAGGGAGCAGAACGATGGCAGGGGTTGAAGCACGGCTGCGGGAATTGGGCATCACGCTGCCGACGCCGCCGGCGCCGGTCGCCTCCTACGTGCCGTTCGTGATCGTGGGGAACGTGGTCCACGTCTCCGGCCAAGTCTCGGTCGATGCCGCAGGCGGCATCAAGGGCAAGCTCGGCGACGCCATCGAAGTCGAGCAGGGCCAAGCCGCCGCTCGGCTGTGTGGCCTGAACCTGCTGGCGCAAGTGAAAGCGGCATGCGGTGGTGATCTGGATCGCGTCAGGCGCGTGGTGAAGCTCAACGGTTTCGTGAACGTCACGCCGGACTTCGATCCAATCCCGCAAGTGATGAATGGTTGCTCCGATCTCATGGTGTCGGTGTTCGGCGACGCCGGCCGCCATGCGCGCTCCGCCGTCGGCATGGCCAACCTGCCGCTGAACTACGCAGTCGAAGTCGATGGGCTGTTCGAGATCGCCTGACGGGCTTGGTTTTGCCGCAGGCGCGGCCCTAGATAGCGTCCGATGGACGGGTCAGACGCTCTGACAATCTCAGTGGTTGGCGATCTCGCCAACATTGATCGCGTGTCATGGGATGCGTTGGCGAACCCGTCTGACGCGCCGTACGATCCGTTCCTCTCTTGGGATTTTCTGCAAGCCTTGGAAGAGAGCGGCTGCGCCAGCGCCGAGCAGGGTTGGCAACCGGCGCACCTCGTCGCGCGCGATCCGCGCGGCGCCCTTGTCGGCGCCATGCCGCTCTACGCCAAAGATCATTCCTACGGCGAATACGTGTTCGACCACGCTTGGGCCGATGCGCTGCATCGCGCGGGCGGGCGCTATTACCCGAAGCTTCAATGCGCCGTGCCGTTTACGCCAGTACCGGGCCGGCGCATCTTTGCGCGTGAGCCGAGCGTGGAGCTTGCGCTGGCGCAAGGCGCGCTTGGCCTGGCGCAGCGGGCCGATGCGTCGTCAGTGCACGCGACGTTCGCAAGCGAGGCGCTTTGCGCACGGCTGAAGCCGCTCGGTTATCTCACGCGCATCGGAGTCCAGTATCACTGGTTCAATCGCAGCTACGCGACGTTTGCGGATTTCCTCGCCGATTTATCCTCTCAGAAGCGTAAGACCATCCGCCGCGAACGCGCCCGCGCTTGCGAGGGCGTCATAGTGCGTCGCTTGCGCGGGCCGGAGATTACGGAGCGCGATTGGGATTTCTTCTTCCGCTGTTACATGGATACAGGCTCGCGGAAATGGGGCTCGCCGTATCTCAACCGCGAATTTTTCGCGCTGCTCGGCAACCGCATGGCCGATCAGTGCGTGCTCTTCATTGCTGACATCGATGGCCGTCCCGTCGCGTCAGCGCTCAATCTGATCGGCGGCGAGGCGCTCTATGGGCGCTACTGGGGCCGCGTCGCGGAGATTCCGTTTCTGCACTTTGAACTTTGCTATTACCAGGCGATTGAACTGGCGATCGAACTCGGTTTGGCGCGCGTCGAAGCTGGCGCGCAAGGCGATCACAAGCTCGCGCGCGGCTACGTAGCGACGCCCACCTACAGCGCGCACTGGATTGGCCACCCTGGCCTCCGCGACGCAATCGCTCACTACCTCCGCGCCGAGACGCCTGCTGTCGTTGAGGAAGTGGAAGCGCTTGCCGAGGCAACACCCTTCAAGAAGGGCTGATCAGCCGGGCGTGGTTTCTTGCGCCAACTCAGCCCGCGTCTGACGCTCGTACTCCTTCGGATCGAGCTTGCAGTAGTTGATCTCGTTCTCGATGCGCTGCGTGTCGCGCACGTCGGTGCTTGGATTGGTCAGCCTCGACGGCACGCTCGACACGTACCAAGCCGCGTAGCCCTGGCACCAACCTTCTCGCGCTTCGAATGGCGCAGTGGCCTCCGGCGCCGGCAACGCCGGTCGCGACGGCTCGACTTGCGCCAACGCCGCCGTGGTAGCGGAAGCAAGCAGTAGTGTAGCAGAGATGACTTTGTGCATGGCGTGATCCTTCGGGAGGGCAACGCCGCGCGACAGGCCCCGTTCCGATCACACCACCGTCATGTCCTCAGCAGCGTTGAGACATACCGTAGGAACCGTCAGCGTTGCCGATCATCAAGGTGTTCCGATCGACAATGGCGACGCGCACCTGAAACGTGCCCTCGGCGCCGGTCATGCTCATGACGTCACCGTTGAGCGACCATGTGCCGCCACCGCCGGTGTACGAAGCAAATGTGCCATCCGCGTTGAAGACGACGTCCTTGGTGCAATCGCCATTGTCACCCCAACGACCCAAAAGCATGGCGGGCGTAAGCGCGCCTGTTGCTGGCGTCGCCGTATCGGGCTTGGCTTCATCGCTCGTCGTTGTCGCGGTTTGTGCCGGCGCCGCCGCTGGCGCGGCAGGCTGACCGCAGGCGGCGAGCAACACCACGAGGCTTGCTGCAATTGATCGGATAACGCTCATGATGTTCCCCTCTAGCTTGATAACCGCCGCAATCAGCGACGTTTCTTGCCGCGATGTTTCTTGCCGCCGCCCCGGTCGCGGTCGAACCCGCGCGTCTGATTGCTTTGGCGCGATTTCTTCCAGCCTGGCGCCGGCGGCAGCGGATCGGTCATGACCGCAAACACAAGTCCGCCGCTGATCGGCGTCGCTTCCTCCAGGCGCACTTCAACCCGCATGCCCAGCGGATAGCGATAGCCCGATTGTTCTCCAACGAGTGCATGCGCTGTTTCATCATGGACCCAGCGTTCGTTGCCGAGCGTGGAGATCGGCGCGAGGCCATCAGCCTGGGTTTCGTCGAGCCGGATGAACAAGCCAAAGCGCGTGACGCCTGTGACGCGTCCCTCGAACTCGTTGCCGATACGATCGGCCAGGAACGATGAGATGTAGCGCGCGGTTGCGTCGCGTTCGGCCGCCATCGATGTGCGTTCGGTTTCGCTGATGTGCTGAGCTGTTTCCTCGTAGCGTTTCTCTTCGGCATCGGTGGCGCCATCGTCGCCCAACCTCAGCGCGCGGATCAGCGCGCGGTGAATGGTGACGTCAGCGTAGCGGCGGATTGGCGAGGTGAAGTGCGAGTAACGCGCCAGGTTCAGGCCGAAGTGGCCGATATTGTCGGGCGCGTACACAGCTTGTGACTGCGTGCGCAGGACGACTTCGTTGATGATGTCCTTGTTCGGGGATTGCTCGGCGAGATGCAGAATGCGGTTGAAGCGGGCGGCCGTGACGACCTGGCCCTTGCTCCACGCCATGTCGACCGTCGGCAGGAAGTCGGAGATCGCTGCGATCTTCGTGTCGCTGGGCTTGTCGTGGATGCGGTAGATTTGCGGGCGCTGCTTCTGCTCCAGCGTCTCCGCCGCGCAGACGTTTGCCTGGATCATGAATTCTTCGATCAGCTTATGCGCATCGAAGCGCTCGCGCCGCTTCACGCCGGCGACCTTGCCGTCCTTGAAGATGATCTTGTGCTCCGGCGCGTCGATCTCGAGCGGCTGGCGCTTCTCACGGCCCTTCCACGCGCAGGCGTGAGCGGCCCACAGCGGCTTCAAGATCGGCTCAAGCAGGGGACCGGTTTTCTCATCCGGCTTGCCGTCAATCGCCGCTTGCGCCTGTTCATAGGAGAGCTTCGCCGCCGAACGCATCAGCCCGCGCGTGAACTTGTGGCTCTTCTTCCGGCCTTCGCTGTCGAACACCATTTCGACCGCAAGGCAGGCGCGATCCTCGTTTTCACGCAGCGAGCACAGATCGGCCGATAGCGATTCCGGCAGCATCGGTGCGACGCGATCGGGGAAATAGGTGGAGTTGCCACGCCGCCACGCGCCGCGATCGAGCGCGGAGCCGGTCGTCACGTATGCGGCAACATCCGCGATTGCTACCCACACGCGCCAGCCGCCTTTGTTGTTCGGCTCATCATCTGGCTGCGCGAACACGGCGTCGTCGTGATCCCGCGCATCTTCAGGATCGATCGTGATCAGCGGCAGCTTGCGCAGATCGGTACGGCCCTTGAGCGTCGGCTTTTGGGCAGCTTCCGCCTGCGCGTTCTCCTCCGGCGTGAAGCCCGGCATGATGCCATGCGTGTGCATCGCCAGGATCGACGCCGCGCGCGGATCGCTCTCTTTGCCGATGATCTCCTTGATCGTGCCGCGCTTCGGCCCGTGCGCGCGTTCGTTTTGACCTATGCGGAGTTCGACCAGCACCAGATCGCCTTCATTGGCGTCGCCGACGTCTTGCGGTTCAACCAGGATGTCGTGCCGCGTCTTGCGATCCGCCGGTACGACGCGCCCGCCGCCGAAGCGCCGGCCGCGATCGTCTTTGATGGCGCGGAACACGCCCAGCACTTGGTGCGCACTTTGGCCAAGGCGTTTGACGACGCGCGCTTCGTGCTCGCCCTCGTCGTTGCGTGTGATCTTCGCCAGCACGCGATCGCCGACGCCGACGGCCGGTTCGCCTTTGCGTCCGCGCGCTTCGCCTGGAGCAAGACGCACGGTGGGGCCAAACAGGCCCTCTGGTCCGCGCATGCGCGCAAGCAGCTCGCCATCGTGATCGCGGTCGACGATATCCATCACGCCGGATTCCGGCAGCGCGTGCGCGTCGGCGTAACTTTTGCGCCCGGTGCGGCCGAGCGCGCCGGACTCCTCCAGTTCGCGCAGGATGCCGCGGAGTTCTTTTTTCTGATCTGGCCCGATGCCCAGGTCGTGCGCGATGTCGCGTTTCTGCGCCTTGCCACCCGCTTTGCGGATCGCCTCAAGCACGCGCTCGCGGGTCAGGGGTTCATTCGTTGGTGGTCGATTCTTCGCCATATTCTCAATCTGTCATCTCTCGCCCACGAGGGGGAGAGGTCGCACCGAACCTTGTTCGAGCGGGTGAGGGGCGTGGCGCAAGCGCGCGCACGCCGTTGATGTAGGTTTTGTGGCGCCGTGGGGCTGAGAAACTAGGCTTTCTTCGCAGCCTTCTTCGCCGGCGCCTTTTTCGCGGCGGCCTTTCTTGGAGCAGCGGCCTTCTTTGGCGCCGTAGCTTCCTTCTTCGGCGCCGCTTTCTTCGCAGCGGGCGCCTTTTTCTTCTTCTTTCCGCCGCCGGCCTCTAAACGCGCCGCGAGGAGCGACAGCGCTTCATCCAGCGTCACGTCCTCCGGTTTTGTGCCGTTGGGAACGTTGGCGTTGATTTCGCCGTCATTGATGTAGGGGCCGTAGCGGCCGTTGAGCACGCGCACCGGTTTGCCGGTCACCGGGCTTTCACCGAGTTCCTTGATCGGCGCCGGCGCCGCGCGACCGAAGCGGCCTTTGCCGCCGCCGGCTTTCTTTTCGTCGATCACCGCGACCGCGCGGTTCATTTGGATCTCGAACACGTCTTCGATCGAAGGCAGGTTCGCGTACATCTTGCCCATCTGCAGGTACGGGCCGTAGCGGCCGACGCCGGCGAGCACCATTTCGTTCTCGCTCGGATGCATGCCGACTTGGCGCGGCAGTGCGAGCAGCGCGAGCGCTTTTTCTGGCGTCGTTGACTCAGCGGTCCAGCCGCGCGGCAAGCTTGCGCGTTTGGGCTTGTCGGGATCGTCGGGGTTTGGTGTTTCAAAGTACGGCCCGAAGCGGCCGCTCTTCAACACGACCGGGCCGGCCGGGCCGTCGCCGAACGGCAAGCCGTCCGATGGAATGGCGTTTTGTGCTTCATCACCATTGCCGGCGAGAGGACGCGTGAATTTGCATGGCGGATCGCCATTGTAGTTCGAGCAGCCAACGAACGCGCCGAACTTGCCGAGGCGTAGCGAAAGCTGCCCGACATTGCAGAGCGGGCAGACGCGTGGATCGCTGCCGTCTTCCTTCGGTGGAAAGATGTGCGGACCCAGCACTTCGTTCAACGTGTCGAGCACCTGCGTGATGCGCAGGTCGCTGATGTCGGTGATGGCGCCGGAGAAATCCGTCCAGAACTCGCGCATCAGCGTCTTCCACTTCAGACTACCGGCGGAGACCTCGTCAAGCTTGCCTTCCAGATCGGCGGTGAAATCGTACTCGACGTACTTGGCGAAGAAATTTTCCAGGAACGCCGTGACGAGGCGGCCGCGGTCATCGGCGATGAAGCGGTTCTTGTCCATGCGCACATAGTTGCGCTCGCGCAGTTTCTCGAGGATCGCCGCGTAGGTGGACGGCCGGCCGATGCCGAGTTCTTCGAGCTTTTTGACCAGGCTCGCTTCGGAATAGCGCGGTGGCGGCTCAGTGAAGTGCTGATCGGCTTTGACGTCGTGGACGTTGACGCTCTCGCCCTGCTTCAGCTGCGGGAGGCGGCGATTTTCTTCGTCTTCCTCGTCGTCGCGGCCTTCCTGATAGAGCTTCAGAAAGCCGTCGAAGAGAATGACTTGGCCGGTGGCGCGTAGCTCGACTTTGCCGGTCGGCTCGGTGAAATCGATGCTGGTGCGTTCGATCGACGCCGATTCCATTTGCGACGCGACAGCGCGTTTCCAAACCAGATCGTAGAGTTTCGCCTGATCGCCATCGAGGCTGAGTTGCTGTGGTGTGTTGGTCGGATCGGTTGGCCGGATCGCTTCGTGGGCTTCCTGCGCGTTCTTGATCTTCGACACGTACTTGCGCGGCTCAGCGGGCACATACGGATTGCCAAATTGCTTGCCGATCGCGGTGCGCAGCTCGCGCATCGCGCCTTCGTCCATGCTGACGCCGTCGGTACGCATGTAGGTGATGTGGCCAGCCTCATAGAGGCGTTGCGCCGTCTGCATCGTGCGCGATGCATTGAAGCCGAGCTTCCGGGACGCTTCCTGTTGCAGCGTCGAGGTCGTGAACGGCGGCGGTGGGTTGCGCTTGGTGGGCTTCGCTTCAACGGCGCTGACCTTGAAGCCGCCTTTCTTCACTGCATCACGTGCAGCATGCGCCACCGCTTCAGTGGCGATGTCGAGACGCTTTAGCTTCTTGCCTTCGAAGGCCGAGAGACGGGCGGGGAAAATATCGCCGCGCGTGCTCGAAAGCTGGGCGTCGACCGACCAGTATTCTTGCGGCTTGAATTTCTCGATCTCGACTTCGCGGTCGACGACGATCCGGAGCGCCACCGATTGCACCCGGCCAGCCGAACGGGAGCCCGGCAGCTTGCGCCACAGCACAGGGGATAAGGAGAAGCCGACGAGATAATCGAGCGCGCGGCGGGCGAGGTAGGCGTCCACCAGCTCCATGTCGATGTCGCGCGGCGCGGCCATCGCGGCTTGGACCGCCGCTTTGGTGATCGCGTTGAAGGTGACGCGTTTGACCGTCTTGCCCTTCAGCGCCTTGCGCTGATTGAGGGCTTCCAAAACGTGCCAGGAAATGGCCTCGCCTTCGCGATCAGGGTCGGTGGCGAGGATAAGGTGGTCGGCGCCTTTCATGGCGTCGGCAATTTCCTTAACCCGCTTTGACGATTTCGGGTCGATCTCCCAGTCCATGGCGAAATCGTCGTCCGGCTTTACCGAGCCGTCCTTGGCCGGCAAATCGCGGATATGACCATACGAGGCCAGGACCTTGTAGTCCGGGCCCAAATACTTGTTGATTGTCTTGGCCTTAGCCGGAGATTCGACGACGACGACGTTCATGTTTTGTAGGGTCTTTCGTTCTTGGCCGAGGCCAAAACGGGCCGGAAACTGGGGGTGGCGCCCCCGTAAGTCAACGCGCCGGACGGGCAGCCGGACAGCCCTTATCCGCCGAGGGACCTAATTTTCCTTTGCGGATCCAGGGCTTGATGGCGCGAGACGGTGAGCGCTTTATTAAGCAACCATGGGCTGATATCAGGCCGTAACACAACTAGAGAGCGCAACTCGCATGGCGGAGAGCAACGAGATAGGTGTTCGAGACGTCGCCGAATACGTCCGGGATTTGTCCCTGGAACTTGCCCATATGGCGCGTCGTGCCGGCCTCGTCAGTGTCGCCGGTGGCCTGGAGCAGGCTCATCGCGCCGCGGATGCCGAGTTGCGTGCACTTCAGTCGCCCAGCGGGAACGCCGCGCCAGACGAGGCCGCGTAGCCTCCAGGCAGCGATGCGGCGCGCCCACTCAATTCTAATTCCGTCAGCGCCGCCGCGACCGCGCCCATGGGCGCTTCCACCAGACGAGCCAGATCGTTCACATGGATCGGTGTCGGCGATAACAGCGCGGCGATCTTCTTCGGCAGACCTGGCGGCGGTGGCGGCGAGTCGCGTTCCTCGAACAACGGCCCAGCCGAGAGCGGGCGCAACGGCGGGCGCCGTCACCGAGCGCGGCGATGACGTCCTCCGCGTTTTCAATCAGCGTCGCACCTTGCTTGATGAGCGCATTCGAGCCGCGCGCTCTCGGGTCGAGTGGTGATCCGGGAACGGCCATCACGTCTCGCCCCTGATCCGCGGCGGCACGTGCGGTGATCAACGAGCCTGAGCGCAATGCTGCTTCGATGATGACGACGGCGCGAGAGAGGCCGGAGATGATGCTGTTGCGGCGGGGGAAGTCGCGCGCCCGCGCCACCGATCCCAGCGGCGCTTCGCTGACGACGACGCCGCGTTCGCAGATGGCTTCGTGCAGTTTCAAGTTCTGCGGCGGGTATGGGTGATCGAGGCCGCCTGCTAGCACCGCACTCGTTCCAGTCGCCAGCGCGCCTTTGTGTGCCGCGCCGTCCAGGCCGCGCGCCAGGCCCGACACGATGGTGAAGCCTGCTGCGCCGAGGTCGGTCGCGAGGCGTTCGGCGAACATCAGCGCGGCACCCGACGCTTCGCGTGAGCCGACGATGGCGATGGCGGGCTGCTTCAGCCATTTCGCGTCGCCGCGCACGGCGAGCAGAGGCGGCGGAGCGTCGAGTTGCGCAAGCAACGGCGGATAGTCGGGTTCGCTTGAGGCGATCAGGCGGGCGTTGAGGCGTTCGAGGTTGTCGATTTCAGCTTCGATGCGGTCGACAGGCGGCGGCGCCAAATCTGAGAAGCGCGGCAGCGCCTCGAGGGCTGCGCTTGCGGTGCGATATTTTGCGATCAGCCGGTGAAACGTAAGCGGGCCTACACGTGGCGTGCGCGCCAGCCGCGCCCAAGCGATCCGCTCGGGGCGCGAGAGCGTGCGGGTCATGTTTCCGTGGAGGGTTCGGTCGCGGGTGGCGCCGTGGCGACGGGAGGTTCTTCTTTCTTGTCGCCGATGCGCGGCTCGGTCCCCGCGCGCAGGCGCATGATGTTGGAGCGGTGACGCCAGAAGATCAGCAGGCCCAGTACGCCGGTGAAGGCGACTTCTTCCCAGCCGAAGCCCGCGACGGCCGCTGCGATCGGCGCAACAAGCGCCGCGCAAAGCGAGCCGAGCGAGGAGTAACGCCAGATCGTCGCGACGGCGAGCCAAGTCACGCCGGCGATGACGCCGAGTGGCCATGGTCCGGCGAACAGGACGCCGAAGAATGTTGCGATGCCTTTGCCGCCTTTGAAGCCGAGCCACACGGGGTAGCAATGGCCGATGAAGGCGGCGGCGCCGGCCACAAGGCCGATTTGGTACGCGGTGGTCTCCGGCACGCCGGCGGCGCCGGCGATCCAGCGCGCCAACACAAGCGCGATGCCAGCTTTCAGCGCATCCAGTAGCAACGTCGCGAGTGCGAGATCCTTGCGGCCGGTGCGGAGCACGTTGGTCGCGCCGATATTGCCGGAGCCGATCTGGCGAATGTCGCCGAGCCCCGCCGCGCGAACGAGCACCAGCCCAAACGGGACGGAGCCCAGGAGATAGCCGCCTATCGCGGCCAGAATGAATGAAACCACCAGCACGGGATCGTCTCTATCAGGACAAATTGCGCCTGGGGAGAGGCGACTTTGCGAGGCGGGCGGCTAAGCTGCCGGTGACAGGGGGAGTGCGATGGGCGTCACGCGGCGAGACTTGGCGTTGGGTGCGGGCGCGGTGGCGCTCGCGGGCTGCACGCGTACCGGCGATCTTTTTATGCCTGCGCCGCGTGAGCGGCAGTTTCCGGCGGACTTTCTTTGGGGCGTCGCCTCGTCGGCTTATCAGATCGAAGGCGCGCTCGACGCCGACGGGCGGGGCCGCAGCATCTGGGATGTGTTTCCGCGCGAGCGCATTCATGATGGCTCGGACGCGGCGATTGCGAACGATAGCTATCATCGCGCCGCCGAAGATGTGGCGCTGATCGCTGACGCTGGACTGAACGCCTATCGCTTCTCCATTTCGTGGCCGCGTACCGTGCCGGATGGAGAGAGCGCGCAGCAGCTGACGCCCGGCGGATGGGATGGCTTCAATCGTGCTGGCGTCGACTATTACTCGCGATTGATCGATGCGCTGTTGGCGCGGGGCGTCACGCCGTACGCGACTTTGTTTCATTGGGACTTGCCGCTGCAGCTGCAAGAACGTGGCGGTTGGACATCGCGCGACACGGCGCAGCGCTTCGCCGATTATGCGTCGGTGGTGAGCGAGACGCTCGGCGATCGGTTGAAGCATATTGTGGTTTTGAATGAAGCGGCGGTGCATGCCGTTGTTGGGCACGTCATTGGCGAGCATGCGCCGGGTTTGCGCGATGCGGATCAGTTGGGCGCTGTGATTCACCATCAGAATTTGGCGCAAGGGTTGGCGATCCAGGCGATGCGCGCGGGGCGTAGCGATTTGATCATCGGCACCACGATGGCGCTGATGCCATCGCGGCCGCAGAAGGCTGTCGTGCCGTGGCTGAACGAGCTGGCGGCGAAGGGGTTCGACGAAATTTGGAACGGCGCGTTCTTGGATCCGTTGTTCAAGGGCTCTTATCCGGGCGCGGCTGCCGACATGGTCGAGAGCGTTGTGCGACCAGGTGACCTCGCCATCACGCGTCAGGCGGTCGATTTTCTTGGCGTGAATTATTATTCGCCGTCGTACATGCGCTTCAACGCGAGCGCGCCAAGTTTCATCGAAGCGGGCGATCCGCCAGAAGGTGTTGAGCGCGACGCGTTCAACCGGCACGTCGATCCGAGCGGGCTCTATGAAGTGCTAGTGCGCTTGCGCAGCGACTACGGCAATCCGCGCGTGCTGATTACCGAGAACGGATGCTCCGATCCGTTCAGCGATGGTCCGGCCGATCTCGAGGACGATTTCCGCGTCGACTATGTGCGCCGTCACCTCGAAGCGGTGAAGAGTGCGATGGAAGCCGGTTCGGATATTGGGGGCTACTTCCATTGGACGCTGGTCGACAATTGGGAATGGGCTGAGGGTTATCGCTCGAAGTTTGGCTTGGTTGCGCAGGATCGTGCGACCGGTGCGCGCACGCCGAAGCAATCGTATGCGTGGTTCAGTGCGCTGGCGCGCAGTGGAGCGTTGGACGCGTAGGCGCGGCCGCCGATGCGGGTTTTCGGAATTTGCTCCGCAAGAGTGGGAGCCGGGGCGCGTGGTTCGCGCTGAGTAGTCTCTAGGGTGCTGCATTGCTGCAGCCTGCGCGTTGCACGCGCCCCCGTTTCCGGTCGTTTTTCCCGGCCTGGGACGAGGAGTTGTTGAACGCTGACGATGGCCAGCTCGCCTCCTGCACGGTGCGCTTCCGGCGTTACCCTTCACCGAAGGATGCGCCTTGGGGCTTAGCTCCATTCCCAATTCGCCGGTGCTGTGGGCAAGGCTTCCGAACCTTGGACTCGACGGTTTCACTCCCCGCCGACAAATCCCACCGACCGTGTCCACACATTCCAAAGTTTCGGAGCTCTTCGAAATCTCCCGTGTGCGGACAAGGGCGGTGTATGCGTGTGTCAATTCGGTCGGATAGATCGGCGCAAATATTTGCAAGTGGGAGCGCGCGGCTCCGCCGCGCATTGGCGCAAAGGCTTGAAAGTGAAGTGCTAGGCGCGGCGGAGCCGCGCGCTCCAACCTGCGGGCGTTAGCGTCTATCCTCCGGATTGAGGCTGGGTCTATCCCCGCTTTCCCGTGCGTCCGTTTTTCGCTGTGAGTTCAACCAATCGACGCAACACGTACCTTGGATCGAGGTCGTGGAGCGAGGCCAGGAGAAGATATCGCCGTATGTCCGCCGCTCAGAGCAGAGTTGTGGGAGCGCTGGAATGGGATGAAGCCGGCAAAGCAGTGCGAACGCGCCCTCACCTAGACGAGCGCTGCTGGTAGTCGGATGCAGAGACTGTGGTAGACTAGGGGCCTGCACGGAGTGGCCACCCGAAGGCGTCGAGGCCAGAGGAGCATGAACGAAACGCACCCCTCACGCGGTCGCTACCAGGTTGCGGGCGTCATCGAGTCGTCCGTCGGTCGCGGTTGGCGCGGAATATCCGCTGAGCTTCGATCACACGATCCAGGTGAGATCGCCGGGTATGAGCCTTTGCTCACCGAGATCGGCGTAAGTATTCGGGGCGACACCGTCGTAACCCGACATGCGCACGGCATTCGCCAGCGTATCGTTACGCGGCCTGGGACGATGGGAATTGTCCCTGTGGGCGTGCGTGAAGATTTTGCACACGTCTCGAACTTCGCCGACGAGATCGTGCATATCTATCTTGCGGTCGATTCATTCGCGGCGCTCACCAAGCGCATGTCTCGCAATTTTGGACCCGGCGCACTCCGGTACGATGCAGGCTTCGAAGATCCGCTCATCTTCGGCGTCGCTTTGGCCTTGGTCGGTGAACTTCGTGATGAGACGTCGTGCGGCGATCTCCTGGCGGAGACGCTCGCTGACACTCTCGCGATGCGCTTGCTCAACAAATATTCGACTTGGAGCGGCGGGCCGTATCAGGTCGTGCGCAAGGCAAAGGCATTGGCCGCTAGGCGGCTTAAGCGCGTGCTCAGCTACATTGAAGAAAATCTCACGCGCGAAATCACAATCGACCAGTTGGCCTCCGTGGCATCGCTCAGCCGTTTTCATTTTTCGCGGATGTTCAAGGCGGCTACGGGACGCTCGCCGAGCAGTTTCATCGGCATGCAGCGACTTGAATTGGCCAAGTCGCTGCTCGCTGACGGCGGTACAATCGCCGAGGTCGCAGACGCGTGCCGGTTTTCCTCGGCATCAAACTTCGTCCGCGCGTTTCGAAGGACGGCAGGGGTCACGCCGGCCCAGTATCGCAGCCAACGGGAGCAATAGGCCCCACGCGACCGGTGCTCAAGAGCGCACGCAATGAATACAGAACCGCACATGCGGAGCATGACCTGCTTCGGGTGTGCGCTAACGTCGTCGATAAAGTGTCCGTGGCTGGAAGCGCCGATGACCCGCAACCGCGATCGTCTCGCGAACAGCTGCCCCGGCCTTTGTACAGCGTTGAAGCACAAGCGTGGAGTTCACATGGCGGATTTCATCGCGTCGCGCAGAGACGTTGTTACCGGCGCATCAGCGAGCATCTTCTTGGCGGCCTCGACGTCAGCGTGCAGCACAATTCCTTCGGAGCAACCAGACATGGCGACCTTTCAGACGCGTGACGACGTGACGATTTTCTACAAGGATTGGGGTCCGAAGGCGGGTCCTGCGGTCGTTCTCTGTCACGGCTGGCCGCTGAGCGCCGACAGCTGGGACGGGCAGGCGTTTCATCTTGCCGGCAATGGCTTTCGCGTGATCGCACACGATCGTCGCGGCCATGGTCGTTCGAGTCAGCCGTGGGACGGCAACGACATGAATCACTATGCCGACGATTTGGCGCAGCTGATCGATCATCTGCGTTTAGCCAAGACGTCGATCTTTGGCTTTTCGGCCGGCGGCGGGGAGGTGGCGCGTTTTGTCGGACGTCATGGCACTGCGAAAGTAGAAAAGCTGGCGCTGATTTCCGCCGTGACGCCGTACCTTCTTAGAAGCGCAGACAATCCGAACGGCGCTCCGATGGAGGTGTTCGACGGGCAGCGCGCTGAACAGGTTGCGGACCGCGCGGGGTTTTTCCGCAATGTCGCGAACGGACCGTTCTACGGGTTTAACCGGCCCGGCGCGCGGACATCTCAGGGTGAAGCGGACTCGTGGTGGCGCCAAGCCATGATGTCCGGGCTCAAAAATACATACGATTGCGTTGCAGGATTCTATGAGGACTTCCGTCCGGACGTTCGCGCGTTCGACCGACCCACGCTTGTGATCCACGGCGATGATGATCAGGTCGTTCCGATCGACCTGTCGCTGCGCGCGGTTGAGCGATTGCTGCCGTCAGCTCAGTTCAAAATTTATCCGGGCGCGCCGCATGGTTTGACTTTCACGCATCGTGAGCAGCTGAATGCCGACCTGCTCACGTTCCTGCGAAGCTGACAAAGCAAAAGGGACAACCGCTCAATCCGCTTGCGGATCAGTCAAATTCGGCTTCGACAAAAGATCAAAGACCAGCGACGGCTTCGGACCAAGAGCCGAACGCTAACTCCCGCGGCAGTTCACCGGTGCGGCGCGGCCGACTTCCCATTGCGCGGCGTCGCCGCCGCCGCGGAAGGCGTAGCGGCCGTTGGAATAATATTGGTCGCCGGCGTTGGGCAGCACCATGGATGGGCCGCCGATGATGGCGACGCGGGCTTGGCTGCCGGTCGCTTCGACCATGAGCTGGGTGCCGTCGCTGCAGCGATACGCGATCGGGCCGTTGAGCGGGATCGGCGGCGGCAGGCCGTCGGGGCCTGGATCGCCGGGGCCGGGGCCGGGCGTGCTGCAGGCGGCGAGAGTCAGCAGTGTGATCGCGAGCGCGGCTTTTCTCCACCCATTCCCGGATTGGCGCGAAGCGACAGGTCCGGGACCCATAACCCCAAGCGTTGCGTCATTTCCCGCGCGGTGCCCGGCGCCATTCGTGTTTATGGGTCCCGGGCTCTTCGCCGCGCGAAGCCCCGGGAATGGGTGTGGGGTATTGGAGCGCATGTTCGTGACTCCCTATGCGGCGAAGACGGTTTTGCCGCCGATGAATGTCCGTTTGACGGCGCCCTGCAGCGTTTTTTCGTCGAACGGTGAGTTGTTGGATTTGGAGCGGAGCTTGTCGGAGTCCAGCCGGAACGGCGCGCCGATGTCGATCAGGATGATGTCGGCGGGTGCGCCTTTGGCGAGACGGCCAGCGGGGAGTCGCAGCAATTCGGCGGGGCGCTGAGTCATGGCGCGGATGAGTGTGTTGAGTTGGACGTCGCCGTTGTGGTGCAGTGTGAGTGCGGCGGCCAGCAGCGTTTCGAGACCGACGGCGCCGAACGCGGCCTCTTCGAACGGTAGGCGTTTGTCTTCGGCTTGCTGTGGGTCGTGGCCGGAGACGATGACGTCGATCAGTCCGTCGCTGACGGCGCCGACGAGCGCTTTGCGATCATCTTCGCTGCGCAGTGGCGGCGAGAGCTTTGCGAAGGTGCGATAGCCGTCGACGTCTTGTTCGTTGAGGACGAGGTGATGGACGTTGACGCTGGCGAATGCCTTCACGCCTTTCTGCTTGGCGCGTTTTAGCGCGGGCAACGTTTGCGCTGACGAGAGCATATCGAGCAGCAGCTTGCCGCCGGTGAGTTCGGCCAGCAGCAGATCGCGCTCGGCCATGATGGCTTCGGCGGCGGCGGGGATGCCGGGCAGGCCGAGACGCGCGGCGAGTTCGCCTTCGTGCATGACGCCGCCTTCGGCGAGGTACGGGTCTTGTGGGCGGTGCGCGATGAGGGCGTCGAATGAGGTGGCATACGAGAGCGCGCGGCGGAGCACGCGGGACGACACGATGGGCTTGTCGCCGTTGGTGAAGTAGGCGGCGCCGGCTTCGGCCATCAGGCCGATCTCTGTCATCAACTCGCCGTCGAGGTGCTTGGTGAGCGCGGCCGCAGGCAGGATGTGCACGCCGCCGGAGCGATCGACACCACGGCGCAGCACGAAGTCGATCAAGCTTTGGTCGTCGAGCACCGGTTCGGTGTTGGGCATCATCACCATGGTGGTGACGCCGCCCGCCGCCGCGGCGCGGCCGGCTGATTTGAACGTCTCTTTATGCTCGGCGCCCGGTTCGCCGATGGTGACGCGCATGTCGATCAGGCCGGGCGCGACGTGATTGCCGCCGGCGTCGATGATCTCGGCGCCGTCGGGCGCGCTTGTGATGGCGCCGACGTCGAGGATCTTATCGTCGAACAGGATCGCGCCGTCTTCGACCTTGTTCTTCGCAGGGTCGATCAGCTTGGCGTTGGTGATGAGAGTTGGTCGCGTCATTTGCCCTTCGCTACGACGGAGAGCGTTGTTGAGAACGCGATGGCGATGATGAAGGGCACCCAGATCGGCAGGTGGCCGAGGCCGGGCGTTTCGAGCGCGGCGGCGAGGTGATCGTCAACGGCCCACCAGAGCAGGAACATCCACATTAGCGCGCCTCCTCGTTGGCGCCGCTTTCGGCGAGGGCTTCGAGCACCGCCATGCGCACCGCGACACCCATGCGCACTTGGGTTTCGATGAGCGAGACGTTTGGGTTGTCGGCAACGGTGCTGTCGATCTCGACGCCGCGGTTCATCGGCCCGGGGTGCATCACCAGCGCGCCGGGCTTGGCGAACTTTAGCTTTTCTTCGTCGAGGCCGTAGAACCAGAAGAACTCGCGCGCGCTCGGGAAGAAGCCGCCAGTCATGCGCTCGCGCTGGACGCGGAGCATCATGACGACGTCGGCGTCCTTTAGGCCGTCGCGCATGTTGTGGAACACTTCCGCGCCCCAGCGGTCGGCGCCGATGGGCATCAGTGTCGGCGGGCCGACGAGACGCACGCGCGCGCCTAGTATGTTCAAGAGCGCCACATTGGAGCGGGCGACGCGGGAGTGCAGCACGTCGCCGCAGATGGCGATGGTCAGGCCTTCGATGTTGCCTAGGCGGTCGCGGATGGTGAAGGCGTCGAGTAGCGCTTGGGTTGGATGCTCGTGCTTACCGTCGCCGGCGTTGACGACCGCGCAGTCGACTTTGCGCGAGAGCAATTCGACGGCGCCGGAGGAGCCGTGGCGCACTACGAGCAGATCGGGGCGCATGGCGTTTAGCGTTGCGGCGGTGTCGATCAGCGTTTCGCCCTTCGCCACCGACGAACTCTTAACGCTCATGTTGACGACGTCGGCGCCCATGCGCTTGCCGGCCAACTCGAACGAGCTCTGTGTTCTTGTGGAATTCTCGAAGAAAAGATTGATCAGCGTTCGACCACGCAAGGTGTCGAGCTTCTTGACCTTCTTTTCGCTCAGCTCGGCGAAGGCCTCGGCGCGATCGAGTAGAGACTCGACCTCGAAACGATCGAGGTCAGCGATGGCCAGTAGGTGCTTGTGGCGGAAACGAACGGGACTGGAGCGCGCTTCGGATTTCTTCACGCCAGTCGGTCGCTGAGCCATGCGCGCTTGTTAGGCCGCATGCCCGCTTCGCCGCAAGGTGGCGTCACGGAGCTGGGGAGAAATCGTTTCAGCCACCTTGTCGCCGCAGACTCGGTGCTGTACTTGTTTTGTTCTAACGGGGAACAGGGCGGGTTTGGGCTGAACATGAAAGCTGCGGTCCAAGATGACGAAGCACTTGAAGCGCGAAGACCAAGCGTTGCCGTTGAAGCCTGTGGGCTTGGCGTTGGCGGCTGTGGTCGCCGGTCTCGGCGCGGGTAAGGCGCAGGCGGTCGAAGCGCGTCCGCACGCGCCGCTTGAGCCGGCGTCGCAGGGCAACAGCTATTTCGTCGATCCGACCAATCATGCTGGGTTTGAGGAAGACGCCGACATGGTCGTGGGCGCGAGCACGCCGGTCGCGCCGTTCGGCAAGCGCTAGCGCAGCGCAAGCGTAATCGCGATCGGCATGGTGATGAACGAGAGGATCGTGGTCGCCGTGATGATGGCGGCCATCAGACGCGCGTCGCCGCCCATTTCGCGTGCGAAGGTATAGGCGGCCGCCGCTGTCGGCGTGGAGGCGATGCCGACGGCGACGGCGGTCGGCAATTGCGCGACACCCAGCAGCGAACACGCGCTCCAGACCAGAATCGGCGCCAAGATCAGACGCATCGAAGAGGCGACAGCCACCTTCGCGCCAGCGCCGCGCAGGGCTTTGAAATCGAGCCCCGCCCCGACGCACATCAGCGCAACCGGCATCGCAGCGCCGCCAAGCAGGCGCAGGGCGTCTGTCACGGGGCCAAGGTCGCGCAATCCGGCGAAGTTGGCCGCGAGCCCGAACGCGCAGCCAAGGATCAGCGGATTGACCACGATCTGATCCAGCACGGCGCGCATCGAGGTGGCGCGCGCAGAGCCCCAGCGCGACAGCACGATGACGCAGATGATGTTGAGCGTCAGCACCAGCGGGCCGAAGGCGAGGCCAATCAGCTCCGGCCCGCGCTCGCCATAGAGGCTCGCCGCTGCAGCCAGTAGCGCAAAGCCATTCCAGCGCACGCTGCCTTGAAAGACGCTGGTGTAGGCGGCGTCCTCACCGCGAAACACTAAGCGCAGCGAAAGTGCGACCAACACGAGCGCCAGAAAGCCGCCGAGCACGGCAAGCAAAAACGGCCCCGCGTCGCCGCTAGCGAAGTTCGCGCCGGAGATCAGCGTGAACAGGAACGACGGATAGAGAATGAAATACCCGAAGCGGTTCACCATGCCGAACTGCTCGGCCGTCGCGATATTTGTGGCGCGCGCCGTGTAGCCCAGCGCAATCAGGATGAACGTCGGCAGGAGCGCGCTGAAGACCTCAGCCATCGAGCCGCCGCTCCTGCATCGCGTCGAGCGCGCCTTGCAGCATGTAGCTGGCCGCCACTTTGTCGACGACCTCGCCGCGCCGTTTCCGCGAGGCATCGCCTTCGATCAAGGTGCGCGTCACGGCGGCGGTGGAGAGCCGCTCGTCCCACATCAGCAGTGGGACATCGCGCTTGGCGAGCAGGTTGCGACCGAAGGCGCGGGCAGATTGCGCGGCTGGTCCTGTCGAGCCGTCCATGTTCAAAGGAAGTCCGATGACGAAGCCGGCGCATTGGCGCCCGTCATAAAGCTTCAGCAGCGCGTCGACGTCAGTGGCGGACTTTACGCGGATCACTGTGTCTAGCGGCGACGCGATCAGGCGCGTTAGATCGCTGATCGCGACCCCGATCCGCTTCTCGCCGGGGTCGATGCCCAGAATGGCGGCGCGCGCTGGTAGGGCGGCGGCAAAATCGGGAAGTTCGAGCAGGGCCAAGCGGCGGATGTGCGCGCGAAGCAGGCAAGGCGTCAATCTAGCACGCGCGGTCCTTGAAAGCCCGGGCAGGCGCCTTTAAGCCCCGCTTCCATGTCGATCGATGAAAAAACTGTCCGCAAGGTGGCCAAGCTCGCGCGCCTGGCGCTGCCCGAGGAGCGCGTCGCGCCCATGGCCAAGGAGCTCAACGGCATCATGGCCTGGATCGAGCAGCTCAACGAGGTCGATGTCGAAGGCGTCGAGCCAATGACGAGCGCGGTCGAAGGCTTGAGCCTGCCGATGCGCGACGATGTCGTCACCGCGGGCGACGATCCGGGCAAGGTGTTGAAGAACGCGCCGAAGAGCGAAGACGGATTCTTCGTGGTGCCGAAGGTGGTGGAGTAGCCGTGACAGGCTCCGATCTGATGACGATTGGGTTCGTCGCGCTGCTGACTATGGCAGTCGCGGTGGCGAGCTATGTCGTTATGAGCGTCGCGCAGAAACTCTTGCGAGCACCTTCATGGCGTTGGCTGCCGTTGATCATTTCCCTTCTCGTCACAACGATTGTGTTCTGGGGCCCATGGGGGCTTCTGAATCCAAAAATGATTCTCGTTACCGGCGTGGGGCACCTGTTGGCTTTCGCCTCTCGAGCAATGCTTACGAAGCGAGCGTCATCGTGAGCTTCACCATCGCCACCGAAACAGCGTTGTCGGACGACGTGCGCGCGCTGGTGAAACAGCTGAACGAGTTTACGTTCGAGCTGACGCCGGCCGAGTATCGCCATCACATGACGGTCGAGCAGATGGCGCAGGACGATACGACTTTGTTTGTGGCGCGTGATGCGAGTGGCGCGCCGCTGGGCATGGGCTGCATACGGCGTCACGAGAATGGCGTTGGCGAAGTGAAGCGCATGTTCGTGAAACCGGAGGCGCGTGGGCTTGGTGTTGGCGGCGCGATCCTGGCGCGGATCGAGGATCTCGCACGACAGGAAGGCTTGAGCCAAATCGTGCTGGAGACTGGCTCCAACTTTGACGCCGCCAAGCGTGTTTATGAGCGCGGTGGCTTTCAACCCTGCGAGCCCGTTCTCAATTATCCGCCGAGCGCCTGGACGGCGTTCTACGCAAAACCTTTGAGTGCCTGAATTTATGACCAACCTCACCACCCTGACTTTGGCCGAAGCGCTCGACGGCATGGAGAAGAAATCCTTCTCCTCGCTCGAGATCACCAACGCGTTCATCGACGCGATCGATAAGGCCAATCCGCATCTCAACGCCTATGTCGTCACTACGCCGGAGCTGGCGCGGGAACGCGCGAAGCAGAGCGACGCCAAGCGCGCGCAAGGCAAAGCTGGCGCGCTTGAGGGCGCGCCGCTTGGGATCAAGGATCTGTTCTGCACCGAGGGCGTGCGCACGACGGCGGCGTCCGGCGTGCTTGGCGAGTTCACGCCGACGTATGAGAGCACTGTCAGCGGCAATCTGTTCCGCGATGGCGCGCTGATGTTGGGCAAGCTCAACATGGACGAGTTCGCGATGGGCTCGTCGAACGAGACCTCGCACTTTGGGCCGGTGGTGTCGCCTTGGCGGCGCGGCAACGAGGATTCCAAGCTTACGCCGGGCGGCTCGTCCGGCGGCAGCGCGTCGGCGGTTGCGGCTGATCTTTGCCTAGGCGCCACGGCGACGGACACTGGCGGCTCGATCCGCCAGCCCGCTGCCTTCACAGGCACCGTCGGTATCAAGCCGACGTATGGCCGCTGCTCGCGTTGGGGCATTGTCGCGTTTGCGTCGTCGCTGGATCAGGCGGGGCCGATTGCGAAGACGGTCGAGGACGCGGCGATGCTGCTGCAATCGATGGCCGGTCACGATCCGAAGGATTCGACGTCGCTGCCGAATGCGTTGCCGGATTTCCGGGCGGCGACGCAGCGTTCCATCAAGGGCATGACGATCGGCGTGCCGGAAGAGTATCGCGTCGACGGCATGCCGCAGGAGATTGAGGATCTTTGGCAGCAAGGCATCGCCTGGGCCAAGGATGCTGGCGCGACGATCAAGCCGATTTCGCTGAAGCACACCAAATACGCGCTGCCGGCGTACTACATCGTGGCGCCAGCCGAAGCGTCATCAAACCTCGCGCGCTATGACGGCATGCGTTATGGCGCGCGCGTCAGCGGCAAGGATTTGAACGCGACGTACGAGAACACGCGCGCGTCTGGCTTCGGCGCCGAAGTGCAGCGCCGGATCTTGATCGGCACCTACGTGCTGAGCGCGGGCTATTACGACGCATATTACCTGCGCGCCCAGAAAGTCCGCCAACGCATCGCGCAGGATTTTCGTGATGCGTTCGGTAGCGTTGACGCGATCCTCACGCCGGCGACGCCGTCTGCGGCGTTTGCGCTTGGCGAAAAGGGCGACGATCCGGTGGCGATGTATTTGAACGACATCTTCACGGTCACTGCCAACCTCGCCGGCCTGCCGGCGCTCGCGCTGCCCGCTGCGGTGGACAAGCAGGGGCTGCCGCTGGGTCTGCAGGTGATCGGCAAGGCGCTGGACGAAGAGAGCGTCTTCGCGGTCAGCGCGGCGCTGGAGAAAGCCGCGGGCTTCCGCGCCAAGGCCGCGAAATGGTGGCTCTGAAATGAACCGCCCGTCGCCCGCGCGCATTTTGGCGCGGCGGGCGCATGCGCGCATTCGTTACGCTAAGCCAACGGTGCAAGCATCGGCGCGACGTGTGGCGCCGAATCCCGCTAACATTGCGCCCATGAGCAAGCGCAAAGCCTCCGCGTCCAAGCCGCAACGCCGTCCGCGCGGCGAGATCGACCGCAACTATTTCTACGGCGACGTGCTGATCAAAACCGGGGTCGCCGTCGGCGTCGCACTCGGCCTGATCGCGCTCTACACGCCGTTCACGCTGATGGGCGCGATCAATGACGGCATGTACGATTACCTGGCGGTGATGGGGACGTTCGGTGTCATCGGCATCGTGGCGTTTTTCGCCGGCCGGCACCTTCGGCGCGAAGCCACCCACTGGGACTTCGACTAAACTTCACCAGTGGGCGCCTTGACCTCGCCCGCCCAAGAGCCGAGTTTCCGCCGACGAACGGGAGCCGGTCTTGAACGCAGCAGAATGCACACGCCTTGGCGCTTATCTCAGCAAATTGCTGGGTTCGCCCACTGTGTCGGTGGTGTCGAAGAGCGCTGAAGAAGCCAACGTCCTGGTCGATGGCAAGAACATAGCCACGCTGATCCGTGACGAGGACGAAGGCGAGTTGAGCTACGCGCTCAGCCTCGCTGTTCGCCCCGCGCCGGGCGTCAAGAAGAATGCGCCGATCGACGACGCCGAACGCGCGCGCTTGCAAACCGAATTGCGCACGGTGCTGCATGCTGCCGATCTCGACGTGCGCGCCCGTCCGCGGAAGACCGATAGCGCCGAGGTTTATGTGCACGACGAATTCGTCGGCACTGTCTCGGTGGATGAGGATGATGGCCAGGTGCTGACCATGAGCATCCTCGACATCGATCTCGACGGCGAAGAGTAACGCCATGGCGGACGATTTAGTCCGCCTCCTTTCCTACATGCTGGCGTCGACGGTGGTGCTGGCGGTAGTCATCGTTTTTGTCGGCGGTTTGCGCGGTGGACGCGCGCCGGGGTGGCCTGCGGCTCCCGGCGTTGCGCTGCTGATTTCGGTGGTCGGGATATTGTTTGGCAAGTACGGCGAGAATTTCGACTTGCCTTGGTGGATCTATTACACCGTGCCGATGCTCGCGACGGTGCTCATCCCGCCGCTCGCGTTTCGCTTCAATCTTTGGCGTGCGGCGCTCTACGTACTGCTTGCCGTTGCAACAGCGCCCTTGATCCACGCTGCGTTCTTTTATGCGCTCGGCTGGGGCGACTTCATGCCGTTCCTTGCGCTGCCGGCGCTCTAGACGGCGTAACGTTCGCGCATCGCGTCGATATATAGCCCCGGCGTCCCGTGTGGGCGTTCAAAGGGCGCGAATGAAAGCATCACCGCGTCGAGGCTTTCGATCGCATCCTGCAACGCCAAGCGCTCTGCCGCTGAGAGCGTGTCGCGCGTCCCGTCCGCTGTGATCGTGCCGATCCGCGCCCGCTCCAGGTCTTTGGTGACGACGTGGTAGCCATTCCAACGGCGCAGGCACACCGCCCAGCCACCATTCATCCAATCTGCGTTCAGAGACTGCACCTCCGCAGCCAGCGCATCGCGATCCACTGCGCCGTCCGTTGTAAAGAGGCGCGCCCATCCGTGCACACGCGCGTCCGGTGCTTGCGCTAGGAGCGCCGCCTCGAAGCTCTCGCCGAACCAAGTGCGCAGCGCATCTGCATCAAGTAAGGCCGCGCGGCGCAGCCATGCGATGACGGCTGGTGCGTAGAAGGCGCGTCCGCCTTGCTGCGGCGGTTCTCCCAATTCCCGGATGGCGCTGCGGATGGCGCCGTCAAACAGTGTGTAGGTTGCGGCAGGCATGCCGCCAGCTTCTTCAAGCCCCTGCAGCGTCGCCTCATCCACGCCGCTCGCCGCGGCCAGCAGCTCGCGCGGCGTGCAGGTGGATTCGACGTAGGCGCGGGAGCGCTCGAAGAGATCACGATCGGCATCAAACATGGTCGCACGCTAGCACCAGGCCCGCGCGTGATGTTTCGATCCCGGTCGAACCGATCAAGAAAAACCCCGGCCTCTTGAGGCCGGGGTGAAGGTCGTTCGTTAAATCCAACTCAATTCAACGCGATCTCCAGAGGAAACAGCGTGGCGCGGGCGCTTACAAGACGCCCAGCATGGCGGCGACCAGGGGATGGCGGACGATGTCTGAATCGGTGAGGCGGCAGACCGCGATGTTGCCGATGTTCTCCAGCTTGTCGGCGACCGAAGCCAAACCGGAGAGATCCGGCAGCAAGTCGGTCTGGGCCGGGTCGCCGGTGACGACCATGGTGGAATTCCACCCAAGGCGCGTCAGCAGCATCTTGATCTGCCCGTATGTGCAGTTCTGCGC
Organism: Terricaulis silvestris; assembly: GCF_009792355.1. Taxonomy (NCBI): domain Bacteria; kingdom Pseudomonadati; phylum Pseudomonadota; class Alphaproteobacteria; order Hyphomonadales; family Hyphomonadaceae; genus Vitreimonas; species Vitreimonas silvestris. The sequence goes on from NZ_CP047045.1 coordinate 1,541,014, forward strand.
TTCGTCGATCACCACGAACGCGTTGTTGAGCGTACGTCCGCGCATGAAGCCAACCGGCGCGATTTCGATCAGCCCTTCCGCCATCAGCGCCTTCAGGCGCTTCGGCGAAAGCCGTTCCTGCAGCGCGTCGTAGAGCGGGCGAAGGTAAGGGGCGAGTTTGTCTTCCATGGCGCCTGGCAGGAAGCCCAGCGTTTCACCCGCTTCAACCGCGGGCCGCGACAACACGATGCGGCCGACTTTGCCGCCTTCGAGCGCTTCGACCGCCTTGGCGATGGCGAGATAGGTTTTCCCGGTGCCCGCCGGGCCAAGCGCCAGGCAAAGGGCGTGCGTGTCGATCGCCTCCATCAGGGCAGTTTGCCCTTTGGATTTGGCGCGGACGGTTTTGACGAAGCTCGTATCGCGTGCGGCGGCGTCATTGGCCGGTTTGTAGCCGCCATCGAGCACCTGCAGATTGCGCTGCCGACGGTCATCACGCTGAAATTCCTGAACGTTGAGCACGCCTTGTGCATGCCGACGCTTGGTGGTGCGCTTCGCCATTAAGGTCTCCTTCCGGGAGCGGTGATTGCCCGCGCGGCTTCTGCCGGGCGGGTGTTCGAAGAATTGATCCAAGGAGTCGTCGAGGGGAACGCCGGGCGGCGGTATGTCGAGTGCGCTGATCTTGCGCCGTGCGCCCACATTCTCCCCCAGATGCGAACGCTGGCTACCAGCGCTCTGGAGACGGGTGGATCAGAAAAGCCCTGATCCGATGGGTTACAGGAGACGCTACATCGGTTAACGACGCGTTGAGGAAGCGGAACGTCTCAAATATTTCGCACAAGCTCGGGAGCCGAAACGATGCCGATATTTGCCCTGGCTGATGCCGACCTCGAGGTCGAGGACGAGGACGAGGACGCCTACTGGGTCGCGCCGACCGCGGTGCTGATTGGCCGGATCGTTCTGAAGCGGAACGCGTCGGTGTGGTTCGGCGCCGTGTTGCGCGGCGACAATGAACCGATCGTGGTGGGCGAAAATTCCAACGTGCAGGACGGCAGCGTACTCCACACCGACATGGGTGCGCCGCTGACGATCGGGCGCGACGTCACCATTGGCCATCAGGTGATGCTGCACGGCTGCACCATTGGCGACACCTCGCTCATCGGCATCAAGGCGACGGTGTTGAACCACGCGGTCGTCCCCCGTCACTGCCTTGTCGGCGCGCATGCGCTGGTGACGGAGCGCAAGACGTTCGAGGAAAACTCGCTCGTCACGGGCGCGCCCGCGCGGGCCATTCGAACATTGGACGAACCGCAACGGCAGATGTTTCAGTTCTCGGCCGCGCACTACGTTGAGAACTGGAAGCGCTACAAGCGGGACTTGAAACCCAGCCGGCTCGCCTAACCAGCGCCTTCACATGGCCATCCTGCAAGCCTAGCTTACCGCCACATGACCGACGTGCCAGAACCACCATCGGGGCCGCCGCCAGAGCCGCCGCCGCAAGCCGCGCCTGAACCGGCGCCAGCGCCGGCGTCGCCGCAACAGCGTCCGCCTTGGCTGCCGATCGCGATCGGCGTCGCGGCCGCTCTCGTTCTTGGTCTCGGATTTTTGGCGTATCGCAGCATGAGCGGCGGCGCCGTCGAGGACGCCTACACCGTCGAAGCCTATGCGCCGCAAACCGAACTCGTCACCGCAAGCGAGCGCGTGGCGGGATACGAAGCGCCTGACGCTGCAAGCCCGCAGGCGGTGGCCTTCGGCGCTGGTGTTACGTTGAACGTCACTGGCCGGGTGTCGCGTGGATTGGGCGGTGATTGGTACGCTGTTGGATGGAATGAACGCACTGTCTTTGTGCGCCAGTCTGATGCCGTCGCGGGCGCAGGCGCGCCGCCGCCTGTCGCTGAGCGTGAGGAAGAGCCGGAAGAAGAGGTCAAGGAAGACGACAAACCAGATCCGCTCGAAGAGCCTGAAGAAGAACAGGTTGCCGAGGGCCCCGCGCCGACATGGGGTCTCGAGATTTCGGACGTGAGCTGGGTGCGCGAGCCAAGCTCGCGCGACTTCGCGCGGTATTTCCCGCGCCGCGCATTGGATCAAGGTCAGTCCGGCCGTGTGACGCTTGACTGCGTCATTGCCGGCAATGGCCGTCTTGATTGCTCCGTGGCGCAGGAAAGTCCGTCCGGTTACGGCTTCGGTGATGCAGCGCTCAGCATTTCGCGCAATGCTCGGGTGCGGCCGACCTTGCCGGACGGTTCGTCGGGTGCCGGTCGGCATCTTCGCTTGCCGCTTTCGTTCCGCGCAGGCTGACGCGCGAAGTTCCGGCGCGGAACGAAACCGCGCGCCGCCGATTGAGCACCTGAGGGATTATCAGGGGTAGCTCACATGAAGTTCATCGCCGTTGTCACGCCGTTGGTTTTGCTAGCGGCTGCGTGTTCGCCGCCTGCCGCCGATACGCAAAGTTCCGCACCCGTGGTGCAGATGGCCGAAGCCACGCGCGCCGAGATGGATCGCGTCAACGCTTCGCGCTTCACGACGCCCATGCCCGCGCAGGCGCCGGATCCGACTGAGCGTTTGCAGCCGGCCGCCGCGCCGACGCCCGCACCGCCGCCGGCGGGTGAATCGCCGACGGCGACGACCCCCGCATCCACGGTGAGCTACGATGCTGGCCTGGTGCGCATTCAAGTGCTACTCGACCGCGCGCATTTCTCGCCGGGTGTGATCGATGGCTATGACGGTGAGAATGTCCGCAAAGCGGTGTCAGCGTATCAGCACGCGAACAATTTGCCCGTGAACGGTCTCGCCGACGATGCATTGTTGACGCGCCTGGAGCAGGCGGATTCGTCGCCTGCGCTCGTGGCCTATGTGCTGACGTCAGAAGACGTGTCTGGGCCCTTCGTGGATGTGCCGCAGGATCTCGAAGCGATGTCACGCCTTGAGCGCGTCGGCTACGAGAGCGCCGCCGAGGCGATCGCCGAGAAATTCCACATGGACGAGGATCTGCTGCGCACGCTGAATCCCAGCGTGGACTTTGCGACGGCCGGCACGGAAATCGTTGTCGCCAACGGCGGTGGTGAACTTAGCGCCACAGTGGCGTCGGTCCAGGTTGATATCGATGAAGGCGCGGTGCGTGCGTTCGATGCATCGAACCAACTCGTTGCCTACTACCCCGCCACCATCGGCAGCGGCGATGCGCCTGCGCCGGTCGGCGAGCACACGGTGCGCGGCGTCGCGTTTGACCCGACCTATCGCTACGATCCAGCGCGTTTGCCGACGTTTGGCCGCCGTAGCCACGGTGCGGTGGACATCGCCGCGGGTCCGAACAATCCGGTCGGCGCGGTGTGGATTGCGCTGAGTGCGGAAACCTACGGCATCCACGGCGCTGCCAACCCGGCGCAAGTGAGCAAGACGCAGTCACACGGTTGCATCCGTCTCACCAACTGGGATGCGACTGAACTTGGCCGCGCCGTCAGCGTCGGTGTGCCAGTGACGATTCAGGAAGGCAGTGGCCTGGCCGCGCGCGAAAGCGGGCGCGGCTAACTACCAGCGGCGAACGCGGCCGGTATCGACGTGGATGAAGTCGGAGGCTTGGTAATAGCCAACGCCTCCGGCGGCCATGTCAAGCGCCGCGTCGCGCAAGCGGGCGGTGTCCACGCCGCGGATGCGTATGTCGATGGCGCGGCCTTCCATGTGCAGGCTGCGCGTTGCAACGCCGCTCGATCCTTCGTGCAGCGCGGCGTTGGTCACGGGCGAGCGATAGCCGGAAATAATCTGGTAGGGTGTTTGCGTTTCGACTGCGCCTCGCAGCGCGTGCAGCTGATCGAGCAAGCGCGGATCGATCTCGTGCGCTTCGCTGGAGCGGTGATCGCGCATGACGTGATTGATCGCCGCCATCGCGTCGGGGACGTAGTTGCCCGCTTCCCAGTACGCGTCGGCGAACGTGTCGCCCGTGTGCGTGTTGACGAATGCGAGCCGCCGCGCCTCAGCCGCGCGCGTGGCAGGCGGCCCGGTTAGCGTAGTCGCGTTTGCGGGCAAGATCAGCGCTGCAGCGCCGCCGCCGACCAGCGCGCCGTTCAGCAAAGTTCCGCCCGCGAATTGCAGCAAGTTCCGTCGGTTCATGCGCCCTTTGCTCCGCAGCAGCAGTGGCCTGACGCAGCGTCGCGACCATTATGAGGCGTTAAGGCGCCGCTTGTGTAGCGGGAACTTCAGCGACGCGCGGCGTGTTGCGGTAGGATGAGAGGCGTTTGGCTTCATATCATCGGATTAGTCGCGACTTTGGCTGTGGGCGTGGCGTTGTGGCCGCGTCAGGCGCCTGTGCCGCTGTCTGCGCCCGCTCAGGATGCCGAACTCCTCGTCAAACACCGCCAGCCCACGACGCCGCAGCAGCGTCTGCGTGCGCGTCTCATGATACCGGTCGAGGGCGTGACACGCTCCGAGTTGCAGGACACCTGGGGCGACGCGCGGTCCGAAGGACGCACACATCAAGGCATCGACATTATCGCGCCGCAAGGAACCCGCGTGCAGGCCGTGGCGGACGGGCGCATTGTGAAATTCTTCGACAGTGTCCGCGGCGGGATCACGATCTATCAATTCGATCAGACCGAGCGCTTCGTCTATTATTATGGTCACCTCAGCGCGCGCGCCGCTGGGTTACTCGAAGGCGATCAAGTCCGCCAAGGCGCGACGATTGGATATGTCGGCATGACGGGCAACGCGCCGGTGCCGCATCTGCATTTCGAGATTCAACGTTTGCGTGGGACCGAGCGCCGCTGGTGGCAGGCGGACTCGATGAACCCGTACCCGTACCTGATGACGGGTGTGCCGCCGACTTAGGCTTTCGCTTCCGCGCGCAGCGGGCCGTTCCACACTTTGCCGATGCGGACATCGACTTCCGGGCCGAGGTTGAACCAGGCCAAGCGATCGCGGGTAGCGTCGACCACGACAAAGCGATCGCCGCGTTCGAGTGTTTGCGAAAGCGTGTTGCGAACAACGCCAGAGGTGAACTTGGTGCGCACGAGCCAGAGGCCGGGCGCGAGGTCGCAGACTTGGCCCATGCTTTCGAGCGCCGCCATGAACGCCATCCACGAACCGGAGATGATCTCGGCGTGGACGAAGATGTTGGCGGCTTCCGAAGCGCCGGCGTCGTTGCTAGCTTTCGGCGTGCGCATGGCGCGCAGTTCGGTCACGCGGCGGGCTTCGGTCCAACCGGTGTCGGGCTGTTGCGAAACCATTGATGTCTGGCGCACGCGGCCTTCCGCGAGAAAGCGCGCCATTTGCTCAAGGGAGTATGGGCCAAACGCTTTGCCGCGGATCTGCACCCACCAGGTCGAGGCGGTTGCGATCTTGGGAGGGGCGACGTCGCTCACGGGCTCATGCTCCAATTCAGCACGATGAGTTACTCGCCTCATCGGTGAAGTGGAACGGAAGCAATCGCCGTGCCGGAGAAGAGTTTATTAGGGACGTTTGTGCTGGTCGAAGTCGATGGCGAAGCCGCCCTCGATTAAGCGAGCCACGCGGCCATACACCGTGCCCACCCGGACCCACACGCCAATCAGGGGCGGCGGCCGCTTACTCTTTATGGTGATGCCGGCGAGCGAGAAGTCGACGACTTCGCCCTCGTACGCTTCGCCAGTCTCGAATTCGAGTTTCACCAGCTGAGCGCCGTCGCTGATCGTCGGGCGCACCGGCGCCTCGATCCCGAGATCGCGGTTAACGATCAGTGTCAATTGCTCGGCGAGCTTCTCGCGCTTGTGCGCAGTGAAGTCGAAGATGACAGCGACTTCGCCTTCGCCGCAGCTGCGCGCGACTTTGCCGGACACGCGGCCGATGCCTTCAAGATAGATAATGACGCGTTCGCCGATCGGCGGCAGCGTGGTGGCCGCGATGCGGACGTCACCGGGCGAAATGTCTTCAGTCCGGCAATCGTGTTCGCGCCCGAACGTATCCAGCAGCCGGCCGCTGACTTGGATCGGCATGCGGCGGAAGCGGCGGCGTTCGCGCAGGCCGACCTGAGCGGCGGTGAGCCGGCGCGCGGCGGCGGCGAGATCGAGCTTTGCTGCAATCTGGGTCATCGCATCATCAATGCACTGTTCACCGTAAACGTTTGATTAAGCTTTGACGGAGGGGCAGGGCTTGGCGCCGGGGCGGCGGGCGCGCAAAGGTTCCGGCAACCATAAGAGGGACGGAAACGTGGCGGATATAGAGAGTGGCGATCGCTTCGATTACGTGATCGTGGGCGCCGGCAGCGCCGGGTGCGTGCTGGCGACCCGGCTGAGCGAAGACCCGAATATCAGTGTCGCGCTGCTGGAGGCGGGCGGCCATAACGACACCCTGCTCGTGAACATGCCGGCGGGCGCCAGCCAGCTCTTCAACAACAAGAACGCGACGAACTGGGCGTTCGAGACAGCGCCGCAAGCTGAGCTCGGTGGCCGGCGTCTGTTTCAGCCGCGCGGACGCGGTTGGGGTGGCTCATCCTCGATCAACGCGATGATGTATATCCGCGGCCACGCGCGCGATTACGATCACTGGCGCCAGACGGGCCTGACCGGCTGGGGCTATGCGGACGTGCTGCCCTACTTCAAGCGCTCGCAGAACAACGAGACCGGCGGCGATGCTTGGAACGGCGAAGGCGGGCCGCTCTACGTTTCCAAAAGCCCGCCTGGGTATCCGCTGCAGAAGGTGTTCATCCGCGCCGCCGCGCAAGCCGGCTTCCCGGTCACGCGCGACTTCAACGGCTATCAGCAGGAAGGCGCCGGCATCTACAGCCTGACCATCAAGGATGGGAAACGCTGGTCGACAGCGAACGCGTATCTGCGCCCGGTTGTCGGTACGCGCCCGAACTTGACGGTGATCTCCAACGCGCATGCTGGGCGCATCATCATTGAGCGCAACATGGCGGTCGGTGTTGAGTATTCCGCCGGCCTCGGCAAGCCGGTGAAGACTGTTTACGCCAAGCGCGAAGTGCTGGTGAGCGCGGGCGCATTCCAATCGCCTCAGCTGCTGCTGCTCTCAGGCATCGGGCCTGCTGACGACCTGAAGAAGCTTGGCATTCCGGTTGAGGTCGATTCACCGGAAGTCGGCCGCAACCTGCAGGATCACATCGATTGCGGTGTGCTGTACGGATGCACCAAGCCGATTACGCTGTACTCGCTGCTTCAGGGCTCGAAGCAGACGATGGTCGGCATCGAGTACATGCTGCGCGGCACCGGGCATGGCCGAACGATCCACTTGCACTCGGGCGCCTTCATCAAAACGCGCGGCGAGTTGGACCGGCCGGATGTGCAAATTCACTTCGTCAACGCCCTGATGCGCGATCACGGCCGGGTTAAAGCGGAGGCGGACGGTTTCACCATTCACACCTGCCCGCTGCGGCCAGAGAGCCGCGGTACGGTGCAACTGGCGTCGCGCGATCCGTTCGCGTCGCCGATCATCGATCCGCGCTATCTCAGCGAGCCAAACGATATTCGCTGCATGCGCGACAGTATCCGGTTGATCCGGGACATCGTCTCGCAAGAGGCGTTTGATCGTTATCGTGGCGCGGAGATCGCGCCGGGTGCGCACATCCGGACGGACAGCGAGCTGGATGCGTGGATCCGGTCCACGGCGGAGACGCTCTATCACCCCGTCGGTACCGTGCGCATGGGCGTGGATGCCAAGGCGCCGGTGGATCAAGAGCTCCGCGTGCGTGGCATCGACGGGCTGCGCGTGATCGACGCGTCGGTGATGCCGACCTTGATCGGCGGCAACACCAATGCGCCCACCATCATGATCGCGGAGAAACTCTCCGACATGATCCGGGGCAAGGCTTTGCTGCCGCCGCAGGATGCGCCGATCGCCGAGGACGAACGCGTGGGCGCCGTATGAGCGCCGCGCGGCTTGCGGCTATCGTGGGCGCGTTGGTCGGCGTGTTCGGACTCATTCTGCAGCACGTGCTACTGTACGCCGACATGACGTCGAACGGCGCGTCGCCGGTCGAAGCGACGTGGCGCTACTTTGCGTATTTCACGATTCTCACTAACACGTTCGTCACGTTGGTGATGGCGCGTGCGGCGCTCAATCCTGCTAGCGCCACCGGCCTCAACAGTCGTCGCGTCGAGTTGATGGCGGTGACGTCGATCCTGTTCGTGTGCATCACCTACAACGTGCTGCTGGCGGCGCGCTGGGACCCGCAAGGCTGGCAGAAGGTGGCCGACGTCATTGTCCACAACGTCGTGCCGATCCTGTTTGCGATCTTCTGGGCGTTGCGTCCGCATGGCGGCCTGACTTGGCGCGATGCGGCGTTCGCGGCGCTGTGGCCCGCCGCTTATGCAGTTTATGGGCTTACGCGCGGCGCGTTCGACGGCTTCTATCCGTACTTTTTCATGGATCCGACAGCGATCAGCTATGTCCAGATTGCGGTGAACCTAGCCGGCCTCGTTGTCGCGTTCATGATCGGTGCGGGGATCATCGTCGCTGTCAGCGGCGCGCTGGGGCGGCGCAAGGCCCCAGATTCGCCATAGACGCGGAACACATCAGCGGCGGTTGCTGTGAGGGAGCCGTCCCATGCGTTCATTGCTTGTGGCCATTGCACTGGTAGCCGCGTCCGTCGCACCGGCCTTCGCGCAGCAAAGCGAGATGGACCGCGCTGAGCAGGACTTGCGAACCACCATGGCGCCGTCTGCCTCCGCTGGCGCGACGGTCGAGCGCGTATCGCCCAACGAAGTCCGCGTGCGGATGCCGTCCGACATCACCTTCGACTTCAACCGCGCCAATGTGCGCTACGAATTTACGCCGCAAATCCGCCAACTGGCGCAGACCCTGTCGCGCTATCCCGGCATGTCAGTGACGATCATCGGTCACGCGGACGCCATCGGCTCTGACGATTACAACCTTCGCCTCTCCGAACGCCGCGCCCGATCCGTCGCCGATGCGCTGACGGATTATGGCGTCCGCCATCGCCGCATCGACACCGACGGCATGGGCGAGTTCGAGCCGATCGCTACAAACGCCAGCGAATGGGGCCGCGCACAAAATCGCCGCGTGGAAATTCGTATCGCCTCGGCTTCGGCGAAATAACTCAGGATCGGGTCGCATTTGCTCCGCGTACGCATCTAGTCGTTCACGACGACGAGCCGCATGCCCTTCGGCGCCTTGGCCGCCGGCGGATGCAATGAGCCCAATCGTAACAGCTGAATCGAACATCCATCCAGGAACGGTTCGCCGCCGAGCGATTGGAAGAGGCCGAGAAAGCGGTTGCCTAGCTTGTGGTCGACCTTAAGCGGCGTCAGCAGGATTTCCGCGCCGAGCACTGATCCGCCGGCGGTCTCCGCGGTAATGCGTGCAATGCCGGGTTCGCCCGCGGTCGCGCACGCATCGATTAGCGCATTCATCATCGCGAGATCAGGGGCCAAGAAGAAGCGCGCGAAATCGTGTTCGCGCAGGTCGCGGCCGAATAGCTTAACCAGATCTTGCCCGAAGGTGCGGATCGGCATGCGGCCGTCCTTGGTGCGCTCGATCACGAACAGACGCTCAAGCACCTGATCGGCGCCGCCCTTCTTAGGCGGCGCGCCCGCGCCAGCGAGCGCTCGGCCATAGGCGAGGAGCGCGCGTGTGTCGGGATGAAAGGTCTCTTCCCCCATCATTAAACTTAACAGCCGTGATGTTGCTTCGAGTGCGCAAGGGCACACGCAAGCCTCAGGCCCAAGCGAGACAAGGGAATTGCGTGCTGAGAAGGGGCTGTTTCGCCGTTAACGCGAGACTGGCCCCTCGCTTGCAGCACGCCGGGAGAAGTTAAGGAGAAACGGCATATGACCGTTCCAGCCCGGTACATTCTGGCCGCGATCGCGTTTGGCGTCGCAGCCCTTGGTTTTCTGACGCTGCCGACGGAAGCGTCTGCGGATTGCGGCGGCAATAGCTGCCACCGTCCGCCCGCGTGCCATCACGGCTGCAACCCACCCCCGCCGCCACCGCCGCCGTGCTGCACGCCGCCGGTCGTGATCGTGCCGCCGCCGAATGTGCCGCCGCCGAATATCGTGGTAGTGAACGCCGGCGCCCGCGCTCAGGCTAGCGCTTCCGCGTTTGCCATTGCGGTCGCCAACGTCCGCACGGGCGACACCATCATTCGTCAGAACATGGTGATGGAAGGCGGCGCGACTGCTGCTGTCACGTCTGGCGCCTTCGCTGTGGGCGAAGCGTCGGTCGAGATGGAGAGCGTCACCCGTGAGCGCGATTTGCTGATCCAAGCGATCTGCATCGACGCCAGCAACAACCCGCACCCGGCGTCGCAAACCTTTGGCGGCCGTGATGTCGCCCACGGCTATCGTGGCGAGATCTATCGCTGCATGTCGGGCACCCGCATGCGCTACACCATCGACGGCCGCTCGGCCGACTGCGCCCAGGGCGAAGCGCTTTGGTACGAAGGCGGCCGCGTTGAGTGCCGTCCGCAGATCGCGCGCCGCCCGTGCAACGAGCGTTCGCTGCTGCGCCGCCACGGCCCCGGCGACAAGCTGGTCCGCATCCGCGACACCGAAGTGCGCGCCTCGCGCACCGAAACCACCTTCAACGGCGCCATGACTATGGATGGCGGCGTTGGTCAGAGCGTGTGGTGATCCCACACGCAAACGCTTCGACCTCTCTCCCAATCTAACTCAAGGCCATCACCCCTCGGCCTGCCCCCGCGAAAGCGGGGGTTTTTATTTTGGGCCGAGGGGTGTGCCTATTGGGCGGTGACGATGTCGGTGATTTCAGCCAGCTGCTGGCCGCCGCACATGATGCGCACGGCGCGATATTGCTGCGCGATGGCGGGGCCTTCGTAACGCACGGGCGTTGGCGTCACGACTTGCGCGACGATGCCGCTGGGCGCTGTCGAGGTGACGATGAGCTGCTGCACCGGAATCGCGCTGCGGTCGGCGGGGCCGAGATCGAGCGTCGCGGCGTAGCCTGGCGTCGGCAAATCCACTTCGCCGGTCACGATCAGCGTGCGCTGTGCACCCGGCCCAGGCATGGCGTTGACGTGAGCAGTCCAATTGCGGTTGGCGATCACGGCGCATGAGCTCGCGGCCGGCGCTTCCGCGACGGGAGCGGGCGCAGTGATTGGGTCGGTGGTGGCGTTGGTTTGGCCGCAGGCCGCGAGCGCCGTGATGGCGCAGGCCAGCATTAAGTGGGTGGTCTTCATCCGAGTGCTCCGAGCGCCCGTCCCCGGCCAGATACTTGCGTACCGATGGCCAATTGGAAAGCGAAACCGGGTTCTCCGCAGGCGTCGTTGGTTTAGAGTTGTGTCATGAAGCGGCTTGTTCTCGCCCTTGGCGTTGGCTTTCTCGGCGTAGCGCCCGCGCGCGCGCAGGATCGCAGCATCAGCGTGCAAGCGATCTGCATGGATGCCCGTGGCATGCCGCACCCCGCGTCGCAGACCTTTGCCGAGCGTGATGTGGTCGCGACCTATGCGGGCGAGCTGTTTCGGTGTCTGCCCGGCACATCGATGCGTTACGTCGCGGACTCCCTCAATCACGATTGCGCTGCGGGTGAGGCGCTTTGGTACGAAGACCGGCGCTTGAGCTGCCGCGCCGAAGTTGCCTCAGACGCTGAGCAAGAACGCGAAATGCTGCGCCAGTTTGGACCTGGTGAAAAGGCGGTCCAGATCGCATCCGGCCCGTCCGCCGAGCCCGCGCGCGCTGCCCCGCGGATTGTCAACGGTTACGCCCGGACGCGTTGAGGTTGGAGCGCGGGGCTTCAGCCCCGCTTGAACACAAGCGCCTCGCTTAGTGAAGAAGTGCGCGCCTGAAGGCGCGCGCGCCAACCTGCAGCCGGTTGCGTGGTTCGGCCAATCCTCTTATCTCCGCACCATGACTGCACTCGATATCCGCTCCGCCCGCCCTGACCAGCTTGTTGCCGGCCAGAAGACCCAATGGGAAATCATTGTGGGCCTCGAAGTGCACGCGCAGGTGACTTCGAACGCGAAGCTGTTTTCGGGCGCGAGCGCCGCTTATGGCGGTGATCCGAACGCGCATGTGTCGCTAGTCGATGCGGCGATGCCCGGCATGCTGCCGGTGATCAACAGATTTTGCGTGGAGCAAGCGGTCCGCACCGGCCTTGGCCTCAATGCGCATATCAACAAGAAGAGCCGGTTCGACCGGAAGAACTATTTCTATCCCGATCTGCCGCAAGGCTACCAAATCAGCCAGTACCAACACCCGATCGTTGGCGAAGGCGCGATCGAGATTGAGCCGGATGGCGAAGCGCCGATCGAGATCCGCATCGAGCGCCTGCACTTGGAGCAAGACGCTGGCAAATCGATCCATGATCTGTCGCCGAACGAGACGTACGTCGATTTGAATCGCGCGGGCGTCGCGCTGATGGAAATCGTCTCGCGGCCGGACATGCGTTCATCGAAGGAGGCGGCGGCTTACTTCAATAAGGTGCGCTCGATCGTGCGCGCGCTCGGCACCTGCGACGGCAACATGGAAGAAGGCTCCATGCGCGCCGATGTGAACGTCTCGGTGCGCAAGGCCGGCACCAAGGAATGGGGCACGCGGTGCGAAATCAAGAACGTGAACTCGACGCGCTTCATGCAGCAAGCGATCGAGTACGAAGCGCGCCGTCAGATTGAAATTCTCGAAGGCGGTGGCAGCATCGATCAAGAGACGCGCCTGTTCGATCCGGACAAGGGCGAAACGCGCACCATGCGCTCCAAGGAAGACGCGCACGACTATCGCTACTTCCCAGACCCGGACTTGCTGCCGCTGGTGCTGGACGATGCGTGGATCGCCGAGATCAAGGCGTCGCTGCCTGAATTGCCGGACGCGAAGAAGAAGCGCTTCGTCGCCGATTACGGGCTGACGGCGTATGACGCTGGCGTGCTGTCGGGCGATAGCGAAGCGGCGGCGTATTTCGAAACAGTCGCCAAGGGCCGCGATGGCAAGCAAGCGGCGAACTGGGTGACGCAGGAACTGTTCGGCGCGCTGAACAAGAGTGGCCTGGAGCTGGCGCAATCGCCGGTGAAGGCCGACGCGCTCGGCGCGCTGCTCGATCTGATCAAGGACGGCACCATCAACGGCAAGATCGCTAAGGACGTCTTCGCCAAGATGTTGGAGACCGGCGACGCGCCCGGCGCCATCGTGGATCGCGAAGGATTGCGCCAAGTCACCGACACCGGCGCAATCGAGAAAGCCATCGACGAGTTGATGGCCGCGAACGCCGATAAGGTCGCTGACGTGCAGAAGAACCCGAAGGCGTTCGGCTGGTGGGTCGGCCAGGCGATGAAGGCGACCGGCGGCAAAGCGAACCCAGCGGTGGTGAACGAGATTTTGAAGAGGAAGCTCGGCGTGTGAGCGAGGCGAGCGAGCGCCTCTTCTCCTACGGGACACTGCAACTGCCCGAGGTGCAGCGCGCCACGTTTGGGCGGTTGCTCGACGGCGCGGCAGACGCGCTCGTGGGCTTCAAGAAAGAGTTGGTCGAGATCACCGATCCCGATGTGCTCGCCAAGAGCGGCGAGCGCTTTCATCCGATTGTGGTGCGCTCCGAATATCCGGCAGACCGCGTGCCAGGCACGGTGTTCGCGATCACGCCAACGGAACTCGCCGCCGCGGATTCCTACGAAGTGTCAGACTACAAGCGCGTCGATGCCGAACTCGCGTCCGGCCTGCGTGCTTGGGTCTATGTGAAGCGCAGTTAGCGCGCGCGAGCCGCAAGCGGTGTGTAGCGCGCCACGTGCCCAGCCGCGCCAATCACGGCAGGGCCGTCGATCTCGGCCCGGAGGTGCGCTTCGAACGAGCCGGCCTGGAGCGAGGCGATGCGATCGCCGCCGGGCACGAAGGCTTGCACCATCACGCACATCCAGATGTACATCAGCATGTGAAAAGGCTCCTCGGTGGTTCGTTGGGGAGCCTCAATCAGTTTAGTTGAGCGCGGGTTAATGCACATAAAGTGCGCCCCGCAGCCGGGGAGGTGCTGCGGGGCGCTTTGAAGGCATCAGGCCAACAAGGGAGGGTTAGTTGTCGGCCAGCATGATGCCCAAGATCACGCCGGTCGCGATGCCGACGAGCAGCAGATCGCCGCGGTCATCGCGGACGTAGTGGTAGCCGCGCGGCGGACGGCGATAGCCGTAGCGATCATAGTCGCGCACTTCGACATAGCGGGTGCGGTAGTATGACGGCAGGCGGTCGCCACGGCGCCAGCTGCGATAGCCGTAGTCGGCGTAGTCGCGATACGCAGCGGGCGGCGGGCCATAATACCAGCGGCCGCGATAGTTGTAGCCATTGTAGCGGCTATGATCCCAACCGCGGTGGCGGCCGCGATCTCTGCGGTCACGGCGATCGTCGCGATCCCAGCGGCCGTCACGGTCGCGACGATCATAGTCACGATCTCGATCTCGATCACCGCGGTCACGGTCACGATCCCAGTCTCGGTCGCGATGTTGTGCAGCGGCTTGAGCCGGCAGAGCCAGCGGCGCCGCGAATGTAGCAGCGGCAAGCGCCGCCATCACAAAGCGTTTCATAACGAGGTCTCCTTCCTGCTTCCCTTGAACTGCTCCGTTCAAAAGAAGGTCCCTCTTTGCCCTGCGAGTTTGTCGTCGCTTGACTGAACTGTGTCTGAATGAATGCGGAACTCTGTGCTTAGGCTTTGTCAGAGTTTGTCATCGCGTTGATTTGCAATACTCAGACGTATCTTTTGACCGCGTCTTGCAGTGTTCCGACCGAGCGTCACGTCCTCGTGAAGTCTTTGTCGGAGGCGAACTCACTCTGCGTGAGCTAGCGCGACGCGCGATCTGTTCCCATGTTCGTTCAGGTTAGATTCAGGAACGCCGATGCCGCAGCCGATTGAAGCCTACATCTGGCCTACGCCGAACGGCCACAAGATCACGATCGCGCTCGAGGAAATGGGCCTCCCACACGTGATCAAGCCCGTGAACATCGGCAAAGGCGAGCAGTTCACGCCGAGCTTCATGGCGATCTCGCCGAACAACCGGATGCCCGCGATCATCGATCCCGATGGGCCGGGTGGAGCGCCAATTTCGATCTTCGAGTCCGGCGCCATCCTTCAGTATCTCGGACGCAAGAGCGGCAAGTTCTATCCTGCGGATGAACGCGCACGCGTCGTGGTTGACGAATGGTTGATATGGCAGGTGGCCAATCTTGGCCCGATGGCCGGGCAGGCAAGCCATTTCATCAACTACGCGCCGAAGCTCGTCGATGATGAGACGCTGATCGAGTACGGCCGCACGCGGTACGTGAATGAGCTCAATCGTCTCTGCGGTGTCGTCGAACGGCGGCTGAGTGAACTGCCATATCTCGCAGGCGAGTATTCGATCGCCGACATGGCGTCGTGGCCATGGCTGCGCGGCGCGCATCGGCTCGGGCAGAGCTATGATGATTTCCCAAAGCTTAAAGACTGGATCGATCGCATTTATGCGCGCCCGGCCGTGATGATTGCCGTCAAAACCGGCGAGGCGTTACGCGCCGCAGCAGATCAAAACGCCGCGGAAAATAAGGAAAGCGCGCGCTTCCTGTTCGGACAGACGGCGAAGTCAGTTTCCGATGCGCTCAAGAAACAAAGCTAGCGGCGCTTAAGCTTATCGCAAGTTATGCACGTTATTGATCCACCTCTGACGGCGCGAAAAATGCACGTCATTGGGGTGGAACGGATATGGCTAAAGCCAGACGTTCCTAAGTGGTACAAGGGAGCGGCCAGAATGGCGTTTACAGATCATGAAATCGCTGAGGCGCACGAAGCCGTGCGTACGCAAAGCGATAGCGACAACCTCTACAAGCTGGGCTTGATCTATTCGACCGGCCAAGAGCTGGACCTGGTGCAAGCGCACATGTGGTTCAATCTCGCCGCGTCGCGCGGTTCGGAAGCGGCCAAGGAATGCCGCCGCGAACTCGCCGACCAAATGTCGAGAGATCTTATCGCGGAAGCGCAAAAGCGCGCCCGCGAGTGGCTTTCGGTTAAGCACCACTAAACAACGGGGTCGAGCTCAGGGCGCGGCCACTTGTGCATGCCTTCCCGATTTCTTCGGCCGGCGTACGCGCGCCGGCGTCGGCGGTCCAAGTGGCCGCTTAAGTTGGTCTCCGGGACGACCATCTCGGTGGTCGTTGGCGCGTGGGCGTTTGATCTCCCTGCAGAGCTTGCCGCGCTACCTGTCACGAACGTCGAAACATTTGCGATGGCGACCGCTGCGGCGGTGGTCATCGTCGGCGCAGCGCTCATTCCGACGCGCTACGGATATTTCCTTTGGCACGCGTTCGCCAACGCGCTCGCCGAAAAAAAACCGCATCTCCTTACACAGCCGTGGATCATAGACGGCGACACCATCGATGACCTCGCGACGGGCATCCGCTATAGGTTCGCCAACATCGACGCACCGGAAACCGGCGACAACGCAAAGTGCTTCTGGGAGCGCTCCCGCGGTGAAGACGCTAGATCGGCGGCCATTCGATTGGTCCGCAGCGCGAGTGTCGTTAGCGTCCGCCGCACATTTCGTCATGACATTTATGGCCGCCGCATCGCCTACGTGCTCGTAGATGGTCAGGATCTCGGCACACTCCTGGTGAACGAGGGCCTAGCGCGGCCATGGCGCGGCACGCGCCGAAAATGGTGCGGTCCGCGAGGTGGGCTGTCGCTGATCGCTCGTAGCGGCGCGCGCGGCCATTCCTGCAAAACTTGCGGCGCCTAGTTTAGAGGCGTCAGCTCAGCCAGGGCGGGGCCGGCAGGTCGCGATAGGCTTCGCGCAGCGCTTCCGACCAGCGCGTGCGGATATCCTTGAAGTACGGATCGTCCTCGGCGATCCGCTCATACGCCGCGATCTCCTGCGAGTCACGCCGGTAGATCAGGAGGTCCGCCGGCAGGCCGACTGAAAAATTCGACCGCAGCGTCGAGTCCATCGAAATCAGCGCCAGCTTCACCGCGCCGTCGAGCGGCGTGTCGTAGCGTGCGACGCGATCCAGGATCGGCTTGCCATACTTGGCTTCGCCGATCTGGAAGAATGGCGTGTCCACCGTCGCCTCAATGAAATTGCCCGCCGCGTAGATGTGGAACATCTTCATCTTGTCGCCAGCGATCTGCCCGGCGACGATGATGCTGGCGTCGAACATGAAATTCTGCGCATTCGGCCCCGACGTCGCTGAGGTGTAGACGCGGCTGACGGCGTTGCCGATCAATTGCGCCGCCTCGTACATCGACTTCACTGTCATCAGCGTATCGAACGGCTCGTTTGGATCGAGACCGAGGCCATCGATCACGCGCGCCACCACCGCTTGCGTGACGGCGAGGTTACCGGCGCTCATCATGGCAATGACGCGATCGCCCGGGGCGACCACGTTCATCTTGGTGAAGCTGGCAATATTGTCCGGCCCCGCATTGGTGCGAGTGTCGGACAGGAGCACGAGCCCCTCCTGCAAACAAAGACCAACGCAATACGTCATAAAATCCCGCCGAGAGCGCTGCTAACGCATGTACAGAT
The DNA here is from genome assembly GCF_009792355.1 of Terricaulis silvestris. Lineage (NCBI taxonomy): Bacteria > Pseudomonadati > Pseudomonadota > Alphaproteobacteria > Hyphomonadales > Hyphomonadaceae > Vitreimonas > Vitreimonas silvestris. Next base: position 1,558,412 of record NZ_CP047045.1, read on the forward strand.
TCGCTATTTGATCGCCTAGTTCTCTCGTCTTATCGATGTGGTCTGTCAGTGCTTCATGCAGACCGGTCTGGAAAATGTCCTCGATACGGCCGAAACGAAGTTGAGCGGCGATGGCTCCGGCCTGCCGGTGGCACTCGCCGCGTTTGCCGCCGTGGATTTTGGAGAGTTCCTCGAGGCAGCCAACGATGCCGTCATAACAGGCGCGCAACGATCGCGGCATCTCGGGCCGCAGGATCATCAGTTCGGCGACGTTCCAGGGCTGCACCTCTTCGCGGTAGACCCACTGATACGCGCGCACGGCGGACACCGCGCGGAGCACGCTGGTCCACTGGTAATAGTCCAGCATGCCGCCGACGCCGGAGGACTCGCGTGGCAGCAGCAAGTGATATTTTACGTCGAGGATTCGCGCCGTGTTATCAGCGCGTTCAACAAAAGTGCCGAGCCGCACGAACCAATAATTCTCATTGCGCAGCATCGTAGTTTCGTACGCGCCGGAAAAGCGCGTCGAGAGCGTGCGCACCCAGTCCAAGGTTTCCGCGAGGCGCGCGGACGAAAAGTGCTGTTCAGTCAGCGCGCGCGATTCGAGCCAGCCCTGATTGACCGCCTCCCACATGTCGCGTGTTAGCGCCGTGCGCATCGCCCGCGCATTGATGCGGGCTTGATCGAGGCAGCTGATGATCGAAGAATCGTTGTCGGGGCCGGTGCACAAAAAGCGCGCCGCGGTATCGGGCGTCACCTCATCGTAGACTTCGTCGAAGAGCTCATCGACGCCCGCGGCCGCAAGCGCAGAGCGCCATTCTTCGGCTTCGCTCGAGACGCCGGCCATGCTTTGCGCCGCTTCGATCAGGCGGGCGAGGTTGTCGATGCGCTCCATGTAGCGCGCGAGCCAGAACAGGGCGTCTGCGGCGCGCGCGAGCATCAGCGCCCGTTTCCGTTCGACCGCAGCACCCACGTGTCCTTGGTGCCGCCGCCTTGGCTCGAGTTCACGACGAGCGAGCCGTCCTGCAGCGCCACGCGCGTCAAACCGCCAGGAACGATGCGCACGCCATCGACGCCCGATAGCACGAAGGGCCTGAGATCGACGTGGCGCGGCGCGCAGACAGAGCCAGCAAAGGTCGGGCAGGTGGAAAGCGCCAAGGTCGGCTGCGCCACGTAAGCCGAGGGGTTGCGCTGCAGTTTCTTTGCGAACGCATCGCGGGTCTTCTTGGTCGCGTGCGGACCCACTAGCATGCCGTAGCCGCCAGAGCCGCGCGTCTCCTTGACGACCAGCTCTTCCAGATGATCCATCACGTATGCGAGTGCGCCTTCATTGGCGCAATCCCATGTCGGCACGTTCTTTAGGATCGGTTCTTCGCCCAGATAAAAGCGCACCATCTCCGGCACGTGCATGTAAACGGCCTTATCGTCCGCGAGCCCCGCGCCTGGCGCATTGGCAAGCGCCACGTTGCCTTCACGGTACGCTTCCATCAGCCCCGGTGCGCCGAGTACGGAGTCCGCGCGGAACGCGAGCGGGTCGAGGAAGTCGTCGTCGATGCGCCGGTAGATGACGTGGACGCGCTTCAGCCCGTCGGTGGTGCGCATGTAGACTTTCTTGTCCTGCACCGTGATGTCCACGCCTTCGACAAGCTCGACGCCCATCTCATCAGCAAGGAAGGAGTGCTCGTAATAGGCGCTGTTGAACTGGCCCGGCGTTAGCACCACGACGCAGGGCTCTTCGCCGATCGGCGTCGTCAGCGAGCGGAGTGTCGCCAGCAGGTCTTGCGGATAACGTGCAACCGGTGCGACGCCCACGCGCGCGAACAGCTCCGGAAAGAGCCGCATCATCACGGCGCGGTTTTCCAGCATGTAGGAAACGCCGGATGGCGTGCGGCAATTGTCCTCCAAGACGTAGAACTCGTCGGCGCCGGTGCGCACGAGATCGATGCCGGCGATGTGGGTGTAGATGCCGCCTGGCACCGAGACGCCCTGCATCTGCGCGCAATAGGCGGGTTGGTTGTCGATGTATTCGTTGGTGAGCTTGCCGGCTTTGACGATCTCACGGGAGCCGTAGGCATCGGCGAGGAATCGATTCAGCGCGGTGACGCGCTGGACGAGGCCGCGTTCGAGTAGAGACCATTCCTCGGCGTCGAGCACGCGCGGGATGATGTCGAACGGGATCAGCCGTTCGGTGTCGCCGCCTTCGGTGTAGACCGCGAAGGTAATGCCGACGCGGCGGAAGAGGCGCTCGGCTTCCTCGCGCTTGGTCTCCAGTACGTCGGACGGTGTATCGGCGAGCCATGCGGCGATGGCGGCGTAGGCGTTGCGGACCTCGCCGTCAGTTCCGTACATGTCGTCGAAGAAGTTGCGCATCTGTCGCGATGATGCGTCCGATCTGCGGCGGAGCGCCAGGGCTTTCGCCGCGTTTGGCGGCGCCCGCGCCCAAGTATGCAGCATTCGCGGCGCGGGGCGCCGGTTTCAACGGCGCCTAGGGGGCGTCCGCGTCCTGCGCAACGATGCTGACGCGCTGGAACTGAGCCGCCTGCAAACCCTCAACGACCGAAACGACGTCCTGGTAGGAGACCTCGAGGTCGGCGCGCACGAACAGCTTTCCCTCCGTGAGCACGTCTTCTCGTGCGAGCGCGGTATTGGCGGCCAGAATATGGGCCATTGCTGCGGCCGGTAGCCCAGCACGTGAGACCTCTTCGCCGTTCAGGAAAACGCGGGCGCCTGTGGGCGACGCGCGAACTTGGACAATGGTCGGCTCAATGACGAGATGCACGGATGGTCCTGGCCGGGGCAGGTCCACGCGCAAATCGGTTGTGGGCTTCGGCGCTGTGACCATGAAGATGATCAGTAGAACCAGCAGCACGTCGATGAACGGAATGACGTTCGGGTCTACGTTGGGTGCGAACGAAACGCGCGCGCGGCGTGCCAGCGCCATGGCCATGATTTGCCTCCCTTATCGTTGCAAGGAAGCGTGCGCGCTTGCCAGCAGGCGCGGCAAATCACGTGACTGAGAGGCCGATCACAAGCCCGAGATCGGGCTAGTTGTTACGGTCGCCGCGGAGATCGTAGTAGAAGCTGAACTGCACCGGCAGAGCGTCGCGAACATACTGCTGCATGAACAGGTTCACTTGGCTGATCGCCGAGCGCGGCACGTAGACGACGTCATAACGCTGCAACGCCTGCGCATTCGGAAAGCCCTGCCGCATTGCGCGCGGCGAGAGATCGACTTCCGACACCGCTGTTGCGCCGCTCGCACGTGACAACACTAGCACATCGCCGCGCCGCGCGCTCGGCAGGAAGCCGCCGGCGAGGGCTACGGCTTGGAACGCATCGATGTTCGCCGGCATCTCGTAGATACCAGGCCGCGCGACTTCGCCGCCGACGAACACTTGCCGCGAGCCATACCCACGCGGCGTCACGCTAAGCTCGGGCGTGCGCAGTTGCGGCGAGTAGGCGGCGATCAGGCCGTCGTGCAATTCTTCCGCGGTGAGATCGGCCGCGCGGACGGCGCCGATCAGCGGCAGCGCGATGCGGCCGTCAGGACCGACGGTGACATTCCGGCTTAGTTCCGGCGCCGAAAAGACCGTGATCTCGATCTCGTCGCCTGGATAGAAGCGATAGGCGGGCGTCGTATCCGTGTAGGCCATCGGCGCCGGCGCTTCCTGCGCGCTCGCGCTAGCCAACCCAAGCGCCGCCACAATGGCCAGAACTGCGATCCGCATACTTAAAGCTCCAACGCTTTGTTAGCGCGCGCCCGTTAACGGTGCGTGCGCTTGCGGGAGACAGCCTGCGTGATGGTTGGTGAATGATCATTTACCAAATGGCGCCAAGCTTCGTTTCGCGCACGACCCAGGAGCGCTGATGAGACCGAGCACCGAGGCGGCGAAGCCGAGAAACGGCTGGACCGAAATGCCACGCATGGGGATCGCGGACTTTGCGGCCATGCTGTGGGCCGAGCGCGTGCTCGTGCTCGGGATCGGCGCGGCCATCTGTGCGCTTGGCCTGGTCGCGGCGCTCATGGCGCCAAAGTCCTACACCGCGCGCAGCGAGCTCATCGTCCGCATGGGCGAGGAATACGTCTACCAGCCCGCCTCCGGCGGCGCGGCAACGCCTGACATGCAGACTGTCGTGAACTCCGAAATGCGTCTGCTTGGCTCCGGCGCCGTTGTGCGTCGGGCGATCGAAGCGGTTGGCCTCGCGACGCTTTACCCGGATATCGCCAGCGCGCCTGAGAGCGACGCGCGCAAGCTCGCCGCCGCCGAGCGCGCCTTTTCCGAGCACCTTACCATCGAAACCGCGCCACAAACGCCGTCGATTGGACTCTCCTTCGAGCACCGCAATCCCGAGGTCGCCGCGCAAACGCTAAACGCGCTGGTCGCGGAATATCTTGAGCACCGCCGCACCGTCCTCGTCGGCGGCGAATTCGAAGCGCTCTCGGCCGAGACCACCGACCTCAGCTCTCGCGCCGCCACCGCCAGCACGGCGCTCGCGGCCTTCCTTACCGAGCACGAGATCGGCGACTTCGAAAGCGAGCTTGCAGCGCTCGCCGCCCGCTCCGGCGACATCGAAACGCAGATGCTCGATGCCCAAACGCGCCGCCGCGAAGCAGAGGCCCGCGCGGCTTCGCTGCGCGCGCGCTATCAATCCGAGCCTGAGCAGATCGAGCTTTATGCGGAATCCGATGCGCGCCGTGATCTCGTCGAAGCCCAGATGGAGCGCGAGCAGTTGCTGTCGCGCTACCAGCCCGACGCCATGCCGGTGCGCGAAGTCGATCGCCGCATTGCGCAGCTGGAATCCTTCCTCGCCGGTGGCGATCCGCCGAGCGTCACGCGCCGCGGCGCCAACCCGGTGCGCCAAGACATCGCGAGCCAGCTCTATGCGATGGAGGCTGAGGCTCGCGCCCAACGCGGCCGCGAAACTGCGTTGACGCAGCAGCGTACTGAAGTGCGCGCGCGTATCCGCGAAATGCAGGTGCTTGAACCGCGCTTCCGCCAGCTGCAACGCGAGCGCAGCACTCTTGAGATCAACGCCGGCACGTTCGCCACGCGCGCCGAAGAAGCGCGCACCCGCAGCCAAATGCTCGGCCGCGCCACTGACAACATCTCGCCGGTAGAACAAGCCAGCGTGCCGACGCAAGGCAAGAGCCTCCGCTGGCCGATCATGATCGTGACGATTTTGATCGCCGGCATTGTTGCCGTCGCCGCCGGGCTCTCGCGCGCGCTGATGCGCCGGTCGTTCCCGACGCCATCCAGCGCTGGACGCACGCTCGATACGCCCGTCCTCGCAGTGATGCCGCGCCCGCCGCAAGCCAGGCCAGTGAAGGCGAAGCCGGATAAGTCTGCGAAAGCAAAACCTGAGCTGACAGTCGTGGAGGGCGGCGCGTGAGCCAACCGGCGTTTTCCGTCGAGGGCGTGCTGGATGCGCTGGCGATGCAGCCGCGCCGCGGCGCCGGTGATGGCCGCGCCATCATGTTCATCGCCGCCCGGCGCAAGGAAGGCGTCACCACCGCCGCCCGCGCTGTCGCACGGGCCGCAGGGCCAGGCGCGATCTACGCCATCGACCTCGATCTGAAGCGCAACGCGTTTGCGCGCGAACTCGCCAACATCGAACCGCTCGGCCCGAAGATCGACGGCCGCCTCAATGCCGCGAGCTTCTACAGTGTGCGCGGCCCGAACGGGATGCTGCTGCCAGAACGCGCGCCTGCGTTCTCCTATCATCGCGTCGGTCGCACACGTATTTATGCAGGCGTGTTCGACCCGCGCTTGTTGCCGGAGGGCGGTCGCGTCGTAATTTCCTCAGCGCCGCAGTATTGGGATGCTGCTCGCGCCGGTGGTGCGATAGCTGTGGTGGATGCGCCCGCGCTTGAGCGTAGCGAGATCGGTTTGCGGCTTGCACGCAATATGGATGGTGTCGTGCTCGTCGTGGGATCGGATCGCGGTGCAGCGCCAGCGGCAATTGCCGCAAAGCAGGCGCTTGTCGATGCTGGCGCCAATCTTATGGGGATCGTCTACGCAGGCGCGTCAGCGCCGGTTATCGCCATTGAGCGTTTGCTCCGTCAGGCCGGCTGACGCACAAGCGCTTCGCCGTAGAAGCGCTGCTCCCAGAACCAAAACACTTTGCCCGCTCCGCGCGCGGCGCGATCGAGTAGCGCCAGCGCGCGTGGCGTAGAGCCGGCGAGCGCGATCGCGCTCGCGGCGCCGAACACGATGGCTTGGCCTGCGCCAATCGCCATGTGCTTGGCGAGGCCGGCGAAGTCGCGTGTGGCCCACGCGGTTTCGCACGGACCTTGCCCATATGCGAACGCCCGCTTCAAGCCGTGCTTCAAATGCGTGCGTTCGGGGCCGAGATGCTCGATCACCCAAGCGTCTGCTGCCCAAGCGAAGCGCGCGCCGACATCGGCCCAGGAGGCGAACAGCGCGTCATCCTCGCCGCCGGTCTGATTGGCGCGCGGATCGAACGGCTGCGCTTCCTCGAACATCAGGCGCGGCTGCAGCGAATTGCCGATGCCGTAAGCGCGCTCCGAATAGCCGCTCTCGGTCGGCCCGCTGCGCGAGTACAGGTTTTCGTAGAAGTCGGCATTGTCCTCACACGCGCACCGCGCCCGCACCGGGCCGAACACACTTTGCGCGCCCGTTTCGCGCCGTACGGCGATCAGCGACGCCAGCCAATGCGGCGATGCTTCTTCGTCGTCGTCGAGCCACGCCGCCAGATCGCCCTGCGCCAACGCTAGCGCCGCATTGCGCGCGTGCGCGACGCCGGCGCGTGGCTCATGCGCCCAGCGGAACGGGATGGACGCGTCGCCTTCGAGAATGCGAAACGCTGCCAGCGCCGAGCCTTCCGGCGAATTGTCGACTGCAATCAGTTCGACGCCCTCGACGCCTTGCTGCGCCAGCACGCTCCGCGCCGCGCGCAGGAAGCTCTCCGGACGACGGAACGTCGGAACCAGAACACTAACGCGGATCATGAGAGTCTCCGTTCCAGCGCCGGGGTGACAGGCATCACCACAACGCCCAGCGCTTTTGCCGCCTTGAGCAGCGCGTCAAGATCAGCCGCGCTCGTGCCCCACGGCGACGGCGTGTCGGAGATGTCGTGCGTGAAGGCGATCAACCAAGCTTTGCGCTTCGCCGCGCGCTTCAGCGCGTCGCAAACCCGAGCCATGCCGCCTTCGCCGAACATCGGATACGAGCGCAACTGCGCGAGATCGGTGCGGCCAAGGTTCAAGCCCGGCAGAATGCCGCGCGCGCTGTAGAAACGCGGCGGCAGGCTGGCTTTGAGTTTCGGTTGCGTCTCGCCGTACGGATACGCCAGCGTGCGCGACGGTTCGTACGCGCCCATTTCGTTTAGCGCATCGCGGTTCTTTGCCAGGCCGCGCAGCGTGTCGTACACGCCGCGCTTGGCGCAATCGCCGTGATCGTAGGTGTGGCACCCGATCTCGTGGCCGGCGGCGATCAGGCGCGGGATGTCATCGCGATTGAAGTTTGACCCGCACGGGCCGTCAGTCTCCGCGAGGCCAGCGGCCGCGTAGAAGGTGCCGCGTGCGCCGTGGCTTTCCAAAATGCGAGCGCCGAGATCGCCGGCGCTCACCGGGAAGTCGTCGAACGTGATGGAGAGGATCGGCTCATCGAAGCGCAGATTGGCCGGTCGCGCGGCGCGCCACTGGGTCCAGCGTCGTTGCACTTTGCTCAGCGCGTCGCGTGACGGGGCGTAAGATGTCATGGTCATGCGAGGTGCTCCGCAAAGTGGCTCGCCCGGTAAAGCTTGAACGCGGCGCGTCGGATTGGCATCGGCGTCGCCCGCAATGGATCGCGCGCAAACCATGCGAATGCACTGCGCAGGCCGCGCACCGGCCGCACTGTCCGCGCCGCGCGATAGGCGGCGAAGCGGCGCACCGCTTTCGGGTGCTTGGCGGCGAGGCGTGCGAAGTTCGGGCCGGCTTCGGCGCTCTTGCGCATCAGCGTGGTGATTGAATCCAGGCCCGCATGCGTCACCGGGTTGTCGATGTGCTGGATGCGCGTGTGGCGCGCCGCGGTCAGCGCCCAGTCGGTGTCTTCGAAGCCCCAGCCCGTGAAACCGTCATCGAATGGCGTCGCCAACAGGAAATCGCGGCGCACGAGCAGGTTCGAGGCTGCGGTGCTTTGCGCCGCTGCGCGCGCGCGCAGGCGGGCCGGCGCGCAATCGGAGCGGCCGAACAGATTAAAGTGCAGCGCGGTATCGGGCGTCTCTTCCGCCTGCTCCAGCGACAAGCCGCCGAACGCGACGAGTGGACGCTCGTTGCGGATCGTGGTCAGCCAGCGATGCAGGAAATCGCTTTGGTCCGGGATGAGATCGGCGTCGAGGAAGAGTACGTACTCGCCGCGCGCTTCTTCGATCAGCCGATTGCGCCCAGTGGCGCGGCCGCGGTTGCGCGCCCAGATTACGATGCGCACGCTCGTTCTCAGCGCTTCGGCCGCCTTCACGACGTTTGACAATAGCTCGGCGCTCGCCGAACCGTCGTCCAGTAGCACGAACTCGACGTCTCGTGACGCGGGCGCCATGCGCTGCAACAGCGCTGACGGGTCGTGCTTGTGGAACGGCGTTAGCACGCTGAGCCGAGGCGCGCGCGCCTGCGGCCCGATGCAGAGGACGCGTTGCTCAAGTGCGGCGGACATTGACGCGCTCCATGAAGGCGGTTTGAGCAAAGGCGCGCGACGTGTTGCGCAACGCGGCGGCAGCGCGGACGCGAACGCCAAGGATGTTCAGTGCGATTGCGGCGGCAAGGTAAGCAGCGGCGCCGACACTCACCTTCACGACGAGCCCGAACAGACCGGGATAAGCGGGTGTGGCGATCACGGCGGCGCTCATAAGCGCGGTAGCGGCGCTGACCTTGGCCAACAGCCGCCACGACATCGGCAGCGCGATCAGGCGGCGGCCGATCAGTGCAAGCAGGATGGTGCCGGTGATCGCGCCCGCCGCAGCAGCCATCGCCGCGCCAATCGCGCCGAACGTGGACGTCCACAGCAGCGTCAGCACCAGCTGCACGACGCCGGGCGCAACCATTACGGCCGCGCGCAAGCCGGTCCGGCGCGTCAGCTGAAACGCCTCCGACAAGTAATAGAGATTGAAGCCTGCCGCGACGCCGCCTAGCGCCAACCACGGTAGCGTCCGCGCCGCCGTGTCACACAACCCGTCGCCAACCAGCAACGCAGAGAGCGGCTGCGCAACCAGCGCCAGACCGGCCGCCGCTGGGATCACCAGCGCGGCAAGGACGGCGAATGTCTTGCGCGCGACATCACGCGCGGCGTCAGCGCCTTTGTCTTCGTACGCTGCGAGCATCAGGGGCGCGAATGCCGCGCCAGCGCCGAGGAAGATCAGATCGAGCGGACGCGCCAACCCGAAGGCCGCTGCGTAGGCGCCGAGGTCGGCAACGCCGCTTTGGTGCGCGAGGATGAAGCGTGCGATCGTCTGCACGCCGAGGTCTAGCGCCAGCGCCAGCGCCAACGGCGCACCGTAGGACGCATACGTCGTGGCGCGGTCGAGCGATGGCGCGCCGCCCTTGGCGCGCTTCAGCAGTCGCGGTGCGTCGATGAGAAAAATCACAGCGCCCGCCAGCAATAAGCCGGCAAACGGCGCTATCGCGCCCAGGTCGAAGCGCATCAGCAGCGCAACGCCAGCGGCAAACCCGACAGCCAGGTACGCCGTTTCCAGCGCGGCATAGCGGCTGATATCGAACGCGGCCCGGTCGCTCTCGCGCGTGATGCGGGTGAGAAAGCGGAACACTGCGGCGCCAGCCGCGAATGCTGACAGCGCCGCAACATCTTCGCGAACGCCAACGAACGCGAGCAGCGCGCCTGTCGCTACTAGAACAATGGCGCCCAGCGCCACCGCGAGCGCTAGCAGCGTCGCGAAGTGATCAGCCAAGCGCTTTTCGGCACGGGCGGCCGCGAAAAAGCGGAAGGCAGCCGCCTCTGCCCACGTGAACAGCAGCGTGTGCGCCAGCATCGAGGCGGAGAGCACGAGCGCGTAACGGCCGAACTCTTCCGGGCTCATCAGGCGCGTGAACGCGGCGATCGCGCCAAGCCCGACGAGGGCTTGGGCGATCTGCAACGGCGCAAGCGTGAGTGCGCGGCGTGCGTTCACCGCACCGCCTCGTAGTCGCCCAGCAGCGCCGGCGCCGAACGCACCAGGATTTCCAGATCGAGCCAAAGCGAAGCACGCGACACGTATTCCAGATCAAGCTTCACGCGGCGGCGGACAGCGGCGGGGCTTTCCACGGGTCCGCGCGAGCCATTGACTTGGGCCCAGCCGGTGATGCCCGGCTTCACGCAATGGCGGTGCGCGTACTCGGCGACGATCTGCGTGAGTTCACGCTCGTCCGCCTTCATGCCGATGGCGTGCGGGCGCGGACCAACCAGGCTCATCTCGCCGCGCAGTACATTGATAAGCTGCGGCAGCTCGTCGAGGCTGGTGCGGCGGAGATAGGCGCCGATCTTGGTGACACGCGGGTCGTTGTGTTCGACCTGCTTCAGCGCGGCATTCGGTTGATGCTGCATCGAGCGGAACTTCAGCACCGTGATGACGCGGTTGTTGAAGCCGTGACGGCGTTGGCGATAGAGCACCGGGCCGCGGCTGTCGCATTTGATGGCGATCGCGATCGCCAGCATCGGCAAAGCGAACAGAGCCAGGAGGCCCGCACCGATGACGATGTCCTGCGCGCGCTTCACCAGCGCACGGCGATGATTGCGCGGACGGCCGGAAACGCACGCCACCGCCGAACCGGTGAGGCGGTCGATGCGTTTGCCGCGCACGTTCAGCGTCTGATAGTCTAGCAGGAGGTCAACCCGGTTCGGCGCCACGCGCAGTCGCTTGATGATGTCGTTGACGCGGCCCTCGGCCTTCTGCGTCACCGTGATCACGATGCGATCAATGTGCGGCAGGCCTTCCCACTTCAGCAGATCGTCGAGATTGCCGCCCACGGGCGCATCGCCGTGGATGGGGCCAACGCGCGACAGCCGATCGTCGACAATCGCGACGACTCGCGCTTCGCCGGTTTTCGCGGCGCGCTTGGCCATGCGTTCGGCGGCTTCGGTCGCGCCGACGAGCACGATGGTTTCGGAGAAGACGCCCTTTGCGTGGGCGGCGCGGATCCAAACCGCGAGTGCTGCGTGCATCCCCGCCAGCAGCATCGCGGCGACCGGCAGCACTGCCGAGAGCGCCGCGGAGGATCGCGCGTCCGGTGCAAAGAAGGTGGCGACGCCAAGGCCCAGGATCGTCCCGAGGGCCAAGCCGCCAATGCCGCGCTCGGCGCGGATGCGCGCAACGCTGAGGCGATAGGATTCAGTGAGCCAAAGACCGGCCTTCAAGGAAATGGCCGCGGCCAAGAACGCCGCCGCGCCGCCGATGGAAAGCTCCGCCAGGCCCATGCCCGCGCCCCAAAGGGCGGCGACTTGCGCGGCGACAAGCACCATCATCCAATCCAGCGCCTGGATGAATTTCACCGGAGCGGTGGGGTCGATGTGAACGCCGCGACGGTTCAGATCAGGAAAGGTAAATCCGGGTTTCGCGTCATTGGCCGGCGCTTCTGGCGCCGCGTCCTCGACGCGGTAGGCGGCGTCGGCTGTCCACAGGCTCTCGTCTTCAAGGCAGATGTTCAGGCCAAAGAGGCAGAACTCCCCCGCCAATTCCGCCAAGCGACGCGCCTCCGTGGCGTCATCAACCACATAGGTCAGCACCGGCTGATCCAAATCGGCGCCGGCGAGCAGCAAAGCAGGCTGGGACATTGGTTAATTCGCCCTTCAGACTAAGTTTCTGGAGGGCGCTCGCGCAAAGCTTACGCCAGTTAACCAAGGGTCGATCCGGACGGGGGCTGGGATTTGCGCCTTGCGGGCGAAGCCGGGGGCAGGCTAAGGCGATGCTCTGCCGGAGACGTGGCCGAGTGGCTTAAGGCGGCGCCTTGCTAAGGCGTTGTACTCGAACAGGGTACCCAGGGTTCGAATCCCTGCGTCTCCGCCAGGACTAGCCATTTCGCCCTTAACGCCCTGGCGGGCTCCGCACTGGAAGTAGTTAATGCGTAGCACGGTTCAGGCCAGCGCAGCACCGCCATTGCTAGCGATCACCTCGGCATAGAAGCGCGCGCTGTCCTTCGGGGTCCGCTGCTGGGTTTTGAAGTCGACATGAACAATGCCGAAGGTCTTCGAATAGCCCAGCGACCACTCAAGATTGTCGAGCAACGACCACACCATGTAACCGCGCACATCGACGCCGGCCTTGATCGCGTCGTTAACGGCGGAGAGGTGCGTGCGCAGGTAATCGACACGATGCTGATCTTGCACGCGACCACCAGCAATCGGAGGGTCCTTCATGGCCGCACCGTTCTCTGTCACGTAAAGCGGCAGATCGCCGTAGCGCTCCTTCATCCACACCAGCGTGTCCGTAAGGCCCTTCGGAAAAAGCTCCCAACCGGTCTCCGTCAGCACCGCGCCTTTCGGCGGCTCGTTGCGTCCGCCCACCGGCCACGCCTTGGGATCGGCTTTGGTGACACCGCGCGTATAGTAATTAAGTCCGAGCCAATCGATCTTCTGTTGGATCAGCGCGTAGTCCTCGGCCGGCCATTCGGGCCACGCTTCACCGAACACCTCTTTCATCTCCCCTGGGTACCTCCCGAAGAAGATCGGATCGAGATACTGGCGGTTCATGTAGGCGTCAGCGCGCTTTGTGGCGGCGATATCGGCCGGATCGTCACTCGCCGGATGCTTTGGCTCGATGTTGACGACAATACCGATCTGGTTCTTGCCCTCGGCGCGATAAGCCTTCACCGCAGCGCCGTGCGCGCGCAGCAGATGATGCGAAGCGATCGGCGTCTCGAACAAATTCTCATGCCCCGGCGCCAGCGCGCCATGCAGATAGCCGCCGTCCGTCACCACCCACGGTTCGTTGAGCGTCGCCCACTTTTTCACGCGCCCGTCGAGCTTGCGGTACATCACGCTTGCATAGTCGGCGAACCAGTTGGCGATATCCGGATTGAGCCAACCGCCGCGATTGTCGAGCGCTTCCGGCAAATCCCAGTGGTAGAGCGTGCACAGCGGTTCGATGCCATTCTCCAGCAGCGTATCGACGAGACGGTCGTAGAAGCCGAGACCTTTCTCGTTCACGCGGCCGTTGCCGTCCGGCAGCACGCGGCCCCAACCGACGCTGAAACGGTACGCTTGCATGCCGAGTTCGCGCATCAGCTTCACGTCATCGGCGTACCGTCGGTAGTGATCGCAGGCGATATCGCCAGTATCGCCATTGACCGTTTTGCCTGGGGTATGACTGAAGCGCTGCCAGATGCTCGCGCCCGCACCATCGGCGAGCGGGGAACCTTCGATTTGATACGCAGCCGTCGCGCTGCCCCACAGAAACCCTTTCGGAAACTCGCGGCGTGTCATTCGTTGTCCCACTCGAAAGCGGCATGTTGCGGTGCATCAAAACGCGCGACGCGCGTAAGCCTCTGGCTTGATCTTGATGATTTCCCGCAACAACGCACGCTCGAAAATCGCCCCCAACGTGTAATCGTTTACACCGGTGATGTAAACGATTACAGTTTGAATCGACGCTTGGCGAAGACCGGGCGCGAGGCATAAGGGAGGGTTCGCGGCTTGGCGGTCCCACGGCACAAATTCAATCTGCATCGCGCTGAGCTGCGGTCATGACGCGCCGCGCCCGCGAACGCAGCGCCACGATCAAGGACGTGGCCCGCGAGGCTGACGTTTCAGTCGCCTCCGCATCTCGCGCGCTTAACGGTTTCTCCAACGTCGCCGAACCAACACGCCAACGCGTGCTCGCCGCGGCGCAACGTCTTCGCTACGTCCCGCACATCGGCGCGCGCAACTTGATTATGCGCCGCACCAACATGATTGGTGTCGTCTTGCCGGACATGTACGGCGAATTCTTCTCCGAACTCATTCGCGGTGCGGATTCCGGCGCGCGCGAGCACGGCATGCACCTGATCGTCACCAGCGCGCACGGCGACGCGCGGGAGGCCGGCGAGATCGTCCGCGCTATGCGTGGCCGCGTCGACGGCATGATTATGATGTCGCCGCATGTGACCGAAGATTTCGCGGACGAGTACTTCGACCACGATCTGCCTCTGGTCCTTATGAACGGTCGCACCGGCCGCGCAAGTCACACCACAATTAACATCGACAACCGGGGCGGCGCCGAGACCATGGTGCGCCATCTCCATGCCAGCGGTCACCGCCGCATCGCCTTGATTGGCGGCCCTAAAGGCAACTTCGACGCCGAAGAGCGCTTGCGCGGTTGCCGTGCTGCTCTACGCGCGTTGAAGCTCGAAGTGAGCGCGACACTTGACGGTGATTTCTCTGAAGAGTCTGGCCGTTCAGCCGCGCTCAAACTGCTCAAAGCCAAACGATTGCCGGACGCTGTCTTCGCACTGAACGATATGATGGCGATCGGTTGCATGGCGGCTCTGGAAGATGCGGGCGTCGACGTTCCGGCACAGACATCGGTCGCCGGCTTCGACGACGTTCCGATCGCCGCTTACGTGCGGCCGGGCCTCACCACGATGCGCGTGGATATTGCAGGCCTTGGCCGTCAAGCGGTCGAGCAACTTCACACTTCTATTCGCGGCACTGCGAAGGCGGCCGGCGAAGCCACGACGGCGCCGCTGGAACTGATCGTGCGGGGGTCGACGCGCACAAAGACGAACAAAGAGAACCGGGAGGGATAGGGAAATGGCGGACAAAGTCAGAAAGCTGTTCGGCGCTTCATTGGGCGCGATAGCGGCATCACTCGCGATGAGCGGCGCAGCCACCATCGCGTTCACAACGCCGGCGCTCGCGCAAACCGCGACGGCTGGCATTGCGGGTGTGGCATCGGCTGATGCGGAAGTCGTCGCACGTAACGTCGATACCGGTTTCACCGGCCGCGACGTCGCGGATTCCGGCGGCGGCTACACCATTCGCGGCCTGCAGCCGGGCACGTACGAGGTCACTGCCGCCGGCGGCACGGCGCAGCGCATTCGCGTGCTCGTTGGCCAGACCGCGACACTCGATTTCGTCGATGACGCCGGAGGCGAGATTGTCGTCGTCGCTACCCGTTCGGGCGTGGACATCACGTCGTCGGAGGTCTCGACCAACGTCACCCAAGAGCAGATTGAAAATCTGCCGCAAGTGAACCGCAATTTCATCAACTTCGCGGCGCTCGCGCCCGGCGTCGGCGTGTCGCAAGACGAGCGTGAAGTCACCTTCCGCGCCGGCGGCCAGAACGCGATGGCGGTCAACGTCTTTATTGATGGTCAGAGCCAGAAGTCGCAAATCATCGATGGCGGCGTGGCTGGCCAGGACGACAGCCGCGGCAACCCGTTCCCGCAGCTCGCCGTTCAGGAATTCCGCGTGCTGACGCAGAATTTCAGCGCCGAGTACGACCAATCGTCGTCGGCGATCATCACGGCGGTGACGCGTTCCGGCACCAATGAATTCCACGGCGAAATTTTCGGCGTCTACCAGGACCCGAACTGGGTCCATTACAACGACATCGCCGGCTTCAATCCGTCGAGCCACCCCGAGGTCGAGCGTCAACAATACGGCGCGGCGTTGGGCGGCCCGATCATTCAAGATCGCCTCCACTTCTTCGTTAGCTATGAAGGCAAGCAGGAAGATCGCTTTGGTGTCGTCACGCTTGGCCGGTCAGGTTACGACGCGCAATTCCCCGGCGTGGAAGGCGTTGTCGGCACTCCGTTCGAGGAAGACCTCTGGTTCGGCAAACTGAGCTGGCAGCCGAACAACGATCACCTAGTCGATCTCAGCGCGACCATCCGTGGCGAACAGGATATTCGCGACGTCGGCGGCCAAGACGCCGCACAACGCGCCAACTCGCTCAACGTCGACGAAACCAAGATCAACTTCCGTCACCAATGGTCTGGCGAAGGTTGGTTCAACCAAGCTCAGGTCGACTACCTTGAAAGCAACTACAATCCGCGCGCGTTGAACTTCGACGATTTCGGCCAGGATCACGTAATCTTCCGCGACGCCGACAACATCACGCCGGGATTCCAATTCAACGTGGATCAACAGGAAGCCACCGTGATCCGTCTCGGCGGCCGTGGCGACAACCAGGACATTCGCCAGCGTTCATTGACGGTGCGCGACGATCTGACCTTCGACTCGGTCAACGGCCACACCTTCCAGATCGGCGGCCGCGTCACCTTCAACAACTATTATGTTGAAAAGCTGTTCAGCGGAAACCCGGTCTTCCTGTTCGACGTCGATGGGCGCCCGGAGATCAATGGCGATCCGGATATCCCGGTCCGCGTCCGCGTCGGCGCGCCGACGGAGGCGGCCGACGTCGACAACACTGTCTATGGCCTCTATATCCAAGACGATTGGCAGGTCACTGATCGCCTCGAACTCAATCTCGGCCTCCGCTGGGACTATGAGGACAATGCGTTCAACAACGACTACACGACGCCCGACGACATTGTGGATCTGCTCAACGCCTACGAGACGTTGCCGGGCTACGTGATGGCGTTCGATCCGGACGACTACATTTCGGATGGCGATCGTGAGGTCTTTGCCGAGGCGTTTCAACCGCGGATCGGCTTCTCCTACGATCTGAGCGGCGACGAGACTTTGGTGCTATTCGGCGGGGCGGGCCGCTACTACGACCGCGTGCCGTACAACTTCGCCTTCGACGAACGTTTCAAGCCGCGTCAGTTCGACGTCCAGATCAATTTCTCAGAAGATGGCGCGCCGGGCACCACGCTCTGGGATCCGGCCTATCTGACGCCGGAAGGCTTACAGCCATTGATCGACGCCACGCCGGGCGCGGGTGAAGTCTTCCTCGTGCGGAACGGCGCCGAACCGCCGGTCACCGATCAGTTCAACCTTGGTCTTCGCCATGTCGTGAACGATTGGCGCCTGTCGGCCACCCTTGCGCACGCGGAATCGCGCAATGGCTTCGGCTGGTACATCGGCAACCTTGGCACCGGGCCGGACCCGCGCTTCAACGGCCCGACGCCGTCGTCTCTGGGCTTCACCCAGTTCCGCAACCTGGTCTTCATTTCGAACCATGACCAGGAACGCGAGTTCAACGCGCTCTACCTGACGGCCGACAAGCCGTACACGGAAGAGGCGGGTTGGGGCTTTGGCGTGTCGTACACGTATAGCCGCGCCACGCAGAACGGCAGCCGCGACAGCAACACCGCGCCGTTCGACTTCGACTACGCGACGATCGATCTCTCGCCGACCTATCCGTCCGCGAACGACGAGCGCCATCGCTTGGTCATCTCGGGCATTGTGGACCTGCCGTTCGACTTCCGGGCGTCGGCGCTTGCGACGTTTGGTTCCGGTTCGCCGTTCACGGTGTTCGGACCGAACCCACCGGGCTGGTATTCGGGCACGCCTGAAGCTGACAACATGTTCTTCTTCGGCGATCTGTTCGCTTATCAGAACATCGATCTGCGGTTGTCGAAGGACATCGAGTTCGCCAACGGCAGTGAGACGTACTTCTACGTCGATGTACTGAACGCAACGGACCAAGAAAATCCGAGCGCCTCGAACGTGGAGCAATGCTCTTGCGCTTCTAACTTCGGTCAGATCACGCCGCGGACCCTGCAGGGTCGGTCGTTCCAGCTCGGCGTGGGCTACCGCTTCTAACTCTCTCCCCGACTTGAGGGGCGTCGCCACTAGCGCGACGCCCCTTTTTGTTTTTGGAATAGACAATGCTTAGACGGACGTTTGCGCTGGGGGCGGGGGCCTTACTGACGCTGCCCGGATGCACCGGCGCGTCTCCCCTGATCGCACCCGATGCTCCTGTCGATAGCGATGACGCGTTCATCGTCGAGCTGCAGGAACGCACCTTCCGCTGGTTCTGGGAGCAGACCCCCAACGACACCGGTCTCACGCCCGATCGCTGGCCCACGCCATCGTTCTGTTCAATCGCCGCCGTTGGCTTTGCGCTGACCTCGTGGGGCATTGGCGTCGAACGCGGCTGGGTTACGCGCGCGCAAGCGTTGGAGCGGACGCTCAACACGCTCCGCTTCTTCCGCAACGCGCGCCAAGGTGACGCCGCATCGGGCGTCATCGGCCATCGCGGATTCTTCTATCACTTCCTTGATGCCCGCGCCGGCACGCGCTTCGAGCGGACGGAGCTCTCCAGCATCGACACGACGCTGCTGCTCGGCGGCATGCTGTTCGCCGGCGCCTATTTCGACGGCGATAGCGCCGACGAACGCGAAGTCCGCCTCCTCGCTGACGAGATCTACGCCCGCGTCGAATGGACTTGGATGCGGCCGCGTGCGCCGCTGGTGTCGATGGGCTGGCATCCGGAGAACGGCGGCGCCTTCATCGCTTACGATTGGGATCAGTATAACGAAGCGGCTTTGCTCTATGTGCTGGCGCTGGGTTCGCCGACGCATGCGTTGCCGGACCGCGCCTGGGAGGCGTGGACGGCGCGGTTTGAGCGGCAATGGGGCGTGCATTGGGGCCAGGAGCACCTGCATTTCCCACCGACGTTAGCGGCTCACTACAGCCCGACCTGGATCGATTTTCGCGGCATCCAGGACGCCTACATGCGCGGCAAAGGCATTGACTATTTCGAGAACAACCGCCGCGCGGCCTACGCGCAGCAAGCCTATGCAATCGCCAATCCTGGCGGCTTTCGCGATTATGGCGCGAGGATTTTCGGGCTTACAGCGTGCGATGGCCCGGGTGATTTCGTCCTGGAGGTTGACGGACGCCGACGCGAATTCTTCAGCTATTCAGCACGCGGACCAGGAGACCGCGATGACGGCACGCTGTCGCCGTGGGCCGTCGGCGGCTCGATCCCGTTTGCGCCGGAGATCACCATTCCCGCGCTCAAGGAAATTCGCAACCGCTACGGCGAAGGCGTCTACACCCGCTACGGCTTTCTCGATTCCTTCAACCCGACGCTCACCGACACTAGCGTTCGCCTCCAGCACGGACGCATTGTTCCAAATGTCGGCTGGGTTGACGGCGACTATCTGGGCATCGATCAAGGGCCCATCGTGTGCATGATCGAAAACTGGCGCAGCGGCCTGATCTGGAACGTGATGCGCCGCAGCCCACATATCCGGCGCGGGCTTGAGCGCGCGGGCTTCACCGGCGGCTGGCTCGCGGGATGACGACAACCCGCCGTCGCGTCTTAGCCGGCATCGGCGCAGCGGCGGCGACATCAGCATGCGCGCGCAACACCGACCCCAACGTGCTGACGATGTGGGCGATGGGGCGGGAGGCGGAGGTTGTCGGCGAAGTGCTGCCGGGATTTCTGGCTGAGCATCCCGGTGTCCGCGTCGAAATACAGATGCTGCCGTGGACGGCGGCGCATGAGCGCCTGCTCACGGCGTTTGTCGGCGATTCACTTCCAGACATCGCCCAGCTCGGCAACACGTGGATACCGGAATTCTCGTCGCTCAACGCGCTTGAGCCGCTCGACGCGCGCGTCTCCGGGTCCTCGATCGATCAAGCCGACTACTTCCCCGGCATCTGGAACACCAATCTCTACGGCGACACGCTCTACGGCGTGCCCTGGTACGTCGATACCCGCGTCCTGTTCTATCGCCGCGACATCCTGCAACGCGCTGGCGTCGCGCGCGTGCCGCAAACGTGGCCGGACTGGCGTGCGGCGATGGAAGCGGTAAAGCTCGAAGTCGGCCCGCAGAACTTTTCCGTGCTGCTACCGCTCAACGAGTTCGAACCGATGCTGGCGCTCGGCTTGCAGCAAGATGAGCCGCTGCTGCGCGACCAAAACACGCGCGGCAACTTCCAAAGCGAAGGCTTCAAGCAAACGCTCGCCTTCTACAAAGCGCTGTTCGACGACGGTCTCGCGCCGCCATCCTCGAACACGCAGATCTCCAACGTCTATTCCGAGTTCGATCGCGGTTACTTCTCGTTCTACATCACCGGCCCCTGGAACATTGGCGAGTTCCAGCGCCGCTTGCCCGCCGATCGCCAAGACACTTGGATGACGGCGCCGCTGCCAGGCCCGCGAGGTCCGGGCGCATCGATCGCCGGCGGCTCAAGCCTCGTCGTCTTCCGCACCTCGCCGAAGAAGGAGCTTGCCTGGGCGCTCACCGAATATCTCTCGCGCCCCGAAGTGCAGATCGACTTCCACGCCAAGACCGGCGACCTGCCGCCGCGCCGCAGCGTTTGGGAGACCAGCACGCTCGCCGACGATCCCTACATGGCTGCGTTCCGCGACCAGCTCGAGCGCGCTAAGGCCGCGCCGCCGGTGCCGGAATGGGAGCGCATCGCTGACGAACTCCGCCTTGTCGGTGAAAGCATGGTGCATGGCGAGATGGACGTCGAGCAGGGCGCAGCCGCCCTCAACGCACGCGCCGATCGCATTCTCGAGAAGCGCCGCTGGATGGTGTCGGAAGGGCGCGCGGTATGAAGCGCTCGGCAACCGGATGGCTGTTCGCCGGCCCGGCCGTGTTGGCGATCTTCGTCTTCTTCTTCATTCCGGCGACGGCAGCGCTCATCCTCAGTCTCACCGACTTTGACATCTACGCGCTCGCTGACATCCGCAATCTCCGCTTCGTCGGCCTCCGCAACTACGCCGAACTGCTACAGCTGCCACTGTTCTGGCTCGCGCTCGGCAACACGCTCTACTTCGTCTTTGTCGGTGTGCCGCTTTCGCTCGCGGCTTCACTTGGCGCGGCGATGCTGATCAATTCTAAGCTGGTCCGCTTCAAGCCACTTTATCGCACGATCTTCTTCGCGCCGTTCGTGATGACGCTCGTCGCCGCCGCTGTCGTCTGGCGCTATCTGCTGCACACGCGCTACGGCATGGCGAATTATGGCTTGGAGCAAATCGGGCTTCAGCCGATCGATTGGCTTGGCGATCCGGCGTGGGCGATGCCGTCGATCATCCTGTTCGCGATCTGGAAGACGTTCGGCTACAACATGATCATCTTCCTTGCGGGGCTGCAGAGCATTCCGCAGGACCTCTACGAAGCCGCGCGCATCGACGGCGCCTCACGCTGGCAGCAATTCCGCCATGTCACGCTGCCCGGCCTGACGCCCGTGCTGCTGCTGACCGGCGTCCTGACCATGGCGCAATACTTCCAGCTCTTCGCTGAGCCGTACGTGATGACGCAAGGCGGCCCAGCGCAGCGCACCGTCACCGTGCTCTACTTCATGTACGAGCAGGGCTTTAAATGGTGGAATCTCGGCTCCGCGTCGGCCGTTGCGTTCGTGCTCTTCGTCTTCATGTTCATCTTCACGATGTTGCAGTTTGCCATCGCCCGCCCGCCACGAGGCCGCGCATGAGCCGCCGCACCGAAACCATTCTCATGAACGCGCTGGTGATCGTGGTGGCGCTGTTCACTGCTTTCCCGCTGGTCTGGATGCTCTCGGTCTCGTTTATGTCGCCGGGCGAAGCGTCTGTCTTTCCGCCGCCGCTCTGGCCCGCGAATGCGACCCTTGAGAACTACGTCGAACTCTTCGCCCGCGGCGGTGTCGGCCGCTACGTCTTCAACTCGTTCCTGATCTCCACGTGCGCCACGTTGCTCGCGCTCACGTTCAACGTCACCGCCGGATATGCCTTTGCCAAGATGCGCTTTGCCGGCCGCGACGCGGTGTTCGGCATCCTGCTCGGCGCGCTCATCATCCCCGCCCAGGTTGGCATGATGCCGCTGTTCCTGATGCTGAAATCGATGGGCATCATCAACACCTACGCCGGCGCACTCGTGCCGTGGATCGCCAGCGTGTTCGGCATCTTCTTGGTTCGCCAGTTCGCGCTTTCGATCCCGGACGAGATGATCGAAGCCGCCCGCGTTGACGGCGCCAGCGAGTTTCGCATCTTCCGGTCCATCATCATGCCCGTGCTGACGCCGGTGCTCGTGACCGTCGCGCTCTTTACGTTCCTCACCAGCTGGAACGACTTCATGTGGCCGCTGATCGTGCTGACGGGTGAGCAGAACTACACGCTGCCCGTCGCACTCGCCGCGCTCTCGCGCGAGCACGTGCAGGACAATGAAATGATGATGGCCGGCGCTGTCATCACGACAATCCCAGTGCTGTTGCTCTTCCTGGCGCTGCAGCGCTTCTACATCCAAGGCATGCTGAGCGGGAGCGTGAAGGGATGAAGCGCATCCTCCACGCAATCGCCGTTATTGCGCTGATCGCCACGCTCGGCAGCGCCGAAGCGCAACAACGCGCGCGCGTGCTCGATAGCTTCGACACGATTGCGCCGTGGGGCACGGTGCTGTCCGATGGCGTCTCCGCCGCGATCACACAAGTCGAGGGCCAAGAAGGCGGCGCGGCGCGCTTTGCCTATAATTTCAACGGCGGCGCCGGATACGCTTCGATGCGCCGTGCGCTACCGTTGCGCTTCCCCGCGAACTACGAAATCTCCTTCCTCATCCGCGGCGAGGGGCCGGCGAACAATCTAGAATTCAAGCTCGCGGATGAAAGCGGCGAAAACGTCTGGTGGCGTGTCCAGCGCAACTTCACGCCATCGAGCGAATGGCAACGTGTCACCATCCGTAAACGTCACATCGAGTTCGCCTGGGGCCCGACCGAAGACCGCGCGCTCCGCCAATCTGCCTTCCTCGAATTCGTCATCAGCGCCGGGTCAGGCGGGCAGGGAGCGATCGAGATCGACCAACTCACCATCCGCGAACTCCCGCCGGCGCCCGCGACCTTCCCGACCATCCGTGGCAACGCCACTTCCGGCGCCAACTTCGCCGCAGCACTCGACAACAACCTTGAAACCGCTTGGCGCAGTGAAGCCGCCGGAGCTCAATCCATCACCTTCGACCTCGGCCTCGCCCGCGAATTCGGCGGCGTCGTTTTGCGTTGGGCACCCGACGCCCACGCTGTGCGCTACGCACTGGAGTCATCGCTCGATGGCGAAGAGTGGCGCGCGCTAGGCGAAACCGCGCAAGGCGACGGCGGTGTCGATCCGTGGATGCTTCCCGAGTCCGAAGCGCGCTATATTCGTCTCCGGCTACAAGAAACCAACGCGCCCGCCTACGCCCTCGCCGAATTCCAGCTCCGCGATCTCGCCTTCGGCGCGACCCCTACGGCCTTCTTCCAAGCGCTCGCCCTGGAAGCCCCTCGTGGCGCTTATCCGCGCGGCTTCGTCAACGAACAAACGTACTGGACTCTCGTCGGCGTCGACGGCGGCGGCCCGCGCAACGCATTGCTCGGCGAAGAGGGCGCCGCCGAACTCGGCCGCGGCGGCGTTTCCGTCGAACCCTTCGTGCTCGCCAACGGCCGGCTCTTTTCCTGGGCGGATGTTACGCTGACGGCCTCGCTGCGCGACGCCTATCTACCGATCCCCAGTGTCGAGTGGCGCACGCCGCAATGGCGCATGACCGCGACCTCGGCCGCCAACGGCAACCTCGCCGTCCCGCATCTCGCGCAGACCTACGTCCTCGAAAATCTCACGGATCAACAGCAAGAGCTGGCGTTCATCCTCGCGATCCGCCCATTCCAAGTGAACCCGCCACAGCAATTCCTCAACACGCCAGGCGGCTTCAGCCCGATCCGCGACATCGCGTGGACCGGCTCAACGCTACGCGTGAATGACTGGGACACGATCCATCCCTCCGTCGCGCCCGACTCCGTGCAAGCCATTCCCTTCGACGATGGCGCGTGGCTCACCGCGACCAGCACCGCAACGTCCGCCGCCAGCGCGCAAGGATTCGCCGCGGCAGCGCTGCGTTACACCGTGCGTCTCGCCCCACGCCAACGCGCCGAGTTCGGATTCGCCGCGCCGTTGGCCGAGCGCGCCGAGATTCAGATTCCCGCGCGCATCACTCAGGCTTGGCTCCAGCGTGAGCAAGATGCCGCCGCCCGCAGCTGGCGCCGTCAGCTTGATCGCGTCCATTTCACCGTGCCGGACGAGGGCGCTCGCCACGTCAACACGATCCGCTCTTCCATCGCTTACATGCTGATGTCGCGCGATATCGCCGCGTTGCAGCCCGGCACGCGCTCATATGCGCGTTCGTGGATCCGCGACGGCGCCATGATGTCCGAGGGATTGCTTCGCGTCGGCCTCGACCAGCCTGTGCGCGACTACCTCGAATGGTATCGCCCTTACCAGTTCGAGAACGGCAAGGTCCCGTGCTGCGTCGATGCGCGCGGCGCCGATCCCGTGCCCGAGAATGATAGCCACGGCGAACTTATCCATCTCGCCGCCATCGCCTATCGCTACACCGGAGAGCGCGCGCTGCTCAACGAAAGCTGGCCTCATGTCGAACGCGCGATCGCGTATATGGAAGAGCTGCGCGCCTCCGAGCGCACCGCCGCGAACCAAACGCCCGAACGCCGCATGCTCTACGGCCTGATGCCGCCATCCATCAGCCACGAAGGCTACTCGGCGCGTCCGGCGTACTCCTATTGGGACGATTTCTGGGCGCTGCGCGGCTATATCGACGCCATCGACCTTGCAGAAGCGCGCGGCGATAGCGTCGCCGCCGCACGCATCGCCGCCCAGCGCGACGAATTCCGCACCGATCTCTTCGCCTCGATCAGCGCCTCCGCGGCGCACTTCAACGTCAATTACATCCCCGGCGCCGCTGACCTCGGAGACTTCGACGCCACCTCCACCACGATCGGTCTCGCGCCAGGCGGTCAGCAAACCGCGCTACCACAAGAGTTGATGCGCGCCACGTTCGAGCGCTACTGGCAGAACTTCGTCACCCGCCGCGATAGCGCGACCTGGGACGCCTACACCCCCTACGAACTCCGCGTCGTCGGCACATTCGCGCGCCTCGGCTGGCGCGATCGCGCCAATGAAGCGCTGGCGTTTTTCTTCGACGATCAACGCCCCGCCGCATGGAATCACTGGGCTGAAGTCGTCGGCCGCGAAGAGCGCACGCCGCGCTTCATCGGCGACATGCCGCACGGCTGGGTCGCGTCCGATTATCTCCGCTCCGCGCTCGACATGTTCGCTTACGAACGCGAGCCAGACCAGGCCATCGTCATCGGCGCCGGCCTGCCCACATCGTGGTTCGACGGGCAGGGCGTCGCCATCTCGGACCTCAACACGCCATTCGGCAAGGTCGCTTACAGCATCCGCCGCGCCGGCGACGGCTATCGCATCCGCATCAGCGGCAACACGCGCCCGCCCGGCGGCTACGTCGCGCAATTGCCGTGGCCGAGTGCGCAACAGCGACTTTGCATAGGCAGCCGGCCTGTCGCAGGCGAACTCGTCATCCAACGTCCAGGCCAAACCGTCACGGTGCGCCCATGCTAAGCGAGAGACCTCATGGCGCACGTTGAGATCAAACAGTTGAGCAAATCGTTCGGCGCAACCAGCGTCCTGAAGAGCATCGATCTCGCCATAGACGACGGCTCGTTCGTCGTATTCGTCGGACCTTCCGGTTGCGGCAAATCTACTCTGCTGCGCGTGATCGCCGGCCTCGAAGACGCCACCAGCGGCCAAGTGTTGTTTGACGGCAAAGTCGTCAATGACATGACGCCGGCGCAGCGCGAGATCGCGATGGTGTTCCAATCCTACGCGCTCTACCCGCACATGACCGTCGCCGAGAACATGGCGTTCAGCTTGAAGCTGCGGAATGCGTCGAAGGAAGAGATCGACCAGGCCGTTGCGACAGCCGCCAAGATGCTCGGTGTCGAAACTCTGCTCGACCGCCTCCCACGCGAACTCTCCGGCGGTCAACGCCAGCGCGTCGCCATCGGCCGCGCCATCGTGCGCAAGCCGAAAGTATTCCTGTTCGACGAACCGCTCTCAAACCTGGACGCTGAACTCCGCTCCCGCATGCGCTACGAACTCGCGCGCCTGCATAAGCAGCTGGCGACGACCATGATCTACGTCACCCACGATCAGGTCGAAGCCATGACGCTCGCCGACAAGATCGTCGTCCTCTCGGCTGGCCACATCGAGCAGATCGGTGCGCCGCTCGAACTCTACCAGCACCCCGCCAACATCTTCGTCGCGGGCTTCATCGGATCACCGAAGATCAACTTGATGCCGGCCGAAGTCGTCGGCGCGGACGCCAATGCAATGACGCTGGGCGTTACGCAGCAACTCACCCTCCGCGCCGCCGTCAACGGGGGCAGCGCCAAGCCCGGCGACAAGGTCAGTATCGGCATCCGCCCTGAACATCTCACACTCGGCGATGGCGAGAACGCCTTCGACGCCCGCATCGACTTCATCGAACGCCTCGGCGGCGTGTCTTATGCCTACGCCAACGGCCCCATCGAAGGTGAAGCGCTGACGCTCCGCTTGGCTGACGACAGCACCGCCGCCATCGGTGACACCGTCCGCGTCGCGCCATCGCCCACCGACGCGCACGTCTTCAACGCCGACGGCGCCGCGTTCCCGCGCCCGCGCGCATGAGAGCCGCGCTCGCCGCAGCACTCCTCTGCGCCGCTTGCGCGAGCCATACGCCAACCATCGGCATGAGCGCTCAACATTTCGAAGGCCAAGTGAGACGCGCCGTGCAGTACGAATACCTGCTCTACCTGCCGCCGTCGTACACCGAGAGCGACGAAGCATGGCCGCTCGTCATCTTCCTCCACGGCTCCGGCGAATCCGGCGCCGATCTCGGCATGGTCCGCGCCCACGGCCCGCCGCGCCTCATCACCGAAGGCCGCGATTTCCCTTTCATCATGGTGGCGCCACAAGCACCCGAAATGCGCCCCTGGGACATCGATGCGCTCGATCTCTTGCTCGACGACATCATGCGCACGCACCGCGTTGATCCAGATCGCGTCTATCTCACCGGCCTCAGCAACGGCGGCAAAGGCGCCTGGAGCTGGGCCATCGCGCGCGCCGATCGCTTCGCGGCGCTCGCGCCCGTCGCCGGCTACGGTGACGCCAACCGTGTTTGCGCTCTGGGTCAGCTGCCAGTCTGGTCCTTCCACGGTGCGCTTGACGACGTCGTTCCTGCGGCGTTCGACACCGCAACCGTCGAAGCGCTGCAACGTTGCAACGGCAATGTTCGCTACACGCTCTACGAAGATGCGAACCACGATTCCTGGACACGCACCTACGCCAACGACGAACTTTACACCTGGCTGCTCAGCCAGCGCCGCGCGCAGCGCTAGTTCGACCAGTAGATGTATTCCTGCTCCTCGCGCCACGGCGTGTTGAGCGGCACATCGATTCGCACGGCGCCTTCGATCAGAGCCGGCCAAAGGGGCGCCGGCATCTGAGCATTTTGCGCTTCGATCATTGCCCGCATTGCCGCCACACGCTGAGGCTCTGCCGTGGAAAGATCGCGTCGCTCAGTGGGATCGTCGCGTAGATTGAACAGCCATGCTCGGTCTGGTGTCTCCGAAACCTGCAGCTTCCAATCGCCGTCCCGCACGACGCGATAGGGCCCTGAGCGCCAAAATAAACGTCGATGCGGCGCACCCTGCGCTCGTCCGGTCAAATACGGTAACAGATCCACACCATCCAGATTCTGCGCGGCTGGCGCGCCCGCCGCCGCGGCTGCAGTCGCGAAAATATCCATATGCGTCACTGGACCTTCGACACGCGTAGCCGCTGGCAGTCTTGCCAACCAACGCGCGAAGAATGGCGTGCGGATGCCGCCTTCGAAGAACGTCGCCTTCCAGCCGCGATAGGGCCGGTTAATGTTCGGCAAGCCGACGTACCAGGCGCCGCCATTGTCGCTGGTGAAGATGACGAGCGTGTTCTCGTCCAAACCTTGTTCGCGCAACGTCTCCATCACGCGCCCGACGCCACGATCCAGCGCGGTGATCATCGCGCCGTAGACACGCTCGGTATGGTCAGGAATGCCGCTCAGCGCGTCATAGTCTGCGCGTGTCGCTTGCAACGGCGTGTGCGGCGCGTTGAAGGCCAGATACATGAAGAACGGCCGGTTGCGGTTCGCGACGATCGCGGCGGACGCTTGCTCAGCCAAATAGTCCGTCATGTAGCCACGTGGCCGAAAGCGTTGCCCGCCATTCAACTGAACTGCGTAGGGCAGGTTCGCCCACAGGAAGCGATCGATCGGATCGAACGGCAGTTCGGCGTTGATCACGTCAGGATCGTTCGGGCGCATATACATCGCAGCGCCCGCCATGAAGCCCAAGCTCTCGTCGAAGCCTTGCGCCTCCGGCCGCATTTCCGGCGCTTCGCCGAGGTGCCATTTGCCCAGGTGCAGCGTGTGATAGCCCTGATCGTGCATCACTTCGGCAATCGTCACTTCGCTTGCCGGTACGCCCAACTCTTCCAGCGGCGGCATGTCTGCCACGCGTTCGTTGTGGAAGATCGGCTGGTGCAGCGCGTTGGAATCGGAGTGCGAGAGATAGCGCGCGAATGCTTGCGGTGCGCCAGTGAACTCAAAGCCGAACCGCGTCGGGTAGCGCCCCGTCATGATCGCCGCGCGCGATGGCGAGCACGTCGCGTTGCTGGCGTAGGCCTGAACCACGCTCACGCCTTGCTGCGCCAGCGCGTCGATGTTGGGCGTGCGCACGACGCCGCCGCCGACGCCGCCATTGATCGAAATGTCGTTGAAACCTAGATCATCCGCCACAATCACGATCACGTTCGGCGGTCGCACGCCCTCTGCCGCATGCGCTGGCCCGCTGGACCACGTCACTTCGTGATACGGCGCGATTGGGTCGCGAATGTTGCTGATGATGCCCGGCAGATAATAGCCGTACTGCTTGAACGCGAGGAAGCCGCCGAGCGCGAGCAGGGCGAGGACGCCCACGCCAATGACAAGCCGCTTCATCTCTCACCCCGCTTGACGGCCAGCCGAAACAAGTGGCACTAATAGTGCCACTATATGGACGTGCCAAAACGCCGTCAAATGGCTTCCGATGGAGGGCCTCATGGATGTCCTGCGGACACCGGACGAACGCTTCGAGGCGCTTCCGGATTTTCCCTACGCCCCGCATTACACTGAAATCGCGGATGAATCCGGCGCCCATCTCCGCATCGCCGCGATCGACGAGGGCCCACGCACCGCCGCGCCCGTCCTGCTCCTGCACGGCGAGCCGACTTGGTCCTTCCTCTACCGAAAGATCATCGCGCGCCTCGCCGCCGCCGGTCATCGCGCTGTTGCGCCTGACCTCATCGGCTTCGGCCGCTCCGATAAACCCGCCGATCGCGCGGATTACACCTATGAGCGCCACGTCAAATGGATGAGCGACTGGCTCGTCGCCACCGACCTCCGCGACATCACGTTGTTCTGCCAAGATTGGGGCGGGCTCATCGGTCTTCGTCTGGTCGCCGCATTTCCCGAGCGCTTCGCTCGTGTCGTCGCCGCCAACACGTTCATGCCAGAAGGCTCAGGCGCTACGCCCGCGTTCGAAGCATGGCTAGCTTTCAGCCAAGGCGTGCCGGTGTTTCCGACACCCATGATCGTCAACGGCGGCACCGTGCGCGAACTGAGCGAGGCCGATCGCAACGCCTACGAAGCGCCATACCCCGATGAAAGCTACAAAGCCGGCGCGCGGCAATTCCCAGCGCTCGTGCCAGTCAAACCGGAGATGGCGTCGGTGAAAGAAAACCGAGAAGCCTGGAAAGTGCTGGAGCGGTTCGAAAAGCCATTCCTCACCGCCTTCGCTGATCAAGATCCCATCACCCGCGGCGCCGACGCGCGTCTGCAAGCGCGCATCCCCGGCTGCAAGGGTCAACACCACACCACCATCGTCAACGCCGGCCATTTCCTCCAGGAAGATCAACCCGAGGAAATCGCCAAGGTGATCGACGATTTCATCAGGGCGACGCCATAGACATGGCGCGCGCAGCCGAACAACTCGATGGCCGCCGCCAGCGTGCCGACGTCAGTCGCCGTCGTATCGCCCTCGCCATGCTCGAGCTCGTCCGCGAAGGCGAGGTGGAGCCGAGCGCCGACCTCGTCGCCGAGCGCGCCGGTGTCGGCCGCCGCACGGTGTTTCGACTGTTCTCCGACATGGAGGGCGTCTACCGCGAAATGCACGCCGTTATGGTGGAGCGCCTGACGCCGGACTTCATAGCGCCGTTAGAGGGGGCTACCTGGCGTGAACGACTCGACGAGATCGTCCTTCGTCGCGCCCGCATGTTTGATCAGATGCTGCCCATCAAATCGGCATCCGACGCACACCGCTATCGCTCGAAATTCTTGCAGACCGAACACCGCAAGCTCACGCGCATGCAGCGCGACAGCCTGCGCCGCGTGCTCCCCGCCAATGTAGCCGATGGTGAAGCGTTCGAAGCGCTCGATCTGGCATTGAGCTTCGAAGCCTGGCGACGCCTGCGCCAGGAGCAGGGGCTCAGCGCGAAGCAAGCCATCGGCGTGTTGCGCCACGCAACGCGGGCGCTTGTCAGCTAGGCGGCGCGTCGCCAGCGGTTCGGAATCCAAGATGCGACATGCCCAGCCCTTCATCGCCGGGCTGGCGTGACCCACTGCGGAAGCGCGAGCAGAAGTTCGAGGCGCAGAGGTTTGAGCCGCCCTTGAGCACGCGCATCGGCGCCTCGCCGTCGCGCGCGACATCGCGCGGCGCTGCGCCAACGAACGGATCACTCGTCCACTCCCAGACATTGCCGATCGTGTCGTAAAGCCCGCGCGCGTTGGGCGGGAAGCACGCCACGGGCGCAGTTCCCGTGAAGCCGTCCGCGCCCGAGTCCTGGAATGGAAAAACGCCCTGCCAGGTGTTTGCGATCGGCGTGCTGCCTGCCGCATACGCTTCAGCGCGTACATCCGCCGAAGCCGGCCCGGCGCCGCGCGCGGAAAATTCCCATTCGTTTTCTGTCGGCAGCCGCCGATGCGCCCAACGTGCGTAGGCAACAGCGTCTTCGTACGCGACCGCAACGACGGGATGGCGCTCGCGTCCGCGGATCGACGAGCCACGTCCTTCGGGATGGCGCCAATTCGCGGCCGGATCGATGCGCCACGCGCCCGTCGCCCGATCGAACACCGCCGCGCCCATTGGCGCGCCATCAGCGCCCAGGCGCTCGGCGAGTGTTGCGTACGCCGTCGCGTCCACGAACGCCGCATACTGCGCGTTTGTCACTTCGTGCGCGTCGATCGAAAACGCGGCGACGTCGCCCTGACCGCCGTTGTGTTCTTCCGGCTCGAACACGTTCGCGCCGCGCGCGACGTGGCCAGCCGGGATATCGACAGCTGCGCCGAGCGCGGCGGCCGAACATTGGCGCGCTTGCTCCGTCCGCGCGCATGCCGCGAGCGCGAGAGCGGTGAGAAAAACCGCGGATATGACAATCCAATGATGCACGACGTTTGAGTACCGCATCGTAAGTCCAGAGCAAGCCCGCCAACCCCGATGACTTCGCGGCGCCCACATGCTTTAAATGTCCCAACGGAGGGGCGATTCATGGCGGATATCACAGCGGGCGGACCGCAAGAGCGGTTCGATTTCGGCCGGGTCGTCGGGCAAACATTCAGCCTGATCGGTCGCAACTTCGTGCTCTTTTTCGTGTTGGCGTTGCTGTTCGTCGGCGTACCGCAATTCGGTCTGCTCTATGCTCAGAGCTACATGACGCAAACGCAGGGTCTCGGCGGCTTGTGGCAGGTGGCGCTGATGGGCGTCGTCGTCATGATGGTGAGCGCCTTCGTTCTGCAGGGATCGCTGACACGCGCCGCGGTGGACGATCTCTCGGGTTCAGGTGTGAAGTTCGGCGCAGCACTTGGCGATGGCTTTCGCTATTTCTTTCCGTTGTTGATCGTCGGCATCCTCGTGACGCTCGGGATCTATATTGGCCTCGTACTGCTGATCATCCCCGGCATCATTCTCGCGCTACGCTGGTCGATCACGGCGCCCGTAGTTGTTATCGAACGAGATGGGCCGACGCGATCGATGGGCCGCAGCGCCGAACTGACTGAAGGTCATCGCTGGGCGATCTTCGGCCTGTTCCTGCTCTATCTCATCGCTGCGTGGATCATGCAGATCGTAGTCGGCGCCGTGTTTGGCGCGCTCGGCGTCGCGCGCGGATCGCCGGTGATTGGCCTCAGTACATTCGGGCTCGTGTTCATGGGCGTCAGCGCCGCCGTGCAGGCTTTGATCACCTTGATCAGCACCGTGGGCACAGCGGCGCTTTATTTCGAACTCCGGCGCGTGAAAGAGGGCGTTGGCGTCGAACAGATCGCGTCGGTGTTCGACTAACTCAAATCGTGCTTGTCGCGCTTGCGCTTGCCGAACAGCAGCCGCTGTTCCAAGCGCCGGCGCAGCGCGGCGTAGTAGGCTGAGAGAAATTCCGAATCGAGTTCGCGCCCGGTCTTGCGCCAGCTGATCTTGGTGCGAATGCGCTCGGCGACGGCGGTCATTGCCGTTGGGTCCGCATTGCGCAGCACGCTCTCCAGCACCTGCAATTCCTTGACGCCGTACTGATCGAGCTGGGCGTCCGTGAACACAAAGGCAGGGTCACCCGCCCGCGCGCTCGCCATGTCGGGAAGCAACACTTGCTTCGGCGCCTTGATCACCCATGTCCCGGCGATGATGTCGCCCAGCCGCAACCGGTCGCGGTTGAAGAGGGGAAGGAAAACGAAGATCGCGCACCAGACGATGCCGCAAAGGATGATCAAAGCTTCGACGTCGCTCCCGTTGGCGAAGAGAAAGCCAATCGGCAAATAGAGCTCAAGCTCACGCATCGCGTTGCGCGCGACCACCTGATCGACCCGAAGCGCCCCACCACTGCGGGCGGCGACGCGGAGGCCCAGGATACGCTTGCCTGGCGTCGCCCCACGCGCTCCGCATTCGAACGCTGTGAAGTAGAAATTGCGCAGCAGGAAAAATCCTAGCAGCCAGATGATCGCCGCCAGCTGGCCGCTGGCGCCCTGCATGCCCGTGGCCATGCCAAAGCCAGCGACCACCAGCGTTGCCGCGATCAGCGCGGCCACGATAATCGCCAAGTCGATCAGCAAGGCCGCGCCGCGTTCGCTGACAGGCGCGATGCGCACGCGAAGGTCGACGCCCTCTGGCGTCACCAGCGGCCGCACTTCAGGATCGGCGGTGACGGTCATCTGCGCTGCCCGCGCGGGATGTAGAAATAAAGCGCCCAGATCACGGCGCTGGCGCCGGCGATGCTCCAGCGCACCAGATCGGCCTGGATCAGCTGGCGTGCGAAGCCTTCCAGCAGCCCCGCCAGCATCAGCATGACGACAACGCCGATCATGGCGACGCCGCCTTCGCGCCCCGCCCGTTCGGCCGCCTCGAGCCGCGACAGCGCGCCAGGAAACGCGACGGCCCAGCCAACGCGCAAACCCGCTGCGCCGGCGAGCGTAATGGCCAAAAGCTCGGTCACGCCGTGGATCAGCACCCAACCGCCAAACTCGAACGCCAAACCATGCGCGGCAAACACCGCGAACATCGCGCCCAAGGTGCAGCCGTTGTAGGCAATCAAGAATATGCTCGGCAGACAGAACGCGACGCCCAGCGCAAACGCAAAGATCGCGATCTGCGCGTTGTGGGTGAACAGAAACGTCGCGAACACGCCGAGCGCGTCATCGACGTCGACGGGTTGGTAAAGCGTCTCGCGCAACTCCGCCGCGCTGGCCCCTGGATCACGACCGCCGGAGAGCTCCGCGGGGACGAACGAAAAGTAAAACGCCGGGTCGCTCTGAATTAGAAAGAACGCCGCGAGAGCGCCGACCGCCATGATCAGACCCGCCGCAATGGTCTCGCGCCACATGTTACGAACCGCGTTCGGCCAGGAATAGGCGAAGAAGTCGCCGATCCGCTCCACCAGCGTCGTGCGTGCGCCATAAACGAAGAAATACGCCCGCGCACACAACGCCTCGAGATACTCGATCAGCGCCAAGTCCAACGACGTGGCCCGCGCCACCGAGAGCGAGGACAATGTCGCCCGATAAAGGCTGGGGATCGCCAGCATGTCTTCATCGCTCAGGCTCGCCGGTGAGCGGCGCTCCAAACGCTTGAGCAAGTCTTCGAGCTGAACCCAAGTCGCTTCCCGTTCCTGCCGGAAGCGCAGGCTGCGCAGCGAGACATTCGCCATCAGACCCGCTCCCGACGCCGGAGATAATCGTAAGCACGCACCAACGCCGGCCCGAGGTTCTCAACCGGCGCCGACACGATGTGCACGCCCAGGCGTTTTAGCCGTGCCAACACCACCGCACGCTCCTGCAGCAAAC
The DNA here is from genome assembly GCF_009792355.1 of Terricaulis silvestris. Lineage (NCBI taxonomy): Bacteria > Pseudomonadati > Pseudomonadota > Alphaproteobacteria > Hyphomonadales > Hyphomonadaceae > Vitreimonas > Vitreimonas silvestris. The sequence goes on from NZ_CP047045.1 coordinate 1,592,409, forward strand.
GCTGCGCGATCACCGCGCGCGAAACATCATCGCTGGTGACCGGCGTCGCGTCGCGCAGCGTTTCCAGCTCCTGGTCCGCGAACGCCACGAACACAATCATATGCCGCCGCGCCAGCCGCGTGATGTTCTCCACCATCAGCTCCGCGCTCACGGAATCCGCGAAATCCGTGAACACGATCACCATGGAGCGCCGCTGCAGCTTCTCCATCAGCGTCGCCAGACCCCAGGTGTGGTTGGTCTCTTCGGTCGAGTAATCGATTTTCGCCGTCTGGCTCAGCAGCAACGGAAACGCCCGTGCGCCGGAGACGAACCCAGTCGAAACATGCGGCCGCGAGTCAAAGCCGAAGAAGCTCACCCGATCGCCAAGCTTCAAGCCGACATAGGCCAGCAGCAGCGAAGCGTTGATGCTCCAGTCCACCCGCGGCGCACCCGCGATCGGCTCACACATGGTTCGGCCGGTATCGATGGCGAAGGCGATTTGATGGTTGCGCTCGGCGCGTACTTCTTTCGCCAGCAGCTTCGCGTGCCGCGCTGTTTGCTTCCATTCCACCAGCCGGCGATCCATGCCAGGTGCGAACTCCGCCAGCGAGTCGAACTCGGAGCCATCGCCGCGATCCCGAAGTGGCTTGATGCCGTGAATAAGGCTCCGCGAGAACAGCCGCTCCGCCTCGCGCTGAACACCGGCCAAGTCCGGCGCGATACCGACGTGGCGATTGAGCGGCTGAACGATCTGCCGCCACGCGAGGCCCAACGGCCCGGTCCAGCGTCCATGCACGTTCTCGATTACGCCATCGCCGCGCCGCATCGGCTTCAGCCGCAGCGCCAGCTCGGCCTCACCTCCGCCCACATCGCCGCGCTGTGTTGGCGGCGCTGCTAGCACAGCGTTCGTTTCCAACGCGACATCGACCGCGCGCGGTCCACGTCCGGGCCACACCAGCCGCACCAGCGTGTCGAATGCCCCAGCGCCGATCGGCGCAAGCCGCGGCGCCGTCACCGAAATGCTCGCGCGCTTCGGCGCCGGCGCCAGCACGCCATCGAACACCGTGAGCATCGCAATGCCCAACGCCCACGCGACGCCCAGCAGCCAAAGGTTCGGCGCAACCGCCGTCGCCAACAAGAGCGAGAGCGGCGCGCCGATCATGGCAAGCAGAATGGCGCGGCTGGTGGGTGCGATCATCGCGGCGCTTCGACCTGATCGAGGATGTCCTTCAACGCGGAGTCCGACGTGCGCCCCTCAATCTCCGCAGCCGGCGACAGCACCACGCGGTGCCGCAGCGCGGGACCCGCGAGCGCCTTCACGTCATCCGGGATCACATAATCGCGCCCGTCCAGCGCGGCCCAAGCGCGCGCGCCGACGCCCAACATCGCCGCCGCACGGGGCGACGCGCCAAGCTCGAACGCCGCGCCGTCACGCGTCGCGCGCACGATGCTCACGATGTAGCGGATCACTTCCGGCGTGAGGCGCGTCTGGTTCACCGCCGCCACTGCAGCCGTCAACGCATCGCCAGTGACGATCTTGCGCAGACCGAGAGCCACCGGATCGTGCCGCTGACTATGCGCGCCCTGTTCGCTAACGATCCGCAGCTCGTCCTCGAGACTCGGATAGGAAAGCACGTGCTTGAACAAGAACCGGTCGAGCTGCGCCTCCGGCAACGGGTAGGCGCCTTGTTGCTCGATCGGGTTCTGTGTCGCGATCACCGTGAAATGGGCGCTCAGCGCGTGCCGGACACCATCCAGCGTCACGCCACGTTCCTGCATTGCTTCTAGCAGTGCCGCCTGTGTCTTCGGTGGCGTGCGGTTGATTTCATCGGCCAACAACACATCGCAGAATATTGGCCCTTTGGTCAGGGTGAACGCGCTGGTCTGGAAGTTGAACAGGTTCGAGCCAAGGATGTCGCCCGGCATCAAGTCCGGCGTGAACTGAATACGCCCGAACTTGAGATCGAGCGTGTGCGCAAAGCTCTGCGCCAGTAGCGTCTTCGCCGTGCCCGGCGGCCCTTCGAGCAGGATGTGCCCCCCTGCCAGCACGGCGGTCAGCATCAAATTGACGCTGTCGGTTTGCCCAATCACCGCCTTGCCGATCTCGCCCCTTACGGCGTCGGCCATCTGTCGCAGCTCAGCGAGTTGCACGTGTCATCTCCTCTTTCCAAGCGTGCAGCTTGCGCGCCGCTTCCAGCATCTGGTGTGGTGTCTTGGCGTTGGCGGCTTCCGCCTCCAACTGCGTATAGTTCGGCGTGACGCCATGAATCCCCGCCAATCGGTTGAGCAAGGCAGCGGCTTCCTCATCGGATTTGCGTGATCCCGATATCAGCTCCGCCAAATCACCAGCGATAAGACGCGCGTAACCTGCGCCCATGCGCTGCTCGCGCCGAGCCAAGCGGATGAGCGCTGCGGAATTGTCTGCAAGAGCCGCCTTGCCCAGCGCAATCGCGCGCCTTGCGGGTGCCGCCGGCCCAAATCGCGCCGCCGCGCGCCAGCCAAGCAGGCCCGCACCTATCGCCAACCCCAGCGTCGCGCCCAGGAACGGCGGCTCGAACGCGAGACGCAACGCACTCCGCGAAGCGCCCAACCCGTTCAGCGTGACGTCAAATATGATCGGCTCGTTCTCAACGCGCATTTGATCGAGCATCGCCAGGCCGGCCTGCGCCGTGTTGCGGTCGCCCATGCCGAGTGTGTTGAGGAAGTCAGGATCGGCCAGAATGTAGATCGGCAGGAAGCCTCCGCGATCGAAGCGTGCAAGCACGGTGCGGCCCGAGCCATCGGTGACCATCGGCGTCAGGTTCGGCCCACTGATCGTTTGCAAGCGTTCAATACGGCCGCTGGTGCGGGTGGTCTTGTCCCGATAGCTGAGTCGCACCGCGCCTTCGCCTTCCGCCTGCGCGAACACCACGCCAGGCGCGATCTCGTTGATCAGAACGCCCAAACTGCCATCGTCGTATTGCGAGTAGCGCGAAACCCAGCCGCGATGGGTCGGGTGCGGACCCACCGCCCATTTGGGTAACACCACAAGCGTTGCCGAACCTGCCGCGTCATCGAGTTCTTCGATCGAAATCGGATTCTCGGGCGTCAGCACCACCAGCGACTCAAGCCGCGCCGGGTCCATCGGTTGGCGTCCGATCGAAACGTCCACGCCGCGCACGCGCTCTAGCCGTACAACGCCCGCGAACCCGACTGCCGACGTCGAAAGAGCGTGTGCGCGCCCGTCGCGTCCTGTGGTGAGCTCCGGCGCGAACGCCGAGAGCGTGAAGAACGCGGCAAACGAAAACACGCCGACGAGGATGACCGCGAGCATCACCATCGGCGAAAATCCGCCGCCACCGCGGCGAGCAGGGGCAACGGCCGTCATCGCCGCGATCCTTGCAATGCGAACGACGCGTACGCTTCACGACATTGCGCAAAGTCCTGCGCGCCCAACGCTCGCCCGCCGAACAAGCTCATCTCCACCGCGCGCGCGATACCTGAAAACACGTCACGCCCTTGCGGCGATAGTGGATCGAGCCGCGCGATCTCGCGGCTGGTCAAACCCGGCCCGATCGCCAAACTGAAAACTTGTTCGAGGTCCTCGATGCTTCGATGCAGTAGCACGCGCGCCGCTTCGCTGTAGCGGCCTTGGGCGGCGAGGCGGTCGGCCTCTTCGAGCAACGCTTTCGCGCGCGCGTAAGCGGGACGATAGGCCGGCGCGGGTTGCGCCTCAGTTGCGGCATCTCGTTTGCGCCCGGGCAGGCGGCGCATGATCTCAGTGCCGATCACGTACAGAATGAGCAGCGCGACGACCGCGACGCCTGCCCAAAACACGTAAACGAGAAACGGTGCGATCGCCTGCAGGAAGAGGGCGAGGGGCTCCAACCATGCCGGCGGTTCCGGCGGCACGAGTGCGTCCATCTGGAATTGGAGGCTTTGGTCCGCGCGTAGCTCGGCGTGCGCCTCCGCGAAGGCGCTATCAGCCCCGCCGGCGCTTGCGGCCTGCTGCGGTCCCACCGGTACGGTCATGCTCCCCCTTAGCCCAGCTTTTTGCCAGCACCAGGACAGGACACGCAACCTCGGGGGGCGCCGATTTGGTGAACCAGACAGCCCGGCTTGCTAGCGCGGGCGGGGCCCGGCTATGCCCGATGACGGTTTTGCGTAGGGCGAGTGCATGGCGCGCGGGTGGAAAAACTGGTCTGGCAGCGTGCGGAGCCAACCTGCGGTGCTGGCGCGCCCGGCGATGTTGGCTGAACTCGGCGGGCTGGTGCGGCGATCCGCCCATGTCCGCATCACCGGCGCTGGCCACTCTTTCACGCCGCTATGCGACACCAGCGGCACGCTGATCTCCCTCGCTGACCTTGAAGGCGAGCTTGAACTTAGCGCCGATAAAGCGCGCGCTTGGGCGCCCGCCGGATGGAGCCTGAAGAAGCTCACCACAGCGCTCTGGGAAAAGGGCGTCTCGCTGATCAACCAGGGTGACGTCAATCCGCAAGCACTCGCTGGCGCAATCGCCACCGGCACACACGGCACCGGCGCGCAACTGGGATCGCTTTCCACCGCTGCGCGTGCGTTCGAACTGATGCTCGCGGACGGCTCGCTCGTCACTTGCAGCGCCACCGAGCGCGCTGATCTCTACGAAGCGGCGCGCCTCTCGCTCGGTTTGCTTGGCGTGGCTACGCGCATCGAGATCGACGTGCTGCCGGCATATCATCTGGAAGAGAAGATCGAGTCCCATCCTCTTGGCGATGTCGAGGCGCAGTGGAGCGAACTCGTCGCCGCCAACCGCCACGTCGAATTCTGGATATTCCCCTACAACGACTACGCTATCCTAAAGCGCCTAAACCCGGCGCCCTCCGAAGGCCCGCTGAAGCGCATGAGCGACATGGACGATCGCGCCTTCAGCGTCATCTGCGACCTCTGCGCCACGTTCCCGTTCCTCACGCGCAAGCTGCAGCCGCTCATCGTCGGCGCCGGCGTGAAGCAACGCCGCGTCGGCCCGGCGTACCAAATCTTCCCGTCAGATCGCTCGGTGCGCTTTGAAGAGATGGAATACGAAATGCCGCTCGAAGCGGGCTGGCCGGCACTCCGCGAAGCGATCGAGCGCATCAAAGCGAAGAAGCTCCCAGTCACGTTCCCGTTCGAATTCCGCATCACCGCCGGCGATGACATCTGGCTCAGCCCCTTCAACGGCGGGCCGCGTCTCTCCATCTCCATGCACCAATACGCCCGCATGCCGTGGAAGGGCGTGTTCGGCGAAATCGAGCCGATCTTCCGCGCGCATGGCGGCCGACCCCATTGGGCCAAGCGGCACTCGTTGACAGCGCAAGATGTCAATGCGCTCTACCCGCAAGCCAGACGTTTCGGCGCCGTACGCGCCGAGTACGATCCCACCGCCAAGTTCGCCAACGCGCACTTGGCGCAATTGTTCAGCATCGACGCAGCACGGAAAGCCGCCTGATGACCGACTTCGATCTTCACCGCCCACTAATTGGCCAACAAGGCTCACGCGCTGCACTCAACACCCCCGCGCTCGTGATTGACCGTGACGCGCTCGATCGCAACATCGCCGCCATGGCCGCCTTCGCAAAGCAGAATGGCCTCGCGCTCCGCCCGCACGCCAAGACCCACAAAAGCATCGACATCGCCCGCCTGCAAATGGCGGCAGGCGCGCTCGGCGTCTGCTGCGCCAAGCTTGGCGAAGCCGAAGCCTTGGCCGGACAGGGCATCAACGCCATGCTCATCACCTCGCCCGTCGTCACGCCGCAGGCGATCGCGCGCCTCGTCGCGCTGCACGAACGCATCGGCGATCTCATGGTCGTCGCCGACAATCCCGCCAACGTCGCAGCTCTTGCCACCGCCACCAAAGACGCTTCGCGCCCGCTGCCAATCCTCGTCGACATCGATCCCGGCATCCGACGCACTGGCGTTTCATCACCCGAAGCCGCGGTCGCACTGGCGCAGGCGATCGCCGCCGCGTCATCACTCCGCTTCGCCGGCGTCCAGTATTATTGCGGCGCGCAGCAGCACATCGAGAAATACGAAGAGCGCCGCGCCGCCATCGTGGACCTCACCACCTACCTCACATCGGTCATCGATCAGCTCAACGCTGCCGACCTCGCGCCCAAGATCATCTCGGGCGGCGGCACGGGCACGCACCGCATCGATGCCAGCCTCGGCGTCTTCACCGAACTCCAAGTCGGATCCTATGTTTTCATGGATCGCCAATACGGCGATTGCGATCTGGGCGGCGAGGCGGCGCAACCGTTCGAACGCGCGCTCTTCGTCGATGCGCACGTCATCAGCGCCAATTCGCAAGGCATGGCCACGATCGACGCCGGCTTCAAAGCGCTCTCGACCGACGGCGGCTCGCCCAACGTCATCTCCGGCGCCCCGGAGAATGCGATGTTTGTGTTCATGGGCGACGAACACGGCGCGCTCATCGCCATGGATCACGCCTTCAAGATCGGGGACGCCGTCTCGCTCTCGCCGCCGCACTGCGATCCGACTGTAAACCTCTATGACGCGTACCACATTGTGCGTGAGGGCACGTTGATCGACATCTGGCCCGTCACGGCTCGCGGCCGCTCGCGCTAGGTTCTGCGGAAATAGCGCCCAGATATGCGTCGGCGGCGCATCATCCGCGAGACGCGGGCGCAAGATCGCATTAGATCAGAACCAGTCCGGTTTGGAGTTGGGAATGACGCAGGGCCACGTAAAAGCAGAGCAGGCGACGCCCGGCGAAGCGTACGAGACTGACGTCATCATCGTCGGCGCCGGCCCCGTCGGCCTGTTCGCTGTGTTCGAACTGGGCCTGCTCGACTTGAAGTGCCACGTCGTTGACGTGCTCGATCGTCCGGGCGGCCAGTGCGCCGAGCTCTATCCCGAAAAGCCGATCTACGACATTCCTGGCCTTCCTATCGTCAGCGGACAGGAACTCACCGACCGGCTCATGCAGCAGATCGCGCCGTTCCACGCGACATTTCATTTACAGCAAATGGCGGAGTCTCTCGAACGTCTGCCCGACGGCAAGTTCAAACTCCGCACCGAGCTCGGCACGACGATCACTGCGCCCGTGCTCGCGATCGCCGCGGGCGGGGGCTCATTCGTGCCGCGCAAGCCGAAGATCGAAGGCATCGAGCCGTTCGAAGGCAAGACCATCCACTACTCCGTCCGCCAAATGGAGCGTTTCCGCGACAAGGACATCGTCATCGCCGGCGGCGGCGATAGCGCACTCGACTGGGTGCTGAACCTGCAGCCGATCGCTAGGAGCACCACGCTGATCCACCGCCGCGATGATTTCCGCGCCGCGCCGCACTCCGTTGCCAAGATGCGCGCGCTGGTAGCGGAGAAGAAAGTGCGCCTCGAAATCGCTGATCTCAAATCCGTCGTCGGCGCCGATGGGCAGCTCACCTCGGTCGGCTGCGTCACCAAGGAAAAAGGCGCCTACGAAATCCCGTGCAGCGAGCTACTCGCGTTCTACGGTCTCACCATGAAGCTCGGCCCGATCGCGAATTTCGGCCTGAACCTCAACGAGAACCTCATCCCGGTCGATACCGAGAAATTCGAAACCAACGAACCTGGTATCTTCGCTATCGGCGACATCAACACCTATCCTGGCAAGCTAAAGCTCATCCTCTGCGGCTTCCACGAAGGTGCGCTGATGGCGCAAGCGGCGTTCCGCATCTGCCGGCCCGGCGAGCGCTTGGTGTTTCTCTACACGACCTCATCCACCGACCTACAGAAGAAGCTCGGCGTCGCCTGACGAACGCCCCCGACGCTGATCGCAAGGCGCTTCCATCGCCGCGACGCCTGTATAAGCTGCCGGCGAATCTTGGGGACGCATTGATGAACCTACGTCACGCCTTCGCGGCGGCCATGCTCGCGCTCAGCGCCTGCGCCACCGGCGACAACGCCAGCGCGCCGGAACCAACGCAAGCCTTCGCGGGCGCGCCGAACTCACCCGAAGCCTTGATGCAACACATCCGTGTCCTCTCATCCGATGAATTCGAAGGCCGCGCACCCGGCACCAACGGCGAGCGTCTCACGCTGGAATACATCGAACGCATGTTCGCCGGCGCGGGCTTGCAGCCTGGCGTCACGCTGCCCGACGGCACGCGCTCCTGGCGCCAGGAAACGCCGCTCATCGCCGCCACGCTTACCGAAGCGCCGACGCTCACGTTCACCGGCCGCGATGGCGCGCGCTCCTACGCGTACGCCACGCAATTCTCCGCTTGGACGCGCCGCCTGCAGGACACCGTCACTGTCGAAAATGCCCCGCTCGTCTTCGTCGGCTACGGCGTCGTGGCGCCCGAACTGAACTGGAACGATTACGCCGGCATCGACATGCGCGGCAAAATCGCTGTCATCCTCGTCAACGATCCCGACTTCGAAACCGGCGTCGATGGCGGCTTCGGCGGCCGCGCCATGACCTATTACGGCCGCTGGACCTACAAGTTCGAGGAAGCCGCGCGCCAAGGTGCGGCCGGGGCCATCATCATCCACGAAACTGGCCCCGCCGCGTATCCGTGGGCCGTCATACAATCCGCCACCGGCAGCACGCGCTGGGACATCGTGCGCGAAGACCGCGGCATGGGTCGCGCCGCTTTCGAAGGCTGGATGCAAAACGATGTCGCGCTGGAAACTTTCCGTCGCGCCGGTCTCGACTTCACCCAGCTAAAGACCCGCGCGCAGCAGCAAGGCTTCCGCCCGGTGCCAATGAACCTGACCGGCTCAATGACGCTGCACACGAGCATTGAACAGCGCACCACCTACAACGTCGTCGGCGTATTGCCGGGCGCCGCGCGCCCGAACGAGACGATCCTCTACTCAGCGCACTGGGATCATCTCGGCCGCTGCCCTGCCATCGACGGTGACGACATCTGCAACGGCGCGGTCGATAACGCGACGGGCGTCGCTTCGCTGATCGAACTCGCGCGCCGCTTCTCCGCCGAGGGCGCGCCAGAACGCTCCGTCGCCTTCATCGCGCTCACAGCCGAAGAGCAGGGCCTGCTCGGCGCACTCTCTTACATGCAGCATCCGCTGTTCGCGCCACGCGATACCGTCGCCGCCATCAACATAGACGGCGTCAACAATCACGGGCCCACCCACGACATCGAAGTCATCGGTTTCGGCAAGAGCGAGATGGACGCTCTCATAACAGCCGCGGCGCAGGCCCAAGGCCGTCGCGTCGAGCCAGACTCCTCGCCGCAGGCAGGCTATTTTTATCGCTCCGACCACCTGCACTTCGCCCAGCTCGGCATCCCGGTGCTCTATATGAAGCACGGCATCGACATGATCGAAGGCGGCCGAGAACGCGGCGAGGCGCTCAATGCCCGCTACGTCGCAAACGATTATCACAAGCCGTCCGACGAAGTGACGGACGAGTGGGACATGTCCGGCGGCGTCCAGGATCTCGAACTGCTTTACACGGTGGGCCACGGACTCGCGGATGGCTCAAGCTGGCCGCAATGGAACGCCAACGCCGAATTCCGCGCAGTGCGCGAAGAATCGCGGCGCTAGAGTCCAGCGAGCATCGCTCACACACGGTGTGATCGTGTTTCGCTTGATCGGGTAAGGGCGCTGCAATATGGCGGCGCCCGGAGGGCGGCTCATGACAAATGGCTTCACACTTTACGGCAGCTCCATCAGTGGCAATTGCCTAAAACCCAAATGGGTGGCCGAACGACTCGGCGTGCCGGTGAAATGGATCGAGATGGATTCGTTTGACGGCTCGACGCGTACGCCCGAGTTCCTCGCACTCAATCCCGCCGGCCAAGTGCCGCTCGCAATATTCGATGACGGTCGCAAGCTCGCGCAGTCGAACGCCATCATGATCTACCTCGCGGAGGGCAGCGATCTCATTCCGCGCGACGCTTACGATCGCGCGCGCATGTTCGAGTGGTTGTTCTGGGAGCAGTACAGCCACGAACCGGTCGTCGCCGTGCGCATCGCGCGTCTGCACTATCTGAAAACGCCCGAAGCCGAGCTTGATCCCAATCTGCTCAAGAAGGGCAACGCCGCACTCGCGCGCCTCGAACTTCAGCTTACCGAGACGCAATACTTGGTTGGCGCCACGCTAACCCTCGCCGACATCGCGCTGGTCGCTTACACCCGCAAATCGCAGTTGGGCGGCTTTAACCTTTCCGATTATCCCGCTGTTATGGCCTGGATTGCGCGCGTCGATCGCGATCTTGGAATTGAAGGCCAGTATTTAGCGTAGCTAAAGTGAGAGGGAACCGCCGCGCTCTAGCCGTATTGCGTTGCAACGGGTTATGCTGGGCTTCGAGCAAAGAGGGCGCATGGACGTTTACGGGGATTTTTGGCCCGTTCTGCTGACGACGTTCGGCCTCTTCTTGGCGGTCGGCTTCCTCGCACAATTGATCGATGGCGCGGTGGGGATGGCCTACGGCGTCATCTCGTCTTCCGTCTTGCTCGCGTTCGGCGTGCCGCCAGCGCAGGTCTCCGCCACCGCGCACGCGGCGGAATGCTTCACCACCGGCGCCTCGGGCGCGTCGCATCTCATCCATCGCAATGTCGACTGGAAACTGTTCTGGCGCCTCGCGCCCGCCGGCGTGGTCGGCGGCGTCATCGGCGCGTATCTTCTCACTGGGTTCGACCCAACCTTCATCAAGGCCGTCGTCATCGCCTATCTCGGCGTGCTCGGCGTGTTCATGCTTGGCCGCGCAATCGCGGGTCCAAAGGAAGAGCCGCCGCATCTGAAACACGTCGTGCCACTCGGCGTCGTCGGCGGGTTTCTCGACGCCAGCGGCGGCGGCGGCTGGGGGCCGATCGTTACATCAACGCTGCTCGGCCGCGGTCACCCGCCGCGCTATGTCATCGGCAGCGTCAACTCCGCCGAGTTCATCGTCACCGTAGCCATCTCGCTCACCTTCCTCTGGACGCTGATCACCGGCCGCTTCGAACTGGAAGGCGGCCTCGTCGCTGGCGGCGCGGCGCTGGCGGGCCTCATTGTTGGCGGCTTGATCGCTGCTCCGCTGGCTGGCTACGTCACCAAGATCGCCCCGGCGCGATTCCTCCTCGGCGCCGCCGCGATCCTCGTCATGGGGCTGTCAATCTGGCAGGGCATCCAGCTCTGGCCGCGCCTGTTGGAATATCCGGTTTTCCGCGAGTTCGCCGAGAGCGCGGCGCTGCATTAACCTTTGAGTGCGAACGCCGTGTTTACGACCGCTAAGCGAAACTAAAGGCGCTTCGCGGAGCAGGCGGTTCGTGGTCAGCACGGTCAATTCAGCCATCGCGTCGGCGCTCTTCGGGGCGTCGTCCAGCGATTCGGTCGGCGTCAGCGCCGACATGCTGACCGCGTGGGCGCGCGCCAAAGCCGGCGTCGGCGTTGATACCGCGACGGCAACACAGGACCCCAACGCGCCAATCACACCGGTCTGGACCCCGGGCATTTCGCCCAGCGCTGCCGCGCTGGTGCAGCGTGCGCTCTCCAACAAGGCGTTCTTCGACACCGACGCCAAGCTCTATTCAGATCTCGGCGCCACCGGCGACTACAAACGCCTGTTCGCGCTCTACTCCGGGCTCTCGACGCTGCAGGCGCTTGCGGGCCATTCGGAAGACACATCGCTCTCGAAATCGCAGCTCGCGCAAACCGCCGCGCAATTCACGCGTGGCCTCGGCGAGCTTGAAGCCTTCTTCACGCAGCAACAATTCGAAGACATCCGCTTGGCCCAAGGCGATCGCGTCGATGCCACGCAATCGACGCTCGCCATGCCGACCAAAACCGAGGACTACACGACCGCGATTATCCATCGCGGCGGACTCTACAACACAGTCTCCGGCCTCGCCGACGACGCGAAGTTCAACATCGTCGCCACTTCCGCGGGCGGCACAGTGAACACCATCGCTATCGATCTCTCCGAGATGGGGTCGATCACGCGCACGCTCGGCAATGTCGTAAGCTATGTAAACGGCAAGCTTGCCGCCGCCGGCGCCGCATCGCGCATCGAGACTGTGGATCTGACGCCGAAGACCAGCTCGATCGTGGTCGGCGGCCGCGCTATCGAGACGCGCTACACCGGCCCACGCCAGTACGCGCTCAGGGTCGATGTGCGCAGCAGCGAGAAAGTTGCGTTCGAGCCAATCGCCGCCGATCCCGCCTTCTACGTCGTCGGCCAGACCGCCAACGGCGCGCGGCTCATCAAGCTCTCCGACGTTGACGGCGCCGCCGGCCAACCCGTCCTGCTCGATCGCCCGGGCGCCGCCACCGATCCGACCGGCGCCAACGTCGCCACCGGCTGGCTCGGCCCCGGCGCGCCATACACGTCCATCACCAACGCCAGTGAGCAACGCACCAACGCGATGATGACGGGCGGTCTGGGGACGTTTGAAACGCTGCTGCGCGACGCCGGCGAAGCGGTGCTGCAACTCGAGTTCGCCGATGGCCGCAAGCTTTCCGTCAGCACCGGCTGGCGCAGCGACGATCTGGAAGCCTGGCGCACACGCGCGGGCGAAAGCAACGATCGCGCAATCATGGACGATCTTGCCGAACGCTTAACGCAGCTCTTGCATGAGCAGGGCGTCGCGGCCGCCGTCGATGTCTGGGAGGACGCTGGCAATATCGGGTTCTCGGTGTTTGGCGCCGAAGGCGTGCGCGCGTCGAACCTTTCGGTCAGCGGCAGGAACGCCACGATCACCACAATTGAACCGCCCGGCATGGTCGGCGGCTTGCGCGACGGCGTGTTCGCGCGCCGCTTCGAAGCCGGCGCCGTGGCGGCCGCAAGCGCGCTTTTCGCCGGGAGCCAGACATTCGTCATCACCACCACGAACGGCACCCACACCATCACCATCGACGGCGGCGAAGATGGGGTCGACGCCGCGACCTTGACCGAACGGCTCAACGAAAAGCTGATCGAACGCGGCGTCTCCGCGGCAGCCTATCTCATCGATAATAGCGGCGCCCTCACGCTCCGCTTCGATGCGCTCCACGACGTCACCGCAATCAGCGCCACGCTTAACGAAGACGAGTTCGACGCCACGCTGCAAGCGCCCGGCGCCTGGGCCAATGGCGGCTTGCCGGCGTCGAGCGCCGGCCAACCCTACGGCGACGCTATCCGCACCTACACCGCCGCTGGTTCTCCGCTCACCACCCATGCCGGCGCGCTCAGCATCGAACTCGTCGTCGCTACGCCGACAGGTAACAAGACCGTCAGCGTCTCGATCAGCGCGCAAGAGCGCCTCGATCATCCCGACTCCGGCGGCGATCTCAACCAACTCTTCCAAGATCGCATCGCGACCGCGCTCAACGCCGCTGGCGCATACGTCGGCGCGTCGAGCGGCGATCTCACGCAATGGCAAGTCGCCGAAGTCTCCGGCCAGCGCATCGCATCAATCACCGTCAACGGCGACGCCCAAACGCTAACCGCCCTGCAACCGAGCTTCGCGCTCGGCGGGGCACAATCGGCCGAACGCAGCTTCACCGGCGCCCAAGCCGCCACTGGCGTCAGCGATGACGTCGCAGCACTATTAAGCGACGACAATGTCTCCATCACCTTCAGCACCGTCTGGGGCGACCGCACAGTCTCCGCTTCGCTCCAACCCGGCGACCCACGCACACTCGAATCCGCAGCGCTCCGCCTCAACGAAGCGCTCGCGTCACAAGGCTACGACCTCGGTGTCGCCGCCACCGCGCTTTCCGGCGCCGGCGCTGGCTTGCGCGTCGTCACCGGGGCCTCGCACACAGTTCGCGGCGTCTCCAACATCGCACTCGGCGCTTCGAACAACGCGAGCACACTCGACGCCATCGATTCCACCAGCAGCGCCGACGATCCCATCGGCGCCCTCGGCGTCGCCCAGCGCGCATCGCGCGGCGCTGCTGTCAGCGAAACCGTTCCTGCCTCCTCGTCACTCGTCGCGCCTTCCGCCAACGGCGCCGCATGGTTCCCCGGCCGCGCGTTTGACGTCAGCATCGGCGGCGGCGCCAAAGTCGCGACCGCCCGCGCTGTCGCCACCGGCGCCGACGGCGCGGTCTACGTGCTCGCCGATCTCTCCGGTGACTCCGCCAACCGCGCCATCAAAGGCGCGCGCGACGTAGCACTGCTCAAATACGATTCCGCCGGCAAGCTCGCCTTCACGCAGATGCTCGGCGCAAGCCAATCCGCCAGCGGCTTTGCGCTTGCCGTTTCCGCCGATGGCAAGGTCGCCGTCGCCGGTTCGGTCGAAGGCCAACTCTCCGGCACGACCGGCAAAGGCGGTGCGGATTCCTTCGTCACCGTGTTCGACGCCAACGGCAAAGAAGCATGGACCGCGCGCCGCGGCGCAACCTCGGACGACCAAGCCCTCGCCATCGCGTTCGCACCGAACGGCAGTCTCGTCGTCTCCGGCAAAACCAATTCCGCGCTCGGCGGCCAAGTCGCGCTCGGCCAAAGCGACGGCTACGTCCGCGGCTATTCCCCCGCTGGAGCCGAACTCTTCACCCGCCAATTCGGCACTGGCCGCGATGACGCCGCGTCCGCCTTGCTCGTGCGCGACGATGGCTCGGGCGGAATAGAAATCTTCACCGGCGGCGTCGAGGACAATCGCGGCGTCCTCCGCCGTTTCACGTACTCCAGCAGCGCCGGCTTCGCCACCGGCGCCACGCGCGACATCGGCTATTTCCACGGCGGCGCCATCAACGCCATCGCCGCTGACGGTAGCTCACTCTATGTCGGCGGCGAAATCGGCGCTGATCGTTTGACGCTCGGCACAGCTGCGCGCGGTGCGGTCGCGGGCAAGGACGGTTTCGTTGCGCGCCTCGACACCGGCCTTATCTCAACGTCGCTCGATCGCGCTACTTACATCGGCTCATCGCAAGACGACGCCGTGAAGGGGCTCGCCATCGTAGGCGGCCAAGTCTACGCGGCAGGCACGAACGGCGGCGTTCTCGTGGGGGCAGGCTCAGCCAACGCGCCGCAAAGCTTCCTCACCCGGCTCGACGGGGCGGGTGACATCGACTGGAGCCGCACCTTCACCACCGCCGGCGGCGCGATGACCATGAGCAGTCTCGCCGTCGATCAATCCGGCGCCTCGCCGCTCGACATTCTTGGACTGCCGCGCGGCGTCGTCGCTTCGAACCAATCCGCACCGTTGGTCGATCGCAACGCGCTTCGTGTTGGCGACGAATTCCGCATCGGCGCCGAAGGCCGCCGCATGGTCACCATCCGCATCACCGAAAAAGACACGCTCGCTACGCTGGTCAATTCGATCACCCGCGCTATCGGCTCAGCCGGCCGCGCCGAGATCGTGAAGGAAAACGGCGTCGAGCGGTTGAAGATCAGCCCGCGCGGCGAACAAGCCGTTCGCATTGACGCCGGCCGCGCCGATCAGAACGCGCTCCCCGCGCTCGGTCTCGCGCAAGGCGTCGTTTCCGTGAACACGGCGGGCCGCGGCTCGATCAAGACGTTCGGCCTCGGCATCATCGCGGCCGATCTGAAGCTCGACAGCAAAGAATCCATCACGCGCACCAAGGCGGAGCTCTCCGCCGCAATCTCCATCGTGCGCCAAGCCTACGACACGCTCTTGAACCCAAACGCCAAAGAGCTGACCGAGGAAGACAAAGCGCTCGCCGCCCGCCGCCAAGCCGCCGGCGCAGCACCTGAGTACTACAACGCGCAACTCGCCAACTACCAAGCCGCGCTGGCGCGGTTGGGCGGTTAGGGGGGGCAGCTAGACCGCCGCATGTGCTATGTTGCGTGCGTCAGTGCCTAGACTGGCATCAGGTGTTAGGTGGCAACCTTGAAAGCGATAGCCGGATTCATATTGGCAGCGTCCACGTTGCTGGCGGCAGCTTGCAGTCAGTCGGTCGAGGAAGTCTTACCGATCGAGACCATTCACTTGAATGTGCCGATTGAAACGCGCTCTGACTTCGTGCGTACACTTCGCGGTTATGCTGACGAAGGCGGTTACAGAGTGGGAATTCGCACCGGATCAACGTCGCGATGGGGAGAACCGCTCGATTTCGAACTGCGCCGCCGTGATTTCTCA
Source organism: Terricaulis silvestris (assembly GCF_009792355.1). NCBI lineage: Bacteria > Pseudomonadati > Pseudomonadota > Alphaproteobacteria > Hyphomonadales > Hyphomonadaceae > Vitreimonas > Vitreimonas silvestris. The sequence continues at coordinate 1,608,354 of NZ_CP047045.1, forward strand.
ATCCTTGGGCATTGCGTCCTGCTCGATGGCGCCCCGAGCGGAATAATCGTGGCGGACGGTAGACCTCAGATAGATGCGGCAATCGATCCGGAGATGTTTGAGGTCTCATTCTATCCGGGCAACCAGGGTCGCAGTGATGCGCAGTACTCCGCGATGATTGACCGGTTTGTCGGTCGAGTGGATGCCCTGGAAGGAGTCGAGGTCGTCACAGGCGAAGGCCCTCAGTTTGCGACTGGTGCCACGGGTGAGGATTGAACTCACGACCTCACCCTTACCAAGGGTGCGCTCTACCACTGAGCTACCGCGGCGTTGCCAGGAGCGGCGAGGCCCAGCGGGCCGCCGTCGAGACCGGGGCTTCTAGCCCGCGTCGCCGGGCGATGGAAGCCCGGCGCGGCGGGGCGCCGCAGACGCCGTCTTGCGGTCACGCATGTCCGTCCGCAGGATGCGCCAGAGACCGGATCGAATCGCGCCCATGACCACCAAGCCGCCGCCCGCGAACCCGCGTGACAAGCGTCTCGCCGAAGCGTTGAAACGCAACATCGGCCGCCGCAAAGCCGCGCAAAAGCCGGATCAACGCAAGAAGTAGCGCGGCCGCTTGGGCTCGCCTTGCTTAGGCCCGGTCCGCACCCCATAACGCGCGCTTGGGGCCGGGGCCGACGAAAGCACTTCATGGACCGCATTGTCATTACGGGCGGGGCGCCCCTCAACGGAACTATCCCGATTTTCGGGGCGAAGAACTCAGCGCTGAAACTGCAGGCGGCGTCCTTGCTGTCGGCCGAGCCGCTGATGCTCGAAAACATGCCCGACCTCGCCGACACGCGCTTCATGGCGCAGCTGCTGATTACGCTTGGCGTCGACGTCACCTGGATCAAGGAAACGCACACGCTCCGGCTCCACGCAGCCGACATTGTCTCGACCATCGCGCCCTACGACCAAGTCCGGAAAATGCGCGCCTCGTTCAACGTGCTGGGCCCGCTGCTGGCGCGCGCCGGGCACGCCACCGTGTCGCTGCCCGGCGGCTGCGCCATCGGCGCGCGTCCGGTCGATCTCCACCTCAAAGCTTTCGAAGCGATGGGCGCCGATATCGTCATCGAGCAGGGCTATGTGAAAGCTGCGGCGCTGCGCGGTCTCAAGGGCGCTGAGATCGACTTTCCGTTCGTCTCCGTCGGCGCCACCGAGCACGCCATGCTCGCCGCCGTGCTGGCGAAGGGCGATACGGTGCTGAAGAACGCCGCCCGCGAGCCCGAAATCGCCGACCTCGCCGATTGCCTCAACGCCATGGGCGCCAAAGTCGAAGGCGCGGGCACGAGCGAAATCCGCATCCAAGGCGTCACGTCGCTCAGCGGCGCCAAGCACGCCGTCGTCGCCGACCGCATCGAAGCGGGCACTTACGCCATGGCGGCTGCTGCCGCGGGCGGCAACGTCCTGCTCTCGGGCGCGCGCTTCGAACATCTGGGCGCCATGATCAAATTCCTGCGCGACGTCGGCGTGACGGTGGAAGCCGAGGGCCGGGGCCTGCGCATCGTGCGCAAGGTGAATGGTCGTCTCAAAGCCACCGATTTCGAAACCGAAGCCTTCCCCGGGTTCCCGACCGACCTGCAAGCGCAAGCGATGGCGTTGATGAGCCTCGCCGAAGGCCGCTCGCGCATCAAGGAAACCATTTTCGAGAACCGCTTTATGCATGCGCCCGAACTCGCGCGTCTCGGCGCGCAGATCGCCGTGCATGGCAACGAGGCCATCGTGACCGGAGTCGATAAGCTGATCGGCGCGCCGGTGATGGCGACGGACCTTCGTGCTTCCGTCAGCCTCGTCATCGCCGGCCTCGCCGCCGAGGGCGAAACCGCGGTGAACCGCGTTTATCACCTCGACCGCGGCTTCGAGAAACTCGAAGCCAAGCTCGTCGGCGTCGGCGCTCAAGTCGCGCGCCAGCGGGAGGAAGAAGCGGCCTGATGAGCGGCTTGCTGAAACTGATGGCCGAAGACGCCGCCGATTTGGAAATCATCGGCGCGGCGGTGCAAGACGCGTTGGTGCGCGTCGGCGAGATCAATGTTGATAAGCGCGCGCGTCGTTTCGCCATGCTCATCAGCCGCTTTCGTTGGGAAGAAGCCGGCGCCACCGGCCCCTTCGAGCGCATCCGCGCAGCACTTTCATTCGAAAGCGTGCTCGGCATCAAAAGCCGCAAAGTTCGCCTCGATTCCAAGGAAGCGCTCGCCTCGCTCCTCTCCGTTTCGTTCACGCCCGCCGAAGAACCACCCGGCGGCATCGTCCGCCTCGTCCTCGCCGGCGGCGGTGAAATCGAACTTGAGGTCGAGTGCCTCGACGCTTTGCTGATGGATCTCGGCGCCACCTGGCAAACCCCGCGCCGCCCCGATCACGAAAAGGCATGAGCGAGGAGCGCAACCGCCTCGCCGACGTCACGCTCGACGAAGCCTCGCTCGCGCCTGCTTCGCCCGACGCCGAACACGAACGCCGCATCGCGCTGTTCGATCTGAAAGAGAGCAATTCCTTCGTCGTCATCGGCGAAGATCGCGGCCCCTACCTGTTGACGCTCGCAATGTCCGACGGGCGTCTCGCGTTCGACGTTGCAGTGGAAGCCGGCGAGCGCGTCATCCTGCATCACATGCCGATGTCTGCGCTGCGCAAGATGATCAAAGACTACTTGATGATCTGCGACAGCTACCAGAACGCCATCCGCAACGCGTCGCCCATGCAGATCGAAGCGATCGACATGGGCCGTCGCGGTCTCCACAACGAAGCCGCCGAAGTTCTGCAAGATTCCCTGCAAGAGCGCATAACCATCGACCTCGAAACCGCACGGCGCCTGTTCACGCTGGTCTGCGCACTCCATGTGCGGAGCTAAAGCTCGTGTCGGGGGTATTGCCGGCGTCGGTGCTGTTTGCGTGCACGCACAACATCATCCGCTCGCCCATGGCCGCTGGCCTGATGCAACTCCAATTCGGCACGCTGGTCCGCGTCGATAGCGTCGGCGTACGCCCCGGCGAGGAACTCTCCACCATGGCCGCCTTCGTCATGGATGAAGCTGGCATCGACATCTCGCGCCAGCGCCCAAAGGGCCTCGACGCCTTCGGCGAGTATTACGACGACGGCCCGTTCGACCTCATCGTCACGCTCAGTCCCGAAGCGCACCACACCCTGCTGGACCAGATTCCCCAGCTGGGTGCGGCCGCCGAGTACTGGCCGACTTTCGACCCCTCCCTGGCGGAAGGCTCACGCGATCAGGTTCTTATGGAATACCGCGCGGTTCGGGACGGTCTGGCCAAAAGGATCGCCCAGCGCTTCGTCCGCCCATCGACGGGCTAAGCTGGCCCCCCTATAAGGCCCCCGCCGTGCCGATTCAGGAGAAAGAATGGCCAAGGAAGAACTATTGGAATTCGCGGGAACCGTGGTTGAGCTACTGCCCAACGCGACGTTCCTGGTGAAGCTCGAGAACGACCACGAGATCATCGCCCACACCGCCGGCAAGATGCGCAAGAACCGCATCCGCGTTCTGGCCGGGGATAAGGTGCTGGTTGAGATGACCCCGTATGATCTGACCAAGGGTCGGATCACGTACAGATTCAAGTAATGGCATCAGGCTCACTCGATCGCGCCGTCGTTGTCACCGGCGCCAGCACCGGCATCGGCCGGGCCGCCGTCACGAAAGCCGTGCGGGAGGGCGCTCACGTCTTCGCCAGCGTCCGCAAGCAAACCGACGCTGACGCACTGCAAGCCGAGTTCGCTGACGCCGTCACCCCGCTCATCTTTGACGTCGCCGACGAAGCCGCCGTCCGCGCTGGCGCCGCGCAAGTGGCCGCCGCGCTGGGCAACCGCAAGCTGTTCGGCCTCGTCAACAATGCCGGCATCGCCGTGCCTGGCCCGTTGCTGCATCTCGACACCGACGACATGCGCCGTCAGTTCGAGATCAACGTGTTCGGCGTCCACACCGTCACGCGCGCCTTCGCCGATCTGCTCGGCGCCGAGGAGAGCCGCACCGGCAATCCCGGCCGTATCGTGATGATCTCGTCCGTCGGCGGTCAAAACGGCGCGCCGTTCGTTGGGCCTTACGCGTCATCGAAGTTCGCCATCGAGGGCTATTCGCAATCGTTGCGCCGCGAACTCATGCTCTACGGCATCGACGTCATCGTCATCGGCCCCGGCGCTATCGCCACGCCGATCTGGGACAAGGCTGAAGGCGAAGACCTGAAGCGCTTCTCCAACACCAAGTACGCGCCGATGGTGGAACGCGTCGCCGACTACATGCTGAGCCAAGGAAAAAAAGGTCTGCCGGCGTCCGACGTAGGCGACCTGATCTGGTTCTGTCTCAGCGATCCTAAGCCCAAGACGCGCTACCACATCCTGCGCAATCCCTTCATGGACCGCACACTGCCGCGGCTTATGAACCCGCGCTTAGTGGACCGTATCATCGCTGACCGCCTGGGCTTCCCGAAGCGCCCATGACGCGTCTTGTGCTGGCGAGCGCGAGCCCGCGCCGTCTGGCGCTCTTAGCGCAGATCGGGATCACACCCGACGAAGTCGTCGCCACCTACATCGATGAAACCCCTCTCAAAGGCGAAACCCCACGCTTGCTCGCGCTCCGCCTCGCGCGCGCAAAAGCCGAAGCGGTGAACGCCGACAACGCCATCATCCTCGCCGCTGACACCGTCGTCGCCGTTGGTCGCCGCCTTTTGCCCAAAACCGAAACCGAACAACATGCGCGCGAGTGCTTGGCACTACTCTCCGGCCGCTCGCATCGCGTGCTCACCGGCGTCGCGGTGAAGGCCAAGGGCGTTACACGCACGCGCCTCGCGGAAGCCCGCGTCGCCTTCAAGCGCCTCAGCGCGCAAGAAATCGACGCCTACATCGCCAGCAACGAATGGCAGGGCAAAGCCGGCGGTTACGCCATTCAGGGCCTGGCCGCGCGCTACGTCACCAGCGTCATCGGCTCCTACACCGCCATCGTCGGCCTGCCGCTCTACGAGACGGCAAACCTTCTCGAGTCCGCGCGATGAGCGAACCGCTCGAAACCTGGATCGACGCCGCGATCGGCGAAACCCGCGAAGCGCTCGTGCGCGAAGGCAAGCCGATCGCGCTGCGCGTTGCGCGCGCCAGCGACGAAGGCCGCCGCGCCCGCTGGGGCGAGCTTTATTGTGCGCGCGTTCGTGAAGTGGATAAACGCCGTCGCGGCGCCTACCTCGATCTCGGCCTCCGCGATCAACAGGGCTTCCTACCCCTCGGCGACGACGGTCGCGTCCGCATGCGCAAAGAGCGCGTCGTCTTGCACGAAGGCCAAGGCGTCATCGTCGCCGTCACCCGCGAAGCCGCGCGCACCAAGAACCCGGTGCTCGACCTCAGCGAAATCGGCCACGATGGTGAAGCCCCGCACCGCATCGGCCAACACGAATGCGACAGCGAACTCATCCTCGCCCGCGCCGCCGATCCCGCCATCCGCGCCAAGCTCGATGCGTCAATCGAAGACTCTCTCGCCCGCACCGCGCCCATTCCCGGCGGCGGCGCGCTCACCATCGAACCCACATCTGCGCTCGTCGCCATCGATGTCGACGCCGGCGGCCGCGCCGGCTCCGGCGATCCCGAACGCTTTGCGCTCGATCTCAACGTCGCCGCCGCAATCGAAGCCGCCCGCCAGATCAGGCTCCGCAATCTCGCCGGCATCATCGCCATTGATTTCGTGTCGATGCGCGCCAAATCGCATGGAAAGCAATTGGAGGAGGCCGTGCGCCAAGCCTTCGCCGGCGATCCGTGGAGCATTCAGTTCGGCGCGCTCTCCCGCTTCGGCGTGTTCGATCTCGCCCGCGCGCAACTCCGCACGCCGCTGCACGAACAACTCCGCGACGTGGACGGCCGCCTCAGCACCGAAACCGTAGCGTTGATGGCGCTCCGCGCCATCGAACGTGAAGGCCGCGCCCAGACCGGCCGCCAGATCGCCTGCACAGTGTCACCGGATGTGAAAGCCTGGCTCGACGCCGCCGAGATCGATTGGCGCGCGCAGCTCTCCAATTCCATCGGCATGCGCTGGACGCTCGACGCCCAACCCGGCCCGCGCGACCGCATCGATGCGAGAGCGCTATGAGCAAGTGCGCCATCTGCGGCAAGCCGCAGGACCCAAAGTTCAAACCGTTCTGCTCAAAGCGCTGCGCCGACGTCGATCTGAACCGTTGGTTCTCCGGCGGTTACGCTATCCCAGCCATGGAAGAAGACGATCCGGACGGCGAAGCGCCGGACCCGCGCAGCGAGCGCGGCGAGACGTGAGCCTGGAGATTATCCTCAGCGCACTCGGCATCGCCATCGGTGGCATCGCCATCGTGTTCGCGCTGATTGCGCTCGCGCCCGCGCGCACGTTGCTCGAACTCGACAGCGCCAAGGGCCTCGCTCACATGCGCGTACGCCCGCTTTGGGGTCTCGCTGCCGAAACCGAGTTCATCCGCAACCGCGGCAACACCAAGAAAAGCCGCGTCGGAAGCTTGCTGAAGCGCATCCGTGAGCTCCCGCGCATGGCTCACGCCGCGCTGATCGCGCCGAAGCTCGTCGCGCCCGCGCGGCAATTGCTCCGCGACATCGGCGCACTAAAGCCCAAGGCCAGCACCATCGTGGTATTCGTCAACGCTGGTCACCCGATGGCCAATCTGGTGATTGAAGTTGCGCAAGGGCTGAAGGCGACGTCACCACTCGGCTTCGAAATCCGCACCCGCGAAGGCCTCGGCCTCGATCTCACCGCCCACATCGAAGCCAACGCCTCGCCGCTCACGCTCTGGAGCGTCTATCGCCGCTTTCGCACCGAGCCGAACGTCCTGGAATTCCTGCGCCGCCTGCGCAAGGAGAGCGAGCCTAAGCCGCCGAGATAAACACCGTGAACGGCTGCGGCTCGCGCCCGGCGTCCTCCGCCATGTGCAGCGAACCGATCGCGACCACCGTCTTCATGTCCTTGTTCTTCACCACGCCATTGAGTTCGTATTCGACATGCCCGCGCGTGAACACTTCGCGGTCAGCGTGCTCGAAGAACGCCGCCACGACATCGTCCGCCGGCCGGCTCATCAGGTCGTCGCGGTGTTCGAACTTGTAGGAACCTTCCGCGCCAGTCGCGGAATCCATCATGCGCGCGATATAGGTCGCCATCGGTGAGCCTCTCAATGAAAGGGTCACGCCATAGCCGCGCAACGCGACAGCTCCGTGACAATATGGACCGCCGGCGCCTCGCCGGCATACGGAGCTTCAACCGCCGACGCGATTGCAGGATGAGCGAAGAAGCCGGCGAGGGCGCCGGCGGTCCATATTAGTCCGCGAACGTCCCAATAATCGGCACGTGGTCGGACGCCTTCTCCATCGACCGCGCCTTCTTGTAGATATCGACGTTCTCCAGCGCGTCCGCCGCTTGCGGCGAGAGCAGGAGGTGATCGATGCGGATGCCGTTGTCGCGCTGCCAGGCGCCGGCTTGGTAGTCCCAGAACGTGTACTTATGCGCCGCGCCATCGGCCTGCATGTAGGCGTCCGTCAGCCCGATATTCTGCAGCGCGCGATAGGCGGCACGCGTCTCCGACTGAAATAGCGCATCCGTCACCCACGTCCGCGGATCGACGCAATCCACGTCGCGCGGGATCACGTTGTAATCGCCCGCAATCACGAAGCGCTCTTCCAGCGGCAGCAAAGATTGCAGATGCGTGCGCAGCGCTTCCATGAACTGCAGCTTGAACTGAAACTTCTCCGTCCCGATCGGATTGCCGTTCGGCGCGTAAATCGAAGCCACGCGCACCGGCCCGCCGGGCGCCGCAATCACTGCTTCAATGTAGCGTGAATGCTCATGCTCAAGGCCGGGAATGCCGCGCGTGAATTCCTCGATGCGATACTTCGAGAGAATGGCGACGCCGTTATAGCTCTTTTGCCCGAACGTCTCGACGTTGTAGCCCATCGCCTCGAACTCAAGCCGGGGGAAGCGCGGGTCTTCGCACTTGATCTCCTGGAGGCACCAAATGTCGGCGCCCACGTCCTCGAACACCTTCAGCGCCGTCGGCAGGCGCGCGAGGATGGAATTGACGTTCCAGGCTGCAATCTTGAGGGCCATGCGCCCGCCTTAGCGGGCGTCGGGCTAGGGTTCAATTGCCAAACCAGAAGGCGCCAAGCGCAAGAAAGCCGATCAGCACCAGAACGATCGACACCACCATGATGTAACGAACGTGCTGCGTCCCGGATTGCCCGGCGCGGGCCTCTTCGGCTTCCACTTCGACGTGGTCGCCAACCTTATGGGCGGTCATGGGCGTACTCCTTCGCCCCCGTTCTCGACAGTTTCCGCCTGTCGCAAGCCCAAGGGAAGCCAATTTCACGGCGCCGTGTTAGAAAGCGCCATGACTGTAATCCTATGGGCCTTCACCTTGTTCCATGTGGCGGTAGGGCTGGCGAGCCTCGCCGCCGCCGTACGGTTGCTCACCCCGCAAGAACGCGCGCACTGGCGCTCGACGGTAGCGCTTCTCGTCGCTGAGCTGCTGTGCTGGATTTACCCGATCGCTGCGTTCGTGAGCGTGAAGAGCGCCTGGGCCGCCAACGCAGCCGGGCACCCGTTCGCGATGATCATGCTGCTCGCACCAATCCTCTGGCTCGTGCTGATGGGCGTGATGTTCGCCATCGTGGACTTCGCGGAGGACGGCGTGTTGGGGAATGCGCGGGATAGGGGCGCGTAAGCGTAGCGCCGGTAGTTCGTCACGTCCGACGTCGCCACCTAGTGAAGAACGCAATTGCGTAGAGCAACGCTGAGATCGTCAAGAGAACCGCTAGACCGAAGATCACGAGGTTCACCTCGGCTCTCTGAGGAACGACGAAGCGACCAAGAAGGACGCCTGAGGTTACAAGCAATCCGCATATCGCCCACGGTATAGACAACAGCATATACGCCGTGGCGAGTTGAAGCGCGCCAGGTGTGGCGGAAGCCAAAATGAGTGATCCCGGAACGAAGAACAACGCCGGCAAGAACACATAATGCTCAGGCAAGCCCGCGACATATATCGCGAGCCCGGTGAGGCAGAGCACGCCGCCCGCGACGTGTTGCAACCTCAAGCTTTTCGCCAACATCAGAATCCCCGAAACTCCGCAATCTCATCCACCTCTGCCCGATCGCTGCGCAGCGCATTCACCGGCTTCGCCGTGTCCGCGTATCCCAGCGCCATGCCGCAATAGATCATCTCTTCGTCGCGCAGCGAAAAATGCGCCGCCAACGGCGTGCGCACGCGCGCCCAAGCTTCCTGCATGCAGCTTTGCACGCCGCGCTCGATCGCCGTCAGCGCCACGCTTTGCATGAACATGCCCAGATGCGCCCATTGGCCGTGACCCATGGCTTTCTCGATCACAAAGAACAAACCCACCGGCGCGCCGAAGAAATTGAAATTCTCCGCCAGGTGCATCAGCCGCGCGCCCTTGTTCTCGCGCGGAATCTCAAGCTTCGCATACATGTCCTCGCCCAGCTTGTAGCGTCGCGTGCGATAGGGCTCCCAAAGGTTCGCGGGATAAACCAGCCGCTCGCCCTCATCCCCCGGCAAGTTCGCCCGCGCCAACGCCACCACCGCATCGCGCTCCGCGCCCGCCACCGCGATCACCTTCCAAGGCTGCAAATTTCCGCCCGATGGCGCAAACCGCGCCACATCCAAAATCTCGCGCACTAGCGCTTCGGGGATGGGGTCAGGCTTAAACGCGCGCACAGAAATGCGGGTCTTGATGGCTTCAGTCACGTTCATATCGGCAGTAGGCAGTCGGCAATCGGCAGTCGTCAACAGATTGGCGCCCGATTGCCGACTGCCGACTGCCGATTGCCGGGCGCGCTAGCGCCGCGCATCCCGCGCCCGCTGCGCAATGTCCTTAGCGTAAACCCGGCCGGCCTTTTGCGCCGCGTCGATCTCCGCCGCCGTCATCTCCCGCGCCAGCGCCTTGGCGCGCTTGCGCGCCGCATCATTCCCCGAAAGCGACACGCCCGCATAAAGCCAAGACAGCGCCTCCACCGGATCGCGCTTCATCAGCATGTCCGACAGATGCATCATCGCTGGCGCATGTCCGAGCTCGGACGCCCGCAGCAACCAACGCCGCGCGTCGTCCGGCTCACTCAGCGTCGCCAGCTCGATCATCGCATCGCGATCGCCCGCACCCGCCGCCGAGCGAAACAGCGTCCGCGCTTTCTCTACGTCCTTGTTCACGCCAGAGCCAGCGCGCAGCGCAATCCCGTACGCGGTCTCCGCGCCCGAATGCCCGCCATCCGCCGCGCGACGAAAGCACGCCACCGCGGCTTCCTTCTCGCGCGGCCCGCCAAGCCCGCGCCAATACAGGATGCCAAGATGGTAGAACCCCGCCGCGCGCTCTTCGTCTTGCGTCGCTTCTTCCAGCAACCGCCGCGCACGGCGCCAGTTGCCTTTCTCGAACGCGTCCAAGCCGCTGTCGAGTTTGGAGCGGCCGAACATCAGACCGAGAAACTCACGCCGCACCCACAGGCCGACGTCGCGTTGGGGTTCTTCACTTTGAACGAAGCGCCGATCAGCTCCTCGACCCAATCCACCTCGGAGCCCAACAAGAAGGGCAGCGAAACCGGATCGACGAACAGCCGCGCCCCATCGCGCTCGATCACCAGATCGTCGGTGTTGGCCGCGCCCGCCACTGCGATCTCGTACTGAAAACCGGAGCAGCCGCCGCCTTCGACCGCCACGCGCAAGCCAGCGCCGGCGGGCTCGGTAGCCACCACGGTCTTGATCCGCTCGGCGGCGGAGGCGGAGAGGGCGATGTCAGCCATTCGTTAACGCAAATCCATGAGCGCTTTCTCAAGCGACTGTAGCCCATATATGGTCTCAACCAGACCAAGAGGAGAAGCCAGTTCGTGGCTGACGGGCAGAAAGCTGTGAAACGCACCAAGGCCAAACTGGCCGGCGAGGGCGGTTACGTCCGCCCGCCACGCGCGCCCTACGCCACCGATCCAGCGAAATCCCGCGGCCGCCTGCACCCGGAACCCGAAAGCCGCAACCGCAATCCGTTCGAGCGCGACAGGGACCGCATCGTCCACTCCAGCGCGTTCCGGCGTCTGCGCGGCAAGACCCAAGTATTCGTCGCCCACGAAGGCGATCACTACCGCACGCGGCTCTCGCACTCGCTCGAAGTGGCGCAGATCGCGCGCACCGTCGCGCGCCAGATGGGCCTCGATGACGATCTCGCCGAAACCCTCGGCATCGCTCACGATCTTGGCCACCCGCCATTCGGCCACACCGGCGAAGACGTCCTCGACGCCGCAATGGAAGGCTACGCCGGGTTCGATCACAATGCGCAGACCCTGCGCGTGCTGACCAAACTCGAGCGCCGCTATCCCACCTTCGACGGCCTCAACCTCACTTGGGAAACGCTGGAAGGCGTCGTCAAACACAACGGCCCGCTGATCCGCTATGGCGCCACGCTGCAGGACCTTCCGATCGCGATCCAAGAATACGTCGCCACCCACGATCTCGAACTCGAGTCCTGGCCCGGTCCAGAAGCCCAAGTTGCCGCCTTCTCAGACGACATTGCCTACAACAATCACGACATCGACGACGGCCTCCGCGCCGGCTTGTTCACACTCGCCGAAATCCGCGCCGACGTGCCGATGGTCGAACGCGTGCTCGTCACCGTCGAACGCGACTACCCGGACATCGACGAATTCCGCACCTCAGCCGAAATGGTTCGCCGTCTGATCGGCGTGCTGGTGGATGATCTGGTCTGGGAATCCACTAATCGCCTGAACGATCTAAAGCCGCAAACCCCCGAAGACATCCGCGCCGCCGGCAAGCCCCTCGTCGGCTTCAGCGATGTCATGAACGAGCACCAATCCGTGCTGCGCCGCTTTCTGATGCAGCGCATGTACCGGCACTGGAAGGTCAACCGCTCCCGTAGCCACGCCAAGCGCATCTTGCGCGAGCTGTTCGATCTCTTCCTCGGCGAACCGGAACTCTTGCCTCCGGCGTGGCAAGAGGGCGGCGACGGCCCCCGCGGCCAACGCACCGCCCGCCGCGTTTGCGATTATATCGCCGGCATGACCGACGATTACGCCATCGAAGAACACCGGCGCCTTTTCACCTTAGAACGCTAAGGCTTCCGTTACGCCTGCGGAATTATGGATTCCTCGCGGAGTTCCCGCGCGCATTAAGCGGTGGTGAACGCCGCGCGTGGTAAACAACCGTAAACGCCCGCGATTCCGGGCAGGTGGCGCACAATGAGCAGAAGCTACGATCCACGCATGCACGCGTATGACGATCAGGCGCGTCACGCGGGCATGGTCTATATTCTGATGCTTGTCGTTGCGGTCGCGTTCGGTGGCTTCCTTTGGCAGCTCTACAGCGCCCCAGAAATCCCGCGCATCACAGCGCCAACATCGCCGTACAAAATCGAACCGCCAGCCGAAGCGCGCAACGCTCCGGATCAAGTTGAGCAGGGCGCCTTCGCGGATTCGCTCGAAGGCGTCAGCGAACAAACCGCCGAAGTGACCCCGCGCCCCGCGCCGGAAACGGTCATCGTCGAAAACGCGCCGGCCGAAGGCCCGCCACAACTGGGCACGGCGCCGATCTTTGCCAACAACGGCCCTTACGTGGCCCAACTCGCCGCACTGCAATCGGAGGCCGCGACCGACCAAGCCTGGCGCCGTCTTTCTTCACGCGCACCGCAACTCTTCGCCCACGCGCGTCTCGACGTCGAGCGCGCCGATCTCGGCCAGCGCGGCATCTACTACCGCGTCCGCGCCGGCTACTTCGCCGACCGCGCCAACGCCGCCCGCTTCTGCGAGCGCATACGGCAGATGGGCCAGGACTGCATCGTGGCCGCGCGCTAAGAGACCGCCATGCTTTCAATTGCCTTAGGCGTGCGCCAAGCCAAGCTCGACGCGGAGATGCGCGCGTTCTTCCAAGATGCGCGCCCGTGGGCGTTCATCCTCTTCCGCGAAGCCTGCGTCTCACGCGTTCAGGTGCAAGCGCTCTGCAACGAACTGCGCGAAGCCGCTGGTCACGACGCCATTGTCTGGATCGATCAGGAAGGCGGCCGCGTCGCGCGTCTCAAAGCGCCCGAATGGCCAACGTGGCCAGCTGCTGCAAAATATGGCGAGGCGTTCGCGCGCGACAATGTCACCGGCATCGAAGCGACCTATCTCGGCCACCGCCTCATTGCGCACGAACTAAAGTCCATCGGAGTCGATGGCGACTATGCGCCGGTGCTGGATGTGCCTGTCGAAGGCTCAGACAAAATCGTCGGCGATCGCGCCTTCTCCGCCGAACCCAAGCTGGTCGCCACGCTCGCGCGCGCCGCGCTCGAAGGCTTGCACGATGGCGGCGTCGCCGGCTGCATCAAGCACATGCCCGGCCACGGCCGCGCCACCGCCGACAGCCACCTTGCGCTGCCGCGCGTGAGCGTGAGCGAAGCCGAACTCATCAACGACATCTATCCCTTCACGCGCCTCGCCGACGCCGAAGCCGCGATGACCGCGCACATTATCTACGAAGCCTGGGATCCCGATCGACCCGCGACTTGCTCGCCGAAGGTGATCGACGAAATCATCCGCGCCACCATCGGATTCGAAGGCCTGTTGATGAGCGACGACCTCGACATGCACGCGCTGCAATTTGCCATGAACGGCGGCCTGCAGCAGCGCGCCGAAACCGCGCTCAAAGCGGGCTGCGATGTGGTGCTGCAATGCTCCGGCAAGCTCGCCGACATGCAGGAAGCCGCCAAAGGCTGCGCCAATCTCACCGGCCCCTCCATGGTTCGCGCCCGCGCCGTGGAATCCTTCGCAAAACGCCCAGCGCGCGAATTCGACGCAGACGCTGGCTGGGCCCGTTTCAATCTGTTGATGAATAGCCAAACCAGCTAAAATCCGTCATTCCGGGGCTCGCGAAGCGAGAACCCGGAACCCAGGGGCAACCACACTGGTCTATGATCCCCTGGGTTCCGGATCGCGTGTCCCACGCGTCCGGAATGACGAACGTGATTTTGAGATGAGCAGCGACGACATCGAAATCATTGAAGGTGATCTCTTCGCCGCCGAGCAGGCGGACGAGGGCGAAGCGCTCATGCTCGCGCTCGATCACTTCGAGGGTCCGCTCCATCTCCTGCTCGAACTTGCGCGCGCCAAGAAGATCGACGTCGCCAAGGTTTCCGTCGGCGAGATCGCTGACCAGTATCTCGCCTTTATCGCTGAAGCGCGCTCGTCGAACGTGGAAATCGCCGGTGATTATCTGGTCATGGCCGCGTGGCTCGTGGTGCTGAAATCGCGCCTGCTGATCCCCAAGCCACAACTCGCAGAAGACGAACCAGACCCGCAAGCCATGGAAGCGGCGCTCCGGCAGAAGCTCATGAACCTGCAACTCGCGCGCGCCGCCGCGAAACGCTTGCAGGAGATGCCGCAACTCGGCCGCGACGTGTTCCTGAACGGCCAGCCCACGACGACGGTGCTCACCAAGCACACCGTCTGGCGCGCCGATCTCTACGAATTGCTCAACGCCTATTGCGCCGAACGCGCCAAGAGCATCCGCAAGCGCGCCTACACAACGCAAGTCCGCCGCGCTTATCCGCTCGAAACTGCGCGAAAGCGCCTCGAACAGGCTCTTACGCGCCTGGAAGAATGGAGCTCTATCCGCTCCATCACGCCGCCGATGGACTCCAGCGAAGACGCACCGCCGGCGGAGAGCTATCTCGCCTCCACCTTCGGCGCCGCCCTCGAACTCGCCCGCGAGCACAAGCTCGAACTGCGGCAAGCGGAAGCGTTCGCGCCGCTGTTCGTGCGCGCGCGCCCAGTCCAGAATGGCCCCACCGAATGAACTCGCCCGACCAACCCGTCGCTGACCAGCTGCGCCGCCTCGAAGACGCCTTCACCGAGGGCGGCGATCGCCCGCGCGCCGAACCCAGCGCCGACGCCATGCGCGCCGCCGAAGCTTTGCTGTTCGCCGGCGGCGAACCTATCACCGCCAAGGCGCTCGGCGAAAAGCTTGGCCCCGCCGTCGACGTCGCCACCGTGCTGATGAAGCTGAAAGCCGATTACGCCGAGCGCGGCGTCCAGCTGGTCGAAGCGGGCGGCGCCTGGCGCTTCCAGTCGGCCCCTGATCTTTCCAGCCTCTTCACCGAAACCCGCGAAGCCCCCAAGCGCCTGCCCAAGGCGGCGATGGAGACGCTGGCGGTAATTGCATACCATCAGCCCGTGACCCGGGCCGAGATCGAGGAAATCCGTGGCGTCAGCCTCTCGCGCGGCTCCATGGAGCTGCTGCTTGAGATCAGCTGGATCCGGCCCCGGGGCCGGCGCCGCACACCTGGCCGTCCACTTACCTTTGGTACTACCGACGCATTCCTGAGCCAGTTCGGCTTGGCGTCGCTTGACGCCCTCCCAGGCAAGGACGATCTCAAGGGCCTAGGCCTGCTCGATCCACGCGCCGCCAGTGCTTTGGATGTGCCGCGCCCGAGCGAGGAGCTGGCGAGCGACGAAGAACCGCTGTCGGATGGTGACGACGCGGCAAGCTTTTTCGTGGATCATATGGATCAAGACGAGTAAGCGCCGCGCGCGTCCTCGAGTTGGAGTTCCGTTCAAATGCATATGCCTGGGTTGATCCCGATTCTTATCGTCCTGGTGCTGGCGTTCCTGCTGTTCAGCCGCCCGGGCCGCATCTCCGGTCTGATGGAAGATCTCGGCAAGGGCATTAAGGGCTTCCGCAAAGGCCTGTCCGAGCCCGAAACCCCGCCGCCGGCCGCCGGTGATCCGCCGCGCCAGGTGCCGGACCAGACCACCAACGGAGACCGCGCGCAGTAATCGAGCGCGCGGGCTAAACCGCAATGCTTCCGAGCCTCGGCTTCAACGAGATCATTATCCTCGGTATCCTCGCCCTCGTGGTGGTGGGGCCGAAGGATTTGCCGTTGCTGTTCAGGAAGCTCGGCAAATGGACCGCGAAGCTGCGCGGCATGGCGCAAGAATTCCGCACCGGCTTCGATGAACTCGCCCGCCAAGCCGAACTCGACGAACTGAAGCGCGAAGTCCAAGCGCTCCGCCGCACCACAAACCTCGGCGAACTCGCCCGCGAGATCACCAAACCGCTGCCGACGCTCGAAGACTACGCCGGCATCTCGAAGCCGACGCCGGTGGTGCCCGAGCGCATGGCCTCCTCCTCGATGGAGGAGGCGCCACGAAGTGGCGGAGGAGGTGCGCGCGTTGAAGGTGAAGACGAGCCATTAGAGGGCGCTCCCGTAGAACCGAGCGTAGCACCTCCTCAGTCATCGCTACGCGATGACAGCTCCTCCATCGAGGAGGAGCGGAAGGCACTCGACGTCCCCGAGCACGCCGACGCCGCGCCGATCGCGCGGAGCGCTCCGTGAGCAACACTGCGCTCAAAGACGACGAGGAAGTCGAAGCCTCGCGCGCTCCGCTGCTCGATCACCTCGCCGAACTGCGCAATCGGCTGATGGCGTCGCTCGCTTGGGTCGTGCTCGGCGTCATCATCTGCTTCTTCTTCGCCGACAAGATTTTCCTGTTCATGGTTCAACCGTTCCAGACGGCAATGGCTAGCAGCAACCCCGAGAACGCGGGCCAAGCCATCGAACTCATCAACACCGGCGCCTTCGGCTTCTTCTCCGTGAAGATGCAGATCGCGCTGTTCGGCGGCATCATCTTCGCGTTCCCCATCATCGCGTGGCAAGCCTACGCGTTCATTGCGCCGGGGCTCTACAAGAAGGAGCGCGCGGCCGCGGCGCCGTTCATGGTCGCCGCGCCAATCATGTTCGCGCTGGGCGCCGCGTTTGTCTTTTATGTCGCCATGCCCATGGCCCTCATCTTCGCGTTGGGACAGCAAGTCAGCGAAGGGCCCGTTCACGTCCGCTATCTGCCCAAGGTTGAAGAATACATGGGGCTGGTCACCACTCTGGTGCTCGCCTTCGGTCTGATGTTTCAGATGCCCGTCGTGCTTTCGCTCCTGGGTCGCGTCGGCATCGTCTCAGCCTCGGCGCTGCGCAAGGGCCGCCGCTACGCCATCGTCGGCATCGCGGCGTTCTCGGCGCTCGTCACGCCGAACGACGTCGTGTCCATGGTCGTCATGGCCGTGCCGGTTTACCTGCTCTACGAAATCTCGATCTGGATCGTCGCCGCCATCGAAGCGGCGCGGAGCAAACGCGAGAAGGTCGAGGCCGCGGCGCTCGCCGCTGCCGACGTTCACTCTCCCGGCCCGTAGCGCGCGCGCGCGCGTTCCGCTAAGCAGCGCCCATGCACGATATCCGCGCCATCCGCGACAACGCTGTCCTCTACGACGCCGCCTGGGCGCGCAGAGGCCTGGCCGCGCAAGCCAACAAGATTCTGGAATTCGATACCAAGCTCCGCACCGCCTCGACCGCCAAGCAGGACGCCGAAGCCCAGCGCAACGCCGCCTCCAAAGCCATCGGCGCCGCCAAGGCCAAGAAGGATGACGCCGAAGCCGAGCGTCTGATGACCCAAGTCGCCGCGCTGAAACTCCGCATCGATGAAACCAGCGCCGACGAGGCGCAGTGGCAAAAGCAACGCGACGATTTACTCGCCTCGCTGCCAAATCTGCCAGACCCACAAGTCCCAGACGGCGCCGATGAGCATGGCAACATCGAAGTCCGCCGCTGGTACAAGGCCGACGCCGCCGGCCCGCCCAATGTCGAACTCAGCGCCGATCACGTCACGCTCGGCGAAGCGCTGGGCATGATGGATTTCGAGGCCGCCGCCCGCATGAGCGGCGCACGTTTCGTTGCGCTGAAAGGCCAACTCGCCCGCCTCGAACGCGCGCTCGCCGCCTTCATGCTCGATCTGCATACGATCGAGTACGGCTACACCGAAGTCGCGCCGCCGCTCTTGGTCAAGGACCACGTCATGTTCGGCACCGGACAATTGCCGAAATTCATCGACGATCAGTTCACCGCCGCGCGCACCGTCAGCCGCGAGGAATTGCTGTTCGAGGCGCTCGAACGCTTCGACGACGAATTCGCGCGCCGCAAGGACGCCAAACCCACCGAAGTGCTGAAGGACGTCCTCGAACAAGCCCCAACGCGCGAAGATTTCTGGCTGGTGCCAACCGCCGAAGTCGCGCTGACCAATCTCGTCCGTGAGCAAATCCTAGACGAAGCGCCGCTGCCAAACCGCATGACCGCAGACACGCCGTGCTTCCGTGCCGAAGCGGGCGCGGCGGGCAGGGACACGCGCGGCATGATCCGCATGCACCAGTTCCGCAAAGTCGAACTGGTCTCGATCACCACGCCCGAACAAAGCCACGACGAACACGAGCGCATGGTCCGCTGCGCGGAAGAGGTGCTAAAGCGCCTCGAACTTCCATTCCGCACCATGCTGCTCTGCACCGGCGACATGGGCTTCAGCGCCAAGCGGACTTACGATCTCGAAGTCTGGCTCCCAAGCCAAGGCAAGTATCGCGAGATCAGCTCCTGCTCGAACTGCGGCGATTTCCAAGCCCGCCGCATGAACACGCGCTTCCGCAACAAGGACGGCAAAACTGAATTCGTGCACACACTCAACGGCTCCGGCCTAGCCGTTGGCCGCACGTTGGTTGCGGTGCTGGAAAACTATCAAAACGCCGACGGCAGCATCACCGTGCCGAAGGCGCTGATCCCATACATGGGCGGCCTGGAAAAAATCTCAAAGTGAAGCGCGCCGGAAACCCTCTTCCTTGCGGAGAGGGTCGCCGCGCAGCGGCGGGGTGAGGGGCGTTCAAACGATCAGGCGCCGGAGCGGTTGAACGCCCCTCATCCCCTAGCCCCTTCTCCGCAAGGGAGAATGGGAACGCGCTACGCCTGCAAAATCTCCAGCAACGCCGCGCCACTCGCATCCTCCGCCAGCGCACCAAAATCCGCCGGCGCATCCAGCGCCACGCCAAGCATTGCCTGAAAAATCCGCCGCGGCAGCGTCTGCGCGCCGAACTGTTCCAAATGTGGCGTGATGAACTGCGCATCGAGCAACTTGAACCCGCCGTGCCGCAACCGCGCGGCCAAATGCACCAGCGCCGCTTTACTCGCATCGGTCGCCCGCGCGTACATGCTTTCGCCGAAGAACGCCCCGCCCAGCGCTACGCCGTACAAGCCGCCGACTAACTCGCCGCCGATCCGCGCCTCGACGCTATGCGCCACGCCCTTCGCTGCCAGCGCCAGATAAAGCGCGCGGATGTCGGCGTTGATCCAGGTGTCCTCGCGCCCCGCACCCGGCTGCGCGCATTCGTCGATCACCGCCGCGAAATCGCGGTCGATCGTGAAGCTGAACCGCCCCGACCGCAGCGTCCGCGCCAACCGCTTCGGCACATGAACGCGATCCAGCGGAAACACGCAGCGCCATTCCGGATCGACGATAAAGAATCCGTCGTCTGCGCGGCTTTCCGCCATCGGAAAGACGCCGCGCCGGTAGCAGGCGAGCAGATCCTCGGTCGAGAACGGCTTCATGGACGCGCCAGTATGCCCGGACTCGCGCCAACCGTCACGCGCCCGCGCCATACGAAAGGATAATCTCGCGGCCGCGCGGTACTGAGAGTAAGCTCCACCCATGGACGCGCCCGTACTCCTGCCCACCCGCGAGCAGCTCATCCACGCGCTCTACGAAGCCGCCGAGATCGAGCACAACCTGATGTGCACCTACCTTTACGCAGCCTTCAGCCTGAAGGATGGCGAAGCGGAGGGTCTCAACGCAGAGGAGGCGGAAGCCGTCAAGCGCTGGCGGCGCGCGATTGTCGATGTCTCAATCGATGAGATGGGCCACCTCGCCGCGGTTTGGAACATCACGGCGGGCGTCGGCGGTATGCCGCGCTTCGGCCGCGTGAACTTTCCCATCGACCCGGGCTATCTGCCCGCCGGCATCGTCGTGAAGCTCGCGCCCTTCAGCGAAGACGTGCTGCAGCACTTCATCTTTCTCGAACGCCCCAAAGGCTCGGACGAGCCCGAAGGCAAGGGCTTCGAGTGCACGCGCACGTTCTCGCGCGCCGCGCCCGCCCCCCGGCTCACGCCCATGGGCTTCGACTACGCAACCGTCGGCGAATTCTACGAAACGATGGAGGCCGGGCTCGACATCATGTCCCGCAAGCTCGGCGAGAAAGAATTGTTCTGCGGTGATCCGGCGCTGCAACTTTCGCCAAGCGAAATTGATCTCAGTGGCGCCAAGCCCGTGCTCTGCACCAAGACCGCGAAGCAAGCGTGCGCCGCCATTATCACGCAAGGCGAGGGCGCTTCCGAGGAAAACCCGGATTCGCATTATTGTCGCTTCCGCAAAATCCGCGAAGAGCTGACGGCACTGAAGGCCAAGAACCCGCGCTTCGAACCCGCGCACGCCGCCGCCACCAATCCGGTGTTGCGCCGCCCGCCACAGCCGGAAGGGCGCGTCTGGATCGAGGATCCGGAAGCGTCAGCGATCGTCGATGTCGCCAACGCCTCGTACCAAACCATGCTGCGCCTCATCGCGCACGCTTACGTCGTGCCAAGCCCCAGTGCGGAAAAGAGTCTCGCCGTCGATCTGGGCATCGATCTGATGAAGGCGTTGGCGTTGCTCGGCGAGAGCGCAGCGCGACGCCCCGCCGGGCCATCCAACCCCGATTGCAACGCCGGCGTCTCGTTCACCGCGCTGCGCGATTCCGCGCCGCTCCCGCGCGCTGCCAGCACGCGGCGTTTCTTCGTCGAGCGCATGGCGGAACTCGCCAAGGGCGCCGCCAGGCTCGACCAATCCGACACCCGCGTCGCCCGCGCCGCCGGTCTGCTCAAAGCGCTCGCCGCGCGCGCGACAAAGTTCGCCGACATGAGCGACGAACCGGTTGCGTCCTCACCGTCACAAGCCGCCGCGCCGCCGTCAAAGCCCGCCCCACCACAGCACATCGTCGATGGCGTCGAGATCGTCGAAGGCGAGACGGTCACGATCCATTACCAGGGCAAACTCTGCATCCACTCGCGCTTCTGCGTGACCGGCGCGCCAAAAGTTTTCCTCGCCAACGTCGAAGGCCCGTGGATTCATCCCGACGACATGGACGCCGAAGAGCTGATGGCCGTCGCGCGCGAATGCCCATCCGGCGCGATCCAATATCGCCGCAACGACGGAGGCCGCGAAGAACAAGCGCCGCCGGTTAATCTGATCCGTACACTCGAAGCAGGGCCCTACACCTTCCGCGGCGATCTCCGCATCGATGGCGAGCCGATCGGCTTCCGCGCCACGCTCTGCCGCTGCGGCGCATCGAAGAACAAACCGTTCTGCGACGGCTCGCACCACGAGATGGGCTTCACTGCCTCAGGTGAACCGCCCACCGGCGACAAAACCGCCATGCTCGCCGTCCGCGACGGCCCCATCGACATCGCGCCGCAACTCGATGGCCCACTGATGGTGCGCGGCAACATGGAAATCATCGCCAGCACCGGCCGCATGGTCGCGCGCATGACCGCCGCACGCTTCTGCCGCTGCGGCCACTCCAACACCAAGCCGTTCTGCGACGGCACCCACGCCAAGATCGGCTTCAAGTCGACCTGAAGAAGAAGCGCCGGCGTCCTCGCCGGCATGGTTGGCCCGCTTGCCCTTCGACAGGCTCAGGCTGACGCTACTGGGATAGCGACGCCAGAAATGGCGTCACCCTGAGCCTGTCGAAGGGCGACGCCACGCACCACCAGAAATCACCCGCAAAAAACCCCTTGACCCTGCCGCGAGCCGATATATAACCAAAACAGAATATAACCAATCGGCTATCAATGAACCTGGACGCCACATTCTCCGCTCTCGCCGATCCAACCCGCCGCGCAATCCTCGCCCGGCTGGCGGAAGGTGAGGCCTCGGTGATGGAGCTCGCCGCACCTTTCGCGATGAGCCAGCCCGCGATCTCAAAGCACCTTCGCGTGCTCGAAAACGCCGGCCTCATCACCAAGGGCCGCGACGGGCAGAAGCGCCCATGCCGCATCGAAGCCGAACCGCTCGAAGCCGCCAACGAATGGCTCGAACGCTATCGCGAGTTCTGGGAGCAGAACTATCAGCGCTTGGACAATCTGCTCGAGGCGCTGCTCGAAGAAACCAAACCAAAGCCGAAACGCAAAAAGAAATAGCGCCGCGATGTCGGCGTTGGGTGGGTGCGATCAAGGAGAGAGGATCATGGCGGACAACAACAATTATCGCGTCGCGGAATTGCCGCTTACGCCTCATCCGGAGCTGAAGAAATGCGGCCACCTCATTGGCTCTTGGAGAAATGAAGGCGGCGCGCCAGGAACCTCAACTTACAAGTGGGGTTTGGGCGGACACTTTCTCATTCAACAATTCGAGACGGAAACGCCCAGGGGCCGGCGCCTGAGCGGCGTCGAGTACATCACGTGGGACCAGGACACGCAGTCCTTACGTTCGCACCTCATGGCCGATGACGGCAGCAATTTCACCTACACGCATCAAGTGGACAACGACGGGACGGTTTGGAGCTGGTTCGGAGCCGACAACTTCTTCAAAGGCAAGATCAACGAAGACGGCAAAACAATCACCGGCCGCTGGCAATGGCCGGGCGGCGGGTTCGATGCGACCTCAACGCGGGTCTCAGATTAGTCAGCAAACGCAAAAACAAAGAAAGCGCCGCTGTCGGCGCAGGTGGGGACCCGTTCGTCCTTCGGACGAACAACGAAACAAGGAGAGAAGACAATGCCAGCACCAGCACAAGTCACGTTGCCGAGCGATCGCGAAGTCCGTGTCGTCCGCCAATTCAACGCGTCGCGTCAGCTCGTCTACGATGCGCATACAAAATCCGAACTCCTGCCGAAATGGCTCGGCTATGATAGTTGGGATATGCCGGTGCGCGACATGGACGTCCGCGTCGGCGGCAAATACAAGTGGCAGTGGAAAAGCCGCGAAGACGGCAAGCAGTTCGGCTTCTTCGGCACTTTCACTGAAGTGAATGCGCCGGCGCGGCTCGCGCACGATCAATACTTCGATCCGGGCGATATCGGTGGTTCGATGCCGGCAGGCGATCCGTGCTTCGTGTCGCTCGATCTGCAAGAAGCGAACGGCGTCACCACGCTCGTTTGCACCATGAAGTTTGCGTCGAAGGAAGCGCGTGATGGCGCCGTCTCAACCGGCATGACTGACGGCATGGAGTTTAGCTACACCCGCCTCGACGACATGTTCGCCAAGCAAGCCGCGTGAAAGGAGAGATGATAATGCCAGCACAAGCTCAAGTCACGCTGCCAAGCGATCGCGAAGTTCGCGTCACGCGCCAATTCAACGCGCCGCGTCAGCTCGTCTACGACGCGCACACCAAGCCCGAATTGATCGTCAAATGGATGCTCGGCCCACCCGGCTGGGACATGCCCGTCTGCGATATGGATGTCCGCGTCGGCGGCACATACAAATGGCAATGGAAAAACAAGGAAGACGGTAAGCAGTTCGGCTTCTTCGGCACGTTCACTGAGGTCAACGCGCCCGCGCGTGTCGCGCATGACGAATACTACGATCCAGGCACTGTCGGCACGTCGATGCCGGTCGGCGATCCAGCGATCGTGTCACTGGATCTCAACGAGCAAGCGGGCGTCACCACGCTCAGCTGCACCATGAAGTTCGCGTCGAAAGAAGCGCGTGACGGCGCGGTCTCCACCGGCATGACCGACGGCATGGAGATGGGCTACGCCCGCCTCGACGACATGTTCAAAGCCAAAGCCGCCTGAAGGAGGAAATGATGTCAAAGAACAAGATCACGCCCTTCCTCTGGTACGACAAGGAAGCCGAGGACGCCGCCAAGTTCTACGTGTCGATCTTCAAGAACGCGAAGATCAACCAGGTCGCGCGCTATCCAGAAGGCAGCCCCTACGAAGCGGGGACGGTCATGACGGTGGCGTTCGAACTCGACGGCCAGCACTTCACCGCCATCAATGGCGGTCCGCACTTCAAACTCGATGAGGCGATCTCCTTCACCGTGGATTGCGATGGCCAGGCCGAAGTGGATCATTATTGGGAAAGCCTGCTCGCCGGCGGCGGCACGCCAAGCCAATGCGGCTGGCTGAAGGATCGCTACGGACTTTCTTGGCAAGTGACGCCGAAGCAGCTGATCGAACTCACCACCAGTTCGGACAAGGCTCAAAACAACCGTGTCTTCGCCGCGATGATGAAAATGTCGAAGATCATCGTCGCCGATCTCGAACGCGCCGCGAAAGCATAAGCCGATGTCGGCCAAGGACGCGGACGCCTATCTCGCCAAGCTCAGCGCCGATAAACGTGCGACGCTGGACGAGGTGAGAAAGGCGATCCGCGCCGCGGCGCCAGATGCGGAGGAGGGCCTAAGCTACGGCATGCCCGCCTTCATCCAAGGCAAGCCGATCGCCGGCTACAACGCCAGTGCCAATCACTGCTCATACTTCCCCATGAGCGGCGCCATCACCTCCAAGCTCGCCGCCGATCTCAAACAATACGAAGTAAGCAAAGGCGGCTTCCGCTTTCCCATCGGCAAACCGCCGTCCGCCGTGCTAATCAAGAAGCTCGTTCAAGCGCGCCTCGCGGAGATCGGCAGCGTGGCAAAGAAATCTCCCGCGAAGAAGGCCAAGAAAGCGGCGGCGAAAACCGCGGCGCCCGATGTCAAATCCGTCCTCGCCGAACTAAAACGCGGCTCATCGCCCGCCTACAAAGCCGATCTAGCCAAGCGCTATGGCATCGTCACCAAAGCGCCGGTCTATGGCGTCGCCGTCGGCACGCTGCGCATGATGGCGAAGCGCATCGGATACAATCGCGCGCTTGCCGAACAGCTCTGGAAGAGCGGCGTCCACGACGCCCGCATGCTCGCCACCATGATCGACGATCCCGCCGACGTGACGCCCGCGCAAATGGATCGCTGGGTCAAGGATTGCGACAATTGGGGTTTGGTCGACACCGCGTGCTTCCACTACTGGGACCGCTCGCCCCACGCCTTCAAGCAGATCGAAAAGTGGGCCAAGGCCAAAGAAGAATTCACCAAGCGCGCCGCTTTCGCATTGCTCGCGTCAGCTGCGCTGCACAAAACCATCACCGACGAGCAATGCTTGCGCGGCCTCGAGCTGATTGAGCACAACGCCAGCGACCCGCGCAACTTCGTCAAGAAAGCCGTCAACTGGGCGCTCCGCGCCATCGGCGGCAAGAAGAGCTCAAAGTGCCGCGCCGCCGCGCGCGAACTCGCCGAACAGCTCAGCGTCTCGGAAGACGCCACCGAACGCTGGGTCGGCAAGGACGCCATGCGCGCGTTCGATAGGCCCGCCAAGAAATAGGGGAGAGAATGATGATCAAGAAAGTCGCCTTCACGATGTTGCCCGTCACCGATGTGCCACGCGCCCGCAAATTCTATGAAGAAACGCTCGGCCTCACCGTCGGCCTCCACGGCGGCAAGGGCGACAATTGGTGGATCGAGTACGACCTGCCGCTAGGTGGCTGCATCGCGCTCTCCAGTTTCGGACCCAGCAAGCCAGGTGACGGCATCACGCTCGCGCTCGAAGTCGAAGATCTCGATAGCTTAATGGAGCGCCTGAAGGCTGCCGGCGTCGAGTTCAAGCACGGCATCATCCCCGGCCCACACTGCCGCATGGCGCCGTGCAGTGACTCAGAAGGCAACCCGATCCTCCTGCATCAACTGAATCCGAAATAGTTACTCGCTGCCCAGCCGGTCACGCAGCGCATCGTTGCTGATGTGCGCGTCGTGAAACTCAGCCGGCGCGTCGATCGGGTCGGCTGCCAGGACAGGCGCGAACTGCGCCTGTTCCGAACTGGCGCAAGCGCTGAGCGCCATGATGAGAAACGCCATCGCCACCAGCACGGCGACGCCGGCAATCTGTTGTTGGCCCATGGTGAAAAGTCCGCTTGTTGCCGAGTGCAATACGAACTCTGCAAGCCGCGCGCCGTTAACCTCAGTTGGCCGTCATGATCGACGCAGGCGCACCGTAACGCTGCGGCCAGTCGGCGTAAGCGACATCCGTCGGCCCCACCGCGAACGCCACCACGCTCCAGGTCCCGTTCTGCTTCCGCAGCAGCGCATAGGTGGTCCCGCCGCCATCGAGCACGCCATCCGCCGCACGCTGCGCATACCGTGTCGTCGACCAATCGATCTGCGCTCCCTCGCGCGTCCAAGGCTGCGCCACCAGCCAGCCCCACTCGCCCTCGACCCGCTTGGTCGTCACCTCGAATGTCACCGGCAGCCCAATCTCGACGCCTGCCTGCGCCGAAAGCGCATCAACCATCGCATCGCGCTCAGGATCGGGCGCCTGCGCTGCTTGCCCAGCCTGTCCCTCGGTCGCCGCCGTCTCTTCGCTCGGCGCCTGCGCCGGCGGTGTGCACGCAGCAGCCAACACGGCGAACGCCACGATCAATGCGCGCATCTCAGCTCTCCGCCGCCGCTTTGGCAGCCAAATTCTTCTCAAGCCAATGGATCGAGTAATCGCCGTTGATCACGTCCGGCTCGTTCATCAGATCGCGGAACAGCGGCAGCGTGGTCTCGACGCCGGTGATCACCATCTCGTTCAGCGCGCGCCGCAGGCGCATCAAGCACTCCGCGCGATCGCGGCCATGCACGATCAGCTTGCCTATGAGCGAGTCATAGTTTGGCGGAATTGAGTAACCGGCATAGATCGCGCTGTCCAACCGCACGCCCAAACCGCCCGGCGGATGGTAGCTCGTAATCTTGCCGGGCGATGGCCTAAACGTCGCCGGGTTCTCGGCGTTGACGCGGCACTCGATGGCGTGGCCGTTAAACTTCACGTCCTTCTGCTTCACCGAAAGCGGCGCGCCATCGGCAATGCGGATCTGCTCGCGCACCAGATCGATGCCGGTGATCATCTCCGTCACCGGATGCTCGACCTGCAGCCGCGTGTTCATCTCGATGAAATAAAACTCGCCATCCTCGTAGAGGTACTCAACCGTACCCACACCGAGATAGCCAAGCTTCTGGATCGCCTCCGCCGTCACGCGTCCAATCGTGGCGCGGTCTTCCGCGTTTAGAGCCGGCGAGGGCGCTTCTTCCAGCACCTTCTGGTGACGGCGCTGCAGCGAACAATCGCGCTCGCCCAAATGGATCACGTTGCCATGGCTGTCCGCGACCACCTGGATCTCGATGTGACGCGGGTGCGTCAGATACTTTTCCATATAGACTTCGTCATTCCCGAATGCCGCCTTCGCTTCCGCGCGCGCGGTCTGGAACGCTTCGACCACATCATCTTCCGTGCGCGCGACCTTCATGCCGCGCCCGCCGCCGCCGGCAGCGGCCTTGATCAGCACCGGATAGCCAATCTTCTTGCCGACCTTCTTGGCTTCCGCTTCCGTCGCGATGCCGCCATCGGAGCCACGCACCACAGGCATGCCCGTATCGATTGCCGCTTGCTTGGCCGCGATCTTGTCACCCATCAGCCGGATGTGCTCGGCCGTCGGGCCGATGAACGTCATGCCGTGCTGCGTCACGATCTCCGCGAACTTCGCGTTCTCGCTCAAGAACCCGTATCCCGGATGGATCGCCTGCGCGCCGGTGATCTCGGCCGCCGCGATGATCGAAGGAATGTGCAGATAGCTCTTCGCCGCCGGCGGCGGCCCGATGCAGACGCTCTCATCCGCGAGCCGCACATGCATCGCGTCGGTATCCGCCGTCGAGTGCACCGCAACCGTGGCGATGCCCATCTCCTTGCACGCGCGGTGAATGCGCAGCGCAATCTCGCCCCGGTTCGCGATGAGGACTTTTTCAAACATCTCTTATTCCAAGATCACCAGCGCTTCACCGTATTCGACCGGCTGTGCGTCGGTGACCAGAATGGCGACCACCTTGCCCGCGCGCGGCGCCGGGATCGGGTTGAACGTCTTCATCGCTTCGACGACGAGCATGGTCTGGCCTTCGGTCACCGCGTCGCCGACTTTGATAAACGGCGCAGCACCCGGCTCAGCTGAAAGATAGGCGGTCCCCACCATCGGCGAAGGCACCGCGCCCGGATGCGAAGCAGCGTCAGCGGGCGCCCCACCCACCGCCGGAGCAGGAGCCGCTACCATCGGCGCAGCCGCCGGAGCGTAGTGAACCGCGGGCGCCGCCGCCGCTGTCAGCGTCCGCGCGATGCGCAGCCGTAGCTCGCCGTGCTCAACCTCGATTTCCGACAGCCCGGTGTCGTCCAGGATCGCCGCCAGCTCGCGCACAAGGTCGGGATCAATCGCGGAATTTTTCTTTTCGCTCATCGTCTGCGTTTTCCTGCTCACGCGGTCTGGCTCTCTTGTGCAATCAAGGCGGCCGCTTCTACGGCCAGCAAATAGGACGTCGCCCCAAACCCGGCGATCACGCCCTTCGCGGCTTGGCCCACCAGCGACACATGGCGAAACTCTTCGCGCGCCGCCGGGTTCGACAAATGCGTCTCGATCACGGGGATCCCGATTGCCTTGATCGCATCGTGAAGCGCGACCGAGGTGTGGGTATAGGCGCCCGCGTTTAGAACAACCGCCGCCGCCTTGTCGCGGGCCTCCTGCAGCCAATCGACCAGTTCGCCCTCAATATTGGACTGCCGGAACACCACTGTCCGACCAAGCTGGGCGGCGCGCTCGGCGCAGGCTTTCTCGATGTCCGCGAGGGTGGCGCGGCCATAGATTTCAGGCTCCCGCGTCCCCAATAGGTTCAGATTGGGGCCGTTCAGCACATAGATCGGTTTGGCGTCCGGCATCGTCCTCTGCGCGGGCGGTTGGGGCTTTACGTTGAACCCCGGCTCAAGGGGCTCTAAGTCGGGCGGATAGGAAGGCCTATGCGTCTGACGGTCAATGGAGAAACGCGCGAGGCGCCCGATGAGGCGACGCTTGCCGACCTCCTCGCCTCCCTGGGGATTGACGGCCGCCGCGTCGCCGTAGAACGCAACCGGGAGATCGCGCCTAAGTCTCTGTGGTCGCAGATTGTTCTTGCTGAGGGCGATCAGCTGGAGATCGTGCAATTCGTGGGGGGCGGGTGAGCTTGGATTGGTCTCAGTGTCCAGCCGTTGAACGCAACCCGGCTAAGGTCAGCGGTGCTTGGTTGTTCAAAGGTACGCGCGTGCCGGTCGTCGCATTGCTTGAGAACCTCCGTGGCGGCGCCACAATCGACGACTTCTTGGCTTGGTTTCCCGGCGTTGAGCATCGACAGGTCATCGCCGTCCTCCAACACATCGGAGATAGCTGATGCGGCACGGACCGGATTACGGCGTGCCTCAACGTCTCGCGCATCTGTTAGGTTTGGCTGATCCGTCAGAGGATGGCGAAGGCGTTGTGTTTGGACAGGATCTGCTTTCTCGCAGTCAGTATTCGCCAGGTGAGCTTCGACGGCTCGGAGCAGAGCTAGACGCATTGCTGGCAGACGAGACGATTGGAAAGGCGGAGTTGAAAGGCATTTTGAATCGTTCGATGGGCAAAGCATGGGGCGTGCCTTTCAGCTTCCGAGGCCCGCGAGAATTTCTGGAGGCAGTTGCAAAGCAACTGCGGACACAATGACAAACGACTCCCCACTCACCATCGCCGGCAAGAGCTACGCCTCCCGCCTCATCATCGGCACCGGCAAGTACAAAACCTACGCCGAGAACGCCGCCGCGCTCGAAGCCAGCGGCGCTGACATCGTCACGGTTGCGGTGCGGCGCGTGAATCTGTCCGATCCCACCAAAGAGCGCCTCACCGATCACATCGATCCGAAGAAGACGACGTTCCTCCCCAACACCGCCGGCTGCTTCACCGCCGACGAAGCGTTGCGCACGCTCCGCCTCGCGCGCGAGGCCGGCGATTGGAAGCTGGTGAAGCTCGAAGTCCTGGCCGACCAGAAGACGCTCTATCCCGACATGGAAGAGACGCTCGCCGCCGCCAAAATCCTCGTCGCCGAAGGCTTCGACGTGATGGTCTATTGCAGCGACGATCCAGTGTACGCGCGCAAGCTCGAAGACGCCGGCTGCGTCGCTATCATGCCGTTGGGCTCGCTCATCGGCTCCGGCCTCGGCATCCAGAACCCCGTGAACATCCGCCTCATCGTCGAACAATCCCGCGTCCCCGTCATCGTCGACGCCGGTGTCGGCACCGCCAGCGACGCCGCCATCGCCATGGAGCTCGGCGTCGACGGCGTCCTCATGAACACCGCCATCGCCGAAGCGAAGGACCCAGTGCGCATGGCGCGCGCCATGAAGCACGCGGTGATCGCGGGGCGCGAAGCGTATCTCGCCGGGCGGATGGGCAAGAAGAAGTACGCCGATCCGAGTAGTCCGCTGGCCGGACTGATTTAGTTTGTTGGCTAAAATCGCGAATGCGGATTGACTGCGCCCTCAACCGGTCCCGCCACGACGTCCCAGTGCTCGACTATGCGGCAGTCCTGAACGCGGAAGACGTCAGCGAGTGCGTATGCAGGGGCGCCTTCCGCAGGGGTGAAACGCACGTGCAGAAACACGAGATCGCCTTCAGCGATCGTGCGGACAATCTCCCAGCGCGCTTGAGGCACTGCGGCGATCACCCCCTCTAGAAAGCTGGCGGTCGCTTCGCGTGTGCCGCCGGGAATGTCAGGTTTATGCTCGATGAAGTCGGGCGCCATGTAACGTTCAAAGGCCGCGCGTGGATGACGCTCGGGCTCCACGAGTGCTTCAGTGTAGAACGCGACCACCACGGCGCGGTTATCGCATTGCGCGCCGCTAGTGGGAGACCCGCGATGCGCACACGACGCAAGTCCCACGCTCGCCGCAGCGAGCAGAAAAACAAAACCGCGCATTCGCTTCCCCTAGGCCGCCGTTAGCCAGCTGTTCAAATCCTGTAACGCCCGCTCCGCCATCGCGAGCTTCTTTGCGCGCCCGCGCTCTTCGCCCTTGAGCTTCTTCCCGTCCGCCCCATGCGTCGGCGCGGCGATCTCCGGAAATAGCCCGAAGTTCACATTCATCGGCTGAAACGAGCCCTTGCCGCCGGCAATATGCCCGCCCGTCACGTGCGCAATCAACGCGCCCAGCGCAGTCGTGGCAGGCGGCGGTTCAATCGCACGCCCCAAACGCTCCGCCGCAGCAAAGCGCCCCGCCATCATCCCCATCGCCGCACTCTCGACGTAACCCTCAACGCCCGTCACTTGCCCCGCAAACCGCACGCGCGGCTCCGCGCGCAGACGCAGCGTGCCGTCGAGCAGCTTCGGCGAATTCAGAAACGTGTTGCGATGGATCCCGCCCAGCCGCGCAAAGCGCGCGTTTTGCAAGCCGGGGATCATGCGGAAAATCTCTTCCTGCGCGCCGTACTTCAGCTTGGTCTGAAAGCCCACGATGTTGAACAGCGTGCCAAGCTTGTTGTCCTGGCGAAGCTGCACCACCGCATGCGCGCGCTTGCCGACGCGCGGGTCCAACAGCCCCACAGGCTTCATCGGCCCAAACCGCAACGTGTCGAGCCCCCGCTCCGCCATCACCTCGATCGGCAAGCAGCCTTCAAAGTAGGGCGTATTCTTCTCCCATTCCTTGAACTCAGTCTTCGCGCCCGCGTTCAGCGCATTGATGAACGCCACATACTGCACCTCATCCATCGGACAGTTCACATATGCGGCTTTGTCGCCGCCCGGACCTTCCTTGTCATAACGCGACTGCTTCCAAGCAATGTCGAAATCAATCGAGTCCGCATGCACGATCGGCGCGATCGCATCGAAGAACGCGAGCGAGTCTTCGCCCGTGAGATTGCGAATGGAGTCAGCGAGGGAAGGCGAAGTCAAAGGTCCTGTCGCGAAAATAATACTCTCGTCATCCCGGCCGGAGGCGCGCAGCGCCGTAGAGCCGGGACCCAGGGGATCGTAGAGCGCATCATTTGCCCCTGGGTCCCGGATCGCGCTCCGCGCGTCCGGGATGACGGAAAGGAGTTGATCGAGTGATTTGATCTCTTCGCGCTCCACCGTGATCAACGGATGCGCCACCAACGCCGCCGTCACCGCATCGCTAAACACATCGCGATCCACCGCCAAAGCGCTGCCAGCCGGCACCTGCGCCGGGCCAGCGCTCGCCATCACCAGCGAGCCCAACCGCCGCATCTCTTCATGCAGCAGCCCAACAGCATTCCCGCGCCAGTCATCGCTACGGAACGAATTGGAACACACCAGTTCCGCGAACTTCTCCGTGTGGTGCGCGTCGGTTTTCACCAGCGGCCGCATCTCGTGCAGCACCACCGGCACGCCAGCGTTCGCCAACGCCCAAGCGGCCTCGGATCCAGCCAAACCGCCGCCAACGACATGCACAGGTTTCATCTCAGACCACATGCCGCGCCGATGCCGATCCTTCAACCCTCGCGGCGCCATGCGATTCCATGCATAAGCGCCCCATGAGCGCTCCGATCACCCAGCCGAACCGGCTTCCCGTTCGCGATTCCGTCGGCGCAGCGCTCCGCTTCGTGCGCGAGAATTGGCGCTTCATCGCTGCCGCTGCCGCCGCCGGCGCCGTCGCCACCACTATCGCGGGCGCTCTGGCGCTCGCCGTACCGCCGCTTGGTATTGTCACCAGTCTTGCCAGCGGTTTCATCCAAGCGACAACCTACGCCGCCTTCACCGGCGCCATGTTGTTCGGCGCCGCCGCTACGCGCGGGCGCCTCGCTGGCGATGGCGGCCGCGTCTGGGTCGCGATGGCGATCATCGCGTTCTTCATGATGCTGGTCATGGTTGTGCTCACCATCCCGGTCTTCATGGCGCTCGCCGTCGGACCGATGGCGCCGTACCGCGACGATCTCGCCGCCGCCGGTCAAGACCGCGAGCGTGTCAGCGCGATCATGCTGCAATTCGCCGAAGCCAATCCCGGCGCGCTGTTGCTGGTTGCGCTATTCTACTTCGCCGTCTGGTTCGTCCTGACATCGCGCCTCTATATCGCGGCGCCCGCAAGCGTCGATCAGCAACGCATCCTCAGTTTCGAAACCTGGGCTTGGACCAAGGGCGCTACGTTGCGCATTATCGGCGCGCGTCTCATGCTGCTCTTGCCGGCTAACATCTTCGTCGGCGCACTGGGCTATCTCATCGGCCAAGCCGTGGGCGTCAACACGATCGACGTCGTCGCAGCCACCACCGCCGCGGCCGCCAATCCCGTCGGTTTCCTCACCTACATTTTGATCTCGACCTTTCTCACCTTTGCGCTTTATTCCGCGCTCGAAGCAGGGCTTTCCGCCGCGATTTATCAGCGCCTGAAGCCGCCCGCGCGCTAAGTCTCGACCGACTCGTCGCCCTCCGCTAAAGAGCGCGTCCCCATGGCCCAGACGCGCCCATACGTCGCCGCATTGCTGCGGCTCGCCGGACCCGTTGCGCTCGCACGCCTCGGCATTATCGGCATGGCCATTGTCGACGTCGTCGTTGTCGGCCAACTTGCGCCCGACGAACTGCCGCACCAGGCGCTCGGTTGGGCGCCGACGGCGGTCTTCCTCGTCGCAGCGATCGGATTGCTGCAAGGCGTGCAAGTTCTCGCCGCGCGCACGCTCGGCGAAAAAAATCCAGAAGGCGCAGGCGTTGCACTCCGCCGCGGCCTCGTCCTCGCGCTGGTCGCCGGCTTGTTGTCAGCCGCGCTGATGTGGCTCGGCGGCGAGCGCATCTTCACGGCATTCGGCATCGGCGCAGATCTAGCGGGGCCATCGACGCCCGTGATGATGGTGCTCGCGCTCTCGATCCCGCTGCATCTGCTTTACATCGCCGGCACTTACTTCCTTGAAGCCATCAAGAAGCCCGGCATCGGCAGCGCCGTGATGTGGGCGGCCAACATCGTTAACCTCGCGCTCAATCTGCTCTGGGTGCCCGAGCACGGCGCCATCGGCTCCGCCTGGGCCACCGTCGCCGCGCGCGTTTTCCTCTCCGGCGTGCTGCTAGTCTGGATTTTCCTGCTGCGCGACGGCGCTCATTACGGCGTGCGCAAGCTCGGCGCGAAAGGCCCAAGCTTCAGCGCTCTGCTCGCCGTCGGCGTCGCCGCCGCTGTCAGCCAGGCGGTGGAAGCGGGCGCGTTCTCGGCGATGACGGTGATCGCCGGCCGCATCGGCGCGCATGTCGTTTCCGCTTACCAGATCATGCTCAACCTGATGGCGTTCGTTTTCATGGTGGCGCTCGGCCTCGCCACCGCAACGGCCGTGCTGGTCAGCGAAGCCATTGGCCGCAAAGCGCCGCACGACGCCGCCCGCGCCGGCTGGACCGGCATTGGCCTCAACGCCATCGCCATGATCATCGCCGCCATCGCGATCCTGATGTTCGCCGAACAGATCGGTCGCGCCTACACCGCCGACGCAACGCTCGCGGCGCTGCTCGCCTCACTGATGTGGGTCGCAGCCCTCGCACTCCATCCTGATGGCGCACAAGTCGTCGCTGCCTCCGCGCTCCGCGCCCGTGGTGACAATTGGTTTCCCACCTTCAGCCATATCTTGGCGTACGCCGTAGTGATGCCAGTGCTCGGCTATTGGCTCGCCGAGCGCCAAGGCATGGGCGTCGCTGGCCTTCTGTTTGCGATTTTCTGGGCCAGCGTCCTGAGCGCCGCGGTTCTGCTCTTGCGCTGGCGCGTGCTCGCGAACCGCTTGCCAAAGCAAGCAACGCAAACCGACTAAGCGCCCACACCCAAAATCCAGCCTTCCTCGCGCTCCACCACGTCGCGCCGCGCATCATCCTTCGCCGGCCCAAACAGCGCGCCGAGCTGAAACTTTTCATCCAGCGCATTGAACCGCTCGCAAGCGCCGCGCACCTGCGCCGCGTCCCTCACTTCGGCGCCCTTGGCCGCCGTCGCGAACATGCTTGGATAAATCTCAGCGAACACCGCGTCCACACCCGCGACATCGTCCGCGCCCAAAGGCTTCCACCCCGTCTCAAACGGCCACAGCTTTGCCGGCCGCGCATCGCGCAAGCGCTTCACCACCGGCATCCCCGTTAGCGCCTGACCACCAACCGAGCCTTGATAATAGAGCTTCCAGACCGAAGAGGGGCCCTTCACGGCATCCTCCGCCAACCGAAACTCCGGCAGATCGCTTTCGCGATGTTCGCGCACGCGTTTGGCCGAGAGCATCGTCTGCTCGTCGCGCGCCGGCGCGCCCCAGAACGGAAACGCTTCGCCCGTCATCAACCGGTTCATCTTGGCGCCGACTTGAAACCGGTTGTTCGCGTTGTCGGCCTTGTCCTTCACTTCCTTGGCGACGAAATCCATCACCGCGCGCCATGGCTCACCCGGCAACTTCAGCGCCGCCGCCGTGCCGCGCGGAAACGCGAACGGAAAGTCAAAGCCCACCAGCGCGCGCTCCCGTTTGCGCTTCAGATCGTCGAGCACATCGTTGAGTAGCTTTTCGGCTTCAGCGCGCGTCGGGGGATTGTGCGCCTCGAACGCCATCTGGAAGCGCACATTGCGCTTCAGTACGCCAACCCAAATGGAATCCGCGCCCGTCGCGGGTTTCGCCGCGGCGCTCCAATCCACCATCACGTACGCTTGGAACAGCCGCGCCGACATCTCAGTCCAGCTTCACCAGCATTTTGCCGGCATTGCCGCCGCTAAACAGGGTGAGAAACGCTTTCGGCGCATTCTCGATCCCGTTCTCGATCGTCTCTTGCCACTTGATGCGGCCGTCCTTCACCCATTGCGTCATCTCAGTGATGAATTGCTCACGCATGTCGATGAAGTCGAACACGATGAAGCCCTGCATCTTGATCCGCTTGCCGACGATGTACGGCATGTTGCGCGGACCCGGCGACGGCTCCTTGTCGTTATAAACCGAGATCATGCCGCACTCGATGAACCGCGCCCACGGCCGCGCCACCTCGAGCGCCACTTCCAAATGCTCGCCGCCGACATTGTCGAAATAAATATCGATGCCCTTGGGCGCGGCCTTGCGAACGTTCTCGAGCAGGTTGCCCTTCTTGTAGTTCACCACCTCATCGACGCCGACGCTCTTCAGCCAGTCGAGCTTTTCATCGCTGCCGGCCGACGCCACCACCGTGCACTCACGGATCTTCGCGATCTGACACACGGTCGAGCCCACAGCGCCGCCGGCGCCGGAGACGAACACCACATTCCCAGGCTTCGGGTCACCGATGCGATGGAAGCTCGTGTACGCCGTCATGCCCGGCATGCCGAGCACGCCGAGATATGCTTGCGGCGGCACGCCACCTGCGAGCTTGGTCAGCGGCGCGCCCGTCGAGACGAACGCCTCGCGCCAACCCAGATTGCTCTCCACCAGATCGCCCGCCGCAAAGTTCGGATCGTTGGACTTCACGACTGTGCCAACAGCGCCGCCCTGCAGCGCTTCGCCTAGCGCAAACGGCGGCACGTAGCTCGGTCGGTCATACATCCGCCCGCGCATGTACGGATCGACGGACATCCAGCCATTGCGCACCAAAACTTCGCCCGGTCCCGGATCCTTCAGCTCTACCGTCACCACCTCGAAGTTCGCCGCTTCTGGCATGCCTACTGGCCGGCTCTTCAATCGGATTTCGCGCGCCTGCTTGGCCATGGATGTCTCCTGTGCGTAGGTTTTGCACCCTAGAGCGGCCCATGGTCCTGGCAAGCTGATCCGGCCCGCTGGACAGGTGAGGGCGGCGCGCCGCATAACCCGGCGCTCCCGAAAGGTCAGTCTAACCGAATGTCCATCCGTCTCCGTTTCGCGCCGTCGCCAACCGGCAACATCCACGTCGGCAACGTGCGCACCGCGCTCATGAACTGGCTGTTCGCGCTGAAGCACGGCGGCCAAGTGCTGCTGCGCATCGACGACACCGACATCGCGCGCTCGACGAAGGCCTACGAGGAAGGGATCGAGAGAGACCTCACGTGGCTCGGCCTCGCCTGGCAGGACCGCGCCAACCAATCCGCGCGCTTCGACGTCTACGAGAAAGCCGCCACGAAACTGAAAGACGGGGGTCTTCTTTACGCCGCCTACGAAACCGAAGAAGAACTCGACCGCAAGCGCAAGATCGCTCAAGCCACCGGCAAGCCGCCAGTCTACGATCGCGCCGCGCTGAAGCTCACCGACGCCGACAAAGCCAAGCTCGAAGCCGAAGGCCGCAAGCCGCACTGGCGCTTCAAGCTCTCCGGCGCGCGCAAGGATTGGGACGATCTCGTCCGCGGCCATCAATCCATCGACACCGCCTCGCTCAGCGATCCCGTGCTGATCCGCGAAGACGGCGCCTTCCTCTACACGCTGCCCAGCGTCGTCGACGATATCGACTTCAAGATCACGCACATCGTCCGCGGCGAAGACCACGTCACCAATTCCGGCGTGCAGATCGAAATCTTCGAAGCCCTCGGCGGCCCGGTTCCGCTATTCGGTCACTTTCCATTGCTGGTCGGCGCTGACGGCAGCGCGCTGTCCAAACGCATCGGCTCACTCGGCGTCGGCGAACTTGCTGCCGACGGCTATGAGCCGATGGCCGTGCTCTCGCATCTCGCCAAGATTGGCACCTCCGATCCGGTCGAAGCACGCCTCACGCTGAAGCAGCTCTCCGAAGAATTCGACTTCGCCAAAATCGGCCGCGCCCCCGCACGCTTCGATCCGGAAGAGCTGAAGCGCGTCAACGCTTCAGTCTTGCATCAACTCGATTACGCCACCGCGAAACCAAAGCTCGCGCAGTACGACGCCGACAAAGGCGAAGCGTTTTGGACCGCCGTTCGCGCCAATCTCGCGCTTTGGCCGGACGTGAAAGAATACGCCGCGATCGTCGACGGCCCGATCACGCCCGTCATCCCCGACGCCGCTTTCGCCACCGCCGCCGCCGAAGTGCTCCCAACTGGCGCCTACGACGCCACCACCTGGCAAGCTTTCACCAATGCCGTGAAAGAAAAAACCGGCGCCAAGGGCAAAGCGCTCTTCATGCCGCTCCGCCAAGCCCTCACCGGCATGGACCATGGCCCAGAGATGGCGGCGCTGTTTCCGCTGATCGGCGAAGAGCGTGCGCGCAAACGCCTGCAAGGCCAGGCGGCTTAAGCGCCGATGTTCAATGTCCTGAAGAATCCCGCCGGCCGTCTCCGTAGCGGCTGGTGGGTCGCGATCTTCTTTATCGTCCTCGCCGCGCTGCTGGTTCCGCTGATCCTGCTCTCAGGCCAACAGGCGGGCGTGCCGATCTGGGCCCAAGCGCTGATCATCATTTTCGCGACCGTCGTTTGCCAAGCGCTCCGCCGCAAACCGCTCGCCGAAGTCTCTGGCGCGTTCAACACTACCTGGCTCATCCAACTCGCGTTCGGCGCCGCCATCGGCGCGCTCCTGATGATCGCACCGGCATTCGTCCTCTTCGCCACCGGCGCCGCGCGCTGGACCATGAGTGAGCAGGGCGCCGCCGCCCTTCTCCCCGCCGCGATGCTGATGGCCGCCGTCGCCATAGCGGAAGAATTTCTTTTCCGCGGCTTCCTCTTCCAGCGCCTCATTGACGGCCTCGGCCAGTGGTGGGCGAAGCTCATCATCGCCGGACTCTTCGTGCTGACGCACTCGACCGCACTCGAAGGCGCAGGAGATATCCGCTATCTCGCCGGTCTCAACATCTTCGTCGCCTCGTTGATGTTCGGCTTTGCGTTCATCAGAACGCGCAGCCTCGCCATGCCCGTCGGCATCCACTTCGCCGCCAACTTCGTCCAAGGCGGCGTCCTAGGCTTCGGGGTCAGCGGCAACGATGAGCAGGGGTTGCTGATGCCCACACTGGACGGCCCGGACTGGCTCACAGGCGGCGCGTTCGGTTTGGAAGCGAGTGTGCCCGGCCTCGTCTGCGTCATCGCCATCACCGTAGCGCTGTGGCGCTGGCGTGCTCAGCCCAATGCCCAATAGGCGACATCGTCGCGCATCCGCGCTTCGCCGCGGGCCCCAACGGGCTCAGCGTTTCCATCCGTCAGGAACGCGATCGTCTCAGCGTCAGCACCAGCGACTTGCGCCAAAAACCGCCGCCCATCGTCGGTCAGTCCAACCACGACGCCACGCTGCGCCGCGCCCTCGCGATCGTAGAACACCGTGTAAGTCTCAATCACACCCGGCCCCGCGTATTCCTGTGTGAACACCGGCGCGCGCCCGCGCTGCGCATCCGCCTCGGCCTGCACATCAAACGGCCGCGCCTCATCGGCGCCATCGCCAGCCTCGCGCAACAACACCACCGCGTGGTTCGTGTTCGCAAACCCGCCATTGCCAAACAGCAGCCCACGCGACCCCTCGCGCCGCATCAGCTCCACCATCCGCGCCACCGCGTGGCTCATATAGTTCCCAACCGGCCCGCCGCCGAACGTCAGCCCGCCAACCACCGACATCGGCAATTCCACCGGCCACCCAATCGCCCGCCGCGCCATTTTCGGCACGCACGGAAAGCACGAATAGAGCTCCACCAGATCCAAATCCGTTGTCGCCAGTCGATTGAACTCCAGCGTCATCTGCAGCGTCGTCTCCAACGCAATCGAGCGATCATAACCTTCACGCGTCAGCACATCGCGCGGCTCACTCGCGCCGGCGCCCCGCCCAACATAAACAAGTCGCTCATCCGCCACGCCCATCGCCCGCGCCTTCGCCAAGCTTGCGACAATGAACCCCGCGCCCTGGTTCACCGATTGGTTCGCCACCATTAGCTTCGTGTACGGAAACGCGATCGGCCGATTGTTGGCCGAAGCCGCCGCGATCTCCTCCGCGCTCACACGCTTGCGCAACCAAGCATGCGGATTAGCCTCCGCCACCGCTGAGAATTGCGCCCAAATCTGCGCACTCTCGGCTTGGCCCTCTGCCAAAGTCTGCCCACGCGCCGCCCGCAGCGCGTTTTCGTAGAGCGGATAAATATCCGTCGGCGCCACCAAGCCATGGCGCTTCCTCACATCCTTCGCCACACGCTGCGCCGACTCCCGCACCGCATCGCGCGCGCCGGCGCCCGCGTTCTTCGCCCGCCGCGCCGCCGTCCGCAGCGCTTCGCCGCCGACAACCGCCGCCACCTCGATCTCACCCGCGCGCACACGCTCCGCCGCCGCATTCAGCAACAGCACCGGGCTTTCGCCGCTCGGATACGCCGTCTTCATCAGATGCTTCGGCGTCGCGCCAAAATACGCCGCCACCATCGCCGGCAGTTCAACCAGATCCGGAAACGAAAGCTGATCCACCACCGCCAGCGACTGCATTTGCTTCAGCCAGCCGCCGCCCGCATCGCGCTCAGCCTCCGTCAGCGCCGCCAGCATCAGCCCCAGCGAATCCAGCGCCATCTCGTCCTCAGCGCGGTCATTCACCTGACCCACGCCCACAATCACCGGAATTCGAGATGCATCCATGAGGTGACCTTAGCACAAGCCTATGCAGGTTGGAGCGCGGGGCTCCAGCCCCGCATCTTCCGTTGCGTCCAAGTTGCGAGGCTGAAGCCTCGCGCTCCAACCTCCGAACAGAGCGTGCTAGAGATCGTAAATGCTCAACTCCGCACTCTGCCAGCGCCTCGGCATCGAATTTCCGCTGTTCGCCTTTTCGCACTGCCGGGACGTCGTCGTCGCCGTGTCCAAGGCGGGCGGCATGGGCGTGCTCGGCGCCGTCGGCATGTCGCCCGACCGCCTGCGCGAAGAGCTCGACTGGATCGAGGCCCACGTCGCCGGCAAGCCCTACGGCCTCGACCTCATCGTCCCCAACAAGTTCGAAGGCAAAGCCGAAGCGTTCGACTCCGACAAACTGCTCGCCGCGCTCCCCGCCGAACACAAAGCCTACGCTGACGCCATCCTCAAACGCCACGGCGTCGATCCAACCGCGCTCGAAGAGAACCGCAAGCTCTCCACCAACTGGTCGCAAAATCTGCGCGAAGAGGGCGCGGCGAGCGGCCTCGAGGTTGCGTTCCAGTACCCGATCAAGCTCATCGCCAACGCACTCGGCCTGCCGCCGCCTATCATGTTGGAGCAGGGCAAGAAACACGGCGTCGCCGTCGCCGCCCTCGTCGGCGCCAAGGAGCACGCGCTCGCGCAAGTCGCGGCCGGCGTCGACTTCATCATCGCCGCGGGCGGCGAAGCCGGCGGCCATTGCGGCGACGTCTCCACCATGGTGCTGATCCCCGAAGTCTGCGCCGCACTACGCGCCATCAACTCCGACGTGCCCGTGCTCGCCGCCGGCGGCATCGTCACCGGCGCGCAAATGGCCGCCGCCATGGCGATGGGCGCCGCCGGCGCCTGGTGCGGCTCGGTCTGGCTTACCACGCCGGAAGCCGAGACCAACCCCATCGTCAAACAGAAGATGCTCGCCGCCACCTCGCGCGACACTGTCCGCTCGCGCTCGCGCACCGGCAAACCCTCGCGCCAACTCCGCTCACCCTGGACCGACGCGTGGGAAAGCGAAGACGCGCCGAAGCCGCTGCCGATGCCGCTGCAAAGCTTCGTCTCCGAGCCCGCGCTGCGCTACGTCGATAAACTCAGCCAAAGCGGCCACGAAGGCGCGCGCGAACTCGCCACCTACTGGGTCGGCCAAGGCGTCGGCCTCATGAACGAACCGATTTCCGCAGGCGCCGTGGTGCAAGCGTTCAAGGAAGACTTTATCGTCGCGACAGAGCGGCTCGCGAAATTCGTGGAGGCGTAGCTCGAAAAATATGGACCGCCGGCGCCCTCGCCGGCATGCGCACGAACGATCAAGCACCAGCGGCGTCTTGTGTTTACGAAGAAACCGGCGAGGGCGCCGGCGATCCATATTAAGCCGTAACCGGCACACCCAGCTCCGCAAAGCATTCCTCAATGCTCCGCGCGTACGCCACCGCGTCGTGAAACGAGTCCGGCGTCAGCTTCGCTTCGATCGTGTGTTGCATCAGTGTAAAGAACGGCGCCCAGAAATCGTCTTCCGACAAAAACACCACCGGCTTGCGATGCAAATCCAGACGCCGCCACGACAGCGTCTCGACTGCTTCCTCAAGCGTGCCAATCCCGCCCGGCAGCACCACAAACGCGTCGCTCTCCTCGAACATGATCATCTTGCGCTCGTGCATGGTGTCGACCATGCGGTGCGGCACGCTATCGAGCACGATCTCGCGCCGCTCTAAAAAGCGCGGCATCACGCCCAGCACGTCGCCACCCGCTGCGTGCGCCGCTTTCGCCGCACGTCCCATCAGCCCGATCGAGCCGCCGCCATAAACCAAACGCAATCCGCGCGCCGCCAGCGCTTCACCAAAGCGCGTCGCCAAGTCGTGATATTCGGGCTTCGTCGACTCCGAAGAGCCGCAATAGACGCACACCGAACGCAAAGGACGGGGGACGGAACTGGAATCATCCATGCGCATAACCAAGCTTAGCCAAGATGGCGCCATTGCGGGGAAAAACCCCCGCGCCTAAGTCCTCCCTTCAAGGAATGTTCCAAATGGCGCGCGGTGAAGGAAAAGTGGTGTCGAAGGCGGAACCACCCGTCGACCCGTCGCCGCCGATCACGCGGACGATCGGCCGTTTGATGAGCCTTATCGGCGGCTTACGCGGTCCGGGCTACCGGCTCCGCCTTGTGGTCGCCTTCCTGCTCACGCTGTTCGGCAAAGTGCTCGCGGTGTTTTCGCCGCTCGTTTTGGCCGAAGGCATCAACCGCTTGTCCGAAGGCGACGCCACCGGCGCGCTGCCAACCTTCATCGGCCTCGCCGGCTTCTGGGCAGCGCTCCGTTTCGCCTCCACCGCAGGCCCGCAAATCCGCGACGCCATCTTCCAGCCCATCAGCGAAGAAGCCCAGCGCCGCGCTGGCGCTAATGTCTTCAGCCACGTCCACAATCTTTCGGTGCGCTTCCATCAATCCAAGCGCACCGGCTCAGTCTATCGCACCATCGAACGCGGCGTCCGCGCGATCGACTTCCTGCTGCGCTTCCTCGCCTTCAACATCGCCCCGACGGTGATCGAACTCCTGCTCGCCGCGGGCGTGCTCGGATTCCGCTATGGCTGGTGGTTCGCGCTGATCGCCGGCGCCACTGTGTTCATCTACGCCTGGATCACGTTCGGCGTCACCGAGTGGCGCTTGAAGCATCGCCGCGAAATGAACGAGGCCGACAGCGAAGCCGCGGGCAGGGCGGTCGACTCGCTCCTGAACTTCGAAACCGTGAAAAGCTTCGCCGCCGAGTCACGCGAAACCGAGCGCTACGATCGCGCGCTCTCCAGCTACGCCGACGCCGCCATTCGCTCCAACACCTCGCTCGTTCTGCTCAACGTGCTGCAGAACCTGCTCATGAACATCGGCCTCGTCGGCATGGTGATCGCGGCCGGCTATCTCGTCGCCAGCGGCCCGATGGGCCCCGGCGACATCACCGCCGTCATCCTAATCATGACGAACCTCTACGCGCCGTTGAACATCCTGGGCTTCGCCTATCGCGAGATCAAACAGACCAGCATCGACATGGAAAAGATGTTCACGCTGCTCGATGAAGCGCCCGACGTCTCAGACAAACCCAACGCCGCCGTGCTAAAGCCGGCGCGCGGCGAAGTCGTGTTCGACGCCGTTGGCTTTGCGCACGAGGGCCGTGACACCGGCCTCGACGCTGTCTCCTTCACCGCGCCCGCCGGCAAAACCACCGCCATCGTCGGCCCTTCCGGCGCCGGCAAGTCCACGGTGCTGAAGCTGCTCTTCCGCTTCTACGATCCCACCGCAGGCGCCGTGCGCATCGACGGCCAAGATCTCCGCGATGTAACGCAAGCAAGCCTACGCAGCGCCCTCGGCCTCGTCCCGCAAGACGTGGTCCTCTTCAACGACACGCTCCGTTACAACATCG
This sequence comes from Terricaulis silvestris, assembly GCF_009792355.1. Taxonomy (NCBI): domain Bacteria; kingdom Pseudomonadati; phylum Pseudomonadota; class Alphaproteobacteria; order Hyphomonadales; family Hyphomonadaceae; genus Vitreimonas; species Vitreimonas silvestris. The sequence goes on from NZ_CP047045.1 coordinate 1,651,898, forward strand.
CCTACGGCAAGCCCGAAGCTGCGCAAACCGAACTCGATGACGCCGCCCGCCACGCGCAATTGCTCACCTTCATCGAATCTCTCCCGCAAGGCTGGGACACCCGCGTCGGCGAGCGCGGCTTGAAACTCAGCGGCGGTGAAAAGCAACGCGTGGGCATCGCCCGCGTCGTGCTGAAGGACCCCGCCATCCTCATCCTCGACGAAGCCACGTCCTCACTCGATTCTGGCACCGAGTCCGAAGTGCAAGACGCGCTCGAGGACGCTTCTCGCGGCCGCACTACGCTCGTCGTCGCCCACCGCCTCAGCACCATCGCCAACGCCGACCAGATCCTCGTCCTCGACGCCGGCCGCATCGTCGAACGCGGCACGCACGCCGCCCTCATCGCCCAAGACGGCCTCTACGCCACCCTCTGGCGCCACCAAGCCGAAGAACCGGAAGCCGCTGCGGCGGCGGCGGAGTAGTGTGCGTTACAGCGTCCGCCCACTCGGCTTCGCCACAGCCCGCAACGCCGCGCCCAAATGCTCGCACTCCAACACCCGCGCTGCGACCGGCTCGCCAGCCGCACTCGCCGCGCGCCCCACCGCGCATCGCCGCGCGCATTCTTCCGCGTCAAAGCTCGTGGTGCTGCGGTCGCCGGTTTGAATGAGGGTGGCGGCTAGCCCGCATTGGCCGCACGCAACGCGCTGAATGGACATGGGCGCGAGGATGTCCCGAGTCCGAGCGCCCCGCTACTCACGCCAGCGCGAGGCGGCGCTTCAATCCACATCCGCCTGAACATCTCAGTTTTGTGACAGCACACGCCCAAAAAGCGTATCGCACACGGTTCTTCGCAAACCTGTTATAGGAACTGCGTCGAACAGCCAGGGATCGGCCATGTCACAAAAGAAAGACCTGAAGCGCGCGGTCAAGGCGATTTGGGACGAAGTGAAAACGCTGCGTTCCGAACAAGGAAAGCGCTATGCACCGGAAGAGATCGAGGTCGCCGCCGCCGAGCTCGGCCGCCACGCCAAGGATCTCCGCCTGTTGTCGCAGCGCATGAGCGCCCTCAGCGCCATGCCGCCAAAACCGGCAAAACCGAAAAAGAAAGCGTCATCCGCGGAAAGCTGAAGCCACGAGTCATTCCAGACGCGCGCAGCGCGATCTGGAACCCAGGGCCACCAGTGCGACGTTTGCCCTTGGGTTCCGGGTCTTCGCTTCGCTCCGCCCGGAATGACTCAAGAATAGGGGGATAGAGCTCACCTCTATCCACGCACAAACACGCAAAAACCCAGCACCATCAACGCGCATGCGAAAATCAATCCGACCGAGTTCACACGCCCATAAACTGCGTCCATCCCCTGCAGGGAGGCTACTGGATCCAACAGCCAACTAGCGCAGGAGATGCGGTTTGAACGCGATGCGAGATGAAGCCCGTGAGGATCAAAGCTCGCAGCTTCGGCGAGGAAAGGAAGCCGGAGGTCCTAGGTCGATGTTGGGTCGATCTACGCGTCAGCCGGGAACGAACATCAGGCGCTAAGACGTCTGTCGGACTCCCAGCGTTGTGGGCGACCGGTCCTGGAAGCAGGCTGCATGACTCGGTTGGTCGTGCACGAAGCGGAGAAGGAGCTCACCGGTCAGACAATCCAGAGCGAAGCATCGCGTAAGCGAAGCGAGCGAAGGCCCACCTGCCATAGACGCATGGTACACCGAGACGGCATCAACGCCTCATGTTCGCCGGCAGCACAACAAACCGTGCGAGGGCGCGCTTCGGCACACCCCACGAAACATAATCTTTGAAGCTTCACCCGAAGCGCGCCCCGCTCTCCCCTCTCCGGAAACGCAAAGCGTTGTCCGGCTAAAGCGCTGTCCCATGGAGCGCCGGCGTCTCGCCGGCGGCGAACGAATGTTCAGGCGCGGGAGAATGTGGATGAAGCACCGCCGGCGAGACGCCGGCGGTCCAAGACGGTCCGAACTCAGTCCTTCAAAAACGAGCCGACATTCAGCACTACTGTGCACGCATAGAGCGGCTCGGCGTTGACGTTCGGAGAATCGCGCCAGCAATAATCCAGCCCGATCGTGTCGCGCTGAATCCGGTTGCTGAAGCGCCACGTGCGGATGCCGACAACCATCTCGGAGCCTTCAGCCGCCGCGCGCTCCGCTAAGCCGGCGAAGAACCGTTCCGCGACATCGCCGTCGCAATTGAAGCGCAACAGCTCGTCATTGTGCTCTTCCCGAAAGTACGTGTGCTCCGCTGCCGCTTGCGCGATGCAATCGGCATAGAATCGCGCGCGCTCCGGCGCCGGCACATTGGCGGACACCTCAAGCGAAGGCTGTCCAGCAATCTCATCGCCACCGCCGCCGGTCGCGCAGGCGGTCAAAGCCGCCGCCAACACCAAAGCCACAAATCTCATCGCACCGCACCTCCACGAAAATCGCGCTTCACCACTTGCGCCGCATTGTGCCCTGGCGCGCCAGTGACACCGCCGCCCGGATGCGTGCCCGCGCCGCACATATAAAGCCCCTTGATCGGCGCCCGATAGTCGCCATGACCCAACACTGGCCGCGCGCTGAACAACTGATCCAGCGAAAGCGCGCCATGCATGATGTCGCCCGCGACAAGCCCGAACGTCCGCTCCAAATCCAGCGGCGACATGATCTGGCGGCCCAGCACGCTCGCCTTGAACCCCGGAGCATACTTGTCGACCGTCGCGATCATGAGATCGGCCACCTCCTCACGGTGATCGTCCCAAGACCGCCCACCCGACAACTCCGGCTGCACGTGCTGACAGAACAGCGAAGCCACGTGTTTGCCCGCAGGGGCGAGTGAATCATCAAGCGTCGAAGGAATAAGCATCTCCACGATCGGCTCATCCGACCAACCCTTGGCGCGCGCCGTATCGTACGCACGCTCCATGTACTGCATCGACGGTGCGATGATGATGCCGGCGGTGAGGTGATCGCCAGGCTCTGGCTTACACGTGAACCGCGGCAGCTCAGAGAGCGCCACGTTCATCCGGAACGTGCCCGAGCCGACACGGTAGCGCGTAATCCGCTCCGCGAAATCCTCGGGCAGGGCATCGAGGGGTACAATGCGTCCAAACAGCAGCTTCGGATTGAGATTGGAAATCACCGCCTTCGCCACGATGCGCTCGCCATCCTCGGTAACGACGCCGCGTGCCGTCGCGGTCTCGCGCACGACAACACCGGCCTCGCGCGTCGGCTCATTCTCGAGAATGAGCTCCTTCACCGAAACGCCGGTGCGGATTTCCACACCACGCTCCCGGCAACACGCCGCCATCGCCTGCGTAATTGCGCCCATGCCGCCGATGGCATGCCCCCACAAACCCTTCTTGCCGTTCACTTCGCCGAACACGTGATGCAGCAACACGTACGCCGAGCCTGGCGTGTAAGGGCTCGCATAATTGCCAACGATGGAATCGAACCCAAGCAGCGCCTTGATCGGCGCGCTCTCGAACCACCCATCCAGCCAATCGCCCGCGCTCTCGGAGAAGAGATCGAGCAGATCGCGCTTGCCGGTGATGTCCAGCTTATTCAGCCGGCCACCCAACCCCGCCGCGCGCATCGCTTCTTCGACGCCGCGCACAAAGCCGTGCTCCACCAAATTCGGCGGCTGCTCCAGCAACAGCGCCCGCACCACGTCGGCGATCACTTCAAGCCGGCGCTCGTACTCCTCCAACCGCATCGCATCGCGATTGGAAAACTTCGCCACTTCGCTCTGCGTGAGCCCCGGCGCCGACATGAAATAGGAATCGTCCGACAGCGGCAGGAAGTTCGAAATCTTCCGCTCAACTACGCGCAGCCCGTGCCGCGCCAACTCCAAATCCGCGATCACCTTCGGATTGAGCAGCGACACCGTGTAGCTCGCCACCGAATTGCGGAAGCCAGGATAAAACTCCTCGGTGACCGCCGCACCCCCAACGACATCGCGCCGCTCCAGCACCAGCACCTTCAGCCCGGCCTCGGCCAGATACGCCGCACAAGTCAGCCCGTTATGGCCCCCGCCAATGATCACCACGTCGTGCAAGCGCGCCTCCCACCACCGTCATGGCCGACGCGCACGCAAAAACAAAGCCCGCCGGCGGCTGCCTGCGGGCTCGAGAAAAACTTCCAACCAACCAGATGAAGAAAGGAGAATGGCTCCCCGGGTAGGATTCGAACCTACGACCAACCGGTTAACAGCCGGTTGCTCTACCACTGAGCTACCGAGGAACACTTCTAGCTTCGCCGACGAAGCAGGCGGGGTCTCTATCAAGTTCGGCGCCGGGGGGAAAGTCCCGCGGCGCAGAGTCCGAATAAAACGAGGGCCCCTTGCGGGGCCCTCGAAGGCGTTGGGTATGGTGGGGTGTCTCCAAGGGAAGACAAGGTGAAGATCGCACTAACCGGTAAACGCCAGGTTAATAGGCAAACGTTCGCTAACGAAGCCTGCGAGAGTATTGAGATGTAAGGGAAATAAAGAGTGGAGGCCTCGCCCGGAATCGAAGATCGTTGATTATCCGATATAAAATCGACACTGGCGCCAACACGATACCAACGAATCCCCCGAACTGAATTCGACTCCCCGAGTATAGATCAACACGGCCAAAGCGCAAAATCGGCGCGATCTAAGTCAGATGCCAGTTGATCTAATTTCAGCCACAAATAAAACGGTCAAGACCACCTCGTAAATACTTCAGACCGAGGCGTGGACTCTTCGGCTTATCGGTGCTTGGACAAGATTAGTCTAGGCACAGAAAGGCCAGGAGATGCACGAGGGTATGTGGCCGAGCGAAGCCGGGAAGGCGCTCGCGGCGGCGTGCGAGATGGGCGAACCGGAGGCCCTGGGGCGCTTCCGGCGCTTCCATGAGGCGCGGGTTATCGACCCCTGCGGACGGCAAGGAGTCGGCCCCACGGCGGCCTTTGTGTGGGCGCCTGAAACGGTCGCGGCTACCGCTGTTCTCTTCGCCATCTTCGACCGCGCGCGCATCGGCGACGCGCCCCGGCTGCGCAAGCTTCACGACTACCTCATGCGACCCCAGCCGGAGGGCGGACGGCTAATCGAATTGATCCTGAGCGACATCGCCAGCGGCGGCGCGCCGGTCATGTGGCTGACCGTCTGGCGCGGCCCTGAGGATGGCGAGCAAACGACCTTCAGCACGCGGCTGAGCGCCGAACTGGACGCGCCCATCGTCTCGCCCGGCCATGAATGGGAGCCGCTCTTCTACGGCAAGCTAGACCTTAGGCCGCTGCTTCAGAACTTCGCTGGCGCCAACGTAGTGCCGCTGCGGGCGGTGAACTAATGGCGGCGCAGCGACCCTTCTCCCTGCGCGCCTTCGCGGTGAAGACGCTGAGCCGTTGGCTTGGCGTCAACACGCGCGGCTATGACGCTGGACGCTGGGGGCGCTTCAGCCGTGAAGCGAGCATGGGCCGCACGGCGCAAGAGACGATGCAGGCCGCGCCGCAGATACGCAGCCGCGCGCGCTACTTCGCCGGGAATGACGGCCATGCCGCCGCAGCGGTCGCGGCGCTCGTTACCTACGCAGTCGGCGCCGGGGCGATGCCTGCAAACGCCAACAGCGAGCTAGTCGACTCGTTCACGAACGATTGGTGGAACGTCTGCGATGCGGACGGGCGGACGGATTTTGGCGGCCTGATCGCGCTCATGGTGCGCGCGCTCGTTATCGACGGCGAGTGCTTCGCGGTGTTCGTGAACACGGCGGACGGCCTGCGGCTGCGGCTCTATCCCGCCGAACAGATTGACGAGTCGCTCACGCGCGACCTTGGCGGCGGCGCTTTCATCGCGGGCGGCGTAGAATTTGGACCGGACGGAACACGGCGCGCCTATCACATTCAGCCGTTCGCGCCGACGCAGCAATTCGACACTTACGCGCCGCCGGTTCGTATCGACGCGGCGGACGTGCTGCACTTGATGCGCCCCGTTGGCGTCGGCCAAGTGCGCGGCGTTTCGTGGCTCGCGCCGACCATGCTGAAGCTCCACGACCTGGGGCTTCTGAATGACGCGCTGCTGAAGGGCTTTCAGGTTGCAGCCGCGCACGCTGGCTTCCTGACTGATACGGGCGGATCGTCCGCGCTTCCATTCGATGGCGAGAAAGACGGCGACGCGCTCGACGTGAGCCTAGAGCCGGGAGTCGTTCGCCGACTTCCGCCCGGCATGGACATCAAATTTAACGCTCCGCACCCGCAAAGTCAGAGCATCGAATTCCGCACGTCGATTGTCGAAGAGATCAGCGCGGCGCTTGGCGTCCCGGCGTTCATGGTGAGCGGCAATGTTTCTCGCGCCAACTATTCGAGCCTGCGGGCGGCGCTGCTGACGTTCAAGGCCGCGCTCGAAGCGCTGCAATTCAACGTGCTCGTTCCCCAGGCGCTCGCGCCGATCTGGCGCCGCTTCGCGATTACCGAAGCGCTGCGGAATGGCGCCGATGTCGGCGACCCCGATCTGAATTGCGAATGGCGTTTCCCCGCCATGCCGTCCGCCGATGCGGTGAAAGACGTGCAGGCGACCACGCTCATGCTGGACGCCAAGCTAATGAGCCGTCGCGAAGCCATCGCGGCGCGCGGCGAAACCATCGAGCGCGTTGACGCCGACATCGCAGCGGACCCGCACGCGCAAGAGCAAGAAACCGAAAGCGAGGACTCCAATGCGTAACCAACTCATGTTGCGCGCCGCCGCGCTCGCGCCGACGACCTATGACGCCAAGACGCGGACGATTGAGGTTGTGCTTTCGACTGGCGCGGCTGTCGCGCGTTACGGCTACGTCGAAAAGCTGGACATCAACGGCGCCGACTTGCGCGGCATCGTCGGCGCGCCGGTTCTCGACACACACAATCAAGGAAGCACACGCGCCGTTCTCGGTGTGATCGAAAAGGCATGGAAGGTGGACGGCGAAATCCGCGCGCGGCTTAGGCTGAGCGCGCGCGATGATGTCGCTGGCACCGTGCGCGACATCGCCGAGGGCATCATCCGCAATTTGAGCATCGGCTACAGCGTGTCGCGCTGGGCTGACTCCACGAACTCCAAGGGCGAGCGAACAAGGACGGCTCTCGCTTGGAGGATTCTCGAAGCGTCCTTTTGTTCAATCGGCGCCGATCCTGGCGCGCGAACCCGGAGTCATCCCATGAAGACGAAGACTAAGAAGGGCGCCGCGAGTTCCGCGCCGCCGCAAGATGACGTGATCGACGATCAAATCATCGAACGCGAAGAGCCGACCGTTGCTGAGACGCGCGCCGAAATCCGCACGATCATCAAGCGCGCGGGCGGAACGGCTGAGCAAGCCGACGATCTGATCGACCAAGAGGCGACCGTGGAGCAAGCCCGCGCCGCCGCTTATGAGATCATGACGGCGCGCACGTCCAACACGCCGCGCGTTCGCATCGTCGGCAGCAATGAGGCGCCGCAGGCGATCATGCAGCGTCGCCAAGATGCGCTCTACGCGCGTGTCACTGGCGCGGCGCCGAAGCCGGAAGAGCGTGAGTTCTACAACACGCGACTCGTCGATCACGCGCGCGCCATGCTCGCCGAACGCGGCGTCCCGGTTGTCGGCCTCTCTGAGTTCGACATCATCACGCGCGCTCACACAACGTCGGATTTCCCGGAACTGCTGACCGGGACTGGCAATCGCATCCTGTTGGAGCAATTCCAAGCGGCGCAATCGCCGCTCATTCAGCTTGGCCGCACGGCGACGGCGCCGGATTTCCGTCCGCTCAATCGCCTGCGCATCTCTGAAATGGGCGCGCTTCAACCGCTTGGCGGCGAAAACTCCGAACTGAAAAACATCAGCCGGAGCGAGATCGCCGACGCTTACAGCATCGAGTCGTTCGGTGGCATCTTCGCGTTGAGCTTCAAAGCCCAGCAAAATGATGACCTTTCGGCCTTCGCCGATTTCGGTCGCGCCGCTGGGCAAGCCGTCGCGCAATATCAGCGCGCCGTGATCGTCGATCTGATCGAAGGCAACCCGAACATGGGCGAAGACAATCAGCCCTTGTTCTCTGCGGCTCACAACAACAACATGGACCCGAGCCGCATCCTTACGGCTGGCGGCGCGCTCACGCCGCTGGAAGACGCACGGCTTGCCATGCGGATACAGAAGGGCTTGGACGGTGTGACGCCGCTCAATCTCGCGCCGAAATTCCTGGTTGTCGGCGCCGAACTGGAAACCGAAGCGCAGCGCGCCATGAGCCTCGTTTACGCGGCTCAAGCAAGCGATGTGAACGTGTTTGCAGGCTCTCTCGAATTGCTCGTGGAGTCGGCGCTCGATCCGGTCAACTGGTTCTTGTTCGCCAATCCGTCTGCGGCGCCGGTGTTCGAACACAGTTGGTTGCAAGGTTTTTCTGGGCCTCAGTTGGCGTCTCAGGAAAACTTCCGCACGCTCGCGCGCGACTATCGCGTTGTCGCGCACTGGGGTGCGGGTCTGCTTCCTGGCGGCTGGCGCGGCGCCGTGGCGAACTTCGCCACGAACGACAGCAACAGCTAATGGCGCTCGACCTAACCTCCCTGCAAACGCTCCGGGACGCGCTCATTCGCGCGCGTCTCGGCGGCGTGCGCGAGATCGAAGATCAAAACGGCGAACGCATCGCTTACAAGAGCGACGCTGAAATGGCGCGAGCCATCGCCGATGTTGAAACACGCATCGCGCAATTGCAGGGCGGGACCGTCAACGTCATCCGATTCAATAATTCCAAGTTTGGAGAGTGAAATGAGAAACTACGTTCAACCCGGCGATAACATCGACATTGCGTCGGCGCCGTATGCAGTCGACTCTGGTGAAGGCGTGCTCGTCGGCTCGCTCTTCGGCGTTGCCAACAGCGACGCGCTGATTTCCACGGCGGTCGTTATTTCGTGCGTGGGCGTGTTCGACATCGCCAAGAATGCCGCCGACGTGTTCACGGTCGGCGCGCCGGTCTATTTCGACATCACGTCGAAAACCGCGCGCTCGCACACGGACACCGACTCCAACAGCGTTGGCGATAGCGAAGCGCTGATCGGCGTCGCTATCGCGGCGGCTGGCGCGGGCGCGACGACGGTTCGCGTTCGCCTCGGTCAGCCGGTCACGTTGGCCTAAGCGTCATGCAGGTTGTCGCGCCGAACGGCTATTTCCATTGCGTCATCGAGGACTCGAACGGCGTTTTTCAATCGCCGCACTGGGTTCTCGGTTGGGCGATGGATGACGATGGAAGCGTAACGCCGCTCACCATCGAAGGGCTGCAAGCCGAAGCCGTGGGCATCGTGCGGCCAACGGGTGAGGTCGAATTATTCGGCCTTGGCGTGTTCGCCAACATGGGCGAGGCGCGCACGGCTTGGCTCGATAGGAGCGACGCAGAGTAGGTACGTCGGCGCCGGGAGGTTTTGTTTTAACCCGGTCATTCAGGAAGCGCCCTCTCGGTGCCGACGATACCGAAAATGAAAAAGGTCCCCGCACGCGACCAACGTGCGAGGACCCGGAATAACGGGGCGCGACCCCCTAACCATCGGCGAACAAGGAGAAAAGCCAAATGGCTACGAGAGTTCTAAGTGCGCGTGCGGAGGCGGTCAACGCCGCGCCTCGCTATGGTCACGACCGCAGTTGGTATGATTGGCCTTATTGTATCGAGCGCCAGCCGGACGGCACTTGGCTTGCCCTCAATCGCGATTACAGGGCGCTGGGCGAGCGCGCCGGATGGTGCGTGTACGAGACGCACCCGGCGCGGACGCCGCTCCCCGGTCTCACGCGGCGCGTCGTGCGGCAAATCTCCATTGAGCCGATAGGCGCCGCGATCCCCGACCGCATCTATTTGTATAGCGACGCCACGTCCCCGCGCCGTTCGCCGGAGCATCGGGCCGCCTACAAGAAGAAGCTGGCGTTGCTGTTGGACGCGGGACTGCCGCTCTCAGAGAGGCGACCGTGCGCGCGCGCGGTGACGCCAGAGCAAATCCGCGAGGCCGCGCGAAAGAGGCCACGGAGCCGCAGAGCATGGCCCATGTGGAAGGAAGTCGCGGAATGACGACCACGACTAAACAGCGGCGCAGCGCGGCGGAGCTTCTTGGCGATCCGGTTCAACCGACCGCGCTCGACACCATCGAGTCCGCCGTGCTCATTCTGGGTCAAAGCTCTGGCGGCGACACAAGCAACGGCTTCGAGTTCTATCAGCGCTGCGGCGGAACTACCTGCTATGTGCCGGAACTGAAAATCTGGCTGGCGTTCGTCGATGGCGTTTGGTCCCCGACCGATCCCGAAACCCTCATGCAAGCGTTCTGCGCGGACCTAGTTCGTGAAGCCGCTGAGCAATATCGAGATGCTAAACGCGGCGCCATTGAAGATGCAAAGCGGGCGCTCTCTCGCGCGGGCCAATTGTTTGATGATCGCCGCATTCAGGAGCGCGCGCTTAAGCAGGCGCGCCCGCACATGTCCATTTCTTCGGCGCGGTTCAATCGCACGCCGCACCTGCTGGGCGTCGCCAACGGCGTGCTAAACCTGAAGACGCTCAAGCTCGTTATGGCGCCAGCGAGCGAATACATCAGCAAGCGCATGGGTTGCGTTTACGATCCGCACGCCGACGCGCCGATGTGGAATCGATTTATCTGCGAAGTCCTGCCGAACGCTGACGAACGCGAGCTATTGCAGCGCGCGATCGGCGCCGCGCTGTTCGGCGTGATCCTAGATCGCGCCATCGTGTTTCTGCTGGGCGAGAGCGGCGCCAATGGCAAGAGCGTGCTTTGCAACGTGCTCTCGCGGCTGTTCGGCGACTATCACCTTACCGCCAGCGCGGACCTGCTGCTGCAAACCAAGCATGACAGCGATTACAAGCGCGAGCTTACGGCGCTCTCTATGGGCGCGCGGTTCGTGTCGATTAACGAACTGCCGAAGCACGCGGTTTGGGATGATAAGAAGATCAGAGACATTGCGTCGAAAGACGACCTTGCGGCGCGGCGCCTCTATGGTGAGTCGTTCTCGTTCACCCCGACGCATCATGTGTTCGTGCGCGGCAATTTCGCGCCGGGAAGTCAGGACTCAAGCGATGCCTTCTGGGGCCGCATCATCCCCGTTCCCTTCGACGTGCAGATTCCGCGCGCGCGGCAAATCGGGGACCTAGATGAGAAGATCGCCGCGCGCGAATTGGCGGGCGTGCTCAATTGGGCGTTGGACGGCGCGCGTGCGTGGCGGGCCGATGGGGAGGCGAGCGGAAGCCTGGGCAAGCTGATACTGCCCAAGGTCACAATCGACACCCGCGAGCGCTACAGGGCCAAGACGGATTATGTGGCGCGATGGCTCGGAGAATGCACTGAAGAAGGCGACGATTTCAGCGAAGCGCGGCCCGCGTTGTTCGCGAGCTATCGCGACTTTTGCCATGCGAGCGGCCTACGCAATGCTGGCCTAGATCGCGAGCTTTTCGACGAACTGGAGAAGCGTGGTTTCCGGCGCGGCGCTCGCAAAGGCGTGCGCGTATTGCGCGGGCTGCGGCTTAGAGATGAGCGCTTCACATGATCCGGGGTGCAGCGGGTGCAGGTCTCTCCAAGAGTCCTCTTATACGCGACTCTAAAAGAGTCTTGGCTAGACCTGCACCCGCTGCACCCCGCACGTCGCCGTCAATCAACAATGGCAATGAGTCGACGGGTCCTTTCCGGCGGCGCCCGGCTGCGGGTGGCACTGAGCCGCAGAACATCGCCCGATTCAAGCAAACCCGATTCCAGGCCGATGCGTTGTGTTCGCCGTCGCTCATGGGGAAGATGACGGCATGACACGCGCACGCCGAACCGCAGCCGAGCTTCTTGGCGACGATCCGCCGAAGACGGCGCGACCGCATCAAGTGAAAGATCATCGACAGCGCCTTGTGCTGGCGCAGGCCGAACACGCCGAACTGAAAAACCGCGCGCTGAAGGGCGAGCTTCTGTCACGCGGCGCCGTCGTCGCCGAATGGAGCGCGATCCTGCGCGAGGTTCGAGCGGGCGTGCTGTCCGCGCCGTCGCGCATCCGGTCTAGGCTGCCTCACCTGACTCAACACGATGTAGCCACAATCGACGAAGTTTTGCGCGCGATCCTGACTGACCTTGCTGCGGATTCGAACGCTGAGGCCCCTAGCGTCGCCGTACAGGCCGTCCAATGACGACCGCGACCCGAGAGGCCCGCGTGCTGCACGAACGCGCCAGCGCCGTTTCCAGCGGCGACGGCGGAGTCCTTGTCGCGAGAAAACAAGCTAAGGCCGTGCTCGCGCCGCCGCCGCGTCTGTCGCTCGCCGATTGGATGGAAGCCGAGATGCGCCTTCCGGCGGGTGTCAGCGCCGAGCCGGGCCGCGTGCAGCTATGGGCGTATCAGCGCGAGATCGCCGACGCGATCAGCGACCCGGCGTGCGAGCGAGTGACGCTCTGCAAGTCCGTCCGGGTTGGCTTGTCGACTCTGCTGACCGGCGCCATCGGCGCGCATGTGGCGAACGATCCGGCCAACATCATGTTGCTGCTGCCTACGGAGTCGGACTGCCGGGATTACGTCGTTTCCGACCTAGAGCCGATTTTCGAGGCGACGCCGGTGTTGCGCGGCCTTGTCAGCGGCGACGCCGACGAAACGGGCCGCAGCACGCTCCTGAGCCGCCGCTTTCCTGGCGGTTCGCTGAAGATCGTTCCGGCGCGCGCGCCGCGCAATCTCCGGCGCCACAACGTCCGCATCTTGCTCATGGACGAATGCGACGCCTACGAAATCACGAATGAAGGCTCGCCGATTGATCTGGCGATCCGCCGCACGCTCTCATATCCCGACCGCAAGATCATCATGGGCAGCACGCCGACGAATTACGAAACCGGCCACGTGCTGCGCGCCTATGAGCAATCGGACCAACGCATTTACGAGTCGGTCTGCCCTGAGTGCGGCGGCCTGACTGAGATTCAATGGCGCCATATCGAATGGCCGAAGGGTGAGCCGGAGAAGGCTGCTTTTCGGTGTCCGCATTGCGAGGCGCTGATACCGGAGCGTTTCAAGGCTCAGATGGTGAGCAACGGCGCGTGGCGCGCGACGCGGCCCGAAGTGAAAGGCCATGCCGGTTTCCGCATCAATGCGCTTGTGAGCACGCTGGCGAATGCATCATGGGCGAAGCTCGCCGCAGAGTTCCGCGATGCGAAGCGACATCCCGACAAGCTCCGCGTGTTCGTCAACACGATCTTGGCCGAAGAGTTCAAGGAGGATTTGGGCGAAGGTCTCGACGAAGGCGAGTTAGCGACGCGCGCGGAATCGTTCTCGCTCGAATCCATTCCGGCCGAAGTGTTGTGGATCACGTGCGGCGTTGACGTGCAGCGCGACCGACTCGAATGCAGCTACTTGGGCCACACGCGCGACGGCGACATCCTCGTTCTGAAGCATGAAGAGTTTTGGGGATCGCCGCAGGCCGATGACGTTTGGCAAGAGCTAGACGACGCACTGAAGACGACATGGAAGCATCCGCTAGGCGGGACGTTGCGCGTTGACGCTTGCGCCGTTGACGCTGGCGACGGCGAGACGACTGACTCCGTGATCGGCTTCACGAAATTCCGTGCCGCGCGCCGCGTCTATGCGGTGAAGGGTGTTGCGGGGCAGCGCCCGATGATCGAAGCGAGCAAAACGCAAGGCTCAAAGCTTTTCATCATCGGAGTCGACTCCGCCAAGTCGCAATTGCTTGCGCGCCTATCGAAAGGCCGCAGCGTGCGGTTCTCTCACTCGCTGGGGCCGGAGTATTATTCTCAACTCACGTCTGAGCGCCGCGTGGTGAAGTATCTTCGCGGCTCGCCGGTCGCGCGATGGGAACGAATTAGCGGACGCCGCGCCGAAGCGCTCGACTCGTTCGTGTATGGCTGGGCCGTGCGCCAGCTAATCAAGATGTCGCCGGACACGCGCGAGAATGAGCTACGCAACCTCGCGATGGCGCCAGTGATGAAAACTGTGCATCGCTCGAAATGGATGCAGGGTGAACGGTGATGGCTCACTATCGACGCAAGCCGAACAAGCGTTGCGTGATCTGCGCCGATCTGTTTTCGCCGAGGGCCGCCGCGATCACATGCAGCGATGAATGTGCGCTGGCGCGTCGGCGCAACGTGAAGCGTGAGTATATGCGGCGGAAGCGTATGAGTGCGCCCGCGAAGTTTATGGAGAACCGCGACCCAGAGGTGGTGGCGCGGCGTGCGCGTGAACGCTGGCGCCGTGGTCAAGCCGCGCGGCGCGAGCGGTTGAAGTCAAATGCTCTCTGAGCAGGAGAAGCGCGACCGCCAGATTGCGCGCGAGATCGAAGGGTCGAGTCGGCTAGCAAATGGCGACGGCCCGCTGACGAAGCGAGAGCGGCGGCGCGCATCCAAACGAAAATACGAAGCCAACAATCGCGAGCGCATCTGGGCGCGAAGGCGAGAAAAACTCGCGCTCGATGAAAGTTTGCGCGAGCGGCGAAGGGAAGCGTCGCGGAAATACAAAGCGAAGCAGCGCGCGTTAAAGGCGATGACGCCGGAGCAGCGCGAGCGTGAGCTACACCGAAGACAACAGGCGAGATGGGCAAAGGCGAACCCCGATTGCATCGCCGATGCGCAACGCAAATGGCGAGAGAAGCAGGACCCCGAGCTATTCCGCAAATACGATGCGAAGCGCTACGCCCTACACGCCGAGAAGATCAAAGCGCGGAAGCTCGCCTACTACTACGCCAATCGAGAGCGCATCAAAGCGAAGCGGCGCGCGCAAAGCTAGTCGGCGGTTCTCCGCCGCTCACGAAACACCGCGTCAAGTTGTTTGGCGGATCGCTGCTTTGCGCGCGCGAGATCAGCCGCAGTCACGCCGCCACCTTCGCCTTGCAAGGCGTCTTGACCGGAGCCGAGAAGCATTAGCCCGAACGCCATCTCCTCACGCGTGAGCGACTCCTTCTTTGCCTTCGCATCAATCTGTTGGACGAACCACTGCGGGACATCGATCTCTAAGCCGGTTGGGCGATGCCGCCCGACGCGACGATCCGCAGAGTCGTGATGGCGAGTCTCCATCGCGATTAACGCCAGCCGTCGCATTGCTTCGGCGCGCGTGGGCAAGTCCTTTTGCTCGCGCCGCCACTTATCGAGTGCATCAAGGAAATCTGGCGTCGCGCGGACTAGAACTTGGTCGCGGTGTTCTGACATGGGCCGTCGCCACGCAAGGACGGCGCCAGCTTGCTAGCGCGCTATCGTTAACCGTCGCGTTTCACTGTGCCAACGCTCGGCAATACTCGCCGCGTCCACGGAATTGGCTCGAAGCGTAGGCGTATTCCTCTGCGGTCATGGGCGGGTTAAAGCGCGACCTGAAAGATTCTAGGTCGTCGAAGTAGCTCTGTTCCATGTCTCGACACATTTCGAGCCATCGCCGTTGCCGCGCCGACAAACCAGATGTGGCGGGTGCGGGGGGAGTTGTTGCTTCTCGCGCTCGCCGCATGTCGTCGTATATGCCGACGCTGCTGCCTGGGCTGATAAAGTCGAAGCGGTTTCGACTCTGACCTTGTTGATTGACGACGCACGCGCCGCTCGGACCTGCCGCCTGACGGCAGGCGTCCATAGAGTAGTAGTAGCAGTTAAATTGAGTGCCGGTATTATCGACCGTGCAGAACGGAGCGCTCCCGCTTTGCGCAACTGCATTGCTCGCGAACGCTGCAACGCCAATTGTTGCAAGGGCCATTGCCAGTAGGATGCAGCGCATCGGTGCTCCCCAATTACTTCGCGAACGCAACAAATACACAAACCTAGGCGGCTCGGCGAGAGGTCTTTCCGAATATCTTAAGCTCGATTCACCCCTTGCGCGCCAAATCACTCCAGGCTCACGGCCCCCTGTGATGATTCGGAGGTAGCGAAATGCAAGTTGGTGATGAAGTTCAATACCCGCCGTTCAGGCACAAATGGACCATTGTAAAACTCGTTGACGACGACAAGGCGGAATGTGTCCGCGAAGATAACGGCGCCGTTGAGATATTTGAATTGGCGCTGCTGGAGCCTTATGAGCCGCCTCGCGAGTCTCTCGTCGCTCGCGGAAAATCTTGGATTTAGCCTCTGGGTTTAAGCGCCCTAGCCGAACAGACCTTCATGCCAAGTCGCGCTGCCGTGCAGCTTGTCCAATTCATCGGCCCACCATTGCAGAAGCTCGCGCCGCTTCGGCAGGTGTTCGGCGCTGTTGTAGGCGCGCCGGACTTCACTACCGGAGACGTGCGCTAGGCAAAGCTCGATCACATCGGGCGCCCACAAGCCGGACTCGTTGGCGATGGTGGAGAACGATCCGCGCCAGCCGTGCATCGTGGTCTTGTTGCGATAGCCCATCGCGTAGCAGTGAAAAATCATCGTGTTGTTGGACATCGCGCCGTGACCGCCGCGCCCCGGAAAGACGTAGCTGCCAAGCCCGCGCTGAGCCTGCAATTCCTTCACGATGGCGAGCGCCTGCGGAGACAACGGAACGATGTGTTCGCGGCCTTCCTTCATGCGCTCGCCGGGGATGCGCCAGAGCGCTTTCGACGGGTGACGCAGGTTCTCGAATTCATCCCATTGCGCGCCGATGGCCTCGCCAGTGCGCGCGGCGGTCAAGATCGTGAAGAGGATCGCCGACCGCGTTTGCGGCTCGCATTTGCTGGCGCGCAGCTTCGCGAGAAAGTCTCCGATTTCATCGCGCTTCAGCGACTTATGGTGAACCGGGCGTGGCGCGGGCTTCAGGCGACCTTTGAGCGCGGGTGTCGGATCAATCACGTTGTCATCATCTGAGAAACGGAAGATGCCGCCGATGTATTCGCGGACTCGATGCGCCGTTTCGATGATGCCGCGATCTTCGATCTTGCGGAGCACGGCGAGCACGTCGGACTTGCGAACGCTGCCGATGGGCATGTCGCCGATGTGGGGGAAGACGTAGGTTTCCAGCCGCTTCAGAACGATGTCCGCGTATTTGCGATTCCAGCGCGCTTCCTTGTGCCGATACCAGCGGCGCCCGATCCGCTCGAAGGTCTCGCTGCTGTCCATGGTCACGGCGACGCGGCCCGGATCGCGGCCCTCCTTAAGCGCCTTCTTGGCGGCCTCCCGTGCGGCGCGGGCTTCAATCAGTCCGTTGGCCTTCGGATCATAGGCGCCGAGCGCCAGCGTCTTCTGCTTGCCGCCGTGGCGGTAGCTGAGCCGCAGGAGCTTCGACCCGTTGGGGTTCACAAGCAGGTGCAGCCCGCCGCCGTCGCTGACCTTGTAGGGCTTCGGCTGCGGCTTCAGTTGCTCGATTTTCGTTTGGGTAAGTGGCGCGGTCGGCATGTTGATTCCCGGTTCGATTCCGCGTTGCGGAACTTTGTTGGTATCGATTTTCGGCGCCAACACGATACCAACAAACCCGGCTGAAACATGCCGATTCGCCTGACTCTGCGAAAACCCGCTGAAAACGCTGGATTTCCGGTCTAGGCGGATGAAAGCGCAGGCGTTTTTGGTGTTGGTATCGCCTGCAAAAACACGTCTGAAATGAGGGGGTTGGAGGCCTCGCCCGGAATCGAACCGGGGTGCGCGGATTTGCAGTCCGCTGCGTAGCCACTCCGCCACGAGGCCCTCTATGGCGCTAGATGGTCGCGCCGGGGGCGAAGTCCTAGGCGCTAGTCACGGAATCGGTCAAGGCGAGCGCCCTCAACGCAATGCGAATTATCGGATCGATCCCGCCGCCCTCCAAGCAGGAGCATGAACGCGCCCGCATCTGGGCGGCGTCCGGCTTGGCCGCGCTCGCGTTGCTGATGCTGATGCTGCTGATCGGCGCGCCGCCGCCGGAAGAGGCTGACTTGATGCCGCCGGCGTTGCGTGTCTCGGAATTGCAGCGCTTCACCGTCGATAGCGGCGCCTGCCGCGCGGCGCTGAACGGCGCGGGCTTCAAGACTGAGCGCATTCCGGATGTCAGCGAAGGCGCGTGCGGCTATCGCGGCGCTGTGGAACTGACGCAATCGGTGCACCCGTACTCGCAGACCGTCGCCGCGAACTGTGGCCTGGCGGCCGGGCTGGTGCTGTGGGAGCGTGACGTGGTGACACCCGCCGCGCGGCGCTACCTCGGCCAGGACGTCGAGCGCATCCAAGTGGCTGGCGCGGCCTACCAGTGCCGGCCTATCGCCGGCCGGCGGGATCGGCGCCTGAGCGAACACGCCCATGCCAATGCCATCGACATTGGCGGGTTCACGTTGGCCAATGGCCGCGAGGTCACCGTCGAGCGCGGCTGGCGCGGCACACAAGCGGAGCGCAACTTCTTGCGCGCCGTGCGCAACGGCGGCTGCCGCCACTTCGTCACCGTACTCTCACCGGATTACAACCGCGCCCACCGCGATCACCTGCACTTCGACATGGGTGGCGACGACCTCTGCCGCTAACGCTTGCGCCACAAGGCCAGCGCGTAGAGCACAACGCCCGAAAGCAGCAGCACCGCGGACGCCAACAGCAGCTTCAGCGTCGTGCCGAGCTGGTCCTGCGCGTCGGGGCTCGGCACGAGCGAGCACAGCACCGCGCTCAACGTGACGAGAAACCCGACTGTCCCGATCGCCACGGCGCCACGCTTGCCGCCCGGCGCCACCCACGCGCCGACGCGCGCCGGCATACGCTGCGCGATGAGGTACGCCGCGAACAGGAACAGGAATGGCAAGGTGTATGAAAGCGTGCTCATAGAGATGAGGAAATCATAAGCCTCACGTGCGTTCTCGCCGTCGGCTTGGCTAAGCCACACCAAAGCCACCACCGCGATCGTCTGCACGATGATGGACGCGACGGGAGCGCCCGTCTTTGGATCGCGGAACGCGAACACACGCGGCAACACGTGATCGAGGCCTGCTGCGTACGGCAACCGCGCCGCCGCGCCGAACCACGCCGCATAGCTGCCGAGCATAACGAGCGCGAGCAGCAGCATGGCGAACGGCGCGAGGCCGCCAGCGCCAACACGGCCAAGGCCAAGCTGCAACGCCTCCGGCAAGCCGGAAAGCCGCGTCGCTTGCTCGGGCGAGACAATGGTCAGCATCGCAATCGTACCGGCCACATAGGCGACGACGAGAAAGACACCGATCATCGCGATCGCCCGCACCAGCCGCTTCATGCCGCCGGCAATGTCGTTGCGCAGCAGCGCCACCGCTTCGGCGCCGGCAAAACCAAACACCATCGTCGCCCAGAGTATCGCACCATTGGCGTCGAGCGGCGGTGTGTAGTCGGCGGTGGCGAAGTTGGTGGCAGGGCCGTCGCGCAGGCCGAGCATCCAGCCAACGATGAGCAGCGTCGCGAGCAGCGTGAGCGAAGCGATTGCGCCGAACACCGGCAGCCACTTGCCCGCCGCCATGCCGATCAAATTGGCGCCGGCAATAACGATGGCGACGATTGTCGCGATCGCAAGCCGCACCGGCGCAGGCTCCAGCGCCGCTTGCAGGTCAGGTGAGATGTGAGAGAGCGCTTCGATGAAGAAGAACAGCACGCTTGAGAAGAACGGCAGATTGCAGACCCAATAGATCCAGCCGCACACGAAACCCGCGAACGGCCCCATCGTGTCGCGGGTCCAGGCGTAAACCGCGCCTTCGCCCTCGTACCGTCCCGCCAATTCCGCGGTGGCGATGGCCAACGGCGCCAAGAAGCCGACCGCGGCCAGAATCCAGATCGGCAGCGAAGCGGGGCCGATCGCGGCGGCGGTGGCGAGCCAACGGATGCCGAAGGTCAGCGCCGTGGAATAGAGCACCAGCTCCCAGAAATTGATCGTCCTCGGCGCGGTCATGTGCCTGCCTAGCGTGATCCTGGCCGCCGGGCAAAACGACGCGCTTGCGGGCCGGGGCGGGGCGGCTTAACCGGGGCGCTCCGAGGAGAAGCGTTCATGGACTTCGCGCGCGCCCGCGACATCATGGTGGAAAGCCAAGTCCGTCCCAGCGACGTGACCGATACGCGCATCATCCACGCGATGCGCACGCTGCCGCGCGAACGCTTCGCGCCGGCCCAGAGACGCACGCTCGCTTATGGCGATCTCGAACTGGAAGTCGCGCCCGGCCGCACCCTGATGCGCCCGCGCGACCTGGCCAAGCTGATCCACGCGCTGGCGCCGCAAGCCAACGAACGCGCGCTCGAAATTGCGGGCGCCACAGGTTATGGCGCGGCGGTGCTGGCCGCATGCTGCAAGCACGTGATCACGCTCGATCCGGACTCGTCGCTCTCGTTCGCTGCAGGCGCCGCGTTGGAATCTTGTGCGCTGACGAACGTCAAAGCCGTCTCCACGCCGGCCGTCGATGGCTGGAGCGACGAAGCGCCGTACGACGTGATGCTGGTAAACGGCAGCGCCGAGATCGTGCCGGATGCATGGCTGGCGCAACTCGCGCCGGGCGGCCGCCTCGGCGTCATCGTACGCCAAGGCGCTGCCGGCAGTGCGCGCATCTACACGCGCGCCGGTGAGTCCGTAGCCTATCGCACGGTATTCGATGCCGCGCCGCCCGTTGCGCCGGGCCTGGAACGACCGGCCAGCTTCGCGTTCTGACGCGATAACCGCGCGTTTCCACGCCGGAACAATACAGCGACGTTAGGGATGTTAACGATCCCTTATGTCTAAACCCGCAAACGTAACGACGAACAGAAGCGGTGATTCCGCACACGCGCGCTCTGCTGTGCATGTGGCAAGCGCTCAGGTGGACGGGAATCACCGCGATCCATAACCTTCGAGTCGGTATCGACTCGATTGGAAGTCGCAAGGGGCTCGACATGGCGCTGCAAGATCCGCAAGCCGAACCTTCAATGGAAGAAATCCTGGCGTCGATCCGCCGGATCATCTCCGAAGAAGAGCAGGCGCCGAATGCCGCGCCAGTGCTCGATCTCACGCAAACCGACGAACCGGCGCCGCCAGCGTATGCGCCTGCACCCGAGATTGAAGACGACATCGTATTTGAAGCGGTCGAGCAGGCCGTCATTGAGGAAACGCCCGTGCCAGCTGAACCCGCCTACGCACCCGCTCCGGCCCGCGCTCACACGCCGCAGCCCGTCGTCGAGACCATGCTCTCGATGCCGACCACCAATGCCGCCGCCGGTTCGCTGGCGCGCCTGGCCGGCTCGCTCCGCGTCTCCGACATACCCGGCCAGACGGTCGAAGGCGTTGTCCGCGAACTGCTGAAGCCGATGCTTAAGGAATGGCTCGACCGCAACCTCCCAGGCATCGTCGAAGCCCGCGTCGAAGCCGAACTTGAGCGCATCGCGCGCCTGGCGCGGTAAGCGTCCGGCCTATCGAACACTGAAGCGCCCCGGCGGAAACGCTGGGGCGCTTTGCTGTGCAGGTGCGAGATGCCATCTCGCCCTCCCAGGCTTTGCCCTGCTATACGCTCGGCGATGATCGAGACCACTTTCAACCCGAAAGCCGTGGAGCCGCGCTGGAGCGAGGCTTGGGAGCAATCCGGCGCCTTCAAGCCCAAGAATGACCCCAAGGCGGAGACGTTCTGCATCGTTATCCCGCCGCCGAACGTCACCGGCTCGCTGCACATCGGCCACGCACTCAACAATACGCTGCAAGACGTGCTGATCCGGTTCGAGCGGCTGCGCGGCAAGAGTGTGCTCTGGCAGCCCGGCATGGACCATGCCGGTATCGCCACGCAGATGGTGGTGGAGCGTCAGCTCGCCGAGGGCGGCAAAAACGAAGACCGCCGCACCATGGGACGCGAGGAATTTCTGAAACGCGTCTGGGCGTGGAAAGAGCAAAGCGGCGGCACGATCTTCAATCAGCTCCGCCGCTTGGGCGCCTCGTGCGATTGGTCGCGCGAACGCTTCACCATGGATGAAGGGCTCTCGGCGGCCGTGCTGAAAGTGTTCGTCCAGCTCCACAAGGAAGGGCTGATCTACAAAGACAAGCGCCTGGTGAACTGGGACCCGCACTTCGAAACCGCGATCTCCGATCTCGAAGTCGAGAACCGCGAAGTCAACGGCCACTTCTGGCACTTCAAGTATCCGCTCGAAAACGGTGAGACCTATCAATTCCCGATCGCGCACGACGAAGCCGGCAATCCCACCGAATGGGAAACGCGCGACTACATCGCCATCGCCACCACGCGTCCTGAAACGATGTTGGGCGACGGGGCCGTCGCGGTGCATCCGAGCGATACGCGCTACGCGCCGATCGTCGGCAAGAAGGTGCTGCTGCCGCTGGCGGATCGCTACATCCCGATCATCACCGACGAATACCCCGATCCGGACTTCGGCTCAGGCGCGGTGAAGATCA
Organism: Terricaulis silvestris; assembly: GCF_009792355.1. NCBI lineage: Bacteria > Pseudomonadati > Pseudomonadota > Alphaproteobacteria > Hyphomonadales > Hyphomonadaceae > Vitreimonas > Vitreimonas silvestris. The sequence goes on from NZ_CP047045.1 coordinate 1,674,034, forward strand.
CCGGCGCGCACGATTTCAACGACTACAAGGTCGCGCGCGCGCACAACATTCCGCTCTACATCCTGATGGACACGAAGGGCCGCATGGCCGACGCTGAGCATGTGCCGGCGAAGTATCGCGGCCTCGATCGCTTCGAAGCGCGCAAGCAGGTGGTCGCGGACATCGAGGCGATCGGTTTGCTTGATCGCGTCGAGAACAAGAAGATCATGCAGCCGTTCGGCGATCGCTCCGGCGTCGTGATCGAGCCGATGCTGACGGATCAGTGGTACGTCAACGCCGGCGAGCTTGCGAAAGAAGCGATCAAAGCGGTGGACGACGGCCGCACCAAGTTCGTCCCTGAGCAATGGACCAAGACCTACTATCAGTGGATGAACAACATCGAGCCGTGGTGCGTCTCGCGCCAGCTCTGGTGGGGTCACCGTATTCCGGCGTGGTACGGGCCTCTGTTCCAAAACGACAGCGTCAATCAAACCATGATGGGGCAGATTTTCGTTGCTGAGACCGAGGAAGAGGCCAAGCGCTTGGCGCTTGAACTCTACAGGCAAGACAAGCGGCTGAAGATCAAAGGTATTGTCATCAAAGGCAATTGGAACGACGCGCTCGCGCACAACTCGTTCGATGCCGACGATGTCGCGACGATCGCCATCTATCGCGACGAAGACGTGCTCGACACTTGGTTCTCGTCCGGACTCTGGCCGTTCTCGACGCTCGGCTGGCCGGAGAACACGACGGAACTGAAGCGCTACTACCCGACCTCCACGCTCGTCACTGCACACGACATCATCTTCTTCTGGGTCGCGCGCATGATGATGTTCGGGCTGCACTTCATGAAGGAGACGCCGTTTCACGAAGTCTACATTCACGCGCTCGTGCGGGACGCCAAAGGCGCGAAGATGTCGAAGTCCAAGGGCAACACCATGGACCCGTTGGAGCTGATCGATAAGTTCGGCGCTGACGCGCTCCGCTTCACGCTGGCGGCGATGGCCGCGCAGGGCCGCGACATCAAGCTCAGCGAACAGCGCATCGAAGGCTATCGCAATTTCGGCACCAAGCTCTGGAATGCGGCGCGCTTTGCGCAAATGAACGAATGCGCGGTGTGGGACCAGTACGATCCGCGCACGCCAGAGCAGACCGTCAACAAATGGATCGTCGGCGAAACCGCGAAAGCAGCGGCGGCGGTGACGCGCGAACTGGAAGCGCGGCGCTTCAACGAAGCGGCGGGCGCACTCTACAAGTTCGTCTGGAACGTCTATTGCGATTGGTATCTCGAGTTCATCAAGCCGCTGCTGAATGGCGAGGATGAAGCCGCGAAACTCGAAACCCGGCGCACCGCGGCCTGGGTGCTGGATCAGATCCTGATCATGCTGCACCCGTTCATGCCCTTCATTACCGAAGAGCTCTGGGCGCGCACCGGCGAGTATGGCGCCAAGCGCGAGCGGATGCTGATCGTCGAAGAATGGCCCAACCTCAGCGCCGATCTGATCGATCCGGCGGCGGAAGCTGAGATCGACTGGATGGTGCGCCTGATCGAAGAGACGCGCTCCACTCGCTCTGAGCTCAACGTGCCGGCAGGCGCGAAGATTCAACTGCTGCTGATCGGCGCCGACGACGCGAGCAACGCCCGCCTCGAACGCTACCAGGATCTGATCGACCGCATGGCGCGGCTGGAATACTCCACTAGCGCCGACGCTGCGCCGAAAGGCTCGGTCACGTTCGTGCTCGACGGCGCAACGGTGGCGTTGCCGCTCGAAGGCGTGGTCGATCTGCCGGCGGAAGCGGCGCGGCTGGCGAAGGAAATCTCCAAGCTTGAAAGCGAAGTCGCCAAGATGGACGCCAAGCTCAACAATGAAGCGTTCGTGTCGAAAGCGCCTGAGGAAGTCGTCGATGAATTGCGCGAGCGTCGCGACGATGAAGCGGCGTCGGCGGTGAAGCTGAAGCACGCGTTGAGCCAGATCAAAGGTGGCGCCTGATGCGCATCTTCGTCACGGGCGCGTCTGGCTTCGTCGGCGGTGCGGCGGTGCGAAAGCTCGTCGCAGATGGGCACGATGTCCGCGCCATGTCGCGCTCGGAGAAGAGCGACGCCAAGATCGCAGCACTCGGTGGCAAGTCGGTACGCTGCGATTTGGAAGACGTCGCAGCGGCGCACATCGGCGATGCCGAGGCGATCATCCATGCCGCCGCGTTCGTCGAGCAATGGGGCCCACGCGACGCGTGGCGCAAGTTCAACGTCGACGGGACGGCGCGCATGCTCAAAGCTACGCGTGAAGCGGGCGCTAAGCGCTTCATCCACATCGGCACGGAGGCGGCGCTCTTCCACGGCCAACATCTACGCGGCGTGGATGAGACGTACCCGATCGCACCGAACTCGCCCTATCCGTACTCATCGACGAAGGCGCAAGCTGAGCAATTGGTGCGCGACGCGAACGCGCCGGGGTTCGAGACTATCGTGCTGCGCCCGCGCTTCATCTGGGGTCCAGGCGACACCACGTTGCTGCCGCTGATTGTGCAAATGGCGCGCGCGGGCAAGTTCATGTGGGTGAATGGCGGGCGCTCGATGACATCGACGACGCATATCAACAACCTCATCCACGCCATCGACCTGGCGCTGAGCAAAGGCCACGGCGGCGAGGCGTACTTCATTCTCGACGATGGTGTGCGGCCCATGCGCGAGATGATGAGCGGGATGGCGGCGTCGCAGGGCGTCGATCTCGGCGATAAATCCGTGCCGGGCTGGCTGGCCGATACGATCGGTGCGACTTGCGAGATCGCATGGAGCACGTTGCCGCTCAAACGCGATCCGCCGTTGACGCGCTTCTCGGCGATGATCATGTCGCGCGATTCAGTCTTGAACGACGCCAAGGCGCGCACAGATATGGGTTATCGGCCGTTGATCTCGGTCGAAGAAGGTTTGCGGGCGCTCGCCGCCCGCTGAGGCGCAATGAGCGAACACGAGCATCACCACAGCCAATCGCAACCCGTAAAGAGTGACGGTCTCGACCGCGTCGCGTGGTCGGCCACGCTGCACTGCCTTACCGGGTGCGCGATCGGTGAAGTTCTAGGCTTAGTGTTGGCGACCTGGTGGGGTTGGGGTGTCGCGTCGAGCATTGTGCTCGCGATCGCGCTGGCGTTCCTGTTCGGCTATGGGCTGACCATCGTGCCGTTGCTGCGCTCGGGCCTTGGCGTGAAGCGTGCGCTGCCGCTGGCGTTCGCATCCGACACGCTCTCAATCACCGTGATGGAAATCATCGACAACGCGATCATGCTGGTCGTGCCCGGCGCGATGACCGCGGGCCTGACGTCCTGGCTGTTCTGGATCAGCCTGGTCGTTGCGCTGACGATCGCGGCGGTGGCCGCGTTCCCGGTCAACCGCTGGCTGATCGCACGCGGTCGCGGTCATGCCGTGCTGCACGAACATCATCACCACTAAGTGCCCGGCTGCACATAAGGCACGCGCGCAAATAACTCGCGTTCGGCTCGGCGCGGATCGTTCTCAACGCGCGATGTGGTATCGAAAATCATCGTTGAGCGCGCCGGCAGCGTATAGGGCGCCCAGCCCGGATCGCCGGTGCGGGCAAAGCGGATGAAGGCGTCCATCAAAGTGCGCGACATCGCCTCGGCCTCCCGCGTGCGCGCGCCGATCCACTCCGATGCTTCGAGAGTGCCGAACACCAACGGAATATCGAGCGTGTGCGGCGCGCCGAAAATGCCGCCCTCCGCCGATGCGCGCCAATCGAGCTGGTAGGCGTATGCTGGCGCGCCTGCTTTCGCCCGCTCCTCCAGCTCGATTAAAGCGCCGCGCCACGATCGAGCCGCGGTGGACGCGGCGAAGTACACATCGCTCGGTGTATAGTGCGGATAAAGCCGGCGATACTCGCTGACGACGTAGCTCGGCAGAATGTCGACGCGCATCGCGCCTGCGAGCCGTGCAGGCACTTCGTCCCATGTCATTGCGAACACACCGCGATCGCTGCCGACAAACCCGCGCGTCTCGTCGTGCGTGTTTCCAATCATCATCGGAATGCCCAGAGATTGCGGCGCGGCGTCAGGATAGAACGGATGCCGCGTGAGATGGCGCTGATCCAGCACCGGGCCGAAATAGAGCGAGCCGAAGCCAAGCACGGGATCGGTTGGCGTTAACGCCTCGACAAGACGATCGGCGGACAGGGCCGCTATGTTGCGCGCAGTCTCCGCGCCTAAACCAAGCGCTGCCAGGTAGGCGTCTGTGCGCCGCGCGGCGTTGCCCGGCCCCGACGCCGTAACTTGCTGACCGCTCATCGTGAAAGCGCGATGGAAGAGTCCGGCTGCCGCGGGCATCGCCATCAATGTCGCGATCTTCGCGCCGCCGCCGGACTGTCCGAACACGGTGACGCAAGCGGGGTCGCCACCGAAGTTGGCGATGTTATCGCGCACCCATTCGAGCGCGAGAATGAGATCGAGCTGGCCGGCATTGCCGCTATCGGGGAAGCCGTGGCCGGCGAGATAAGCGTATCCGAATGCGTTGAGCCGGTGGTTCAGCGTGACGACAACAACGTCGCCATATGCCGCGAGGCGCGCGCCATCGGTAACCGGGCTTGAGCCGGAGCCGGTGTTGTAGGCGCCGCCGTGGATGTAGAGCGCGACCGGCCGCGAGCCGCTCAGCGCCGGCGTCCAGACATTGAGGAAGAGGCAGTCCTCGCTCTGCGCCTCGCCGTCCAAGCCCCGTTGCGGACACGCGGGGCCGAACGCCAGCGCATCGCGCACACCGCGCCACGCTTGTGGCCGTTCTGGCGCCTGAAACCGCCGCGTCGACGCGCCATAGCGCACGCCTTTGAACGACAGCACCTCGCTCGCAACAGCGCCGCGCACCCGGCCGTGCCGGGTGCGCGCGATGGGCGCCGACTGCGCATGCGCGGCGGTCGTTGCCAATGCGAGCGGAGCGGCGATCAGGGTGCGGCGGCTGAACTGCATACGGGATAACTCTATCGGCGCCAGTCGCGTGGTTGCAAACGCCAGGCGGCTGGCGCCAAGCTCGCGTGGGGAGAATCGGGCGTGGATACTGGCACTCAGCCAATCGATCTTGCGCGGCTCGACGACGCGCTGTTCGACCGGCTCTACAAAGGGCGGATCGAGCCGTGCTTTGCATCCAATGAGGAGGGCCGCCTCGGCGCGGTGAAGCAATTCAAGCAGCGGCTCCTGATCGGCGGCGGCATCGTGCTGGCGATCATCGTGCTGGCGTCGATGTTCTGGGATCTTGGCGGGGGCGTCACGCTTGGCCTCATGACGGCGGTGTTCGCCGGCATCGTCGCCTACCAGCCGCTCGCGAAACTCGGCCACAAGCTGAAGCAGGAATATTGCACCGCGATCGCTCAAGCGATGGGCGCCACCTTCAAGATCGGCGCGTTCGACCCGCCTGCGTTTGCGCGGCTCAAAGGCTTGCGCCTTGTGCCGGGCTACGCGCGGTCGAGCTTCGAGGACTTGTTCAGCGGCGCACACAAAGGCGCGCGCTACGAGCTCTATGAGGCGCATCTCGAACAGCGGACCACCGACAGCAAAGGCCGCACCCGCTATAGCACGGTGTTTCGCGGCCAGCTCATCCGTATGCATTTTCCGCGCGAGTTTCTGGGCGTCACCATCGTTCGCCGCGACGCGGGCGTGTTCAACGTATTCGGCGGTGGCGAGTTGGATGGACGCAAGCTTGAGCGCGTGCGCTTGGTGGCGTCGGAATTCGAGAAGGCGTTCGAGGTTTGGGGCACGGATCAAGTTGAGGCGCGCTATCTGCTGCATCCGGTGATGATGGAGCGGCTGATCGAGCTGGAGAAAGGCCTGCACGGCAAGCGGCTGCGTTGCGGGTTCGAGAACGGCGATCTGCTGGTGGCGGTGGAAGGCGGCAACTTGTTCGAGCCGGGTGATCTCTTCAAACCGCTGGTCGACCCTGCGCGCGCGCGCCGCATCATCAACGAGATCGCCGGCGTGGTGAAAGTGATGGATCAAGTGGTGACCGCGCAAAGCGCACGGCCGCCTACGAGCTGAGACTGATGATCGCGCCGCGCCCGGCTTCGTCGCCGATCGCGATCTGCTTACCATCCGCGCTCCAGGCCAGCGCCGTAACGGGCCCTTCACCGGGCTCATCGAGTTCAACGCCCATCTGATCGTTGAGCCGCACCGCGAGCGCTGCGCCATCGGCATAACCAATCGCCAGCACCTCTTCGTTCGGATGAAACGCGACCGCCGTCACCAATGCTTCACGCTCGCCAGGCTGCATCGGCGGTTTGCCCTGCGGCCCAAGCTTGCCGACGAACGGCCACACGATCGCTGAATTGGCGCCAGAGGTGGCGAGCCAACGGCCGCGTTTGTCCCAAGAGAAGCTGCGTGTCTTGGCCGGGTAGCCATCCATCCGGAGATCGATTTTCTCCGGCAGCCGCCAGCCATGCAACGCGTTCTCTTGCATGGCGGAGATCACGTAGTCGGCGTCCGGAGAAAGCGTGATAGCGAGATGCGAGCCGGACCAGTTGAGCGTTTGGCCTTTGTCGTCTGGCATCAACACGTAACGCATCGTGATGCCGTTATAATGGCTGGCAGCGAGACGCCTGCCCTTGGCGTCGAGCGCGAGGCCGCCGACCGTGGACGGGTAAGTGAACGTGTGGACGACCTTCTGACTGTCCTTACGAAACACCGACACGGATTTGCCCAATGCCGCAGCGAATATTCCTGATGCTGAGTTCGACACGAGGTGGTTGATCCACTTGCCGCCGAACTCTTCAACGACTGACAAGGTGCCATCCGACTCTGTCTCACAGAGAAATCCATCGTCGCCTCCAGTGAGAAGTGCGCCTGCGATCGGATGAGGAGCAGCGCACAGGATTGGCCCGCTGTGCACCTCCCTTTTCATCTGAAGGGCGCCTGCGTCATCGAAAACGTGCACGGTGCCGTCGCCAAGCGCGAAAAAGCAAAGGCCCTTTATCCAGTGAACGCTTGTCGCGCTCGCGCCGAGCGCCAAGCGGCGGCCGGTTTCGTAGACCTGCGCCGTCACGCCGCGCACGCGGCGAAGGCTTGCTCCAGTTCGGCGCGGTCGAGGTTGCGGCCGATGAAGACGAGGCGTGACGTGCGCGGCTCGCCTTCGCGCCAATCGCGCTGCGTGTCGCCTTCGATGATCATATGAACGCCCTGGACGACGAAGCGCTTCGGCTCGTCCGGGAACGCGAGGATGCCTTTGAGCCGCAGAATGTCCGGCCCGCGCGCCTGAGTCAGATCATTGAGCCAGGGCAGCAACTTCTCAGGATTGATCAGCTTATCGGTAGAGAGCGAAACGCTGGAAATGCCGGCGGCGGCGACGTGATCGTGCGCGTGGTCATGATCGTGGTGGTGATGATCGTGGCCGTGGTGATCGTGATCGTCGTGATGCGCGCAGGCGTCGTCGCAATCGTGGTCGGGCAGGAAGTGCGGATCGAGTTCGGTGACGCGATCGAGGTCGAACGCGTGCAAGCCCATGATCGCGTCGAGCGCAATATCGCCGCGTGTCATGCGATGGAGCCGGGCGGTCGGGTTCACCGCCCGCACTTGGCGTTCCAACGTGACCAGTTCGTCCTTCGACACCAAATCGGTCTTGTTCAGCAGAATCACGTCCGCGAATGCCACTTGCTCCGCGGCCTCTTCGGACGTCTCCAATTGCCGCGCCGCGTGCTTGGCGTCCACGACCGTGACGATTGCATCTAGCTTCGTCTTTGCGCGCACATCAGCGTCCACAAAGAACGTCTGCGCAACCGGCGCCGGTTTCGCCAAGCCGGTGGTCTCCACCAGGATCGCGTCGAAGCGGCCCTTGCGTTTCATCAAACCTTCAATGATGCGGATCAGGTCGCCGCGCACGGTGCAGCAGACGCAGCCATTGTTCATCTCGAACACTTCTTCGTCAGCATCGACGATCAGATCGTTGTCGATGCCAATTTCGCCAAACTCGTTGACGATGACCGCGTACTTCTTGCCGTGCTGTTCGGTCAGGATGCGGTTCAGGAGCGTGGTCTTGCCCGCGCCCAGGAAGCCGGTGAGCACGGTGACGGGAACGGGTTCAGTCATGGGCGCATAGATAGCTATTCCGGGCCGCTTCGCCAGCGGCTAGGCTTGTCCGGAAACGTGGGGAGACGGCCATGAAAGGCTGGATGCGCTGGGTATTGCTGATCGGGGGCGGTCTGTTCGCGGCGGCGCTGATCGCGGCCGGGGGGCTGGCGTACCTGGTCTACCGTCTCGACGTGCGCGGCGAAGTTGAGCGCGCTGTGGAAAACGCCACCGGGCGCGACCTCACGATCAATGGCGACGTCGGTGTGTCGTACTGGCCCGTGCTGGGCTTGCGCGCCATGGACACGACGCTGGCGAATGTCGAAGGCGGCCGGGCGCCGTCATTCATTTCGGCTGACGAGATCGATATCGGTGTTGAGTTACGGCCTCTGCTTGATCGTCAGGTCGTCGTGCGCCGGCTTGTATTGCAGCGGCCGCAGATCGCGCTCGAAGTCGATGCTGAAGGCGATCCGAACTGGGTGCTGGCGCCGCGTGCCGCGCCGCCGGGTGCGCCACCGACGCGTCCGACAGAACCCGGCATCGATATCGCGCGCACGAACTTACGCGAGGTGCGCGTCATTGATGGTGAGGTGAGCTTCTACGACGCGCGCCGCGGTTCGGGCTGGGTGATTGGCGACGCCGACCTCAGCACCGCCATCACCGCGCTCGATGCACCGATGACCGTGGAAGGTTCGGTGAAGTACAATGACCGTCAAGTCGAACTCACCGCCGTCATCGCTAATCCGGGCGCCGCCACCAAGGGTGAGCTGACGCCGCTCACGCTCACCGTCGAAAGCGAGTTGATCAATTTCGAGTTTACGGGCCAGACCGTCGCCACCTCCGGCGAACTGGCAGGCACAGTGCGCGCGACAGGGCCGAACTTGCGCGACCTCGCGTCTTGGGCAGGTTCGCCGCTTCAAGGCGCAACCGCGTTTGGGCAATTCGCCGTGACAGGTCGTCTCGTGATCGGCGGCGGCGCTTACGATTTCTCCAACGCCGGCTTCTCGATCGATCAGCTGCGCGGACGCGGGGATTTCATCGTCTCCGAAGTGCGCGGAAAGCCCTATATTAGTGGCCGTCTTGAGCTGTTTGATTTTGACCTGAATCCGTACCTCACCGGCGAGCCGCCGCCGCCGCCAAGCGAAGACGCGGCCGTTGCAGCTGCGGTGCTGCCGGAACAGGGCGAACCCCAGACGACCGCCGAAATCGCAGTGATGGAAGCGCCGCCACGCGCGCTCGACGTGCAGGCGGCGCCAAGCGCTGCGCCCGTGAGCTTCGCCGGCTTACAAGCGTTCAACGCCGACCTCGAACTGGTGACTCACGCGGTGCTGGTGCAGCACCTGCGCATCGATAGCTCGCGGCTCAACCTCGTGCTGAACGATGGCTTCATGGCCGCCACACTGCACAATCTGGCGCTCTATGGCGGCTCCGGCCGCGGGCGGTTCGAGATCGACGCACGGGCGCCGGCGACGCGGATCGTTCAGGATCTGGCGTTCAGCAACGTCGATGCACGCCGTTTCCTCGGCGACGCGATCAACTTCACCAATATCGAAGGGCGCGCGGAGATTGGTCTCAACATACGTGCTCAAGGCGCCACGCAGGCGGAGTTGCTGGCGAGCGTCGATGGCACGACCCATCTGGAAGTCGTCAGCGGGGTTCTGCACGGCGTCGATCTCGGCGGCGTTGCGTCCACCATCCGCAACGCGTTGCGCGGCGAGCTGATCGCGCCGGAAGCGCGGACCCCGTTCCAGGGTTTCTCCGGCACCTTCGCCATCGCCGACGGCGTGCTCGCCGCCGACGATCTTTCCTTCAACACCGAGAACCTGCGCATCCCCGGCATCGGCGTCATCGACGTGCCGCAGCGCCGGGTCGATGTGCGGCTCGCGCCGCGCTCGCCGCGCGGTGGCATCGTGTTTCCATTCTCGGTCCGGGGACCGTGGAGCCAGCTCAGTTACGCCAGTGACCTAAACGACCGCGCTCAGCGTGATATCCTGGCCCGGGTGCGGGCGACGGAGGCCGCGTCTCGGGCCGCCGAGGCTGCGGAATAGGGCCGCCGGGCGGCGTGGACAGGGCCGGGCGGTCCCGCTATAGACCCCGCTCCGCGCCGGGAGGCTAATCCGGCGGCCGGGTTTGCCTGGGTAGCTCAGTTGGTAGAGCAGCGGATTGAAAATCCGCGTGTCGCTGGTTCGATTCCGGCCCCAGGCACCAGCCTTCGCTGCGCGCAGCGGAGCGTGGGATGTCCTCCGAAGCCTTGGCGTAGGAGGACTGTTGGACGCCTTCGCGCAGCTTCGGATGGCAGGCCAGCCTCTCATCATTAAAACGCCACTTGCCTCCGGCGCGTCTCGGTCGAAGATAGTCCTGCAAGGGATCAACGCCCCGGGTGTGGAGGAAGCTCATGTGCAATCATCACGGCGCAGCTGACGACGAAGCTCAGATCAAGCCCACCACCATCGGCCGGCGCGACATGCTGCGCGGCGTGGCCGCCGGCGCGCTGGCCCTGACGGCCGGCGCGTGTGCCACCAATCCGGAAACGGGCCGCAGCCAGTTCATCATGATCGACGACGCGCAGCTGCAGCAGGCGGCGCTGCAAGCTTGGGCTCAGCAGGTGCAGCAACAGCCCACCTGGAACAACCGCGCAGCGCAAACCCGCCTCGAGCGCGTTGGCCAGCGCATCGTCAACGCCGCCGGGCGCGGCAACCAGCAATGGGAATTCCGCTTGTTCGACAGCCCGCAGAAGAACGCGTTCGTGCTGCCGGCCAACAAAGTCGGCTTCTATCGCGGTCTCTATGAGATCTGCGACGTCGATGATTACATGGCGACCGTGCTTGGCCACGAGACCGGCCACGTCACTGGCCGCCACGCCGCTGAGCGCTACAGCCGCGCCGCCGCGACGCAGACCGCGCTGCAAGTCGCGGGCACGCAAGTGAACAGCCAGCTCGCAATGGCGGCGCTGGGCATGGGCGCGCAAGTCGGCGTGCTGTTGCCGTTCGGGCGCGAGCAAGAAGCGGAAGCCGATATTCTCGGCCTCAATTACATGCAGCGCGCTGGCTTCGATCCGAAGCTGGCAATCCCGTTCTGGCAGCGCATGCAGGAAAGCGGCGGCTCGCGTCCGCCGGAATTCCTCTCCACGCACCCCGACCCGGACAACCGCATTCAGCGCATCCGCAACTACATCAACCAGCAAGGCTGGGGACCGGTGTAAACGGGCGAAATCAGGCGCTTGAGCCCGCCTTGCTTCAGCCGGTTCGCGGCGCTAGGTTCCGCGCCCCGAGCATGCCGCCTTAGCTCAGTTGGTTAGAGCACTGGTTTGTGGAACCAGTGATCTAACCGCCGGCGTTGCAACCTAACCTCTTGAATTTACTTGTTTAAAGCGGGCGCGGCGACCGTTGCTTCATTGCACATTCCGTCGTGTAAAAAATTGATGCATTTCAATCCGTTGTGTTCTGTCGCGTTCTGACGTGTGGAATAAATGTGCAACGAAAATCCAGCGCGCAAATCTACTTTTGTTCTGCATCGCGGGCTGTGCACTGACGCTCCCGTGCTTGCGTCGGGCGCGGGTGCCTCGGCAGTTATTGCTCCCAGCGCTCCGCGTGGGCGCGGGCGCAATACCACATGGGCCGCTGTGAGAGTTCTCGAGGATGACCGCGGCGCGGGCGTATGACGCTGTGTGCGCCGAGCAACGGCACCCGGCGGCTACTTGCTCCTGCAACTCAGCGTGTTCGGACACCGGCGGCGTAGGCCAGACAGCCGATCAAGAACCGAACCCCGAGCGCTCCAATGATAAAAGCCCAGAACACCTGTCCGGGATCGGTGGGATGCCGTTCGAGAGTGACCTGCATCGCGGCGAGCGCGGCGAGGATCGGTGCGAGCCATAGTAACGCAACCGCCAAGAGCCGGTACGTGGCCTCCAAGAACAAGCCCAGAAAGGCGAGAGCAAGAAAACCAGACAGCATGAAAGCGCCTCCAAAAAAAGAGCAGGCGTCTCAGCAAGGCCCGAACATGTGTTGATCCCGGCCTAACGGGATCCAGTCACTTCCCGCTTAGCGGGTCGAACAAGGGCTTCTGTGCAGATTCTGGCAAAGGCCCGCACTCCGCGCAAGCGCGAACGCAAGAACCTCAGCGATCCATCAAGCCTTTCGGTAGAGGCGGCATAGGACGCTGCTGAATGAGACCGCGTTCAACGCGTTCGCGAACGATGCGCTTTCGAATGTCGAGGTGAAGCTCCATCGCCTTGAGGCGGTCGTGCCAATCGGGAGACAGAGCGAACACGTTGCGCTTGATTTCCTGAGCCAGCCCTAAGCGCTCTAGCTCGCGGACACGGGCTTTCACGGCCTGCGTGAGGGATGGGTCGCCATTGGGTGCGGCGAGTTCGGCGACCCGGACGACATTGCCGTGCGCCTGCGCCGCGATGATGGGATCAAGCCGGGTCGGGCCGTGGCGGAAGGCTTCACGCGCCAGGGCGCGGCGCTCCTGCTCGGGCGTGCGCTCCCCAAGCCACTCAGTCGCCACGTCCCGCGCCAGGCTACGGAAGCCGTGCTTGATGAAGTCGCGCGGCAGGACGAGGTCCTGACCATTGGCGCGCCGGCCGCGGAGGATGATGTGCGTGTGGGCGTTGTCCGTGTCGTGGTGGTCGACAGCAATCCAACTCAGCTTAGTCCCAAGCGCGGCGCCTGCGCGCGCCATCACCTCCCGGGTGTAGCCAGGCAGGTCGCGCAGCCGTCCGCCTTCCTCTGCTGAGAGGATGATCCGAAAGTGCCGGCGGTCGGACGCAGCCCAGCGTTCGACTCTTCCCGCGCCGTCCACATGGGCGCCGTCAGTGTCGTAGAAAATGCCTCGCTTGCCGCCGCGATCCAGATAGTCCGCGTGGGCCTTCGCCTTTTCCTTGTCGGGCGCCTTTGCTTCGTCGGCGCCTACAGGAGACGACAGGCCGTCACGGGCCGCGGCGTCACGCGCGACGTATTTGGTATGGGCCTTCAGTGCCGCGCCGCCGCCGCCGCCATGCGCGAAATAATGCACCTTTACGACCGCGCGCTGACGGCGATCGAAGGACATGGCGCCGATGCTGACCTTCGTTCCTCCTGCACGAGGCGTCTTTTGCTTCAGCCGGTTCGCCAACTTATCGATGAGCTTTCCGCCATTGGCCGAACCGCCGCCGGCGCTGCCTCGGGAGCGTTGGACCTTCCCTTCAAAGCGCTCGCGATCTGGACGAGTAAGCCGGATCGATCGATCGACGATGAACTCGCTCTTCTCCATCGCGCTCATCGCGAGGCGAGAAGATTTCACTAACCGCTCGAAGCTAGACTCAGTCATCGGTGCTGCTCGATCGTGCGGCCCACACACGGCCCGTGTTGCACGCTACGGCCCGCGAAAAACTCAACGCGCGCAAGCGCTTTGCGCGGCCACGGGCCGCGGCTTTATCTTGCCCTAAGTCCTTCCTTCGTCCCGTCATGCGCTGATTGTAGATGAAAACGAAATTAGTGACGCCAAAACTCGCCTCGCACACGAGGTTCAGGTTTCAGCTGCCGCAGCACGCCGACGGTTCTGAAAGAACACGGCGTCTGTGATGTTGGCCATATCATTGAAGTCGGTGGACACTTCATCGATGTCGAATTCGATCTTGGTCCGTTCGTATGTGAAGTACGGTTCGAGTTCGCGATCGGTCAGCAGAATCGCCCGCAACCGTGGTCCATCGTTGAGCGGCTTGATCAGCGCGATCTCATCCTCGGTGAAGGGGGCGAGCTTCGAGAACACAATGAACGTGTTGAAGCGCGCCGAAGGAAACGCATCCGCGACAGCCTTCAGCTTGGCGACGTCATCCGCGGTTATGGGCTTGCGCGTCTTGCACTCGCCAATGGCGACTTGAACGCGTTCCTCCCGCCCATGAGACGCGATTACGACGAAATCCGTTTCGCAGGTGCGGATGCTCGCCGTAAGCGATGTGAGGTCCATGCCGGTGCAGTAGAGTTCGCCATCCCGCATCCCCCCGTGCCGAACCAGTTGCTGCAGCGTCAGCGTGACCGGAAGAGCGCCTTCCTGGTTGTCGTCGCGCCCGAACAGGCCGGAGCGCCGAAACGCCCAATCCTTGTCCTTGAGCTGGCGCGCCACGTTGAAGCTGTGGCCGCAATACTCGCACTCGAGCCGCCCGGCCGCCTCTTCCAGGCTCTTCCAGAATGTCAGCTGACAATTGGGGCAGGCGAAGTTGAGCCCTCCGCGGAAGACGCCGTGGTCGAGCAAATAGCCCAAGACGTCGGAATTCTTCAGCTCCGCCCCGGCCGGTCGTTGTTCGATGTGGAGCCATTGATAGGCCGATAGCGGAAACGGCGTATGCGCCGCGCGTATGGTCTGCATGGCGTCGGATCGGCTGAACGTGTCGTCCGGCCGATGCCGTTCAATCAAGGTGCGCACGCCTGAGATCTTGAACGGCCGGCAGCCATTCAAGCCGCCCATCTGGTGGATGAGCGTCGTCCCAACCAATCCGGCTTTGCTGGGTGTCGCCTTGATCCCCACGGTTTCGAAGATCGCCGCGATCAGGGCCGTGGTGTCGACGGCCGAGATCGATATGTCTTCCGTGTCGGCGGAGGTGATGAACCCGAGCCCAGCAGGCTCGGCCCGGACGTGCCGAGACGAGGAAAATGCGGTGCGCCCCAGGAAAGGGTTGAGCGCGGGCACGAACGGCGGGCGCAGTGTTGCTCTGGATTGGGCCGGCAGGTCGACAAGGGGATCAACCGACAACACAAAATGCTGCCCCGTGGTCGGCAGGACGTCGCTGAAGGGCTTGTCCGCCAGCGCGAAGGCGGCCGTCGGCGCTTTATGGCGGTCATCAACGGTGGCGAGCGCCGACCTCTCAGCGAAATACTGGATGGGCGCGCGCAGATTGAGACCATTCCACAGCGCGGGATCGACGGCGCAGTCAAATATGGGCGGCGCAAAACCTAGGTCGGCCTCCAGGGGGCGTTCGCGGCGATGCCAAAGGGCGATGCCGCGATTACGGTCCTGTTCTGATCGGAAGCGCTGAACGCGGTCGATCCAGGCAGGGCGGGCGCCTTCGTACCGCGCCGCCTGGCTTGGGTCGAAGAACAGGAGATCGACGCCCGCCGCCTTGATGTTCCAATAGGCGACGAGATCGTCGAAGTTGCTCGCCTCGCCGACATAGAAGCCGGGGTAACGCCACGAATTGCGTACCGCATAATGCTGCTCCAGATACTCGCCCTGCACGGACGCCAGCGGCATGCGGCCCCACTCGAAAGGCGGCACGACACCGTCCTTTTGGATCGTGATACGCCGGCCCATGAGGCGCCGGACGATGCTGTCGGTGTAGTCACGGCTTTCCTCGCCTTCCGGCAGGGCGCCAAACGTCGCCAAGAAAACATCGGCGAGAGGATCGGTTGGGTCCCATGTCGCCATGTCCACGCTGGCGCCGTCCCGCGTCGCCTCGGCGCGATCCCTGAAGATGTAGCGGTCGAGAAGCGCGATCGGGTGTTCAAGATCGACGAGCCGCGGCGATCGCCGCTTGAACAATTCCTTGCCTAACAATGGCCAGGGCAAATGCGTCTGGGCCTCGACGAACCTGGTGACCGGCGCCGTGTCCGATGCGGTGACGAGTGCGTCAACGCGGAAGAGATCAAGCAGCGCTCGCGCCTCGGCGGCATTTCCAATCGGCACGATTGGGTGCCCGCCGCCACCCCACATGGTGAAACTGCGGCGCATCGAGCGGCGCACCGCCTCGAAATCCCCGTGCTCCACACACCAGCCGAGCCGGAGCGGTCGATATCGAAGCCGGAGCGAGAGTGTTTGCATGCGCAGGCGAGGCTACAAGCCTTGGCGTACGAGCGCGAGTGTTTCGGACGATCGCGGGCACTATGGCGGCGGTCTTCCGCCGCGCCCCCGCGGAGGCGCGGCGGAAGACAATTTCACCAAACCTGGCGGGACGGGATCAGTTCGCGGCCCGTTAGATCTTCGACGGCCATCTCAGCATTGTCATAGGTGCTCACGCGGCAATTGATCCATGCGCAGTCTGATGATTTGGCCTGCTCCAGCGCGGCATGCGCGCTGGATGCTTCAATCTCGACTTCGTAACGCACGCAGGCATCGCGAAACTGAATGACCTTAAACCGATGCATGGACGCCTCCCGACGCTTGATATGACGTAAGCGCCTCGACCTCGGCTTCGGACGTGTGGGCCGTCAAGGAGGGCCCGGCAGGATGGCCGGCGTGTGCGATCAGCCAATCGACGGCTGCCTGCGCCTTTGCGCCCGCGGACAGAAATGCGCGCGGTGACTCGCGTACGAGCTTCGCCCAATCGGAAATGTACGCCGCATGATCTTCAAGATGGCTTGGCGCAAGACCGATCATGGCGCCGAGCGTAGCGGACGCCAGTTCCGCGACGAGCTCTTCATGGAATTTCGCCTTGCGGTCGGTGAAATAGTCGCCCAGCCGATCAAGACGGCTGGTGTGGCCCGTCCAATGCGCCAGCTCATGATATTTTGTGGCGCGTTCGTGCTCGTCGCTAAGGAACGAAACGCGTGGCGGCATGTGAATCGTGTCGGTCACGGGGGCGTAGTGTGCGCTCGCGCCGCCGACTATGATCTTGGCGCCGAGGCGTCCGATCCAGGCGTCGAGCGCGTCAGGCGCCTGCGGCTCCGGTGTGATTTCCACACCGATATGCGGCGGCAGATCGTCGATCTGCTCGCAATTAAAGACAAGAAACAGCTTCACGAAGCGATAGCCGCGCGCTGGCTCACCGTCATCACCCATGGCAGGGCGCTTCTCGTTCTTTGCAATCGCTTGACCGTAATAGATGACGGGGCAGGCTTTCTCGCCCTTGCGAACCTGGCCGCCTAGTTGCGCCGCCTGCCGATAGGTCAGCCAGGTACGCTTGGAATATCCGCGCGCCATTTGTGCTGCCCAAAGCAGAACAACATTGGCGCCTCTATACGGCTCGCCCGTGTGGCGGAGCGGCAGGCCGGGCGTCGCCGCCATGGCGAGTTTGGCATCCCACGGCGCGCGCCATGGCATGACGCCCTCATCGAGGAGCCGAACGATTTCGGCAGTGACGTGCGCCAGTGCATCTTGCGCAGAGCGGCGCGGCGAATGGGGTTTGAAAGAACGTGTCATCGACTTGGTCCTGATGGCGCGTGATCGCATTCGCCCTCACGCGCGTTGATGAAGAAGAAGGTGAAGCGGCCGCGCTTGCACGCGGCCGCGAGAGCCTCAAACGGACGCGTTAGCCGTCTCGGCGGGTGCGCTTTTGGCCCGGCCATTGGCCTTGGGCTTGGCGCCGCGTTGGAAACTCGTGATTTCGAGCGCGGTTTCGTAGGTCTTCTTGTCGGCGGATTTGTCACGCACGCGCGGGACGAGACGACCTTCGAAGGTGACGAGCTGACCCTTTTCGAGTTCGACCAGCATCTGCTTGTTGAGTTCGGCGTCGAAGGAGACGCAGCGCATCCATTCGGTCGCGGTGTATTGGCCATCGCGCCCTTCGACGAGGCGGTCGGCTGCGACGGAGATCGAGAGCGTGTTGCTGCGATATTCGTTGATCGAGCCGATGCGGCCTTGGACGGTGAAGCGGAACATGGGTGTTCTCCCGTTTGCGCCGGAGAGCTCCGGCTGGCTCGCGGGTCCATTCCCGCGATGGGTTGCGGGAGGCATGGGCGTAAGAGGGCGCGCGCAAGGGGTCGCTACGCGACCGAAGGCTTGCCCCTTGCGCGCGCCCGCGCCCATGCGAAGGAGCAGACCAATTAAGCGGGATGGATCAGTGAGCTGCTGAAGCGAGATGCGGACGGGAGAGCACTCGCTTGTGCTGGCGGACAGCTTAGCTCTGGCGACACAACAAATGCAGATTGACACGCCGAGCTTCGGTCAACGCGGTGGGATCATTGGCCAAGGCAAATTCAATCGTAACATCGCTGGGAGCAAGCTCGGTTCGCGAGAGAGACAACATGCGTGTTTCCATCGGAACGCCTCGAAGCACGTCGCCGCTGAAAGAGAGCGTCGTTGTGGAAGCATCAGCACCGACCAACGTCGCGCTGAGATTCGACGTGACGAAGCCTTCGTTGTGGATGTGTACGAGAATGTCCAGACGAGGCTCGCACGCGTTCGGCCGCGTAGCGTCGCTCCATGCGGCCGCTACCCGCGCTTCGGGGTTAATCGTGACCACAATCGTGCCTGGTGGAGGCGTGTGCCCTGCCAAGGGATCGTGATTATGCTGCTGACCACGCGCGGAGCCAGCCATGCTTGCGAGTGCTAGAGCTGCGACGACGAGGGGTTTCATGTCCCGGCCTCGGATTCCGAGATGATGGCGTCATAGGCGCGACGCGCGTGATCGTACGCCGCACGCGCGGCGCCTTGCTCGGATTCGCGAATGAATGGGCGTTTCTCGTCCCAAATCTTATCGACGCATTGGCGGCACCATTCCGCGCTACGGCGCGATGCGCGGATGGGTTGCTCGGCAACGGTGACGAAGATCGGATGCGTGTGCCCTGAGGGCAGAATGCGCAAGGCGACCCAAGACGAGCGCTCAAGTGCTACGGAAAAACGCAGGTCATGCGGTTCGCCGTCGGCTTCCAGGGGCGCTTGCGCCGCCACTTGGCCGTTGACCACCAGCTCGACCATGACCGTACGCGTGTCGCCGATGCGCGCTTTCTCAAGATGCCAAATGCTCCAGGTGCCGCGCGCATCGCGGATTGAACGCGTTTCGTCGGTTTGCTCCGATTCCAGCCGTGCGCAGATCGTCGCTTCAACTTGGACGGCGCCTGACGTTGAGAGCGCAACGTTCGCCGTTCCTTGCGGGTGTCCGTTGACACTGAACGCGAGGAAGTGGCTGCGTCCGTCGCCGGAATAGACTTTCCCGAGCTTCAGATTGGAGATCCACGCATTGTAACCCGCGTCGTCCACTGGTCGTTCGGGCATTTGAACGTAAGTGCGCCCGTGACCTGGTCGCTCGCCGGTGATGCAAGGAAAGTCTGTCTCGCCGAGGAAGCCGAGGCGATAGCCGCAGTTCAAGAGATGATACCAAATGTTGAGTTCCCACGCTGGCGGAAACTGGCAACCGGAGATGAAGTCGAGCGCGTCATGGGTGACGTCGATAATCGCTTCGTTGGCGCCGATCGAGTCGAACTGCGGGATCTCATAATTTGGAAGTTCGTTCGACTGCGTGCGAAGCCCCAACGCAGAATGCGTAAATCCGACGATTGCGTTTTGCGCTTTGCCCCATTGCAGTATTGGCAGACACCAAGATGGCCAATCCTCGATGGCGGAGGCGCCGGGATAATTTTGGTCGGCGAGCCGAAGTAGCGAGACGTGTCCGGAGTGGCTGGACGGGAAACCAGAGACCTCAACGCCGTAGCGTAACCAGCTTTCGTCATCTTGCGCCGTCGGGCGAGGGCGCCATTCAGAATTGTTGGCTTCTTGGAATTCCGGGTGCTCCAGTGTCGCTGGCGGGCTCACTGCACGTCCACTGAAAAACTGCCGCTGGTAATAATACCCAGGTCCCCAGGTCAAAACGTCGGCCATGGAAAGCGCTTCGCCGCGAACGTGGCGGATCATCGTTTCTGGTGTGACGCCTTCGGTTGGATTGTCGTAATGGGCGCATCCAGAAGCGTGAATGTGTGGGTCGCCGGAATACCAGCCCCATTCACTAGGATCGATCCAGCGCTGTAGCTGGATGTCGACGGCGCGGCGTCCTCTCGCGACGTGGAACGACTGAGTTGATTTCAAATATTCAGGTCCACGCCAGCTCTCGATTGTATACGGCCCGTCCGGCAGACGGACAGTTTCGCCGGTAGCTCGATAAATTTGGGGCTGAAAGAAAAGGTCAGGCGCGACGCGCATACCCTGAAGCGGAAAGATGCGACTTTGGGAATCACGAGTGATCACGGACGCCATGCAGCTTTCGCCGTGTTGGTCTCGTATACGCAGCACAACGTCATTCGATGGCGTCGCTTCGAAGATGATCGGAATAGGATCGGAAAAGCGCGCCAAATATGCGCGCGGCGAGGAGAGACCGGGATCGGCGCCCGAGATCAACACAATCTCCGAGCGGCGACGCCCACGATCTCTACTGTAGACTTGAACGACTTTGTATTCGACCGCCGCGCCCGAGAGCGGATTGCCGTCGGCAAATTCGTAAACGATCCACGGGCGCTGGAGCGAAGCCTCCGCGCGCACCGTGTAGCCCCCAGGCGGTAGAGCCCGCGCTGCGCCGCTTCCGCTGCGACGGCCTATGCTGGCCGCAGACGGCGTGATGGCGAGCGGCAACACTTGGGCGGAAGGATTTTCGACTCGAATGAGGAAGACACGCCAGCCTTGCTCAATCAGTGTCGGTGTAGCACCGCCTTGCTCAGCACGCCCGACAGAGCTGCCATTCAAGCTGCCATTCAAGAGTACATGGGGCGCAAGGAGCGCCTCGGCCTCCGCAACAGAAGCGGACGTGCCAGCGCCGGCAAGCGTGGCAATACGGGAGCGCACTCGGTCGGAAATCGGGGCGCCAAGCCGCTCCAGCGCGGCGATTACGCGGTCAACGCCTTCGAAATAAGGTTGCGGCGGGATCGACGGTTCAGTCGCGAACGCCGCCGGCCCCGTGGCAGTAGCACCGATCGCCGCCAGTAACGCTCGCCGGTCAATTAGAGCACCCATCGCCAACTCCCCAACTGATATCTGAGATGCCTTTGGGGAGCGCTCGCGTCAAGGATCGAAGCCCGATAGGGCGAAGACGCGACTATGCGCGGCTTCGTGCGCAGCACGAGAGCCTGGCCCAAAAGGCGGCGACGCCCAACCAATCCAACTCCTCTGACTTGCGCGCCTCCGACCGCATGCAAAGCCAAAGACCAAGGAGCGGAGAGGAACGAGGCAATGCCGGATTGATGGCGTTGCTGGGAAATAGCCTTCCGCGTGCGGTCAGGCGCCAGCGGCGCGGCGCATTAAGAATTGCAATACGACTCGCTCGGCATTGAAGAAGCGTCTCGCAACTTCGAATAGGATCGACGCACATGGCGATGAAGAAGAAGGCGAAAGCCAAGGCCGCGCCGAAGGCAAAGAAGGCCAAGAAGAAGAAATAGGAGCGCCAAGCTCTACGAAGCGGACTCCCCACCGTCCGCGCACAAACGCCGCCGCGAGACCGAATCCTCGCGGCGGCGTCTTCATGTTCCGAACCGGTAGCTACTGGGCGTCTAGCAGCCAATCTCTCGCGCTAATGGTCGTAGCGCGTTGGGGTCGACGGCCGGGAAGAGATTAAGTCCGCTACGGCGTTCGATCTCCGAGATGTCGCGTTGGAAGGCGCAATATCGACCGGTTTCGCGGCGGTTCTCGAAGATGAAGCCCAAAGCGCGCCCATCGGCAGTCGCTACAATCTTCCAATAGCCGGACGGGACGCGATGCGGTTCGTCGGCGCGCGGCAGTGCGGGCATTGGCCGCTCATAGAGCGGACCGGTGATGACGAAGACAGGAACGTGCTCGCGTCGCGCCAGATTGCGTTCGGCGTCTTCCAGGCGCCGCCAGCGGCCTCGGTTCAGGTTGAGGCTTTGGGGCGTGATGTTGGAGATATAATTGGTCTCTGGCCAATCAGGCGCGTTGGTGAATGAGCCAAGCGGCGCTTGGTGGCCGCGATCAGCTTGAAGTGCGGAGATGTCATCGTAGTCGCGCGTCTCAAGCGTTTCATCCGGGTCGAGATCGGGATCGTCGGCCCAGCCGCGGTCTTCCTCGGGACCGATCCATTCTTCTCGAACGACGTACGCCACCCAGTCGGCAAATTTGGTCTCCCTATTGTTGGAGAGCGCATAGAGGTGACGGACAATAAGTTCGTTGCTCATACTTGCGCCAAGCGGACAGCCATAAAGGCATTGCGCTGGCGCCGCGGGCGGCGCGCTCCATACTGGCGGTGAGCTTGTGGGAAGAGACGGCGCGGGCGCAGGCGGCGTAGCACAGCCCGCGAGCGCCAGGGCGAGCGCGACCAGCATTGCATTCAGGACCGATCGCGTGGGACTCACCTGCATCAGCGGAGCTTTCAATCTCAAAGGCGCCAAAGCAAGGGGTCGGATTTTGCATTGGCCCCTTGCGGGCGAACGCCCGTTTGCGAAGAGCAAGAGCCAAGAGCGGGTGAAGGGCTGTGGCGTCGACGAAGGGTCGTGCAGCGGAGATGCAACGCCTTACTGAAACGCCCAAGGACGGGATCGGACCGCCAATTGGCCAAGCGGCAGTTACTCGGCTGCGATCGCTAACGGCTCATCGGTAGGAACAGACGTCCGAAGCACCTCCGGCAACACGCGCTGCCTTTGAAGATGCGTTTTGCTCGGCGTGTGGCGGCCATGGCGCCCGGCGCGGGTTATGGCGGGGCGGCGTTAGCTGGCGAGGCGCGTTGGTTCGACGCTAACGTGGCCCGAAGGCACGCGGAGCGTAAAGCATGAGCCAGCCCCCGGCGTGCTCGCAGCCGTCAACTCCCCTCCCATGGCGCGTGCAATGCGGCGCGCCGCGGCAAGTCCTAAACCCAGTCCGTCCTTGCTTCGTGTGTTCGACATATCGCTCTGTCGAAACGCTTCGAAGATAACTCCAAGCTGGTCGGCCGGTATGCCGGGCCCGGTATCTTCGACCGAGATCAAGGCGCAATCGCCAACCGCTCCGACGCGAACGACAATGCGCGCACTCGACGTGTGTTCACGGGCATTGGCGAGCAAGCATCCTATGCATTGCGCGAGCCGGTCCTTATCGGCGAAAATTGTGGGCGCTTCATTGTCGGCGAAGATCAGCGCAACGTGGGTGTCGCGATCAATCTCGGTCTTCCGGATCAAATCGCGTATGAACATGTCGACATCGATGGGAGTGGGAGTGAGACGGAGTTTACCTGCGTCGAGATCTGCGAAGTCCAAAATGCGGTCGAGCAACCCCAACAAGCGGCGAGCGGCCTGGGTGATCTTACCAGCGTCTGACGCGATCGCCCCTTCGGAATCTTCTTCGATCATCTCGGCATAGTTGATGACCGCGTTGAGGGGCGTGCGCAGTTCATGCGTCATCGTTGTCAGGAACTGCGTCTTGGCGATGCTGGTTTCCTCGGCGGCTTGACGCTCGGTATTGGCACGCATCATTTGGCCGACCAGCGCCGATAGGCGACCGCGCAAGAAGTAAGTGCAGAGGAGGAGATTGGCGAACGCCGCCAGAAAAACGCCGGCGGCCGCCAAATTCTCGAGGCGCATCGCAAGCACCGCCAACATGGCCAGCACCGGTGGACTGCAATAGGCAAAGAAGACTCGCTCGGACTGCGAGAACGAGACGACGCCGCGGATGAGCGTTGCGCCGACCAAGGCCGCGGCGACGAAGTCGCCTGCCGGCCCGGCGGCAAGCCAAGCGGGGAGCCAACCCAAGAGGTAGAGACATGACGTCATCAGGAGGATGAGGACGCTGGCGCGTTCAGCTCTGCGCGCTTCGTCCTGGGCGAAGGGTCGAACGAAGCGCTGGAGCAGCCAAGGGCTGATGCGCATTTCGTAGAGAGCAAAGGCCACGCACCAGGCGAACGCCCAAGGCCAACCCAGCCAGTAAGCGCTGACCAAAGTCTGCACAACGCCGAGGGAAATCCGTCCGGGTCCCAGACGTGTGGCCGTCTCTGCAAAAGCGCCGAGTGAAACGCTCTGCGCCAATGCGCTGGCCTCAACGCGTTTCGCTGTTTCGTTATCGCTAATCATGCTGTTCGATTGTGACGCCTACGAAGGCAGAATCGGAGCTTGGCGGCTTGGCGCCGCGCGATCCAATAATCCTGAGCTATGCGCCCATACGCCAACGAATATGGATCAGCCTGACGGCGCCGATATGAGCTGGGCGGCCTGAGGCGCAAAATAAGTCACTACGCCGTCGGCGCCTGCGCGTTTGAAGGCTAACAATGATTCCAGCACGGCCTGGTCTTCGTCGAGCCAATTGTTCAGTGCAGCCGCTTTGATCATGGCGTATTCGCCTGAGACCTGGAACGCGTAGGTGGGCAAACCGAATTGGCGCTTCACGCGTGCGACGATGTCGAGATAGGGCATGCCTGGCTTGATGAGCAGCATGTCGGCGCCTTCTGCGACATCCATCGCCACTTCGCGCTCGGCTTCATCGGCATTGGCACAATCCAGCTGATAGGTGCGTTTATCGCTGGGAGCGTGATTGGAGCCTCGACCAAGCGCCGCCGAACCGATGGCGTCGCGGTAGGGGCCATAGAATGCGAGGCGTACTTCGCGGCGTATGACATGATGAGCGTGTCGTGATGGTAGCCGGCTTCGAGCGCGTGCCGAATGGCGCCAACGCGTCCGTCCATCATGTCGGACGGCGCTACGATATCGGCGCCTGCTTCCACTTGAATGATCGCTTGTTCGACCAAAAGTTCGATGGTGGCGTCATTCAGGATTTGACCGTTTTGGACAAGCCCATCATGGCCGTGGTCCGTGAACGGATCGAGCGCGACATCCACCATGATGCCGACGCTTGGCGCCGCATCTTTCAAAGCGCGTACGGTGCGGCAGACGAGGCCGTCAGGGTTGAGCGCTTCTCGTCCTTCAGAGTCCTTTTTGGCCGGCTCGATGTGCGGGAAAATGGCAAGGGCCGGAATGCCCAAATGCTCAGCGCGCTTCGCAGCAGCCGCTGCGGCGCGAATGGAGAGTCGTGGCGCGCTCGGCATTGAGGCGACCTCAATCGCGTCTTCAGCGCCATCGTGCACCACGATGGCCCAGATCAAATCGTCGGGTGAAAGGGCATGTTCGCGGGTGAGCCGACGCGCCCAGTCTGATTGGCGAAGCCTGCGAGAGCGCGAAGCCGGGTAGCGAGCGATGGTCACGATTGCTCCGTGTTGGCTTGGTCTTGGCCCTTTGGATCGCCTTCAGCAGTTTTCTCGCCGGCCGCCAGCGCGCGATCATAGGCGCGAACCGCATCCATCAAATGATCCAGGATTTTAAACGTCGCGTTGGCGCGCGCGGCGGCAAGCAATGCTTCCACGGCAAGGTCGCGGGCATGCAGCAGGGCTGCAAAATCTGGCGGCGGGCGGTTCCTCATAGGGGCCGCCACACGCCTTCAATTTGAGATCGTGGGACCGGACCCCAATAGCGGCTGTCAAAGCTGTCGTCGCTTTCGCCCATAAGAAAGACTTCGTCTGCGGCGAGCGGACGGCACTCTGTCCATTGCGGCAGTGCAGCGCCCGCAGTGTCAACAGAAGCGCGCGTGGCGACGACAATGCCATTCAGGACTATGCGCGAGCCAACCACGCAGACGTGGTCGCTTGACGTTGCAACTACGCGCTTGATGAAGCGATCTCCGCTGTCGGTGAAGTTGCGTCCCAGCGCATAAGCTTCAGCGACATCGCGCGCACGTACGGTGACGATCGCGCCAATGGTGATTGGCGCATCTGACCGAACATAGAAGCCCACCGGCATCGAGGGGGAAGGGTTGTAGAGAATGATGTCGTCGGCATTCGCCGCCACCATTGCGGCGGCCCCGAAGGCGCAGACAACGAGGATGACGATGAGGCGGCGACGGCGCGGGTCAGGACGCACGAATGACCTCGCAACCTGGTGCCGAAGGGCCGCCGCGCCGCCACTTGGAGGAGTGAGACGGCGCGGCGGAGTTTCGGGAGGAGGACGCTCTTAGGGCTCGCAGGCTCGCGTTCCCTCCCGTGTACGAGGGGCGCGAGGCCCGAGCGCAATGCCGTGGAGCCCGCCCCCGCTTGCCCCTGTAAGCTGGAAAGCTCCACGCCACCGCTGCTTGACTGATATCTAAGATGTCATAGGAGTCAAGCGAGCAGCGAGCGATTAGGTGCCATGGAACTGAAGGGCAAGACAGTGCTCGTGACCGGCGCGAGCCGCGGTTTGGGCCGCGCCTGCGCGATCGCGTTCGCCAAGTCGGGTGCGCAAATTGTCGGGACCGGCCGCGACGCGAGTGCGCTGGCTGAGACAGCAGCAGCGCTTGAGGCATTGGGCGCCCAGTTTCAGCTGGCTGAGATCGATGTAACCGACGAAGCGGAGGTCATAGGTTTAGTTCAATCGCTCGACCGCATTGATGTGCTCGTGAACAATGCAGGGATCGCGCGTGTGGCGCCGCTATTGGATTGCTCGACAGACGAGGTGCGCGAGATCTTCAACATCAATGTGCTGGGCGCGTTCATTGTCATGCGCGAAGCGGCTCGGAAAATGGCGGATCAGGGCGCGGGCGACATTATCAACATCGCCTCCGATGGCGCGCTTCGTGGTTTACCGCGCATGTCGGCCTATGCGGCGTCGAAGCACGCTTTATTGGGTCTTTCTCGCTCAGCGCGCCTTGAACTGCGGCCGCTTGGCATTCGCGTCCTCTGCGTTTGCCCCGGTGCTATCAATACTACCATTTTGGGAGAAGGGGTCGAAGGCGCAATCAATTCGGAAAGCCTCGCGCAGCTCATCGTGCGTTTGACCGAGGCGCATCGAGATTTGGTGTGCAGTGAGCTTCTCGTTCAATCCGCTGATCTCGGGATGGCGATGTGACCGATGCTTCTGGCAGAATTGGGCGAGGGCGTTTCCTAATCGCTGACCCTGAAGTGATATGTGCCGGACCCGATGCTGATTTCTATCTCGTGATCGAGGCGACGCTCAATACGCATGTCGGTTCGTCGATCAACGAGGCGGCCGCCTTCTCGCACGATCGCACTTGGTCGCGCGGGTACCGAGACGACAGCTTCGGTGTTTGCCGGAATGGTTACATCGAGATGGAGTGTCAAATCGGAATGTTGCCACCAAGCGGTGGAGATCCTCCCGACGACAGAGTCATAATCCGCGCCGCCGCGCCTCACGCGAGGGTTCAGCACTGGGCGAACGGCGATTTTCTTAAAGCCGGGCTCCAATGCGTGGACGCCCGCAACGCGGCGAAAAAGAAATCCGCACACAGACCCTAGAGCGGGGTGATTGTAGGAGTTCATGGCGAGATTGCCTTGGTCTCCGTTCCAGCGCTCCCAAATGGTCGTGGCGCCTTTTGCGATCATGTATCCCCACGATGGGTAATCGGTGCGGAGTAAAAGGTCATAGGCGAGATCAGAGTAACCCGCGTCGACGAGTACGTCTAAAATGTGCGCCGTTCCGAAAATGCCAGTCGTCATCAGCGTGCCGCGCACGCGTATGTTGTCAGCCAATCGTTCCGCCGCAATCGCCCTCAGCCCCTCTGGTACAAGCCCGTATTGGAGCGCCAGGACATAGCTAGTTTGGCTCCCATTGCCGATTATACCGTCAGGCCCCACAAAGGCGGCGATGAATGCGGAGCGGATATGCGCGTGTAGGCGTTGAAGGTTGTCGGCGTCATCGATGCGTCCAATGGCTGTCGCCATGCGGCCCATGCGCTCCGTAGCGCTTGCCCAATTGGCGGTGGCGACGAGGTCGTAAGGGGTGGTGGGAACGTTGTCCTTTGTCGCATCCACTGCCAGCCAGTCGCCCATGTTGAATTGGGACCTCCAGATGTAGTCTGGGTTGGCTTGTTCGAGATACTGGAGGAAACGCGTCATGGCGCTCCAGTTTTCACGAATGATGTCGTTGTCGCCGTAACGACGCCAATTGGACCAGACGAATGTAATGCTGGCGTCCGCCCAACCAGGCGCGCCCTCGACGAGCGTGTTGAACCTCGGGATCGCGCCGGGCGACAAAGCCGGAAGGTTGCCGTTTGGAGATTGATCTGTTCTGACGTCATCCAGTTGGCGGCGCGTGAACGCAGCGACGTCCATGTTGAACGCGGCAGCGTCATAGAAGACACTCGGGTCGGCCAACCAAGGCAGGCGCTCGTCGCGTTGGGGACAATCGGTGAAGACCCCCATGAGATTTGAACGCTGCGTCCACACCGCATTGCGCCAAATCTGTTGGATGAGTGCGTTGTCGGTGAAGAGGCGTCCCGTCACCGCGAGATCGCTGTGAACGACAATGCCTTCGACCGAATTCAGCGTCGGCAGCGTGGGCAGGCCGACTATCTGCACATACCGAAAACCATGATAGGTGAACTTGGGCTCGAAGGTTTCTCCGTTTGTATGCCCCGCCAATATGAAGACATCCAGCGCCTCAGCGCCACGGAGATTGGATTGATCGACCTCGCCAGTTGCCGTGAGAAGTTCCGCAAAGCGAAGCTCAACACGTGCGCCGACCGGGCCTTTGGTGCGCAGGCGGCACCAACCTGCAAAATTCTGTCCGAAGTCGAATACGTAGACGCCCGGCGCCGGATTGGTCAGCTGCGTGGCCTTTAGTGTTTGCGTGGCGCGGATGGGTGGGCTGCATTGCGCCGCCAGCTCGCATGTCGGGCGATCGGCGGCCTCGGCGTAGGCCCAACGAGTATCGTCGAAATCAATTGTGTCCCATCCGGCTTGTTCGTAACGGCCGTCATAGACTTCCCCGTTATAGATTTCGGACCGGCGAATGGCGGAGTCGGAGGTACGCCAGTCGCAATCGGTATTGATCGTTTCTCGCAAGCCATCGTCATAGGTAAGCTCAAGCTGCGCCAAGATCCGGGATGGCGGCGCGCCCCACGGGTAACGTCCTCCAGGTGTGATCGGGCCAGCATACCAACCATCTCCAACGATGACGCCAAGGACATTAGAGCCGTCGTTGATCAACGGCGTGACGTCATAGGTGCGATATAACAAGCGCTTTCGGAAATCCGAGACCTCAGGCGTTAGCACTGCGTCGCCGACGCGTTGGCCGTTAAGGCGAGCCTCAAGGAACCCGAGCGCTGTAGCGTAGAGGCGTGCGGATCGGATTGGCTTTTCGACGCGGAATTCCTTGCGCAGTAGAGCGGCCGGTTTAGCAGGCCAAGGCTCTCCCGCATTTTCCGACGAGGGGCGCGCAGGCATCCATGAAGCGTCGTCATAATCGAACCCGAACCAGCCGGGTTCCGCTTCGAGGTTTGTCGTCCAACCTGATGCGCCCGTCAGCCGAACCACGCTCCCGTCTATCGCATGGATCCGGACAAAGGGCGCCATGGCGGCGGCGCTGGATGATATCGATCCACTCATGCGATCATCAGTCGGCGCCATTTCGATCGCGAGAACGTGCTCGCCTGGCGACATTGGTCCGAGCGCCAATTCTTGCATCGCCGGTCGCGTCGCTGCATATTGTTTTGGCGCAGTAAGGTCGACCGACGTCCCGTCAACCCGAACGCTGCGGAGCTGTTCGGTTATGCCCGTCCCAACATAGAACACGCCGTCCGATGAGGGCGTTCTGAGCGAGAATTTCAAACGGAAATAGCGAGGACGTTGATCGCGGGAGGTGTCTCCCCAAATCCAATGCAAGCCTGCGCGCCGATCAGCTCGGGCTACTTCGTCTTCGGCCGCAAGCCATGTGGCCGTCCAATCGGCAGGTTCGATTAAACCCATTTCCCACCAGCTTGCGGCGCTTGTTCTTGGCGGATCCTCCGCGCTTTCCCAAACCTGGACACGCCACCAGCATCGATCGCGTGAAGAGAGCGGGCGGCCCTCATATCTCACATCAAAGGAGCTGCTCGAATGGATGCGCCCGCTATCCCAAAAATCGCCATTATCCGCCATCAACGCCGCTTCGCTGCTGGCTACGACGATGCGATATGCGTATTGATGAACATTGCGCCTATCCGACAGTAACTGCCAGGATAGGCGGGGGCGCGTGTTCGCTAAGCCCAGGGGGCAGTCTTGCAGGTCTACCTGGAGGCCGAGGACTTTCATGTCTGCCGATCGTTGGTCTAGCGGCGACCGCGTCACCCAATTTCTCCCGCTCTCATACGATACCTGGTGCGGCGGACGCACGTCGCCGTTCTTGCGCCTTGCGATCGCGCCAACCGCTTTTGCGGTAGAGCGCGATTGGATCAGCGGCGCCGCCGGCTTCCACGCGGGCGAGCGCGAGCAGTGGCCTGACATCATGGTTGTAGGCGCGCCGCAGGGTTTGGAAGGCGGCCATGACGTCGTTTGCGTCTTGCGCGGCGGCCAGCTCATCACGATTGACGACGAGCGCATGTGTGAAGGCGGCGGCGATAGCTTCCGCGCTCGAGAGCAGGCTTTCTATCGGATCAGTTATATTGTGCGATTGATCGATCATGTAGGCCGGATGAAAACGCGCGCTATTGCGTGCTTCGGCTTCCACGAGTTCATTGAAGATTAGAAAGAGCTGGTGGGGATTGATCGAGCCGGAATCCAGGTCGTCATCGCCATACTTCGAATCATTGAAATGGAAACCGCCGAGTTTTCCCGCGGCATCCAGCCGGGCGACGATTTGCTCGATGTTGACGTTGGGAGCGTGGTGTCCGAGATCAATGAGGCATTGCGCTTTGGGCCCGAGTTCTTGAGCAGCGAGGAGGCTTGAGCCCCAATCAGAGATGACGGTGGAATAGAACGCCGGTTCGTAAAGTTTGTGCTCCAGCAGCATGAACCAATCGTTTGGCAGCGCACTGTAGATCTGGGCGGCGCTGTCGAGATAGCGGTCGAAGGATTTCGAGAGGCTTTGCTGGCCTGGGAAATTGGCGCCATCGCCGATCCAGACGGTGAGCGCCTTAGAGCCGAGTTTCCGGCCAATCTCTATGCATGCGAGATTGTGTTCGATGGCTTGGTCACGCGTTGGCGCTTGCGTGTGTGTAAGCGAACCGTAACGATAGGAACGCTTCTGATCGGATTGATCCTGAAAAGTATTTGAATTTACCGCGTCGAAGCCTAGGCCGAGCGCGGCGGCTTTGTCTTTTAGCGCGGCCGGGTCTTCGGTCCAGTCCCACGGAAAATGCGGTGAGACGCGCGGGGTGTTGCGGCCAAGTTGTTGAACTACGGCGCAATCTTCGAGCTTCTCGTCGATGTTGGTCGGTTCGCCGGGCATCGGAAATTTCGCAAAGCGCGTGCCGCCGACGCCCGCGCCCCACGTCGGCGTTGCAAGTTCCAGTCGTTTGACGCGTTGTTTGATCTTGTCGGCATCAACGCCGCTGCGGCTCAGGCGGCGCTTCAGATGATCGTAATCGTCTTCCAGCACTTCCCTATGCGCTGTGTTGTGGCTTTCGATCAGTTCCATGGCGATGGGCAGATCGGGCGCGATCATGTACGCCTCCCTTACCGAACGAACGCTTGCGCGTTGCCGGCGTCAACATTGATCACGTTGCCGGTGGATTTTGCTGAGGCGTCTCCCGCGAAGAACAATACAGCCTCCGCAATGTCTTCGGGTAATACGTTGAGTTTCAGCATTGAACGTTTGCGGTAATGCTCTTCCAATTCCTCGCCGGAATCGACGCCGTAGGCGGCCGCACGTTGCTGGCGCCACTCGCCATCCCAAATGCGTGAGCCGCGGATCACCGCGTCGGGATTGACGACGTTGACCCGAATACCGGCTTCGGCGCCCTCCAGCGCCAAGCAGCGAGCCAAATGCACCGCAGCGGCTTTAGCCGAAGCATAAGCGGATGCATTAGGCGTCGCCGCCAATGCATTCTTTGAACCGATGAAAATGATCGATCCCCGATTTCGGCGCATCAAGGGGAAGGCGGCGCGCGCGGACAGAAAATAGCCCTGGGCGAGGACGTCGTAATTCTGTTTCCAGAGCGCCACACTTGTCTCTTCGATCGGTGCGGAGGAGGCGAGGCCCGCGTTCGCGACCATAATGTCGAGGCCGCCGAAAGCGCGCACCGCCACGTCGAAGGCCGCCTGTACCTGAAGTTCATCAGTGACGTCGCAAACGGCGGAAGCGACGACATCTTTGCCGAATTGTTGTACGAGAGCGGCGTGCATCGCCTCTAGCGCTGTTGCGTCGCGGTCGACGAGCGTGACGCATGCGCCTTCGTCTAAAAGCCGTGTTGCGGTCGCAGCGCCGATGCCACCGGCTGCGCCCGTGACGAGCGCCGCTTTGCCGGCCAGCGGCTTAGGTTTTGGCATACGCTGCAGCTTGGCTTCTTCTAGCGTCCAATATTCGATGGCGTAGGCTTCGCTTTCAGGCAGGCCCACATACACACCGGTGGCCTCGGCGCCGCGCATCACATTGATAGCGTTGGCGTAGAATTCACCCGCTAAGCGCGCGGTGGTTTTGTCGCCGGCGAACGTGAAGCGCCCAACGCCCGGTAACAAAATCACCACCGGATTTGGATCGCGCATGGCCGGATCGCCTGGCTTGGCGTTGCGGTCATAATAAGCGCGATAGTTGCAGCGATAGGCTTCCAAGGCTTCATTCAAATAGCCCTCTGAATCGGCCTTCGCCGGATCAAGCGCGAGCGGGGCAATCTTCGTGCGCAGAAAATGATCAGGGCAGGATGTGCCGACTGCAGCGAGGCGCTGGAATTCCTTTGAGCCCACGAATTCCAAGGTTTCCGCATCGTCGCTGAAATGACCAATGCGACCACGTGCGCCAGCCATCAGGCCGCGTAGTCGCGGCATCAACTTTATGGCGGCGGCCTCGCGCTCCGCCGGTCCCAGCGCGGTCACAACTTCGCCGCCGAACGCGGGTGCCTTGGCGAGCTTGGCGTTCAAATACGTCGCGGCGCGCGCAATGAGGTCGATCGTATTTTCGTAGCACGTCTTGGCGCTGTCGCCCCAGCAGATGATGCCGTGCCCGGCGAGCATGACGCCGCGCAGGTGCGGGTGGTATCGCACATAGTCACGCAGATCGACACCCAGCTGGAACCCTGGCCTACGCCAAGCAAGCCAGCCAACTTGGCCCTCATATATCTCCTCAGTGGATTGTTCGCCGCCGGATGAC
Organism: Terricaulis silvestris; assembly: GCF_009792355.1. Lineage (NCBI taxonomy): Bacteria > Pseudomonadati > Pseudomonadota > Alphaproteobacteria > Hyphomonadales > Hyphomonadaceae > Vitreimonas > Vitreimonas silvestris. The sequence continues at coordinate 1,706,700 of NZ_CP047045.1, forward strand.
GCCGCCAGCGCAATCACAGCATCGGGATGGACATGATCCACATGTTCAAAAGGCAATAGCGCGTGCAAAGGCGTATCGATCGATGCGGCACGCGTATTCAAATTGAAGGTGCAGTGCGGCAGCAGGGCCACCATCTCGTCCTCCAAATGGAAGCCACGATAGAGCCCTTCGAGCTGCACGAGTTTGTCGAGGTAGAGCGTCGCGAAGCCGTCTCGCTTCATCGATCCGATGTCGCCGCCCGAACCCTTCACCCAAAGGACACGGGCGTTCGCGCCTGTCAGGGGATCGGTATTGGTAAGTTTCGCCGACGTGTTGCCGCCGCCGAAATTTGTGACCGTGAGATCCGAGCCAAGCAGGTTGGAGCGGTAAAGCAGCAAGTCTGCCGCGGAAAGTGAAGCGGCCTTCTCGTCGGACCAGCGACTAGTGGGGACGGCGAAGGCAATACCTCCGCGGCATCGAGCGGTATCGGACATATGTTTCGTCTACCAAGCGGACAGCCATGATGACAAGCATCTAAGATATCAGTAAGGAAGGGGGTGTTGTAAAGGATGCTGTATGGCCGGGGACTGCGTGCTCGTCCTCGACGTGGGTAAGAGCAACACGAAGCTCACCCTTTGGACCGCAGCGGGACGCCGTCTGGCAGGTCGCGTTCGGCCAAATTCGAGCGTGCGGGCGCCGACCCATGCCGCCCTTGATGTTGAGGGTATCGAGAGCTGGCTCGAGGGCTCGCTCGCCGAGCTTTCCGAAATCGCCGATGTCGGGTTCATCGTTCCTGTTGCGCATGGCGCGGCGGCCGCTCTGCTCGACGGTGATCAATTGGCGTTGCCGCCGGCGTGCTATGAGGAGTTTCCCCCGCCGCCGCTTTACGCCGAATATGATGCGCTGCGCGATCCCTTCGTCGACACCGGATCCCCACGATTCCCTGAAGGGCTGAACCTCGGCGCTCAGCTCTATCGGTTGGAAACCCTCGCGCCGCAGATTTGGCCGAGCGCGGGCGTACTTGTCACCTATCCGCAGTATTGGGCTTGGCGCCTATCAGGTATTGCTTCGACGGAGGTCACCAGTCTCGGCTGTCACTCGGATTTGTGGCGCCCCTTTGAGCGTCGCTTTTCCAATCTCGCGGTGAAGCGCGGATGGGCGGAGCGATTTGCGCCCCTCCGTGACGCGCGCGAAATATTAGGTCCAATCACGCGTGAGTGGGCGCATCGCACGGGTTTGCCTTCCGATTGCCAAGTGCTGTGTGGGGTTCACGATAGCAATGCCGCTTTCCACGGAGCGCGCGCGCATAGCGAACTCGCCGGCCGGGATGTCACGGTGATTTCGACGGGCACTTGGTTTGTCGCGATGCGCGCCCCGGCCCCGGAATCACCATTTGACCCTGGGCGGCTCTGCCCCGAGCGCGACACGCTGCTCAATGTGGATATCGACGGCAATCCAGCGCCTTCCGCCCGCTTCATGGGCGGCCGCGAGGTCGAGTTCTTAGTTGGTGGAGACGACAGTCCGCTCCGCGCCCCGGACTTTGTCCGCGATGTGGCGCCTAAAGCCATCTGCGACGTGCTGGTTAGCGGCAGCATGATAGCGCCCACTTTTGCACGCGGCGTGGGACCCTTCCCTAAACGGGAGGGACGCTGGGAAGGCCCAGAACTCAAGGGCGCAGCGCGTCGCGCTGCCGTCGGGCTCTATCTCGCACTCGTCGCGGACGCCTCGCTTTCGCTCATTGGTGCGTGCGATGCGATCGTGGTGGAGGGGCGCTTTGCAGAAGATGCAAGTTTTATCGGCATGCTCGCATCGCTTCGTTCCGATGCCGACGTGTACATCACGACTTCCAACGATGCGCTGGCGTTTGGAGCGCAACGCCTCGTCAATGACGCTCTAACGCCGCCTGAAGCGCTCAAAAAAGCGTCGCCTCTGCCCTATGAGGTGGGCGCTTATGCGTCGAGATGGAAGCATGCGCTCGTGGGGGGCAGAGAACGGGCATGATAGCGGCATCGATCTCGGATTATCGCGAACTCGCCCGTAGAAGGCTGCCACGCTTCCTTTTCGACTATATCGACGGTGGCTCATGCGGCGAGGAGACGCTTCGGCGCAATCGTCAAGACCTCATGGAGGTCACGCTCCGCCAGCGCGTGCTGCGGGACGTCTCCCAAATCGACTTGAGCACGACATTGCTTGGCCAACATTTGTCCTTGCCGGTTGCCTTGGGGCCGATCGGGCTTGCGGGGATAAACGCAAGACGTGGCGAAGTGCAGGCTGCGCGCGCCGCGGAGGCCGCTGGCGTACCATTTACACTCTCAACCGTCGGCGTCTGTTCATTGCAAGAGGTCAGCGCCGGGATCGCTAAGCCCTTCTGGTTTCAGCTCTACATGATCCGCGATCGCGGTTTCATGAGCGAATTGCTGGCGCAAGCGGAAACGGCGCAATGCAGTGCGCTGGTGTTCACCGTCGACATGCCCGTGCCGGGCGCGCGTTATCGCGATGTGCGTTCAGGCCTTGCTGGTGCGCCGGGCCTTCGAGGTCAGTTGCGCCGGTTCGCCCAGGCCATGACGCGTCCATCGTGGGCATGGGACGTGGGGGTGTGCGGAGGCCCCCACAACCTTGGCAATGTCGCACCAGTTCTCGAAGGCCGGAGCGGCGTGGAAGACTTCTTTACGTGGATGCGCGACAATTTCGATCCTTCCGTCAACTGGTCGGACCTCGAATGGGTGCGGGCACGATGGCGCGGACCGCTGATACTGAAGGGTATCCTCGATCCAGAAGATGCGGCGGCGGCCGCGCACATGGGCGCTGACGCTATCGTTGTCTCCAATCATGGCGGCCGCCAACTGGACGGCGTGAGTTCAAGCGCACGCGCACTTCCACGCATTGCTGATAAAGTTGGAGACAGCCTCACAATCCTGGCCGATGGCGGCGTCCGTTCTGGCCTTGATGTCGTGCGTATGCTCGCTCTCGGCGCTAGGTGCGTCTTGCTCGGTCGCGCTTGGGCACATGCGTTAGGCGCGCGCGGCGAGCGAGGCGTCGCTCATGTGTTGGACATCATCGGCAAGGAAATGCGTGTGGCAATGTCCCTATCCGGGGTGACCCGTGTCGACCAAATCACGTGCGAGATCGTCGACGACGTCGCGCGGTGTGACATGCGGCGCGAGATCACGAAGCGCCTGAGAGACGTGCGTAGAGGGGAACCTTGGGCAGGGCGCGCGTCGCGGCCCGAGAGTTCGAACGATACTGATGCTTGAAAGGGTGTAATATGCATTCGAACGGCAAAGAGGCGTCCGCAATGGCGGCAAGCGGATCCGGCTCACCGCCGTCAGGAATTGTTGGGCCGTCCACACAAGCTTCGGCGGATATATGTATCCAGAATACCGACTGGGGCCGGATTCGCGGTTTCAATTACCACCCAAGTTACGCAACAAATCTGATCGAAATTTGGGATCGATTTGATCCGGCAATTATCGCCATCGAGTTGGCGCGAGGGAAGCAGTATTTTCCCAGCATCAATGCGTTGCGATGGTGGTTGTCATGGGACGCGTTTTTGCGCGACCCGTCGGCTTTCCTCGAGAAGGTCCGAGACATCATTGCATTGTCCGAAGCGATCGGATGCCGCGTGATGCCCGTGCTTTTCAATCGGACGCATTTGCCGCCGCTGGATTTTGGAAGCATTTATATCGACCATTTCCTTCCAGGCAGCTTCCTCAACCAAGAAGGCATGTTCAACGACTACATCGACAGTCTGGTCGGAGAGTTCGCGGGCGATCCACGCATTTTGGCGTGGGACTTATGCAATGAGCCGTTTTGGTATGCAGATCGGCCGATGCAAAAGCGCGATGGAACGATGTTTCCTGGTGTCCACCACAGCATCGCGGACGCCGAAGCGAGCTGGCTCTCATCCATTTTTGAGAGATGCAAACGCCAACAACCGAGCGCGCCTTTGACAGTCGGGGCATGGGCGAATGCATCATTGCACCGTGTGAACGATTATTCGGATGTGCTCTCCATGCATTGCTATTACAATCCCGGTGAGGAGAGCGCAGCCCAAACGAGCGTGGATCAATCCGCCTTTGAGCAGAGCTTGGATGATAGCCTTGCATTTGCGAAAAAGGTTGGAAAACCGCTGTTCGTAACAGAGTGCTGCTGGGGCAATCTGAATGACGCGATGCGTGTCCGCCGCGCCGGCGTTGAGCTCGCCCAGTTAAGCAGGCGAGGGCTCGGGTTCATGGCTTACGTAATGCATCATTCGCGGATGCCAGATTCCCATGGTCGGGACGGAGGCCCCGTGGGTATGCCGCAGGATCTGAGCTTTATTGATGCAAATGGACGCCTGCGCCCAGGGCACGAGTTTTTTAATGCCTTCTAGCTTCTTGTGGAAGCTCTCGAACCTTCCCCTCCGCTGAGCTGAGCGATAGAGCTTGTAGGACGGTCTTTCTATCTTTCTTGCATTCTCACTGGACCGAAGTTTGCGCGGGCGCGCGTTGCCAGTTGTCAGTGACTAAGGCGTCGCTTCGCGTGCAGCGTTAAGGATGGAATGCTGGCGGTGTTCAGCTGCCCTCTGGTCTAAATCGGCTGAAGCCGTCGTGCTCGCGTTCCAAGCGAGAACTGCTGCCGCAAAGCTGCCTGGTGCGAGGAGCATTAGAGCAAGCTGGAGAGATCCTTCTCCCGCCACGCCATGCAAGGCATCGCTCAGCGCCCCAGTAGCGAGAGGTCCCAATCCGCCCCCGACGATACTCAGCAACACATACAAAGCGGCGATCGCTCTGGCGCGCTGCCGCGGCGCGACTAAGCCATGCATGATCGACATAGTCGGCGCAGATTGAAGAGAGAAGACGAACGAATTTAGCACCATGGCAGCGAGAATAATGTCAGTGCGGGGTATAAACAGAATCGACGTGGTCAACACGCTGCCGAAAGCTATGCAAACAGCCGCCGCCCTTAGTTGGAGCGTTTCTCGATTGGTCGCATAGCGCGAAGCCAACTCGCCACCTAAATATGTGCCGAGGAGAAATCCCAAACTGGCCATACCGAACCAGGTACCGGTTTCTCCGACGCTCCATTCGTAACGTCTAATGAAATAGGTCGGCATCCAACCGCCGATTGCGGATCCAAAGAAGGATGCGGTTGTCGCTGTGAGCGCGAGGTATCTGTACGTCTTGACGCGCCACAATGTCGTCAACACGCTAAGCCAGCTGGCCGTGGCGATTTCGGTCTCCTGCTGTTCCTCCAACGACGCGGTCGAGGGGCCTTGCTCACGGATTCTACGAGGTTCGCGCAACGACAACCAAGCGAGAGCCGCAAGCGCAATTCCTGGAGCAGCTAAGATAACAAACATCAGTCGCCATCCAAAAAATTGGGCTAGCCATCCGCATAGGATACTGCCCGCGACAAGGCAGACGGCGTTGCCGGACATATATACTCCGACCGCTCTTGCCCGCTCAGTGCGATCGTAGTGATCAGCAATGAGAGAATGTGCGGGAGGATTAAGACCCGCATCGCCAATTGCTGCAGCGCCTCGCAGCATCAGCAACGGCAAGAAGCTTGTGACGAATGCGCTTGAGGCGACTCCGATGCTCCAGATGATAGTTGTCAACGATACAATCCGGGGTCGATCGCCACGGTCCGCCCAGCGGCCAACGAATACGCCGGCGATGGAATAAACCAGGGCAAACACAAGGCCGCTCAGCAAACCAATCTGGGTGTCGCTAATGTTGAGGTCGACCTTGATCTCTTGCAGCACCAGAACGAGTGCAGTGCGGTCCATTGAGTTGACGGCCGTGAGGACCGTCAGGAGCGCCAGCATGTACGATCGGTATTTCATCGAGCCTCGCGATTTTCTTCAGCCGTGAGGCGCTTTCCGAGTGCGCGTTATGTGAACTGATATCTGAGATGTCTTAGAGGGTCAACGCGCGCCCTTTTCATTCGCGGACCCGCGCACCGGGTTCAAGACACACTTCAACTATGCGTACTGGACCTAAAAGCCCCGAGGCGGACAACGGCGCGTCGGCCTGGCATGGGTTGAAGGTTGTGAACGCCACAACACTCGCGCCAGGTTGCTTGTCTCCAATGAGCCGGTTGCGCCACAGGTTGGCGACGCGGATTTGAACGTGATTGATCCCTTGCTGAAGGGCGTCTGTGATGTCCGCTCGGAACGGCGGCTTCCACACCGTCGCAACCGGGTGTCCATTGATCACTATTTCCGCCACGTTTTTCACAACGCCAAGATCGAGTTCGAGACGTCGAGCGTCGGACGGAAGGGTTAGGTCGACGCGGCAAGAATAAACAACTTGCCCTGAAAAATAGCGGACGCCGGGGTCGTCGATTTCAGTTAGGCATTGCAATTGGTCGAACTTTAGGCGCTCGGTCGCTCCGCGGCCGGATTCAAATTCGAGATCCCATGGGCCGTCGAGGTTTGCGATTTCAGCACACGCGGGAGCGCGCGTTTGAAACTCCGTTTCCGTGGTCGCGTGGCGAAAGAGGACGAAAAAGGCGTCGTACGGTTCCATTTCGAGCGGGACGATGGTGCGCCCCTCGTGCCTTCGGTAGTTTGCGGGCGTCGCTTTGCCGGTGTCCGCTCGCCAAATCTCCGCCGCTCTGCCTGCCACGCGAAATGACGCTTCAACACTCAGGGCATGGGCGCATGAAGAGCGGACAAAATAGATGTCCTCATTGGGCAGAGCGCGGTGAACGAATTGAACATGCTCGGTGCTGTCTTGCGGCGTGAAGACAACATCGGGACTAGCTTGTTGTGATAGGGCGGTCTCGAAGTCAGCCAGTGTCTCCACGTTGGGCCGAGACCATGTTGTCGCAGCAAGATCGGCGAAGCGTTCTTGGTCATCTCCTAGGCTCGCGCATTTGGGTAAGACGCCGGCAATCAGGACGCCCGCATCGGCGAGTTCAGCAAGCTTGCGCAGTAGCGCCAAAGACATCCGGCTGGCCGAGGCATCAATAAGAATGGCTGCGTAGTGCATGCCGCTAGGCGTGACAGCTCGAGCGTTGGCGGCCGAGATTTCACTGATCAGCGCGCTGGCATTGACGAAGTCGTAGGCGAAGCCTTTTGGAAGTATCGGGCCCGCTCGGGCAAAGCGGTTGGTAAGATTGGTGTCTTCGCCGTAAAGCACGGCTATGTCGGCCACGAATACCCCTTGGCGTAATAGGTGAGATGATCGGGCAAGATAGTCGATCCAAGCACCAGCCAATTCGGCCCAGGTTTCTTTTCGTGTGAACCATTGACCGAAAGGGCCGAGCGTCAGTCCCGGACCGATTTCGGCCTGGGGCTGATGGACCGATGTGTGAATGACGAACTGATTGACGCCGTGGGCCATCATGCGGTCGGCGAGGGGTTTCAGTGTCTCGGGCGCAAAGGAATAGGCGGCGTTGGGATCTGAGATTGCCTGCGCTGTAAAGGATTCGGCGGCGACCAAATTTTGTCCGTAGATGTGGGCCACGGATGCGGATTCGCGAATATCAATGTCGTGCATGGCCTCGGGATAAAGCCCCGGCTGTTGCCATGCGGCGCTCATGGGGATGTCCGCGGTTTTCTTGACGTCCATGCCGTCGCCAACGAAGGCTCGCCAAGCTTCGTGGGATTCGCTGTAGCGCCTCATCCCGTGCGCGCGCAGGACACGCTGGATCTCTCCATAGTGTTCTTCAGCGATGAGCTCGCTCAGCGTTTTACGAAAATCCCAAAGGAAGGCTTCAGACGCCTCAGAATTTTCGACTACTCGTCCAGTGAGCGTGGGGAGCCAAGGCCGCATATCGTAACCACGCGCTTGTTCAAATTTTGCAAGAAGGTCCTCAGTCCAATTAGCGCTACCTGCCTCATAGGAATCGTTGACCATATGGGTCAGGCCGCGTGAGCCGATGAAATCAGCGCCGATCGTCTCGCGCAAGATGCCGAGATAGTTTTCAATGTATGAGCGCACGTGATCGCGATTCAATTTGTCCACCTCCAGCCCCGTGCCTGACGGGGATGCGGGATGGTTCAAACTTCCAGTCAGTGAATAGCCTATACGCAGCAGCGTCCACCTTCCCGGCGGAGGCGACCAGTCGATCCGTCCATCCCGCCGCTGGGAGCCAGTGAGGTCGATGATCTCTTGTTTTGGGATCAGGCTATCGCAGGTCACGACAACGGGCGGGCGGTCGACATCAAAATACGGCGCGTAGCCAGCTTTGCCTTCGAACTGATCGAGGCGCGAAGCGCCTAACAGAACAAACCGCCGAATGCGACGGCGTTTGGGCGAGGCCGTGGCGGCCTTCATCGATTTCGCACTGGGCGCAAGAACAATTCGGAAAAACCGCGCGGCCACAGGTTCGAAGCTGACGGTTGTCTGGGGGCAAAAGCCGATTGGAATGTTCGTCACGTGACGGAAGTGCTCGCCATCGTCGCCGCATTGGAGCGTCGCTTGAGGAGGGTCGGAGAACCCTTCAAATTTTTCCCGCGTCAGTCCGATCGAGGCCGATTGGATCGTTTGACGTGTAGACAATTCGATCTCGATCCACGCTTCGGGTTCGCCTGGCCGGGCGCAGAACTCAAATGTTTGAGTGAGATCCTCGCTTGAGAGCGCTGCGGGATCGATGGTTGCGCCATCGCTTGTGCGCGCGCCGCGCACGTCTATCGGACGCTCGGCTCGCGGGGTGGGGAAAGCCAGGACTGCCACGTCGCGATAAAACGCCTCGACTGGTCGAACCGTTTGGGAGAGTGACGATGTTGCGGGCGCATTGCCGAAGGGCCCAGCGACGTCAGCCGGGTGAGGCAGGGCAAATGTAGAACCGCCTTGGCCTTCGACTTCCGTTTCACTCCAAACCAGCTTTTTCATCGCCTGCTCGGCTTGCACCCAGGGCCCGCCAGTCGTGCTCCATCCCGGCGAGGAGGCGCAGGTGAACTCAAGCCCTAGGCGATCGGCCATCCGAACGGTGTCGCGGAGCGTGCGGCGCCATTCCTCCGAAAGGAAGGGCAGGTGCCGGTCGACGATCAAAGGCGTTTGCAAGGAAGCGTCGAAGTTGTGAACGCCGCCGATGCCCACACGTTTCATCCATTCGAAATCGTGTTGGACGCCTTCGATCGATACATTGCCGTTCATCCAGTGCCACCAGACGCGCGGACGCGCTTCGCTGGGCGGATGACGAAACTGTCGCAGCAACAGGTCTTCCGTGTCGCTGCTCGGTGAGGCGATCTTGTGCACGGTCAACGATTTGCTCTTCGCCATTCAGCCCCCAACACGGCCGCTTGTTTCTTCACATCGCACGCCAGTCGTGGCGTCCGTTTGCAGGCTCATGCATTGACTTCGCCCTGCACCCGTCCGGGCTTCTCAACTTCGAAAGCGAAGAGCCCGCCCGCGAGGGGCTGGGCTTGCTTGTCGTCCGCTGAGAAGTCTAGTTGCGCGGTGGTGACATAAAGCGTCTTCAAATCCTTGCCGCCGAAGGCGGGCTTCGTCACTTGCGCGCAGGGCAATGCAATTTGGTCAATGCGTTCGCCGGCGGGGGAAATTAAGTCCAGCCGCCAGCCATTGAAGAGCGCTACCCAGATTTCTCCTCGCTCGTTCATCGCCATGCCATCTGGAAAGACGTTGGGCTCGAATTGAACGAATACGCGCTTAGCTGAAAGATCGCCCTCAGCGTTCACATCGAACGCATAAATCGCGCCTTCCACGGAATTGCAGTGATAGAGCGTTCGCCCGTCTGGGCTGATCACGGGACCATTTGTGACGACATAGCCGCTGTCACAGGTAACGATGCTGCTTTCTCGTCCATTCCACCGAAACAGTTTACCCGTCGCCATGGTGTTGGATTCGTTCAACGTGCCAAACCAGAGTTGGCCCTTGGTATCGGCATAACCGTCATTGATGCGGTCGCCGGGCGGGTGGTTGGGGATCGAGGCCCGGGTCGTCACCGCGTTTGTGTCGGGATCCCAAACGGCGAGCTTGTTGCCCATCCCAATCACGAACCCGCCTCCGCGTCGCGGCAGCACGAAGCCGGGCGGTCCGGGCGTCACCCAAGACGTTCGCCCGTCAGTGGCGGGCTTATAGCGGTGGATGGCGTGGCCTTTGATGTCGACGAAATAGAGCGCTTGTTCCCGCTCGATCCACACAGGGCCTTCGCCAAGGTGGCAGCGCGCCTGCCATACGCATTGGGGCGTGGTCATGGGCGTGCTCCGCCGTCGACAAAAATCTTGCCCGGATTGAGAATGTTGGCGGGATCGAGTGCTGCCTTGATGGTGCGCATCAGAGTGACATTAGTCTCGCCGCGCTCGGCGATCAGTTTGTCGCGTTTGCCAATGCCGATGCCATGTTCGCCGGTGCAGGTGCCGCCGGCTTCGATCGCGCGCGATATCATGCGCTCATTGATGCGAGAAGCGCGCGCCATATGGGTCGGGTTTTGCGGGTCGATCGCGAACATGACGTGGTAATTGCCGTCACCGACGTGGCCGACAATGGTGGCAAGCGCGCCTTCCGCTTCAATATCCGCGCGCGTCTTCAAGATGCTGTCGGCAAGAGCCGCAATCGGCACGCAAACGTCGGTGGTCCAGACGACGGCGCCTGGCAGCAACGCCTTTGCCGCGAAATAGGCGTCATGGCGGGCCTTCCAAAGCCGTGAGCGTTCTTCTGGCGTGCGGGCGATGATGAGCGCGCCGCCGCGATGGCCAGCGGCGATGTCAGCGAATTGCAAGGCTTGCTCTTCAACCCCTGCAGGCGAGCCGTGAAATTCGAGCAGGAGCGTGGGTTGTTCGACGAGCCTAAGCTTCGAAAACGCGTTCGACGCACGCACCTGAGTTTCGTCGAGCAATTCAATGCGCGCGACACCCAGACCCAATTGAATGGTCTCAATGACGGCTGAGACCGCGCCATCCAGGTCCTTGAAGACGCAGGTGGCTGAGAGGATTTTCTCCGGTATGCCATAAAGGCGAAGCGTGACCTCGGTGATGACGCCAAGCGTTCCTTCGGACCCAACGAAGAGCCCGGTCAAATCGTATCCCGCTGACGACTTTGCTGCTCGAACGCCTGTCTCAATGACGGCGCCGTTGGCCAGCACGACTTTCGCCGTCAGCACATTGTCGCGCATGGTCCCGTAGCGCACCGCGTTCGTGCCCGACGCGCGCGTCGCTGTCATGCCGCCCAAGGTGGCGTTAGCGCCAGGATCGATCGGAAAGAAGAGGCCAAGGTCGCGCAAATGATGGTTGAGCTGCTCGCGGGTGACGCCGGCCTGCACGGTGGCCAACAGGTTTTCGGCGCTTACGTCCAGAATCGCGTTCATGCGCGTTAGGTCGAGCGAGACGCCGCCGTGGATGGCTGACAAATGGCCTTCGAGCGAAGTGCCTGCGCCATGCGCTATAACCGGTAGGTCATTGTCAGCGCACCAGCGGATGGCGTCAGCGACGTCTTCATTGCTCTCCGCGTAGATCACAGCATCGGGCGCAAGCGAGGCGTGATGGCCTTCGAGCCCGCTATGTTGCGAGACGATAGCGTGGGCTGTGGAAAGGCGTTCGCCAAAGCGTTCGCGCAGCGCGTTGAGCGCTGCGTCGCCGGCGTCATCGAATTCGCGCCTAATCTTAGGCTCGCTCATAAGCTTTGACCGTTTGGCGTTGTTCGCCGAGGCCGCTAATGCCCAAGCTCATGGTGTCGCCGGCCTTCAAGAATGTTGGAGGTTTGCGCCCCATGCCTACTCCAGGCGGGGTGCCCGTGGTAATGACGTCCCCGGGCATCAGCGTCATGAACCGCGACACGTAGGCTACGATCTCAGCGCACGAGAAGATCATCGTCGACGTGTTGCCGCGTTGGGCGGGCGCGCCGTTCAGATCCAGCCAAAGGTCGAGATTTTGCGGGTCGCCGATTTCGTCGCGCGTCACAAGCCAGGGGCCTAGCGGCCCAAAGGTGTCGCAGCCCTTGCCTTTATCCCAAGTCCCGCCGCGCTCATTTTGAAAGGCGCGTTCGGACACATCGTTGACGACGAGATAACCGGCGACATGATCGAGCGCTTTGCCTTCGCTCACATAGCTTGCGCGTTCGCCGATGACGATCCCAAGTTCGACTTCCCAATCTGTTTTTTGCGATTCAAGCGGAAGCATGACATCGTCGTTCGGTCCTACGATGCAGGAGGGCGCCTTCATGAAGACGACCGGCTCGGTCGGAATGGGGAGGCCCGATTCTTCGGCGTGGTCGCGATAATTGAGCCCGATGGCTATGAACTTGCTGGGCGTAGGTACGGGTGGTCCGAGCTGCGGAGAGTCAGTGACGATCGGCAATGTCTCCGCGTTGAACGATGAGGCGCGGGAGAGGGTGCGAAGATCGAACCCGCCTTGCAGCGAGGCCTGAATGTCTGCGGGCAGGGTGCGAAGCCCGCCCGCATCGTCCACGGAGGCAAAATTTAAGCGGCCAGATGTGCGATACGTTGCGAGCTTCACGCCTTTTCCCCACTTCAGAAATGATATCTGAGATGGTAGATGTTTCGTCAGCGTGCATCAAGCCGTCTGTCGCGGCTATGTTCGCATAGGATTTGGATATTGGACCGTCCCACAAGCGTGCCGATTATCTCAGAAGTACCCGCCGTGAGGTTATTCGTGCTGCAAAGGCTCCCAGTTCGCGCCGTGAGCTTGAGCGGCGAGTTTGGGCGTCGGATCGACGCCATCATCAATCAAAACATCCTGGCTCTGAACTTGGACGAGGTGTTCCTCGCGCCTTTTCGTGACCGTGGGGACAAAGGCTATATCGGCTTTGGCAAATTCATCGACGCTGTCTGTCACCTGGCAGCAACGACAAATGATCCTCGCCTTGTCGAGTTGAAGCGGAGAGCGGTCGACGGTTTGATCGCGACCCAAGAACCGGACGGCTATATCGGCATCATCAAGGAGCCGGCGCAGCGCGTGCAAAGCCTGTGGGACCTCCACGAGGGCGCTTATCTCATCTGGGGGCTGCTCTCTGATTACATTCTCTACGAAAATGCCGCGGCGCTCGACACCGCAACGCGGCTCGCTGATTTCCTCATAGACCAGATCTCCGACCCTTCTGTCGTGATCGACAGCCGAGATGGTCTTCTCGGTTTTGAAATTGCGGCGCTGGGGTTGGATCGCGCCTTGATCCGGCTATTCAAACTGACCGGTGACGAGAAGTATCTGGACTTCGCAAAACGCAGCTACGAAACGGGTGCGCGCGAGATAGCGGTGCAGCACGACCTTCGCGATTGTAACGGCCACGCTTACACGTTTCTCTCAAATAGACTTGCCGAATTGGATCTGTTCGAACTTTCGCACGACGCAAGACTTCTTTCGAACTCTTACAGCCTCATCGAGTTTTTGACGAAGCAAGACGGCCTTCTCGTTACGGGCTCGTGCAGCCTCTGGGAGAGCTTCCACAACACGCAAGTTGGCGTCGGCAACGTCAGCGAAACCTGCGCCGGCACATATGTCGCGCGCTTCATGGACGCGATGGTCCGCATAGCCGGCGACAGTCTCTACGGAGACATCCTCGAGCGCGACATTTACAACGCACTTTTCGCCGCAACCACGCCGGATGGACGATTCAGTCGATACCACACTCCGTTCGAAGGAGAACGTTGTCTAGATCCGCACGCTCCGCGGTTTTGCTGCGCCAACAACAATAAGCGATTTTTGGCCGATTTGAGCAGCTGGATTTACTATCTCGATCCCGATGAAAAGACGGTGGTCGTGAATTTGTACTCGGCCTCACGGGCGAAAATAGAACTCGACGGCGTAAGCCTCGTCGTCGAGCAAGATACTGCATATCCGCGCAATGGAGACGTTCGCATCAAGGTCGATCCTTCGACCGAAGTAGAGTTCACGTTGAAGCTGCGCATCCCGCGATGGTGCAAAAGCGCAAGTTTTTCCATTAACGGCGGCGCAGCAACCGAAGCGGCCAGCGGCGCTTTCCACGCAATCAAACGCGTTTGGAAAACTGGCGATACGATTGAGCTCAGACTGCCAATGGCCATTCGTTTTGTCCGCGGTCGCCGCGCTCAATTCGGACGCGTAGCCGTGATGCGAGGGCCGGTGATCTATACCTATAACCCCGAGCAAAACACGATCGCGGAGCAACTCCCGAATTTTGACATCCGCGCCGCGGCTATTAATCCAGACGAGGCCGAGATGCAGATTGCGTCGCGTGATCTATCCGGCGCGACTGCGTGCAACATTGCGGCTTGGCCGCCATCGCCAATCATCAATCCTTATCCTCAAGTCCCGCAGACCACGCTCACACTGACCGAATATCCAGACCCCGGCGGGCGAGCCATCTACTTTCTCGTTCCCAATCTATCCTCCTCCGCACTGGTCGACGATGAGCTGATCTCGGCGCGTTAGCAGCCGTTATCACGGGAAGTGGCAAACAACATTTTGCAATGGTGCGCGCGCTCGATCGGATCGACCGCCTCGAAAGGTCGTATCGGATTTGGCCAGACGAGGTGCGCGAGACGGGATTCCAAGCTTCATGTTGGGAATGCGGGTCGTCTTTCTTGGCCCCACGTGCAAAGCCCTACCTCAGTCACTTCGAACGCATTAGCGATCGTCCCGCGCCGCGTGGGAGAACATTGCAAGCCCAGGGGCCGGCAAATCCGCCGTTTGAATGGTCCCGCTTTCAGATTCTGTGATGAAGAGGCGCCTGCCGTCTGGTCCGCCGAAAGCGATATTGGTCCCAAGCTTGCCGCGGCACATATTGATCCGCAGTTGCGGTTGTCCGATTGCATCAAACAGCCAGACCGCTCCCATCATCGGGTGAGCGACCGCAAGTCCGCCGTCGCGATCGATGGCCAAGCCGTCAGGGCCTCCGCCGCCTGAGAGCTGGATATAGGTTTGCACGCGCACAGCGCGTCCATCGATGAGGGTGGCGCGGATGACGCTGTTAGCGCGCGTCAACGCCACAAAGAGTTCGCGTCCCTCCGCGTCGAGCGCGATGCCGTTGGGACTGGGTAATTCGTCGAGTACGACCTCCAGTTTGCCGCTAGGCTTCAGCCGCAACACACGCCCCGTGCGCTGGGCAAGGTCGGACATGCCTTGGTCAGTGAAATAGAGATCGCCATTGGGCGCAAATACGAGATCATTGGGCCCCCTGAACCGCTCAACGTCCAACTGATCTGCGATCACCTCCATTTTTGTCGCGTCGCGGTCGATGACGAGAATGCCGAGCCTTCGATCGGCGACGAAGATCCGGCCATCGGCGTGAATCTTCAGTCCGTTTGGCGAACCGTCATAGGCGATGACAGTGTCAAAATGGCCGGATGCGTCGACGCGAAAAATTCGTCCGTGCGCCAGGTCCACGCAAAAGAGATTGCCGTCGCGATCGAAGGAGGGGCCTTCAAGGAATGAGTCGATTGGACGTCCCAATAGGCGCGACATCGTTGTGGTTGCCTCGGCGCGCCGCAAGGTCTTGGGCAAGCTCGCAAAAATGCTGGTCTCAACGGCTGGCGGCGGTGCAAACATTCAATCGCCTTTCGCGCGCCGTTGGAGTTCAGGTTTAGATTCGAGCACGGCGCTGCAATCCTTCCGGCGAAGGTTCTGCGAGGCGGACGGCTGAATCAGATTTCGGCTGGCGTGGCATGCGCCATTCGGCAGGACTTTGGACGAAATCGGACCCAAGCTCGTCCAGGCTAGCGCAGCCGAGGCCTGCGAGACTTCTCGTCAAATCTTCTTGCAACAAAGTGAGCAGCCGGGCGACCCCCGCGGGGCCAGACGCCAAACCATACAGATATGGCCGACCGATCAGGACGGCGCGTGCGCCAAGCGCCAGTGCCTTGAGCACGTCGGTTCCGCGGCGAACGCCGCCATCCAGCATGACGACCGCCGCGTCCCCGACCGCGTCAACGATTTCGGGCAGGGCGCGCAAACTGGGCGCGACGCCGTCCAGGCCGCGCCCGCCATGATTGGACACGATGATGCCTTGCGCGCCGCACGTGACCGCAAGTTCTGCATCTGCCGCCGTCAGCACGCCTTTGACGACGATAGAGCCGGGCCAGGCCTCGCGGAGCCAGCCAAAATCATCCCAATTGAAATACGACGTGCTCTGCTTGCCCAAAGTGGCGATGTCGCTTGCGTTCATGCTGCGGCCATCGGGGAGTCGCGCGTTGGGGACAGCGCGGCGGCCGCCTTCGCTCAAGAACCGCAACACCCAACCCGGGCGCGCCAGCATTTGCGGCAAATAGGGCGCGCCTTCAATCCAGTCGTGATCAAGCAGGACGTCAAGGCCGTTACGGACATCGCGTTCAAGCAGTGCGCGCGTATTGTCGATGGTGACAACGAGAACGCGGAAGCCTGCGTCCCAAGCCCGCTTCAGCGCGGGCTCCAAGACGTCGCGGCCGCCATATTTGTAGACTTGATACCAGAGTACGCCGTCACTTACGGCGGCGACGTCCTCGCTCGCGGTGCCGCCGAGGTGCGGGACCACATAGCCAACGCCGGCGCGCGCCGCTTCACGCGCCACCACGCGCTCGCCATCCGGATAGACCACGCGTGTCGATCCACATGGCGCAAGCAGGATCGGGGATAGCAAACGATCGCCAAAGAGTTCGATGCTGGTGTCGATGCTGGCAGGCGGATTGGCCTGACGCGGGCGAAGCATGACCGCTTCGAACGCGCTCCGATTTGCGCGCAGCGTCGTCTCATCGCCGGCGCCGCCGTCGATTGAGTCGAACACAACTTGAGGGAGCCTTCGGCGTGCGAGCGCGCGTAGATCATCTACGCTGCTCGCCCGGCGCAGCGCCCAACCCCACCTCGTCAAGGCATCCTCCCGTGCGCCGACGATTAATGTTGGCGTAGCGACGATACGGTGGACGCCAGTCCATATCCAGTCCAATATCCGATGGCTATAGTTTAATATCTAAGGGTTATGGAGCATGGAGCTTCGCCACTTACGCTATTTCGCCGCCCTGGCCGAGGAATTGAGCTTTACCCGCGCCGCTGCGCGGCTGCGGATCGCGCAACCGGCGCTCAGCGTCCAGATCAGAAAACTCGAGATCGAGGTGGGCGCCGAATTGGTTTCGCGGGAGGGGCGAAGCGTAACCTTGACCGAGGCGGGCAAGGTGTTTTTAGAGCAGGCGCGGCAAATGCTGGCGCAGGCAAGTCATAGCGTCGCCTTGGCGCGTCGCGCCGCCAACGGCGAATTGGGCAATCTCTCAATTGGATATGCAACGGCGGCCGAATTTCGTGTTTTTCCGCGCGTGTTGCCGGCGTTCTTGGCGCGGCGTCCCGGTGTTCACGTCGCCTTCAAAGCGCTCAAAGTGGTCGAGCAAATCGAGGCGCTCCGGCGCGACGAGCTCGATGTCAGCCTGGTCTGGCTGCCTATCCCAAGTGATGAGTTTGACGTGCAGCCGCTCACCCAAGAGCCTTTGATGGTGGCGGTGCCCGCAGAACATCGGCTGGCCAAATCGGCTGTTGTGGCCATACGCGACCTATCACGCGAGCCGCTCATTTTGTTTGCGCGCGCACAAGACCCAGAAACCTATCACCAGATTGAACAACTCTTCCTCAATGAGGGCGCCACCATGAACGTGGCGCACGAACTAGAGACATTGCTCTCCGCGATCAATTTCGTCGCTATGGGCGCGGGCTGCGCGCTCTTACCGGATTATGCCCGGGGCAATCCAAAGGCGGGCGTTGTCTATAAGGCGTTGAAGCCAACTTTCTCCAAGACGCTCGCGATCGCCAAAAAAAAGCGCGGTTCGCAGCTTGCCGAGGCATTCTACCGCTTCGCCATCGACGAGCTTGCGCCCACCTCTAAGGCCCGCGCGAAGAGCAAGGATGCAGGCTGACAGCTCATATCTTTGAATTATGCCAAAATAGCCAATCGCTATTGGACGGGTTATTACAAGCAGGTGAATGTTCCCCGTCGCGCTACGTAAGGGATTGCGCAGAGGCGACGGGTTGGCGCGTTCGCAGATATTCGGCGCGCCTGCCCCAACACGCGAGGCCATGCAGTTTCGCGCACCAAGGGGGAGGAATTATGAAGTCGCGAGCGTTCGATACCAGAAGTGTGTTCAGCCGCAACCGCACGGCGCGCGCAGCGCTGCTTGCTGGCGCCGCACTGTTCTTGCCCGGCGTCGCGCTGGCTCAAGAGGAGCCGCAGGACGACGACTCCCGCGTTGAAGAGATCGTCGTAACCGCACAGCGTTACGAACAGAATCTCCAAGACGTGCCGATTTCAGTCAGCGTATTTAGTGGCGACGACATCGAAGAACGCTCGACCGAGGGTTTGCAAGCGTTTTCTCAGTTCGTTCCGAACTTGCAGTTCTCGAATGCACCATCGTCCGGGGCGAGCGGTAACGTCATCTACTTGCGCGGCGTGGGCAACAACGACAGCGGTGTAGAGTTCAGTCCAGGCGTCGGTGTGTATGTTGACGGCGTCTATATCGGCGTTATGCGCGGTCTCGATCTCGACCTCGTTGGCGCAGAACGAATGGAGGTGTTGCGCGGTCCGCAGGGCACTTTGTTTGGGCGCAACACGACGGGCGGTGCGATCAACATTGTTTCGCGGC
The DNA here is from genome assembly GCF_009792355.1 of Terricaulis silvestris. NCBI lineage: Bacteria > Pseudomonadati > Pseudomonadota > Alphaproteobacteria > Hyphomonadales > Hyphomonadaceae > Vitreimonas > Vitreimonas silvestris. Next base: position 1,725,159 of record NZ_CP047045.1, read on the forward strand.
GGCCGAGTGACGAGTTTGAAGGTGACTTCTCGCTCACCGCAGGCAGCTTTGATCGGCTGGATGCGCGAGCCAACCTCAACATTCCGATCATTCCCGGCGAGTTCGCCGCGAGAGTGGGTATCGCCTCTCGGAATCAGTCGGGTTACGGGCAGAGCTTGGACCTAACCACTGGCGACACTATTGCGGAACTCGGAGACGTAGAGGCGACGTCGGGCCGCGTGCAATTCTTGGTGACGCCGACGGACGATCTTGAATTCCAAATCTCGGTGGACGCTACGCGTTCGCGCGGTGGAGTGCCTCCATATCATATCATTGCTATGAATCCGGGAGCGTTTTTCGCGTCTCCTGGTCTGAACCCCGCCTACATCTCGAATGATCCGTTGACGAACTATTCTAACGGTCCGAACACAAATGATCTTGATTCCTTTGGCGCAAGTCTCGTTGCGACTTTGGACCTCAACGAGCATTGGACTCTCAGGTCCATTAGCAGCCACCGCGAGGTGCAAACACGCTATGAGATCGATGTCGACGGCACGCCCTGGCAGATTTTGCATTCGTGGCAAGAGACCGAGCAATCGCAGAGTTCACAAGAGTTTCTGCTGACGGGGGAGTCCTTTGACGAGCGATTGCACACGGTGTTGGGCGTCTTCTATTACAAGGATGAAGCATTCAGTTTACGTCCATCGGCAAGCACTGCGAATCCCGGAGCGACCGTAACACCCGGATCGCCGACGGCGCCAAACTGGAATCCTGCAGGTGGGCAAGTTGGCGAGAACGTCTCGCGCGCTGTTTACGGCCAGGGCACATTCGCACTCACCGACCAATTGAGTGTTACAGGCGGGCTTCGCTATACCGAAGACGAGGTGACGGCTGCTGGTCCGTTTCACGCAGCTGATACCTTTAGTTGGGACGCTCTAACCGGCCGGGCGGGTCTGGAGTATCGGTGGAACGATGACGTCATGACTTATGTCTCGGCCGCGAGAGGCTATAAGAGCGGCGGGGTAAATTCGATTGGTTCGGGTCTTGCGTTCGCACCATTTGATCCTGAGTTTTTATGGACCTACGAAGTTGGGCTGAAGTCGGAGTGGTTTGATAACCGTCTGCGGCTGAACGCGGCTTTGTTCCAGAGTGACTTTCAGGATATGCAGTTCCGGCAACGCATAGTTTTGAGCGACGGGACCTTCATAGCTGTAATCGGCAACGCGGCGGCTGCAGAAATTAGTGGCGCAGAGTTGGAGGTTGAAGCTGTCCCAGTTGAGGACCTCACACTCAACCTTTCAGTCGGTTACCTCGATGCCGCGTATAGTGAGGTCGATCCTCTGGTCACGGTGGCTACGGGGCTAACGGCGGACAAGCATCTGGTTGAAACGCCAGAATGGACGGCGTCAGCGGGGGCAGAGTATGCCTTTCACTTGAGCGAGGACTCTGAGCTGACAGCGCGGGTCGATTACAGTTATCGAACGGCGATTGAACATGAGATTACGAACAATCCGCTGCTGCGCCAACCGGCCTATGGCCTGCTCAACGCGCGGCTTACGTACAATTATGAGCCTGGTGGTTGGTCGTTAGCGATATTTGGCACGAATCTCACGGACGAAGAATACATCCTTAACGGCATTGATTTCCGGGCTGCCTTTGGTGTCGCCGTCTCACAATACGCGCGCCCAGCCGAGTGGGGTGTAACGTTGCGCAAATCGTTCTGAAACCAGTCGGGTTGAACGAGACTACGACGGGCGTCGCACTGGTAGAGGTATGGCCTCTGCGTGCGGCGCCTGAATGCGCGAGCAAGGCACGGGCAATGGGCGCTCAGGCGACGGTCAATGCGAGCCAAGGGTGGACGCAGACTTGGCCGCCAGCGCGTGCTGCGTGGTGGGCCGTCGCTGTGTTGACGACAGCCTACATTGTTTCGTTTGTCGATCGGCAGATTCTATCGTTGCTGATCGAACCTATCCGCGCCGATCTAGCCATCAGCGACACGCAAGTGAGTTTGCTGGGCGGCTTTGCATTCGCGCTACTTTATACCTTCGCTGGAATTCCCTTGGCCTGGGTCGGTGACCATCATAGCCGGCGCTGGCTCATTGCCGCTGGCGCGGCGTTTTGGAGTGTGATGACCGCGCTCTGTGGCTTGTCACAGACGTTTTGGCAAATGTTCTGGGCGCGCGTCGGCGTGGGCGTCGGCGAAGCGTCACTTACACCATCTGCCTATTCGTTGATGGGTGACTATTTTCCCCCCGATAAGCTGGGCCGTCCGATGGGTGTCTACATGGCGGGCGGCGCTGTTGGTTCAGGTGTCGCGCTCGTCGTGGGCGGAGCGGTGATCGCGGCGACAGCGACGCTCCCCAGCATCAGCGTGCCGCTCGTCGGCGCGCTCAAGCCATGGCAACTCGTGTTCGTAATTGTCGCTATCCCTGGCCTTGTCGTTGCGCTTCTGGCGCTGACGGTCAGAGAGCCCAAGCGGGTGCGCGAGCCTTTGCAACCAGCGCCCGCACAGCGCGAAGGGCGCAAGATCGGGCCGAACGCCGCCCGCTATCTTGGGCGCAACTGGCGGCTCTATCTTCCCTTGTTCGGCGGCTTTGCGCTCATCTCTTTGATGAAGAACGCGATCCTTATCTGGACGCCTACCATGTTTATGCGCGCGCATGGCTGGGATGCGAGTTCAATTGGATATTGGTACGGCGCTTTCTTGCTGACACTGGGGCCATTGGGCGCGATCGGCGGGGGATGGATCGCTGATCATTTGAGGGGGAGGGGGATTCGGGAAGGCGCGCTTTGGGTTGTCGTTGTCGCTACGTGCGCGAGCGCGCCAATTGCTGTGTCCATGCCCCTTGTTCAGTCGTCATCATTGGCGCTCGTGCTCCTGGCGTTGCTCACATTTGTGCTTTTCGTTGTCGGGTCCGTTACGCCGACGGCGTTTCAGCTTGCGACGCCCAATCAAATGCGCGCGCAGGTGTCCGCGGTGGCGCTCTTTGTCAACAATCTCCTGGGCATCGGCTTTGGTCCGACCTTAGTGGCCTTGATCACCGACTATGTCTTCGGCGCCGATAGCGCGCTGTCTTATTCGATCGCCATCGTCGCGCTTGTTTTTGCTCCACTCAGCGCGCTTGCTTTTTGGCTTGCGTTGAGTTGTTACCGCGCCGCGGCGCCGGGAGAAGCAACATGAGCCCTCCTTCGACGGCAAGCGCGCTTTCGCGCCTTCGCGCTGGCGGGCACGTCCATGGCGTGCTGCAGACAATGCCCAGCTCTGCGATCAGCGAGCTTGCGATCCTGGTTGGCTTTGATTTCGTCATCCTGGATTGCGAACACGGGCTTATTGATGCTGGAGCGCATCTCTCCTGCCTTCAGGTCATCTCTGCGACACCGGCGTTCTCGGCCGTGCGCGTGCGGCCGCATGACCTGCACGCCGTCGGTCGCTATCTCGACCTCGGCGCGGACGCCATTCTCATGCCGAATGTTCGTAATACGCAAGAAGCGAAGGCGTTTGTCGCTGCCGCGACGCATGGACCGCGCGGGACACGCTCTTCGACCGGGAGCGGGGCGCGCGCGTCACGCTATGGCTTAGGCGCGGAGGGCGAGCGCGCTGAACCATTGTTGCTTGCAATGATTGAGAGCCGCGAAGCGGTCAACGACATTGAAGCGATTGCGAACACGCTCGGCCTCGGTGGCTTCGTCATTGGCCCGCATGATTTGTCGTCGGATCTGGGATGCGAGAAAAGCACGCTGGCCTATTTGGAGGCCGTGACCGCAATCGAGGGCGCCGCCAAGCGCGCGCATCTTGTGCTGGGGACGGGCGCCTATGCCGGCGCCGGGCTCGATGCGCTCAAAGAACGAGGCTATCGTTTCATCCTGTCCAGTGTTGACGTGCTTGCGCTGCGCGATGGCCTTGGCGCGCACCTGGCCGCTGCTTGTGGGGTGTCGTGAAACCCAATGCAGAAAGCCAATATTCGACCCATGCCTAAGCATCAGCCACGAGACCCGATCCGTGTGCGGCGATTGATTTTTCGAGACGAGACGATCGTGCGCACCAATGTTGTGGGCGATTGTCTGCACATGAGCTGGACTGCCGATGATCGGCAATTGGCGGCGCTCTGCGATGGCTACGGCATCGCCGAAGATCCCAGGCACACATTCAACAGCCGCCTGCTTGAGATCAACGGGGGACCGGAAACACCAGTGTTTCAGGAAGTGGCGGGCTATCCTTTGCTCGAGCCCGCGACCGACGCGCCGCGCTATTACGGGTTCGGGACACTCGCGCTCGACGGCAAGGTATTTCAGTTCTTGAATACGTTAAACAACCAGTTCGTGGGCGGTTCGGGCGACACCGCGGCGGGTACTGGTTTTGTCGGCGCCAAGCTCATCTATTCGCCGGACAATGGACGAACCTGGTGCAATCAAGACGGTTCGTCGCCGGTGCATTGGGAGCGCTGGGAGGAGCGCAATCGCGATACGATGGCATTCTTCAACGAACCCCAGGATGCCTTCTGTCTCCTCAGTATCCTTCAGATGGGACGCAACTACGAAGCTAATCGCGATGGGTACATTTACGTTTACGGGCCTAACGGCAATCTCGAAGGAACGATGAATGAGCTCGTGATGTTCAGAGTGGAGCGCGACCGTCTGCTTGATCGTTCAGCGTATGAATATTGCACCGGCGTGGATAGCGAGGGCGCGGCCAGCTGGGCGAGCGAATTCGACGCGCGTAAGCCGGTACATCGCTTTCCTAGCGGATGGGTGAACACGAAAAAGTTCGCGCATGCCTGGCAACCGAGCCTTGCTTACAATGAGCCCCTCGGCCTCTACATGATGGCCAATTACGGCATCGGCTCGGCCCCCGACGGCAACTGGTTTGGCAAGCCCAGCTATTTCGGCTTCTGGACCGCTCCCAATCCGTGGGGGCCCTGGACGCAAGTCCATGAGGAAAAGGCCTGGGCGCCAGGCGGCGACACGAAGGCGCGAGGCTACCAGCCGCAAATCGCGCCCAAATGGATCGCGGCCGACGGCAAGTCATTCTGGCTGGTCTGGGGCGATTTCCAGGGCGTCACCGACATACCGGCCGACGACGCGAATCGTCTGCTTGAGATGAGGCGCGCCAGCGACATGGTAGGTGCGACCAAGTTCGGCGCCGAAGTGATTGCCCGCTACATGCCGCACTATTCGTTCAATGCGCAACGCGTCGACCTCGAACTCGAACTCGAACTCGGCTGAAGCGGATGACGTCACACTTCCGCACGCCCAGAGTGTTCGCCAGCGAAAGCCCAGCTCATGCGCGCCGCGTCTGGAGCGATGACGGGTGCGCGATCACCACTGTCACCATTGGCGCGCCTTATGAAGCAAACGGGCGTCGTGGGTATCTGGTCGGGAGCATTTCTGACCGCCACATGCTTGCCTGCGCGCCGAGGGATACTGATGATACGTAACTCAGAACATCAAGGCCGCATGCTCGAGGATCGCGTAATCCGCGCGATCACGTGGCGCGTCTTGCCGCTGGTCTGCCTCATCGTTTTCTTCAGCGCGCTCGACCGGAGCAACATCGCCTACGGCGCGGTGACGATGCTCCACGACCTTTCGATGACGAATACGGGTCTGGGTTGGGCCTCGGGGGCGTTCGCGCTGGGCTATGTCCTGTTCGGCGTCCCGAGCACGTTGATGTTTCAACGCATTGGCGCACGGCGCTGGCTAAGTCTGATCATGATTGTTTGGGGTGCGTTGTCGGCGGCGACGGCGTTTGTTTCGACCCCCCACGAGCTTGCAGTGGTGAGGTTCCTGTTAGGCGCTGCCGAGGCTGGGGCAAATCCCGGCCTCGTCATCTACATCGGCCGTTGGTTTCCCGAGAACGTACGCGGTCGCGCGTTTTCGATAATGTTTTTTGCAATGGGGCTTACGACGATCTTGGGCGGGCCCTTCGCCAGCGTGTTGATGTCTCTCGATGGTGTTGGCGGCTTTGCAGGATGGCAGTGGCTCTTTGTCGTCGAAGGACTGCCGACAATCATGCTCGCGCTCATCGTTCTGTTTGCGTTGCCCGACACACTTGAAGACACCAAGTGGATGGCAGCTCCCGAGAAGGATTGGCTCAGCGCTCAGGTTAAGTCGGGGGAGGAGCGTCAAAGCGACGGGTTGTGGAGCGCATTTAGCAATGCGCGTATTTGGCCGTTGCTGCTCATCAATGTCCTTGCGGGTTCAGCAATCGCAGGCACAACCGCGTTTACGCCGCTGGTCATTGGATCGATGGGGTTTGCGCCGACGCAGATCGGCTGGGTGAACACTGCGCCTGCGCTTCTTTCGGTGTGTTTCCTCCCGCTTTGGGGATACCTTACCGACAAACATCACGATCGCGCGCAGGTGGCGGCCGGGGCCTGTGTTGTGATGTGCATAGGGTTGATAGGGGTTTCGCTTCTTCTGCCTTCGCCATGGGCGCTTGTGCCGCTTGCTGTCTTGATGATTGGCATGTTGGGTTACTATTCCCCGTTCTGGACGCTGCCCACGACGTTTCTGCGCGGTTACGGCGCTGCGGCCGGTGTTTCACTCATCAATCTTGTCGGAACGCTCGGCGCCTTTTTCGGCCCCATTGTGATCGGGGCTCTGGCCGACCGGACACAATCTTATGCGGCGGGTCTCCTGGCCTGCGCCGGCATGGCAGGGGCCGGGGCGATACTCTTGCTCATGCAGAATGAGCGCCGGCGGCTGCGTCGATTAGAGAGCAAAGCGGCGCTAGAAGGGGCGGGCCGTGACTAACATGCCATGTGCGACCTGCGCCTCTGCAGGCGGCCTTCGGCAGAACCGAGGCCGGCCAGCGACGACACAGACACGGGGCGCACCAGATTGTGTGGAGCGTTCATGAACAAGGGCGTGATGACGCGGGGACGGCGCTTCCCGGCCTGGGTGTCTCGAATGCTATGGGGCGCGGTGGTGATTGGTCTCACTGCATTGCTCTCGCTCGGCGGTGTTGAAGTCTTCCTCGCCGCGAAATTCGGTCAGTTTGAGCACATACCTGCTGACACACGTTTTGCCTGCCAGCGCATCAGCGGCATGCCGCCGAGTGCGAAGGCCGCAGTGGATTGGGATTTACGCCGCGCGTTTTTACCTGCCGCGAACTTTTTCGATACGACCGCCGATCCTCGCCAGAATGGAATCTATCTTCTTGATCTCGAAACTCTCGTCGCGAGGAACGTGACGCCCGCCGACGTCACGATGAAGCCGTTGTCGGCGTCGCTCTATGTTGGACCCGATGGCAGTCGGCGCCTTTTTGTTCTTGATGTCACGGCCGATGGGCCTTTGGTTGTCATTTTCGATGTTGACGAAGCGGGGGGGCTCTCGCTTGTCGACCGCGTCGGAGGCCCTGAACTGTTCGCCGCCGACGACTTGGTCGCAGTGGGTCCCCGGCAATTCTACTATGTCAATTCTTCGCGGATGACGGGATTTGACTCGCCGCAAAATAGGTGGCGCATTCTGCTTGGCCTCGACGCCTCCGGCACCGTGTTGTTCTACGATGGCGCACAATTTCAGACGTTAGCCACGGAGGTGACATATCCAAATGGTGTTGCGATCTCACCCAACGGTGAAGAAGTCTACATTACGCAGACTTACCCAATGCGCGTTGCGATTTTTGACCGCGACGCAGCCACGAACGGGCTCACGTTCCGCGAGTACGTGCCGGTGCCCGGCGCCCCCGATAAGGTGTTCGTCGCGCCAGATGGCGCGGTGTTCGTGACGGCGCTGCCGCATATGCTGAGCAATTTAGAATACGTGCTCAAGCCAAACCAGCCGCGCGCGCCGGCGCAGATTGTAAGGCTCAACCCAGCTGGGGCCTCGCCACGCGTGGAACGGGTCTGGAGCGATGACGGACAGATGATCACGTCGGTGACGAGCGGCGCGCCCTATGCCCACACAAATGCGGGCTACAGCTTCCTGATTAGCGGCATTAGTGACGCTTACGCGATGGCGTGCGCGCCCGGCGAAGCGCACTGACGACGTCGCCCGGGTGGGGGCGCCAAAGCATGACGCGTAAAGCGCAAGGCGGACACAATGTTTGAAGCCACTTTTGAGTCAGCCAAGAGCTACGAGAACCCGTTCCGCGACGTCGACCTTGATGTTCACTTCACTGACGGAACACAAAGCTGGCGCGTGCCCGCCTTTTGGCGTGGGGCAAATCGCTGGGGCGTGCGGTTCGCGCCCCCGTCCGCGGGACGCTACTCGTACCGCATCCAATGCAGCGATCTCAAAAATGGGGACCTCAACCAATCTGACCAGATCGTGGAGGTCGACGCGTATGAAGGCCCCAACAGGTTGTTGAAACGCGGGCCGTTTCGCGTGAGCGCGAGCGGGCGATTTTTTGAGCACCGGGACGGCACGCCGTTCTACTGGTTGGGTGACACCTGGTACACCGGACTTTCGGATCGTCTCTCCTGGGAAGCGTTTCAGACGCTCACCGCCGATCGCAAGGCGAAGGGATATTCCGCCGTTCACATCGCGGTGATGACAGTATCGAACGAGGAAGACGCCCCGTTCGATCCGGGCTTTTGCAATGAAGGCGGCAGAGCGTGGGACGCTGGGTTTGAGCGTTTGAACCCGGCGTTTTTCGACTACGCGGACCGGCGCATCGCGCATCTGGTGGAGGCCGAGATCGCGCCCGTTATTTTCGGCGCCTGGCGCCAAGCGCTGGCGCAGATGGGCCTTGAGACAGCAAAGAAGTTCTGGCGCTACATCATCGCGCGCTATGGGGCTTACCCAGTCTTCTGGGTAGCCGGCGGCGAGGTCTACGACAACGTCAATGACCCACGAAGGGGCGTTGTCGGCTGGACCGATCTGGTCCGCTATATCCGGGAGACAGACCCTTATCATCATCCGCTCGCGGTGCACGAGCTACCGCCCTCCATGGACACTGCGATAACAGACGAGTCGCTGAGCGACTTTGATCTCTTCCAGCCAAGCCATTCGGGATGGGCAAGCATTCGCGCCGAGATAGTGCAGCTCAACATGCACTACGCGCGAACGCATGTGAAAAAGCCGCTCATCGTCGGTGAAGTCGGGTGGGAGACGTTGGGCGGCCATCATTACGAGGACCTCCAGCGCATGGCATTTTGGCTGGCCATGCTGAACGGGGCGGCGGGCTTCGCCTACGGCAACGCGATCACTGGTCTCGCATACGATGTCGATAAGCCATTCCACCGTATCCGCTTCTCGTTTTTGCGATGGGACGAGGCGATGAATTTTCCCGCCTCCAACCAATTGGGCATCGCCGCGGCATTGCTGCAAGGATATCCATGGCAGCGCCTTGAGCCTCGTCCAGATTGGATCTCTCCCGGCGGTCCGACTTTTCTCGACCCGCAGAGCGAAGTCGGCGGCTTCGACATCGATCTCATTGGATCACTAGGCAAACGTCCAGAAGCGCTCGATCGGGAATTCCCGAGTGGCGCGTGGCAAACGCGCGATGCGGATTTCCGCTTGCCATACGCGGCAGGAATTCCTGGCACGCTTCGCATCATCTATATCCCATCGACCGGTTTCCCCGGCGTCGGAAGTCCAACCGTGCTCAAGCTCGAGCCTGGCATTGTTTATCGTGCCTATTATTGGGAACCCACGCTGGGCGTAAAGGTGGACTTAGGGAAGGTGGAGGCAGGAAAGGCCGGAGAGGTCGTGCACACGGACACGTTTGAAGCGGGGTCCGTAAACTGGGACCACGCCCTTGGGCGCAGTGAATGCACCGCCCGCGGACTTCTAACGCGTGAGAAGACACTGCTTGTACTTCGTAACGTGTGGGAAACCGATGCCTTGGTGTCGGTCGAGGCGGAAACGAACGCGGATGTGGGCTTGGTTCTTCGCTACCGAGATTCGGACAACTACACTGTCGCGACCTACTATGCTCGAACACAATCGATAGGCGTCGTTGTTCGCCGGGATGGAACGGACAGTGGATTGCTTGGCCGCACACCTATTCCTTTTAAGGTCGATGCGCGCGCGCGCCTTTGCGTTGAGGTGAAAGGCAATTCAGCGATTGTCTCGCTAGTCGATGAGCGGGAGATAGCGACTTCGCCTATTGTCGACATTGCACCGCTCCATGCCCCAAGCGATGTGGCCCCTGCGTTCAAACCGGGACGAGTAGGGTTGCTCGCATCGGATGACCAGAGTCAATGCTTCACCAAGTTTGAAGTGCGCCGCTGCGCGGTTCGCGATAGCGACGAAACGCTTGATCGCGAACTCTACGATGCGCGAGGGACATATCGTGGCGCGCTACGAGGGAAGAACTGGGACGCCTATGGCCGGAACAAAGACATCTTGTTGGATGCCTACCGCCCTGAGCGGCCGCCATTCCCGCAAGATTGGGTTTTGGTGCTGGAAGCCATTTAGAATCGGGATTGGCGTTCCGTTGAAAAGTTTTGGAGGGACGGTGCGGAAGCTCTGCCTGCTCATATGTTTCTTATTCGCAGGATGGGACTGTGCGAATTGTAATGCATCGGCGCAGCAGATGTCGGTCCATCGTGATGATCAACCTGCGCTCGGCCAAAACTCCCTCCGCCAGCCCAACGTCCCCGAAGGCGAGTGGTTGGAGTTCAGCCTCGGTTCGTCGCGGTTTTATCCAGGTTCGCTCAGGCGCGTGGAAGTCTACATTCCGGCGCAATATCGGGCAGAGCACCCGGCCTGCGTGATGATCATGTTCGACGGGATCGGCTTTGAAGCGCCCGTAGTGGTCGACAATCTGATTCATCGCGGCGAGATGCCGGTGACCGTTGTGATCGGCATCAGACACGGAACCACGCCTGCGCCGCTCGAAAACGCCGGCCGCCATGATCGCAGTCTCGGCTACGACACCTTGAACGGCGATATGGCTCGGTTCATCCTTGAGGAAGTGTTGCCAGAAGTCGAACGGCGCCGCACGGTCGCAGGCTTGCCCATCGTACTTTCGCGAGACCCAAACGACCGCGCGGCAGTTGGCGGAAGCTCCGGCGGCATCGCGGCGTTCACTTTGGCCTGGGAGCGCCCAGACGCGTTTCGACGGGTCTTCTCAGCGGTCGGAAGTTTCGTGGATCTCCGCGGCGGCGACGTGTATCCCTCGCTGATCCGGAAGACAGAGCCGAAGCCGATCCGCGTATTCTTGCAGGACGGGACGAATGACAATCTGGATACGCTCCTAGGAGAGATGGGGCAGTGGCATCTAAGCAATGTCATGATGCTGAGCGCCCTGGAATTCGCCGGCTATGACGTCGCCCACGTCTGGGGTGACGGTGGGCATAGCGGCCGTCACGCCACCAACATCTTCCCGGAAGTCATGCGCTTCCTGTGGCGCGATTACCCGATGCCAATAGAAGCTCGACCTTCGCGCAATGTCGCGTTGGGAGAGATATTGGCGCCTGATGAAGCCTGGGAAATGGTCCAAGGAGACTATGGCGCTGCCGTCGCGCTTGCCGTGGCGCCCTCTGGCGATCTGGCGATGAGTGACGGAGCGAGTATTTGGCGCGTAAGTCAAACAGATCTGCGGCGCGAACCAATGTCCGCGCGGGGGGGCCATGCATTGGCGTATGGGTCGGATTCACGTTTGAGCGTAGCATCGGCGGGCGGCCTAACGCGCTACGATGTCAGCGGTAGCCCCCGTGAAGATCTAGCGCGGATTGCCGCAACGCGGTTCGTCGTCACCGCGGAAGGCGATGCTTATGCTCTTGAACCACGGACTCGCGACCATAGCGGAAGGCTCTGGCTACTGCGCGCCAGCGGCGTGCGCGTCTTGCTTGATGATGAACTAGATGATCCTTCGGCCATTGCGATATCACCTGACGGGTTTTGGCTTGCAGTGGCCCAGCGGCATTCACCCTGGGGCTATAATTATGCGATCACGCCGGACGGCGGCGTAGCACACCGAATGCGGTTTTATTTGTTCGACATCGGCGGCGATGGCGAGAACGCCAGCGTGACTGATATGGCGATGGATCGCTTCGGTTATCTCTATGCGGCGACGCGACTGGGTGTCCAAGTGCTTGATCGCAATGGGCGAACGCGGGCCATAATTCCAGCACCGGGTGGAGTAGTGCGTGCGCTTTCATTTGCGGACGCGGATTTTGGTTCACTCTATGTCGCAGGTGGCGATGGGCGCCTCTATCGTCGACGCATGCGAACTCGCGGTGCGCCCGCATGGCACGAAGCGATCGAGCTTCCCGAGAACCCTTGGTGGTGAGCGGAGTTCACGTTGTCTAAGCGCCTGCGCGCCGGCGTCGAGGCCGCTTACCCGAACCAAACTTGGCATCGCCCACCGCGCGCGAGTGTACCTCCTGGGTGCGGGAGATGTGTTCGCGCAGCAACTGGAGCGCGGTGCCGAGGTCGTTATTCTTAACGAGATCGACCATGAGCCCGTGCTCTTCGAGCGAGCGCTTCAGCAAGTAGGGCTCAGGTGTTGAAAGATGAGTGCGGAGGGCAGCAACGCGCGGATTAATCGCTTCATAGGCCTTCGCCAGCAACGAATTGCCGCAATAGACGAAGAACGAATTGTGGAACGAGTTGTCCAATTGCTGGTAGGCCACGGGCTTCTTTAAGTCGAAGCAGACGCGCATGTCGTCGACGATACTCGCCAGAAGTGCGGCCAGCTGGGCGCGATCACGCTGCATCGAAAAGCGGAGCCCCGCTTGTTCAAGTTCGAGGCGCACTTCGCAGAGTTCTCGCACTTGCTCAGCGTCCGGCTTGAACACAAGGCCGCCCCGTTGGGGCAGGATCTGCACAAGCCCAATCGCCTGAAGCTGCAGGAGCGCCTCCCGCACAGGCGATTTACTGACGCCGAAGGTCAGGGCCAGGGACTTTTCGCTGAGCAGCTCGCCCAATGGGTAGGAGCCGTCGATGATGCCCGTGCGCAGCCGGTCGGCGATCACCGCCGATAGTGTCCGAGCGCGCTCGACCTGCTGCACAACGGGCAAGGCCGGGGCCGGGGCAAATGGCGCCACTGGCTTTCGACCCTTGTCCCGTGGCTTGACTGATATCTTAGATGGCATATTGCTCTGTTGGTCCGCACTTTGTGGGCATAGTCTAGTCCCGCCTGTCATCCAGGGCGAGGCCTTGCACCTTAGATATGAGAGTTAAAGACTTGCGCAAAATCCTGGTGACAGACGCCACCTTCCCGTCGTTTGACCACGAGAAAGCAGTGGCGGCGCGCCACGGCGCCTCTTTTCACGTGTGCCAATGCAAGGGCGCCGAGGAGGTGGCGGCGGCTGCCCAGGGCGTCGATGTGTTGGTGGTCCAGTTCGCCCAAGTGGGCGCAGACGCCATTGCAAAGCTCAATGATGGCGCCGCGATCGTCCGCTACGGCATCGGCCTCGACAATATCGATCTCAAAGCCGCCCAGGCCCGCGGCGTGCCGGTCGCCTACGTGCCCGACTACGCCACCGGCGAAGTGGCCGATCACACGGCCGCACTCATCTTGGCGGCGAGCCGAAAGATCATCGCGCTCGATCAATCCGTTCGTGCCGGAAGGTGGGATCCGGTCGGCGTCGCGCGGCCGATGAAGGCCTATTCGGAATCGGTTGTTGGTTTTGTCGGCTTTGGGCGGATTGGGCGCGGGGTTTATGCGCGTCTGGCGCCCTTCGGTTTCAAGGCGGTTGCCTATGATCCATTTGCGGACAAGGTTGAGCTTGCCGAACTCGGCGTCGAAGCGGTCGATCTCGACACGGTGTTCAAACGCGCCGATGTGCTGACGCTCCATAGTCCGCTGACCGACGAGACCCGCCACGTGGTCAACGCAAAGCGTCTGGCTTCGATGAAGCGGGACGCCTTTATTGTGAACACAGCGCGCGGCCCCCTGGTTGACCCAATCGCCCTCGCCGACGCCCTCGACCAGGGCCTTATCGCGGGTGCGGCGCTTGATGTGTTCCAAACGGAGCCTCTGGCGCAAGATTCACCGCTCAGAACCTGTCCAAATCTAATCCTCTCGCCGCACGTGGCTTGGTATTCCGCAGGCTCGGCGATCCGCGTTCAGGAGCTGGCGGCTGATGAGATCGAGCGTCACCTGACTGGCCGCGCCGCGCGAAGGCCGGCTTACTAGGAACGCCAGCGATGTCGCGCCGATTTTCGATTGTTCTGATGCTTCTGGTGCTGAGTATGACGTCTTCGGCCGCTTCTTTCGAGACTGAGCAGGACATTGACGAGGCTGCTGTGGAATTCCCTGCGGCGGTCGTCCCTTACTCGGGAATCGCAAGCGCGGAGGCGCGAGCAAACTACATCGAGAACAGGGCTGCTTCTGATCGCGCATTTTCTCCGGCAAGCAGCGTGTCGCTTCGCCAGAGCGTCGATAACGAGTTACTGATCCCTGGGCTCGTGCGGTTGCGGGAAACGTTTGCCGTCGACATCACGCCGCAGCTGATCAACAACGTGCACACCGATGTGGTGACGCCTCAATCTGGCGTCTCCTCGCGCAATCAGCACCGGGTGCTGATCAATCTACATGGTGGGGCCTTCATGTTCGGCGCGCGCCTTGGCGGGCAGATGGAATCCGTGCCGATCGCTAGCCTTGGCCGGTTCAAGATCATCACGATCGACTATCGGATGGCGCCGGAGGCGTCATTTCCGGCGGCGAGCGAGGATGTCGCCTCGGTGTATCAAGCGCTCCTTGAGGACTATCGTCCCGAGAATATCGGGATCTTTGGGTGTTCAGCGGGCGCAATTCTTGGCGCGGAAAGCGTCGCTTGGTTTCAGCGCCATGGCTTGCCGCGGCCCGGCGCTCTGGGCATGTTTGGCGCGGGCGCTGGTTACGGTCGCCTTGGCGACGGCGATGCCATCGGTGCGCTTTGGCAAGGGCGAGCGCCGTCCCGGGCCGGCGTCTTGCCGTACTTCGCCAACGCTGATCTAGCTGATCCCTTAGTGTCGCCCGTTGGCGACGACACCGTGCTGCGCGCGTTTCCGCCTTCGCTTCTAATCAGCGGCACGCGTGATTTTTCGCTCTCGAACGTCGTTCACACCCACGCGCGCCTCGTATCGCTCGGCGGGGATGCTGACCTTCATGTGTGGGAGGGGGCGACACATTGTTCTTTCGCTCAAGGCATCGTCGATCCAAGCGTTCCAGAACATCAACAGGCGTGGCGCGTAATCGTGAATTTCTTTGACCAAAGGCTGGGTGCGCGCCGCAGGTAGCAAGACAACTTTCGAGAGGTTTAGAAAGTCGTGCGCAAGACACGGCGATGAGCAGAATAGGGAGGCCGGCGTGAAGCGACTGAAAGGTAAGACGGCGATTGTAACAGGCGCCGCCCAAGGTATTGGGCGGGCGATCGCGCAGTGCTTCGTCACTGAGGGCGCGCGCGTCGCCTTGGTCGACATCAACACCAAACGCGGGCGCGAAGCCGCCGATGAATTGGCGGCGTCGGGCGCTCAGGTGTGCTTCGTCGAGGTCGATGTCGCCGATCCCGCTTCCGTCAACACCATGGTTGCCGAGGTGGTGAAACAGCTTGGGCCGCCCAACCTGCTCGTGAACAACGCCGGCATCGCCGTCTTCCGCGACCCGCTCGAAACCAGTGTGGAAGATTGGCGTCACTGCTTTGCCGTCGACACCGATGGTGTCTGGCATTGCAGCCGCGCAGTGCTGCCTCACCTCTTGGAACTGGGGAAGGGCGATATCATCAATATCGCTTCGGTGCATGCGTCCCAGATCATCCCGAAATGCTTTCCGTATCCGGTGGCAAAGCATGCGGTCGTAGGTCTGACGCGCGCGCTGGCTATTGAGTATGCCGACCGCAACATTCGCGTGAATGCGATTTCACCGGGCTATATTGGCACCGAGATCGTCGAGAAAATCTTCGCCGATGCCCCCGATCCAGAAAAAATGCGCGCGGAGACCGATGCGCTCCATCCTGTCAAACGCATCGGGCGTCCCGAAGAGATCGGCTGGGCGGCTGTCTTCTTGGCGTCCGACGAAGCGCGATTTTTGACCGCGCAGAACATTGTCATCGATGGCGGCCGCTCTGTCGTATTTCATCAATGAGAAGCTTCGCCGCAACCGTTGCAGCCCTTGAGCGGGCGAATATCCCGGTCGAGGCGGCGTGCGATCAGGGCTGCATGGCGCTGACCACGCACGGTGCGCGCCTCATCGGCCTCAGTCTTAGCGAGCGCGATGAAAACCTACTCTACACCCATCCCCGTCTCGAAGAGACTGAGGTTGTGATCCATCGTCCTGAGGTGCTTGCGGCGGGTATTGGCGGTGACAGGCTCTGGTTTGCGCCCGAGCTTCGCTATCATTGGCGCGGCGCGCCCGATTGGGTCAGTTTTTCCAACAACAGCGTCCCCAAAGAATCCGATCCGGGCGCCTACGTGTTCGTGGACGCTGGCGCCAATGCCCTCAGTGTTGCGGGCGCCGTGAGTTTGCCTACAACCACGGACGCGCCGCCATTGCCCATCCGCGTCGGCCGCACAATCTCCTTTGCGCCGCCGCCGCTCCCACACGGCCACGCCCTCATGCGGCCTGTTGATTATGTCGGCGTACGATCGGATTGGCGGCTCGATATTGAAGAAGGCGCAAAGGTTGGCCGCGTCGACCTCTGGCACATTCTGCAGGCAGAGGTCGATGCCCGCGCGATCGCGCCGGTCAACCCAGGCAGGGGCAAAGATCTACTTCTATATAGCCCGAACCACAGCGACTGGACCGTCCGTGATGATCACGTGCATTGGCGTTTTCGTGGAGCAGCGAACGCTAAGTTAGGCTTGAGCGCAAAGGCCACAACGGGGCGCGCAGGCTTCGTGCGCCGTCTGAGCGATGGCCGCACCTCCCTTATCGTGCGCGATTTTCCCGTGCGGCATGATCGCGAATATGGCGACCATCCTCATGGCGCCCCGCGCAATGACCAGGTGCTGCAGCTGTGGGACGGCTTCGGCTTCGGTGAAGTTGAGTATCACAGCCCGGTGCTCGACGCGGCAGAGGGCGCGCGCAGCCTCGAAGAGAGTGATCACATCTGGGCCTTTGCGAGCTCCGCGACAGCGATCGCCGCGCTTGGGTCCGCTCTGCTCGCCGTCGACATCCATTCCTACGTTACAAAGGAAATGCGGGCATGAGCGCGCTCGAAAGCCAACGCTTCAGAAATCAAGTCGCTATTATTTCCGGCGGCGCGCGCGGGTTGGGCTTGGCGACGGCGAAGCGGCTTGCCGCGGGTGGCGCGCGGCTTGCGCTGTGGGATCTTGATGAAGCTGCACTCGCTGCAGCGTCGGCAGAATTTATGCTGCAAGGCGTCAAAGTTCTTGTCCGCAAGCTCGACGTAACCGATGCCGATGCCGTTGAAGCGGCCGCAAAGGAGGTCGCGGACGCCTTCGGCAGGATCGACATCCTCGTGGCGAGCGCAGGGATTACCGGACCCACGGCCAACGCCTGGGAATACCCGCTGAACAGCTGGCGCGCGGTCATGAACATCAATCTTGATGGCGTCTTCCACTGCTGCAAGGCGGTGGTGCCGCACATGATCGCCAATGGCTACGGACGCATCGTCAATGTGTCCTCGATCGGCGGCAAGGAGGGCAATGCGAAAGCCTCCGCTTACGCGGCCTCGAAGGGCGCCGTGATCGCGTTCACCAAAGCGCTGGGCAAAGAGCTCGCCAAGGAAAACATCCGCGCCAATTGCATCTGTCCAGCCTCAATCGAGACCGAACTTCTAAGGCAAATGGACGACGCGTTCGTGAAGGAGCTCCAAGCGAAGATACCAATGGGCCGTCCCGGACAACCCGAAGAGGTTGCAGCCTTGATGGCGTGGATGTGTTCGGAAGAGTGTTCCTATTGTACCGGCGCGGTGTTTGACTGTTCCGGCGGCAGAGCGACCTATTGATGAATTCGATCCGCGCCAGGGAGACAATAGATCGCGCCAACTTAGGCCCCGCTTGGGCAAAGTCCGAGACGCGTTTTTCGCGCTTGCTCTCGCCTGGCGTGGGCTTTTCCTTCTTCTATCAAGGCAAGGCTCATGGCCCCGAGCTCGATGCGGCATGGAGCGCCGGCGAACACCAGGCAACCGGCGACGGCGACGCCTATGTGTTTGACCATGTGAGCGGCCTGCGCGTCACGAGAACCGTTCGCGCAGTGGGGCCTAGAGCTATCGAGTATCAGCTCACCCTGCAGAATTTGAGCGAACAGCTGCTTGATCCAATCAGCTCCTTTCAACCGCTCAACATCGTATTTGTCGAAGCGGAGCGCACCAGCACGACGGTTCATTCGTTCGGCGGCGGCGCATCGGATGGCTGCTTGCCGCCCAGGGCGTTTGCATTGCGCAAGCAGGTGCTGACGCCGTCCATGGTCGAACACGGCATGGTCGAACTGGGTGCTGAGGGCGGGCGATCCTCGGGCAAGGATATGCCGTTCTTCTTCGTGCACAAGGACGATCTCCACGAAGGGCTCTTCGCCGCCCTCGGATGGTCGGGACAATGGGGTGCCGTGGTGCGCGCAAACCCTATGCAGCAGACGCTCAACATTCGTGGCAAGATTGCGGATCTCAATCTGTCGCTTGAAGCCGGTGAGGAGATTGTAGGTCCCACGATATTGCTGGGCTTTTATCAGGGCGAACTCAGCGAGGGATCAAACCAATTGCGGCGCTTGATCCGCGAACACTACGCGCCGCGCCTTAGCGATGCGGAGTACACGCCGATCGCCACCTACGACACGTTCTTTGGCTTGGGCGGGTCATTCGATGAAGAGCTGCTGACACGGGTTGCCGATGAGGCGGCGGCGCTCGGTCAGGAATGTTTTCTGCTCGATGCGGGCTGGTACAAGGGTGACGATTGGTTCGTAAGCCTGGGTAACTGGGACGTAAACGAGAAGAGATTTCCCAGCGGCCTTCGCGCCTTCGCCGATCACGTGCGCAACAAGGGCATGAAGTTTGGCTTGTGGTTCGAGCCAGAGCGCGTCGCGGAGGGCTCAGCCCTTGCCAGCGTGCATCCTGAGTGGGTGCTTTGGGACTATGGGCGCGGCAATGGCGAGGATGGCCGCCCGCCTTGGTTTGGGCACGTGCCTTGGACGGAAGACTTTCGCACGTCGCTCCCAGAGAGCTGGTTTTCGACGCGCTTTGGTCTCCTCAATTTCGCGCGCAGCGACGTGCAAGATTACGTTGTCGAACTCATCTCACGCTACATCCGAGACTTCGGCGTTGGCTACATTCGCTACGATTGCAATCTGGACCCGCTGCCTTATTGGAACGCTACTGACGAGCCGGGTCGGCGCGGCATCACGCAGCTCAAATACATCCAAGGTTTCTACGCCGCGTTCGATCTCCTGCGCACACTCCATCCGGACGTGATTCTCGAAGGATGTTCAAGCGGAGGGCGGCGCATTGATTTGGAGACCGTGCGGCGCTTTCACACCATGTGGATCAGCGATTGCACAGTGGATTCCGCGATCGTCCGTTTCCATCTGTTTGGGCTGAGCCACCTCTTGCCGGGCAGCTACAATTACGTGGCTTACGCGCCGCCTGTGCAGCATCCGGTCGAGACGGATAGGATCAGCACCCAACACATGTTCGCCGGCGCGATTGGTACGGGCGGGCGGCTCGACCTCTGGCCGCCGGCCATGAGAGCCAACGCCATGCGCGACTTTGACGTGTGGAAGCGCCTTAGGCTCTATCTCATGGAGGATTACTACGCGCTCACGGACCAGCCGGGTGATCTCAACAGCTGGAGCGCTTGGCAATTTCACGACCCAGACGATCAATCGGGATTTGTGCAAACATTCAGAGGAGTTGACGCAAAAGAAAATCGCCACTTCAATTTGCGCGGTCTCGACGCGCACGCTCGCTACCGTTTCGTCGACGCCTTCAGCGGCGATACTTTCGAAACCACGGGCGCGGACGCGCTCGAAGCGGGCATCGAAACCAGACAAGCGCAGAACGCGTCTCGTGTCTTTCAGTACTCGCGAACGGCCGGACCGGCATCGCCATGACGGCGGCGATAAACATCAAAGGAGCGTGGCTGCCCGGGGATGGGCGCCTCCAGCATGCATTCGGTGCGGGCCCGGGTTTCTCATTCAAGCTCGATGGCGTTCGCCTGAGTGCGGAGTTCGGCGAGGACTGGACGATCACGCGCAGGGGCGGCGGCGCGAACGGGCGGGTTGAGATGAGACACAAGAGGGGCCTCACCGTCACGCGGGAGGTCCGCACGTTCGGCGCGAGTGGCGCTTTTTGAGCACACAACAACATTCAAGAACACCGGAGCGGAACTGGCGCCGGTCAGCATGGGCGAAGCGATCATGCCGCCCAAGGCGCTCACGATTGCGCGGCATGCGTTCTCAGAGATTTTCGACTACACTGCCTCTGTTGATCTCACCACCGAGGGCGGGCGGGCGTCGAACCGAGATCTGCCGTTCTTCTTCCTGCACAACGCTCCACTTGAGGAGGGGTTCTTCTTCGGCTTTGGCTGGTCGGGTCAGTGGGAGGCGGCAGTTGTTCGAGACCCGCGCGCCGTCAAGCGCACGCAGGCGGTCGCCTATGCGATCTACACGCGTGCGATCAATCTCGAAGACATCTTTGGAGCTTGAGGATGGAAATCGCGAAGCTGTTTGATGTTTTCTTGGCCTTTGTTTTGGTCGCGTGCTCCACCGAAGCCCGTGAGGGGCTTCTAGCTGTTTTGAGGTTAGGCGTGGGCCCCACCCACGGGTTGGCATTCAAGCCATCGAGCCTCAAAATCGACCGGCTGCAATGCGTCCCTATTCTATCTGAGATATCAGTTATGCATTTTCGGGGTTGTACAACCTGGACTTGAGGGAGTTAGTCTACTCGCCTCGCCACCATCTCACGTGGTCAGGCTATGGTCGCGGGAGAGGGCGTTGGGGTCCGGATCCAAACTCGATTGGTGGTTTTCCGACCAGTGCGCCCGCGCTCGGATCCTGGAGGATCTCGCCGATCTGCTGGAGGTAGAGTTTCAACGCCTTGGCTTTCGCTATTTCGCGCTCGTCTCGCACGTCAATCCCGCTGCGCCGCCAAAGGGCGCAGTAATGCTGCACAATTACCCAAAGCCTTGGATCATCCGCTTTGCCTCAAGCAAATATTGGCGCCGCGACGCCGTCTATCTGTTTGCACGCGAAACCGCGCAGCCGTTCCTCTGGACCGACCCGAAGTTCTTGAAATCCATTGACCCGGATCAGCGGCTCATTCTGGAGGAGGCGGCTCAACACGGATTGAAGTATGGCGTGACCATTCCGCTGCATGGCCCAAACCGCTTTTCGGCCTCATGCTCTCTAGTCTCCGAATATGACGATATCGACTTCGATCGCGTCCAACGTGCCGGCGCATTAGCCGCATGCGCATACGAGGCCGGCCGAAGAATACAGGGGCCGATGGAGGATCTCCGCCCAATGATCAAGCTGGCGAGACGAGAGCGGCAGTGCCTCGTGTGGGTCGCCCGTGGCAAAGACGACGAGGCCATCGCTATCATCCTCGGCATTTCATCTGAAACCGTGAACGGCTACATCGAGGGCGCCAAACGCAAACTCAACGCGGTCAAGCGGACGCAAGCGGTCGCCTACGCGATCTATACGGGGGCGATCAACCTGGAAGACATCTTTGGCGCATGATGCCTCAACGCATGAAACATGTTCGCGCCTTAAGTCTCCGCAAAAAATCGCCCATTGCGCGTGTGACACGCGCATCACTCACATCGAACGAGAAATAGATACACCCGCGCCCCTGCTTTCCCGCCGCTCGACTGCGCCGCAACGCTCGGCTTTTCTGCGAGTGTGCACTCGCCGTCACGGCGCTTGTGCGACGGCGAATGGGATATGCGCGCGATTGTCATCATTGCGATATCGATCGGCGTATGCGTGCTTGGCGCGAGTCTGGCAACGCAGTTCATCGCAGACGCCTTCAACGCTCAGCCCGCGCTAGGCGCGCCGCTGTTTTCGCTCAACGGGGTGAAGGTCTACGCCCCCTGGTCGGTGTTCAGCTGGACTGAGCGTTGGAGCGACAACTTCCCCAAGCCGTTTGCGATCGCGCGGCTGATTGTGCTCCTTGGGTTCATAGCTGGCGTCGTGATCGCCGCGCTCGCGTTCAATGTAAAGCGCTCGCTCCCCACCTTTGGCGAACAGGCCTGGGCCAAGTTCGCGGATCTCGAAGATGCTGATCTATTCGATCAGACCGGTTGTGTGCTTGGAAAATTCGAAGGCGAGATCCTGGCCTACAACGGACCGGGCCATCAATTGCTCATTGGCGCCTCCCGCTCGGGAAAGGGGCGCGGCCACATCGTGCCGACACTATTCGCGTGGGATGGATCCGCGGTCGTGCTCGACATCAAGGGCGAGCTTGACCGCGGCGACCCGCGGCATGGGTTTCCGGGCACTTCGGGATTCCGCGCCACTTTTGGCCACGTCATACGCTTCTCGCCGACCGATCCCGCTTCCGCCTACTTCAATCCTCTGTTCGAAGTCCGCCCGGGTTCCAACGAAGTCCGTGACGTACAAAACATTGTCGACATCATTGTCGATAGCCGTGGCGAGGCGCGTGGCGCGGAAGCGTTCTGGAACGAAACCGCCAAGGCCATTCTGACTGGCTCAATACTTGACACGCTCTATTCAGAGCCGCCCGAACGAAAGACGTTCGCGGTGGTTCGAGAGAAGCTCCGCGACCTCGATCGCACGGCCGAGCTGATGCGCACGACTCTGCATCGGCGCAATCCGAAGACGAACGAGCTGGAGGTGCATCCCGAGGTGCGCCACGCCGCGGAATCTTACCTCGCCGGTGAGGAGCGATTGAGGTCGAGCATCAAGGCGACGGCGGAATCGTTCTTCGGGCTCTTCGCCGATCCATTGGTGGCGGAAAAGACGTCACGTTCCGATTTCCGCATTGGCGATCTCATGTGTGACGAGAAGCCGGTCACGCTTTATCTGCAGCCTCCGCCAGGCGATGCGCCGCGCCTTATGCTGCTCATGCGCCTGATGATCTCGCAAATCGCGCGTTCGCTTATGGAGCATCAGACGGAAGACAGTGCGGGCCGGCCGAAGAAGCATCGGCTGCTGCTGATGTTGGATGAATTCCCGCAACTCGGGCGCATCGATTTCTTTGAAAAAATGATGAGCGCCATGGCAAGCTATGGCTTCAAGGTGTCGATTGCATGCCAATCGCTCAATCACATCACGCGCGCTTATGGGCGTGAGAATGTCATCATCGACAATTGTCATTTGGTGACGGCGTTTTCCGCGGCGGATCCCGAGACCGCGGAGCGCATTGCCAAGATGACTGGTGAAGTCTGGGAAGTCCGTCCGGTGCGCACCGAACAGCGTCCACGCTCGCTGTTCGGTCCTCATAAGGGCACGATGACCTATCGTGAGGAGCGCCGACCGTTATTGCTCCCGGCCGACGTGCGCAAATTGCCGCGCGATGAGCAGCTCATTTTCGTCGCGGGCGCAAAACCCATCCGCGCGAAGAAGTTGCGTTTCGACACCGAGCCGTTGTTCGCCAAACGCATGCGCCCAGCGGCTTCAGGCACGCCGACCCTGACCGTGACGCATGATTGGGAGAACGTCGCTCCAATCGGACGCCTGCCGACCGCACGGAAGCCTGCGACCGGTGGTCAGGCCGAAAAGGGCGCTCGTGCGCGCCCCGCGAAGCCGGCCGCGCCGACGCAGCCTGAACTCTTCATCACTGAACCGGCGGCAGGCGGCCAACCGCGTGCGCCGAAGATTTCCGAGATCGCACTCAGCGGCTTTCGTGCCCCAGACAGGCAAACGCCGTCGCCGGTTGAACCTGCCGTGACGACCGAGATCACGCCTGCACAAGCGGTCCATGCGCCGCCGCAGCGTCGGCTTCGTGCGGAGGGCCTCTAGATGTCGCTGGTGCCGATGAAGACCTATCTTGAGCCTGACCTGGCGCAATCTGTTTCGCGGATGGCGGCGAGCCAGAGCCGGTCGGAATCAGCCATCATCGCCGACTTCATCCGTGCGCGCGTCGCGTCGGGTTCGGACGAGGCGATCAAGGCTGAGAACGCAACAAACAAGCGCCAGCTCAATCGCATTGAGGCGCGGCTGGATAAACTGATCTGGGAGCAAACGCAGTTCAAGGCAGCTTTGCTGCTGTTTGTGCATGTGTGGCTGAAACACAATCCACCGCTCGACGCCGATCTAGAAGAGAGCGCGACGTTGAGCGCCGAAGCACGCTTCGCACGGTTCATCGACGCATTGGCCAACGAGCTGGCCGCAACCGGCGGTGGCGATGATCTGGGCCAGCGGTTGAGCGAGATTGCACTCAACCATGCCGGACAGGACGCGGAGATGGCGCCGTGAGCGGCGCGCGTACCATCGGCCTTGAGCGGCGCCGCTCGGCGCTCGCCCGCGCGCTGGGTCCAGCGATCGCGGATGCGTTGGCTGCTCCCGACGTCGTCGAAGCGCTCATCAATGCCGACGGCCGCGTGTGGCTCGATCGGGTGGGCCACGGCCTGGTGACGACCGAGCATGTGCTGCCGGCCTCTGATCGGGAAACCGCGATCCGACTGCTGGCGCATGAAGCAGGTGACGCGGTGGGCGCCGATCGGGCCGCGCTCGCGGCGATCCTGCCAGACTCGTCCGCGCGCGTTCAGGCGCTCTTGCCGCCTCTGGTCGAGGCGCCAGTGCTCGCCATCCGCAAGCGTCCGTCGCGCATTTACACGCTGCAAGACTATGTGGCGGACGCCATCGCTTCGCCGCAGCAGGCCGAGCGGCTCGCCCGCGCAGTCGAAGCGCGGCGCAACATTATCGTCGCCGGCGGCACGGGTTCGGGGAAGACAACGCTGCTGAACGCGCTTTTGGCCGAGAGCGCATTCCTCCAGGCCCGCATCCTCATCCTGGAAGACACCGCTGAGCTTCAATGCGCCAGCCCCAACAGTGTGCAACTTCTGACCAAGCGCACCGACCCTCATGTCACCATGCGCGATCTCGTGCAGATGACGCTTCGCTTGCGTCCGGACCGCATCGTCGTCGGTGAAGTGCGCGATGGCGCGGCGCTCGAAGTCTTGAAAGCGTGGAATACAGGCCACCCCGGTGGGCTTCTCACACTGCACGCCAATTCCGCTGCCGATGCGCTCGCGCGGTTGGAGGATTTGGCGATGGAAGCCACGGCGCATCCGCCGCGCCGGCTCATCGCCAGCGCCGTGGACATGATCGTCTTTATCGCTCGCACGGCCACAGGTCGCGCCATCGCCGAAATTATCGAGGTCAAGGGCGTCGTGGGCGACACCTACGAGCTTCAGTCGTTGGAAGGGGGAGCAACATGAGAATGAATAGGTGGGGCGCTGTTGCGCGCGCAGTGAGGCTTGGCGGGGCGGCGCTGCTGCTGCTCGCCCTGGCGGGCCCAGCTTATGCCTCCGGCTCCGGGATGCCGTGGGAAGGTCCGCTCGAACAGATCCTCGACTCGATGACCGGTCCCGTTGCGCGCGCCGCGGCAGTGATCGCCATCGTTGTCGCTGGCATCGGCATCATGTTCTCCGAAGGCGGCAGCGGCATCAGGAAGTTGATGTTCGTTGGGCTTGGTATTGCCGTCATGTTCGCGGCCGTGTCGTTCTTTCTGGACTTCTTTGGTTTCGCCGGCGGCGCGGTGATCTGATCGATGGAGAACACGCCCGAAACCTATCGCCTGCCACTGCGCGTGTCGTTGACGCGCCCGATTCTGATGGGCGGCGTGCCGCGCGCCTTTGCGATCCTGAACGCCACAATCGGCGCTGCGATTGGTCTGGGGCTGCAGCAGCCTTTCATCGGCTTGCCGTTGTGGGCCGCGCTGCAAGCGGGCGCGGCTTGGGCTGCCACGCGCGATCCTTGGTTTTTGGAGACTTGGCCGCGTCACTTGGCCAAGCCGAAATATTTCAGCGTGTGAAGGGATGAGCGATGCTTGAACTCTCGCACTATCGCCAAACAGGCGCCGCCCTCGCGGACTACTTACCGTGGGCCGCTCTCATCGCGCCGGGCATCGTCCTCAACAAAGACGGCGCGTTTCAACGCACGCTCGCGTTTCGCGGGCCCGATCTCGATTCCTCGACATTGGCCGAGCTGGATGGCGCGAGCCGACGCATCAACAATGCGCTGCGCCGGTTTCAGTCAGGGTGGTGTCTCCATGTGGAAGCGCGCCGCGGTCCAGCGCTCGGCTATCCTGAGAGCCGCTGGCCCGATCCGCTATCTTGGCTGATCGATGAAGAACGGCGTGCTGTGTTCGAAACCGCAGGCGCGCGGTTTGAGAGCCAGTATTTTCTCACCATAACCTGGCTGCCGCCGGCGGAGCGCCAAGGCAAACTCGAAAGCCTCTTGTTTGAGGGCGGCGAGACACGCGCCGAGGCCGTTGACTATCGGCGTCACCTCGAACGGTTTCAGCAGGAGACCGATCAGCTCCTGTCCTTGCTTGAAATCATCATGCCGCATGCAACGTGGCTCAGTGATGAGGAGACGCTGACCTATCTGCACGATTGCGTCTCCGATCGTCCGCACCGCGTGGCTGTGCCGACCACACCGTTTCATCTCGACACGTTCTTGCCGGATGCGCCTTTGCTGGGCGGGCTCGCCCCGATGCTTGGGCGGCGCCATCTCCGGATCATTTCGGTGCGCTCGTTCGTCACCGAGACCGAGCCAGGTTTGCTAGATGCGCTGAATCGGCTGCCGATCTCCTATCGCTGGGTGACGCGCTTCCTGCCGCTCGACCGGGAAGAAGCGCGCCGCGAATTGGAAAAAATCCGCAAGCGCTGGTTCTCGAAGCGCAAAGGCTTTCTCACCATGTTGCGCGAGGCGCTCTTTCGCGAAGAGAGCACGCTGCAAGACAATGACGCGGCCAACCAAGCCGAAGACGCAGACATGGCGCTGCAGGAGCTTGGAGCCGACGCCGTCGCCGCCGGTTACGCCACGCTCACCATCACGATTGCCGAGGAATGCGAAGAAGCGGCCAACGAAGCCGTACGGCAAGTGCAGCAAGTTGCCGACGGCATGGGCTTCGTCACGCACGTGGAGACCGTGAATGCGGTAGAGGCGTGGTTTGGCTCCTTGCCAGGCCAGCCTTACGCCGATGTGCGTCGGCCGATCCTGATGACGCCCTCTCTGGCGCACCTGATGCCAACCAGCGCGGTATGGGCGGGACCACTCAAGAACAACCATCTCAACGCGCCGCCGTTGATGATGACCGCCACTGATGGCGCCACGCCCTTTCGGCTCGATCTGCATGCAGGCGATGTCGGTCACACCATGGTGGTTGGTCCAACCGGGGCGGGTAAATCCGTGTTGCTGGCCACGCTCGCGGCTCAATGGCTGCGCTACGCCGATGCGCAAGTTTATATCTTCGACAAGGGACGCTCCTGCCGCGCTGCCGTTTTGGGCCTTAGCGGCGACTTCTTCGACTTGGGCGAAGAAGATGCGCTTGGCTTGCAGCCGCTTGAGGCGGTGGATGACGATGGCGAGCGGGCTTGGGCGCTCGACTGGCTGGGAGATCTCCTGGTCGCGGCGAACGTGCCCGTGACGCCCGAGCTTCGCGCCGAGTTGTGGCGTGCGCTAGACATCCTCGCCAGCCGTCCCCGCGAAGACCGCACGCTCACCATGTTCACGGCCTTGGTGCAAGACGCGCGCGTACGCGCGGCGCTGCAGCCCTTCACCCATGCGGGGCCGTACGGCCGATTGTTGGACCGCGATCAGTCGAGCTTGGGCTTTGGCCGGGTGCAGGCGTTCGAGATGGAAGATCTGATGCGGCGCCCGCAAGCGGTGCGCGCTATGCTGCCGGCGCTCTTTCATGTGCTCGACCGTCGCTTCACCGGCGCCCCGACCTTGCTCATTCTCGATGAGGCCTGGCTCTTCCTGAAAGAGAGCGCGTTCGCGGCGCAAATTCAGGATTGGCTCAAGACACTGCGCAAGCGCAACGTGGCGGTCGTGTTCGCGAGCCAGGAATTGGCGGACGTGGAAGCCTCCCCGATTGCATCCACCATCATCGAAGCGTGCCTCACGCGCATCTTCCTGCCCAATGACCGCGCCAGCGAGCCGCGGTCGAAAGCGTTCTATTCGGCGCTTGGACTCAATGAACGACAGATTGATCTCATCGCCAACAGTATCCCGAAAAGGGACTATTATCTGAGCGCGCGTGAAGGCTGCCGCGTTTTCGAGTTGGGCTTGGGCGCCGCCGCACTCGCTTTTGTCGCCGCCTCACGTCCGGAAGATCATCAAGCCATCGATGCTGTGCTTGCACGCGCGCCAGAGAGTTTTGCGGCCGCGTGGCTGGAAACCAAAGGGTTGCGCGACGCGGCTGACGCTGTTCGGCGCTTTAACGCCTCGGCTGGGCCCGCCGAGCAACTCGTGGCTGCAGAATAGGAGGGTGAAGATGAGAGTCTGGAGATGGATCACCACGAGTGTCACAGTCGTTGCGCTCGCCATGGCGGCGCCAAGTCCGGCGCGTGCGCAGCTGACCGTGATCGACCCGACCAATTTGGCTCAGAACCTGCTGCAGGCGACACGCGCGTTAGAGCAGATCAATAATCAAATCCGCCAGATCGAGCAGGCGACGGCCATGTTGCGCCAGAACCCGCTGCAGCTGTCGCCGGAATTGTCGCAATCGGTGACCGAGGCGCGCGCCTTATTTGACAGCGCGCGCGGCATTGCTTTTCAAGTCGATGGTCTGGGCGAGAATATTCGCACGCTCTATCCGGAGACCTGGGAAGACTTCGATCTCGAAGGCGTACTGTCGCAATCGCGCCACTGGGAGGCGGAGAGCCGCGAAAGCCTCGAACGCGCCATGGCCGCTGAAGCACGCGCGGCGCAATCGATCGCGACAACACGCGGCCGGATCGACCGGGCGATGCAATCGTCGACCGGCGCGGAGGGGCAGACCGGCGCCATCCAGGCCGGCAATCAGCTTCTCGGCATTCAGGCTTCCCAGCTCGCCGAGATTCACGCGTTATTGATCGCGCAAGGCCGCGCGCTTGAGACCGAGCGCATGGAGCGTCTCGCGCGAGAAGATCGCGCCCGTGAAATTCAACGTCGCGCCTTCCCCACAACAGCCAGTGCAACGACCGCGTCCGCGCGCTCGGCGTTCGACGACTAGTAGAGGCACACACCATGGATCCCGCCTCGGTCAATTCGTTCCTCGACCAGTTTCTGGCCGTCGCCGATTCCGGCTTCGGGCTGATCCAGGGTGACGTAAATTACGTGCTGAACGCGTTGATCGTCATTTCGATCACGCTGGCTGGCGCGCAATGGGCGCTCGCGGGCGAAGCGCCGATGGCGCCGTTCTTCCGCAAGGTGTTGTTCGTCGGCTTGTTCGCGTTCCTCGTGAACAATTGGGCAAGCCTCTCGAGCATCATCGTGCGCTCCGGCGCACAGCTTGGCCTCAATGCCGGCGGCGGCTCGATGACGATGGCGGAGCTCCACAATCCCGGACGCGTAGGGCAGATCGGCATCGAGATGTTCGGGCGCACGGTCGCCCTCGCCGAAGGCATGAACTTCTTCACCGACACGCTGACGATGCTGCTCATCTTCATCGCCGCCTTGTTCGTGGCGCTGGGCTTCTTTGTCCTGGCCCTGCAGCTCTTCGTGTCGCTGATCGCCTTCAAGCTTGGTGCCTTGGCCGCGTTCGTTGCGCTTCCATGGGGTGTTTTCAACGGCACCGCCTGGGTGGCGGAGCGTCCACTCGGCTGGGTGGCTGGCTGTGCCATCCGGCTTTTCGTGCTGGCGCTCATTGCCTCCGTCTCCATCACTTTCGTCGAGACGCTGCCGCCGCAATTCGTGCTCGATGATGGTGGCGGCCTGCAGGTGCTCTTCTTCGGTTTGACCGTGCTTGCGCTCGCGTGGTTTGCGCCTCAGCTCGCCAGCGAGGTGGTGTCTGGTCAACCGCATCTCTCCGGGTCAGACGCCGTTCGCGCTGGCATTGGCGCGACCTTCACCACGGCTGGCGGCGCGATGCTCGGCGGCATGATCGCCAGACCGGCGCTGAAGCTTACGGGCGCAGCCTTCGGCGCTGCTGGGAAAGCTATCGCGGGCCGGCGTCCGAATAGTCGGGGCGGTGGAGGTGGTGGCGGCGCGAGTGGCGCGCGTCCGGCGCAGATCAATTATGCGGGCATGCAGCCCAAGCCCGCATCGAAGAGCGGGGGGAGTCCATGAATTTTCCATTTCGTTCGCCGGCGCGGTCTTATGCGCCAGAACCGGCCGACACACCGTATCGCCGCGCCCAGCAAGAATGGGATGCACGCATGGGATCGGCCGTGCTCTCGGCGCGCGCCTGGCGCGGAATCGCCTTCTGCTCACTCGCGCTCGCCGCGATCCTAGGCGCCTCGCTTACAGCGGTGGCGCTGCAGAAGCGCACGTTTGTACACGTGGTCGAAGTGGCGCCGGAAGGCCAAGTGATGAATGTGCGCGCCGCTGATGGCCGCTGGTCGCCCAGCAATGCGCAGGTCGCCTTCCACTTAGGCCACTTCATCCGCTTGGTGCGATCCCTGCCAACGGACGGCGTGGTGTTGCGGGAGAATTGGCTGCAAGCCTATCGCTTCCTCACGCCGCAGGCGGCGGCCCAGCTCACAGAGATTGCGCGTCAGGACGATCCGTTCCTCAGCCTCGGGCGCGTGGGCCGCACCGTGCACATCCGCTCCATCATCGCGCGGTCGAACAATGCCTGGGAAGTCTCTTGGGTCGAACGCGCCACCAATGCGACCGGCACGACTGACCCGGAGATCTATACGGGCGTCTTCACGGTGACCACACGTGCGCCGCGCAATGCGGATGAAATCGCCAACAATCCCCTTGGACTCTTAATCTCTGACTTTTCCTGGAGCCGTGAACGATGAGGAGCGCTTGTGTTAGTGTCGGCTTGGCGCTCATTGCGTCTTGCGCGTTCGCCGACTTGGCGTCAGCGCAGGCGCGACGAACGCGTAGTGAGACGCCGGTCGAAGTTCTCGCTGCCGCCAATCGCGATGCGCGGCAAAGCCCAACACGGGATGGCTTTGCTCAAGCGCGTCACGTCTATGCGTACGAGCCTGGGGCGCTCTACGAGGTCTACGCCAATCCAAACTACGTCTCGACCATTTTGCTGGAGCCCGGTGAGACGCTGGCAGACATCGCTGCTGGCGACACGTCGCGCTGGATGGTCAGTCAGGCCGAAGGCGAGAGCGAGGGCGACGCGCGCACCATCGTTCTAGTGAAGCCGAACGCAGCCGGACTTCGGACCAACATCGTCTTGATAACGGACCGCCGCACCTACCTGATCGAGGCCCTCTCACAGGCGGGCACGGCGTATTCAGCGCAGATCGCCTGGAGCTATCCGGCTACATCCGGGGGCGAAGGTGCGGCGCCGATTGACGCGATCAATCTCGCTTATCGCATCCGCACGACGCAGGGGCGGCGTCCGCCATGGATACCGACGCGCGTGTTCGACGATGGCCGCCGGACTTGGATAGAATTCGCGGCGGACATCGTCGCGGCGGAACTGCCTCCGCTGTTCGTGGTGACCGGCGAGGGCGCCGAACTCGTGAACTACCGAGTCCAAGCGGGGCCGTCAGGCCAGCGCTACATGGTGGACCGCGTTTTTGATGTGGGCGAGCTTCGTCTCGGCGTGCGGTCTCCGATCGTCGTGCGCATTGAACGCAATCCAACCGATCCGCGCACTTCACGCGCGCGCCACGGGAGCCGCCGATGACCACGGCGACGCAAGCCAGCGCGCAGACGCCGCCGCAACTCGCGTTGCGCTCCAAGCCGCCATCGCCAAAGCGCCTGTCGCGCAAGGTGTTGCTCGCTGGCGCGCTACTGGCGGGGACAGTGATTGTGTTTGCCTTGGTGTACGGCCTCTCGGAGCGGCCTGATCGCAGGGCGGCGCAGGAGGAGGCCGCGGTCGCGGCCGCGGGTGGGCCGCCGGAATCCATTCGCGGCGCCAGCGACCAATATGGCGCCAACGATCTCGTGATGCCGGCCGGTTACGAAGATGGATTGTTCGCGTCCGAGGAGACGCCCGGGCTAACGGCGCCGCAGGATGCTGTGTGGGGTGGCGGCGCGCCGGAGGCAGGCCAACACGTCGCCAGCGGCCGCGCGGAACCCGATCCTCAAACGGTGGCGCGCGCATCTGCGATTCTGTTTACGCAGGACGGCGCGGCAGCGTCCGAGGTTGATGCGGACGCGCGGCTCAATGCGCGTCTGACGCCGCCAGGCTCGCGCTATGAGATTAAGGCTGGCGACGTCATTCCCGCTGCTCTGTTGACGGCGCTTAATTCGGACGCGCCGGGGCGCGTCATCGCGCAAGTGACCGCTCCGGTCTATGACACGGTGAGCGGTCAGCACCTGCTCATTCCCCAAGGCGCGCGCCTTCTTGGCACGTACGACAATGGCGTCACCTATGGAGACCGCCGCTTGGTGCTAGTTTGGAATAGGCTCATCCTGCCCAATGGGTGGTCCATCAACCTGCGGGAGATGAACGCGTCTGATCCAACCGGCGCCGCCGGTCTCCGAGACCGGACGGATCATCATCTCGATCGTCTCGGCATCGCGATTGGTTTGTCCGCCATCATCAGCGTCATCGCCAATGAAGCCGAAGACGAAGATGAACAGGGCACGCTGGCCCAATCCGTGGGCGACGCCGCCGCACAGCAAGCTGCGCAAACCGGCGCGCGCATTGTCGACCGAGAACTGACGGTGCGTCCGACTTTGCGGGCGCGCGCCGGTGCGCCGGTCAGAGTCCTTGTAACGAGGGACGTCGAACTTAGACCTTACCGGGCGCGATGAAGCTTAAGGATCATCTCCCGCTCAAGGCGGTCGCGGACGATCTAGGCGTGAGCCGGTGGACGCTTTGGCGTGCAGCGCGCAGCGACATCGCCGACTTTCCAGCGCCCGTCGTGCTCCGACGTCGGGTGTATTGGAAGAAGTCGCAAATGGAGGCGCTTGAAGCGGCGCTGCTGCAATTCCAAGGGCGCTGCACCTTCGATCGGAAACGGCGCCACCAGAAACTGGCCAAGAAGGTGGCGCTGGCAAAGCGGAGCGCCGGCCCAAAACAAAAACAATCCCGACCCGAAACACTGCCCGGCCAGCGGGATCTCTTTTCATAAGCTGGGGCTAGGCGACGCCGTCGGCCCCAGGCTCAGATCTCAAGCAATAGCCCTGTGTTCGGCCCAGCCCGGAGGGCAGGGCGAACCAATTTGTCGGAGGCGCCCTGCGCCCCGACAAGCTCTGCTCGGCCATCGCGCGCAAGCGCGGGTCAAGGGCGAAGAGGCGGAGCCGTCCCTTGAGGCGCGCGAGCACGATGGCAGCTGGCACAAAGGCGACAATCGCGGGACGCGCAGGGGCCCCTGTCGCCGTTCGAACTTATTAGATCATGCCCGCGCCTTGACGATGAGGCCGCGGACGCTATCCGACATTTTGAATCCGGAACGATGCGCAATGAGAACGTGATGCTCTGTTCAAGGCCCGCAACTAAGTCGTAACGTTATCGTTGGGGTAGAATCACTCCACCGCTGTAGATTATGTCGACAACAGGACCATCTAAGAATCTGGACGCGCCGGACGCTCGGCGTGCGCCGATAGCGCCGATCGAGGATCGTGGCGTGGTGTTTCTCAGCCATGCCAATCCGGACGATAATGCGATCGCCGCATGGTACGGCGCTCGATTGGAGGCCGCAGGATATACGGTCTGGAGCGACCTCACGCGCCTGTTAGGCGGTGAAGAGATGTGGTTGGACATCGACAATGCGTTGCGGTTCCACGCCCGCAAGATCGTCGTCCTCCTCTCCAAAGCCTCGACCGATCCCAACAAAGAAGGCGTGCGAGCAGAGCTCGATCGCGCGCACGCGCTCCGAAAGAAACTGGGCGACAACCGGTTCGTCATTCCAGTCAAGATTGATGATGCACCTTTCGAAGATCTTCCTCCGACGATAAGTAATCGAACGATCATTGCCGCCGGCAATCACGCCGATGCGTTGGCTCGCGTCTTGGATATTCTGGAGAAGGATGGCGTACGCCGTAGCGACGGACCGTCAACGGACGCACTGCAACGCTGGCAAACCGCGTTCGCGCCGGAGCAAGTAACGCTCGAACACGCCGAAGACATTCTTGTGTCTAACTGGCACCCAATCGTGCGATTGCCAGCCGAGCTCAAATTCTATGAGATCGGAAGACCGCTAAAGAACATCGAGACAGAGCCCGCAGCGATCGCCAAGGAGCATCCGCTTCCGATGCTTGGATACATGCGTCGCTTGGTGACGTTCGCTGATTGGGACGAGGTCCAAGAGCCCATCGCGGACACAACACCGGTGAGCCTTCACCACGCGATGCCGATCGAGACCTTTTTGGCCGGTGGCGACGAGCGGATTCGGTTTGCAAAAGGCGTCCCGAAAAAGATGCTCGCAAGCCTGCTGCGGCAAGCCTTTGATCGTATGGCGGCGGGACGTTCCTTGAATGCCTTTGCCTTGAGCGACAAGAAGAATGCTTGGTGGATGCCCGCAGGCGTGCTTCCGGGCGATAAACAGTCTTTCGTGCGCGCAAGCGGCACCACTGGCTATCGCAAACTCACCGGCATGTATGGACTGCGCGAGAGAGACTGGCATTTCGGCATCACGGCGACGCCGCTGACCGATGAGCCGCTCCGTCTCAAGTTCACGCCCCACGTCATCTATACCGATCCAACAGGTATAAAGGAGCCGACCGCATCCTATCGGCGCGCGCACTGCAAATTGTGGTTCAACGCCAAATGGCGGGATTTGCTCTACGCAATGACCGCCTATCTCTCCGACGAAAAGGGCGAGATTGTCCTGCCGTTCGGACGTGATGCACTGGGCGCAGTCAGCGCCAGAGCAGTCGTCGCTTCTCTCTCAGTGCGGCCATCGACTGTACTTGAACGAAAGGCGCGGAAGGTTGCAGACACCGAGGGTGACGCGGCGGATCTAGATGTGAGCGACTTGATGAACGACCCTGCGTTCGCTCGCCTTGACGATGAAGAGCCAGACGAGGGTGAGGGCAACACCGACGACGACGCTGAAGGTGACGCATGAACATGAGAACCCTTCATGTCGAAGAACCGAAGCTCACCTTCGGGCTCGGTCAAACCGCGTTGCACCCTAAGGATGGACTTTTTCTATATGGGCCAGCAGCGCCGCACGCCGCGCGTGAAATTCGCATTGGCGCAATTGGTTCTGCCGCCGGATTGGAGCGATTATCCCGTTGGATGGCGGCCGTGCGGGGTTTCATCCCGGCGTTCAATGACAAGGCGCACCACTCTCCGTTTCCAGGTGTGCAGGCCGCCTTTGGAATCGCGTGGCCCGACAAACCGCACCAATCGATTGTCTTGCCCGACGGCGAACTCGAAAAGCGCATTCGCTATGACGACAAACATCGGCGGGTCTACGACACCGTCGATCTGCTTGTGAACGAATTGCTTGAGTTCAAACGCCGCTCGGATTTTCGGCCAGATCTTTGGATCGTGGTCCTGCCGGAAGATGTTTCTAAGTACGGGCGGCCCAAATCAATTGTGCCCAAGGGCCAGCGGATTCCGACACCGCAACCAGCCGACGCAGTGCAGAAGCGCAAGAGCGCCGATGCTTTCCTCTTTCCTGAAGATGAAGCGGCGCGGTTGCCGTATCAGTATGAGCTGAATGTTCACAACCAGCTAAAGGCGAGACTGCTGGAGGCGGAGGTCGTCACCCAGGTCATTCGCGAGACGACGTTGACGCCGCACGACTTTCTCGACAAATTCGGCGGTCTCATTCGCGGCGTTCAGGACCCAGCGACAACCGCGTGGAATCTGATCACAACGCTCTATTACAAAGTCGCTGGTCCGCCGTGGCGCCTTACCAACGTTCGTCCTGACGTTTGCTATATTGGACTTGTCTATAAAGAAGACCCAAGCCGCGCCGCGTCACAGCGTGTATGCTGCGGCGCGCAAATGTTCCTGGCGACGGGTGAGGGTGTCGTCTTTCGAGGTCACCTTGGACCCTGGGATAGCGTTCGCGCCGGCGAGCATCACCTCGACGAAGAGACAGCCGAGCGCATCATTGCCGAGGTGGTTGAAAGCTATGCTCTCGAACACAAGCGTGCGCCGGCCGAGGTGTTCATTCACGGGCGAACGCGCTTCACGCCAGATGAGTGGCGGGGATTTCAGAGGGGCGCGAAAGGCGTTGGTATTCTAAGCGCGATCCAGATTCAAAAATCGAAGGACATTAAGTTCTTCAGAGACAAGACCGAGGAGGTGGAGGCGACGCTAAACCTTCCCCGCGGCACAGCGCTCATTCTGGATGACCGCACAGCTTATCTGTGGACTGCCGGTTTCGTGCCGCGTCTGCAAACCTACCCCGGATGGGAAGTGCCAAACCCTTATCGAATCTCGGTGCAGCGCGGCGATGCCGATATCGAGACGGTGCTTAGTGATGTGCTTGGTCTGACGAAGCTTAACTTCAACGCCTGCATTTATGGTGACGGTCAACCTGTGACGCTGCGCTTTGCTGACGCAATAGGCGAGATACTGACGGCGGGACACAATCTGGAAAAGCTGAAGCCGTTGCCCTTCAAGCATTACATTTGACGTGCTCGGCTTCTCGCAAATCGCGCGCTTCACTCGTTACCGAGCACCTTTTTCTCGAAGATCACAGTGCGCCAGGCGAGATAGTAAACGCCAAGCAGGGAATGACTGAGGATGTGGCCAATCAAGAAGCAGTAGACGAAGATGAATCCGCCTCGCGCCAGAGCATAAGTGCCCGCTGATAGTCCAACGGCCGGCGGCGAAACCGAAGCCAGCATCACGTTGGCGATTGCGAACACAATGTAGGTCGCAAGTGTCGCGAGCGTCAGGTAACCGAACAAAAGGCAAAGATACATCCGTCTCGTGAGCACGAGCGGCTCGCTCCGATCGGGAAGCGACAAGGTCGCGCCGTCGCCGAGCATGGCAGCGTCCATGCCTGCGCGGTCGAAGCTCGCCACGGCCGCCAATGCGGCAATGAAGAAACCGATCAGCAGCGCCAACAGGGCGTTGAACGTCTCTACGAGGCCGTTATCGCCAACAACCGTATATTCGATCGGCGCAAAGACGAGCAGCGCCGACAGCGGCGCCGAAAACATGATCGGATAGATGACGCTATACCAGATTTTGACTGGGTGACGGACTTTGAGATAGACGAGCGGCGTCAGAAGACGGTTCACGCGGCGAGACCTGCAACGTGGCGCTGCAATAGTGCATCAAGCTTGCGGGAGACGTCTGCGCGAATTTCTGCCTCGCACTGAGCAAGATCATCCTCGACCTCGAATTGCGACGCTTTAGCCACGAAGGCCTCGAAGTTCTCAGCGCGGCTAATGTCAAACGTGGGCTGTTTGGTCTTGCCGTCTTCGTTGGTGAAGACAAACTTCGCGCTGGTATAGCCTTTGTCTCGGCCCGACTTGATCAGCCGGTTCATGAGGGCGACGACGCCCTTGCCGCTACGCTCAGCGACAGCTTGAAGCCGGTAGGTCTCTTCCTTGGGAAGGACAGCTGGCTCGTTATCAAATCCGTCGCCGAGTTGCTCATGCCGGATGAACACAATTTGGTTGAGCTGGCCTTTCGCGACCTCCGCGAAGAGGCTTTCTTGCAGACGCGTCGAGAACGACAAGACAGGATAGGCTTGCCCGGACAGCCCATTGATATCTGCAAATCGATAGCCGGCCACTTTGCGCACGACGGACTGAAGCGCCTGTTCGACATAGTATTTGGTCAAACCCGGCACGTGCTCCAGGACCGCCTGGTAGACGTGTGGATTGCGTGCAGACGGCGTCAGATCGATGACCATGTGGGCGGACACCGCCACGCCTTCACCCAGGCCCTTCTGCTCGGTGCGTGTCTCACCTGTCACGAGTTCGGAAAATGAAGGATCGGCGGCATCTCTGTCGCTGTGCTGAAACAGCAGCACAGCTCGCGAGCCGTTGTTGTGAATGCGAACGCGCGCGATCCGGATGACGGACTTGCCTTTGTTTCGGCGCCAGATTGCTTCGCCCTTGGACGAGAGCTCCGCGACGGCGCGTATGATGGTCAGCAAACTCTGAGCAGGCGCGTGCGCCGGCGACGACCCGACGCCGACGTCATAATGGAGCGCAGTTCTCTCGACCCGATGGAGCACCTGCCGATTGGATGCTGCTTCGATGAACGGTTTCTAAACGGTCCGATTCAGCCAAGCCTGATTTGGGTGTATTCGGTGTCGCAATGAGGCACTGACGACATCAATCGCCTGTTGGCTCAGGCGGCGCTAAGATGATTCGTTTCGTCGGCGTGATAAGGATTGTCATCTTCAGCACTGGAGGCGCAGGCTTGGCCAAGCGGTCACCAAAGCAATCCCATTCCGCGCCACTCGGCGCTGGGCGTAAGTTCCATCAGCGCCCGGATGATGCATACTGCGCACGGTTTCGTGCTCACATTATCAAGCACGGTACACCCGTGACTTTTCCGGGGCTCGCATGGACGAAGCCGGATCCCGACGACCCGCCTAAGCCGCTCACTGATTTCGCCACGCCTGAAACCCTTCGCAAGCGCGTGCCGAAAAGCCCATGTCCCATTTGTTCGCCGCACAGCCCGAAATACTACGAGGGAAAGCTTTGTTGGTCTGCTGGCGACAAACGTGTGCGCGCGATCGGACACGAGTGCGGTCATGACTTCTATGACGGCGACACCTACGCCGATGAGGTTCGTGAGTTTGAAGAAAAGGCTGCCGAAGACGCCGCGCGCGGCTATTTGCAGGACGCCATATCGAAGCTGCCCGAGCATGTGATCCTCGCACGATGGTCGATGAGAGACTTCGACGCCCTGTTTGCCGCCCGCGAGGATTTGGTCGCGACCGTGACGAAACGGGCGTCTCAAGAGTTATTGCGAGCGCTCGACGCCCAAGGGCGGTTGAGCGTTGAAATCGAGACCGGTGCGCGCGATGGTCAGGGAAGGCGCGTCGCCATGCGCCAGAGCGTGACTTCGCGCGTGAGCGTGGCCGGGCTCAAAGTACGCGCCAAGGCTCGCAACGAACTTACCGAACTGGCGCTCCTCGTCGGCGGGGCAGTTGTTCTTCGCCGCCACGCCCACCCGTTATGGCGCGATGACGTCTCGCAGGCTGAAGCGGTCGCAGCGATGGACCGCGAACAGGTCGTGGCGCTCGAGCGGTTGTGCAGAACCTTCGAAGACACCCGCAACTGCGTGGACCAAGAGGTGGCGGACTTGCGCGCACTGCTCAGTGCGACCAACCTTACCGAGCTCTCGCGATGGGGAACCCATCTGCATTGCCCGACGCCATTTTGGATTAGTCACGGTCCGTCGGGGGTCACGGCGGGCAAGGGGCCGCATACTGGTTCGGCCGGCCGCCGCATCCGGAATCTGCCTTACTCGTAGTCGGCCACTGCTTGGTGCCGGGCGGTTCCGCTGGCCGCGCCATTCGGTATGGTGAGCGCCGTCAGCAATGGATTCTTGACTAGAATCAGATGTTCTGTTTTCGTTCCACGTGGAACGGACCTCCGAGCCCATGGTTGCCGCCATAGGAATCGGACGAGGATGAACTCATGAGCCCCGCCGCAGCCTTGGCCGCTACAATCGAAGTCGAAGCGATCTCGCCGCGCATCGAAATGGGCGCCTACGAAGCCCTTTGGCTTCAAAAAGAGACTACCTTCAAACGGATCGCCGACCGGTTCCGCGAGCATCCAGGAGCGCTTCCCTCCAACTTTGTCGATCCCGCGACGGCCGAGCTAACCCAACAGCGCGCCGCTGCGCGACTGGCGGCTGCCGGAATTAATCGCTTCGGCATCCGCATTCACGGCGCTGGCGATTATCCCGTGCCCCTCCGGGATGCGAAGGAGCCGGTCGAGCTGCTTTATTATCGCGGCTCCTGGGAGTTGGCGTTCACGACCTCCGTCGCCATTGTCGGCACGCGCAGCCCGACGGCTGAGGGCGTGAAGCGCGCAGAGCGGTTGGCCCGCATGCTCGCCGGCGCCGGCTACACGATCACGTCAGGTTTGGCGACCGGCATCGACACCGCCGCACACCGTACCGCGCTCACCTGCAACGCACCGACGATCGCTGTGATTGGCACACATATCGGTCAGGTCTATCCGCGCGAGAACGCCGATCTCCAGAAAGAGATCGCAACCAACCACTTGCTCATCTCACAAGTACCGGTACTCCGGTCGGAGCAGCAGGATTATCGCGCTAATCGGCTGTTTTTCCCTGAGCGGAATAAGACCATGAGCGCGTTGTCGGCGGCGACCGTGATCGTGGAAGCCGGGGAGACGTCGGGAACGCTCACTCAAGCCCGCGCGGCCCTGCATCAGGGCCGCAAACTCTTCATTCTGGACAATCTCTTCCAACGCCCAGATCTAACCTGGCCTAAAACCTTTCTTGAGAAGGGAGCCATTAGGGTGAGGAACGAAGATGACATCCTCGCAGAACTCCCCCCTCCGACTAAGGCGCATCGAGAAGGATGACCTACCGCTTCACACGTTCCTGAGTGAGGCGGACGAATGCTATTACCTTTACGAATACACAAGCGGGCGCAATTTCAGCCACAGCCCAGCAAACGATCGCATCAACAATCTCAAGAAAGACGTTCGTTACAAAGGTACGGCGGCGTGGGGCTATAAGGACGGCGCCGTCCTTCAATGCGCCAATGAGTTCAAACAGACCTTGAACCCGGAATTCTTGGCCGCCGCGGTCATTGTGCCAGTGCCCCCGTCCAAGGCGAAATCAGATCCAGCCTATGACGATCGCATGCTCCGTATGGCGCAGGCGATGTCGGGAAATGTGCGGGAGCTTGTCGCGCAAACCGCCTCGCGTCAGGCCGCTCACGCCAGCCAGCCTGGCGAGCGCACATCGATTGACGAGTTGAAGAAACTCTACGTCGTGGATGAAGCGCTTACGCAGCCCGAACCTGGGCTCGTCGTCATCTTGGACGATGTGCTGACGACCGGTCGCCATTATGTGGCCATGCGCGACATTCTCCGCGGTCGATTCCCAAATGCACGGATCGCCGGCTTATTCGTCGCGCGCCGCGTATTCCCGACAGAGGGTGACCTAGCCGATTTCATCTGAGGTCTTTTCGAGCGCGTGAAAATCCGTGCTAAACGCTGCCAACGACCAGCGCTCAAATGCATAGAGCAGTCGGCTTTTAAGAGAGCGGTTTTCGGTTCGAGACCATGGGGCGGCATTCTCCTGAGGGTTGTTGTGACGGAGCGCGGAATGAGCTTCGGGTCAGGCGAAGAAGGCGGCTTCAACGACGTGTCGCGCGCTTACAAACAAAATCCCACTTTGGAAAACTACCTGGCGCTCAGACGCGCGGATCCTGATGCAGAGATTGAAGTCGCGGTGCTCGGCGGCATCGACGACCTGTTTGCCGTGGAAAAAGAGTTAGAGCGCTATGGGATTGGCGCTCACCCGCTGATGACCGGCGTCTTGGACGCGAACCAAGCGGCCGTCAGCGAACTTTCGCTGAAGCTCATGGATCACATTGTTCGTGCGCGCGAGCTGACAGAAAACGGCGAGACGCAATTGGTTCGTCGCGGCATGGTCATGCCCGACAGCCTTATTGACTGGTTGATCTGCGTTGCGCTGGACGCACAAAGTTGGACCGACTCTATGGAGTTGAACCGCGACCTGATCGTTCTCATCCGAGAGCGGTTGGGTGGCGCCAACCAGCACTACAAGCAAGCCGTCGCGGCACACACACGGCAGAGGAATGCGCCTTGGATCGGCGCGCAACTGAAGGCGCGCGGCATCGAGCCTACCGTTAGGAAAATCGCCGAGCTGTTGGAGGTCGCGCCGAGCACCGTGACGCGTTGGTATCCAAACAATGCGGAGCTGCAGGAAGAGATCGACCGGCTGTCGCGACTCTTCGACAGCAATGGCTCGTTCCACATATCGCGGCTATCCACGAAGAAGGAGCCGTAGCTGTTGCGTGCGAAAGAATTTGCGCAACAAAGCAGCGACCGACACGCTCCTGGCATGGAACGTTTTTGGCAAATACTTGAGCGCGCGAGCCTGCGCATCGGCAACGCTGACGCCACCGGCCTGGGCGTGATCTGTCTGACGATCATCTGTGTGGCGGCGTTGCTTACAATGGCCCAACCGTGAGCGGCTAGGCCGTTTTCGACGTCCGAATCCCATAGCCCGGCAACCACCGGCACCAAGAGGCAATCAGAAGATGGGAGCCGCAGGTTGCCCAAGTGGGGCCGGCGGCGCGGCCCACGGCGAAAGGTGGGCGCCCCTCAATACGTCGAGGACGTGCGAGATGAATGAGTTGATACTTGAACCAGCGGCGCTTTCGTTGCGCGAGCCCGTGCTCTTGAGCCCGGATCGGCTCAACGGCGTTGATGCGATCGCTGCTTACCTTCGCTGCACAAATGACGCCGTGTACTACGCGCGCCGCATTGGCTCGCTGCCAATCAGACGCTTGGGCCGCAAGGGCGAGCTTTACGCGTTCAAGAGCGAGCTTGACGCGGCCCAGAAAGCGGATTCCACTTTGCCTGAGAAATGGCGAGAGGGATCGCTTTCTGCGCCATCATAATTCGACGGAGCCGCCCCCCATGTCGAACGACATCGACAGCTACGAGACTAAGAGCGGCAAGCGTTATCAAGCCCGTTGGCGCGATAGCGCCGGCGTCCAGCGCTCGAAGTCGTTTCGAACGCTGACCGAGGCGCGTGAGCACCAAAAGAAGGTGACCGGCGGGCAGCGCGGCGGGATCGGTTGCTCGCTAGACTGGTTGATCGACACCTATTTGATCGCGCGCGAAGCTGAGGCTGCTGCGGGCGTCATCGAACTCACCACATACGAGAATTATGAGGTGCACCTGCGGCTGCACGTTCGATCGGACGAGATCGCCCGCAAAAAGCTCTCAGAGCTGGATACCCCGGCAATCCAGCAATTTCTACGTCGCCTCGCGGCACGCCTGTCCCCACCGTATGCGCGCAAAATCCGCGTTTCTCTCTCGGTGATGCTGAAATGGGGCGTGGGCGAGGGCTACCTCACTCACAATCCCGCGCGCGACGCAAAATTCGCATTGGCGAAACGTCACAAAGCGCCAAATCTCGATCTCGTCGAGAACTTCGATGAAGTCGACGTCGAGGCCATCAAGATACCGACACCGGCCGCTGCGGTGGCGATCCTTGCCGCTGCCGACGCCTTTGACGAGACCGGCCAGGCAGGCGCCCAGTTTCGCCTGTTGTTTGCCGGCGGCATGCGTCCGTCCGAGATGCTCGGCTTCCCCGTCAAAATGATGCGCTTCGGTCCGGACGGCCGGGCTGAATTGAAGATCGTGCAACGCTCCGAGCATATGCGCGGAACGATCGGGCCCGTGAAAAGCGCTGCGAGCCGCCGCAAGATCACACTCGGCAAAGAAGCGAGTTCGGTGCTTCGGAAATATTGGATCGCCATTGGTCAGCCGACAGATGGTCTGCTCTTTCGGACCCGCAGCGGGAGGGCGCATCTTTACTCAAACTTCCATCAGGACGTCTGGTCACCCATTCTCGCGGCGGCCGGTTGTGCGCATGAGGTGAGTTCCATCCGCACTTTTTGCGGCAAGCGCCTTGCCGAAGGCGGACGCGAAAAGGTGAAGCGCGAAGTCAAACGTTGGAAGCCGATTTATACGCCCCACCATGGCCGCCACTTCGCGGCATCGGCTCTGATCGCCGCCGGCGCGGCGCCGAAGAAGCTGCAGCGTTTCCTGGGCCATTCGCGCATTGAGCTGACCATGAATGTCTACGGCCACTTGTTTCCGGACCAGCGCGCCGACGACGATTTCGCGGACGCGATCGACCGGCAATTGGCGTCTGCCAGCTAAGCGCCGCTTCTTGGTGAAGGGGGCGAACTGAGTAAGTTCCGCCTAGACGTGCGCGTCGGCTTGCGCCGGAGCGCGCGTCTCGTTATCTCCTCCAGCGTTGTGCCGCCTTAGCTCAGTTGGTAGAGCAACGGCTTGTGGAGCCGTGGGTCGCTGGTTCGAGCCCAGCAGGCGGTACCAGTTTCCCCAAACCGGCGTGTGCAACGGTTGTGGAAAAGTCATTGATTAAGTGATTGATCTTCAATGTCTTTTTCTGCGGTTGTGGAACCAGGGGTCCCCGGTTCGAGCCCGGGAGGCGGTACCATTGCCATTACAGGGCAATTCCATCTCCGAAGTCACGCTGAAGAGCGCCCACGCGCGCTACGCGGCGCATGCGGCGGCGGCGTGCGGCTACGCGTTTCGTTCGCTCGACGGCGCTGACGGTTATCTGTTCGAAGTCCGCGACGGTGCGCGTGTCGCTGCGTTCGCGGCGGGTGCAGGCACGCCCTACGCGCTGAACGATGCGCGCGCGGCGTCGGTTGCGCGCGACAAGGCGTTCTGCGCAGAAGTGCTGCGGCAAGCCGACGTGCGGGTGCTGCCGGGCGAGAAATTTTTCGTCACCAAGCGCTGGTCGGA
The DNA here is from genome assembly GCF_009792355.1 of Terricaulis silvestris. NCBI lineage: Bacteria > Pseudomonadati > Pseudomonadota > Alphaproteobacteria > Hyphomonadales > Hyphomonadaceae > Vitreimonas > Vitreimonas silvestris. Next base: position 1,769,398 of record NZ_CP047045.1, read on the forward strand.
GATGCGGACGCCGGGCCGGGAGCCGGAGGACGCGCTGCGCTACGCGCGCTCGGCGGCGTACCCGATCTTTTGCAAACCGCTCTCGGCGTCTAATGGGCTGCATGCCGAAGTGATTGAGAGCGAAGCGGCATTCGCCGACTACATGCGTCGCGTTGCACGCGAACATTTTGCAATTGTGGTGCAGCCCTACGTGCGCGCTGCGGAGCATCGCGTGTTTGTTTTGAATGGGCGGGCCCTGTTCTCGTACCGGAAATCGCCGCCGCAGCTAACGGGCGATGGACGCTCGACCGTGCGGATGCTGGTGCAGACGTTGCCGCGTGATCCAGAAACGCCTGAAGCTCTCCTATTGCCTCGGGATGAGCGCGGGCATCGTTTGAGCTTGGACGAAACTCCGGCAGCCGGCGCGAAGATTACGCTCGACGGCCCCGCCAACCGCTCCGCTGGCGGAGGCGCGCACGATCTGCGAGATGGCGCGAAGGCGGCGCTTGAGCACGTGGCGCTGGCTGCGACGGACGCGCTCGGCCTGCGACTCGCGGGTGTCGATATGTTCGATCTCTCCGGCGACGGCCGCGACCTCTGCGTGATCGAGGTCAATTCCAATCCGATGATCGCTACTTTGGAAGAGGCCGGCCGTTGGGATCTGATCGACGCGATCTGGCGCGCCAATTTCGACGCGGCGCTGCGATGAGGCTGTGGCGCGTGCCGTATCCGAAGTTCGGCCATGGGCCGGGCTTGGAGCGGGTAAGCGCGATTGCTGATAAGCTCGGGCTTGATCTGGCGGGCTTTGGTGAAAAGGGCGCCGTCATCGTCGGCAGCAATGGCAAAGGCTCTACGGCCGCAATGACGGCCGCGCTGTTGGCGCAAGGCGGCGCGAACGTCGGCCTCTTCACCTCACCGCACTTGTTCGCACTCAATGAGCGCTTCCGCATCGGTGACGAGGACATTTCCGACGAGGAGCTGGAGCATCATTGGGATCGTGTTGCGGCAGCCGTAGAGGTGTGCGGCAAGACGGGTGAGCTCGGCGGTTTCGAATTCCTGTTCTTGGTGGCCGCCGATTGGTTCGCCGCGCGCGGTTGCGCACACACGGTTTGGGAAGCTGGGATCGGTGCGCGGCTCGATCCGGTTCGGCTTATAAGGCCTAAGGTAGTAGCGCTCACCTCGCTCGATCTGGAGCATACCGCTCTTCTCGGTTCGACGCTTGAAGAGATTGGACTCGACAAGGTCGAGGCGGCGCCTCCTGGCGCCACGATTTACGCTGCCGTTTGGACATCAGTGCGGGAGGTATTGGCGCGTCATTGCGCGGCCATCGGTGTTCGCTATGTGACTGTGCCACCGTACTATAGCGTCGACCTGTCGCTAATTGGCAAACATCAAAATCAAAACGCCGCTTTGGCGCTGAGTCTTGCCATGGCCATCCTTGATGTTGACGAGGGGGTCCTTGCTCCATACTTCGCCGCAACAAGATGGCCGGGTCGGTTGGAGGTCATAGGCAACGATTCGCTCATCGTCATCGATGTCGGTCACACGCCGGCAGCGATCGCAGCCGCGCGCGCGGGCTTTGACGCGATGCGCGGTGGGCGCGATGCGGTGCTGGTGTGCGGCGCCTCCGTCGACAAGGAGGTCGCCGCGCTGATCGGTGCGCTGGCGCCCGGCTTTTCCACAATCATCTGCGCGGCGGCTCGCCACAAAGGCGCGCCAGCCGCTGAGATTGCCAGCGCGGCCTACGCCGCCAATCCACAGGCTGAACTCGTGATTGCAGACTCCGTTGCCGAAGCACGGCGCTTGGCGCTGGCCAAGGCGAGGCCGATTTACGTCGCCGGCGGACTTTTTCTCGCTGCGGAGTTCAAGTGGGTTCATTTAGGCCGCGATCCGGCGCTCCTGGCTTTCTTTTGAGACGCGCGCGCGGCTAAAGTGACCTCATAAGGGGACGCATGCCGAAGACGTTGTTTGAACACCTGTCGCCCGACACCGGCGCCAAGCGCATCCTCGCGCTCGATGGCGGCGGTGTGAAGGGCATCCTGACGCTCGGCATGCTGAAGGCGCTGGAGGACGAACTGCGCCGTCGCGCCGGCGGCGATAGCGCGTTTCGGCTCTCCGACTACTACGATCTGATCGGTGGCACCTCGACTGGCGCGATCATTTCGTCTGGTTTGGCGCTTGGTATGAGCGTCGATGAGATGATCGAGCTTTATGCGCGCCTTGGCCCCGACGTGTTCGGGCGCACGGCGGGCGATGGCGTTTTCCTGCAATCGAAGTTCGAGTCAAAGAAGTTGCGTCGCGCGTTGACTGCCGTTCTTTCGACCAAGACGCTTGGCTCGCAGGATCTGAAAACCGGCCTCGCCATTCACGCCAAGCGCATCGACACGGGTTCAGCGTGGGTGGTGACGAACCATCCGCTCGGCGTGTTCTACGATCCGGCGTCGGACAGTGGCGTGTTTCCGAACAAGCGCTACCGGTTGGTCGATCTTGTGCTCGCCAGCGCCGCCGCGCCGACCTTCTTCGACGAGATCACCATCGACATCGAGTTCGACGATAAGCGCCGCCCGATCCAGAAGGGCTACTTCGTCGATGGCGCCGTCAGCGCCAACAACAATCCGAGCATGCAGCTCTTCATGCTGGCGCTCGAACCCGCGTACCGGTTCGGCTGGAGGGCGGGCGAGAGCAATCTGATGATGACGTCCTGCGGCACCGGCGCGCGCCGGCCGACCGTTGACGGCAAAGCATTCCAAGGTCTGCCGCCGGGCTTGCGAGGCGTGCACGCGCTCCGCGCCATGGTTTACGACACGCAAATCCAGGGCGTCATGATGATGCAGGCGTTCTCCAACCCGAAGAAGCCATGGCGCGTGAACTCTGAGGTCGGTGACATGGCGGGCGTCTGCATCAGCGGCACGCCGCTGTTGGATTATCAGCGCATGGACGTTGTGCTCGACACCAAGCCCAAGCGCCGCCGCGCCAGCGATCCAGTCCCGCCAATGACGGGGCTCGAGCGCTTGCTGGGCCGTGAGCTTGAAGCCGAAATCATGGAGGCGCTCGATCTGATGGACAACGGCAAGAAGGCCAACATGGACCTTCTGCTCGAAGTTGGCATCGGCGCAGGGCGGTCGTTCGTGGACGCTTCGTACCCCGATCCGAAGTTCGATCTGCTGGAGTGGCGGGGCTCCTGAAACGCGAGCCGCTTTGCGCTTTCCTAAAGAATGCTTGCTAAGGTGAGGGATGGCCTCGGTTGGCAAAAGGCGACGAGCCGATCCTGTGATGGATGCGGCGGTGGAGTATTTCGCCGCGCGCTCGCACGATGCGTGGCGCAAGCAGCTGCTGCAAACCAATCCTGAACAAAAGGGAAAGCCGCGGATGCGGTTGCGCGGCGGCGTTATGGTTGACGTCAATCAACCATGGGCGAAGCTGCACGCGAAGGCGAAGGCCGACAACAAGCGCGCGGCGCAAGATGCATTCGCGGCGGTGCGAAAATTCCCAAACGATCGCGAGGCCGCGTCGGACTACGCTCACAAGGCCTGGATCAAGCGCAACAAGAGCGATCCAAGCCTGCCGAAGCATCTGTTCAAGCCCTATAGCGCGCTCTCCAAGGTCGAGAAGGACAAGGACCGCGCGCACGTCGACAACATGAAGAAAGCGATCGCGGCCACGCGGAAGCCGGTGGACAAGGTCAGCAAGGCGAAGAAAGCCAAATCGGCGCGCGCCATCGTGCGCATCGACGCTAAGAGCTGGGCTGGCTTACAGGCCGCCGCGAAGCGCTTGTCGGCCGCTCTCGGCCACGAGGTTCCGGCGGAAGCGTTGCTCGCCGTCAGCGCCGACGCCATGGCGGCTTTGGCCAAGTCGGTCGCGTCGGACGTGCGGCGTAAGCGCGGCTGACGCGCCGCGCCGTCGCGCCGCCTTGCGTGCGGCGCAAATTCCGAACACATGACGGCTCATGAAGCGTGTGGTCATCGTCGGCGGTGGCGTCGTCGGCCTGTTCTGCGCCGTGCGGCTAGCCAAGGCCGGCGCGCGCGTGACAGTGCTGGAAGCCGAGGCCGAGCACGCCGACATTTACGGCCCCGCCGCTTCCGCCGCCGCCGCGGGCATGTTGTCGCCGCTCGGTGAAACTGGCTCGGCGCACGACGCGCTCTCGTTTGCATCGCTGGCGTTGTGGCGTGAGTGGCAGCCGGGCGCCGAGTGGGCCGATGGTGTGCGCTTCGATGGCGGCGTTATCATCGCGGCGAACGAAGTAGAAGCGGCGGCAGTGATCGCGCGCGCCATGACCAACGCGACAAGCGCGGCGCCTCTTTCCGCAAGCCAGTTGAAGAAGCGCACTGGATTGCGGGCTAAGCACGATCACGCGGTGTTCGTGGTCGATGAAGGCGTCGCTGATCCGTTGCGCGTGCTGAGCGGTCTCAGCATGCAAGCGCGCGCGCACGGCGTGATCATCGAGTATAACGCCGACGTCGCCAACGTGACGGCGATCGCCGCCAAGACACATGACGACAAAGTATACACAGCCGACGTCGTGCTGCTGACGCCTGGCGCGTGGGCCACGGACAAGCTCATGGCCACTGCGCCGGCGTTGAAGTGCATCCGCCCAGCGAAGGGTCATCTCTTACCGGTGCGCCTCCAAGAGCCGCTTGCGCCGAACGTCCATGCGCCGGGCTTCTACCTGTCCACACGGCGTGACGACGTCGTGCTCGGCGCCACGATGGAGTTCGACCGTTTCGATCGGGCGGTGGAAGAAACGCAAGTCGCGTCGCTCCTGGCGGCCGCCGAAGCAGCGCTCCCAGGTGAAGTGCGAGCAGCGGGCCGCGCCTGGGCCGGCATCCGCCCGATGTCGCCTGATGGCTGGCCTATGATCGGACCGTCGGGCGAGGTTCTCATTGCTGCAGGGCACTCCCGCAACGGTTGGCTCTTGGCGCCGATTACGGCGGAGATCATTACGGGCTATGTGTTCGGCGCGGAGATGCCGCCCGCGTGGGCGGCGCTGTCGCCCGATAGATTTGAGAAGCAAGCATGACGTTCGCCATCGGCCTCACCGAAGAACAATCGGCCATCAAGCACGCGATCGAAGAGATCTGCGCCAAATACGACGACCATTACTGGCTGAACGTCGACAACACCGGTGAATTCCCGAACGCGTTCGTCAACGACATCGCCGCCGGTGGCTGGTTGGGCGTGGCGATGCCGGAAAGCGTCGGCGGCGCGGGACTTGGTCTCACCGAAGCCGCGCTGATGATGCAGACAGTCGCGGAATCCGGCGCGGGATTCTCGGGCGCGAGCGCCATCCACCTCAACATCTTCGGCCTGATGCCGATCGTGAAGTTCGGCACGAAGGAGCAGCAAGAGCGCTTCCTGCCGCCTGCGATGGACGGCACCGATAAGGCCTGTTTTGCGGTCACGGAGCCAAATTCCGGCCTCGACACTTCGAGCTTAGAAACGCGCGCCGAACGAACCAATAGCGGCTATCGCATCAACGGTCGGAAAATCTGGACGACCAACGCGCAACGCGCGAACAAAATACTGCTCATCGCGCGCACGACACCGAAGGATCAGGTGAAGAAGCCGACGGAAGGCTTGTCGCTGTTCTACGCCGATTTCGATCGCAGCAAGATCGAAGCGCAACCGATCCCGAAAATGGGCCGCAAGGCCGTGGAGTGCAACACGCTCTTCATCGAAGACCTCGAAGTCTCCAACGCCGAGCTGATCGGCGAAGAAGGCGCGGGCTTCAAGATTTTGCTCAGCGGCCTCAACCCGGAGCGCGTGCTGTTTGCCGTGGAAGCCATCGGTCTGGGCCGAGCGGCTCTGCGCCGCGCCGCGCAATATGCGAAGGAGCGTGTGGTGTTTGGCCGACCCATCGGTCAGAACCAAGGCATCCAGCATCCGCTCGCAAAAGCGTGGGCCGAACTGGAAGCCGCGAACTTGATGGCGTTCAAAGCAGCGGCGCTTTACGAGGCGGGCCGCGAGTGCGGCGCCGAGGCGAACGCTTCGAAATATCTCGGCGCTGAAGCCGGCTTCAGCGCGTGCGAGACCGCGGTGCTCGTGCATGGCGGCATGGGCTACGCGAAGGAATACTTCGTCGAGCGCTACTTCCGTGAAGCGATGATCGCGCGCATCGCGCCGGTGTCGCGCGAGATGATCCTAAACTTCATCGCCGAGCGCGTGTTGGGCTTGCCGAAGAGCTACTAACAGCAGCGGGCAGGTCGTTTCGGCGTCGACGCGCGTCGTTAACTTTTGATTCACCATAGCGGCTCAGTCCGAAAGCATGAGCGATCCGATCGCGTCTGTCGGCCAAGATGCCGTCCGCGCCGCGATCCGCCGAGCAGCGGACGCGACGGGTGTCAATTTCTCGCTGCTGGTGGAAACCGCGCGCCGCGAAAGCGCGCTCAATCCTAACGCGCGCGCCGGCACGTCGAGCGCGACAGGGCTGTTCCAGTTCATCGAGAGTACGTGGCTCGACATGATGCGCCGCCACGGCGGCGAACACGGCCTTGGCCAATACGCGGCACAGCTGCAGCAGGGCGCTGACGCCGGCACGCGGCGTGAAATCCTGGCGCTGCGCAATGATCCAGAAATCTCGGCGCGCATGGCGGCCGAGCTTGCGCGCGAAAATGCAGGCACGCTGCAAGCGCGCTTGGGCCGTGCGCCGAGCGCTGGTGAACTCTACGCCGCGCACGTCATGGGCCCGGGCGGCGCGATCCGCCTGATCGAGGCAGCGTCGCAGGGCGCGCCAAGCGCAGCGGCGATTTTCCCGCGCGAAGCCGCCGCCAATCGCGGCCTCTTCTACGCCGATGGCCAAGCCCGTTCCGCGCAGGCCCTGCTCGATCGCTTGCAACTCGATGCCGACGCCAGCATGGGCGCCGAGGGCGCCCGGCGCTTGGAGTATGGCCGCGACGGAGAAGCCATGTCGCCAGCGCTTGCACATGCGCTGTTCGCGATGGCGTTGCTGCCCTTGCTCAGTAACAACGAAGACCGCGAACAGCGCGATCCGATGCAGGCGATCAACGCCTACATGCGCACGCAGCGCTAGGCGGCCGCGCCGCTGGCGAAGAGCGCATCGATCTCAGTGTCCGAATAGCCAAACTGCGCCAGTACGGAGCGTGTATGTTCGCCGACCTTCGGCGCCGGCCCCTTTGGCCCATCGTCCGCGCCCGGAAAGCGGATCGGCGCGCCCGGTGCGTTGATCGTGGTGCCGTCGGCCTGTCGTGTTTGCACCACCGCGCCGGCGGCGATGGCCTGCGGATCGACGGCGGCTTCAGCCGCGCTCAATACCGGCGCCCAGATCATTTCTTCTGCATCTAAGGCAATACTCACCTCAGCCCACGAACGCGAACCAAAAGCCTCATCGAGCAGATCGACCAACTCGCCGCTATTCGTGCGACGCCCCTTGGCGCGCGCGAAGCGTTCGTCTGCGATCAGATGCTCGAGCTTCAGCGCGCGACACAGCTTTGGCCAATCGCCCTCACCCTGGCGTGAAAGCAGGCTGATCCAGCGCTCGTCCTTCGTCTTGAAGAAATTCACCAGCGGCAGAGAAACGTCGCGGCGCGCGCGGTTGGATGCGGTGCGCCCGTATGTGTGTTGGATTGCCATGTCCGAGCCCGCCGCATAGTGCGCCACGCGCAACAGCGATGCTTCAACCAAGCGGCCCTTGCCCGTGCGCGTGCGCTCGTACAGCGCCGACATCACGCCAGCGACGATCGCCATCGACGCGACGTGATCGCCGAACGCGGTGCGCAGTTGCACCGGTTCGCCGCCCTTCGGCCGAAACAGCGCCGCTACGCCGGAGCGCGCCCAGAACGCGGCAGAGTCCATGCCGGGCCGGTCGGCGTCGGGTCCTTCGAGGCCGTAGCCGGTGAGGCTCGCGTAGATGAGCTTGGGATTGCGCGCGAGCAGGCTGTTGTGATCGAGGCCCGCGCGCTTGAGGCCGCCTGGGCGGACGTTGGTAAGGAACACATCGGCGTCGTCAATCATGCGCAACAGCGCGTCGCGCCCTGCATCTTGCGCGGTGTCGAGCACAACGCCGCGCTTGCCACGATTGTCCAGTTCGAAAACCGGATTGAGCGTTTGCCCCTCGATGCCGACGGAGGCGAAGAACATGCGGATCGGATCACCACCGGGCGGCTCGACCTTGATCACGTCGGCGCCCCAGTCGGCCATGATGCCGCCGGCGCCGGGCGCTGCGATGTAGCTGGCGTACTCTACGACTTTCAGCCCTTCCAGCATCGCCCGTTTCCTTCCCGCAACGTTCGTAACGCTCGCAATCAAGGCTTCGTTAAGCCTCAGGCGCAACTGTCGGACCTCTAATCGGCGCGGCGAGAGTCGCTGTCGCCAAAGCGCGAGCGTCCCATGTCGATCGTCACCATGCGCGCCAACCTCACGGATAGCGACATCCGCACCCTGATCAAGGGCGTGACGGAGGAAGATCGGGCACAGGCCGCGCACAAGATTTGCCGCTGCATCGAAGACGCTGAGCTTTCCCCTGAGGAACGCGCGCACGCCGAGGGCGTGATCAACATTATGGCGCAAGACGCCGCCGTGCTGGTGCGCCGCGCGCTTGCGGTGGCGCTGAAGAATTCGCCGAAGCTGCCGCGCGAAATAGCGAACAAGCTGGCGCGAGACGTCGAGACGATTGCTCTGCCGGTGATCTTGAATTCGCCGGCGCTGACGGACGCTGACCTAGTCGAGATCGTTCGCACATGCCCGCCGACAAAGCAGGTCGCGGTGGCAAGCCGCGAAACGTTGTCCACGACGGTGACCGGCGCGATCGCGGCGCACGCTGCGCCGGAAGCAGTGTGGCGCGCTATCGCGAACGACAATGCAAACTTCGATGAAGCCGGCCTCGACCTCACACTTGAACGTTTCGCCGGCGTGTCGTCGATCACCAAGGCGATGGTTCATCGCAATGAGCTTCCGCTAGCGATCACGGAGAAGCTTGTCTCGCTGGTCGCGGGCGAAGTGTTCGATCACTTGGTCAACACACACGAGCTGCCGCCGCAGATCGCCATCGATCTCGCCATGGGCGCGCGCGAGCGCGTGACCATCGACATTGTCGAGCAAGCTGGACGGCAGAAGGACATCGGCCGCTTCGTGCAGCAGCTCAATCTCAACGGCCGGCTCAATCCGTCATTGCTGATGCGCGGGCTGTGCTTAGGGCAGATCGAGTTCGTCGAGCACGCCATGGCTGAGTTGGCGGGGCTGCCGCATCAACGCATCTGGTTGCTCATCCACGATGGCGGGCCGCTCGGGCTGAAGGCGGCGTTCGAGCGCGCCGGCTTGCCGCCGCGGCTCTTCCCTTCTTTCCGCGCCGCGATCGAGGTCTATCACTCGATCGAACGCGAAGTCGTGGCGACGGATCGGATCACGTTCCGCAAGCGTATGCTGGAGCGCACGCTGACGCTGTTTCAGTCGGTGCCGAAGGACGATTTGGATTATTTGCTGGAAAAGCTCGACGCCACCGGGCTGCAGAACGACAAAGTCGCCGCGCTGGTCTAGCGCAAACCCGCCTCGGCAAACGGCCCGCCGCCGCGGTCGAACCCGGCGATCGCAAGGGTGCGCGCTTGGCCCGTCGTGCGCACGGTTTCAGCGGTTATGATGAGGCCAGCAGCTTTCGCGGCGAGCAGGCGGCGGCCCAGCGGGCTACGGTCGCCATCTTCCATGGCCAGGAAGGGATCGTTTTCGAGCGGCGCTTCCAACACAAGCTCGCTGTAGAGTGCCCGAGCGCGGACGCCGAACGGCAGCGGGCACTGGGGATCGCCGCGCAGGGCAACACCCCAGCCGCGCGCGCGCAGTTCTTCCGCGAGCGCGCCGCCGTCAGCGATGACGCGGCGCTCGCACAACTCGAACGACAGGGCATGACGGGTGCATCCGGCTTCGATCGCCGCTTCGCTTAGGAGGTCGGCTTCGAGATCGGCGTGAACTTCGGGTGGGACCGCAAGCGTGAGTGGCGCGTGAATGCCGCGCTCGCGCCACGCCATCCGCGCCGCACGCAACAGGCGCGCCAGGTTTGAAAACGCGAACGCTTCCTCGGCCGTCGCGCGCGGGCGCACGACCCCGGCGGCCAGCGCGCCAACGCGCAGATCTACGCGCGCGCCGATGGCGAACGCGAGCGGCTCGTGTTGCGGCTCTTGGTGGCGGGGGCGGAACGGGATGACGGTCATATGGACCGGCCTTGTCGCACGCCCGCTGTTAAAATGCGGTCGGCGAACACGGTGAAGAGGGCGTTAGCGGATCACTCGGGCGCGACGCCCAGCATGTCCACGTGGGCCTCAAGCGCCTGCACCAATGCGCGCCCGATCGGGTGGGCGGTCGAAGTGATCTGATCGCGCGCGGCGGCCCGGAGCGCATCCACGTGCGCGGTGACGAGCGAAGGATTGGCGCGGGCCGCGTCCTTGCCCGCTTCGGTTTCGGTCAAGCGACAGAGCGATGCCGCGAGTTGAGTCACCAATGGGAAACCATAAGTGGCGCCCATGCCTTTGAGGTCATGTGCAGCCGCGAACACGACGTGCAGCGAGTGATCGGACCATTGCGCCGCTTCGCCAGCCATGCGCGCGGCTTGCAGCTTGGCGATATCGCCATCCAGCCACTCTGCGAACGAGCCGCTCATGGCTTTCAGCGTTTCGTCGGCGCGGGAGATGGCCTTGGCGTCGAACACAGGCTTGTCGAGCTGCACCGCGCGGGGCGCGGCTTCGCGCGGGTCAATGAATTCGACCTTAGGCTTTGACATGGGGCGGAGCATCGCCGCCCGCGGTGAACAGAGCGTTTACGGGCTAGACGTTAAATTGTTCGCGAAGGATGCGTTCATCGAGCGCGTGGCCTTCGTCAAACATAATGGGCACCGCGGCGCCGGTATCTTCCTTGATATCAACGGCGATCACGTCGCGGGTCTCAAGATTGTCGGCCGCGGCGCTAACCGTACGTTTTTCCGCCTCGAGCACTTCGATGCGCACTTGTGCGCGGTGCGGCAGCAGCGCACCGCGCCAGCGGCGGGGGCGGAAAGCACTAATGGGCGTTAACGCAAGCAGGCGCGAATTGATCGGCAGAATAGGGCCGTGCGCCGAGAAGTTGTACGCTGTCGAGCCCGCTGGCGTCGCCACGAGCACGCCGTCGCAGAGCAACTCTGGCATCCGTACGGCGCCATCGACGATGATCTTGAGCCGCGCGGATTGTGCGGTCTCGCGCAGCAGCGACACCTCGTTGAATGCCCGCTCCTCGAGCACCGTGCCGGCGGCGGTCTCGCAGCGCATCACCAGCGGCCGGATGCGCACGGTCGCCGCCTTCGCCAGCCGCTCAGGCAGCGTGTCCTCGTTATAGTCGTTCATCAGGAACCCGACCGTGCCGCGGTTCATGCCGTAAACCGGCTTCTTGTCCTTCAACCGCCGGCGCAGCGTTTCCAGCATGTGGCCGTCGCCCCCGAGCGCCACGATCACGTCGGCCTCTCTCTCCCCACTCTCCCCATAAACATGCCGCAGCCGCCGCAGAGCTTCCTGCGCCTCCGGGCGGGCGCTGGCGGTGAAGGCAAGTTTCATGGGAGGTCAGCGCTCTTTGCTTATCGTCCAGGCCAGCCTAGACTTGTTACCACAGACCAAGACGGAGCGCGAACCATGGCTGACGACGCCGGCACATCCTTGAAAGGCCGCGTGAGCGCCGAGGAATGGCAAGCGCGCGTCGATTGCGCCGCGCTGTATCGTCTGGTCGCGCTGCATGGCTGGGACGACATGATCTTCACGCACATCTCGATGCGCGTGCCTGGCCCAGAGCATCACTTCCTGATCAATCCGTACGGGATGTTCTTCGAGGAGATGACTGCCTCGTCGCTGGTCAAAGTAGATCTCGACGGCAACATCGTCTCGCCGACCCAATATTACATCAATCCGGCGGGCTTCACGATCCACTCGGCCATCCACGGCGCGCGCGAAGATGCGCTCTGCGTCATCCATCTGCACTCCGACGCCGGCGTCGGCGTCTCGGCGCAGAAGGAGGGGCTTCTCCCCCTTACCCAAAACGCGCTGCTCGTGATCCCGCAGCTTGCCTATCACGGCTACGAGGGCGTGGCGTTGAACCTCGATGAACGTGAGCGTCTGGTCGCCGACATTGGCGACAAAAAGCTCATGCTGCTCCGCAATCACGGCACGCTCGCTGTCGGCATGAGCGCCGCTGATGCGTTTGTCGGCATCTTTTTCCTCGAGCGCGCGTGCGCCGAGCAAGTGGCCGCGCTGAGCGCCGGCCGTGACAATGTTTTGATTGCGCCGGAAGCCGCGCAACAGGAAGCGCTGGGCCCGAGCAAGGGTCTGGCGATGGTGTCGGGGTTGGCGTGGCCGGGGCTAAAACGCAAACTGGATCGTCAACTGCCGGGCTACGACTCCTAAGCCTGATCGCAGCATTGACGCCAACGCCGGCGCTCGCCGGAGCCTGGATCGCGCCCGAAGGCGGTCAGGAGATCTGGACTAATGCCGCGGGGCAACGCGACGACGCCGCGTTCTTCGAAACGTCCGCCTACTGGGAAATTCCGGTGGGGAAAAACAACTCGTTCGTCGCCGCGCCTTGGTTCGAGAACAACGTCAACACCGATGAGGGTTGGCGCGCGGAGGCCGTCGTGGGTCTCAAGCAAGCGGTGTTTCGCGACGACCAGACCGTCATGGCGCTTCAGGTCGGCGCGCTGTGGGTGTCGGCCCCTGGGTACGGGTGCGGCGAAGGCGGCGTTGAGGCGCGCTGGTTAGGTGGCCGCAGCCTCGGCGACGGCGCCTTCGTAAACCTTGAGGTCGCGGCCCGCGCCCTCGAGGGCGGCTGCGTCGGCGAAAGGCTCGATATCACCGCCGGATACCGCCCAAGCGAGAACTGGCTGGCCATGGGTCAGATCTTTTTCGACGCTCCCAGAGACGGTGACGAGACTGTCAAGGCGCAACTGACCTTGGTCCGGTTCGGAGAACGCGGCCGTGGAATCCAGGTCGGACTGCGCGCCAGGATCGATGGCGGGCCACAAGAGCCGACGCTTGTGGTAGGCTTGTGGGGCCGGCCGGGCGATTGATCGCACGCCGCTGGACTCGCGGGGTCCAAAGACACAAATCCGCAAAACTTTTCTTGTAAGGCCGGTTACATGCTGGGGTTGTTCAAGCGCTATGGCTTCGCGGCTGTCGTTGCCGTCGGGCTGGGCCTGATCACACTTGTCGTGGTCGGCAAGACGCTGTTCGACAGCTTGGGCGGCGAGGGCGCGGCGACGGCGGCGCCTCCGGGTGCGGACCGAGGCGGTGGCGGTGGAGGCGGTGGCGCGCCCAACGTGCTGGCGGCGACCACGACCATGCATACATTTACTGATGGCTTGCAGGCGCTGGGCTCAGCCCAGGCGCGCGAAAGCATCGTGCTGACCCCGAAGGTCGCCGACACTATTCGCGCCCTCCGCTTCGATAGCGGCGACCGCGTGCGGCGCGGCCAAGTTCTGGTCGAGATGTCGAGCGTCGAGCAGGCCGCCGACATGGCCGAGGCGCGCGCCGCCAACGACGCGGCACAGGAAGAATTGCGCCGCTACCAGGAACTGTTTGAGCGCGGGTTCGCCTCGCAAGCGCGGCTCGATACCGTGCGCGCCGCCGCTGACGCGACTGAGGCGCGGCTGAATGCTGGTGGTTCTCGCATCGCCGACCGAACCATCCGCGCCCCCTTCGCCGGTATCGTGGGCCTGCGCACCGCAAGCCCCGGCCAATTCATGCGTCCAGGCGACCAGATCGGCACGTTGGATGACGTCTCCGAGATCAAGCTCGATTTCGATGTGCCGGAAACGCAGCTCGCGCGCGTGACTCAAGGCGTCGAGATCATTGCGCGCACTGCCGCCTATCCCGATCGCGTCTTCACCGGCCGCATCGCCAACGTCGATAGCCGCGTCGATCCAACGACGCGCACCGTGCGTGTCCGCGCGATGTTGCCGAACGCCGACGAAGTGCTGCGTCCGGGCATGCTGCTGACTGTCGAAGTGCGTTCCAACCCGCGCCAGGCGCTCGCCATTCCGGAGATCGCCATCCTCGATCAAGCGGACGGCGCTTACGTCTATCGCGTCGTTGCGCGCGAAGGTGGCCAAGCGGTTGATCTGGTGCGCATCCAAACCGGCCAGCGCGCTGGCGGCATGGCGGAGGTGCTAGAAGGCCTGAGCGTCGGCGACCGCGTGATCACCGAAGGCGTGCAAAGCGTTCGTCCCGGCCAGCCAGTGCAACTGGGCGAACCGCCTGCGACGGGCGACGCAGCCCAACAGCTCCCACTGCGGCCGCGGGGATAAGTCCGCGTGACGCTCTCCGACCTTTCCGTCCGCCGGCCCGTTCTGGCGACGGTGTTCTCACTGATTATCATCGCCTTTGGCCTGATCGCGTTCACGCGCCTGCCGCTGCGCGAGCTGCCTGACGTTGACCGCCCCGTCGTCTCGATCAATGCGAGCTATCCGGGCGCTTCAGCGCAGGTCGTCGAAAACCAGATTACGCGGCCGATCGAAGATCAGCTCTCCGGCATCGACGGCATCGACATTATCAACGCGACCAGCCGCGACGGCCGATCTTCGGTCAACATCGAGTTCACGCTCGAGCGCGATCTCGAAGACGCGACCAATGACGTGCGCAACGCTGTCGATCGCGCGCGCGGTCAGCTGCCAGCGGATATCGACGATCCCACCATCCGTAAGGCTGACGCCGACGCTGACGCGATCCTCTGGTTCAGCCTAGAGTCGACCAACCTAGACCGCATGGCGCTGACTGACTACGCGGACCGCTACATCGTCGATCGTCTCGCCGTGTTGAACGGCGTCGCCAATGTGCAGATCGGCGGCGGCTTCCGCCGATCGCTCAAAATCTGGCTCGACACTAACGCGCTCGCAGCGCGGGGCCTTACCGTGCAAGACGTCGAGACTGCGCTGCGGGCGCAAAACGTCGAACTCCCGGCGGGCTACGTGCAGAGCCAGGAACGCGATTACCAAGTCCGCGTCGCGCGCGCGTTCGAAACGCCGGAGCAATTCCAGCGCCTGCCGCTGAACGACCCTGGCGCCGACGGCGCGGTGGTGCGGCTGGGCGACGTGGCGCGCGTCGAGATCGCGCCGGAAGAAGTGCGCAGCATCTTCCGCGGCAACGGCGCCAACCAAGTCGGTATCGGCATCGTGCGCCAGTCGCGATCGAACGCGCTCGAAGTGGCGCGCGCGGTGAAGGTCGAAATGGAGCGCATCCGGCCGGGCCTGCCCGAGGGTACGAACGCCGTCCTCACCTACGATGCGACCCTCTTCATCGACCGCGCCATTCAGCGCGTCGGCCAGGCGCTGTTGGAATCAACGTTGCTGGTCGTGTTCGTGATCTATTTGTTCCTGGGATCGTGGCGCGCGGCGTTCATCCCGGCGGCGGTCATCCCGGTCTGCTTGATCGGCGCCTTTCTGGTGATGATGATCTTCGGCTTCTCGATCAACCTTCTCACTTTGCTCGCCCTCGTGTTGGCGATTGGATTGGTTGTCGACGACTCCATTGTCGTCCTCGAAAACGTGCAGCGGCGCGTCGATACGCTCGGCGAGCCGCCGCTGTTGGCGGCCGAACGCGGCACGCGGCAAGTGTTCTTCGCGGTGGTGGCGACGTCGGCGGTGTTGGTGGCGGTGTTCCTGCCGCTGCTGTTCGTTGGCGGCTACGTCGGCCGCCTATTCGTCGAGCTCGCGATTACGATCGCAGGCGTCGTGGTGATCTCGGCGTTCGCGTCACTCTCGCTGTCGCCCATGATGTGCTCGAAGCTGGTCAAGTCCGTAAAGACCAGCACGCGCCTGTCGCGCGTGGTCGACAGCCTGCTGGGCGGCTTGCGCGCGTCCTACCGCGCTTCGCTCGAAATGGCGCTCGCCGCGAAGCCAATCGTGTTTGCCGTGTTCGGCGGCGTGCTGTTTCTCGGCTTTACGATCTTCTCGCAGCTCTCCTCTGAGCTGACGCCGCCTGAAGATCGTGGCAGCATCAACGTGCAGATCCAGGCGCCCGAAGGCGCTGGGTTTGAATACACCAGCCGCGTCGTCGGCCAGGTCGAACAGGTGCTGATGACCTACGTCGAAAGCGGCGAGGCGCAGCGCATCATGATCGTCGCACCCGGCTTCGGCGACGCCGGCACCAATCGATTTTCCTCGGGTTTCGCGCGGGTCTTCCTCGCCAACTGGGAAGACCGTCACCGCACCGCCGCCGAAATCGAAACGGACATGAATGCCGCGCTCGGCCAAATCCCCGGCGCGACGGTGCGTGCACGCGCGACCAGCCCATTCCAAAGCGGCGGCGGCGGCGGCGGGGATGGCGCGTCCATCGTGCTGCTTGGCTCGACCTACGACATGCTGGCG
The DNA here is from genome assembly GCF_009792355.1 of Terricaulis silvestris. Classification (NCBI taxonomy): domain Bacteria; kingdom Pseudomonadati; phylum Pseudomonadota; class Alphaproteobacteria; order Hyphomonadales; family Hyphomonadaceae; genus Vitreimonas; species Vitreimonas silvestris. The sequence continues at coordinate 1,785,692 of NZ_CP047045.1, forward strand.
CCGGTGGCCGAACGCATCATGGATCGCATGCGCGAGAGCGACACGTTCCAACGCCCCCGCATGAATTATCAGCCGACATCGCCACGTGTGCTGGTCCAGATCGATCGCGAGCGCGCGGCTTCACTCGGTGTCTCGGTGCAGGCAATCGGCCGCACGCTTGAAGCCACCATGGGATCGCGGCGCGTCAACACCATCACCGACCGCGGCGAGGAGTACTACGTCTACCTCCAAGCCGAGCGCGACGAACGCTCCGACATCGCGGATTTGAGCAATAAATATGTGCGATCCGATCGCACCGGTGAATTGGTCCCGCTGGCAACGTTGGTGACCATGGAAACCGTCGGCGATTCCGCCGAACGCCGCCGCATGAACAGGCAGGCGGCTGTCACCATTGGCGCCTCGATCGGCGGCGACACTGCGATCGGGGATGCGCTGACGGAGCTGGAGCAGATCGCGCTCACAGAAATCGGCGATCAGCCGATCTCGATCGACTACACTGGCCAGGCGCGGCAGTTCAAACAAGCCAGCGGCGCCATCATCTTCGCTTTCGGCTTCGCGCTTCTGGTCGTGTTCTTGGTGCTGGCGGCGCAGTTCGAAAGCTTCGTGCACCCGATCGTCATCATGCTCGCGGTGCCGCTTGCCGTGATGGGCGGGCTATTCGGGCTCTTCCTGTTCGACAACACGCTGAACATCTACAGCCAGATCGGGCTCATCATCCTGATTGCGCTGGGCGCCAAGAACGGGATTCTGATCGTCGAGTTCGCCAATCAGCTGCGCGATGAAGGCAAGTCCGTGCGCGAAGCCATCATCGAAGCGGCGGATCTGCGGGTCCGGCCCATCCTGATGACGTCGATCGCGACCATCGTGGGCGCCATTCCGCTTGTACTTGGCCACGGCGCCGGCGCCGAAAGCCGCATGACCATCGGCACTGTGATCGTGTTCGGTCTCGCCGTCGCGACGATGCTGACGCTCTTCGTCGTGCCGGTGTTCTACGATTTGCTGGCGCGCTACACCAAGTCGCCGGAAGCAACGGCGAAGGCGATCGAAGACTACGAGCACGCCGAGGCGCTTGCGCGTCCAGCTGAGTAATCACTGCGGCGCGGTTTCGGCCATCAGATAAGCGATCACGTCACGGCGCTGCGTTTCATCGCGCACGCCTGCGAACGCCATGCGGTTGCCGGGCAGGAACGTCTGCGGGTTCGCCAGCCAATGATCGAGATGATCGGCGTCCCAGACAAAGTTCGCGTCTTGCACGGCCTGCGAATAGGTGAAGCCTTCGGCCGTGCCAATTTCGCGCCCGAAAACGCCATGCAGGTTCGGTCCGACGCGGTTGCCGCCGCCAGCGTCGATCGTATGGCAAGAGCGGCATTGCGCGAACACACGACGGCCGCCCTCGTAGCTGGCTTCGTTGTACGGCGCCGGCAACGCCGCGATACGCGCCTGCATTTCTTCGTTGGAGACTTCAGGCGCTACTGGCGCGGGAGGTGCGGACGAATCCGGCTGCGAGGGTCCGCACGCGGCGAGGGCGAGCAGCAAAGCAGGCAAAACCAGAATGCGCATGCGGATATGTCCTCCGAGGGTGGCGCAGTTTTGCCTCGGGCGCGCCGAACGGCAAGCTCGCGTCGAGCGGCTTAGCGCCGCGCCAGGCGCCGTGCGCTATCGCGGATGTCTTGGCCAACGAGGCCGGCGCCGAATGTCCGGTCGGCGCCGCGTGGCCCGAGATCGATCGCGTCATTTGCCAGCGCCGCCGCGTTTCCACCGGCGCGCGCAAGGAGCCCGGTCACGATGGGCGCTGCATAAGAGGTGCCGCGTATCGCGGCATAGCGCCTCCCGAGCGAGGCCGCCGAGAAGTCCGAGCCGGGCGCAGCGAAGTCCACCTGCGCGCCGCGGCCCGCCTCGGGCAAAACACGGTTGCGCGCATCGACGCCGGTGACGCCAACGACTCCGGGATACGAGGCTGGATAGAGCGGTGCTGCGGCAGGGCCGTCATTGCCGACGGCGGCCACGATCACGGCGCCTCGCGCGATCGCGGCGCGAACCGCTGCGTCCACTGCGCGATTGTTTGGCCCAACTAGCGAAATGTTGATCACGCGCGCATGGGATTGCACGAGCCACCCGAGCGCCGCGACAATCGCGGTTGCGCCGCCCCCTGTCGGCGCGCCGCCGTACACGTCTGCTACGTAAAGTGTAGCGCCGGGCGCCGCACCTTGTGTGCCGGCAATCAAGGAAGCCACCGCTGTGCCGTGTGCGCCGACGCGGGCCTCTCCTCCGAAACCACGCTGTTGAATATTTGCGCCGGCGAAGGCCGGATGATCGGCGTCCACGCCGGAATCGATGAGCCCGATGCGCACGCCCGCCGTAGAGCCAGTTCGATCGCGGGCTTGCTTGGCGATCGATGGCGTGTCGCCAGCGCCGAGATAGATGTGGTTGTAGTCGTATGCGCCATCGGGATCGATCTCGCGCAAGAGTTCCACGGCGCGGCGCGTCGGCATGTTCGCCGGCGCGCGCAACACCACCACGTTGAGCCCAAGGTCCCCGGACTCCACCGCCGCACCGACCGTGAATCCGCGCGCTTGCGCCGCCGCAAGCGCTGCCTCACTAGGGGCAATGGCGACGATCTCGCGGCGAACGACGATCGCGCCGTCCGGGTCGGTATCGATCTGATTGGGGTAGCGGCGCAGCAATTGGCGTGCGGCGACATCGCGCGCGTTGCGTAGTTCGCGGGTGGACACGCGAGAGACGTCTCGCGTGGTTTGCTCCACTTCGCCGAGCGGATCGCTGAGCACGCCGCCCACGGTCCCGCCAACGCCAGGAACGCCCGGCAGCACTTGCGCCGAAGCGACGCTGGCCGCCGCGACGGCAACAGCCAAAATGAGAAGGCGTTTGAAGAGCATTCGGCAGTTCTAACGGATCGCCGGGCTAATTTCTTCCGTCAGCTAAAGTTCCCGTCAAATGGATGAAAATCGGGGGGCGTTCCGTTGTAGGAGGTGGAATGGCCGCCCCTGGCGATCCAGTCCGCCGCGAATTGCTCGCGTTGCTGCCGCGCCTGCGGCGCTTCGCGCGCGCGCTGACGCGAAACCCTGACGAGGCCGACGACCTCGTTCAGAACGCGGTGGAACGCGCGTTACGCAATCTCGCGGCGTGGACGCCGGGCACGCGGCTGGATTCGTGGATGTTTCGCATCATGAAGAATGCCTGGATCGATGAAGTCCGCTCCCGCAGCGTCCGTGACCGTGTGCTTGCGCCGGAGGAGACCGGCTTGAATGTGGGAACCGGCGGCGCCGCCGAGATGGAAACGCACTTGGAGGCGCAAGCCGCCCGTACGGCGATGGAAGCGTTGCCGGAAGAACAACGGCTGGTTCTGGCGCTGGTGTTGGTCGAAGGATTTTCGTATCGCGAAACGGCTGAGATGCTCGATGTGCCGATTGGAACGGTGACGAGCAGGCTGGCGCGGGGCCGTGCTGCGATTGAAGCGCGCTTGTCCGGCCGCGCGGAGGGCGCGTGATGAAGCTCACAGATGAAGAACTGATGGCGTACGCCGACGGCGAGATGCCGGCGATGGACGCAAAGCGCGTCGAAGCGGCTATGGCCGAAGATCCACCACTTGCAGCGCGCGTGGCGCGGTTCCGTGCGGTGCGCCGCGCGCTGCATACGGCTTACGATTCAGTACTCACAGAACCCGTCCCGGAGCGGCTGCGCGCGCTACTCGGCGATGTCGCTGCCAATGAACCGCCGCCGGTCGTGGACCTGGCGGTGCATCGTGACACGCGCAAAGCGCGCTTCGGCCCGCCCGCATGGGCCGCGATGGCAGCGAGCCTCGTCGTGGGAGTGCTGGTTGGCCACGCGGTATTACCGTCCAACGATTTGCTTGTCGGCGATGGCCGCTATGCCGGCGCCGATCTCGCGCGTGTGCTCGACACGCGCCTTGCCAGCGACGCCACCAATCAAAGCGCCGCCACCCGCATCGGCCTCACCTTCCGCGCCAATGACGGCCAAGTCTGCCGCACATTCTCGCATGCGGCGCAAGCGGAGACGACATCGGGGCTGGCGTGCCGCGAGAACGATCGCTGGGCCGTGCAGGTTGCGGTCCACGGCGATGCGCAGGGCGAGTTTCGCCAAGCGGGCGCCGACGCGCCGGCTATTCTCGACGCCGTCGATGCGATGATTAGCGGGGAGCCGTTTGACGCTGAACAGGAACGCGCCGGTCGTGAGAGCAACTGGGCGGTCGTTCCGTAAGTCTCTTCCCGTCATCGCAACAAAAGAAGCGGCGGATCCGAAGATCCGCCGCCAGTCATCCAAGAGAGAGTTTCGTGCTGTTAGCGCGGCGTGGCCGTTGCGTTGGCGTTGACGCTCGCATTCGCGTTTGCGCCGTTGGTGTCGGCGTTGGCCGAACCGGAGGCGCCGCCGCCGGCATTCACGCTCGGGTTGATGCTGCGCGCTTGGTCGGCCGCGGCTTCGCCACGTTCGCGGGCTTCACGCGCGGCGCGACGTGCAGCGCGTTCGGCACGGCGGGCTTCACGTTGTGCGCGTGCGGTGGTCCGATCGACAGTCGAACGCGCGGTGCTGGTGACGCCGCTGGTGTCGGCGCCTACAGAACCGTTGCCCGTCACGCTGCCAGTGACGCTGCCGGTCGTGCCGCTGACGACGCCGCCAACGCCGCCACTGCCGCCGACCAATTGCGCCGTAGCGGGCGCGGCGGTGAGCAAAAGAGCGGCCGCGGCCGCGGTGAACAGGGTGGTTTTCATGATCGGTCTCCTCGTCAAGCAGCCGGCGTCTGCCGGGTTCGATGGGAGAACGGGTCGCCGTTCAGATTTCTTCCGCGCATTCCGAAGATAGGAGCGGGAACCCGATCACAGCCGCGTGAGCAGGATGGTGCCGCCAGAGGGACTCGAACCCCCGACCCCCTGATTACAAATCAGGTGCTCTACCAGCTGAGCTATGGCGGCATACGACATCACGTTTCTGCCAGGACTAAGTGTTCCGTGGAACGGCATTTTTCACGAGCCGTTGGCTCCATGTAGAATGGAGAACGGACATGAAAGCCCTGAAAACGCTTCTGGCCGCAACGTTCGCCCTCGGCTCACTGAGCTTGGTGTCAGCTTGCGGTACGCTTGTCGGCGCCGGTGTCGGTGCAGCGGCAGGTTGCGCCATCGATGATGAAGATTGTGAACGCGGCGCGGCCGTGGGCGGTGTGACCGGCGCCGTCGCTGGCACGATCATCGATCCGCCGTAACACACGGAAAATGCAGGAAGGTTAGGGCGCTCATCCGGAAGGATGGGCGCTCTGCCGTATCCGGCTCGCGATTGCAACGTTCGCGAGATAAGGTTAATGCCGCTGCCTTGGCGCACGGGGACTGCGCCTGCGTCTGAGCACGATATCGGGGGATAAAATGAGCTTCTGGGATTCAGTGTTCGGCGCAATCTTCGGCCGCCGCTCTTCAACGCCGCCGCGCCCAACGTCCCCACCGCCTCCGCCACCGCCGCGTCCGCCCGCGACACCACCCGCACCGCCGCGTCCGCCTGCAACGCCGCCCGCGCCGCCGCCGCCGGCGAGCCCGCCTGCTTCACCACCAGCTGCGCCGCCGCCAGCCGCGCCGCCTGCGCCACCGCCGGCCGCGCCATCAGGTCCGCCTGCTGGATTCTCGCTCGATAGTTTGCGCGCAACAGATGCCGCGCGACTTGCCGACGATGCGATCATCACCGGCGCGACGCAGCTCGGCGTCGCGGACGCGAACGTGCTGAAAGCCATTCTGCGCGTCGAAAGCGGCGGGCCGGGATTCTCCGGTCAGAAGTTGCTGATCTCGTTCGAGCCGTTCTACTTCAGCCAAGCGACTGGCGGCCGTTTCGACGCCAGCAACCCGAGCATCTCAAACCAAAGCCGCGCGCCGCTCGGCGGCACTCAGTCCTCGCGTTGGACCAAAGTTGCGGAAGCTTACGCACTTGATCCGGCAGCGGCGCTTGGCGCGACGAGCTGGGGCGCGTTCCAATTGCCCGGCCGCTACTACGCGACCGCTGGTTACGCCAACGTCTGGGCCTTCGTGCAAGACATGGCGCAATCGGAAGCGCGTCAACTCGCTGCGTTCATAGCGTACGTGACGCGCGGCGGCTTGGCGGACGAACTGCAACGCCGCGATTGGACCGCGTTCGCCGGCGAATTCGAAGGCGGGCCAGGCGCTGCCGCCTATGCAACAGCGCTGGCCAATGCGTTTGCGGCGCTACCACCGCTGGTCAATGACGGCTACCTCACCACTTTGCGCGCAGGCAGCACTGCGGCGCTGACGCGGGCGGACTACGAGGTCATCGCCACGGAACTCGGCTGCGAGGTCGAAGCTGTGCAGGCGGTGGTCGAGGTCGAAAGCGGCCGCGCCGGCGCGTTTGGCCCGGATGGACGCCCGATCATTCTGTTCGAGCCGCACATCTTCTCGCGCCGCACCAATCGCCGCTTCGACGCGACCAACCCAACCATCTCGTATCCGACCTGGGACGCGTCGAAATATCCGCGCACCCAGGCCGAGCGCTGGGATCAGCTCGCGGCCGCCTACGCACTCGATCCGCAAAACGCGGTCGCATCGGCGAGCTATGGTCTGTTCCAGATCATGGGCTTCAACCACGCGGCGTGCGGCTTCGCCGATCCGAAAGCGTTCGTCACCGACATGTGCCGTTCACAAGCTCAGCAGCTCAAAGCGTTCGCCGCTTTCGTGCGCTCCAACAACCTTGCGGACGAACTCGTCCGCAAGGATTGGGAGGGCTTCGCGCGGGGGTATAACGGCTCGGGCCAAGTCGAGCGCTACGGCGGCATGATGCGCGACGCTTACACCCGCCTGAAAGCCACGTCGTAACCTTGCGGAGCGATAGGGCGGCGTCCTAGGTAGCGGGCTTCATGGCCCGCTACCTCATCACCTCCGCGCTTCCGTACATCAACGGCATCAAACATCTCGGCAATCTGGCCGGTTCGATGCTGCCATCAGACGTACACGCGCGCTTTCGCCGGCTGCAGGGCCACGAGGTTCTGTTCATCTGCGCGACCGACGAGCACGGCACGCCGGCTGAGTTGGCGGCCGCTGAGGCCGGGCAAGACGTGCGCGAATACTGCGACGCGCAGTTCAGAATCCAGAAGGATGCGTGCGACGGCTTCCGGCTGTCGTTCGATCATTTCGGCCGATCGTCCAATCCGCCGAACCACGAGCTAACGCAGCATTTCGGTGAAGTGCTGGAGAAGAACGGTTTGATCGAAGAACGTGTCTCGAAGCAAATCTACTCGATCGACGACAAGCGCTTCCTGCCGGATCGCTACGTCGAGGGCACATGTCCGGTTTGTGGTTTTGAGCGTGCGCGCGGCGATCAGTGCGACAATTGTCAAACGCTGCTCGACCCGATCCAGCTGATCAATCCGCGCTCAAAAATCTCCGGCTCAACCAATGTCGAACCGCGCGACACGGCGCATCTCTTCCTGAAGCAGCCCGTGATGCAGGATCGCGTCCGCGCTTGGGTGGACGCGTCAACAGATTGGCCAGCGCTGGCGCGTTCAATCGCTTACAAGTGGCTCGATGAAGGCCTGATCGAGCGCTCGATCACGCGCGATCTGGTTTGGGGCATCAAGGTCATCAAGGACGGCGAGGTGCGCCCTGGCTTCGAGAACAAGGTCTATTACGTCTGGTTCGACGCGCCGATTGAGTACATCGCCTCGACGATCGAGTGGAGCGAAGCCACCGGCAACGATTGGAAGCGCTGGTGGCGTCATACTGACGGCGCAAACGACGTCACCTACATTCAGGTCATGGGTAAGGATAACGTTGCCTTCCACACCGTGAGCTTTCCGGTGACTATCATGGGCTCAGATGAGCCGTGGAAGCTGGTGGATCGCCTAAAGGCGTTCAACTGGGTGACTTGGTACGGCGGCAAGTTCTCGACCAGCGAGAAGCGCGGCATCTTCATGGACCAGGCGCTTGAGCTTTTGCCGAGCGATTACTGGCGCTGGTATCTGATGGCCAACGCGCCGGAGAGTTCGGATGCCGCGTTCACGCTTGAGCAATTCCAGCAAACCATCAACGCCGATCTCGCCAACGTCTTCGGCAATTTCGTCAACCGCATCACGCGATTCGCGGCGTCGAAGTTCGACAGCGTTGTTCCTGATGGCGGCGCACCTGGCGCGCACGAGGAGAAATTGGCAAAGGAATTTGCCGAACGTCTCGCCGCGCTCACGCGCGCGCACGAGCAGATGGAATTCCGCAAAGCCGCCGCCGAACTCCGCGCGATTTGGGTCGCGGGCAACGAATATTTGCAAGTCGCCGCACCGTGGACTGCACTGAAAACGGATCGTGACGCCGCCGCCGTCGGCGTGCGCACCGGACTAAACGCAGCGGCGATCTTTGGCATCCTGGCGCAACCGTTCATTCCCGATGCGGCGAAGACCGTTCTCGATGCGCTTGGCGTGCCGGAAGCCAATCGTACTTGGCCGAAGCCGGATGATGCCGGTGTCTGGGACGCGTTGCCGCGCAATCACCCGATCACGCCGCCGGACGTGCTGTTCAAGAAGATCGAGGACGAGCAAGTCGCGGAGTGGGCAGCGCGGTTCGGCGCCGGCTGATGGACGTCCGCCGTCTCACCGTCGCCAATCTGGCCGAGTACCGGGCGCTGCATCGCTACGGCATGATCGAAGCGCCGCTGGCCATGGTCGACACCGAGGAGACCGACGCTGCGCAGCCCGACGAAGTCGTCGCGGCCATGCTGAAGCGGGGCGATGCGTGGGGAGCGTTCTTGGAGACGCGTCTGGTCGGCAAGCTTTCGATCGACGCGCTTCCGTATCCTTCGCTCGCGCACACGTTCTGGGTGCACGCCGTTTACGTTCACCCGGACGGGCGCGGCACCGGCGCCAGCACCGCCCTGATGCGCGCGGCCATCGACGGCGCGCGCGAGCGCGGCGCCTCGCGGATCGCGCTCTGGGTCAACGGCGAGAACACCCACGCGCACCGGCTCTACGAGCGCCTTGGCTTCCGCGAGAGCGGGCGAATTCCAGGCGGAATCTTCGTCGGCGGCAAGCAGTGCGACGATGTTCTGATGTCACTGGTCCTGGAGTAGGACGCCCTAAAGGAACCAGGGGCCATTTCGGCGTTGCCGAGGCCGGGTTTCCTCCCTAAAAATTCGCCGCCGGGCGGCAGGGGAACGCGCCCAATGGCCAAGTGGAGGGGCGAGCCTATGGAATACGTCGATCAAGCCGTCGAATATCTTCGCCAGGGCTTTGGCACGGTGAACGACCCCAAGGGTCTCATCATCGCGCTGGCCGCGGTGATCTTCATGGGCTCGTGGAGGCAATGGCTTCCGATCTCGCTGGTCGCCGTGATCATCCACATTGCCATCGAGCGCTTGGCCCCAGTGCTGGCCGGCGGCGGTGGTGACGTGACCTTGCCGCCGATCATGGAAGAGACGTTCTGGACGCGCGTACTCGTCCTCTTCCTCGGCTATCTCATCATCACCGGCGTGTTCTTTCTGATTAAGAGCATGTTCTTCCGGGGCGGAGCCAAAGCCGCGCACTAGCGCGAGCGTTTGGCTTCGTAGAGAGCAACCGCCGCCGCAGCCGACACGTTCAAGCTTTCCATCACTGACGCAATCGGGATGCGTGCGCGCTTCTCGCACGCCTCCGCGACGCCTGGGCGCAAGCCTTTGCCTTCAGCGCCGAGGACCAGCGCAACAGGGCGCGGATCGTTGAGCGCTTCATCCAGCGCAAGCTCAGCCTCGCCTTCAAGCGCAACGGTGAGATATCCAAGCGCGCGCAGTTCTTCGACAGCGCGTCCGAGATTCACGGCGCGCACATGCGGCACGAGTTCGATCGCGCCGGCCGCCGCTTTCGCCAGCACGCCCGTCATCTGCGGCGACTTGCGGTCCTGCAAGATCACCGCACGCGCACCGAACGCGACGGCGGAGCGGAACGCGGCGCCGACATTCTGCGGATCGGTCACGCCATCGAGCACCAGCACGCTGCGCCCATCGGCTGGCCCACACGCGGTCTCTACCGAATGCGGTTCCAACGGAAACGCGCGCACGGCCAACCCTTGATGCACCGCGCCTGGCGGCAGCATGCCGTCGATGGCGTCCGGCCCGAGGATGTGCGGCTCAATGTTGTCAGGCAGCCGTGAGGCGGCGTTGCGCGTCGCGATGACGCGCTCGACCTTCCGAACAGGGTTGGCCAGCACGGCAAGCGCCGCGTGGACGCCCCAAATCCAGGACGGCCCGCCGGTTTCTTCCTCAAACTCGCGGCGCGGCAGCGGATTGATAGGCCGTGCACGGCCAGACTTGAGTGGGGGTGGGGGCTTAGGTATAGGACGCGCTCCGCGAAACGAGGGCTCTGCTTATAGAGGCTTTGCCGGTCGCGGAAGCATGGCCGGAAGGGTGGCCGAGTGGTTAATGGCAGCAGACTGTAAATCTGCCCGCGAGAGCGTACGCTGGTTCGAATCCAGCCCCTTCCACCAGCCGTGCTAGCGACGACACTACCAAGAGCGGTTGCGGGTATAGCTCAATGGTAGAGCCGCAGCCTTCCAAGCTGAAGACGAGGGTTCGATTCCCTCTACCCGCTCCATCCTACGCTCGCGATAGCGCGCGTAGGATGTCCTCCGAAGCTGGGCGTAGGAGGACTGCGCGTCCCACCCGCGAGCTTCGGATGGCAGGCCAATCCAGCTCAGTTCAGCACGAACGTCACTTTCATATTCACGCGCCATTCGCTGATCTTGCCGTTCTTGGCGGTGACTTTGATGTCCTGCACCCAGGCGCCTTCGATGTTCTCGAGTGAGTCCGACGCTTTCGCCATGCCTTGCTCGATGGCGTCTTCGAGACCCTTCGCGGAACCGGCGGTGACTTCGATCACTTTGGCGACAGCCATGGCGTCCTCCTGTTTTGCAACAAGAGGACGCTAGGCCTGCCGCAGGCGCATGCAAGCGCCGCCGCTGTTAGAACCGCGCGCGCACACCGATGAAGCCGCTGCGCGGCGCGCCGGCGTAAGCTTCCACGGGTTCGTAGTCTTCATCCGTGATGTTATCGACGCGCACGAAAAGTTCCGCGTGGTCGTCTAGGTCAAACGTCACATTGCCGCCGCCGACGCTGTAGGAATCGACCTCGGCTGTGCCCGCGAACACACCTGTAGGCGTGTAGACGGTGTCATTACGCGCGCCGACATAGCGCCAATTCACGGCGACGCTCAGACGATCAGCAGGACGGAAGGTTGTCTCAAGCTTCGCGCCATGCTCGGGGCGCCGCGACAATTGCACGCCCGTTGCGCCATCCTGTGCGTCGGTCCAGGCGTAATCCACTCGAACGTTGGCCCAAGGCAACACATCGACGTCGACATAGAATTCGGCGCCGTCGATCTCAGCTTCATCGATGTTGATATTCTGCAGATCGCCAAAGCTATAATTGATCATGTTGTCGATGCGCGTTTGATAATAAGACGCGCCGGTGCTGATCGCCTCCGAGACATCGAAGTCCCAGCCGATCTCCCACGATTCGGATTCCTCCGGTGCAAGATCGGGATTGCCGATGTTGAAGAAGCCTGTCTCATAGCGCTCGCTCAAAGAAGGCGCCTTGAACCCGGCGCCGAAGGAAGCAAACAAGCGGAACGCATCGAAGGTGGCGACGGCGCCCAGCGAATACGTCGCCTGGGCGCCGAACGCCTCGTAGTCATCGACGCGCACCGAGCCAGTGGCCACCACGCGCTCACCGATGTCGAACTGTCCGATCACGAACGCGGCGCTTTGATCTTCGTCAGTTGTGAGCGGGTCATTGAATTGCGAGACGTTGTCGATGGTGTTGTTCTCGAATGACAGCCCGCCGTTGAGCGATCCGCCAGTGAGGTCATAGTGCGCCGTCAAGTCAGCGAATTGCCGATCAAACGCCGCAGAGAATGTCTGCAAGCCGCCGTCCCGCTCTGCGCGATCGAGTGAAACCTCACCGCCAGACAGTCGCACATTGAATGCGTCACTGAGGGTGTAGTCGCCGCCCAGCCGCCAGACCGTCTGCTCCTGTTCGTTGCCGAGATCCGGATCATCGGCGCGCTGGTCGAAGCCGGGGCCGCCGCCCAGCGTGTCGTATTCAGATACAGACTCCCGATACCGCGCCAACACATCGAAACCCCAGTTTCCAGCTTCGTGGCGGGCCGTACCGGTAAACGTCGAAAGTGTTGATCCGTCTTTGTCGCCTGTGCTGAGCGGGAAGCGCTCGGGCACATTGTCGAAGCCCTCGGTGTCATAGAACTCGACGCTTACGCCGTAAGACGTGGCGCTGCCGCCGCCCGCCGCGCCCAACAAAGTGCGGAAGGTTCCGAACGAACCGATTTCGGCTTCCAAGAACGGTTCGAACGGCGTCTCGCCGCCGCGACGCGTAATCATGTTCACCACGCCACCGACCGCGTCAGATCCGTAGATTGCCGATGCAGGGCCACGCAGCACTTCGACGCGCTCAAGCGCGCCGAGTGCGTCCTGACCGAAATCGTACGCGGATGACGGGCTCGAAGCGTCGTTCAGACGGATGCCGTCGAACAGCGCCAGCACATGCTTCGAGTTTGTGCCGCGCAAAAACACAGAGGTCTGCTGGCCTGCGCCGCCACTTTGCACCGCCTGAGCGCCGAGCGCGTCAACCAGAGTGACAAGTCCGCGTGCTTCAATGTCGGCGCGATCGACGACTTCAATGCGGGCGGGGAGACGTGACGCCTCGGTTGGTTCACGCGTCGCGGTGACGACGATGTCTGTCTCCTGCGCAAATGCGGGCGACGTGATGAAGGCTGTGGCCGCAAATAGCGCGGCCTTGAGTATGTTACGCATGGGATCATCCCCCTAAGCGGCGCGTCTCGTCCCCAAGGACACGCCAAGCAGCGACAAGCGGGGCCCAAAGAACGAATTCTTTGCGCGGGGCCGCCCGCGTCGCTGCTGCGGAGACATCCGGTTCGACGGCTGAATCCCGGCCGGGCGAACGAGCGACGTGCGACGGCAGGTCTCCTGGCTCACGGCTCGATCGCGTTTCCGCCGCCTTCCCAGGTCCTTCGGACCCAGTGGCGTGATGGCGGATCAGCTCGCCGCTTACAGTTGCGGGCACAGCCGCGGATTTGGGGTTGTGATCCCCGCACCGCGTTCCCATTTCGCGTCCTCATCGGACGACCGTCGCGCTAAGACGTTTAGCCGCGCCGGATCGGCCCGCCAAGGTGCGCCAGGGCTTGACGTGAGCGGCGCGACGGCTAAAGACCCGCACCTTACGCGCGCTTCGGCCGGGCCGAAGCGTCGCACTAGCATTTTTGGACGCCGGAGAGACAGGACCTCACAATGGCCAAGGAAAAGTTTGAGCGGAACAAGCCGCACTGCAACATCGGCACGATCGGCCACGTCGATCACGGCAAAACCACGCTCACAGCGGCCATTACTATGGTGCTGGCCAAGACCGGCGGCGCAAAGGCCATGTCCTACGCCGACATCGACGCCGCGCCAGAAGAGAAGGCCCGCGGCATCACGATCAACACGGCGCACGTCGAGTACGAGACCAAGGCGCGCCACTACGCCCACGTCGATTGCCCCGGCCACGCCGACTACGTGAAGAACATGATCACCGGCGCCGCTCAGATGGATGGCGCCATCCTCGTCGTATCCGCCGCCGACGGCCCGATGCCGCAAACGCGCGAGCACATCCTGCTCGCCCGTCAGGTCGGCGTGCCGGCGCTGGTCGTGTTCATGAACAAGGTCGACATGGTCGACGACCAGGAACTGCTGGACCTCGTCGAAATGGAAGTCCGCGAGCTGCTGACGTCTTACAACTTCCCGGGCGACGACATTCCGATCGTGAAGGGCTCGGCTCTGGCCGCCGTTGAAGGCCGTGACGCGCCAATCGGCGAAGACTCGATCATGAACCTCATGACCGCTGTCGACACCTACATCCCGCAGCCGGCGCGTCCGCTCGACCTGCCGTTCTTGATGCCGGTTGAAGACGTGTTCTCGATCTCGGGCCGCGGCACGGTCGTCACGGGCCGCGTCGAAAAGGGCATCGTGAAGGTCGGCGAGGAAATCGAGATCATCGGCATCCGTCCGACCGTGAAGTCGGTCTGCACGGGCGTTGAAATGTTCCGCAAGCTGCTCGACCAGGGCCAAGCCGGCGACAACATAGGCGCCTTGCTGCGCGGCATCGATCGTGAAGGCGTCGAGCGCGGCCAGGTTCTGGCCAAGCCGGGCTCGATCACGCCGCACAAGAAGTTCGAAGCGGAGATCTACGTTCTGACGAAGGAAGAAGGCGGCCGTCACACCCCGTTCTTCACCAACTATCGTCCGCAATTCTATTTCCGCACCACTGATGTGACCGGCATCGTTCAGCTGCCGGAAGGCGTCGAAATGGTCATGCCGGGCGACAACGTGAAGATCTCGGTTGAGCTCATCAACCCGATCGCCATGGACCAAGGCCTCCGCTTCGCCATCCGCGAAGGCGGCCGCACGGTCGGCTCGGGCGTCGTGGCCAAGATCGTCGACTAGGCCTTCAGCGTCACAAACTGACATCCCAGAAGCCCCGGAGTTCGCTCCGGGGCTTTTTCGTTGCAGCGCAGCAGCTGTCCGTCGTGCGTGCGCGCCTTGGCGCGTGCAATGCGTGGTGTTAATTGTGCCCCATAGTTCCAGGCCGCGTGTGCGGTCGCCGGAAGCTGCTCCGGCGTGAGAACGGGGGAAGTCATGAGAAACCGCGTTCTGGCCGCTCTGGCCGGGATTATGGCGCTCGGCGTGTGCATCACCGCGTCAGCTGCGCCGATAGAGGCCTACAGCCGTCTGCCGGCAATGTCGAACGTCCGGCTCTCGGACAACGGGCAAAACGTCGCTTACGTCACTTCGCGCGATGGTCAGCTTCGCGTGATGGTCCAGCAATTGAGCGATGGCGCCGCGCTCGCCGTGCTTGACCTTGGCGACGCCAAGATTCGCGACGTTGAATGGGGCAGCCCCAATCACGTCGTCATCATCGTCTCCAGCACGACCGCCATTCCCTACGTGACGTTCGTCGGTGAACTATATCAGGCGGTCAGCTTGGATATTCGCACCGGGCAAGCCGTTCAGCTTATGCAGCGGGCCGGCGGTTCGACCACCTACGCGACAGTGCTGGCAGGTTGGCCCTCTTATGGCACGCACGATGGCGACCCGGTGATGTACGTGGAAGCGATACACGATGAGCCGCAGACGCGCGGCGACTGGCGTCTTGATCTGATCCGCGTCGATCTCGACGATGGCGAAACCCACCAGCACCAAATGGGTTCGAAAAGCGCGCACAACTTCCTGGTTCAGCCGGACGGCACGCTGCTTGCGCGGCAGAACTTCGACTATGACACTCGCGAATGGTCGCTTGAAGCCCGCGTTGGCGGTTCGATGCGCGTTGTGCATCGCGTGCGCGATACGCTCGAAAGCCCCTATCTGGGAGGGCTAACAGCGGACGGTCAGTCGCTGATCGTCGACCTTTGGGACAGCACCAACCAAGTCTATCGCCCAACGCCGCTCTCGATGCAGACCGGGCAGTTCGGAGAGCCGATTTTGCCGCCGAATGACGTCGCGGTGTTATATAACGAGAGTCAGCGCATGGTCGGCTACGCCGAGAACGGTGTCTACACGCGCTACAATTTTACCGATTCAAATCGCGCGGCCGCTTGGGAGCGAATCCGCGCCGTGTTTCCAAATCGCCAAATCTCTATTGAATCGAACACGCCTGATTTCAGCCGGGTCATCGTTTACGTCGAGGGCACGGGCTACCCCGGCAACTACATCATGTATGACGCCGCTAGCAGTCGCATGACCCAGATCGGGCGCACGCGGCCCGATCTTACGCCGGCTGACATCGCGGAAGTGCGTTCGATCACCTACCGCGCGGCGGACGGCTTGGAGATTCAAGCCTATCTCACGCTGCCGCCGGGCCGCGATCCGACCAACCTTCCGCTTGTTGTGATGCCGCACGGTGGTCCGCAATCGCGCGACATCGCGGGCTTCGATTGGATTGCGCAGTCGTTGGCGTCACGTGGTTACGCCGTGTTGCAACCGAACTTCCGCGGCTCCGAGGGCTTCGGCAACGCGTTTGTTGAAGCGGCGTACGGCGAATGGGGCCGCAAGATGCAGACCGATCTTTCGGACGGCGTCACCTATCTCGCCGGTCGGGGCATGATTGACGCGTCCCGTGTGTGCATCATGGGCGCAAGCTATGGTGGTTACGCTGCGCTCGCAGGTGTCACGCTACAAAGCGGCGTCTATCGCTGCTCGGTCGCCATCGCGCCGGTCGCTGACGTCCGCGATTTTATGGATTGGATCGTCCGGCGTAATTCAAGCGAGTCCGACAGATATCTCTATTGGCAACGCTACATCGGCTTCTCGAACCTCAACGATCCGCTGCTGAACGAGATCTCGCCGGTCCGCCACGCAGGGAACGCCAGTGCGCCGGTCTTGCTCATCCATGGTCGCGACGACACCGTCGTGCCGTTCTCTCACAGCGCGGGGATGGAGCGGGCGCTGCGCAGCGCCGGCAAGCCCGTCGAACTCGTGACCCTCCGCGAAGAGGACCACTGGCTCTCCCGAGAAGCGACCCGCATGCAGACCATGAGCGCCGCGCTGGCATTCCTGGAGCGGCACAATCCGCCGAACTGAGGTCGCAGTTATTGCGGTCCGAAGACTAGCGCCAAGTCAAAGCTCCCGGATTGCAAGATCAGGGAGCTTTTTCTTTGCCGCAGTGCACACGCGAGTTCCTCACAACAGCCCGTAGACCAACTTTTGGCCTAGGCCTTCGCTGACCATTTCCATTTCATTAACCATGCGCTAGAGTTCCCATCGTGGCGCAAATAAGGGGTGAGCCAAACCCCAGGGCGTCGTGTTTTGTGAGGGAGACGGGTATGAAATTTTTCGTGTTGGCTTCTCTGCTGGTTATGGCCGTGAGCTCGATCGGCCCGGGTCCGTGCTGGATCTGCTGATCAAGCGTCAAAAGTTTAGAAAAGGCCGCCTTTCGAGGCGGCCTTTTACGTTCTAGCGGTAGTCTGCATCCGGCCGCCGTCGCGCGTGCATCCTTCAGGGGAATGGACGCCGTTTCAGCGGCGCGAGGGAGACGTGGATGGAACGGTTTGTCTTTATCACGGCGGTGACGATCGCTATTCTCATGGGCCTCTGGGCCATGTTTGGCCGCTCGAATTTCGACTTTCACATGGATGCCGATGGGCGCGGCATCTCGCCGGTCGTCGAGCTCGCGCCTGGCACAATGGCGGCGCAGACCTTTGCCGGCACGTATTTGGATATTCGCTCAGCCGCCGCGAACGTCACCATAATCCCCGAGGACCGGACCGATTTCTCAGTCGAGATCGACAATTCCGCCGGTCTGGCCCCGATGCCCACGGTCGGCGTCGAGGGCGAGAACCTCATCATTGACGGCCAATTGCGCGGCCGCATTCATGGCTGCGACGGCGACAGCCTCTCGTTGCGCGGCTACGGCGACGTGGCCCAAAACCAGCTCCCCCGCATCACCATCCGCACCCCGCGCGCGCTCGATGTGGATCGCAGCGGCGCCGGCAACACCGAGATCGGCGCCGCCGAGAGCGTTTCCCTTGATTTCAGCGGTTGCGGCACGGCCCGTATCGGCGATGTCACCGGTGATCTCGACCTGGATATCGCCGGCGCTGGCGAAGTCACGGCTGGCGCTGCGCGCCACGTGAGCGCCGATGTGGCCGGTGCAGGCGATATTACCTTGGGCGCGATCTCCGCCGGCGCGGACCTCGATATCTCGGGCGCCGCCACCGTGACCATCGCCTCCCTGACTGGCGATCTCTCTACCGACGCCGCCGGCGCCAGCGAGATTCGCATTAACGGTGGCTCGATCGGGACCGCCGAGATCGACATGGCCGGCTCGGGCGACCTGGAGATCGCCGCCAACATCGCAACCATGAACGTGTCCATCATGGGCGTGGGCGACATCGACGTGGCGGGCACGGTAGGCGACCTCGACGTCGATATCGCCGGCCCGGGCTCGGTCACGGTCCAAGCCGTCACCGGCAGCCTGCAGCAGGACATCGCCGGCCCCGGCAGCGTCACGGTTACCGGCAGCGCCAGAAGCGCACCGCCCGCGCCGCCGGCCGCACCGGCCGCGCCGACACCTTGAAGGTGGTCGTACGCGCGGGACATGAGGTTCCGCGCGTATAAAAACCACGGCGCCAAGAGCCTATCGCGGCAAGGATGACGCCCATGCAAAAGCGTCGCTGCGATGGGCGAAACGAGCCTTGACGGGGGTCTAACGCCTCTGTAGGACACGCCCCTTCGAACCGGCTGTAAGCTCTGGCTTAGACGCGGTTCGCAGCTAACGCGGCAGCGATCCCCACGAGTGGCGATCCAAATCAGGGCCGAATGCCCTGCTTCGCAGCGTTTTTTGCGATCCCAACGTCTTTTGAGCGCCGTCCGGTTCGGGCGGCGTTTTTCTCGTCGGCAGCTCAAATGAGCTCGCCGCCGTGTTCTGCGTCCGGCGATGCAAGTCGCGGCGCTAGGGAATTGAGATCGGGAAGTTTGGCGATGATGCAGCAAAATATCCGGATCAGGCTGAAAGCCTTTGATCACCGCACGCTCGATCTCTCCGCAAAGGAGATCGTGTCGACGGCAAAGCGCACTGGCGCGACCGTGATCGGTCCCGTGCCGCTGCCGACGCGTATTGAGAAGTTCACCGTCAACCGCTCGCCGCACGTCGACAAGAAGAGCCGCGAGCAATTTGAAATCCGTACGTTCAAGCGCGTGCTCGATATCGTTCAACCGACGCCGCAAACCGTCGACGCGCTGATGAAGCTCGATCTGTCGGCCGGCGTCGATGTGCAAATCCAAGTTCTGGGCTGATCCGATGGCTAAAGAACCCTCCCGTCGCACCGGCGTCATCGCGCGCAAGGTCGGCATGATGCGCGTCTTCGGCGAAGACGGCGCGCATACCCCGTGCACCGTTCTCGATCTCGCCGGCTGCCAAGTCGTTGGCCGTCGCACCGTAAACGCCGAAGAGTACAAAAACGCTTCGGGCGAAGCGGTTGCGCTGAAGCCGAAGAAGTCGCGCAAGAACGAGAAGCGCACCCCCGCCGCGCGCGAAGCGAAGGGCGATGGCTATAACGCCGTACAGCTCGCCGCCGGCGCCACCAAAGCAAAGAACAAGAGCCAGGCGATCCGTGGCCAATTCGCGCGCGCCAAGATTGAGCCGAAGGCGATCATCCGCGAATTCCGCGTCAGCGAAGACAACCTCCTGCCGGTCGGCGCCGAAATCAGCGCCGACCATTTTGTTGTCGGCCAAAAGGTCGATGTCGCAGGCGTCTCGATCGGCAAGGGCTTCGCCGGGGCCATGAAGCGCTGGAACTTCGGCGGCCTGCGCGCCACGCACGGCGTCTCGGTCTCGCACCGTTCGCACGGTTCGACCGGTCAGCGCCAAGATCCGGGCAAGGTCTTCAAAGGTAAGAAGATGGCCGGCCATCTCGGCGACGAACGCGTCAGCACGCAGAATCTGCAAATCGTCCGCGTCGATGCAAAGCGCGGGCTTTTGTTTGTGAAGGGCTCGGTGCCCGGCGCCGACAATGGCTGGGTTGAAGTGCGCGACGCCGCCAAGGCTGCGCTGCCAAAGGACGCGCCGAAGCCGGCGGGTCTGATCCAAGCGCAAGCGGCTGAGTGAGGGCTCCGATGAAACTCGACGTTCAAACCCTCGACGCCAAGAAGGCTGGCTCCGTCGATCTCGACGACGCCATCTTCGGCATCAAGGAAATCCGCGCCGACATTTTGCATCGCATGGTGAAGTACCAACTCGCCAAGCGACGCGCCGGCACGCACAAAACCCAAAGCCGCGGCGAAGTCTCCGTTTCGCACTCCAAGCTCTACAAGCAAAAGGGTACGGGCCAGGCGCGTCACGGCGCTGCCAACGCCCCGATCTTCCGCGGCGGTGGTCACGCTCACAACCGTCTGCCGCGCGATTACTCGCACGACCTGACCAAGAAATTCCGCGCGCTCGCACTGCGTCACGCGCTCTCGGCCAAGGCCAACGCTGGCGACATCGTCGTGATCGACGCGCTCACGGTGAAGGACGGCAAGACTGCAGCCCTCCGCAAGTCGCTCGGCAATCTGAAGCTGGAAACGGCGCTCTTCATCGCAGGCGCTTCGGTTGATGCAGGCGTCGCCCGCGCCGCCCGCAACATCCCGTACGTCGACGTACTGCCGAACGCTGGTCTCAACGTTTACGACATCCTGCGCGCCCGCAAGCTGGTGCTGACGCAGGAGGCTGTCGACGCCATCCACGAACGCTTCAAGGACAAGACCGGCAAAGCCGATGCCGCGCCGAAGAAGCGCGCCCCGGCGAAGAAGAAAGCCGCTGAGCAAGGAGCCGCGGCATGACCGCGATCAAACACTACGACACCATTCTCGCGCCGGTGATCACGGAAAAGGCCACGCTGCTCTCCGAGCAGAACAAGGTCGTCTTCCGCGTGCCGCTGAACGCGACGAAGAAAGACATCAAGGAAGCCGTTGAAGCTTTGTTCAAGGTCAAGGTCGGCGCGGTGAACACCATCGTCCGCAAAGGCAAGACCAAGAACTTCCGCGGCACGGCGGGCAAGCGCTCTGACCACAAGAACGCGGTCGTCACGCTGCTCGACGGTTACTCCATCGACGTGACCACGGGGCTCTCGTAATGGCGCTTAAGCAATTCCGCCCGACCTCGCCGGGTCGCCGTCAGCTCGTGATCGTCGATCGCGCCGAGCTGCACAAAGGCAAGCCGGTGAAGGCGCTGACCGAAGGCCTGACCAAATCAGGCGGCCGCAACAATGCTGGCCGCGTCACCGCGTTCCGTCACGCCGGCGGCCACAAGAAGACGTACCGCAAGATCGACTTCAAGCGCCGTAAGTGGGGCGTTGAAGCGACGGTCGAGCGTCTCGAGTACGATCCGAACCGCACGGCGTTCATCGCGCTGATCAAGTACTCTGACGGCGAGATGAGCTACATCATCGCGCCGCAACGCTTGAAGGCTGGCGACACCATCATCGCCAACGAAAAAGTCGACGTGAAGCCGGGCAATGCGATGCCGCTGAAGTCGATCCCGGTCGGCACCATCGTGCACAACATCGAACTGAAGCCGCTGAAAGGCGCCCAGATGGCGCGTTCGGCCGGCACCTACGCGCAAGTCGTCGGCCGCGACACGGGCTACGCCCAACTCCGCATGGCCTCGGGCGAAGTGCGCATGGTCCAAGACGTTTGCATGGCCACGATCGGCGCCGTGTCGAACCCCGACAACATGAACGAAGTCTGGGGCAAGGCTGGCCGCGGCATCTGGTTGGGCCGCAAGCCCAGCGTGCGCGGCGTCGCCATGAACCCGGTCGATCACCCCCACGGTGGTGGTGAAGGCAAGACCTCCGGCGGCCGTCACCCGGTCACGCCATGGGGCAAGAAAACGCGCGGTCCGAAGACCCGCAAAACCAAGCCGTCGGATCGGTTGATCATCCGTCGTCGTCACTCGAAGAAAGTGAGCTAACCGAATGCCGCGTTCTGTTTGGAAAGGCCCGTTCGTCGACGGTTATCTGCTCTCGAAAGCCGAGAAGGCTTCGGGCAGCAGCCGTCGCGAGACCATCAAGACATGGTCGCGCCGCTCCACCATCATGCCGCAATTCGTCGGCCTCACGTTCCAAGTTCACAACGGCAAGCAATTCACGCCGGTGCTCGTGAGCGAGGACATGGTCGGCCACAAGCTCGGCGAGTTCGCGCCGACGCGTAACTATTTCGGCCACGGCGCCGACAAGAAGGCCAAGAGGAAGTGAGATGAGCAAGCCTAAATCTCCTCCGAAGCAGGCGACGAACGAAGCGCGCGCCGTGTTGCGCACGCTCCGTATCAGCCCGCAAAAGCTGAATCTGGTCGCGCAATCGATCCGTGGCTTGTCGGCTGAAAAGGCCGTCAACGAGCTGCGCTTCAGCCAGAAGCGCATCGCCAAGGACGTGCTGAAGTGCCTGAACTCGGCAATCGACAACGCTGAAAACAATCATGGCCTCGACGTTGATGGCCTGGTGGTTACGCAAGCGCACGTCGGCAAGAACATCACCATGAAGCGCATGCACGCCCGCGCCCGCGGCCGTGGCGTTCGCATCGAAAAGCTCTTCTCCCAAATCACGATCGTGCTGCGCGATACGACCAAGCAGCCCGAAAAAGCTGAGGCTGCCTGATGGGTCAGAAAGTCAATCCGATCGGCTTGCGCCTCGGCGTAAACCGCACCTGGGACTCGCGCTGGTACGCGAGCGGCGCCCAATTCTCGA
This sequence comes from Terricaulis silvestris, assembly GCF_009792355.1. NCBI lineage: Bacteria > Pseudomonadati > Pseudomonadota > Alphaproteobacteria > Hyphomonadales > Hyphomonadaceae > Vitreimonas > Vitreimonas silvestris. The sequence goes on from NZ_CP047045.1 coordinate 1,807,957, forward strand.
CGCTGCTCCATCAGGACATCGCGATCCGCAAGTTCGTGCGCGAAAAGCTGAAGGCCGCCGGCATCTCGAAGATCATCATCGAGCGTCCGCTGAAGAAGTGCCGCGTCACGGTTCACACCGCGAAGCCTGGCGTCGTCATCGGCAAGAAGGGCGCCGACATCGAGAAGCTGCGTAAGGAACTGGCGCGCATGGCGCCGGGCGCCGAAGTGCACCTGAACCTCGTTGAAGTCCGCAAGCCCGAAACCGACTCGATGCTCGTCGCCGAAGGCGTCGCCCAGCAGCTCGAGCGCCGCGTTGCGTTCCGCCGCGCCATGAAGCGCGCGATGCAGTCGGCCATGCGCTTGGGCGCGCAAGGCATCCGCATCAACGTTTCGGGCCGTCTCGGCGGCGCGGAAATCGCGCGTATGGAATGGTACCGCGAAGGCCGCGTGCCGCTGCATACGCTGCGCGCCGACATCGATTACGGCTTCGTCGAAGCGGACACCGCCTACGGCAAGATCGGCGTGAAGGTCTGGATCTTCAAAGGCGAGATCATGGAACACGATCCGATGGCGCAGGATAAGCGCTCGATGGAGAGCGGCGAAAGCCGTGAGCGCCGTGACCGCGATGATCGCGGCCCGCGTCCGCCGCGCGATGATCGCCCGGGCGCTGACCGCCCGCGTCGTGGCCGTCGTCCGCCGCGTGGCGCCGACGACGCCGCCCCTGAAGGGGAGGCATAATCCGCCATGATGCAGCCGAAGAAGACAAAGTTCCGGCGCGCCCATAAGGGCCGCATCAAAGGGAACACCAAAGGCGGCGCCGCTCTCAATTTCGGAGAGTACGGCCTGAAGGCGCTCGAGCCGAACCGTGTCAACGCACGCGAGATCGAAGCCGCGCGCCGGGCCATCACGCGCGAAATGAAGCGCCAAGGCCGCGTCTGGATCCGCATTTTCCCGGACGTGCCGGTGTCGCAAAAGCCGGTCGAAGTCCGCATGGGCAAGGGCAAGGGCGCTGTCGAATACTGGGCCGCGCGCGTCGCGCCTGGTCGGATCATGTTCGAAGTCGACGGCGTGCCGGAAGCGGTCGCTCGTGAATCACTGCGCCTCGGCGCCGCGAAGCTCTCGGTGCGCACCAAGATCATCGCCCGGATGGAGGGGCTCTGATGAAATCCGCCGAGAACGACATCAAGAACATCCGCGACAAGGATGCAGGCCGGCTCAAGGATGAGCTCGCTTCGCTGAAGAAGGAGCAGTTCAACCTGCGCTTCCAGCAAGCCACCGGTCAGCTCGAAAAGTCATCGCGCATTCGCGAAGTCCGCCGCGCCATCGCGCGCGTGCAGACCGTGCTGCGCGAAAAGTCACCGAAAGCGAAGGTTTAAGACATGCCGCGCCGTGTAATGACCGGAACGATCGTGAGCGACAAAGGCGACAAGACCGTCGTCGTGCAGGTGGAACGCACCTATCTGCACCCGCTGCTCAAGAAGACCGTCCGCCGGTCTGCGAAATTCCATGCTCATGACGAGCAGAACGCCTTCAAGACCGGCGAAAAGGTCAGCATCCAAGAATGCCCACCCAAGTCCAAGCTGAAACGCTGGGAAGTGGTGGGGCGCGTCGGAGCATAATTCTATGATCCAGATGCAAACCAACCTCGAGGTCGCCGACAATTCCGGCGCGAAGCGCGTCATGTGCATCAAGGTGCTTGGCGGCTCCAAGCGCCGCTACGCCACCGTGGGCGACATCATCGTCGTCTCGGTGAAAGAAGCGATGCCGCGCGGCCGCGTGAAGAAGGGCGATGTCCGTAAGGCGATCGTCGTGCGCGTGTCGAAGGACATCAAGCGCAAGGATGGCTCGACCATCCGCTTCGATTCCAACGCCGCTGTTTTGATCAACAATACGGGCGAGCCGATCGGCACCCGGATCTTCGGACCGGTTCCGCGCGAGCTTCGCGCCAAGAACCAGATGAAGATCATCTCGCTCGCTCCGGAGGTCCTCTAATGGCCGCCCGCATTAAGAAAGATGACGTCGTCATCGTGCTCGCCGGCAAGGACAAGGGCCGCTCCGGCAGAGTCCTGAAGGTGATGCCGAAGGACGAGCGCGTCGTTGTCGAAGGCGTGAACATGGCCAAGCGCCACACCAAGCCTGACGTCGCTCATCCGCAAGGCGGCGTGATCGCCAAGGAAGCGTCGCTCCACATTTCGAATGTGGCGCTGCGCGATCCGAAGACCGGCAAAGCCACGCGCGTCGGTTACAAGTTCGTGGGCGAGGGCGCCTCGAAGCGCAAGGTTCGCGTCGCGAAGGGTTCTGGGGTGCAGATCGATGTCTAAGGACCCAAAAGAAGCTCAAAAGCTGGCGAACATTGCCGCCAAAGCTGAGCGTAAAGCCGCTGCCGACAAGAAGGCCGCCGCGCCGAAGAAGGCGCGCACGCCGAAGCCGGCCGATTACACGCCGCGCATGAAGCAGCGTTACACGGCTGAGATTCGCGCCAAGCTGAAAGAAGAGTTCAAGTACACGAACCCGATGCAGATCCCGCGTCTCGAGAAGATCGTGATCAACATGGGTGTCGGCGAAGCTACCGCTGACTCCAAGAAGCTCACTTCCGCGATGGAAGCGCTGACGGCGATCGCCGGTCAAAAGCCGGTGGCGACGAAGGCGAAGAAGTCGATCGCGGCGTTCAAGCTTCGCGAAGGCATGCTGGTCGGCGCGAAGGTCACGCTCCGCAAGGACCAGATGTACGAATTCCTGGACCGCCTCGTCACCATCGCGCTGCCTCGCGTGAAGGACTTCCGCGGTCTGAACGGCAAGAGCTTCGACGGCCGCGGCAACTACGCTCTGGGCGTCAAGGAACACATCGTGTTCCCGGAGATCAATTACGACCAGATCGATCAGGTTTGGGGCATGGACATCGTCGTCTGCACGACCGCGCGCAGCGATGCTGAAGCCAAGGCCCTTTTGAAAGAGTTCGATTTCCCGTTCCGGAACTGATTGCGAAAGCGATCCACCCCAGAACGCATCGGGAGAGTAGAGAAGTATGGCGAAGACAAGTTCTATCGAACGCAACAAGAAGCGCGAACGCCTGGCGAAGAAGTTTGCCGCGCGCCGCATCAAGCTGCGCGCCCTCGCGCTGAACGAAGCGCTTCCTCTGGAAGAGCGTTTCGCCGCGCGCCTGAAGCTCGCGCAGCTGCCGCGCAATTCGTCGCCGACCCGCTATCGCAACCGTTGCGAACTGACGGGCCGCCCGCGGGGCTTTTATCGGAAGGTGAAGCTCTCGCGTATCGCCATGCGCGATCTGGCCTCCAAGGGCCAGATTCCCGGCATGATCAAGTCGAGCTGGTAAGGGGACACATCAGATGAATCTGAACGATCCCATCGGCGATCTAATCACCCGCATCCGCAACGCCCAGATGCGCGGCCGCTCGAAGCTGTCGACGCCGGCTTCAACCCTGCGCACCCGCGTGCTGCAGGTGCTGAAGGACGAAGGCTACATCCGCGATTTCCGTGACATCGAAAACGAAGGTCACAAGGAAATTGAGGTCGAGCTGAAGTATTTCGAAGGCGCGCCCGCGATCCACGAGATCCAGCGCGTGTCGAAGCCCGGCCGCCGCGTCTATTCGTCGATCAAAGATCTTCGCCTGGTCCGCAACGGCCTCGGCATTTCGATCATCTCAACGCCGAAGGGCGTGATGAGCGACAACGCCGCGCGCGACGCCAACGTCGGCGGCGAAATCCTCTGCGAGGTCTACTAAGATGTCCCGCCTCGGTAAAAGACCGATCCCGGCTCCCAATGGCGTCACCATCTCGGTGAAGGGCCAAGAGGTGAGTGTAAAGGGCCCGAAGGGCACGCTGAACTTCCGTGCGCACGACGACGTCGAAGTCGCCTTCGGCGACAACCAGCTCACGGTGAAGCCGCGTCACGAAACCGCCCGCGCTCGCGCGTTGTGGGGCACCACGCGCGCTGTGATCGCCAACAACGTCAAAGGCGTCACCGAGGGGTTCGAAAAGAACCTGGAAATGACGGGCGTCGGCTATCGCGCGGCGATGCAGGGCAAGAATTTGCAGATGCAGCTCGGCTACAGCCACGAGATCATCTACACCCCGCCGGAAGGCATCACGATTGCGGTGCCGAAGCCGACCGAAGTGAAGGTCAGCGGCATCGATCCGCAAGCCGTCGGCCAGGCAGCATCGGAAATCCGCTCCTATCGTCCGCCCGAACCCTACAAGGGCAAAGGCGTGCGTTACGCCGGCGAAAAAATCCGCCGCAAGGAAGGCAAGAAGAAGTAAGCCATGGTCCGGAAACTCAACCCCACCGACCGCCGCGCCCAACGCAACCGCAGCCGCGTGAAGAAAAACGCCGGCGAGGGCCGCTTGCGCCTGTCCATCTTCCGCTCGTCGAAGAACATCTCGGCGCAGCTGATTGACGACATCAAGGGCGTCACGGTTGCTTCGGCCTCTACGCTCGAAGAAGCCGTGAAGGCCAAAGGCTCGAACAAGGATGGCGCCGCCGCCGTCGGCAAGCTGATCGCCGAGCGCGCGATCAAGGCCGGCAAGAAGAGCGTCGTGTTCGATCGCGGCCGTTACATTTTCCATGGCCGCGTGAAAGCGCTGGCCGATGCCGCCCGTGAGGGCGGTCTCGAATTCTGAGGAAGACGCGATGACCGACGAAACAGCAGGCGGACCGCCGGCCGACGCGCCAGCCCCCGATCAGCAACGCCCAGCGCGCGGCCCGCGCGGCCCGCGTCGTGGCCCGGGCGGCGGTGGTGGTCCTGGCGGCGGACGTGGCGGTGGCCCAGGTGGCAATCGTGGCGGCCCGCGCCGTGACGACCGCAATCGCGGCGGCAACGAAGAGCGTGCTGAAGGCGAATTGGTCGACAAGCTCGTCGCCATCAATCGCGTCGCCAAGGTTGTGAAGGGCGGCAAGAACTTCGCGTTCGCCGCGCTCGTCGTCGTCGGCGACAAAAAGGGCCGCGCTGGGTTTGGCCACGGCAAGGCGCGCGAAGTGCCGGAAGCGATCCGCAAGGCGACGGAAGAAGCCAAGAAGTCACTCATCCGCGTGCCGCTGCGCGAGGGCCGCACCCTGCACCACGACGGCAGCGGCCATTGGGGCGCTGGCAAAGTCATGCTGCGTGCAGCGCCCGCCGGTAAAGGTTTGATCGCCGGCGGCCCGATGCGCGCCGTACTCGAAGTGCTGGGCGTCTCCGACGTCGTCGCCAAGTCGAAGGGTTCGTCGAACCCCTACAACATGGTGCGCGCCACGTTCGACGCGCTGAAGAAGCAAAGCTCGCCGCGCCAAGTCGCGAACCGCCGTGGCCTGAAGGTCGCCGACATCGTCGGCCGCCGTAAGGACGGCGCGAGCCTCGGCGAAGTTGCGGCGGAGGGTTGATAGATGGCGACCGCAAAGAAAACCGCGAAAGCCAAGAGCGGCGCCACTGTCAAGGTGCGCCGCATCGGCAGCCCGATCCGCCGCGAAGGCGATCAACGCAAGACGCTTCTGGGCCTCGGCCTGAAGCGTGCGAACCAAGTCGTTGAACTCCAGGACACGCCTTCGATTCAAGGCATGATCCGCAAGGTCCATCACTTGGTCGAAGTCGTGAAATAAGAGACGGCCTAGCCGTCGGAGCAAAGTACGATGAAACTGAACGAACTGGCCGATAATCCAGGCTCCACCAAGAAGCTGATGCGCGTCGGACGCGGCGTCGGTTCTGGCAAGGGCAAGACCAGCGGGCGCGGCGTGAAGGGGCAAAAGTCCCGCCGCGGCGTGTCGATCAATGGTTTCGAAGGCGGTCAGATGCCGCTGCACATGCGCATGCCGAAACGCGGCTTTAATCCGCTGAACCCCAAGAAGCATCAGTGGATCAACCTGACGACGCTGCAAAACGCCATCGATAACAAGAAGATCGATATCAAGGACGAGATTACCGAAGACGCGCTGGTGGAAGCCGGCGTGTTGCGCCGCAAGAAAGACGGCGTGCGCCTCCTTGCGCGCGGCGAGCTGAAAGCCAAAGTGAACATCACCGTTTCCGGCGCTTCCGCCGCGGCGATTGCCGCCGTGGAAAAGGCCGGCGGCAAAGTCACGCTGCTTAATCCGCCTGCAGCGGACGAAGCAGCCGCTTAAGGTTCGCTCTCCGGACGGGGAGTTTTCCGGCCTCGCCGGGATCAAGATTCGGAGCAGCACGCCCACATGGCTTCAGCCGCAGAACAACTAGCCGCCAATATCAACTTCGCGGCGTTCGCGAAGGCGACAGATCTTCAAAAGCGCATTTGGTTCACGATCATTGCGCTGGTCGTTTATCGCATCGGCACTTTCATCCCGATCCCTGGCATTGATCCGGCGGCGTTCGCCGCCGCGTTCCAGAGCCAGGCCGGCGGCATCCTCGGCATGATGAACACGCTCGGCGGCGGCGCCATCGAGCGTATGGCCATCTTCGCGCTGAACGTGATGCCGTACATCTCGGCATCCATCATCGTGCAGCTGATGGCGACATCGATCCCGTCGCTTGAGCGCTTGAAGAAGGAAGGCGAAGTCGGCCGCAAGCAACTCAACCAGTACACCCGCTACCTCACGCTGTTGCTGGCGATCTTCCAATCCTACGGCATCTCGATCGGCCTTTCTTCGAGCCCCGGCGTGGTCGCCAATCCCGGCGTCTTCTTCATGGCCTCCACCGTCATCACGCTGACGGGCGGCACCATGTTCCTGATGTGGCTGGGCGAACAGGTCACGGCGCGCGGCGTCGGCAACGGCATCTCGCTCATCATCTTCGCCGGCATCGTCGCGGAGATGCCGCGCGTCATCATGCAGACGCTCCAGCTCGCCGCCGCCGGCGACATCAACGGCTTTGCGCTGTTGGCCCTGACTGTGGTGATGCTCGCGGTCATAGTGTTCATCGTCTTCATCGAGCGCTCGCAGCGCCGGCTCGTGGTTCAGTATCCGAAGCGCCAGCAGGGCAACCGGATGTTTATGGGCGAAAGCTCGTTCCTGCCCCTGAAGATCAACACCGCCGGCGTCATTCCGCCGATCTTCGCCTCATCGCTGCTGCTGCTGCCGACGACGGTGGTGTCGTTTATGGGCATGGGCGCCGACACCCCCGAGTGGGTGAACACGATGCAGGCCTATATCGGCTACGGCCGGCCGGGCCACATGATCCTTTACGCGCTCGGCATCATCTTCTTCTGCTTCTTCTACACGTCGATCGTGTTCAACCCGGAAGAAACCGCTGACAACCTGCGCAAGTACGGCGGCTTCCTGCCCGGCATTCGTCCCGGCAAGAAGACGGCGGAGTATCTCGATTACGTGCTGACGCGCCTCACTGTGATCGGCGCCTTCTACATCACGGCGGTCTGCTTGTTGCCGGAGATCCTGATCAGCGCCTACAGCGTGCCATTCTATCTTGGAGGCACCTCGATCTTGATCGTCATATCGGTGACGCTCGATACCGTGGCGCAAATCCAGTCGCACCTTGTCGCGCACCAGTACGAGGGCTTGATCAAGCGCTCGAAGCTGCGTGGCTCGACCGGCGGCGGGATGATCAAGAAGTGAATCTGATCCTGTTCGGCCCACCCGCTGCGGGGAAGGGCACGCAGGCCAAGCGCCTCACCGCGGAACGGGGTTACGTTCAGCTCTCCACCGGCGACATGCTGCGCGCCGCGCGCAAGTCCGGCTCCGAACTCGGTCAGCGCGTCGCCGCCATTATGGATTCCGGTTCGCTGGTGTCCGATGAGATCGTGATCGCGCTGATTGAAGACGCGCTGGCGCACAACAAAAGCGCGCCAGGTTTCATCTTCGACGGCTTCCCGCGCACGGTCGCCCAAGCTGAAGCGCTGGACGCCATGCTCGCCAAGCACGGCAAGCAAATCGACCGCGTCGTTCGTCTCGAAGTCGATTCCCAGAAGCTGCTCGATCGCGTGGCCAAACGATTCGCCGAAGAAGGCCGCGCCGACGACAATCCCGAAAGCTTCAAAGTCCGGCTCGACGCTTATCTCGCGCAAACAGCACCGCTGGTGCCGTACTACGAGCGCCAAAACAAAATGCGCGGCGTCGACGGCATGGCCGATATCGACAGCGTCTCGCGCAGCATCGCCGGCGCCATCGACGCCTAAAACACCCATCCCCGGCGTGCGCGAGGCGCACTGCCGGGGACCATGAACACGAGAGCCTTGGAGGAGTCTCGCGGCGCGCACAGCCTTTGCGCTGCCGCGCTCATGCTCACGGCGCTCGGGCGTGGAGGGGAGTTCGCCCGAGCAGGGTGAAGCGATTAGAACGAGAACGCAGGCGCTTTCAGTCGTCCGATCCAATCCGCGAACTTCGCGGTCCAGTCCGTGAGCAGCGTGCGGAAACCTTCGTCGGCGATCTCGCCGTCCTTCAGCGTGTCCGGCCGGAAATTGAGATAGATCTCCGGTCCGGCTAGCAACGGAATGCCAATGTGGGCAATGACGCTGCGAAGCTGCGATTGAGCCGCCGCCGTACCCACCGTCCCCAGCGTGGCGCCGACGATTGCTCCAGGCTTGCCCGGCCACGAGGTCTTGCCCCACGGCCGCGAACCCCACTCGATCGCGTTCTTAAGGGCGCCCGAGAAAGTGCGATTGTATTCCGGCGTCACGAACAGCACGGCGTCGGCGCTTTCAATCTGATGCTTGAAGCGCACCACGCTCGCCGGAGGCTCAGCCTCGAGATCTTCGTTGTAGAGCGGCAGGTCGCCGATCTCGACGATTTGCAGGTCCAGCTTCGGGCGGGCCAGCTTGGCTAGCGCCTGGGCGAATTGCCGGTTCACGGAGCCTTTGCGCAGGCTCCCTACGATCACGGCGACTTTGGCGGTCATTTTCATTCCCCTAGTAACGGTTAGTAACCAGGGCTATATGAGTGCCTATGAAAGACGCTCAAGAACGCACAGCGACGTCACCAGAGCACACCCGTGTGTCCGACATTGAGTCCCACGACTGCCGGGCGGTCAGCGGCATCCTCCAGCGCATCGGCGACAAATGGAGCGTGCTGATCATTTCCAGGCTCGGCGAGGGCTCCAGAAGATTCAATGAAATCAAGCGGATGATTGGGGGCATCTCGCAGCGCATGCTGACCCTCACGCTTCGCAATCTGGAGCGGGACGGGCTGGTGAAGCGCACCGTCACCCCCACGGTCCCGCCCCGGGTCGATTATGAGCTGACTGACCTCGGCAAAGAGCTGCTTATCCCGGTCCAAGCTCTCGGCGCGTGGGCCATCGAGCACACCCCTTGTATTACGGCGGCCCGCGCCCGATTTGATGCTGCCGAGGCGGCGGAAACGCCGCAACAGCAACGCGTTTCGACTGGTTGACGCGGCATTTCGCCCCGTCTAAGACCACGCCCTTCGCGAACACCCAACGCGCGATGCCCCACCGGCCCCCCCTTGCTAAGAGGGCGGCCGGGCGGCGTCGTGCCTATTGCGTTTTGGAGCACGTCCACAATGGCTCGTATCGCCGGCGTAAACATTCCGACCCAGAAGCGCGTCGTCATCGCGCTGCAGTACATCCATGGCATCGGCAAAGCCCACGCCAAGGAAATCACCGAGAAGGTCGGCCTCGCGCCAGAACGTCGTGTCAGCGAATTGACCGACGCGGAAATTCTTCAAATCCGCGAAACCATCGACAAGGATTACACGGTTGAGGGCGACCTCCGCCGTGAGAATTCCACCAACATCAAGCGCCTGATGGATCTCGGCTGCTATCGCGGTCTGCGTCATCGCCGCGGCCTGCCGGTTCGCGGTCAGCGCACGCACACCAACGCGCGCACGCGCAAAGGTCCGGCGAAACCGATCGCCGGCAAGAAACAAGCGACCAAGAAGTAAGGACACGCCGCAATGGCTAAGGAATCCACCCGCGTTAAAAAGCGCGAGCGCAAGAACATCGTCACGGGCGTGGCCCACGTGAATGCGTCGTTCAACAACACGATGATCACGATTGCGGATGCACAGGGCAACACCATCTCTTGGTCGAGCGCCGGCACGATGGGCTTCAAGGGCTCGCGCAAATCGACTCCGTACGCTGCACAGGTCGCCGCCGAAGATGCGGGCCGCAAGGCGATGGAGCACGGCATGCGCACGCTCGAAGTGAACGTGTCGGGTCCGGGCTCGGGCCGTGAAAGCGCGCTGCGCGCTCTGCAGGCGGTGGGCTTCACCGTGACGTCGATCCGCGACGTGACGCCGATACCTCACAATGGATGCCGTCCGCCGAAGCGTCGCCGCGTCTAAAGCCTTCTCCGTTGGGCGCGCGATGAATCCGCTGCGCCTCTGATTGGAAAACCGAATGATGTCGATTGAAAAGAACTGGCTAGAACTGATCCGCCCGAAGAAGCCCGCTGTTGAGCACGGCTTCGATCCCGCGCGCCGCGGCACGCTGATCGCTGAACCACTCGAGCGCGGCTTTGGCCTCACGCTTGGCAACGCGCTTCGCCGCGTGCTGTTGTCGTCGCTGCAAGGCGCGGCCATTCAATCCGTGCAAATCGACGGCGTCGTGCACGAGTTCAGCTCGATCCAAGGTGTGCGCGAAGACGTCACCGATATCGTGCTGAACCTGAAGCAGGTCGCCATCCGCATGCGCGGCGAAGGCCCCAAGCGCGTGATGCTGACCAAGGTCGGCCCGGGCGAAGTGAAGGCCTCGGACATTCAGACCGTCTCCGACATGGAAATCCTGAACCCTGATCTCGTCATCTGCACGCTCGATGACGGCGCGAACCTCCGCATGGAGCTCACGATCAACAACGGCAAAGGCTACGTCCCCGCCGAGCAGAACCGTCCGGACGATGCGCCGATCGGCTTGATCGCGATCGACTCGATCTACTCGCCGGTTCGCCGCGTCGCCTATCGCGTCGAGAACACCCGCGAAGGCCAAGTGCTCGACTACGATAAGCTCATCATCGAAGTCGAAACCAACGGCGCTGTCCGTCCTGAAGATGCGATCGCGTACGCCGCGCGCATTCTGCAAGACCAGCTACAAACCTTCATCACGTTCGAAGAGCCTAAGCAGAAGAAGGAAGGCGGCGAGAAGCCCGATCTTCCGTTCAACCCGGCGCTTCTGAAGAAGGTCGACGAACTCGAACTTTCGGTACGTTCGGCGAATTGCTTGAAGAACGACAACATCGTCTACATCGGCGACCTGATCCAAAAGTCGGAAGGCGAAATGCTTCGCACTCCGAACTTCGGCCGCAAGTCGCTGAACGAGATCAAGGAAGTGCTCGCTTCGATGGGCCTTCACCTTGGCATGGCTGTCGAGAACTGGCCGCCGGACAACATCGAAGACCTCGCCAAGAAGTACGAAGATCAAATTTAAGGTAGTGCGCCATGCGTCACGGCTCTGGACATAAGAAACTCAACCGCACGTCGGCTCACCGCGAGGCAATGTTCGCCAACATGGCGGCATCGTTGATCAAGCACGAGCAGATCGTGACCACGCTGCCGAAGGCGAAGGCGCTCCGCCCCGTCGTCGAGCGTCTGGTGACGTTGGCGAAGAAGGGCGACCTCGGATCGCGCCGCTTGGTGCTCTCGCGCATGCGCGACGAGACCCAAACCAAGAAGCTGTTCGACACGCTGGCCCCGCGCTACGGCAGCCGCGCCGGTGGCTACACCCGCGTGCTGAAAGCGGGCTTCCGCCACGGCGACAACGCCCCGCTCGCGGTGATCGAGTTCGTCGATCGCGACGAAGCGGCCCGTGGCCAAGACAGCGGCCCGCGCCCAGAAGCGATCTACACCGACGAAGGCTGAGCCCTTCGCGCCCACAAGTTCCAACGGGCCGTCCTCGCGGGCGGCCCGTTTTTGTTTGACTCGATAGTTGGCCGAAAGTAGAAATATTGCCGGAACAGCGAAGGAGATCGTCAATGTCGGACTTGTATCGCCCCAAGGGCCTCTCCAGCGCCGTCTGCTACCTCGATCCCAAGGCTGCGTTCCGCTGGTTGGAACAGGCGTTCGGCTTCGAACCGCTCCTGGTGATCCTGGATGAAAACGACAACCTCGCGCACTCGGAGATGAAGTACGGCGACAGCGTCGTCATGATCGGCAACGAATGGAGCGCCGATCACAAGAGCCCCAAATCGGTGGACGGCAAGAATACGCAGACCGTGCACGTCCAGCTCGCCCGCGGCGAAGACATCGACGCCCATTGCGAGCACGCGCGCAAGGCGGGCGCGGAAATCATGCAGGAGCCCAGCACGCAATTCTACGGCGACCGCACCTACCGCGCGCGCGACAGCGAGGGCCACATCTGGACCTTCGGCGTCACGATCGAGGAAGTCGGTCCCGAAGCGTGGGACAAGGCGACCGGCCTCAAAACGAAAACGCGCCTGTGAGCGCAGGGCGCAGCATCGACAAAACGCTCGCCGCGCTCGCCGATCCGCATCGGCGGCGCGCGGTGGAGTTGCTCGGCCAGCGCCCGCGCCGGGCGGGAGAGCTGGCCGATGCGCTCGGTTTGCCCGCGCCGGCGATGAGCCGACATCTGCGCACGCTCAAGCAAAGCGGCCTGGTGGAGGAATCCCATCCAGAGTTCGACGCCCGCGTGCGCATCTACACGCTGAAGGAAGGCGCCATGGCTGATCTGAAGAAATGGCTCGCCGACACCGAGCGGCTTTGGGCCGATCAACTCTCGTCTTTCAAAACGCACGTGGAGAAGAAGCGGAAGTGAGCGCCGTTGTCGTATCCCTTCGCGTGAAAGCGACGCCTCAAGAAGCGTTCGACGTTTTCACCCAAGAGATCGCGGCATGGTGGCGCCCCAGCGGCTTATTCCAGCTCACGCCGCGCGGCGACGGCGAATTGCGCTTCGAACCGGGCGAGACCGGTCGCCTCGTCACGACGCTGCCCAACGGCAAGGACTTCGAGATTGGCCGCGTCACAATCTGGGCACCAGGCGAACGTCTTGCTTTCACCTGGCGCCAAGCGACATTCACGCCCGATCAGGTCACGCACGTCGATGTCCGATTTGAAGCGCTTGAGCAGCAAACCCGCGTCACCGTCGAGCATCGCGGCTGGGACGCAATCCCGGAGGATCACGCGGCCCGCCACGGCTTTCCGCTCGCCGCCACGCAGATGCGGCTGGCCGAGCATTGGCGCGCCTTGCTGGCCGCCTTGAATGAAACACTGGGCGCCTAAGGGTTCTCCGCAGTTCCCGAATACCACCGACGCCATGTTTCCGCCCATTCCCCGCGCCAAAGCCGAACCCCGAGATTTTGTGGGGTCAGCGATGAAAATTACCCGTGACACTTTGCTGAAGGCGTCGCCGTTCGCGGCGATTGTGGCGGGCTTCGCGGGCGGCGCACTCGCCATCTCGCCGATCGGCCAACAAATCGTGGCCCCACAGCCCGCCGTCGAACGCCAGCAGGAAGGCGCCGACCCTTACCTCCAACTCGTCCAAGCCCAGCCGCTTGCGCGCACAGCGCCAAACAGCCGCGGCGAGATGCAGCTTTCGTTTGCGCCCGTCGCCGCGCGCGCCGGTCCCGCCGTCGTCAACGTCTACGCCCAGCGCGTCGTGCGCGGCATGTCGCGCGATCCGTTCTTCGGCCGCTTCTCCGCGCCGCGCGTAGAGCAATCGCTCGGCTCCGGCGTCATCGTCCGCGCCGACGGCATCATCGTCACCAACAACCACGTCATCGAAGGCGCGCAATCGCTGAAGGTCGTGCTCTCGGACCGCCGCGAGTTCGACGCCGAACTCGTCCTCGCCGATCCGCGCGTCGATCTCGCCGTGCTGCGCATCCGCGCCGGCGAGAACCTGCCGACGCTGCCGTTCGCCGACACCCAGCACGACACCCAAGTCGGCGATCTCGTGCTCGCCATCGGCAACCCGTTCGGCCTGCAGCAGACCGTCACCAGCGGCATCATCTCGGCGCTCGCCCGCACCGAAGTCGGCGTCAGCGACTACGCCTTCTTCATCCAGACCGACGCCGCCATCAATCGCGGCAACTCGGGTGGCGCGTTGGTCGACATGAACGGCGCACTCGTCGGCGTGAACAGCGCCATCTTCTCCGAAGGCGGCGGCTCCAACGGCATCGGCTTCGCCATTCCGGCCGAGATGGTGCGGCGTGTGGTCGAAAGCGCCGTCTCCGGCGGCAGCACTGTCGTGCGCCCCTGGCTCGGCGCGCGTCTGCAAACCGTAACTGCAGAACTCGCCCGCTCGCTCGGCCTACCGCGTCCCGAAGGCGCCGTGGTCAGCGATCTCTACCCGCGCTCAGCCGGCGAACGCGCCGGTCTGCGCAGCGGCGATGTGATCCTCACCGTCGCCGGGGTCGAAGTGCGCGACGAAGCCAGCGTCCGTTACCAGTTCGCCACCCAACGCCCAGGCTCACGCGTTCCGCTCACAGTCCTGCGCAACGGTCGCCAATCCACGCTCACGGCGACGGCCGAGGCGCCGCCGGGTGGTTCGCCCGAAGCGCGCGCGCTCACCGGCCGCCATCCACTCGGCGGCGCCCGTGTCGTCACGCTGACGCCCGCGACGGCCGAAGCCAACGGCATCGACCCGTTCAAGACCGGCGTCTTCATCCAAGCCCTCGATCGCGGCGGCGTCGCCGCGCGCGTCGGCTTCCGCACCGGTGACGTGATCGACGCCGTCAACGGCCAACCGGTGCGCGACGCCGCTCAACTCGATCGCGCCATGGCCAACGCGCGTTCTTGGGTGATCGGCGTCGAGCGCGGCGGGCAACGCGCGGAGATACGGTTCTAGACGCGTTACTTCTTCACCGGCGCGCCGATCGACCACGAGTGCCCGTACGGATCGCGCAGCTGTCCATAGCGGTCGCCCCAGAATTGGTCGGCGAGGGGCATCTTGATCTCAGCGCCGGCGCTCACGGCGCGATCCCACCACTGATCGGCGTTGTCGACTTCTAGATGGATGGTGACGCCCGATGGCGGCGGCGCTTCACTGCCGCCACGAAACTCCGGAAAATCGTCCGACAGCAGGATAGCCTGGCCGTTGACGCGAAAACGCGCGTGCATGATGCGCTCGCCATCCTGGCCGTAGTTGCGGAATTCCTCACTAGCCCCAAAAGCGCGCGTGTAGAACTCCAGCGCCGCCTTGCCACCTTTGACCGTGATGTAGGGGTAAACGCCAACCGGTATGGAGGATGTCGCTTCAGCCATCGTTTCTCTCCCATGATGGGCTTATCTAGGAAGCCATGAGCGATCTATTCCAAGCTGCGGGGCTGGACCAGGGCGCGCCGACGCCGCTGGCCGAAAGGCTGCGGCCAAAAAAGCTCGACGAGGTGGTCGGCCAGGATCACCTGCTGAAACCCGAAGGCCCGATCGGCCGCATGGTGGCGCAAAAGCGGCTGTCGTCGATGGTGCTTTGGGGACCGCCAGGCGTCGGCAAAACCACCATCGCGCGACTGCTCGCCGAAGAAACGGGCCACGAATTCCAACAGATCAGCGCGGTGTTCTCCGGCGTCGCCGATCTGAAGAAGGCGTTCGAGACCGCCAAAGGCCGCCGCGCCTCGGGCAAAGCGACATTGCTGTTCGTTGACGAAATTCACCGCTTCAACCGCGCCCAGCAAGACGGCTTCCTGCCGTACGTGGAGCAGGGCATCGTCACCCTCGTCGGCGCCACCACCGAAAACCCCAGCTTCGAGATCAACGCGGCCTTGCTCTCCCGCGCGCAAGTGTTCGTGCTAAAGCGACTTGATGAAGGCGCGCTCGATCAGCTGCTGCAACGCGCCGAAACACTGTTTGGACGCAAAGTGCCGCTGACGGATGACGCGCGCATCGCGCTCACCAATCTCGCCGATGGCGACGGCCGCTATCTGCTCACGCTCTCCGAAGAACTCTTCGCGCTGCAAACCCAAACGCCGCTCGACGCCAAGGCGCTCGGCGAGCTGCTGCAAAAGCGCGCGCCCGCTTACGACAAAGATCGCGAAGAACACTACAATCTCATCTCCGCGTTACACAAAAGCATTCGCGGCTCAGATCCCGACGCCGCGCTCTATTGGCTCGCGCGCATGGTCACCGGCGGTGAAGACCTGCTCTTCATCGCGCGGCGCCTCGTTCGCGCCGCCGCGGAGGATGTCGGCCTCGCCGATCCCACCGCACTCCTGATCTGCAACGCCGCCAAGGACGCCGTGGACTTCATCGGCCCGCCCGAAGCCGAGCTGCATCTCGCGCAAGCCGTGATCCATCTCGCCACCGCGCCCAAATCCAACGCCGCCTACGTCGCCTGGAAACAGGCTCGCAGCGCCGCGCAAGAAACCGGCACGCTCGGCCCGCCCATGCACATCCGCAACGCGCCGACCAAGCTGATGAAAGATCTCGGCTACGGCAGCGGCTACGCTTACGACCACGACGCTGAAGGCGGCTTCTCCGGCCAAAACTACTTCCCCGACGAAATGCCCCGCCGCCAATTCTACCAACCCGAAGGCCGCGGCCGCGAAGGCACCATCAAGGAACGGCTAGAACACTGGGCAAAACTGCGGGCTGAGCGTGAGTAGAAGCGTGCGCGGACCAACCCTCTCCCTTGCGGAGAGGGTCGCCGCGAAGCGGCGGGGTGAGGGGCGTTCCAACGCTCAGGCGCCTGCATGTTTGAACGCCCCTCACCCCCAACCCCCTCTCCGCAAGGGAGAGGGGGCTATTGGCGTCACGCATGTCCAACGCTGAAGCGCTCGCGACTCTTTTGAAGAAGGCAACCCGCGTCGTCGTCTTCACCGGCGCCGGCATTTCGACCGAAAGCGGCATCCCTGACTTCCGCAGCCCGGGCGGTGTCTGGAGCAAGATGAAGCCCATCATGTTTCAGGACTTCGTCGCATCACCCGGCGTGCGCCGTGAGGCCTGGACGCGCGTCTTCAACAAGACGGCAGGCTGGACCGGCGCTCAACCAAACGCCGGCCACCACGCCGTGGCCACTCTCGCCAACGCCGGCAAAGTCAGCGCCATCATCACGCAGAACGTCGACAACCTGCACCAAGATTCCGGCGCTCCACACGACAAGGTGATCGAGCTTCACGGCAACGCCACGTACGCCAAGTGTCTCGATTGCGGTCAGCGCCACGAACTCGATGTTTTAGAAATGCCCTACAGCCGCGGCGAAGAAATCGTGTGCGACCACTGCGCGGGTTTACTCAAGACCGCCACCATCTCGTTCGGCCAAGCCATGCCGGAGGCTGAGATGACGCGCGCAACCGAAGAGTCGCGCGCCTGCGATCTCTTCCTCGTACTAGGCTCCTCGCTGGTCGTCTTCCCCGCCGCGGGTTTGCCGATTGAAGCCAAGCACCACGGCGCCAAGCTCGTCATCGTCAACCGCGAGTCGACGGACATGGACGATTACGCCGATCTCGTTCTCAACTCCGAAATCGGCCCGCTCATGAGCGAAACGCTAAGGGTGATGGCGTGAGTTCACGAAGAGGGCGACACGATGAAGGACTCTGCAACGCACTCGAACGTGGTGTCGTGGAAGGTCCACACGAAATGCCGGTAGCTATCAAACAGCGAGTCTACGTGACGGGGGTGGACCCGGTTCATATCGCGGAGGTCCTTGATCCATCGAGAATTGTCGACCTCGAACGCGGCGTAGTGAGTCAATCCGAACGCCGCCAGAGGATGGCCGTGCAATGCTTCGTCGTTGGGCGGCCCAAAATAGTGGGCCAATGCGCCACTGAATTCTATCTGAACTGCGCTGTCGTCGAAGTCGAAGTACCTAAGCGAAAGGGCAGTATCCGTCGCCGTGACGGTTGGGCGAGGCGAGCCGGTGTCCATCTGAGGGGCCTTGATCTCGCGAACGATTGGGTCGGGCATGTCTAAATCTGCGTCTTCCGGTCCATCAGATCAACAGCCCAACGCCCGCGATTTCCTCATCCACGAAGACGCGTACATGCTTGTCTTCAACAAGCCCGCTGGCCTTGCCGTGCAGGGCGGCTCCGGCGTTACGCAATCGCTCGAAACGCTGCTCACCCAGTTCGCCAAGTCCAACGGCAAAACCCCGCGCCTCGTGCACCGCCTCGACCGCGAAACCTCCGGCGTGATCGTCGCCGCGCGCACCAAGCCGGCAACCGCATTCCTCTCCGAAGCCTTCGCCAACCGCGACGCGCACAAAACCTATCTCGCCATCGTCTGCGGCGGCGCGCCCGAGCCGCGCGACGGCGAGATCGCGCTGGCGCTCAAAAAAGCCAACCGTCGCGGCCTCGACATCATGGAGATCGCCGCCACCGGCCAAGCTGCCCTCACGCGCTACCGCACGCTCACCGCCACGCCAGCCGCAGCACTCCTCGAACTCACCCCCGAAACCGGCCGCATGCACCAGCTCCGCGCCCATCTCGCGGCCATCGGCCACCCCATCGCCGGCGACGGCAAATACGGCGGCCTCTTCAGCGTCGCGGGCGTCGAAATCCCCAGCCTGACACTCCACGCCGCAGCCCTCGACATCCCGCATCCCGCCGGCGGCCGTAAATCCTTCACAGCGCCGCCGCCGCCCGCGTTCCTGCAAGCGCAGCAATCACTCGGTCTTGAAACCGCCGTGGCCCCAGAAACTTGATAGAGTGACTGAAAGCCGGAAGGACCTCCCCATGCTCCGCTCCCTCGCCATCGCTGCCGCGCTCGCGCTCAGCGCCTGCGCCTCGACACCAACCTACACCCCGGCCCGCGCCGATGGCGGCGCCGGCTATTCCGAAACCCAGATCGAAGCCAACAGATATTTCGTCACTTACCGCGCCCCAGGCGCCGCCAATGAATCGCTCGTCCACGACTACGCATTGCTGCGCGCCGCCGACATCACGCTCGAGCGCGGCAAGGAATGGTTCTGGGGCGATCGCCGCAGCTTCGACGGCCAGTCGCGCGGCGGCCGCAGCGGGCCGAGCATTGGCGTCGGCGTGGGCGGCGGTCGCTGGAGCGGCGGCGGCGGCTCGTTCGGCAGCGTCAGCATTGGCGTGCCGCTCGGCGGCGGCGGTGGCTCGACTGTGCGCTCAGCAACGCTAGAAATTCGTCTCGGCGAAGGTCCCAAGCCCGATGATCCGAACGCCTACGACGCGCGCTCGATCGCGACCAATCTCCGCGCAAGGCAACCGTACTGAATGATGCAGGTGCTGCTGGTTGCGCTCGGGGGAGCGGTGGGATCAATGGCGCGCTACGGCGTGGGCATCGCCGCCGCGCGCTGGTTCGGGCTCGCGTTTCCATGGGGCACGCTCGCGGTGAACGTCCTAGGCGGCCTCGCCATCGGCGTGCTCGCCGCGCGCGTCGGCCCCGAAGGTGAGAACATGCGGCTGCTCCTAGGCGTCGGTCTCCTTGGCGGTTTCACCACCTTTTCGGCGTTTTCGCTGGAGACGGTGCGCCTCTTGGAGCACCAACCCGGCCTCGCCATCGCTTACGCCCTAGCTTCGCTTCTGCTCAGCGTTGGCGCATGCTGGCTGGGGCTGAATTTGGGGCGCGTATGAGGTCGGTCGAGACCATTGAAGTGCATGAGGACGACGGTGTGGCGCGGATCGACCGCTGGCTGCGCCGCCGCTACCCGCATTTGACCCAAGGCCAAGTCGAGAAAATGATCCGCACCGGTCAGGTTCGGGTCGATGGCGCGCGCGTGAAAGCGTCCGACCGCGTCTCGCCTGGCCAAAGCGTGCGCATCCCGCCGATCCCCGAAGCCACGGAACGTTTGCCTGCCGGCATTAGCGGCAAGGACGCCGACTTCATCCGCTCGCTCGTCATCCATCGCGACGACGATGTCATCGTTCTGAACAAGCCCGCCGGCCTCGCCGTGCAAGGCGGCACCAACACCACGCGCCACGTCGATGGCATGCTCGATGGTCTAATCTTCGACGCCGAGAAGCGCCCGAAGCTCGTGCATCGCCTGGATCGCGACACCTCCGGCTGCCTCGTGCTCGCGCGCCACCCGCGCGCCGCGGCGTGGCTTGGCGAAGCCTTCCGCGATCGCGACACAGATAAAATTTACTGGGCCATCGTTCTCGGCTCGCCGCGCCCGAAGGTAGGCGAACTCCGCTCCTGGATGCGCAAGGCGCCAGGCCCGCGCGACGCCGATCGCGAAATGATGATCTCCGCCGAACAGCGCGAAGAGGGCGCAGTCCACGCCGTTACGCAATACGCGGTGCTCTCCGAAGCAGGACAGAGCGTCTCCTGGGTCGCACTCCGCCCCGTCACCGGCCGCACGCACCAGCTCCGCTTTCACATGGCCGAGTTTAGTCACGCCATCGCCGGCGATCCCAAATACAGAAGCGATCGCCCCACGCCGAACGATCTCCAGGACCAGCTCTTGCTGCACGCTCGCGCCTTGCGGCTGCCGCATCCGTCCGGCGGCGAGCTCAACGTCACCGCCAAGCTCTCGCCGCACATGGTCGCCGCGTTCGACATGCTGGGCTTTGACGAGCGCGACGAGCGCGACCCGTTCGCGCCATTCCCGCAAGCGGCGCGAAAATGAGACTCGCGGAAGCCGCCGCGTTTGCGCAAGCCAGCCGCGAGCTGCTGAACAAAGGCGACGCTGTCGGCGCCGAGCAGGTGCTTTCCCCCGTCATCGGTCAACTCGGCAGCGACGCCAAAGCGCTGCACCTGATGGGCCTGATCAAGCGCGCGCGAAACCAGCTCGCAGAAGCTGAGCGCTATTTCCGCGCCGCCATCTCCCACGCCTTCAACGAGGGCGGCTACTACAACGATCTCGGCGTCGTTCTGCAGGCGCGGGGAGAATACAAGGAAGCCATCCGCGTCTATCGCGCAGCACTTGCGCTGGTCCCCGAAGCGGCGGCGACCCGCGTCAACGTCGTGCGTTGCCACATGGCGGCGGAAGATTATGCGGGCGCGGAGGAGGATGCGCGCGTCTATATCGCCGCCGCACCGGGGCCAGAGGCCTGGACTCTGCTCGGGCAAGTGCAGCGCGCACAGGAGAAGAACGAGGAAGCGCTTATCTCCGCCGAAACGGCGCTCAAATACGCGCCCACCATGCGCGGCCTGCAGCTCAACCACGCCACCGCGCTCGACCGCGTCGGCCGCGCCAAGGAAGCGCGACAGATCTACGCCACGCTCGCCGACAAGGAAGTCGACTCGCAAGAGCTAGCACTAAACTACGCCCGGTCGCTCTTCGCCGACGACAAGAAGAAAGAAGCCGAGGCGCTGTTGGAAAGCGCGATTGCAACCTGGCCAGCGTCCGTCACCTTACACGGTCCGCTCGCGCGCATGCGCGAATTGCGCGGCGCGGGCGAGGCCGCGACTGAGCTAATCGAAGCCGAGATCGCACGGCGCCCCAAGGATATCTCCTTGCGCCTCGCCGCCGCCGATGCGCTCCACCGCGGCGATCACCACCAGAAGGCGCTTCGTGTTCTCGACGAAGCGCTCCGGCTGGCGCCAGATTCGCCACCGTTGCTGACGGCAGCCGGGATCGTGCTCGACGAACTCGAACGTCCGCGCGATGGTTTGAAGCTGTTGCGGCGGGTGGCAGAGCTTGATCCCAAGTCAAAATCCGCCCAACGCAACTTACTCTCGACGCTGATCCGCGCTGGCATGCCGGAAGAAGCGCTGAGTATCATCCGCACGCTCCGCGAAGACGATCCCGACGAGCAATATCTGATCGCCTGCGAAGCGCTGGCGTATCGTGTTCTCGGCGAACCCGGCTACGCGACGCTCTGCGACTACGATCGCATGATCCGCACCTACGAAATCCCGGCGCCGCGCGGCTTCTTCACCGTGGAAAATTTCAACGCAGCCCTCGCCGACGTGCTGCGCCGTCAGCACCGCATCAACGCGCACCCGCTCGATCAGCACATCCACCACGGTTCGCAAACCGGCCGCAGCCTGCTCTCGATCGACGAGCCCAACATCACGGCCTTCCGCGCCTCGGTCGAAAGCGCCGTGCGTGATTACATCTCGCGGCTCAAGTCGGAAGACGGCGATCCACTCAGCCGCCGCCGCAAGGAGCGCTACCGCTTCTCCAGCATGTGGTCAGTGCGGCTCGGCCATGAGGGCTATCAGCCCAACCATGTCCACGACCACGGCTGGATCAGTTCCGCTTACTTTGTGTCACTGCTACCGTACGAAAAACGCCGCGACCCCAAGGCCGGCTGGCTCAAGTTCGGCGAACCGAACCGGCCCGTCGCCGGGTGCACACCGGAGCGCTTCATCGAGCCAAAACTCGGGACGCTCGTCCTATTTCCCTCCTATTTCTGGCACGGCACAGTGCCGTTCGAGGGCTCCGAGCGCCTATCCGCCGCCTTCGACGTGGCGCCCGCCTGAGCGGCCCGCTAAAACGCGGCCATGAAGAAGATCGATCTTGAGGCCGCGCCGAAGGGGCAGGGAACGCGCTACCCGCCGCCCCATAACGAGCGCTGCAAGGACCGCCGTTGGATCCGCGTCGGCGACGCTGCGGGGCTGACGCAGTTCGGCGTCAACATCGTCACGCTCGATCCCGGTGTTTGGTCAAGCCATCGCCATTGGCACGAGAAGGAAGATGAGTTCGTGTTCATGCTCGAAGGCGAGCTGGTGATGGTCACCGACGCCGGTGAAGAAATCATGCGCCCGGGCGATTGCGCCGGCTTCAAAGCCGGCGTGCGCGACGGCCACAATCTGGAGAACCGCTCCGACAAGCCCGCGCGTTTTCTGGTCGTCGGTTCGCGCGACGAAACCGATTGGGGCGAATACTCCGACCTCGACATGAAATTTCTCCCCGGCCGCGGCGGCTACGTGCGCAAGAACGGCGATCCGATTTGACCATCGACTTGCCGCGCCGTTTCTACACCAACGCAACCGTCGCCGATGACGGCGCCGGCATCATGCTCGACGCGCGCCGACTCAAAACCGCGCGCGGCGACGCCTTCGCCGCACCGGCGCGTACGCTTGCCGATGCGATGGCTGCGGAGTGGGCTGCACAAGGCGAGTTCATCGTCCCGTCAAGCATGCCGCTCACGCAACTCGCGTTCGCCGCCATCGATCACACACCGGCGCGCCGTGACGAGCTCGTGAAGTACATCGCCAAGTTCGGCGAAACGGATCTCGTCTGCCACCGCGCCGCGAGCCCGCCGCCGCTGGTCGCGCGGCAGAGCACGATGTGGGATCCAATCGTCGTCTGGGCCGCCCACGATCTCGGCGTCGTGCTGCCCGTCGTCATCGGCGTTGTCGCCGCCCAAGTCCCGTCGGAGTCGCGCGAGACGCTCGCCGCCCACGCCGCCGCCCTTGACGATTTCCAGCTCACCGCGCTCGCCCAGGCGACAGGCCTTGCCGGCTCCGTGCTGATCGCCTTCGCGCTTCTCCGCCAGCGCATCGACGCCGAAACCGCGTTCGCCCTGGCCGCGCTCGATGACTTATGGTCCCAAGAACAATGGGGCCAAGACGCCGAAGCCCAAGACCGGCTAGACAGCCACCGCGCCGAGTTCGAAAACATTGTGCGATTCATCGCGCTGCTGAACGCCTGAGGACCCAATGAAAGACATCATCGCCGCCCTTGAAGCCAAGCGCGAAGCGGCGCGCGCGGGCGGGGGCGAGAAGCGCCACGCGTCCCAGCACGCCAAAGGCAAGCTCACCGCGCGCGAACGCATCGAGCTTCTGCTCGATGAAGGCAGCTTCGAAGAGTTCGACATGTTCGTCGAACATCGCAGCCACGAATTCGGCATGGAGAAAACCAAAATCCCCGGCGACGGCGTCGTCACCGGCTGGGGCACGATCAACGGGCGCCTCACCTACGTCTTCTCCAAGGACTTCACCGTCTTCGGCGGCTCGCTCTCCGGCGCGCACGCCGCCAAGATCTGCAAAGTGCAGGACATGGCGATGAAGAACGGCGCGCCGATCGTCGGCGTTTTCGACGCCGGCGGCGCCCGCATCCAAGAGGGCGTCGAATCCCTCGCCGGTTACGCCGACATCTTCCAGCGCAACATCCTGGCCTCCGGCGTCATCCCGCAAATCAGCGTCATCATGGGCCCATGCGCCGGCGGCGATGTGTATTCGCCAGCGATGACCGACTTCATCTTCATGGTCAAAGACACGAGCTACATGTTCGTCACCGGGCCGGACGTGGTGAAAACCGTTACCAACGAAGTCGTCACAGCCGAAGAGCTCGGCGGCGCGCGCGTGCATGCGGCCAAATCCGGCGTCGCCGACGGCGCTTACGAAAACGATTTCGAGACGCTGACGCAAATGCGTCGCCTCATCGATTTCCTGCCGCTCAGCAATCGCGAAAAGCCGCCGACGCGCCCGCACTTCGATGACGTCACGCGCGAGGAAACCTCGCTCGATCGCCTGATCCCCGACAATCCGAACAAGCCCTACGACATGAAGGAGCTGGTCGAAAAAGTCGCCGACGAAGGCGATTTCTTCGAGATCGGCAGCGAGTTCGGTAAAAACATCCTGACCGGCTTCGTCCGCCTCGACGGCTCCACCGTTGGCATCGTCGCCAACCAGCCCATGGTGCTCGCGGGCGTGCTCGACATCGACGCCTCCCGCAAAGCCGCGCGTTTCGTGCGCTTCTGCGACGCCTTCAACATTCCGATCGTCACCTTCGTCGACGTGCCGGGCTTCCTGCCGGGCACGCGCCAGGAACTCGGCGGCCTCATCAAGCACGGCGCGAAGCTCCTGTTCGCGTACGGCGAAGCCACGGTGCCGAAAGTCACGGTGATCACGCGCAAAGCCTATGGCGGCGCCTATGACGTCATGAGTTCAAAGCACCTGCGCGGCGACGTGAACTACGCCTGGCCCTCAGCCGAAATCGCGGTGATGGGCGCCAAGGGCGCCGTCGAAATCATCTTCCGCGCCGACATCGGCGACCCGGAAAAGATCGCCGCCCGCACCAAGGAATATTCCGACCGCTTCGCCAACCCGTTCGTGGCGGCAAGCCTCGGCTACGTCGACGACGTCATCATGCCCCGCGAAACCCGCAAACGCATCATCCGCGCGCTGGGTACGCTCAAGAACAAAAAACTAGAGAACCCCTGGAAGAAGCACGACAACATTCCGTTGTGAGGACGTGATGGGCCATCACATCACCGGCGTGATCGCTAAAGCGGAGATCTGCCGAGCCTTGTCCCTCAAATGGGGAGGTCGGGCCATCTGCGCGCTCGAGCAAGGCTTTGGGTTTTTGCCGCTCGATTATCAGAACCTTAGATCGGTAAAGGATGCCGACGTTACAGGTGCATTTGAGAAGTTTGTCTATCTGACGCCCAACCTCGTAATCGCCTTCAGTGAGGCATCTCGCGAATGCGAGTTCGCGTACATCGAGACCGAGTATCATGGCGGTGCTGGCGCGCAGGGCGCCGTACTCTTCAGAAACGGTGCCGTGAGTTGGGGGCCGGTACAAGGCGACATAGGACCGATCAACAACGTGCTGAAGCTGGTCGGCGTTTCCAAAGGCGAGAAGCACGACGAGTTCGAAGCGGTTGGCCTCGTCGACTTTCGGAGCAATGAGGCCGCTCGAACTGCCGCGCTGTCGCCTCAGGATCAGAGAAAAATCTTAGTTGAGTTGTATGCGGAGATCGCTCGACTGGGTGCCTTGATTGACGCGCCGAAAGACTGGTTGCCAGGGCCAAAGAGTGGCCCTGCCTCATCGCATTCCTGGCTGCAGATCGAGTTTCAGGAGGAAAATGACGGAGACGACGAGGACGGCTATTTACTTTCCGTCCAGAGCGACAGTGACGGACCTTGGGTTTGCACCGCAGAGTGCTCAGTCCAATTTTCGGACTCCCTGCTGCACGTCCTATTCGAGGGCATTACGCACAACATGGCGATGGCAGCTCGCCGCCCCGCTAAGGGTGACGATCCGAGACGTAGCCTATTTAGAATCCAAGAGGAGTTGTTAGCGCAACTCAAGCCGGAGTGGGCAGCGCGAACCGCACAGAGTCACGCGCAAATCTTGCGAACTCTTCCCTTCAAGGATGGGTGAAATTCGTCATTCCGGGGCATCGCGCAGCGATGAGCCCGGAACCCAGGGGCAGACGACGTGCTGGTGGCCCCTGGGTTCCGGATCGCGCTTCGCGCGTCCGGAATGACGGGTAGGGTGTGGTGCAAATGTTGAGCATCACTTCCTTCACTGCCACCGATCTCCCCGCCATCACACAACTCTTCCGCGCTTACGCCGCCTCGCTCCCAATCGATCTCGGCTACCAGGGCTTTGACGGCGAGCTTGCGTCGCTCCCCGGCAAATACGCACCACCCGCCGGCGCGCTGCTGATCGCGCGCGACGCAAACGGCGCCGCTCTCGGATGCGTCGCCATGCGTCCGCTTCACCAAGAAGCCGTCTGCGAAATGAAACGCCTCTACGTGGCGCCGGAGGGCAGGGGCATGGGCCTCGGCAAACAGCTCGCGCACGCCATCATCGAAGCCGCCTGCGCCGCCGGCCACCACGAAATGCGCCTCGACACGCTTAGCACCATGCACGAAGCGCAAACGCTCTACCGCGCGCTGGGGTTTGTAGAGATCGCGCCGTACTATGACAGCCCGATCGAGGGCACGGTGTTTATGAGCCTGAAGCTCTAGCGCTCAACGCGTCCCTTCTCCCCCGCGAGGGGAGAAGGTGGTCGCGAAGCGATCGGATGAGGGGGCGGGCTTCAGGATGAAGCGCACTCTAGCGGCGCGCTAAACTGGCCAGCTCCCACCCTCATCCGGCCTTCGGCCACCTTCTCCCGCCCATGCGGGAGAAGGAAAGACGCGATCTATCCAACACAAATTGCGCGAAAACCGTTGCAACTTGCGGCCCGCGCAAAAATCTATCCCACACCTCGCCACCAGCACTATCATGCGCGCATCGCTCCGCAGGAGAGCAGTCGGCCGCTGTTCAACCGATGCGATGAGCGAGGTGATTGAGCGTGATGGTTCTGATGTTGTCCGCAAACGATCGCGGACAGGCGCAAAGCCCAGAGGGCGAAAACGAGCCTCTTAAGCGTTGCGTATCGCATCAGCGCTGAAGCCCGCGGGATAAAAACCGCGAGGAGCGAACCGGGGACATGTGCGAACAGCGCATGCCTGCACGCCGCCGGCGATCCGCCAGAGGAGTGAAACACCTCCTTGTGCGGAGCCGATGGAAGCCAATCACGGGACGCGGGTGGTCCGCGTCATCAGCGCCGTTCACGCGGCGCAAACTTTGCCGGCGCGAGCCACCCGCGTCCCGCTCTCCGCTTTTTCGCGCGCGCGCAACAAGGCTAACGCACGTCCATACTTCGCGCGTTGCGTGTCGGAACATGAAGTTCCTGCGCAGAAACCGTTGCAAACACACCACTCACGCAGTGCGACCCAGTGTTACCGGAACGGTACGCGCGACGCGTTCGTTTCCACCGCATCGGAGGGTCTCGACGCTTAAATGCGAGGAGAGTTGAAATGCGCATCAGGAATATTCTGAAAGCCGGTGTTGTCGCCGCCGCGTTCGCGATGATTAGCGCGCCGGCGCAAGCGGCAGGTTCCGGCGTGCATGTCGGCACGCTCGAATGCCATGTGCAAGAAGGCTGGGGCCACGTCATTGCCTCGAACCGCGACATGGATTGCGTGTTCAAGCCTGTCGACGGCGGCACCGAACACTACACCGGCGAACTGTCGCGCTACGGAATCGACCTTGGCTACACCAGCGACGCCACGCTGATCTGGGGCGTCATCGCGCCTGCATCAGATCTCGCCACCGGCGCGCTTGAAGGCGATTACGGTGGCGCGTCTGCTCAGGCGACTGTCGGCGTCGGCCTCGGCGCCAACGTGCTGATAGGCGGCCTCGATCGCTCGATCGCGCTGCAGCCCGTCAGCGTTGAAGGCAACACTGGCCTTGCCGTCGCCGCCGGCGTGGGCGTCATCACGCTGCGCCAAGGGTAAGCGACTAACGCAAGGAATGCGGTGCGGCCTTATCCCCGCGCCGCATTTCTGCGTTAGACTGTCCGCGATGATTGCCGTTTGCCGATAAGCGGGACGATCAGCCAGCCCGTTTTTGCGATGGCCGGGCATCGCGTGCTGAGAAGGCTAGGCGTAAATACAGCGCATGCGGGGCGCGCTTCTCTTTGGACTGTCGGTCGCGCTCGCGGCATGTGGCGAAACCCGCGCGTCGAACGAGCCGGCGCACGCCGAGGTGTTGGTCGGCCAATACAACGCCGCGTCAAACACCGCCCGCGAAGCCACCGGCGGCGTCTCGATCGAGCGCGGCGGTCTTTTGTTTGCGAAAGGCCTCGTCCTCTACACCCGCACGTTAAATCCGCGCAGCGGCCTAGAACGCATCGCCCGCGACGGTCAAAGCTACGCGACAATCGCAACCGGCCCCGACCTCACCATCGAACTCCGCCGCGTCACCGAACAAGCCCTCACCGGCAACGCACGAGGCCTCTGCGGCGACGCCGCGCCCGGGTACGTCGCGCTCGCCTACGGAGAGCGCGCAAACACAGTCACGGTGTTGGTCTTCGCCGGCGACGAACCGCCCGGTCCCAACGCAACACAAAGCCGCCTCTGCGCAACGCTCGCCTACTCAGCTCCCGGCGGCGCGCGGACGAGCCAGGGCGTCGTGCTGTGGTGATCAGTCCGGCTTGCCCATGGGTTTGATCGGCTCGCCAAGCTCATAGAACTCGGTGCCTTTGTCGGTCTGCATCAGGAGGAAGCGCTTCTCGAGTTCAGGATAGGAGACCACATCAATCGGCCGATCCTCGCCGCCCATCAGATAGACGCACTCGTCCTCAAACGTATTGCGCAACACGTGCGGTACGGAAGGCGTGGCAAAGCCCATGAAGTCGCCCGGCCCAACTTCCGCACTCTTGCCGTCAATCTCGGCAATGGCCCGCCCGGAGATGATGTAGATCCATTCCTCCTCAAGCATGTGCGCATGATATGCGAAGCTGTCCTTGCCCGGTGGGAGCTTCACCAAGCTCACATGCGCGCGGCTCATGCCCGCCAGGCGCGAGAGGCCAGCAGCGCGGAAGAGGGAGTTGGGGTTGAGCTTCTGCGTGAACGGCCGCATCGCGTGCGGGATTTCGGCGGCGCGCCACAGGGGCTTCTTCGACTCAGGCATGGCCCAAATCTATCCCACACATCCGAAGCTGTGGGATAATCAGAACTCGACTGGTGTGTAGGGGCGCCATTCCCCACCCAGCAGGAGTTCAAGCGGCCGGAAGTGCGCTTTATAATCCATCTTCTCAGAGCCCGGGATCCAGTAGCCGAGGTAGAGGTGGGTGAAGCCCGCGGCGCGGGCCTGCTGGATGTGGTCGAGGATGCTGTAGATGCCCAGGCTGCGCTTGGACTCTTCGGGATCGAAGAAGGAGTAGACGAGGCTGAGGCCGTCGCCGAGCACATCGACGAGCGCTGCAGCGGTCAGGTCACCCTTCTTGGGGCCGGCGGAGTGGCGATACTCGACGATGTGCGTGCGCACCGCCGTCTCTTCGACCATGGCGCCGTAATCGGAGAAGCTCATGTCGGCCATGCCGCCTTCGGCGTGGCGCGAATTGAGGTAGCGGCGCAGGAGACGGAATTGCTCTTGAGTGGCCTCAGCGGGACGCAAAGCGCGCGTGAGATCGGCGTTCTTCGTCATGATCTTGCGCCAGCGGCGAGTGAACTCGAAACGTTCAACCGGCACCCGCGCCGAGACGCACGCTTCGCACGCGTCGCAAGAAGGGCGGTAAGCGATGTTTTGTGAGCGCCGGAAGCCGGCATTGGTCAGCACGTCGTGCAGACTGCTGGCGTCGAGACCATCCAGCGCGGTGAACACTTTGCGTTCCCGCTTGCCCGGCAAATACGGGCAGGGCGACGGCGCAGTCAGGAAGAACCGCAGGTTCTTGGTTGGGAACGGCTTAGTCACGTTGGCTCATATTGGTCGCCGAACCTTTCACCACGTCAAGCTTCGCGTGCTGCACGAGTACATTCCGTCCGAACGCGCTTAACAAAGGCTTTCATCCCGCTGCATTTGCGCCGCCTTCTAAAAATGTGGCGAGAAAGCCTGTTTTCTCTCCGCTCTGGGGAAAAGCTCTGTTACAGTCTCCGCCTCTGCCGCGCGGACTGGGGGAACGTTCGGCCCGGATAGCAGAGAGGCTACGCCCATGGCGCAACCTGTAACGGCCATCCTGTCGAGCCACGGCGAACTCGAAGCCAAGGCGCGTCAGTTCACGAACGACACCAACGAAGCCAATCTGCTCGTGGGCAAGGTGGTTTCGCGCGCGTTGACCAATTTCCGCGACGGCGCCGCCGATGACGTGATCCTGCACTCAATGCGGCGCGACCTCGACCGCATGATCGAAGCGCTGCGCAAGGCCCACCACTAACCGAGGTGATCACCCCGGCCCAACGGGTCGGGCAGCGGCTCGCCATCCGGCACGAAGCTCAGCGACACCGAATTGATGCAGTACCGCAGCCCGGTCGGGCGCGGGCCATCCGGGAAGACGTGACCCTGGTGGCTGTCGCACCGCGCACACCGGGTCTCAGTTCGGCGCATGCCGTAGGCGTTGTCCTCGAGGCCGACCACGTGCTTGGGATCGATCGGCGCGGTGAAGGACGGCCAGCCGGTGCCGCTATCGAACTTGGCGTCCCAACGAAACAGCGGCAAGCCGCAGAGCCGGCACGCGTAGACGCCGGACTTCTTCTGGCCGAGCAGGCCACCGCAAAACGGCGCTTCAGTGCCGTGGTGCAGGAGCACGCGGCGTTCTTCATCGTCGAGCGTCGCCTCAAGGCGCGCGCGCTCGTCGGCGTTTGGCGGGGTGAGATCGAAGCCGGATTGAGAAGTTGTCATGGGTCCTAACCTGGGAAGGCTGGTCTCATTCGTCCACCTAGACCTTAGGGTTACACTACAGTCTCGCGGTCCCCGTAGAGCTTGGCGAGATGCGCCACCAGGCTCTTCGCGCCTGCGCGGATCTGGTCGTCGGAGAACTTGGTGCGGAGGTGCTTCGTCGCGTCGGCCAGGCCTTTGGGCTCAATCCCAAGTTTACGCCGGTGCTTCTTGGCGATGTGCTCAACCAGCATGTCCGCCTTCTCTGACGCCGGACCCAGGATCGGCTTCAGCGTTTGCTCTAGCACACGCACCAACGGATCGCCGCGCTTGGGTTTCTTCTTTGCCGGGCGTAGGGCAGCCAGCAGCGTTTTGTCATCGTGCGCACGGACCGTCGCGAAGAGGGCTTTGGCCTCCTTCGGCGTACGTCCGCGCAAAGCTGTGCGCAGGAACTTCGCTTGGTCCGCGCTGAGCTTCATGAGCCGGCTCGGCGCAGGATTGAGGCTGCGGCGCGTGTCAGCGCTTCTTTCGCGGGACGGCCGCCGACACGCATCATCGCCGTGACATTGATCGGGTTGGCCGCAATCCGCTCCGTCGGCGCCGATCGCAGGACGGCGGAATACGGCACTTCGTCAGGCAGGAGCGCGCCACCGAAGAACGGCGCATTGGCGATCTCGGTGCGGGTTAGCGCGTCTGCATCGCCGGTTTCGCCAGATCGGGTGCGGTCGTTCACGCCGTTGAGCAGGACGGAGAATTCCCCCGCCTGCAATGGTCTTCCCCTGACCTCGCGCACGACCTGTTCCAGCATGTTCAATCCGGTGAGCGAATACTTCTCCGGCCTGACCGGGGCGATGATGTGATCGGCGCAAGTGATCGCGAGGCGCGTGAGGAAGGTGGCGCAGGGGTTGGAATCGATGATCACCGCATCAGAGCGCGCGCGCAGAGCCGAAACCAGAGCGCGGAAGCGTGTAAACGCCTCGGCCTTATCGCGATCGGCGCGGGTGTCGAGCGTGTATTCGAACAGCCGCTCGTCGCCGGCGACCAGTTCGAAATTCGGCTGCTTGCCGCGCTTGATCCGGTTGAGCGGCACGGCGATGCCGCCGAAGTCTCCAACGGGAAGGCTCGTATCGCCGCGCGGATTGACGATGCTGTAGATGGTGTGATTGCGGTCGCGGATGCGGTTGCGTTCGCCCGGTGAGAGAAAATACTGGGTGAGATTGTGCTGCGGGTCGAGGTCGATGAAGCTGATCGAGCGCTTGTCGGCCAAGTGCGCCGCGGCGAACAAGTTGGCGGCGAGCACCGTTTTGCCGACACCACCCTTGATGTTCAGCATGGCGATCACGCGCCCACGTCCACTCGCTGCGCGTGCGCGTTCGACAATGCGTGTCAGCACTTCGGATTCAGTGCCCTCGCGAAGGTCGATCGCGGTGCTGGTGTCGAGCGTCGCGCGAATCCACGAGTCCGGCGGGAGATCCGCCGTCTGGACGATAAGGATCGGTCGTCCGTTATTGAGCGCGGCCACCACCTCGCGCTGTATCCAGGCGCTGTCGAGCGCCGCGGGCGAGGTCAGCACAATGAAGACGGCCGCTTCGCCGATGGCCTGCACCAGTGCCGGAATACGATCCTGCACCCGAAGTTCGGAACTGGACCGCGTGACGCTCCAGCCGTTGCGCTCAAGTTCAGCTGCGACGCGGCGCGCCGCATCCTCCTCAGACGGCTCAAAGGCGAGATACGCCGTAGTCGCCATTGCGAAATCTGCCCCGTCCTCAGCCCCTTAACCCTTAGGCGGCCCGGTTGCGCTTTGGCAATGCCGCGCCCACCGCTTCGCCTGAGAGGCGCGTGGATTGGCCCGACGAACCGTCGCCGCGCACCATCCGGAACCACCTGAACCGAGAACGCATTGCCGCCTCATGCCTGATCCGCTGCTGATAGACATGTTCCAGCGTTTGGCCGTCGCGCTGGGCATCGGCTTCCTGATCGGCGTGGAGCGCGGCTGGAAGCATCGCGACGCGCCCGAGGGCACGCGCGCGGCTGGCCTGCGCACGCACGCCGTGATCGGGCTGATGGGCGGGACGACGGGCGCGCTGTTGCCCGCGATCGGCGCCGTTGGCTTTGCCGCGATTACGCTCGCCTTCGCGGCGGCGTTTATCGTCTTCAAGGTGCGTGAGAGCTTGAAGGACGACGACGTCTCGGTGACCGGCACGATCGCGGGGCTCTTGGTCTATGCGGTGGGCGTCTACGCAATGTGGGGCGATTTGCGGATTGCGGCGGCTGTCGCAGTCGCCCTGGTTGGTCTGCTCGCGTTCAAGGAGGCGCTGCACGATTGGCTCGATAGCGTGACGTGGAAGGAGCTGCGCTCGGCGTTACTCATCTTGGCTGCCACCGCGATTGCGCTGCCATTGCTACCCGACCGCACCATCGATCCTTGGGACGCAATCAATCCGCGTGAACTTTGGTTTCTGACGATCCTCGTGGCGGGCGCTTCGTTTGCTGGCTACGTCGCCGTGCGTGTGCTGGGCGGCGACATCGGCGTCCTCGCTGGCGCGGCCGCAGGTGCGTTGGTGTCCTCGACGGTCGTAACGGCAGAGCTCGGGCGGCGGGTGAAGACAGGCGAAACGCACGCCATGGTCGCCGCCGCCGCGGCAGCGCTCGCGGCGGCGATTAGCGTTGGGCGCGTTATCGTGCTGCTGGCGGTGACGGCGGCGCCGCTTGTTCCGGAAGCGGGGCCAGCCTTGGCGGCGGCAGTCGTGATGTTCGTCGCCGCCGCGTTCGCGCTGCGCTTTTTTGATCGCGAGGGCGACAAAGGCGACAATTCGCAGAAGCTGCGCAGCCCGCTCGATCTGTGGTCGGTGGCGCAGTTCGCGCTCTTCCTCGGTGGCGTGATCATCATTGGCCGCATCGTGGCGGACGAATTTGGCCAAGCGGGGCTATTACCGTTCGCGGCGACCGCGGGGTTGGCGGACGTGGACGCCGTGACCTTGGCGACCGGCAGTTTGGTGCGCGGCGGGCTCGACCCAGCGGTCGGGGCACACGCGGTGATGATCGCGGTGCTGATGAATACGCTGGCCAAGGGTGTGATCGCCTTCGTGACAGGCGGGTGGCGCTATGCGGGGCTCTATTTCGCGGCGGCGCTGGCGGCGACTGCGGCGGCTGCGGCGGTTTGGTTCTTGGTCACGCCCTTTCTTACGCCCATGTTCAGACAAGGGGCCTCGCTCGCGCCCTCATTGCTGGGCTAAGTACTCTGACAATGCGCGAAAAATGGACCCCCGCCGGCTGGCGCTCGAAGCCCGCCAAGCACATCCCGACGGATTATCCCGATCCGGAGGCGCTCACGCGCGTCGAGCATCAGTTGCGCTCGTACCCGCCGCTAGTGTTCGCCGGAGAGGCGCGCAACTTGAAGGCAAAGCTTGCCGAGGTCGCCGCCGGCAAGGCGTTCCTGCTCCAAGGCGGTGATTGCGCCGAGAGCTTCAAGGAATTCCACCCCGACAACATCCGCGACACCTTCCGCACGCTGATGGCGATGAGCGTCGTGCTGACGTTCGCGGCTTCGCGTCCGGTGGTGAAGATCGGGCGCCTCGCGGGTCAGTTCGGCAAGCCGCGTTCGGAGCTGACCGAGACCAAGGACGGCGTTACGCTCCCCTCCTATCGCGGCGACAACATCAACGGCATGGACTTCACGCCGGAATCGCGGACACCCGACCCCGAGCGGCTGATCAAGGCGTATTCGCAATCGGCCGCGACGCTGAACTTGATCCGCGCGTTCGCCAACGGCGGTTATGCCGATCTGCACAACGTGCATCGCTGGATGGTCGGCTTCGTCGCCGATAGCCCGCAAGGCAAACGCTACCAAGAGATTGCGGATCGCATCTCGGAAGCGATCGACTTCATGGAAGCGTGCGGGATTACGCCCGAGAGCGTGCCGCAGATGAAGCAGGTGGACGTCTACACCAGCCACGAAGCGCTGCTGCTCGGCTACGAAGAGGCGATGACGCGCGTCGATTCCACGACGGGCGATTGGTACGACACCAGCGCGCACTTCGTCTGGATCGGCGATCGCACGCGGCAGCCGGATGGGGCGCATGTCGAGTTTGCGCGCGGCATCAAGAACCCGATCGGCATCAAGTGCGGCCCGTCGCTCGACCCGGATGAGTTGCTGCGGCTGATCGATGTCTTGAACCCGAACGACGAGCCGGGCCGGCTCACGCTGATTGCGCGGTTTGGTTCGGATAAAGTGGAAGCTGGGTTGCCGAAGCTAGCGCGCGCGGTGACGAAAGCCGGGCGCAACGTGGTGTGGTCGTGTGATCCGATGCACGGCAATACGCTTAAGACTGAAAATGGATTCAAGACGCGGCCATTCGATCGCATCCTCGCCGAGGTGCGTGCCTTCACCAGCATTCTGCCGGCGGAAGGCGCCTATCCGGGCGGCGTGCACGTCGAGATGACGGGTCAGCAGGTCACGGAATGCTTGGGTGGCGCCGCCGCAGTGACGGAGGAGGATCTCTCCAGCCGCTATCACACGCATTGCGATCCGCGCCTCAATGGCCAACAGGCGCTCGATCTGGCGTTTCTCATCGCGGAGCAATTGCGCGGTCAGCGCACCAATGGGCGCAGCGCCAAGGCAGGGTGATAATGCGTAAGGTGGCGTTCGCGGCGCTCTTGGTGCTCTCCGCATGCGCGTTCAGCTCCGAGCGCGCTTTCTTCGGCGCTGCCGATGCCAGTCAGCCGATCGCCGATGGCGCGCGTTATGTTTGGCAGGCGCCGGGCGACGAGGTGATGGACGTAACCTTCCAGCTTCGCGGCGCCGAGTACGAGCTTACAGAGCGCAATCACGCCGACGATACATTGGCGGGCCTGTTGTTCATTGATGTGCCTGAAACGTCGGCTGATGATTACATCGTGCAATGGCAGCAGGAGCAGGGCAGCGACGTTCGCATCTACGCCTTCATGTGGGCGGATGGCGCTGGCTATCGGATCTACTCAAGCCCTTCTGCGTTCGATGCTCCGGATGGCTCGAAGCCGACGGAGGCGTATTGTCAGGCGATGGCGTACGGCGAGTGCCGATTTACGACGCGCGAACAATTGCTCGCGTTCTACCAGAACGTCGTTTATCCGGCGCTTGCGGGTGGCAGCGTGACGTCGGATGACTATCTGGAACTCACGCCGTTTGCCGACGCGGCGCCAGACAGGAAATAGCATCTCCGTGAAGTCACTTCGTATCGCCGTGCAGATGGATCCGATCGAGAAGATGATCGTGAACCATGACACTTCGCTTGCGCTCATGGTGGAAGCGCAGACGCGCGGGCACGAACTGTGGTGGTGGGCGCCGAACGATCTGTTCTACGACACAGGCGTGGTGAAGGCACGGGCGCGACGCGTGTCTGTGAGCTTCGACGAGGGCAAGCACTACGAGACGCACGAAGAAGCGGTGCGCGCTGCGGATGATTTCGACATCATCCTGGTGCGCCAGGATCCGCCATTCGACATGGGCTATGTGTCGAACACCTATTTGCTGGAGCTGACCAAGGCGCTGGTGATCAACCCGCCGCCCGGCATCCGCAACATCTCCGAGAAGATGTCGATCCTGCAGTTTCCGGAGCTGACGCCCACGACTTGGGTCGGGCGCGATCTCGATGCGCTGGAGGCGTTTTCGAAACGCTTCGATCAGGTGGTGCTGAAGGTGCTTTTCCTGATGGGCGGCGACGGCGTGATCAAATTGGCGGCGTCGGAGGCGGGCTTTCGCGACAAGGCGAAAGCGTTCCTCGCCGCTGCCGGTCGCGAGCCGATCCTGGCGCAAGAATTTCTGCCCGCGGTGAGTGGCGGCGACAAGCGCGTGTTCGTGATCGGCGGAGAGCCGTTTGCGGCATTGCGGCGCGTGCCGAAAGAGGGTGACTTCCGCGCCAATCTGCACGTCGGCGGCAAGGCCGAGGCGGGCGAGCTGGATGACGATGATCGGCGCATCGTCAAAGCGGTCGCGCCGTTGCTAGAGCGCGAGGGCATCGTCTTCGCCGGCCTCGACGTCATCGCGGGCAAGCTGATTGAGATCAACGTGACGTCGCCGACCTTGGCGCAGGAGCTGCAGCGATTCAGCGGTCTCGACCTGCCGAAGGCGTTTTGGGATCGCGTCGAAAAGCTGGTCTAGTAATGTTCGCGCGCGATGCGCAGAAACTCATCGCGCGTTCGCGGGTCATCCCGGATCACGCCCATGAGGCGCGATGTGATCAGGTTTGAGCCAGGCGTGTTAACCCCACGCATGGTCATGCAGGAATGCTCGGCTTCGATGATCACGCCGACTCCTTGCGGTTGCAGCACTTCCTGGATCGCTTCGGCGATTTCCGCCGTCAGCTTCTCCTGAATCTGCATGCGTCGCGCAAAGCCGTTCACGACGCGCGCGAGCTTAGAGATGCCGACGACGCGGTTGGTCGGCAGATAGCCGACGTGGGCGCGGCCGAGGAACGGCAGCATGTGGTGTTCGCAGAAACTGACAACGCGGATGTCGCGCAGCACGATCAGTTCGTCGTAACCGCCGACCTCCTCGAATGTCTTTTCCAGATAGTCGCGCGGGTCCTCAGCGTATCCGGCGAAAAGTTGTTTGTAGGAGCGTGCGACGCGGGCGGGCGTTTCGACCAAGCCTTCGCGGTCGGGGTCTTCGCCAGCCCATTCGATGAGGACGCGCACCGCTGCTTCGGCTTCCGCTTGTGTTCGTTTCGTCATGACGTGCTAACCGGTGCGCGCCGGGGCTAGTTCCGTCAACCCGCCGCAAACGACATGATCAGCACGATCGCCGCGACGTTGAGGCCGAAGCCGACGGCGAGCATGCGCTTCAATGTCACGAGCCCCGACGAATAGGCGATCGCGTTCGGCGCTGTCGCGACCGGCAGCATGAAGGCGAAGCTCGCGGCGAGCGCGACCGGGAACGCCAGCGGCTGCAGCGGCGTGTCGGTCGCGCCGGCGACCGCGGCGACGACCGGCAGCATCGACGTGAGCGTCGCGACATTGCTCGCGAGTTCGGAAATTAGAATTGTCACCACGACGAGGAGCGCCACGAGGCCGAATGCGCTGACGCCGTCGAGGCCGGCGATCCATTCACCGATCCAGGCTGCAAGGCCAGTGCTTTGCATCGCCGCGGCGAGCGAAAGCCCGCCGCCAAAGAGAATCGCGATGCCCCACGGAATGCGTTCGGCCGTCTTCCAGTCGATCAGCTTTTCGCTTTGACCGCGTCCGGACGGAATGAAGAACAATGCTAGAGCGCCGATCATGGCGATGCCGGTGTCAGTGAGGTCCGCGAGGCCGGGGATTTTCACGAGTTCGGTGCGCGTCATCCACGCGAGTGCGACCAAGGCGAACACAGCGCCGATACGAACCTCCGGCGCTGTGATGCGCCCGAGTTTCGCCAGTGCGTCTTTCACAACGGCGCCGATGGCGTCGAACCGCGCATGAGCCGTGCGGCCAAACAGAGGCAGGCACAACAGCAGCCACGCGACCGGCAGCATCAGCAGCATGATCGGAATGGCGCGCGCCATCCAATCGATGAACGCAATCGGTTCGCCCGCCCGTTCGAAGAAGGCGATGGCGATGAGGTTAGTCGGCGTGCCGACCGGCGTGCCGATGCCGCCAATGGTGGCCGCGTGAGCGACGCCGAGCGTCAACGCGCCACCAAGGGCAAGATCGGCTTTGCCGTCAGCGGACAGTGCGCGCGCAGCGCCGATGGCGATCGGCGCCAGCATCAGCGTGGTTGCGGTGTTGGAAATCCACATGGAAATGAGCGCGGACGCGATCATGAAGGCGGCCACGAGCGCAATGGGCCGTCCGCCGGCGACCGAGGCGATGGAGAGCGCGATGCGTTCATGCAAATGCCAACGCTCGACGCAGGCCGCCAGAATGAAACCGCCGATGAACAGAAAGACGATCTGGTCAGCGTAGGGAGCCGTCGCTTCACCGATGCTGGCGGCGCCGATCAGCGGCAATGCGGCGATCGGCAGAAGCGCGGTCGCCGAAATCGGGATTGCCTCGGTGACCCAGAAGACGACCATGAGCGCCGCGAGCGAGACGACGCGCCATGCTTCGACAGACAGCCCCTCTGGCGGCGGGATGAGTTGGAGGCCGATGGCGAGCGCCGGGCCGAGGATGAGGCCGATCCAACGGCCTATGCGGCCAAAGCCGGTGCTCTCGCCGATGATTTCGGTGCCCGCCATCGTTCGTCTCCGCCCTCTAAGCGCTGTACCCATCGAATCTCACCGCGTCGAGCATCCGGCCGGGGCTCCGGCGGCATCCCTGGAGCGATTGAACGGGAGAAGTGAATGCGGCGGCTGATAGTATGGTGCGCGTTTGTGTTGGCGTTTGTGTTGTCGGGCCAAGCCGCGGCGCAGGACATCAACGCACGGATATCGCCCGAGCTGCCGTACGCTGAGCCAGTACGGCAAGGGCAAGCTCTGAATTTCGATGTGATCGTTGCGAACCAAAGCCAGGCGATGGTCGAGCTGTCGAGCATCGAGGTCACGTATCTTGATGCGCGAGGCTCGGTGCTGTTTCAGCGCGAAGCCGACGCGAACGGCTCGAACCCGTCGATCAATACGATGGCGGGCCGCGTCATTGGAGTTGGTGAAGGCCGGATGTTCTTCAACCCGTTTCCCGTGATAGCGCCAGAACTTGCAGTGAGCTCTGCGCGCGTACGCATGGAGTTTAGCGTTGAGGGCCAGGACGCGACGCTGGAAGTCATCGCGAACCGCGATGTGCGCCGCGATGCGACCGTGAATGTGCGCTTGCCGTTGCGCGGCAATCTCTTGGTGTGGTCAGCGCACGACCTGATGGCGCATCATCGCCGCTTCGACTACGCGATCCCGGATGTGCGGGCCTTCGGCATCAACAGCAATTCAGGCCGCTATGGGTATGATTTTGTCATGCTCGACAGCGAAGGCCGGCGCTTCGTGGGTGATGAGAACGACGCGGAAAATTGGGTTGGCTTCAACGCGCCCGTGATGGCGCCGGGCGATGGCGTGGTCGTCGAAGTTCGGTCCGACATGCCGGACAATGGGGAATGGGATCAGTCGCAAATCCCCACTGATCCGAACATCATTTTCGGCAATCACATCATCATTGAGCACGCGCCGGGGCAGTTCTTCGTTCTGGCGCATTTGCGCCAAAACAGCCCAAGCGTGCGCGTCGGTGAGCGCGTGCGCCAAGGTCAGGTGATCGCCGCTCTTGGCCACTCGGGCAGTTCGCTCTTCCCGCACCTGCATTTCCAAGCAATCGATTCGCCGAGCTTCCTCGGCGAAGGCATACCCAGCAATTTCGAGAACTTCGATCGCCTTGCGGGCGGCGCCGCGATCCGCGTGCGGCGCGGTTCTGTGGAAACCGGAGACTACGTCCGCCCCCGCTAAGCCATGGTGCCCCAAGTCCGACTCGAACGGACACGTCCTTGCGAACGGCAGATTTTGAATCTGCTGCGTCTACCGATTCCGCCATTGGGGCATGTCCAAGGGCTTGCGGGAGCGGAGGGTTAAGAGGGCGCGCGGCGGCTGTCAAATAGGCCGCACTTTAGGCGCAGACGGGCGCCCTGACCTTTGGCCCGAACCATGCTACCCGGCGCCCATGCTCCAAGGCCTCAGAGAACGGATGATGTCCGCCGCCCGCAGCCCCAATGCGGAGCGGGCGCTGTTTACCATTTCGTTCGCCGAAAGCTCGTTCTTCCCACTGCCGCCCGACTTGATGTTGGGCCCGATGGCTGCGGCGGAGCCGAAGAAGTGGGTGCGATACGCCATCATTTGCACCATCGCATCCGTGCTGGGCGGCTTGCTCGGTTACGCGATCGGCATGTTCCTGATGGATCAGGTCGGACGGCACATCCTCAACTTCTTCGGCTATTCCGGCGACCGCGAACTGGAGTTGCGCGCGTTCTACGATCAGTACGGCGCGTGGTTCATCTTTCTGAAGGGCCTGACGCCGATCCCGTACAAACTGGTGACCATCCTCTCCGGCGCGCTGCACTTCTCATTGCCCATCTTCATTCTCGCGTCCGCCGTTACGCGCGGTCTGCGCTTCGGCTTGGTCGCCTACGTCTTCCAGCGCTTCGGTCCGCAAATCGCCCCGATCATGGAAAAGCGTATGGGTCTGGTGCTCGTCGTGGTGGCTATCGTGATCGTCGCGGCGGTGCTGGCGCTGCGATTCATGCCGCACTAAGCGCGGCTGCGCGCCGCAGACGGGGCGCTTGGTTCTGAGTTAGAGTGCCGCCGATGAACGCCTTGGCCGACCGCCTGCGCCCGATCTGGCCGCTGCTTATGCTGCTCGCCTCCGGCGCAATGCTGGCCGCGGCGCACCTCTACTTTCAGTGCTATCTCGGTTTGACGCCATGCCCGCTGTGTCTCGACCAGCGCAACTGGCATTGGGGCGTTGTTGGCGTCTCGGCGCTGGCTCTGCTCGTCGTGCGTTGGAAGCCTGGGCTTTTGCGCTGGGCCGTGCTGATCATTGGTCTCGCGCTGCTCGGCAGCGCGGCACAGGGCGCCTATCACGTCGCTGTGGAGCAGCATTGGGTGATTGCGCAGTGCGATGCGCGCGGCGCCGTCGGCCAAATTCGCCCGCTCGATTTCGAGGGCACGTTCGAAGTGCCGAAGTGCGATGAAATCGCCTGGTCGATGTGGGGCATATCGATGGCGGGCTGGAACGCGTCTATCTCCCTGCTGCTGGCGCTGGCGAGCTTCCTCGTCGCCGCGTTGCCGGAGCGAAAGGCATGAGACAGACACCGCCAATGCCTGGTGAAGATGCGCGCGAACGCCGTTTGGCCGAGATGATCCGTGTCGATCACGCCGGCGAATACGGCGCGGTGCAAATCTATCGCGGCCAGCGCGCGGTGTTCGACCGCATCGAAGGCAAGGCGCATGCAGCGCGTTTGATCGCGGAGATGGAAGAGGGCGAACAGGAGCATCTGAAGACGTTCGACCGGATGATCGCCGAGCGCGGCGTGCGGCCTACTCTAATGGCGCCGATCTGGCGCGTTGCTGGATTCGGCCTCGGCGCGGTGACGGCGCTGATGGGCGAGAAGGCCGCGCACGCTTGCACGGAAGCGGTCGAGGACGTGATCGAGGAGCATTACGGGCGCCAGAGCGAAGCGCTGCGTGGCGTGGATTCAGAGTTGAAGCATGTCGTCGACAAATTTCGCGAGGAAGAAATCGCGCACAAGGAAACCGCGATCGAACAGGGCGCACGGCACGCGCCGGGTTATTCGTTTCTTTCCGCGGTGATAAAATTTGGTTGCCGCGCGGCGATCCGTATCTCGGAAAAGGTATGAGCGCGCCGCCGGATGTTCGGCCTGCGTGCTCCGATGAGACGCAAACCGTCGCTTCCGTTTTGACCGACGCTTTCGTCGATGAAGCCGGGCTAAACTATTGGCTGCGCCAAGGCGACGCCAAGACCGCCGTGCGTCGGCGTTTCTTCAATGCCGCCGTAGGCGACGTGATCCACAAGGAACGAGAATTGTGGCTAGCGCAAGCGGACGGCGCCCCCGCGGGCGCCGCTATCTGGCTGAAGCCGGGCGATCACGCCTTTGCTTTCACCCCGCTGCAGCAACTGCTGACAACGCCGCTCTTCATCTCGATCGCAGGCTTTGAGGGGATGAAGCGAGCGCAAGAGCTAGGAGCGGCGCTCAATTCGCATCATCCAAAGCAGAAACACGCGCATCTCGTGTTTCTGGGTGTCGCACCATCAGCGCAAGGCCGCGGCGTTGGCTCGGCCATCCTGAAGCAAACACTGGCGCCTTTGGACGCGCGTGGCGTCACCGCGTATCTTGAATGCACGGCCGAGCGGAACGCGGCGCTCTACAAACGCCATGGCTTCGAGGTTACCGGCGAGTTCGATTTTCCCGGGCTGCATTTCTGGACCATGACCCGCGCGCCGCGCCCGGTCTAATCGCCGGCCTTTTCGCCGGTGCTTTGTTCAGTTGTTTTCAGCACGTCGGCCAAACGCGCTTTTGCGCTGCCAGGCTTAAGCGGCTTTGGCTGGCTCTCGTGCGGCGCCCATCCTGTAGCGGTAAGAATCTCGAACGTAGCGCAAATGCGACCGTCAGCATCGCTGAAGCGTTCGCGGTAAACCTCGAACGCTCGCGCAAGCACACGTCGGCTCAGCGCGCGCGGATGACGTTCGGTGAGCGCCGCCGTTTCACCCATCGCGCGCAGATCGGCTAAGAGCCGCATTGGTTCAGCATAGCGCACCGTGACCTTGTCGCGATCGGCGGCGGGTAACGCAAAGCCTGCGCGTTGGAGCAGCGCCGCTAAATCTTGGAGATCGGCAAAGGGTGAGACACGCGCACCCGCACCGCCGGTAAGTTCAGCTTCGGCGGTGAGCAGAGAGGTGCGCAACTCCGTCAACGTGTCGCCGCCGAACAGTGAAGCGAGGAGTAACCCATCCGGCTTCAGCGCGCGCCGTAGCTGGATCAGCGCGCCAGGGACGTCGTTCACAGTATGAAGCGCGAGAGGCGAGACGATCAGGTCGAACGCCGTCTCCGCGAACGGAAACGCTTCCGGATCGAGAACCACGGCGCCGACCGCCACATCCGCTTCGATAATCTCGCCGATCCGCTCGGCGAGCGCGGGCCGCTGCCGCACCTCTTCACCGAACAGTCCGCTGCCGCCCAAGGCGAGCGCGCGCGAAAATGGGCGCGGGATCGCCTCGAGCCGGTCGGCCAAATCCGCGACCACCCGCTGGTGCAGAAAAGCGGCGTCGCGAAAGCCCGCCGCCGCGCGGCGCTTGCGCGCGCGCACCAGACGTGGCTCGAATGGGCGGGGGGCCGACATGACCTCATCCTATCGCCCGACTGGCGCGTTCCGGAAACGCGGCGTGATCTCGCGGCTGTCAGACCTGATCTGGCCGCCACGCTCGCTGTTGTCCGACGCCATCGTCGACCGGCCCGGCGTGATCGAGGCGGAGCTGTGGGGCGAACTCAAGTTCTTGGCCGACCCTCTCTGCTTCCGCTGTGGCTTCCCGCTGCCGGACGAGGTGGGACCGGAGGCGATCTGTGGCGCGTGTTCTGGCCGAAAGCCAGCCTACGACACCGCCAGGGCGGCCTTGGTCTATGAAGATCATGCCCGGCGTTTGATCCTGGATCTGAAGCGCGGCGGCCGGCGCGATGGCTTGCCGGTGTTCGCGCGCTGGATGGGCGCGGCGACCGCTGAGGTGCTAGCGAAGGCCGATTACATCACGCCTGCGCCGATGCATTGGACCCGGCTTGCGGTGCGAAGCTTCAATCAAGCCGCTTGGCTGGCGCAGGCCTTATCCGCCGCCAGCGGCAAGCCGTGGAAACCGGGCGCCCTAAGGCGGGTTAAGAGACGCAAGAGCCAAGCTGGGCTTTCGGCGTCGGAACGGCGGCGGAACGTGGGTGGGGCGATCAAGGCGTCGGGGCGGTTCGAAGGCAAAATCATCCTTGTGGTTGACGACGTTTTCACCACAGGGGCGACTTTGGAGGCATGCAGCCGTGCATTGCGTAAAGCTGGGGCTGCAGAAGTGCATGCAGTGACCCTGGCGCGTGTTGTTAGGCCAATGGATATTTCTATCTGACAGGATTGAGTCGGATATGCCGCCGGTAACCGTCTACACGCGTTCCTTCTGCCCCTATTGCACGCGGGCCATCGCGCTGCTGCAACGAAAAGG
Organism: Terricaulis silvestris; assembly: GCF_009792355.1. NCBI lineage: Bacteria > Pseudomonadati > Pseudomonadota > Alphaproteobacteria > Hyphomonadales > Hyphomonadaceae > Vitreimonas > Vitreimonas silvestris. Next base: position 1,852,115 of record NZ_CP047045.1, read on the forward strand.
CGCGCCTGTGACTGAAATCGACGCTGGTTGTCCTGTGAAGCGCCAAGAAATGATCCAGCGCTCCGGCCGTTGGACGTTCCCGCAGATCTTCATTGGTGAGACCCATGTCGGCGGCTGCGACGATCTCCATGCGTTGGAACAGCGCGGCGCGCTTGATCCGATGCTGGCAGGCGCCTGATGCGCAAGCTCCGCGCCGCCGCAATTCAGCTTCGCTCCGGCATTGAGCCGGCGGCCAATCGCGCCGCTGCGATGCCGTTGCTGCGCGAGGCTTCGGCGGCGGGCGCGCGGTTGGTGTGTACCCCGGAATGCACAATGGTGCTCGATCGCGACAAAGAGCGGATGCTAAAGACGATCAGCTCGGCGCAGATCGAAAGCGAAGTGAAGGCGTGGGGCGCGGCGGCGTCGGAGCTTGGTGTGTGGCTGCTGCTTGGTTCTGGCTCGGTGCCTGCCGCGAGTGGCAAGGTTTACAATCGCTCTTTCCTGTTTTCGCCAGACGGCAAGGTCGCGGCGCAATACGATAAGATCAATCTGTTCGACGTGACGCTGAGCGGCACTGAGCAGTATCGCGAGAGCGATACGTTCGAAGGCGGCAGCAAGGCTGTGTTGGTTGATGGCCCGATGGGCGCGAAGATCGGCATGACGATTTGCTACGACGTGCGCTTCGCGCCGCTCTACAGCACGCTGGCGCGCGGCGGCGCCGAGATCATCACGGTGCCGGCGGCGTTCACGGTGCCGACCGGGCAGGCGCATTGGGAGACGTTGCTGCGCGCGCGGGCGATCGAAACGCATTGCTTTGTCATCGCTCCGGCACAGGGTGGGCGGCATGAGGATGGCCGCGCGACCTGGGGCCATTCTGTGATCATCGATCCGTGGGGCAAGGTGCTGGCCAAGCTCGACCATGACGAACCGGGTTTCATCGTCGCCGATCTCGACCTAGATCAGGTGGCGGACGCGCGTGGGAAAATCCCCGCCTGGCAGGGTGGGCGTCCGTTCGAAGGCCCATGATCAAGTACGACCTCAAGTGCGATAATGGCGACGAGTTCGAAGCGTGGTTCGGCTCGATCGCCGACTACGACAAGCAGGCCGACGCCGGTTTGGTCGAATGCCCGCACTGCGGCTCCAAGCACGTGACCAAAGCGCCGATGGCGCCGGCGGTGCGGACATCACGAAAGCAGGAAGCGCGCAAGGACCGCGCCGTCGCCATGGCGATGGCCGCGAAAGTGCGCGAGCACATCAAGGACAATTTCGACTATGTCGGCGACAAATTCGCTGACGAAGCGCGCAAGATGCACGAAGGCGAAAGCGAAGAGCGCGCGATCTGGGGTGAAGCGACGCCGGAAGAAGTGCGTGCGCTGGAGGAGGATGGCGTGCCGGCCTCACCACTGCCGCCAGAATTGGCGCCGGTGCAGCCGAAGAAGCTGAACTGATGATGCGCGTCGCCTTGATTGCGTGTGCCGCGTCGCTCTCAGCGTGCACGACTGCGCCTATGGAGGGCACATACGCGGGAATGTACTTCAGCAACTTTGAAACGAGTTCATTCACGCCAGATAATTCTCGCGTTTCATGGGTGGCTCATTTCGAGGACCAGTCCGACGTGAAGCGGATATCGACGCTCATGCGCGACGGCGCAGTTCGAGCGCGATCGGTTATGCGCGGCCGCGTCGAAAGATGCGGCGGGTGCGGCAATCTCGGCGCATTCGATTACATTTTTCACGTGAGCGACGTGATCGAACTCACGCCGGTGGTCGCCGACTAGCAATCAAATAATTGACGGAGATGTCGCTGCTCAGCGCCCAGCCCTTGCCCAGCGGTTGGTAGCTGATCCCCACCGGCTCGTCCCATTGCAGGTCTGGCGCGCCGGCGCGGATTTCTTCGGGGGTGACGAGCTTCTCGAAATCGTGCGCGCCTTCGGGCGCCCATTTCAGGATGCGCTCGGCGCCGACGATGGCGAGGGCGCGGGCCTTCTGGGTGCGGTTGATGGTGGAGAGCACGAGGACGCCGTTGGGCGCGACCAACGCGGACGCGGCCGAGAGAAATGCGCCGACGTCGGAGACGTGCTCCACGATCTCCAGCGCGGTCACCAGTTCGAACGTCTCGCCGCGTTCGACGAGCGCTTCCGCCGTCGTCGCCTCGAACGCGATCTCCAGCCCAGCCTGATCGGCATAAGCCCGCGCCGCGCCGATCGCTTCCTCCGACGCATCGATCGCCGTCAGGTTCGCGCCCATGCGCGCCAGCGGCGCTGACACCAAACCGCCGCCGCAACCAAGGTCGAGCGTCTTCACGTGCTCCAACGGCTTGCGTGCCGACGTGTTGAAATGCCGAAGCGCCAGTTCGCGGATGTATTGGAGGCGCACCGGGTTCATGCGGTGCAGTGCGCCGAACGGCCCCTTCGGATTCCACCACTCAGCCGCGAGCGCGCTGAACTTGGCGATCTCGGCGGGATCGGTCGTGGTGGCCATACCCATTCAGATCGGCGGGGAAACGAGGCCGGTCAAGCCGGTATCGCGCCGCAGCATGACATGCTATTCGCGGGACGAATTCGCTTCGAGTACGGCCAACTTCCATGTCGCGTCTGGTGATGAAGTTCGGGGGCACGTCGGTGGGCGACGTGGACCGCATCGGCCGCGTCGCCCGCTTGGTCGCGTCTGAGCTGAAGCCGGGCCGCGGAGTTGCCGTGGTGGTCTCCGCCATGTCGGGCGAAACCGATCGTCTCGTCGGTTTGGCGCGCGGCGCCGCAGGTGAAGGCGGCAACACGCCGGTAATGGCCGCGAAGGACTTCAACGACGAATACGACGTGGTCGTCTCCGCCGGTGAACAGGTCACGACTGGCTTGCTGGCGCTCGCACTGCGCCGCCTGGGCGTGCCCGCGCGCTCGTGGCAAAACTGGCAGATACCGTTCCGCACCGACGCCGCGCACTCGAAGGCGCGCGTAGCGGATGTCGTTGAGCGCGAGATCGGCGCGTCGATGGATGAGGGCGTTGTCGCAGTGGTGCCGGGTTTTCAGGGCATCACCGAGGACAACCGCATCACCACGCTCGGCCGAGGCGGGTCGGACACGTCCGCTGTCGCGCTTGCGGCCGCTTTGAACGCCGAGCGTTGCGACATCTACACGGACGTCGATGGCGTCTACACCACCGATCCGCGGATCGTCTCCAAAGCGCGGCGGCTCGAAAAAATCTCGTACGAAGAAATGCTCGAAATGGCCTCGCTCGGCGCCAAGGTGCTGCAGACGCGCTCCGTCGAGCTTGCCTTCGCCAAGCGCGTGCCGGTGCGCGTGCTCTCAAGTTTTGTTGAGCCGGGAGTTCCCAACCCTGGCACGCTGGTTTGTCCCGAGGATCAGATCGTGGAAAAGCAAGTCGTCTCCGGCGTCGCGTATTCGCGCGACGAAGCCAAGATCACGCTGCTCGGCGTCAACGATGACATCGGTAGCGCGGCTGAGATTTTTGGCCGTCTCGCCGACGCCAACGTCAACGTTGATATGATCGTGCAAACCGAAGCGCGCCAATCCGGCAAGCGCAACTTCGTGTTCACATGCCCGGATCGCGACGCACCGCGCGCGGTTGAGACAATCGAGGCGGCGCGCGACAAGATTGGCGTGGAGGAAATCCATACCCGCCGCGATGTGGCCAAGGTTTCCGTTATTGGCATCGGTATGCGCAGCCAAGTCGGCGTGGCGCGCACGATGTTCAGCGCGCTTGCGCAAAAGGGCGTCAGCATCGAGGCGATTGCGACCTCGGAGATCAAAATCTCGGTTTTGATCGATGCGGCGTACACGGAGCTTGCGGTGCGCGCGCTGCACACGGCTTATGGGCTAGACGCCGTTTAACGGCGCGAACACGGAGGATTGGCGCAAGCGCAATGGTCGTGCCGTCCAACATCGGCGGGTCCCGGGTGCTCCTGCGCAAGTTGCGGGAGATCATGGGCACGGACGACGAGGCGCAAACGCGCCTCGATCGGCTCGTGGCGATGGTGGCCTCCACCATGGTCGCCGACGTTTGCTCGATCTATCTGACGCGCGGCGCCTTCCATGAATTGTTCGCGACACAAGGTCTGAAGCATGAAGCCGTTCACCGCACGCGGCTGAAAACGGGCGAAGGCCTTGTCGGCCTTGTTGCCGAAACGGCGTCACCGCTGAACATAGCGGACGCGCAGCATCACGAACGTTTCGCGTATCGCCCCGAAACCGGCGAAGAGCCGTTCAACGCGTTCCTCGGCGTGCCGATCGTGCGCTCGGAACGGACGTTCGGCGTGCTCGTCGTGCAGAACCGCGCGCAGCGCGTGTATGGCGAAGATGAAGTCGAGGCGCTGCAGACCGTCGCCATGGTTTTGGCGGAGATGGTGGCGTCCGGCGCGTTCGGCGATCTCTCCGGCCTGGCCGATGTCGAAGCACGCGCCAGCCGGCCGGAGTTGCTGCAGGGACGGGCGTTTTCCGACGGCATTGCGATCGGCACGGTGGTTCTGCACGAACCGCATGCCCCGCTGGGCCGCGTCATCGCCGACGATCCTGTACGGGAAGAAGCGCGGCTCGACGCGGCGTTGGGCTCCGTACGTGGCGCGCTTGTCGAAATGCTGGAGGGCGACCCTGGACGCATCTCTGGCGCGTCGCGCGAGGTGCTTGAAACATTCACCATGCTCGCGGCCGATCCGAGCTGGGAGCTGAAGCTGAAGCACGGCGTGCGTGCGGGGCTTTCCGCGGATGCCGCCGTCGAGCGTGTGCGCGGCGAACACCGCGCTAAGTTCAACGCCACGCGCGATCCGTATTTACGTGAGCGCCTGCACGACTTGGAAGACTTGGACAATCGCTTGCTGCGAGCACTCGCTGGCGTCGACGCCGCAGCGCGCCCGATGCCCGAAGACGCTATCTTGGTGGCGCGTGAGCTGGGGCCAGCAGAATTGCTCGACTACGGCGCAGAACGGCTCAAAGGCGTTGCGCTGGAAGAGGGCGCGAACACAGCGCACGCGGTGATCGTGGCGCGCGCGCTCGGCATTCCGATGGTGGGATCGCTGCACGGCCTGCTCTCGCGCGTCGAGGATGGCGATGCGCTGGTGCTCGATGGCGAGCGCGGAGAGGTGCGGTTGCGGCCCGAGCCGCAGATCATCTCGGCGTATCAGCAGCGCGTTACTCTGCGTTCGGCGCGGGCGGCCGAGTTCGCGCGGCTGAAGGACATCCCACCCGTTACGGCGGACGGCGAGCGCATGACGTTGCTGCTCAACGCCGGACTCGCGCTTGACGTGCACCACCTCGACGAAGTCGGCGCCGAGGGCATCGGGCTTTTCCGCACCGAGTTTCAGTTCATGGTCTCCGAGACGCTGCCGCGGCTCGAGAGCCAAACCATGCTCTACCGCGACGTGCTTGAAGCCGCGGGCAATCGCCCCGTCACATTCCGCACCCTCGACCTCGGCGGCGACAAGGTGCTGCCATACGTGGCGGCAGAGCGCGAGGAGAACCCGGCTTTGGGCTGGCGCGCTGTCCGCATCGGCCTCGATCGGCCGGCGCTGCTCCGTTACCAGCTCCGCGCGCTGATCAACGCGGCTGCGGGCCGACGGCTTAGGGTCATGTTTCCGTTGGTGACGACTGTGGCGGAATTTGACGCTGCGCGGGCGTTGGCGGATCGCGAGTTGGAGTGGGGCCGCGCGCATGGCCGCAAGCCGCCTTCGCTGGTCGAAATCGGGGTCATGGTTGAAGCACCGGCGTTGGCGTGGAGCATTCCCGACTTGAAGGGCCGGGCGGACTTCCTCTCCATCGGCACCAACGACTTGATGCAATATTTCTTCGCCGCCGATCGGGGTAACGCGCGTGTTTCCGAACGCTACGACATCCTTTCCGCGCCGGCGCTGCGTTTCCTGAAGCGTATTCGCGAAGATGCCGATGCGGCCGGACTGCAAGTCTCGATCTGTGGTGAAGCCGCGGGCCGGCCGCTGGAAGCGATCGCGTTTGCGGCCTTGGGTTTCCGCCGCTTGTCCATGCCAGCATCAGGCGTCGGGCCGGTGAAGCGGATGATCCTTTCGTTGGACGCGCGTGAAGCTGCGACGGCAGTTGCGCGAATGATGCGTTACGACATGCCAACGATCCGCGGCGAACTCACAGAATTTGCCGCTTCACGCGGATATGCGCTGTGATGCGTCGCTGCGCGCCGTTGAGGCTCGTGTGATTCGGGATTAAGCTCGTTTCGTGGCTTAAAATTTGCCTTTGTAAACGAATGGTCTCTAGGAGGGACCCGTCGCACTGATGTTGCAACCCGTACCCACCGATCCGCAAGCCGAGCCGGACGCCGAAGCGCGCACGCAACGCCAGGCGCAGACGCGCCCGGTTGCGCCGCCGCCTGAGCTCGACCCGGCGTGGCGGGCAGGGCGCAAGTTGAGCGAAGCGCGCCGCCAACGCGGTTGGACCATCGAAGAAGTCGCGGATCGCATTCGGGTGCGGAAGGAATTCCTCGAGGCGCTCGAGGACATGAACGTCAAGCTACTGCCCGGTAAGGCCTATGCGCTGGCCTTTCTTAAGTCCTACGCCCGCGAGCTGGGCATGGACGAGAAGGCGATCCTCGACCAATTCCAAGACGAGAGCGCGCTGACCCGCGAGGACGCCAACAAGCAGATCCGCAATCCCAGCTCCAAACCGCGTCGTGAACGGCCCTGGGTGGCGGCGGCGGGCCTCCTAGTCATCGCAGCGCTGTTCGTGGGCTGGCGCGCCTATCAGACCAACAATGCGCCCGCCGAGGAGGCCGTGGCTTCGGTCCCGGCAGGCTCCAGCGCCGCGCCAGCCAATACCTCGGCGCCCGCCGCCGTCCGCAGGATCGTGGAGGTCCGGGCCCTCCAGGAGGGCTGGCTTGAGGCACGCGGTCCAGACGGCACCGTGTTCCTCTCGCGGACCCTGCAACCGGGCGATGTTTACCGTCCCGACGCCAGCCCTGGCTGGACCCTTCACGCCCGCGATGGCGGAGCATTTGAGCTGTTCGTGGACGGTGCGGTTGCAGGCCCGCTGGGCGCCGCCGGGATGCCGGTCTTGGGCCGTCAGATCGACCAAATCCAGCCGTTGACCCAGGCCGAGCTTCAGTCCCCGCGCAGCTAGCCGCAGGCTGGAGGGCTGTTAGGGCCGCCCGCGAGGGTTTATCTCCGGCGTGAAAGGATGCCCTCCCATGGACGGCGCGCACGGCGACTTGCACCACATCCGCCCCTGGCGGCGGATTGAGCGCCGGCGCTCACGCAAGATCCGCGTGGGCAACGTCGAGGTCGGCGGCGATGCGCCGATCACCGTCCAGTCCATGACCAATACGCCGACTGCCGACGCCGCGGCGACCATCGATCAGATCCGGCGATTGGAAGAGGCCGGCGCCGACATCGTGCGGGTGTCCTGCCCCGACGAAGAATCCACGGCCGCCTTCGCCAAGATTGCACGAGCGGCGAAAGTACCGCTCGTCGCGGACATCCACTTTCACTACCGACGCGCCCTAGAGGCTGCTGCCGCCGGCGCGGCTTGCTTGCGCATCAACCCCGGCAACATCGGCGCGGCGTCACGCGTCAAAGAAGTGGTGCAGGCCGCAAAGGATCATGGTTGCTCGATCCGCATCGGCGTCAACGCCGGTTCGCTTGAGCAGCATCTACTGGAGAAGTACGGCGAGCCTTGTCCCGAAGCGATGGTTGAAAGCGCGCTTGGCCACATCGCTTTGCTCGAGGAGCACGACTTTCGCGAATACAAGGTCAGCGTGAAGGCGTCGGACCCGTTTCTCACCGCTGCCGCGTATCACGCGCTCGCGGACGCCACCGACGCGCCGCTACACCTCGGCGTCACCGAAGCTGGCGCGCTGCGCACAGGCACAGTGAAGTCGTCTATCGCCATGGGCTCACTGCTGTGGGCAGGCATTGGCGACACCATTCGCGTTTCGCTTGCCGCAGACCCGGTTGAGGAGATCAAGGTCGGCAACGATCTGCTGAAGTCACTTGGCCTGCGCCACCGCGGCGTGACCATCATCGCGTGCCCCTCATGCGCGCGGCAGGGCTTCAACGTCATCGCGACCGTCGACGAGCTTGAAAGGCGCGTCGCACACATTGCCGAGCCGATCACTCTGTCGATTATCGGTTGCGTCGTGAACGGGCCGGGCGAGGCGCTGATGACAGACTTTGGCTTCACCGGTGGCGGCAAGGGCGCCGGCATGGTCTATGTCGCCGGTCAAGCCGACCACAAGGTCGACAATGCCTCGATGATCGACCATATCGTGGGCTTGGTTGAGGAACGCGCCCGCGCGATCCGCGACGCCAGCGAACCGGCGAAGGGTTAATCCATGCTGCAGCGGCACCTGCAGGACACGTACGAATATCTGTTCGACGCCGCGCATCGCGCGATGCAGGCCGGAGGTTCATTCGCGCCGTTCGGCGCCGGCATCCGCAAGACCGGCGAGCAGATTCACACCAACGTCGACTTGCCGATCGACACTTCCGCACCCGCTGATCACATCTCCGGTCTCATCGCAGGCTTCCGCCTCGATGAAGAAGAGAACGGCTTGATCGCGGCCGGTTTGGTGTTCGACGGCCGATCGCGCAGCGATGACGCCGCGGCGCTTTGCTTTCATATTGAGGCAGCGAACGGCAAGGCCGTCGAAGTCATCGTGCCTTACCAGCGCCGCGACGCGACGACGATCGCCTTCGACGAGCCGCAGATTTCGGAAGTCGAAGCCGAGATTTTCAGCGAAGTGATGTGAACGCGCGTCATGTCTGATCTAGCGCGCCTGGAACGCCGCCTGAACCAGGCAGTCGATCGCTTTGAGCGTGTGGAAGCGCGTTTGGCGGCTGCCACCGATGGCGCCGAGATCGTCAAGCTTGGCCAAGAGCACGCTGAGCTCAAACCTTTGGTGGATGCGATCTCTGCGGTGAAATTCGTCCGTTCGGACATTTCCAATCTCGAAGCGATGGCCAAGGACGGCGACGCCGAGATGGCGGCGCTTGCACGGGATGAACTCCAAGCCGCAAAGGACAAGCTTCCCGAGTTGGAGCAAGCAGCGCTGCTGCTCCTCGCGCCGAAGGACAAAGACGAAAGCGCCTCCGCTATCCTCGAAGTTCGCGCAGGCACGGGCGGCGACGAAGCAGCTTTGTTCGCCGCTGATCTTTTCCGCATGTATCAGAAATACGCGTCGTCGCGACGTTGGCGGTTTGACGTTGAGAGCCTCTCCGAAACCGGCCTCGGCGGATTGAAGGAGGCCACTGCCAGCATCACCGGTCCCGGCGTGTTCGGTCGCCTGCGCTTCGAAAGCGGCGTGCATCGGGTGCAACGTGTGCCGGAGACTGAAGCGGGTGGGCGCATTCATACATCGGCAGCGACGGTGGCGGTGCTGCCGCAGCCCGAGGGTGACGTCGACATTGTCGTCGACGACAAGGACATTCGTATCGACACCATGCGCGCATCCGGCGCCGGCGGTCAGCACGTCAACAAGACGGACTCCGCTGTCCGCATCACGCACATTCCGAGCGGCATCGTGGTGATCGCGCAAGAAAAATCGCAGCACCAGAACCGAGCCAACGCCATGAAGGTGCTGAAAGCAAAGCTCTACGATGCAGAGCGTGCGCGCCAGGACGCGGAGCGCGCTGCGGAACGCAAGGGACAAGTGGGTTCCGGCGATCGCAGCGAACGCATCCGCACCTACAATTTTCCGCAGGGTCGCGTCACAGACCATCGCATCAATCTGACACTCTACAACCTCAGTGAAGTCATCGAAGGCGCGATCGATCCGGTGCTTGATGCGCTGGCAGCCGAGGATCGGGCGCGGAAGCTGGCAGCGCTTGAGGACGACGCGTGAGTACAGCGCTCGTCACGCTCTGGACGGATGTGAAGCGACGCCTGGAGGCGGCGGGCGTGGATACGCCGGTGTTTGATGCGCGGCTGTTGGTGGAAGCGGGGGCAAGTGTTTCGCGCCTGGATATTGTCACCGATCCGCGCCGTGTTCTGAGCGATGAGCAAGTGGCCGCTGTCGATGCGCTGACGCGCCGCCGCGAAGCGCGCGAGCCGGTGGCGCATATCATCGGGCGTCGGCACTTCTGGACAATCGAACTCGCCGTCACGCCGGACGTGCTGATCCCGCGTCCAGAGACAGAGCTGCTGGTGGAATCCGCGATCCACGTCTTGACGCCAGACCAGCCCGCGAGTGTGCTCGATCTGGGCGTCGGCTCTGGTGCAATCCTTTTCGCGATCCTCAAGGAACGCCCACACGCGATTGGCGTGGGCATCGACGTGAGTGGCGATGCGCTTGGGATCGCACGGCTCAATGCCGATGCACTAGGCTTGTCCGACCGCGTTGACTTGCGTGTCAGCGATTGGGCTTCAGACGTCGAAGGTCAGTTCGATCTCGTCGTCTCCAACCCACCGTACATTCCATCGAAGGACATCGACACGCTGGAGCCTGAAGTGGCGCGGTTTGAACCGCGCCTTGCACTCGACGGCGGCGCTGACGGTCTGAATGCGTACCGCGCGATCGTCGCCGCTCTGCCGCGTTTACTCAAACCCGAGGGGACGTTCGCGCTTGAGGTTGGCATCGGCCAAGCAGAGGACGTTCGCGCTTTGGCGGAGGCCGCAGGCTTATCCACTGGCCCTGCCAAGCGGGATCTCGCGGGAATCCCCCGTGTGGTGAATGGCTGGCGTGCGGCATGAATACCGTCCCTGAAATATTCCTTGGAGCCGGGCCAGACACGCATTACCTTAGTCCTCGGAATCGATGGTCCAGTTCGAGGGGCTCGGCGGACGACGGTTCCATGAAGGCGAGCGTACTCTCAGACGCCGCCCCAGCTTCCTCAGCAAGAGGTCAGGAAACGAAACGCGGCAATGACCGCTCATACGGCCCAAAGTCGAACGCGACAGGCCCATTTGGCTTTTCATAACGAGGCGCGAGCCGACACGAGACCGATAAGGTCTCGGGCGCGGCGGCGGACCCTCAACGGAACACTCAATGCACGGTGGACATTCGATGAAGCGTCAACGAGGCCGCGGTCGTAGACCAGGCGGCGGCGGTGGCGGAGGCGGTGGTGGCAGCCACCAGCCACACAACAACAACCCGAACCGGACCATGGAAAGTAATGGTCCCGAAACCAAAGTGCGCGGACCCGCGTCCGTCATATATGAGCGCTACCTGCAGTTGGCGCGCGATGCGACGAGTTCTGGTGATCGCGTCTTAGGCGAGAACTACCTCCAGCACGCCGATCACTATTTCCGCCTCGTGCGCTCGATGCAGCCGGCGCAGCCGCATCCGCAGCAACAACAGGATCGCTTCAACGACGCCGAGCGCGACGGCTACGAAGAAGGCTCGCAAGAGATGGATCGCGCCGAAGGCGGAGAGACGTCACCTGAGGGCGATGAGCAGCCGGACGCTGAATTCTCTCAAGGGCAACCGCAACACGGACAAGACCGCGAAGGCGGCAACCGTCGCCGCGGCCGTCGCAACCGTTTCCGTCCGGGTGAAGGCGAAGGGGCGGAAGCCGCGCCCCGCGAAGGCGGCGGGGAAGAACGTACGGAAAGCCGCCCGCCGCGCGAGCCTCGCGCTGAAGGCGAAGCCCGCGAACCACGCCGTGAACGCGCACCGCGCGAACAACGCGAAGAGCGTGAGGCTGGTCCGGAAGGCTTCTCCAGCGGTCCTAAGCCCGCGTTCCTGCGCGGCGACTGATTAGCGCTTAGACGTCGGCGGACGAGGCGGCGCTGCGAGGCGTCGCTCGAGATAGGTGCGCGCGTGCACATCGACTTCGGCGAGGTGATCTTCGCCGGGATCGCGGCCACGGAAGAAGTGATCGGCGCCTTCAATTGGCGCGCCATCGACCTTGATATTCTTCTGCGTGCGGATGCGCCCAATGACGCGTTCCATATCCTGCGCAGTCGTCACGCTGTCTCGCGTGCCGTAGATAATCACGCCTGAAGCGGGGCAGGGTGCGAGGAACGAGAGGTCGTAGTGGTTGGCCGGCGGCGCCACCGCGATGAAGCCGTCGATCTCCGGACGACGCATCAGCAGTTGCAGCCCGATCCAAGCGCCGAACGAATAGCCGCCAACCCAGCACTGCTCGGCGTTGGGGTTCATGCCTTGCAAATAGTCGAGCGCGGAGGCGGCGTCCGAAAGCTCGCCCATGCCGTTGTCGAACACGCCCTGGCTGCGGCCGATGCCGCGGAAGTTGAAGCGCAGAGCGCCGAAGCCCTTATCGACGAAAAGCTTGTAGAGTTGGACCGTGACACGGTCCTGCATCGAGCCGCCGGCGCGCGGGTGGCCGTGCAAGATAAGCGCGATCGGCGCGCCTTCCTTCGGCGGCTCCTGGTACCGGCCTTCAACACGCCCGGCTGCGCCCGGGAAAATCACTTCTGGCATTCACGACCCCGGCCGGCGCGATGGAACTATCGGCGGCGAATTCTTGACTAAAACACTCAGGTATCTTAGCTAGCAACCTAAGAATAGGCCCGAGAGAGGGTCTCTCAGGCCAGCCCCGAAGGGGGCGCCTTCTAGCACATGAATTTGGGGGCGTGCGAGGGCGCGGGAAGGGATCAGGTATGCGTTTGACCTCGAAAGGCCGCTACGCGGTCATGGCAATGGCGGATCTAGCACTCCACGGCGGCGGCGAACGCGCCGTGCCGCTGCAGGAAGTGGCGCGCCGGCAAGAGATTTCGCTCTCCTATCTCGAACAGCTGTTCGCCAAGATGCGCCGGGCCGGGCTGGTGTCCGGTGTGCGCGGACCCGGTGGTGGTTATCGCCTAGCGCGGTCGGCGGATAGCGTGACTGTCGCTGAAATCATCGCGGCTGTGAACGAACCGATCAAAGCGACGCGCTGCGACGACGCCTCCACCAAAAGCTGCATCGGCAAAACCGGCCGCTGCATTGCGCATGGGCTCTGGCAAGAGATGGGCGATCGTATCCACCTCTTTCTCGCGTCCGTGTCACTCGCCGACGTGCTGGAGCGCCGTTTCGACGGCGGCGCACGCGTGGCCGCGGAATAAAGCTGATGACCAAGACGCCGATCTATTGCGACTACAACGCCGGCGCGCCTGTGCGCGCTGAAGCGGCGGTCGCGATGGCGCGCGCCTTGGCTGTTGCGGGCAATCCGTCCTCGGTGCACGCCGCAGGCCGCGCGGCGCGCGCGGCGATCGAGGACGCGCGTGAGAAGATTGCGGCGGCTGTGGGCGCCAGCGCCGAGAACGTGGTGTTCACGTCCGGCGCGACCGAAGCGCTGCATCTGGTGCTGGACGCTTTCGATGTTGCCCAACGCAAAGATCCGGTTGTCGATGACGAAGGCTTCATAGAAGAATTTCCGCCGCCACCGTCACTGATTGTTTCCGCCGTCGAGCACGACGCGCTGTTTGAACACGCTAAGCATCGCGAGATGTTGCGCGCACCTGTGCAGCAGGATGGCACGATCGATCTGGCCGTGCTGGAGAGCATCGTGCGCGAAGCGCCGAAGCCGGCGCTCGTCGCCGTGCAGCTGGCGAACAATGAAACCGGTGTGATCCAACCGATCGCCCAGATTGCCGCGATCTGCCGCGAGCACGGCGCGATGTTGCTTGTCGACGCGGCGCAGGCGTTCGGGCGTATCCCAGTTAACATCGCTGATCTCGATGCGACCTATCTCGTCGTCTCCAGCCACAAGCTCGGCGGCCCGCAAGGCATCGGCGCATTGGTGCTTGCGCCCGGCGCGCCTTACGTGACGACGCGTTTCGGCGGCGGCCAAGAGCGCGGGCGCCGGCCTGGCACAGAGAATGGTCCGGCGATTGTCAGCTTCGGTGTCGCCGTTGACTGGGCGCTGCGCGACGTTGACGAAGAGGCGTTGCGTCTCGCGGCCTTACGCGATCGCTTTGAAGCAGGCCTTCCGCGCGACGCCGTCGTATTTGGCGCCGGCGCCAGGCGTCTGCCTAACACGTCCAACTTCGCGCTTCCCGGCCTCACCGCCGAAACCGCCGTGATCGCAATGGATCTAGAAGGCGTCGCGATTAGTTCAGGCGCTGCATGCTCTTCCGGCAAGGTGCGTTCAAGCCGTGTACTCGCGGCGATGGGCGTTGCGCCTGAAGTGGCGAAGGCCGCGTTACGAGTGAGCTTCGGCCACGAGTCGAAAGAGTCCGACGTCGATGAAGTCCTCAACGCGCTGACCAAGATCGCCGCGCGCCGCGCGCAGGGAGCGGCGGCATGAGCGCGGTAAAAGAAAGCATCGACAAAAACACGGTCGCCGCCGCGCGTGCGTTGGAGGGCGAGAAGTACAAGCACGGCTTCATCACCGAGCTCGAGCAGGATTTTGCGCCGCCGGGTCTCAACGAAGATATCGTGCGCTTCATTTCCGCAAAGAAGAGCGAGCCAGAATGGATGCTGGCTTGGCGCCTCGAAGCGTTCAAGCGCTGGCAAACGATGGAAGAGCCGACTTGGGCGCTCGTCCACTATCCGCCGATCAACTATCAGGCCGCGCGCTACTACGCAGCGCCGAAGTCTGGCGCGAAGTACAAGAGCATCGAGGACGTCGATCCAGAGATCCTCGAAACCTACAAGAAGCTCGGCATCCCGCTCCGGGAAGCCGAAGTGCTGCTCGGCGTTGAAGGCAGCGCTAAGGTGGCCGTCGACGCTGTGTTCGACAGCGTCTCAGTGATCACGACGTTCAAGGAAGAACTGGCCAAGGCCGGCGTCATCTTCTGTTCGATGAGCGAAGCGGTGCGCGAGCATTCCGATCTGGTGAAAAAGTATCTCGGCTCCGTGGTGCCTGCGTCGGATAACTTCTTCGCGACGTTGAACAGCGCCGTCTTCTCCGACGGGTCGTTTGTTTATGTGCCGCCGGGCGTTCGCTGCCCAATGGAGCTCAGCACGTATTTCCGCATGAACGCCGAAGGCACCGGCCAGTTTGAACGCACGCTGATCATTGCCGACAAGGGCGCTTACGTCTCGTACCTCGAAGGCTGCACGGCGCCGATGCGCGATGAAAACCAGCTGCACGCCGCCGTGGTTGAACTCGTCGCGCTCGATGACGCCGAGATCAAATACTCGACGGTTCAGAACTGGTGGCCGGGTGATAGTGAAGGGAAAGGCGGGATCTATAATTTCGTGACAAAGCGCGGAGATTGTCGCGGAAAGCGCTCAAAGATTTCGTGGACACAAGTGGAGACCGGCTCGGCGATAACGTGGAAATACCCCAGCTGCATCCTGCGCGGCGACGATAGCTCCGGCGAGTTCTACTCGATCGCCGTGACCAACGGCCGTCAGCAAGCCGACACCGGCACTAAGATGATCCACCTCGGCAAGAACACGCGCTCGCGTGTGATCTCGAAGGGAATTTCTGCTGGGCGCTCATCGAATGCCTATCGCGGCCTAGTCTCAGCGCACGCCAAGGCCACCGGCGCGCGCAATTTCACGCAATGCGACTCGCTGCTGATCGGCGACAAGTGCGCGGCGCATACCGTGCCATACGTCGAAACGCGCACGCCGGACGCGCAGTTCGAACACGAAGCCACGACGACGCGCCTGTCCGACGATCAGCTGTTTTACCTGCGTTCGCGCGGCATTCCGGAGGAGGCGGCGGTGGCGCTGCTGGTGAACGGGTTTGTGCGCGAAGTGCTGCAGAAGCTGCCGATGGAGTTCGCAGTGGAAGCGCAGAAGCTTTTGGAAGTCAGCCTCGAGGGGAGTGTCGGATGAGACGCTGGGGTTATGCAGTTCTGGGTCTGGCGGCGTTCGCGCTCGCCGCGTGTGGGCAATCCACGCAGCCGGATGAAACGAGCGCGCCGCCGCTCGCCGAAGAAGAGATCATCGATGAGGCGCCTGGTTTGCCGCCAGTCGAGCCCGCTCTGTTGGCTGCGCCGACGAGCACCTTCACCGCGTTCGAGCCCAGTGAGATCGGCGTCACCGGCGCGCCGGACATCATGACGGCGATTGATCCGCTCATCGCTGCAGGCGCGCACGAAGAAGGCGGCTCGCTCTATCTCACAATCCGCGAGGAAGGCGACATTGCGACCGCTGACGTCGTCCGCGCGGGCTCCCAAGACGATTCAGTGGCGGCCGGTCATCTTCGCATAGAATTTCGCCGCGAGCCGGAGGGGTGGTTTCCGACCAACGCCTATCGCCGCGTTCGATGCGCGCGTGGCGCACTGGCGAACCAATGGACGAACGGATTGTGCCCCTAATGACTTTGTTTGACGTCCAGAATTTGCACGTTGCTGTTGGCGGCACGGAGATCATCAAAGGTCTCACGCTCTCCGTTCCAGCGGGTGAGACGCACGCCATTATGGGACCCAACGGGTCCGGCAAGTCGACGCTCGCCTATGCCTTGGCCGGGCGTGACGGGTACGCGGTGACGCAAGGCTCCGCGACACTAGATGGCCTGAACTTGCTTGAAGCATCTCCCGAGCAGCGCGCAGGCGGCGGCTTGTTCTTGTCGTTCCAATACCCGGTGGAAATTCCAGGCTTGTCCGCAATCGCCTTTCTGAAGGCGTCGCTCAATTCGCTCCGGGCGCAGCACAGTGAAGTGGCGCTCAGCGCGCCTGAGATATTGAAGCTGATCCGCGCCAGGGCGGATGCGCTCAAGATCAGCGACGAGATGCTGAAGCGGCCGCTCAATGTCGGTTTCTCCGGCGGCGAGAAGAAGCGGTTCGAAGCGTTGCAGATGGCCGTCCTCGCGCCGCGTTTCGCCATTCTGGATGAAACCGATTCCGGCCTCGATATCGACGCGCTGAAGATCGTGTCCGAAAGCGTAAATGCTCTGCGCAAGCCGGAGAACGGCGGCGCCGAGCGCGGCATGCTTGTGATCACGCACTATCAGCGCCTGCTCGACTACATCAAACCCGATCGCGTGCACGTGCTGGCCCAGGGCCGCATCGCCGCGAGTGGCGGGCCGGAGCTTGCGCTCGAACTTGAGCGCGAAGGCTATGACAAATATCTGAGGGCGGCGTGATTGCGTCGGAGTTCCCCAATCGCCGCGTCGAGGCGTGGAAATATTCCGATCTGCGCGCGGCGCTGGCGGACGAGCGCCCGGTCCTGCGCGACGGGCGCGACATCATCGAACGTTTGGCGCCGGGGACCCAGCGCATGGTGATTCCGGCCGGCGAGCATCGCATGTTCGTCGAACGCATGGACGACGACCGCAACATCGATGCGCGGTCATTCGACTTTGAGCTGGACGAGGGCGCGTCGCTGACGCGGATCGTCATTCAGACGGGCGCGGCGTTTCCTTTGGCGATGGCGCGCGTGGCGCTGGGCCAGCGCGCTCGGCTTAAGCAGTTCGTGCTCGCCAAGGGCGGCAAGCTGGCGCGGATTGAGACGCATGTGGATGTGCGCGGCGAAGGCGCCAAGGTGGAAATGAACGGCGTCTACCTCGCCGGCGCCGGACGGCACGCGGACCTGACCTCGGTCATCACGCACAACGCGATCGGCGGCGAAACGCGCCAGCTCATCAAAGGCGTCGCCGTCAAAGGCGGGCGCGGCGTGTTTCAGGGCAAGATCGTCGTCGAGCGCGGCGCGCAGCAAACCGATGCGCGGCAGTATCACCACGGCATGTTGCTCGAAGCGGGCGCCGAGGTTTTCGCCAAGCCGGAACTCATGATTCACGCCGACGACGTGCAATGCGCGCACGGCAACACTGCCGGCGGATTGGATCAAACCGCGCTTTTCTACATGCGCAGTCGCGGCATCAGCGAAGCAGAGGCGCGCGCGTTGCTGATCGAGGCGTTCCTGGTCGAAGCGGTTCCGGGTGGTTTGCCTGTCGAGCTGGTCGAGGAGCTCACTGGCTTGATGCGTGATTGGCTGGCGGAGAGCGCGTCATGAATGCGCCTCTGATCAAGCGTTCCTTCGACGTTGAGGCTGTGCGGGCGCAGTTTCCGATCCTGGAGCGCACCGTCCATGGGCGGCCGCTCGTCTATCTCGACAACGCCGCGAGCGCGCAGAAACCCGAAGCCGTGATCGAGGCGATGGCCGGCGCCATGCGCGGCGCCTACGCCAATGTGCACCGCGGTTTGCACGCGCTCGCTAACGAGACGACGGATGCGTTCGAAGGCGCCCGCTCCACGGTGGCGCGGTTCATCAACGCGCCGTCGCCGCAGACCATCGTGTTCACCAAGAGCGGCACGCACGCGATCAACATCGTCGCCGCCGGGCTCGACATCCAGCCAGGTGACGAGATCGTGTTGTCGGTGATGGAGCACCACTCCAATATCGTGCCGTGGCATTTCCTGCGTGAGCGCAAAGGCGCGGTGCTGAAATGGGTCGATATCGATGACGACGGCGTCATTGATCCGGGCGCGCTGGACGACTTGATGGGCCCAAGGACGAAGCTCGTCACGCTGTCGCACATGTCGAACGTGCTGGGCGTCAAAACGCGCGCCGACGAACTGATCCGCCTGGCGCATGGCAAGGGCGTGCCGGTGCTGCTCGACGGGTGCCAACGCGTTGTGCACGGCCATGTCGATGTGCAGGCGCTCGACGTCGATTTCTACGCCTTCACCGGCCACAAGATTTATGGACCGACCGGCATCGGCATTCTTTACGGTAAGCCTGAGCGACTTGCTGCACTGCCGCCCTTCGAGGGCGGCGGCGAGATGATCGATATCGTCGAGCGCGAGCGTGTCACCTACAATGAGCCGCCGCACCGCTTCGAGGCCGGCACGCCGCCGATCTTGGAAGCGATCGGACTAAAAGCTGCGATCGATTGGTTCACCGGTCAGGACCGCGGCGCGATCGAGGCGCACGAAGCAGCGATACGTGATCGCGCTATGGCTGCCTTGCGCGGATTGAACTGGGTGACGCTGCACGGGCAGGCGGCCGATAAGGGCGCCATCGTCGCGTTCTCCGTCGAAGGCGCCCATCCGCATGATATCGCGCAGATCTTGGATCGCCAGGGCGTCGCGGTGCGCGCGGGTCACCATTGCGCGCAGCCGCTGATGCAGCGGCTTGGCGTTACCGCCACGGCGCGGGCGAGCTTTGCGTGCTACAATCGTATCGAAGAAGTCGATGTGTTTATCGAGGCCTTGCACAAGGCCAGGAAGCTTCTGAGCTAGGGATCATGGACGGCGTCACTTCCCCTCCGAGCGCTCTGCCGCAAGCCGAGCTGGATCGCATCACCGATGACCTGGTGATGCAGTTCAAGACCGTGTTCGACCCGGAGATCCCGGTTGATATCTACGAACTCGGCCTCATTTACAAAGTCGACATCAACGATGAGGCCCATGTCGATATCGAGATGACGTTGACCGCACCGGGCTGTCCTGTGGCTGGCGAGATGCCGGGCTGGGTGGAGCAGGCGGCGCGGAAGGTCAAAGGCGTTAGCTCGGTGAATGTGAACCTGGTGTTCGATCCGCCGTGGACGCCAGCGCGGATGAGCGATGAGGCCAAACTCGAACTGAATATGTTGTGAGACAATGACCCGCAGACCCCGCCCCAAGATCGTGACGCTATCTGACGTCGCCGCCGATCGCGTGAAGGCGATTATGGCAAAGAGCGAAAAGCCATATCTGCGCGTCGGCGTCACCAATGGCGGCTGCGCCGGCATGGAATACGTGATGGACTACGCCGATGCGCCGGAAGCGTTTGACGAAGTCGTCGAGGATCATGACGTGCGCATCCTGGTGAAGGCGGAAGCCGTGATGTTTCTGCTGGGCTCCGTGATCGATCACGAGACCACGCGGCTTTCGTCGCGCTTCGTCTTCCGCAACCCGAACCAAACCGATGCGTGCGGCTGCGGCGAGAGCGTCACTATCGAACCGGCAAAAATCGAAGGCTGAGACGATGGCCGACAACAGCTTCCACGATTACGTGCGGGAGCTGTTTGCTGGGGTCGGCCCGGTGCAGGTCAAACGCATGTTCGGCGGCGCCGGCGCTTGGTGTGATGGCGTCATGTTTGTGCTGATCGCCGACGATACGATCCACATCAAAGTCGATGACGCGTTGAAAGCGGAGTTAAGCGCCGAAGGGTGCGGGCCGTTCGTGTGGGAGCCGCAGAGCGGGCCGCGTGCGGGCGAGAAGATCGATCTCGGCTATTGGCGCTTGCCCGACAGCGCGTTGGACGATCCAGATGAAGCTGCGATTTGGGGCCGTAAAGCATTAGCCGTCGCGAAGGCGAAGGCCAAAGCCAAGAAACCGAAAGCGAAGAAGGCATCGAAGGCCAAGGTCCCGGTCGGCAAAGCGAAAGCCAAAGGCAAGAAAGCGAAACGCTAGCTACCTTTGAAATTCGGCGGGCGCTTCTGGAAGAACGCCTGCACGCCTTCGCGAAAGTCTTCAGTGCGGCCGGCATCGCGCTGCGCGAAACGCTCTGCTTGAATCTGTTCGCCCCAGGTGTTGTCCAGAGACGCCCATGAAAGGCGACGGATAGCGCCCAGTGTTTTCGTCGGCCCGTTGGCCAGCTCAAGCGCGAGCATCTTTGCCGTCGGCAACAGCTCGACATCCGGCACACAGCGATTGATCAGACCCCACTGCAGCGCAGTCGCTGCCGGTATCTTCTCACCGAGCAGCATCATCTCCATGGCGCGGACACGGCCGATCATGCGCGGCAGGTGATAGGTGGCGCTGCCATCCGGCACCAAACCGATGCGGCGAAACGCTTGCAGGAAGTAGGCGCTCTCGCCAGCCACGATGAGATCGCCCAGCAGCGCGAACGAGCAGCCAATGCCAGCCGCGGCGCCGTTCACAGCGGTCACGTATGGGATCGGCAGGTCGCGGAGCATGGTGACGAACGGATTGAAGCTCTGCTCCAACGCACCGCCCAAATCGGGCCGGCCATCGGCATCGACCGGCGGCGCGCCGCTGGCGAGATTGGCGCCGGAGGAGAACGCGCGGCCCTCGCCGGTCATCACGATGCAGCGCGCTTCGTCCACGGCGCGGCCGAACGCGTCGGTCAGCTCCACTGTCATATCGACGGCGATCGCGTTCAACGTGGCGGGATCGTTCAGGGTGATGAGCGCGACATCGTCTTCGAGTTCGTATTTGACCTTAGCGTACGCCATCGCGGCCTCCGTGGAGGCGCGATGCTAAACGCTTCAGTGCACGATGGAAGTGCTACGCAACGTAAAGCACTGGCGTGGCGTCGGTGGTGACCTGATTGCGGCCGTTGCGCTTGGACGCATAAAGGCACGCGTCGGCGCGCTCGATAAGGCCCTGCGGCGTATCACCCGGTTGCAGGCGCGCGATGCCCATCGACACCGTGACTTGGCCGAGATCCTCGTTGGTGGACCGGCGGCGTAGCCGCTTGGCTTGGATCGCGGAGCGCAACGCTTCGGCCGTCTGCGCGGCGGCGCGGGCGTTGGCGCGCGGCATGATCATGGCGAACTCTTCGCCGCCGTAGCGTGCCACCAGGACGTCTGGGCGTGCATGCGCTTGCATGGCGCTTGCGAGGAAGCGCAGGATTTGATCGCCGGTGTGATGGCCCCATGTGTCGTTGAAGCGCTTGAAGTGGTCGATGTCGCAGAGCACGAGACAGAGCTCGGTGTGTTGTGCGCGGGCTTCTTCGAGTCGCATGCGCAGTGTTTCGTCGAACATGCGTCGATTGGAGAGGCCGGTGAGGCTGTCGGTCAGCGATTCGACGCGCACCGATTCCAGGCTCGTGCGCAACGTGTCGATCTCGCGCGTGGAGCGGTGGAGCTGCTCATTGAGTGTCTGATTGTGATTGGCCATGTCCAACGTCGCCGCAGCGAGGCTCGAGACAACTTGACGGACCTGATCGGTATTGAGGCCCCGGTTCAGGTCGGTTGCGGCGGATTCCAGCGTGCGTCCGTAGTCGTCGCTCTTGGCTTCGGTTTCTTTTAAGAACGAAACGACTTGGCCGAGATCGCGGGCGATCTGTTCACCGGCGAGGACGATTTGCGCGGACGCGCCGAGGCCGGTGAAAAAGTGTTCGTAGGTCTGGGCGTTGAACTCTGCCGTGAAGCTGCCGCCCGCGCCGATGCGCGCGTCTATCGCTTCGCGGAGCGCTGCGTTGCGGCCTAGACGATAAGCCAGCCAAACCTCGTAGTTCGCGCTTGTTGGCGGCACGCCGTGCAAACGCATGAGGTCCAAGGTCTCCTGGCCGACGGTTTCGCCACCCGGGCCTTGCATGAGAGCATCTTGATCGGTCACGCGTTATTCGATCCGCGAATCTGAGGTCACTGACCTTTGGACCGTAGGAGGGAGGGTATGGACGAGTGGTAAATGACCCTCCGTAAGCCGTTGAAATGAGTAATTGCGCTTACGCTAGCGGCAAGCGCTAAGGTGCCTGTAAAGACCCAGGGAGAGGCGCGTGAACAAGCCGGTTGAGCCTGCCATCGAAGAAGCCAAGGCGCGCATGCGCACCGTGCTGGACATCCAGAAGCGAACGAACGTGCGCAAGGGGCCGCCAAGCGCCGCCTTACGCAAGGACCGGCTGACGCGATGCATCACTCTGCTGCTGACGCATCAGGATGATTTCGTCTCCGCAATACAAAGCGACTTCGGCACACGCTCGCGCGACATGACGCTGCTCACCGACGTCGCCGCTGCGATCGGCCCGTTGAAGCAAGCGCGCGCCGAGCTGGATGGCTGGATGAAGCCGCGCAAGCGCAAGGTGACGCCATCGGCGCTTGGTCTGTTCGGGGCGAAAGCGGAAGTCCGCTACCAGCCCAAGGGCGCGGTCGGCGTCATGACGCCGTGGAATTTTCCGGTGCAGTTGGCGATGGACGCCATCGCCGGAGCGTTCGCCGCGGGCAACAGCGTGATGCTGAAGCCGTCGGAGTTCACGCCGGCGACATCGGCGCTGCTCGCGGAGACATTCGATCTCTATTTCGACGAAGAAGAGATCGCCGTGATCCTCGGCGGGCCGGATGTCGGAGCAGCTTTCTCAGGTCTGCCGTTCGATCATCTGATTTTCACCGGCGCCACGTCTGTCGGCCGCCACGTCATGCGCGCCGCCGCCGACAATCTGACACCCGTGACGCTCGAACTCGGCGGCAAGTCGCCAGTGGTCGTGGGCCGCAGCGCCGACATGGCGAAGACCGCAGCGCGCGTGATGCAGGGCAAGACCATGAATGCGGGACAGATCTGTCTCGCGCCTGATTACCTCCTTGCTCCGCAGGAAAGTGTGGCGGGGTTCGTTGACGCGGCGAAAGCGTCGGTGGCCAAGATGTATCCGACAATCAAAGACAATGGCGATTACACCGCGATGATCAACCAGCGCCACTTTGATCGAGTCAAAGGCCTCATCGCCGACGCCAAAGCTAAGGGCGCAGAGGTGATCGAGATCAATCCGGCGGGCGAGGACTTCACGCAGCAGGAGCACCGCAAAATTCCACCCACGCTGATTGTCGGCGCCACTGATGACATGAGCGTCATGCAGGAAGAAATCTTCGGCCCGGTGCTGCCGATCCGCACCTACACCGCGCTCGATGAGACCATCACCGAGATCAACGCACGTCCGCGCCCGCTCGCGCTCTACTATTTCGGCGAGGATAGCGCCGAGAGTGAAGCGCTGCTCTCGCGCACGCATTCTGGCGGCGTCACCATCAATGACGTGATCTTCCACTTCAGCATGGACGATCTACCATTCGGCGGCGTCGGCCCGTCAGGCATCGGCGCCTATCACGGCCATCGCGGCTTCCTGGAATTCAGCCACGAGAAGGCGATCTATCGCCAAATCTCCGGTGAGCTGCTCGCGATGCTGCGCCCGCCGTACGGCGAGACGTTTAAGAAGCAAGTGGCGGCGCGGCTGAAGCCTTAGGCGGATTGCGCGGCGGCGGTCTCACGCGAAATCCGCGCGCCCATGATCCAGAATGGGACGCAGACGACGACCGTTGCCGCCGCCAGCACAACGCCGAACTCGCTCACCATGGTGATCTCGTTCGCGCCGCGTGTGGTGAGCGGATCGAAGATGCCCTGAATGAACAAGTTGTGCGATGCATGCAGCGTCGCCGCCGGCCAGAGGCTGCCGGACTCTAGTCGCAGCCACGCAAACGCGCCGCTGATGGCGATCACCATGATCATGAACGAGGCAATCTCGAAGCGCTGATCGCCGCCGCCATTGTAGTCGCTCAGCACGAGCATCGGCACATGCCAGCTTGACCAGATCAGGCCGGTGATCAGTGTCGCGACGATAAAGCCGCTGATCGCGGTGAGCCGTGGCGTCAGAAACCCGCGCCAGCCGATCTCTTCGCCGAGGCCCGTCGACATGCTCTGCACCATGCCGATTGTGCCGATGATCAGAACAGCCGCCGCAAAACCCAGCGCCGGCGAGAGACTTTGCAGGCCAAGGCCTTCCGTCAAGGCGGCTTGAGATGTCGGCAAGGCGAACTGGATCAGGCCAGCGGCGGCAGCGCCGCCATAGGCGATGCCGGCATAAACGAGCGGGAGCAGCAGCGCGATCCAGTGGTAGCGGGCAGGGCCCCAGCTCCAACCGAGGCTGGTCAGCGATTGGCCAGTTAGCTTCAGAGTCAGCATCGCCGCGATGCCGACGGACCACATCAGAGCGGTGACGAAGAAGCGCGTGAAGCCAAACGCGACGATCGCTGACTCAAGGGCGACGGCGAACACGAACCACAGAGCGAAGAAGATCAGCAGCTGCTTGGTTCGCATCGTCACCCCCATTCGTTTTGCCTACTTCCCCTTTGGCCGAAGGAAGGCCGGCATGTCATCCCCAAACCCCTGGACGCCGGATTTTTCCGGCGCTGGAGCGGGCGCCTGGCGCTCTTCGCGCGGACGATCACGGTGCGGCTGCTCCGCCCGCGGCCGATCGCGTCGCGGTTGCTCTACGCGCTTTTCTGGGCGAGGTTCGGTCGAAGCTTCTTCTTGCGGAGCCACTGGCTGCGTCGATGCTTCGGGGCGTTCTGGATCGCGCTTCACGTAGCGCTGCTTTTTTTCGCTGAGGCGCTTGGAATGCTCTTTCTTCAGCTCCTCAGCGCGACGGCCGCGGCCACCGCGATCGTTGGGATCGCCTAGCGCTGCCTCCGGCACGCCTTCGATTGTTGCCTTCTCAATCGGTTTGCCCGTGAGCTTCTCGATGGCATCAAGGCTCTTGCGATCCTGCGGCGCGACCAGCGTGAACGACGCGCCCTGCTTGCCGGCGCGGCCAGTGCGGCCGATGCGGTGAACGTAGTCTTCGGCGTGGCGCGGCGGCTCGTAATTGAACACGTGAGAGACATCCGGCACGTCGAGGCCGCGCGCCGCGACGTCAGACGCGATCAGGAACTGCAAATCGCCGGAGCGGAAGCGGTCCAACGTCTTGGTGCGCACCGATTGATCGAGATCGCCGTGGATCGGCGCCGCGTTAAACCCGTGGCGCTTCAGCGAAAGCGCTACCACATCGACGTCGGTCTTGCGGTTGCAGAAGATGATGCCGTTGCGGACGTTGACACTGGTCATAGCCGCTCGCAGCGCCGCGCGGCGCGTGCGCGGATCGCCACCGGGCAGCATGATGACGCGCTGTTCGATCGTGGTGGCGGTGGTGGCGGGCCGCGTCGCTTCGATGCGCTTGGGGCTAGACAGAAACGCTTCCGTGAGGCGCGTGATCTCCGGCGGCATGGTGGCGGAGAAGAACAGCGTCTGGCGCGTGAACGGCGTCAGTTTGAAGATGCGCTCGATGTCGGGGATGAAGCCCATGTCGAGCATACGGTCGGCTTCATCGACCACCATCACTTGCACGCCGTTCAACAGCAGCTTGCCGCGCTCAAAGTGATCGAGCAGGCGACCTGGCGTGGCGATCAGCACGTCGACGCCGCGCGCGAGGAGCGCGTCTTGGTCGCCGAAGCTAACGCCGCCGATCAGCAGCGCCTTGGTGAGCTTTTGGTATTTGCCGTACTTGTCGAAATTCTCCGCCACTTGCGCCGCGAGTTCGCGTGTCGGCTCGAGGATGAGCGTGCGCGGCATCCGCGCACGGGCGCGACCGGCGGCGAGGATATCAATCATCGGCAGTACGAAGGCTGCGGTCTTGCCGGTGCCGGTCTGAGCGATGCCGAGGATGTCTCGGCCCTTCAGCACTTCGGGGATGGCCTGCGCTTGGATCGGGGTTGGCGTGTTGTAGCCGCCCTCCTTCACCGCGCGCAGCGTCGCTTCGGAGAGGCCGAGATCATCGAACGTGATCTGCGACTGGGCAGTTTCTGCGCCTTCGGGCGCGGCATTTTCAGAGGTCATTTATTCTCACTTGGGACCGCCGCCGGCGCGGGTTTGCGGGGCGAGGGTCGCTGGGTTGGCGCTTTGCCGGCATCGTCTCCGGACGAGACGGGGGCTTAGCGAGGGGCGAGCACGCCCTCTCGGCGCGCACAACGGACGGGCGGGATGTGGGTCAGTTCGGACGAAAAGTCAATTAATATGGACCGCCGGCGCCCCCGCCGGCCAGCTCTGGCGTTGGCCGGCGGGGGCGCCGGCGGTCCATATTAAACGTCCACATCCTCCACGAACTTCGCATTCGCCTGAATGTAGTTGAAACGAAGCTCCGCCTTTTTGCCCATCAGCGTCTCGATCAGCACTTCGAAATCCGGCGCGCCGCTGTCATCCAACACCACGCGCGCGAGCGTGCGGGTGGCGGGGTTCATGGTGGTGTCCTTCAAGTCCGCCGGCATCATTTCGCCGAGGCCCTTGAACCGCGAGATGTCGACCTTGCGACCCTTGAACTCGCCATTGAGCAGCGCCTCTTTGTGCGCGTCGTCCCGCGCGTAGATGCTCTCTTTGCCCGCGGTGACGCGATAGAGCGGCGGCATGGCCAGAAAGAGACGCCCAGCACGGATCAGCGCCGGCATCTGCTTATGGAAATACGTGATCAGCAACGAGGCGATGTGGGCGCCGTCGACGTCGGCGTCGGTCATGATGATCACGCGCTCATAGCGCAGGTCATCAGTCTTGAACTTCGCGCCCATCTGCACACCGAGCGCCAAAGCGAGATCGGCTAGCTCTTGGTTGCCGCTCATCTTCTCGGCGCCGGCCGAAGCGACGTTTAGGATTTTGCCGCGCAGCGGAAGGATCGCTTGCGTCTCGCGGTTGCGCGCTTGTTTGGCTGACCCGCCGGCGCTGTCGCCTTCGACCAGGAATATCTCGGTGTCCTTGTCGCCTGCGCGCGAACAATCGGCGAGCTTGCCCGGCAGACGCAGCTTGCGCGTTGCGCTCTGGCGCGAGACTTCCTTCTCTTTGCGCCGCCGCATGCGGTCTTCGGCTTGCTGAATGCACCATTCGAGAAGCCGGTTGGCTTCGTTCGTATTGGCGCCCAGCCAGTGGTCAAACGGATCGCGCACGGCTTGCTCGACGATCTTCGCCGCTTCCGTCGAAACGAGCCTGCCCTTGGTCTGGCCCTCGAACTGCGGATCGCGAATAAAGACGGAGACAAGCCCGGCGCCAGTGTTCATCACGTCTTCCTGCGTGATGACGGAAGCCTTCTTGTTGTTGCGAAGCTCAGCGTAAGCGCGCAGCCCCTTGGCGATCGCCGCGCGGAAGCCGGCTTCGTGAAAGCCGCCGTCGGGCGTGTACACCGTGTTGCAGTAAGAACGCAGAAACCCATCGGCTTCGCCAAAGCCGTCGCTCACCCAAGTGATCGCCCACTCGACGCGGCCGTGCGGGCCATCCTTCTCGGTACGCCCCGCGAAAGGTTCGGCGACCACGGCGCGCTTGGATTTTGTCAGCTCGCCAAGAAAGTCTGCCAAGCCGTTTGGGAAATGCAGGATCGCTTCGCCGGGCGTGTCGTCAGTGATGAGCGACGCGGCCGCCTTCCAGCGGATTTGCACTCCACGCTGTAGGTACGCCTTCGAGCGCGCCATCTGAAACAAGCGCGCCGGTTTGAACGCCGAGCCTTTGCCAAAAATCTCCGCATCCGGATGAAAGCGCACGGTCGTACCACGGCGATTGTGCGCGGCGCCGGCTTCAACGAGCTTCGACGTCGGCGCACCACGCGAGAAGGTTTGGCGATAGAGCTTGCGGTCCCGCGCAACCTCGACTTCGACCATATCAGACAGCGCATTCACAACGCTAACGCCCACGCCGTGCAGGCCACCACTGGTGTGATAGACCTTGCCCGAGAACTTCCCGCCCGCGTGCAGCACCGTCATGATGATTTCGAGCGCGGACTGCTTCGGAAACTTCGGGTGCGGATCGACAGGCATGCCGCGCCCGTTATCGGTCACGCGCAACGTGCCGTCGGCTTCGAGTTCCACTTCGATGCGATCGGCAAAGCCAGCGACCGCTTCGTCCATCGAGTTGTCGAGAACTTCCGCAAACAGATGGTGCAGCGCGCGCTCATCAACGCCGCCGATATACATACCAGGGCGCTTGCGCACCGGTTCGAGGCCTTCGAGAACCTCGATGTCCTTTGCGGTGTAGCCATCTTTCGCTGCGGGCGGCGGCGGATCGCTTTCGCCGAAAAGCCCGCCTTCCCAGAGATTGTCGTCGTCCTTGGCCATCGGAGATTTCTTCTGCGCTTGCGCCATGACGGTTCCTTAAGGCGCTTCGCGCTGCCTCAGCAATGCTATGGGCGGGGCAACACAGCACTCCAATTCGGTATTCGTGGAGTTAATGCGCGGAGTGGGGGAATTAAGTGTCATTCCGGACACGCATCTTTGTGGCGCTCAGGAAATGGCAGTTCCCGCCGAAACCTAGCCGCACAATCGCCGTTCGCCTCCCGTCACACGGGCGTTATGGGGCCGCTCGAGAACGAGGAGACTACCAAGATGAAAAAGTTCGCAATGATGGCCGCTGTCGCGGCGGCGGCGTTGTTCGCCGTACCGGCCTTGGCCAGCGCGCAGAATGTGTACGCGAACCTTGGCTACAGCCAGTACGACTTTGACGACGCTGAAGTCGGCGGCGTAACGGGCCGGCTCGGCTACAACTTCAACCAGAATTTCGGCGTTGAAGGCGAAGCAACGTTCGGCTTGGACGATGACGCCGGCGTGGAACTCGACAATGCGCTCGGCGGCTTTGCAGTGGGCCGTCTGCCGCTTGGCAACACGTTCGCCGTGCACGGCCGCGTCGGTTATCAGTCCGTCGAACTGAGCACGCCTGGCGGCGACGTTGAGGACGATGGCGTCGCCTATGGCGGCGGCGTGTCCTGGCAAGCGACGCCGGGCCTCGGCATCCGCGCCGACTACACCCGCATGGAAGGCGACGAAGAGTCCGACGCCATTTCGCTCGCGGGTACAGTGAACTTCTGATCCGGGGAGAACCGGAATCATCGCTAGAACGGCGAAGCGGGCCGGAGAGCAATCTCCGGCCCGTTGCCTTTTAGCGCAGTAGCGAGCGCGCGGTCGGCTGCAACCGCAATGCTTGCGTAGGCGCGATGATCCATGGCTGCACAACGCCGGCGACGTCCCGCAACGCCGCACTGGTCGCGCTCATGTGCTCCCGATGCGCCTGTTCGGACGCGAAGTACGAAAGCGTGACGAAGACCGTTTCTGTCTCGCGTACCGGCAAGCGCGGATAGCTGTTGGGCGCGTGTTCGGTGGCGAAGGTAGCGAACGGCTCGGCGCCTATCTCTCGAAGGATGGGCAAAACCTCGCGCGCATAGAGGGCGGCGAACGCATCATCCTGACGATCGGCCAGGAAATAGGTCGTCGAAACGATTAGAGTTTCAGGGATCGCGGTCGCGCCCATTGCTGGTCGCAAAGTCGCGCCGAGCGTGGGGTCGCCGGAGATGGGGCGGAGTTGCAACACATCGTCGGAGTCTATGATGGTCGCGTTGGCGGCGGTGCGGCTCGCTTGCCAGATTGGGCCGCTGTAAAAGCCGTCCAATGCCGCGGCACGCGCGGCGATGGTCTCGAAACTGCGAATCCAGACGAAGCGATCAGGATTGTCGAGATTGCGGAACGTCGCGACTACGCGCGCGCCGAGAGTCTCCTGGCTCTCGATAAACTCGCGCTCGAACAGTGCGATCAGAACATCGCGTTGGCCGGGTTGCGTGGTGTAGTTGCGAAGCTCGTAAACGGCTGGGGAAGGCATTGGCGGCTCCGTGGCGCAAGCGGCGAGCGTCGAGGTAAGAAGCAGGCGGCGCGTTATCATCGGCCGGTTCTAGCGGGAGAAACCTGACACGGAGCGTCAGGTATTCGTGCTACACAGAGGAATGCGTGCGAGCCGGCTGCTTTCGATCCTGATCCTCCTGCAAATGCGTGGGCGTCTCAGCGCCGAGACGCTGGCGCAGGAATTCGAGGTCTCGGTCCGCACCATTTATCGTGACATCGATCAACTCAGCGCCGCCGGCGTGCCCGTCTATGCCGAGCGCGGACGGGCAGGCGGCTTTGCCTTGCTCGATGGTTACCGCACCCGTCTCACCGGTTTCACGCCAGCCGAGGCCGACGCGCTGTTGCTAGCGGGTGTCGGCGGCGCCGCGAGCGATCTCGGCATTGGCGCGGAAGCTGCCGCCGCGCAGCTAAAATTGCTTGCCAGCTTGCCGCCCGATTCCGGCGCGAGCGCGCAACGTGTCGCCTCGCGTTTTCACCTCGATCCCATCAATTGGTACAGCCGCGCCGAAAGCATCGACATTTTGCCCGCGCTCGCAACAGCGGTCTGGACCGAAAAGCGTATCCGTATCCGCTACGAGAGTTGGACCGATCTCGTGACGCGCGATGTCGATCCGCTTGGTTTGGTTCTGAAAGCAGGCATTTGGTATTTGGTCGCCGCTGTAAAACGCCAGCCCCGCACCTATCGCGTTTCCAACATCCGCGCGCTCGACGTTCTCGGCGGGCAGGGCAAACGCCCTGCGCGTTTCGATCTCGCACGCTTCTGGACCACTTGGGCCAAGGATTTTGAAGCACGGTTGCTGAAGGAACGCGCGGTGGTGAAACTATCGCCGGCCGGCTTGCGCGGACTTCGCGGCGTCAACGAAGCAGCCGCCGAAGTCGCGCGTGACAGCGGCCAACCATGCAAACCCGACGGCTGGATCAAGGCCGACATTCCAATCGAGAGCATCGGCCACGCGACGGGCCAGATGTTGCGCCTCGGCGCCGACGTCGAGGTATTGAAGCCGCCAGCTTTGCGCGAAGCAATCGCACGCGAAGCACAGAAGGTGGCCAGTATCTACCAGTGAGCCAAAACGAAACGGGCCGAAGTCGCCCTCGGCCCGTCCGTCGTCGTGATCACTGCGTCGTTTACGCCTTATAATACATGTCGAATTCCACCGGGTGAGGGTGGGTTTCGAAGCGGTCGAGTTCTTCCTTCTTCAACTCGATGTAGGCGTCGATCAGATCGTCGGTCATGACGCCGCCCTTCATCAGGAAGTCCCGGTCCGCGTCGAGCGAGGTCAACGCTTGGCGCAAGCTTGAGCAAACAGTCGGCACGTCCTTCAGTTCTTCCGGCGGCAGATCATAGAGGTTCTTATCCAGCGGATCGCCCGGATGGATTTTCTTCTCGATGCCGTCGAGGCCAGCCATCAACAGCGCCACGTACGTGAGGTACATATTGCCGGCCGGATCGGGGAAGCGGACCTCCACGCGCTTGGCTTTCGCGCCGGTGCCGTGCGGAATGCGGCACGAGGCGGAGCGGTTGCGCGCGGAATAGGCGAGCAGCACCGGGGCTTCGTAGCCTGGCACCAGACGCTTGTACGAATTGGTCGTCGAGTTCGCGAACGCGTTGATGGCGCGCGCGTGTTTGATGACGCCGCCGATGTAGTAGAGGCAATTCTCGCTGAGATCGGCATAGCGATCGCCGGCGAAGGTGTTGTTGTTGCCCTTCCAGATCGACATGTGCACGTGCATGCCCGAGCCGTTGTCCTTGTAATAAGGCTTCGGCATGAAGGTCGCGGACTTGCCGTAGGATGCAGCCACTTGGTGGATGATGTACTTATACAAGTTCATGTTGTCGGCCATCGTCGTCAGCGTGTTGAACTTGAGGCCGAGTTCGTGCTGCGCGGGCGCGACTTCGTGGTGATGCTTCTCCGGCTGCATGCCGAGCGAGCCCATGATCTCCAGCATTTCGCCGCGCATGTCTTGCAGCGAGTCGATCGGCGGCACCGGGAAGTAGCCGCCCTTCGGGCCCGGACGGTGGCCCATGTTGCCGCCTTCGTATGCCTTGCCAGTGTTGTACGGCAGTTCGGTTGAATCGAACGAGTAACCGGTGTTGTTCGGGTCCGTACTCCAGCGCACGTCGTCGAACACGAAGAACTCAGCCTCGGGGCCGAAGTAAGCAACGTCGCCCGCGCCCGATGACTTCACGTACGCCTCGGCGCGCTTTGCGATGCCGCGCGGGCAGCGCGAGTAGGGCTGCAGCGTGCCCGGTTCGAGAATGTCGCAGAACATCACCAGCGTGGTCTGCTGATAGAACGGGTCGATGTGCGCGCCTTTGGGGTCAGGGCGCATGACCATGTCGGACTCGTTGATCGCCTTCCAACCGGCGATCGACGACCCGTCGAACATCGTGCCTTCGGTGAAGATGTCCTTGTCGATCATCGACACGTCGAAGGTGACGTGTTGCATCTTGCCGCGAAGGTCGTTGAACCGAAGGTCAACGAACTGGACTTCCTTGTCCTTGATCAGCTTCAGAATTTCTTCTGACATCGGAAACTCCCCCGAGTTTTATGTTACAAATATACGGCGCCGCGGACGTCTCGGTCCGCCGCGGCGCGCGAGAATCAGGTCGTTCGGCTGATCAGACTGCCGCTTGGCCCGTTTCGCCAGTGCGGATGCGCACCACGTTCAGGACATCGAGCACAAAGATCTTGCCGTCGCCGATTTTGCCGGTCTTGGCCGCCTTTTGGATCGCTTCCAGCGCCGCGTCGACTTGATCGTCGGCGACGACGACTTCGACCTTCAGCTTCGGAAGGAAATCAACGACGTACTCGGCGCCCCGATAGAGCTCGGTATGGCCTTTCTGACGCCCGAAGCCCTTGGCCTCGACTACCGTCATGCCTTGCAGGCCGATCTCCTGAAGGGCCTCCTTTACGTCATCGAGTTTGAACGGCTTGATGATCGCTTCGATTTTTTTCATCGGAGCACCCCTCTCTTTGGTTAGAGCCCAGTTTGATGGTCTCTTGGACGCCGGGGGGCGAGTCTGGAAGGCGACGGGCTGTGGGTTCCGGGCCGCGACGTCAGGGCGCCCAAGGATAGGGCGCCGGCGCCCAATCAAACGGCTGGCGCAGGCGCCGACCGCGACTAAGTTGGCTGAATGCCAAGATTGTTTCTGGTCCGACACGCCGAACCCGCCACCAGCTGGGGCGGCGAGGCATTGGATCCAGGTTTGAGCGACTTGGGGCGCGAGCAGGCGGAGGCCGCGGCGAAGTCGCTATCGGCGATTGGAAACCTTGCGGTCGTATCCTCACCCATGCTGCGCTGCCGCGAAACCGCGGCGCCATACGCGGCGCTTCGGGGTGTCGCACCGCGCATAGAGCCGCGTGTCAGCGAGGTCGTGGCCCCCGCGAGCGTGCAGGATCGGCGCAACTGGCTGCGGGAGACGTTTCCCTGGGACGACGGCGTGGTGCGTCGGCAGTGGAACGACGTCGCTGAAGATCTGCGCGCGTGGCGCGAGGCATGTGGCGCGGCGCTTCGCGAGATGACGACTGACACGGTGGTGTTCACGCACTTCATCGCAATCAACGCCATAGTGAGCGCGGCGAGCAAAAGCGCCGAGACCATCGTGTTCCGACCCGCCCATTGTTCAATCACCGAACTAGAATTGGCCTCCACCGGCTTGCGCGTTGTCCGCTTGGGCGGCGAAATGCGTTCGGCAGACGTGCGATGAGCCGCGAGATCATCACTGTTGAAGAAATGCGCGCGATCGATGCCGGCAGCGCCGCCGCCGGCGTGCCGACGCGTACGCTTATGGAAAATGCGGGCCGCGCTGTGGCCGATGCCATCGTCGCACGCTTTAAGCCGCGTCCGACCGCAGTGCTCTGCGGTCCTGGCAACAATGGCGGCGACGGTTGGGTCGCCGCGCGCTATTTGCTCGAACGCGGTTGGCCCGTCTGGGTCGAAACGCTCGTGCCGCGCGACACGCTCAAAGGCGACGCCAAGGACGCTGCCGCAGCGTTCACCGGTGAGACCTACGCGCTGAGCCGTGACAATCCGCGTGCGGAACTGGTCGTCGATGCGCTCTTCGGCGCCGGGCTGTCGCGTCCGCTTGAAGGCGAGGCCGCGCGCGCGGCAAACGCATTCTGGAAGCGAGCCGATCGCGTCGTCGCCATCGACGTGCCAAGTGGCATAGACGGCGACACCGGTATGGCGCTCAACGAAATCAGCTTTGGCGCAGCCCTCACGGTCACGTTCGTGAGCAAGAAGCCGGCGCATGTGTTGATGCCGGGGCGTGCGCTGTGCGGTGAGATCGTGGTCGCTGACATTGGCGCGCCGGAGGATGTTGTCGCGGCGCAGAAAGTCAGCTTGTTCGAAAACGATCCGTCGCTGTGGTCGCTGCCATGGCCCGAACCGGATGCGCACAAGAATGAGCGCGGCCATGTCATCGTCGCCAGCGGTGGCCGCGCGCGCACTGGTGCAGCGCGGCTCTCAGCGCGCGCGGCGCTTCGCGGCGGGGCAGGGCTCGTCACGGTCCTCAGTCCGCCGGACGCGTTGGATGAAAACGCCGCGCAGCTGACAGCGATCATGGTGCGCGAAGCGCGCGATGAAGCCGCATACGCCCAAGCAGCACGCATAGCGCGCGCGCTCGTCATAGGTCCCGCCTTCGGCACGAGCGATGATCACTATAAGCTCTTGCTCGCGGCGATCGGCGCCGAACCACGCGCGCCGCTCGTGCTCGATGCGGACGCGCTCACGCTGCTCTCGCCCATCACGCACGGCTTCACATCGCGCGACGTGCTGACGCCGCATGTCGGGGAATTTCGCCGCGCGTTTCCGGGCATCTGGTCGAGTTCGAGCAATCGCATCGACGCCACACGCGCCGCGGCCGCCTACGCACGATGCGTCGTGTTGCTGAAGGGACCAGACACGGTGATCGCGGCGCCCGACGGGCGAGCCATCGTCAACACCACGGGCTCACCGTTCCTCGCGACCGCCGGCTCGGGTGACGTGCTCGCGGGGCTGATCGCAGCTCTGATATCGCAGGGCATGGAAAGCTTCGAGGCCGCCGCCGTCGCCGTCTGGTTGCATGGCAAAGCAGGAGAACGGCTCGGCCCTGGCCTCATCGCTGAGGATGTGACTGAGATTTTGCCCGCTATCCTCAACGATTTGGCGCCGATGGACCTCAAGGCCGCCCTCAACGGTTGATCGGACCTGTTTCAACACGGTCTTTTGGGTTAACCCTGGAGCCGGGACGTACGCTCGAAGAGGGGTCGGTTATGGTTTGGTGGTGGTGGATTATCCCGGGCGTGGTCGGCGTGATCGGTTTGGCGATTGCGTTGAGCGGGCTTGGTTGGATGTTCCGCGGCCGTCCCTTTAAGGGCGGGCGTGGCGTTCTCGGCGGTGGTGTGTTCTTGGCGATCGGCGCCATTGTCGCGCTCATCGGCCTCAACATTCAGACCTATCACCGCCTCGGCGAAGCGCAGCGCCAAGTTGCGACTATCAGCTTCGAGAAAGTGCAGGGCACCGAGCGCACCTATGATGTGACGCTGACCGAAATCGTCGACGGTTCTCCGGGCGCGACGCACACATTCCAAGCGACCGGTGATGATTGGATGATCAGTTCGCGCGTGATCCGCTGGAAGTCATGGGCAACGGTGCTCGGACTCGACGCGCAGTATCGCTTGGATCGCTTCGATAGCCGCTATCG
The DNA here is from genome assembly GCF_009792355.1 of Terricaulis silvestris. NCBI lineage: Bacteria > Pseudomonadati > Pseudomonadota > Alphaproteobacteria > Hyphomonadales > Hyphomonadaceae > Vitreimonas > Vitreimonas silvestris. The sequence goes on from NZ_CP047045.1 coordinate 1,887,640, forward strand.
CGATATCACCACGGCGCAAACGACGCCGCCGTCCGTGTACGATTTGCGCCCCGCGCGCCGTACCGGTGTGGATTTCCTGCCGATCGTGCGAGCAACAGGCGATCGCTTGCCGCTCGTCGATACGCCAGAGCACGGCCAAGCCGTGTATTGGCCGATGGCGGATGGCGCCTCCTATCGCATCGACATTACCGCTCAGGGCCAGCTGCTCCCGGATGAGGTCAACGAGGCCGCCGCCGAGGCTGTCGCGACGTGGGGCACCACACGCGTCGCCAACGAGCAGCCCGCCGACTAACAGCGGCCCACCCCTGCGCCCGAAGGACGCAAGGTCGACCACAACTTGGGGTTAGGGCGTGGACGAGGGGCTGCCGGGTCTCTAAACGGGGCGCCCAATTGCGGACGTGGCGGAACTGGTAGACGCACCAGATTTAGGTTCTGGCGCCGAGAGGCGTCCGGGTTCGAGTCCCGGCGTCCGCACCATCCTACGCTCGCCAAGCCCGCGTCCGAGGCCCTGGCGTAGGAGAGGACAGCGCTCTCGACACCTGAGCTTCGGTGGCTTCGCCACGCGCCTTTTGGGGCGTCGTCGGCGCGTGGACAGCCCATTTCGCGCGTGCCATAAGCCCGGCTTTCCCGAATAGACGCCGTCGGCAGAGGATTTGCAGCGACGGCGCGCATGTTGAAAGCACGCCCAATGCAGCTCACCGAGCGCCGTTCTGAAGGTCTTTTGCGCGTTTACGACGTTGTCGTCCCGGCCTCGGAACTGCAGCAGAAACTCAACGCCAAGATTGCTGAAGTGCAGCCGAACGTGCGCCTTAACGGCTTCCGTCCCGGCAAAGTGCCGGTCAGCCACATCCGCAAGGTGTACGGCCCGTCGATGATGCAGGACATCGTCAACGAGACGGTGCAGCGCTCCGCACGCGAGAGCCTCGAGAAGGTGCGCGCCGCGTCCGAGCCGTCGCTGGATCTGAAAAGCGACATGCAAAAGGTCGTCGACGGCACGCAAGATCTTCAGTTCGAGCTCTCGCTCGAAGTGATGCCGGATTTCGAGCCGGTCGACCTGAAGACGATCTCGATCACCCGCCCGGTTGCGGCAGTGACCGACGCGCAGGTCGAAGAAGAACTCGCCAAAATTGCGCAAGCCAATCGCGGTTTCGAGGACAAGGACGGTCCCGCTGCCGACGGCGACGAACTCAATATCGATTTCGTTGGCCGCCTAGGGGACGAGGCTTTCGAAGGCGGCTCAGCGCAGGGCGCACGGCTGGTCATTGGTTCCAAGCAATTCATCCCCGGCTTTGAAGAGCAGCTCGTCGGCGCCAAAGCCGGCGAAGAGCGTGTGCTCAGCGTGACGTTCCCGGACGACTACGCAGCCGCGAATCTGAAGGGAAAAGCCGCCACCTTCGAAACCAAGATCAACGCCGTTCGCAAGCCGAAGGAAGGCGCCCCCGATGATGCATGGGCGGCGCAACTTGGCTTCGACAGCTTGCCCGCGCTCAGAGACGCGTTGAAGCAGCGCATCGAAAACGAGCACGGCGCGCAATCGCGCGCTAAGGCTAAGCGCGCTCTGTTTGACACGTTCGACGCCCAACACGATTTCGAACTGCCGCCGCGCATGGTGGATGCGGAGTTCAACCAGATCTGGCGTCAGGTCGAAGGCGATCGCGCCGCCGGCCGCGCCGATCCGTCGGACGAAGGCAAGAGCGACGACGACCTGAAGGCCGAGTATCGCAATATCGCCGAGCGCCGCGTGCGCTTGGGGCTGCTGCTCGCCGAGATCGGACGCCGCAACAAGATCGAAGTCACCGACGAAGAAGTCGGCCGCGAGATCTCCGCGCAAGCGCGCCAATTCCCCGGCCAAGAGCGCCAAGTCATCGAAGCGTATCAGCGCAACCCGCAACTGGTCGCCCAGGTCCGCGCGCCGCTTTACGAGGAGAAGGTGGTCAGTTTCATCCTCGAGCTGATCAAGGTCACCAACAACGAAGTGAGCCGCGAAGAGCTGTTCACCGAGGACGAGCCGCCGGTCCCGCAAACCGAGGCGAAGCCCAAAAAGACCAAGAAGGCCAAGGCCGAAAAGGCCGAGGATTAAGCTTGGCGCTGTCGCCCGCGGGCTAACGGGGCTTGCGGGGCAGGGCCAAGCGTCAAATATGGGAGCCGCGCCGGAGCGATTCCGGCCGCTTCCCGAAAGGCCCCCATGTCGACGTTCGATCCCATCGCCAGATACGCCAACCTCGTTCCGATGGTGGTTGAGCAGACCAGCCGCGGCGAACGCGCGTTCGACATCTTCTCGCGCCTACTCAAAGAGCGGATCATTTTCGTCACCGGCGGTGTCGAAGATGGCATGGCGAGCTTGGTGACCGCGCAGCTTCTGTTCCTCGAATCCGAGAACCCGAAGCGCGAAATCGCCATGTATATCAATAGCCCGGGCGGCATCGTGACCTCGGGTCTCGCGATCTACGACACCATGCAATACGTCCGCAGCCCGATTTCCACGGTCTGCATCGGCCAGGCCGCGTCGATGGGGTCGCTGCTGCTAGCGGCCGGGGAGAAGGGCCTCCGCATCTGCCTGCCCAACGCTCGTGTCATGGTTCACCAACCCTCCGGCGGCTTCCGCGGCCAGGCTTCGGACATCGAGCGCCACGCCGAGGACATCATCGCCACCAAGCGGCGGCTGAACGAAATCTACGTGAAGCACACCGGCCAACCGTACGAACGGGTCGAAAAGACCCTGGACCGGGATCACTTCATGACGGCCGAGGAGGCCAAGGCCTTTGGCATTATTGACCGCGTTTATGAGAAGCGCGAACTGCCCGAAGGCGGCCTCTCTGGGGCTGCTTAAGGCACGCTAAGGGGATGCTGGCCTTGAACCGTAACGGTTTTAGAGCCACATCCGGTAGTCAAGAAGGCCCGCCAAGCCGGGTCGTATAAGAACCGGAAGCGCCCACAAACCTCGTTTCGGGGCCGCCTTCCGCCGATGGGCCGACCCAGGACCGGACCGGTCCGCTTGCGGCCCCATCCTTGCTATGATCGTATTGCCCGGCCAGGGCGGCCGGGTGGTGAACGTTTTTGAAAGGGATCGCGTTCAAGCATTCGTTAGGCAGGGTAGCAGCGGGGGCCATCAGCCCGCCGTTTTCCGAGCTAACGATTGAGCGCGTAACGCCCTCGAAGGATCGCTTATGAGCAAAGGCGCCACCAGCGGAGAGTCCAAGAACACTCTCTACTGCTCGTTCTGCGGCAAGTCCCAGCACGAGGTCAGGAAGCTTATCGCCGGACCGACCGTGTTCATCTGCGATGAGTGCGTCGAACTCTGCATGGACATCATCCGCGAGGAACACAAAACCTCGCTGGTTAAGTCCAAGGAGGGCGTGCCGTCTCCGAAGGAGATCAAGGGCGTTCTCGACGATTACGTCGTCGGCCAAGAACACGCCAAGCGCGTACTCGCCGTCGCTGTGCACAATCATTACAAGCGCCTGAACCACGCCGCGAAAAACGGTGATGTCGAGCTGGCGAAGTCGAACATCCTGCTGATCGGCCCAACCGGCTGCGGCAAGACGCTGCTCGCGCAAACGCTGGCGCGCATCATCGACGTGCCGTTCACGATGGCGGATGCGACGACGCTGACCGAAGCCGGTTACGTCGGCGAAGACGTAGAGAACATCATCCTGAAGCTGCTGCAGTCCGCCGACTACAACGTCGAACGCGCTCAGCGCGGCATCGTCTATATCGACGAAGTCGATAAGATTTCGCGGAAGTCCGACAATCCGAGCATTACACGCGACGTGTCGGGCGAAGGCGTGCAGCAAGCGCTGCTGAAAATCATGGAAGGCACAGTCGCCAGTGTTCCGCCGCAAGGCGGCCGTAAGCATCCGCAGCAGGAGTTCCTGCAAGTCGACACCACGAACATCCTGTTCATCTGCGGCGGCGCATTCGCCGGTCTCGACAAAATCATCAGCCAACGCGGCAGAGGCACGTCGATTGGCTTTGGCGCGACTGTGCATGCCGAAGAAGATCGCCGCACCGGCGAGATTCTCCGTCAGATCGAGCCGGATGACTTGCTGAAGTTCGGCCTGATTCCCGAATTCGTCGGCCGTCTGCCTGTGCTCGCGACGCTCGAAGATCTCGACGAACCGGCGTTGGTGACGATTCTCACCGAGCCGAAGAATGCTCTGGTGAAGCAGTATCAGCGCATGTTTGAGATGGAGAACGTGAAGCTCTCGTTCCCGGAGGAAGCGCTCCGCGCCATCTCGCGCAAGGCCATCGCCCGCAAGACCGGCGCGCGCGGCTTGCGTTCCATCCTCGAAAGCATCCTGCTCGACACCATGTTCGAGCTGCCGACGATGAGTGGCGTGGAAGAAGTGGTCGTTTCGGCTGACGTCGTGGAAGGCCGTGCGAAGCCGCTTCAGATTTATGCCGAACGCCGTGACGGCGCGGGCGCGACCGGCTGAATCCAAACTGAACGTTAGGACGAATCGTCCGGTTCTACGCGTGGAAGCGCGCGTGGAACTTCGCGTTCGGCGTGCTTCCACAAAGCCGTGTCTGACCGGCACTTGAAGCAGGGGGCAAACGCTTCCACATTTTCATTCGTTAAGGCTGGATGCGCTCGTCCGAACGGACCGAGTTTCCTCCAGCGAAGGAGCACCGAATGGCCGAGAGCCGCATTCTTCCCGTTCTGCCGCTGCGCGACATCGTCGTTTATCCGAAGATGGCGGCGCCGCTGTTCGTCGGCCGCGAGAAATCCGTCCGCGCGCTCGACGAAGTCATGAAGAAGGACAAGCAGATCGTCCTCGCCGCGCAGATCGATGCGTCGGAAGACGAGCCCTCTGCCGACCGCATCTACACCATCGGCACCGTGGCCACGGTTGTGCAGCTTCTGAAGCTGCCTGACGGCACCGTTCGCGTGCTGGTCGAAGGCGGCTACCGCGCGCGCCTCAAGAATTTCACTGACAACGCCGAGTTCTTCGAAGCTGAAGTCGAAGAGATCGCTGAGGAGAACGAGGACACTCCGGAAGCGCGGGCGATCGCGCGCGCCGTGACCGACCAGTGGGACAATTACGTCAAACTCTCACGTAAGACGCCGCCGGAAGTGCATCAGGCCATCGGCCAGATCACCGAGCCGTCGCGCCTGGCGGACTCCGTCGCCGCGCATCTCACCGTGAAGATCCCGGACAAGCAGGCGTTGCTCGAGTTGATCGACGTGCCGCAGCGTCTCGAGAAGATCATGTCGCTGATCGAAGGCGAGATCGGCATGCTGCAAGTCGAGCGAAAAATCCGTAACCGCGTGAAGCGTCAGATGGAGAAGACGCAGCGCGAATATTATTTGAACGAGCAGATGAAGGCGATCCAGCGCGAGCTGGGTGACGGCGACGAAGGCCGTGAAGATATCGCCGAACTCGAAAACCGCATCAAAAACACCAAGCTGTCGAAGGAAGGCAAGACCAAGGCTGACGCGGAGATGAAGAAGCTCCGCCAGATGTCGCCGATGTCAGCGGAATCGACAGTGGTGCGCAATTATCTCGATTGGCTGCTCTCGCTCCCTTGGGGCAACAAGAAGAAGGTCAAAAAGGATATCGACGCCGCGCAAGCGGTGCTCGACGAGGATCACTACGGCCTCGACAAGGTCAAAGACCGCATCCTCGAATATCTCGCCGTGCAGGCGCGCACCAACAAGCTGCGCGGGCCCATCCTGTGCCTCGTTGGCCCTCCGGGCGTCGGCAAGACCTCGCTCGGCAAATCGATTGCGCGTGCGACAGGGCGCGACTTCGTACGCATGTCACTTGGCGGTGTGCGTGACGAGGCCGAAATCCGTGGTCACCGCCGCACCTACATCGGTTCGATGCCGGGCCGCGTGATCCAGTCGATGAAGAAGGCCAAGAGCGGCAATCCGCTCTTCCTGTTGGACGAAATCGACAAGCTCGGCGCCGACTATCGCGGCGATCCGTCGGCGGCGCTGCTGGAAGTGTTGGATCCGGAGCAAAACTCCACGTTCAACGACCACTACCTCGAAGTCGATTACGATCTCTCGGACGTGCTGTTCATCACCACGGCGAACAGTCTCAACATGCCTCAGCCCTTGCTGGACCGCATGGAGATCATCCGCATCCCTGGCTACACCGAGGATGAAAAGGTCGAGATCGCCAAGCGCCACCTGTTGCCGAAGCAGTACGAGAACAATGGCCTGAAAAAGAGCGAGTTCAGCGTTTCAGAAGACGCGCTGCGCGATCTCGTGCGCCGCTATACACGTGAAGCGGGCGTGCGTTCGCTCGAACGCGAAATCGGCAACCTCGCGCGCAAGGCCGTCCGTCAGCTTGAGCAGAAGAAGCTCGAAAAGGTCGAGATCACGGCCGCGAACCTGCCGGAATACGCCGGGGTCTGGAAATATCGCTTTGGCGAGACGGACGCGGAAGATCAGGTCGGTGTCGTTACCGGTCTCGCGTGGACGGAAGTCGGCGGCGAACTGCTGACGATCGAAGCGGTGTCGATGCCTGGCAAAGGCACGATGACTGTCACCGGCAACCTAAAGGACGTAATGCGTGAATCTATCTCGGCGGCATCGTCCTACGTGCGCTCGCGCGCGGTCCACTTCGGCGTGAAACCGCCGACCTTCCGTTCACGCGACATCCACGTGCACGTACCAGAAGGCGCTACGCCGAAGGACGGTCCGTCCGCCGGTGTAGCAATGGCGACAGCGATCGTGTCGATCCTCACCGGCAACCCCGTCCGCAAGGATATCGCCATGACAGGCGAGATCACGTTGCGCGGGCGGGTGCTGCCGATTGGCGGCCTCAAGGAAAAGCTGCTGGCGGCGCTGCGTGGCGGCGTAAAGACGGTGCTGATCCCGAAGGACAACGAAAAGGATCTGGCCGAAATCCCCGAGAACGTGAAATCGGGGCTGGAGATCATCCCTGTGGCCACCGTCGACGAGGTTCTGAGCCGAGCCCTCACGCTCCCACTCAAGCCTGTTGAGTGGAGCGAGGAGGACGAGCTCGCCGAGACCCGCCGCAACGAAGGCGGCGGCGAGGGCCGCGAAGGAGCCCGTCCGCACTAGGTTCCAAGGTTGTTTCCGCACTGCAACAAGGCCCGGTGGCGCTTGCGCCCCGGGCCAAATTGCTCATAGCGTCCGCCGTGATGAGGCTCAAAACGAGCGATTCCACACCGTCGAGGGGGTTTGAATGAACAAAGCAGAATTGGTCGCCGACGTTGCGGATCGCATGGGCGATTCCAAACAGAAGAGCGAAGAGGCCGTGAACGCCGTGTTTGAAGCCATCGTCGCCGCCCTCAAGAAGGGCGACGAAGTGCGACTGCCGGCCTTCGGCGTGTTCGACGTGAAGGACACCGCCGCCCGCACCGCACGCAACCCGCAGACGGGCGCCGAGGTCAAAGTGCCGGCCGGCAAGAAGGCCCGCTTCAAGCCGGGCAAGGCGCTCAAAGAAACGCTGAACTGAGAGGCCCAGGGTCAGTTCGCAAAGGGCGGCCCTGGCGGCCGCCCTTTTCATTTATGCGGGCCTTGTGTACCGACGCCCGCGAAGAGGCAGACGAATGCTGGCGAAAATCTACCGCCCCGCGAAGAACGCCATGCAGTCCGGCAAGGCGGGCGCAAAGAAGTGGCGGCTCGAATTCGTGCTGTCGGATGCGCCACGCCCAGACGTACTGATGGGCTGGATCAGCGGCGCCGACACCAACGAACAGGTGCGCATCGAGTTCGACGACAAGGACGCAGCCATCGCCTTCGCGCGCACGCACGCCATTCCGCATCAGGTCATCGACACGCCGGAGCCGGCGCGTCAGATCAAATCCTACAGCGACAATTTCGCCTTCCGCAGACGCGAACCCTGGTCGCACTGACAGGCCGACGTGCTAGAGCGGCGACACGCGCCCATAGCTCAACTGGATAGAGCATCCGCCTTCTAAGCGGACGGTTGCAGGTTCAAGTCCTGCTGGGCGCGCCAGCTCAGGCGCCTATCACCACCTGTCCCTTCCGAAAACTCATTTTGAGCGAATTCTGAAATAGCGGCGGTGCAATCCGCCGAGTACGCGGCGCGAGACAATGCGGCCGTGCGCTTCGACGGCCCGCGTTTCGGGCGCATCCTTGGCGAGGGCCAAGTGCGTGCGGTCGTCGTTGTAATAGGCGGCGTAGGCGCCGAGCACCCGGCGCAGGTGCGCGGCGTTGAAAATGATTTGATGATCGAGGCATTCGCGCCGGATCGAGCCGATCAGCCGCTCGACGTGGCCGTTCTGCCAGGGCGAACCGGGTCGGGTCGGTCGATCGTCAAGACCAAGCGCCCGCACCTGGTCGCGAAACGCCGCGCCGTAGGCGCCGTCGTTGTCGCGGACGAGAACGCGGACGCCGCTGCCGGCGCCGAGGACCTGCGCGACCTGGGACGCCAGCCAGAGTGCTGTTGGATGAGTGGTCACCTCGATGCGCAGAATGCGGCGCCGGTCGTGCGACAGGACGACGAAGGCATAGAGGCATTCGAACGCGAACGTCCGCACCGTGAGCATGTCAATGGCGGCGATAGCGCTGGCGTGATTGCGCAAGAACGTGATCCAGCTCTGCGCCGGGCGTCCCTTGCGCGGGATCATGTATTTGGACACGGTCGATTGGGAGAGGCGGAAGCCCAGCTTCAGCAGCTCGCCATGAAGGCGCGGCGCGCCCCAGAGCGGGTTTTCCAAGCTCATGCGGCGGATGAGGGCGATGAGCGCGGGATCGATCCGAGGCCGTCCGCCTTTGTGACGGGACCGCCATCGCCACCAGAGTCGGAAGGCTTCGCGATGGGCGTGCAGGATCGACGCACGCAAACCGCTGACCCAGAGGCTGCGCACCAACAAGCCGCAAGCGAAGCCGAAAGCAATTCCCCATGCCACCTTATCTTAGTCGGACGAACACAGCAGAAGTTTAGGGCACACAGTGTAAAAAAGCGGGGATACACACCCGCTCTATCCATGCTCGCGTCGCGCCAACGCGCTGAAAACAAACACTCCGCGCCAAATCAATCCGACCGACTTCACACCGCGCTCATACTCGCGCGCATGCGTTTCAACGCCCCGCCCATCTCCGAGCATCGACTCAACCGGTATCACCGGTGGATGCTGCTATGGCTCACATGGTTCGCGGCGTTCCTCAAAAATGCGCGCGCCTTCGCGCCGTTCTCGGCAGAGGCCACAGCCATCGCGCATCAATGGCTCGACCGCATCGAGCGGCTGCTGACCAACATCGTCCTCCTCCGCGCCGCGCCCCACGTGCGCGTCATGAACGCGCCAAGGCACTCGTCGCGCCGCAGGATTGAAACGCACATGCGCCGCGCCATCTTCGGCTCAGCCATGCGCCGCACGTTGCGCTCGAATGATCTGAACCAGCGCATCGCAGCACTCTCGCAAGACGTCGGCGTCCTGGTTCAGTGCTTGCTGAAGCGCCTGCCGCGCGGCCTCACACGCCGGCGGCCGCATCGCGTGTGCCCTGAAGCTCGCGGCGTAGCGCGCGCCATCGCCGACGCCGAAGCCGCGCTCGCTCCCAACACGTCCTGATCGCGGCCGCGGGGCGCGCCGGCTCAGGCGCCCGTCACCACAGGCACATCGTCCCGCGATCCCCACTCGGCCCATGAGCCGTCATAGACGGCCGCGTCCCAACGTCCGAGTCGCGCCAACGCGAGCGCGATGATCGGCGCGGTGACGCCGGAGCCGCACGTGGTGATGGCCGGCTGCGCCGGATCGGCGCCGGATTCGCCAAGAATGCGCTGCAGCTCTTCGCGAGAACGCAATGAACCATTTTCATTGACCAGTGCCGAAGAGGGAACGCTATGAGCGCCCGGCATATGGCCGCTCTTCAAGCCAGGGCGCGGCTCCGGCGCCTCGCCGCGAAAACGCGGATTGGGCCGTGCGTCCAGAATCTGCGCGCCCGCCTCAACGGCACGGCGCATGTCGGAAAGATCGCGCACCAAATCCGCACGTACACGCGGCGTGAAATGCCGCTCCGTCTTGGGTGCCGGCGGATCGGTTTCGATCGGATACCCGCCGCGTTCCCAGGCCGGCAAACCGCCGTCGAGAACAACGACATCGTCATGGCCCATGACACGAAACGTCCACCATACACGCGCCGCCGAAAAAAGCCCCTGGCTGTCATAGACCACGACACGCGCGCCATCGCCGACGCCAAGCTTCTTCATGCGCGACGCGAACTTCTCCGGCGCCGGCAGCATGTGCGGCAGGTTGGTCCCCTTGTCGGCGATCTCGTCGATGTCGAAAAAGATCGCGCCCGGAATGCGCCGCGCCGCATAGAGCGCCTTGGCGTCGCGCGCATCCCGCGGCAAGAACCAGGTCGCGTCGATGATGCGGATATCCGGCGCGTCGAGCCGCTCCGCGAGCCACGCACAAGAGACGATCGGATCAGTGTGTTCCATGGCCCGGAGGCTAAGCCCGGCGCGGCGGACCTTCAACTCCCGCCGGCGTTCAACTCACACGTCGGCAAGCTCAAGCTGCCGGTTTGGCGAGCGCAAGTTGGATCACATCGGTGCGCCCGGTGCGGAACCCGGCTTCGCAATAGCCCAGATAGAAAAGCCAAAGCTTCTTGAAGCGCTCATCAAAGCCCATAGCGCTGATCTCGCGCCACTTGGCGCTGAAGCGCTCCGCCCAGGCGTGCAGGGTTTCGGCGTAAGACTGACCGAACGCTTCTACCTTGCGCCAGGCCAGACCGGCATTCGCGGTTTCCTGCTTCAACCGCGCGATGCTCACAAGCATGCCGCCAGGAAACACGTAGCGCTGAATGAAATCCGCGCGTTTCCGGTAGCTCTCAAACAACCGATCCTCGATCGTGATGATCTGCAGCCCCGCGCGTCCGCCTGGCTTCAGCACTTCGGAGATCTTGGCAAAGTACGCAGGCCAATATCGCTCGCCGACGGCCTCGAACATCTCGATCGAAGCGACCTTGTCGAACTGGCCTTCGACATCGCGATAATCCTGACGCCGAATGTCCACCAGGTGTGAAAGCCCAGCCCGCTCAATCCGCGCCTGGGCGTAAGCCAGTTGTTCGTCGCTGATCGTGATGCCGGTGACGCGCGCTCCATACTCGCGCGCCGCAAATTCAGCGAAGCCACCCCAGCCGCAGCCGATCTCCAACACATGGTCGCCAGCCTTGAGTTCAAGCTGTTGCGCCAATGCGCGATACTTCTCGACTTGTGCGCCCTCCAGGTCATTGGCCTTGGCGTCGAACTTGGCGGACGAATACGTCATCGTGCGATCGAGCCACGCTTCGTAGAAGCGATTGCCCAGATCGTAGTGCGCCAGAATATTGCGGCGCGAACCCGCGCGGGTGTTGGCGTTTGTGACGTGACGCAGCCAATTCACCGCTTTGCCGATGACGTTGCCATCCATCAACCGGGTGAAGCGCTCAATGTTGTCTGCCAGCAGCGTCAGCAGCGCAGGCAGATCGCTTGTCTCCCATTCGCGCGCCATGAAGCCTTCGGCGAAACCGATGTCGCCATTGATCAGGACGCGCCGCCCAAAGCGCCAATCGCGCACAGTCATATCAGCGCGTGCTTGGCCTTCACCGAAATCGACGATGCGCCCATCCGGCAGGGTGATAGCCAGCACGCCGCCCTTGATCTGCATCAAGCCGAACAGGACGGCCTTCGCGCTGGCAGGCGCTTTGAGGCCGCTGACAAGCGCCGTCGTGGCGCGTTGTCCAGGGAAGGGCGGGGTCTCAAGCTCCATCGGCTTCATGTAGGCACTGCTCCAGGTGCTCCAAGCGCGTCTACGGTAACGCGCGAGGTCACACTGGGTTGCATACGCAGCGGGGACGAAGCTGGATCAGTCCTCGCGCCCCTGGCGATTGCGCAGATGGATTTCCACCATCAACGCGTCCTTCATCCAGCGTCCGTGCGCCGCGATATTGGCCACCGCGAAGCCGTACCAGCCGGCGCGCCAAAGACCACGTCGGACATACTGGTTGAGGAAATAGAACGGCTTGCCGAACACGACGCGCAGTTGCAGCAGCCAAAGCGGTTTCAGCTTTGTGTTTCGCGCGCGGCCGGCGGAGTTGCGCGTGAACTTGTCTTCCAGGTGCGCCAGATCGCGGAAGGAATAGTGCAACAGCGGAGCGCGCAATTTGCCAACCGACACCCCGCTCGGCACGTCGAACTGATCGTAGTTCGCATGGTCCGGCGCACGCACGACGCGTCGATCGTAAAGCTTCCTCCGATCTACCAAATTGAAATCACGCCAAACCGCGCCAACCGGCGGCGCCGTAGCCATCATCATCTGATACACCGACCGCTCGGGCGCGCCGTTGGCGAACAGCACCCCGATCTCGCTTGCAAGCTCCGGCGCTACGATCTCATCGGCATCCAAGTCCAGCAGCCAATCGTGCGTACAAGCGTCTTCGCCCAACCGTTTCTGCTTGCCGCCGCCCAACCACGGCGACCGCACCACGCGCGCGCCGAGCTCTTCAGCGATCTCGATCGTCTTGTCCGTCGACCCAGAATCCACCACCACGACTTCGGACACGACTTGCTGCGCGGCGCGGATCACGTCGCCGATCATGCGCTCTTCGTTCTTGGCGCGGATGAAAGCGGAGATCGGCGCGGTCATGGCGCTGGCAAACCCGAGTGCGGAGCCAAAAGCAAGCCCGTTAGCCCGAACGCGCCAGTTCGGCCGCGTCAGCGTAGCCGAAGAGCTTCAGCACCAGGCGGATCGCCTCGCCGCGCGATGTCGCCAAATCCGGATCGCGCTCGATGGCCAGCCGCGCTTCTTTGTCCGCGGCGCCTAGCATGTCCGCATGCGCCTCGGGCGAGACCAGCCGGAACGGCGGCAGACCAGATTGCTGCGTGCCCAGCATGTCGCCGGCACCGCGCAGCCGGAAATCGATCTCCGCGATGGCAAAGCCGTCATCGTTCCGCCGAACCGCGTCCAGCCGCTCCTTCGCGTTCACGCCCAATGGGGGCTTCCAGAGCAGCACGCACGAGCCCTGCTTGTCGCCCCGACCGACGCGACCACGCAACTGGTGCAGCTGCGCCAGGCCAAAGCGCTCGGCGTGCTCAATCACCATGATCGTCGCTTCCGGCACGTTGACGCCCACTTCGATCACCGTCGTCGCCACCATCAGAAACGACTCGCCCGAACGAAACCGCTCCATCGCCGCTTCACGCTGCGTCGGCGAGATGCGCCCGTGCACGATCTCCACGCCCTTGCCGAAATACGCCTTCAGCTCTTCGTATCGATCATCGACCGCCGCGAGATCGACCGCTTCGCTCTCTTCGATCAGCGGGCACACCCAATACGCTCGCTCACCGCGTTTTGCGGCGTCCGCGATCGCTTCAATCACCTCGCTCATCCGCGACGTCGGCATCGTCGCCGTCTTGATGATCTGGCGCCCCGGCGGCTTCTCATCCAGCACTGACAAGTCCATGTCGCCATGGATCGAGAGCGCCAACGTGCGCGGGATCGGCGTTGCGCTCATCACCAGCACGTGCGGCGAATATCCCTTCGCCACCATGCGCGCGCGGTCGGACACGCCAAACCGGTGCTGCTCATCGATGACAATAAGACCCAAATCCTTGAACGCGACATCGTCCTGGAAGAGCGCGTGCGTGCCGATCACAACCGAAAGGTCGCCCGACGCCATGCGCTCAAGGATCACCTTGCGCTCCTTGGCCTTGTCGCGCCCCGTCAGCACTGCCATTGCAATACCGGCGGCTTCCAGCAACGGCGCCAATGTTTGTCCATGCTGTCGCGCCAACAAATCCGTCGGCGCCATCATCGCGCTCTGAAAACCAGCCTCGGCGGCCCGTGCCATCGCCAGCGCCGCGACCAATGTCTTGCCGGAACCCACGTCGCCCTGCAGCAAACGCAACATCGGCGCTGGCTCGGCCATGTCGGCGTAAATCTCCTTAATCGAGCGCAGTTGCGCGCCGGTTTGTGCGAACGGGAGACTATCGATGATCTTCTGTGCGAACCGTCCGTCGCCAACCACCGCGCGCCCTGGTTCCTTACGTCGATGCTGACGCCGCAAGCGCAACGCGCACTGGCGCGCGAACAATTCGTCGTAGGCTAACCGCGTGCGAAACGGGCCCTCGGGCAGCACGTCCTCCGGTGAAGCGGGCCGATGCAGGTGTTCGAGCGCCGTACGGAAGTCCGGCCAATCATGCGCCTTCACCGTTGTCGCCTCGAGCCACTCCGGTGCTTCAGGCACGCCATCCAAGCCCGCGAGAATAGTGCGTGACAACGTGCGTCCGAACAGCCCCTGTGTCAGCGGATACACAGGCTCGACCGCCGGCGGCGCTTCGCCTTTCTCCGGATCGACGACGTGATCGGGGTGCAGCATCTGGCGCATGCCGTCATACATGCCGATCTTACCGCTCACGAGCCGCGTCTGGCCTACCGGCCACATCCGCTTCAGCATCTCTTCGTTGCCGCGGAAGTAAGCGACAGTGAGAAACCCAGTCTCGTCGCGCAGCCTGATCCGATGCGGCAAGTTTTTGTAGGCGGCCATGTGGCCATCGATCTCGGCCTCTATGGTGGCGATGTCGCCGTCGTTCGTCTCCGCGATAGGCACGCGCAACCGCCGATCAATCGCCGAGTTCGGCGGCAGGAACACGACGTCCCGCACGAGCCGCCCGCCCGCGACTTTTTCGATCAGATCCATCGTCTCCTTACGCGCGCCCTTAGGCGCCCGCGCCTCGGTGAGCAGCGCGGCTTCGATGGCCGTGGGGGAAGGGGACGTTCCGTCGCTCATTCTGTGCTCTGGGCGGCGCTGACAGCGTCTCCCATATGGGTTATAGCGCGGCCCCGCTTAAGCCGCCTGCCTCCCCAGGGATCATGGACGACCGCCGCAAGAAGCTACAATTCCGCGCGTGGCGTCGGGGATTTCGGGAGATTGACTTGATTCTAGGCGGCTTTGCCGACCGGAAACTTGACCTTCTCGACGAAACCGCTGTGGACGCCTTCGAACGGTTGCTCGATGCCTCTGACCAGGACGTCTACGAGTGGATCACTGAGCAGGCGCCCGCGCCCGCTGAACACAACACGCCAACCCTCGCGCTGATTCGCGCGTTCCGCTTCGAGATGTCCAAACCCGCCTGATGAAAGACCCAGCTCTCTCCCCGCGTCTGATCGAGACGCTGGCGAAGTCGAAGGACGCGCTGGTTGTCACCGGCGCGCCGGAAGGTGTGGACGCGGCGGGGTTGGCCGAAGCCGCGAGCCTGCGCGGCGGCGTGACTTTGTTCGTGGCGCGCGATGAAACGCGGGCGTCGCAGTTTGAAGCCGCCGCACGCTTCTTCGCACCAGAGCTGGCGACGTTACGTCTGCCGGCTTGGGACACGCTGCCCTACGATCGCATCTCGCCAGCGGCCGCTGGCGCTGCACAACGATGCGCGGCGCTCACTCAACTTGCACGCCGCACTGACCGCGAGTCAGCGCTGCTCGTCATCGCGACGGCGTCCGCCGTTGCCCAGCGCGTGCCGCCACGCGCACGCATGGGTGACGCGGCGCTGCTTGCTGCCGCCGGCGAAGAAGCCTCCATGGAGGTGTTCGAGGGCTATTTCGGCGTCAACGGCTACAATCGCGCCTCGACCGTCCGCGCGCCCGGCGAGTTCGCGGTGCGCGGTGGCCTGATCGACGTGTTTCCTCCTGGCGCGGCCGAGCCACTCCGGTTCGATTTCTTCGGCGACACGCTGGAGACGATCCGCAGCTTCGATCCAGAAACGCAAATCTCGAAGGCCAAGCACAAGAACGCACTGCTGACGCCAGTCAGCGAGGTGTTGCTTGATGAACTGACGGTTCTCCAGTTCCGCCGCCGCTTCAACCAAGCGTACGGCGCCGTCAGCGATGCGATCTACGACAGCGTCA
Source organism: Terricaulis silvestris (assembly GCF_009792355.1). Taxonomy (NCBI): domain Bacteria; kingdom Pseudomonadati; phylum Pseudomonadota; class Alphaproteobacteria; order Hyphomonadales; family Hyphomonadaceae; genus Vitreimonas; species Vitreimonas silvestris. The sequence continues at coordinate 1,903,465 of NZ_CP047045.1, forward strand.
GCGCCCGCATCCGCCGCCAGGGCGTCGAACAATTCTTGCCGTTCTTCTACGAGCGCCTCGAAACCGTGTTCGATTATGCCGGCGCCGATGCGCTAATCGCGTTTGACGCCTTGGCGGAGGAAGCGATCAAGGAACGCGTCGAAACCGCCCGCGATCACTACGATTCCCGCAAAACCGCGCCGGTCGCGCGCGGTGGATCAGTGTTCCGCGCGCCCGAACCAGATTTACTCTACCTCAATGACGATGCACTTCGCGCCGCGATCGGCGCACGCGCGCAGCGGCGCTTCACGCACTTCGACACCGACGCCAAGAAACAACTCGACCTCGGCGCCCGCCCAGGACGCGACTTCGCCACCGAACGCCAAACCGCCGACGCCAACGTCTTCGAAGCTGCCGCAAAGCATGTCGAAGCGCTGAGCAAAGCCAAGAAGCGCGTCGTCATCGCGGCATGGTCTGACGGTTCAGCCGAACGCCTTGCCGGCGTCTTGGCCGATCACGGCGTCGAAGGCATTGGCCGCGTAGAGACTTGGCGGCACGCAGCGGCGCTGCCGAAAGCCGCCCACGCACTAGCGGTGCTGCCGATCGAGCATGGCTTCGAAACCGACGCGCTCGCCTTCATCGCCGAACAGGACATCCTCGGCGATCGCCTCGCGCGTCCGCGCAAGCGCCGCAAGGCCAGCGCGTTCATCGCCGAAGCCGCCGCGATGAGCCAAGGCGATCTCATAGTCCACCAAGATCACGGCGTCGGCCGCTACGAAGGCTTGAAGACGCTCGACGTTGCCGGCGCGCCGCACGATTGCTTGGATCTGACCTACTCCGGCGGCGACAAATTGTATTTGCCGGTGGAGAACATCGAACTCGTGTCGCGCTACGGTGCCGAAGACGCCGAAGCGCAACTCGACAAGCTCGGCGGTGTCGCCTGGCAAAGCCGGAAGGCGCGCGCCAAGCAGCGTCTTCGCGATATGGCGGAAGAACTGCTCCGCATCGCCGCGCAACGCGTCACCCGCACCGCCGAACCCGTCGCGCCGCCGGAAGGCTTGTGGGACGAGTTCTGCGCGCGCTTTCCGTACGAAGAAACCGACGATCAGCTCACGGCAATCGACGATGTGGTCGGCGATCTCGCCGCCGGGCGCCCGATGGATCGCCTGATCTGCGGCGATGTCGGCTTCGGCAAAACTGAAGTTGCACTCCGCGCCGCTTTCCTAGTGGCCATGACAGGCAAGCAAGTGGCCGTAGTTGCGCCGACAACGCTGCTCTGTCGCCAACACTATCGCACCTTCACCGAACGCTTCCGCGGCCTGCCGATACGCGTCCGTCAGCTCTCGCGCCTCGTTACCGCCAAGGAGCAAGCCGAGACGAAGGTGGGCCTCACCGCGGGCACGGTGGAGATTGTCATCGGAACGCACGCGCTGCTGTCGAAGACCGTCAAGTTCTCCGATCTCGGGCTCATGATCATCGACGAAGAACAGCATTTCGGCGTGAAGCACAAAGAGCGCCTGAAGGATATGCGCGCCGAAGTTCACGCGCTCACGCTCTCCGCCACGCCGATCCCGCGCACGCTGCAGCTCGCGTTGGCCGGCATCCGCGAGATGAGCCTCATCACCACGCCGCCGATCGACCGCATGGCGGTGCGCACCTATGTGACGCCGTTCGACAATATGACCGTGCGCGAAGCGTTGTTGCGCGAGAAGTATCGCGGCGGGCAGAGCTTCTTCGTCTCGCCGCGCATTTCCGATCTGGATGAAGCCGCAAACTTCCTGCGCCGCAACGTGCCGGAAGTGACGTTCGCTATTGCGCACGGCCAAATGGCCGCCGGCAGCCTCGATGAGATCATGACGAGCTTTTACGACGGCGCTTACGATGTGCTGCTCTCCACCAGCATTGTCGAATCCGGTCTCGACATTCCACGCGCCAATACGCTCGTCGTGTTCCGCGCCGACATGTTCGGCCTGGCGCAGCTCTATCAGCTGCGCGGCCGGGTAGGGCGCTCGAAAGTGCGCGCGTATGCGTATCTCACCACTGCCGCCGAACAGGCGCTCACCGTAAGCGCCGAAAAGCGGCTTAAGATTCTATCGTCGCTTGATAGCCTCGGCGCAGGTTTCACGCTGGCAAGCCACGATCTCGACATGCGCGGCGGCGGCAATCTGTTGGGTGAGGAGCAATCCGGCCACATCCGCGAAGTCGGCGTCGAGCTTTATCAGTCCATGCTCGAAGAAGCGGTCGCCGCCTTGCGCGACGGGCACGAGGATGAAGCCAACGAAAAGTCCTGGTCGCCGCAGATCAATGTCGGCGCGTCGGTGCTCATTCCTGAAGCCTACGTCGCCGATCTCAACGTGCGACTTTCGCTCTATCGCCGCTTGGCCGATCTGGATTCCGATCAAGAGCGCGAAGCGTTCGCCGCCGAGCTGATCGATCGCTTTGGCCCGCTGCCTGCGGAAGCGGATCAGCTCATCGCGGTTGCTGCGTTGAAAGCGCTCTGCCGTCGCTGCCTAATCTCGAAACTCGACGCTGGTCCAAAGGGGGCTGTGCTCACGTTCCGAGATGGCGGTTTCCCGGATCCGATGGCGCTGGTGCGTCACGTTCAGGAACGCCCGGACGATTACAAGATGCGACCGGACGGCAAGCTCGTGGTGCAGGGCGGTTGGCCGGAAGCGACGCAAAGGCTGAAGGCGTTGCGCGCGGTGCTGGAAGCGTTGTCGCGGATCGCGATGAAGAAAGCGGCTTAAGCCGGGATCGCTTCGACTTCGAGTGCCCGCATCGCGCGCGCTAGCATCGCGGCGCCACTTTCGCCCGGCTGCATCTCAACAGCGCTCTGTTCGAACACCAGCGGGCCGGCGCCGCCTTCGCCCGACGCGAACGCTGTGCACTCCGAAACGGATGCAATCCGCTCAGCCGTCCGGCGCGCGCCCTTCAGCACGCTGGCCGGCATCGCGACCGCGATGAAGTCACGGCCGATCGCCGTGCCGCAATCGGCGTCGCGCATCAGACGGCCAGCAAGGCTCGCAATCTCGTTGAAGCCGCGCTTCCACACCGCGTCGCTCGGTTCGCGCGACCCCGGCGCCGGCAACACTCGCAGCACGGCCAGCGAAAGCGGCCGGCCGCTGACGTGATGGTCGCTGGCGAGCCGAGTCAAATGGGCATCGAACGCGGCACGCTTGAACAAGCCGGTGCGTGAATCGCCCATTCGATCGCGCAGCGCGCGGATATCGTGCTCAGCGGCCCGGCGGCGGCGTTCGCGGCGAACCGCTTCGAATAACCACCCTAAGCTCGGCCCACATGGCGCATTGGCTTCCGCGACCGCCGATGCGCCGCGCGCGATTGCCGCAGTCGCCGTCGCAATATCGCCGGGCGCCGTCACTAGCATCGTCGGCAAGTGGTAGAGCGACGCATTCCGGCGCAGCGCGGCGCAGAGCGAAATCGCGGTGCTTGCGTCCTGCGCACCGTTGAGCACCACTGCGTCGAACGGTTCATCGTGCAGGTGGTCGAAGCCGGCGTATGAGGAGAAGGCCGCAGCGACCAAGCCGCCCTGATCGGCCAGCACACGCTCCAGCGCCAAGAACATCGTGCTCGGCGCGCCAATATAGAGCGCCTTCAGCTTGCGCCGCTCCTGCGGCTCCACAGGAGCTACGCCATACTCCGCAGCCGTCAACACGCGCCGCGCGCGTTCTTCTTCCGCGATCGCAACGCGGGTGCATGCTTCGACTTGCGCGGACAACAGCTTCGACGGCGCATCGAGAGCGATTGCGCTCGTGAACACGCTCGCTGGCCCCAGCCCCAACGCCGGCGGCGATCCGCTCTTCAGCCCGATCAAGCGCGCCAACGGCGCAGGCTCCGCCGCCAGCGACGTAACGGCAAGGCGCGCGACGTCATCGACGTCGCCGCTCATCGCCGCGAAAATGGAAATGTCTTCGCCATCGGGCGCCGCACGGTAAGCGCCGGGCAGAGCAGCGGCCTCAACGCCCGCGGTTGCGAGTAGCGCTTGCGCATCGCGCGCAAGGCGGGCGTCATGGGCTCGCACGACAATGCGCAAAGGTTAACGCTCCGCACCCGCCCGCCACAGGGAGGTCTGTTGCAACTATGGCCCGTTCGCGCGACGAAGCAAACGCACAAGGTAAACGAGGAACACGATGGCGTCGGGACCGCTTGATGGCGTGAAGGTGGTGGAGTTCGCCGGCATTGGCCCGGGGCCGTTTTGCTGCATGCTTCTATCGGACATGGGCGCCGACGTCGTGCGCATCGACCGCAAGGGTGGGCGCCCTTCCTTCAAGAACGACATTCCCGCGCGCGGCCGCCGCCACGTCGCGCTCGACCTCAAGGATGCGAACGACGTTAACGTCGCACTGGCGATGATTGAGAAGGCGGACGTGCTGATCGAGGGCTTCCGCCCGCAAGTGATGGAACGCTTAGGCCTTGGCCCCGACGTCGCGCTAGCGCGCAATCCGCGTCTCATCTACGGGCGCATGACGGGTTGGGGCCAGACTGGGCCGCTTGCGGAAGTCGCCGGCCACGACCTCAACTACATCGCCCTCTCCGGCGCCCTCCACGCGATGGGTCGCAGGCACGACGCGCCAGCGCCGCCGCTTAACCTCGTCGGCGATTACGGCGGCGGTTCACTCTATCTTGCGATGGGTGTGTGCGCGGCGCTCTTCGAAGCAAGCAAGTCGGGGAAGGGGCAGGTGATCGATGCGGCGATCACCGATGGCGCCGCGTCGCTGATGAGTGTCATTTACGGTTTGCGCGCGTCCGGCATCTGGAGCGATGAGCGCGACGCCAATCTTTTGGATGGCGGCGCACACTTCTACGACGTGTACAAGACCAGCGACGGCAAGTTCGTCTCCATCGCGTCGCTCGAACCGCAATTCTACGCCCTGCTCCTGGAGAAAACGGGCCTGAAGGACGATCCCGCGTTCGCCGCTCACATGGTGAAGCCCGAATGGTCAGCGCTTTCAGAGAAAGTCGGGGCGCTCATCGCCACCAAGACCCGCGACGAATGGACGGCGCTCATGGAGGGCACCGATGTCTGCTTCGCGCCCGTCCTATCCATGGCTGAAGCGCCGACTCACGCTCACAACGTCGCTCGCGGCACGTTCGTCGAGGTCGACGGCCTCACCCAGCCTGCGCCAGCCCCGCGCTTCTCGCGCACCCCCTCCGCCGTTCAGGGACCGCCAGGCGGGATGGGCGCGGATGCTGTTAAAATCCTGTCTGACTGGGGAATTTCGGCCCGTCCCAGCTGATTTATTCGTTCAGCGGGGGTTCAACCGGGGTTTGGTTATATCCTCCCCGGTTCCGGACGATTTTCGTCCCTCGCTCGTACCGGGGCCAGGTTCTCGATCCACCTCAGGATCGAAGCGAAAGCGCCGGTGGCCGGCTCAGCCACCGGCGCAATCGTTTCTGCACACCACTCTGCCGTCTCGGCATGTTGCGCCGCAGCGCCGCGCTCCGTAAACGGACGTCATGGCCAACAAAGTTTACAAGGACGCCAAGTCCGCGCTCGAAGGCATGACCTTCGACGGTATGACGGTGATGAGCGGCGGCTTCGGTCTCTGCGGCATCCCCGAGAACCTCATCATCGCGCTGCGCGATAGCTGCGTTAAGGACATCACGGTCATTTCCAATAACGCCGGTGTCGATGGCTGGGGCCTCGGGCTGCTGTTGGAGACTAAGCAGATCAAAAAAATGGTCAGCTCGTACGTCGGCGAGAACAAAGAGTTCGCGCGCCAGTATCTCGCGGGCGAACTCGAGCTTGAATTCAACCCGCAGGGCACGCTCGCTGAGCGCTGCCGGGCAGGGGGCGCGGGCATCGCCGGCTTCTATACGAAAACGGGCGTCGGCACGCTCGTCGCCGAAGGCAAAGAGACCAAGACGTTTAACGGCGAGGAATGCGTGCTCGAAACCGGCCTGGTCGCCGACCTCTCTATCGTCAAAGCCTGGAAGGGTGACAAGGAAGGCAACCTGATCTTCCGCAAAACCGCGCGTAACTTTAATCCGATGATGGCGACGGCCGGCAAGAAGTGCGTCGCCGAGGTCGAGATCCTGGTCGAAACCGGCGACCTCGATCCCGACGCGATCCACACGCCAGGCATTTACGTCGATCGCATCGTGCAAGGCGCGTTCGAGAAGCGTATCGAGCAGCGAACCATCACCAAGCGGGAGAATGTGTGAGGTTTCGAGTGGTTCAGCAGGTGGGCGGCGCCGATCGCGTCCTGCAGGATCAGAAAGTGCCCAAAGAACTGAGAGCGAGGTTTCTTGAGCAGATGGAGCGCTTTCAGCGGGAGCTGAACAAGCACCCGCCGTCCGACGAACCGCTCCTGTTCACATTTGGCGACTTCAGCGTGTCTGGATGGTCGCGCGGGATCGAGCATACAAGCGAGAACGGCGAGCCGATCGTCATTCTCCGAGTTACGGACGTGTTTCCGTATTGAACGGATGGAGAGCTAGTTGGCCTGGACCCGTGATCATCTGGCGCAACGCGCTGCTAAAGAACTGCGCGACGGCTTTTATGTTAATCTCGGCATCGGCATCCCGACTTTGGTGGCGAACTACATTCCCCAAGGCATGGAAGTCACGCTGCAGTCGGAAAACGGCATGCTGGGCATGGGCCCCTTCCCGTTCGAGGAAGACATCGACGCCGATCTGATTAACGCGGGTAAACAAACCATCACGGCGCTGAAGAAGACGTCTTACTTCTCGTCATCGGACTCGTTCGCCATGATCCGCGGCGGCCACATCGATCTTTCCATCCTCGGCGCCATGGAAGTGAACGAACGCGGCGACCTCGCCAACTGGATGGTGCCCGGCAAGATGGTGAAGGGCATGGGTGGCGCCATGGATCTCGTCGCCGGCGTCAAACGCGTGGTCGTCGTGATGGAGCACACGTCCAAAGACGGCGCTTCGAAGCTGTTGAAGCAGTGCACGCTGCCGCTGACCGGCGTGAACGTGGTTGATCTCGTGATAACCGATCTCGGCGTGTTCGAAATCGACAAGCATGGTTCACAACCAATGAAGCTGCTTCAACTTGCTGACGGCGTGACGCTCGAAGAGATCACGGCGAAGACGGAAGCAACCTTCGTGAACGCATTGCGCTAAGCAACCACTCCCCCGGCTCTCGTCGCCGTGGCGCCTATCGGCAGGGGAGTGGTGCAAGGCCATAAAGTTCTCACACAGATGACCGACAGGTGAAATGGAGCGGCGCCCTGCAGTTTGGCATGAGCTTCCGCGCCAGCGAGCGGCTCACGCTCTCCTCCAGTGTGGATGTCGGCGTCACCGCGGACGCCCCAGACGTCCGGGTTTCCTTCCAAACCCCGTTCCGCTGGTAAGCAAACAGCAAAAAACCCGGCCAAAAGCCGGGCTTTTTCTTTGTGGCGGAGGGAGTGGGATTCGAACCCACGGTGGACTTTCATCCACGCTAGTTTTCAAGACTAGTGCCTTAAACCACTCGGCCATCCCTCCGGAACGGAGCCCGATATCAGCGTGCGGCATTTCCTGCAATGCGACAGCCGAGCATGGTGAACGCGCGTTATTGGTAAAACTGAAAAAAGGATAAAAGCTTACGCGCCCTAAAGACCGGCGCGCGTATTAAGGACGCTATCGCATTCACTGCGTTGGGGTCGTCCTTTGAAATTTCGCCAAGCGTCTCGCGCACTCGCTCTTTCGTGCGCCGGCCTGATCGCCTTCGCGAGCGCCGCCTCCGCGCAGCACGCACCGATCGTGTACGCCGGGCAGGGCAGTGGTTCTGTGTCTGCGGCCACGCCGGCAGAAACCGCGGCGCTCGCCGGCGGTGGTGACAATTCTTATGGCTATGGTTCGACTGCACGCCGCGATCGTCCAGGCGCAGTGATCGATCTGCGCCGTGCGGGCGCTGTGCGCGTCACGCCTGTGGTGTTTCAAGAAGCCGCCGCCGAAGAAGACGACGTTGCCGAAGTCGCGTCGCCCGCTCCGGCCACCGCGCCTGCCGCCGCTGAACCTGCACCGGCGACGGAAGAGGGCGCTCAGCCCTGGCTCGAGCGTGAGCGCGTCGGCCCGCCATACCAGGCGAACGGCCAATGGTATGTTCCGACACCGGAGCCCGGTTACGCGCAAACCGGCACGGCTTCGTGGTACGGTTCGCAATTCCATGGCCAGCGCACCGCCAGCGGCGAAGTGTTCGATCAACAAGCACTCACCGCCGCGCATCCCACGTTGCCGATCCCGAGCCTCGTGCAAGTCACCAATCTCGAAAACGGCCGCGAGGTCATCGTGCGCGTCAACGACCGTGGACCGTTCGTGGGCGAACGCGTGATCGATCTGTCGCGCGGCGCAGCGCAAGCGCTCGACTTCGAAGGCGCTGGCCACGCCCGCGTTCATGTCCGCTACCTCGGCCCGGCGCCGCGCCGCGTTAACGCGGATGGCAGCCAAGCCCCCGCCTCACCGCCCTCACCGCCCTCTGCTGTGCCCGCGCAAGCGGACCAGGAGGAGGGGCCCCGCTCCCTGCTCCCGCCCTCTTCCGGCACTGACCTCGCCGGCGCGCCTGTGGACAACCCGCCCTACGCCGCGCCGCAGCCGGCCTACTCGGCCCCGGTTTCCGGCGGCTATTTCGTCCAAGTCGGCGCCTTCTCCGACCTCTCCAACGCCCACCGCGTCCGCGACACAATAGGGGCGGCGGGTCCGGTGGTTGTGGATGTCCGGCAGACCGCCTCCGGCGCCGAGTTGTTCCGGGTCCGGGTTGGGCCTTACGTCAGCCGCGAGGAGGCCGATGCCGCCCGCCGTACGCTGTCATCGATGGGCTACGGCGAGACCATTGTGGCCTCGCGCTAAACGCCGGTTTGTTGACGTGAAAGCGCCGCGCCGGTCTGCTTAAACACCAAGGCGCAAGACGCGCGGACGATTCGGCGGGACGGAATGAAACTCCAACGCGCGCTCTGCGCGATCACACTAATAGCAGCCATGGCGCTCGCGCCGACCGCGGACGCGCAACGCCGCCGCGTCCGCACACCCGCGCCGCCACCACCGCCTGCCGTCGCCCAGCACGTCACCATCATGGACGGCGCGTCAGGCGCGCTCCTCGACTGCGAGAACTGCAACGAACCGATCCCGCCGGCTTCGATGGCGAAGCTGATGACGGTGCTGGTCGTGCTTGAGGAGCTGCAATCCGGCCGCATCACCTACAACACCCGCTACACCGTCAGCGAATACGCCTGGCGTGAACACGGCGCGATGTCGTCTGGCTCGCATATGTTCTTGCCGATCAACGAAAGCGTTGCGGTGCGTGACTTGATCCAAGGCGCGGTTATCGTCTCCGCCAACGACGCCTGCGTGGTTCTCGCCGAAGGCATCGCTGGCTCCGAAGAAGCCTTCGTCGCGCGCATGAACCGCCGCGCCCGCGAACTCGGCCTTACCACCGCGCGCTTCCGGAACGTCACCGGCCTCGACGATCCCGAACAGCGCATCAGCTCGTCCGACCTCGCGCGTCTCGCTCGCCACCTGATTGTGAATTATCCAGCCTTTTATCGCGTCTACGGCCGGCGCGAGTTCACGTACAACAACCACACGCAGTCGAACCGCAATCCGCTACTCGGCGCCTATCCCGGCGCTGATGGCATGAAGACAGGCCACACCGACGAATCCGGATACGGCCTGATCGGCTCTGCTGTGCTCAATAACGAGCGCCGCATCATTGTATTCAACGGTCTGCCGACAATGGCCGCGCGCAATGCCGAAGCGCAGCGCCTGATGCGTAGCGGCTTCAACGATTTCGCGCTGACCACGCTCGCCGAAGCCGGCGCTGAAGTAGGCCAAGCGCAAGTACGCCTCGGCGGCCGCCGCACCGTGCCGCTGGTGGCGCAGCAGCGCATCGTCATTGGCGGCACACGCGCAGTCCAGGCCGGCCTTACCGCGCACGTCGTCTACGACGGCCCACTCCATCCGCCGATCCGCGAAGGCGCTGAAGTGGCCCATCTCGTGGTGGAGGGGCCGGGATATGAGACGCAGCGGTTCCCGCTGGTCGCTGGACGCAATGTCGGCAAGGCCAACTGGTTCTCCCGCGCCTGGGAAGGCTTGCGCCTGACCTTCTTCGGCCCTTGATAGGGCAATGGGCGCAGGCCGGTTCATCACCCTCGAAGGCGGCGAAGGCACGGGTAAATCCACGCTCGCGCGCGGACTGGCCGAAGCGCTACGCGCTGACGGCCGCGAAGTCCTCGTCACCCGCGAGCCAGGCGGCGCGCCCGGCGCCGACGCCATCCGTGCGCTGCTTGTTAGCGGCGACGCCAATCGCTGGAGCGCCACCGAAGAAGCGCTGCTGTTCGCCGGCGCTCGGTTGAACCATCTCAATCACACCATTCGCCCAGCGATCGCACGCGGGGCCTGGGTGATCTGCGACCGCTACTACGACTCCACACGCGCCTACCAAGTCGCCGCCGGCGGCCTCGATCCAAGCGTGCTCGACACGCTCAACGCATTGATCGATGCGCCCGCGCCCGACCGCACGTTCGTGCTCGATCTCGACGCCAATGCGGGCCTCGCACGCTCGCAAGGCAAACACATGGGCGAAGATCGCTTCGAGAAGAAGGCCGCGGACTTTCACGCTCGCGTTCGCGCGGAATTCCTGGCCATCGCCGAACGCGACCCAAAACGCTGCATCGTCCTCGACGCCAGCAAGCCAGCCGCCGACGTGCTCGCCGCCGCAACGGCAGCGCTATGAAAGCCGAGAAGGCCGCCCCCGAAACTGACAAAGAGCCAGAAGCCCCGCACCCGCGTGAAACGTTCTCGTTCGTCGGCCACGATGCCGAGGAGCAAGCGCTGCGCGACGCACTGCATGGCGCGCGCATGCATCATGCTTGGCTGCTCGCCGGCGCCAAGGGCCTCGGCAAAGCCACGCTCGCCTACCGCTTCGCCCGCATCGCGCTTGGCGCCAAGCAGATCGGCGCACGCCCGCTCGATGTCGATCCCGAAGACCAAGTCGCGCGCCGCATCGCCGCGCAATCGCATCCCGATCTTTTCATCCTGCGCCGCGGCCTCAACGATCGCGGCAAACCACGCCGCGAGATCGCCGTCGACGACGCACGTGAGCTTGGCCAGTTCTTCTCGCTCGCGCCCAGCGAAGGCGGCATGCGCATCGCCATCATCGACGCTGCCGATGATCTGAACAACAACTCCGCCAACGCGATTCTGAAAACGCTGGAAGAGCCGCCCGCGCGCTCCGTCTTGCTGCTCGTCTGCCACGCGCCCGGCGCGATCCTGCCGACGATCCGCTCACGTTGCCGGCGCTTGGCGCTTCGGCCTGTGAGCGACGATCTCGTCCGCCAAGCCCTCGGTGGCGCCAAAGGCGACGACGCGCTGATCGATCTCGCCAAGGGCCGCCCAGGTCGCGCCATCGCGCTCAAAGCCCAAGGCCTCGACGCCGGCAGCGCCGATCTGCGCCGCGCGCCGGCGTCGATCGCGCGTGGCGAAGCCGCGTCCGTACTCAATCCGCTCTACGATCAGATGAGCGGCGAACCGTTCGAGCGCCTCGCGGCCGTACTCGAACTCGCGGAAGAATGGACGAGGGCGCAGGGGGCAGGCGAGGGCGGTGAGCCGTGGGCGGAAGCCTGGTCGCAACTCGAAACGCTCCGCACCGAAGCCGAGGGCCTCGACATGGATCCGCGCCACGCGCTCGCCCGCGCTGTCGGCGTGCTTGATCGCGCAGCAGCGGCGCGGCGATGACGTTGCTGATCGACAGCCACGTGAACCTGCATCACCACGCGTTCGCGGAAGATCGCGAGCAGGTGATCCAACGCGCACGCGAGGCCGGCGTCGGCCGCATGATCACGATTTGCGATAAGATCGAAAACTTCGCCGACGTCATCGCCATCGCCGAACAACACGACGACATCTACGCCAGCATCGGCGCGCATCCGCACTACGCCAAGGATCACCTCGATCTCACGGCGGAGAAACTCATCGAACTCGGCCGCCACGAGAGGGTGGTCGGAGTAGGGGAAACCGGCCTCGATCAGCACTACAAGTTCAGCCCCCTCGAAGATCAGGTCGCCGTTTTCCGCGCCCACGCAAAAGCCGCCCACGCGCTCGGCAAAACGCTGATCATCCACACCCGCGAAGCGGATGCCGCCATGGCGGAGCTGCTGGAGGAGGAGGCGGGAAGAGGGCCCCTACGCATCCTCATGCACTGTTACACGAGCGGCCCAGAACTGGCCCAGCGCGCGCTCAAAATCGGCGCGTACTTTTCGTTCTCCGGCATCATGACATTCAAGAACGCCAACGACGTCCGCGCCATCGCGCGGGAAGCGCCTTTGGACCGCGTCATCGTCGAGACCGATTGCCCATATCTGGCCCCTATTCCTTACCGCGGCCGGCGCTGCGAACCGATGCATGTGCGCGAGGTGCAAAGCGCGTTCGCTGAGTTGCGCGGCCTCTCGGAATCCGAGTGCAGCGCCCTGCTCGCCGATAACTTCTTCCGTCTGTTTCCAAGCATCCCACGTGTGGCGTCATGATGAGGCGCCGCTCTCGGCAGGTTGGAGCGCGGGCCTCCGGCCCGCATATTTCCGTCGCGCCAGATGATGTCCTTGAGTTGGCGCATAGTGCATGCGGGCCGGAGGCCCGCGCTCCAACCTGTGGAGGTCGCGAGTGAGCACGTTGCGCGTCACCGTGCTGGGCTGTGGCTCCTCCGGCGGCGTCCCGCGCGCCACTGGCGACTGGGGCGTGTGCGATCCGAACGAGCCGAAGAACCGCCGCACGCGCTGCGGGCTGTTGCTGCAGAAGTGGAGCGGGGCGCCCGCCAGCGCGGAGGAGGCGACCACCGTCCTCATCGACACCGCACCGGAACTCCGCCAGCAGCTCGCGGCCGCCGGCGCAGCCAGGCTCGACGCCGTCATCCTCAGCCACGACCACGCTGACCAGACCAACGGCTTCGACGACGTCCGCGCCTTCTTCATCAAGCAGCGCGCGACCATCCCAGTCTGGCTCGACGCCCACACGCGCGAAACGTTCATGCGCCGCTTCGGCTACACCTTCATCTCGGACACCGGCTATCCCGCCATCGTCCGCGAAGCCGGGCGCATCACGCCGCTCACGCCGATCGTCACCGACGGCCCAGGCGGGCCGCTGGAGATCCTGCCGCTCGATCAAGACCACGGCTTCAGCCGCTCGCTCGGTTTCCGCGCCGGCCCCGTGGGCTACTCGAACGATCTCGTCGCCATGCCCGAGGAAAGCTTCGCTGAACTCGATGGCCTCGCGCTCTGGATCGTCGACGCACTGCGCGACCGCCCGCATCCCACGCACGCGCACGTCGCGCGCAGCCTCGAATGGATCGCGCGCCTCAAGCCCGCGCACGCGCTGCTGACGAACATGCACATCGACTTGGACTACGCCGCGCTGAAGGCGAGGCTGCCGGCCGGCGTCGAACCAGCCTACGATGGCTGGGCTGGCGATTACGATATAAGCGAGTAGCGAATGGTGAGTAGCGAATAGGGATTTTGAATGACGATTACATCGTATCGCGACCTTAAAATCTGGCAGTTGGCGATTGATCTCGCTGAGGCGGCCTATTCGATCACGCGCGACTTCCCAAACTCCGAACTCTACGGGCTGACGTCTCAAATGCGGCGCGCGGCCGTATCGATTGCGGCCAACATTGCAGAAGGTCACGGTCGCGAAACGACCGGCGCTTTCATCCAATTTCTGCGCATTGCTCAAGGCCCACTCAAAGAGCTAGAGACCCATCTCATCATTGCCCGGCGTCTCGACCTCACGTCGTCCGACGACTCTGGCAAACTGCTTGGTCAGTGTGACGAGCTTGGGAGAATGGTGCGAGGGCTCATCCGATCTCTTCAGGAGAAGGAGGCTGCGGCGTGAGCCTACTCGCCATTCGCTATTCGCTACTCACGGATTGCTCATAATCTATCTTATGCGAGAACTGTATGCCTGGCCAAGCTGCTGATAAGGCGATGGAAAAGAGCGCTGAGACCCTCTCCCGCAATGCCGCCGCTACTCAGGCCGTGCTCGATGTGATGGCGCGGCTGCGCGATCCGCAGCGCGGCTGTCCGTGGGATATCGAGCAGACTTTCGCGACCATCGCGCCGTACACGATCGAGGAGGCCTACGAGGTCGCCGACGCGATCGATCGCAACGATCTGAAAGCGCTCAAGGAAGAACTGGGCGACCTCCTCTTCCAAGTCGCCTTCCACGCCCGCATGGCCGAGGAGCAAGGCGCGTTCGATTTCGCCGACGTCGCCCAGGCGCTCGCCGACAAGATGATCGAGCGCCATCCGCATGTGTTCGGTGAAAAGGTTGAGCGTACGGCGGAGGAGCAGACGGCGGCCTGGGAGACGCTGAAGGCCGAGAAGCGCGCCGCCAGCGGCGCCTCGCTGCTGCACGACGTGCCCATGGCCCTGCCCGCCCTCATGCGCGCCGAGAAGCTCACCAAGCGCGCCGCGCGCATCAACTTCGATTGGCCGACGCCTGAGCCCGTGCTGGAGAAGCTCGAAGAAGAATTGGCCGAACTGAAGGAGGCGCGCGCCAGCGGCGATCAAGAGCACATTGCCGAAGAGATGGGCGACATCCTCTTCGTCATGGCCAACCTCGCCCGCAAGCTGAAGGTCGACCCCGAAGAAGCCCTCCGCCGCGCCAACGCCAAGTTCACGCGGCGGTTTCAGTACATCGAGACGAAGCTCGCGGAAGCGGGCCGCACCGGCCCACAGCCGCTGGACGACATGGAAGCGCTTTGGCTTGAGGCTAAGCGGGCTGAGAAGAGATAGCGCTATGGACTGGAGCAAAGTGGCTTACGCGCTCGGCATTGTCGTTCTCATCGCCTGGATCGCGTTTTCCACTTGGATTGCCATCTTGTCGCCGCTCTACACCGTAGGCGGGGCCGATGCTGGATGGTGGCTCGTTGGCTTTCACTGGCTCGGAGCGATCTTGGCTGGCGTAGCCTTGGCGCTGACGCTGAAGCTCCGCAAAGCCAGACGCCTAACGGCGGTGCTATTGCGTGGTTGACCGCGCCGCTGAGCTACGTCGCATGGCTAGGGTTTTATGGGCTCTACAACGCTGTCCTGTTGCCCGGTGGCGGCACCGTAGGCATGCCGGTCTAGAAACGCGATCTATCCCACACCTCCGCCCCAAAATTCCGCGCACAATCAACGCTCGGCACAAAATCTATCCCACACCCGCAAACCCGCGCGATAATGCGCTCGTCCCTCGCACGGGAGGTTCATGGGCTAGCCGAGCCACACGAGCGCGAGGGACGGGATCGAGCGTGAGAAAAACGCGGATCGCGCGCCCCGTCCTCCCATTTGCGGAGGCCACAATGATGCGAACACGGAAACGCCGCGCGTTGTCCGAACGAGACGCGCTAGGCCAGTTCAAGCACCGTGAAGCGAGGCTCACCCCAATCGAACCGCCAACGATCGTGCTTGTAGGGGCAGACGGAAGTCGCAGTCTCGAGCGGAACGTCGAAAACAAAATCAACACCGGGCTCTTGGCCGTCATGCTGATCTTGCTCCTTTAGTAGTCGCTCCCTGACCTGCGCAAAGGCGGCCGGTGGCGTTCCAGTTACCTCAATGTGCCGAAGGTCTTGTTGAGCGTCGTGGAGTATCGCCCATTTTTGTTGCCCCCTTTCGTACCCGTAGGACACGGCAACCATCACACCTTCGTGCACTTGGCACGCCACCACTTCGCAATTCTCCGACAGTCTCGCCAAGCGATCCTCTGAGGCGAACGAGAAGTCGTTGGCGAACAAGGCGAACCAGCCGCCTGGAATTTCGGCTCCTGAGAAAGGCGCCTCGTTCGCTTCATCAGGCTCGCGCGTATCCACGGCGTTCAGCGAGCGCAGGGCATCTTCCTTGCTCAGGCCCCTGAATCCGATCCAAGAGATTTTGAATCCCAAAGCCGGTCCCTACCTCTTCAACGCCCCAAACGGCACGACCTTGTTCTCGACATCGTGTCCAATGTCCGCGCGTCCCAGATACGCAATGCCAGCCTTGGCGCACCAATAGCGCGCGATTTCTTCTTCGTTGGCGCCGAACGGCTTGTCGTTCTCCGGCACATCGGAGACGCGCCCGAGCTTAATCCCCTTCACGCTCCGCACATTGGCGGAGGAGGTAATCTGGAAGAGGGCGCGGTCTAGCCGGTAGAGGTACTCCCCCACATCCTCCAGCATCAGCACGTGGCCTTCGAGATTTGGCTCCAGCGACGTGCCCATGATCGACTGCAGCACCGCGATGTTGAACGCAGCGGTTTTACCGTCGAACATCACCCCGAGTTCAACGCTCTCAGGGGAGCGGTCGATCAACCAAGAGAGCGCCCTCTTCACCGCGCCCTCGCCGCCTGTTCGCGTCAGGTCCACCGGGATCGGCCCGTGCGCCACGTTGGCGTAACCGCGCGCGTACAAGCCACCGAGGATCGCGCCGTTGTCGCTGTAGCCGAGATAGGTCTTGGTGCGCGACGCGCCGTTGAGCTGCGCCAGCGCCGCTTCAGCGATCCTGCACGCGCCGTAGCCGCCGCGTGCGAACCAGATCGCGTCCAGCGCCGGTTCGTTGGCGTATTCCACAAACGCTTTGAGCCGCGCGTCATCATCGCCGGCGAAATGGCCCGCGCTCAGGAAACATTGCGGGTGAACAACAATCTCCGGCGCGCGGTCGAGAAAATGGTCCGTCGCGAACGCTTTCAGTCGCTCGGCCAAGTCCCGGTCGATGCGCGTGCCGGGCGCGACAACGCCGATGCGGATCGATGGGGCCATTCTGCGTTCGCATCCTTGCCGGTGGCCGGCGTTTCTCTTCATAACGGGAGCCCATGAGTCCGGCCAAATCCTATTTCATGAGCGGCATCGGCGGCTCCGGCATGCTGCCGCTGGCGTTGATCCTGCGCGGCAAAGGCGTGACGGTCGCCGGTTCCGACCGTTCACTTGATCAAGGCCGCTTGGGCGCGAAGTTCGAATACCTGAAAGCCCAAGGCATCGCCCTCTTCCCGCAAGACGGCTCCGGCATCACCAGCGCCGACCAGATCCTGGTGCGCTCGGCCGCCGTGGAAGACACCGTGGGCGACGTCGTCGCCGCCAAGCGCGTCGGCGCAGAAGATTTGAAGCGCCCCCAGCTGCTTGCAGAGCTGTTCAACGCCGCACCCGTGCGCATCGGCGTCGCCGGCACCAGCGGCAAGAGCACGACCACCGGCATGATCGCTTGGCTGCTCTACCGCGCCGGCCGCGATCCCACGGTGATGAACGGCGCCGTGATGAAAAACTTCGTCACGCCGGACGCCCTATTCGCCAGCGCGCTCGTCGGCAAAGGCGATGCGTTTGTGTCTGAGGTCGATGAGAGCGACGGTTCGATCGCCCGCTACGAACCCACCATCGCCGTCGTCAACAACATCGCGCTCGACCACAAGAGCATGGACGAGCTGCGCGAACTCTTCACTGGCTTCGTCAACAAGGCCGAAATCGCCGTGCTCAATCTCGACAACGAGGAGACGGCACACCTCGTGATCAAGGCGCGCGGCCGCACTCGAACCTACTCACTGCGCTCCGGTCTCGCCGATCTGCACTGCCCCGCCATCCGCCCAGCGCCCGACGGCATCTCGTTCGACGTGCTGGAGAAAGACACCCGCGACACCGCCAGCGTCGAACTCAGCGTTCCCGGCGAACACAACGTCGCCAACGCGCTCGCCGCGCTCTCAGTTGCGCGTGCGTACGGCCTGTCGCTCAAAGAAGCCGCCGAAGCGCTGAAAGGCTTCTCCGGCACCAAGCGCCGTCTCGAAGTCGTCGGCAAAGCCAACAGCGTCACCGTCATCGACGACTTCGCGCACAACCCCGACAAGATCACTGCCACGCTGGCCACGCTGCACGCGTTCCCCGGCCGCCTGCTGATTATGTTTCAGCCGCACGGCTTTGGCCCGCTGCGGCTGATGAAAAACGAGTTCATCGAGACCTTCGCCAAGCACATGGCCAGTGACGACGTCCTGATCATGCCTGACCCCGTCTATTACGGCGGCACCACCGACCGCAGCGTCACCAGCGAACACATCGTCGCCGGCGTCCGCGCCCGTGGCCTCGAAGCCATGGCCTTCGCCGAACGCAACGCCTGCGGCGACAAACTGATTGAACTGGCCGAACCCGGCGATCGCATCGTGGTGATGGGTGCGCGAGACGATACGCTTTCAGTGTTCGCGGCGGAGTTGGTTGAAAGACTGTTGCGCCGATAATTCTTTCGTCATCCTGGGGCTCGCGAAGCGAGAGCCCAGGACCCAGGGGATCGTCGAACTGAGTGGTTGCCCCTGGGTCCTGGGCTCGCACTGACGTGCGCCCCAGGATGACGAATGTGTCCCCTACTCGGCCGCCGGCCGGATTTCTTCGGGCAGGGGCTCCAACGGTGCAAACCGCGCCGCATCTTCCACCAGCAGCTCAGCGCGCAACGTGATCGCGCCGGCATCGTCGCTGGATTCCTCGAGAATGCGCCCAGCCGACGCGATTTGCGCGCGCAAACGGCCGGCATCGTCTGGCGACAAGGTGAGGGTGATGACGCGCGTCGCCGAGAAGGCGGCGCGGTCGATCACCGCGAGTAGGGCGTCCATGCCCTCCCCCGTCTCGGCCGAGATCGCAACAGGGGGCAGGGCGCCCTGCCCACCTCCTTCCGCCGCCACGCTCGCCCGCCGCATACGGCCCGCGCGCGTGGCTTCGTCAAGCAGATCGATCTTATTCCACGCCTCAAGCACCGGCGGCGATTTCCCGCCGGCATCCTTCGCCAATTGCGAAAGCACCGCGAGGACATCGGCTTTCTGCTTGTCGGTGTCCGGATGCGAGATATCGCGCACATGGATCAGCAGATCGGCTTCGGTCACCGCTTCAAGCGTCGCGCGGAAGCTCTCAACCAGCTCGTGCGGCAGATCGGAGATGAAGCCGACGGTGTCGCTCATGATTACTGCGCGCCCGCTCGGCAGCTTCACTTGTCGGGCAGTCGGATCGAGCGTGGCGAACAGCATGTCCTTCGCCAACACGCCAGCCTGCGTCAGCCGATTGAACAGCGTCGACTTCCCGGCGTTGGTGTAACCCACCAGCACAACAGCCGGCAGACCAGCCCGCGAACGCGCACGCCGCTGCAGCCCACGCGTACGGCGCACGTCCTCAAGCTCGCGCTTCAAGCGGATGATGCGGTCAGCAATGATGCGGCGATCGAGTTCGATCTGCGTTTCACCAGGGCCGCCCGTCTTACCGAGACCACCGCGTTGGCGTTCCAAATGCGTCCACGTCCGCACCAGCCGCGAACGCTCGTAGCCTTGGCGCGCCAGCTCGACCTGCAGTTTGCCTTCCTTGGTCTTCGCACGAAGGCCGAAGATTTCGAGGATGAGACCCGTGCGGTCGATCACCTTTGAGCCAATGTCGGTCTCAAGATTGCGCTGCTGCACCGGCGAGAGCGCGCCATCTATGACCACAACGCCGGCGCCGAGCTCTTCAGTCTGATCCTTCAGCCGCTCAACGCGCCCCGAGCCGAAGTACGTACGCGGGCTGATCTGCCGGAGCGGCGCCGCTTCTGCGGCCGCCACATCGAGCCCCAGCGCCTGCGCTAGGCCGACGGCCTCAAGCAACCGTGCTTCGCCGTCGCGTACGCTCTCTTGCGCGCTCGCAAGCGGGCGCAGCACGATGGCTCGGTTGATATCCTTCGGTGGTGGCGTTTCAGGCGTCGGCTTCATCTGCCGCTTTGTCGATCTCGTAGAGCTGGACCGGAGCGCCCGGCATGATGGTCGAGATCGCGTGCTTGTAAACAAGCTGTACTTGGCCGTCGCGGCGCAACAACACACAGAAATTGTCGAACCAGGTAACGACCCCTTGGAGTTTGACGCCATTGACCAGGAAGATCGTGAGTGGCGTCTTGGCCTTGCGGACGGCGTTGAGAAACGTGTCCTGAAGGTTCTGCTTCTTGTCCATGGCGAGCCCCATGCAAAAGTTTTATGGCGCCGCGTCGAACCGCGCGGCTGGAGGCGAGCTATAAGGGGCGTTGGCGCCGGCGACAACCGAAACGCGAATGAGGACGCCGTTGACGGCTCAGGCGCCCAAATAGGCGGCGCGTAGTGCACGCGCTACCGGTCCAGGCCAGCCTTTGCCGATCTTAGCGCCGTCAATAGCAGTTACTGGAACCGCCGGATTGCTCGCTGCGCTGATGAACGCTTCCTGCGCGGCCTTGGCCTCCTCGATCGTGAACGGCGTCTCGGACACAGTCATTTGATGTTCGCGCGCGATCCGGAGCAGCACCGCGCGCGTCACGCCGTGCAGCAGATCGTGCGAGAGGCCGCGCGTACGGATGCGGTTCTCAGCATCCACGATGAAGGCCGTCGATGACGTGCCTTCGGTGACAAAGCCGTCTTCATCCACAAACCAAGCCTCGAAGGCCCCCGCCTCTTTCGCCGCTTGGCGCGCCAGCACATTCGGGAGGAGGTTGACCGACTTGATGTCACGCCGTGCCCAACGCGTCTCGGGCACGCTGATGACTTTGACGCCAAGTTCGGCGCGCTTGGCGATCGCGCGGCGATCGAGGTTCTTGGCGGTGATGACCATGGTTGGCTTCACGCTGGCCGGCGGAAACACGTGGTCGCGGTTGGCCACGCCTCGGCTCATTTGCAGGTAGACGATGCCGTCGCGCACGCGGTTGCGGCGCATCACTTCGTGGATCACGAGAATCAACGCCGTCTCTGACATCGGCGCTGCAATGCGCAGTTCTTCGAGCGAGCGCTTGAACCGCGCCAGGTGTTCGACGGCGTCGTAGAGCCGGCCGTCGCGCACGGCCCAGACTTCGTAGATCGAATCCGCGAACTGGAAGCCGCGGTCCTGAATCGAGATCGCCGCCTGCGCCAGCGGCACGTATGCGCCGTTGACGTAAGCGACGCGGCTCATTCGGCGCCGTCGTGTCCGTTGCGGCCCGGCGCTTCAACGCCGAGCGATTTCAACTTCCGGTGCAGCGCGGAACGCTCCATGCCGATGAAGGCCGCCGTGCGCGAAATATTGCCGCCAAAACGCGTGATCTGAACGTTCAGATACTCACGCTCAAACCGCTCACGCGCATCCCGCAAGGAAAGGCCGATGACTTCCTGCAAGCCGTCGCGCTTCGACCCCGAAGACGGCCAGGCATCAGCTGGGAGCGAATCCACCGTCACCGGCGTATTGATGTCGCCCGTGGCCAGGATGAGGATGCGTTCGATCACGTTACGAAGCTGTCGTACGTTGCCTGGCCAATCCGCCGCCTGCAGAGCCGCCAGCGCATCTTCGCCAATCTGCCGCGCCGGCACGCCGGACATGCCCGCGAGACGGCCAACGAAGTAGCCCGCGAGGTCCGGAATATCCTCGCGGCGCTCCGCCAAACCCGGCGCGCGCAATGGCACGACGTTCAGGCGGTGAAACAGGTCTTCGCGGAAGCGGCCTTGCTCGATGTCGCCACGCAGTTCGCGCGAGGTGGACGAGACGACGCGCACATTCACTTGCACGTCCTGCGCGCCGCCAAGGCGTTTGAAGCGCTGCTCCACCAGAACGCGCAGGATTTTGGATTGCGTCTCAAGCGGCATGTCGCCGACTTCATCGAGAAACAGCGTGCCGCCATGCGCCTGCTCGAACACGCCGATCTTGCTCGGGCGGCCATTGGCCTCCTCGCCGAATATCTCGCTCTCCATCCGCTCCGGCGCGATCGAAGCAGCGTTGATCGCCACGAACGGTCCGCCACGCGCGCTGCGCTCGTGCAGTAGCCGCGCCACTAGCTCTTTACCCGATCCAGCGGGGCCAGCGATCAGCACGCGCGAATTGGTTTGGGCGACGCGATCGATGGAGCTTCTCAACGCGCCCATGATTGCGGACGAACCGATCAGATCATCCGCGCCAGAGGATTTTGCGCGCAGCGCCGTGTTCTCGCGCTTCAGCTTCGATGTCTCCAGCGCGCGCTGCACGACCAGCAACAGGCGATCCGCCGTGAACGGCTTCTCGACAAAATCGTAGGCGCCCTTGCGGATCGCGGCGACCGCCGTTTCGATCGTGCCGTGGCCCGAGATGACCACCACCGGCAGATCTGCGTCGATCTCCTTCAGCATCGTCAGCAGTTCGAGGCCGTCGATGCGGCTGCCTTGCAGCCAGATATCCAGCACCACCATCGCTGGACTACGCCGGCGCAACGCATCGAGCGCCTCGTCGCTGTCGCGCGCGGTGCGCACTTGATGGCCGTCATCTTCGAGAATCCCCGAAACGAGATCGCGGATGTCGGCTTCGTCGTCGATGACGAGGATGTCTGAGGACATGTTCATGCTCCTGCGCCGTGTTCTGACGGCGCCTCGGGCGGCTCTTCGCCGCGCTTGGGAAGGACAAATCGAACGACGGCGCCTGGCCCCGGTCCAGGCGCGTCGCCCAGCTCAATCAACCCCCCGTGGTCTTCAACGATACGCGCAACGATGGCGAGCCCCAGCCCGTGACCCTTCGCGCGCGTGGTGACGTACGGTTCGATCAGGCGATGACGATCCTTCTCCGGAAAGCCCAAGCCGTTATCGATCACTTCAAACTGCACGCCAAAATCGAGATCGCGCAGACGGAGCAGCACGAACCCATCCTTTGGCTCGCCATCACGCGCCCGGCGCGCTTGCACGCTTTCAGCGGCGTTCTTGATCAGGTTCAGCAGCGCTTGCGAGATCAACCGCTCGTCGCTGACCAGCCCGATCGGCTGATCCACGCCCTCGACCTCAACGCGCACATCCGCAAACGCCAAACGCTGCCCGAACACCGTTGAACGCGCGATGTCGCTCATGTCCGAGAACGCCATGCGCGGCGTCGGCATCCGCGCGAACGACGAGAATTCATCGACCATCCGGCCGATGTCGGCGACCTGACGCAGGATCGTGTCCGTGCACTTCAAGAAGGTGTCGGGATCGGATTTGATCTCGCTCGCGTACTTTTTGCGCAAACGCTCGGCCGAGAGCTGGATCGGCGTCAGCGGGTTCTTGATCTCATGCGCAATGCGGCGCGCCACGTCTTTCCACGCTTCCTGACGCTGCGCCGAGATGAGCTTAGTCATGTCGTCGAACGTCAGCACGAGGCCACCTTCCGCGTCGGGGCTCATGCGCACGCTCAGATTCACCGAACCGCCTTCGCGCACAAGATCGACGCGTTGAGATGCCGTCTCCCCTGTCGGGGCAGGTTGGTTCAGCAACTCAGAGAATTCCGGCGCCACGTCGATCAAACGCCGGCCAACAAGCTGCGCTTCTTCCAGGCTCAGCAACTGCGCAGCGCTCCGGTTCGTCGCCGTGATGCGCCCGTTCGCGTCGAGACCCATCACGCCGGCGCTGACGCCGCCCAGCACGGCTTCTATGAAGCTTCGGCGTGTTTCGGCGTCCTCCTGCGCGGTCACCAAATCGCGCCGTTGCGTCTCAAGTTGCGCTGTCATGCGATTGAATGCGGCGCCCAGCGCATCAATCTCATCGCGCTCTTCGCCAATCGCGACGCGCGCTTTCAGATCGCCGGATGCAACCCGACGCGCCGCGCCCACCAAGCGCCCGATAGGCTCGGCCACGCGTGTTGCGCTGGTCAATCCCACCCAGCCTGCAGCCAACAACACGATCAGGGCGGTGCAAACGTAAGCCAGCCCAAAGAGGCCGCGCAGCGAACTCTGCTGCAGGCGCGCCGCGCGATAATCTTCGACCGATTCATCAAACGCACGAAGCTGCGTGACCAGACCGGGCTCGATCGCCTTGGACACATAGACGTACGCGTTGTCGTAATCCGCGAGCCGATAGAGCGCGACAAGACGGTCGTTCTCCTGGTCAAACCGCAGCGACACCGAACCTTGGTCCGCCGCCGCGAACGCTTCGCGCGACGGCGGCTGCGCAGTGGCCGTGTCCGTGAAAGCGCCGCCCGCAAGCACACGGCCCGTGCCGTCGATCACGCGCGACGATGTCAGCTCTCGCCGCTGCGCTTGCAGCTGCAGGAACGCTTCGTAGCGCGTCGGATCTTCGGTCATGCCGCGCCGCGCGGCGTTCAAGTCCTCGGCCATGGCCTGAACTTCATCGCCCAGATTGCCGGACGCGAGATCGACGTAAGCGCGGCCGACGTCCGCCGCGTTCTCGATCGTGCTTTCGACACGCAAGCTGAACCAACGCTCAACACCTTGGCTGAAGGTGAAGCCCAGAAACGCAGCGACGATGATCGCCGGCGCCAAAGCCGCGAGGCTGAACAAAGTAACGAAGCGCACGTGCAAACGCGCGCCAGTCGCCGCGGCGCGCCATGCGGCGGCGACGCGGATTAGCCGATGCGCGAGAATGCCGCCCAGACCCACGCCAATGACGAGGCTCGCGATTAACAGCGTGCGGATCAGATTGTTGGCGTCGCCCGCCAGGCCTTCACCCAGCAACAGCATCACCGTCGCGGCGGCCGTTAGGACGCCGGCGATGATCAGCCCGCCGATAAAGATCAGCGAGCTTCTGCTCTGCGGTTGATCGCTGAGAACGGCGACTTCTGCCGGCTCTCCAGCGGTAAGCGGAAGCACCATGGCCGGGGGATCCCATGTTGCAAGATGGCAACATGGTGTTGAACCAATATCACGCTGGCGTCAATCGCCGCGCCCAGTTTGGAGTCCGAGGGTCTGGATCTTCTTCCGGAGCGTATTCCGGTTGATCCCCAGCACGGCGGCGGCGCGGATTTGGTTGCCGCGGGTGGCCGATAGCGCCTGCAGGATCAAAGGCCGTTCGACCTCCGCCAACAGGCGATCGTAAAGGCCCGCCTGCGGAAGACCAGGGCTGGCAGCAGCGAATTCACCGGCGAGCCGGCGCGATACTGCGCTCTCGAAGTCGTCAGTCACTTCGCCCGTCTGCACTTCTTCACGCGCGGCCTGACCAAGCTCTTCGCCAATCTCGCGCGCTGTGATGACCGACGCGGGGCTTAGTGCAGCGGCGCGCCGAAGCAGATTCTCGAGTTCGCGCACGTTACCCGGGAAGCTGTGCGCCTTCAGCCGCTCGATTGCGGCGTTGTCGATGGATTTCTCCGGCAGGCCTTCGCGCTTGGCGCGCAACAGAAACGCGCGCGCCAGATCGTCGACGTCATCGAGGCGATCGCGCAGCGGCGGCACGCGGATGGCGACGACGTTCAGCCGATAGAACAGGTCCTGCCGAAACGCCCCTTGCCGCGAGAGGGCCGCCAAGCTGCGCTGCGCCGCCGCGATGATACGCACGTTCGGACGCGCGTTGGGATCATCAGCATGCAACAGGCCAGCAAGACGCGTCTGCGCTTCGCTCGGAAGTTCGTCGAGATCTTCGAGAAAGAGCGTGCCGCTTTGCGCTCGCGCAAATGCGCCGGACGAACCGAACAGATCTTGGTCGATTTGCGCGGGCGCCGCGCCGGCGAGGCTGACCGTAATGAATGGGTGGGCCGCGCGGCGGCCGTGTTCGTGGATCGCACGGGCAACGCGCTCTTTGCCAGTGCCGCTCTCCCCTTCGATCAGGACAGTCAGATCGGTGCCCGCGACGCGCGCCATCACGCGATAAACGTCCTGCATCGCCGCTGAGCGCCCGATCAGCGGCAAGCGCTCTTCCTTTTGCGCCTTGGTTGTTTGCGCGCGCGTTTTTGCATCCGGAGCGCCCGAGAGCGCGCGTTTTACCGCCGCCATCAGCACGTCGAGATCGAACGGCTTCGGCACATAATCGTAAGCGCCGGCGCCGGCGGCTGAGAGCGCTGTCGCCACCGTCGACTGCGCGCTCATGACGATGAATGGCAAGCTAGGGCGCGCCTGGCGCATGCCGGGCAGCGCGTCGAACACGCATTCGTCGCCCATATAGACGTCGCTCAGAACCAGATCGCCTTCGCCCTCGCGCACCCATTTTGCCAGCGTCGCAACGTTGCCTGTGGCGCGCACGTTGTAGCCTTCCTTACCGAGCGCTTGGCTCAACACGAAACGCAGCGATGAATCGTCATCCGCCAGGAGAATACGTGCGCTCATGGTGTGTCTTCCGGATCGATGGGGAGGAGGATTTTGAACGCGGTACGTCCAGGTTCGCTGTCGACCTCGATGCGCCCGTCATGGCGCGCAACGATGTCGGCCGAGACGGTGAGGCCAAGGCCCATGCCGTTGGGCTTGGTCGTGGCGAACGCCTCGAACAGGCGATCAGCGACCTCGGGATCGAGGCCTGGACCGTTGTCGACGATCTGTACTTCAAGCTGTGCGCGCGCAGCACCGCTGGCGGCAGAGCGGAATTTTACACCCGGGCGATACGACGTGCTGATGGCGATCTCGCCGTCGGCCTGGCCAGCGACCGCTTCAGCGGCGTTCTTGGCAATGTTCAAAAAAGCCTGGATCAGCTGATCCAAATCGCCACGCACCAGAGGCAAACTCGGATCGTAGCGCTCGCGGATCATCACGTCCGGCGCGCTTGAGCCCACCAGTTTGCGTACACGATCCAACGCTTCGTGAATGTTGAAGGGCTCAAACCGCGGTGGCTCGAATGCGCCAAACGGATCGATACGATCAGTTAGACGATGGATGCGATCCACTTCATCGCAAATCAACTTTGCCAGCTCCGATGATTCCGCATCATCGTTGCGCGAGATCAGCTGCGCGGCGGCGCGAATGCCAGCGAGCGGGTTGCGCACCTCGTGTGCGAGCGTGCGCGCAGCGGAATGCCCAGCAACCGGCGGCGTTGCGCGCGGACGCGGCGGCCGCGTCAGCACCAGCGCGATGTAGCCATTCTCCCCCACCGGGGCGGCGGCCACTGTCGCGCGGCCAAGCGCGAAGCCCGGGCCAACCAACGCAACGTCCGCTTCCGCGACGCCGGTTGTACCCGTCAGCACACGCCGCGCCAACGCAGTCATCGGCGCATCGGGGCCAAAGATTTCATCGAGCCGCCGGCCGAGTAGCCCTCGGCCAACGCCGGCAAGCAGTTCAGCAGCGGCAGCGTTTACAAACCGAATGCGTTCGCCGGCATCGATGCCGATCACCGGCGCCGGCAGCGCCTCTAACCAACGCTCCGCATCGGGCTGTGTCGCCCGCAACGGCAAGGGACGGACGACGCGGTCATTCATGCTGCGGCTGCCAAGTCAGGCGCTTCGAACAGCGCGATCAACGCCTCGCGCACTTTGCGCGGGTCCTCCAGCATGCAGACTTGCTTGCGGGTCTCCCGCGCCGCTGCGCCGAAAACGGCGTCGATGCTCCAAGCAATGTGCTTGCGCGCGACGCGGACGCCATGCGCGCCGTCATAGAACGCGAGCGAATCTTCGTAGAGCGCCAGTAGGCTTCGCAGCAGCCGATCCGGCGCAGGCGCGCTGACTTCTCCGCCATCGCGCAGCGCGCGCTCGATCGCCGCCGGAAGCCAAGGCTTGCCTTGCGCCGCACGCCCAATCATTACGCCGGCCGCGCCCGAGAGCGTCAGCGCTTCGCGGGCGTCCGCTGCGGTGGCGATATCACCGTTTGCAATCACCGGAATGCTCACAGCGTCGACGGTCGGCTTGATCGCCGCCCAGTTCGCCGTCCCGCGAAAGAACTCCGCGCGCGTGCGGCCGTGGATCGTCAGCATGCGCACGCCGGCGTCTTCGGCGCGCTTTGCCAGTTCTGGTGCATTCAAGCTCGACGCATCCCATCCCAGTCGCATCTTCAGCGTCACTGGCAACCGCGTCGCGCCCACGGTCGCTTCAATCAAGCGCAGCGCATGATCTGGGTCGCGCATCAGCGCCGAACCGCAGAGTCCGCTCGTCACGCTCTTGGCGGGACAGCCCATGTTGATGTCGATGATGTCGGCGCCTGCGGCTTCCGCGAGCCGAGCGCCCTCAGCCATCCAGCGCGTTTCACGTCCGGCGAGCTGGATCACAAGCGGCTTGATCACGCCGGCGCCAGCGGCGCGGCGCACCATGTCGATCCGCTCGCGTGCGAGCTGATCCGACGCCACCATCTCCGAGACGCAGTAGGCGCCGCCGAACGTTTTGACCTGGCGACGAAACGGGATGTCCGTCACCCCGGCCATCGGGGCGAGCGAGACAAGCGGCGGAATTTCGTTCACATCGAACATCGACGCCCCGTTTGACCTGGAGCTTAAGGCGCCTAAAAAGCGGGCGCCAAGGGTTTTATGCTGCGATGCAACAAGTTCGCGCCGGTTTCCCCAATCCATGAAGGCGGCGGCGCTCATTGTAGCGGCGGGCCGGGGCGAGCGGCTAGGCAGTGATACTCCTAAGCAATACAGGCGCTTACGTGGGCGCCCGGTGCTGTCATGGTCCGTGGAAGCAGTGGCTGCGGCGGGCATCGAACAAATCGTCATCGCGATCGCGCCCGAGCATGCCGAACTATGCCGCAACGCAACCAAGGGTGGGCCGGCGGTTCGCATCGTCGAAGGTGGCGCCAGCCGAACGGCGTCGGTGCGGGCGGGATTGGCGGCCATCGCGGACGCCGAGGCGATCCTTATCCACGACGCCGCCCGCCCGGGTCTCTCCCCTTCCACCGTCACCGCACTGCTCGCTGCGCTCGCTAGCGCCGACGGCGCCGCGCCGGCGCTGCCGGTCGCGGATTCACTCCGTCGCATCGATGCGGATCGGCGCGTGATTGGCGAAGTCGAACGCGACGGGCTGATGCGCGTGCAGACGCCGCAAGCCTTCCGCGCCGACATGTTGCGTGCCGCTTACGCGGCGCTTGGCGATCAGGTCATGAGTGATGATCTCGCAGTCGTGCGCGCGGGTGGCGGACGCTGCGTGCTCATCCTGGGCGATCCGCGCTTGATGAAGCTGACATACGCGGAGGACTTCGCTGTGCTGGATCGTTTGATGGGTGAGCGCGTCACCTGCGTTGGTAATGGCATCGACGCGCATCGCTTTGGGCCTGGCGAGTTTGTCACGCTCTGCGGCGTACGTATTCCGCATGACAAGGGCCTCGTTGGCCATTCCGATGCCGACGCCGGTTGGCACGCGCTGGTTGACGCCATTCTCGGCGCGCTCGGCGAAGGCGATATCGGCGCGCACTTTCCGCCCAGCGATCCGCAATGGAAAGGCGCTGATAGCGAGCGTTTCCTCCGCCACGCCGTGCAGCTGGCGGACGCCGCAGGCGCGCGCATTCTCCACGTCGACGTCACGCTGATCTGCGAGAAGCCCAAGATCGGCCCGCACCGCGACGCGATGCGGCAGCGCACGGCTGCGGTGCTTGGTCTGCCACTTGAGCGCGTGAGCGTGAAGGCGACCACCACAGAGCGCATGGGCTTTCTCGGCCGCGAAGAAGGCCTTGCCGCTCAAGCTACCGCGACGCTCGATCGTCCGCTTTAGGGCGCGGCCGGCGCCGTCTGTTCTGGCGCGGCCGCCGCCGGCTGCTCTTCCTGGATTGGCACGCCCGGGCATCCGGGCGATTGCCAAATTCGGCACTCTTCAACCGAACGCCCACGATCGCCGATCGGCAGGCCCTCCCACAGCGCGCGCGGCATGTTGATATAGTCGTCGGTCCAGGGGCGTCCAGGCGGCGCCTGGAAGTCGCGCCAATCGCCGCTTGGCAGCGCCAATGTCGAGAGCACCATCGGGTCGCGCGCGACAATCATCACGCTCGCGGCAAGACCGCCATAGAACGACACGTAAGGCTGCTCGAAGCGGTCACTCAGCCTGTAGAGCGTCGGCGCGTGAAGCGACGCCGCCACGCGCGCGGCTTCCGACACCAACGCCAGATTGCGGTTCGAGAGGTGGAGCACAACGATGCCCGTCGGCTTCACCTTGCGCAGATAGAGCGCAATTGCTTCGCGTGTCAGCAGATGCGCCGGGATTGCGTCGGATGAGAATGCATCGACGACGATGACGTCATAAGCCGCATCCGGCTCCTCCGCGATCTGCAGACGCGCATCGCCTAGCTCCACACGCGCGTGAGGCTGACATTCCGGCACATAGGTGAAGTCGCCACCAGGCATCGCCGACAAGCGCACCACGGCGGGGTCGATCTCGAAGATCGTCAGCGTGTCGCTCTCACGCATCAAGCACGCAGTAGAGCCGGCGCCGAGGCCGATCAGCGCCAGGCTCGACGGTTCATTCGTGCTCAGGCCCGCGACAATGGCTTCGCCCAGCGCCGTGCGCGGATTGTAGTAGGTCAGCGGTTGGCGCGTGAGACCTGGTGCGGCGATTTGCGCGCCGTGGATCGTGGTGCCATGCATCAGAATACGCACCGGCGGCACGCGTGGATCTTCGCTGTCAGTGATTTCACGCGTCCTCAGCACGCCGAAGAAGCTGCGTTCTTGCGTAATGATGCGCCCGTTGCGGGCGTCGTCGAGAAAGATCATCACGAACGCAATCAGCACGATCGAGGCGAGCACGTAGGGCGCGCCGCGATTGAGGAAGATCGCGAGGCCGCAAAACAAGAGCCCGACGATGATGAGCGCTTGGGGGCTGTCCATTTTGGCGCCCAGGAGAATGAGCATCAGCAGCAGAATGGCGCTGGGCATCGCAGCGCCCAGCGCGAAATCGCCAATGCGCCTGCCGTCACGCCGCGGCTGGATGGTGCCGTGAACGGCAAAGACGATGATCATGAAGCTGGTGATCGTGAGCAGGATGCCCCACGGCGAGACGAAATCGAGCTGCGGGCTTCCCTCCACCACTGTGCGCGAGATCGCGGTTTCGACGTTGAACGCGATCCAGATCACCACGGCGGCGTGGGCGACGCCTGTGCCAAGAAAGCCGTACCGATAGAGCGCCGGCTTCTCGTCGTCGCTCCAGCCGGCGGCGATCATCGCCGCTGCGGCGCCGAGAGCGCCGATGATGAGCACGGTCTCCAACGGGTTCTGCGTCATCAGCAGCACTGCCATCACACCCATCGTCACCGCCGCCGCGAACGACGCGTCGCTGAGGCGCGGCATGTCCGAGTCAACACGCGGCCGGAACAGGCAAGCGGCGGCCATCGCCAGCGGGAATTCGTAGACGTTGTTGAAGATGAGCGGCGCGACGAACGCCGCGAAAGCGCCGCCGATGACGCCGCCCAACGAGACGTAGAGATAGAACTCCGTCAGCCGATCGGCGCTCGGGCGCGAACGCGAAAGCGCCAAATGGCAAATCAACGCGCTGAAGAAGAAGCCGGCGAGGATAAGCGAAATCGAAAATATCCAATTTCCGGAGGCGAAGTACATCGCCACCATGCAGGCAAGCGCCAATGGATGGACCAGCAGCGTCCCTGCATCCATCCGCTCGCTGCCCTTCATGAAAGCGAGCACGAACGTGGCCAGATAGAGCGCGAGCGGGATCACCCATAGCATTGGCGCTGAAGCAACGTCGGTGGAGATGTGCAGCGTCACACCGAGCGAGAGCGCCGATGGCACCGCGGCTGCGGCGATCCAGTAGCCGCGTTCGCGCCATGTCGGCGCTGGGGCCGTGTGTTCGAGCGGCTTGGGGTCGGGCCCGTGCGCTGAGATCGCAATGGCCGCCGCGACGATGATCAGCGCGCCGACGCCGATGTACGCCGCGGTCCAAGCTACACTCTGCGCTTGGGCGCCGAGCAGCGGCTCAATCAGGATCGGGTACGCGAGCAGCCCGCCGAAGCTGCCGAGATTGCTGGCTGCATAGAGATAGTAGGGATCGCCCGCGTCTTCGCGGCCAGTGCGGGCGAACCAGGATTGCAGCAGCGGCGCTGTTGCGGAGGCCGCCGCGAACGGCGCGCCGACTGAGAGCGTAAGCACACCGAGCAACCACATCGCCGGGTGCTCGGAGTCCGGTGGGCCGATCGCGGTGCTGACATGGATCGGCAGCACAAACCACGCGCCCGCCAACACCACCACGTGAATGGCCGCCTGCACGCGCAGGTCAGTCACGCGCTGTAACAGGTGCGCGTAGAGATAGCCGACCAGCAGCGCGCCCTGGAAGAACGCCATCGAGGCGTTCCAGACTTGTGGGCTGCCGCCCAACAGCGGCGTGACCATGCGGCCGAACAGCGGCTGCAGCACGAAGATGAGGGCGGCGCTGGAGAACAGCGCCAGCGCAAATACGGGCGCTGCGGCGCGGCGCGCTAAGGCTTGCATGCT
This sequence comes from Terricaulis silvestris, assembly GCF_009792355.1. Taxonomy (NCBI): domain Bacteria; kingdom Pseudomonadati; phylum Pseudomonadota; class Alphaproteobacteria; order Hyphomonadales; family Hyphomonadaceae; genus Vitreimonas; species Vitreimonas silvestris. Next base: position 1,935,391 of record NZ_CP047045.1, read on the forward strand.
CTCTCCCCTCGGTCCGGCCCGGTCTGCCATTGGCTTCGATTCAGGGGAATGGACTTTTTCCAGCTGCGCGCGTTATCGCTGAACCATGGTTTCGCTTCCGAACTACGACGCAGCAAGCGCCTTTCTCGACGACGCGAAGGCGCGTGGGCTCTCCGTTGCGACGGCCGAGAGCTGCACCGGTGGATTGATCGCGGCGTCGCTTGCGGCAGTTCCCGGTGCTTCGGCGGCGCTGGAGCGCGGGTTCGTCACCTATTCGGACGAGGCCAAGACCGAGATGCTGGGCGTGCCGGCAGCGCTGATCGATGCGCATGGCGCGGTGAGCCGAGAGGTGGCGCTGGCGATGGCCGAGGGCGCTTTGGCGTACAGCCGCGCCAACATCGCTGTGGCGGTGACCGGCGTCGCCGGGCCTGATGGCGGTAGCGACGTCAAGCCTGTCGGCCTGGTGCACATCGCTGCGGCGCGGCGAGGCGGCGAGACGCTACATGAGGAGAAGCGTTACGGCGATCTCGGGCGCCACGAAATCCAAGCGCAGACCGTGCTTGATGCGTTGGGGCTGCTACGCCGGCTGTTGGACTAGCCGGCGGCGCGCTTCGTTTTCGAACGCGTTCATGATGCGGCCGGCGAGCTTGTCTTTGTTGGCGGAGATCGCAGCTTGCAGCACCGGGTTCTTGAACTCGTAGGCGATCCAGTAGCGAACGTGCGCGCCCGTCTCGTGCGGCTTGAACCACCAGCGGTTCTGTAGCGCGTGCAGCGGGCCTTTGACCAGCGCGACTTCCACTTCGCCTTTGTCCGGTTCGCAGCGCACGGCGGTTGAGAACGTCACCTTGATCGCCTGCCAGCCGACATTGGCTTCCGCCACGCCCTTCCAACCGCCGTCTGGCAGTTTCTCTTCTTTCGTGATGCGCATGCTCTGCAAGAACGGCACGAATTGGGGATAGACGCGGACATCGCCGACGAGGCGGCACAGATCATCGGGCGCGTACGGTAGGATGCGCGCGGCTTCGATGATGGTGCGGGCCATGTTAGGCTTGCGTTTGCGCCAGGCGCGCGGCTTTGAGACGCGCGAAGTCTTCGCCGGCATGGTGCGAGGAGCGCGTTAGCGGGCTGGCGGATACCATCAAGAAGCCCTTGGCGTAGGCGATGGTTTCGAGCGCTTTGAACTCCTCCGGCGTCCAGAAGCGGTCGATGGCGGCGTGCTTCTTGGTCGGCTGCAGGTATTGGCCGATGGTGAGGAAATCGACGCCGGCGACGCGGAGATCGTCCATCACCTGCAACACTTCGTCCTTGGCTTCGCCAAGACCGACCATGAGGCCGCTCTTTGTGAACTGGGTCGGATCGCGCTGCTTCACGGAGTCGAGCAAGCGCAGCGATTGGTAGTAACGCGCGCCGGGGCGGATCGAGTGGTAGAGCCGCGGTACGGTTTCGAGATTGTGGTTGAACACATCGGGCTTCGCATCGATGACGCGGTCGGCCGCGCCTGGCTTGCGCAGAAAGTCAGGCGTTAGAATCTCAATTGTTGTGTCCGGCGCAGAGCGGCGGATGGCTTCGATGGTGCGCACGAAGTGATCGGCGCCGCCGTCGTCGAGATCATCGCGATCGACGCTGGTGACGACGACGTGCTTCAGGCCCATCTGCGCTGTGGCGTAGGCGACGTTGTCGGGCTCATTCTGATCGAGCGGCAGCGGTTTGCCCGTCGCCACGTTGCAGAAGCTGCAAGCGCGCGTGCAGATGCCGCCGAGGATCATGAAGGTGGCGTGCTTTTGGCTCCAGCATTCGCCGATATTGGGGCAGCCGGCTTCTTCGCAGACGGTGTGAAGCTTTAGCTCGCGCACTAGCTCCTTGGTTTGGTGGTAGCCGAGGCTTGTCGGCGCCTTGACCCGGATCCAGTCTGGCTTCCGAGGACTAGGCGAATCCGGCCGGCCCTCCTTTTCAGGGTGGCGGGGGCGGCTCTTCTCCCCTTCCTGGCGCAAATCAATCAGCGTCGGCACGGACTGAACATGACCCTCCCGGCCTTATCCCGCAACGTCCAGACCTGGATGGCGCCCTTGCGGCTTCAACGGGTTAATGGCGCCTTCACTTGCCCAGCCTTAATTGCCCCGCTAGTTTCTGTTACAGCCGTGAAACAATAATCACGGGTTGAGCGTCTCCTCCGTAGGACGCTTAGGGCGGATCAGTTCGGAGGCTTAAGTCTCATGGCGCATCGACCGTTCGAGCTTGCGCGCACCCGCGTCACCTTGTTCGAAGCTCTGCTCAGGGCCCGCGACCAGCGCGGCGGCAAGTATCCCATTCTCGAAGATCACGAGCGCAAGGTGCTGTCGTATGACGACCTCGTGCGCGCGGCGTTCGCGTTGGGCGGCAAGCTCGATCTGCAGATCAAGAAGAACGAGACCGCTGGCGTGATGCTGCCGACAGGCGCGGGCGCCGTGGTGACATTCTTTGCCCTGCACGCGATCGGCCGAACGCCGGCGATGCTCAACTTCACCGCTGGCGCGATGAATTTGAAGTCCGCGTGCGAAGCGGCGAATGTGAAAAAGATTCTGACCTCGCGGCTCTTCGTGAAGAAGGCCGGACTCGAAGAGCTCGCCGCCGAACTTTCGAAATTCGCGACGCTGATTTACCTCGAAGACATCCGCAAATCGATCGACTTCGGTGACAAGCTGATTGCCCTTACCAAAGGCTCGTTCCCGCGCGTGTTCGCGGCCAAGGGCAGCCCGGACGATACGGCGGTCATTCTCTTTACGTCGGGCTCCTACGGCACGCCGAAGGGCGCGGTGCTGTCGCACGCCAATCTCGTGTCGAACGTCGAGCAAGGCTACGCGCACGTGCCGTTCGAGCCGGATTGGAGCTTCTTCTCGCCGCTGCCGATGTTCCATTGTTTCGGCTTGCTGGGCGGCGTGCTGTTGCCGCTCTTCACCGGCCACAAGACTTTCCTCTTCCCCTCCCCCCTGGCTGTGAAAGAGATTCCGAAGCTGATCAAAGACACCGGCGCCAACGTCTTCTTCGCCACCGACACGTTCGCGCAGCAATATGCGCGCAACGCCGACGACGAAGACATGAAGGGCATCCGCCTCATGGTGCTGGGCGCCGAGCGCGTGCGGCCTGAGACGCGCGAGATGTATCAGAAGCGCTTCGGCGTTGAGTTGCTCGAAGGCTATGGCGCCACCGAAGCGTCGCCGCTGATTTCTGTGAACGTGCCAGCGCGCAATCGTCATGGCACGGTAGGCCAGTTCGTGCCGGACCTGGAGTGGAAGCTTGAGCCGGTGCCGGGCATCGAAGGCGGGCAAAAGCTTTATGTGCGCGGCCCGAACGTGATGCGCGGCTATCTCGATCCGACCAAGCCGTTCGGCATCGATCTTTTGCCGCAAGGTTGGCACGACACGGGCGACGTCGTTGACGTCGATGCCGAGGGCTACATCCGCATTCTTGGCCGCGTGAAGCGTTTCGCCAAGGTCGGCGGCGAGATGGTGTCGCTGAACGCCGTCGAGAGCTATGCGCAGCAAGTGTGGCCGGGCGCGACGCATGCGGCGATCGCGATGCCCGACTCGCGCAAGGGCGAACGCATCATGCTCTTCACCAGCCAACAGGACGCTGAATCGAGCGCATTCACGGCGTGGTGCAGGGCCAATGGCGTGGCCGACATCGCGGTGCCGAAGAAGATCGTGCCCGTGGAAGAAATTCCGCTGCTCGGCACCGGCAAGACCGATTACGTCGCGCTTGGGCGTTTGGCGGCGGACTTGGTGGCGCAGGCCGAGGCGGCTTGAGGCGCCACGCCGTTGCGGGACTTCTAGCGTTCGTCGGTGTTTCGGCGTGCGCTACATCGGCCAACGATCCGATTGTTGGGTGCTGGGAACGCGAAGCCGATGAAGGCAGTGTTGCGCTGATCCTCGACGGCGACGGTAACGGCGAATTCAGACTGAGCGACGAGGCCAGCGAATGGCCGGTCAGTTTCGTCTTTCCTCGCGTCCGTTGGAATCGAAGCGCCGACGGCTATGTGCTGCGCTACAGCGAAACATCGCTGCAACGGGCGCACGTACACCTCGCAAGTATCGAACAGTCTCAGCTTTTGATCGGCGCTCAATCTGAACGTTACGTCCGCTCCGACGGCAATGCGTGCCGATAACTGCGGTCTCAATCGCGGCCGTCTATCGTCATCGTGCCGTCGGCACGTGAGCATGTGACAGTCCAGGTTGCTGTCCAGAAATTTGAAGCGCGCGACGCGGCGTTCGGCGGTGTCTTCGATGATTGCCGCCGGCTGACCGAGGCTGGTTGCGGTGCTGGCGATGGTCTCCAGACACGATTCAAATGGTACGGACTGTACCATGGGTGCGTTCGGGTCGGCGCTTGCGGCTGGATCGCCTTGGAACGTGGCCGCGTACTCGGAGGCTTCCGATACGGTTGGTGAGGACGGCTGCGGTTGTTGCGCCGGCATCTCAGGCAACGAGAACTCGGGAAGACTGAATTCCGGCATCCGCCAATTGCCAAGCGCTCCACTATTTGGTCCCGTCGTCAGAACGACAATGGCGGCGACGATCACGATGAGTGCTGCACGGCCCGGCCAGCGCGGCGGTTCGTCGGCTTCATGCGTGGGTTCGGGCCATTGGCTCATGCGGCCGCCACCACTTCGATTTCGAGCAGCCAGGCTTCCTCGAAGATGCCGCAGATGATGACGGTGATCGCCGGCGTGCGGTCGCCCATGATTTCGTTGCGGATGGCGCGGTTTTCGAGATTGTATTTGCGGTCGCTGAGGAACGTGGTGACCTTCACCAGATTGTCGAGCGTCATGCCGACTTCGGCGAGTTGCGCTTCGATGTTCTTCCAAATCAGGCGGGATTGGTCGGCGAAGCTTTCCGGCAGGGCGCCGTCACGCGTCGCGGGCACTTGGCCGCTGACGTAGGCGAAGCGCGTCGCGGCGGAGACCTCGACGATCTGCGCGTAGCCGCCGGTGGGTTGCGGGGCCGAGGATGCGTTGTGGGCGGTGAGCTTCATGACAGCGCACTTTTGCTATGGGACGACTGAGCGGGCATCGAACTTGTGCGTCTCGTGTTGCTGAGGCGTCGCGGACATTCAAACTCACGATAATAGTCTAGTCTCGATTGAAGGATGTTTCGCCGGACTGTTGCCGCCTCTCGCAAACGGCCCTCCCGTTCATGGTGCGCAGCAAGGCTGAGAGACAGCCCGGTGTCGTCATGCAATTCCACCGGAAACTGCCAGCTACCATAGTCGAGAGCGACGAGCTCAGTTTTCAATACTTGATTGGCGCCTTGGAAGTCGCCGTTGCCAATCTTTAGCTCGGCCGCTGCGACAGAGCTGAGCCCGCGCGCCAACAACGGGTCGGTGCACTCTGCGGATGGCGCTCCACAAGCTGCGAGTGTCGCCAAGACCACTATGGCGAGAGAATTTTCAAATCGCGGCATCAGACGTGCAGCACGCGACCGTACGCATCGAGCACAGCTTCGTGCATCATCTCGCTCAGCGTCGGATGCGGGAAAACCGTTTCCATGAGTTCATGCTCGGTGGTCTCCGTCTGCATCGCAATGGCATACCCCTGGATCAATTCGGTGACTTCGGCGCCGATCATGTGGGCGCCGAGGAGTTCGCCGGTCTTGGCGTCGAACACGACTTTGACCATGCCCTGATCCTCACCGAGCGCGATGGCTTTGCCGTTGCCGACGAAGGGAAAGCGGCCGACTTTGACGTCGCGGCCCTGCTCTTTCGCTTTGGCTTCGGTGAGGCCGACGCTGGCGACTTGCGGATGGGAATAGGTGCAACCGGGAATGCGCTCCTTGATCATCGGGTGCGGCTTCTGGCCAGCGATGGCTTCGATGCAGATGATGCCTTCGTGGCTGGCTTTGTGCGCCAGCCACGGCGCGCCGGTGACATCGCCGATCGCGTAGAGGCCGGCGATGTTGGTTTTCCCATAGCCGTCCGTGACGATGTGGCCCTTCTCGGTTTTGACGCTGAGCGCTTCAAGACCGAGGTTCTCGATGTTGCCGGTGATGCCGACAGCGACGATGGCGTGGCTGGCGGTGAGCGTTTCTTCTTTGCCGTTTGAGGACACGACGGCTTCGACGCCGTTCGCCGTCGCCTTCAGTGACTTCGCTTCGGTGGAGGTGAGGATCTTCAGCCCCTCCTTCTCGTAGCGCTTCTTGGCGAAGGCTGAGATTTCTTCGTCTTCGACCGGTAGCACTCGATCGAGCAATTCCACCACCGTCGTTTTCACGCCGAACGTGGCGTAGAAGCTGGCGAACTCGATGCCGATGGCGCCGGAGCCGAACACGAGCAGCGAGTCCGGCCACGATGGCGGCGTCATCGCATCGCGATAGGTCCAGATGCGTTTGCCGTCAGCCTTCAAGCCAGCCGCAGGAATTTCGCGGGCGCGGGCGCCTGTAGCGAGGATGACGTGCTTGGCGTCGTAAGTGGCATCTTTGCCGTCCTTGGCCTTCACGATCACCTTCGGCGCAGCACTCCCCTTCTCAAGGCGCGCCTCGCCTTCGATCACGGTGATCTTGTTCTTCTTCATCAGAAACTGGACGCCCTTCTCCATGCGTCCGGCGACGCCGCGTGACCGCTTCACCACCGCCTCAGGATCGAACTTCACGTTTTCGATGGTCAGTCCGAAATCCTTGGCGTGTTGGGCGTTGCGATAGACTTCGGCGGAGCGCAGCAGCGCCTTTGTCGGGATGCAGCCCCAGTTGAGGCAGATGCCGCCTAAGCGGTCGCGTTCGACGATGGCGGTTTTCAAACCGAGTTGCGCGGCGCGAATGGCGGTGACGTAGCCGCCGGGGCCGGAACCGATCACGATGACGTCGAAGGAGGTGCTCATGGGTCGTACTTAGCAGTCTAACCCGCCGCGTGAAGGTGGGGATTGGCGATGCTGCGATGCGAAATCGTTAAGCGGCGATGCCGAACACGTTGCGGATGCCATCGACGACGAATTGCGCGGCCAGTGCGGCCAGCAGAATGCCGAAGATGCGGGTCAGCATCGAGGCGACAGTTTCGCCCATAATCTTGGACAACGGACCCGCCGCCAAGAACGCGATCAGGCAGAGCGCGAGATTGGCGCCGACACCTGCGAGGATCACGCCGCGTTCGGCGATTGCCTCGTGCTCGGCGAAGAACAGCATGATCGAGGCGATGGCGCCGGGGCCGCTGATGAGCGGGATGGCGAGCGGGAAGACGGAGATGTCGTCCTGGTGGCTCGGGTGCTGCGCCTGTTTGGCGGCGACTTCCTCTGCCCTCTCCTCCCGGCGTTCGGCGCGCTTTTCGAACAGCATGTCAACGGCGATGAGGAACAAGAGGATGCCACCGGCGATGCGGAACGCGTCGATGGAGACGTGAATCTGTTCCAAGAGCCAGGCGCCGCCGAAGGCGAACGCGAGCAAGATGCCGGTCGCGATTGCGATCGATTTCCACGCCATCGTGCGACGCCATTCGGGCGTCATGCCGGCAGTCATGGTCGTGAACATCGGCGCCATCGCCACCGGATCGATGGCGACGAAGAAGGTCACGAACGAGGCGAGCAGCAGCGAAAGCATGGAGCGCGTTTAACCGATTCAGCGGGCGATTGCTTGGAATTCTGACGGGGCGTTGGCGCTTGATCGTTCGTGCGTATGCCGGCGAGACGCTGGCGGTCCATGGGACAGCGGTCTATCCGGACAACGCTTGGCGATTATGTTTCGTGGGGTGAGCTTGACGCGGCGGTGATGGCCGAGTGATCAGGTTGGCGGCGGATCTGAAGAGCGTGTGCAATGCTGCACCGTCGGTTCTTCGCCGCGCACGCCCCAGCGATAGATCCCGACGTTGGTATCGAATTCCTGCAGCAAATTGAGCATCTCAGTATATAAAGTGAACACGCCAGCGGTCCAACTGCACTCCGCGTAGGCATCGCAATTGTTTGGAAGCCAGCGCGGCGCCCCGCCGTCCTGCCAATGCCTGAATTCATTCGGTCCGACACGATAATAGAACGCGACGCCATCTTCCTCGCATCGAAACACCGCAGCTTCTTGCGCTTGCGCCGGTAAAGCCAGGACCGTCAGTGCGAGAAATGCCGCAACAATGACACGCATAGGCCCCTCCTCCCGCAAGAGGGGACGTTCGCGCCGATGCAATGCTTCGTCAATCCGCACGCGCACCGGGATCACGTCGGCCGTTTGTCTTTCGCGCCTAGGATCAGGAACCACAGGCACGTGCCGAGTTCGCCGATGGCGCTGGGGGTGTGGATGTAGTCGGCGATGGGCGTTGCTTCGTAGCCGGGCGCGAAGAACGACAGGAAGAAGTGCGTGACGTAGCCGATGCAGCCGAGGATGAGGAAGATGCCGAGGATGCGCGGGATCGTGCCGCTTTTGGCGATGAGCCAGCCGAGCGGTGCGAGCCACAGGCCCCAGAAGATGCCGACGAGCGACGCGCCGCGATTGTAGGCGTCGGTGTGTTGGGCGATGGCGGCGATCGTGTTGGCGGCGCCCTCCCCGGTTGCGAGTTGAAGGATCGCCATGTGCTCGCTGATATTGGCGAACGAGATCGGCACGCTGACGAGCGCGAAACCGAGCATCAGCAGCGCTGCGATGCGGCCGAGCGGCGCGAGCAACACGTAGAGCAGCACCGGCGTGATGACGAAGAAGATCTGGCAGACGATGCCGGCGGTGATGCCGAGGCGGAAGAGTTGCGCCTGAGCTTGGGCGTTGGCGAACGTTGTCGCGGCGTCGGCGCCGATGATCTCGGCGGGGACGATGAGCAGATTGAACGCGCCAGTGAGGGCTACGACGAGGTAGCTCAGGCCGGCGATGCGGGCTTGGGTGGCGTAGGAAAGGGTCATAACGCATTCAAACGCGCTACGATCGGGCGCGCCACCTAATTTTGGCGTGCTACGTGACTTAGCCGCGCTCCTTCGCGGGCATGTAGCCCGTGATGTCTTCCGGCCACTCGAGCAAACCATGTGCTTCGAGCAGATCTACCCGACCATCCTTGATGAAGAGCACGATGCCAATATCGCGAAGCACATCATCCGGCTTGTCCGGCGGATATGCACGTCCACTGATTGGCCCGCTCGCTTGCAACACCGGAACATCAGTTGGCAGCTCAAAACTGAGAAAGAAGCCCCACCCGCTGTATTCCATGGACCCGAACGTCAGCGCCCTAACCTGAGCCGTCAGGACATCGCGGAATTCTTCTTGGTAAGTCGCGAAGAACTCAAGGGCTCGACGCGCTAGTGCTTCGTACTCTTCCCATTGGGGCCGAGGCGCCTCCTCTGGCTTCGGCGCGGTAACGATCCGCTTCACAGCAACATCGCCATCGGGTCTTCCAGGAAGCTCTTGAAGGCTTTGAGGAACGCTGCGCCGAGCGCGCCATCAACGACGCGGTGATCGCACGTCACCGTGACCGTCATCATAGTGGCGATGGCGAGGGCGTCGTTCTTCACGATCGGGCGTTTTTCGCCGGCGCCGATGCTCATGATCATGCCGTGCGGTTCGTTGATGATCGAGGCGAAGCTCTTGATGCCGAGCATGCCCATGTTCGAGATCGTGAACGTGCCGCCTTGGAATTCTTCGGGCTTCAGCTTTTTGTTGCGCGCACGGTCGGCGAGATCGGTCATTTCGTGGCTGATTTGCGCGAGGCCCTTGGTTTCGGCGGCCCAGACGATCGGCGTGATTAGGCCGTGAGGGATGGCGACGGCGACGCCGATGTCGGCGTGGTGGTGCATGGCTAGCCCATCGGGCGTGTAGCTGGCGTTGGCTTCGGGCACGAGCTTTAGCGCGAGGGCGGCCGCCTTGATGCACATGTCGTTGACGGAGATTTTCACGCCGTTGTCGGCGAAGCGCTTGTTGATCTCGCCGCGGGCTTTCAGCAGCGCGTCGATTTCGAGATCGATGGTGAGCGGAAAGTGCGGCACGTCGCGGAACGAGGCCGTCATGCGCTTGGCGATGGTTTTGCGCATGAGGTCGAGCGGGACGAGATCGTAGCTTCCGGGGCGGATGCCTTGCTGTTCGAGCGACAGATGCGCCGGCGCTTGTTGCGGCGCGGGCTTGGCGACTTCGCGCGATTGTTGCGGCGCTTGGGCGGCGCGCGGGGATTTGGCGGCGGCTTCGATGTCGGACTTTACGATGCGGCCGTTGGGGCCGGAGCCGCGGAGGCCGGAGAGATCGATGCCGCCTTGCTCGGCGAGACGGCGGGCGAGTGGGGAAGCCAACACGCGCTCCCCGCCCCTTGTGGGCGCGGTTGGGGGCGGGGTAGCGGCGGTGTTCTCTCCGGATGAAGCGCCGCCCGCACCCCCCTCGCTGCCCTCCCCCACAAGGGGGGAGGATGACTGAGTTTGCGTCGCCTTCTTTTGTGCCTGCAACGTCTCTTCCTTCTTCACCGGCTTCGCCGCTTCGCCTTCACCCGCAAGCGTTGCGATCGGGGTGTTGACCTTCACGCCTTGGCTGCCCTCAGGCACCAGAATTTCCGCGATCACGCCTTCATCGACGGCTTCGACTTCCATCGTCGCTTTATCGGTTTCGATCTCGGCGATGACTTGGCCGGGTTCGATCTTGTCGCCCACCTTGACGTGCCACTTGGCGAGGTTGCCCTCTTCCATCGTGGGCGACAAAGCGGGCATGGTGATCGAAGTCGTCATAGTCGGTGAACCTATTGCCGAACGAAGGCTTTGGAGACAATTTTCCAGACGCCGTTGATCTTCGCCAACGTGATGGCGTCGTAGTAGCGAGCCTCGTAGCGGAAGAACACGGTGGCGAGGCGGCCATCGAGAATGTGGACTTCGAGGATTTCGCCATCGCGTGCGCCGTTCGCCGGGCTTGGGCCTTCGACCCAAGTCGTGATCACGTCGCCCATATCGCGAAACGTGCGCAGGGTATCGACGCCCTGCTGATTGGGTTGCACTGAGACCATGGTGGCATCATCGGCGGCGAACGCGCGCTCGAGCCGCTCGCGACTGTGCTCGCCCTGGCCGTGGAAATAATCGAACACGACGGCGCGGATCGCCTCTTCATCGCTGGCCGCTGTTTGTGCGCTTGCGGGCGCAGCAAAGCTTGCGAATGCAGCGAAGAAGAGGACGGCGAAAAAGCGAGGCATGGATCTTAAGTCCTATTGTCTGATGAAGGCTTTGGCGACGATGCGCCATTGGCCGTCGATCTTCATGAGCGTGAGCGCGTCGTAGAACATCGTGGTTGAGCGGAAGATCACCGTGGCGATGCGACCGTCGACGACTTGCATGTCGAGAATTTCGCCGTCGCGTCCGGGAGCGGCTGGATTGGGGTTGGCGGACCAGTTGGTGATGACTTCGTTCATGTCGCGCCAGGTGCGGAGCGATTCCGTGCCGTCCTGCGCGCGCATGAGGCCGACCATGGTGGCGTTGTCGGCGACGAAGGCGCGGTTGAGTTGCTCGGCGCTGGAGACGGTCTGCCCGTTGAAATAGTCGAACACGGCGGCGCGGATGCCTTCTTCGTCGCTGTGGTGCTGCGCCAACGCGGGCGCGGCGGGGGCGAGGAAGAGGAACAACGCGGCGATGAAGCGAAGCATGGAAATCTCCCGGATCATGTTGGTTCGGCCAGCGTCATAGGCGTCCAACGCGATGCGCGGCGCTTCAAGCGCTCTTCGACGGATTCACCTTCCAATGACGTCAGCGTGACCGGGAGATTTTTGAGTTCGCCGATTTGAAGGCCGACGACGTTGATGACGCCGATCGCGCCGCGCTCGCTCTCCATGTGCGTGGCGACGTATGTGCCGCAAGCGGGGCAAATGAGGTAATCCGCGGTCTTGTGGCCGAAGCGGTAGCGCGTGAGGGGCTTGGTTGCGGTGAGCTGCAGGATGCCTTCTGGGTCGCTGGCGGATTTAGCGCCGCGCGACGAGCAGAAGCTGCAGCCGTCAGCGCGGAGACGGACGGGTTGGTCCGTTTCGTACGTGGCGCTGACCACGCCGCAATGGCATGCGCCCCGGTAGATCATTGCGTGACCTCCCGCACCCGGTACCCACCTTGGCAAACGACTGAAATGCTATTCGCCATGGCAAGGATATAGAACTCGCTTAGTCCAACGCCGTGCTCCGCGAACGCGGGTTGAATCGCCTTTCGAAAGTGATCAACACGAGGCGTTTCATCACTGCGGTAGATACGCGCCGGTCGATTGAGCTGCCCGCGCTCGGCTTGCTGACCGGACATGGCGTCGAAGAACTCGTCCGTGAAGTCAAACGCCCACACGGGAGCAAACGTGACAGAAAACCGGCGTGGAGATTTCCGCACCGACACGCCGACTTCTAACGGTCCTCCGTAGTAGGAAAAGGTCACGTTCTCGATCTCGACGAATTCAAATTCATCGAGCGGGGATTCTTCCGCATGCCAGATGGTACTTGTCGGCATCAGCGATACGTCACGGCTTTCACGGCATCGACGATGTCGTCCACGTTTGGCAGCGCGAGCGCTTCTAAGTTGGCGGCATATGCGAGCGGCGCGTCGACTTGGTGGATGCGGGTTGGGGGGGCGTCGAGATAGTCGAACGCTTCGCTCATGACGCGGGCGCAGATTTCGGCGCCGACGCCGGATTGGCCCCAGCCCTCTTCCACGGTGACGAGGCGGTTGGTTTTCTTCACGCTCTCGATGATGGTCGCGCTGTCGAGCGGGCGGAGGGTGCGGAGATCGATGACTTCCGCTTCGATGCCTTGCTTGGAGAGTTCGTCGGCGGCTTTGAGGGCGTGGCCGACCATGCGCGCGTGCGCGGTGATGGTGACGTCGACGCCCTGGCGACGGACTTTGGCTTTGCCGATCGGGACGATCCAATCGGCGACGTCGGGGATTTCGAACTCGGTGCCGTAGAGCATTTCGTGTTCGAGGAAGACGACCGGGTTCGGATTTCGGATGGCGGCTTTGAGCAAGCCTTTGGCGTCAGCGGCGTCGTAGGGCGCGATGACGATGAGGCCGGGGATGTGAGAGTACCACGACGAGTAATCTTGGCTGTGCTGCGCGGCGACGCGGCTGGCTGCGCCGTTGGGGCCGCGGAAGACGATCGAGGACTTGATCTGGCCGCCGGACATGTAGAGCGTTTTGGCGGCGGAGTTGATGATGTGGTCGATCGCTTGCATCGCGAAATTCCAAGTCATGAACTCGACGATAGGCTTCAGGCCCGCCATCGCCGCGCCGACGCCGAGGCCGGCGAAGCCGTGTTCGGTGATGGGGGTATCGACGACGCGCGTCGGGCCGAACTCTTGCAGGAGTTCGCGCGTGACTTTGTAGGCGCCTTGGTACTCGGCGACCTCTTCGCCCATGACGAAGACTTTGTCGTCGCGGCGCATCTCTTCGGCCATGGCGTCACGCAACGCGTCGCGGAGCGTGATTTTAATCATCTGCGTGCCGGCTGGGATTTCGGGATCTGTTTGCGCGGTTGGGCCCCCGCCCCCTTGCGGGGCGGGGGTTGGGGGTGGGGGGCGGTCCGTCGTGCGTGTGCTTGCAGGCGTTGGCGCGTCGGAACGCCCCCCCTCACCCTGCCCTCTCCCCCGCGAGGGGGGAGAGAGTTTTTGTTGCACGGCTTCGCCTTCGCCCTGCAGCTCGGCGATCGGGGTGTTCACCTTCACACCTTGCGCGCCTTCTTCGATCAGGAGCGCCGTCACTGTGCCTTCGTCGACGGCTTCGACTTCCATCGTGGCTTTGTCGGTTTCGATCTCGGCGATGACTTGGCCGGGTTCGATTTTGTCGCCGACCTTCACCAACCACTTGGCAAGGTTACCCTCCTCCATCGTTGGAGAAAGCGCGGGCATGAGGATTTGCGTCATCAGTTCAAGATCCCGAGAACGGCAAGGAAGATAAATGCGCACGCGACGATTCCAGCGAGCCAAAACAGCGGACGAATGACCGGCCAGCCGGCGAGGTAGATCACGGCGTGGCCCACGCGCGCCCAGAAGAAGAGCTGCGCGCCGAGGATTGTCCATTGGTTGGAGATGTTGGCGACGGCGGCGATGAGAACGAGCGGTACGAAGAACCAAAGGTTTTCGCGCAGGTTCTCAACGTTGCGCTTGGCGCGCGCCGGGAACGTGTTGGACGCGGGAAGATTGTCGCGGTTGTTGGCGAGGACGAGGCCGCCGTGCTGGCGGATGTTGGCGCTGGCTTGGATCATCACGACGATGAAAAGCAGCAGGATCGAATAGGCGAGATAGGTAAGCTCCGGCGTCATTGTTGTTTCCCCCTGCGCGCAAGCATCATCAGCATCAGCCGCGCCATGCCGTAGTAGAAGAGCGCCACGCCGGCGGCGATGGCGAGCACTACGCCGATCATGTCGCCGATACCCATGAGCATCGCCGCCGTAGCGGGATCGAGCAGCATCACAATCGCCATCAGCGTGCATGAGACCGTGATGGCGACGGCGACATAACCGAGCGCAAGGTTGTGGCGATCGCGGCCGGTCCATTCGCGACGCGCCGCGAAGCGGCTGCCGGCCAGGTACACGAGCGCTGCGAACACGCCGATGCCAATGCCGGTGCTAGGCAAGTCCACGCCGACGGTGCGCAACAAGTTCACGATGAAGCCGAGCAGGATCAGCGCAACGATATACACAACCGCAAACCAGCGCAGGTTCGCGGCGACGGAGTACGTCGGTTGCGCGGCTTCGCTCACAGATAGATGTCCGTCATCAGCTCGGACGGATCGGGCTCTGGGCTTTGTTGCGCGAACTCGGCGCTTTCGGTGACCACGGTGCGGATGTCGCGGTCGATTTGCTTCAGTTCATCCTCGGTGGCGTGGCCGGCGTCGATCAGCAGCTTCTTCACGTGCTCGATCGGGTCGCGCTTGGACTTCTGTTCGTCCACCTCTTCCTTGGTGCGATATTTGGCGGGGTCAGACATGGAGTGGCCGCGATAGCGGTAGGTCTTCATCTCTAGCAAATACGGCCCCTCGCCCGTGCGCGCGCGTTCGACGGCGCGTCTGCCGGCTTCACGCACGGCAACGACATCCATGCCGTCCACTTCTTCGCCCGGAATGTTGAAGCTGATGCCGCGCTTGTGCAGATGCGTCTCCGAGGTTGAGCGCTGGATCGAGGTGCCCATGGCGTACTGGTTGTTCTCGATCACGAACACGACCGGCAGCTTCCAGAGCGCGGCCATATTGAAGCTCTCGTAGACTTGGCCTTGGTTGGCGGCGCCGTCGCCGAAATAGGTGAGACAGACTTTGCCGTCGCCGCGATATTTGTTGGCGAAGGCGAGGCCGGCGCCGAGCGAGACTTGCGCGCCGACGATGCCGTGGCCGCCGTAAAACGCCTTCTCGATGCTGAACATATGCATCGATCCGCCCTTGCCCTTGGAGTAGCCGCCACTCCTGCCGGTGAGTTCGGCCATGACGCCGTTGGCGGTCATGCCGGCGGCGAGCATGTGGCCGTGATCGCGATAGGCGGTGATCACTTGGTCGCCGTCTTTCAGCGCGGCTTGCATGCCGACGACGACGGCTTCCTGGCCGATATAGAGGTGGCAGAAGCCACCAATCAGCCCCATGCCGTAGAGCTGCCCGGCGCGCTCCTCGAAGCGGCGGATCAGCATCATGTCGCGGTAGTACTGAAGCAGATCGTCCTTGGTCGCTTCGGCGCTTGCCTTGCCGTTGCCTTTGGCCATTCGCACGTTCCTCCGCCACCACGACATGACGCGCGCACGCGCGATGTCCACGTCGCGCGGCGCGTTTCTCTTATGCGGTAATGACTTGGCTCGCCAGGAAGCTTTGCGATGCTGCATTGCAGCAGAGGACCGCCGGCGCCCGCTCAGACGCGCCGGGAAAATCGGGCGCTGCCTCCGAGGGGGATGCAAGGCGTCCCAAACGGGCGCCGGCGTTCTTGGTTGCGCTCAGGGATCGAGCGCGAAGACGAGTTCGTCGCTGTCGCCGGCGGCCAGCGTGATGCGGGCGCGCTCGTCGAGATAGTCGAGGTCGAGGGTTTCGGGGCGCAGACGCGCGGCGCGGGCTTCGAGGTCGGCATGCTCTTCTTCGAGGCCGGCGACGCGTTGCTCGAGCGCGCGTTCCTGCGCTTGCAGGTCGACGTACGCGACGAGGCCTTGGCGGCCTGTCACGGCGTGCGCGCCGAGATAAAGAATGCCCGCGCCTAGAGCGATGCTCATTGCAGCGGTTCCACGTTTCGACATCGTACCGACCCCTCGGAGGCCGGGAAGATGAGTCTCGGTAGTTAATGAAATATTTACGGACTCGAAGAGGCGCGGAACAAAACGAGTCCAAAGAGTCTCGCTGAATCAGCAACTTAGAAGAATGGCGCAAGATGTGGTGGGGCGGAGTCGAGGCGACTCCTACATGGAGACCCGGCGCTTGGTGAAAAATATTTTTGCAGTGATCAGCCAAAAAGGCCGCCGAAAGCGTCGGGAACGAACGAGACCAGACCAAACATCAGCACCGCGAAACGGATCAACATCGTCTTGCGCTCCTCGACCGCCCTCCCCGGCGATGCATTCAAGCTAGGCGCACCTGCGCCCGTTCGCCGTGACAGCCGTCACTGCTTGGGCGGTTCGGCGACGCATGCGAAACTCCCTGAGATGTGGATGACGAAGGCCTGGGGTGCGGTGGCGTTTGCGATGGTGCTGAGCGCCTGTGCGCCGGAACGCGCGCCAACGCCAGAGCCAACGCCGGCTACCGAAACGCAGACGCCGGACTTCGTCGATGTGCGCGCCTTGGCGCCGGATATCGTGGTCGAGATACGCTACGCGGGCGCGGACAATTTCGTCGGCCGGCCGATCGCGGGGTACGAGGCGGCGGTATGTTTGCTGAGCCGCGACGCGGCCACGGCTCTGGCGGCGGTGCACGAGCGGCTGCGCGCGTCCGGGCGTGCGATCAAAGTGTACGATTGCTACCGCCCTGCCCGCGCGGTGGCGGATTTTGCCGTGTGGGCGCGCGATCTCGACGATCAGCGCACCAAGGCGGAATACTATCCCAACGTCGACAAAGCGCAGCTGTTTGAGCTTGGCTACATCGCCGAACGCTCGGGGCATTCGCGCGGATCGACCGTGGATGTTACGCTTGTGGACTGGGCGACAGGCGCCGAGATCGACATGGGCACGTCGTACGACCTGTTCGATCCGCGCTCATGGCCATCGGATGAGAGCGTCGGCGCCGCGGCGCGGGAAAACCGGCGGGTGCTGGCGGCGGCGATGCGGACCTATGGCTTTACCCCGCTCCAGGAGGAGTGGTGGCATTTCACGCTAGAGAACGAACCGTATCCGCAGACGTTCTTCGATGTGCCAGTGCGCTGAGGCCTGTTCCCCCGTGTTCGGTCAGCCACTGTTCATGTGACTTGAGTTACGCGCGTGTGAACGGCGTATGCCCAAATACGGCTGGGAGCTAAGCTACGTCATGTCCAACGCCGACGACCGGTTGAAAGTGTTCATTCTGCACGCGCGGGCCGACGCTGGCTTTGCCGGACAGGTTGAGGCGTTCTTGCACGAGGCGGGGTACAGCGCGAGCAACGGCGTTCAGAGCGCGGATGTCGTGGTGTTCGTGCTGAGCGACGCCTCGGGGCGCTCGGCGGAGTGCATCCGTGAAGCGCAGGAGGCCAGTAGGCTCGGCAAATCTATAGCGCCCGTGCTGCCCCAGCCTTTGCGCGAACCGGCGCCCGGCGGCATCGCGCAGCGTGGGCTGATCCGGTTCTATATCGATCCTGCCGCGCCGAACTCCGGGTTCTTCGATGGCCAAAAGCGGTTGATCGACACGCTGGAGGCGTGTGCTGAGGATGTGGTGATGGCGCGCCAACGTGTGCATGCGGGGCGCAGCGACCTTGACGCTCTGAACAAGGAGCTCCGCAAAGCGCGCGACGAGATCGAGCAGATCAAGCGCAGTGCGCGCGATCAGCAGCGCAGGCAGGCGCCCCGCCCTGCTCCGCCGGACCTGCCGCCGATCTATTACGATCGGCCACCACGGCGCGGCCCGCGTATTCCTTGGCTGCGTGGCGGCTTTCTGTTGCTGGTTGGCGCTTGGGTGGTCGGCTTTTTCGTGAGCGACACCGTGAGCGACGGCACGCGCGCCATCGCTGCGAATGCCGCAACGTGGGCGACCGATCTTTATGGTGCGTCGGATCCGCCCAAGCAGCGCACGGTGTTGGCAGAAGACTTTACGCCGGAGCGTGATGCGTTCGCCGCCGCCGCGGGCGCGAACGTGCGCGACTATCCGCTGACGACCGGCAACCTGCTGGTAGAACTGCCGGCGCGATCGCCGCTGGCGATCAACGGGCGCGTGATGATTCAGGGTGAATGGTGGTTTCGCGTTACGCTGCCTGATCAGCGCGTGGGCTTCGTGCATCAGAGCACGGTTGCGTGGGGTTCGCCGCCGGCGCCGCCCGCAACACAAGCGCCGAACATCACCGCGGTTGATCCTGCGGTTGCCGCAGCTGCGGGACGCGCGGGCGCGAAGATCCGCACCAGCCCAAGCCGATCGGCGCGCGTGATCGTGCGGGTGGCGAGCGGCGCTGCGCTTACGATCACCGGCAAACGGCGCATTGGCGAGCATTGGTGGTACCGCGTGCGCACAGCGGAGGGCCAAGAGGGCTTTGCCCGCGATGACGTGCTGACCGCGCCGGGCGGCGGGACGCTTAGCCTCTAGCTATTCCGCTTCGACGCCCGTACGCGCGATGGCGAGCGCGAGGATGCGGTTGATCAGCTCGGGATATGGCAGGCCGTCATGGGCGGCGCTTTGGGCGTATTCTTCACTGCGGGCGATTTCCGGGTTGGGGTTGGCTTCGATGAAATACGCGACGCCGTCATTGCCAAGCCGGAAATCAATGCGAGCGTAGCCGTCGACTTCGAGCACCCGGCAGATGCGCTTGGCGACGTCGCGGATGCGGATGCTGGCGTTGGGCGCGATGTCTTCGGCGGGGCCGATTTTTACGCCGACTTGTTCTTGATATTTGACGTTGCGCTTCACGCGCTCGGTTGCGATGGCGTGATTGCCGTTGGTGAGCTTTTCGAACTGCAGTTCCCACACAGGCAGCGCTTTCAGGCGGTCGTTGCCGAGGACGCCGACGTAGATTTCGCGGCCGTCGATGAATTGCTCGGCGATCGCGGCAGTGCCCAGATGTTCGTGGATGAAGCGGACGCGCTCGCCAAGTTCTTCGTCGTTGTTGACGACCGACGCTTGCGAAATCCCCATCGAACCGTCTTCGATGTTGCTCTTGACGATGAGCGGGAAGCGCAGCCGCGCGGGGCGATTGATCTTGCGGCCCGGTTGAAACACCGCGAACGCGGGCGTGGCGATGCGGTGATACTTCAAGAGTTTCTTCGACAGGTCCTTGCCCTGCGCCAACACTTGGCCGCGCGGATTGCAGCCGGTGTACGGTACGCGCATCAGTTCGAGGAAGCTTGCGATGTTTTGGCCGTAGACGGCCTCGCCGTGGAATTCGATCAGCAAGTTGAAGACGACGTCGGGCTTCCAGGTTTCGATCTCATCACGGATCGGTTTCAGATCGTACTGGACGCCGAGGACGTGCACTTCGTGGCCGAGTTCGGCGAGTGTGGAGATGACGTCGTATTCGGTCTTGAAGAAGTTGATCTCTTTGTCGGAGAGGCCTTCCATCGTGGCCGGCGGCACACCGTCCGGGTGGCAGAGCACGAGGACGCGAAGCTTTTCCTTCATACCGCGAACTGCTGGCGGCGGCCGGCGCTGTAGAGCGACGTGACCGATCGCTTCGTGAGGAGCGCGGTGATGTCGTTGCGGATGCGTATTTCGCTGCCCGCGGCGCGCAGCTTCAGCACGCGCGTGCGGTCCATGACGTCTTCAAGAGCGGCGTCGAGCGCCAACGGATACTCCCCCGTGCTTTGTGAGACGGATGTCATGATTCTGTTGCGGTGGCGCTTAATCACGCTGGATGCGCTTGGGGCATTCTGCTGATCGTTGGCGAAGATGCGCTTCAGGTCACGGTCGAACACGGTTGGCGCATCGACGGCGAAACGTTTGCGCTTCGCGGCGTAGTGTTCGCCGAGCGTCATGCGCAGCTCGCGCATCGGGTCCATTTGGGTGCGGCGTTTCGGCAGCGGTTTGACGCCGGCGAGTTCGCTCATCAATTCATCGACGTATTCGAGCTTCTTCAGCGCCGGCCAGTCGGCGTACTTCTTCCGCCAGCTTGAGCGCGGCGTGAGCCAAACCGCGAAAGTCTCTGCGAAATCTTCGTCGGGGTGGCATTGCGCATACCAACGGCGGAGGTGTTGGACGTAGCGTTTGCTGGTCGGATCGGGACGGTAATGGTCGGGATAACGCTTGCCGGCGTTGCCGAACAGTTGCTGCCAGCGGCGGCGGCGATGCAGGCCGTACGCGCGCTGCACGACGTGACCGGCTTCGTGCCGAAGTATGCGCATGCATTCGCGCGCCGTGCCGCCCTCCACTTCCATCACCATCTTGCGCTCGAGACGCATCAGGCGTGGGTGCGCGAGATAAAACGGAACGGCGATGCCCGGCGTGTCGTGCGGGCTAAACCATTCGTGCGAGAGCCAAGCGTGCGCCCGTACCGCTACGTCACGGCTCGCGAGCTCGTCGTGCATCTGCTCGAGCTGGCCCTCGAGCCAGCTGCCTTTGATGGCGACACGCAAGTCCTTCATTCGGACATTGAGCAGATCGTCATCGGAGTAGCTTGCCCAGGCCGGTTCTCGCTTCTGCGAGGATTTGGGTCGGCGCTTTAGACTCATGGCTTGATGCTAGCCACGACGCTTAGCGGCGCGCAATTGTTCCGCTGGGTGACGGCGCAGGTCGCCGCGCCCCTTGCAGACTCAGGCGCCGCCGCCTCAATCTTCCTGATCCTCATGACCAATCCCACAGCCTCCGGAGCGACACCGTCAGCGCCGCCGCAAGACTGGCGTACGTTCATTCCGAAATCGATAACCGTGATCGCGCAGGAGGGTTATTCGCTGGCCAAACTGCGCGCCGATGCAGTGGCCGGCCTCACGGTGGCGATCGTTGCGGCGCCGCTCGCCATGGCAATCGCGATCGCCTCCGGAGTCACCCCGGCGCAAGGGTTGATCACGGCGGTCGTCGCGGGCTTTCTCATCTCGGCGCTAGGCGGGTCGCGGTTTCAGATCGGCGGACCGACCGGGGCGTTCATCGTCGTCGTGTACGGTGTCGTGCATCAGTACGGCTATGACGGGCTGGCGCTGGCGACGATGATGGCGGGCGCCATACTCGTGGTCGCCGGGCTGCTGCGCGTCGGGACGTGGATCAAGTACATCCCCGAACCTGTGGTAACGGGCTTCACCGCCGGTATCGCGGTGATCATCTTCACCAGTCAGATTCGCGATCTGCTGGGGCTCTCCATGCAGGAAGTCCCAGCGGATTTCATCGAGAAGATCGCTGCGTTCTGGGCCGCGCGTGAAACGGTCGCGGCGCCGGCAATTGCGGTCGCCGCCGGCGCGCTGGCCGTCATCCTGCTGATCAACCGCCATTTGCCGCGCTGGCCCGGCATGCTGATCGCGGTCGCCGGCGCGACGTTAGCGGTGTGGGCGCTAGACCTGCCGGTGGAGACCATCGGCACGCGCTTCGGCGCCGACGCCGCCACCACGTTGCCGCCGTTCGCCGTGCCCGAGATCAGCGTCGCGCGGATGCAGCTGCTGCTGCCGTCGGCGCTGACGATCGCGTTCCTGGCGGGCGTGGAGAGTCTGCTCTCGGCGATGGTGGCTGACGGCATGACGGGCCGGCGGCATCGTTCGAACTGCGAGATCGTCGCGCAGGGCGTGGCGAATCTGGTCTCGCCGCTGTTCGGCGGCATCTCGGCGACGGGCGCCATCGCGCGCACCGCGACCAACATCCGCGCCGGCGCGCAGACGCCGATCGCAGGCATGTTTCATTCGCTTTATCTGCTGATCTTCGTGCTCGGCGCCGGGCCGCTGCTGGCCTACGTGCCGCTGGCGGCGCTGGCGGCGGTGCTGACCGTGGTCGCGTGGAACATGAGCGAACAGGAACGGTTCCGGCATTTGCTGCGTGGGCTCAGCGGCGACCGCGCCGTGCTGCTGGCGACGTTTCTGCTGACGGTGCTGGTGGATCTGACGATGGCGATCGAAGTCGGCGTGGTGCTGGCGGCGATCATCTTCATGCACCGGATGGCGGAAGCGAGCGCGGTGGAGCGCGGCGTCTCGCTGATCGAGCGCGATCAGGACGATTTCGCGCAGGCCGGGCGCGAAGCTTACCAGGCGCGCGCGGAATTGCCGGCGGGCGTGGAATCATTCGAGCTTCGCGGGCCGCTCTTCTTTGGCGCCGCGAGCCGGCTGATCGATGCGCTGGAGGCAGCGTTTCCGCCGCCGCGCGCGTTCGTGCTGCGCTTCCGCGACGTACCGATGGCGGATGCGTCGGGCGTGAACGCCGTGGAGCGTTTCCTGAAGCGCTGCGAAAGCCATGGCGTGCACGTGGTGTTCTGCGAACTGCGGCCCGGCGTGCACGCGGTGTTGCGCAAACTCCACGTGCTTGAGCGCGTCGAGGAGGCGGCGAGCTACGAGGACGCGATCACCGTCGCAGCCGTGGCAGCTGAGCGGCGCTAGCGTCCGACGATTGTGCTGGCGCCGGCATACTCCGCGCTGTCGTCCAGCATCTCGGCGATGCGGATGAGCTGGTTGTATTTGGCAGTGCGGTCCGAGCGCGAAAGCGAGCCGGTTTTGATCTGGCCGCAATTGGTGGCGACCGCGAGATCGGCGATGGTGTAGTCCTCGGTTTCGCCGCTCCTATGGCTCATGACGGCGGAATAACCGGCGCGCTGGGCCATATCGACGACGTCGAGCGTTTCGGTGAGCGTGCCGATCTGGTTGACCTTGATCAGGATGGCGTTGCCGAGGCCCTTCTCGAAACCGATCTCGAGGCGTTTCATGTTGGTGACGAAAAGATCGTCGCCTACGAGCTGGCATTTATCGCCGATCAGTTCGGTGAGTGCGGCCCAGCCTTCGAAATCATCCTCCGACATGCCGTCTTCGATCGAAACGATCGGATAGCGCGAAACGAGGTCGGCCAGGAATTCGGCGTTCTGTTGCGGCGAGAAGGACTTGCCCTCGCCGGCCATCTCGTACTTGCCTTTCTTGAAGTACTCGGTCGCGGCGCAATCGAGCGCGAGCGCGATGTCGTCGCCGACGGCGTAGCCCGCCTTCTCGATCGATTTGAGGATGAAGCCGATGGCTTCTTCTGCGCTCTTCAGGTTCGGGGCGAAGCCGCCTTCGTCGCCCACGTTGGTGGAGTGGCCGGCGTCCTTCAGCTCTTTGCGCAGCGTGTTGAAGACTTCCGAGCCCATGCGCACGGCGTCGGCCATCGTGGTCGCGCCGATCGGCATGATCATGAATTCTTGCATGTCGATCGGGTTGTCGGCGTGGGCGCCGCCATTGACGATGTTCATCATCGGACACGGCAGCACGCGCGCTTGTACGCCGCCGAGATAGCGGAACAGCGGCTGGCCGTTGCTTTGCGCGGCGGCTTTGGCGGTGGCGAGCGAGACGCCGAGAATGGCGTTGGCGCCGAGGCGGGCTTTGTTGTCGGTGCCGTCGAGTTCGATCAGGGTGCGGTCGATGCGGCGCTGGTCGTCCGCGTCGAGGCCCATGATGGCGCTGGCGATCTCGCCACCCACGGCTTCGACGGCGTCGCGAACGCCTTTGCCGAGATAGCGGTCGGGCTCGCCATCGCGTTTTTCGTTGGCTTCGTGGGCGCCGGTGGAGGCGCCTGACGGCACGGCCGCGCGGCCCATGGCGCCGTCCTCCAGCCAGACATCGACTTCGACGGTAGGATTGCCGCGGCTGTCGAGGATTTCGCGGCCAACGATGTCGGCGATGCCGGTCATGGGGACACCTGCTTAGGGCTAGATTTGATAGGCGTTTGGAGCGCGGCAGCGGCCAAAACGCAAGGCAAACCGGCGCAGGGCGCGTATGCGCTTTAGGCGCAGCCTTCCATGTAGCGGATCGAAGGGCCGCCGGCGTGGACGGCGGTGACGACGCCGGTTTCGCTCACTTCGAACAGCAAGCCGCTTTGATCCGGGACGGTCCATATCAGGAGATTGTGCGCGGGCGGCGGGTTGTAATGCGCGCCTTCCTCGATGACGTTTTGGTACGCGGCTCGGACTTCAGCGTCGGTTGAGCCGACGCCAACGTTTTGCGCCGTGCGGGTACGTGGCGCTTCGCTGCTCGCGGTGACACGCGTCAGGCGATCGCCTTCGAACATCAGCCAGAGCTGATCGCCGTCCGTCGCTGTGTATTGCTGTTCGACGCAAGCGCCGGAAATTTCCGGCTCAAGTGCTTCGTTGTTCATTGGCCGGCCAGAGACTTGGCGCGCTTCGGCGAGCGTCATGCCGATGCGCATGTCGCCGTAGCCTTCCACGGTGAGCGCGGGAACGGTCGAATCCCGCGCGCCTTGCGACTGCGGGTCCTGCTGGCACGCGGCCAGCGCCAAGATGGAAAGAGCGAGCGCGAAAGCGCGCATCGAGCCAACGCCGGTCATCTCGTCAACCCCTGGGTCCCCGCTTTCGCGGGGACGCGCTCGGACTTAGTCCTCGCGCGGCTTCAGGATTTGCTTGCCGCGATAGCGGCCGCTCTTCAGGTCGATGTGGTGCGGACGGCGGAGTTCGCCGGACTCCGCGTCTTCGACGTAGGTGTTCTTCGCCAGCTTGTCGTGCGACCGGCGCATGCCGCGGCGCGAGGGCGTGGTTTTTCGCTTCGGAACGGCCATAGCCGGTAAACTCCTGGACCCGGGTCAGACATCGGGAAAGCGGGGCTGATAGGCCAAACGGGGCTTTCCGGCAAGCCTCAGCCCTGCCCGGAACCCCGGCTCAAACGTCGCGTTGGCCTGGGGATTCCTGGGGCTGCGCGCCAGAGACGGAGATAACCGATGATCGTTCAGCATGTCATGAGCCGCGACGTCCGCACCGTGACGCCGGAAGCGACGATCCGGGAAGCCGCCCGGATCATGGCCGACGCCGATGTCGGCGCCCTCCCCGTTGCCGCCGGGGACCGCCTAGCGGGGATGGTGACGGACCGGGATATCGCCATTCGGGCGGTAGCGGTCGGCAAAGGGCCGGAGACCACCGTGGGCGAGGTGATGACCCATGACGTCCTCTACTGCCACGAGGACGAGGACGTACATCATGTCAGCGACAACATGGGCGAGATGCAAGTGCGCCGGCTGCCCGTCGTGGACGTGGAAAAGCGGCTTGTTGGGATCGTGTCGCTGGCCGACATCGCGCTGGCGGTGAACGCCGAGGAAGCGGGCGAAGCGCTGGAAGGCATCGCGCGGCCGGGTGGCGAGCGCAGCCAATCGATCGACGGACGCGCCTGATCAAGCCTGCGCGTGAACCACAGCCGGCGCGCCGGGTTCGAGCGGGGCATTGAGGCGGAATTGGCGGATGCTGGCGGTCTCGCACACGCCTTGGACGATGTAGATCACCTCAGCCTCGATGGTGTCCTCGAGCGGCCGGCGGATCACGGTGAACGCGCACGGCTCGTGGCGCACGCGCTGGGAGAGCGTGCCGCTGACGACGCTCAGCGCGCGGGTGCCGACCAGGCGCGCGGAGGCGAAGTGGAGATGGCCGCTGAGGAAGAGTTCGGCGCCGGCGTCGATGAGTTTTTCCAAACCGCGCTCGCCACCGCGCGTGATGCCTTTGATCGGAGCGTCGTTGGGCCATGCCAGAGGATGGTGTGTGATGAGGATGCGCAGCGCGCCGGGCTGAGCTTTCTGCAATTCGGCGGCAGCAATAGCGGTCTGGCCGCGCGAGATCTCGCCTTGCGCCCAGTTGAAACGGAATTGCCAGGCGCGCGCGGTGTTGACCGGCACGATGGAGAAAAGCTGCGTGTGCCAAGCTTGGGTTTGGATGCCGTGCGACGCATTTCTAAAGCGTGTCCAGGGGTACGCGAGCCGGCCCCACATTTCGTAGTACGGCACGTCGTGATTGCCGGGCGTCATCATCACCGGCGCCGCGAGATCGCGCATCCAGGCGCAGGCGTTGTCGAGTTCGACGGCCAGGCCATCCTTGGAGACGTCCCCAGTGATGATGACGGCGTCGGGCTTGAGATCCGCGATGTATTTCGCGGCCGCCGCGAGCGCGTGTTTATCCTCGCAGCCGAAGTGGAGATCGGTGAGATGAACTAGCTGCACGCTTGCGCTCACGCTGCTTCGGGTTCCAGGGCCAGAACACGCGGCCCGTTGGGATCGTACTTGATGTGAACGCGCGAATAGAAGCGGCGGGGTTCGCCGTCGAGCGTGGCGTGGATGTAACCGAGCTTGGCGTCGATGTCGCCGGACTTGCAGCGGCTGATCTCTATGGCGGAATCGTTGCGCCAGCTCGTGGTGAGCGCGCGGATGCTGACGCGGGCGAAGTCGAGCAGATGACGCGCGTCGAGACGGACCCATTCCAGATCATCGGCTTCAATTCCGCCAGAGAAGCTTGGGAGCAGAACGCCAATGGCTTCCATCTTCTGCATCGCACCACGTCCAGTGCGCGCGCGCAGATCGCGCGTGAAGGAACGTTTGAACGCAATGCGGAGCCGGCGCCAAGCCGTCAGCGGTTTCCCTTCGCGTACGGCTTCGCGGACGTGAACAAGTTGCGTTGTGCCGCCAAAGAGCGCGGCAACGTAGAATGGCTCGTCATTGGCGCGGCCGACAGGCAGCTTCTTTATGACACCGTGCTCAAGTGCTGCGGCGAGCGCCTCGGGCCAAGGCAGTTCGCCGTAGAGCGCACGCGGCAGGATATTGAGCGTGCCGCCCGGCAACAGGATCAGTGGCGGACCGTTGCGCGGCGCGAGTTCGGCCGCGGCGCGCGCGGTGCCGTCGCCGCCAAGTACAATGATGACATCGAACTCCTTGGCGCGGGCGAAGAGCTTGCGCGAGATTTTTTCGGCGTCGATCATTGCAACCTGACCGATGTCGGCGGTGGCGAGGGCGGCGACGAGTTTCTCACGATCAGCGGCGGTGACGCTGCCAGCCTTTTCATTAAAAAAGACGAGCGCCTTCGCGCCCGAGCCGATCGCGCGAGCGCGTTCCGGCGCGGCAGCTTGCGCCATTGTTTCGCTGACCTGTTCCATGTGGGAACCCAACGCGGCGCCGTCGCGTGGGTTCCCAATGGCTCAGTTTACCGAGGCGCCCATCGAGGCCGACACATCGCGGGCGGCGCCGGCGCCGGAATTGTTGACCGATGCGCCCATGGAAGCCGAGGCGTCGAACGACTGAGTGGCGTTGAGTTCGATATCGGCCCCCATTGAAGCAGAGACATCGGCTTCGTTGCAGATGAGGTGTTCGGCATCGACCGAGGCGCCCATGGCGGCCGTGATATCGACGCGGCTGCAGGTTCCAGACACATCCAGCTCGGCGCCCATGGCTGCGGCGAGATCAAGGTTGCCGGCGCGGATGTTGGTGGCGGTGAGTGTGGCGCCTTTGGCGGCGGCAAGGTTTTCGATGGCCGGCATGGTGACGCGGACGGTGGCGTCGAGATCGGGCGTCCCGCCCCACCAGGACCGGCTACGGGACGATATTTGCAAAACGTTGCCATCGCTGACTTCGGTGCGGACGCGGGCGGCGTCGCGGCCTGTGACCTCGACGCGGAAACCTTCACCCTGGGTCACATAGACGTCGATTTTGTCAGCAGCGCCGACGCCATCGAAGCCGGTCAGGTTGCGGGTTTCGGCCTGGGCGGCTGTGGCCAAGGCCAGGGCGATCAGCGCCGGCGCGATCAGGTACTTCATGGACTCCTCCGAGCTGCCGCGGGCATGGGCGCTTTCGTGGGGAGGATGCATTGACCTCGGGGTTTGGATGCGGGCTTGGCATCCGAACCAGGGTGGGAGACGTAAGAGCCATGATGCGCCGCCGGACCCTGCTCGCCGCCCTGCCCTTTTTGGCTGGGTGTACCCCCTCGCTGGGGACGTTCGATTCCCTCACCCCGCGCGATGCGGGCGTGCGGCGGGTCGCGCGCGACATGGCATATGGCGAGGGGGCGCGACGAAAGCTCGACGTATATGCGCCGACGGATGCCGCTGCGGCGCTCCCGGTGATCGTGTTCATCTATGGCGGTTCATGGGCGACGGGCGACAAGGACGACTACGAGTTTCTCGGCGCGGCATTGGCGTCACGCGGGTTCATGATTGTCGTGCCGGACTATCGGCTGGTGCCAGAAGTGCGGTTTCCCAGCTTTGTGGAGGATTGCGCTGCGGCGGTTCGCTGGGTCAGCGATCATGTCGCTGAGTATGGCGGCGACGGCCGGCGGATCGTGCTCGTGGGCCATTCCGCTGGCGGGTACAATGCGGTGATGCTGGCGTTGGCTGGCGACTATCTGCGCTCTGCCGGCGTGGCGGATGGTTCTATTCGTGGCGCCGTGGGATTGGCGGGGCCGTACGATTTCCTGCCGTTCGATGTCAACGCGACGCGTAACGCGTTCGGGCAAGCGCCCGATCCACAACTAACGCAGCCTGTCCATTTCGCACGCGCGGATGCACCGCCTTTGCTGTTGTTGTGGGGCGTCGACGACGACACGGTCGGTCCGCGCAATCTCGAGAGTTTGGCCCGGGTGCAGCGCGCCGCGGGTGGGCGCGTGGAGACCAAGATCTACCAGAACGTCGATCACATCGACATTCTGATCGCTTTGTCTCGGCCGTTCCGAGGGCGCGCCCCTGTGCTGGATGATGTGACGGCGTTCGCGCGCGCGGTGACGGACTAGGTTATATTGCCGCGCGAGAAATCGCCGGCGATGCGGCGCAGCGTTTGCGGCGCGCTCTGGCGATCGAAGCCGACGGCGGCGGTGTAATCCACCAAAGCGGCGTGCTCGATTTCATCGAAGGCGCCGTCAGCGACAAAGACCGCGAGCAGAGCCCTCAATAGCGCCGACTTCTGTTCATGCGTGAACGCACCTGCCCGCGAAGCAAGATAGGCGACCAACTCCGCCTTGCTGAGGCGCGCATGCGCCAGCGCCGTTTCAACGCGCGCTTCATCGAAGGTGGGTCCAGCGATGTCGCGCATGGCGCTTGCGATGGCTGTGCGTTCGGCCGGATTAAGCCGGCCGTCGATACGAGCCGCATTGGCCAACGCTTCGAGAACATATTCCTCGAAACTTCCACCGACCGCTGCTTGGGCTTTTCGCGCGCGTAAAGCACGCGCCACGACGCGGAAAGAAATCCACGCGACGACCACGAATATGAAAAGCGCGAGAATGGCGCTTCCGCTCGGCGCAGAAGCCGTGGGCGTCGCGGCGGCGGCGGGCGCGGCGGACAGGAGCGTTGCGATGAGTGGCAATCGGTTCATCCGTCCATTGTCCTTTGTCGCGCACGAAAATGTGAGGATGAAAATCGACCAACGGCATTGTCGCAAAGGATTTTCACGCGATTAGACGAGGCGGCTCTGCTCCACCGCTGCCGCGATGAAGCTCGCGAAGAGCGGGTGCGGTTCGAAGGGGCGGCTCTTGAGCTCGGGGTGATATTGCACGCCGATGAACCACGGGTGGTCGCGGCGTTCTACGATTTCGGGGAGCACGCCGTCTGGGCTCATGCCCGAAAAGATAAGTCCGGCTTCTTCGAGCTTGTCGCGGTACTTGGTGTTCACTTCGTAACGGTGGCGGTGGCGCTCGGAGATTTCGGTGTCGCCGTAGATGGCGGCGACTTTGCTGTCGGGATCGAGCGCTGCTTTGTAGGCGCCGAGGCGCATGGTGCCGCCGAGATCGCCAGCGGCTTGGCGTTTTTCCAGTTCGTTGC
Organism: Terricaulis silvestris; assembly: GCF_009792355.1. NCBI lineage: Bacteria > Pseudomonadati > Pseudomonadota > Alphaproteobacteria > Hyphomonadales > Hyphomonadaceae > Vitreimonas > Vitreimonas silvestris. The sequence continues at coordinate 1,965,016 of NZ_CP047045.1, forward strand.
CTTTGAGCCATTCGGTCATCAGGCCGACGATGGGATGCTTGGCTGGGCCAAACTCGGTTGAGCTGGCGCCTTTGAGGCCAGCTTGGTTACGCGCGGCTTCGATGCAGGCCATCTGCATGCCGAAGCAGATGCCGAAGAATGGCGTGTCGTGTTCGCGCGCGAAGGTGACGGCGGCGATCTTGCCTTCGCTGCCGCGCTCACCGAAGCCGCCCGGGACCAGCACGCCATGCACACCGTGCAGATCTTCGTGCCACGCGGCGCCCTTCTCCTCGAACTTCTCGGACTCGATCCAACGGATGTTGACTTTGACGTTGTTGGCGACGCCACCGTGATGCAGCGCTTCGATCAGCGATTTGTAGGCGTCTTTCAGCTCAGTGTATTTGCCGACCACGCCGATGGTGACATCGCCATCGGGTGATTTGAGGCGATGAACGATCGTCTCCCACTTCGTGAGATCGGGTTGCGGGGCGACGGTGACGCCGAAGTACTTCAGCAACTCGGTGTCGAAGCCCGCGGCGTGATACGCCATCGGCGCTTCATAGATCGTCGGCAGATCGCGCGCTTCGATGACGGCGCCTTCGCGCACGTTGCAGAACAGCGCGATCTTCTTCTTCTCTTCCTCGGGAATCGGACGATCGCAGCGGCAGAGCAGAATATTGGGCTGGATGCCGATCGAGCGCAGTTCTTTCACGCTGTGCTGCGTCGGCTTCGTCTTCATCTCGCCGGCTGACGGGATGTAAGGCAGCAGCGTGAGGTGCACGAACGCGGCTTGGCCGGGATCCAGTTCTTGGCCGAGTTGGCGGATGGCTTCGAAGAACGGCAAGCCTTCGATGTCGCCGACGGTGCCGCCGATTTCGCAGAGCACGAAGTCCGCGTCGCCGTGATCGGAGAGGATGAATTCTTTGATCGAGTTGGTGACGTGCGGGATCACTTGCACAGTCGCACCGAGATAATCGCCGCGGCGTTCCTTGGCGATGATCTCCTGGTAGATGCGGCCGGTGGTGATGTTGTCGGCTTGTTGCGCCGACACGCCGGTGAAGCGCTCGTAGTGGCCGAGGTCGAGGTCAGTCTCGGCGCCGTCGTCCGTGACGAAGACTTCGCCGTGCTGATACGGGCTCATCGTCCCCGGATCGACGTTGAGGTAGGGATCGAGTTTGCGGAGGCGGACCCGGTATCCCCGCGCTTGAAGCAAAGCGCCGAGAGCGGCGGAGGCGATGCCCTTCCCAAGGGAAGAGACCACGCCGCCGGTAATGAACACGTAGCGCGCCATAACTTTCCAAATCAGCCCGGCCGCGTTCTGCCCCAGCCCGGCTTAGACGGACTAAATCTTACTGGTCGGGGCCGGCGCGTTCGCGCCGTACGGCTTCCACTCCGCCGCCAATCTCTATCGATTCGGTCTGATGCGTTGGATCATCCGTCAGAGCGATGCCGGTTACCGAGCCAGAGGTGTTCGGCAGGACCAGCGGCGCAGGCGTCGACGTGGCCGTTGCGCCAGCGGAACGTTGCGTTGCCGCAGGTTGCGGACGCACTGTCGCCGTGCCGGCTGTCGACGCTGGAACCGTTGTGGCGCCGGAACGGGTGGTGGCCGGCGGCGGCGCGGTGGTGCGGGTTGTGGTACGCGCGGTCGTCGGCTGCGCGGCGGAGGCCGTGGTCAGCGGGCCAGCGCGGGTGGTGCCTGACGTTGACGGCGCAGCCGCTGCTGGCGCGGGGCCAGGCATAATCGACGCGAGGCGCGTGTCAGTCGCTTGCGGCGCCCTGCTTTCGGTCGGATCAGGGCGGGTTTCGGCAGGCGTCGGCGCGGGCGCGACTGGCGCCGCCGGTGCGATCATGGAGCTGCGCGGGACGATGTTGTCGAGCACCGAGCCGCCAGCGGAGGCGGATGAGGCACCGGACAGAACTGTAAGGCCGAGCGAGGTCACTAGGAAGAAGCCGCCGGCGACGGACGTCATCTTGGCAAGCGCGTCGGCTGCGCCACGGCCGCTCATCAGCGACCCGCCGCCGCCACCGCCCATGCCCAGCGCGCCACCCTCGGAGCGTTGGAGCAGAACGAGGCCGATCAAACAGACGCAGACCAGCAGGTGAATGATGAGGACGACGAGTTCCATAGGCTGCCCGCACTCCCAGCGCACATCGGCGCCCGCCCGGACATGGGCGCGCGCGAAAGGGCGCTCAATAGCTGAGGGCCATCCTAAACACCAGCCCGGCGCAGCGCACCCCTAAGACGCAGCCGGATGGGCCAAAATAATCGCTGCAAAGTCAGCTGCCTTGAGGCTAGCGCGGCCCACCAGGGCGCCATCGACGCCCTCGACGGAAAAGATCTCCGCCGCGTTCTTGGGACCCACGGAGCCGCCGTAGAGGATGCGGATGGCGTTCGCCTGATCGCCGAAGCGTTCGGCAAGGACGCGCCTGATGAGGGTGTGGACCTCGGCGATCTCCGGCAAAGTCGGCGTGCGCGTCCCGCCGATGGCCCAAACCGGCTCGTAGGCGACGACGATGTTGGCGCCCTGCTCCGGCACGCTTTCGCGCACCTGCAGGCCGACGATTTCAGCGACGCGGCCGGCTTCGCGCTCGGCTTGGGTCTCACCGACGCAGATGATGGGCGTGACGCCCGCGGCGAGCGCTGCTTCCGCCTTCCGGCGCACCAGGTCGCTGGTTTCCCCGTGCAACGTACGGCGTTCGGAGTGACCGACGATGATGCAGCGGGCGCCAGCATCGGCCAGCATGGCCGCGCTGATTTCGCCTGTGCGTGCGGAATCGTCGGCGATGGCGCTGCAGTCCTGAGCGCCGATCAGGATGGTCTTGCCCCTCACCTGCTCAGCGGCGGCGGCGATGTAGGTCGCGGTCGGGCAGATCAGCACGTCGACAACGCCTGACGCCGGGCCGATCGTCTCGGCGAGCGCCGCGATTTCGCCCAGATCGGCGCTGCGGCCGAACATCTTCCAGTTTCCAGCGATCAACGGCTTGCGCGCGGCCATTTGGCCTCCCTCTCGACCCAGCTCCGGCGATTGCCCCCGCCTGGGGGCGTCTTTATGGTCCGGCGCCTTCACGCTTACCGGATGCGTTCATGCTTCTGCAATTTCGTAAACTCTCCCGCGGCTTCATCGCCAGCGTCATTCTGGGTCTGGTCGGCCTGGCGATGGTCGCGTTCCTCATTCCGCAGAGCGGGATTTCGATGCCCGGTTCGGCGAACCTGGTTCAAATCGGCGCGCGGACGGTGACGCCGGCCCAACTCTCGCGCGAATTGGAGCTGACGCTCCGAGGAGGACGCGCCAACGGACGCAATGTCTCGCAACAGGAGGCAGTCGACGCCGGTCTGCATTTGCGGTTGCTGGAAGGCATTATCGGCCGGCGCGCGTTCGACAATTACGCGCAGAAGATCGGCGTCAGCGCCAGTGACGCTCAGGTCGGCGAGCGCATCCGTTCGATCCCAGCCGTGATGAACCCGGTGACGCGCCAATTCGACCGCGCGGCATACGACGCATTCCTACAACAGCTTCAGTACAACCGGGCTGAGTTCGAAAACGACATGCGCGGCGACATCACGCGGGAAATGCTGATGCAGTCACTGGTCGCCGGCGTGCGCGCGCCGTCGAGCTTCGGCGCCATCGGCCTCGCCTACCAATCCGAGACCCGCGTGGTCTCCATTGCCGAAGCCCCGCTCTCCGCCGCTGGCGCGATTCCGCCGCCGACCGAAGCGCAGTTACAGACGTTCTGGGAAGAGAGCCAAGATTCGCTTCGCGTTCCGGAGTTCCGGGCGCTGACGCTGGTGTATGCGCGGCCGCAGGATTTCATCGCGCGCGTCAACATTCCCGAGACGCGGTTGCAGGAGGAGTTCGAAGCGCGCCGTGCGGCGCTGACGCAACCGGAACGCCGCACCTATGTCCGCATCTCGGCGCAAACAGAGGCGCAGGCGAACGATGCGGCGGCGCGGCTTGGCCGTGGCGAGCGCGCGGACGCCGTTGCGGCAGCGCTCTCGCTCCAGGCAACGCGTGGCGAGAACCACGCGCGCGCAGAAGTGACGGACGCCAACGTGGCCGCAGCGGTGTTCGAAATGCGGGCGGGCGCCGCGCCACGCGTCGTGCGCGGTTCGCTGACGCCGTGGGCTGTCGTTCAAGTGCAAGCGGTGACGCCGGCGGTTGAGCCAAGCTTAGCCGCGATGCGCGACGAGCTGCGGCAGGCCATCGCCATCGACGAAGCTGGCTCGCTCCTCAACACCGCGATCAACACGTTCGAGGATGCGCGGGCGAGCGGCACTCCAATTGCCGAGGCCGCGCGTCAAAGCGGGCTGGGCGTGGTCTCCATCCCGGCGGTTGAAGCCGGCGGTCACGACGCCCAAGGTAACGAGATCGAAGCTCTCGCGGGCATGGAAGAGCTGGTGACGACTGCCTTCGCCACCGACGAAGGCGAAGCCACGGATTTCGCGCCGGTCGGCGATGCGGATGTGATCATCTCGGTCGATAGCGTGACGCCGTCCTTCGTGCGCCCGCTCGACGATGTGCGTCCGCAGCTGACCGAAGTGTGGATTGGCCGCGAACGGGCGCGACGTCTCCGCGACATGAGCCAAGACGTCATCGAGGCCGTGCGCGGCGGTCAGAGCTTTGCGGCCGCGGCGCGGGCCAACCGCTTCAACATGCTGGTGAGTTCGCAGCAGATCGACCGGCGCATGGCGTCGCAGATTCCTGCGCGCGGTTTGGCCGGACAGATCTTTGCCGACCAACAGGGCGCGGTCGTCGCTGACGCGCGCGCCGACGGCCAAGCCATGCTGGTGGCGATTGTGGAACAGATCAATCGCGTCGATCCGGCGGAACATCCCGAAGAAGTCGAGGCCACGCGCTTGCAGCTTCAGCAAACGCTTGGCGAGAGCTTTGCCGCCGCGCTGCAGGACGAAATCATTCGCCGCGCCAACCCACGCCGGAACGAGCAATTGATCAACCAAACCTTCCGCCAGTCCGGCGACGAGGAAGCACCGGCGCAATGACCTCAGAGCGACCACCGCTCGAGCCATCTTTAGAAGACTTCGCCGCCGCCTATGCAAAGGGCGGCGGTGTTGTATGGACCAAGCGCGTCAGCGATCTGGAGACGCCGGTTTCGGCGCTGTTGAAATTCGGCGCCGACAGGCCAGGCACGTTTCTGTTGGAAAGCGTGCAAGGCGGCGATTTCCGCGGCCGCTATTCCATCATCGGGCTCCGGCCCGATCTGGTGTGGCGCGTGAAGGATGGCCGCGCCGAGCAGAGCCGCGGCGGTTTCGCCGACAGCGCCTTCCGCGCCCACAAGGACGCACCGCTGAAGAGCTTGCGCAAATTGTTGGCGAAGTCGGCGCTGGAGTTGCCGCCTTCCCTGCCGCCAATGGCGGCGGGGCTGTTTGGGTATCTCGGCTACGACATGGCGCGCTTTATGGAGAAGCTGCCGGACAACACGGCAGATCCCATTGGCACGCCGGATGCGCTGCTGGTGCGCCCGACGGTGATTTGCGTGTTCGACAACGTGACCAGCGAGATCACCCTGGTGACGCCAGCGCGGCCACGCAGCGGACAAGGCGCAGCGGAGGCGTATCACGCAGCCGGGCAACGCTTGATGCGGATCGCGCGAGCCTTGGACCGGCCGTTGCCGAAACTCCCATCAAGACCCGCTGCTTCCAAGCCGCGCGAGCCGGTATCGAACACTACGCCGGATGATTACCGGGCGCTGGTCGAAAAGTGCAAAACGTACACGCGCACTGGAGACATCTTTCAGGTGGTGCCAAGTCAGCGTTTTTCGGCGCCATTCGCGCACGAGCCGCTGGCGCTTTATCGCTCGCTGCGGCGGCTCAATCCTTCGCCGTTTATGTACTACCTCAACTTCCAGGATTTTAGCGTCGTCGGATCGAGCCCGGAGATCCTGGTGCGTCTACGCGGTGACACGGTGACGATCCGGCCGATCGCGGGCACGCGGCCGCGCGGCGCGACGCCGGCCGAAGACTTGGCGTTGGAGCATGAATTGCTCGCCGACCCGAAAGAGCGTGCCGAGCATCTGATGCTGGTGGATTTGGCGCGCAATGATTTGGGGCGCGTTGCGGTGCGTGGCGGCGCGAGCGGCAATCTGGCGGCGGCGGCGGACGCCGGTTCAAAGCACGTGCGCGTGACGGAGTCGTTCACGATCGAGCGCTACAGCCACGTGATGCACATTGTCTCCAACGTCGAAGGCGAACTTGCGCAAGGGCTAAACGCGCTCGATGCGCTGATCGCGGGCTTTCCGCACGGCACGGTGACGGGCGCGCCGAAGATCCGTGCGATGGAGATCATCAACGAAGTCGAAAAGCACAGGCGCGGCATCTATGCCGGCGGGGTCGGCTATTTCGGCGCCGGCGGCGATATGGATACATGCATCGCGCTCCGAACCGGCGTGGTGAAACACGGCATGCTGTATGTACAGGCTGGCGGTGGCGTCGTGCTGGACAGCGACCCCGAGGCGGAGCTGCAGGAGACGCTGCACAAGTCGCGCGCGGTGTTTGGGGCTGCCGCGGAAGCTTGGCGCTACGATTGATTTCGCTTGATGGCTACACAGCCGCCCACCTTTGACGATCTCCGCCGCTACGCGGTGGCGCGTACGCTGTTTATGCCCACCACGCTGCCGCGCGCCATAGAACGCCTCGGCTTCGTGCAAGCTGATCCGATACGCGCGCCAGCGCGAGCCCAGGACCTGATCCTGCGCCACCGCGTGCGCGATTATCGCGCTGGCGATCTCGAGCGGCGCTACGCAAAGCTTGCGATCGAAGAGGACTTCTTCATCAACTACGGTTTCCTGCCGCGGGCGACGCATCAGCTCATGCACCCGCGCACGCCGCGCAAGCGATGGACAAAATCGCGGGCGGCGAAGGCCGCCGCTGTGCTCGCCTTCGTTCGCGAACGCGGCGTCGTGCATCCGAGCGAGGTCGACGCGCGGTTCCAACACGGCAAGGTGCGCAATTGGTTCGGCGGGTCATCGAATGCCAGCACGCAATTGCTCGACGACATGCACTATCGCGGGCTCGTCCGCATTGCCGGCCGAGCGGGCGGCGTGCGGCTTTACGAAGCGCGCGCCGAGACGCCCCCCGTCGAGGACGCGCCGGCTGCGATGGATGCGCTCATTGATGTGATCGTGCGCAAGTACGCGCCCATACCTGACCGCTCGCTTACCCAGCTCGCCTACCATTTGCGGGGCGGCGCGCCGCAATGGAGACGCCAACACCGCGCCGCGCTCAAGCGCGCACGCAAACGTTTGCCGTCGGCCGAGATCGATGGCGTGCGGTGGTTTTGGGCCGAAGGCGAGAACCCGCACAGCGCGCGCTGGATGACGCAATCGAGCGGCAGCGACTCCGTTCGCCTGCTCGCGCCGTTCGACCCTGTGGTTTGGGACCGGCGACGGTTCGAGATGCTTTGGGGTTGGGCTTATCGCTTCGAGGCCTACACGCCGGCGGCCAAACGCGGGCGCGGCTATTACGCGCTGCCGCTATTATGGCGCGACACCGTGATCGGGTGGGGCAATCTTTCCGTTGTGGACAATCGGCTGATCGCGCAATTGGGCTACCAATCCGGCAAGCCGCCTCGCGACGCCGCGTTTAAGTGCGCGCTCGATGAAGAGCTTGAGCGAGTAAGGGTGTTTTTGGGCATCGGCTGATGGCCAATGGGCGAGCCCTATTTCATGAGCTGGATTTTCAGCTAAGGTGCCCACGCATGACGCTCTGGTCCCCCACTCGATGGCGCGCGAACGAACGCTGATCCGTTTTGTTCACGCTTAGCCTTTGGGGCCGCTCATGATCCTCGTCATAGATAATTACGACAGCTTTGTTTATAACCTCGTCCACTACATCGAGGACTTCGGCGTGCAAACGGAAGTCCGCCGCAACGATGCGCTTTCCGTTTCCGATGCCCTGAAGATGAAGCCGAAGGCGGTGGTGCTCTCGCCCGGACCCTGCACGCCAAACGAAGCCGGCATCTGTTTGGATTTTCTGCGTGAGGCGCCGGAGAGTTTGGCGATCCTCGGCGTGTGTCTCGGGCACCAGGCGATGGGGCAAGCGTTCGGCGGCGAGGTGGTGAGTGCGCAGGCGATCATGCACGGCAAGGTTTCCGACGTGACGCATCGCGGCGGCGGCGTGTTCAAAGGCCTGCCCTCCCCCTTCAAGGCGACGCGCTATCACTCGCTCGCGGTTAAGCGCGAGACGTTTCCGGACGTGATGACAATCGACGCGGAGACGGCCGACGGCGAAGTGATGGGCATGTCCCATAAATCGCGGCCGGTGTTTGGGGTGCAGTTTCACCCGGAATCGATCGCGTCCGAGCATGGGCACGCGATCGTCGCGAACTTTCTGAGTGTGGCAGCGTTGCGATGAGCCTCGCTGCGACGCTTTCGGCGCTGAAGGATGGCGGCTACGTCCAGTCATCCGAGATCGACGGCGCCTTCTCCGAAATCATGGATGGCGTCGCTTCGCATGATGACATCAAACAGTTCCTGACGCTCACCATGCCACTGATGAACGCACCGCCGCTGATCGCAGCGGGCGCGCGGGCGTTGCGGTCGCGCATGGTGCGGGTGGCGGCGCCAGAAGGCGCGATCGATGTCTGCGGCACGGGGGGTGATGGCGCGCACACGCTGAACATCTCGACGGCGGTGGCGTTCGTGGTGGCGGGTTGCGGCGTGCCCGTGGCCAAGCACGGCAATCGGGCGATGAGTTCAAGGTCTGGCGCGGCGGATGTGCTGGAAGCGCTGGGTGTGAAGCTCACGGGCGATGTGCCGACATTGGAGCGATGCTTGCGCGAGGCGGGGTTGGCGTTTCTGTTTGCGCAGAACCATCATCTGGCGATGCGTCACGTGGCGTTGGCGCGGCGTGAACTGGGGAAGCGGACGATTTTCAATCTGCTGGGGCCGCTCTCCAATCCCGCTGGCGTGAAGCGGCAGTTGATGGGCGTATTCAGCGTGGACTTTCTGGAGCCGGTGGCGGGGGCGCTGAAAGAGCTTGGTTGCGAAAAGGCTTGGGTGGTGCATGGCGCCGGCGGGCTGGATGAGCTTTCGGCGCAAGGGAGTGACGCCAACACCGTGGCGATCCTGGATGCCGGCGCGGTGACGATGGTGCGCGCGACGAGGGATGCGGAGATCAATCCGGACATACGCGGTGGCTTGGCCGCAGAAAACGCCGAAGAGATGATGGCGTTGCTCAATGGCGGCGGACGGCCGGGGCATCGCGACGCGGTGGCACTGAACGCGGCGGGCGCGCTGGTGGTAGCGGGGAAGGCTAAGGATGTGCCAGAGGGCTGGCCGATGGCGCTGAAGTCGATCGATAGCGGCGCTGCGCGTGGGGCGTTGGCGAACTTGATCGCCGTTTCGCAGAGCGCGCCATGAGCGTGCTGGCGAAGATCGTCGCGTACAAGCGCGAGGAAGTGGCGGCGCGGAAGCGGGAGCGCTCGCTGGACGCGTTGGAACGCGAAGCAGCAGAAGCGCCGGCGGTGCGCGGCTTTCGTGCGGCGCTGGAGCGGCAGACGACGGCGCTGATTGCGGAGATCAAGAAGGCGAGCCCGTCGAAGGGGTTGATCCGGCCTGACTTCGATCCGCCCGTGTTGGCGCGCGCCTATGCCGATGGCGGCGCGACATGTCTTTCCGTGCTGACAGATGCGCCGAGCTTTCAAGGGCATGAGGACTATCTGGTCGAAGCGCGGCGAGCGTGCGCCCTGCCCGTGCTGCGCAAAGATTTCATGATCGATCCTTGGCAGATCGCCGAGAGCCGGGTCATCGGCGCGGACGCGATCCTGATCATCATGGCGGCGGTTGACGATGCATTGGCGCATGCGTTGGCCGATGCGGCGGCGGCGCACGCAATGGATGCGCTCGTGGAAGTGCATGACGAGCGCGAGATGGCGCGGGCGTTGGCGCTCGATGCGAAGTTGATTGGCGTCAACAACCGCTCGTTGAAGACATTCGAAGCCGACCTCGCGACCACGGAGCGCTTGGTGACGATGGCGCCGAGCGACGTGCTGCTGGTCTCTGAATCTGGTATCGCGACGAACGCCGACATCGCGCGACTACAGCGCGCCGGGGCTCGCGCGTTTCTCGTGGGCGAGAGTTTGATGCGGCAAGAGGATGTGGCGGCGGCCACGCGGTCACTACTTGGCCGTTAACTAAACTGGACTTGACCGGGCGCCGTGAACGGATATAGAACACAAATATCGTTCACCCTTTGGTCCAGGTCATGCTGACAGCGAAACAAAAAGAACTGCTGCTCTATATCCATGAGCGGATCAAAGAGAGCGGCGTTTCGCCGTCCTTCGATGAAATGAAGGAGGCGCTCGATTTGGCGTCGAAATCCGGCATCCACCGGCTGATCACGGCGCTCGAAGAGCGCGGCTTTCTGCGGCGCCTGCCCCACCGGGCGCGGGCGCTGGAAGTGCTGAAGATGCCGGAAAGTGCGGCGCCTGCCGCGCCTGCGAAGGGGCGCAACTCGTTTAGGCCGAGCGTGGTCGGCGAAGGCCGCTCCAATAGCGGCAGCATCCCTATTCTGGGCCAGATTGCGGCCGGTGTGCCGATCGAAGCGCTCCAAACCGAGATTGGCCGCATCACGCCACCGGACGATTTGCTCGGCAACGGCGATCATTTCGCGCTCGAGGTCAAAGGCGACTCGATGATCCAGGCCGGTATCCTCGATGGCGACGTGGTGCTGATCAAGAAAACCGACGTGGCCGATAGCGGCGATATCGTCGTGGCTTTGATCGACAACGAGGAAGCGACGCTGAAGCGCTTGCGCAAGCGCGGCAACTCGATTGCGCTCGAAGCGGCGAACCCAAACTATGAGACGCGCATCTTTGGCCCTGACCGTGTGCAGATCCAGGGCAAGCTCGTCGCCATGATCCGGCGTTATTCCTGATCGCTGGCGCCGCCGCGTGGTGTCCACGGTCGGCTGATGGCCGGTGAGAGCGCGCGTTCGATGCGGACGCCGTGCTCTGTCGCGTAGATCAACGCGCCGCCGCGTAGGGCGAGATCGGGTGCATCTAGGATTGCTGCCGTGCCGCAGCGCTGTGTGAAATCGGCTGGCGCGGTGGCGCGGCTCATCACGATAGCGTCGCGCTGACAGGCGCGGGCGAAGCCGGTCTCATCTGTAACGAATGCAAATGTGCGGTCGGCGGCGAGCCAGGTGCAGCCGCCCTCCCCGCAGTTTTCTGGCGGCGCGAGACGTTCGAGTGTCGGCGGCGAGAGGCCGAGCATGGCGCCTAGGCGGTCGCGTGCGTAGGTGGAGCGGCCGGGGGCTGCGATAAGCGTCCACGCCGAAGCGCCGTCAGCGCGGGCATAGACGGCGCGTGTATCGGCGTCGAAAGCCACCATCGGTGTTGGTGCCTTGATGTAGAGCGCGATGCTGGCGGCGAAGAAGATCACTCCGAGCCAGCGCAAGGCTCCGCGCCACAACCCCACCCAAAGCAATGAAACGACGCACAAGATGAACGCCAAGTCCGGCGGACGCGGCATGGCGCGGACCGCTTCGGGTCGCTCCCCGAAGGTTTGGCCGACAGCGGCGATGAGATCGAGGGCGCTGGCCATCACTTCGAGCGGAATATCCGCCATGCCAAAGGGCGCGAGAACGGCGGCGACGGCAGCCGCTGGCGCGACCAAAAACGACATGATCGGGGCGGCGATTAGGTTGGCGGGCAGCGCGTAAAGCGAAAAACGCTGGAAGTGGTAGATCGCAAATGGATCGGTCGCGAGGCCGGCGACGAACGAGATCAGCAACACGCCGCCGATGCCGCGCGTCGTGGCTTGCAGCGCGCCGATCAGTGGACCGGGCGTTGGCAGCGCTGGCTCGTGTGGCGCGCGCTTCAGGATTTCGAACAACGCGACGAGCGCCATGGTGGCGGCGAAGCTCATCTGGAAGCCGGGTTCGATCACGGATTCCGGAAAGATCAGCACGACGATGAACGCCGCAAGCGCGAGGCCGCGCATGGAGATGGCGGGGCGGTCGAGCAGAATCGCGCCGAAGGCGACGCAGGCCATCACGAACGAGCGCAGCGCCGGCACGCTTGAGCCGGAGATGATGAGGTACGCCGCCAGCACGAGGAGCGCGCCGACGGCGGCGATTTTCTTGATCGGAAATCGTAGCGCGATCGGCGCGATCAGCGAGAGCGTCCAAACGAGCGTCGCGAACACCAGGCCGCCGACGATGCCCATGTGAATGCCCGAGACGGAAAGCAGATGCCCAAGGCCGGAGTCGCGGAGAGCGGCGTTGGTGTCGGCGTCGATCGCGCTGCGGTCGCCCGTGATCAGCGCGGAGGCGATCGCGCCACCGCGCCCAGGCGCGGCGTCGACAATGGCCGCGGCAAGATCGGCGCGGACGGCGGCGAGTAAGAGGCGCTGTTGGTCGAGCCAATCCGGCGGCGGGGCGAAATCGGCAGGACGGCAACGGCCGAAGGCGAACCCGGTAGCGGCGAGCCGTTCGAAATAGGCGCGGCGGGCGAAGTCATAGGCGCCGGGCGCCATGGGGCCTGAGGGCGGACCGAGGATGCCGCGGCAGCTTGCGGCGCGACCTGCGGTCAGCAGTCCTGCTTCGCTCACCGAGAGGCGCACGTAACGCGGCGGCTCGGCGACGCCTTCGATGCTGCGCACGAGCAGACGCAATCGTGGGCCGTTGTCGTTGGCGTCGTTGGCGACGACCCAGCCTTCGACGCGCACGGGTTCTTCGCCGCCGATGTAGGCCGGCTGCGCGACGGTGAGGCCGCGCAGGTGGGCGGAGGTGAAGCCAAGCCCTGCGGCGGCGATGAGCGCGCAAAGGCCACCGAGGACGTGGCGTGTCGTCATGGCCCAGCCGTCGGCGCGCTCGCTTGTCCATGCGGCAATGGCGATGGCGGTGGCGGTCCCCAGTACGAGGAACAACGGGCCGATCCACCAGGGCGGATCGGTGGGCGCGGTGAGCCAGAGGGCGGCGCCGGCGACCATGCTGACCGGCAACCACAAGATCCAACGGTCGCGCTGCAGTGCGACCACGGCGGCCAGCGCGCGACTAGGAGAAAACGCGGGCGCCGTGCTACCACGCGCGCGCTTTGACCACCCTGAATTCTCCCCGATGAGCGTCGTCACACGCTTCGCCCCCTCGCCCACAGGCTACCTCCATATCGGCGGTGCGCGAACGGCTCTTTTCAACTGGCTTTACGCGCGCCGAATGGGCGGCAAATACCTGATGCGGATCGAGGACACCGATCGAGCGCGCTCGACGCCGGAGGCTGTTGATGCGCTGATCGATGGCCTGAACTGGCTCGACCTCCAGCACGACGGCGAAATCACGTACCAGTTCGCACAGGCGCCACGGCATCGCGACGTGGCCGAGGCGATGGTCAAGCGCGGCGCCGCGTTCCGCTGCTACATGACGGCGGAAGAGCAGGAAGCACAGCGCAACGCGGCGCACGCCGAGGGCCGCGCCATTCGCTCTCCGTATCGCGACGGGAAAGCGCCGCCGGCGCCGGACGCGTCGTTCACAGTGCGTTTGCGCGCGCCGGATGACGGCGATGTGCTGAACGCGGATCTGATCCAGGGTGATGTGCGGATCAAGGCGCGCGATATCGACGATCTCGTCTTGCTGCGTGCCGATAGCAATCCCACCTACATGCTATCGGTCGTGGTCGACGATCACGACATGGGTGTGACCCACGTGATCCGCGGAGATGACCATTTGACCAACGCGGCCCGGCAGATCGTGATCTTCCGGGCGATGGACTGGACGCCGCCGAAGTTCGCGCATGTGCCGCTCATTCACGGCGAAGATGGTAAGAAGCTTTCCAAGCGCCACGGCGCGCAGGCCGTACACGAATGGCGCGACATGGGTTACCTGCCTGAAGCGATGAACGCATATTTGATGCGTCTGGGCTGGAGCCCGGGGCACGATGACATTTTGACGAAAGAGGACGCGGCGCCGATCTTTGACGTGACGCAAATCGGCAAGGCGCCGTCGCGGCTCGACTTCAAGAAGCTCGACTCGGTCAACGCGCACTTCATGGCGCTTACGGACGATTCGCGGTTGGCGCGGCTGGTCTTGGGTTTCATCGAACAGCGCGGTGGCGAGACTTTAGGCGGCGCGGAGCGCGTCGTTTTGGCAAACGCCATTCCGCTGCTGAAAAAGCGGGCAAAGACGATTCCGGACCTCGCCGAGCAAGCGCGTTTTGTGCTGGCGAAACGACCGCTTGCGCTTGACGAGAAGTCCCAATCGCTGCTGAAAGACGACTTCAAGCAACGCCTTCTGCGCCTGCGCGACAGGCTCGCGAACGAGCCGGCCTGGGACCATGTCTCGCTGGGCAGCGCGCTTAAGGCTTTCGCTACCGACGAAGGCGTTGGATTAGGTCAAATCGGCCCCGGTTTGCGGGCGGCGCTGACGGGCGGCACGCCTTCGCCGGACTTGGGGCAGACATTGGAATTACTCGGTCGCGAGGAAGCACTCGCGCGCATATCGGATCAGGTGTGAGACCATGGACAGCAAGATCGTCAAGAAGCCTTCGGCTACCCTCACAGTAAACAACAAGCAGCTTGAGCTGCCGGTTTATGGCGGCACGGTCGGCCCTGACGTGATCGACATCCGCAAGCTCTACTCGGACGGCAAGGTCTTCACCTACGATCCAGGCTTCACCTCCACGGCCGCGTGCGAAAGCCAGATCACTTATATCGATGGCGACGAGGGCGTGCTGCTCTATCGCGGCTATCCGATCGATCAGCTGGCCGAGAAATCGAGCTTCCTTGAAGTGTGCTACCTGCTCGCCAATGGCGAGCTGCCGAACGAAGGCGAGTTCAAGCGCTTCGAAAAAGACATCACCTACCACACCATGCTGCACGCGCAGTTCGATCGCTTCTTCGACGGCTTCCGGCGTGACGCGCACCCGATGGCGATCATGGTCGGCACGGTCGGCGCGCTGGCCGCGTTCTATCACGACAGCACCGACATCAACGATCGCAAGCAACGCACCATCGCCAGCCACCGTCTGATCGCGAAGATGCCGACGATTGCGGCGCGCGCATTTAAGTACTCGATCGGCCAGCCATTCGTGAGCCCGCGCAATGAACTCGACTATGCGTCCAACTTCCTACGGCAGTGCTTCGCAGTGCCGGCCGAGGACTACAAGATCAATCCGGTCATGGCCCGTGCGCTCGATGTCTTCATGATCCTGCACGCGGACCATGAGCAGAATGCGTCGACCTCCACGGTGCGGCTGGCGGGTTCGTCGGGCGCCAACCCGTTTGCGTGCATCTCGTCGGGTATCGCGTGTTTGTGGGGCCCGGCGCATGGCGGCGCCAACGAAGCGGCGCTGAACATGCTCGAAGAGATCGGGACGGTCGATAATATCCCGGAATTCATTCGCCGCGTGAAGGATCCGAACGACGACATTCGGCTTATGGGCTTCGGCCACCGCGTATATAAAAATTACGATCCACGCGCGACGGCGATGCAGAAGCTTTGCCACATGGTGCTGAAGGAAGTGGGCGCCGAAGACAATCCGACGCTCAAGGTGGCGATGGAGTTGGAGAAGATCGCGCTGAACGACGAGTATTTCGTGTCACGCAAGCTCTATCCGAACATCGATTTCTATTCGGGCATCACGCTCCGCGCGATGGGCTTCCCGACCTCGATGTTCACGGTGTTGTTCGCGGTCGCGCGCACTGTGGGCTGGATCGCGCAATGGACCGAGATGATGGAAGACGACAGCCAGAAGATCGGCCGTCCGCGCCAAGTCTACACTGGGCCGACGCTGCGCGCTTACGTGCCAGTGGGGCAGCGCAAGTAAGCTAGCCGCGCATCATCTTCAGCACTGCATCGGCGGCGAACTCAGACGCCGGGCGATCGCCCCTGCCCATCTTAGCGAGCGCTTCGTCTTGCGCGCGCACCTGGTCTTCGCGCGCATCCGCATCGTCGAGCAAAGGCGCGGCGGCGGCGGCGATGTTTTCCGGCGTGCATTTGGTTTGGATGAACTCGGGTGCGACTTCCTTGTCGGCGGCGACATTCATCAGCGTGGCGTATTTCGACTTGAACAGAAACGCGCGCGCGAGCGCCCACGTGATCCAGCCGAGCTTGTAGCCGATCACGAGCGGCGTGCCCTGGAGAGCGACCTCGGTTGTAACCGTGCCGGATGCCGCGAGCGCCACCGTGGCCGCGGCGAAGGCGTCTTCCTTCTCGCGCTCATCCAAAATGCGCACGGCGGCGGGCGCCTGTTCGAGCACCTGTTGGCGCACGCTGTTGGCGGCTACGACAATGATGCGGACGTCGCGGTCGCGATCTAGGAGTTCGGCAGCGGCCCAGAGCGCTGGACCAATGCGACGGATTTCGGCGGTGCGGCTGCCGGGCAGAACGAGAATGATCTTTTCGTTCGGCTTGTAGCCTTGGCGCGCGCGCAATGCTGCGCCATCGCCTGGCTTGTAGCGGCCGAGCGCTGGATGGCCGCATACTGTGCAGTCGAGGCCGTAGGGCTCGTAAAATGGCACTTCGAAATCGTGGATGCAGATCAGGTGATCGACGGCGGCGGCGAGCGTCTTGGCGCGACCCGGACGCGTCGCCCACACTTGCGGGCCGACGTATTTAACGAGCTTGATGCTCGGATCGGCGGCGCGGACGCCTTGGGCGACGCGAAGCGTGAAGCCCCAGGAGTCGATCAGCACGACGATGTCTGGTTTGGCCTTCAGGATCGCGGCGACGGTCGCCGCGACGGCGCGTTTGACGCGGGCGAAGGCCAGGAAGCCGTCGATGAAGCCTAGGATGGCGAGGCCGCTAATGTCGGCTTGGGTGGGCACGCCCTCTTCCGCCATGAGTGGGCCGCCGACGCCCGCGAGTTCAAGTGTCGGATCACGCTCCTTCAGCACGCGTGCGAGGTCGGCGCCGAGGGCGTCGCCGGACGATTCCGCTGCGACCAGAAAGATGCAGCCGCTCAAGCGTCGCCTGCTTCGGCGCAGGTGAAACCGTAGAGGAAGAGGCCGAGCCGGTCGGCCTCGGCGATCATCTCGGCGCGGCGAACTGCGAGGGCGCCGTGGGCTTCGACGGCGATGCCGGCAAGGCCAGCGCGGGCAGCGCCTTCGACGGTGCGAATGCCAACGACTGGGAGATCGATGCGCCGCTCTTGGATCGGCTTTGGGCGCTTTACGAGTGCGCCGCGGCGGTTGTCCGGCGTGCCTCGTAACGCATCCGGCAACGCGGCCACGCGGTTCAGCATTTCGTCGGTTCCTTCGGCCGCTTCCAAAGCTAGCACGTGGCCGTCGCGGACGACGACGCCTTGCGCTATGTCGAAGGCGCCGATCGCGTGCGCGACTTTAGCGCCTTTGATGATGTCCTTCATTTGCGCTGGCGTCGGTGCGATGGCACCCCAGACGCCTTCGGGCGCAAGCAGATCACCCATCACGGCTTCCGCGCCAACGACCTGGAAGCCGGCGCGTTCGTGCTCGTTGAGGATGGCGCGCAGGAGCGCATCGTCGCCCTGCGGAAGCGCGGCCATGATGGCAGGAAGCATGGCAATGGCGCCGTCGTCGAGATCCAGCTTCGAGACGTCGGGACGTGGAACTTGCCCGATTAGCACCACAGCATCGACGCCGGCTTCGCGCATCGCTTTCATCCGTCCGCCCAAATGGCCGAGACCGTTGTCAGTGCCCGGATGCGCGTTGAGTGCGGCGTCAGCATACGGGGTGATGCGGGCGACAAAATATGGACGGTTCGTTGCCGCGCAGTGTTCGGCGAGTACGACGGGCAGTTCGCCGCCGCCCGCGATGACGCCGAGCTTGCGCCAGGTCATCTCAGTCTCGCGGCATGCAGAGCGGGCGCGCGGCGTCGGCGCGGATGAAGTCGACGATCTCCATCACTTGCTGATTGCTGGCGTAAGCTTCGATGCAATCCTCGATGCGCTCCTGGAAGGTGCCTTCTTCAGCAAACAGCAAGCGATAAGCAGCGCGCAGATCGTGGATTTGTTCACGGGTGAAACCGCGGCGCTTCAGGCCGACGACGTTGAGGCCACCGAGGTGGGCGTGGTTGCCGATGGCGGAGCCAAACGGGATCAGATCGGTTGTCATCAGCGCCGATGCGCCGACGAATGAATAGCGGCCGACGCGGCCATGCTGATGCACGCCAGCGAGGCCGCCGAGGAAGGCGTAGTCGCCAACTTTGACGTGGCCGCCAATGGTGGCGGTTTGCGCCATGATGACATTGCTCCCGACGATGCAATCGTGCGCGACGTGGCAATTGCCCATGATCAAGCAATCATTACCGACAGTCGTGACCGCGCGGCCGCGCGCAGTGCCGCGGTGAAGCGTGGCGTGCTCGCGGATGACGTTGTTGTCGCCGATGACGAGCTTGGTCGGTTCGTTCTTGTAGGAGAGATCCTGCGGCGGGCAACCGAGCGCTGCGAATGGATAGACGGTGTTGTTCTTGCCGAGCTCGGTGTGGCTCTCGATGAAAACGTGGGCGATGAGCTTGGTGCCTTCGCCGAGCTTCACGTTCGGACCGATGAAGCAGCTCGGGCCGATCTCGACGCCAAGGCTGAGTTCGGCGGACTTATCGACGACCGCGGTTGGATGAATAGCGGCGTTCACGACGGACGATCCGCTTTCATGGCGGCGAATTCGCAATCGGTGGCGAGTTCGCCGCGGACTTCGACGCGGCCGCGGAACTTAAAGATGTTGCGGCGCTGGAAGAGCACCTCGACCACCATCTCCATGGTGTCGCCCGGCATCACCGGTTTCTTGAAGCGCGCGTTCTCGACCGACATGAACAGGATCAGGTGCTTGGTGATGTCGGCTTCAAGCGTCTTCGACATCAGCACGGCGCCGGTCTGCGCCAACGCTTCAATCTGCAGCACGCCCGGCATCACCGGAGCGCCGGGGAAGTGGCCGGGAAAGAACGGCTCGTTGATGGTGACGTTCTTGATGCCGCGGATCGATTTGTTGGGGATGTAGTCGATGGCGCGGTCGATCAGGAGGAACGGGTAGCGGTGCGGGAGACGGCGGAGGATTTCGCCGATCTCGATCACATCGTCCGTGGATTTTTGCTGTTCGGTCAGATCATTCGCCTTCATTGCGCGCCCCTGCCTTGCGGCTCAGCCATGCTGCTTCGCGCAGCCATTTGCGTAACGGCTTGGCGGGATATCCGCTCCACACTTCACCTGGCGGCACGTCTTGGAACACCGCCGCGCCGCCGGCAAGGGTTGCGCCCGCGCCGATCTTGCGATGGTCGGCGATGCCGACGCGGCCGCCGAGCGTGACATTGTCTCCAACCACGGTGGACCCCGAAACACCGCCGAACGCCGCCATGAGGACGCCGCGTCCGATCTGACAATTATGTGCGATGTGGCAGAGATTATCGATCTTGGTTCCTTCGCCGATCACGGTGTCGTCGAAGACGCCGCGATCGATGCAGGAATTTGCGCCGACGGTAACGCGATCCTGGACGATGACGCGCCCCAAGTGTGGAACATCGATGGGCCCGGATGCGTCGCCAGCGACGCCGAAGCCCTGCTCGCCGATCACCGCGCCGGACAGAATATTCACGTCATCGCCGATCAACGCGAAAGCGATTGAGACGCGTGGGCCGATTTTTGCGCGACGTCCGATCGTGACGCCGGGTCCGATCACGCTGTTGGGGCCGATTACGGCGCCGGCGCCGATCTGCGCGTCCGCGCCAATGACGACGCCTGCGCCAAGCTGCACGCCTTCCTCGATCTTGGCGGAAGGGTCGATGCTTGGTGCGCCGGGCGGGAAGCCGCGTGGACGCAGGAGCGCAGGCACGAGCCGCGCGAACGCGCCGCGCGGGCGATCGGTGAGAATGAGCGCGCCGGCATTCGGCGCGAGGTGCGCTTGTGCTGGCGTAATGATGCAGGCGGCAGGTGCATTGGTCAGCGCTGTCGCGCCCCGCTTGCCTTCGAAATAGCAGAGGTCTGTCAGACCGGCCTGATCAGCAGGTGCGGCGCTGGAAACCAGGCGTTCGGGGTCGCCGCCAATGTCCGCGGAAGGCGCGAGCGCCCGGACCGTCACCGGTCCGAGCGCCTGGTAGAAACGGGGGTCGATCATGCGCCGACTATGTGGCGCCGCCGCCGCCCAATGTCACCTCGATTACTGGCCCGCAGCCCCCTGCTGCATCGCCGCGCATTCGCTGATCGCGTGACGCGCGGCCGTGGACGCGCGGTTAGCGGCGTCGAGCTGTTGGAGGACCGTATCCGTCACATCGACAGCGGGATCAAACGATTGCGTGGTGCCGGAATCGATCACGACGCTGGCGCCGCGCGATTGCATCACGCCACGCACGATTGGTTGCAGCGCGTTGCGCAACTCGAGGCCGGCCAGCGCTTCCGAGCACTGGTAATCGCCTTGAAGGCCCTGCTGGCGGCGTTGGAATTGTTCGGCTCGGGTGTTGAACGCTTCGACCCGTGAATTGATGCTCGAATTGTTGCGAATCTGATCGGCCGTCATGTTGCGCGTTGCGGTCGCCAGACTTGAGCGCTCTTGTTCGATCGATTGAGCTTCCGGCGCAAGCGACTGCGCTTCCGTCTGAATTTGGCTGCGCACTTGACCGAGCTTGGCCGCCATGTCGCGGCCCATAGCGGAATCGGAAACGACACGGTTGAAATTTACGACGATAACCGACGAAGTCTGGTTTCCGCGCCGTTGCGCTGACGCGTCGGGCGTCAGGGCGATCGCAGCCGCGATAGCCGCGACCGCGCACATTGCACTCATAACACGCATATTGCTTCTTTCCCTTAGAAACGCGTCCGGGTTGAGAACCGGAACTCTTCCGTTTGATCGTACTCTTCGTTTGCCAGCGGTTGGGCGAAGTCGAACTGCACGGGGCCGAATGGCGAATCCCAGAAGACGGAAATACCAGCGGTGGCTCTGAGGCTCGCTTCATCTTCGACGATGAGCCTGTTGGGGCCGAGAATGTCGATGGTATCGACGCTACCCGGATCGAGAACGCCCAACGTACCGAAGTCCGTGAAGAGCGCTGCATCGAGACCAAATGAATCCGGCAACGGCAACGGCACATCGAGTTGGATCGTGCCGATCGCGTAGAGATTGCCGCCGAGCGAGTCACCCGCGGTCACAAGTGTGCCGTCGGCATCAGTCACCTGCAGTTGCCGCGGACCGAGACCCGCGACGTCGAACCCGCGGAACGATGCGCCGCCTTTGAAGAAGCGGTCATTGATCCGGATCTCGTCACCGCCCCAGCCGACGATGTAGCCAGCGCTGCCTCGAGCCGTGAGACGCCAACCCTGCCATGGCAGGCCGTAGTACAATCCTCCTTCAAGTTCCGTACGAAGGTAATTCACCTCACCGCCGAGACCCGCGAGGTCTTGGCTGAAGGACAGATCGAACCCTCGTGTGGCGAAAATAGGATCGTTACGGCGGTCCCAATTGACGGTGACGCCAACCACTGACGTCAGGAACACGCCTTCCTGATCGCACAGCAGCGGCGGCAGCGGATTGCTGGGGTCGCACTGCGAACTGGTGATTTCGGTGTCGTCCTGCACCAACGAGTACGTCAGGCCCAGCGAGGTCCGCTCAGCGACCGGGAAACTGAGGCGCAGACCCATCCCGGTCGATTGGTTTTCAAACGACGACTGACTGCGGAAGTTCGTGCGTAGCGAATAGAGGTCAAAGCCCGCCGCGAGTTCGCGGCCCAAGAAGCGCGGCTCGGTGAAGCGGAAGTCTACCTGCTGGCGTTGCGAACTGATCGACGCGCGCAAACGCAGGAACTGGCCGCGGCCTCGCAGGTTGCGCTCGGTGATCGAGGCGTCGAACAGGAAGTTCTCAGTCGACGAGAAACCCGCAGCGAACGCGAGTTCGCCGGTGGATTGCTCGGTGACGTTGACCTGTACCACGGAGCGATCCGGCGCCGAGCCGTCAGTGTCCTCGACGGTGACGGTTTCGAAGAATCCAAGCGAACGAACGCGTTGCTGCGAGCGATCGAGGAGAACCCGGTTGAAGGCGTCGCCTTCATTGACCCGCATCTCGCGGCGGATGACGCGATCCAACGTGCGGGTGTTACCGACGATGTCGATACGCTCGATGAAGACACGCGGGCCTTCGTTGACTTCAAACGTGATGTTGACGACGCGGTTTTCGCGGTCGCGCACGACGTTCGGCGTGATGACGACGTTGGCGTAGCCAACAGTGCCAGCGACGTACGTCATGGCGTCGATCGCCGATTCGATCAGATCGCCGCGGAACTCGGTGCCGGTGCGGATCGGCACGGCGGCCAGCAGCAGATTCTCGGACAGACGGTCCAGCGCGGTTTCGACGCTGATCGTGCCCCACTCGTAGCGGGTGCCCTCATCAACCGTGAAGGTGATGTAGAAATCCTTCTGGTCGGGCGTGAGTTCGGCAACGGCGGAGACAACGCGGAAATCGGCGTAGCCGCGGTTGCTGTAGAATTGACGCAGCTGTTCGCGGTCGTACTCGAGGCGATCGGGATCGTAATTGTCGTTGGTGTCGAAGAAATTCCACCAGCTTGACTCGGTCGTCACAATGGCGTCGCGGAGGTTGCGGTCGGAGAATTCCTCGTTGCCGATGAAGTTGATGTCGCGGACGCCGGTAACCGGGCCTTCATCGACTTCGAAGATGAGATCGACACGGTTTTGATCGAGTTCGCGGACTTGCGGGGTCACTTGCGCGGCGAAGCGGCCGGCGCGGCGATACACTTCGATGATGCGCTGCACGTCGGCTTGGGCGCGCGCCGGCGTGAACACCGAACGGGGCCGGGCTTGCACTTCTTCTTCGAGATCGTCTTCGTCGAGGGTGCGCAGGCCTTCGAAGATGACGCGGTTGATGATCGGGTTTTCGATCACGGCCACGACAAGGTCGGCGCCGCGCTGTTCGATCTGCACGTCAGCGAAGAGGCCAGTGGCGAAGAGTGTCTTGAGCGAAAGGTCGATGCGCTCGGGATCGAACGTGTCGCCGGGGCGGACCAGCAGGTAGGACGAGATTGTCGCCGGCTCGATCCGCTGGTTGCCTTCCACGACGATGCGGCGGATGGCGACGCCACCCGGCTGCGCCGCCTGCGGCGATGCACTTTGTCCTTCTTGCGCGTGCGCGTCCGTCGCTGTCGCCAGCAACGCCCCCGTACCGGCGCCGACCGTGGCGACAGCGCTTACCGCGCTCACCACGACATCCCGCAGAACCCGCTTCATCAAGCCCTCGTCCCGGCGCTCCCCAGCGCCGTTTTTTTAAGACCCCATCCAGCCTGGAAAGACAAGGACGGGACGCTGTTCACCCTGCTCCTGGGAGGAGTCGTGTGATGTCATTCCACGTCGCAAACAGAAACAAACTCGCCATCACGGCGAATCCGGCGCGATAGGCCCATTCTTGCGCCGCCGCCGGAATAGGCTTGCCGCCACGCAAGGCTTCGATTGCGTAGAAAAGAAGGTGGCCGCCATCCAGGATTGGAATCGGCAATAGGTTCACGAAACCCACCGCCACAGAAAGCACCGCCGCGAGATTAAGCAGCGCCAGGCCGAGGCGCTGGAGCTTTTCGGGCCAGCCAATTTCGTCGCCACCAAGTGCGCCCTCTGCAACCTGGCCCGACACATTGATGATGCCGAGCGGGCCCGCGATCTGATCGCCTGACTCACGGCCGGAGAATATGGCGCCGATATACGCGCCGGTCTGCGCAACGATGCCCCAGGTGTCCTTGGCGCCCCACACCAGTGAGTCGACCAAGCCGTAGCGCTGATAGACACGCTCTTCATCGAGCACGAGCGGACCTGTGACGCCCAGCATGCCTCGGCCGGCGCGCGGCAGGCCTTCACCGCCAGGCGACGGACGCGGGGTGACCGTGATCGGCGTCAATTGGCCATTGCGCTCGACCTGCAAAGCAAGCTGCTGATTGGCGGAGCGCCCGATCACCGACTGCAGCGCCATGAAATTGGTGATCTCTTCGCCGTTGGCGCTGCGCACGATATCGCCGGCCTGCAAGCCGCCGACGCCGGCGGCGCTATCGGCCTGTATTTCCGCGAGACGCGCCGGCACTGGCGACGTGCGCCCGATGATCAGCGTGAGCGCGGCAAAAGCGAGAATGGAGAAGATGAAATTCGTAATCGGGCCAGCAGCGACCACCATCGCGCGCGATGACAGCGGCTGCGCGTGGAAGAGGCCTTTGCGGCGCGCTTCGGCCATCGCAGCCGGATCTTCGATCTTTTCGCGCGGGCCTGTCGACATCGCGTCGGCGTCGTCGGTGAACTTCACATAGCCGCCGAGCGGCAGCGCGCCGACTTTCCACTCAACGCCCTGCTTGTCGCGCCAGCCGAGCAGTGTTTTGCCGAAGCCAATCGAGAAGGTGTCGATCGCGACTTTGCACCAGCGCGCGACCTGGAAGTGACCGAACTCGTGCACGAACACGACTACACTGAGGACAACGACGAACGACGCCGCGTACAAGAGTATTCCTTGGATGCCCTGCAGCACGTCCGGCATTCGTCCGCTTCCTTCCCGCGCCTGTAATGTTCTTGGAGCGCCGCCAGCCTTTAGGCTGCCGCCAGACTTCCCGCAATCCGTTGCGCCACGCGACGCGCGGCCTGATCCACCGCGGCCACATCATCGAAGGATGAAGGCGTTTTTGCGATAAGTCCTGCTTCGGTCCCCTCCAGAGCAGCCAGAGCGTCCTCGACTATGCGGCAAATGTCGAGGAAGCGGATTCGGCTCTCCAGAAAGGCTTGCACAGCGATCTCGTTCGCCGCACTGAGCGCCGTGGTGGCGGCCGCGCCGGTTCCCAGGGCCGTCCGGCAAAGCGCCAAAGCCGGGAAGCGAGCGTGATCCGGGGCCTCAAAGGTCAGCCGCCCCAAAGACGCGAGATCGAGGCGCGCAGTGGATACCGCCGCGCGATCCGGCCAGGCCAGCGTCGAGGCGATCGGAATGCGCATGTCCGGGGTGGCGAGCTGGGCCAGGACCGAGCCGTCCACATAATGGACGAAACTGTGCACCGTGCTCTCGGGATGGACGATGACGTCGATCTTTTCCGGTGAAAAACCAAAGAGATATGACGCTTCGATCAACTCCAGTCCCTTGTTCATCAGGGTGGCGCTATCGACGGAGATCTTGCGGCCCATGCTCCAGCGAGGGTGGGCGCAAGCCTCGGCCGGTGTGGCGCGGGCCATGGTTTCGCGGCTCGCCGTGCGGAATGGGCCACCAGACGCCGTAAGCGTCAGTTTTTCCACACGATCCGGGTGCGTGAGCACCTGGAAGATGGCGTTGTGCTCGGAATCCACAGGCAGCAACGTCGCGCCGTGGGCCTTGGCGGCATCGATAAAGAGCGGCCCGGCGCTGACGAGGCACTCCTTGTTCGCCAGTGCAACAAGCGCCCCCCTGCGCACGGCAGCCATGGTCGGGGTGAGGCCAGCCGCACCGACGATCGCAGACATAACCCAGGCCGCGGGCCGCGCGCCGGCCTCTTCGAGAGCCGCAGGCCCTGCCCCGACATCGACGTTGAGCCCGGCCAACGCTTCGCGGGCGGCGCCGAGTAGGCTTGGATCGGAAACTGCAGCGAAACGTGGTTTGACGCGGCGACAGGCGTCGGCGAGCGCCGCAATGTTTTGACCGGCAGTGATGGCTTCGACCGGGATGTCAGCGCCCTGCCCGCGCAGTTCTTCGATCACGGCGAGCGTCGATTGGCCGACTGAGCCAGTGACGCCGAGGATCGAGACACTGCGGCCGTGGTGCGTCATAGGCCGGTTCCGAACAGCAGTGTTGTTGCGCGCGGCCCGAAGGCGAGTGCTGCGCCCACAAGCAGCGTGGCGGCCATGAGGCTGTCGATGCGATCGAGCACGCCGCCGTGGCCGGGAATAAGTTTGGACGCGTCTTTCACGCCGAACCGCCGCTTCAGGAATGACTCGAACAAGTCGCCCGCCAATCCAGTGACAGCGATCAGCGCGCCGATGGCCAACCATGCCACACGGAGTTCGGGGTCGGCGTGAAACAGAACGCCGCAGCCATAGCCGGCGAGCGAACCGGCAAGTGTTCCAGTGGCGAGGCCCGACCAGGTTTTCTTCGGCGAAAGTCCCTCGGCCACTTTCAGGCCGCCGATAATCTTGCCGCCGAAATACGCGAAGATGTCCGCAGACCAGATAATGGCGAAAAGCGCAAGGATCGTTTCCAGACCTTCAGGGCCGCGGTCGCGCAGCCACACGAAGAGTGCTGCGGGCAGACCGATATAGATCGCGCCGCCCGCGGTTTCGATGAACCCGCGCGCTGAGCGGCGGCGCAACGCTGAAGCGATGGCGCAGGCGACAAGCCAGGCAAAGCCGTAGTTCAGGAACTGCCAACTCGAAAACATCACTGCGCCAAGCGAACCCGCGAGCGCGAACATGAAGGCGGGCCGGATGTTATCGGGCTCGCTCATGCGCGCCCATTCGTAACTCATGGCGACTACGGCTGCGCCGCAAGCGCCCGCAAGCAAGGGACCGCCGAACCACGCGGCGGTGACACCGGCGATAGCGAGGATAAGCCCGGACGCGATGCGCGGGCCCAGGTCGGACCAGTCGGTGCGCTCGCGGCGAACGGGCGCGACTTGGTCAGACGGGCTCAGGCTCTGATCCCCCGAACCGGCGGTCGCGCCGGTGAAATTGACCGATCGCCGCTTCGAGTGCGGCTTTGTTGAAGTCGGGCCAGAGCACGTCAACGAACACGAGTTCGGTATAGGCCGCTTGCCAGAGCATGAAGTTGGAGAGCCGCGTTTCGCCGGAGGTGCGGATCAGCATGTCCGGCGCGGGCATGTCGGCGGTGTCGAGATAGCTCTCGAAGCGAGCGTGATCGACATCGGCGGGCGCGAGCTTTCCGGCGGCTACGTCCTCGGCCAAACGGCGCGCGGCGCGCGCGATTTCATCTTGACCGCCATAGTTGAAGGCGATGGTGAGATTGAGCTTGTCGTTGTGGCGCGTTTTGGCTTCGGCATTTTCGATGATGGCTGCGATGTCGGATTGCAAGCCATTGCGTTCGCCGATGACGCGGACACGAACGCCCTCGCGCGCGAGCTTGTCGAGATCGCGCGCCACGTAGAGGCGCAGCAGATCGAATAGCGCGTTCACTTCTTCGACCGGGCGGCGCCAGTTCTCCGTCGAGAAGCCGAACACGGTGAGATAACGCACGCCGAGGTCGCCCGCAGCTTCCACTGTGCGGCGCAAGGCTTCGACGCCTTCGCTGTGGCCGAACGTGCGCGGGCGCGAGCGCTGTTTGGCCCAGCGGCCGTTGCCGTCCATGATGATGGCGATGTGAGCGGGCGGGGACGCCTGCGCGGAATCGGGAGATGGCTGCGCCATCAATGACATGCAGGCCTAGACCTGCATGATCTCCTGCTCTTTGTGACGGAACTCGTCGTCGATCTTCTTGATGTGATCGTCAGTGGCCTTCTGCACCTCGGCGCCGTGCTTCTTGTGCTCGTCTTCGCTGATGCCGTGGTCTTTCTCGAGCTTCTTCAAATGCTCCATCGCGTCACGGCGAATGTTGCGGACGGCGATGCGTTGTTGCTCGGCGTACTTCCCGGCGATCTTAGCCAACTCGGTGCGGCGTTCGCCGGTGAGCGGCGGGATCGGAATGCGGAGCGTCTGGCCATCGACGATGGGGTTCAAACCCAGATTGGCCGAGCGGATCGCTTTATCGACGGCGGAGACGACCCCTTTGTCCCAGACGTTGACCGAGATCATCCGCGCTTCTGGAACGCTGACGCTGGCGACGGAGGTCAGCGGCGACGATGCACCATAGGCATCGACCATGATCGGATCGAGCAAGGACGCCGAGGCGCGGCCGGTGCGGAGGCCGCCGAACTCGTGCTGGAGCGCGGTGATCGCGCCGTCCATACGCTTGTTGTAGTCGTCGAGCTTGAAAGGCGGCGAGGCTGCCATGGGCTGTCCCTTAGTCCGTAATGGTGGTGCAGATGCCGCGGCCGGCGAGCACATCGGCAAGGCCGCCGCGTTTTTCGATTGAGAACACCACAATCGGGATGCCGTTGTCGCGCATCAGGCTGATAGCGGAGGCATCCATGACGCGGAGATCACGCGCCAACACTTCGTGGTAACTGAGCTTGTCGTAGCGCGTCGCGGTTTTGTCCTTCTTCGGATCGGCGCTGTAGACGCCATCGACTTGCGTGCCTTTGAGCAGCGCGTCGCAACCCATCTCGGCGGCGCGGAGCGCTGCGGCGGTGTCGGTGGTGAAAAACGGATTGCCGGTGCCGGCGGCGAAGATGACGATGCGGCCCTTCTCCATATGACGCATGGCGCGGCGGCGGATGTAGGGCTCGCAGACAGTCACCATCGGAATGGCCGAGAGCACGCGCGCGTAGCCGCCCAGACCTTCAATCGCATTCTGCATCGCAAGCGCGTTCATCACGGTCGCGAGCATGCCCATGTAGTCGGCGCTGGCGCGCTCCATGCCTTTGGCGGCGCCGGCCATACCCCGGAAGATATTGCCACCACCGATGACGAGGCAAATCTCGGCGCCGGCTTTGCGCGCGTCCAAGACCTCTTGGGCCATGCGCTCGCAGGTCGCCTGGTCGATGCCGTATTGGCCGTCGCCCATCAGCGCTTCGCCTGAGATTTTCAGCAGGACGCGCTTGTAGCGCAGCGCGGGGTTCGGCTGGGGCATTTCGGCAAGGCTCATGAAGAGGACTCTATAGACCAAGCCGGACTGGCAAGTCAGCCGTGTCCTGCGCTTGTTCCCGAAAGAAAAAGGCGCGGACCTCACGGCCCGCGCCTTTCGCTTTGGCAGTGTTACCTGCCGCTTAGCTTTTGCCGGTCATCGACGCCACTTCGGCGGCGAAATCATCGGTGCGCTTCTCAACGCCCTCGCCCACCGCGAAGCGGACGAAGCCCTTGATCGCGATCGGCGCGCCGGCGGCCTTCGAAGCTTCGGCAAGCGCCGCTTCGACGGTCTGATCCGGGTTCAGAACGAAGGCCTGCTTGGTCAGCACGGATTCCTCGAAGAACTTGCGCATCTTGCCTTCGAGCATCTTGTCCAACACCTGCTGCGGCTTGCCGACCGCTTTGGGGTCTTCTTTGATGGTCTCGGCGATGACGGCCTTCTCGCGCTCAATGCGATCGGCCGGGATTTCGCCTTCGCTCAGCGCCAACGGATTGGCCGAGGCGATGTGCATGGCGACCTTCTTGCCGAAGGAATCCAACGCGACTTTGTCACCGGTGGATTCCAGCGCCACCAGGACCGCGATGCGGCCGAGATTGTCAGACCCGTCCACCTTGGCGTGGACATAGTTGGAAATGACGCCGTTGCTGACGGCGAGCTTGGCCGAACGACGCAGCGTGATGTTCTCACCGATGGTGGCGATGAGTTGCGTCACCGCATCCGACACCTTGGCGCCGGCATGCGAGGCGTCGAGCAGCGCGGCGTGATCGCCCGCGGTCAGAGCAAGCTTGGCAAACGCGCTAGCCGACTTTTGGAAGTCGGCATTGCGGGCGACGAAGTCGGTCTCGGAATTGAGTTCGACGACGGCGCCTTCCTTGTCGGCGATCGCGACAGCCACGATGCCTTCAGCGGCGGCGCGGTCGGCCTTCTTGGCCGCTTTCGACAAGCCCTTGGCGCGCAGCCAATCGACGGACGCTTCCAGGTCGCCGTTGTTCTCGGCGAGCGCCTTCTTGCAGTCCATCATGCCAACGCCAGTCTTTTCGCGCAGGTCTTTGACCAGCGCAGCGGTGATTTCCGCCATTTCTCTACTCCTGATACGCCTGCGCGCTTGGTTAGCCGCAAAGCGCGCGTCTGATTGGGTTCGCTTAGTAGTTCGCGCCAGAGGGGCCATCCATTGGGCTTTCTGCCGGCACATGTGGGCGTTCTTCTCGCACCGCGGGTTCCACCGGAGGACGGGCCGACGCGCCAATATCGGCGCCACCACGCACCTGGCTCTCGGTCAAGCCATCGAGCACGGCGTCGGCGATCAGATCGCAATAGAGCTGGATCGCGCGCGCGGCGTCGTCGTTGCCTGGGATCGGGAACGTGACTTCGTCCGGATCGCAATTCGAGTCGACGATGGCGACAACCGGGATGCTGAGCTTGCGGGCTTCCTGGATGGCGATGGCTTCCTTGTTGGTGTCGATCACGAACATCAGGTCCGGAACGCCGCCCATTTGCGAGATGCCGCCGAGCGAGCGGTCGAGTTTGTCGCGTTCACGGGTGCGGTCGAGCACTTCGCGCTTGGTGAGGCCGACAGCGCCACCGGCGGCGATCGTCTCGAGCTCACGAAGACGCGCGATCGACTTTGAAACCGTTTGCCAATTGGTCAGCGTGCCGCCGAGCCAGCGCGAGTTCACGTAATACTGCGCGCAACGCTGAGCCGACGCTTTGATCTGCTCAGAGGCCTGGCGCTTGGTGCCGACGAACAGCACGCGGCCACCCTTCGCGGCGACTTCGCGCACCTTGAGCAGCGCTTGGTGCAGCAACGGCACCGTCTGCGACAGGTCGATGATGTGGATGTTGGACTTCTGACCGAAAATGTATCGGTCCATTTTCGGGTTCCAGCGGTGGGTCTGGTGTCCGAAGTGCGCGCCAGCTTCCAAGAGCTGACGCATGCTGAATTCAGGCAGCGCCATAGGTTCGTTCCTTTTCCGGTTTGCCGCCACGGGAAAGACCCTGGTTCCACCCTTTTTCCGGGAGAAACTTCGGGACCGGATGGAGGAAACGGCCGCTTTCAGACCGCCCCGCCGCTCCCGCGTGCGAAGTGAGGCGCGGATATAGGGGATTGGGCCTGAGGGAGCAAGGCGAAGCCCTGGCATGGCCGCCATCCCTCCGGGCGGGCCAGAAACGCCACGCCTGCGCCGTCCGGCCTAGCGCCGCACCGGGTTGTAGCGGTCGCGGAGGCGGGTTTGGCGGGAGACGAGCGGCTGCTCGACGCCTTCGATGAAGACCGCCGTCGGCGCGCTTTGCACTTCCAACGGGTCGCCGTCCCAGATTACCACGTCGGCCAGATAATTGCTCTCGAGGCGGCCGATGTTCCCCGCGCCGAAGATCTCTGCGGGCGTTCGCGAGATCGCCGCGAAGGCGGCGTCCCACGGCAGACCGTTGGCGACGGCGTTGCCGGCGAGTTGCAACACTAGGCGCGGTTGCTGCGCGTCGCCCGCGCTTGGCGCGATGGCGATCTCAACGCCGGCGGCGTGCAGCAGCGCGGCGTTGTCGAGCCGCGCGGACAGCTGTTCGAAACTCGAGGGCAGGTTGGTGAGCACGTTATCGAGGATCACCGGCATGCGCGCCGCGGCAAGTTCATCAGCGACTTGCCAAGCTTCGCCGCCACCTTGGATGGCGATGCGCAGGCCGGGGTTCCCGCGCTTGAAGCGCAACAGGCGACGAATGTCCGCCGCGCTCTCGACATGTACGAGCAACAACCCCTGCCCGCGCGCGAATGGCGCAAGCGCCGCGGCGTCGATCTCATTCAGCACCGCGCCGCCTTGGCCGCTGCGGTAGCGGTTCGGGTACTCGCGTGCGTCCTGAAGCGCGGCTTCGAAGGCGGGCCACACGGCGGCGCGGGAGCTCCCGGTACGCGTGGCGCCAGTTTCGCCGAGTTCGACGACCATAAAGGCGCGTTGCTGGAAGACGCTGTCGGGATCGCCGCTGAGCGACACCAGCGCGCCGCGACCGCCGAACATGGTGGCTGTCTCGGATGGCGCGATGGCGGCGCGGGTGACGCCTTCCATGCGGGTGATTGCGATGGCGGTGACGTCGGGGTTGAAGGCGCGGCCGGCGTCGGCGGCGGCGGCGATCAGGTCGCCCTCCACGCTGGCGTCATCCGGTGCGCCTGAACCGTTGATCTCCGACAGGCCGAGCGAACTCATGGCGGCGAAGGCGCCAGGCGTCACGAAGCGGCCCTGCGCTTCGACGATGCGCGCGCCGCGTGGCCCACCGATGTTTTCACCAACAGCGGAGATGCGGCCATCGACGATGAGCACGTCGCCATTTTCGATCGTCCCGGCCGCGCCGTTAGTGACGACGCGGCCGTCGCGGATCAGCACGGTTTCAGCGGCGGCCGGCGTTGCGATTATCGCGGCGAACAGGAGTGCGGAGAGCAGTCTCATTGGGTGGGCTCCCGATAGGTTTGGCCAAGTTCGAAGTCGGATCTGTGATCCTGGCCTCCACCGCGTTCGTACATCAACGCGCCGTCGATATAGACCTGCTGCGCTACCGCGTAGCTCGACAGCGGATCGGCGGACCAGACTACGACATCAGCGCGGCGGCCCTCTTGCAGCGTGCCGGTTTCGTCTTCAACGCCGAGCGCGCGGGCGGGATTGCGTGAAAGCCAAGTCCAGACTTCGCCACGGCTGATCTCGACGCCGGCGCGACGCCCATCGGCCCACGCTTTCGCGGCCTCCTGGTTCAAGCGTTGACCGCCGATGTCGCTGTCGGAGTGAACAATGGCGCAGGCGCCAGCGGCGTGCACAAACGGGATGTTCTCGCGGATGCCGTCATAAGCTTCGATCTTAAAGCCCCACCAATCGGCCCACATCGCCGAGCAGATGTTCTCGCGCGCGAGCATCGGACCAATTTTATAGGCCTCAACGGCGTGGTGGAAGGCGGCGATTTGGAAGTCAAACTCGTGGGCAATCTCGATGGCATTGGCCATTTCGTCGGCGCGGTAGCAGTGCCATTGCAGCAGGATTTCGCCGCTTAATACGCCCGCAAGCGTTTCCAGCTGCAGATCACGATCCGGCGCTTCACCGTCGCCGTTCTCGGCGGCTTCAAGCTGTTCGGCGTAGTGCTGGGCGCGGATAAAGGCGGCGCGATAGCCGGCAACCGTTCCCATGCCGGTCGCGGGCGATGAATTGCGTTCGCCATAGACGCGCGCGGGGTTTTCGCCGCAGGCCATTTTCAAGCTTTGCGGCGCGTCAGGAAATTTCATCTCTTGCACGGTGATGGCGCCGAGTACGGGCCGCAGCGTGACGCCGCGGCCGCCGAACAAGTTCGCTGAGCCCGGCAGGATATGGAGCGTGGTGACCCCGCCCGCGACAGCGCGGCCAAAGCCGGGGTCTTGCGGCCAGACGGAATGCTCGGCCCAGACTTCCGCGGTGTTGGGGCTGGTGGCCTCGTTGCCGTCGGCGGTCGCATCAATGCCGGGCGATGGATAGACGCCGAGGTGCGAGTGCGCATCTATGATGCCGGGCGTGACGAAGCGGCCGGTTGCGTCGATCACAGTGGCGCCGGCCGCGTCGATGTTCTGCCCGACGGCGACGATGCGACCATCGCGCATCAGGACGTCGGCGTTGGCGAACTCACCGCCATTGCCGTCGAGCACTGTGGCGTTGCGAAGGAGCGTCGGCTGAGACGGGCGCGGCGTGTAGCTTGAAGCGTAGGGCTCGCGCGCTGTGGTCTCGGTGTCGGTGGCAGCAGGCGTGGTGGCGCACGCCGCCAGGCACAGTCCCGCGCCAAGCGCGATCAGCAGACGATTTCTCATGTCCCCTCCGTCACGAGCATTTGTGAGCGATGGCCAGGGCCAGACAAGACTTTGCACGCCTTTCGGGAGAAATCTGCGACGAGCGTGCCGCGCGGGTCTGGGTTTGAGGCTCGATCTGCGCGAAGGTGACGCAAAGGGAGGCAAGGATGGCGACTGTCCAGCGGATCGGATCGCTCGACATCGCGCGCGGGCTGATCGTCGCGGTGATGGCGCTGGATCATGTGCGCATTTTCTTTTCGAGCGCGCAGTTTGATCCAGTCGATCTCAGCCAGACGACGCCGGACTGGTTCTTCATGCGGCTGGTGACGCACATCTGCGCGCCAGGATTTTTCTTCATCGCCGGATTTGGCGCAGCACTTTCGGAGCAGAACGGGCAATCGAAGCGCGCGCTCGCGGGGTTCTTGCTGACACGCGGGCTTTGGCTGATGGCGCTTGAGTTCACAGTGATGGGCGTGGCGTGGTCGTTTGGGTTTAACGGCTGGTTTTGGTTCGGGGTAATCTGGAACTTAGGCGCTTCGATGATCGTGCTGGCGGCGCTGATCTTTGCGCCGCGGCTCATCCTGTTGATCGCGGCACTCGCAGCCGTGCTGTTGCAGGAGCAGTGGCTGGCGTTGATCCCGTACCAGGAAGGCTCGATCTGGGCGCTGTTCGCGACCGGCGGCGTTTGGGCTGCGCCGGAGCTTGGACCGAAGTTGGTGCTGTTTCCACTGTTGCCATGGCTGAGCTTAATGGCGATCGGCTACGCGGCGGCCCCGATGCTTATGCGCAATGACAAACCACGTGGCGCGCTGATCATGGCGACGGGTATCATTCTGCTCATTCTCTTTGTAGCGGCGCGCGTGCTCGGACTTGGGGGCGGCGTGGCGCCGGACGACCCGCAACAGGTTCTGGCATTCCTCAATGTCGAGAAGTATCCGCCGTCGCTGCAATTCACATTGCTGACGTTGGGCGCGTTGCTGACATTCTTTGGCGTCGTGGCGACGCTTGAGGCTCACCGGCGGCCGATGCGGATGCTGCATCCGTTGCGCACGTACGGGCGTGTGCCGTTCTTCTTCTACATCCTGCACATTTATCTGATCCACGGCGCGGCGCTGTTGTGCGCGGCGCTGTTTGCGTGGCCGCGCGACCATCTGTTCTGGCCTGGCACGTCCTGGCCGCAGCTGACGCCGCCGGACGGCTACGGCTTCGGCGTACTCGGCATTTACCTGATGTGGATCGCGGTGCTGATCGTGCTCTACGCGCTGTGTCTGTGGTTCGCGGGCGTGAAAGCGCGCCACCGCTGGTGGTGGCTGCGCTACCTCTAGATCACGCGCTCGACGCCGCGGGCGGCTTTCAGCGCGGCGCGGGCGGCCGGCGCGCCTGACACCAAGGTGCGCGCTCTAAGCTCGATCTCGCGGCCGTCTTTCAGCCGGAGCACGAGTCGGAGCGGACGCGCCTCACCCGGATTGGGCTTCGGCAACGCCGTGATGGTTTGCGCCAGGAGTTCGAGCGGCGCACCTTCTTTCAGGACGATACGGAGATCCTCCTGCGTGCGCGCTTCGGCGGCTTCGACCGGCTCGAACGTGTCGGCGGCGAGCTTCATATCACCATCGCGCCAGCGCACGCGGCCACGGAAGACGAACGCCTTACCGACTTCGAGCACATCGCGCGCCTGCTCGACATACTCAGGCATCACCATGCCCTCGAAATCGCCAGTGGGGTCTGACATGGAGACGAACGCCAACGTCCCGCCGGTCATGGCGGGGCGATACTGGATGCGTCGAAGCACGCCACCCATCGGATACGAGCGCGGCTCGGTTTCACCGTCGTCGAGGATGTCGACGTAAGTTTTGTAGCGATCACCTGCGTCAAGGAAGAAATCCGACAGCGGGTGGCCTGAGAGATAGAAGCCGACGCTTTCGCGCTCGGCGTCGAGTGTATCCTGCGCCGACCATGCCGGCGCTTTCGGAAACGCTGGGCGCGCGCTTGGTTCTTCGGCGCCGAACAGGCTGGTTTGCGCGCTGGCGCGCTCTTCGGCGACACGTTGGGCGTAGAGCGAGATCGTTTCGCAAGCCGCCAACGCGCGGGCGCGGTCCGGCTCGATGGTGTCGAATGAGCCAGATTTGGCCAGGTTTTCGAGTTGACGTTTGTTGACCGACTTCGGATCGATGCGCTCGGAGAAATCGTAGAGCGCCTTGAAGGGTCCGTTGGCTTTGCGTTCGGCGACGATAGTCTCCATCGCCGCAAGGCCAACATTGCGCAATGCACCAAGCGCATAGCGTACGGCGACGCTGCCCTCTTCCGTGGGTTGCACGCTGAAATCCGCTTCCGACGCATTGAGGTCCGGCGGCAGCACCGGTGCGCCGATGCGGCGGGCGTCTTGATAGAAACTCGCGAGCTTGTCGGAGTTCGAGATATCGAGGCTCATCGAGGCGGCCACGAAGTCCACCGGGAAGTGCGCTTTGAGATAAGCGGTCTGATACGCGACGACGGCGTAGGCGGCGGCGTGAGACTTGTTGAAGCCGTAGCCGGCGAATTCTTCGACCAGATCGAAGATGTGGGAGGCCAAGTTCTCGTTAACGCCCTTTTCTTTTGCGCCATCGATGAAGCGCGACTTCTGCTTCGCCATTTCGGCGGGCTGTTTCTTACCCATCGCGCGGCGGAGCAAATCGGCTTCGCCCAGGCTATAACCTGAGAGCACCTGCGCGATCTGCATGACTTGTTCTTGGTAGACGATGACGCCGTACGTCTCTTCCAGAATCGGCTGCAGCGTCTCGTGCAGATAGTCCGGCTGCTCGCGGCCGTGCTTCACGTTGGCGAAGCGGTCGATGTTTTGCATCGGGCCCGGGCGATAGAGCGAGATGAGCGCGATGACGTCTTCGAGCGAGGTTGGCTTCACCTTGCGCAGCGTGTCACGCATACCCTGACCTTCGAGCTGGAACACACCGAATGTCATGCCGGAGCGCATCAGTTCATAGGTAGCTTCGTCGTCGTAGCCGGTGGCGTCGAGATCGATCTCGACGCCGCGTGCGCGGATCGACTTCACTGCGCGATCGATAACGGTGAGCGTCTTCAGGCCGAGGAAGTCGAACTTCACGAGCCCCGCCGCTTCGACCCACTTCATGTTGAACTGGGTGGCCGGCAAGTAAGCGCGCGGATCGCGGTAGAGCGGGACGAGATCGATCAGCGGCCGATCGCCGATCACGATGCCAGCCGCGTGCGTGGAAGCGTTGCGGTAGAGGCCTTCGAGTTCGAGCGCCGTGTCCGTGAGTTCGCGGATCTCCGGCTCGTTCCGGCGCATCTCCTTGATCTTGTCTTCGGTGTCCAACGCTTGCGCGAGGGTCACCGGGTTCGCCGGGTTGGCCGGGATCAGCTTGGCGAACTTGTCGACCATGTGAAACGGCAGCTGCATCACGCGACCGACGTCGCGCACCACGGCGCGCGCTTGCAGTGTACCGAACGTGATGATGTGAGCGACGCGGTCTTCGCCGTATTTGTTCTTCACGTAGTCGATGACTTCGCCGCGGCGCTCCTGACAAAAGTCGATATCGAAGTCCGGCATCGAAACGCGTTCGGGATTG
Source organism: Terricaulis silvestris (assembly GCF_009792355.1). Classification (NCBI taxonomy): domain Bacteria; kingdom Pseudomonadati; phylum Pseudomonadota; class Alphaproteobacteria; order Hyphomonadales; family Hyphomonadaceae; genus Vitreimonas; species Vitreimonas silvestris. The sequence continues at coordinate 2,001,940 of NZ_CP047045.1, forward strand.
AGGAAGCGCTCGAACAGCAGACCCCACCGCAGCGGGTCGAGGTCGGTAATTGTCAGCGCCCAGGCGACAACGGAGCCCGCGCCCGAACCGCGGCCCGGGCCAACCGGAATACCTTGCGCCTTCGCCCACTTGATGAAGTCCGAGACGATCAGGAAGTAGCCCGGAAACTGCATCTGCGTAATTACGTTCAACTCGTACGCCAGCCGCTTCTCGTAGTCCTCCATCGGCGCGGCGAGGCGATCGCCGAGTGCTTTCAAGCGCGCCCTAAGGCCGGCCTCCGCCTGTGCCTTCAATTCCGCCGGTTCGTCGCGACCGCGCTTGGTGTCGAAGCGCGGCAGGATTGGTGCGCGCTTTTCGACACGGACGGAACAACGGCGCGCGATCTCGGACGTGTTCTCGATCGCTTCGGGCAGATCGGAGAACAGCTCCGTCATCTCCTTGGCGGATTTGAAATAGTGGTCCGGCGTAACGCGCGGGCGATCCTCTTCGCCGAGGTACGATGAATTGGCGATGCACATCAGAGCATCGTGCGATTTGTGGCGCTTGCGTTCGCTGAAGCGGATGTCGTTGGCAGCGACGATCGGCAGGCCGTGCTTGTAAGCGAGGTCAATCAGCGCGCCTTCGGTGTCGGCCTCGATGCGTTCGCCGTGGCGATGAAGTTCGACGTAGAGCCGATTGCCGAATACGCCGGCGAGTTGCTTCAGCGCGGCTTCGGCGATGTCGGTCTTGCCTTCGGCCAGCAGCGGCGCGAAGGCGCCATCGCCGCCGCCAGTGAGCGCGATCAAGCCTTCGGCGTGTTCGAGCACGCTCGTGAACGGCACGTGCGCGTCTTCGTTACCGGCGGTGTCGAGAAAAGCGGCGCTGGAGAGGCGCATCAGGTTGGCGTAACCGGCGTTGGTTTGCGCGTAGAGTGCGAGCACACCGGCAATGCCGCCCTCGCCTTTCACGTCAAGCGCGAGGCCAACGATGGGCTGGATGCCGGCTTCGGCCGCGGCTTCGGAAAATTCGAGAGCGCCGAACAGATTGTTGGAATCCGCCAGACCAAGCGCCGGCATTTCGTGCTTGGCCGCAAGCTTGACCAGGTCCTTCACCTGCACCGCGCTTTGCAGCAGCGAGTAAGCCGAACGGGCGCGGAGGTGGATGAAGGGCTGGGTCATGATTCGGCCCGCCTAATATAGGCGCTGGTGGGCCGAAACGCGCCGCCGGAACAGCTTACTTCTTTTGCACCAGATGGCCGTGATCCACGGACATCACGCGATCCATGTACTTCGCCAGCTCAAGGTTGTGAGTAGCGATCAAGGCCGCTGCGCCCTCGTTGCGGACCAGATCGCTGAGCGCGGCGAACACCACCGTCGAGGTATCGGGATCGAGGTTGCCGGTCGGCTCGTCTGCCAGGATCAGCACAGGGTTGTTGATCATGGCGCGCGCGATGGCGACACGTTGCTGTTCGCCGCCCGAAAGCTGCGCTGGCTGGTGACGCAGCCGATGCCCCAGATTCAACACACCGAGCAAACGTTCGGCCTCCGCCAACGCTTCACGCCGTGGCCGCCCAGCGATCAGCGCGGGCAACGCCACGTTATGAATTGCGTCGAATTCCGGCAGTAGGTGATGGAACTGGTACACGAAACCGATGCGGTTGCGGCGGATACCGGTGCGTTGTTCGTCGTTCGCACTCCAGCCGGAATGGCCTTCGATCAAGACATCGCCGCCACTCGGGCGTTCCAACATGCCGGCGGCGTGCAGCAAGGATGACTTGCCCGAACCAGAGGGTCCGATCAGGCCAACGATCTCGCCGGGCATGATGTGCAAATCGACCTTGTCGAGCACGACGAGTTCGTCTTCGCCGGACTGGTAGCGGCGTGAGAGATCCTTGAGCGTCAGGACGGGCGCGACGTTACTCATAGCGCAGCGCCTCCACTGGATCGAAGCGCGACGCCCACCAAGACGTCACGAGGGTCGCCGCGAAAGTGATGGCGATGGTGAAGAAGGAGACGATCACCACCTCGCTCCACTCAATGCGCGCTGGCAGCGTCTCGAGTGAATAGACTGTGCCTGGAAAAATATCGAAGCCGAACACCGTCGAGAGGAAGTTCTGGATCGGCTCGATGAAAATGCAGAAGCCAATGCCGAACAGAAGACCCAGCGAAAGCCCGATCACACCGAGGCTCGCGCTGGCCATGAAGAAGACACGCATGATCGCGCCTTTCGTGGCGCCCATAGTGCGCAGGATGGCGATGTCGCGGCTCTTGTTTTTCACCAACATGATAAGACCGGTGACAATGTTGAGCGCGGCAAGACCGACGACGAACATCAGGATGAGCCGCATCACGTTGCGTTCAACCACGAGCGCGTCGGAAAGCCCCTGGCTCTTGGCGCGCCAATCGTAGATCGTCACGTCCGGCCCGAGCCGATCGCGCAGATCCATCATCACGGCGAGCGTTCGGTCGGGGTCGCGAATGCGGAGTTCGAGTTCGTCGGCGCCATCGCCGCGGCTGAACAGGATCTGCGCCTGCTCCAACGGCATGTACACCAACGCGGAATCGAACTCCGCCATGCCGACGCTGAATACACCGCCGATCAGGAACGATTTCCGCCGCGGCGTGAGGCCAAACGGGGTTGCGGCGCCTTGCGGCGACAGAATTGAGATCGCCATGCCCTCGGCGACGCCCAGTGATGCGGCCAAACGATCGCCGACCAGGATGGTAGGCGACTCGATGCCCTCAAAGCCGTCGAACCCGCCGCCGGGGCGAATACTGTTGGCCACGATGGGTAAGCTTTGCAGCTCGGCGCGCGGAATGCCCCGGACGATGACGCCAGACGCCATGCCGTCGGATGTGGCAAGTCCCTGCGCGTTGATGATCGGCGTAACGTGCAGCACTTCCGGCGATTGTTGCGCCAGCTGCGCCAGGCGTTGGATCTCGGTGCCGGGGATATTCTGTACGTTGATGTAAACGTGCCCGTTAACGCCGAGAATCCGCGAGAGCAGCGTCTCGCGGAAACCATTCATCACCGACATCGTCACGATCAGCACGAAAACGCCGAGCGTGATTGCAAGCACGGAGATGACAGAAATCAGCGCCACGCCGCCATGCTGGCGCTTGGCGCGGAGGTAGCGGCCGGCGAGCATGCGCTCGAACAGACCGAACGGTTTTGCATTTCCAGCCGTCATCAATAGGCCCGCGCAATCAGGATTTCTTCGACGGCAGGCGCGCCGGTGAAGATGCATGTGCCATACGACGCAGGCTGCGCGCTGGGCGCGTTGCGGATGCTCAGCTTCAACGCCTTCAAACGCGTACCCACCTCTTCCAGCGCAGCGCCGGTCGGGCGCGACCAGTGTACGCGCGCCCAGCCCTTGAACTCGCCGCTTTCGTCGTCGGTTCCATAGTACCGCTCGAGGTCGGCGAAGGTGTTGAAACCATCGCGGATATTGGACTGGAGCCGCGTCTTGGCTTCGTCGAACATTTCCTTCTGTGCCGTTTCCAATAAGCCCGTCGCCTGCGCAATGAAATCGGCGCGCGGCAGCGTGTGCGACTTGATCTTCTCGCCTTCGCGCAGTGCGTTACGCTTGATGAAGGTGACTTGGCCGTTGGCGGCGTCGCGCGGGCCGATTTCGCAGATCAGCGGCGCGCCGCGGCGCACCCAGTCCCAGCGTTTGTCGGCGGGACGGGCGTCCTTGATATCGACATGCGCGCGCAGTGGCCAGCCAAACGCGAAGAGCTTGTTCAGTTCCGCGACGATCTCGTGGCAGTACGCTTTCAGCTCTTCGTCTTCCGGCTTTCCGCGCAGCATCGGGACGATGACGATCTGGCGTGGCGCGGCAGCGGGCGGCGTGCGCATGCCGTCGTCGTCGCCGTGCACCATGATCGCCGCGCCGATCATGCGCGTGGTCATGCCCCAGGACGTGGTGTGAGCGTGCGAGATGCCGCCATCTTTGTCTTGGTAAGTGATGTTCTGCGCCTTGGCGAAATTGGTGCCGAGATAGTGCGAGGTCGACGCTTGCAGCGCCTTGCCGTCCTGCATCATGGCTTCAAGCGAATAGGTGTTGACGGCGCCGGGAAAGCGCTCGTTCTCGGGCTTCTCACCGGGGATGACCGGGATGGCGAGGAAATCTTCGGCCACCTGCCGATAGATTTCGAGCGCGAGCGCCGTCTCGGCGCGCGCGTCTGCTTCATCGGCATGAGCGGTGTGGCCTTCCTGCCAAAGGAATTCGGCGGTGCGCAGGAAGAGACGCGTACGCATCTCCCAGCGCATGATGTTGCACCACTGGTTCAGCTTCAGCGGCAAATCGCGATACGATTTGATCCATCGGCTGAACGCGTCGCCGATGATCGTCTCCGACGTGGGGCGAATGATCAGCGGTTCGGAAAGCTCGGCCTCGGGATCGGGCTTCAGCTCGCCATCGATAGACTTCAGGCGATGGTGCGTGACGACCGCCATTTCCTTGGCGAAGCCTTCGACATGCTCGGCTTCCTTGGCGAAGAACGAGAGCGGGATCAGCAGCGGGAAATAATAATTCTCGTGCCCGGTCTCTTTGATCTTGCGGTCGAGTTCGCCCTGGATGCGCTCCCAAAAGCCCATCCCCCACGCCTTGATGATCATGCACCCGCGCGTCGGCGACAGTTCCGCCATATCCGCCTCGCGAACCACGGCTTGGTACCATTCGGGAAAATCTTCGGCGCGCGTGACCTTAAGCGCATGCATGGGGAGGGGTTGTCCTGTCTCTACCGTACGGCCCGCCTGGATAGACTGAGCCGGGACGCCCCGCAACGCGGCCTAATGCGGCCGCATGCCCACCAGATCGACCGAAATGGCCCAGGCCACGAAGAGCCACAGAACCGCCGCGATTCCGGTCGCGATCAGCGCCTTGAGCCGGAGGTTGTGCACCTTGGGCGCGCCATGCTCAGCGCCGGGGACGTATTGCTCGCCCGCCTCATGGGCGCTCTGCGCGCCCATTGGCAGCATGGTGAAAAACGCAAGCCACCACAGGATCACGAAGATCGCGATACCCAGGAAGAGGTTCATCCGTGCGCGGCCTTCGGCATTTCCATCAGCTCGATGAGCACGCCGTTGGAATCTTTCGGGTGCACGAAGATGATCGGCGTGCCGTGGGCGCCGATGCGCGGCTCGTTCAACACCTTGGCGCCGCGCACCACCATGTCGTCGCGCGCCGCATAAATATCCGCGACCTCAAAACAGACGTGGTGCTGGCCGCCCTTTGGATTCTTCTCAAGGAAATTGTTGATCGGGCTATCGGCGCCGAGCGGCTCGATCAATTCGATCTGGCTGTTGGCGAGGTTGACGAAGGCGAATTTCACACCTTGCGCAGGTAGTTCCTTCGTCTCTGTGATCGCGTCGGCCGGCACGCCGTAGAGATCGCGATAGGTCGCTTTCGCGTCCTCAATGGACGGCACAGCGATACCGACATGATTCAAACGGCCGATCATGGCCCTACTCCCAAATATCCCGCGTCAGCACTCTAGATGCGCAATACCGTCACGTCGACAAGCGGACGCTTGCGCCACAGCTTTTCCGCCGCCTTGCGCACCGCGCGGACGAGCACCTGCTCCACCGCTTCGTCGTCTTCGCGTTCCTGGTGCTTTAGGCGCTGGAACGCAGCTTTTGCGGTGTCTTCCAGCTCCTCGAGCGCGATCTCGAAGTCCTCGTCATCGTCCATGGTGAGCCCGCGGACAGTGACGCTGGGGCCGGCGACGATGCCGCCTTTTGCGTTAACCGCCAGCGACACATTGACCGCGCCTTCAGCGCCGAGGCGGCGGCGGTCTTTCAGTGCTTCATCTTCGGCCTCGATGATGGTTGAGCCATCGACGTAGAGCCGGCCTGATGGGACTTCGTCGATGAGCGTCGCCGGGCCGGGCGCGAGGCGAATGAGATCGCCGTTGCTGGGCGCAATCGCCTCCGGGATCTGCAGTTCTAGCGCCAGTTTCACGTGTTCGCGGATGTGACGTTTTTCGCCGTGCACAGGCACCGCGATGCGCGGGCGCGCCCACGCGTACATCTGCTTCAGTTCATCGCGCGCCGGGTGGCCGGAGACGTGGATGAAGTGATCGTCGGCGGTGATGAGTTCGACGCCGCGTTCGAGGAAGGCATTCTGCATGTCGTGGATGGCGGCTTCGTTGCCGGGAATGACGCGGGACGAGAAAATCACGGTATCGCCTTGGCGCAGCGAGACATTGCGATGCTCGCCGCGTGCAATGCGCGACAGCGCAGCGCGGGCTTCGCCTTGGCTGCCGGTGCAGAGGAAGAGAACGTTTTCGTCCGGCAGCGTGCCGGCTTCCTCTTCGTCGATGGTCAACGGTGCATCAGCCAACATGCCCACGCTCTTCGCCGCGGCGACGATGCGGTGCATGGAGCGCCCAACGAGGCACGGCGTGCGTCCCGCCGCCTTCGCCGCGAGAAGTGCAGTTTCCACGCGCGCGACATTGGAGGCAAACGCTGTGACGGCGACCCGGCCCTTCTGCTGCTTAATCACTTCGGTGAGCTTTACGCGCACCTCGGCTTCGGAGCCGGCGGTGCCTTCGACGAAAACGTTGGTGCTGTCGCACACCATCGCCAGCACGCCTTCGTCGGCCATTTGGCGGAGCTTGGCTTCGTCGGTTGTCTCACCGATCAGCGGATCGGGATCGATCTTCCAATCGCCGGTGTGCCAGATCAGGCCGAGCGGCGTCCGAATGGCGAGGCCGTTTGGCTCCGGGATCGAGTGCGTGAGTGTAACGAAATCGATCTCGAACGGACCAAGCGTGAGCTGGCCTTTGAGCGGGATTTCAGTGAGCGGCACTTTTTCCAGCAGACCACGTTCGCGCAACTTTTCGCGCACCAGCGCGGCGGTAAACGGCGTAGCGTAAACCGGCGCTTTGAGGCGCGGCCAAAGCCAGCCGAGCGCGCCGATGTGGTCTTCGTGCGCGTGCGTCAGCACGATGCCGATGATGTCGTCGCGGACGCCTTCGAGGTAGGACGGATCCGGCAGGATAAGTTCGATGCCGGGCGTTGAGTCTTCGCGGCCGAAGGTGACGCCGATGTCGACGATGATCCATTTGCGCGCATCCGGCGGGCCGTAGCCGTACGCGTTCAAATTCATGCCGATTTCGCCGGACCCGCCGAGCGGGAGAAACACCAGTTCGTCGTCAGCCTTCGGCTTAATCAAAACGTGCCGCCATTCCGCTTAAAGATTTCCAGAAGGCCGCGGGAGGTGAGGTCCTGGTCGAAGTGATCGATCGACGGGAACGCGCCTTCGAAGATCGAGGCGACGCCGCCGGTGGCGATCGTGATCATCGGCTTGCCGTACTCCGCTTTGATGCGGTTGCAGAGCCCTTCGATCATGTCGATCGAGCCGAAATAGATGCCGGATTGCATGGCGCTGACGGTATCCTTGCCGATTACGCGGCCGGGATCGCGGATCTCAACCCGAGGCAAGCGCGCGGCTGCATCGTGCAACGCCTGCAGCGACAGATTGATCCCCGGCAGGATGATGCCGCCTTCGAAGGCGCCGTCGGCGGCAACGATATCAAACGTGGTGGCGGTGCCGCTGTCGATAACGATGGCGGGGCCGCCGTATTCGATGAAGGCGCCGACGGCGTTCACGAGGCGATCGGCGCCGGCTTCGTTGGGCTTATCGATCCGCACTTCGATACCGAGCTTCAGGCCATCTTCTCCGACCACCATGGGTTCGGCGCCGATGTAGCGGCGGGATAAATTGCGCAGATTGAACAGCGCCTGCGGCACCACGGTTGAGATAATGCAGGCTTTGACGTCGCTAAAGGTCAGGCCGCTGAGCACCATGATCTGGTTCAGCCACGGCGCGTACTCGTCGGCAGTACGGCTTGTGTCGGTGGAGGAGCGCCATTGCGCGCGCCAGCTCTTGCCATCGTGGATGGCGAACTTGGTGTTGGTGTTGCCGACGTCGATGGCGAGAAGCATGGGTTAGGCCACGTTGGGTAAGAAAACATCGCCGGCGGTGATAAGGCGCCGGCCCGTGACTGTATCGAGTTCAAGCTCTCCGCGCGAGGACAGACCCGCGATGCGGCCCTCCAGAGTCTGATCGCCCTGCACTACGCGCGCTCGCTGGCCCAAGCCGTGAGCGCGCTTGAGCCAGGCTTGGCGCAACGGCTCGAAACCGTCGCGGTCCATACGCGCAGCGTACGCTTCCAGTTTCGGGCGCAGGCTGGCGAGGAAGTCGAGCGGTTCTGGCGCGATTGCGTCCGGCGGCAGCAAAGCACGGAGGCTTGTCGTGCGCTGGTCCGGAATTTCAGGCGCGACAGCGAGATTCACGCCGAATGCGAGTGCCGCCCAGAGGCCGCCTTCACCTAAAGAACCGGAGTCCAGCATGATGCCCGACGCTTTGGCGCCGCCGATCAACACATCGTTTGGCCATTTGAGCGACGCTTGGCCCGGACCAATCACTTCATCGATCGTCTCGACGATGGCGAGGCCAGTGGCGAAGCTCAGCAGCGCGATCTCGGCCGGTGGGCGCTTGGTGGCGAAGAGGTACGTCGCCATCAGGTTGCCGTCGAGCGAGGCCCAAGTGCGGCCGCGGCGGCCTCGTCCTGCTGTCTGCGAGCGCGCGATCAGCCAGACTGGGCCAAGTTCGTTGCGTTCGGCGCGGCGACGCGCCTCCAGTATGGTGGAGTCGATTTCGTCGAACGTTTCGACAGGCGCTTGGCCGTCGATCATCGCGCGCGCTTTCTCAATAGCTCATCCGCACCGCGGCTTCGGCCCAAGTCTGCAGCGCGCCAAGCGCCAACACCAGGACGGGGAAGCTGAGCGCTGCGGCAGCCGTCGCAGTCAGCGCGATCACCGGCCCGTAGCCTTGCAACGGCGCTGCTGCGGGCGCGCTGAACCAGATCGAGGCGAGCAGCCGAAGGTAGTACGCGGCGGCCACAACGGCGGCGATGGCGCCGACGATGGCCAGCCCGACCAAACCGGCGTCGATCGCGGCGATGAAGACCAGCAGTTTGCCGATAAAGCCGGCGAATGGCGGAATGCCGGCGACGGAGAACAGCAGCATCGTGAACAGCGCCGCCATCCACGGCCGCGTCTGCGCGAGGCCGGCGAGATCGCCCACGGTCTCGACCGCCTCACCGTCGCGGCGCATGGCGAGGATGAGCGCGAAGATGCCGATGGTCGCGGGCAGATAGAGCGCGAGATAAATGAGCGAAGCCACCGGGCCGCTCTGCTCTCCGCTTGAGAGTCCCATGAGCACGAAGCCCATGTTGGCGATCGAAGAATACGCCATCAGCCGCTTCAGGTTCGTTTGCAATAGCGCGCCAATCGAACCCCAAGCCATGGAGATCGCCGAGAGGGCGGCCACGACTTGCTGCCACTGGCCGTCGAGGCCGGCGAACGGCTCGTAGAGGAGGCGCGCCATCAGCGCGACGGCGGCGACCTTCGGCGCAGCGGCGAAGAACGCCGTCACTGGCGTTGGCGCGCCTTCGTAGACGTCGGGCGTCCACATATGGAACGGCGCCGCGCTCATCTTGAAGCCGAGTGCGCACAGCATCAGCACGAGACCGAACATGAGGCCGAGGCCCCCCGCCCCTTCGCCGACGGCCGAAGCGATGGCGTCGAAACGGATCGAGCCGGTGAAGCCGTACACGAACGACGAGCCGAACAGCAGCAGGCCGGACGAGATCGCGCTGAGCACGAAATACTTGAGGCCGGCTTCCGAAGAGCGCGCGTCGTCGCGACGCCAGGCGGCGAGCACGTACGCTGCGAGCGATTGCAGTTCGACGCCAACATAGAGCGTGATCAAGTCTTGCGCCGAGACCATGACGAACATGCCGAGCACGGCGAGAACGATCATGATCGGGTATTCGAAGCGTTGTTCCTTGGTGCGCACAAAATGATCAGCGCCGAGCGCGAGCGTCGCCGCGGCCGAGAACGCGATCAGCGCCTTGGCGAAGACGCCGACGCCATCGACGACCATGGCGCCTTGCAGGATTTCGACCGGCGCCGCCGGCGCAAATGCGATGGCGAGGCCAGCGGCGGTGAGCAGCGCTAACACGCCCAGCACCGACAGCGCGACGAAGGATCGATCCTTGAACCACGCGCCCAGAATCACCGCGATCAACGCAAAACCAGCCAGCAGCAACTCAGGCCGGGCCAACGGCAAGCTATTGGTCAGGTCCACCATGGGCGAGTTCATGGCGTGGCTCCGAGATAGGCCGACGAGATGGCCTCAGCGGAGACACTGGTGAAATCGAGCACGTAAGCGGGCGCTAGACCCATGATGAGCGTGGCGATAACGAGCGGGATGAACGTGATCCACTCGCGCGCGTCGAGATCGGTGATGCCGTCGAGCTTTGGGTTCTCGATCACGCCGAACGCGACCTTACGGTAGAGCGTCAGCGCGTATGCCGCCGAGAAGATGACGCCGAGCGCTGCGCCCGCTGCGACCCAGGCGTTGATCTGGAAGGCGCCGACCATGGTGAGAATTTCACCGGGAAATCCGCTCGTGCCCGGCAAGCCGACATTGCCCATGGTGAACAGCATGAACACCGCGGCGTAAACCGGCATGCGGTTCACGAGACCTCCATAGAAAGCGATCTCGCGCGTGTGCATGCGATCATAAACGACGCCGACGCAAAGGAAGAGCGCGCCGGAGATGACGCCGTGCGACAGCATCTGGAAGATGGCGCCCTGGATGCCCTGCACGTTGCCGGCGAAGATGCCCATGGTGACGAAGCCCATGTGTGCGACCGATGAGTACGCAATCAGCTTCTTCATATCGACCTGACGGAAGGCGACCAACGAGGCGTAGACGATGGCTATGACGCTCAGGATGAACACCAGCGGCGTGAAGAAGTGTGACGCATCCGGGAACATCGGCAGCGAGAAACGCAGAAAACCGTACCCGCCCATCTTCAGCAGGATCGCTGCCAGCACCACAGACGCCGCTGTCGGCGCCTCGACGTGCGCGTCCGGCAGCCAGGTGTGCACCGGCCACATAGGCATCTTCACGGCGAACGACGCGAAGAACGCGAGCCAGAGCCAGATCTGCAAGTCGGGATCGAAGCCGGTGGTCTGCGCGTATTCGGTTAGGCGCTCGATATTACTGGTGCCAGCGATGGCGATGATGACGACGATCGCGACCAGCATCAAAAGCGAACCGAGCAGCGTATAGAGGAAGAACTTGAACGCGGCGTAGACGCGCCGCTCGCCGCCCCACACCCCGATCAGGATGAACATCGGGATCAGGCCGCCTTCGAAGAACAGGTAGAACAGGATGATGTCCTGCGCGCAGAAGACGCCGACCATCAGCGTCTCGAGCAGCAGGAACAGCACCATGTAGGAGCTGACCTGTTTTTCGATGTGCCAGCTGGCGAGAATGCAGAGCGGCGTCAGGAACGTCGTCAGCAGCACCAGCGACATGGCGAGCTGATCGACACCCATGGCGTAGCTGGCGCCAAACGCCCAAGGGATCTCTTCTTTGAGCTGATAGCCTGGCGCATCCCAGTCGAACGCGGCGAAGGCAAACAGCGAGACGAAGAAGGTGGCGATGGTGACGATCAGCGTCAGCACGCGCACAGCGCTGTCGTAACCGGGGTTGTGGCCCTGTTGCGACGCGCGCGACAGCAGGATCAGCAGCGCACCCGCCGCCGGAAAGAACGTGGTGACGGAGAGCAGCGGCCAGCTCGCGAACATCTCGCTCATCGCCCGTCCCCGATGCCGGCGAAGATCGCGTAGGCGCCGAACGCGACCGCCGCGATCAGCATGATGAAGCTGTAGTGATAGACAAAGCCGCTCTGCACCTTCTTGAGGCCGCGCGAGACGACACGCGACGTCGTCGCGACGCCATCGGGGCCGAGACCGTCGATGATTTTCTGATCACCGACTTTCCAGAACAGATCGCCGATGGCGCGCGAGCCTTTGACGAAGATGAAGTCGTAGAGTTCGTCGAAGTACCACTTGTTGTAGAGGAACGCCCATACCGGGCCCCGCGCCATGGCTTTGGCGGCGCCGGTGTTGAAGAGATAGAAGACGACGGCGAGAAGGAAGCCGGTGACGGTGACGGTGAGCGGCGCCCAGATCACCCAGGCTGGGAAGTCGTGCTCGCCATGCGTGAGCGGCACCGCGTGGTCCCAGAACGCTTCGGCGTGCTCGCCAAGGAAGTACGGCGCGAACAGGAAGCCTGCGGCGATCGCGCCAGCCGCCAGCACCATGAGCGGCACGAGCATGACCCACGGCGATTCATGCGCGGGCGCTGAGCGGTCCGCCGGTTTGGCGTGCGCGTCGTCGTGGCCGAGGCCGTGATCATCATGCGCGGCGTGCGCGTGATCGTCGTGATGGGCGTTTGGGTTGCCGCGATACATGCCTTCGAAGATCATGAAGGCGAGGCGCCAGGAATAGAAGCTCGTGAGCAAAGCCGCCGTAACGCCGCACCAGAACGCGAACTGGCCGCCGATGCCGTGGCTGCCGTAGGCGGCTTCGATGATGGCGTCCTTGGAATAGAAACCGGCGAAGCCGCCCAAGCCAGGAATGCCGAACCCAATCAGCGCCAGCGTGCCGATCGTCATCAGCGCCCAGGTGATCGGCATCGATTTGCGGACGCCGCCCATGTAACGCATGTCCTGCTCATGATGGAGGCCCGTGATCACGGAGCCTGCGCCGAGGAACAGGAGCGCCTTGAAGAAGGCGTGCGTGAACAAGTGAAACATCGCCGCGTTGTAGGCGCCGACGCCCGCGGCGAAGAACATGTAGCCAAGCTGCGAACAGGTTGAGTACGCGACGACGCGCTTGATGTCGTTCTGCGCGAGGCCGACTGTGGCGGCGAACAGCGCCGTGGTGGCGCCAACCACAGTGACGAAACCGCTCGCCAACGGCGCCAGGTGATAAAGCTCACCGCAACGGCTCACCATGAACACGCCGGCGGTGACCATGGTCGCGGCGTGGATCAGCGCCGAGACCGGCGTCGGGCCTTCCATGGCGTCCGGCAACCAGACATGCAGGAAGAACTGCGCGCTTTTGCCCATCGCGCCGATGAAGAGCAGCACGCAAATGACTTCGACGGCGCGGAACTGCACGGCGCCGACGCCGAGCATCAAGTCTGGATTGGCGGCGGCGGCGTGGAAAACTTCATTGAACTGGATCGAGCCGTAGCAAAAGAACGCGGCCATGACGCCGAGGGCGAAGCCGAAATCGCCGACGCGGTTGGTGATGAAGGCCTTGATGGCGGCGTCGTTGGCGCTGCGTTTATGGAACCAGAAGCCGATCAGCAGGTAGGAGGCGACGCCCACGCCTTCCCAGCCGAAGAAGAGTTGCAGGAAGTCGTTTGCCGTCACCAGCGCAAGCATCGAGAAGGTGAAGAACGACAGGTAGGAGAAGAACCGCGCCTTGTGGGGATCTTCCGCCATGTAGCCGATCGAATAAACGTGAACCAGGAAGCTGACCGTGTTGACGACGACCAGCATCACCGCCGACAGCGCATCAATGCGGACGCTCCAGGTCGACGTGAAGCCTCCGACGTCAATGAACGTGAAAAGTTCGATCAGCCGCGCGTGGCCCTCGCCCCAGACGAAGTCGGCAAAGATCGGCAGCGACAGCGCGAGCGACAGGCCGACCGAACCAGTCGTCACGGCCATGGCGATCTTGTCGCCAATGTAGCGTTGCAACAGCCCCGCGAACGCGGCCGCGAACAAGGGGCCGAGGACGATCAGGACTTCGGGTGAAAACTGCACGCCTAGCCCCGCATCTGGTTGATGTCTTCGACGGCGATGTTGCCGCGATTGCGGAAGTACGTAACCAGGATCGCCAGTCCCACAGCAGCCTCGGCGGCGGCGACTGTGAGCACCATCATCGCAAAAATCTGGCCTTCGAGGTTCTGCAGGTACGCCGAGAATGCGACTAGGTTGATGTTCACCGCGAGCAGGATGAGCTCGATCGACATCAGGATAATGATGACGTTCTTGGCATTGGCGAAAATGCCGAAGGCGCCGATCGTGAACAGGGCGGCGGCGACAATCAGATAGTGGAAGAGCGTGATTTCCATCAGCCGAGTCCCTGCCCCGGACGAATGTCTTTGAGTTCGACGCCCTCGGAGCGCTTACGCCCAACTTGTGCGTGAATGTCCTGCTTCCTGACGCCGGGCCGATGGCGCAGCGTCAGCACGATGGCGCCGATCATGGCGACCAAAAGCACGAGCCCGGCGAGTTGAAAGACGAGCAGATAGTCGGTGTAAAGCACCTGACCGATGGCTTCGGCGTTGGTGACTGCACCCGGCTGCGCGGGCGTCAACGCGATTGGGGCGCCGTCAGCGGTGATCGCAGCGCCCGCCACCAGACCGAGTTCGATCATGAGCGCGATGGCAATCAAGGCGCCGACAGGCATGTAGCTCAGGAAGCCGCGCTTCAGTTCGGTGAAGTCAACGTCGAGCATCATGACGACGAAGAGGAAGAGCACCGCTACTGCGCCGACATAAACGACGACCAACAGCATCGCCAAAAACTCGGCGCCGAGCAGAACGAACAGACCTGCCGCAGTGAAGAACGTCAGGATCAGGAACAGCACCGAGTGCACAGGATTGTGCGCGGAAATGACCGCGAACGCGGACATCACCGCGACCGCGGACAGCGCGTAGAAGGCGATTGCCGCCAGCATCCGTTACGCCCTCCCAATCCGATTGCGCGGGGCTCTTCTGAACCGGCGCGATGAGACAAACGCGGCCTATCTGTAGGGCGCGTCCAGTTCTAAATTCTTCGCGATCTCGCGTTCCCAGCGGTCGCCGTTCGCGAGCAGACGTTCTTTGTCGTAGTACAATTCTTCGCGCGTCTCGGTGGCGAACTCGAAGTTCGGGCCTTCGACGATGGCGTCGACCGGGCACGCTTCCTGGCAATAGCCGCAATAGATGCACTTCACCATGTCGATGTCGTAGCGCGTGGTGCGGCGGCTCCCGTCTTCGCGCGGTTCGGCTTCGATGGTGATGGCTTGCGCCGGGCAGATAGCTTCGCAGAGCTTGCAGGCGATGCAGCGCTCTTCGCCATTGGCGTAGCGGCGGAGCGCATGTTCACCGCGAAAGCGCGGGCTCAGCGGACCCTTCTCGAACGGGTAGTTGATCGTCGCCTTGCGCTTAAAGAAATACTTCATGCCGAGGTAAAAACCCCCGATCATGTCGAGCATCAGGGCGCCTTTGGCGGCTTGGAGGATGCGTGACATCAGAGCGTTCTCATCGGAATGCACACCGGTAGGTGCGATAGGCGAAGCCGTCGAAGCCGGTTTGTTGGCTGACGTAGCCCGCCGCGCCGTTGGAGCAATGGCTGTTGGCCTTGGCGTCCACTTCGGCTTGGGTTTGCACCGCCGCGTCGTAGCGCACGTCGAAGGTGTCGCCCTCGCGCTCGACGATCTGCGGAAGCTGCGTGGCGCAGGCTGCGAGTGCAACAAGCGCGGTGAGAGCGAGGCGGCGCATCACCCACCCGCCACGGTGCTGCTCGCGGCGGGCGCGAGGAAGGTCACGTAATAGCCCATGGCGACGACGGCGACGAGCGAGGTCGGCAGGAAGATTTTCCAGCCGAGACGCATGAGCTGATCGTAGCGGTAGCGCGGCACGATCGCCTTCACCATCGCGAACAGGAAGAACATGAACCAAAGCTTGGCGTAGAAGATCACGAAGCCGATCACGCCAACGCCGACCCAGCTAAAGAACGGGCCCACGACCGGCCACATCAGCATGCTTTCTACCGGCCCCCAAGGTGGATGCCAGCCGCCGAGGAACAGGATCGACGTCATCGCGCACATCAGTACGATGTTGAGGTATTCACCGATCATGAAAAGGAGATACGGCGTCGAGCTGTACTCGACTTGATAGCCAGCGACGAGTTCGGACTCGGCTTCAGGCAGATCGAATGGCGGCCGGTTGGTCTCGGCAAGCGCCGAGATGAAGAACATCCCCATCATGGCGAGCATGGTGACGCCGACGAGAATGTTGTTCGGGAATTCGTTGAAGTTGAAGATGCGGAAGCCGGTCCACATCCAGATGCCGTCGCGCTGACTTTCGACGATTGTGGTGAGGTTAAGCGAACCGACCAACAGCAGCACGGTGATGATGATGAAGCCGATCGAGACTTCGTAGCTCACCATCTGCGCCGCCGAGCGCAGACCGCCGAGGAACGGATATTTCGAGTTCGAAGCCCAGCCGCCCATGATGATGCCGTAGACACCGAGCGAGCTGATCGCGAACAGGTAGAGGATGCCCACGTTTAGATCGGCGATCACGACATCCGGCGCCCACGGGATCGCGGCCCAGCCCACGAAAGCGAGCACGAACGTGATGAGCGGCGCCAGGATGAACACGGTTTTGTTCGCGCCGGCCGGGATGACGATTTCCTTGAACACGAACTTGAAGAAGTCGGCGAAGGATTGGAGCAAGCCGAACGGCCCGACGACGTTGGGACCCTTGCGCAGCTGCACTGCCGCCCAAACCTTGCGGTCGAACAGCAACAGGAACGCGAGCGACAGCAGCAGCAGGATCATGATGAGCAAGACCTGCCCGGTCTTCATGAGCGCCCACTCGACCTCAACCGGCCAGTTCACGAACCACGTATAGTTGGCGTCCGGGTTCATTCCGCCGCCACCTTTGCGCCAGCGCCGGCGCGCAAACGCGAGCACTCGGCCATCGTCTTGGACGCGCGCGCGATCGGGTTGGTGAGATAGAAATCGGTCACCGGGCTGCGGAACGGCTCGTTCGAGACTTGGCCGTCGATGCCAATCTTGGTGGCGTCGAAGCTGGCAGCATCAGCGGCGCCTGGCGCGTAGTCGACTTGGCCGAAGCTCGGATGATCCGCGATCATCTTGGCGCGGAGCGCGGTGATCGAGTCGTACGGCAGCGTCTTGCCGAGTGAGGCAGACAGCGCCCGGATGATGGCCCAATCGTCTTTGGCTTCGCCCTTCGGGAACGTGGCGCGGCGCCCGTATTGGACGCGGCCTTCGGTGTTCACCCAAGTCGCGTCTTTTTCGGTGTAGGCGGCGCCCGGCAGAATGATGTCGGCGCGGTGCGCGCCGGCGTCGCCGTGGGTGCCGATGTAGATCACCGTGCCGGCCTTCGGCAGCGCGACTTCGTCAACGCCAAGCAGCAGCAGCGTATCCATGCCGCCCGCGAGCATTTCGCTGGCGCTCTTGCCGCCCTGCCCCGGCAGGAAGCCGAGATCGAGACCGCCGACACGTGAAGCCGCCGTGTGCAGAACATTGAACGCGCCGGCTTTGCCGAGGCTAGCAGCGAGTTTGCCCGCCGCACGCAACACCGCACCGCCGTCCTTACGCGCGAGCGCGCCAGCGCCGACGATGATCATCGGCTTTTGCGCGTTCTTCAGTACGTCTCCGAATTTGCCGAGATCGCTCAGCGACTGCGGGCCGGCGCCGAGGTGCTGGTACTTGTAGCTGAGATCAACAGCCTCGCCGACGACGCCAATGTCAGCGCCGCGTAGCCACGCCTTGCGCAGACGCGCGTTCAGCACCGGCGCTTCGAGGCGCGGGTTCGTGCCGATGAGCAAGATCGCATCGGCTTGATCGATGCCGGCGATGGTTGAGTTGAAGATGTACGACGAACGCTCGCCACCAACTTGCGCGCCATCGGCGCGGCAATCCGTGTTCGGCGAACCGAGCGCACGGAACAGGTCCAGCGTCGCCTTCATGCTTTCCGCGCAAGCGAGATCGCCGGCGATGGCGCCGATCTTCTTGGCGTCGCCGGAGAGCGCTTTTGCCGTCGCTTCCAGAGCCTCGGACCAGGAGGCCGGACGCAGCTGACCGTTCTCGCGAATATACGGACGATCGAGCCGTTGGCGACTTAGGCCATCCTCGGCGTAGCGCGTCTTATCCGAGATCCACTCTTCGTTGATCTCTTCGTTCAAACGCGGCAGGACGCGGAGCACAGCGTCGCCGCGCGCATCGACACGGATATTGGCGCCGAGCGCGTCCATCACGTCGATGGTCTCGGTCTTCGTCAGCTCCCAGGGGCGGGCGTTGAAGGCGTAGGGCTTCGAGGTCAGCGCGCCGACGGGGCAAAGATCGATCACGTTGGCCGAAAGCTCGCTGGTGAGCGCCGCTTCCAGGTACGTGGTGATTTCCATGTCTTCGCCGCGGCCGGTGGCGCCAAGCTCGGAAACGCCAGCGACCTCGGTAACGAAACGGATGCAGCGCGTGCATTGGATGCAGCGCGTCATCACGGTCTTCACCAGCGGACCCATGAATTTCTCTTCGACCGCGCGCTTGTTCTCATCGAAGCGCGAGCCGCCGCGACCGTAGGCCACCGACTGGTCTTGCAGGTCGCACTCGCCGCCCTGATCGCAGATCGGGCAGTCCAGCGGGTGATTGATGAGCAGGAACTCCATCACGCCGTTGCGTGCGCGCTTCACGGCGGCGCTCTTGGTGACGAGTTCGTTGAGCTTGTCGTCGCGCGGCGGCGGCAGGTCTTTCACTTGCTGCGCGCACGATGCGATCGGTTTCGGCCCAGACTTGCCGCCAACCTTCACTTCGATCAGGCACATGCGGCAATTGCCGGCGACGCTGAGCCGCTCGTGATAACAAAAGCGCGGAATCTCTGCGCCGGCGGCTTCGCACGCCTGCAGCAAAGTGAGCTCTGGAGGAACGTCGACTTCAACGCCGTCGACGAGAATTTTCGTCATAGAGTCAGACCGCTTTCGCGGACGCGAATGGACGATTTATTGCGTCGCCGCAAGTGGGCGAAAGAGCCGCTACGGCGGCGGGTTAGATGAGAACTATTCGCAAGAATTGGTAGTGGTCAAAGGCGCTCGACGCGGTAGTCGATTGAACCGTAACCGCAATTTGAGCCCTTCAACCTAACTATCTGATATTCTGTGTCTTCTGCCGAAACAGCTGGTGCCTGCGGGGCGCGGACTCAGACTTTGGTCAGAGCGCCCTCACCCACCACCGTGATCCATTCGCGCACGCGCCAAGTGGTGACGACGCCTTCGCTCACATACGGATCGGCGCGCGCGAAATCCTCGGCGACTTGCGCGGTCTCGGTTTTGAACAACAGCAAGCCAAACGGCGGATCGTCGCTTGGCACGGCACCGCCAAGCTGCAGTTCGTCACGCGCGACGGAGGCCCGCGCAAGTTCGAGGTGCGCGGGGCGGACGGCGGCGCGCTTTTCGACGTAGTCGGGCGCGTAGGTGTAGAGGAGGAGGAAGTGTTTCATTGCCCTACTCCGCCGCAACCGGCGTGATGACCTGGTGCACGCCCTTGGCGCTGCGATAGCGATCAATCCGCTGCTCGATCTCGCCGCGGAAGCAGCGGATCAGGCCTTGGATCGGCCAGGCGGCGGCGTCGCCCAGCGCGCAAATGGTATGGCCTTCAACTTGGCCAGCGACGTCGAGCAGCAGGTCGATCTCGCTGTGATCGGCTTCGCCTTTCGCCATGCGCTCAAGCACGCGCCACATCCAGCCGGTGCCTTCGCGGCACGGCGTGCACTGGCCGCAACTTTCGTGCTTGTAGAAATACGCGATGCGCGCAATGGCGCGGATCATGTCGGTGGACTGATCCATCACGATCACCGCAGCCGTGCCGAGGCCCGAGCGATGTGGCGCGGCCATTAGCGCATCGAAGTCCATCAGCATCTCTTCGGATTCTTGCGCCGTGATCATGCGCACCGATGAACCACCCGGGATCACTGCTTTGAGATTGCCCCAACCGCCCCGCACGCCGCCGGCGTGCTCCTCGATCAGCTGCTTTAGCGGAATACTCATCGCTTCTTCGACGTTGCACGGCTTGTTCACGTGGCCGGAGATGCAGAACACCTTGGTGCCGGTGTTGTTGGCGCGGCCGAAGCCAGCAAACCACTTCGCGCCACGGCGCAGAATGGTCGGCACCACCGCGATCGATTCAACGTTGTTGACCGTCGTCGGGCAACCATAGAGGCCAACGTTCGCCGGAAACGGCGGCTTCAGGCGCGGCTGGCCCTTCTTGCCTTCAAGGCTTTCAAGTAGCGCGGTTTCTTCGCCGCAAATGTACGCGCCAGCGCCGTGGTGCATGTAGATGTCGAAATCCCAGCCATGCACGTTGTTCTTGCCGACAAGCTTGGCGTCGTACGCCTCCTTGATCGCGCGCTCCATCGCCTCGCGCTCATAGACGTACTCGCCGCGGATGTAGATGTAACAAGCGTGCGCCTGCATCGCGAACGACGCGACGAGGCAGCCTTCGATCAGCAAATGCGGATCGTGACGCATCATGTCGCGGTCTTTACACGTGCCCGGCTCTGACTCGTCCGCATTCACGACGAGATAGTGCGGCCGATCCTTCACCTCTTTCGGCATGAAGGACCACTTCAGGCCGGTCGGAAAGCCGGCGCCGCCGCGCCCCCGCAAGCCGCTTTCCTTCACCTGGCTGATGATCCAGTCGCGACCAGCCGCGATCATGTCTGCGGTGCCGTTCCATGCGCCGCGCTTCTTCGCGCTCTCCAAGTCGGGCCCGTGGGCGCCGTAGAGATTGAGGAAGATGCGATCCTTATCCGCGAGCATTGGAACTCCAGATCATAAACAAGCGAAGCGCGAACCAAACCGCGCCAATAGCGGGAGCGATAACGTAGGGGCTGGTGAGATCGAGCCCCTGCACCATGGCGTTGTAACCAGCCAGGCCGCCAAGAACGGCGACAACGGTGGCATAGATGACAAGCTTGCCGCTCTTCAGCGCGCTGCCTTCGAGCGGCTGCTCGACTGCGAGCTTCTTGCGCGGCGGCAAATTCGGGGGCGGTGTCTCGCTCACGCCTTCTCCGGCAGAGCAGGCAGAGTGAGCGGCTTGCCGAGCGAGCCGTCATAGAGCGATGGATCAGTCAGCGTCTTCGCAGCTCCTTCAGGCGCCGAGGTTTGGCGCTCAATGGCGGAGCCCGGCTCAATCTTCTCACCGCGCGCGAGCTTATCCATGATGGCTTCGAACGCGTCCGGCGAGAGATCTTCGTGGTAGTAATCGTGGATCGCCACGATCGGCGCATTCACGCACGCGCCCATGCACTCCATCTCTTCCCACGAGAACAGGCCATCCGCCGTCACAGTGTGCGCGGGACCGATGCGGCGTTTGCAGACGGCTTTCAGTTCTTCTGAACCGCGCAACATGCACGGCGTCGTGCCGCAGATTTGAAGGTGATGTTTGCCGACCGGGTGCAGCTGAAACATCGTGTAAAACGTCGCGACTTCCAACACGCGGATCGGCGGCATCTCTAACAGTCTCGCGATCTCCTGGATCGCGGGTTCGCTGACCCCGCCTTCCTGCTTTTGCGCCAACCACATGATCGGGATCACGGCTGACGCCTTGCGCTCCGGCGGATACTTGGCGATCCACCAGCCCGCTTCGTCCATGGTCTCTTTCGAGAACGCGAAGCTGTCTGGCTGCTCTAGGGCGAGGCGGCGTACGCTCATCGTTAGATTTCCAACTCTTCGGTCACTAGGCTCTCGCCCAGCATCTTCTTGCGGATGATCACCAGCTTCGATTTGCCTTGCCGACGCATCAGAAACGAATGCACCAACGAACCAGTACTGGGGTCAGCAGCGGCGCTGTAGTTCGCGACCTCCCATCCTTGGGAGGTGAAAGCGGTCAGCGGCTTATCCATGTCGCTCATGGTTTAGACTCCGGCGGACGAGGGCCGAGCCGCTCCATCACGGCTTCGACACGAGCGCGGTGCAGGTCCTTCAGCAGCGGCCCCGTCGCGGGCAACGCGCGCAGAAGAAAAATTACGCCGATGCCAACGGCTACGGCGATCATCACGTCAATCCCGGCCGGCAGCCGACCGATCAGCAGGATGATCACAACCGGAATTGGGATCATGAAACCAGCCGCTTGAACGGTAAGCGCCGCCAGATAACGCCGATTGCCGCCCGGATAAAGCGCGCGCGTGCGCGGTCGGCTGAAATAGGTGAACGCCACCGCCAACGCGATAGCGATCACAACCCAAAGCGCGATCTGCGCTAGCAGCGACCAGCCATCGATCACGTTCATGCTGAGGCCCTCCGGCCTTCGATGACGTCGAGCTTGGCCAGCGCCTTGTTGGCGTCATCACGCGCTTTCAGCAGCGTCGCGCGGCGGTAGGCACGGAGATAAGTCGAAAGCACCGGCGCCTTCAGCAACGCGCCGCGGCGGATGACGATCAGCATCAACAGCGCCGGCAGAAACGAAAGCGACGACATGCCGGGCGACAAGCCCGGATCAAACCCTCGCACATCCATCACCTGCATCCGCAGCGGCACGATAACGAAACCGATCAACAGCCCGATCGTGAGCCCTTGGATGGCCGCGCCGATGCGCACGCGCGCCGGATGATGCTCAACGTGCTCCGGTCTGAAGGCAAAAAACGAATGGATCACGAACGCAAGCATGATCACGAGAGCAACAATGCCCTCGATCCAAAGCATGAGCGGTGCGTCTTCCGCGCTCACCGATCGATCTCACCGAACACGATGTCGAGCGAACCGAGCACGGCGGAAACGTCGGCCAGCATATGGCCCTTGCAGAGATAATCCATGGCCGCGAGGTGTGGGAAACCGGGGGCGCGGATCTTGAGGCGGTACGGTTTGTTTGTGCCGTCACTAACGAGATAAACGCCGAACTCGCCCTTGGGCGCCTCGACAGCGGCGTAAGCTTCGCCGGCGGGCACGTGGAAGCCTTCCGTATAGAGCTTGAAGTGATGGATCAAAGCTTCCATCGAGTTCTTCATCTCGGCGCGGCGCGGCGGCGCGTACTTGGAGTTCTCCGTCATCACCGGACCGGGCGTCTGCCGCAGCAGCTTAATGCATTGCTGCATGATCTTGGTGGACTCGTACATCTCCTCCGTGCGGCAGAGATAGCGATCGTAGCAATCGCCGTTCTTGCCGAGTGGAATTTTGAAATCGAGTTCGCTGTAAATCTCGTACGGCTGCGAGCGGCGCAGGTCCCAGGCCATGCCGGAGCCGCGCACCATCACGCCGGAGAAGCCCCAGTTCAGCGCGTCCTCTTGGCTGACGACGCCGATATTGACGTTGCGCTGTTTGAAGATGCGGTTGTCAGTGAGCAGGCCTTCGATGTCGTGAACCTTGGGCGGAAATTGCTCGCACCACGCTTCGATGTCGTCGATCAGTTGCGGCGGCAGGTCTTGATGCACGCCGCCTGGGCGCACGTAATTGGCGTGCATGCGCGACCCCGAAGCGCGCTCATAGAACACCATCAGCTTTTCGCGTTCTTCGAAACCCCACAGCGGCGGCGTCAGCGCGCCAACGTCCATCGCCTGCGTGGTGACGTTCAGCAGATGGTTTAAAATGCGGCCGATTTCGGAATAGAGCACGCGGATGATCGAAGCGCGGCGCGGCACGTCGATGCCAGCGAGCTTTTCGATCGCCAGGCAGAACGCGTGCTCCTGGTTCATCGGCGCGACGTAGTCGAGCCGATCGAAGTACGGGATCGCCTGTAAGTACGTCTTGTACTCGATCAGCTTCTCGGTGCCGCGATGAAGCAGTCCGATATGCGGATCGACACGCTCAACAACTTCGCCATCGAGTTCGAGCACCAAGCGCAGCACCCCGTGCGCGGCCGGGTGTTGCGGACCGAAATTGATCGTGAAGGTGCGCCGGTCTTCTGAGACGCCTTGCGAATGGGAGGCGATGTGGTCAGCCATCACGCCGCCCCCGAGATGTCGTGACCGAAAATTAGAAGATGGCCGTCGAAGTCGCGAATTGAGAACTCGCGCATCATGTAGACCTCATCCTGGGGTTCGCAGACGATGTCAGCGCCCGCGGCCTTGAATTCGGCGTGCAGCGCGTCGGCGTCTCGCACCCAAAAATAAGCATCGGCGCGCCCGTCATAGTTGGCGTTGGGATGAATCGGCGCGCCCTGGTCGACCTGATTCAGCATCAGCGAAACCTCGTCGCGTTGCGGGATGGCGAAGCGCGGCGGATCGCCCCACAATTTCGGCGAACGCATGCCGAGCTTGGTGGCGTAATAGTCGTGCGCCTTCACCACGTCAGCGACCAGCAGCACCGGCGACGCGGCGAAGATTTGCTTGCCGCCGCTCATTCGCTTCGCTCCGCCGCCGCCTTCGCCTCGGCCATACGTGAATTGAATTTGCTGCTGATCGCGTCGTCCTCGGCAATCGATGCATCCATTCCCTTCAGCATGACTTCGGTGACGAACAATCCGCCAAGAAGCACGGCGGCGATGAGCAGAAACACGGCACTAGTTAAGAAGCCCGAGAACTCGTTGCCGTGGACAATGCCGCTATAAGGAGCAACCGCCATGCATCCCAAGCCGACTGCTAGCAAAACCAGCGTCGCCATCGAAGGCGCGCGCGCGGGGGCGGATACGTCCGCCACTATTTCTTCTCTTCCGGCGGAGCGCCCGCTTTTTCATCGCCGGGCAGCGTCATGCCTTCCCACGGCGAGAGGAAGTCGAAGTTGCGGAACGCTTGGGTGAGTTTCACCGGCTCATAAACAACACGTTGCTGCTCGCTGTCGTAGCGGACCTCGACGTGGCCGGTCAGTGGGAAGTCTTTGCGCAGGGGATAGCCTTGGAAGCCGTAGTCCGTCAGCAACCGGCGCAGGTCGGGGTGGTTGGCAAACAGGATGCCGTACATGTCGAACGCCTCGCGTTCAAACCAGTCGGCGCAGGGATAGATGTCGGCGATGCTGGCGACCGCGGTCTCTTCGTCGGTCTCAATCTTGATGCGGATGCGGTGGTTTAGCTGCATCGAGAGCAGGTGATAGACGACATCGAAACGCTTGCCGCGCTCCGGATAATCCGCGCCACAAATATCGATCATGGTGGTGAACTTGCACCGCGGATCGTCGCGCAAGAATTTGATGACGGGATAGATCTGATCGGCGCGCGCGGTGAGGGTCAGTTCGCCGAACGCCACCGAAGCGCCCTCGATGGCGCTGGTCATCGACGCCTTGATGTGAGCGCCAAGGTCTTCAAGCGCTTGGCTCATCGCACGATATTCCCTGAGCGGCGGATTTTGCGCTGTAGCTGCAGCACGCCATACACCAGCGCTTCCGCCGTCGGCGGGCAGCCCGGCACATAAATATCGACGGGCACGATACGGTCGCAGCCACGCACGACGGCGTAGCTGTAGTGGTAATAACCGCCGCCGTTGGCGCATGAGCCCATTGAGATAACGTAGCGCGGCTCCGGCATCTGGTCGTAAACCTTGCGGAGCGCCGGCGCCATTTTGTTGGTCAGCGTCCCGGCAACGATCATCACGTCGCTCTGACGCGGCGAAGCCCGCGGCGCAAACCCGAAGCGCTCCAGATCGTAACGCGGCATCGAAGCCTGCATCATCTCGACCGCGCAGCACGCAAGCCCGAACGTCATCCACATCAGCGAGCCGGTGCGCGCCCAAGTGATGAGATCATCAGCAGCGGCAACGAGAAAGCCCTTGTCGGCAAGCTGGTTCGACAGACCCGTGTAGAACGGATCGTCCTCTTTCACCGGATAGCCGCCCTCAACGCCGCTACGCGCGGCGCCGCCGGCTGGAGTGACAATGGTCATGCGCTCACTCCCATTCCAGCGCGCCTTTTTTCCATTCGTAGATGAAACCCACCGTCAGCACACCGAGGAACGTCATCATAGACCAGAACGCGAACTGGCCGATCTCGGGCGGCATGTCGCCCAACGTGATCGCCCACGGAAACAGGAACGCGACTTCGAGGTCGAAGATGATGAAAAGGATCGAGACGAGATAAAAGCGCACGTCGAACTTCATGCGCGCATCGTCAAACGCGTTGAATCCACACTCGTAAGCCGAGACTTTTTCCTTGTCGGCGTTCTTCGGCGCGATCACCCAGGCGGCGATCAGAAAGCCCGCGCCCATGACGAGCGCGATCGCGAAAAAGATCAGGATCGGCGCGTATTCGAGGAGGTCCAAACCCATGCGTTTCACCTAGGCGCGTCGGCGTCTCGACGCCAGGGATCCAGGCGCCGCAGCCGCGAAATCGGCGCGGACGCTAGTGGCGCCCGCCTCGGGACGCAACCAGCGGAATAGCTGCGAACTACTCGCAATAAACGCTCAGCGGAACGGATTCGGACGGTCGCGGATCCACTGCGGGAAGATCCACTTTCTGCCCGCGGTTGATCGAGCGCGCGGCACATGTCGCCCGGTGACGAATGCGTGAGGCAAGCTTGCGCGCCGTACGCGGCGCTGACGTTATGCCTGTGGCACGGCACTAAGTGATTTGGCGGCTGGCGGAAGTCGCTGAAGCGAACGCTGACAAGAATGGCGCGAGTGACGGGGCTCGAACCCGCGACCTCCGGCGTGACAGGCCGGCGCTCTAACCAACTGAGCTACACCCGCGCATCTTTCGCGAGAGGCAGGGGGTTAGGACAAGCCGCTCCACCGGTCAAGCGCGGCAGAAAGGCCCTTCTGACAGACAAAGCTTAAGGCTGCGCTGCCTCGGGATTGTCCCACGCGCGCGTGGGCGAGTTGAGGCGGAGCAGCGCTTCCACGCGCTCGTTGGGCGCCAGCACGTCGGCGCCGCCGACATCGCGGACGCCGGCAAAAGCCACCCCGGTGGCGACGTCGATCGCCACGATGGAGACCCCTTCTTCGCAGCCCTGCTCCGAGCAACCCCGGAACACCAGAGCCTCGGCCCCGCCGCCGGTCAGCAACGCACTTGGCGTCGCCTCCGCCATGCCTCGCCACAGGCGAACCCTGTCCGCCGCCGGAATACCCAGGGCGTCCGGGCTATAGCTAGCGCCGGCAGCCGCCACGAACTCTGAATAGGTCTGACCCGCGTGCGGGCTAACGTCCGGCGCCACCGCGGCCAACGCGGGGGCCGGGCCAGGCGCAGTCCGTTCGGGCGCGAGCTGTCCGCACCCACCGGCTGCCGTGAGCGCGGCGACCACCAGCATGCGCGAGAGATTGCACGTCATTCCCGGACCTTAGCCCCGATCGCGGCATGGGGGGAAGCGCCCTCCCCATCCATCGACGATGCGGGCCAGCGGGCGAGCGCAACCGACAAAAAAATGGCGCGGAAGCCAGGAGGCCTCCGCGCCATCGAAAGCAAAACTGTTCAGCTTAGCCGAACAGGAAGCTGTCCTTGGTCAGGTTGGTGACATCGTCGATCCGAACGACATCGACGCCGCCCACGCCGCCATTGGCCAAGCCAAGGTCGATGAAGGTGTCGCCGCTCGCAACGCTGACATAGAGGTCGGCGTCGTCGAGCTTGTTGTTGGCGTTGGAGTCGAGATCACTCCAAACCAAGTCTGTCGGTCGAAGGTCGATCAGATCCGTGTTCTTTTTGAAGTCGGTGATGCGGTCTTGGCCGTCGCCGAAAGCGAACACGAAGTGGTCGCGGGCGTTGCCGCCGGTCAGCGTGTCGTTGCCGATGCCGCCGTCAAGCGTATCGATCCCGTTGCCACCGGTCAGCTTGTCGTTGCCGGCGCCGCCCGAGAGCGAGTCGTTGTCGTTGCCGCCATCGAGCTTGTCGTCGCCGTCGCCGCCCGACAGGGCATCAATGCCGTTGCCGCCGTAGAGCGTGTCGTTGCCATCGCCGCCGTCGAGCGTGTCGTTGCCGCTGCCGCCGTCGAGCTTGTCGTTGCCGTCGCCGCCAGTCAGCGTGTTGTTGCCGCTGTTGCCGGTCAGCGTGTCGTTGAACGCGCTGCCTTCAACGGCTTCGATGTTCGTGAGGCAATCGCCGGCGGCATCGCCGCCGCTGCCGGAGCCGCTGGCCAACGAGACGTTCACTGCTGCGCCGGAACCTTGGTAGCTGGCTGTGTCGAAGTCAGCGCCGCCGTCCAGTTTGTCACCGCCTGCGCGGCCCATCAGGAAGTCATCGCCGGCGTTGCCGTAGAGCTCATTCTTCGCCGAGTTGCCGATCAGGACATCGTCGCCCGATCCGCCGCGTGCGTTCTCGATGACAACGCCGGCGGCGATCGTGAAGCCGCCCCAGATGCCATCAACGAAAGAGACCACGCCACCACCGGTCGGGCTGTAGTTCAATGTGGCGGCGGTGAGATCGATGCGGGCGTTACGGGCGCCATCGTAGCGGATGGTGTCTTTGCCCTTCGTATCCCAGATCGTCTCGTAATAGGTGCCGACCGCTTGGACGTCTTTGATCGTGTAGGTGTCGTTGCCCTCGGCGTAGTGATTGTTGGCGCCGTAACGCTCTTGCAGCATTGCGATATCGAACGCGCTCAGAGTGCCAGCCCAACCATTGCTCACGCCGGCAATCGTGAAGGGTGACTCGCCATTCGGGCCGGTTTCCCATGAGCTGTTGTAGCTCATGACCGTGTAGACGCCCTGGTTCAGGTCGTAGATGCCGTACGAGCCTTGCGCGGCGGTGACGCCGAGCATGATCTCAGAGCCGCCGCCGTTGTCGTGCGGGTGCGCCAGGCCGTGACCGTGGCCGAACTCGTGCAGGATGGTTTCGAACGAATACCCGCCTTGCTCGAGGCTTTGCGGGAACGCGCCCCAACCGCCGCTATCGACGTTGAACGCCGCGATGCCTTGCGCATCACCGAACGCCGGATCCTGCGGATACATGTAGGCGCCGAACGAAGCGGACGTCGTCGTGAACAACCGGAATGTGGCTGCGCTCTCGTCAGTGGTGATTTCATAGTTCACGCCGAGGACTTTCTCGTATTCCTCAAGCGCCTTCATCACTTGTTGCTTTTCGAAATCGGTCCAACCAAACGACGGCAGCCCTTCGCCGAAATCGTTGCCCGCCTCGGCAAAATAAACATAGGCGGTGTTGCACTCGTCGAACTGCACGTTGTTCGCGCTGACCCAGTTGATCGAGTCCAGCGGATCGTAATCAGCGGGATTGATCTCCGAGGACGTAATCGAAAATCCGCCGCTGTAGGGCTGATAGGAAAACACGTCGAGATAATAGGTTCCGCTTTCTTCGGCGAAGAAGCCGACGCGCGACCCAAGATCACCGCCGAAGAAGTTGATGTCGTCGTTCAATGCGACCAGATTTCCGTCACCGTCGTATATGGCGATAACCGTGTCGAGTTCGCCTGCCGGAAGATTGAATATATCCGAATTGTAGTCGGCGCCGCCGGCGATCTCGAATGAGTAGAACATTCCCGCTTCCGCGGTGAACGAATAGGTGTCTACTTCGCCGAAACCAGGACCGTATGGGCCGTCGGGGCCGGCGTCGATAAAGCCGTAAGCGACAGTGCCGATCGTTAGCGACGGGGCGCCAGCGAACGTGTCGCCGACGATATCGGTTGGGGGCTGCAGCAGAGCGTCGAGCGTGTACCCGCCGGTCTGGCTCGCGCTAAAGCCCTCGACGCCGATAATATGAAGACCGGTGTAGGTCGCCGTGTACGTCACCAGCGAGTTGACGCCCGCGCCGCCATCATCGTCGAAGTTAAGCAGTCCAAAACCGCCGTTGAGAACATACAGAAACGTATCAGGCAGCGGCGTGGCGCCGGACCCGTACACGCTGAACATGTAGGTTTGGCCCGCAACCAAATTGAAACCGAAGAAATCCGTTTCGCCGGGATTGATCGTGCCGTCGATTGCGACGTCATTGGAGGGCGCAGCGATCGTAGTCAGATTGCCCTGCGAGCTGGTGGACGGTGAGTGAACAGCGCTGCCGTCTTTTCCGCTTGAAGCGGCCGCGGCGCACCCTGCGCAACCACAGGCGAGGGCATGGAACGTCAAGCCGCTCGTGTCTTCTTGCGGCTTGTGCAAAAGGCCGCCCACATCGCCCCTGGATAAGCTCGAAGTCCCCCAAAAATCAGATGATGGGCCGGTCCCGTCCTGACGTAGATACATCTGCGTTCCCCTGTTCACCAAGCCTGTGCAAATTGACTTGCCGAGGATTTCAAAAGGACCGCACAATCCCGTTCGCGATGTTGGATTGCGCTCGTTCGCCAGTGGCCCAAATGAACTCCACGCTACGCTCAACCTATGCGGCGCTTTTTTGGATCGCAACGCTAATCGTGGCGGCGTGTTCGTGCAATCCAACGGTTCCAACCGCATATGCTGCGCCCGCACAGGAGACGCCAAACATGCAAGAAACACGCGAGGATGGAGGCGTGTCAGGGTTGCCTTTTGCGCGCGGCGCGATTTTCCGTTGCCTTGACGACTATCTCGTTCACTTGGAAGCACATGGCGCGATCGATCTGCCCTGGTGGCGAGAGATCAGTCCGGGCGTTTATGAGCGCGTTGTAAGAATGACCGGCGCCGAGCGCGAAGTCGCGACGCGAGAAGAGCTGATGCAACGTTTCGGGTTTGAATGTTGAACGCCCTGATCGCGGTCAACCCTCGCGGAAGCTGCTCCAAATCGATTGGTTGAGCGGCTCTAAAAGGTACTGAAGTGCGGTGCGCTTTCGGGTCGGGACCACGACCTGCGCCGGCAAGCCAGGGCGTAACTGGCGCGCGCCGGATGCTTCAGGATTCAGCCGTTCCAGCTCTTCGCGCGACACCGCCATCTGTAACAAGAAATAAGCATTGCCGTTGCGCTCATCGACAAAACGGTCGGCCGATACGCGGCGTACTTCGCCGCGCAATCTCGGCATGTTGCGTCCCGAGAACGCGGTGATCAGCACTTCGCCTTCCAACCCCTGATGCAAATCGTCGGCATCCTCGGGGCGCACCTGGGCTTCGACAATCAGGTCTTGCCCTTCCGGCACAATGTCCATCACCGCTTCACCGGCCCGCACGACGCCACCGACCGTGTTGGCTTGCAGGCCGACGATGACGCCGGCCACCGGCGCGCGCATCAGCGTGCGTTCCAGTTCGGCTCTGGCGCCGGCGAGCTGCGGCAGCAACTGCGCAAGACGCGCTTCGATGTCCCGTAGCTCTTCGGCGCGATCTTCCATGGCGCCCGCGATGGCCGCACGCAGTTCGGCGCGGCGGCCGTCGAGTTCGGCCTGAGAGCGCTCCAATGCGCGCACGCGCGTGAGCGGCATCAGGCCCCGTTCAGCGAGCGAGCGCACGCCGGTCAGTTCGTCCTCAAGCAAGCTGTGCTGGCGGTTGATCGCAACAATTTCTTCCTGATAGCCGGCGATGCGGGCTTCAACCGCGCCGCCACCGGAGCGTTGCGTGCGCAGCGCCGCGCGCCGCGATTCCGCTTCGATGCGATGGCGCTCAAGCGCGGCGTCAGCGATGGCGCGATCTTCGGGCGGCAACGCCGCCCACTCGGCGGGCGCTTGTATCTCAGCCCCGGTATCGCGTGAGGCGAGCAACTGAGCGCGCTGCATTTGCAGATCGAGCGTTTGCGACAAGATCGCTTCCTTGCGCGCCAGCACTTCCGGCGCGCTGAGTTCGATCAGCAGTTCGCCCTCCTGAACGCGTTGGCCCTCCTCCACCGCAATGCGGGAGATCACACCGCCATCGCGATGTTGCACGGTCTGGCGGCTGCCGGCGACGACGACGACGCCGGGCGCGACGACAGCCGCATCGAGCGGCGCAAACGCCGCCCAGCCGAGAAACAGGCCAAAGAAGCTGAGCAGCGCGATCACGCCAAATCGGATCTCTCGCCGCGCATCATCGCTGGTCAGCGCTTCGTCGGCGTCGGAGATCGCCACTATTGGCTCTCCCGCGCCCGAATTGGCGTCAGATTTCCGGAACCGGATTGCGCCGCGTTCAAAGTGCGCATGATCTCGTCGCGCGGTCCGAAAGCGTCGATGCCGCCGTCGCGGACGACCAGCACCTTATCGACCGCGGCGATAACACCGGCGCGGTGCGCGACGGTGAGCACCGCGGCGCCCCGCGCCTTGGCGCGATTGATCGCTTGGATGAGGGCAACCTCACCCTCGGCGTCGAGGTGCGCGTTGGGCTCGTCGAGCACAAGCAACACGGGGTCATCATAGAGCGCGCGCGCCAACGCTACACGTTGCGCTTGGCCAAGCGACAAGCCGCGACCCATCGGGCCGAGCTGTGTGTCATAGCCCTTCGGCAAACGCAGGATCATGTCGTGGGCGCCAGCGGACTGCGCCGCGGCGATCGTTAGCGCATC
The DNA here is from genome assembly GCF_009792355.1 of Terricaulis silvestris. NCBI lineage: Bacteria > Pseudomonadati > Pseudomonadota > Alphaproteobacteria > Hyphomonadales > Hyphomonadaceae > Vitreimonas > Vitreimonas silvestris. The sequence goes on from NZ_CP047045.1 coordinate 2,033,823, forward strand.
TGCTTCGTTTGACGATGGCGCGAAGCGACGAATGTTCTCGCCTACCGTGCCGGCGATCAGCGCGACTTCCTGTGGCAAGTACCCGACGTGGCGTCCCAAGGCGTCCGGATCCCAGTGCGCCAAGTTGGCCCCGTCCAGGCGCGCGACGCCAGCGTCTGGCGCGATAGCGCCGGCTGCGACACGGGCGAGCGTCGATTTACCTGCGCCGCTTGGGCCGATCACACCCAACACCTCACCGCGTTCCGCGGCGAAAGAGATGTTGTTGAGCGCGAGCCTATCGCCTTCAGGGAGGCGCACGCTAACCCGCTCGAAGCGAAGGCCAGTCGTCGGCGCCGGCAGCGTGGTGCGGTCGATCTCTTGGGGCGCGTCATCAATCAGTTCAGTCAGATTGCGGAACGCCAGTCGTGCCTGCTCGACCTGGCGCAGCCCGCCCACGACCTGTTCCAGCGGCGCCAGAGCGCGCGCTGCGAGGATCGAGCCGGCGATAAGAGCGCCTGGCGAAATTTGTCCGTTCACGGCGAGGTAGGCGCCCGCGGCCAAAACCCCCGACTGCAGCAGGAGACGCCAGAAGCGCGAGGTCGAGCCATATGCCGCTTGCATCATGGCGGCTCGTGTTTGCTCGGTCAGCAATTCCTGGCGGCGCTCTAACTGGCGGTCGATCAGAACGCCGCGCATGCCGAGCGCGCGTACCGCTTCGGAAGCGCCGCGATCGGCCTCCTGGGCCGCGTAATAGCGCGGCGCGAGAGCCGTGGTGCGTTGGATGATCGGGCGCATGGCGTGTTCGTTGCGCAGGGCAATGAGCAACAGAATGATGCCGCCAGCCAAAGTCAGGACGCCGATCAGCGGGTGGATCATGAAGCAAACCGCCACGAACACGATGGTCCAGGGCGCATCGAGAATGGCGGTGGCGGCCGGGCTGGCGAAAACTTGTCTCAGCGTATCGAAGTCGCGCGCCGCTTGCGTGCGCGAGAGGTCGGCAGGTCCGCGCCCCGCGCCGAACCCAAGCTGGATAACCTGGCGCGAAAGCAGCCGATTGAGCCGGAGGCCAATGCGCGCGCCGATGCGTTGACGCGTCAAATCGAGGAGTGCGAGCACGCTCAGCGCGAAGATCAGCACAACACCGAGCAACCCCAGTGTCGCGATGCCGCCCGTGTTCAGGACGCGATCGTACACCTGCATCATGAAGATCGACGGCGCGAGGTAGAGCAGGTTGATGCCGGCGCTGAAAACGACCGTCCAACCGAGCAAGTTCCGGCACGCCCGTACCGCGCCGCGCAGGCCCGATGTCTGATTTGCCGCCAAAGGTCACCCACCATCCATCGGACCGTCACCGGACCGGCCAGTCCACCTAACCAAGGCCAGCCAGCCCGGCAATGCCCGCGCGCACGCCCCGTACGCGACAACCGCCCCTAAATTCCCCTTGGAACCTGGCGCTCAGGGGATCGGAGGCCGCAAAACAATGAGGGCCTAGCGGCCAGCTACCCGTCAGCACGAAAAGACCCAAGACCATCACGATCGAGCGCGATAGTGTGCACCGAGGCATGTCGAACGCGCCGAAGCCGTCGGTGAGGACAACAATGGCTAAACGCGCGCGCGCCATCTTCGCTGTCGCAACGCTGCTTGCCGGCTGCGCGGATCCAACGCTTTCCCCCGCTCAGCCGACCTTATCATCGCAGTCTGACTTCGCCGTAGAACCCGTCCGGCAATGGCGCTTGCCATCCGCGCTCGATGAAATTTCAGGGCTCGCCGCGGCCACGGATGGCCGGTTGTTCGCGCACGACGACGAGCGCGCGGTCCTCTACCAGATCGACCCGGCGCAAGGCCGTCTCGCATCGACGTTCGCGGTGGGCGCGCCTGAGACAGGTGACTTCGAGGGCCTCGCCATAACGCCTGACGGCGTATTCTGGTTAGTCACCAGCGCCGCCGAATTGCTGAGTTTTCGCGAGGGAGAAGGCGGTTCGCGTGTCGCCTTCGAACGCTTCGACAGCGGTCTTCGCGATATTTGTGAAGTCGAGGGACTGGCCTATCTGTCGGCCGACGACGGCCTCATTCTCGCCTGCAAGCACATGGACGCTGGCGACATGCGCGATCAAGTTCAACTGTATGCTTGGCGTCCGGGCTCGCCGGCCAGCCTTTGGCGCTCGATCCCCAAACGCGATGTGACGGAGGCTGCGGGCGTCTCGGACTTCCAGCCGTCATCAGTGGAGATTGAAGCGTCCACCGGCGCGTTCTTTGTGCTGTCGGCGCGCGACGGCGCAGTCGCATGGTTCGGCGCGGACGGATCGCTACGCAGCGCGTGGGCGCTGAGCGCGGAGCACACGCAGGCGGAAGGGCTCGCGCTCTTGCCGGACGGCCGGCTCGTTATCGCGGATGAGGGTGCGCGCAGGGGCGCACTGCTTTCGATCTATGAGCGGCGTCATGATTAGATATTTGCGCACATTCCTCGCGGCATGCGCACTCCTCGCGGGCGCTTGCGCGTCTGCGCCGGCGGCGCGCGCGCAAGCGCATTGGGATGGCGTTTCCCGTGTGGTGGCCGTTGGAGATCTTCACGGCGATTACGAAAAATTTGCCGACATGCTGCGCACTGCGAACTTGATCGATACGCAAGGCAATTGGGTCGGTGGCCGCGCGCATCTGGTGCAACTCGGAGACATTCCCGATCGCGGCCCCAACAGCCGCATGATCATGGACCATCTGATGCGCCTTGAGCCACAGGCGCGGCGTGCGGGCGGCTACGTGCACGCTTTGATCGGCAATCACGAGGCGATGAACGTCGAAGGCGATTTGCGCTACGTGCATCCCGGCGAATACGCCGCCTTCGCCAACGCCGGTTCAGAGCGCCGCCGCCAACGCTATTATCGCGCCACGCTCGACGCGCTCCGTGCACGGCCGCCAGCGAGTGGCCTGCCCGTGTTCGATGACGCCTTCCGCGCTCAATGGGAAAGCACGTATCCACTGGGTTACGTCGAGCATCGCGAGGCCTGGGGACCAAACGGACGATACGGCCGCTGGATCGCGAGCCACGACGCCGTCATCCGCATCAACGACACACTGTTTGTGCATGGTGGCCTCGGTCCGAGTTTTGTCACACCGAGCGCAGACGTGATGAACGACGCTGTTCGTGGGGCGCTGCAGGGGCGACCTGACCCGGTCTATCTGGACATTGTCACCAATCAGGAAGGCCCGCTTTGGTATCGCGGCCTATCTCTCAACGCCGAAGAGACCGAACGCGCCAATCTTGAGGCCCTGCTCACGCGGCATGGCGTAGCGCGGATCGTTGTTGGCCACACCAAACGCGCGTCCACGGTGTGGCCCCGCTTCAACGGGCGTGTCCTGATTGCCGACATCGTGGTGCCTGCCGGCTTCAGCGACCCACATGCCTATCTTGAAATCGACGGCAACCTGACGACGATCTATCGCGGCACGCGCGTCCCGCTTCGGGCTGCAACGCGGGACGAAACTTGCGCTTATCTCGCGGCCATTGCCGCTCTCGATGAGGCTGGCTCGCCCAACACCACGGCCGCGGCGCAGTGCGCCACGCCCGCCGCCGCCGAAGCTATCCCCGGCAGCGCTGAATAATCTGAGACTGCACCCGCGCCGGGTTCTCGATCATCTCGAAGAAGTCGTCGATGTAGCGCTGCGCTTCGCGGCGCTTGCTTTCGGTTAAGCGAGGTTCATTGGCGATGACGGCTGTCAGTTGCGCACGGCGAGCGCGGAACGTTTCGATCGCGGCGGGAATTTCGGCGTTGTGCCGGCACATCCCGCGATAGAGCCGGGTCCGGATATTGTTGATCGGGAGCCCTTCGGGAACCGCTGCGTAGGGCGCGTCGGCAAAGCCCGAACCATCGAAATCGTACGGCACCGGGATCACGGCTTGGCGTGACTCTTGGGTTGCCGCGAGCAGCTTGCTGTTGTGGCAGCAATCTTCGCCCGGCACGCCGGTGACCAAATCCCAATCGAGATTGCCGATCATCATTTGAAACAGCACGTACCGCGCAGTGGCGGCCGCATCGAGATGCGGGGTACGAACGCCGCCCGTCATCACGTCTAACGCGACACGCTGATTGCGGTCGGCGACGTCGTCGATGTCCTCGATTAGAAAGTTGAACTGGGTCTCGTCACGGCGCCGACCCTCCGTGTCGCGATAGGTCACGCGTAGAGGACGCACGCGATAACTCAATGGCGTGATCTCGTTATAAAGCCGATAGGCCAGATATTCGTGGACGATGATCTGCTCGTAGTTGCGGCTCGGACGGCAGGTCGTCACCAGCTTAAGACGGTTCTGTCCTTGCAGCACTGTGCCGCCCAACGTGTCCGCGTCGAAGTCCAATCGCAGTGGCGGAAACGCACAATAGCCGCGTGTGCGACGCGAGAGCCCTCGTGCCGACAGTGCGATCTCGAAGCGCGACGGTTCGCCGGCGCCGATCAAGGTCACAACGGCCGGATGCGGATCGGTGCTGCGCGGCGCCTGGCGGAGCAGCGTCGACAGCGGCGCCTCGATCGTCAGCTCGAGCTCTGTGTCCGTCGAAAACAGCGCCGTTTGCGCGGATGCCTGGCCAGCAAACGAAAGAGCGGCCGCCACCGCCAATAAAGCCAACCATCTCATGGCGCCCTCCCAGAACGGACTCGAGCCACTATGGGCAAGGATGAGCTTGGCTGGAAGTCCGCCGATGACATGGGATGGCCTACCATCCGAAGCTCGCGGGTGGAGCGCGCAGTCCTCCTACGCCAAGGCTTCGGAGGACATCCCACGCGCTGCACGAGCGTAGGATGGTGGGCGGTGAGGGGATCGAACCCCCGACCCTCTCCGTGTAAAGGAGACGCTCTACCGCTGAGCTAACCGCCCCTGTCCATTGGCTATCTGCCGGCCTTCCCTCTGGCCGTCCGCGCAATCCCGCGCAAGGGCGCCGTGAGCTCTGTGCCGCAGACCTTGCAGTGACGCGCATCGAGATCGTGTCGATCCGCGCCGCACTCGGTGCAGCGGACAATCTTTTTCTCCGGCGCGAAGGCCTTTTGAGCGATCGAGAAAAAGAGACTGATGCCGGTGATCATCAACACAATGGTGAAGATGCGCCCGCCCGCGGTCCCCAAGGTTATGTCGCCATAGCCGGTCGTCGTGAGCGAGGTGACCACGAAATACATGGCATCGACGAAATTGTTCAGCCCAGGATGGTGACCCAAGAACAGCGCCTGCGTCACGCCGGCGGCGAGGAAGATGAAGACGACCATCGTGACGATCGCCTTGCTCAGCTCCTCCACGTAGGTGTCATCCCAACGCCCGCGCGCCAGCACGTTCCAGAAGCGCTCGCTGTGCACCAGCGTCCACAGCCGCAGAATGCGCAGGAAGCCCCAATTGTAGAGAACGGCGGGGAAAAACAACGTCGCCAGCACGATGAGATCGATCCAAGTGGTCGGATATTTCAGCCACCGCCGCAACGTTCCGAACGCGAACAGGCGCGCGAGCAGATCGATGGAGAGAAAAGCCGCGATGGCGGCGTCAATCAGCCAGAAGTACGGTTGCTCGGCGATGAACTGGCTGCCGATGAAAAAGCCGATGATCAGCAGATCAAGCGCCAGCAGCACGCCCTGAAAGCGCACGGCCGATTGCGTGTGTCCAAAGTAGAGCGCTCGGACGCGCGAGCGCAGACGATTGCCCGGCTTCACCCTTGGTTGCTCGTCATCGTCTTGAAGAACTCGGCCGATGCGGCGTCCTCGCCAGTCTTCTCAGCCGGCACGTCTTCGCAGAACTTAACCCACGGAACGCGGCTCTCGATCCCGTATTGGATAATGATCGGCGCCGCCTCCGGCTCATCGAGCGTGCCGGTGGTGACGTAGAAGCGCGCGTCCGGCGTGTTGTAAGCGAATGAGAGCGGCGTGCCGCAATCGCGGCAAAAAGCGCGCGACGCCAGGTTGGAGCTGGCGAACACCGCGGGTTCGCCCTTGGTCCAGGCGAAGTCCGCCTTCTTCGAACCCACGAGCGCGGCGAACACCCCGCCGGTGGCGCGCTGGCACATGCGGCAGTGGCAGACGTGACTGTTCTCAAGCGGCACGTAGAAGGCGTAGCGCACGGCGCCGCATTGGCAGCCGCCGGTGACAACGGGCGTTCGCGTCTCGGTCATGATGTCGCTCTAGCTCCGTTCGCCGGGGCGAGGCAACGTGCGGCGCATCATGAACACATCTCCAACCGCGCTGGCCGGCGTACGCGTGCTCGATCTCTCTCGCGTGCTGGCGGGACCGTGGGCGACGCAGATCCTGGGCGATCTGGGCGCGGACGTGATCAAGGTGGAAAAACCCGGCGCCGGCGATGACACGCGCAGCTGGGGTCCGCCCTTCACCACCACGCCCAACGGCGAACGAGGCGACGCCGCCTACTATCTCGCCGCCAACCGCAACAAGCGCTCGGTGGCGATCGATTTCGCAAAGCCGGAGGGCGCAGCGCTGATCAAAAGACTCGCACCGCAGTGCCAAGTCTTTGTCGAGAACTTCAAGACCGGCGGGGTGAAGCGCTACGGCCTCGATTACGAGAGCATAGCGGCGCTCAATCCGGCGATCGTCTATTGCTCGATCACCGGTTTTGGCCAAACCGGCCCGTACGCGAAACGGCCTGGCTACGACTACATGATCCAGGCCATGGGCGGGCTGATGAGCCTCACTGGCGAACCCGACGGTGAGCCGATGAAATCCGCCGTCGCGGTCGCCGATCTCTTTACAGGCATGTACGCCGTCACGGCCATCCTCGCGGCGCTGCGCCACGCCGAGCGCACCGGCGAAGGTCAGCATCTCGATATCTCACTGCTCGATTGCCAGATCGCGATGCTCGCCAATCTCGGCATGAACTATCTGGTCTCAGGCGAGGAGCCAAAGAGGCTCGGCAACGCACACGCATCCATTGCGCCTTACCAGGTGTTCGCGACTGCCGACGGACACGTCGTGTTGGCCGTCGGCAATGACGGCCAGTTCCATGATTTCTGTGTGGCTGCGGGGCTGACTCTGGCCGACGATCCTCGCTTTGCCCACAACGCCGCGCGCGTCGCCAATCGCCTGGCGCTGACGGATGCGATTGGCGCGGCGATGCGGCAACGGCCGACGGCTGAGTGGATGGGCGCGCTTGAAGCCGCAGGCGTGCCGTGCGGGCCAATCAACACACTGCCGCAAGTGTTCGCCGACCCGCACGTGATTGCGCGGCAAGCCGTACACACAATGACGCGCGAGAAAGGCGCTGAAGTCCGGCTTACCGCCAACCCAATCCGCATGAGCAAGACGCCGCCGCGCGCCGATCACGCACCGCCTGCGCTAGGCGCAGACACTGACGCGATCCTCGCCACGCTGCTCAACGCCGACGAGATGGAACTTCGTGCGCTGCGGGAAACGGGCGTGATCTGACATGTCATTGCAGCAATGCGAGGAACTGCCGCCAAGGCGGGACGTTTAGGGCGACTGAGTTCCAGTGAGGAGAAACTCTATGCGTCTAACGCTTATAGCACTTGCGGCAGCGGGCCTGTTGGCCACTGCATGTACACAATCCGGCAATGTTGAGCGTGGCGCAGCGACGGGCGCGGTGCTTGGCGGCGTGGCTGGCGCAGTGATCGGCAACAACACCGGCGACGGCGACGCGGCGCAGGGCGCCGCGATCGGCGCGGCCATTGGCGCGGCAGGCGGCGCCTATGCCGGTTGCGTGCGCGACGGCGGCTGCGGCGCGAACAACGGCCAACAAGTGAACCGCCGCCAATCGTACGACGCCCGCAGCGGCCGCTATTACTTCCAAGACCCGCGTTCGGGTCGTTGGTACTACGAAAACGGCGACCCCTACCCGTAGGGTCTTCCTTAACGTACAAGAACGCCGCGTTCCGGAAGGAGCGCGGCGTTTCTCATTGGGCGTGCTCTGGACGGCCTGCCATCCGAAGCTCGCGCGGGTGAGCTACGGTCCTCTTTCGCCTGGGCTTCGGAGGACGACCATCCTCCACTCGCTTCGTGAGCGAAGGATGGTCGGGGCAGAGGGATTCGAACTCTCGACATCCAGCTCCCAAAGCTGGCGCTCTACCAGGCTGAGCTATACCCCGACTGGGGCGCCGATCTGCCATGCGCCAGCGCGCGGGGCAACAATCCTCAGCCGGCGAAGATGCGATGCCGCACCCGGTCTCCAGGGCGGATGCCGCGTTCCGCGGCAAGTCCGGCGCGAATTTCGAGAACGCCGCGCGCCTCACCTGTCGAAGGGATCATGTTTTCCGAATACGGCGTGGTGTGATCGGCGATATTCAGGACTCGGCCGTCCGCTCCGATAAAGATGATGTCGAGCGACGATGGCGTATTGCGCATCCAGAACGTCACCCGGCGAGGCTCTGGGAAGTCGAACAGCATGCCGCGATCGTCCGGCAGGGGCTCGCGGTACATGAGGCCGTGATCGCGCTCCTGGTCGTCGTCCGCGATTTCGACATTGAAGCGCACGGCGCCGCCGGAGGTTTCCACGGTTAGCACTTCAGTCGGCGCTTCAGGCCCGACGCTTGCGCCACTGGCGGTTTCCGCCGCCTGCTGCGCACAGGCGCTGCCGGCGATTAGCGCGGCGATCGCGATGGCTCGCAACGTGGTCTTGAGCATGTCCCAGTCCTTCAGTTCGGCGTGCTTCTAGCACGGCCTCTGAACGCGCGATAAGGCGGGAAAGTGGCAGGCCCTAGGGGAGTCGAACCCCTCTTTTCAGGTTGAAAACCTGACGTCCTAACCGATAGACGAAGGGCCCACGGAACCACGTGGAAACGCGGGAAGCGGCCATATAGAGGCGCCCGCCGAGGCTGGCAAGCCGGACCATCCGCCGCTCTCCGGGTTAACTGGCGTACCCGCTGCTGGCTGCGGCCTTCGCACCGCCGACCTCAACGAGGGCCTCTTCCAGATCCGCCAAATAACGCTCGCTCGCCTCCAGGTGCACCGGCGACAGCATCAAATGCAGCGCGGACGGATCGACCAACGCACCGGTGATCCAACCCTTGTGATGGAGCTTGCCGAGCAGCGCGAATGTGTCGGCCTCCGGATGGCGGAACGCAACGATGCCGAGTTGCGGTTTGCCGAACACCTCGAAGCCAAGTCGCCTCACCCCCGCCTCCACTTTCTCGCGCGTGTCGGTAACCATCTTCTGCTTGGCGCGATAGCCGTCGACGCCTAGGAAATTGATCACTGCCCACGCCGCGGCAATTGCGCCGCCAGGGCGCGTACCGGCGAGCGTCGGTGTGATCATGCGCCCAAGCGGCCAGGGGCCGGCGTCGAACGGCATGAATTCCTTCAGCGCCTCGGTCCGGAAGAAGACGGTCGAGGCGCCCTTCGAGGCGTAACCGTACTTGTGCAGATCGCCCGAGATCGACGACACACCCGGCACGGCAAAATCCCACGTCGGCAGATCCGCGCCGTTCATCTTCACAAACGGCGCGATGTAGCCGCCGACGCAAGCATCGACGTGCAGCCAGAGCTTCTTGCGCTGCGCGACTTCCCCCAGCGCTTCAATTGGATCGATCAGGCCGTACGGAAAATTCGGCGAGGATCCGACGATCATGATCGTGTTCTCGTCCGCCGCCGTTTCGATCGCTGCCAGATCGGCGAGGCACTCCTTTAGCGGCGTCCGGCGGACTTCTATGTCCATCACCATCGCGGCCTTGTGGAACGCCGGATGCGCCGAGTACGGCGTGACGATGTTCGCCGGCCCCTTCTGGCCTTTTGATCGCGCGTAATCCCGCGCCGCCTTCACGGCCATGAAGATGGAATCCGTGCCGCCGCTTGTCATGCCGCCCGCCGCGCCCTTCGGCGCATTGAGCAGCTGCAGCCCGAACGCCACCACTTCGCGTTCCATCCGCGCAAGGCTCGGAAACGCCGCCGGCCCCAAGCCGTTCTCTTCAGAGAACATGGCGTAGGCGGTCTTCTTCACGCGCTCGATCTCTTCGCCGGCGTTGAAGATGTAGATCGCGGTTTTGCCTTCGCGCCATTTAACATCGCCCGCGCCCATCTCGCGCATGCGGGGTTCGAGGTCGCTCCAAGGCGTGCCGTGCTGTGGGAAATCCGTGCTCATGCGCTGAACCAAGCACGCGGACGCGCTGGGTTCAACTCACGACGCGAGCGCCAAATCCACGATCTCGACTTCGGCCTTCACGGTGCCGTTCCACTCGTTCTTCTTGATCCGGACAGCGGCGTGGTAGGTCGCGTCGCGCTTCATCAGCGCTTCGCCAAGCGGGCTCTTCATGGCGCGGAAGGCGATGCCGCTGACACGGGCGCCGCGCGCGTCCTCCAGTGTGAAACGGACGTGCTCTTCCTTCACCAGCTTGGCGAAGCATACGCGCACGTCCGGTAGCGCAAACACCGGCTCCGGGTGGCCCTGCCCGTATGGCCCGATCTGCTCAAGTGCATCGAGCAGCTGCAGATCCATCGTGCCAACGGCGCCCGCCGCATCGATTGAAAGCGCGCGCGCTTCGCCGGCTGCAGCCGCGATCTCAGGCGCAAGGTAATCGGACAGAAAATCCTTCAGCGCTTCAACCTTGTCCCACTCAACCGTCAGACCCGCCGCCGCCGCGTGACCACCACCGTTGATGAGCAGTCCTGCCAACTTCGCGGCAGCCACGGCCGCCCCGAGATTGACCCCTGGCGTCGAGCGGCCTGAGCCTTTTGCCGGTTCATGCTCGGAGACGCCGCCGAGCACGATGGTCGGCTTCATCAGCCGATCCTTCAGCCGGCCCGCGGCGATGCCGATCACGCCTGGATGCCATAGGTGCGAGCCGACGATGACGACGTTGCGCTTCTCGGCCTCCGCCAAAGCTGCGGTCTCGGCATCAGCCAACATTTCGGTTTCCCGCGCGCGGCGCTCCTGGTTCAAGGCCTCGAGCGTAGCGGCGAGTTCGCGGGCTTCTTCTTCGTTTTCGGTTGAGAGCAGTTTCGTCGCCAGCGACGCATCGCCGACACGCCCACCCGCATTGATGCGCGGGCCTAGAATAAAACCAAAATCGTAGACGGTCGCCTCGCCCTTGCGCCCAGCGTTCTCCGCCAGCGCGACCATGCCGATGTTCTTTCCGTTGCGCAGAATCTTCAGCCCCTGTGCAACGATGGCGCGGTTGAACCCAGTGAGCGGCGCGACATCACACACCGTCCCGATAGCCGCGAGATCGAGCATCTGGATCAGGTCGGGCAGATTGTTTGAGCCAATCGACCCGCGCTTGCGCGCTTCGCGGTTCACGGCGGCGAGTGTCACTAACACCACGCCGGCGGCGGTAAGATGCCCCTGCCCCGATGTGTCGTCGAGCCTGTTCGGATTGACCACCGCGCGCGCTTTTGGCGGCGGGCCGGCCATCAAGTGGTGATCGAGCACGATGACATCGAGGCCGAGATCCGCGGCTGCGTTCAACGGCTCTTCAGCCGCCGCGCCGCAATCGACGGTGATGACGAGTTCGACGCCTTCCGCCTTCAACCGCTCGAACGCCAAAGCGGAGGGCCCATAGCCCTCCTTCATCCGATCCGGCACGTAAATCTTCAGCTCACGCCCGCGCGCGCGAAAGTAGCGCACGAGCTGCGCCGCGGAGGAGCCGCCATCGACATCGTAGTCTGCCAGCACGGCGCAGGAGCGGCCGCCGACAATCGCATCTTCAATCACGCGCGCGGCTTCATCCATGTCCTGAAACGACGACGGATCAGGAAAATGCGTCTTCAGCGTCGGCGCCAGAAACGCTTCCGCCTCATCCAGAGAAATCCCACGCGCTGCCATCAGCCGCGCGGCGATCTCCGGCAAGCTGAAACGCCGGCGAAAGACCTCGGTCAGTCCCAGATCGGCCTCGCGCGCGCGCCAGCGCCGGCCCGTCAAGGAGCGTTCCACGCCAAGAAACGCGGACTCCGTTGGCTTTTTTGCGATCGCCGCCGTGGCCATCCCCCTCGGTAGCCCGATTCGCAGGCGTTCAGACCGGCTGGCGCACCCGGAGTTCGCTCACCGTCCGCGTATAGGAATTCAGCACCAGCGTATGCGTGTGCGCGACGCCGTTCACGACGCGGACGCCATCGAGCAGTGAGCCCTGCGTCACGCCAGTCGCCAAGAACAGCGCATCATCCGACACCAGCTCCGTCAGCGTATAGCGGCGCTTGAAATCGGTGACGCCGGTGCGCTCGGCGCGTTGCTTTTCGTCGTCGTTGCGGAAAACCAGGCGCCCCTGGAATTGGCCGCCGACGCACTTCAACGCTGCCGCCGCCAGCACGCCCTCGGGCGCGCCGCCTTGGCCCACGTACATATCGATGCCGGTTTCCGGCTTGGTGCAGTTGATCACGCCGGCAACGTCGCCATCGGTAATAAGATGTACGCGGCAACCGGCTTTGCGCAGCGCGGTGATGATGTCGGCGTGGCGCGGACGATCGAGCACGCACACGCCAATGTCTTCGATCTTCACGCCCTTGGCCTTCGCCAGCGCCTTGGCGTTTTCATCAGCCGGCTTGTCTAGATCAACGATCCCGTCTTCGAAGCCCGGGCCAACGGCGAGTTTGTCCATGTAAGTATCGGGAGCATGCAGCAGCCCGCCGCGAGGTGCGAACGCGATGACGGCGAGCGCGTTGGCCATGGCTTTGGCCGTCAGCGTCGTGCCTTCGAGCGGATCGAGCGCGATATCGAGTTCGACGCCCTGGCCCGTGCCGACTTCTTCGCCGATATAAAGCATCGGCGCCTCGTCGCGTTCGCCTTCGCCGATGACGATGCGGCCCTTCATGGGCATCTGGTTCAGCATGTTGCGCATGGCGTCGACGGCGGCCTGGTCGGCGGCCTTCTCGTCGCCCCGGCCCGTCAGCTTCGCAGCCGCGATCGCCGCCGCGATCGGCACACGCGCCGCCGAAAAGGCGAGGTCGTCGGTCATGTTATGCATGCGGAACTCCGAAAATGTGGCGATGGCTTTCCCCGCCGGGAGGCCCGGCGTCAAGCGCGAAGCGGCGATGGAAAGCTACTCTGCAGCCGTGGGGGCCGCATTGGACTGAAGAAAACGTTTTAGGTTGCGCGCGGCTTGGCGAATGCGCTGTTCGTTCTCCACCAAGGCGATGCGGACGAAGCCGTCGCCGTATTCACCGAACCCAGCACCCGGCGCGACGGCGATCTCGGCGCCCTCCATCAGGCGCTTGGCGAACTCGATCGAGCCCAGGTGTTTGAATTGCTCCGGCAACGGCGCCCAAACGAACATCGACGCGCTTGGCTTCGGCAGCGTCCAGCCTGCCTTGGCGAAGCTATCGAGCAACACGTCGCGGCGCTGCTTATAGGTGCTTCGCATCTCTTCAACGCAATCCTGCGGCCCGTTCAGCGCGGCGGCAGCGGCAACCTGCACTGGCGTGTAGGCGCCGTAATCGAGATATGACTTCACTCGCGCCAGCGCCGCGATCAGGCGCTCGTTGCCGAGTGCGAAGCCGACGCGGAAACCGGCCATCGAATACGTCTTGGAGAGCGTGTTGACCTCCACGCACACATCAGTCGCGCCATCGACTTGCAGGACCGATGGCGGCGGATCGCCTTCGAAGTAGATCTCCGAATACGCCATGTCCGAGAGCAGAAACATCTCGTGCTTCTTCGCCAGCGCGACTGCGTCTTTGTAGAAATCGAGTTCTACCGTCTGGGCGCTCGGGTTGGCCGGATAGCACGTCACCATCGCGATCGGCGGCGGCACAGAGTGGCGCGCGGCGCGGCTGATGCCGGAAAGGTATTGCTCGGGCGAATGCGCTTCGATCGAGCGGATCACGCCGCCGGCCATGATGAAGCCGAAGGCGTGAATCGGGTACGACGGATTGGGCGAGATGATCACGTCGCCCGGCGCGGTGATGGCTTGCGCCAAATTGGCGAAGCCCTCCTTCGAACCCAACGTCGAGACAATCTGGGTGTCTGGATTGAGCTTCACGCCAAAACGGCGATCGTAATAGCCGGCCATCGCCTTGCGCAGCCCCGGAATACCGCGCGACGCGGAGTAGCGGTTGGTGCGCGGCTTGGCCGCCGTCTCACACAACTTCTCGACGATGTGCTGCGGCACCGGCAAATCCGGATTGCCCATGCCGAAATCGATAATGTCCACGCCCTGATTGCGCAGGCGCGCTTTCAGCTTGTTGACCTCCTCGAACACATAAGGCGGGAGGCGGCGGATCTTGTGAAAGTCGGAGGCGCTCACGGTTCGTGCGACTGACGCGTCTCTTCCAAATCCTCGCGGGCTTCGTCGAGGAATTCGGCTGGCGTCTCGGCCAGCGAAGCGGGCTCTGAGCGCGGGTTCTGCTTCACGGCTTGGCCCGCGGCGACAACATCGGCCTCCACCGCCGCCCAATGCGCGGGATCGACGTTAGCGTCATGGTCCCGCGGAACGGATCGAAGGCTCGGGTACGACGAGTCGTTCTCAGCACTGCGCTCGCTGAACCATTCCGGCGTCTCTACCGAGGAGGTGTTGATGCAGCCGCCGAGGCCGACGAGGCCCGCGAGAGCTGCAAGAGCGATGGTTCCGCGCATGAAAAGACTTCCCTGGAGGGATTTGGACCCCGATTTCCCTCCTATACCAGAGCCTGCCTTTGCGCCACCACGCGAAGCGGCATTACAATATCTCCAATAGGGAGAACACGATGACCGAAGCTGACGGCGGCGCCCCAGGCCCCGCCGCGCCCGCGCCAAAGCCCGCCGCCAAGCGGGCGCGCAAGCGTGCATCGGGTACGCGCAAGCCGCGCGCTGCCAAGGCCGAGCCGGCGCCTGAAGCGGTAAAAACCGAGGCGCCGAAGCCAACCGCGAAACCACCGGCGGAAACGCCAGCGCGGCTCAATGACCTCATCATGGAGCAAACCGCCGAGAGCCTTTCAGCACTCTCATCGAACCTGACCGCCGCGATGACGCGCGCGAACCAGGTGTTCTCCACCGCCTTCATGGATCAGTCGAAGAACACGGAGACGTGGCAACCCGATCCGCTCGGCATGCAGAGCGCGCTGAACGATGTGTGGGGCCATCTTGCGTCGCAGCCGGAAACACTGCGCGAAGCGCACGCCACTCTGTGGCAGCGCTACGCCGACATCTGGGAACGCCACGCCGGTTACATGCTGACCGGCCAAACGCCAGATGAGGGTCCCATCCGCGACAAGCGCTTCCGCGATCCGGAATGGCGCTCTAACCCGGCGTTCTCAATGCTCCGCGAATCCTATCTCGCGACTTCGCAATTCATCACAGACTTGGTCGAACGCACTGAAGGCGTGGACGAAGCCACCAAGCGCAAAGCGGTGTTCTTCATCAAGCAAGCGGTAGATGCCGCTTCGCCTTCGAATTTCCTGATGACGAACCCCGCCGCGTTGCGGGCAATGTTCCAGTCCGGCGGCACGAGCTTGATGAAGGGCGTGGAGAACCTCGCCGAGGATCTGAAACGCGGCAAAGGCGCGCTGGCGATCTCGCAAACGGACCTAGACGCCTACAAAGTCGGAGAGAATGTTGCGACGTCGCCGGGCAAGGTCGTCTTTCGTAATCGCGTGTTCGAACTGATCCAGTACGCGCCGTCCACGGAGAAAGTGCACGAGGTTCCCCTGCTGATCTTTCCGCCCTGGATCAACAAATTCTACATCCTCGATCTCCAGCCCAAGAACTCGATGATCAAGTGGCTCACCGATCAAGGCCACACCGTGTTCTTGGTCTCCTGGGTTAACCCGGGCGAGGACATGGCGGAGGTCGGCTTCGAAGACTACATGCGCGAAGGCATCTACGCCGCCGTCGAGGCAGTGACGAAGGCCGCCAACGTCGATCGCATGAACACGGTTGGCTATTGTGTTGGCGGCACGCTGCTGGCGGCAACTCTCGCGCATATGGCCAAGCTTGGCGACGAACGTATCCAGAGCGCGACGTTCTTTGCGTCGCAGGCTGACTTCAAGCTCGCCGGCGATTTGCTCGTTTTCTCCGACGAGGCCGGCATCAAGTTTCTCGAAGACAAAATGGATCAGGCCGGCGGCGTGCTCGACGCGCAGACCATGGCCGATACCTTCAACTCACTGCGGTCCAATGATCTAATCTGGAATTACGTCGTCGACAATTATTACATCGGAAAACAACCACCACCGTTCGATCTGCTCTATTGGAATGCCGACCAGACGCGCATGCCCAAGGCGCTGCACCTATTCTATCTGCGCCAGTTTTATCGCGATAACGCGCTGAGCGAAGGCAAGCTCAGCCTGCTCGGCGAGAAGCTCTCGCTGAAGGACGTGAAAATCCCGATCTTCATGCAAAGCTCAAAAGAAGATCACATCGCGCCCGCGCCCAGCGTTTATCGCAGCGCGCTCTCATTTGGTGGCCCGGTTGAGTTCATCGTGGCGGGCTCTGGCCACATCGCCGGCGTCATCAATCACCCGAGCGCCAACAAATACCAATACTGGACCAACAAGAACCTCAAAGGCTCGGTCGACGACTGGATGGCGTTCGCCCACGAGGCGCCAGGTTCGTGGTGGCCGTATTGGGATAAATGGCTGGGCGAACGCAGCGGCGAAGACGTACCCGCGCGCACGCCGGGCGACGGCGAACTGAAACCGCTCGCTGACGCGCCAGGCGAGTACGTGAAGGTGCGATCGAGCTCTAGCTGAGCCCAGCGCCCTCATCCAATCCGAGCGCGATGTTCAAATTCTGCACCGCTGCGCCGCTGGCGCCTTTGCCGAGATTGTCCAACAGCGCCACGAGGCGCGCTTCTTCGTCGTGACCGAACACGAAGAGCTTGAGCTGGTTCGTTCCGTTCAGGCTTTCGGGATCGAGCGTCTTCAGCGCGCGCGCTTCTTCCGGCGAGGCGACGGTGACGAAACGTTCGCCTTTATAAGCTTGAGCCAGCACCGCATGCACGTCTTCGAGTTTGGCGCCTTTGCCCATCGCAGCCAGCGGCAGCGGGACTTCGACGATCATGCCTTTGTAATAGCGCCCAACGCTCGGCGCGAAAATCGGCGCGCGAGCAAGCCCGGCGTATCTCTGCATTTCCGGCACATGCTTGTGCTTCTGCGCCATCGAGTAGATGCGGTACGGCACACGCGTAAAGCTGGGATCAGCCTCGTTCTCGAACTCCGCAATCATCGCCCTGCCGCCACCGGAATAACCGCTGACAGCGTTCACGCTGATCGCCCAATCGCGCGGAACGATCCCAGCTTCCGCTAACGGTCGCACCAACGCGATAAAGCCGGTAGGATAGCAACCAGGATTGGAGATGCGCTTCGACGCCGCGATCTTGGCGCGCTGATCCTTGGCCATCTCCGCAAAGCCGTAGGCCCAATCGGGCGCAACACGATACGCCGTCGACGCATCGATCACCTTCACCGCGTCGTTCTCGATCAACGACACAGCCTCACGCGCCGCATCATCCGGCAAGCACAGGATCACCGCGTCGACACTATTCAGCAGCCGCTTGCGCTCGTCCGCGTCCTTGCGCTTGGCCGGATTGATCGAGACAAGCTCAACGTCGCGACGGCTTTCCAGTCGCTCGCGGATTTGCAGGCCGGTTGTGCCCGCTTCGCCATCAATGAAGACTTTAGCGCTTGAGATCATTTCTGCGGACTCGCCAATCTTCGATGGAAGAATAGAGGACACACGTGACACCACCCGGGCCACGTATCGGTAAATGCATCTCCGCTACACGACCATCCGACACTCGAAACAAAAACTCGTCCACTTCGGAGTTCTCAGCGATTGCCTCTAGCGTCTCGGGGTCGAGAGGGAATGTCGGCGGAAGAGCGCGCTTAAACTCTCCACGCAGTCGCACACGAGCATTCTCGTCGACCTCGCGCCAGCCATCCGGCCAAGTCTGCATCGCTCTCTCCAAAAACAAAACGGGCGCTTCCCGAAAGAAGCGCCCGTCCCGTAACCCAAACCTTGAAGCGGCTTAGCGCTTCGAGAACTGGAAGCTCCGGCGGGCCTTCTTGCGGCCGTACTTTTTACGCTCGACCACGCGACTGTCGCGGGTGAGGAAGCCGGCGTGCTTCAGCGGCGGACGAAGCGCCGGTTCGTAATCGCAAAGCGCCTTCGAGATGCCGTGACGCACCGCGCCGGCTTGACCCGAGAGGCCAGAACCGACGACCGTGCAGAACACGTCGAACTCGCCTTCGCGGTTCGTGATCTTGAACGGCTGGTTGATCATCATGCGCAGAACCGGGCGCGCGAAGTATGCATCCGACTCTTTGCCGTTGATGGTGATCTTGCCCTTGCCGGGCTTCACCCAAACGCGCGCGATGGCGTTCTTGCGCTTGCCGGTGGCGTAAGCGCGGCCGAACTTGTCGACCTTGCGTTCACGCTCGATGGCGATGTGTTCGGTGCCAGTCCCCGGCGGACGGCCGGTGATTTCGCCGAGTGACTCAAGGCCTTGGCCGATGTCGCTCATGATTAGCCAACCCTCGAGTTCTTGCGGTTCTTGGATTTGAAGTCGATCGAGACCGGGTTCTGCGCCGCGTGCGGATGATCGGCGCCAGCATAGACGCGCAGCTTCGCGAGCTGACCACGCGCCAACGGGCTTTCCTTCGGCATCATGCGTTCGACGGCTTTCTCAAGCACGCGCTCGGGATGCTTGCCAGCGAGCACCTTGCCCGCGACGCGCTCCTTGATGCCGCCCGGATAACCGGTGTGGCGATAGTAGATTTTGTCGGTCAGCTTCTTGCCGGTCAGGGCGACCTTCTCGGCGTTGATGACCACGACATGATCGCCGGTGTCGACATGCGGCGTGAAATCGGCGCGATGCTTGCCACGAAGGCGCAGCGCGATGAACGAAGCGAGACGGCCCACAACCACGCCTTCGGCGTCCACCACGATCCAGCCGTGGGTGATCTCCGAGGCCTTGGCCGAGCGCGTCGATTGGGTGCGCATTGGAATAAGTCCTGACGAAACGAAGGCGCGCGTGTAGTGGAGACGCGAATCGGCGTCAATAGGCGACGTTTTCTTCCGTGTTTTCCATAACTTACTATTACGGTAATATTCTACCGCCGCACCAAACGGATGGTCCCGACCGTCGCAATCCAAAGCGCTACGGCTCCAAACTGGTGCAGCAAGCTCAAGGAGAGCGGCGCAGCGGCCAGAACCGTCAGCACGCCCAACATCACCTGAAGCAGCGCCAAAGCCCCAATCGCGAGGCCAGCAGCCCTGCCCTCGCCCTCGCCGCGCAGCAACGACGCTAGCGCTACGCTCACCGCAGCTAGCGCCACGACATATCCGCTAGTTCGGTGCAGCAGATGCTGCGTTGCGTGGTCCTCCGTGAAGTTCGCCCAGAACGATTCCAGCCCAAACGCGGACGATGGAATCCACTCCCCACCGATCGTCGGCCAATCCGCATACGCGCGCCCGCCGTCGCTACCCGCGAGCAACGCGCCGAGCATCGCCTGAACAAAGACTAGCACGAGCAACAGCGACGGCGCCCAACGTGGCGCTCCGAGTTGCGTCGGCGTACGCGGCCAACCAAACGCGCCCAGCGCTACGCTAAACGCAAGCGCGAGAATAAAGAGCGCCATGCCCAGATGGATCGCTAGACGCACTGGGCTTACATCCAAGCGATCGAACAGTCCGCTCGTCACCATCCACCAGCCAATCGCGCCCTGCAGGCCGCCGAGCACGAACAGTAGCCCCGTCACGCGAAAGCGTCCGCGCAAGCGTCCGGTGAACAGGAAGAACAGCGCCGGCAAAGCGAACGCCATGCCAATCAACTGGCCCAAAAAGCGATGGCCCCACTCCCACAGATAGATCTGCCGGAATTGCGTGAGGCTCATGCCGTAATTCTGGTTCTGGTACTCAAGCGTACGCTGATAGAGCGCGAACTCCTGCGCCCACGCCGTCTCGTTCATCGGCGGGACGAAGTGCTTCATGACGTTCCATTCGGTGATGGAAAGGCCGCTATCGGTCAGCCGCGTCGCGCCGCCGACGAGGATCATGCATGTCACCAGCGCGCAAATGACCAGCAGCCAGATGCCGACCCATTTGTCGCGCGGCGGCCAGATGTCGTCGCTTGCCATGCTTGTCGTCCCTCGCTCGCCTCCATAGAACCGGGCGAGCTTGGCGGAAACGCGGCGCGCCGCCGCGTAGGGACGTTTCATGAATATCCGCACACGCAAGGCGGTCGGCTGCTTGGCGCTGCTGGCGTACATCGCGCTCTACGCCGTGCTGGCGGCAAGCCTCGGCGTGGCGCTAGCGCCGTTGCTGCCGACCTGGGCGGAACTCGTGTTCTACGCCATTGCCGGCATCGTCTGGATTTTTCCGCTGAAGCCGCTGTTCGCCTGGATGAACCGCGGCGCATAAGAAAACCGCCCCGAAGCGAGGCTCCGAGGCGGCTTCATCATCGCGACTGAAGCGTTATTGGTTGAGCAGGATGCTCAGGATAACGCCGGTGGCGATGCCGACGAGCAGCACTTCACCGCGATCGTCGCGGACGTAGTGGTAGCCACGCGGCGGCGCACGCAGGTGCTCACGGCGATAGTCGACTTGGCGATAGCTCGACCGCGCGTAGTTCGGGAGACGGTCGCCACGGCGCCATTGCTGATAGGCCGGGCGATAGTCGCGGCGTTGCATCTGCGCGCCGTTCGGTTGGCCGTAGTAGAATCGGTTGCCAACATAATAGCCATTGTGGTTGCGCTGATTCCAGCGTTGCGCTTGGCGCACGTCCCGACGCTGCTCACGCAAGTTCTGACGCGCATCGCGCACGTCCTGGCGCTCTTCCCGAACGTCGCGGCGCGATTGCGCGGCAGCTGTGCCGGTCATCGCCAGCGGGCCGACCGCAACAAGCGCTGCAAGCGCCGCGGTTTTGAAAATCTTATTCATGACTTCTGCTCCTCTTCCGACGAGACCTCGTCATCTCGTTGTGTGTGAAGCTAACGTCCGGCCCCTGAATGCGTTCTGAGGAGGTGTGTCCAATCAATAACTTAGCGGCGCCAACCTGTGTCAGCGGCCGCGTTGGACAGAGCTTGGCGCAACTTTTTTCAGCTTATTGAATGCGGGAACCTGTACGGTGCTGAAAGCGTTTCACCCTGCCCATTGCGCGCGGGGCGGCGTTGGGCGCGCCGAAGTGTTTTCACGCTGCGCGGCCGTCCGACAAACCAGTAAGAGGACGCGTGCCCCACGATTGCGCATCACCATCGAAAGCGCCGCCACCCCTCGACCTTCGCGCTCATGCTCTCTTCCTCGATTTAGATGGCACGCTCGTCGATATCGCCGCGCGTCCGGAGGACGTTGTGGCTGGCGAGAACCTTCGCACCTTGTTGCGTGACCTCGCACGCGCGCTCGGCGGCGCAATGGCGCTGCTGACCGGACGTACAATTGAAAGCGCCGAAAGCATCCTAGGCGGCGCCATAGACTCCATCGCCGGGTTGCACGGATTTGAAACCCGCTTCCACGGCGCCACGCATCGAGCTGAAGACGATCTTTCGCCGGTGACGGCCGCACTCGTTGCAGCGCGCGCGATGCATCAATCGGGTGTCCTTCCCGCGCGCATTGAGGATAAACGAGCAGGCTTTGCTCTGCACTACCGTGATGCGCCGGAGGCGGGCCCTGCTGTCCGGCAGATCGCAGAGATGATTGCCGAAGCGCACGGGCTCACCGTGATCGAAGGCAAGATGGTTGCAGAACTCACGCTTGGGGTGCGCACCAAGGGCGATGCGCTCGCCGCGTTCATGCAAGAGGCGCCGTTTCGCGGCCGCACGCCCATCGCTCTCGGCGACGACGTCACCGACGAAGACGCCTTCACGGCGGCGCGCGAACGCGGTGGATATGGCGTGCTGGTTGGCGCGACGCGGATCAGCGTCGCCACCTACGCAGTGCGCGACTCTAGCGCTGTCACCGCCTGGCTCGCCGCGGGGCTCCGCGCATGACCAGCCTTGACCTCTCTCCCATCGGCAATTGCGCGCAATCCGCGCTGATAGACCGCAACGGCCGCTTTGTCTGGGCCTGCGTGCCGCGCATCGACGGCGATCCGATGTTCTGCGCGCTGATGTCCGGGCGCGACGCGGCGGAAGATCAAGTCGGCATATGGGCAATCGACCTGATCGACCAAGTGAGCGCCGAGCAACGCTACGAGCGCAACACGCCAATCCTGGTGACAACGCTCACCGACGCGCGCGGCAACGTGCTGGAGATCACCGATTTCTGCCCGCGCTATCGCCGCCACAACCGGCTCTATCGGCCAAACGCGTTCATCCGCATCGTGAAGCCACTCTCCGGCGCGCCACGCATCCGCGTCCGGCTGAAGCCCGCGATCGATTGGGGCGCACAGGGCGCGGAGACGACTTCGGGCTCCAATCACATTCGCTACCGCGTGCCCGGTGTGATGCGGCTCTCCACATCATCCCCCATCTCGCACACGCTGAGCGGCCAGGTGTTCCGGCTTGAGCAAGAGCACGTCTTCTTCCTCGGCCCTGACGAGCCGTTTGACGAGGATCTCCGCGTCCGCGTCAGCGCGATGTACGACAACACCAAACTCTACTGGCAGCACTGGTCGCGCATGCTGGCGACCCCGCTAGAATGGCAAGCCGACGTCATCCGCGCCGCCATCACGCTGAAGCTCTGCGTCCACGAGGAAACCGGCGCCATCGTCGCGGCGATGACGACGTCGGTGCCGGAGTTTCCGAATAGCGGCCGCAACTGGGACTATCGCTATTGCTGGCTGCGCGATGCTTATTACACGGTCCAGGCGTTGAACCGCCTCGGCGCAGCAGACATCCTCGAAGGCTATCTCGGCTATCTGCGCAACATCATCGACGCAACGCCGAGCGGTCGCATCCAGCCCGTCTACGGCGTCGGCATGGAGCCGATCCTGCAAGAGGCGATGATCGACTCCCTGCCCGGCTATCGCGGCATGGGGCCTATCCGCGTCGGTAATCAAGCGCACGAACACCACCAGCACGACGTCTACGGCCAGATTGTTCTCTCCACCGTGCAAGCCTTCTACGACACGCGCCTACTGCGCCCGCCTGGCGTGGATGATTTCCGCGCCCTCGAGAGCGTCGGCGAACGCGCCTACGACGTGCATCTGAAACCGGACGCCGGACTCTGGGAATTCCGGACTAAAGCCGCCACGCACACGTACTCGACGCTGATGTGCTGGGCCGCCTGCGATCGTCTCGCCAACGCCGCCAATCGTCTGAGTTTGCCGGATCGCGAAGCCTATTGGCGTGACCGCGCCACGGCGATCCGCACGGCGATCGAGACCAAAGCCTGGAACGGCAAACTCGGCCGCTTCGCTGCCACACTCGGCGGCGCCGAGATGGATGCGAGCCTGTTGCAGATGCTCGACACGCGCCTCGTTGCGCCCGACGATCCGCGCTTCCTCGCCACCCTCAAAGCCATCGAACACGATCTTCGCCGCGGCGATCACGTGCTGCGCTACGCCGACGAAGACGATTTCGGCAAACCCGAAACCGCCTTCAACTTCTGCACGTTCTGGCTGATTGAAGCGTTGTATCTCGTCGGGCGTCACGAAGAGGCTCGTTCGCTTTTTGAACAGATGCTGGCGCGCCGCACCCACGCCGGCCTGCTGTCGGAAGACTGTGATCTCGCCACCGGCGCGCCCTGGGGCAACTACCCGCAAACCTATTCGCTGGCCGGCCTCATCAATTGCGCCGTCCTTCTGAGCAACCCATGGAGCACAGTGCGATGAGCCGCCTCATCGTTGTTTCCAACCGCATCTCGCCGCCGGCGCCCGAAGGCGCGTCGAGCCAAGGCGGCCTCGCCATGGCGATGTCGGCGGCTTTGCGCGAATATAGCGGCGTTTGGTTCGGCTGGAGTGGCGAATCCACGGGGCAATACACCGGCCAAATCGCGATGCAGCGCGTCAATGGCATCACCGTCGCGACGCTCGATCTCGAAGAACAGGATATCGAAGAGTACTATAACGGCTATGCCAATCGAACGTTGTGGCCGCTCTTCCACTATCGGATCGATCTCACCCAATACGAGCGCTCGTTTGGCGAGGGCTACGAACGCGTCAACAAACGCTTCGCCGAAACGCTGCTGCCCCTGATCGAGCCGGACGACATTATCTGGGTGCAGGACTATCACCTAATCCCGCTCGGCCGGGAATTGCGCGAACGCGGCGTCAAGAACGCGATCGGCTTTTTCCTACACATTCCTTGGCCCGCACGCGAACTTATCCTCACGCTGCCACGCCACCGCCAATTGGTTGAATCGCTGTTCCACTACGACGTCGTCGGCTTCCAGACCGATGAGTGGAAGAACGCGTTTCAAAGCTATGTGGTTTACGATGCCGATGGCATGACGCTCTCGGACGGGCGCATCCGCGCCTTCGGCCGCACGGTCCGCCCGCAAGCGTTTCCGATCGGGATCGATGCGAAAGGCTTCGCCGCGTTCAAGAACTCCGATGTCGCGCAAGAGAGCTTCACGCGCATGACGGAGAGCAAAGCTGGGCGCAAAATGCTCTTAGGCGTCGATAGGCTGGATTATTCCAAGGGCATCGACGAACGCATGCTGGCGTTTGAGCGCCTCCTGATCGAGAATCCAAAACTGAAGCGGAAGATCTTCCTATTGCAAATCTCGACGCGCACCCGCGAAGATGTTGAGGCCTATCAAGATATGATCCATCGCCTCGACGCACTGTCCGGGCGCATCAACGGCGCCAACGCCGAAATGGATTGGATACCGATCCGCAACGTCCACCGCATGCACTCGCGTGAGGAGCTCGCCGGCATCTACCGCGCCGCCGACGTCGGCCTCGTGACGCCGCTGCGCGATGGCATGAATCTGGTCGCCAAGGAATTCGTGGCGGCGCAAAACGAGACCGATCCTGGCGTGCTGGTGCTGTCGCGCTTTGCCGGCGCCGCGCAGCAGATGCGCGAAGCCTTGATCGTGAACCCCTTCAGCCAAGAGGACGTGGCCGACGCCATCAAGCGCGGACTCGCCATGCCAGTGGCGGAACGGCGGCGCCGTTGGCGCGCCTTGATGGATGGGGTGGAGAAAGACGATGTCGTCGCCTGGCGCGACAACTTCGTCGCGGCGCTTGAGGAAGCCCGCGACGCAGGGCTCAAGCCGCCACGCCCGCGCATTGCCGCGGGCGGCAAGGACAGCTAAGAGGGCCGTCCCGCGGGCGACCCTCGCGGGGTGTCGGAGCGTAGCGCAGCCCGGTTAGCGCACCAGTCTGGGGGACTGGGGGTCGAGAGTTCGAATCTCTCCGCTCCGACCAACACTTTTCCGCGTTACGGCGCCGATGCAGTAGCCACGACACGCGCGCGGCTGCGCAGCGGCCGGTTCAAGCCTTCCTCCGTCACCGCGCCACGATCACCACGCGCGCGCAGCTCGAACTTATCGTGGTCCCAGCGGAATTCGCTCTCCAGATAGGCGCGAATGGCGCGGGCGCGCGCTTCGGAAATCTCGATGCTGATCTCAGCCTCAAGCGCGGCGTCGGCCATACCGATGATGCGCACGTGATCGATCCGGCAGCCGCGCAACGCGGTGCCGACCGCGCTGATCGCTTCGCGGGCCTCAGGAGACAGCGTCGCGTCGGCGCCGTCGAAATAGACGTTGAAGTCGCGCTCGTAACACGCCGCCGGATCGAACGCCGTGGCGGCGTCGCTCGAGCCTGGCAACGTCTCGCACGCACCCAACGCAGCAGCGAACACAACGGCGGCAAACATCTTATTCAGCATCGAGGATCCCCCTGACTCGGAGCCAACTACTCGGAGCAACATACGCGGAGCGAACTTAGCTTAGGATTTGGCGCGGCCGCGACCGCCTTTTTCGACGAAATCGCGCATCATCTGTGAGGGCCGGAACGTCACGACGCGGCGCGGCGTGATCGGCACTTCCTCGCCCGTTTTCGGATTGCGGCCGATGCGTTGACGCTTGGCGCGCACATTGAAGTTCCCAAACCGCGAGAGCTTCACCGTATCGCCGTCGACAAGCGCGTCCTGCATCATTTCGAGCATACGCGTGAGCAAGCGATTGGCGTCAGTGCGCTGCATATTGGCGCGACGCGCCAGCGCTTCGACTAGATCGGCGCGTGTGACAGTCTTGGCCACCGGAGCCCCCTCCGCTTGCGCGTCCTCGCGCGCCAGGAAAAGCTAGTCGTCCCTGATGGTTAGGTCAAATATTGCGGAGCGGTCATAGTCGGACTAGTGCGGCGCCCCAGGTGAGCCCCCCGCCCAACGCTTCCATCAGCACTAGGTCGCCCGTTTTGATTCGTCCATCACGCACCGCAACATCGAGCGCCAGCGGGACCGAGGCGGCCGAAGTGTTGCCGTGAATGGCGACAGTGGCGACCACTTTGTCCACATCGATGCCGAGCTTGCGCGCCACACCGTCGAGAATGCGCTGGTTGGCCTGGTGCGGGACGAACCAATCGACCGCGTCGAGTGATACACCCGCCCGCGCGCAGGCTTCGAGCATAGCGCCGGAGATATGCTCAACGGCCTGGCGGAAGACGGCGTTGCCCACCATGCGGACTTTGCCAACGGTGCCCGTCTCGGACGGGCCCCCGTCGACATAGAGCAGATCGTGCATGCGTCCGTCAGTGCGCAGGAACGTCGAGACGATCCCACGGTCGCCGGCATCCTCCTGCGCCTCGAGCACGACCGCGCCAGCGCCATCGCCGAACAGCACGCAGGTGCCACGATCCTCCCAGTCCATGATGCGCGAGAAGGTCTCTGCGCCGATCACCAACGCGCGCTTGGCCTGACCGCGCGCGAGAAAATTGTCCGCCGTGGCGAGCGCGAAGACGAAGCCAGAGCACACCGCCTGCAGGTCGAAGGCGATGCCAGGCCCTGCGCCAATCGCGGCCTGAACGCGCGCGGCGGTGGCGGGGAACGTGAGATCAGGCGTTGCGGTGGCGAGGATGACGAGGTCGATGTCTTTCGCCTCTCGTCCGGCTTGTTCGAGCGCAGCGAGTGAAGCCTGGCAAGCGAGATCGGATGTCTTCTCATCGTCAGCCGCGATGTGGCGTTGGCGGATGCCGGTGCGCTCGACGATCCATTCGTCGCTGGTATCAACCTGCTTGGCCAGCTCTGCGTTGGTCAGAACGCGCTTGGGCAAATAGGAGCCGACGCCCAGCAGCACGGAGCGCAACGCCATCAGCCGGCGTCCCCGACCTTCGCCGCCGCCGCGATTTCAGCGTGCGCGAGCCGTTCAAGATTGTGTGCGATCTCTTCGCGATAATGGCTGCGCGCCATCTTCTCGGCGACGCCGATCGCGGCTGCGAAGCCGCGACCGTTCGCGCTGCCATGGCTCTTCACCACAAGGCCGTTGAGACCAAGGAAGAGCGCGCCGTTGAAAGTGCCGGGATCCATGCGCTTCCTGAGTTGCTGTAACGCCGGATAGGCGATCAGGGCGCCAAGCCGCGCCATCACGCCGCCGGTTAGCGCCTCACGCAGGAATTGGCCAACGAGCCGCGCAGTGCCTTCCCCGGTTTTCAACGCGATATTACCGGTGAAACCGTCCGTCACCACAACGTCCACGGTTCCCTTGGCGATATCGTCGCCCTCGACGAAGCCTTGAAAGTTCAGATCGACGCCGGTCTCGCGGATGAGCTGCGCCGCCGCGCGGATTTCCTCGTGGCCCTTCTGCTCCTCGGCGCCGACGTTCAGCAGCGCCACGCTCGGCTTGTCGACGCCAGTTACAGCACGCGCGAAAGCTTCGCCCATGATTGCGAACTCGACGAGCTGTTCACCGTTGGCTTCCACATTGGCGCCGACGTCGAGCATCACGGTGTAGCCACCCTTGGCGTTCGGCCAGCGCGTGGTCAGCGCGGGACGGTGCACGCCTTCCATGGTGCGCAGACGGAACATCGAGATCGCCATGAACGCGCCGGTGTTGCCGGCTGAGACCACCGCGTTGGCGCGGCCTTCCTTCACCGCCTCGACGGCGTTCCAAAGGCTTGAGCCCTTACCTTGGCGCAGCGCTTGGCTCGCCTTGATTTCCATGCCGATCGCTTTCTCAGCGGGCACGATTTCGGATTGCGCCTTGGCGCGCGGATATTTCTCGAGCAGCGCTGCGAGCTTTGTCGGGTCGCCATGGATCAGGAACCGCGCATCAGCGCTGCGGCGCGCGGCGATATCCACGCCTTCGACCACAATGTCGGGAGCGTGATCACCGCCCATGCCATCGATGGAGAGTACGAGGCCGTCGCTCATGCGGCGTGATTGTCCTGGGTGTCCCTGGCCGCCTGGGCCGCAGGGCGCGGACCATAGTCCTCGCGCCAGGGAAAGCCAAACCAACCGCTCATCCGGGGAAGTCTGGCCAGGCCGAGCTTTCAAACAATGCGACGAACGGCGCCTCAGCCTGCTGCGCCACAATCCGGAGCACATGCGGCGCGAGGCGGCTGGCGAAGTCCTCGGAGACGCCGGCATTGCGAACCAGCGCTGCCGCCAGGGCCGTCGCGTCCTGATCTGTGATCGCGCGCCCGTACGCGTCGAGCCGTCCGTAGAAATCGCCCGCTAGCTTATGCATGCGCTTGGGGACCGAGGTGTCGCCGACACCGTACTCCCGCAACCCAGCGTCGAAATGCCGGAAAAGCGTGTCCGTAAAGGCTTGGGCCAGGGGCGCCGCCTGCGGTTCCGCGCCCAGGCGCAGCAGGGCTTGCCCCGCGTACAGCGCCATGATTTCAAATCGCCCCTCCAAGGTATCTGGCGCCCTGCCTGCCCCGAACAAGGCGGGCCGCCGGCCAGCGGCCTGAACCGCCTCCAGCAAACGTTGCGCATCCGTCCCCACGCGGGATCGCCGAAACGGCCATATTCCCATCCCCTGTCCTGTGCTCCCCTCTTGCCCGTCCGCGCGGTCCGCCTTACCCGTGACCCGGTTTTTGGGGCCGATGCGCCCGCGAGGTGAAAACATGAATCGCGGTTTCTTGCGTTTGTCTGCTGCGGCTCTGGCGCTCGGCGCCGCCGCAGCCTGTGCGCCGGTGACGACCTACAGCGGCTTCCGTCCTGAGCGCAACGACGTCGAGATCGCCGATCCGCAGATCGGCGTAGACACGCGCTCCACGGTACAGCAGCGCTTCGGCTCGCCGTCCACGACCGCGGTGTTTGACGCCACGTCCTGGTATTATGTCAGCCAGACCCAAGAGCGCATCGCCTTCTACACGCCGCGCACCACCGATCGCCGCGTCATGATCGTGCGCTTCGACGGCGATACAGTTACGGCGGTCGAGAAGTTCGGCCTGGAGCGCGGGCGCCTCGTCAACTACAGCAGCGACTACACGCCGACGCGTGGCCGCGAACTCGGCTTGATCGAACAATTGCTCGGCAACGTTGGCACCACGCCACCGCTTCCGAACGCTAACGAAAACGAACAAGGCCCGCGCCGCGACCGCGAATAGGCGCAGAGCTCTAGACAAAAAAACGCCCCGGCTTTTGGCCGGGGCGTTTTGCTTTTCGGGCTAAGCCCGATCAGCCGTTCCAGTGCGCCAGCACCGCGAGCAGCAGCAGCGCCACAATGTTGGTGATCTTGATCATCGGGTTCACAGCCGGACCAGCCGTATCCTTGTAGGGATCGCCGACCGTATCGCCCGTGACAGACGCCTTGTGCGCCTCGGAACCTTTCTTGTGAACGACGCCGTCCTTGTCCTTGAAGCCGTCTTCAAAGCTCTTCTTGGCGTTGTCCCAAGCGCCGCCGCCAGACGTCATCGAGATGGCGACGAACAAGCCCGTCACGATCACGCCGACCAGCAGCGCGCCGAGCGAAGCCAGCGCCATCGAGACACCGGCAATGGCCCAGATCACCAGGAACAACACGATCGGCGCCAACACCGGCAGCAAGGACGGCACGATCATTTCGCGGATCGCGGCTTGCGTCAGGATGTCGACCGCCCTGCCGTAATCCGGCTTCGCCGTGCGTTCCATGATGCCCGGAATTTCGCGGAACTGGCGGCGCACTTCGGCAACCACCGCTTCAGCCGCACGTCCAACCGCCGTCATCGACCAGCCGCCAAACAGGTAGGGCAGCAGGCCGCCTATGAACAATCCGACGATCACGTACGGATTGCTCAAGCTGAAGTCCGGCACCACGCCTTCGAAGAAGCGGAATTCCGCAGCGTTCGCGGCGTAGTACTTCAGGTCTTCCGTGTACGCAGCAAACAGCACCAGAGCACCGAGACCGGCCGAACCGATCGCATAGCCCTTGGTGACGGCCTTGGTCGTGTTGCCAACGGCGTCGAGCGCATCTGTCGTTTTGCGCACTTCCGGCGGCAGTTCGGCCATTTCGGCGATGCCGCCGGCGTTGTCCGTGACCGGACCAAACGCATCGAGCGCCACCACGATGCCCGCGACCGAAAGCATGGCGGTGACCGCGATCGCGATGCCGAACAGGCCGGCAAGCGTGAACGTTGCGATAATGCCTGCAACGATGGTGAGCGCCGGCAGCGCCGTCGATTCCATCGAGACCGCGAGACCTTGGATCACGTTGGTGCCGTGACCCGAGACCGAGGCTTGCGCCACTGAACGGACCGGACGGAAGTTCGTGCCGGTATAATATTCCGTGATCCACACGATCGCGCCCGTGACAAGCAGACCGATCAGACCGCAGACGAAGAGATCTTGGCCAGTGATGTTCGCGAGTTCAGACGTCGCGCCGAGGCTTGGTGCGATAGAGCCCCAACCGACCGTGACTTGGAGTGCGGCGTAAAGACCAACGGCCGAAAGGACGCCAGCAACGATGAGGCCCTTATAGAGCGCGCCCATGATGTTGTTGGACGGTCCGAGCTTCACAAAATACGTGCCGATAATCGAGGCGATGATCGCGATGCCGCCGATCGCGAGCGGCAGCAGCATGATGGCCGATACTTCCGCCGCTTCGCGGAACAGGATCGAGCCCAGCACCATGGTCGCGACCGCCGTCACCGCGTAGGTTTCGAACAAGTCAGCAGCCATACCGGCGCAATCGCCGACGTTGTCGCCAACGTTGTCGGCGATGGTGGCGGGGTTGCGCGGATCGTCTTCGGGAATGCCAGCTTCAACCTTGCCGACCATGTCGCCGCCGACGTCCGCACCCTTGGTGAAGATGCCGCCGCCGAGACGGGCGAAGATCGAGATTAGCGAAGCGCCGAAGCCGAGCGCCACGAGCGAGTCGACAACGGTACGGCTGGTCGGTTCGTGGCCCAGCCATTGCGTCAACACGAGATAGTAGAACGCGACGCCAAACAGCGCACCGCCGGCCACGAGCATGCCCGTCACGGCGCCCGCCTTGAACGCCATCTTCAGGCCGCCCGCCAGCGAGTGGCGCGACGCTTCCGCCGTGCGCACGTTAGCTTGCACCGAGACGTTCATACCGATGAAGCCGGCCGCGCCCGAAAGCACCGCGCCGATTATAAAGCCCACCGGGATCGTCCAGTTTTCGTGGATGGGCAAAAACGCGATCGTCAGCACGATCACAACGCCAACGCCGACCATCGCGATGGTGCGGTATTGGCGATTCAGGTAAGCACGCGCGCCTTCCTGGATCGCCGCGGCGATCTCTTTCATCCGGTCAGTGCCGGCGTCGGCCTTGGTGATGGCTTGGGTTTCGAGCCAGCCGTAGAGCGCGGCGATGACGCCGCTGGCTACGACCAGCCAAAGGATAAGTTCTTGGCTCATGGTACCTGTCCTGGGCGTGGGGAAGACCCGTGGCGCCGGTTGGGGAAATGGGTTGGCCGCCGCGCGACAGTCCGTCAGCGCTACGCTTCCCCCAGAGGTCGCGCGGGTTACTGCCAAAAACCGCGCTTTTAGGCAATGGACGGCTTAACGCAGGGCGGCCGTGCTCAGATGCCGGACCCTTGGCTGGAATAGGTCGCCACGATCTGGATGGGTCCGACCGCCCGCTCGCCCAGCGCCTGAACCGCTGCCGCGCGATAGACCTGCAGCGCTAAGGCCTCGTTGAGGGCGTTGTTGTTGTGCGGATCAGCCAAGTCGTTGGAGTGGCTAGCCCGAACCAGGGCGTCGCGCAGAAAATGAGCACGCTCGCGGGTGCGCCAGAGGTCGACTTGCGGCGCGATCTCAATCCGAAGCGACACGAATAGGTAATTGACGAGATGGCCATCTCGGACGACCGGCACCGCCAAGTACGGCGCATCCATGGAGCGCGCCGTGGTGGACGGTCCCTCTTCTTCCTTGGCCTTTTCCTTCTCCCCGCCGTGGCCGCCCCCGCCCGAAGCGTTGGCGAGGCCAGCAAGCAGCGTCGAAGCGATCATGGCCGCGGCGATGGCGCGGGCAACGGCGTGACTACGTTTCATACCGACGGAAAGTCCGCCGCATTGGTTAGCGAGAAGTTACCGGCCGAGCGTGTGACTGTAGCCCGCCGAAACGATCGGCACAGCCGCACCAGTTGCGTCAAGAACCTGAACACCCTCGCCTGCCTCGACCCAACCAATCCGCGACAGCCGCAGCGCCTGATCTCTTTCCGCAGCCGCAATGGCTTCGCGTTGCTCACGCGGCGCCGTGAACAGCACGACGTAGTCGTCGCCGCCGGTGATCAGCTTGCGGAAATCGCCGCCGGTGAAAGCCCAACGTTGCGCCGGGATCGAGAACGGAATGTCGTTGGCCGAGATCCTAATCGCGACGCCTGACGCCGCCGCCATCTTGGCTGCATCCGTTACCAGCCCGTCCGACACATCCATCGAAGCATTGGCAAAGCGCGCAACGATGTCCGCGCATTCGAGCCTAACGAACGGCGAGAGATACGCCGATTGAAGCCACGCGGCTTCAGCGTCGAACTTGTGGCCCGGCAAAGTCAGATAATCCGGCATCGCGTCGGCGAGCGCACGCGACTCCGCCTGTGCCAGCTCCTCATCGCGATCACGCCGCAAATCGTCGAACGCCATGGCCCCGCTGCGCAGTTGCAAGCCAAGCCACGCCGAGCCAATTTCACCGCCCACCAGCCAAACATCATCGCCAACCTTGGCGTCCGCCCGCGCAGGCGTACGCGCGCCAAGCGGTTCGCCGAACGCGGTGATCGACACCATCAGCGGCCCCGGAGTCGACGTCGTGTCGCCGCCAATCAGCGCGACTCCGAAATGCTTGAGGTCCCGGCCCAGCGCTTCAGCGAAGACGGCGATCTGATCCGACGGACGATCTTTTGGCCAAACCAGCGTCAGTAGCGCGGCGGTCGGCTTGGCGCCCTTTGCCACCAGGTCCGAAATGTTCACCCGCAACGCCTTCATCGCGATCGTTTCGATCGGATCGTCGGCGAGGAAATGTACGCCTTCGACGATGGCGTCTGTGGTCACAACAAGCGCGCCGCGCGCCTCCAGCACCGCCACATCATCGGCGAGCGCGCGGGCGCCGGCGTGCGTCGCCAGCGGCGCGAACAGATCGCGAATAATTTGGAACTCGTTGGCGGCCATTTGGCTCGCGCTTATGCGCCTTGTTCGCCCGAACGCAAGTCACGCGCGGCAGCATCTAATGCCGCATTGATAAAGCCCGGCTCCGGCCCTTCGAAGAACGACTTCGCGATATCCACGTATTCGTTGATCACCACGGCCGTCGGCGTGTCGCGCTGCTGCTCCAGCTCGGCGGCGCCGGCGCGAAGAATGGCGCGCGCCACGGCGTCGAGGCGATCCAGCCGCCAGCCTTTACTGAGATGACGCGCGATGGCGCGGTCCAAGGTAGCCTGTCGCTCTACGGCCTTCTCGATCAAGACTTTGAAGAGTTCGAGATCGCCTTCGCTCTCGGTGTAGGTCGCCTCAGTCTCGCGCGGCAATTTGCCAGCGACAAAGTCTGCGATCACATCGGCGGTCGAAGCGCCGGAGACCTCCATCTGATACAGCGCCTGCACCGCGCCCAAGCGAGCAGCGCGCCGCGATGCAATCTCCGCCTGGTTCATCGCGGCAGCTCAGCGAAATGCCGCTTTAGCGCAATCATCGCCAACGCCGCACGCGCGCTCTCGCCGCCCTTGTCGCCACGCCCCGGGTCGGCGCGCTCTTCGGCCTGCGCCAGCGTGTTCACAGTGAGAATGCCGTAGCCGATCGCGAGCCCTTCGCGCACCGTTAGATCCATCAATCCGCGCGCGTTTTCACCGCAGACGTAATCGTAATGGCTGGTCTCACCACGCACGACGCAGCCGAGCGCGAGATAGCCGTCCCAGCTTTCCGTTTTGGCCGCCAACGCAATCGCCGCCGGAATCTCAAATGCACCCGGCACGAACACGCGATCTAGCGTCGCTTTCGCGTCTTCCGCCGCCGCTTCCGCGCCGCGCTGCATCATGTCGGCGACGCCATTGTAGTAGGGAGAAATCACCATCAGCAGCCGCGCGCCAGGCACGCTGGCGACCGGGAATTTTTCAACGTCGGTTTTCACGACTTGAATCCGCGCCAACCGTCGATCGACAGCCCATAGCCTTCCAGCCCCACCAGCTTCTGCGGCGCGCCCGCCAGCACCGTCATACGCCCGACCCCTAGTTCGCGCAGGATCTGCGACCCCAAGCCGATCACGCGGCGCATGTCATCTTCCTCGAACTCTAGCGGCTCACCCGACAAACGACGCGACAACGCATCCGGCACCAAGTCGCGCAACAGCACCACAACGCCTGCGCCTTCCGCTTCGATCTCTGCCACCGCGCGCTCGACCAACCCAGCGCGCGCGCCATAGCCGCCCATCACGTCAGCAGCGAAATCAATGCGATGCACGCGAACGAGCGACGACTTATCCGCCCCGATCTCGCCCTTCACCAGAGCAGCGTGCTCAACGCCATCCAGCTTGTTGCGAAACACGACGAGCTTGAAGTCCTTGCCGCCGCGCACCTCAAACGGCGCCTCGGCAACCTTCTCAACCAAGCGCTCTTGCACGCGGCGGTACGCGATCAGTTCATCGATCGCGCCAATCTTCAGATTATGGAACTGCGCGAACGCGACCAGCTCAGGCAGCCGCGCCATGGTCCCGTCGTCGTTCATAATCTCGCAGATCACCGCCGACGGGTTCAGCCCCGCCGCACGAGAAATATCGACGCTCGCTTCCGTATGCCCAGCGCGAACCAAAGTGCCGCCCTCACGCGCCGTCAGCGGAAACACGTGGCCAGGCGAAACGATATCGCGACGGTCCTTCGTTGGATCGATCGCGGTTGCGATGGTTAGCGCACGATCGTGCGCGGAGATGCCGGTGGACACGCCCTCACGCGCCTCGATCGATACCGTGAAGGCCGTACCCATCCGCGTCTGATTGCGCGGCGTCATCGGATCGAGCCCCAGCGTCTCCGCCCGCTCCGGCGTCAGCGCCAGGCAGATCAGGCCACGCCCGTGCTTGGCCATAAAGTTCACTTGCGCCGGCGTCGCGAACTGCGCGGGGATGACGAGATCGCCTTCGTTCTCGCGATCCTCTTCGTCGATCAGGATGAACATGCGCCCCTCGCGCGCTTCCTCGATAATCTCGGGGACCGACGAGATCGCGCGCTTGAACTCAGAAATGGCAGACGGCTTGGCCGTCATGTGTTTCTCCGCGCTTCGATGATACGCGCCGCATAGCGCGCCATCATGTCCGCTTCCAGGTTCACCTTATCGCCCGCTTTGAGCTTCGACAAAGTCGTAACGCTCCAGGTATGCGGAATGATCAGCACGCCGAAGCCCCGATCATCGACTTCGTTCACCGTCAGCGACACGCCAGCAATCGCAATCGAGCCCTTGGACGCGATGAGTGGCGAAATCTCATGAGGCGGCTTGATCTGAATCCGCCAGCCCTCGCCGTCTTGGCTGATCGAGAGCACTTCGCCTAAACCGTCGACGTGCCCCAGCACCATGTGCCCGCCCAATTCGTCGCCGACGCGAAGCGAGCGCTCCAGATTCACCTTGTCGCCTTCGGCAAGCGAACCCAGCGTGGTCAGCGCCAAACTCTCCGCCGCCACTTCCACGACGTGCCTCATGCCGCCTTGCTGCCCGCTCGTCTCCACCACCGTGAGACAGCAACCATCGTGCGAAATGCTAGCGCCGATCTCCACGCCCGCGGGATCGTACGAACTCGCAATTGTGAGGCGCACGAGACCAGGCAAGCGCTCGACCGCCTTCACCTCTCCAAGCGCGCTGACAATCCCAGTGAACATGAATCTCTCTTACGAGGCCCGCTCGTAGCTTTCCCACACATCGGGGCCAAGCTCGCGCAATGCAACGCGGGTGAGGCGTGGCGCATCCGCAAGCCTGTCCAGCGCCAATGCCGCGACGGCAGGGCGGCCTTCCTCGCCCAGCACCATCGGCGCCCGGAACCACTCAAGCCGATCCACCAGCCCGCCCTGGATCAAACTAGCGGCCAACTTGCCGCCACCCTCGACCAGCACCCGCTGCACGCCGTCAGCCGCGAGCTGCAACAGCGCCTCAGACGCATCCACGCCGCCAGCACCGCGCGGCACCACCGCGACACGCGCGCCAGCCGATTGCAGCCCAGCACGACGTTCGAACTCCGCATCCTCCGCACCGATCACCAGCAGCGGCGCTTGGGCGAGCGTCTCGAACAAGCGCCCCGCCGGCGGCAGATTGAGATTGCTGTCCAGCACCACGCGCAACGGTTGCTTCGCCGGCGGTGGATCGGTGCGCGCCAACAGCTCCGGATCGTCCGCCCAGGCCGTGCCGGCGCCGATCATCACCGCATCATGGTTCGCACGGAGCTTCTGCACTTCTGCGCGCGCCAGCTCGCCCGTGATCCAACGGCTCTCGCCCGACGCGGTCGCAATGCGCCCGTCGAGCGAAGTCGCAAGTTTCAAAGTGACGTAAGGGCGAACCATGCTCGCAATATGGACCGCCGGCGCCCTCGCCGGCCAGCGCCGAAGCATGCCGGCGAGGCGCCGGCGGTCCATATTACCCGCGCTTGGGCGACTTCTCGGCTTCTTCGATGAAGTCCGCGAAGTCCGACGCTTCGCTGAAATCACGATAGACCGACGCGTAGCGGACGTAGGCCACGGTATCGAGGTTGCGTAGCGCCTCCATCACCATGCCGCCGATCACCTCCGACGTGATCTCGCTCTCGCCCTGGCTCTCAAGCTTGCGAACAATACCGGATATCATCTGTTCGATCTGATCCTGCTCGATCGGGCGCTTCCGGAGCGCGATGGAGAGCGAGCGCGCCAGCTTGTCGCGATCGAACGGCACGCGCCGGCCCGAGCGCTTCAGCACCACCAGATCGCGCAATTGCACCCGCTCGAACGTCGTGAAACGCGAGCCGCACTTGTCGCATTGGCGCCGGCGCCGGATCGCGGCGCCGTCCTCAGTCGGACGGCTGTCCTTCACCTGGGTGTCTTCGTTCTGACAAAACGGGCAGCGCATTCGGCGGACTCCCGGCGGGCAGCCGAATCAGCGCCGCGCCGCCTCAAGTGTAGATGGGAAACCGCGCCGTGAGTTGTTCGACCTTGGCGGCAACTGCAGCTTCGACCGAGGAATTGTCCCCGTTCGTTCCCTGCAAGCCGTCCAAAACTTCACAGATCAGGTCCGCCACTTGGCGGAATTCCGCCGGGCCAAACCCGCGCGTCGTGCACGCGGGTGAGCCCAACCGGATGCCGCTCGTAACAAACGGCTTTTCCGGATCGAACGGGATGCCGTTCTTATTGGTGGTGATCGACGCGTTCTCCAGCGAATGCTCGGCCACCTTACCGGTGGCGCGCTTCGGCCGCAGATCGACCAGCATGACGTGGCTGTCGGTGCCGCCCGAGACGACCGCGAGGCCGTTCTCGATCAGCCGCGCCGCCAACGCGCGCGCGTTTTCGAGCGTGCGTTGGGCATAGAGCTTGAATTCCGGCTGCAGCGCTTCGCCGAAGCTCACGGCCTTCGCCGCAATGACATGCATCAGCGGCCCGCCCTGCAAGCCAGGGAAAACCGCTGAGTTGATGCGTTTGCCGATCTCTTCGTCGTTCGAGAGGATCATGCCGCCGCGCGGGCCCCGCAACGTTTTGTGGGTCGTCGTCGTGACCACGTGCGCATGCGGCAGAGGAGACGGATAGACGCCGCCCGCAATGAGCCCCGCATAGTGGGCCATATCCACCATCAGGATCGCGCCGATTTCATCGGCAATTTCGCGGAAGCGCTTGAAATCGATGTGCCGCGAATAGGCGCTCGCGCCCGCCAGGATCAGCTTCGGCTTCTCGCGATGCGCAATTTCGCGGACCTCATCCATGTCGATCAGATGATCGTCCGGCCGCACGCCGTACGCGACAGGATTGAACCACTTGCCCGAGATGTTCACCGGCGAGCCGTGCGTCAGGTGACCCCCGCACGCCAGATCCATGCCCAGGAACTTATCGCCCGGCTGCAGCAGCGCGAAGAACACAGCTTGGTTCGCGTTCGCGCCCGAGTGCGGCTGCACGTTGGCGAATTTGCAATCGAACAGACGCTTGGCCCGGTCGATGGCGAGGCGCTCGACTTCATCCACGAACTCGCAGCCACCATAATAGCGGCGGCCCGGATAGCCCTCCGCGTACTTGTTCGTAAGAACCGAGCCTTGCGCCTCCAACACCGCCTTCGAGACGATGTTCTCGGACGCAATCAGCTCGAGCTGGCGCTGTTGGCGCTGCAGCTCGGCGTCGATCGACGCCTTGACGTCATGATCCACGCGCTCGAGCGCCGCCTCGAAGAAACGGTCGCGTTCACCGGCGGAGCGTCCCGCGGCCTGCATCATGCCAGTTCTCACCATTCGTCTGGGTCCGCCGAGATTCGGCTCGCCCATCATAATTCTCCGCACCGATGTAAGCAAAGCGCGGGATTTCCCAAGGGTGAGGCGCGACTTCTGTAAATATCGCGAAGCTAAACGGGTTAGACCGATAGTAATACTTGCCAGAAATACCGCAAACCGCGTATAGCGGCGCTGAGGGCATTGTATTAGCTAGGAAATTCGCTTGGCTATACGAGATGAAGACGATCAGGATATCGCCGCAAGCGGCGATGCGCTGCGCATGACCGCAGATATCGTCGCCTCCTTTGTCAGCAACAACAAATGCTCTTCTGACGAACTGAGCGAGATCATCCGCTCAGTTCATAAGGCCGTTACAGGATTGTCGGTTTCGAACGGAGCGGCGCCCGCGGAAAGGCCCAAACCGGCCGCGCCAATCGGAAAATCCGTCCACAACGACTACATCATCTGTCTCGAAGACGGCAAAAGGCTGAAAATGCTGAAGCGCTATTTGCGTTCGACTTACGGCATGTCGCCGGATGACTACCGCAAGCGCTGGGGTCTGCCCGCCGATTATCCGATGGTCGCGCCCTCGTACGCCGCACGCCGCTCCGAGTTCGCCAAGAAGATCGGCCTCGGCAAGGGCGTGCGCCGCAAAGACTAGACGATCTTGCCCGGCCGCTCCGGCGGCGGTTCCTCGTCTTCCTGATCGTCTCTCAGGGCGCGCTCCAGCTTTCTGAGCGCGAGTGTTCGCACATCGACCAACGCCGCATGCGCAGGCGCTTGGATCACGACTTCAATACCTGTCGCGACATCCACTGCCGCAACGCGCTGCGCGTCGCCGATGCGCGTAATCTCGAAGATGACTTCGCGATCCTCGCCGCTCACCCGGCCACATGCACCGGGCACTTGGCCCACACGGTTTTGAACGCCTCGATCAGCCGATCCATCAGCTCATCGTCATGGAATGGCGACGGCGTGATGCGCAGCCGCTCGGTCCCGCGCGGCACCGTCGGGTAGTTGATCGGCTGCACGTAGATGCCGTGATCATTCAGCAGAATGTCGGAAATCTTCTTGCAGCGCGCCGCATCGCCCACCAGCACTGGCACGATATGCGTGGTGCTTTCGACCATCACCGGGATGCCAGCCTCGCGCAGCAGCGCCTTCAGCCGCTCCGAGCGCTCCAACAGACGATCGCGTAAATGCGGGCATTCCTTCACGATCCGTACGCTTTCCAGCGCCGCAGCCGCAATCGAAGGCGCAAGCGAAGTGGTGAAAATAAAGCCCGAGGCGGTCGAGCGAATAGCGTCAATCGCCACCGACGGCCCGGTGACGTAGCCGCCCATCGTGCCGAACGCCTTGGCCAGCGTGCCTTCGATGAAATCGACGCGGTGCATCACGCCATCACGCTCAGCAACGCCACCGCCGGTCGGCCCATACAAGCCAACGCCGTGCACTTCATCGAGATACGTCATCGCGCCATACGCTTCGGCGAGATCGCAGATCTGTTCGATCGGCGCCGTGTCGCCGTCCATCGAATAGACGCTCTCGAACGCAATTAGCTTGGGCGCATGCGCCGGCGCCTCGTTCATCAAAGCTTCCAGGTGCTGCACGTCGTTATGACGGAACACGCGACGCTCGCACTTGGCGCGCTTGATGCCCTCGATCATCGAGGCGTGGTTTTGCGCGTCCGAGAAAATCCAGAGGTCCGGAAACAGCTTCGCCAGCGTCGACAACGTCGCGTCGTTCGAGACATAGCCCGACGTGAACAGCAGCGCCGCTTCCTTGCCGTGCAGCGACGCTAACTCCAGCTCCAGATCGACGTGATAGCTCGTGGTGCCCGCGATGTTACGCGTGCCGCCGGCGCCAGCGCCGACTTGATCCAGCGCCGCATGCGCCGCGTCGAGTACTTCGGGGCTCTGGCCCTGGCCGAGATAGTCGTTCGAGCACCACACCACGATGTCGCGGTACGCGCCGTCCTCGCCGCGCAAGCGCGCATGGGGAAAACGCCCGCGTTCGCGCATGATATCGGCGAACACGCGATAGCGCCCTTCGTCGCGAATGCCCGCGACGGCGCTCTCGAAAACCTGAAGGTCCTGGTCTCTCATCCTATCTGCTAGTGTATAGGCACTCCGCGCCGCCGAAGTAACTGAGACGCGAGCGCGCAACTGAAAGAGAATTTGCGAACCATTCGCATGAATTACACCGGACGCTACCCCTCGAGCCGCCCACGCCGCCTTCGCCAAAGCGATTGGGTGCGCCGCCTCACGCGCGAGCATCGCTTGAGCGTGGACGATCTGATCTGGGCGATGGTCGTGCACGACGGCGCCGAAGACGAAATCCCTGTCGCCGCGATGCCTGGCGTTGCGCGCTATTCCGTTCGCGCCGCCGCCGAAGCCGCCAAGCGCGCCGCGAAGCTCGGCATTCCCGCCATCGCCGTCTTCCCGCACATCGACGCCGCGAAGAAAGATGCAACAGGGAAGGAAGCGCTCAACAAGAACGGTCTCATCTGCACAGCCGTGCGCGCCATGAAGGATGCCGCGCCTGATGTCGGCATCATGGTCGATGTTGCGCTCGATCCCTTCACCGATCACGGCCACGACGGCCTTCTGCGAGACGGCCGCATCGTCAACGACGACACGGTGAAGGTGCTGACCGAGCAGGCGCTCGTCCAAGTCGAAGCCGGCGCCGACATTGTCGCGCCGTCCGACATGATGGACGGCCGCGTCGGCGCCATCCGCACAGCACTCGACGCAGCCGGCAAACACGACACCCTGATCATGTCCTACGCCGCCAAATACGCGTCGGCGTTCTACGGCCCGTACCGCGAAGCCATCGGCTCAGGAAAGCTCGGCTCAGGCGCCGTCGCCAATCCCGGCGACAAGCGCACCTACCAAATGGATTTCGCCAACTCCGACGAAGCCATGCGCGAAGTCGCCATGGATGTCGCCGAAGGCGCCGATATGCTGCTGGTGAAACCGGGGATGCCATACTTGGACATCGTCGCGCGCGTGAAGCAGGAGTTCGGCCTGCCCACCTACGCGTTCCAAGTCAGCGGCGAATACGCCATGATCAAAGCCGCCGCGCAAAACGGCTGGATCGACGAAGACCGCGCGATCATCGAAAGCCTAACCGCCTTCAAACGCGCCGGCGCTGATGGCATCGTCACATACTTCGCGCCAAAAGCGGCGGAGATGTTGGGGTAAAACGCTCATGGGCGTTCTGTTCAAATCGGCCGTCGTCGCGGCGATCCTGGCGCTCTTGGCTTACGCCGCAATCGCCATGCCTTTGCCTTTCGTGAGCGCGTGGTGGAACTGCACCTTCACGTCGCAAGATCACTCGGCATTAAACGTGCGCCATCGCATCGCCGACGGGCTCGTGATCACTCGCTCGCTCGTTGGTGACAATCGCGAGGCTGTTGAGCGCTTGCTAGGCGCTCCACTTAAGCCGCCATACAACGGCCTGAGCACCCCATCCAGCGACATGGTCTACTATCTCGGACCCGAGCGGGGCTTTATCGGGATCGACTCCGAGTGGCTCATCGTTCGATTTGACGGCAGTCAGCGCGTCTCGCGGGTAATCGTTCGATCAGATTGATGATCACCCCTTAAAATGCGGCAGAACCGCTGCCAGCCGCGCACCCATTTCCGCGCCCAGCGCCTGCAACCCATTGAACGGCCGCACCATTACTTCGAAATCAACGATCTTCCCGTCCGCGTCGAACGCAATCAGATCGATGCCCTTCAAGCTCCGCTCACCAACACGCGCGCTGAACTCCAGCACCACGCTCAGCCCATCCTCGCTCACCAGCTCGCGGTGATACGCGAAGTCCTCAAACACATTCATCACCGTCGAAATGATCAGCGTCACCGCCTGCGCCGAATGATACGGCTTGAACGCCATCGGCGAGCGGAACGTCGCATCGGGATGCACGATAGCGCCGAGCGCCGACATATCTTGCCGCGCCACCATGTCATGCCAGCGCGTTAGCGATGCGGCGACGTTGGCGTTCAAGTTCGGCAATGTCATGAGCCGAGCCTAGCCGGAGCTCCGGCAAAATTCCAACGTCACGCGCCCTTGCAAACCGCCCCCGCGCGGGCCGGAGAGGCCGTATGTGGTGCTGGCGCCATCGCGCAGCGGCAACGTGACGTTTGGCGGGGCGGCGCCCAGCACGCTGGTCTGGCCACCTCCGTGACCGAAGCATTGAAACGTAATCGGATGATCGACCATCGATGTCTGGTAGAGCGTGATCTCCGCCATCTCGCCATCGGTGTGCAGATTGCCCGCGAGTGGCTCGGTGAATTCCGCGCCGCTGGTGACCGAACAGCCGCCGACCATGCGATAACGGCCGGTGGCCTGACCCACGCCGCGCATCAACATCTCGCCGTTCTCATACGCGGCGTAGTGGTTGAACGCGACTTCGCCCTCGGTCCGAAGCTCGTCACCGCCGCCCAGCTGTTCGCTGAACGTGACGCGCGCGTTCGAGCGCTCCAACAAGCGCACCAAGGCATGACGCAGCACCTGGATCTGCGCGCCATACGCTTCCACTTCCTCCGCCGCGCGATCGGCGCCGTGCATGGCATGATACGGCCGATAGCCGATGGCGCGGCAGAACGCGTGATGGCGCTCCTCATGCGCGCGGAGCGCTTCGCCAATGTCCGCACACCGCGACGCCCGCGCGGCTTGCTCAAGCCGCTG
This sequence comes from Terricaulis silvestris, assembly GCF_009792355.1. NCBI lineage: Bacteria > Pseudomonadati > Pseudomonadota > Alphaproteobacteria > Hyphomonadales > Hyphomonadaceae > Vitreimonas > Vitreimonas silvestris. The sequence continues at coordinate 2,076,996 of NZ_CP047045.1, forward strand.
CATGCTTTCGGCGCTCAGCGCACACAATTCGTCGGCGCCGTGCCGATCCCAGTTCTGTTCATCGATCGCCTCGCCGCGCGCGCCATAGTCGAATTCGCCGGTGCGCGACCCATCCGTCTGCTCCAAGCCTTGGCGCGCCGGGCCGTTGGCGAATTGCTGTAGCGCGATGCGCGCGCTTTCCGGCCCCATCCGCCGCAACTCCGCGATCTGCGCCTGAAACGCCCGCTGCAGCCGTTGCGCATTGCGTAGTTCAGCCTGCAGCTCGCCGATGTCCTCGCACGAGCACGCGCGCGATCCGTCATTCTGCGCGCCGGCAACAGGCATCAGCGCCACGGTCGCCACTACGGCGACCAAAACAACAATAACCGTCAGCTTGGGATTACGCGCAAGCATGGCCGCTCCTTCGTCAGACGAAGCCGCAGCCTGCACCCTAGCTCTGTTGTGGTTTCGCGCTAGCCCTAGGCCGCGCGCTGCATCGATGCTTTGCCCACCGCCTGGCGCACGCCTTCCGCGATCTCTTCGCGGCGCGGCGCCTGATCGGCGCCCAACGACACCAGCTTCACCACGCCGTTGACGCACACTTCGAGCGCAGCGCGCACGGCCTCCGGCCGCAAGCCCTTGGCCGAAGTGAGCTGCAGCGCAAACGCGGCGCACGCCCGCATCAGCGGCCCGTCGCCCGCATTCACGGCGTAGGCTTGAACTTGGCGCAGCGCTAGTTCGCACGGCTCAAGCTTCGAGGAATCCACCGCGTAGGCAGCCGCTGCACCCACCAGATTGTCCAACGCCAGCTTCAGCGTGTTCTGCGCCGCGGCGGTATCAGCGGTATCGTCCGCCTGGCGGCGCTTGCGCGGCGCGCCGGCCGTCACGATGCCAGCGCGACGGCACGGGCCGACATAGCCTGTTTCGGTATCGATGAACTCGCGCGGCTGGGTCAGCACTTTCTTGATCGTCGCGAGCAGCACCTTGCCGGACAGAGGCTTGCCGATCAGCGCGTTGCAACCGGCATGGCGGCAGTCCTCGGCCATGTTGCGCGAGAACGCGCCTGACGTGATGAAAATCGCGGCCTTGCGGCCCGGCAGTTTCTTGTTGCGGCGGTACACCTTGGTCCACGCCGCGCCATCCATCGGCGCCATCTCGTACGAGGCGATCACGACGTTGGCGTTATAGACCTCGAGCAGATCGAGCGCATCGACCTGACTTGCGACCACACGCACCTTATCGACGCCCGCATTGCGCAGCAGATCGAGGATGATCTGGCCTTCGAACTTGTTGGGTTCGATGACACACACGGTCCAGCTCTTGACGTCCATAATGCCCGCGCTCCGCCCCACACGAAGACGTGACACTACAGCGACGGCCTTAAAATACGTTGAAAACCATGCGTAACGTTAGCTACGCCGCAACTATGACTTAGCGCGCTCCAAGCGCGCGATCAGGCTCGACGTGTCCCAACGCTTGCCGCCCATTGCCTGCACGTCCGCATAATACGCATCGATCAACTTGGTTAGCTCAAGCTTAGCGCCATTGAGCTCCGCTTCATCGAGCACGAGCCCCAGATCCTTGCGCATCCAGTCGACCGCGAAGCCAAAGTCGAACTTGCCATCGCGCATCGTCTTCCAGCGGTTCTCCATCTGCCAGCTTTGCGCCGCGCCCTTCGAGATTGCCGCGATGACTTTCTCAACGTCGAGGTCAGCGCGCTTGGCAAAGTGAAGCCCCTCCGCCAAGCCCTGCAGCACGCCGGCGATACAGATTTGGTTCACCATCTTCGCCAACTGCCCCGAGCCTGCCGGACCGATGAGTGTCATGTTCGCCGCGTAGGCGGCCATGATCGGCTGCGCTTCAGCGAACACACTCGTCTCGCCGCCAGCCATCACCGTGAGTTTGCCCGCTTCCGCGCCAGCTTGCCCACCAGACACAGGCGCATCCAGAAAGCCCAGCCCCATCGCTTCGGCCTTCTCCGCCAACTCGCGCGCGATCGCGGCCGAGGCCGTGGTGTGATCGACGAAGATCGCTCCCTTGCGCATCTTCGACGACGCCGCTTCGAACACCTCGCGCAGATCGCGGTCAGTGCCGACGCACGAGAACACAATGTCGGCGCCATCTGCCGCGTTGGCCACGGAGCTATACGTCCGCCCCTTGTGCCTCTGCGCCCAGTCACGGGCCTTATCCTCGCTGCGATTGTAGACCGCTACATCATGACCGGCCGCGGCGAGATGGCCCGCCATCGGCCCGCCCATCACTCCCAACCCAATGAACGCGATCTTCGCCATGCCTAGCTCCCGGAATTCTGTCTCGGTTCGTCGATGCGGCTATAGAGGCCGCGAAAAAACGTAAGCGCGGCGCCGGGCTTCACCCGGAAATCCAGCACCTCGCCAATGATCATGAGATGGTCACCAGCGGTGCGCTTGTCATGGGTGCGACATGCAATGTGCGCGATGCCCGAGCGCAGCACCGCAGCGCCCGCGAACAGCTCCGCTTCCTCCGGCGCCACGGCCTCAGTCTCGGCGCGCGCGAAACGGCGCGCTACGGCTTCGTCGTCGGCGCCCAGAACCGTCACGCCCCACAGGTCAGCGCCCGCGAAAAAGTCGTAGCGCGCCGACTGGTCGCCCACGCACCACAACAGCAGCCGCGGCTGCAGCGACACCGAGGTCAGCGAGTTGACGGTGATCCCCGCCATGCGGCCGTCGGCGCCCGCCGCCGACACCACCGTCACGCCGGTGGCGAAGGCGCTCATGGCGCGCCTGTAGCCCTGTTCGGGTCCGTCCTCCGTCACGTCTGCTTCAATCTCCGAATGTTCAACACGATCTTAACGCTGTTCGGCGAGGGTCGCGCCACTCTCCGCCAGAACGGACGGACTATGACTGCTGCGACCAATCAACGCCCTATCATTATTAAAAAGATCAAAAAGGTCGTCGGCGGTGGTCACCACGGCGGCGCCTGGAAGGTCGCCTACGCCGACTTCGTGACCGCCATGATGGCGTTCTTCCTGCTGATGTGGCTCATCAACACCACCAGCCCTGAGCAGCGCAGGGGTATTGCCGAGTTCTTCGCGCCGGCCAGCGTCAGCCGCGTCTCCTCCGGCGCCGGCGGGCTGCTGGAGGGCACCAGCTTCGCCGAGAGCGGCGTCCGCCACGGCCATTCCGCGCCGGTCGCCGCCGCATCAGAACCGCAATACACCTCGAACGCTGAGAACACCGAAGACACGCAGTCCGCCAACGAAACCGGCGGTCAGCAATCGCCCAACGAAGACAGCCTCTCTCGCGCCCGCACGATGCGCGAGACCGCCGAGTTCGCCCGCGCCGAGATCGCGATCCGTCAGGCCATGCAGGACATGCCGGACATCGCCGAACTCTCGCGCAACGTCATCATCGAACAGACGCCCGAAGGCCTGCGCATTCAGATCGTCGATCAGGAAGGTCGCTCGATGTTCAATTCGGGCGACGCCGCCCCCAACGATCGCGCGCGCCGCCTGATCATCGCCATCTCCGCCGTCATCGCCCAGCTGCCGAACCGGCTGACCATTTCCGGACATACAGACGGCTCGCAGCCTGGCGGCCGTTACAACTCAAACTTCGAACTTTCAGCCGCACGCGCCAACGAAGCGCGCCGCATTCTCATGGCTCAAGGCATCCCGTCAGACCGCATTTACGAAGTCGCCGGCCGGGCCGACAGCGAACCATTGTTCGCGGACGATCCAACCGTCCCCGGCAACCGCCGCATCGCCATCACGCTCTTACGCGAAGCGCCGCCGCTGCCAGCCGATCACGACCTTTAGCCGCTGAGGCGCCCAAGAGGCCTCCGACGGCATGGCTATCCATCCTGTAATAAACTACCATCGCCACAGCGTGATGGGTGGCCAGGGGATGCGCCCATGTTGAACGAGCAACCGCTCGTGCCGCCGAGATCGGTGGTCTCCGCAGTGGGGTCATTCGAAATGCCAAGTGCGGCCGCGGCGCCGGCGGAGATGCTTGAGTCCGCCCCTGCGCCGGAAAAGCTGAACGCCCGGCCTAAATACCCCGCGCGTGAGCGCGACACGACGCTGCGCACCGAGCTCGTCGACTTCAAATCGACCTCGCCAGTGGCGGGCCACACCGCGAAACCTGCGAGCGCCGCCGAGGAGCGCACGATCGATGTCTCGTTCGATTTGGCCTTTGTGTCCGACTATCGCCGCGCCGGTGTCAGCCGTTCAGACGGCAATGCCGCAGTCCAAGGCGCTGTTGATCTGGAGTTCGGCGATGGCTGGAGCGCGGGCGTATCGAGTTCAACCACCGACAGCAAGCACGCGAACTTCGAGATCGCTTTCTACGGCGCCAAAGAGTTCGATTTCGGCGACACCGAACTCACGATCGGCGCCTTGGCGATCGTCGATGTCGATCGTCAACGCCTCGATTTCGGCGTTGCGCAAGCAAGCATCGCGCACCCGATCGGGCCATTCGATGTGACGCTCGCCGTGAACTACGCGTGGGAGCAATCCCACTTGGACGACCAGGACAATCTCTACGTCGCGGTGCGCGGCAAGAGCTTGATCGGGCGCGCGTTCGGCGCGCCGCTCACGCTCGGCGTCAGCGCGGGCCGCATGGAGGGCCGCATGGCCATGGCCGATGTGCGGCTCGATTGGTCCGCCAGCCTGACCGCGGACGTGGACGGCACTGACATCGCCTTGTCCTATGTCAACAACGATCTCGACGGGGAACGCGGCGAGGCGGCGTGGATTGTCTCCATCGCGCGAACCTTTTGAAAGGATTTGACGCCATGCTCGCCGCGTACCGCAGCTTGGAGCGTTCAATCGTGAAAGCGATGGCTCTTACCGCAATAGCCGCCGCGATCACGCTGTTCAGTGGCGGCAGCGCTGAAGCGCGCATATTCGAACCGCAACCGAATTGGTGGAACTCAGGCCGTACCTGCGCCGCTTCACGCGAGCCAGCCGGGCGCCGCTGGAATGCGCTCCCGGCGCGATCGTGTCGAAGCGCCGAGCCCGACGCCGAAATCGCAACCGCGATACGCGACTCCCGAAAAGCCAAGGCCCGATCCGATCGCGGCGCCGACGTCGCTTAAACGCCGGCGCCTAGATCAAATCACCAAACCCGAACGCGCGCGTCCGGCGCGAGGTAGAGCGTCGCGTTCGGCTGCACGTTGAACGCTTCGTACCAGCCATCGAGATTGCGCACCGTGAGCGCGCGGTATTGGCCCGGCGCGTGTCCGTCCGTCATCACTTGCTGGCGCAGCGCTTCTTCGCGTGTCTTGCTCGCCCAGGCTTGTGCGAAAGCGATGAAGAAGCGCTGGTCGCCGGTCAGCCCATCGATTACCGGCGCTTCACGGCCGCCGAGCGATGCGTGGTAGGCGTCGAACGCCGCCTGCAAACCGGCGACGTCGGCGATGTTTTCACCGAGCGTGATTTCGCCGTTGATGTGCAAGCCCGGGAACGGCTCGTAGGCGCTGTACTGGCGCGCCAGCGCATCGCCCTGCGCGCGGAACGCGGCCAGATCGGCCTCGGTCCACCAATTGCGCAGCATGCCGGTGGAGTCGAACGAAGCGCCGCTATCGTCGAAGCTGTGGCTGACTTCGTGGCCGATCACGGCGCCGATGGCGCCGTAATTGAAGGCCGCGTCGGCGCTGGCGTTGAAGAACGGCGCTTGCAGGATCGCGGCCGGGAAGTTCATCGCGTTCTGCACCGGCAGGTTCACCGCGTTGACGGTCTGCGGCGTCATCCACCATTCGGCGCGATCCAGCGGACGGCCGATCTTCGCCAGCTGATGGCGATACTCCAGCAACTCGGCGTTGACGACGTTGGCGTAGGCGTTGTCGGCCGACACTTCGAGCGTCGAATAATCGCGCCAGCTGTCGGGATAGCCGACGCCCACCACCAGCGTCTCCACCTTGCGCAGCGCTTCCGCCTGCGTGGTGTCGGCCATCCAGTCGAGACCACGAATGCGCTCGGCAAACGCCGTCTTGATGTTTTCGACCATTGTCCGCACCTCGTCGCGCGCGGAGGCCGGGAAATAGCGTTGGGCATAGGCTTGGCCGACAGCGTCGCCGAGAAAGCCGTTCACCGCGTCGAGCGCGCGCTTGGCGCGTTCACGCTGCTGCGGCGTGCCCGAGAGCGTGGTGCCGTAGAACGCGAATGAGGCGGCATCGAGCTGCGTCGGCAGCACGTCGGTGTAGGCATTGATGTGATGGAACGTCAGCCAATCCTTCCAAGCCTGAATCGGCTGCGAGCCAACCAGCGCCGCAAGGCGCGGGATGGAACCGTCATGATACGCCGCGAAGCGCTGCTGGTTGCCCAGCTGAGCGGCCGTCAGGAACGCGTTCCAGTCGATGCCCGGCGCGCGCTGTTCGAGTTCAGCACGGGTCCACACCGCGCCGCGCGACGGGAAATCGCCGGTCTCGGCGCGCGTCATATGTGCGCGCGCGATCGCCACTTCGAGATTGTAGATGCGCTGCGCCTTGGCGGCGGCGTCTGAAACGCCCGCCAGGGTCAACAATTGTTCGATGTAGGCGCGATAGGCCGTGCGAATCTCGGCCATCTCCGGATCGTTCGAGAGATAATACTCGCGCTCCGGCAGGCTCAAGCCGCCTTGCATCAGGTACGGCATGACTTCCGGCGCACCCAGCGCTTGCGTCACGAACACGCCAAACAGGTTTGAGGTGTTATAGTCGGTCGCGTTGAAGGCATCGACATCGGCGCGAACGGTCGAGCCCAGCACGCGCGAAAGATCGGCGCGCGTGGTGATCGCATTGATGCGCTGCAGCTCGGCTTGAACCGGCGCCATCCCCGCCGCGTCGATCGCCGCGGTGTTGGCGTAAGCATTGTAGAAGTTGGCGATGCGCGCTTCGTTGGTGCCCGCCGCTGGATTCGAACTGACGATGCCCTGCACCAGCTCAGTGGTCTGCCGCTCCGTCTCAAGGAAGGCGATGTAGAAGCCGCCGATGCTAGCGCGATCAGCTGGGATTTCCGTCGTGCGCTGCCAATTGCCGTTGGCGTAGCCGTAGAAGTCGTTGCCAGGCTGGACGGTCGTGTCCATCGCCTCGAGATTGATGCCCACGTCGCGCGCGCGCTGGCCGCAAGCGGCGACCGTGCATGCCAATCCGGCGCTCAAAACGAGAGCGGAGAGAAAGCGTCCCATTGTCGTTCCCCGTAAAACAGCTGTGCCGAGCCCATAGAGCGCTCAGCCCGCGCTTGGAAGCGTCACGCGACGACACGTAGGGCGAACCGCATGAACGGCGAGGATTGGGGGATAGATCAGGAGTCTATCCATGCCTTCGCGACGCTAAGCCGTTGATCTTGTGCGATACACCGAAAATCGATCCGACCGGCTTCAGCACAGCTGCATACTGGCCTCAACTCTCGCACGGGAGGTTCAAAGGCTAGCCGAGCCCCACGAACGCGAGAGCGGTGATCGAGCGTGAGCCCTGAGTTTCAGGGAGTAGCCAGCGGGGCCTGAAACCGCTGGGGTCCGGGCAAGGCACGCCCGCGCGTCCGAGCCTCCGGCTCCGGAGTGAAAAGCTCCTCAACCGGTGGGCCTGAGCAGAACGATCACGGCGGGACGCGTAAAGCGTCGCCCCTTTTTCACTGGCCACCCCGACGCGGCCTACGCGTCCCGCCGCTCCCTTGCTGGCCTTGACTTCCTTCCCATACCCGCATACCTTTATTACACAAGGTAGCTTTATGCCGAACGCAGACGAACAATTCGCCGGCCTCCGAAAGGGCCTCTTGGAATTCGCGATCCTGACCATCGTGTCGGGCCGCACCGTCTACGTTGGCGATATCCTGGCCGCGCTCGCCCCGACCCCGTTCGCGACCCAGGAAGGCACGCTCTACCCACTCCTCTCCAAGCTCCGGCGCGAAGAGCAAGTTGACTACCAATGGGTCGAGAGCGGCCAGGGTCCGCCGCGGAAATACTACTCGCTGACCGACAAAGGCGCCGCGCGCCTCGACGAACTCGCCGCCTATTGGCGCCACCTCACCGCAACCTTGGAAGGCTTGGGACGATAAGATGGAACGCGTCGTCACGATCAATCTCAACGGCAACCCGTACCAGCTCGAAGAGCCGGCCTACGATGCGCTGCGCGCCTACCTCGATCGCGCCCGCGCCGCCCTCGCCGCGGATCCGGATCAGTCCGAGGTCATCCGCGATCTCGAGCAGGCCATCGCCGACAAATGCGGCGGCTACCTCTCGACGAGCAAGAGCGTCGTCAACGCCAGCGAGATGACGCGCATCCTAGAAGAGATGGGTCCAGTCGAAGGCGAGAGCACGGATGCGCCGCGCGCCGAAAGCGCTGTGCCGCCAGGCTACGGCCCCACCAAGCGACTCTATCGCATCAAGGACGGCGCCTGGATCGCGGGGATCTGCTCGGGCCTCGCCGCCTACTTCGACATCGATGTCGCCATCATCCGTCTGCTCGCGGTGTTCGTCGGCCTCTTCACCGGCGGCTGGGCGTTCCTGCTCTACATCATCGCGATGTTCATCGTGCCCTCGGCCAACACCAGCGAAGAATGGGCCGCCGCGCACGGCGTCCCGTTCAACGCGCAAGAGGTGATCGACCGCGCCAAGCGCGAGTACGCAAAGTTCACCGACGAGAGCGGACCAAAGTGGCGCGCAGAAATGCGCCGCCAACGCCGCGAATGGCGCGAGCGCATGAAGAACCGCCCGTTCTTCCGCATGCAGGCGGGCTTTGACCGAAGTGGAGGCGCGTCCGATCACGGCGCGGGCCCTAGCATGCCGCCGGCACAGCCGGCGGGTTATGTCACGCGCGTGTTCGCGGGCCTCATGGCCTTCATCTTCAGCATCATCGGCGCAGCGCTGCTGATCGCGTTCCTGGTGACGATCTTCACGCTGCTCGGCACCGGCGGCTTCATGGGCTGGACCCCGCCGCTCGACATCCCGTTCTGGCTCGTCATGGTGATCGTCTGCATCGCGTTCGCAGCAATCTCGGCGCCCATCGGCGCCCTCCGCCGCGCCTCCTACGCCACCGTCAGTGGGCGTGCGCAAGGCGGCGGGGGTGCGGACGCTCTCATCACGCTCGCCATCGTCGCGTTCGTCGGTTGGTTCGCTTGGCTCTACGTGCCCGAAGCGCGCGACCTGATGGAGACAAGCTACGTCATGATCCGCGACTTCGCCGATCACTGGAATACGGACTGGTTCTGGAACTGAGGTTCCGACAAGGCTCCATAGCCTAGGGCGCGGCGGCTCCAACCCGTCGCGCCCAATTTTTTACCTGGGACCGGGACGCGTCTCGACGCGAGCGCCGCCTACTGAACGGCGATCAAGTTCAGGCGCACTGCGAGCCGGATAATGCAGCACAAGCACGTCACCTTCCCACGCCATGTCGCTACCGCCATCGATCGCGAGGAAGTCGGAAGTAACGCGAGCACCGGCAGGCTTGCCGTCCAACGCCGGCAGTCCCGGAAACCAGCGATCCTGCACCAAGACCTCGTTGCTAAAAGCGTTCATGCCACAATCAATGCTGAGCCAGCGAGCTACATAGCGGCCGCTGGGCGACACGTTCTCGCTGATGATGTCGTAGCTACAGCCACTGAAACGTAAGAGTGCGAAGGCGACGAGAAGGACCAGACCAATCGCCACTGCCGCCAACGCGATCAGCAGCGTTCGCATGTTCATCCCCACGGCCCCTTGCGATACTGCGGCCGTGCAGAGGGCGCGGTCGGAGCAATCGGTGGCGCAGCGGCAGGCGCGTTAACGCGACCGCCCGCGTACTTCATCAGCACTTCGATGCGCTTCTCAATCGGCGGATGCGTCGCGAAAATGCTGGCGAAATCGGAATGCGGATTCTCGATGAACATCTCGCGCACTTCCGACGGCGCATTGACCGCCGCGTTGCCGGAAATCTTCTGCAGCGCCGAGATCATGGCGTCTGGATTCTTAGTCAGCTCAACGGCGCCGGCGTCGGCCAAATACTCTCGCCGCCGCGACAGCGCGAAGCGAATGACAATCGCCAGCGCATAAGCAATGGCAATGATGGCGATGGCAACAACAATGGCTACGATCGCACCGCCGCCGCCGCGATCCGACGATGATGAAGAGCGCCGCGACGAGCCGCCGCCGTAGGCGCCAAAACGCAACCCACGAAACGCCAACTCGCCGACGAACGAGAAAATGCCAACAAAGATCACCGCGATAATGAGCAGCCGAACATCGGCATTTCGGATGTGCGTCAATTCGTGCGCCAGCACCGCTTCCAGCTCTTCGTCCGTCAGCGTGTTCATCAGCCCACGCGTCACCGTGACGGAGTAATTGCCCTTGTGCAGCCCAGTGGCGAACGCGTTCAGCCCATCCGTCTCAATGATCCGCAGCGAAGGCATGGTGATGCCGCGCGAGATGCAAAGGTTCTCAAGCAGATTGTAGAGCTTCGGCTCCACCTTCCGCTCAACCGGCTTCGCGCCCGTCGCCGCATCGATGATGTTCTGGTAGAACGCGTATGCAATCCCGAACCACAGGATCGCGCCCGCAATTGCGAACGGCCAAGATTGCGCCAGTGCTTGTCCAGCCCAGATGAAATAGCCGGCAGTCCCGCCCGATCCCGCCGTTGCACCGGACAGGCCCGCGAACCCCAAAAACAGCGCATAGATCAGCAGCAACAGCAAAACAGGAAAACCGAGCATCAAGAGCACGGTCTTCCCGTTGTTGTTCCAGATGTGCGTCTGCAGGCCGTAAGCTTCGCCCACGGGCGTTGGCCCTTAGCTGAACTTGACCTGAGGCGGCGCCGCATCCATCGACGCGCGGCTCTCTTCGCCGACGTCGAAGAACTCACGCGGACCGAAGCCGAACATGCCGGCGAAGATCACCGCCGGGAATTGCTCGCGCGCGGTGTTGTACTCGCCGACAGCGTTGTTGAAGAAGCGGCGCGCCGCGGCGAGCTTGTTCTCGATGTCCGAGAGCTCGGCTTGCAGTTGCTGGAAGTTCGCGTTGGCCTTGAGGTCCGGATAAGCCTCGCTCAGCGCGATCAGCCGGCCCAGTGCTTGGCCGAGAATGCCTTCCGCCTGGCCCATCGCCTTCGGATCGCCGGTGCGCTCAGCGCTGACGGCGGCGTTGCGCGCCTGGATCACCGCTTCGAGCGTGCCGGCTTCGTGCGCGGCGTAGCCCTTCACAGTCTCGACCAGGTTCGGGATCAGATCGTGCCGCTGCTTCAGTTGCACATCGACGTCGGCGAAGGCTTGGTTGCAGTTCTGCCGCAACGCGACGAGGCGGTTGTAGATGCCGATCAGCAGCACCGCCAAAACGACGATGACGATCAGGACAATAATCAAAGTCATGGAGACCCTTTCCCGGACGAAGAGACCTATTAGCGGAAGCTTGTGGGTAACGCTATCCAATCACGTCAGAGAAGCGCCCCGAGCGCGAGAAGCCCTTCGGCGCCACTTTGCCGGCGCCGCCGCGCTTGCCGCGATAGTCCTTCCATTCAGGCACCTGACGCACACGGCCCGCGCCATCCTCCCAGGTGAGGCCCTCGTCCTTCTCGAACACTTTCACGTCGGCTAGCCCGCGATCGTGGTAGCCCTGCAGCTTCACGCCCTTGCCGCGCGTCATCTCCGGCAGATCGCTGAGCGGGAAGATCAGCATCTTCTTGCGTTCGCCGATCACCGCCACCTGATCACCAATCACCTTCGCCGCCTGCATGGCGCGACCGTTGAGCACCTGCTTGCCAGAGCGCTTGGTCGCCAGCATCTCGCTCTCCGGCACGACAAAGCCGTAGCCCTCATGGCTCGCCACCACGCGCTTGGCGCCTTCCTCGTACACGAACAGCGCCACCGCCTCGTCGATGTCGCCCATCTCGATCGTCAACCGCACCGGCTCGCCGTGTCCGCGTCCGCCCGGCAGCTTGTGTGCATCGAGCGTAAACGCGCGTCCATCGGAGGCGAACAGCAAGAGCTTATCGGTCGTCTGGCACTGCACAATGTGCTGCGCGCCATCGCCTTCCTTGAACTTGATCTCGGTCAGGTCGGCGACGTGGCCCTTCAACGCGCGGATCCAACCCTTCTCCGAGAGCACCACCGTCACCGGCTCGCGCGTCACGAACGCTTCAAGATCGATCTCCGCGCTCACGGCCGCCGCTTCGCCCAGTTCGGTGCGGCGCTTGCCTAGACTGGTCTTCGGGTCAAACAGCTTGCGCGTTTCCTTCAGCTCGCCCGCGACCTTGCGCCATTGCTTTCGCGTGTCTTCGAGCAGGCCTTGCAGCTCCTTCTGCTCTTCACGCAGCGCCGCATCCTCACGGCGGATTTCCATTTCTTCGAGTTTGCGCAATTGACGGAGACGCGTGTTCAGGATCGCTTCCGCCTGCACATCGTTCAGCCTGAAACGTGCTATCAGCTTCGCCTTCGGATCATCCTCATTGCGGATGATGCGGATCACTTCATCCAGATTGAGAAAGACGATCAGCAAGCCCGCCAACACGTCCAACCGCGCCGCGATCTTCTCCAAGCGATGCGCCGTGCGCCGCTGGAGTACGTCCCGGCGGTGATCGAGGAAAGCGCGCAGCACCTCCTTCAGACCCATCACCCGCGGCGCACCCTGCGCGTCCAACACGTTCATGTTGAGCGAAATACGCGTCTCCAGCGCTGTGAGCTTGAACAAGCTCTCCATCAGCACAGCCGGCTCAACCGTCCGCGCCTTCGGCTCCAGCACCAGCCGCATCTCTTCAGCGCTCTCGTCGCGCACGTCACCGAGCAGCGGCGCCTTCTTGTCCTCAATCGTTGCGGCGAGCGCTTCCACAAGCTTCGACTTCTGCACCAGGTGCGGAATCTCGGTGACAACGATGCGCCACATCCCGCGGCCGAGATCTTCCGTATGCCAGCGCGCGCGCACGCGGAAGCCGCCACGCCCAGTCTCGTAAGCTTCGCGGATCGCTTCGGGGGACTCCACCACGATGCCGCCTGTCGGAAAATCCGGCCCAGGGATGACCTTCAGCAAATCATCCGTCGTCGCCTTCGCATTCTCGATCAACAGCAAACAGCCATCGATCAGCTCGGCGACATTATGCGGCGGAATGTTCGTCGCCATGCCGACGGCGATGCCGCTTGAGCCGTTCGCCAGCAAATTCGGAAACGCCGCCGGCAACACAACGGGCTCTTCCTTCGAGCCGTCATAGCTCGGGCGGAAATCGACCGCGTCTTCGTCGATACCTTCAAGCAGCGCTTCGGCCGCTTTGGTCATGCGGCTTTCGGTGTAGCGCATGGCAGCGGGGTTATCGCCGTCGATGTTGCCGAAATTGCCTTGGCCGTCGATCAGCGGATAGCGCGAGTTAAAGTCCTGCGCGAGGCGCACCAGCGCGTCGTAGATCGATTGATCCCCGTGCGGGTGAAAGTCGCCCATCACGTCGCCGACGACCTTCGCGCTCTTCCTGAACTGGGCGTCCGCCGTGAGGTTCAAGCGCCGCATCGCGTAGAGCACGCGGCGATGCACCGGCTTCAAGCCGTCGCGCACGTCCGGCAGCGCCCGGCTCGTGATCGTCGAGAGCGCATAGGCGAGATAACGCTTGGCCAGCGCTTCGCCGATCGGCTCATCGATGATCCGCCCGCCTTCTTCCGGCGACCTAGTGATGTCGTCAGCCATTCTAGCTTCCAGGTGTCAGGTCTCGGGTGTCAGGTGTCAGGAATCGCTGGGAAACGCCAGATGCCCGCTGACACCTGACACCCGGTACCTGACACCTAAAGTCGTCCTGCAAATCCTAAACGCTGGATCAGCTGGGCGCGTGCTTCAGGCATGTTCTCCCCACGCTGATCGAACAAACGACGCTCGAGGAAATACCCAGCCAGCGCGAAGGCGTCGGCCACATCACCCGATTTCAGTTGCGCTTCCGGATCGATCAGAAAGCGCGGCAGCCTCAAAAGAACATCGGCGTGCGGGAGCCCAGCGTCATAAGTCGCTGCGCGGCCCGTGCGCGGGCTGACCCAGGCCAAGTTCTCCGTCTCGCCCGTCACCGCGCAGCGCGTGAGATCGATGCCGTAGCCGATCGCGGAGAGCAGACCGAGTTCGAAGCGCGCATAAAGCGCCGGCCACACATCGTTCTGCGGCATCGCTTCGATCAGCACCATGAAGGCGTCATAGAGCTGCGGATAAGCCTGCCGCTCCGGCAGCGCTGCGCGCACAAGCGTGACCGCCGACGACAATCCCGCGAGCGCAATCGGATCATCGAGCAGGCGCGTCGCGTGCGGTTCGGCTAATTCCAACGGACTGAAGAAGCCAAGCTGCTCCGAGAGCCGCGCCTTCCAGCCAGCATGCACGACGTTGCCCGCCTGCAAAATCGGCTGCGACTTCCGCCCTGCATGCACGACGCCGCCATAACGGCCGTGATCGCGCGCAAACACTTCCGCGACGAGCTTACCCTCGCCGAAGTGCCGCGCACCCAGCACGATCGCGTCGTCCACCCATTCCATCAGCGGACTTCTACGGACGAACCGAGCTGCTTTGACGCGTACGCCACACAAGCGCGAAGATCATCTGCTTCAAGACAAGGATAATCGCGCAGTATGTCTTCGTTAGTCACTCCGCTGGCGAGTACGTCGATAACGCGAATGCGCATCCCCCGGACACAGGGCCGTCCGTTCATCTTGCCAGGCTCGACCGTGATGCGATCCAAAAGTGTCATGCCGCTTATATCGCGCAATTCGCGCGCTGCGTCACGCCTCGTAATCCAGCCCCAAGCGTTGATACAGCGCGCGTTCTTCGGTCCAGCCTTCGCGCACCTTCACGTGTAGGAAGAGGTGGATGCGGCGATCGAACGCCTCCTCCATCTCTTTACGCGCGAGTTCGCCGATGGTCTTGATGGTCTGGCCCTTGGCGCCGATGGCAATTTTGCGCTGACTTTCGCGTGAGACGAAAATGGTCTGATCAATCTTGGCAGAGCCGTCCTTGCGCTCTTCCCACGTCTCGGTCTCGACCGTGAGTTCGTACGGCAGCTCTTCGTGCAAGCGCAGAAATGCCTTCTCGCGCGTGATCTCCGAGGCGAGCACGCGCGCCGGCGCGTCCATGGTTTGATCTTCGGGGAAAAGCCACGGACCCTCCGGTGCGCGATCAACAAGCGTACGCGCGAGATCGTCAACGCCTTCGCCCTTCCGCGCAGAGATCATGAAGACGTCGGTGTAAAGGCCTTGCTCAACCAGATCGCGCGTGATTTCCAACAGCGCCGGACGCGCGATGGCGTCCGTCTTATTGAGCGCCAGAATCGATGGCGTGTCGCGTTCCTTCAACGCCCGCGTGATCGACGCGGTGTCTTGCACCGAATGCGCGTCAGCGCCCTTCTTGGCGCCATCCGGCGCGTGCGCCGGTGAATCCACGACGTGCACGATCGCGTCGGCGCCTTCGAGCGCGCTCCAGGCCGCCGCCACCATGGCGCGGTCGAGACGGCGCTTCGGCGCAAACACGCCGGGCGTATCGATCAGAATGAGCTGCACCTGGTCGCGCATGGCAATGCCGCGAACCAAGGCGCGCGTGGTCTGCACCTTCTGCGTCACCGCCGCGACCTTGGCGCCGACAATCGAGTTCACCAGTGTGGATTTGCCAGCGTTCGGCGCACCGAGCACCGCAACGACACCACAACGTCGCTCAGCCATGAACGCCTCGCGCCTTCAGAAACGACGACGCCGCCGCACGTTGCGCTTCGCGCTTGGAGCCTCCCTCGCCGCGCACTGGCGGAAAGCCGTCGACCCGCGCTTCGACGACGAAGTGCGGCGCGTGCTCTGGTCCGGATTGTTCGATCACGGCGTAGCTTAAGCCCTTCTTGCGCGCCGCCGTCCACTCCTGCAGCGCGGTCTTGGCGTCGCGGGGCGCGGTTTTGACATCGTCGAACGCATCGCCCCAGAAGCGCGTGATGAAAGCCTTGGCCACCTCGAAGCCGCCGTCGAGGTAGAGCGCTGCGATCACGGACTCGCAGATATCGCCCAGAATGGCTTCCTTGTTGCGCCCGCCATTGGCCTCTTCGGAAGGGGAGAGAATGAGCGCCTCGCCGAGCCCAGCTGCGCGCGCAGCGGTGGCGCAGGCGTGCATGTTGACCAGCGCATTGTAACGCGGCGCCAACTCGCCCTCTTGTTCGCTTTGATGTTCGGCAAAGAGTCGCTCGGACACGACCAAGCCCAGTACGCGATCTCCCAGAAACTCGAGTCGGTCGTAATCGCGCTGCTTCTTGCCGTCTTGCACGCTGCCGTGCGTCAGCGCTTCGCGCAGCAGCGCACGCTGTTTGAAGACGTAGCCGATGCGCTGTTCCAGCTCCGCAAGCTGGCCGTCGTGCTGGTGCGCCGTGCTCAATTCACAGACTTGAGGAAGCGCTCGCCGCGGAAGCCGGTAAAGAGCGTCCACGGGCGGAAGATCGACGTGCTGGAATCAAATGATACCACCGTGAACTGCGCCGGACCGACCAAGTTGTCGTACGGCACGAAACCCACGACCGACGGCACGCGGCTGTCAGCGGAATTGTCGCGATCGTCGCCCATCATGAAGTAATTGCCGTCCGGCACCACAAATACGCGGGTGTTGTCGAGTTCGCCGCGCGGGTTCTTGTCGAACGTCGTGTAGCTGACGCCGTTCGGCAGCGTTTCGCGCCAGGCCGGGATCTGTTCGACGAAGCCCGCTTCGTTTTCGAACGACACGGCGCCCAATGATTCACGCGTGATCGGTTCGCCATTGATGTGTACGGCGCCGTTGATGACCTGGATGCGGTCGCCGGGCATGCCGATGAGGCGCTTAATGAAGTCGCGGTCCGGTTCGGGCAGCGGACGGAATACGACAACGTCGCCGCGTTGCGGTTGGCTGCCGAACAGACGCCCACGAGGCAGCAGGCCTTCGAGCGGCGCAAACGAAAAGCGCCCGTAGCCGTAGGACCATTTTGTCACCACGATGTAGTCGCCGACTTCCAGCGTCGGCTGCATCGAGCCGGACGGAATGCGGAAGGGCTGAGCGATGGTGAAGCGGAGCACCATGGCCAGCGCCAGCGCGTAGAGGATCGTCTTCACGTTGTCCCAGAAGACATCCATCGCCGGCTGCTGCGAAGAAGAAGAGGTAGTGCTCATGCTCATGCGTTTCTCGCTCGTGGGGCCGCGCCGCGGAGACTTTCGCCCGCGCGGGCAAACTGGCGTGCATTCCTTGACGTAGCCGCCCCCTTGGCGGCGATGGGTTTCCCCAGGCGCGGCAGCCGGATCACTCGCCCGGCTCCTTCCGGTCTAACTCAGCCGAAATGATGACGAAGCCGACAGCCAGCGGATAGTCGTCCGTCAGGCTTACGTGGATGTGCGCGGTATGGCCGGGCGGGGTCAATTGTTCCAAGCGCCGCAAGGCGCCCCCCGTTAGCCGCATGGTGGGCTGGCCGCTGGGAAGGTTCGCCACACCCATGTCCCGCCAAAAAACCCCTTGTTTCATGCCTGTACCGAGCGCCTTGGAGGTCGCCTCTTTGGCCGCGAAGCGCTTGGCGTAGGTGGACGCTCGCTGCTCGGGTCGGCGCTCCGCCCGGCCGCGTTCCTTTTCGGTATACACACGGCGGGTGAAGCGATCGCCAAAGCGGGCGAGCGTCTGCTCGATGCGGCGGATGTCGATAATGTCGGAGCCGATGCCCAGGATCATGGGCGCTGCTTAACCGGGCGCCCGGGCCGCGTCGATGCGCCGCCGCATTTCCGACACGGCGTCCGCCAGCCCGATGAAGATCGCCTCGCCCACTAGGAAGTGGCCGATGTTGAGTTCCGCCACCTCGGGGATGGCGGCAATCGGCGCGACCGTCTCGTAGTCGATGCCATGACCGGCGTGGACTTCCAGCCCGAGCGACGCCGCCTGCTGAGCGCCGGCAACAAGCTGCGTGAGGATGGCGCGTGCTTGGCCTTCGTCGCCGTCACGCGCGGCGTCGCAGAAAGCGCCGGTGTGTAACTCGATCACCTCGGCGCCGGTGCGGCTCGCCGCTTCAATCTGCAGCGGATCGGCGCCGATGAAGAGCGATACGCGGCTGCCGTTGTCGCGGAGCTTCTGCACGAACGGGGCGATCCAGTTGTGGCCGTGCGCGACATCAAGCCCGCCCTCGGTCGTGCGTTCCTCGCGCCGCTCCGGCACCAGGCACACCGCGTGCGGTTTGTGATGCAACGCGATCGCCAGCATCTCTGACGTCACCGCCATTTCCAGATTCAGCGGCCGATCCCGTTGGCGCAACATCTTTGCGAGCCGCGTGATGTCGTCGTCAGAAATATGCCGGCGATCTTCGCGCAAGTGCGCCGTGATCCCGTCGGCGCCCGCTTCAAGCGCGACAACAGCGGCGCGCGCTGGATCGGGATAGGAAACACCACGCGCATTCCGGATCGTCGCGACGTGGTCGATGTTGACGCCGAGCCTGACGCGCTTCGTCATGCTGCGAGACCGCGCGAGCCTGGTTTGATCGCGGGGAGCGCCGCGAGTTCCGGCGGCAGTTGATCAGCGGGATAAGCTGGCGCGTTGACACTCGCGAGCGAAACGAGCTTTGCGCCAATGTCAGCCTTGCCGCCGGAGCGATCGATCAAGCACGCCGCGCCAACGAGTTCTCCGGGATGGCCACGAATAGCGTCTAAGCATTCACGCGACGACAAGCCCGTGGTCACCACGTCCTCGACCATCAGCACGCGCTCCCCCGGCTTAATCTCAAACCCGCGCCGCAACTGAAACTCACCCTTCTCGCGCTCCACGAACATCGCGCGCGCCCCGAGATGGCGCGCCGTTTCGTATCCCGGAATGATCGCGCCAACTGCTGGCGACACCACCACGTCGATCTTGCCGAACGCCGCCTCCGCCTTCTTCGCCAGCGCTTTGCACAGTCGCTCGGTCCGCGCCGGATCCATGAACACGGCGTTCTTCTGGAAGAACACCGGCGAATGGAGACCAGAAGAGAGGATGAAGTGCCCCTCCAGCAAGGCGCCGGCCGCGCGGAACTCGTCGAGAGCTTGGTCTTGATTCATGCGCCGTATGTAGCGGTTCAACCGCGTCGCGTCGATTGCTGGCGCGCCGCATGGTATGGGATCGAGTCGGCAGGAGGCCGGCCAACCAGCCGCGCACACGCTCCACGTCGTTCACCGTATTGTTCGTTCGCGCGGCAGCGACGGCTTGGCTTGCGTCACTGCTTTTCACGCTCCATCTCCAGGAGCACGCGCTGGTCGAGAGAGAGATCAGCGAAAGTCTTCAACAGTTCGCCACACGCCTTCAGCAGCGGCGCGGCGAAGGTGTCCGCCATCAGGGCTTCCATCGGCCCGTGGGTGACATGCGATCCGTCTGAGACCAAACAGGTGATGCGCGCCTGACCAGGCGACGGCGCGGGGCGGTCAGTCGTTCGCGGTCCGCTCTTGGCCGCGAAGAGAACAGCTGCCTTCATCACGCGGCTCGTCGCGGCGACCAGCGGCGGTACGATACCGTCGGAAAATGCCACTTTGCCCTCGCTGTTGATGTAACGGATGCTGCCATCCGTGAAGACGGCGAACACGTCCTGTCCGCCTTCCATCGGCACTTCGGCAACCACACCGCACACAGTGACCTCGGGAGAAGATTTTCTCTTGGCGGCCGCGAGTTGATTGCCAGCAAGCGCACGATAGCGCGGATGCGTCTCGGGCGACTCCGCAATGGCGCGCACCTTCTTTTCATCGAAGCGATCCACAAGGGGCTTCAGAGCCGGTGCAACCCCCTTCGCGTGCTTGGCCAACAGGTCCGCGTCATCGCAGAACATCAAATTGTAGAAGGTATTCGTGGCTTCGCTCACGTACGGTTTGATCTTCACCCTGTCCCCCGTTTTTGGCAGCACTGCCGCAATTTGCCCCTGCCTACACGGTCCCGTCGCAGTCGAAAAGCTAGCCGCGCACACGCTCGACTTCCTTCACCGCCTTCGACGTCCGCATGGCGGCGACGATGTTGGTGAGGTGGCGGGCGTCGGCGACTTCGACGTCGAAGACCATGTCGAAGAAATCGACGCTGCGCTTGGCGAGCCGGAGATTGAGGATGTCGCCCTCGTTCTCCGCGATGATGCCGCACAACTCCGCCAAGACGCCGCGTTTGTTCTCAACGGTGGCGATGATCCGCCCGACCGCGAGCGTCCGCGTCAGCGCGTTCGGCGTCCAGGCCAGATCGATCCACGCTGTGGCTTCGTCCTCGAGCTTGCCAAGTTCTTCGCAATCGATGGTGTGAATCATGATGCCCTTGCCCGGCAATTGCACGCCGAGAATCCGGTCACCCGGAATCGGCGAGCAGCATTCGGCGAAATGCAGCGCCACGCCCGGCGTTAAATCGCTGCCGCGCACGTAGAGCTTGGCCTTCTCCAGCTCCATGGGTCGCCGCTTTTCGTCCTTCCGGACCTTGTCCTCAAGCCCCGGAAATGCCGCGACAGCAACCGCGCTGGCCTTGATCGCCCCTTCGCCGACGGCGGCGAACAGCTCGTCCTCGTCGTGCTTGCCAAGCCGCTCAGCGGCTTGCTTCAGCGCAGTATCCGCGAGTTCGTGGCCATAACGGTGCAGTGCGTGCGAGACCAACTCGCGCCCAAGCTTGCCGAACTCCTCGCGGCGGGCCGCACGTTCCAGCCGGCGTTGCGCCGATTTCGCGCGACCGGTCTTCGCCAGCGCTTCAAACCCCGGCAGCGGTGCGATCTTTTCCGACGTGATGACTTCAACGACGTCGCCGTTACGCAGCACTGTGCGCATCGGGCGCTCGGCACCGTTGATTTTCGCGCCGATGGCGCGGTCGCCGATGTCGGAGTGGACCGCGTAGGCGAAGTCGAGCGGCGAGGCGCCCTGTGGCAGCGGGATCAGCGCGCCTTTAGGCGTAAAGGTGAATACGTGGTCGGAATACATTTCGAGCTTGGCGTGCTCGAGGAATTCCTTGGCGTCGCCGCCATGCTCGGCGATTTCCAATAGCGAACGGGTTGCTTCGCGCGCGTCGAGCCCGGCGGAGGCCGCAAGCTCTTCGTCAAAGCCGTAGGCTTCGTTCTTGTAGCGCCAGTGCGCGGCGACGCCATTCTCGGCGATCTGATCCATCTCCTCGGTGCGGATCTGGATTTCGACGCGCACGTTGCCAGGACCGATCACCGTGGTGTGGATCGAGCGATAGCCGTTCGGCTTGGGGTTGGAGATGTAATCTTCCACCTGATCCGGCACGCAGCGCCAAGTCTGGTGGATAAGGCCAAGCGCGCGATAGCAATCATCCGGATTGTTGACGATGACGCGGAACGCATAGACATCCGCGAGATCGGAGAATTCGAGGTTCTTGCGCTGCAACTTGCGCCAGATCGAGTACGGGAGCTTCTCGCGGCCGAACACGCGCGCATCGATGCCGGCGAACTCGAACACCTCCATGATCGTCTGGATGATGATCGCGACGTTCTGGCCTTTCTCAGCGCGCAGCTGCTCTAGGCGCACATTGATAGCGGCCTCGGCTTCGGCAAACGCTTCGTGGAACGAAAGGCTCTCCAACTCC
The DNA here is from genome assembly GCF_009792355.1 of Terricaulis silvestris. NCBI lineage: Bacteria > Pseudomonadati > Pseudomonadota > Alphaproteobacteria > Hyphomonadales > Hyphomonadaceae > Vitreimonas > Vitreimonas silvestris. Next base: position 2,098,406 of record NZ_CP047045.1, read on the forward strand.
CGCGCCATCTTCTCCATGCCGATGCGGCGCGCCAGCGGCCCGTAGATTTCCAGCGTCTCCATCGCAATGCGGCGGCGCTTCTCGGGTTTGGGGATGTGGCTGAGCGTGCGCATATTGTGCAGCCGGTCAGCGAGTTTCACGATCAGCACGCGCACATCGCGCGACATGGCGAGGATGAACTTCTGCAGGTTCTGCGCCTGCTTGTTTTCCTCGCTCTGAATTTCGAGCTGCGAGAGCTTGGTGACGCCTTCGACGAGATCCGCGATCTCACCGCCGAACAGCTTGGCGATGTCTTCCTTGGTGGCGTCCGTGTCTTCGACTGTATCGTGCAACAGCCCCGCCACGATGGTCGCAGCGTCCAACTTGTACTCAGTCAGAATGCCCGCGACCTGAATCGGGTGCGCGAAGTACGGGTCACCGGAGTGCCGGAGCTGACTGCCGTGTTTCGCCGTCGCGTACACATAGGCGCGGTTGACCAAGCTCTCATCAAGCGAGGGATCGTACGCACGCATGCGCTCGACCAGCTGGAACTGGCGCAGATAACGCGGCGCATCGCCCGCGCCAGCCTTTGCTTGACCAGCCGGGGCTTGGGCGGCGACTCCGTCACCGCCTGACATGGGCCTAGTACCGCTCGTCGCGCTGCGCTTCGGCTTCCTGCTGGAGCGCGCGGAGGACGTCTTCTTCGCTGGTCTCGACTGGCGCTGCGATGGCCAGACGATCCTGCTCTTCCTCGGCCGCGGCCGCCGGTTGCACGTCCTGGTAGAGCATCACGTAGCTGTCCCGGAGCTCTTCCGGGGTAATGGCGCCGTCGCCGATTTCGCGGAGCGAGACGACCGGGTCTTTATCGCGGTCGCGGTCGACCAGGGGCTCGGCGCCGGAGGAAATGTTGCGCGCGCGGTGCGCGGCCAGGAGCACCAGCGAGAACCGGTTTGGGATTTTTTCTACGCAATCTTCGACGGTTACGCGGGCCAAGGCGTGCTTCCTTCAGGTCAAATCGGAGCGGAATGGACGCACAACCTAGTGGGTCTCGCGGTATTTCGCAATGCGGCAGGGACGCTGGCCCTACCCGGCCTCCACGGCCAGATCGCTAAGCCGCCGGTAACGGTGTCCCGGCGGCAGCAAGTCGAGCATCTCCGAGGGCGACAAGCCCGTCTCCGGGTGCCGCCAATCGGGCGCCACCTCGTCCATTGGGGCCAGCACAAAGGCGCGCTCGTGCATGCGCGGATGCGGCAGTGTGATCGCACCGAAGGTTCCGGCGAACCCTTCCACCGCGATGATGTCGAGATCCAGCGTCCGCGCCGCATTCGGTTCGCGCCGTTCGCGGCCAAAGTTGAGTTCAATGTCGCGCAGCGCCGCGTACAGCGCTTGCGGCGATAAGCCTGCTGGGTCCAGCGCCGCCACCGCGTTGTAATAGTCGGGCTGATTGCTCAGCGGCCAGGCCGCGCTCTCCCATACTCCAGAGAGCGCAAACGGGGTGAAACCCGCAAGCTCGATCGCCGACACAGCACGCGCCAACACGCGCGGCGCCGGCACGCCCTCAAATGGCATGTTGGAGCCCAGTGCGATGTAGGCGATTGGTTTGGTCATGCTGCGCACTCATAGCACGGCGCGAGGATTGAAAAGGAAATGCAGCGGTGAGCACCGTTCCACCAGAGGCGCCGCGGGACTGCCCGCTGTGCCCACGCTTGGTGGCGTACCGCGAAGAAAATGCGCGTAAAGAGCCAACCTGGTTCAACGGCGCGGCGCCCTCGTTTGGCGATCCGAATGCGAAACTGCTTGTCGTCGGCCTCGCGCCGGGACGCATGGGCGCCAATCGCACCGGACGCCCCTTCACCGGCGATTACGCGGGCGACTTGCTCTACGGCACGCTGAAGAAGCTGGGCCTCGCAGAAGGGGAGTATCGCGCCGATCCCAATGACGGCTTCACGCTGAAGAACACGATGATCACCAACGCCGTCCGCTGCGCGCCGCCGGAAAACAAGCCAACGCCGGCGGAAATCGCGACGTGCCGGCCGTTTCTCTCGTCGCGGATCGAAGCGCTGCCAAAATTGAAAGTGCTCTTCGCTCTCGGCTCCATCGCCCACGAAAGCGTGCTGCGCGCGCACGGTCTAAAGCCCACCTACGCCAAATTCGCGCACCAATGCGAAGCTGAGCTCCCCGGCGGCCGCTGGCTCGTCTCCAGCTACCACTGCTCGCGCTACAACACGCAGACGCGACGGCTGACGACGGAGATGTTCGAAGCAGCGATGGCGCGCGCCAAAGAATTAGCGCTGGCCTAATATGGACCGCCGGCGCCCCGCCGGCACGCGCGCGAACGATCAAGCGCCGGCGTTCGCGGGATAGAAAAGAGCCGGCGAGGGCGCCGGCGGTCCATATTGCTTGTGGCGTTGGCTTAGCCCTTGTCCCGCAGCAAACGCCCCTGCTGGCGCTTCCATTCGCGATCCTTCGTAGCAGCGCGTTTGTCGTGGGACTTCTTGCCGGTCGCCAACGCGATCTGGACCTTCGCGATACCGCGATCGTTGAAATAGAGCTTCAGCGGCGCAAGCGTGCGGCCCTCGCGATCCACGGCGCTAACCAGCTTCTTCAGCTCGCGCCCGCGCACCAGCAGCTTCCGCTTCCGGCGCGGCTCGTGATTAAACTGCCCGGCCGGCGGATACACCGGAATGGTCGCGTTGATCAGCCAAAGCTCGCCTTTCTCTGTGCTGGCGTAGCTCTCAGCAATGTTGGCGCGTCCGCTGCGCAGCGACTTCACCTCGGTGCCGACAAGTTGGATGCCGGCTTCCAGCGTGTCCTCGATCGCGTAATCGAACCGCGCGCGGCGGTTCTCGGCGATCAGCTTGCGGTTTGGATCTGCTTTCTTGGCCATCGGCTTAGAGCAACCCAGCCTGCGTCATCACCGCTTTGATCTTCGCCTTCGCCGCATCACTGCACGGAATGATCGGCAGCCGCACGTCTTCCGTGCAATGCCCCAACAGCGAACACGCATACTTTGCCGGCGCCGGCGACGGTTCGAGAAACAGCACCTTGTGTAGTTCGGCCAAGCGCTCCTCGATCTGACGCGCTGCATCGAACGCGCCCTGCAGCGAAGCGTCCTGCAGCTGCGCGCAAAGTTTCGGCGCCACGTTTGCTGTAACGGAGATGCAGCCCCGTCCGCCCGACGCATTGAAGCCCACCGCGTTCGGATCGTCGCCAGACAATTGGATGAACGCGTCTCCGCAGAGCGTGCGATGGCGCGACACGCGCCCCACATCGCTGCTCGCGTCCTTATCGCCGATCACATTGGCGAGCTTCGAAAGCCGCCCCATCGTCTCGACGCTGATGTCCACCACCGTGCGGCCTGGCACGTTGTAGACGACAATCGGAATATCGACCGCGTCGTTGATCGCTTTGAAGTGCGCGCAAATGCCCTCTTGGCTCGGCTTGTTGTAGTACGGCGCCACCACCAGCACCGCGTCGGCGCCCACGGCCTTGCAGCCCTTCGCCAACTCAATCGCATGCGCCGTGTTGTTCGAGCCCGCACCCGCAACGACCGGCACGCGCCCTGCCGCTGCCTCAACGCAAAGTTCCACAACCCGAACATGTTCCGCGACGCTCAGGGTCACCGATTCGCCCGTCGTCCCGCACGGCACAAGCCCGTGTGAACCTTCGGCAATTTGGTGTTCTACAAACAGCTGGAACGCCCGTTCATCTACGATTCCGTCACGGAATGGCGTAATAAGAGCCGGTATCGACCCGTGAATCGTGGCGGCGCGCTGGGTGTGGGGTGGCATTGGCGCGATTCCTGCCACACTGTCGGGCGAGGTTAAATAGCGGCTCGTAGCCAGAAGGCTCACGGGCCGAAGCTGTTTCGGTTCGAGGCGGGGAAGAATGGACACTCCCAGAATGGTTCGCATCGCGGCAATCGCGGCCGTTTCGAGCGCGCTTTTGGTCGCCTCGAGCGCAGGCCAGTCAGGCACGGCGCCCGGCCCGGCGACGGCCGAAGCCGCCGTTTACACGCCGCCTCCACCGCTGCCGGTGCAGGCCGAGCGGATGCGGCTGCGCGATGGTTTGGCTGCCGCTGAACGTGAAGACTGGGGCGGCTTGGCCGCGCTACGCGACAGCGCAACTGATCCGCTAGTGCGGCGCATGCTGCAATGGCGCTGGGCGGCTTCGACCGAAGCGCCGCTCTATTTCTCCGATATTTCCCAGGCGCTCGACGAACTGCAAGGCTGGCCTGGCCGCACCACCATGCGCACGCGCGCCGAGCAAGCGATCTTTGACTCCAGCCTGCGCCCGGCGGAGCGCATCGCGTTCCTGCGCCAAGACGGCGGACCCATTACGGGCGACGGCCGCATCGCGCTCGCGGTAGCGCTGAAAGAAGCCGGCCAACGCGGCGAGGCCAACGACATTGCCCGTAACGCTTTCCGCGACAGCGGTCTAACCGCGCGCGCCGTTCAAGTCGCCGAACAAGAGTTCGACTTCAGCAGCGAAGACTACGCCGCCCGTGTCGATGGCCTGCTCTGGCGCGACCAACGCAGCGAAGCCCGCGGCCTGTTCGGCCATCTCTCATCGGCCGATCGCGCCCTCGCCAACGCCCGCATCGCGGTGCAGTCGCGTCAACGCCGTGGCTTGCAAGCCGCGATCGACGCCGTGCCGTCCTCGCGCCAAGACGATCCCGGCCTGCTCTACGATCGCGCCCAGTACCGCCGCCGCACCGACCAACCCGTGGACGCCATGCAAATGGCCGCGCGGATCGATGCGCGCCAAGCGCCGATCGCGGCGCGCTCCGACATTTTCCAGGAGCGCCGCCTCTACGTCCCGCGCGCGTTGCGCGCCGGCAACTACCGGCTCGCGTACGACCTGGTCTCCAATCACGGCCTCACGTCGGGCGAATCTTTCGCCGACGCCGAATGGATGAGCGGCTGGCTGATGCTGCGCTTCCTCGATCAGCCGCAGCGCGCCGCCGAACACTTCGCGCATCTCTCGGAAAACGTCTCCGCGCCCGTCAGCCGTTCGCGCGCGCTCTATTGGCGCGCCGAAGCCGCCCGAGCCATGGGCCAGGCCGGCGACGCCGAGCGCCTCTTCAACGAAGCGGCTCAGTACAGCTTCACTTATTACGGTCAGCTCGCCGCCACTCGGGGCAACCGCACGGCGACGCTGTCGCTGCCACAAACCGCCGCCGTCAGCGACGCCGCGCGCAACCGCTTCGAGAACCGCGAACTGGTCCGCGCGCTGCGGCTCATGGCCGAAGTCGGCGCCCAGAGCGATTTCGAGTCGATTGCGTTCTATCTCGATGACACGCTCGACGATCCGCAAGAGGTCGAACTCCTGTCCAATCTCGGCCGCGAGCAATCCTATAACCGCACGGCGTTGCGCAACGCCAAGGCCGGTCTTTTCCGCAATGTGATCGCCGTCAACGCCGCCTATCCGCTGATCGATCTCCCGGAGACGGTGCGCAGCGGCAACCGCATCGAGCCGGCGCTGGTGCTGTCAATCATCCGCCAAGAAAGCGAGTTCGACCCAAGCGTGGTCTCGCACGCCAACGCCCACGGCCTGATGCAGCTCATTCCCGGCACGGCGCAGATGCAGGCGCGCCGCGAAGGCTTGAGCTATCAGCGCGCCTCGCTCACGGGCGATCCGCAATACAACATGACACTTGGCTCCGCGCACCTTGCCGATTTGGTCAACGATTTCGGTGGCTCCTACGTGCTGGCGATCGCTTCCTACAACGCCGGCTCCCACCGCGCCCGCGAGTGGATCGCCGATTGGGGCGATCCACGTTCAAGTTCGGTTGACGTGGTGGATTGGATCGAACTGATCCCGTTCGCGGAGACGCGCAATTACGTGCAACGCGTCACCGAGAACCTGCAAGTGTATCGCTATCGCTTGGCCGGCGAACCAACGCAGATTCAGCTCGAACGCGACCTGCGCCGCGGCAGCTACTAAGCCGCCCTCGTGGACCGCCGGCGTCTCGCCGGCGGTTTGCTTCAATCGCGACGACCTTGAGTTTGGAGACGCCGGCGGTCCGAGAGACTAAACCGCCAGCGCCCGGACGAAGGTTTCCGCATCCACGTTGCCGCCGCTGGCGATGATCGCCACCGTTTGGCCGCGTACATCGACGCCGCCTTCCAACAGCGCCGCGAGCGAGGCCGCACCCGACGGTTCCAGCACGAGCTTCAAGTGCCGAAACGCGAACTTCATCGCGCGCAGCACGGCTTCATCCGACACTGGCACCACGCGTTCGAACCGCGCGCGGGCGATCGGGTAAGTGAGCTCCCCCATCTGCTCCGTCAGCAGCCCGTCGCAGATCGAGCGAATGCCCGGCGCGTTGCGCTGGATCGAGCCGGTCTCCAGCGTGCGTTGGATATCGTTGTGCTCGGCAGGCTCCACCGCAAAGATGCGCGCCTTCGGCAGCGCAAGCGCCGTACCGGTCGACAACCCGCCGCCGCTCGCCGGCACAAATACGATGTCGGGGCTGATCTCTTCACCGATCTCCAAACCCGCCGTGCCTTGGCCGGCAATTACGAACGGATCGTCGAACGGCTTGATCATGGCCAAGCCGCGATCGCCGGAAAGCTTCGCGCCAATCTCTTCACGGCTTTCTTTCACACGATCGTAAGTCACCACCTCGGCGCCGAGTGATCGCGTGGTGTCGAGCTTAATCTTCGGCGCATCGATCGGCATTACGATGACAGCGCCGACGCCAAACCGTTTCGCCGCCGTCGATACCGCGATGGCGTGATTGCCGGACGAGAACGCGATCACGCCTCGCGCGCGCACCTCCGGCGCAAGCGCGGCGATCGCGTTGGTCGCGCCCCGCATCTTGAAGGCGCCGCCGCGCTGCAGGTTCTCGGCTTTCACGAACACCTTCGCGCCAGTCTGCGCATCAAGCGCGTCGTTGCGGATCAGCGGCGTGCGCACGGCGATGCCTTTGATCCTTTCGGCGGCTGCCTTCACGTCACCAATGGTCGGGAGCATCAAGAGCCTCTTGGTTTGGCGCGACGCGTCGGCGGCGCGCTCAGGGGATCTTCGGGCCAGGGGTGCTTTGGGTAACGGCCGCGCATTTCGGCGCGCACCGCGGCGTAAGAGCCGCGCCAGAAGCCTGGCAAGTCCTTCGTCGTTTGCACCGGCCGATGCGCTGGCGAAAGCAGGCGCAACGTCAACGGCACGCGGCCGCCGGCGATTGTGGGATGCTTGTCCATACCAAACAGCTCTTGCAGGCGAACTTCGAGCGCCGGTCCGCCCTCGGCTTCGTAGTCAATTGCGAGGGAGGAGCCAGCAGGCGTCTCAAAGCGCGCCGGCGCCTCAGCATCGAGCCTGCGGCGCTCCTCGTAGTCCAGCGTGTTTTGAAGCGCCCGCGCAACATCTACATCACCGAGACGCGACGCTAGCGCCGGCGCAAGCCAATCATCGAGCTTGGCGCTCAGCGCGTCGTCAGACCAATCCGGCCACGCCTCACCCTCCAGCGACAGCATCAGCGCCACGCGCGCCCGCACCTGCTTCGCGGCGTCATCCCAATCCAGCAGCGCCAGGCCATCGTCGCGCACAGCATCGAGCAGCGCCTGCTTCATCTCGTCGGCGTTCAGTTTCTCAAGCGGCGCTTCGGAAAGAACCACGCGGCCCAACCGCCGCGTCCGCCGTCCACGCACGGCGCCGGTTGCCGCGTCAACGCTGACTGCTGCACGCGTTTCGATCTGAGCGGAGAAGGCCTCTTCAACCTCTTGCGCGGAGATCGCGGCAAACGACAGAATTCTGCTCTTGCCCGCTGTGCCTGTGGTTTCACCGATGACAATGAACGGCGCGGAGGCCATCGGCTCGGACATGTCCATGCTAGCCGCCCGCCCATTGACCATAAGGAACGCGCCGCCGCCGCGCGATTTCGCGACGCGGTCTGGAAAAGCGCGCGCGAGCACCCGACCAGACGCAAGTTCATCGTTGCGACCAGTTCCGCCGCCTGCGGACAGTGAGATGCGGCGGGCTAAACTTCGCGCGGCATCGGCGCGTTTTCCTTTGTCCCACTCGAGTTGATTCACGCGATCAGCCAAATCGGGGCTGCGTCCTCCTAGACCCTGCTCAGTCAGCAGCACCGCAAGAGTCGCGGCCAACCACGTCTCGCCGAATTGTTTGGACTCAATGACCATGTGCGCCAAGCGTGGCGGCAACGGCAGCGTCGCTATCGCCGCGCCATGCTCCGTGAGCCGCCCAGCCTCATCCAACGCCCCGAGCCGCGTCAGCAGCGCAATCGCTTCGTTCCACGCCGGCTTCGGCGGCGGATCGAGCCACGCCAAGGTCGTCGGGTCGCCCACACCCCACGCCGCCAAGTCGAGCGCCAAGCCCGAGAGATCAGCATCGAGAATTTCTGGTCGCTCAAACGCCGGCAGCGAACGCGTTTCACCCTCGCTCCACAAGCGCCAGCAAACCCCCGGCTCCAAGCGCCCCGCGCGCCCAGCCCGTTGCGTGATGGCGGCCTGGCTCGCTCGCACTGTTTCGAGACGCGAGAGGCCTAACGCCGGTTCGTAGCGCGGTCGCCGCGCCAATCCAGCGTCGACGACGATCCGCACGCCGTCGATGGTCAAGCTGGTCTCAGCAATCGACGTCGCCAGCACCACCTTGCGCCGTCCCGCTGGCGCAGGAGAGATGGCAGCGTCCTGATCCGCCGGACTCATGGCGCCATAGAGCGGCCGGATGTCCACGTTCGGATCGCGCAGATCGGTGCGGAGCCGCTCTGCCGTCCGTTCGATCTCCCGCACGCCCGGCAGAAACACAAGTGCGCTGCCCGACTCCGCCGCCAGCGCAGCGCGCACAGCGTTCGCGGTTTCCTGCTCCAGCAGCGCGCGCGGATCGCGTGGACGATAGACATGCGTGACCGGAAACCTCCGGCCTTCGCTCACAATAACCGGCGCATCACCCAACAGCGCCGCGACACGCGCGGCGTCTAACGTCGCTGACATCACCACGATCTTGAGATCAGGCCGTAGCGCCGATTGCGTGTCACGCGCGAGGGCTAAGCCAAGATCACCCTCCAAACTGCGCTCGTGAAATTCATCAAACAGCACGGCCGCAACACCGCGCAGCTCCGGATCGTCCGAGATCATCCGCGTGAACACGCCTTCGGTGACAACCTCGATCCGCGTCTTCGGCCCGACGCGCGAATCCAGCCGCACGCGATAACCGATCGTACCGCCCACGGCCTCGCCGCGTTCGCTCGCCATCCGCGCCGCCGCGGCACGTGCCGCGATCCGGCGCGGCGAGAGCAAGATGATTTTCCCTGTCCGCGCCCACGGCTCATCCAACAGAGCCAGAGGCACACGCGTCGTCTTGCCCGCGCCGGGCGGGGCGACCAGCACGGCCTCGCCGCGTTCGGCCAGCGCCGCGCGCAAAGTCGGAAGAACGTCCTCAACCGGAAGCATGGGGCGGGATTAACCCGCCGGGATGGCCATGTCTCGCCACATTGGCGTGGCTTGGTCGCCCGGCTATAGGGCTGACTGGAACGAGCTGGGAGCGGAACATGCGGGTGGCGATTTTTGGTCGGGTGGCGGCAGCGGCCATCCTCGCGATCGGTTTGGCGGCGTGCTCGTCTGGCCGCACGGCAGACACCCGCCGCGGCGTCGGCGACGCGGCTTACATCCCGCTGCGGGACGTCGGCTTGATGCGCCCGGAAATCCCGCTGCTGCTGCGCAATTTGCAATATCCCTATTCCACCGCGACCTTGGCCGATTGCCACGCCGTCACGCGCGAGATCGCCGCGCTCGATGGCGTGCTTGGCCCGGAGAGCTATCAGCCTGGCCCCAACCGCAACGTCTGGGACCGCAGCGGCGACTTCGTCGAAGAACAAGCCATCTCCGCCGCCGAAAGCACCGCGCAAGACCTGATCCCGTTCCGCTCATGGGTGCGGCGCATTTCGGGCGCCAGCCGCGCGGAACGCGACGCGCTGCGCGCTGTCGCCAACGGCCAGCAGCGGCGCACGTTCTTGCGCGGCTATGGCGCCTCGCTCGGTTGCCCCGGCATGATCCCGCCGCCGCCGCCCAACGTTGCACGCCAGCGTTAGTCTTCGACCTCGGGCGTAAGACGTGCGCGAAACGCGGCACGGAAGTCATCGAGATTCTGCGCGGCGATGGAGTCACGCAGGCGCTGCATCAAATGCTGGTAGTAGGCGACGTTGTGCCACGACAGCAGTACTTGGCCGAGTAGCTCACCGGCTTTGAACAAATGGTGCAAATAGGCTTTGGAATAGTCACGGCTGGCTGGGCAATCGATGCTCTCATCCACCGGCGTCAGGTCTTCCGCAAAGCGCGCGTTCTTGATGTTGAGCGGCCCGGCGTCGGTCCACGCTTGGCCATGCCGGCCGGAGCGCGTCGGCAGAACGCAATCGAACATATCAATCCCGCGCGCCACGCTTTCAACGATGTCTATCGGCTTGCCGACGCCCATCAGGTAACGCGGCCGTTCCTGCGGCAGACACGGCGTGGTGACGTCGAGCGTCGCGAGCATGGCGTCATGGCCCTCGCCGACCGCGAGGCCGCCAATCGCGTACCCATCAAAGCCCTCGCTCACCAACGACTCCGCGGACTGTCGGCGCAACACGGCGTCCGTGCCGCCCTGCACGATCGCAAACAAATTCTGCGCATCACGCGCACCGAACGCACGCTTGCAACGCTCGGCCCAACGCAGGGATAGCTCCATCGCTTTCTGCACATCCGCGCGCGGCGCCGGCAGCGCGGGACATTCGTCCAGCTGCATAACGATGTCGGCGCCGATCTGATCGGCTTGAATTTGAATCGCGACCTCCGGCGTCAGCCGATGCTGTGCGCCGTCGACATGGCTGCGGAATGTCACGCCCTCAGCGTCGAGCTTCCGCAGCTGAGAGAGCGACATCACCTGGTACCCGCCACTGTCGGTGAGGATCGGTTTGTCCCAGCGCATGAAGCGATGCAGCCCGCCAAGTCGCGCCATGCGCTCGCCGCCCGGACGCAGCATCAGGTGATAGGTGTTGCCGAGAATGATGTCTGAGCCGGTCGAAGCCACTTGCTCCACCGTCAGCGCCTTCACGGTACCCGCGGTCCCCACCGGCATGAACGCAGGCGTGCGGACTTCGCCGCGGGGCGTGCGCAGCACACCGATGCGCGCCGCGCCGTCGCGCGCGTGAATCTCAAACGGAAAGCCGCTCATTCCGCTCGCCATAACAGGCTGGCGTCGCCGTAGGAATAGAAGCGGTAGCCGTTAGCTATCGCATGCGCATACCCCGCCTGTATGCGTTCAAGCCCAGCGAACGCCGACACCAGCATGAACAGCGTCGAGCGCGGCAGGTGGAAGTTGGTCCAAAGTCCGTCGACCACGCGAAAGCGATAGCCCGGCGTGATGAAGATATCGGTGCCGCCGGAGACCGCGCTGACGCGTCCGCCCTCATCCGACGCGGATTCCAGCGAACGCAGTGCGGTGGTGCCGATCGCGATAACGCGCCGGCCCTCGGCTTTGGCGCGATTGACCGCGTCCGCCGTTGCTGCACTGATTTCGCGCCACTCCGAATGCATGGTGTGCGCCTCGGTATCTTCGGCCTTCACAGGCAGAAAAGTGCCGGCGCCAACGTGCAGCGTCACGCGCGCACTCTCTACGCCAGCATCCTCCAGAGCGAGGAGCAATTCGTCCGTGAAGTGCAAACCAGCGGTCGGCGCCGCGACCGCGCCGTCGTTTGCCGCGAACACGGTCTGATAGTCGCGCGCGTCTTCGGCGTCCGGCGCGCGCTTTCCCGCGATGTACGGCGGAAGCGGCGGCGCGCCGACCAGCGCGATCGTCGCGTCCAGCGCGGCGCCCGAGCGATCGAAGCAAAGATCGACGGCGCCTTCGTCGTGTTTCGCCTGGATTGTCGCTTTTAGGCCGTCCTCGAACAGCAATAGGTCCCCCGGCTTCAATCGCTTCCCCGGCTTGGCCAGGGCGCGCCAGCGATCTGGCGCGAGACGCTCAATCAAATTGAGCGAGACCTGGACATCCGGCGCCTGCGCATCCCGGCTCGGTCGCACGGCTCTCAACGCGGCCGCGATTACACGTGTGTCGTTGAACACCAGAAGATCGCCCGGCCTAAACAAGCCCAGCGCGTCGCGCACAGTTCGATCCTCAAACCCGCCCTCAGCCGGCACGAGCAACAGCCGCGCGCTATCGCGCGGCCGTGCGGGGCGGAGCGCAATCAGCTCTTCGGGTAGCTGGAAATCAAAGAGGTCAACGCGCATGTCATGGACCGCCGGCGCCCACGCCGGCTAATGCTGCGTTATGCCGGCGAGGGTGCCGGCGGTCCATGTAACTCACTCGGCCCGCGCGCTCACGATCTTGCCGGGCGTGCGCGGCGGCTCGCCCTTCGGCAGCGCGTCGATGGCCTCCATGCCTTCCTCGACCACGCCCCAGACGGTGTATTGCTTGTCGAGGAAACGCGCGTCGTCGAGGCAGATGAAGAACTGGCTGTTGGCCGAGTTCGGATCGTTGGTGCGCGCCATCGAGCAGACGCCGCGCACATGCGCCTCGGCGGAAAATTCCTGCTTCAGGTTCGGCTTCTTCGAACCGCCGGTGCCGTTCTTGTTTCCGCCGTCGCCGCCTTGCGCCATGAAGCCGGCGATGACGCGGTGAAACGGCACGCCGTTGTAGAAGCCTTCATTGGCGAGTTCGCCGATGCGCTGCACATGGCCCGGCGCCAGATCGGGCCGCAGCTTGATCTGCACCGTGCCGGTGTCGAGCTCGAGCGTCAGTCTATGAAAGGAATTATCGACCACCAGCGTCTCTCTCTGTTTTCAGTGCGCGGAACCCGCGCGGGAATTTGCACATCGCACACCGAGAAATCGGCTGACCGTTCGCGGCGCGTATCGTCAATCAAATCACGGAACGCCGGGCCATCGGTGCGCAGCACGTATATAGGCGCGCGCTCGGTCTCGGGCACGTCAGCCGCGATCCGCACCGCGACCATGCGGTCCGGCGTGGGCGGGGGGTTGCCAACGGCAAGCGCCATCACGGCGTTCTGGCCCCACACAACGCGGCCGAAGATCGAATAGCGCTTGTCGAGATCGGTGTTCGGCGCACGCATGATGAAAAATTGGCTGTTGGCCGAGTTCGGGTTATCCGCCCGCGCCATCGAGACGACGCCCGGGCAGTGCAGCGCATTGGCGGCAACACGGCCGTCAGCGGTCACCGCCATTTGCGCATCCGGCTGGCTCTCGATCGGGATCGCTTTGTAAAACCCGAGCCGCGCGCCGCCTTGGTTGGCGGCTTCCACAAACGGCATGTCAGGGCCACGGCGGAAGCGGAACTCCTCGCGTATATCCGGCAAGCTCGATGCACCTTCGCCGGTGCCGAGCGGATCGCCGGTCTGCGCCATGAAGCCATCGACGACGCGGTGGAACATGAGGCCGTCGTAGTAGCCCGCCCGCGTCAACGTCTCGAGGCGCTCGACGTGGCGCGGCGCGATCTCCGGATACATCTCGATCACGATGCGGCCATGGACCGTGTCGATGTAGAGCGTGTGCTCCGGATCGACCTGACGCCAATTGCGCGGATCGGGCGCCGATTGCGCCGCCGCGTCCATACTCAGAAGCGAGAGCGCCACAGCGCCCGCCGCCAAAATTCCACATACGCGCAGCATCAAGACACCCCGAACTTTGCCTTCAGTCGTCTTTCTACTTCTTGAGGCACGAAGTGCGCGACGCTTCCTTGCAGTCGCGCGATTTCTTTCACCAACCTGGACGCGATCGCTTGGTGCGTCGGGTCGGCCATGAGAAATACTGTTTCGATGGCTGGGTTTAGCTTCTGGTTCATCCCAACCATGGCGAATTCGTACTCGAAGTCGGCGACCGCTCTAAGTCCCCGGACGATGATTTGCGCCCCTACGCTTTCGGCGAATGACATCAGCAATGTGTCAAAAGGTTGGATGACGATCTCGGCTTCGCCTTTGATCTTGGCGCACTGCTCCTGAACCATCTCCACCCGCTCCTGGAGGGTGAAGAGCGGGCCTTTGTCCTCATTGATAGCCACGCCGATGACGAGGCGGTCCACCAAAGTGGCGGCGCGGGCAATGATATCCACATGGCCGTTGGTCGGGGGATCGAAGGTCCCGGGGTAAAGGCCAACGCTGACTCTTTTGCTCACTCGCCGCCCTCCTCAGACGCGCCCTCAACAGCTTCGCCCGCCTCGCCGCCCAGCGCCTCTAGGCGCTCGGCCGCGACGACGTGCTCGTCTTCGCTGACGTTGATCAGGATCACGCCTTGGGTCGCACGTCCAGCGATGCGGATCTGATCGATCGCGGTGCGGATGAGCTGGCCCTTGTCGGTGACCAGCAGCAGCTCCTCGTCCGTCTTAACCGGGAACGACGCAATCAACCGCGCCTCACCCGTGAGCTTGTGCGCCCGCAGTCCTTTGCCGCCGCGACCGGTGATCCGGTATTCGTACGACGAAGCACGCTTGCCGAGGCCGCCGGACGTCATCGTCAGGATGAACTCTTCTTGCGTCTTCAACCACGCCAGGCGCTCGAACGGCACATCCGCGACTTCACCGGTGTCCTCACCAGCTTCCGCGTCGGCCTCCACGTCAGCGTCGCCCGCGTCACGCGATTGCGCGTCCCACTTAAAGTAGGCGCGCGCTTCCGCTGGCGTCACCTCTATGTGGCGCAACACGCCCATCCCGATGACGCTATCGCCTTCGGCCAGATTGATGCCGCGGTTGCCAGTCGAGGTGCGCCCTGAGAACACGCGCACATCCGTTGCCGGGAAGCGGATGCACTGAGCATTTTGCGTCGTGAGCAGGATGTCGTCCGCCTCCGAGCACACCTGCACCGACACGATGCCGTCGCCCTCATCCGGCTTCATGGCGATCTTGCCGTTGCGGTTCACCTGCACGAAGTCGCTGAGCTTGTTACGCCGAACACCGCCGGAGCGGGTTGCGAACATCACGTCGAGCTTATCCCAATCGCGCTCATCCTCCGGCAGCGCCATCACCGATGTGATGGTCTCACCGGCGCCGAGCGGAAAAAGATTGACCAACGCCCTGCCCTTTGTGCGCGGATCACCCGCTGGCAAGCGCCACGTCTTCATCTTGTAGACCATGCCCGACGACGAGAAGAACAGGATCGGCGCGTGCGTGGAGGCCACGAAGATGCGCGTGACGAAATCCTCGTCCTTCATCGTCATGCCGGAGCGACCGCGCCCGCCGCGTCGCTGCGTGCGATAGGCTGCCAGCGGCGTGCGCTTCACGTAGCCGCCATGCGTAACGGTAACGACCATGTCTTCGCGCGGGATCAAAGCCTCGTCGTCGATGTCGCCTTCGGACTCAGAGAATTGCGTGCGGCGCACAAAGCCGAACGCTTCCTTCACGCCCGTTAGTTCGTCGCGGATTATCGTCAGGATACGTTCGCGGGAGCCGAGGATCTCAAGCAGTTCCTTGATCTCTTCCGCGATCTCGTTCGCCGCCTTCGCGATGTCATCGCGGCCAAGGCCGGTGAGGCGCGAGAGCTGTAATGCCAGAATGGCGCGCGCTTGTTCGTCGGACAGCCGGATCGCATTGCCATCTTCAACAATCGTGCGCGGGTCAGCGATCAGCGCGATCAGCGGCATCATATCGCCAGCCGGCCAAGCCCGCGCCACCAAGCGCTCGCGCGCCGTGCCCGGATCGGGGCTTTCGCGGATCAGCTTGATCACGTCGTCGATGTTGGCGACAGCAACGGCGAGACCCACCGTCTCGTGACCGCGCTTCCGCGCTTTGGCCAAGCGAAACTTAGTGCGGCGCGTGATGACCTGTTCGCGGAAGCTCAAGAAGTGGATGAGCATCTGCCGCAAGCCCATCTGCTCGGGCTTGCCGTTGTTCAGCGCCAGCATGTTGACGCCGAACGAGGTCTGCAGCTGTGAGAAGCGATAGAGCTGGTTCAGCACCACATCGGCCACCGCATCGCGCTTCAGCTCGACAACGAGGCGGATACCCAAGCGGTTCGATTCATCGCGCACTTCGGCGATGCCTTCGATGCGCTTCTCACGCACCTGTTCGCCGATTTTCTCGACCATCTCGGCCTTGTTCACCTGGTACGGAATCTCGGTGAACACCAAAGCTTCACGACCACGGATGGTTTCGGTGTGATGCTTGGAACGGATCGTCACTGAACCGCGGCCCGTCAGCAGCCCCATGCGCGCGCCGGCGCGGCCGAGGATTTCGCCGCCGGTCGGAAAGTCCGGCCCAGGCACAATGTCGAGCAATTCGAGATCGGTGATCGCCGGATTATCGACCATCGCGACAGCCGCATCGATCACTTCGGACAAATTGTGCGGTGGAATATTCGTCGCCATGCCGACGGCAATGCCGCCTGCGCCGTTCACAAGCAGGTTCGGATACTTCGCCGGCAGCGCGCTCGGCTCTTGGCGCGACCCATCATAGTTGGCGACGAAATCAACCGTGTCTTCGTCGATGTCGTCCAACAGCGCGCGCGCCGTCTTGGCCAAGCGGCTTTCGGTGTAGCGCATCGCCGCTGGCATATCGCCGTCGATCGAGCCGAAGTTTCCCTGCCCGTCGATCAGCGGCAGGCTCATGGCGAAGTCCTGCGCCATGCGGACGAGCGAGAGATAGATCGCCTGGTCGCCGTGCGGGTGATAGCGGCCCATCACTTCGCCGACCGTGTTGGCGCTCTTGCGGTAGCTCTTGTCGTGCGTGTTGCCGGCCTCATCCATGCCGAACAGGATGCGCCGGTGCACCGGCTTCAAGCCGTCGCGCACGTCTGGCAGCGCGCGCGAGACGATGACGCTCATCGCGTAATCGAGGTAAGAGCGCTTCAGCTCATCCTCGACGCTGATCAGCGCGATGCCTTTGGGAAGAGTTGGTCCGCCGTTCTCGGCGGGATCGGACGTGTCTGACACGAGATCGCCGGTTCTAAATCTGCTGTTCAGGAGTTGATGAAAACAGCGAGAAAAACTCGCCTTCGATTCCATCGGAAACTAACATTGTGACGCCGCCGTCGCAAACCAAGGAGCCCCTGATGCGCCCTCTCGCCGCCCTCCTTTTTGCAGCCCTGCTGACCGCCTGCGCCAGCGGCGCGGGCCGCAGCGACGACTATCCCCAGGCTACGCCGCGAACGGTCTGGATTGTCGGTCCGGATGGGCGGGCCCTAGGCCAGGCCAATTTCACCGGCGGACCACACGGGGTGTTGATTCAACTCGAATTTTCAGAGCGCGCTTTGCCCCCTGGCTGGCACGGCCTGCACCTGCACGATCGCGGCGACTGCAGCGACTTCGCCGCCGGCTTCCAAGCCTCCGGCGGCCACCTCGGCATGAACCGCCGTATCCAGCACGGCCTGATGAACCCGGAAGGTCCCGAAGCGGGCGATCTGCCCAACATCTTCGCGCCGCCATCGGGCGTGTTCGCGGCGGAAGTCTTCGCCCCTTACGTCACCCTGAGCGGCGAACGCATCCCTGGCAATGCCAACAGCCGCGAGCGGCTCCCATTGCTGGACGAAGACGGCACAGCGCTGCTGATCCACGCGGCACGCGACGATCAGATGGGCCAGCCTGTCGGCAACGCAGGCGCCCGCATCGCCTGCGCCGCGCTCACGCCACAGCCTTAAAGCGCCGCTCGGCTAGAGCCACCAATGCGACGCCAGCAAGCGTCGCTGCGGCGCCGATCAGAATTTGAACCGTGATGCGGTCATGCAGGATCGCGATAGCGAGCGCAAAAGAGATCACGGGCGTCAGCAGCAAGAACGGTGTCGTGCGCGAGACTTCGTATTTCTGCAGCAGCTTGAACATGAAGGCATTGGCAACGACGGACGACACCAACGCGCCAAACGCGATGAACACCCAAACGCTCCAATGCGCTGCCTGCGCTGCTTCCACATGGCCGCGTTCAAACGTGAGAGACGCAATCAATAGCGTCGGCGCCGCGGCCAACGCGATCCAAGCTTGCGTCGCCCACGGATCAAGTCCGCCGCCCAGCTTGCGCACCATCACGGTGCCCGCCCCGTAAATGGCTGACGCGATCGCCACGAGGAAAAGCGGCCAGCCTTGCGCCAACACGGTCGGATCGAAATTCATCGACGCCGCGCCGACAAACGAGATACCCACACCCGCCCAACGCAAGCGGCTCACGTGCTCGCCCAAAAACAGCGCCGCAAACACCACCGACGCGGGCGCCCATAACTGCATCGCCACGATCATCGGCGGCAAATCGGTCGCGAGCTTCAAGCCGATGGACTGAATGGCGAAGTGCAACGGCCCGATGAAAGCCAGCATCGCGAAGAACAGCGGCAATTGCCCCTTCGGCGGCGGCTTCAGCCAAACGGCCAACACCGCCAGCACAATGATGAACCTGAGCGCCGCCATCATCATAGCCGGCAGCGCGTCCACCGCGATTTTCGCCAGAATATTGTTCACGCCCCAAATCAGCGCGATCGACAGCAGCATGATCAGATCAAGCGGCGCGAAGGCGCGAGAGGGCGTTGTCACGCCCGCTGGCTACGCCCGCCCGCGACTCGCCGCAAGCGGGCCGCCGCTACATTTCAGCCCGAACCGCTGCGGCAATCTCGTAAGCCCGCACCCGCGCAGCGTGGTCGTAGATGTGCGACGCTAATATGAGTTCGTCGGCGCCAGTACGGGTCACGAACGCCGCGATGCTGGCCTTCACCGTCGCCGGCGAACCGATGGCCGAGCATTGCAGCACCTGATCGAGCTGCGCCCGCTCCATGTCATTCAACGTCGCTTCAAACGCAGGGTCTGGCGGCTGCAACCGACGCGGCTCACCCCGCCGCAAGCTTGCGAACGCCTGCATCAACGATGTCGCCAGCAAACGACCTTCCTCGTCCGTCGGCGCCGCGAAAATGTTGAAGCCCAGCATCACGTACGGCTTCTGCAATTGGTCGGACGGCCGGAATGTCGCGCGATAAATCTCGATCGCGCTCATCATCTGCGCAGGCGCAAAGTGCGACGCGAACGCGAACGGCAACCCAAGCGCCGCCGCGAGCTGCGCGCCGAACGTCGAAGACCCAAGCATCCACAGCGGCGTACTTGCGCCCTCACCCGGCACCGCGCGCAATCGTTGCCCAGGCTCGCTCGGCCCGAGCAACGCCTGCAATTCCATCACGTCCTGCGGAAACCGGTCCTCGCCGCCAATCAACGTCCGCCGCAGCGCACGCGCAGTCAGCCCATCGCCACCAGGTGCGCGCCCGAGCCCCAGATCAATGCGCCCCGGAAACAGCGCCTCAAGCGTCCCAAATTGTTCAGCAATGATGATCGGCGCGTGGTTCGGCAACATGATCCCGCCGGCGCCGACGCGGATCGTCTTGGTCGCCTGCGCCGCGTTCATGATGGTGAGCGCCGTCGCCGCACTCGCGACACCCGGCATGGCGTGATGCTCCGCCAGCCAAAAGCGCTTGTACCCCAACCGCTCCGCGGCTTGCGCCAAATCGCGGCTATTCGCCAACGCCTGCGCAACGCTCCCGCCTTCAACGATGGGCGCGAGATCGAGAACCGAGAATGGGATCATGGGCGCGATATGGGCGCTTCATGCGAAGCGCCCAAGTTCACACTGAGTGATTAGAACGGAATCTCGTCGTCCAGATCCTGGCTGAAGCTTTCGCGCGGGGCGTCGCCGCCGCTGCGCTTGCCGCCAGCCTTCGCGGTGAAGCCGCCGCCATCGTCCTCATAGGACTTGCCTTCGCCGCCGCCTTTGCCGCCGAGCATGGTGAGCTCGCCGCGGAACTTCTGCAGCACGATCTCGGTCGAGTATTTCTCGACGCCGTTCTGCTCGTACTTCCGGGTCTGCAGCTGGCCTTCGATGTAAACCGTCGAGCCCTTCTTCAGATATTGCTCGGCGACCTTCGCGATGTTCTCGTTGAAGATCACGACGCGGTGCCACTCGGTCTTTTCCTTGCGCTCGCCGCTCTGCTTGTCGCGCCAGCTCTCCGACGTCGCGACGCTCAGGTTCACCACCGGATCGCCATTGTTGAGCTTCCGCACTTCCGGGTCCTTGCCCAGATTGCCGACCAAAATCACCTTGTTGACGCTACCAGCCATGACGGCCTCCGTTTCCTACGCTCACAAACCAAATCGACTGCGGAGTCCAAGATCACCCTTAGCCTGGGCGTCCGGGCCTTTGATCGACACACCACCTGATCCTTGCCCGTAGACCGGGCGGAACTTTGTTCTTATTATGTTCTCACGAATCAGGTTCGCCTGCAAGGTTAAAGCGGGTCGGATCGGGCCGGGAGGGCCAGGGAGCTAAAGCCTCATGAATTCGCAGCGGTTCGGCCATTCGAACTACGGCAAAGGAGCCCCTGAGCGCCTATTTAGCGCTTATCTCCAACATGGCGTCCCCGCTTGCCCACAGATATGGGCTGGGGACCATTCGGCAGGACAGCACGCATGACCAGGGCGCCCGCCCTCTTCATAGGCCATGGCTCGCCCATGAACGCGATCGAGGACACGCCGTCCTCGCGCGGCTGGGCCGAGATCGCGCGCGCGTTTCCGAAGCCGGCCGCCGTCGTGGTGATTTCCGCGCATTGGGTGACCGAAGGCGTGCGCGTGACGTCGAATGCTAAGCCGGAAACGATCCACGATTTCGGCCGAGGCTTCCCGCAAGCGCTATTCGACGTGCAATACCCTGCTCCGGGCGATCCGGCGTTGGCGCGCGCGATTGTCGAAAAGCTGACAGCCTTCGGCGCACAACTCGACGATAGCTGGGGCCTGGACCACGGCGCCTGGAGCGTCCTTCGCCGCATGTATCCCGACGCCGACATTCCCATCGTGCAAGTGAGCCTAGACGCGCGCCGTCCGCCGCAAGAGCACTACGCCATTGGCAAAGCGCTTGCCGATCTGCGCGATGATAACGTGCTCGTCCTCGCCGCCGGCAACATCGTGCACAACTTGCCAGCCTTCTTCCGCACAAAAGAGCTGCTGCCATGGGTTCGCGAATTCGACGATTTCATCACTGGCGCAGCCTCGACTGGCGATGACGCGGCCGTTCTAAACTACGCTTCGCGACCGGACGCACGCGACGCCGCGCCGGACTGGGAACACTTCTTTCCGGTTTTCTACGCACTGGCCGTCCGCCGCGACGGCGAAACGCCCTACATCTTCAACAAACACTACGAACCCGGGATCTCGATGACAGCTTTCGGCTACGGTCTGCCAGCATGAGAGGCCGATTTCTTCCTTATGCAGCGATCGCCTTGCTTGCAGTGACCATCGCAGTGGGTGGCGGCATCACAGCAGTTTGGCTCGGCGCGCGGCTTGGGGCTCCGGTCTTCTTCACGGTGGTGTTGCTCTTGCTATGTGGCGAATTGATCGCATCCACTCGGCTCAATCGATCCTGGACGCTACGCGTTGTAATTGCGGTTGCGCTCACCCTCGTCCAAATTCCAACAACGTTTGGCGGTGCGACGATGTTTGCTTCTGCATTGTTCGGGACAGCGGATAGTCAGCTGCCTGCATGGCTCAACAATGCGCAAATGATGTCCATGCAAATGCTGATCATAGGATTGTGGAACGTCGTTAGTCATTTCCTGGTTTGGCGATTTCTTCCGACAAAGGCGCCGGCATGAGAGACGCACTCACCCACATCCGCGTCCGCGGCGCCCGAGAGCACAATCTCAAGGGCGTGAACGTCGATATTCCCCGCAACGAACTCGTGGTCATCACGGGCCTCAGCGGCAGCGGCAAATCCTCGCTCGCGTTCGACACCATCTACGCCGAAGGCCAACGCCGCTACGTGGAGTCACTCTCAGCGTACGCGCGTCAGTTCTTGGAGCTGATGCAGAAGCCCGATGTGGATTCCATCGAGGGCCTCTCTCCTGCGATTTCGATCGAGCAAAAAACCACTTCGCGCAATCCGCGCTCCACCGTCGGCACCGTCACCGAAATCTACGACTACATGCGCCTCCTGTGGGCGCGCGTCGGAATCCCATATTCGCCAGCCACCGGCCAACCAATCGCGGCGATGCAAGTCAGCGAAATGGTCGATCGCATTATGGCGCTGCCCGAAGGCACGCGGCTCTATTTGCTCGCGCCGGTCGTGCGCGACCGCAAGGGCGAATACAAAAAGGAAATGGCTGAGTACCTGAAGAAGGGCTACCAGCGCGCCAAGATCGATGGCGAGTTCTACGAACTCAGCGAACCACCGACGCTCGACAAGAAATTCAAACACGACATCGACATCGTCGTCGATCGTATCGCCGTCAAAGCCGGCATCGAAACGCGGCTCGCGGATTCACTCGAACAAGCCCTGAAGCTCACCGAAGGCATCGCCTTCGCTGAAATCGCCACCAGCAAGAGCGAAGACGCCACCGGCAAAGCCACGCTGAAGAACAAGTCCGCCGCGCCAGAGCGGCTCATCTTCTCACAAAAGTTCGCCTGCCCCGTCTCCGGCTTCACCATTCCAGAAATCGAACCGCGCCTCTTCTCCTTCAACAATCCAGCCGGCGCCTGCCCCGCATGCGACGGCCTCGGCGTCCAGCTCAAGTTCGACCCAGAACTGATCGTCCCCGAACACGACAAAACGTTGAAGGAAGGCGCCGTCGCGCCGTGGGCGAAGGGTCCCTCGCCGCTCTACGCCCAAACGCTGGAAGCGCTGGCAAAGCACTTCAAAGCCAAGATCACCGCGCCGTGGAAAGATCTGCCGAAAGAACTCCGCAACGCCATTCTCCACGGCACCAAAGACCCAATCAAGTTCGTCTATGACGACGGCGTCCGCCGCTACGAGACCACGAAGAATTTCGAAGGCGTGCTGCCAAACCTGGAACGCCGCTGGAAGGAAACCGACTCCGCCTGGGTGCGCGAAGATCTGGAGCGCTACCAATCAGAAGCGCCGTGCCCGACGTGCGAAGGCAAGCGCCTAAAGCCCGAAGCACTCGCCGTGAAAGTCGCGATGACCGATATCGCCACCGCCTCCACGCTCTCGATCCGCGCGGCGCGTGATTGGTTCGGCGCGCTGAACGATCAGCTTAACCCGAAGCAAAAGGAAATCGCGGTCCGCATCCTGAAGGAGATCAACGACCGCCTGCGCTTCCTGGTCGATGTCGGCCTCGACTATCTCTCGCTCGGGCGTGGCTCAGGCACGTTGAGCGGCGGCGAAAGCCAGCGCATCCGGCTGGCGTCGCAGATCGGCTCTGGCCTCACCGGCGTGCTCTACGTGCTCGACGAACCCAGCATCGGCCTGCACCAGCGCGACAACACGCGCCTGTTGGAGACGCTGCGCCGTCTGCGCGATCTCGGCAATTCAGTGCTCGTCGTCGAACACGACGAAGAAGCCATTATGACCGCCGATCACGTCATCGACATGGGTCCGGCGGCCGGCATCCACGGCGGGACTATCATTGCCGAAGGCACGCCCGCCGACATCGAGAAGAACAAGAACTCCATCACCGGCGCCTATCTCACCGGCCGCCGCGAAATTCCGATCCCGGAGAAGCGGCGTTGGATCAACAAGAAGCGCGTCATCACGGTCAAAGGCGCGCGCGGCAACAATCTGCAGAATATCGACGCCGATATTCCGCTTGGCACGTTCACGTGCGTCACCGGCGTGAGCGGCGGCGGCAAGTCCACGCTGGTGATCGAGACACTTTACAAAGCTGTAGCGCGACAATGGCACGGCGCCGGCGACGTGCCGGCCGAACACGACAAGATCGAAGGCCTCGAACACATCGACAAGATCATCGACATCGACCAATCTCCGATCGGCCGCACGCCGCGCTCGAACCCGGCCACCTACACCGGCGCCTTTACCCCGATCCGCGATTGGTACGCCGCGCTGCCGGAATCCAAGGTGCGCGGCTACGGACCAGGCCGCTTCTCGTTCAACGTCAAAGGCGGCCGTTGCGAAGCGTGCCAAGGCGACGGCGTCATCAAGATCGAGATGCACTTCCTGCCGGACGTTTATGTCACCTGCGACACCTGCAAAGGCAAACGCTACAACCGCGAAACGCTCGAAGTGCTTTACAAGGGCAAGTCGATCTCTGACGTTCTGGACATGACGGTGGAAGAAGGCGCTAACCTCTTCAGCGCTGTCCCGAGCATCCGCGATAAACTCGAAACGCTAAAGCGCGTCGGCCTCGGCTACGTGCACATCGGACAACAAGCGACGACACTCTCCGGCGGCGAAGCGCAACGCGTGAAGCTGTCGAAAGAACTCAGCAAACGCGCCACCGGCCGCACGCTCTACATTCTCGACGAACCCACCACCGGCCTCCACTTCGAAGACGTGAAGAAGCTGCTCGAAGTGCTTCACGAACTGGTGGATAGCGGCAACAGCGTACTCGTCATCGAGCACAATCTCGACGTCATCAAAACCGCGGACTGGGTGATCGATCTTGGCCCGGAAGGCGGCGACGGCGGCGGCAAGATCGTAGCACTCGGCACGCCGGAAGATGTGGCTAAAGTGAAAGCCAGCCACACCGGCCGCTATCTCGCGCAAGCGCTGAAGCGCCATGGCGAACGCCGCGGCGCCCAAGCGCCAAAGCTGAAAGCCGCTGCCGCCGAAGCGACGCCGGTGAAGACTACAAAACGCAAAAAGAGCGCGACGGGTTAAGCAGAGCGAGCGTTTACTCGAAAACTTTCCCGATGTTCGGCGTGTGGCCCTCGATCTTGCCGTCGTCCACCGCCGCGATCGCGGCGCGCGCGTTCACGCCATAGCTGAACACGACATAGATGACCCCTGTCACCAGCATCAAAAAATACAGGCCGCCGATGATCATCAAATTTTGCAGCGTCCATACTGCCGCAAAGGCATTCGCCACTTGCTCCGGCGTAGCGTTCACACCGGGCCATCCGCCACGAAATACAGAAGCGAACACAAAAACCAACAATGCGCCAAACACGACGAAATAGCCCAGCATCAGCACGAAGAACGACCCGAACAACTCCCAGAACCGCCATTTGGTGACGGTCCACGCTTCCAGGAAGGAGAACTTCTTTCGCGCGATCGATGTCGCCGCCGCCGGTCCAAGGCGCACGCCGAGGAAGATCAGCGGAATGTATTGAAGCACCGTGATCGGCACCTGCACCATCAGTTGCCACTGCAACATCGCTGCAGGATCGGTCGGGTTGGCCATCACGTCGCCCATGGTAGCGAACATGATCGCAACCATGATGGTGGACACCACTGTCGACACCACCATTTGCACAATGAGCCAGCACCAATAGACGCCGTAGACGCGCCACATGTCGGCATCGAGCGTAAGGCCAAACAAGCCCGGCGCTTCGCCGCGTATCATCCATCGCAAACACGCAGCCTCATAAGCGGCCACCGCCATGTAGGTTGGGAACAACAACAGCAACGCGCTGCCAAACAACCCAAACATTGCAAACACGGCGTCCGTGCCCGTCTGCTGGTTCACCGCGCCCGTAGCGCCGGCCTGGAACAGTTCCGCAAAAAGCGTCACGCCGCGCCAATTCAGCGCCACGAACGCCCCGAAGATCAGCGCCAGAATGGCAATCACCACCAATGTCGCCGGCAACAATATCGCGCGGTCGCGCTTTTGCAGCGCAAAGAATGTCGCGTTTAAACGCTGCGCCATCTGGTCCCCCTCCGAATTGGCCGGAGCGGACCATGGCGCGCGATGGTGACAAGATCAATCGCGGCCGGAGCCGGCCTCGATCATGAGTGTGGGGACCCCACAGGTCCCGTCACGTACGGTGAAAACACGCGTCCCAGGCTTCATGCCCAGGCGGACCTCGGAGACATCGAGCTCCGCCTGCGTCAGCCGCGCTCGCTCCGCATCCGCATCAGCCACGCGCCAAGAAAGCCCCCAGAGCCGGTCACCGCGGTCCGCGTCGGCCTTGTGCTCTGCGATCTCCACAACCGTATCGCCGACGCGGAAGAACATTAGGCGCCGGCCTCCGACTTCACGATCCAACCGCATATCGAGCCCAAGACGTGCGCCATAAAACGCCGCCGCGCGCTCCATGTCGGCGCTACGCACCACGAGGTGATCCAGCGCCAACGCTCCGTCCGCCACTGCCGGCGCATCACATCGCGCGTCGCGCTGGAGAACGAACATGCGAACACCATGCGTGCGATCTTTACCGATCCGAAAACTGCGCCACGTTTCGCGTGTCGCGATCTCTTCCGGCGCCAAACCAACACGCGCGCAACGGCGATGCGCGCGCTCGATATCGGATGCGACGAACACGATGCTCTTCAGACCCCTCGCCGCCATCGTCCATCGCCGCGCGCAAGCGCGTTGCATCATCGCTTTCGCCGATTGGGGCCATGAGTTCGACAGCGACATTGTCCGTAGCGATCAGCGCCGTCGCCACGGCGTTGTGCTCAACGCGCGCAGTGGCGCGTCGTCCCAGCAACGTCTCGTAGGCTTGAATGCCGGCGTCCAGATCGCGCACGCCGATGACGACATGATCGATGCCCTCGATCATGGGCTCAGTCGCAGCCGTCGCGTTCGCCCTGGAAGACGATGCGCTCGGAGCTATCGTCAAAGATCGAGATGCGGAGGCGATCGTAGGCCGCGTCGATGAAAACGCGCCCGCCCTCGAGCGAACCGCTCTCGCCCTCGGCCACAACCCAGCAGCGCGGGGCAGGATCGTAGGACTGGCAGAACGTCCATCCCTCGCCCTCTGGGCGGAGCGTGTAGCTGCCCCGGTCAGCGCCGACGCCCGCTGCGGTGTAGGTCATGCGTTCGCCGCGCAGTGCGCCTGGGTTCTCCAGGTCCGCCAGCCAGCGCATGGTCGTGGCTGTGTTATCGGCCTTGCGGTCGATCCAGCAGCCTTCCAGGCGCTCCGGTGGAGGCGGTACGATTGTCGTCGCGCAGGACGCGACGAGCACCGCTGCAAGCAACGCTCTCATGCCGACGGCAACTCCCCTGTGTTCTCGAGTTCAACCGGCCCGGTCATCAAAACCCGATCGTCCCCCGCACGCCATTCAATCTCAAGTGATCCGCCGTCAACCAGAACTTCGACTTTGCGGCCGGTTCGGCCCTGACGATGCGCCGCAACCACAGCCGCGCAGGCCCCGGTGCCGCAGGCCTTGGTCAGCCCCGTCCCCCGCTCCCAGACCCGCAACCGCATCTGTTCGGGCGAGCGGATCTCGGCAAACCCTACGTTCACCGCCTGCGGGAACAATGGGTCATGCTCGATCTTGGAGCCGAGGCTTTCGATCGGTACAGCGCGGACGTCGTTGACGAAGAACACCACGTGCGGGTTGCCCATGTTGACTGCGCCGGGTTCGGAAAAGCCGCCTGCCTCGAAGTCTAGACGCTGCGTGTCCATCGCGCGCGCGATTGGAATTTCCTCCCAACGCAGCAGCGGCGATCCCATATCGACTGTGATCAGCGTACCGTTGCGTTCGGCGTAGAGCATGCCGGCCGGCGTCTCGATCCGCCGCGACGCCGCGCCGCCTTCTTCCATCAGCATCCACGCGACACAGCGCGCGGCGTTGCCGCACGCTTCGACTTCGCCGCCGTCGCTATTCCAAATGCGCATGAACGCGTCGGCCCGAATCGAGCGCTCGACCGCGATCACCTGATCGCAGCCGACGCCGGTTTGGCGGTCGGCGATGGCCTTGGCTTGCGCCGTCGAAAGCGGCAATGAGCCGCGCGAGCGCGCGTCAAGAATGACGAAGTCATTGCCGCAGCCGTTCATCTTGAGATAGCGCATCGGTTCCAATGTAAGGGGGTTCGGCTGCGCACGCCACGCCTTAAGGCTGAGCCGCGACGTCTCGGCCGTCTATGCCCTCTTGGCGTGGAGGGGCGGTTCTGCTTGGTTTGCCGTCCCTTGGGGAGGGAATCCAGTGCGCCTGTCCGCCATCGCCGCCGCGTGTGCGTCCGCCTTCATTCTCGGCTCGTGCGCCACATCAGAGTCACCGAGTACAACCGCCATGACCAGCACCGATCCCTATCTCTGGCTCGAACAGGTTGAAGGCGAGCGCGCCATCGCCTGGGTGCGCCAACAGAACGAGCGTTC
Source organism: Terricaulis silvestris (assembly GCF_009792355.1). Classification (NCBI taxonomy): domain Bacteria; kingdom Pseudomonadati; phylum Pseudomonadota; class Alphaproteobacteria; order Hyphomonadales; family Hyphomonadaceae; genus Vitreimonas; species Vitreimonas silvestris. The sequence goes on from NZ_CP047045.1 coordinate 2,126,296, forward strand.
GCTGGGCCAACTCGAAAGCGACCCGCGTTTCGCCGAACTGCACGCTGAAGCCTTGGAAATCGCCAACAGCCGCGATCGCCTCCCGCTCGGCGAAATCCGCGAAGGCTACCTTTACAATTTCTGGCAAGACGAAACCCATGTGCGCGGCATCTGGCGCCGTTCGCCGCTCGCCGCCTACGCACGCGGCGAACCGCAATGGGAAACACTGCTCGACATCGACGCGCTCGCCGCGACCGAAAGCGCCAACTGGGTCTACAAGGGCGTCGACTGCCTCGAAGGCCACAACCGCTGCATGGTGCAGCTCTCCGACGGCGGCCGCGACGCCTCTACCTATCGCGAGTTCGATCTCAGCACGCGCCGCTTCGTCGAAGGCGGCTTCGTTGTCCCCGAAGCGAAATCCTCCACCACATGGATCGACGCGGACACGCTGCTTGTCGGCACCGACTGGGGTCCAGAAAACGGAACGGCCACAATGACGGAGAGCGGCTATCCCTTCGTGATGAAACGCTGGCGCCGCGGCACACCGCTCGCAAGCGCCGAAGAAGTGATGCGCGGCGCCGCAAGCGATGTCGGCGTCTATGGCGGCACGTTGGAAGACGTCGACGGCCGCCGCGTTCCCGTCGTTGTCGAAGCTGATACCTTTTTTGAATCTACGTTCTGGCGGCTCGACACGCCGAACGCCGAACGCATCACGCTTCCCGCCAAAGCCACTTTGATCGGCCTCTATCGCGGCCACCTCCTGTTCACGCTGGAAGAAGCCTGGCGCGGCCTGCCGCAAGGCGCGCTCGCAGCCTATCCGCTGGCCGACACCAACAGCGACGCACCGCGCGCCGTCGCGCTTTTTTCGCCGAACCCACGCCAATCGATCGAGAGTGTCACCGTCACGCATGACGCGGTCCTCGTTGCGCTCTACGACAACGTTCGCGGCCAGCTCCTGCGCATCGCGCTCGACGGCAACGAATGGACCCAAAGCCAAGTTGATCTGCCGACCACCGGCTCGATCAGCTTCGCCGGCTCCTCAGCCACCGACGAACGCGCGTTCGCTGTCTATGAAGATCACCTGACGCCCTCAACGCTCTACGCGCTGGAAAACCGCGCCACCACTGCGCGCCGCATCCGTTCGCTCCCGCCGCAGTTCGACGCCTCGCCCTATGTCGCCGAACAATTCGAAGCGACCAGCCGCGACGGCACGCGCGTGCCCTACTTCGTGGTGCGCCGCCGCGACATGCCGCTGAACGGCGAGAACCCGACGTTGCTGTGGGCCTATGGCGGCTTCCAGGTGTCCTACACGCCGACCTATTCGCCGAACGTCGGCAAGCTTTGGCTCGACAATGGCGGCGTCTATGTGCTGGCCAACATCCGCGGCGGTGGCGAGTTCGGACCGGCTTGGCACCAGGCGGGGCTGCGCACCAATCGCCAAGTCATCTTCGACGACTTCTACGCCGTCGAGCAGGATCTCGTGAACCGCCGCATCACCAGCCCACGCCGGCTCGGCATCATGGGTGGATCGAACGGCGGTTTGCTGATGGGCGTCATGCTCAACCAGCATCCCGAGATGATCAACGCCGCCGTCGTGCAGGTGCCTCTGCTCGATATGCTGCGCTATGATCAGCTGCTCGCGGGCGCCTCCTGGGTCGATGAGTACGGCTCGCCCTCGAACCCAACCGAACGCGCGTTCCTCGAACAGATCTCGCCCTATCAAAACCTGCGTGCGCGCGAAGACTTCCCGCTGCCGTTCGTGCTGACGTCCACCAAGGACGACCGTGTCCATCCCGGCCACGCACGCAAGTACGTGGCGCGGATGATCGAACTCGGCATGCCGGTGCTGTACTATGAAAACATCGACGGCGGACACTCGGCCGCGGCCAATCTCAACGAAGCCGCCCGTCGACGCGCGCTCGAATACACCTATCTGATGCGGCGGCTGATGGACTGAGCGCAGCGGCTTGACGGCGCGCGCGTCCGCGCCAACAAGCCGGGCTAGGAGACTCGAGCATGAACGTTTTGCGCGCAGCGATTGGCATTCTGGGACTGGCCCTGCTCGGCTTGGTGATCTGGGCGGCGGTGGCGATGCAAAATCTGCACGGCTCGTTCTTCGACCAGATCGCCGTCGTCACCACGCTGCCGTGGGGCATCGCGATGCTGGCGGATCTCTATGTTGGCTTTGTGCTGTTCGCGAGCATCGTGTTTCTGACCGAGCGCTCGTGGCTGGTCGCAGCACTTTGGGCGGCGCCCATATTTATTCTCGGCAACCTCTGGGCCGCGCTCTGGCTGGTGATCCGCTTGCCGCATCTGGCCAAGCAATTGTCGAAGCCCGACTGGCCGACCTCCTAGAACAGCTCGCGCAGCACCTCGCCCAGCATCCGCGCTTCCGCTTCACGCTGACCGCCCTCGCGCCACGCAACGCCAATAGCGCGCCCCGCGATCGGCGTCTCAAACGGCCGGATCGCAACGGGCGCCCCTGCCACTGCGCCGCCTTCCGCCGCGATCTTCGGCAGCAGCGTCACGCCCATCCCGCCCGCCACCATCTGCACCAACGTGTGCAAGCTGGTCGCGCCCATCTCACTGCTGCGCCGCGGTGTGAGCTTGCAGGCCGATAGCGCGTGATCCCGTAAGCAATGCCCGTCCTCCAGCAAAAGCACGTCTTCGTTCTTCAGATGCTCCGGCGAAAGGTCATTGCGCTTCGCCAGCGGATGCGTGTCTGGACACAACAAATAGAATTCGTCCTCGGCAATCGCCGCCGTCGCTACGCCGTGTGCTTCATACGGCAACGCAATCAGCGCGGCGTCCAACGTGCGCGTGCGCAACCCCTCCACCAAACGCGCTGTCAGATCCTCGCGCATCTGCAAACGCAGCTTCGGAAACTTGCGCTTTAGCAAAGGCAGCGCACGTGGAAGCAGGAATGGCGCAATGGTCGGTATCGCGCCCAGGCGAAACACACCGCTAAACGGCTCACCCGCCGTCTGCACCGTCCGCACCATGTCCTCGACTTCGCCGACTGCGCGCACCGCTCGCTCGGCCGCTTCCTCGCCGGCCGGCGTCAACACCGCGCCAGTGCGGCCGCGCTCCACCAGCACCGCCCCGAGCACCGCCTCCAAGTCCTTGATGCCAGCGCTCAGCGTCGGCTGCGTCACACCCACGGCTTCGGCCGCGCCGACAAAGCTCCCCTGAGCGCGGAGCGCGATGAGGAATTGAAGCTGCCGAAGCGTCGGCATCGAGGAGGCTGGTAGTCGGTCTTCCATAGGCATTCTCTATATAAGAAGGCCTCTGCCATTTGCAGCGGAACTCACTCCACGTGCGTGCGTTCTCTCACCATACCCCGCTGCGCCTCTGACCCTCCCCCCGCACAGGCGCATTCCTCTCCCAACAGGGAGAGGGCGGGGTTCTTCCTTTTTGGAGTTCTAGGCCGCCGCGAGCGCCGGCGCCGCAGCGTTTTCGCGCATCGGCAGCCGGATCATGAAGGTCGAGCCCGAGCCAAACTCGCTCGTGGCCGTGATCTCGCCGCCGAGCGCCTGCGCCATACGCTGCGCGATGGAAAGCCCAAGCCCCATGCCGCCCTTTGAACGCGTGGTCGCGCTCTCAATCTGCGTGAACGGCTGGAACGCGCGCGGCAGGTCTTCCTTGGCGATGCCAATACCGGTGTCCGATACCGCGATCACCAGCACGTCGCCGTTCATGTGGCCTTCGACTTCCGCCGTCACCGCGATCAATCCGTTGTGCGTGAATTTCACCGCGTTCGAAAGCAGCGCCGACAGCGAAACCGCGAGCTTGTTACCATCGGTGTGCGCACGCTCGGCGTCAGCACTGATGCGGATCGAAATCCGATTGTTAGCGGCGCGCGCCTCGTCCTGAGCATTGGTCACGGCGTCCTCGATCAGCCTGCGCACATCGACATCGCGCAGCGCCAAGCCCTCATGGCCTGCATCCATGCTCGACATATTGAGAATCTGATCGATCAGACCCAGCAAATGCCGCGCCGAACTGGTGATGCGGCCAGCATCGTCACCTAGATCCTTGCGACCCTCAGCGGCCAAATCTTCTTGGATCATTTCCGCGTAGCCGATCACGGCATTCAGCGGCGTCCGCAATTCGTGCGTCATCACCGCCAGGAATTCCGACTTGGCGCGGTTGGCTTCTTCAGCTTCCGCCCGGCGCACTTCGGCTTCGAGTTGACGCTCCTTCGCCGCCGCGTTCGCAGCGCGCCAGCCCGCCACCATCTTGGTGTTGTTGAACGCCGAGCGGCCCATGTACGCCAGGAACCCCGCGACGCCGCAGCCAACGCCGAATGTGGCTTGAAACGCGTCCGCGTGCGCCGGTCCAAACGGAATTAGCGGTATGATGAGCAACGCCGCCGTCGCCGGCAGCGACGAAATCAGCATGAAGCGCGGCGCCTGGAACGTCGATAACGTCACACTCACCAGCGAACTCGCCGCCATCAGCACCCCGAGCACCCGGCCTGGACCGCCGCCCATGGCCGCAAGCGCAATCGGCATCGCCGCAAACACGCAGATGCTGAAAAAGCTGCCCCGAGCGTATAACCCACCTGCGGTGCGGCGATCGTCCACCCCGCGAGAGTCGATGTAGGACTTCGCGAGCACCTGATCGAACGCCATCGCCAAGCACAGCACGAGAAACCAGCTTAAACCGGCCGCAATCGAGTTCAGCACGGCCATCGACCCGGCCATGAACAGCACGCCAACGCCGGTGCGCCAGCGCAGCGTTGCGTGACGCCCGCGCGCAGCAGCCAGCATGGTTGGATCGTTGAAGTTCAGAATCACGCAGCAAGCCTCGCCCTACGGAAGAGGCTAGGCACAGCTGCTTGCCTATAGATTAACCGGCGCACGATACTTCGAAGAACACTGGGCGACATTCTAGACATGCAACGATCGCAACATGGCTGATTTCGATGTCACAATTGTCGGTGCAGGCGCCGTTGGCCTCGCTTGCGCCTACGCGCTCGCGCGCCGCGGCCAAAGCGTTGTTGTATTGGAACGCGAGAACCGCATTGGCGCCGGCGTTTCCTCGCGCAATTCCGAGGTCATCCACGCGGGGCTGCACTACGCCACCGGCTCGCTCAAAGCGCGGCTCTGCGTCGAAGGCCGTCGCGCGCTCTATCCCTTTCTCGACGCCCACAGCGTCGCCTACGACAAATGCGGCAAACTCATCGTCGCCACCGAAGACGCGGAAATCCCAGCACTCGAAGGATTGCTCCAACAAGGCGAGATCAATAGCGTCGAAGGCATGCGCCGCATCGAAGGCGCTGAAGCCCGCGCACTCGAACCGCAACTCCGCGCCGTCGCCGCGATCGAGTCCGTCGAAAGCGGCTTGATGGATGCGCACGGCTATATGCTGGCGCTCGAAGGCGAGATCGAAGCGCGTGGCGGCGCCATTGCTCTCAACGCGCCGTTCCTCGGCGCTTCACCGGGTACTGACGGCTACAGCGTGCGCGTCGGCGGCGAAGCAGCGACGACGATCAGCACAGGCCAACTCATCATCGCCGCTGGCCTCGGTGCGCAAACGTGCGCGCGGGGCGTCGAGAATTTTCCCGCCGCCCGCATTCCCAAACTCTATCTCGGCAAAGGCAGTTACTTCGCGTTGCAAGGCGTCAAAGCGCCATTCGCGCGGCTGATCTACCCGCCGCCCATCCCCGGCGCGCTCGGCACGCACTATCGACGCGACCTCGGCGGCGTCGCCCGCTTCGGCCCCGATCTCCAGTTCGTTGACCACGAAGACTACGTCGTCGATCCCGCCCGCGCCGCCAGCTTCTACGACACCGTCCGCCGCTTCTGGCCATCGCTCCCCGACGGCGCACTCCAGCCCGACTATTCCGGCATCCGTCCTAAACTCCACGGCCCCGGCGAACCCCAAGACGACTTCGTCATCGACGACACCGTCGAAAGCCTGATCTGCCTCTTCGGCATCGAAAGCCCCGGCCTCACGTCATCGCTGGCCATCGGCGAAGAAGTGGCGCGGCGGCTTGGCGTTTGACCCGCTACCGCTAACCGCCTAAACACCCGCCCACGCGCCAGCTTAAAGCTGCGCTTTGACCGGCACACGACCCCATATCAGGGTCCGGAGGCTGGCGAGGCACCCCGCCCGACGTGATCGTCCGGCGGGGTAAAACCGCTTTGGCGCATGGAGTTACGTATTGTTTGAGGCTCTTTCAGAACGCCTAGGCGGCGTATTCGACAAACTCACTGGGCGCGGCGCGCTCAGCGAGGCCGATGTCGACGCCGCCCTGCGCGAAGTGCGCGTGGCGCTGCTGGAAGCCGACGTCGCGCTGCCGGTGGTGAAGGATTTCATTGCCAAGGTTCGCGTCGAGGCGGTGGGCGAGAACGTCATCAAGGCCGTCAAACCCGGCCAGCAAGTCATCAAGATCGTCCACGACGCGCTGGTTGAAACGCTGGGCGGGGATGGTCCTCCGGAAGGTCTCCGCGTCAACGGCGAGCCGCCGAACGTGATCATGATGGCCGGCCTTCAAGGCTCCGGCAAAACCACCACCACCGCGAAGCTCGCGCTGCGGCTGACCAAAACCGACAAGCGCCGCGTGCTGATGGCCTCGCTCGACACCCGCCGCCCCGCGGCGATGGAGCAGCTCGCCACGCTCGGCAAATCCATTGGCGTCGACGTGCTGCCGATCGTCGCCGGCCAGACGCCGCAAGAGATCGCCAAGCGCGCGCTCACCACCGCGCGCCAATCCGGCCACGACGTTCTCATCCTCGACACTGCCGGCCGCACCACGCTCGACGACGAGATGATGAGCGAAGCCTCATCGATCGCGCAGATCGCCAAGCCCGGCGAAACGCTGCTCGTCGCCGACAGCCTCACCGGTCAAGACGCCGTCGAAACCGCCAAGCGTTTCCACGAACGCCTGCCGCTCACAGGCCTCGTGCTGACGCGCGCCGATGGCGACGGCCGCGGCGGTGCAGCACTTTCGATGCGCGCCGTTACTGGCCTGCCGATCAAGTTCCTCGGCATGGGCGAGCGCGCCGAAGCGCTGGAGCCGTTCGACGCCCGTCGCATCGCCGGCCGCATCCTCGGCCAAGGCGACATCGTCGGCCTGGTCGAAAAAGCCGTCGAAAACGTCGATCGCGACGAAGCCGAGAAAATGGCGAAGAAGATGGCCAAGGGCCGCTTCGATTTCGACGACATGGAAAAACAGCTCGGCCAGCTGATCCAGATCGGCGGCCTGAAGGGCGTCATGGGCATGCTGCCCGGCGTGCAGAAGATGAAAAACCAGATCAGCGAAGCGTCGCTCGACGATAAGCAGATCCACCGCCAGATCGGCGTCATCCGCTCGATGACGAAGGCCGAGCGCGCCAAGCCGGACCTGATCAACGGCAAGCGGCGCGCCCGCATCGCCAAGGGCTCAGGCGTCGAGGTGGCTGAGGTCAACCGCCTCCTCAAGATGCACCGCAACATGGCCGACATGGCCAAGCGCATGGGCAAGGGCAAATCCCCGATCCCAGGCATGCCCAATATGCCCGGAATGCCCGGCGGGATGGGGGGCGGCATGCGGTCCCCGGAACAACTGAAGGCGCTCGGCGGCGGCAAACCGTTGCCGGGCCTTAACCCTGCCACTGGAATGCCTGGACTTCCCGGCCTGCCGGGGCTTCCCGGAAGCGACAAAAAAAGCTAAGAGTTCAAAGGAGAAGCGTAGAAATGTCCCTGAAAATCCGTCTGGCCCGTGGCGGCGCCAAAAAGCGTCCGTTCTACTCGATCGTAGTGGCCGACAGCCGTAGCCCCCGTGATGGGCGTTTCATCGAGAAAGTTGGAACTTACAACCCTATCCTGAAGGCTGACGACCCGGCCCGGGTCGTCCTCAAGCTTGAGCGGATCCAGGACTGGATGAAGAAAGGCGCTTTGCCGACCGATCGCGTCGCCCGGTTCCTTGACCAGGCCGGCGTTTTCAAACGCGAAGCCAAAAACAACCCCAACAAGGCCCAACCTGGCAAGAAAATGACCGAACGCGCGGCGGCTAACGCCCCGGCGCCGGCCGCTGCTGCCGAGGCTGAGGCTGCGCCGGAGGCATAAGGAAGACCGTGCCCGACAAGAAGACCGCCAAGACTGCCGCGAAGCCGGCAGCCAAAACCGCCCCGGCCGCCAAGAAGGCAGCGCCGGCGCCCCGCCGCGAACCGGCGGCCAAGAAGGCTGCGCCTGCCAAACCGGTGAAGGCCGTTAAGGCCGTGCCGCCGCCGAAGGCCGAGCCGAAGAAGGCCGCTACCAAGCCTGCCGCGCCCGCCCCCAAGGCGGCGCCCCCGGCCAAGGTCGCCAAGAAGGTGGAAACCAAGCCCGCCTCGGCCCCGAAGGCCGCGGCAAAGCCTGAGCCGAAGGCCAAGGTCGCTGCAAAGCCCGAGGCCAAACCGGCAAAGCCAGCCGCGAAGGCCGCGCCTGAGCCCAAGGGCAAGACCAAGGTTGCCCCGCCTGTGAAGGCGGCGAAGCCAGCACCCGCGCCTAAGCTTGAGAAGGTGAAAGCGGAAAAACTGCCGAAGCCACCGAAGGCTCCCAAACCACCGAAGCCGCCCAAGCTTGCGCCGGTCGCTGCTGCGTTCGCCGGGCCAATCCCGTCGAAGCCGCTCGCCGTCGCCGCTGGCCGCGCGCAACCCGTACTGCGCTCGCCGATCGCAACGCCGGCGCGCGCTGCACCGAAGCCGCTCGCCGCGCCGAAGCCGGTCGCGGCGGCCGAGCCCGAACACGTTGGAGACTCCCAAGCCGTGCCATCGTTCAAAGCCAAAGCGCCCGACAAGAAGGGCATGGTGCTTGTGGGCGCCATCGCCGGCGCGTTCGGCGTCAAAGGCGAAGTCCGTTTGCGCGCTTTCACCGACAAGAACGAGGGCGTCATCTCGTACGGCCCGCTCTACGGCGAAGACGGCAAGATTTTGCTCAAGCCCAAGAGCTGGCGCGAGCTGAAAGACGGCGTCGCGATCGTCACGGCCGAAGTGAAGTCGCGCGAAGAAGCCGAGAAGATGAAGGGCCAAAAGCTCTTCGTTCCCCGCGCCAACCTGCCGACCACGGCGGAAGACGAGTTCTATGTCATCGATCTGCTCGGCTCGCGCGCTGAAGCGCTCGACGGCACGGTGCTGGGCGACATCGTCGCGGTGTGGAACTTCGGCGCCGGCGACATCCTCGAGTACAAGCCGCCGAACGGCGGTCCCAACGTGCGCATCACCTTCACGCGTGAAGCCGTGCCGCACGTCGACCTTGCCGCCAAGCGCGTCGTGCTCGATCCCCCGCCGCCGGAACCGCCGGGCAAGTAGCGCAGGAGACAGCAATGCAAGTTGCAACCGCGTTGGCGCTTCTGGCCTGCGCGGTGTTCGTTGCTTGCGCGACACCGCCGCAAGTGAGCGAACATGACCGCTCGTGCGCCGTTTTGGCCTCCGTAGCTGCAACGCGGTCAACAACGCCTTGGCCTCAACTGAACGGTCGCGACGAAGAAAAAGTGCAGGCCATCCCGACAACACGTATTGCCGATACTGGCTACGCGTGCGGCAACACTATGCACTTGGAAACCGGCCGCGGCCCGGCGGTCTTCTTCGACATCGGCCTCAGCGCAGATCAGCGCTACGCCTCGTTAGGCATGGGCTCTGCCGATCACGGCGAACGGTGCCTACTTCAAAGACGGCAAGACGATTGGACCGTCATCGGCTGCATGATGCTCTGGGTCGCCTGATCGCATGAGCTTCGCCGCAACCGTCATCACGCTTTTTCCGGAAGCGTTTCCCGGCACGCTCGGCGTTTCGCTGATCGGCAAAGCGCTGCGCGATGGCGCGTGGTCGCTCGACGCCGTGCAGCTCCGCGACTTCGGCCAAGGCCCCCACAAGAACGTCGACGACACGCCCGCCGGCGGCGGCGCCGGCATGGTGCTGCGCGCGGATGTGGCGGCCGCCGCGATCGACTCCATCCCGCGCAACGACCGCCCGCTGATCTACCTCTCGCCGCGCGGCAAGCAATTCGATCAAGCCATGGCCGAGGAATGGTCCGCCGGTCCTGGAATCATCCTCTTCTGCGGCCGCTTCGAAGGCTTGGACGAACGCGTCATCGAAGCGCGCAACATGCAAGAAGTCGCTGTCGGCGAAGCCGTGCTCGCAGGCGGCGAAGCCGCGGCGATAGTAGTGTTAGAAGCCTGCGTCCGCCTCATCCCCGGCGTCCTCGGCAACGACGCCTCCATCGTCGAAGAGAGCTTCAGCGACGGTCTCCTAGAGCACCCGCAATACACCAAGCCCCGCGAGTGGGAGGGCCGCGCCATCCCCGAAATCCTCACGTCCGGCGATCACGCCAAGGTCAAGGCTTGGCGACGCGCCGAACGCGAGCGAATCACGAAACTTCGAGGAAGTTGAAATGTCGGCGAACTTCTATGCTTGGCTGCCCGAGTTGGCGCTCGATCCGAAGGCGAAGTCCTTTCAAGACGACGTAGAAGCCCTGTACGAGCAATCAGAACCGCCGCATCCAACGCTTACGGCATTCGTCGCTGCGCTGCTCGAACGCTATCCGGACCCTGATGACGACGACACCGATACCGTCTGGGCAGACGGGCCGATCCAGGACGAAATCCTCGGCCGCTTTATCAATGTCGCGGTGATCTGGCCGCGCGCCGACGAGACGTGGGCTGTCTTCCTCAAGAGCGGGCACGCGTGCGGTCTCGTTTGCTACGACCCTCAATCGGACCGCGTGTATCCACCGTGACTGCCCAAAGACGGCCCGATTTGAAGCCGACCACCGGACGCGAATGAAACTCGCCCCGCTCCTCGCCGCGCTCGCGCTGATCGCACTCCCCGCTTCCGCGCAGACGCGAGTGGTCACCCCGCAGGATATGCGCGCGTCCCAAGCTCTAGCCGCGCTCTGGCGGCCGCTACCCATAATGACCGCGGAAGCCGCCGACACCGCCTGCCGCGGCGCGGAAGCGGAGATCGAAGCGCTCGAAGCCGCCCTACCTCCGGTGCTCACACCGGAATCCCTCGCCCGCGTCCGCGCCCTGCGCGGCTTGCTCGTGATCCCGACCGCCGAGCCGAGCATGTCGTATTTCTTCCCCGACCGATCCATGACCTGGTTCGCCAGCGGCCTGGGCGCCGTCGCCCTGATTGACGAGGGCGACGGCTTCATCGGCGTCCGCGATGCAGCCGGAACCGACATCGCCATCCAGTACGGCCAGGCCGGCGGCCGCCCCATGATCCGGGTCCAGCCGCCGCAGGGCGAGATCCAGACCTTTGTCGGCTGCGCCCAGACGTCGCCCGCCCAGAATTGAGCCTTTCGGCCCCTCGACAGGGCCGGTTCGTTCCCTTATACGCCCCGCTTTCCCGTGGTTTCCAGAAGGAAGCGCCGGCCTTTAGCCTGTGCGCTCCGGTAGTGCCGATGAACCTGATCCAGACGCTCGAACAAGAAGAAGTCGCCCGCATCACCAAGGGCAAGACCGTCCCATCCTTCGATCCGGGCGACACGCTGCGCGTGAACGTCAAGATCAAGGAAGGCGATCGCGAGCGCGTTCAGGCGTACGAAGGCCTCTGCATCGCCCGCTCGGGCGCTGGCCTCAATGCGAACTTCACCGTCCGCAAGATCAGCTTCGGCGAAGGCGTCGAGCGCGTCTTCCCGCTCTACTCGCCGACCGTGGATTCGATCGAAGTGGTTCGCCGCGGCGCCGTGCGTCGTGCGAAGCTTTACTATCTGCGCGATCGCCGCGGTAAGTCGGCCCGTATCGCTGAACGTGGCGGCGGCGCTCGCGAAGACGATTTCGTCGGCGAAGCCGCGGACACACCCAGCGAAAGCTAAGACCGTTGCGCGCGGCGCTGCTGCGCCTTCTGCGCGCCACGCATCTCATCCAGTTTGCCGACCGCATCGCCGCGCACCGCGCCGTGCACGCGAACGTGCAAGCCAACGCTGACTACCGCGCCGCGCATCCCAAGCGCGCGTTTCCCGATCCAGCGCTCGTGTTCGAAGTGGCCGGCCATGCCAAACTCAAATCGTTCGATCTGAGCGGCCAAGCGCACGCGCGCGAGATCGCTTGCATTCTGCGTGAGAACGCGCTCGCAGCATCGCCATCGATCCTCGATTGGGGCTGCGGTCCCGCAAGAATTCTGGCGCATCTGCCTGCCGTGTTGAACGCGCCCGACGCGCGTTTTCACGGCTGCGACCCCAATCCTCGCGCCATCGCGTACGCGCGCGCGGCGCTTGCGCACATCTCGTTCGAGCACAGCCCCGCAACGCCGCCCCTGCCCTATGCCGCCGAGAGCTTCGACGCGATCTACGGTGTTTCAATCCTTACGCACCTCCCTGAAGCCCAGGCGCAAAGTTGGGTCGCCGAATTAGCCCGCGTTGTCCGTAATGACGGCGTTGTGCTGCTGAGCGCCCACGGCGCCAACGCGGCCGCAAGGTTACCGGCTCCCGTGCGCGCCAGGTTCGACGCAGGCGACTACGTCGAAGCCGGCGGCGCCAAGGCTGGCAGCCGCACCTACGTCTCCTACTTCAATGAAACAGCCGGCCGGCGTCTCTTTGCTCCATATTTCGCCGAGGTCGTCCACAGGTCGGCGAACGCCGTCATCGGCCACGATTTGTGCCTGCTGCGCGCGCCACGCCGCAGCGGCAAAGCTTGACGGAACGGCCGTGCCCGCGCACCTCCGCTCTGACCCATGAACAACCAGGTGAAGCCCCCGCCGGCGGATGTCGAGATCGTGACGCTCGGCTGCCGCTTGAACGCTTACGAAAGCGAAGCCATGCGCTTGCTTGCGGGCGAGGCGGGTTTAGCGAACGCCGTCATCTTCAACACCTGCGCGGTCACCGGCGAAGCCGTACGCCAAGCGCGCCAAGCCATCCGTCGCGCCCGCCGTGAACGGCCAGACGCGAATATCATCGTCACGGGCTGCGCCGCGCAGATTGATCCGCAGAGCTTCGCCGACATGCCGGAAGTCAGCCGCGTCATCGGCAACGCCGAGAAGATGCGCGCCAGCAGCTTCGCGCCACAACACGAACGCGTCGCCGTCGCCGACATCATGGCCGTACGCGAAACCGCGTCACACCTGATCGACGGCTTTCACGAACGCACTCGCGCTTACGTCCAAGTCCAGAACGGGTGCGATCACCGCTGCACGTTCTGCGTCATCCCGTACGGCCGCGGCAATTCACGCTCCTCGCCCGCTGGCGAAGTCGTCGAACAGATCCGCCGCCTCGCCGCCAACGGCGTGCCCGAAGTCGTCCTCACCGGCGTCGACCTCACCTCATGGGGCCACGACCTGCCTGGCACGCCACAACTCGGCTCACTCGTCGCGCGCATCCTGAAACTCGCGCCCGATCTGCCGATGCTGCGTCTCTCCTCCATCGACGCTGCTGAACTCGACGATCAGCTGTTCGAACTCGTCACCCAGCACGACCGCATCGCGCCGCATTTGCATCTCTCACTACAGCACGGCGACGATCTCATCCTGAAGCGCATGAAGCGCCGCCACTCCCGCGCGCAAGCCATCGAACTCTGCGGCCGCTTAAAGAGCGCGCGCCCCGACATCGCGCTCGGCGCCGATCTCATCGCCGGCTTCCCGACGGAAGAAGAGCACCACTTCGCCAACGAGCTCTCGCTCATCGGCGAATGCCAACTCGCTTACGTCCATGCCTTCCCCTACAGCCCGCGCCCCAACACGCCCGCCGCACGCATGCCCCAAGTCGATCGCGCCGTGATCAAGCAACGCGCCGCGCGTCTCCGCGAAGCGGGCGATGCTGCGCTGGGGCGGCATCTGGATGCTTGGGTCGGTAAGGAAGCGAATGCGCTTGTTGAGCGCGACGGATTCGCACGCCTCGCTGATTTCAGCACCGCACACTATGGAGCGCCGGCGTCCTCGCCGGCCAGCACTGTAAATGCCGGCGAGGACGTCGGCGCTCCATACAAGCGCCTCCGCTTCACCCACCATGACGGCGCGCATCTTCACGGCGTCGCCGCATGATCTGGGGCCTGTTCAACAAGCGTAACCCGGCTGAACAACAGGCCGAGCCAAAAGGCCTGTTCGACGGCCTGCGCAAATCGTCGTCGAAGCTCGCCGACAGCATCGGCGCCGTCTTCACCAAGGAAAAGCTCGACGCCGCCGCACTCGCCGAACTCGAAGACGCGCTCGTCACGTCCGACATGGGCGCCAGCGCCGCCGCGCGCATCGCGTCCGCGCTCGCCGATCAGCGCTTCAGCAGAGAGGACAACCAGACCGAAGCGCGAGAAGCCCTAGCAGCGGAGGTCGCGCGCATCTTAAAGCCCCGCGAAGCCACGCTCGATCTCAGCGCTGGCCCGAAACCGCGCATCGTGCTTGTCATCGGCGTCAACGGCTCAGGCAAAACCACCACCATCGGCAAGCTCTCCAAGCTCCTCACTGACGCTCAAGCCAAAGTCGTCATCGGCGCCGCCGACACCTTCCGCGCCGCCGCGATCGAACAATTACAAGTCTGGGCGCAACGGACCGGCGCATCCTTTGTCAGCTCCCATCAAGGCGCCGACGCCGCCGGCATCGCCTTCGAAACCGTAAAGCGCGCCAAGGCAGAAAACGCCGATGTCGCGCTGATCGACACTGCCGGCCGCCTGCAAAACAAAACCGAGCTGATGGCGGAGCTGTCGAAAATCGTCCGCTCCATCCGCAAGATCGACGAAGACGCCCCGCACGAAACCCTGCTCGTACTCGACGCCACCGTCGGCCAGAACGCGCTCTCCCAAGTCGAGAGCTTTCGCTCCGTCACCGACATCACCGGTCTGGTCATGACCAAACTCGACGGCACCGCGAAAGGCGGTGTGCTCGTCGCGCTAGCCCAACGCCACGCCATCCCGATTCACTTTGTCGGTGTCGGCGAGAAAGCCGAAGACCTGCGCCCGTTCGACGCCACCGCCTTCGCCCGCGCGCTGGTTGGCTTGGGCTAAGCGAACGCCAAGCGCAGCGCGTTCAAGAGCAGCCCGATAAAGGTAGTCGGAGCGGCGACGACGCCCACCACAAAGAGAACGCCGCCGACACTGCGCAACAAGTCGCGCGTCATGGCTAACCCACCAATCCGCTCGCCGTCGCCAGCGCCCCAAACGCCAGGCCGCCCACGATAACCCAGGCCGCCACAACGCTGACGGCGCGGTGAAACGATGAAAACGCGCTTAGGTTCGCGGTCCAGAAATCTTGGTCTTGCATGGCTCACTCCATCTGTTGCGATGAAGATGAGCCCTGCTGGCCGGCGTTACGAACGATGCCTCGTCCACCCGCTTGTGAGGGATTTTCACAGCCTCAAGGCGCAGGCCGCACCGGCGCAGAACCATTGCAAACGCCCAGCCGGTTGACCGGATTGGCCGCAAAGAACGCCTCGCGCCGCGTGCGTCGCGCATCGACCACCGACGCCCACGTCCCGCTATCCGTACGCAACACTTGCAGATTGGTGCGCTGCGCCGCCGGCACGTCGGACGCCACGCGGATCGAGCGCAGCACCGCCATCTCGCCCGGCGTTTCATAGAACCCCAATGCGCCTGAGCCGCGCGGCTGCGTCGAGAGCAGTTCCATGCCCTGCACCACGCGACCGACCAACGTGATGTTGCGATCGAGATTACGCGGTGATTGCCCGATCACGACATACAACTGCCCGCCATTACCGCCATCCAAACCATCGCCACGCGCCGAGCCGACCACCGCGTAGCAATGCGTCATCCACGTGCCGCTCTCATCGCGCGCAACTTGAAAGCCATTTGAGAAGCCGACTTCATCCGCATACGTGTCCGGATCAGGCAACGGCGTGAACTCGACACCCGCGCGCGGTCGCACGACTTCGCCGCGCACCACTTCCGTCGCCGCACCCAGCGACTTTGGATCCTCGTCGCGGCGGCCCCATTGCACGACGTAATTGTCTTGCGAGCGCAGGATGTTCGCGGCGTCGAAATAGTTCGCCCGCGCCAGCGCGCGGATGTTGGCGGCATGGTTCGGCGCGTACTCGGTCGCCAGTTCGATGATCACCCGGCCGCGCTCGAGTTCCATGTAAATCGTGTTTTCAGGATTGAGCGCGCGCCAGTCCGAGGCCGGCGACGCATCGAGGATTTCCTGCACCGAACGAACCGGCGCCGCAGGGTCCGCGGGCGCCGCCGGCGTGTCAGCCGCGGGCGCGCTCGCGCATGCGCTCAGAGCCAGAACCGCCAAAATCCCCAAAATCCGCATCGCGTCCTCCCAATTTGCCCTGCATTTCGCCCGGGACGATGCTTCAGCGCAAGCGGCTGGTCTGCCGCCATGCGATCAGCGTATCAGGGGGCATGACCGATACCCCGACCGACAGCCAGCCCGCGAAAGCCCAAGCCGCCGGAGGCGCGGGCCAGCTTTGGGTCGATCTTGGTCCCGTCCTTGTGTTCGTGGTGGCGTTCAACGTGCTTCACCGCATCGAAGCCACCAAGGACGATGCGATCTACATCGCCATCGGCCTCTTTATCGCCGCAACCTTGATCGCCATCGGCTGGTGCAAGCTGAAGCGCGGAAAAATTCCGCCCGTGCTCATCGTCACCGGCGTGCTGGTTACCGCCTTCGGCGGTCTCACCATCTTGCTGCACGATCCCAGCATCATTCAGATCAAGTTCACCGTCACGTTTCTGTTTTACGCCGCGGCCATCTTCATCTCAGTGCTTATTCGCCAGAACGTCTGGAAGCTGCTTTTCCGCCACCTCTTCAACCTGCCCGACCGGATCTGGACCGTCCTCGCGCTACGTTGGGCCACGTTCTATGTGGCGGTTGCGATCCTCAACGAAGTGCTTCGCTATTTTTATAACGAGGCCAACGGCAACTTTGATGTCTGGCTCAATCTCCGGACGCTGCTCACCTACCCCGCCTTTATCGTTTTCGCCCTGCTCAACACCCCGATCGTGCTGAAGCACCAGATTGAAGACGATGCGCCGGTTGAACAGCAGCCCGCGGCGCCCAGCGCTTAATCGCGCTCACTTTTCGGCTGATTTTCGCCTTTGTGGCGAATGACGCTCGTCGTCATGATTGATCGCGCTCGCCGCGGCGCTAAGGTTCGCCCAGCTTCTGGGGCGAAAAACATGGCTCGGTCGACGTCGGACTCTGAGTCCGAGCCGTACAGGCTCGCGACCTCGGCCAGCCATTTGCTGCACCGCGCCGAACAGCTCGCCGCCGATCGCTTCACTCAACTTGTAGGCGAAGCCGTCACGCTCCGCCAATTCGCCGTCCTCGCCGCCATCGCCGAGCAGCCGGGCCTGAGCCAAAGCGACCTCGTCCGCGCCACCGGCATCGACCGCTCCACGCTGGCCGATCTGATGAACCGCCTGGTCAAACGCGGCCTCACGGAGCGTAAGGAATCCCCATCCGACGGCCGCGCCTATTCCGTGCTGCTGACGGCATCGGGCGCCTCAATCCTTCACGGCGCCACTCAACACGCCCGCGCCGCCGACGCCGCCATTCTCGATCTGCTCCCGCGCACCAAACGCCGCGCCTTCCTCGGCACGCTGACGAAGCTCTCCAAGCTCGCGGAGGAAGCCGCCGAGAAAGCTGAGCGCCACGCTCGGAAGCTGGCCAAGCAGCGGGCGCGCAAAGAACAAGAAGCGAAAAAGAAGGCAAAGGCTGCCGCCGCGCACGGCCCACGCAAGCAGCGCGCTTAACGCGCCTCGAGCGCCGGGCGGATCGCCTCCCCGATCGCCTCAGCCGTCAGCGGCCCACGATAAACGGCACGGATCGTCCCATCGGCTCCGATCACGAACGTCTCCGGGACGCCGACGAGCCCAAGCTCCAGCCCGAACCGCCCCTCCGGATCCATCGCGACGGCGCTGTACGGATTGCCGAGGTCGGTCAGAAAGCGCGCCGAATTCTCAGCGCGATCTTTGTAGGCGACGCCCACGATCTCCACGCCGCTCGCCTGCAGCGCCATCAGCTGCGGATGCTCGGCACGGCACGGCGTGCACCACGACGCGAACATGTTGATCACATAAGGCCGCCCACGCATTGCATCGCTGGTCAGCAACTCGCCGCCTTCAAGCCGCGTCAGCGCAAACGTCGGCGCCGGCCGCCCGATCAAGCCTTCGGAAATCGTGTTCCGCTCGCCCTCGCGCGTAAGCAGAAAAATCGCAACGCCCACCAGCGCCACGAGCGCAATCAGCGGAATGGTGGCGAACGCGCGGTTCACGACTTGCCCCGCTTCGCATCAAGCGCTCGCGCTTCCTTGGCCCAATGCGCCAAGCGCAGCCACACGATTGCCGCCAACGGAATGAGCGCACCGAACGTCACCGCGTACGCCGTCCACACAAAAGGCCAACCGCCTTCGATCATGCCGCCCCCCTCAACCGCGCCGCTTCGACACGCCGTCGATAGATCGAGGCGCGCATGTTCATCAGCAGCAGCGCCACAAACAAAAAGAAGAACGCCGCGATCATCGTCAGCAACGGCACCAGCATGGAGCCATGGATCGACGGCCCGTCAGCGCGAATGATGCTCGCGCCCTGATGCAGCGTGCTCCACCATTCCACGGAGAAATGGATGATCGGCAAATTGATGCATCCCGCCAGCGCAAGGATCGCCGCCAAGCGCCCAGCTTTCTCTTCGTCCTCCACCGCGCTCCAAAGCGCGATGTAGCCAAGATAAATCACAAACAGGACGAGCATCGACGTCATGCGCCCGTCCCATTCCCACCACGTTCCCCACGTCGGCGCGCCCCAGAGCGAGCCGGAGATGAGCGTAAGCCCTGCGAACGTCGCGCCAATCGGCGCCGCCGCGCGCGCCGCGACATCGGCGAGCGCATGGCGCCACACCAAGCTCACAAAGCTCGCCGCGCCGATCATCGAATAAATCGCCATCGACCACCACGCCGACGGCACGTGCACGTACATGATCCGCACCGTCTCGCCCTGCTGGTAATCCGCCGGCGAAAACACCAGCGCCCACGGCAAACCAACAGCGAACAACACGGCCGCCACCACCGCGCACAACGGCGCCGCCCAAGCCGAAAAGCCCATGAAGCGGGCCGGGTTGGCGAAGGTGCTCAGCATGTCAGGTGTCGGGTATCAGGTGTCAGGTGTCGTCGGGCAGGCGTCATGATGTCCATCGCAGCAATTCTGACACCTGACGCCTGACATGCTGGCACCTGAATCACTCCGCCTGCAGCCGCAATGCCGCAGCCGCAGCGATCGGCCCCAGCGCCGCCGCGCCCAGCGCAATGCCCGCCAGCACCAGCAACGCACCCTGCACTTGTTCACCGCCCGCGACCGCCGCGCCAAAGATGATCGGAGGCGCAAAGAACGGCAGCACGATCAGCGCAATCAAAACGCCACCGCGTTTAACCCCCGCCGTTACCGCTGCACCGATCAACCCCACGCCAATGAACGCCGCCGTCCCCAGCATCAAACTCAGCACGATGGCAGGCACGAGCGCGACCGGCGCCTGCAACGCAATCGCCGCCGGCGCAGCCGCGAGCGACAACGGCAATCCCACCGCGCACCACAACGCCGCGCCCTTCGCCAGCACCAAGCCTTCAAGCGATTCATGCGAGAGCAGCATCTGATCAAGCGAGCCGTCTTCCAGATCCGCCTGAAACAATCGCTCCAACGTCGCCAACACCGCCAGCGCCGCCGCAATCCAAACCAATGGCGGCCCAGCGCTCTGCAACAACGCGCGCTCCGGCCCCATCGCCAACGGCACCAGCATTGTCGCGCCCAGAAAGAAGCCCAACGGCGCCAACACGCCGCCGCCACTCCACATCAGCGCAATCTCGCGCCGGAACGTGACGCCCAACGCGCTCATCTCCCCCTCCTCTTGAGAGGAGGGGGTCGGGGGGTGGGGTGATGCGCGACGTTCGGGAGTTCGCGCGAAATATGGACCGCCGGCGCCCTCGCCGGCATGCGCTCGATTGAACAAGCACTTGCGTTTGCAGCACAGGACTGCGCCGTGCCGGCGAGGGCGCCGGCGGTCCATATCAGCGCGCGATTCTGAGAGTGCGGAGCTTCACCCCGCCCCCCGACCCCTCCTCTCAAGAGGAGGGGGTTCAGTGTACACGCCTGAGTCATGCGCCCACCGTCAGTGTTTGCGACGGCGCAGGGCCAAGCGGCTCATGCACCGCAGCCACAACAATCCCGCCACGCGCGCGATGTGCTTCAATCAGTTCCGACACCAGCGCATGCCCGGACGCATCCAGCGCCGCCGCAGGTTCATCGAGCAACCACAGCGGCCGCGGCGCGATCAGCAAACGCGACAACGCCAACCGCCGCGCCTGTCCTTGGCTCAACGTTCGCGCCTCACGCTGCTCCAAGCCGCTCAACCCAACGCGCGCCAATAGATCAGCATCAAACGCGCCGCCAAATAGCCCAGCCCAATAGCGCGCATGCGACGCTACGCTTGCATTCGGCTTCAGCGCATTCGCGTGCGCAACATAGTGCAGCGACGTTTGCCGATCCTCGGGCCCCTGCAACACAAGCGTCCCGGCGAACGGCTTCAGAAATCCAGCGATTGTCCGCAGCAAGCTCGTCTTCCCCGCGCCGTTCGCGCCCCGCACTTCGACATAGCTTCCCGGGTCCGCTGCAAAGCTCAGTCCCTCGAACAGCACGCGCCCGCCGCGTGAAAGGGCTAGGCTTTCAACGCGGAGCGTCAGCTTGTCTTGGAAAGGTC
The DNA here is from genome assembly GCF_009792355.1 of Terricaulis silvestris. Lineage (NCBI taxonomy): Bacteria > Pseudomonadati > Pseudomonadota > Alphaproteobacteria > Hyphomonadales > Hyphomonadaceae > Vitreimonas > Vitreimonas silvestris. The sequence goes on from NZ_CP047045.1 coordinate 2,146,872, forward strand.
CGGACCCGCTCATAATGCGGCCCTGGTTCTAGAAAGGGTTGCGCTGTCCGCCAAGGCGCGCCTTGGTGAGATGTCGAGGGAGGACATTCATGCGTCGTTTTGTGGCGGGGCTGGCATTGGCCAGTCTGCTGATCGCTTGCGGGCAACCGCGGTCCGTAGACGTGTCCCAGGAGGAGGCCGCGACAGGCTCAGCCGCCTATGGCGGCATGGCCGACATGGACCGCGCCGCCGGTGAGCAAATGGCGCCCAACGCCGCGCCCGCACCGGCCGCGCCTCCGCCGCCAGCAGACGGCAGAGTGGATCCGCAGGGCCCCGGCCAACCACCGCCAACGCAAGGCGGCGGTACGGCGTCGCCCATCCTTTTTCTCGCCTACACTTTCTCGCGCGGTCTCGAGATCCCGAGCGAGCGGCTTTCCGGCGTGATGGACGCCCACGTCCAAGCCTGCCAAGCCGCCGGCCCACGCGTGTGCCAACTTATCGGCTCGAACCGCACCGGCGATCCCGAGAGCCGCATGGAGGGCTACGTCCAGCTCCGCGCCGAACCGATGTGGCTGCGCACCTTCATCGCCGGCCTGGAAGCGCAAGCCGACGAGGCAGGCGGCCGCATCATCGCCGAGAACGTCAGCAGCGAAGACCTAACACGCCAGATCGTCGACACCGAAGCGCGCCTGCGCGCGCAGACCGCACTGCGCGATCGCTTGCAGGAATTACTGCGCTCGCGTCCCGGCCGCCTGGCCGACCTGCTCGAAGTCGAACGCGAACTGGCGCGCGTGCAAGGCGACATTGACGCGGTGCAATCCGCGCTCGCCGTCATGCGCACGCGCGTGGCGATGTCGGAGCTATCGATCCACTACCAATCAGCCCCGCGCCCCGTCGGCAGCGACACGTTCGAGCCACTCCGCGACGCCTTCGCCAACTTCCTCGGCATCATCGTCGGCGGCTTCGCAGCGATCATTGTGATCATCGCCGGCCTCATCCCGTTCGCGGTGGTGATCGTGCCGCTGGTGTGGCTGGCGCTGCGCTGGCGCAAACGCCGTGGCGGGCGCTTCTTCAACCGCGCGCCGAAACCGGCCGAAACGCCGCCACCTGCCGCATAACAAAACGGGCCCGGATCGCTCCGGGCCCGTTGGTCTTTCGTGGTTGTCACGCTTAGCGGAAGCTGATCGTCACCGCCGTGCGGCGGTTCATGCCTTCGCGCACGCCATCGCCGGTCGCACGGGCGAGATCGCGTTCGCCGCGGGCTTCGGTGCGGATCATATCCGCCGCGATGCCACGCTCGATCAGCGCGCCACGCACCACGGATGAACGGCGCTCCGACAAGGCCACATTGTAGGCATTCGAGCCCGACGTGTCGGTGTGACCGATCACGACCGCGCCATTGATGTTGCACTGACGCGCACGCGCCACGGCATTCTCGATGACGCTGATAGCTTCGCGATTGAGGTTCGAGCGGTCCCACTCGAAGTGCACCAGGAAGTTCTCCGCCGGGCATGCGACAGGCGCAGCCGGTGCAGCTACGGCGACCACTTGGGGGGCGTCGTTGCGGCTCGGGCACGGTGTGCCGGCTTCTTCCATGGCCGTGCGAACGTCGTCATCCACACACATCAGCGATGTCGCCGCGCGGTGATAACCCAACGCCACGAGTTGGCGCGAGTTCTTCAAGCGTTGGCAATTGTCGTCCTGCCAAGTCGTGCCGATCGACAGGCCGAACGACACGGCTTGCGCGCCGAGCGAGCTCGAACCCATGCAGGTGTCTTCGCCGGAGGTCAGCGGCGCGGCGAACGCGGTGTGAACCGGATCGCGCTCGTCATAGGAGTTCACGTTGACGTTCTGGCTCGAATTGTTCGAGCTGGAGGTATCGGCATTGTTGTTGACGGTCTGCGACTGATCCTGCGCGTTGGACGAGCTGGAGTTGTTGTTGCCGTTGTTGCCGTTGTTGCCGTTGTTGCCGTTGTTGCCGTTGTTGCCGTTGTTGCCGTTGTTGCCGTTGTTGCCGTTGTTGCCGTTGTTGCCGTTGTTGCCGTTGTTGCCGTTGTTGCCGTTGTTGTCGGCGCTCGATGAACCGCCCGTCGCGGAGCTCGAATTGTCGGCGTTATTCGTGTTGCTGTTGCTGGCCGTGCCGCCCGCGCCCCCGGCGCCGCCGGCGCCGCCTGCACCACCGTTTGCCGTCGCGCTACCGCCGGCGCCGCCAGTCGCATGCGCGAAGTTGGCGCTATATTGGTTCACATCGTTCTCGACGTCGACGCTGACGCCGCCGTCATCATGGCCGTTGCCATTGCCGTTGTTGCCGTTGCCGTTGTTACCGGCGTAGGCCGCCGGCGTCACCGCAAACGCGATCGCCATGATCGCCGCGGCCAGATATGTCTTCGAAACGCGCACTGCTGGTCTCCTTCGGATTGTGCTTGTCGATCCGAGGGATGCAGCGTCCGCGCCCCGCATTTGCGCGCCGTCCCGGCACGAAACAAACGGCGGCTGGCTAACGCGAACGGTTCGCAAGTGCGCGTGGGGCGAAAAATCTCGCAGTGGCACGACTTTCGGCCGTTGCGGCAGTGTCGACTGCAAAAGCCACGGAGGCGGGAACGGCGGCAATTGCGCGTTCACATTTCGGCGCTACATAAGTCTTGCCGCGCGCCCGGTTTGATTCCGGATTTGGGGCGCACCCCAACGCGTTTGCATCTCGTCCCTCTGACTAGGATGCATACCCATGCCATCTCTGAACTCATTCAACGCCCGCTCGACGCTTAGCGCCGGCGGCAAGTCCTTCACGTATTTCGATCTCCAAGCCGCCAGCGCCAACGGCCTCGGCGACATCTCCAAGCTGCCGATGTCGCTCAAAGTGCTGGTCGAGAACCTCCTGCGCGCCGAGGACGGCGTCGCCGTGAAGAAGGCCGACATTCTCGCCATGACCTCGTGGCTGGTGAACAAAGGCAAGAACGAAGTCGAAATCGCCTTCGTCCCCGCGCGCGTGCTGATGCAGGATTTCACCGGCGTGCCCGCTGTGGTCGACCTCGCCGCCATGCGCGACGCCGCGTCGAAGCTCGGCGCCAATCCTGAGCGCATCAATCCGCTGGTGCCCGTCGATCTCGTGATCGACCACAGCGTGATGGTCGATCACTTCGGCGCCGCCGGCGCCTTCAAACAGAACGTCGAACTCGAATACGAACGCAACGTGGAGCGCTACCAATTCCTGCGCTGGGGCCAACAAGCGTTCCAAGACTTCCGCGTCGTCCCGCCCGGCACCGGCATCTGCCACCAGGTGAACCTCGAATATCTCGGTCAATCGGTTTGGGTGCGCGAGATCGACGGCGAAACCTTCGCCTATCCGGACACGGTGGTCGGCACCGACTCTCACACCACCATGATCAACGGCATCGGCGTGCTCGGTTGGGGCGTCGGCGGTATCGAAGCCGAAGCGGCGATGCTCGGCCAATCGATCTCGATGCTGATCCCGGAAGTGATCGGCTTCCGTCTCACCGGCAAACTACCCGAAGGCTCAACCGCCACCGACCTCGTCCTCACCGTCACGCAAATGCTGCGCAAGAAGGGCGTGGTCGGCAAGTTCGTGGAATTCTACGGCCCCGGCCTCGACACCATGAGCGTCGAAGACCGCGCCACCATCGCCAACATGGCCCCCGAATACGGCGCCACCTGCGGCTTCTTCCCAGTCGACAGCAAAACCATCGACTACCTCCGCGCCACCGGCCGTGATCCCGCCCGCGTCGCGCTGGTCGAGGCCTATTGCAAGCAACAAGGCCTCTGGCGCACCGAAATCGAACCGGAATTCACCGACACGCTCGAACTTTCGCTCGCCGACGTGCGCCCATCGCTCGCCGGCCCGAAACGCCCGCAAGACCGCGTCGTTCTCGGCGGCATCGCCGAAGGCTTCACCAAGGTGATGACCGAGGAATTCCGCAAAGGCGCGGAACTGAAAAAGCGCGCGCCAGTCGCGGACGCCAACCACGACATCGGCCACGGCGACGTCGTCATCGCCGCCATCACCTCATGCACCAACACCTCGAATCCCAGCGTCATGCTTGCCGCAGGCCTCGTCGCCCGCAACGCGCGCAAGAAGGGCCTCGAAGTGAAGCCGTGGGTGAAAACCTCGCTCGCGCCGGGCTCACAAGTCGTCACCGATTATCTCGCCCGCGCCGGCGTCGATGACGATCTCAACGCGCTCGGCTTCAACCTTGTGGGCTACGGCTGCACCACCTGCATCGGCAATTCCGGCCCGCTGCCTGTGCCGATCTCGGCCTCCGTCGCCGAACACGATCTGGTCGTCGCGTCAGTCCTCTCCGGCAACCGCAATTTCGAAGGCCGCGTGAACCAGGACGTGCGCGCCAACTATCTCGCATCGCCGCCGCTTGTGGTGGCCTACGCGCTCGCCGGCTCGGTCTACCTCAATCTCGAAACCGAACCGCTCGGCAAAGGCAGCGACGGCCAGGATGTCTACCTCCGCGATATCTGGCCCACCAATGCCGAGATCGAACAGATGGTGCGTCACGCCGTGACACCGGAAATGTTCGCCTCGCGCTACGCCGACGTCTTCAAGGGCGACGAACATTGGCAAGGCATCAAGGTCGGCGCCGGGCGCACCTACGCCTGGGATATAAACTCCACTTACGTGCAAAACCCGCCGTACTTCGAAGGCATGAGCATGACGCCGAAAGCGCCAGGTGATGTCACAGATGCACGCGTTCTCGGCCTCTTCGGTGACAGCATCACCACCGACCACATCAGCCCCGCCGGCTCGATCAAGAAGGTTAGTCCCGCTGGCGCCTACCTCACCGATCACGGCGTGCCGCAAGCGGAGTTCAACTCCTACGGCGCGCGTCGCGGCAATCACGAAGTCATGATGCGCGGCACGTTCGCCAACATCCGCATCAAGAACCAGATGGTGAAAAACGAAGACGGCACCGTCGTCGAGGGCGGCTACACCATCCATCAGCCTTCCGGCGAGCGCATGTACATCTACGACGCCGCCATGCGCTACAAACAGGAAGGCCGCGAACTCGTCATCTTCGCCGGCAAGGAATACGGCACCGGCTCCTCGCGCGACTGGGCCGCTAAGGGCACCACGCTGCTGGGCGTCCGCGCCGTCGTGGCCGAAAGCTTCGAGCGCATCCATCGCTCCAACCTGATCGGCATGGGCGTGCTGCCGCTGCAGTTCGTCGATGGCCAAAGCTGGGCCGGCCTGGGCCTCACCGGTGAGGAAAAGGTCTCGATTGCCGGTGTCGCCACTTTGGGTCCTCGCCAAAAAGTGACGCTCAAAATCGAGCGCTCCGGCGGCAAAACCGATACCGTCGAGGTCCAATGCCGGATCGACACCGAGAACGAGGTCGAATACTTCCGGAACGGGGGAATTCTTCACTATGTCCTGCGTGGCCTGGCCCGAGCCTGAGCATTTTCCGCCCCGTCACGTTGGTTTGATTCGAACCGCGGGGGCGGGGCGGTCATGTTCCCCGGCATGACCGGCCGCATTCTCGCCGCCGCGCTTCTTTGGCTCTTGGCGTTCGTCTCACCAGCGAGCGCCCAGACGATCAACCGGGCGCAGGCGGTCGTAGAACTCTATACCAGCCAGGGCTGCACGCAGTGTCCGCGTGCAAACCGGATTGTCGGCACCTTCGGCGCCGAGAACGGCGTCCTCGCGCTTACGTTTCCCGTGGCCATCTGGGATTATCTCGGTTGGCACGACACCTTCGCCCAGCCGGAATTCACCAACCGCCACCGCGCTTATTCCAGAACCCTACGCGTACGCGGCCGCTTCACTCCACAGCTCGTCTTCAATGGCGCCAGCCAGATGAGCGCCTCCGATTGGGACGAGGCGCGCGCCATGCTCACCCAAACGCCGCCGCTCGCAAACGGTCCGGACGTGCGCATTACGCGTCCACGCACAAACCGCACCCGCGTCACCATCGGATCCGGTGCGCCGCGCGCCGAAGCGGACGTCTGGGTGCTGGCCTATGATCCGGGCCCGGTGACGATTTACGTCACCGACGGCGTCAACCGCAGCCGGCGCATCGACCACTACAATCTGGTGCAATGGACGGATCGCGTCGGTGGCTGGAACGGCGGCGCGGTCTATTTCGAACGCGGACGCTGCGCACCCGAGTGCGCCGTGATCATCCAAGAACCGAATGGCGGGCGCATTATCTCCGCGGCCTACACGCGCGCCAACCGCTAATTATTGCGGCGGACCAATGCCCGGGACCAGCGCGACCAGCGGCGGCGCCAAGCCGTCGACATCCATCCCGCTCAGCGCATACGCCCACGGCGCCACGCGATTGTTGATCTCCAGCGCCGCCGGCTCCTGCTCCGGTGCGCCGGCACGAGCCACCAGCTTCAACCAGGTCTGGCCGTCGCTTGGGATCAACTCGGCATCAATCGCCACGCCATCGAAGGTCGTGGCGCGCACGCGTGCGATTGCCGTGCCCTGAATCGCCGGGGCCGGCTGCACATCGACCGGCGACACTTGCGTGATCCGCTCCGCGGCAGCCGCGACGCTCGATTGCGCCATTGCCGCCAACGCCGGCACGGCGATGCGCCAAGGCTGCTCAGCGCTATCGCGCGCGAGAATGTAAGCACGTCCTTGCGCCGGCATGATTTCCACGCGCGCCAACCTGTCGGCGCTCATGTCGATCGGCCGGAGTTCAAGCCAAGACGCAACGTCCCGGAGCGGCGGCAGTTCGCCTTGCGCGGCCCACGTTTGCGGATCGTCCGGCCGGCGCACGTAAAGCCCGCTCGCCTCGACACCCAGGATCAAGTTCACCAGCAACGCGCCGCGCGCGTCCTCGACCTGCACCAGCACGCCGCGTCCGCCCTCACGCGGATCGGTTACGCCCAGCCGCTGATGCTTCGACGGGTCCGCCGTCATGCGTCGCGTAAACCGCAACTGCTCCAGGCCCTCCGTGAGCTGCGCCAAGCGCGCCGGCAGCACTGGATAATCGCCACGATCGCGCATCACCCACACCGAGGACTCGCCCCGCTGCGCGCGCTCGATGCGATAGGTCGCGTCGGCGCTGGTGATGATGATGCGCTGGCCGTCTTGGATTTGGTCTTCCAGGCCCGGCAGCACCAAGCCCGACGCCAGGTCTGGACGCGCCGAGCGAAACTCGATCGCCGCCGTCACCGCCGCAATCGCGACAAGGGCGCCGGCGATCAACGCCAGCGTCAAAGCGCGCCCTTTGCGGCGCTCGGCGAGATTGGTGCTCATCGCCGTACTCTCCCGCGCCGCTGACGGCGCCAGAAAAAGAACAGCCCCGCCGTCGCGATCAGAAGCGGCGCAAGCCAGATGTTGATGAAAACGACGATCGTTTCCAAACGGTCGATGTCGCCGCGCAAGTCGCGCTCGGTGCGCCGCAGCTCGCCGCGCACTTCCACCACTTGAGCCCGGAAGCGCTCGATTTCGGCGTTTTCTTCCGGCGTCAGCTCGGCGCCCAGATTGCCCGAAAAGAAGCCCGATCCGCGTCCGCGTTCTTGCAGCGCAGCGAGGCGCGCTTCCGTTTCCGCGAGTTCGCCTTGCAATTCTTCCTGACGGCGGCGGATGCGGCGCTCGGCCTCCGCTTCCATGTCGTCGACCATATCCATGCGCCGCACCGACGGCGCCCGCGATCGCAACGATACCAGCGCGTCCGAACCGCCCAGCACATCGATCGCGTTCAACGCGAAGGACGCATTGTCCGCGGCGGTGACGCCGTTGCGCGGATCGACATAGAAATTGTCTTCCAGAAAGTCGGTATCCGCGACGATCACGATTTCCGCCGGCGTCGCCGAACGCGCAAGCGGCTCAGCGGGCTCTTCCGGCGCTGGCAGCTCAGCTGCAGGCGGCGGCGCTTCGCCTTCGATCACCGGCGCCGGCTCATCCGCCGGACGGCCCTCGGGAAACGCTGTTTCGAGATTGCCGGAGAGCCGCAGCGCAATGGTCTCAATGCGCCCGCTCGCTGACGGCCAGCGGTTCATGATGTCGATCGGCGAAGGCTGCATCATCGCTTCTTGCGCCGACATCCGCATCGTCTGCCCGCTGGTGCGGATGAGCGGTATCACTTCAACGCCATCACGCTCACTGGCGCTCAGGCTGCCCGCTAGGCCGAAATTGATCTGACGGCGCAGCCACGCCGTCATCAGGTCTTCGCGGTCGAGCTGCGCTGCCGGCACCGAGAAGAACAGCGGCTGCGGCATCGGTCCTTCCTGACCGGTCGCCGGGTCCTGCACCGTCACTTCAAGCGCGCCTTCGCGGTCGAGCACGACGCCCGGCGTCATCGTCACGCCCCAGCGCCCCAGCAGCGGTTCAAGCGTCGACGAGGCCGGCGCTGGCGCCACCGGATTGAACGGATCGAACCCCGCCGATTGCATCGACACCATCGACGCAGGGTCGAGCGCCAGGAACAACCGTCCCTTGCGCAGCACGAATTGATCGACCGCGTAGAGTTGAGCTTGCGAAAGCGCGCCCGGATGGATGATCGCAAGCACGTCGACGTCCGGAATCTCGGTGAAGTCCGGCGCAAGCCTGGTGACGTCGAGCAACCGGCCCAATTCTGTGGCGAACACCGATTGGCCGCCCGCGGGCGCGCCCGGCCTCGCGGCTGCCGCCGGATCTATCGGCAGTGAGGTGATCAGCGCCACACGCGTGCGGCTCGGGTTTTCCAGCTCGTAGATCAGCCGGGTGATTTCGTACTCAAGGAAGCCTTCGCGCTGCGGATCGACGAACGGAATGACGCGCTGATCGTCGATCGCATTCGCGCCGATCAGGCCGAAATAAATCGGGTCGGCCCCTTCATACGGACGGATCGGCTCGATGCCGGCCTCGACCGCATCGTCCTCCGCTTCGGAAAACGCCTCGACATCCACTTCCACGAACCGGACCCGTCCGTGCGAGCGCGCGGCGAAGGTTTGCAGCATCTCGCGCACGCGCGCGGCGTACGCGCCCAGTTGCGGCGAAGGCGCGGCCGCGTCACGCGAATAATAGAGCGTCAGCTCCACCGGTTCGCTCAGATCGTTGAGCGTCTCCTGCGTGCCGCGTGAGAGCGAGTAGAGCTGGTTTTCAGTGAGATCGAGCCGCCAGGAGCGGAACCACGAATTGGCGGTTATGTTCGCGGCGATAAACATCACGAACAAAGCCAAAGCGGCGAAGAAGGCGAAACGGCGTGCGCTCATGGCTCAGCCTCCCCGCCGCGCATCGACCGCCAACGCGGTGAAGCCAAGACACAACGAAATCAGCGACACGAAATAGAAGATCGATCGAAACTCCACCACGCCGCGTTGCGCAGCGTCGAAATGGTGCATGATCGAGAACCGCGCCACCGTTTCCGCGACAGCGCCACCAACCACGCCAGAGAAGAAGTCCAGCACCAGCGGCAAGCCCAAAGCCGTCAGCAGGAACGAGATCAGCACCGCCAGAACGAACGCCACCACCTGCGCCGGCGTCAGCGCCGACATCGCCGAGCCGATCGCGATATACGCGCCCGCCATCAGCAAGCTGGCCAGATACGCCGTGAAGATCGCCGCATTGTCAGGCGAGCCCAGCACGTTGACGGTGATCCAGAGCGGGATCGTCAGCAGCAGCGCCACCGCCGCAATCGTCCACGCCGCCAGGAATTTTCCCAGCACCAACGACCATGTCGGCGCCGGCAACGTCATCAGAAGCTCAACCGCACCGGAGCGCGTCTCTTCCGCCCAGAGCCGCATCGACACGGCCGGCAGGAACACCATGAAAATCCACGGGTGAAACGCGAAGAATGCGTTCAAGTCCGCGCGCCGCGCTTCAAAGAAACCGCCGACCTGGAACGTGAAGAGCCCGATCGCGAACAGAAACACGGCGACAAACACGTAAGCTGTCGGGGTGGTGAGATAGGCGAGCAGCTCACGGCGATAAATCGCCGTCATGCTGGCCAAACCGGGACGCTTCTTCATACGCGCTCTTCCCCGCGCGTCAGCGTCTGGAAGGCGCGCTCCAGCGAGCCGTGCTCTTCCTTAAGCGCTTCCGGTGTTTTGTCCGCCACGATCCGCCCCTGATCGATCACGATAGCGCGCGTGCACACCGCTTCCACTTCCTCAAGCGAGTGCGTGGAAATGATGAGCCCGCGCTCTTCGCCCAGCTTACGGATCAGATCGCGCACCGCGTGGCGCTGGTTCGGATCGAGGCCGTCCGTGGGCTCGTCCAAGATCAGCAGCAACGGATCGTGCAGCAGCGCCGACGCCAGCCCCACGCGCCGACGGTAGCCCTTGGAGAGTGTCTCAATCGGCTGGTCGATCGTTTCACCCAAACGCGCATCCTGCGCCGCCCGCCGCACCGCGTGCCGCGCAGCTTCACGGGACATGCCTCGCGTCTCGGCCACGAAACGCAGGAATGTCCACGGTGTCATTTCGCCATAAAGCGGCGCGCCTTCCGGCAAATAGCCCAGCCGCTCCTGCGCACGACGGCGTTCCTGGGCGACGTCGATGTTGAAAATCTTGGCGACGCCCTCGTCCGGCTCGAGATACCCGGCGATCATCCGCATCGTCGTGGTCTTGCCGGCCCCGTTTGGGCCGAGAAATCCTACGATTTCCCCAACATCGAGCGAAAACCCGATGCCGTCCACGGCAACGCGCCGACCGAACGTTTTGCGCAAGCCGTCGACCTGCAGCAGCATGTATTGGAAACCCCGTCGAAAATCGAGCGCCGCTCATAGAGCCCTTTAGGGGAAAACGCCACCGTTCTTATCCACAGAAGCGCGAATCACGACGCGTGATTCCGTCGCTGGTTTCGCGCCTGTTAACGCCCTCTTCGACGAGCCGTCGAATACGTGCGCCGATCAGCACACAGAGCATTCAATCACGCCGCTTCGCGTGTTCAATGCACCACGAAAATCCACTGATTTTGCTTGGAAAAGCGATAGCCACGAAAAAGAAAAGCCCGCGTCTTGCGCGGGCTTTTCGGAGAATTCAGTGTGACCGAGCGAAGCGCGTACTGGGGGGGCTGGGGGGGCTGATGGATACCCAGCACGAGCCTTTCTCCGCCCGGTCACGTCACTAAGCTTGCTCCGGAGTGCGGCGAGAGCAAGCACTAAATCAGGCTGAAACCCGACCTCTGCCGATATTTAATCTAGCCGCGTAAGCCACCAGATTGTTGTACACAGGTAGCTCACAGGAGGCTCACGCGCATGAGCGGACGCACCGTTTTTTTCGAGCGTCTGGAATTGGATCGCCTGTTACGTTTCTACGGCCGCATGGTCGCCGCTGGCGAGTGGCGCGACTATGCACTTGATGCTCTACCGGACCGCGCATTGTTCAGCGTCTATCGCCGCACCAGCGAAGCACCGCTCTACCAAATCGAGAAACGCCCCGACGAAGCGCGCAAGCAAGGCGCCTACAGCGTGAAGGCTATCGACGGCAGGGTCTTGCGGCGCGGTCACGATCTCGCGCGCGTGATCGCCGTACTCGAGCCCAAGCGCATGCAAGTGGTTGGCGACTAGCTCGCAAAACAAAAACGCCCCGGCCGAAGCCGAGGCGCTGTCGTTTCCGACATCAGCAATCGACGGTTAGTCGCGGCTCATAAAGCTCAGCAGCGTTTGGAAGATAGCGACGAACGCGATGTACAAGTTCAACGCGCCAAAATTGGTCATCACGGCCTGACCGCGCTGATCGTTCGCCAGATAATAATAGCTTTCGCGCAGCTGGTTGGTTTGCGTCGCCACCAGCACCGAGAACAGCACAAGGGTTGCTGCCTGCAGGATCAGCTCGAACATCTCGGACCTGAAGAAGAAGCTCAGCAGGCCGATCGCGAACAAGCCCCAAGCCGACATGATCACCATTGAGTGCAAGCCGCTCAGATTGCGCTTCGTGGTGTAGCCAAACAGTGAGAGCGCACCGAACGCGCCGGCTGTGATCAAGAACGCTTTCGCCATCGTTGCGAACGTGACTGTTAGCGTCTGTCCGCCAACCGTGGACACGCTTGTGGCTTGCGCGGCGACCGCGACCCAGAAGCCAAGCCCCAAGCCCATCAGCGTAACGACTGTCCAATAAAGGATGCCGGACGCCATTGGCGACGCATTGCGCATAAAGAAGTTGGAGCCCAACAGGATCGCAACCGGACCCCACTGGACGATGTAGACCACCGGCGGCGTCAGCACCGCGTATGTGATTTGCGGGATCGTACCGACGGCGAACGCCAAGCCCGCCGACCAAATCAAGCCGAGCGCCATTTTGACGTACACGCCGAGCATGAACTTCCGGAGCCCCGGGTCCAGCGCCGCCTCTTCGCGCCCAATCGGGATTGAGCCCGTTTGAGAGTGGTAGTCGCTCATCCGAATTAACCTCCTTGCCGCAGGGATATCCCGCAGCGCTGAGCAAATATGGCCATGGTCTCCCGTCGCAGCAAGCTAAACCGGGCGCCTGTTCCTATTGCGAACTGAGCGCCGGAAGCGGAAACTTTGCGGCGAGAACGGGGCGGGGAAACAAAGTTCCCTTGCCTCGCGTTTACCGTACGAGCCCGCACGCTGCCTTCCTTTGGGCAGGGCTGCGGGAGAATCGCGCTAGTTGGAGCGCGGAGGTTGCGCCGGGGTGGCTGACGAAAACGATCCGACCGAGCCGGAGGACCTGCCTCCGACTGAACCGCCTGCCGAAGGCGGCGAATCCAGCGTTCCCGAGGAGCGTACGGTCGCGGACGCTGAGCCGGACCTGCCCGCCGACGAGCATCAGTTGTTCGAGGAAACGACAGCAGCAGACACGCCCGAGCCCGTGGAGGCGTCGCCAGAACGAGAGCCCGAATTAGCGTCTCAGCCCTATTCGGAGCCGGAGTTCTTCACCGCAGCGCCTGAAGAGCCCGCGCCAGTCGAAGAGACGGAGTCGTACCCAGAGCGTGAGGCCGTCGCCGAACCATCTGAAGAGCCTGCGCCTGTCGGAGAGGCCGGGCCCTACGAAGAGCCAGCGATCGCCGCTCGCGACGAAGAACCCGAAGCCATCGCCGAGCCTGACGCGCCTATCGCCGCCTCACCGGTGGCGGAGCCCACCGATCTGCCGCCGCACTATTTCCGCGCCGCCGGCGATCCCGACGAAGGCGAGGCCGAAGCGCCGCCATCGCAATGGGGCCGCATCAAAGCGCGCATCGAAGAAACCCGGCGCGACATCTGGGCCGCCATTGAACCGGGCTGGGTCAAATTCTGGGGCGTCACCAACACGATCGGCGCCGAGATCTGGCGTCGCATCCGCGGCGTCAAACGCCCGCGCAACATCCGCGAAGCCGCGGTGTGGAGCGGCTACGCCGCCGGTGGTTTCGTCGCACTCATCATCGGCTTCTTCTTCTTCGTCACCTGGGGCATGCCTTCGACCGACGATCTCTGGGAAGCACGCCAAGGCCAGTCGATCACCTTCCTCGACCGCAATGGCAACGTGATCTTGCGCGAGGGCGCGCAAAACGCGCCGCCCGTCGATATCGCATCGCTGCCGCCCTACGTCGCCCAAGCCTTCATCGCCATCGAAGACCGCCGCTTCTATGATCACTTCGGCGTCGATTTCGGCGGCATGATGCGCGCCGGCGCCGAGAACTTCCGCGCCGGCCGCGTCGTGCAGGGCGGCTCGACCATCACGCAGCAATTGGCGAAGAACCTCTTCCTCACCAACGAACGCTCCTGGCGGCGCAAATTCCAAGAGATCGCCATGGCGATCTGGCTGGAAACACGCTTCACCAAGGACGAAATCCTCGCGCTCTATCTCAGCCGGGTTTACTTCGGCGCCGGCGCCTACGGCGTCGAAGCCGCCGCCGAACGCTATTTCGACCGCCCCGCGCGCGAACTCACGCTGCTGCAATCAGCAATGATCGCCGGCCTCGTCAAAGCGCCATCGCGTCTCAATCCGGCCCGCCAAGACATCGCCGCCGCGCGCGACCGCGCCACCACTGTGCTCAACGAAATGGTGTCGATGGGCTTCATCAGCGCGTCCGAAAGCGAAGCAGCACTTCAGGAAGAACTCGTCATCAGCCGCCGTAACCCGGCGGGCGTGCTCTCGTACTACCGCGACTGGATCGATCCGCTGCTGAACGACGTCATCGGCCAACAACGCGACGACTTCATCATCGAAACCACCATCGACATCGCCGCCCAGCGCTCCGCCGCTGAATCGATCGAGACCGTTCTCGCCGAGCAAGGCGAAGAGCGCCGCGTCTCGCAATCGGCGGCGCTGGTCATGGACGACACCGGCGGCGTCCGCGCCATGGTCGGCGGCCGCGACTACGATGTCAGCCAGTTCAACCGCGCCACACAAGCGCGCCGCCAGCCCGGCTCGTCCTTCAAGTTCTTCATCTATCTCGCCGCCATGGAAAACGGCTTGACGCCGTGGAGTGTACGCGAAGACGCGCCGATCACGATCTCGATCGAAGGCCAGCCCGATTGGACGCCCGGCAACTACACCAATGAGTTCAACGGACCGGTTTCGCTCAACTCGGCCTTCGCCAACTCGTTCAACATGGTCGCGATCCGCGTCGCCAACGAAGTTGGCGGCCAGAAGGTGATCGACGTGGCGCGTCGCCTCGGCGTCCGCTCGCCGCTGCACAACTACCATTCGCTGGCGCTCGGCGCCCAAGAGATGACGCTCCTCGAAATGACGCAGGCCTACGGCGCCATGGCCGCCGACGGCTTCAACGTCGAAGCCCACGGCGTCACGCGCATCCGCCGCGCCAACTCCAACGAGACCATGTGGAGCTGGCGCCAGGAGAACCGCTCGCGCGTCATCGAAGAGCGCCCAATGCGGTACATGAACATGATGATGAGCCGCGTCGTGCAAGCCGGCACCGGCACGCGCGCGCGCATGACCACGCACCAAATCGGCGGCAAAACCGGCACCGGCAACGACTACCGCGACGCCTGGTTCATCGGCTTCACGCCCGGCATGGTCGGCGGCGTTTGGGTCGGCAACGACAACTTCACCGAAACCGCGCGCGTCACCGGCGGCTCACTGCCCGCCGACATCTGGGCGCGGTTCATGCCCGTCGCGTTGCGCAACACGCCGTCGCGTCCACTCGAAATGCCCGGCGAAGGCGACTACGACCTGGGTATCGCCGCCGTTGAAATGCCCGAGCTCACCGCCGTTGGCGCGCCGATCGGCGCAACCATCGGCGCCGAAGCCGCGCCCGCGCCGCCCGACGATCAGGATCGCTCACTAGATTTTGGACCAGAGGGCTGAGCTAAAGGAGCGCGGGTCTTCAGACCCGCTCTTGTTTGTGTGTTTGAAGAATGCGGGTCTGAAGACCCGCGCTCGGTTACCGCGCCAACCCCACCGCATGCAGCGCGCAACCATGCTCATGCAGCCAATCCCGCCCGCGCTCGTAGTCAGCGATGCAGCGCTTCACCTGCGCCCAGAACCGGCGCGAGTGGTTCATCTCGCGCAAGTGCGCCACTTCGTGCGCGGCGAGATAATCCAGCACGAACGGCGGCGCCAAAATCACACGCCACGAAAACGAGAGCACGCCATCGACGGAGCAAGAACCCCAGCGCGAACGCAATTCCTTCACCTGGATCTTCACCGGCTTCACGCCCAGCGTCACCGAATGCGTTGCGACACGATCGATCAGCTCTTCGCGCGCCTGATCCTTGAAGAAGCGCAGCAGCCGCGATTCAAACAAAGCCGGGTCAGGGCACGGCACCACGATGCGCGGGATCAAGTCCGGCTCAATCCGCGCATGCCCACGCCCGCGCTCCAACACCAATTCGTGCTCCACACCGCGGAAACACACGAACGACCCCGGCGCCAGCGTCACGCCCTTCGGCAGCCGCGACAATTCCTGCGCGATCCAACCCGCGCGTTCGGCCGCAAATTGCGCCGCGTGTTTCAGATGCCGCTTCGTCGGCGCCGTCGCGATCGCTTGCCGGCGCGTCGGATCGATCCGCACAGAGACATGCCGCGCGCGCGGGTTCACTATCAACTTCACCGACATGCGGCGACCGTCGATCGTTTCGATCTCGGTTTGAGTTGGCGTCTCGGCCTTCGGTTTCGAATCGAAGCGCATACGCAAGAATCTCATGCTTCGCGCGTTCCCGCGACTGCCAGCGTCGGCTAGTCTGCTGAGGAAGGTGAGCACATGACGCACTATCGCGGATCCTGCCATTGCGGCGCGGTTCAGTTCGAGATCGAAACTGAAATCACCGAACTCACGATGTGCGATTGCTCGCTATGCAGCAAGAAGAATGCACTGATGTGCGCGGTGCACGAGAGCGGCTTCAAGCTCCTCGCCGGCGAAGACAAGCTCAGCCTCTATCAATGGAACACCGGCGTCGCGCGCCACTATTTCTGCAGCGTCTGCGGCATCTATCCGTTTCACCGCAAACGCTCGATGCCAGATCACTACGGCATCAACGTGCGGTGCCTCGATGGATTTGACCCAACTGGCATTCCGGTGCGCGCGGCGGACGGAAAGACGATGTCCGTCGCCTAACACCACACCCATTCCCCGGGCTCGGCGATAGCCGAGAACCGGGGACCCATGAGCACAAATTCATCCGCGAGAAGCGCGACGAGAGTCGTGCTTAGGTCGGACCGGCCGGTGTTCATGGGTCCCCGGTTCGATGCTGCGCATCGCCCGGGGAATGGGTCGAAGCGGTTGTTCGCTTATCGAAAGCGACGAGCTACTCGCTCACGACCTTCAGCCGCAGCTTCGGCGTCCGCGATTTCGCGCTCTGGAAGCTGCGCATGAACTCACGCATGCGCGGATAAATTTCCGTGCGGAAGCGGCGGCCCGAGAACACGCCATAATGGCCGACACCCGGCTGGATGTAGTCGCGGCGCATGTTTTCCGGAATGTTGGCGCAGATATCGTGCGCGGCCTGCGTCTGACCGATGCCGGAAATGTCGTCGTTCTCACCTTCGACTGTCAGCAGCGCCGTCTTCGTAATCGCACCCGGATCAACGCGGCGGCCGCGATGCATCATCGTGCCGTTGGCAAGCGTGTATTCCTGGAACACTTCGACCAGCGTCTGGATGTAGAACTCTTCCGAGAGATCCATCACCGCCAGATACTCGTCGTAGAAATTGCGGTGCTTCTCGGCGGGTTCTCCGTCGCCCTTCACCAAATTCTGAAAGTAGGCTTGGTGCGCATCGACGTGGCTCGATAAATTCATGCCCATGAACGACGCCAACTGCAGAAAGCCCGGATAGACCCGGCGGAACGCGCCCGGATAAATCGCTGGCACCGAATGGATCATGTTCTTCTTGAACCATTCGATATCGCGCGTTTCGGCGAGCTTGTTCGGCGCCGTCGGCGATTTACGCGCGTCGATCGGCGAGCCCATGATCGTCATTGTTGCCGGCGTGCACGGATCGTCCTCATCCGCCATCAGCGCCACCGCCGCCAACACCAGCGGCCCCGGCTGACACACCGCGACAACATGCGTCTCCGGACCCAAGGCCCGCACCATGCCCATCACGTAATCGATGTAGTCATTGAGATCGAAACGGCCCGACAGCATCGGCACCGTGCGCGCATCGGCCCAATCGGTGACGTACACTTCGTGCTCGCCAAGGAACGCGTTCACCGTGTCGCGCAGCAGCGTCGCATAGTGCCCAGACATCGGCGCGACGATCAGCACGGTCGGATCAGTGCGCTCGCCGCGCGCCGCCACCAGAGCCTCAGCATCGCGCTCGAAGTGGATCATGTTGCACCAAGGCGCGGACCACGCCGTCTTCGGCGTCACCGCGACCTCAACGGCGTTCACCGTCGTCGTCGGCAAATTCCAGTCGGGCTTTCGGTAGCGTCGCGTCACCGATTCAAACAGGTCCGCCGCGGCCGCGGCCGTGCGTCCGATCTCGGTGTCAGCCATCGGATTGAACGGCGAGCGCAGCACAGAACTCTGCATCAGCGCCGCAATGCGCATCGGCGTCACCGACAGGTGGCCGAGTTCGTATAGTGAATAGAGCATGCAAGCCCTTCTGCTGCGTCGCAGCAATCCTAGAATCGGATGCTGCGCGCTCCCCCGTTTCCAACAAGCTAAGACGCCTGATGGCCGTATCCGCTGCACTGCGGCATCAGACGAAGCGGCCTAGGTCAGACGTCTTAACCGGCTGCCGGGTTCCCGCCCTGGCCGCCAAACCTGAACGTAATGTCAGTTACGGGCCACGCAAGCGCCAACGGCGCCCCGCTTCACATAATCAGGCCGCCCGCTCCAGCCCCGCCGCGATGCACGCCGCGATCGCCTGCGGCGACGCCGGGACCAATGGACTGCGCGGATTCATCGGATCTTCCCGGTTCATGGTCTGCATGATGGAGACCGTCCGCCAGTTCGCGTCGACCACGTAGAGCAGCGACGAGTGATCCACATTGTAGACGTCCGCCGCCGCGCCCTCGATCGGCACGCGCGAGTGAAACACCTGGAACTCAGACGCCGCCGCATCAATCTGAGCAGGCGTGCCGCTCAAGCCTGACAAGCCCTCCGGAAAGCCCTGCGTCCGCACGTACTCGCCCATGCGCGCCGGGGTATCGCGCTCGGGATCGACCGTGATCAGGATCGGCTGCACGTCGTAACCGCCCGGCTGCGCCAACGCTTCAGCGACGGCGTACATGCTGGTCGGGCAAATATCCGGGCAGTGCGTGAAGCCAAAATAGATGACAGCCGGCTCGCCCGCGAAATCCGCCTGCGTCACACGCGACCCATTGGCATCCACCAGATCGATCGCCCCGCCCACACCGTCAGCGTTCTCGATAATACAGTCGCGTGGCACGGACGCCTGCTTGGCGCGCTCGGCGCCGTTTTGGCCAACCAGCAGCATCGCGCCAACCGCCGCGAGCGCGGCAGCCGCCAGCGCTGGCACCACGGCGGCGGTCAAATTGCGCCGCGGAGTTTCAGGTTCGCCCATCGCCAAACCTAAGCGCGGCGCGCAGCCGCCAAGCAACGCGGCGCGAGCGCACAGGGGGCGCAATGCCGCAGCCCGCTCTTGAGCTTGCCGCCGAAGCAGCCCCATGTGCCGCGTAATGAAGCTTTCGCGACTTGCCCTCGCCGCCATTGCCGCAGGTTGCATTGCCGCTGGCGTTGCAGTGTTTTCGGTATCGCGCGGCGCCGACCGCGAACCTGACCCGTGTGTCACACGCGAGTTCGAAGGTTCGCGCTTCATCGTCTGCACCTACGACGCAACGCGCGACGAACTGCGCCTCACTTCACAGGATGCTGACGGCAACTACATCCGCAGCTTCGAAGCCCTCGCCGCCCACCTCGGCCGCGACGCAAGCCGCGTGCGCTTCGCCATGAACGCTGGAATGTATAACGACGCCGGCGCACCAATCGGCCTCTACATCAGCGAAGGGGAGCAGGAGCGTGCGCTAAGCCGCACCGACGGCCCGGGCAACTTTCACATGAAGCCCAACGGCGTGTTCTGGCAGGGCGAAAACGGCGCCGTGCACGTCGCCGCCACGGACGACTATGCTGCCGAACCCCGCGCCGCTCGCTTCGCCACGCAATCCGGCCCCATGCTCGTCATCGACGGCGCGCTGCATCCGCAATTCCAGCACGACGGCCCCTCACGCTATCTCCGCAACGGCGTCGGCGTCCGCGACGAACACACCGCATTCTTCGTCATAAGCTCCGGCGTCGTCTCCTTCGGCCACTTCGCCCGCTTCTTCCGCGACGAACTCAATTGCGATAACGCGCTGTTCCTGGATGGCTCCGTGTCCAGCCTATGGTCGCCACAGATGGATCGCCGCGACGAAAGCACCGATCTCGGGCCGATGGTGGTGGTGCTGGGCCGCTAATGCTCCCCGCTATGCGGGGAGATGCTGACGCCCGCGAAGCGGGCAAAGCGGAGGGGCGCGTCACGCCGCAGCGCAACACGCCCCTCAGTCTCACGCTTCGCGTTCGACAGCTCCCCGCAAAGCGGGGAGCATGAATTTAAGCCGCGCTTGTCGCCGTCGCGATCGCGGTTTGCGCTTCGGCGAGCGCCGGCGTCGTTTCGATTTCGTCGCTGTGGATGCGGTCGGCCAAGCCCATCAGCGCCGGGCCGGTAATCGCGCCGTTCTGCGCTTCTTCCTCGACCCACACGCCACGGCGGCGCGCGATCGCCGCGTCCCACATGCCGCGCACGCCCGCCCAGTACTCGCGCGTGTCGGTCCAGTACGAATCCGCCGCCGCCACAGGATATTCAGTGAAGCGTTCATAGGTGTTGACGCCGTCCTCATGCACGATCGCCACCAGCTGGCCGTTGCGATCACCGATCTTCTCGTTGTCCTGCTCATGCACCCAGCCATTCGGCGTCAGCGCATGGCGGTTGATCGAGTTGTAGCGATTGTAAACCGGATTGCGGATCGCATCGCGGCGCGCCAGCGGACGCAGCGTCGGACCGCTGGTCCAGATCGTGCGGCCATTGTCGTAATTCCAGCGGCCAACACCGCCATAACGCGGCGAGTCATCCGTTTGCCAAACCGTCTGCGACCACGCACCACGACGATCGGCGCTGCTCACATTCGCCAGCGTCCAATAATTGCGCCGCTCATACACCAGCACATTGCGCGGCTGGTAGGTCCAGTCCTGTCGCCAGTGCTTGATCACGAAGGTTTGGCCTTCGTGTTCGGCCACCAGCATGTGCTGCAGTTGGATGAACGTGCCGGTGTCCTCAATCACGCGCACGCTTTCATAGCCGCCGCTCGTCTTCGGCTCGAGCGGCGTGTAGTCGCTCACGAACGGCACCGTTTCGTTGAAGTTGAACCGCACATGATAATCGCCCGCCATCGCCAAAATGGATTGGCGATCGCGCTCCACCGCCGCCGGCAAACGCCGCGTGGTCTGCGCAAGCGCGGGGGCGGCGGCCACAACACCAGCGCCAGCCATCGCCAGCATC
This sequence comes from Terricaulis silvestris, assembly GCF_009792355.1. Taxonomy (NCBI): domain Bacteria; kingdom Pseudomonadati; phylum Pseudomonadota; class Alphaproteobacteria; order Hyphomonadales; family Hyphomonadaceae; genus Vitreimonas; species Vitreimonas silvestris. Next base: position 2,167,656 of record NZ_CP047045.1, read on the forward strand.
GAAGCCCGGCGGGTGAGAGATACGTGCATCGCGAAAGCCCCTTTAGAAGCGGTAAGAAATCGAAGCGGAGACGTTGCGGCCAGGCTGCGTGTAGGCATCCAGCGCCACGTTCGTAATGTCCAGCCCGCGCGCGTCGCTCCACCACCAATAGGTTTCATCGGTGAGATTGAACACGCCCACGCGGAACGTCGCGTCCTCCGTCAGACGCCAATAGCCTGTGAGGTCGAGCAGCGTAAAGCCCTCCGGCACGAAGCAGGGTGACGACGAACCAAAGGCGTCGGTGCAAGTCTGGGCTATATCGACTTCGTCTTTCTCGGCCACCAAAGTGGCGATGAACTGTCCGCCGAAACGCCCATTCGGATCGTGATATGACAAGCCGGCGACGATCTTCAGCGGGTCGATCGTGTTGAGCGGGGCCTCAATGCCGGCGCCGTCGTCCTGATCGCCCTCGGCGATCGACGCAGCGGCCGTGAACCCCCAGCCGTTCTCCCAGGTCAGATCGGCGCGGCCTTCCAAGCCGAGGATATCGACCTCTCCCAGATTGACGTACTGGAACACGGCCGGATCCATCGGCGTGAAGCTGCCGCTAATGACGGCCTGCTCGATGAAGTCCTCGTAGTGCGATTGGAACGCCGAGGCGCTGGCGCGGAGATCGGCGCCGAGGAAGCGCACGTCGCGCAGCCGCACGCCGGCTTCGATCGATTCGCTCGTCTCCGGCGTGAGATCAGGGTTCGGCTCCGAGCGATAGCCTTGCGCCAGATTGACGAAACCGTTGTTCACTTCACTCGGCGACGGCGCCCGGAATCCGCGCGCATAGTTCGCGAACACGCCGACATGATCGCTCGCCCACAGCACCGCGCCGAGACGCGGCGTAATTTCGGAATCGCTTTGTCCCGCCACCGGCAGCACGTAGAGCGCGTCGTCTTCCGGCTGCAGATCGTAGGAATCGTAGCGCAGCGCTGGATAGAGCACGAAACGTCCATCGCTGAAGCTGATCTCGTCCTGGATGAACAAGCCGGCCAGCTCATAGTCCGTGTTGGGGAAAGGCCGCGTTGGGAACGTCTCGCCGCCGGGCGGCACGGTGCCGTCGCGAATGCCTTCCTGACGCGTCAGCGAATAGTCGCCGCCATAGATGAGCCGGTGCTCGACGTTTCCAACCGAGAACGCGCTCTCCAGCTGCAACGCCGCGCCCCACACATCATTGTCGAACGTGGTCAACCGTGTGCGGTCCGCGAGGACTGCGCGATCCTCGTCGCTGAACTGCAGCAGGCTGCTTTCTTGTACATAAATCGCGGCAAACGCGCGGTCGATGGCGCCGCCATCGTTTTCATAGGTGTAGTCCAACCCAAACCGTGCGCGTTCGCCTTCGTCGCGGCCATCGAGATCAGCGACAGAGGCTGAACGCGCCGTCAGCGATTCCGTGATGATCTCGCGCTGACCCCAATCGGCGGCCAAACGGAAGCGATGCGCATCGCTTGGCTCAAACACCAGGCGCGCCATGGCGGAGTCCGAGGTGACATCTTGCGGGTTGGGCTCTGTGCGCAGCGCGCCCACGCCGGCGACGTCGCCCTGATTGTCTTGCTCATGGCCGTCGCGCCGCGTGTATCCGCCGATCACCGACCAGTCGCCCCAGCGTCCCGCCGCCGACGCGCCTTCGCTAAAGCTGTCGTCGGCGCTGGCATACGACGCGCGCACGCGCGCGGCGAAGGATTCATCGCCATAAAGAAAATCTTCCGGGTCCTTGGTGATGAAGCTCACCACGCCCGCGAGGCCGTCGCTGCCATAGAGCGCCGAGCCGGGACCGCGCATGATCTCAACCGACTGCAGCAAATCGAGATCGACATAGTCGCCGCGCCCAAACGAAGCCGGCCCGAACGAGAAGCCTTCCGGCACGCGCACTCCATCGACTTGGAACAGCACGCGATTGCCACCGAGCCCGCGAATGTTGAAGCCGCTATTGCCGTCGCGGCCGGCCGAGGAGAACGCGGCGGAGAAACGCGAAGGGCTCGTCGGCACCGAAACGCCGGGCTCGAACCGCACCAGGTCTTTGATGTCGGTGACGAGATTTTCTTCGATGTCCTCGGCGGTGATAACGCTGACCACGCTCGGCACGTCGAACGTGTCCTTCTCCGACCGCGTCGCCGTCACGGTGATCTCGCCGGCGTCGGCAACTTGCACTTCCTGCGCGTTCGCCGCTCCAGTCGCCAACGCACCGCCCATGACCAGGGCTAGCGCCGTCGTCCCCCAAAGTCCCCGCATCGATAGCCCCGCCTTCCGCAAACCGTCCGTCGTCCATTATTGCGAACGCTTCGCAGAAGCAATGGCAAATGTAGCGGCATTTACGGGCGCCGCCCTTGAGCAATTGCCGCACCCCGGCGCATGACCTTCCGGCAATGGCCGTATCGGACACCCGCTCACAGACCCCGCTCCCCACACTCTGGACCGCCCAGAGCCGGGTCCGCGTCCGCACCCTCATCCTGCTGCGCTGGCTCGCCATCTTCGGCCAGACCGTCTCGGTGCTGTTCGTGCGCTATGGCCTCGACGTCGATTTCCCGATCGGCTGGGCGCTGGCGGCGATTGCGGTTTCGGTCGCACTCAATCTCGGCCTCATCGCCACCCGCCGTGCGCAAGAACTCGCGCTCGAGTGGGAAGCCGCCGCGCAACTTGCGTACGACGTCATCCAACTTGCTGTGCTACTCGCGCTGACGGGCGGCCTGCAAAACCCGTTCGTGTTTCTCTTCGTCGCGCCAGTGGCCGTATCAGCAACGGTGCTGCGCCCCGCCGTCACCGCGATGCTCGCAGCGATCACCTTCGTTTGCGTCGGCGCCATTTCAGTTTTGCGTTTGCCGCTACCGTGGCCGGACGATGCGACCTTCTCTCTGCCGCCGCTCTACCAGATGGGCATCGCCGCCGCCGTGCTGGTCGGCCTCGGCTTCACTAGTGTCTATGCCTGGCGCGTCGCCGCCGAAGAAGAGCGCCTCAACATCGCACTCGCCGCCGCGCAAGCGGTTCTGGCGCGTGAACAAACGCTTTCCGCGCTCGGCGGCCTCGCCGCCGCCGCCGCGCACGAACTCGGCACGCCGCTCGCCACCATCCATCTCGTCGCCAAGGAAATGGCGCGTGGCATCCCCGCCGACGATCCACGCTTCGAAGATCTGCAGCTCCTCGTCACCCAAAGCGAACGCTGCCGCGCCATCCTCGCCCAGCTCTCCGCCAACCGCGAGCAGAGCGACATCATGCTGCAGCGCGCACCAATCCGCGTGATGCTCGAAGAAGTGATCGCCCCACACGAAGGCCTCGGCGCCGACATCATCATCGATGCGCAGGGCGATGGCCCGCTCGAAGTCCGTCGCATGCCGGAGATCATTCATTCCCTCGGCGGCATCGTCGAAAACGCGGTCGGCTTCGCCAACACCCGCGTCGACATCGAAGCGCGCTGGGACGCGAACCAAGTCGCCATCACTGTCCGCGACGACGGCCCCGGCTTCGCGCCCGGCGTGCTCAATCGCCTCGGCGAACCCTACCTCACCGAGCGCGACCGCGAAGGCGTCGCCGGCGGTCTGGGCCTCGGCTTCTTCATCTCCAAAACGCTGCTCGAACGCACCGGCGCCAAGCTCGAAATGCGCAACCGCCGCCCGCCCAATCCCGGCGCTGTCGTGAAGGTCACTTGGCCGCGCCCATCCATCGAAGCGCCAGCGCTTTAATTTCTAAGAAAATCCACTAAATACACTGCATCACAGCGGGACTTTCAGATGAGCACCGAAGCGCCCCTCGAAGGCGAAAAAACTCTCCTCATTCTTGATGACGATGCGGCCTTCCGCACGCGTCTGGCGCGCGCGCTCGAACAGCGCGGCTTCGCAGTCAACGCCGTCGCCACCGTCGCCGAAGCGACCGAGATCGCCACCAAGACCCCGCCCGCCTACGCCGTGCTCGATCTGCGGCTCGAAGATGGCTCCGGCCTCACCGTCGTCGAAACCCTGAACAAGAGCCGCCCCGATTGCCGCGTCGTGATGCTGACCGGCTACGGCGCCATCGCCACCGCCGTCGCCGCCGTGAAAGCCGGCGCTATCGATTATCTCGCCAAGCCCGCCGATCCCGAAGACATCGTCAAAGCGCTGCTCGCCGCGCCCGACGCCACGCCCGAACCGCCGGACAATCCCATGTCCGCCGACCGCATCCGCTGGGAGCACATCCAGCGCGTCTACGAACTCTGCGGCCACAACGTCAGTGAAACCGCCCGGCGGCTAAACATGCACCGGCGTACATTGCAGCGCATTCTAGCGAAACGCGCGCCGCGCTAGCTTCTGTTCTTGGCCGAAGCGCACATTGCGGGAGAACGTGCTAACGTGAGCGCTGTGACCGTCGGCAAGTCAACATCGATAACAGCCGGGCTCGTTGCCTCTGCGATGTTTCTACCTCTCGGTGTTCTGTTTCCCGCGCGGATGAAACTGCACGTCTTGGATTTTTTCGGCGATAGCTTCATGCCAATCGCCTTTGCGCTGCTCATCGCCTGGGCGGGGTTGACGTTATGGGTGGTTCGTCGCTCGCCCGACAAGCCGATCTGGCTTTTCCTGTTTGGCGCGCCGGGAGTGTTGTTTGCAGTGACTTGGGCTTGGTTTGCGGCCAGCTGCGTCTACCTCAACGCTTGTATTTGAACGTCCGCCCCCGGCGAAAAGCTACGAAGATCGAGCGCAGGGATCGGATGCAGTCGGACCGCCGGCTGCCAGGAAAGGCCGAAAGCAATGTCTCGCTACGTTTGCATTGTCGCAAGTGCGTTGGCTCTGATCGTCCTCAGCGCATGCCAGGGCGCGCCATCGCGGGCCGGCGAGACGCTGACCGGCTCTTGGGGCGGTCAGCATGTCGCATTGGAGCTGGCGCCACTGGGCGGAACGCTTGAATACGATTGCGCCGCCGGCACGATAGACGAGCCCGTGCGACCCGATTCATCGGGCCGTTTCTCGGTGCGCGGCACCCACACACCGGGACACGGCGGACCTGAGCGCGTCGGTGAGGAAGCCCTCGTGCTGCCCGCGAATTACGAGGGCCGAGTGAGCGGCTCGCGCATGACGCTGAGCGTGCGCGTAGTCCCATCGGGGCTGGAACTCGGCCCGTTCACGGTCGAACGCGGAGCGACGCCAGTGATTGTGCGTTGCTTGTGACTTAGTTGGGGCCCCGTCCGCGCTAGTAGATCAAATGCTTCGCGCACGTCGCAAGCCAAGCTTGCTCATCCGGCACCGTGATCGCCTCAAGATCACCCGGCGTCGCGTTCGCGTCATCAACCCACTCGCGCAACAGCGGCGAGCCGTTAATCACATCGATCGGCAATTTCCCAAACGCGTACTCGTACGGAAAATCGCGCCATAGATCGTAGTCCGGATAAAGCCGCCGGATCGCCTTGAAACCAAGCGCCTGCACCCGCCACGGCTTGAACGCCTGGTGATCGTAATAATCCGGCGTCTCGCAATGGATCTGCACGCCATTGCAGAGCTGCTTCACGTGCTTGTGGAACGTCGGCTCGAAATAACAATCGCGCAGCTTGCACCCGCGCAGCCAATCCGGCGCCAGCCGCTGCATTTCCGCGATCACATCGCGCGCGACAATGTCCGGCGCCCCGAACAATTCCAACGGCCGCGTCGTCCCGCGCCCTTCGCTCAACGTCGCGCCTTCGAGCATCACCGTGCCCGCATAAGCGCGCGCCATCCAAAGGTTCGGCGCATTCGGCGAAGGATTGATCCAGGTGCGCTCACCAATCGGCCAGCCATACCCCGGCGCATCATCCGGAAAGTAGCCTTCCATCTCAATCACGCGATACGCGACATCGAGCTTGAAGTGCTCAATGAACCAATGCCCGAGTTCGCCAAGCGTCATCCCGTGCCGCATCGGCATCGGCCCCGCGCCGACAAAGCTCTCCCAGCCCGCCCGAAGCGTCAGCCCTTCAACCGGCCGTCCCGCCGGATTGGGCCGATCCAGCACCCAGACTTCCTTGCCGTCCTTCGCGCACGCTTCGATCATATAAAGCAGCGTGGTGATGAACGTGTAGATGCGGCAGCCGACGTCCTGCAGATCGATCAACACGACATCGAACGTCGACATCATCTGGCCCGATGGTTTGCGCACTTCGCCATACAGCGAAAACACCGGCACGCCGTGCAGCGGATCTGTGTAGTCCGCCGTCTCCATCATGTTGTCTTGCTTATCGCCGCGCATGCCGTGCTGCGGGCCGAACGCTGCTGTGATACGAATATCCTCGCATGCCGCCAGCGCATCGAGCGAATGCGTGAGATCGCGCGTCACCGAAGCCGGATGCGCCACCAGCGCCATGCGCTTGCCCTTTAACGGCGCACGCAAACTCGCGTCTTCGAGCAACCGATCGATGCCAAACTTCATACCAGCTCCAACGCAAAGCCTTCAGCGTGATGAAAGTCCGGTTTCCCCGCCGGATGCTTCAGCGCCCAATACGATTTGGCGCCGCTCGTTTCTTCAATCACCACCGCCAGCCCGAGCCACCAAGTTTCATAGTTCGGCGGCAAATAAATCAGAGCATCAACATCCACATGGGTCGCGTTAGCGCCCGTGATGATCGCCGGCGGCGCCAACTCCGCCAGCGCCATGCCATCGCGATAGCCGACGAAGTGATACGCCGCCCATTGCGTCGAGGGCGCCAGATTGAACTCGTAATAGCCCGCACCCGGCGCCGTGCGCACGAACGCTTCAAAGCATGTCGTCTGCCAAAGCTGATCGGCCCGCAGCGGCTCCGTCGGCGGCGCTATCCGCACGCCCGCAATCCGCCCGCTCACGGTGTAACGCAGCGCCAGCAACCCCGGCTGCGGCCGCGCGACGGCCACGTCGATGCGATCGACGGCGTCGCACAGGGTGTCGGGGTGGCGGATAAGCTCTTGAACCACGCCGCTGTCCTAATTCAGAGTCCTTAACACCGCCATCAACACCGTCATCCCGGCCGACCGAAGGGAGAGCCGGGACCCAGGGGCAAACACTGGGCTTGCGGACCCTGGGTCCGGATCGCGCTCCGCGCGTCCGGGATGACGGATATTGTGCATCCGAGTCCGGATGCATTGCGTCCTTCATCGTGCTATCCGCCGCCCCGTTATGACCACCCTAGCCGACGTCCGCTCCGATTTCCTCCGCGCCGCGATCGCGCGCGGACAATTCCATCAGTGCACCGATCTCGAAGGCCTGGATAAAGCCGCGAGCGCGGGCGTCACCGGCTACATCGGTTTCGACATGACGGCCCCCAGCCTCCATGTCGGCAACCTCACCCAGATCATGTACCTCCGCCGCCTGCAGCAAGCCGGCGGCAAGCCAATCGTCCTCCTCGGCGGCGGCACCACGCGCGTCGGCGATCCTTCCGGCAAAGAGGAAATGCGCCAGCTCTTGAGCGAAGAACAAATCGCCAAGAACACCGCCTCGATCAAAGACACGTTCTCGAAATTCCTCACCTTCGGCAAAGGCGCTTCCGACGCCATCCTGGTCGACAACGCCGAGTGGCTGATGCCGCTCAATTACTTGGACTTCCTCCGCACCGTTGGCCGCTACATGAGCGTCAACCGCATGCTCTCGATGGACAGCGTGAAGCTCCGGCTCGAGCGCGAGCAGCCGATGAGCTTCATCGAATTCAACTACATGATCCTGCAAGCCTATGACTTCGTCGAACTGAAGAAGCGTTACGGCTGTAGCTTACAAATGGGCGGCAGCGATCAGTGGGGCAACATCGTCAACGGCGTCGAACTCGGCCGCCGCATGGAAAGCTTCGAACTCTTCGGCCTCACCCAGCCGCTCATCACGACCGCATCCGGCGCCAAGATGGGCAAGACCGCACAAGGCGCTGTCTGGCTCAACGCCGACATGGTGAGCCCCTACGACTACTGGCAGTACTGGCGAAATTGCGAAGACGCCGACGTCGGCCGCTTCCTGAAAATCTTCACCGATCTCTCTCTCGAAGAGATCGTGCGTCTCGAAGCGCTGCAAGGCGCCGAGATCAACGACGCCAAGAAAGTGCTCGCCACCGAAGCCACCGCGCTGCTGCACGGCCGCGAAGAAGCCGAGAAAGCCGCCGGCGCGGCGCAAGCCACCTTTGAACAAGGCGTCCGCAGCGACGATCTCCCCACGGTCGACATCCCCGCCGCCGAACTCAACGGCCTCCGCGTCGCCGCGGCCTTCGTCCGCACCGGGCTTGTCGCGTCCAACGGCGAAGCCAAACGCCACATCGCCGCTGGCGCGCTGCGCGTGAACGACGTCGCCGTGACGGATGAAAACGCAAGCCTAAGCGCCGCCGACATCGTCGCCGGCGCCATCAAGCTTTCACTCGGAAAGAAGAAGCACGCACTGCTTAAAGTGAGCTAGACCGCCCACAGGTTGGAGCGCGGGGCTCCGCCCCGCATTTTAGCCACGCACGCTTCAGCGCACTTTAGCTAGCCGACGTCGCCACCGCGTCCGCCACCTTCGTCGCAAAGCGCCGCATCGCGCGCCGCGCATCGCCCCAAGTGTCGGCGTTGAAGCGCGCGTGCCAGAGATCGTGCGAGTAGTAGCGATGCTCGACCGTCTGCACCTCGGCGCCCGCCGAATTGCGCACCACACCGCGCAACTCCGCGCCGCCCACGGAAATCGAGTTGAAAATATCCAGCCCAGGGCGATCCATCGCCTGCTCGAACGTCGGCCGGTTCGGCCTGGCGTCGACAATCGAAAGCTCGATCTGCACCTCGCGCCCGCTCAAGCCGCGCGCTTCCAGCGCCTCCGCCACATAACGCGACAACGTCTCGCTCAGGTACGCCCCTTCGCGGACGCCGAGATCATCCTCGAGCGCTTCCTGAAAATCAGGCGAATACGAAACCGGTTGGATGCTTTGAGCCGAAGCCGCGCCGGCAAAGCCGAACGCCAGCGCGCTCACGACAAGAGATGCAATGCGCATGGACGAACCTCCACGGAGATCCATCAAATATGGAGCGTTCGCGCCGAAGCGCTACTCACGATCCCGTGCTACTGCGCCGCAACCTCGGCCGCGGGCGCTGACACATCCTGCAGTGTGGGCGGCGGCTCCGCCGACGCCGGAACGCTAGCCGGCGCTTCAACCGCGGCAGCCTCAGGCGCTTCCTCAGCCTCCCGCGCGTGTGCACCGCCAGTGGACGCCGGCCGTTCGCGCGGCTGCACCGGTTCAAAAATCCGCCGCAGAATTCCCGGTGTCAGCGCCGACACCGGATTGACGCCGACGCGCGGCTCAGCCGCATGCCCATTGATCGAATAGGTCATCCCAAACACGCCTTCGCCCCGGCGCGACACCAACAAATCGCCGATCACCGGCACTTCGCTCAGCATCGACAAGTTCAGCACCGGCGACGGCGCAACCACGCCGTCGATATCGAGATTGTCGCGCGTGATGTCATAGGAGCCGCTGCCCGTTAGCCCGAGCGACGGCCCCGCCATGCGGCCCTCGGTGAAGGCCACGCGATTGTTGGCGTAGGTCATCTCAGCATCGAGCGCGTTGAAGCCGATGCCTTCGCCGTTGAGCATTTCCACCATGCCCGTCAGCGAACCAGCCGACGAAAGCAGCCGCGCCATCGCCGGCAGCCGCACGACCTGGAAATCGCGCATCCGCACCGTGAAGCGCGCCGTGCTCGGCGGCCCCGGCCGCCACGCGCCATCCGCCGAAGCCGTGCCGCCGACAACATTCTCCGCGCCGGTCAATGCGCGCATTGCGAAGCCCGCATCGTCGGACCGGAAACGCATCCCGCCACGCGGATCGGTCGAGCGCGCGCCCAACGCCAAGGAGAACGCGTGGTTGCCCGGCGAGCGGCCTTCCGCCACCAAAGTCTGCAACGCGCCGCGCGCCGTCAGCAGCTCCACGCGCGCATCGTTCAACGTCGCGCCACCGCGCATCTTCAAGCGATCAACAATCACGCTCGTCCGGACCGGCGGCTCAGCGTTCGCGGCAGGCGCACGCGTGCTCGCCGGCGTCGCCGTCGCCGCGGCTTGCGGCTCGTCATCGCCCGAGCCCATGAACGGCGCAGCATCGAACAGCGCGCCACGCACCGCGATATCGAGCCCGCCATCCGCAGCGCGCGCCGCCGTCAAACGCGCGTCGGAGCGGCCTTCGATCGCCAGCCGTGTTAGATCGACTTCGATAATCCTGTTGTCGCGCGTCAGCCGCATCCGGCCCTGCGCCGTCAGCCCGGCGCCGCGCGCGTCGATATTGTTGAACTCGAGCGTTCCGTCGGTCTGGCGCTGCACCACGAAACGCGCTTGGGCCGCGACGCCCGCGCGCTTGCTCCAGAACGACCACGGGGTCTCCACCGCCGCGCGCGTCAGATCGAGATCGATCCGCGCATTGTCGACATCGAAGCCACGGCCCTGGCCCGTCACGGTGACGCCGATGCGTCCTTGGGCGTACTCCGCCACCGAATAGCCAAGCCGCTCCAGGTCGTCGGCGTCGAAATCACCGGAGATTTGATACTCCGACGAAGCGCCTGGATTGCGTCCCCGTTGCCCAATGTGCTCAGTCCAGCGCACGTTCTGAATCGCTGACGTTCCAGCCCGGATCGGACCCGACACCGTCACCGCGCGCTGATCGCCGCGCACTGTCAGTTGGCCTTGGCTCAGCGCCACACGCCGCGTCGTCATGTTGCCGGCGAAGTCGCGGATCGTGCCGTCGACATTGAAGCGCCACACCTCAAACGGCGCCTCGTTCTGCATCGGCCGCTGCATGCGGATATTGACGCTGCCGCGCCCCGTAGCACTCGCGACATCGATCGGCAGCCGATCGCCCAGCCCAATCGGCTCCTGCAGCAGCACTTCCAGCAGATTGCGCGCCGCGCCATCGACACGCGCCGAGATCGTCGCCATCTCGCCGCGCGGCTTGAAGCGGGGAATGTCGATACGCGCGTTGCTGATCGCCATCCCGTTCATGCGCGCTTCCGGGATCGTCATCTGGAAGCTGTTGCCGCGCAGCACGCCCGAGCCACGCGCATCCGTCACCGGCGACATCGTCGAGATGAAGCGCATCGCGCCGCCCGTCACGTTGAAGCGCACGTCCACGGCTTCATCGCGCCAGATGCCCGCGGCGAAATCCGAAGGCCGGATATCAAGCCGCGCCACGGTATCCGTGACGCGTCCGCTCTGCAGCGTGCGTTCCAGAAACGCCCGCGCGCCTTCGCCCAGCCCCATCGGCCACACATGCGCGACCGTGCGCGCATCGAGCGGTCCAGCGATCTGGCCCTGCATCTCGATGCCCGGCCGCATGCGGCGGTTCTCACCCACACCGGCTTCGGCCCAATAGACGCGCCCAGCAGCCGTGATCGTCGCTTCACCGGTTTGCGCGGTCAGCGTCGTGAAATTGATGCTGCGCTCGGCGCTGACAATCGAGCCCACCACTTGCACGTTCGAAAACGCAATCGGTTGCGAGAATGTGCCGGGCACTTCAAGCCGCATCGACGGCAGCGAAATGTTGAACGCCGCCGGCTCGTTCGGCGCAGCCCGCATGATCGCCGACACGTCGCGCACCCTCACTTCGCCGCCGACACGCGTGCGTCCGCCGTTCAGCGCGAGCTGGTCGATGATGAGTTCGTCGCTCTCGATGTCGTAGCGGCCATGGAAGCCGCCGCCTTCGACGGTGAAGCGCCCGTCGCCCATCTCCGCCGAGCCACGCCCCAGCGCGACATCGCCTTCGAACCGGTTCACGCCGGCCTCACGATCGAGCCCGATCGAGATGTTCGCCGTCATCGGCGCATCGAGGCCCGCGAACGGTCCCAACGCAGCCGGCGAGAACAACGCACGCGGTCGCACGTTCTCGGCGCCAAAGTCGACCACCGCCGCTTGAAAGCGCGTGTCCGTGGAAATCCGCAGCGTTGCCGGCGCCAGGCCATCGGGGCCCTCAAGCCGCGCGTCGGCGACAAGTGCTAACGATCGCCCGCGCCGCGCCAATTCAAAATTCGCCGCATCCGCCGTCCAGCGCCCGCCGCCGCCTTCGTCGATAATCGTCAGCAGCGCGCCCCGCACGGAAAGCTCACGCAAGCCGCCGCCCGGACCCACCGGTCTGAACGCCGCTTCCATGCTGTCGAGCACGCGCGCCACGCGTTGCTCCATCGTCTCGTTCAAGTTCGTCGTCGGCAGGATGATGTCGGCCGGCGCGCCCTCGGGTCCCAATGCGATGTGCAGTGCGCCGTTCGGTTTGCGCGTAAATGTCAGCTGACCGCCTTCAAATTCAGCGCGCTGCAGCGAAATGCGCCCGATCAGCAGGGGCAGCACGTTAAGCTCGATCCGCGCCCGCTCGACCCGCGACAGCACGCCGCCGCGCCCATCTTCCACCGTCAACCCAACCGCCCGCAGCTCAAGCGCGTTCCTGGCCCACGCCAGCTCCACGTTCTCGATGCCAACCGGCCGGCCCGAGCGCGCAGCCGAAAGCTCGGCCTCGACGTGGTCGCGGATGGCGTTGAGTTCGATCGGCCCTTGGCTCAGCCGCCACCACGCCAAGGCGACCCCGATCACCAAGGCGGCGACCAGGCCCAACAGGATCTCGACAGCAATAAGCGTCGAGCGGCGTATCATCCGCACGTCTCCAACGCCCCGCGCGAAACTCTAGCGCGAACAATGATTTTGAAGCAAAGCAAAGCCCCAGCGCTCGCGCAGTCGTGTGCGCGCCCGACGGCCCGAGGGCCGGCGCCGTGGAGGCCCGTCTTGGCGAAAGTACTCAAACCCGGAGACCCCGCGCCCCCGTTTGATCTGCCGACGGCGGGGGGAGGCGCCGTCAGCTTGGCCAGCCTGAAGGGCAAGCAAGCAGTCGTTTACTTCTATCCGAAGGACGACACGCCTGGTTGTACAACAGAAGCGCTAAACTTCACTGAAAAGGCCAAGGCGTTCAAAGCCGCCAAGGTCACGGTGGTCGGCATATCCCGCGATAGCGTCGCAAAGCATCACAAGTTCGCGGCTAAACACGGGCTAGACCTGATCCTTGCCTCCGACGAGGACGGCGCGGTCTGCGAGCGCTACGGGGTCTGGGTCGAGAAGACGCTCTATGGACGCAAGTTCATGGGGATAGAACGGGCGACTTTCCTGCTCGACTCGAAGGGCGTCATCTCCCGTGTCTGGCGAAAGGTGCGGGTGCCAGGACATGTGGAAGACGTTCTGAAAGACGTTAACGCCAAGGCCCAAAAATAAGGGTGTTTTTACTATAAAGGGCGAGGTTACGGCGCGGTTCTCGCATAGACGTCGTTAACAACCCTGAAATCTCTGTAAACGGCCGTTACCGACTGTTGCAATTGGAGAGCGTTTCAGGTTTGGATGGTTGAGGTGGGGCTAAGCGAGATTTTGTTTAGCTGAGTAGCGGCGGTGGCGGTTCAATGAGCCAATTCGGATCGCGGGCGCGGGCGTTTTTCGACCGCATGTTCCCGGAACGTCAGATTTACCATCGTAGCGGGGGGACTGTCCGTTACGTTTCCTTGTCTCCAGGCAAGCAGGCCCTGCTGGCGCTGAGCGCTGTGGGCTTTGCCGGTTGGTGCGTTTACGCGACCGCCAACACCTTGCTGGAAGGCCCGCAAGCCACAGCCTCCAACGCCGAAATTGAGCGCGAACGCGCCAAATACGACCGTTGGCTCAACGAATCCCGCGCCCAGGCTTCGGCCGCCCAGGCTCAGCTGCAAGAGCGCACCCGCCAGTTCGACCAAGCCACCGCCGAGTTCGAGAGCCGCCACGAAGTGCTGCGCTCCCTGCTCGAATATGCCGGCGGCACCAGCCTCCAGCTCGCAGCGGCCCGCCCGATCGAGCGTGACGGCGCCCGCATCATCATGGCCGCCTCGATCGACGAGGCCGAGCCGCGCCAATCCCGCGCCATCACCTCTGAGCCATATCAGGTCACGACAGTAGGCTATCGCGTCGGCCGCGATGACCGTCTCGAGGCCGACCAGGATCACACCCTGGCCGAGCTGGAAGACCAAGTGGTCGAGCGCTCCGAGCAGACCCGCGGCGTTCTGCGCCTTACCGGCGTCTCCATGGCCAGCCTGACCGGCCCGGACGCTGACACCGCCGCTGGCGGCCCGCTGGTTCCGCAAGACTTCGTCGCCTACCTGCGCGACTCGGGTCTGAACCCCGCCTTCTCCAGCCGCGTCGCCCAAGTGGCCGCCCGGATCGGCGAATCGCGCCGCCTCGGCGCCATCGCCGGCGCAACGCCGCTCGCAGCGCCTGTGGCCGTCGATTACCGCGAGACCTCCGGCTACGGCCAGCGCATCGACCCATTCAACGGCCGCGCCGCTTTCCATTCCGGCCTCGACCTAGCCGCCTTCGAGCGCGCGCCGGTCGTGGCCACCTCGCCTGGCACTGTGGTCTTCGCTGGCACTCGTTCTGGTTACGGCTATACGGTCGAGATCGACCACGGGCACGGCTTCAAGACTCGCTACGGACACCTTCGCGACATCCAAGTCCAACGCGGCGATCGCGTTGCGATTGGCCAACGCGTCGGTTCGATGGGTTCCACGGGCAGAAGCACGGCGACCCACCTTCACTATGAAGTGTGGTTCCGCGGCAGGGCGGTGGATCCTGTCAACTTTTTGAGGGCTGGCCGGCATGTTCACGAACAAGGGTAATTCACGTACGGATTCCAACTTGCCAGCACTTCCTGAAGCCCCCGTTCAACGCCGTTCCTCGACCACCCGCAGCGGCATCGCGTCGATCATCGCCAATGGCGTGAAGATCACCGGCACGATCGAAGCCGACGGCGCCGAGCTGCAAGTTGATGGCGAAATCGAAGGCAACGTGCGCGGCGGTTCTGTCACCGTCGGCGATACCGGCATGGTCAAGGGCGACATGGTCAGCGAAAGCGTGACCGTCCACGGCCGCGTCGAGGGTTCGGTGCGCGCGCGCAAAGTCATGCTGGCCCGCAACGCTCATGTGCTTGGCGACATCGTCCACCAATCGCTCTCCGTCGAGATGGGCGCGGTGTTCGAGGGGCAGTGCCGCTACCTGCAAGACCCGCTCTCGCAGTCCGGCCCCGGCGCTCCGGCGCAACCGCAAATCGTTCAACCGACCGAGCGCTCAGCGTTCGGCGGCGGCAACTCGGTGTTCGGCGAAGCCTCCAACGACGACCGCATGGTCTCAGGCGTGATCGTCACCGGTTCGAACTAAGGTCGCTGCAAACCAAATTCGGAAAGGCCCGGTGCAAACCGGGCCTTTTTCTTTATGGACCACCGGCGCCCTCGCCGGCTTTTTTTGTGGGATAGACCCCGCTCTATCCGACCGAGTCGCCCAAGCTTTCGCAGGTTGGAGCGCGCGCCTCCAGGCGCGCATTTTCGCCGCGCACCCAAGCGTTTGCAGCCAAGCGGGCTGGAGCCCCGCGCTCCGACTTGCAAGCTTTCGCGCCAATCAATCCGACCGACTTCTCACCGCCCGCATACTCGCGCCCGTGACAACCACCGCCGCCCCCGACACCCGCACCGCGCCCCTCCCCCTCTGGCGCAGCGCCGGCGCGTTCATCACCACGCTCTTCAACCTCTTCGGCGCGCCACAAGATCTCGCCGCCGACCACACACTCACGACCAAAACCCACGCCCTCATCCTCTCCTGGCTTCGCGTCGCCGAAGCCTTCCTCCGTCATTTGCTTCTGATCGAAGCCAGCGCGCTCGACTGCGGCAGTTGCGGAGCGCCGGCGCTTGCCCGCCGAAGCTTCAGCGAAGGCGGGTCCAGCCGGCATTATGCGCGCGAGCGCAAGCGCGTGGAGTTCTTCGCCAACGAACCAGAGACGTGGCGCGTCAGCTTCCGCTGCTTCCCATCTTCCCCCGCTTGCGGGGGAAGTGTCATTGGCAAAGCCAATGACGAAGGGGGCGCACCCGCGCAGGCGTTAGACGCCTTCGCCCCGCACCGCACCCTCAGTCACGCGTCGCGTGACAGCTCCCCCGCTCGCGGGGGAGCAAAGTTCCACTCCGCCTGGCCCATCGCCGAGCGCTTCGAAGCGCTGCTGCGCGTCTACAACAACCCCGCGCCCTACGCGCGCCGTCTCGCACGCCGTCTCCGCGCCCTTCCGCGCCTCATCGCAACGGTGCTCCACAAACCAACCGATTTCGAACACCGCCTCGACGAAGACACGCGCGTCGAACTCGACGCACACATCGACCGCGCAAAACCCGAACTCGACTCAAGTTGAACGCCTTACTTCCACGCCCCAACAATCGCGCCGATCAGCGTAAACGCGACGGCGTTGTATCCCGCATTGATGAGCGCGAGCCTGACACTCTTGCGCTCAAACAAATACTGCACGCCAAACGCCGCGCCGACCCAGCACAGCCCGGCGCACAACCCATACAAAGCCGCTTCCGGATTGCGCACCGGTCCAAGAAACATCGCAAACGTCGAAGCCTGGATCAGCGCCAACACAAACGCACCGCCGAACACGATCGCCGGATTGCCCGACTTCGCCTTCTCGTCCGTCATCCCAACTTCAGCCGCCCACGCCTTACCGAACAGCGGCCCATACCAAACGAAGCCCACCGGAAACGACGACAACGCCGCCAGCACCACCGCGAACCAGTTGATCTCCATGACGCTCCCCTCTCGCTCGCGCTCAGCCGCGCGCTTTGGTTTTCGCCATCGCTTCCAGCATGTCGAAGTGCGCCCGCAACTGCTTCACGGCGCGATCGAAATAGCCAACGTCGCGGTGCGTCCGCGCCTGCATCACGCCGCCTTCCATCGCCGTCAGTACAAACTGCGCGAGCGCGCGCTTATCCGTGCGCGGCGGAAGGCGTTTGCCGGCGTCGGTCAGGCAACCCTCGATCGCCTTGGTCCAGTTCTCGAAATTCACCGCGATCAGATCGCGCACCTGCGGATCAGGCTCGTGCAGCTCAAGCGCCAACGACCCGATCGGGCAGCCATAGGTGCAATCGGTCTCGACGATCATGGTGCGATAGAGCGCCAGCAGCGCGAAAATCTTCTCGATCGGATCATCGACGCCCTTCCAGGCCGGCGCCAACAGCATCTCCTCGATGCCGTCGCGATACGCTTCCAGCACGCCGACCAGCACGTCCTGCTTCGACGGAAACACGTGATAGAGGCTGCCGGAATTCAGCTGCGTGCGGCTCAGCAAATCCGCCACCGAAGTGGAATTGTAGCCCTTCAGCCAAAACAGCTCCATCGCCGCCCCCACGATCTTTTCTCGCGCCGTCGGCATCACCGCGCCCCTTCTTGCCGCGCCCAATCGACCGGCCCGGTCATCACGCGCTCATTCAATTTCTGCAAAGTCCAAGCGTTGCCGCGGTCAAAGAACGCGAACAGCGCATCAAACGCCTCGCCCTCGCGAAAGCCCATCATCGAAACACGAAGCCGCGCGTGCGTCGCATCAACGGGCTCAACCGCCATCACCGTCGTCAACTCACGCGCTTCAGCGCCGTGCGGAAAACCCGGCGGCGCGTCGGCGATCTGGATCACCAGCAGCGTCTCCGGCGCGAACGCCACCACGCGATTGTGGATGTTTCCCGCATCGCCGATCCGCGCGTTGCGATTGTACGAAGACTCAAACGCGCCGCCGACGCGCAGATCAATCGCCACAACGGGCGCGGCCCATGTGCTGAAGCCTTCGGCGGTGGAGATCAGCCGCCAAACCTCGGCCGCTGGCGCCGCCACCACAATCTCATGGCAAAGCACCCGCTCGCCGCCATCGCAGCGCGTGACCTCTTGCGCATGAACCGGCGCCGCGAAACACGCGAATGCCAAAGCAAAGATCGCAGAAAGTCCGTGCATGACGCCTCCGTTGAACGATCATTCAACGGAGTTGAACGTTCAGTCAAGAGCCTTTGCGAACCGCCGGCGCAACCGCCTCAAAGTCCGCCTTCCCGAGCGAAAGCGAACCCAACGGCAATGCCTGTCCCCGCTCCAGCAGCACCGCCAACCTTCGTTTGAACAGCCCGCCCTCAACATAAAACACCGCCGCCCGCGGGCCGTGCTGCGTATCCACGCGATACGCGTAGCCGCTCTTCTTCGGCCCCTCCGGCCAGATACTCCGCATCTCGATCGGCCCACTGCGCGAGAAGTCCGAAAAGCGCAGCCCGGCCATATCACAGAGCGACGCGATCGAAGCGAACGCCGGCACACGCTGCATCTGATCCGCGCGAACCCGCGCGTTCTCTTGCTGGCGGCGCGCACGCAGCGGGTTGAGCGCAGCGAGGCGTTCGACGTGCTGAGCCACCTCTGCGTCCGGCGCGAACTTTACCTTCCGCAAGCTCTTCAGCCACGCCTTGTGACGCAGCATCAGCGGTTCTTTTTTCTCAAGCGCCACCAAGCGCCGATCCAGATCCGCGAACGCCGCCGCGGCACTGCGATAACCCTTCTGTACAGCGAGCTTTTTCGCGCTCTTCGCGTCCGCCCGCTTCAGCCGCACCATGAACTGGAACAACTCGAAGTGCGGATCGGCGACCATGCTTTTCAGCGCCAAGCCGCAGCACTCCAACGCCACCGCATCGCCGCCGCGCATCATAAAGTAATGCGCGTGCCCGTGCGCCAAAGCGTCGGTCACATAATCATGCGCAAAGAAACCCCACACCGCTTCCGGCGCGTATTCGCCGGCGATGAAGAAGGCCTGCTTCTGCATCGCCTCGGCCCAAGCATTGGCGGCTTCGACAAGAAGCTTCGGATCGCGCGCGTCGGCCGCACTTCGCGGCAGCACGATCTCGTCAGCGATCAAGCCTTGGTAGGTCTCAAGCGCGCTTTCGCCCGAGCAATGCTCGCGCTGATGTTCAGCCAGCCAGCCCCCTGGCTCCGCAATGACAAGCGTCTCACTCATCGCCCCCAGCCTGACACCTTAGTCGATGTCCTCCACCGCTGTTTCGCCCGCTCCACTCACCCGTGCGGCGAGCGACGCCGCCATAAACTGGTCGAGGTCGCCATTCAGCACGCCCTGAGTGTCAGACGTTTCAACACCGGTCCGCAAGTCTTTGACCATCTGATACGGCTGCAGCACGTAAGACCTGATCTGCCTTCCCCAGCCGATCTCGGTTTTGCTGTCCTCCAGCTGTTGCGCCGCCGCTTCGCGCTTGGCCAGTTCGGCCTCGTAGAGCCGCGCCCGCAGCATGTCCCAAGCCGCTGCCCGGTTCTTGTGCTGCGACCGTTCCGCCTGACAGGCGACCACAATGCCCGTCGGGATGTGCGTCAGGCGAACAGCGGAATCCGTCTTGTTGATGTGCTGACCGCCAGCGCCGGAGGCGCGATAGGTATCGGTGCGCACGTCCTTGTCGAGAATCTCGACCACAATCGAGTCATCGATCTTCGGGTATATCCAAACGCTCGCAAACGAGGTGTGCCGGCGCGCGTTAGAGTCGTACGGCGAAATCCGCACCAGCCGATGCACGCCGGCTTCGGTCTTCAGCCAGCCATACGCATTTTCGCCCTGCACCAAAATCGTCGCCGACTTGATGCCGGCCGTATCGCCGCCTTGCTCTTCCAACAGGTCAGCTTTGAATCCACGCGCATTGGCCCAGCGCAAATACATGCGCAGCAACATCTCGGTCCAATCCTGGCTCTCGGTGCCGCCGGCGCCGGAATTGAACTCGATATAAGCGTCGTTGCTGTCAGCCTCGCCGGAGAGCAGCGCCTCAAGCTCGGCCTTCGCCGCACGCGCTTGCGCCGCTTCCAACGTCGCCTGCGCTTCGTTTATCAAGCTCTCGTCGCCTTCGGCTTCAGCCATCTCGGCCAGCTCGAGCGAATCGCGCACATCGCGCTCGAGCACGGTGATGTTGGCCATCCCCGCTTCGAGCTTGGTGCGCTCGCGCATCAGCTTTTGGGCTTTTGCCGGATCGTTCCAGAAATCCGGACGCTCCGAGAGTGCAGTCAGTTCGTCAAATCGGACGACGGCGCGATCCCAGTCAAAGACGCCTCCGCAGCAAAGCGACGGCGGATTGGATCTGTTCAGCCAGAGCAGCGATTTCGGCGCGCATGTCTCAAGTCCCTCGTGTTCTTCGAGGGGCTAGATAAGCGATGCTTCGGGCGAGCGCTAGTAAAGCCCGCCCAAATCCTCGGACTGCTGCTCTTGCAGCTCGCGCTGCTCCTGCTGGCGTTCGCGCTCGTTGCCGTAGCTCGCGGTAACGCCAGAGAGCACGCGCGGATCAATCGGATCGGTGCCGCCGAACACGAACGGTGACGCCGCCACATCGCGCGTCGGCTCCGTATCCGGCCGGAACGCCTCCAGGATGGTCGAGGTCGAGGCCGCGTTCGGCAGCAAGCCGGTTTGCGTATCCACGCGCACCAGACGCACGCCGGCGGGAATCCGGAACGGCGTCGGCTGGCTCTCACGCAACGCTTCGCGCATGAAATCGCGGAAGATCGGCGCCGCAATGCGTCCGCCGGTCTCGCCTTCGCCCATATCGCGCGGCGTATCGAAGCCGGCCCAAACACCGACCACGAGGTCCGGCGAATAGCCGATGAACCAGGCGTCCTTGTAGTCGTTGGTGGTGCCGGTCTTGCCGCCGAGCGGGAAGCCGAGGTCGGCGATCACCGTCGCGGTGCCGCGTTGAACCACGCCTTCGCTCATCGAGACGATCTGATAGGCGGTGACCGCATCGAGCACCTGTTCGCGCGTATCCGGCAGCGAGGGCGCCGACATGCCACGACGCCATTCGGCGTTGCACTCAGCGCAGGTGCGTTGATCGCGGCGGAAGACGCTGTGACCGGTGCGATCTTGGATACGGTCAATGATGATCGGCTGAATACGCCGGCCGCCATTGACGAACATGCCGTAGGCCGTCGTCATCCGCATCAAAGTGGTTTCGCCAGAGCCAAGCGCGAGCGCAAACACCGCACTCGTGTCATCGCCATAGACGCCCATGCGGCGGCCATAATCGAGCACGCGCTCGGGCCCCATTTCGTAAGCCACCCGCGCCGTCATCGCGTTCCGCGACAATTCCAAACCGCGGCGCAAGGTCGTCGGACCGTAATATTCGCGCGAATAGTTTTCCGGCGACCAATTGGTGCCGTCGCCCGCTTCGATCGCAAGCGGGCCGTCATCGATCAACGTCGATGGCGTCAAACCAAAGTCGAGCGCCGCCGCATAAACGATCGGCTTGAACGACGAACCGGGCTGACGCATCGCCTGCGTGGCGCGATTCAAGCCGTTCGCGTCGTTGAACGAATAGCCGCCGACCATCGCCAGCACGCGGCCAGTGTGCGGATCCATCGCGACCAGTGCGCCCTGTATCTCCGGCACTTGCTTCAGATTATAGCGCCCGTTCGTGGCACGCGCCGCATAGACGATCGCGCCACGGGTCAGCGCTCGAGACGCTTCGCGACGTGCGCCTTGGGCGGCCCATTGCGCGTCGTTGTCGCTCAAGCGGCCGGTCTGGCCATTTTCATCCGTCAGCGTGATAGCGCCACTGCCCGTCGCGGTGACCATCGCCCGCACCCAGCTCGAAAGCTGCGGCGGCGCTGTGGCCTCGCGCAATTGCGCTTGCACATCGCCGGAGGGATCGCCAGCGCCGAGCGGACCACGCCACGAATAGCGGCGGTCGTAGGATTCCAAGCCCGCACGCAGCGAACGCGCGGCAGCAAGCTGCAAACGCGTATCGATGGTGGAGCGGATCGAGAGGCCACCATTGTAGAGCGCGTCTTCGCCGTACTGGCTTTCGATCTGGCGGCGGACTTCTTCCACGAAGTGCGACGCAGCCACGAACTGATCGCCCGCAAGACGGTTCGTCACCGTCAGGTCGGCGGCGCGCGCTTCGGTCGCTTGCTCTTGATTGATGTAGCCGCGCTCAAGCATCCGCGAGATCGCGTAGTTGCGGCGATCAATGGCGCGGTCGTGATTGCGCGGCAGCTGATAGTTGGCAGGGCCCTTCGGCAGGATCGCGAGATACGCTGCTTCCGAAACCGTGAGCTCCGAGAGCGGCTTGTTGAAATAGTTGAGCGACGCAGCGGCGACGCCGAAAGCGCGGTTGCCCAGATAAATCTGGTTCAGATAGAGCTCGAGAATGCGCTCCTTATCGAGCACGCGCTCGATACGTTGCGCGACCAGACCTTCGCGCAACTTCGTCCAAAGCGCGCAGAACAAGCCGCCAATACCGCCGGAGCAAGCCGCGGCGCGGCCCGTCAGCATGTTGCCCGCAACCTGTTGCGTGATCGTGGAAGCGCCCTGAACGCGATTGCCTTGGATCACATCGAGTGGAATGCGCAACACGGCGCGCGCCAAGCCCTGATAGTCCAAGCCCGAGTGTTCAAAGAAGCGCGCGTCTTCGACAGCGACGAACGCGTTCTTCACGTGATCTGGAATCTGTTCGATCGGCACAAACACGCGCTGTTCGCGCGCGAACTCCGCAACCAACGCGCCGTCGCCGGCGTGCACGCGGCTCGTCACCGGCGGCGTGTAGTCTTCAAGATCGGCAAGCGACGGCAAGCCTTGCAGCGCCGCGATGATGAAGCCCACCACAAGCACGAAGCACACGGCTGCGAAGATGCCGAGGCCAACGAGAATCTTCCGCCATGGCGGACCGCTGCGCGGTTCGCGATAATCGTCGTCATCGCGATCGCGCCGGCTCCAGCGGCGATCTTCGTGGTCGGCGTAGGGATCGTCTCGCAGCATTGCGCCCCGCATTCTTGCGCTTTGGAAATCGGCCCGGGGTCGCCCCCTAATGAGGCGCGATTATGGCCCGAGCAGTGTCACTCAGCGGCTGACATTAGCGTAAGATTCGCGCCGATTTTAGGCGCTTGCGTAGGTCTGCGGCGCGGCAAAATACGCGTCCACGGCGCCCGCCATGGCGTTGGCCATGCGTTCACGGGCGTTCGGGTCGGAAAGCCGGCGCTCGTCCGTGACGTTGCTGAGAAACCCAGTCTCAATCAGCACCGCCGGAACATCCGGCGCCAGCAAC
This sequence comes from Terricaulis silvestris, assembly GCF_009792355.1. Lineage (NCBI taxonomy): Bacteria > Pseudomonadati > Pseudomonadota > Alphaproteobacteria > Hyphomonadales > Hyphomonadaceae > Vitreimonas > Vitreimonas silvestris. Next base: position 2,190,491 of record NZ_CP047045.1, read on the forward strand.
ACGAACAGCCCCGCATTGCGATGCGTGTTGCGCAGCAGCGGCGCGACTTCGCCGAGCCGGGGGATAACCACCTGCGCGAATTGGGCCGAACGATTGGTCGTCTCGCGCTGAGCCAGATCGACTAGAATATCGTGCGTCACGCCTTGGCGCGGCGCATCGCCCAGATCGAGATCCCAGTTCTGCGCATTCATCATGCCCTGCGCCCGTGCTTCGCCGCGCTCCGAGAGCGTGTAGACGGAAGCGCCTTGGGTTTCGCGATTGTGGTTCGCGTCGGCGTGCACCGAGATGAAGAGGTCAGCGTTCTGCGCACGTGAGAATTGCACGCGCTGCTCAAGCGGAATGAAATTGTCGGCGTCACGCGTCAGGCGAACGCGGTAATTGCCCCGCGATTCCAATGCGTCCCGCAGTTTCAACGCCGCATCGAGAACCACATCCTTTTCGCGCACACCGGTCACGCCCACAGCGCCCGGATCGCGACCGCCATGGCCGGCGTCGATCACAATGGTGCGGCGTTGGGCGCTACGGCCAGGACGCTCAACAGGCTGCGGCGCGGCCACGAACGGCGCATTCGGCGCAAGATCGAAGCTCACTTCGGGCGAACGGCGCCCACCCAATTCTTGGCGCATCAGGCTCGCTGGCGCTTCAAGGTCGAGCACCAGCCGCGAAATCCCATCGGGCCGCGGCGCGTAGCGATAACGGCGGACAACCCCGCCACCCGGACCTTCGCCGCTCGTGCCGGGCAATGCCAACGTCGTGTTGGCGAGATCGATCACGAAGCGATGCGGATCGGCCAAAAAGAAAGTGCGCGCCGTGGCAGGGCGATCGAGCGCGATCGTTACCCGGCTAGAGGCTCCGGAAGCCTGAACCAGCACGCCACGCACCGCCGCCGGGACATCGGCCCAGGCGTTGCCGCTCACCGCCGCGCCCATAAGGGTCGTGGCGCCAGCGGTCAAAAGGGTGCGGCGGCTGATATTCATGAACGCCGAGAAACTAACCGTTCCGGCTTGATATCGAGTTGAAAAGGAAGGTGAATCTGATGGTAACCACAGCTGGTGACGCAGTCGTGACACAGCGTCCGTCGCGAACAGGCTTGCGCTAGGGAATAGGCGCCTGAAAGTACGTTCATGCGGAGCCTGGGAGGAGTGCTCGTCGCGGCCTTAGTGGGCCTTGCCGCGCCCGCGGGCGCGCAAGACACCCTATTGGCGTCCAGCGCCGCCATCGAACTCCGCCAGATGTGCGAGGCCGACCGCGCCACCCTTTGGGGCGCAGACCTCTGCGGACCCCTCATCGTGGTCGATCCTGCCACCCGGCAAGCGTGGGCGACGCAGCCGGATCAGGACGGGACGTTCCGGTTCTCAGGTTCTGGCTGGAGTGGAGCCCTGCCCGCCAGCGTGCCCGTGGCCAATTCCACGGTCGCGTGGGACGGCGTCCGCTGGATCATGGTTATGGCCCCGTTACCGGAGGACGCCACCGAGCGCCGGGTGCTGATCGCGCATGAGGCCTGGCATCGCGCCCAAGACTCGCTCGGTCTAACCGCGCGCGGGGCTGACAACGCTCATCTCGAGACCGAACGCGGCCGCTTGCTGATGCGCCTGGAATTTCGCGCGCTAGCGACGGCCATGCGCTCCCGAAGCGCGCCCCGGCGTCGCGCGGCGCGGGACGCCATGTTCTTCCGCAACATGCGCCTCGCAGAGTTTTTGAACGCGCCTTATGCCGAAGCGAGCTTGGACCGTAACGAGGGTTTGGCGTCCTACACCGGTGTTAGGCTCGGCGCCGGCAGCGGCGCGGCGGCAGATCTTTATGCGGCGCGCACGCTCGATCGCTATGATCGTCATGACGCATTGGCGCGCTCTTACGCCTACGCGAGCGGCCCCGCCTACGGCCTTCTGCTCGACGAAAATCGCCCGACATGGCGCGGCGCGCTTGGCGAGGCCTCGCCAGGTGACTTGCTAAACGTCGCGGTCCGTCCCGACCCCTACAGCCCCGAGACCTTCATCCGGCTTGCCGCCCGCTATGGCGGGGACGCCATCGCCGCCGAAGAGCGCACCCGGGCCCAGGAGCGCGCGGTGGTGGTGGCGGCTTTTCGCGCCCAGTATGGCGCGGGGCCTCGGCTCGTCTTGAACGTGGCGCGCATGCAGATGGAGTTCGATCCAGAACAGGTCACCCCGATCGATGGCCTGGGTAGCGTCTACCGAACCCTTACGGTTCGGGATGCCTGGGGTGAGTTGAGAGCAACCGAAGGCGCGCTAATTTCTAGCGACTTCACGCAGATCGTGGTGGCTAATCCTGGCCCAGATGGCCTGAGCGGCCCCGGTTGGGCGCTTTCCGCCCGACCCGGTCTTTACGTGCTGCCGCCCGATCAAACCGGCGCGCGCAGCATTGTAGAGGCGCCTTAAGGTAGCCATTTACCTCATCGTTCCGGCTCGCAGTGCTTTCTTTCGCAACACAAATCATGCATGGTGCCGCTCATCGCCGCGTGCGCCGCCTGAGGAGCGTCCTCAAGAGCGCCCGGCGCGCTCCCGCCTCGCGGATCGGCGTCTGGCCCCGCGGCGCTTTTGGCGCCGGTTTTCGGACCAAAAGACACGTTCGCACCGGAGCGTAAGCGCCGCCCGCAAGCGGCGTACTTTGGAGCCACGTATGAACCTCGTTGCGTTTGATTTGGGAGCCGGCCGCTTCTGCGCCGTTCGCCCGGTCGCGTCCGAGGCTCAATCTATTCACTTGAATTCGCGCCGCCTCGCCGCCTCCGCCCCGGATCTCTCCGGACGCTCGGAAGCTTGTGCGCGCCGCGCGACCGGAGCCCTTATTTATGGCCAAGACCATGCTGATCGACGCTGCCCACCCGGAAGAAACCCGGGTCGCGGTGCTCGACGGAAAAATCGTTGAAGATTTCGACTTCGAGACACAGAACCGGAAGCAACTCAGAGGCAACATTTACCTGGCGAAGGTGACGCGCGTTGAGCCGTCGCTGCAGGCAGCGTTCGTTGAGTACGGCGGCAACCGCCACGGCTTCCTGGCCTTCTCCGAAATCCACCCCGACTATTACGCGATCCCGCACGCCGATCAGGAATCGATCAAGGCGGAGCTCGCCGAAGCGGAAGCCGAAGCCGAGAAGGCTGATGAAGATGACGACGCGCTCGATGAGCGCCGTCGCCGCATCCTGACGCGCCGCTACAAGATCCAGGAAGTGATCCGCCGTCGGCAGATCATGCTGGTGCAGGTTGTGAAGGAAGAGCGCGGCAACAAAGGCGCGGCTCTCACGACGTATCTCTCGCTCGCCGGCCGCTATTGCGTGCTGATGCCGAACACCGGCCGTGGTGGCGGCATCTCGCGCAAGATCACGCAAGCGACCGACCGCAAGCGTCTGAAGAAAATCGCGCAGGACCTCGAAGTGCCACAAGGCCAGGGCCTCATCATCCGCACCGCGGGCGCCAAGCGCACCAAGACCGAGATCAAGCGCGACTACGAATATCTCTCGCGCGCGTGGGAAACCATCCGCGACGAAACGCTGAAGAGCGTGGCGCCGGCGTTGATCTACGAGGAAAGCTCGCTGGTAAAACGCGCGATCCGCGATCTCTACGACAAAGACGTCGATGAAATTCACGTCGATGGCGAAGGCGCCTACAAGGAAGCCAAAGACTTCGTGCGGATGCTGATGCCGTCGCACGCCAAGCGCGTGCATCTGTGGAAGGACGAAACACCGATCTTCGCCAAGCACGGCGTCGACCAGCAGCTGGATTCGATCTATTCGCCAATCGTGCATCTGAAGAGCGGCGGCTACATCGTGATCAACCAAGCGGAAGCCTTGGTCGCGATCGATGTGAACTCCGGCCGCTCCACGCGCGAGCGCAACATCGAACAAACCGCGTTCAAGACCAATTGCGAGGCCGCCGACGAAGCGGCCCGGCAAATGCGTCTGCGCGATCTGGCCGGGCTGATCGTTATCGACTTCATCGACATGGAGGAGCCGAAGAACGATCGCGTCGTTGAAAAGCGGATGAAGGACAATCTCCGCTTCGATCGCGCTCGCGTGCAGATGGGCAAGATCAGCGGCTTCGGCTTGCTTGAGCTGTCCCGTCAGCGCCGCCGCACCGGCGTGCTGGAAGGCACCAGCCACGTTTGCGAAGTCTGCCAAGGCGCAGGCCGCGTACGCTCGGTGGAATCCGCCGCGCTCGCCCTGCTCCGCGCGCTGGATGAAGCCAGCGCCAAGCAGAAGAACCACACCATCGAAGCGCGCACCGCAACGGAAGTCGCCCTCTACCTGCTGAACGAAAAGCGCGAGTCGCTCGCTGTGATGGAAGCGCATCGCCACGTCCGCGTGCGTATCTCGGGCGCGTCCGGCATGACGTCCGGCGATTTCGAGATCAACATCGGCGCAGACACCTTCGAGGAAGAGGAAGTCGGGGCCGAGGCGACGCCAGTGCGGCGCGGCAGGGCGGCAGTCGAAGCGGCGGAAGAAGAACTCGACGCCGAGATCGAAGAGATCGAAGACGAAGCCGAGGAAGACGCCGACGCTGACGCCGAACTGCCAAAACAAGTCGCGGCGAGCGATGCCGATAGCGACGACAAGCGCGGACGCCGCCGTCGCGGACGCCGGGGCGGCAGACGCCGCCGTGAGGGCGAGCCAGCTGAGCCGCGTGAAGGCGGCGAGGAAGAGGAGGCGCAACCTGTCGTCGCGCGCGAAGTGCGCGCCGAGCGTCCCGAACGTGAACGCGCCGAGCGTGGACGCAACGGCAAGCGCCGCCGTCGCGGCCGTGGCCGCGGCCGGCGCGTGTACGAAGTGGACGGCGGCGAATGGCTCGATTTCGTGGGCGCGGACCTGAAGCACCTCTCGCCTCGTCCAGAGCCGCGCGGACGCAACGGGGCCGCGCACCGGTCAGACCGGCCCGAACGCGAGCAGCCCGAAGAAACCCACGCGGAAGCCGAAGTGATCGTGCATCAGGCCATGGAAACAGCGCCTGAGCCTACGCCAGCGCCCATCGCTATGGCGGCCGAAATCGCGCCACAGCCCGGCACGGTGGAAGAGCCGCCGCCGCGGTTTGACGAGTCGTCGATCGACTACGAGCCTGACCAGGAGCGGCGCGACAAATTCCTGTCGCGGTTCTCGCGTTGGGCGAAGAAGGGCGGATGACCAAGCGCTAAGGCGGCTGGCCTTGCTGGCGCCTTAAAGCGTGGCTTCAAACGCTGTAACGTCTGGACGGCATCCAAGGAGCGGGTATGGCCGCGTCACTTTCCCATGCGCTGAAAACTTGCGCAGGCTTTGCGGCGGCGGCGAGTGCCGCTGTGCTTTTGTCGGTCAGCGACGCGTCAGCGCAATCGATGATCCGCGACGCCGAGATCGAGGATTCGCTTCACGTCTATACAGCGCCGCTGTTGACCGCCGCCGGTCTCACCCCGGCGGACATCGACCTCTACATCATCAACGACGACTCGATTAACGCGTTCGTCTCCAACGGTCAGAACATCTTCGTCCACACCGGGCTGATCCTGGCCGCGGACAACCCAAACGAATTGCTCGGCGTGCTCGCGCACGAAACCGGCCATATCGCCGGCGGTCACTTGGCGCGTTCGCGCGAAGCGATCGGCCAATCGATGGGGGTGTCGCTGATCTCGATCGGCCTGGGCGTGCTCGCCATCGCCGCCGGCGCGCCGGACGCAGGCGCTGCCCTCATCTCGGGCTCGCAGGCCTTCGCAATGGGCAATTATGTGCGCCACACGCAAGTGCAGGAATCGGCCGCTGACCAGGCGGCGATGCAGTACCTCGAACGGACGGGCCAATCCGGCCAGGGCCTCGTCGATTTCTTCAACGAGAACATGCGGCCCTACGAATTCATGATGCGCCGCGCCCCGCCGTATCTGATCACACACCCCTATTCGTCCGACCGCGTCGAATCGCTGCGCGTGAGAGTCGAAGAGCAACCGCACCATGACGCGACGGACTCGGCGGAGAATTTGCGCCGCTTTGCGTTCATGCAAGCCAAGCTCGTCGGCTTCCTGCGCACCGAGGCGCAGACGCTCTCGCGTTATCCGACCAGCGACACCTCGCAGCCGGCGCGGTATGCGCGGGCGGTGGCGTATTATCGCGCCTCGCAGCTCGACTTGGCGCGCGGTGAACTGAACGTGCTGATCGCCGAGGATCCCAACAACGCCTACTTCCAGGAGCTGATGGGCCAGATCCTGTTCGAGAACGGACGCGCCGAGGAATCGATCCCGTACCACCAGCGCTCCAACGATCTGGCGCCGAACCAGCCGCTGCTGCAAATCAATCTGGCGCGCGCGCTGACGGCCGCACGTGGCCGTGCTGGCGCGGACGCGGCCGTGCCGCTGCTGCAAGCCGCGATCGACCGCGAACCCGACAACGCCTTTGCGTGGCGCGAATTGGCGCAAGCGCGGAACCAGCAGGGCAACGAATCCCTGGCCGAGCTCGCCTCCGCCGAACAAAATTTCGCGATCGGCAACTTCCCGGCGGCGCTCAACTTCGCCGAGCGGGCGCGCCGTGGGTTGGCGCGCAACACGCCATCCTATCAGCGCTCGGTGGACATCGTGACGTTCTCATCGACGCAGATCCGCGACATGGACCGCGAGCGCCGCCGCTAGCGCAAACGCTTGCGCGGCGAGCGCGGAGCGGTCATGTCCTCAGCGCAATTCTGGAGACGCCCCATGGCGCGCTTTCTCGCGGGCCTCGCCGCCCTTTTCGCTCTCATCTTGACGCCGGCTTCGGCGCAAAGCTTCAACGCGCAGGAGCAGGCCGAGATGCGCGCCATCGTGCGCGAGTATCTGGTCAACAATCCCGACGTGCTGCGCGAAGCGCTGGATGCGCTGGCGGAGCGGACGGAGTCCGAACGCTGGCAGCGGCTCAAATCCGACAACCGCGATTTCTCGCTGGGGCCGGCGGACGCGCCAATCGTGATCGTGGAATTCTTCGACTATCGCTGCGGTTTTTGCCACGCGGCTTTGGAATGGGTGACGGATGTTTCTCGCACGCGGCGCGATGTGCGCGTCGTGTTCAAGGAGTTTCCGATCCTCTCCGAGGAATCCATGGAAGCCTCGCGCGCGGCGATCGCGGCGATGCCGCAAGGGCGTTATTGGGCGTTTCACCAGGCGCTGATGGGCTTTCGCGGCGATCTAACGTCAGCGCGGATCGATCAGCTTGCACGCGACAGCGGCATCGATGTAGCGCGGATGCGGCGCGGCATGGAGTCCGAAGCGATCACGCAGCTGATCATGGACAACCGCGCCCACGCCATCGAGATGGACAACACCGCAACGCCGATCTTCATCATCAATGGCGAAATGGTCGCCGGCTTCAATCGCCCGCTGCTGGAAACGCGTCTACGCGAAGCTACGCGCGAAGCACGGGCGCGGCGGCAAGCGTCGCGCTAAAGCCGGCCGGTTGCTGACGCGGCGACGAGCTCGAGCTGACGAAACAGTAGCGGGCGCTCGGCGCCGCCTGTCTTCAACGTCGCGGCGTAGCCGGGCGTCAGCGCCAAGTAGCCGATAGCGGGGAACGCGTCCGCGGGGACGGCGTGAGTGCGCGCTTGCGCGTATGCGTTCATGGCGCGCGTGATCTCATCGTCCCTTGAAACGCCGGCGAGCGACGTGCGGCGATTGCGGACGAAACCCAGACCGCCCCAGGCGCGCGCCGCTTGAGTGATAAACGCCTCAGGCATCTCTGCGCCGCACGCGATTAGGGCGAGGCGCATGAGTTGGCCGGCGGTGGCGTCCAGGTAGGCGCTGAACGCTGCTTCGTTCTCGAATGGCGTCGCATCGAGATCGCGGGCGCGCGCGTCGATCAGATCTTCAAGGGCTTGGCGCGGCCAGAGCTTGCGGCTTTGCGCGAGTGCATCGACCACCGGATGCGCGCGCGGTGTCCGGCCTTCATGGATTTCAGCCATCGCCTCGCGCCACCAGGCCAAGCGGATATCGCCCAGGGTTGGCTGCGACACGATTTCCGCGGTACGGGCGAGTTCGTAGTTGAGCGCATAAAGCGCAATCAGGTCGCCGCGCACGTCCGCCGGCGCAAAGCGGCTGGCGAGCCAGCGATCTTCATCGACGCGGCGAACGGTTTCGCTGATGTCGCCAATCTGAGTCATTCCAGGATCGCGGAGCGATACCTGGAATCCAGGGCAGACGATTCGTCATTGGCCCTGGATTCCAGATCGGCCTCCGGCCGTCTGGAATGGCTCATAATCTCGTCCCTAGAACAACGTGCTCGCGCCGGTCATCGCCACCAGCATCGGCACGGACAGGAACGTGTTCGTGCGCGAGAACAGCATCGCGGTTTTGCCGGCGGCGGCTTTCGCGGCGGGCTCGAGGCTCGCATAGCGATCGCCGATGTTGAGCGCCTTTTGCTGGTTCGGCCAGATGATGAACCACACGTTGAACCACATCGCGATGGCCAGCCACATGCCGATGCCGATCAGAATGTGCTTCGGCACCGCAAACGCCGGATCATCAGCGGCGCCGAGCGTCAGCGCCTGCAATAGATAACCCTGGTTCCAGGCCAACAAGAGCCCAGTGATCAACGTCAGCATCGCGCCCCAACGAAACCAATAGAGCGCGGCCGGCGCAATCACTTTGGTGACCGCCGGTTTCTGCTCATCCGGAATCTTCGGCATGTTCGGGATTTGCGTGAAATTGAAATAGTAGAGATGGCCGACCCACATGATGGCCACAAGCACATGACCCCAGCGCAGCGCGGCTTCCCAGAACGCGCCGTCACCGAACGTATAGCCGGCGACGCCCATCGCGAAGTAAATCAGAAACAGCGCGCCAACGGCGAGCGCCGTCCAAGCGACGTAACGCAGATTGCTCAGAAACCAGGCCATGATCTCTCCTCAAGCCCATGCGCGAAAACCCCCTGTGGCTTGAGGGACTCAATTGCGCTGGGGGAACATAGAGTGTCCCAGCGTCCGGGTCACGGGTGGGAATAGACCTCGTCGCCCTTCGGCTTGTTCTTTTTCTTATCTTCGGAGGTCTGGAAGTTATCGCGCCGGCCGACGCCAAGCACAGTCAGCATAGGCGCCGCGATATAGATCGACGAATAGGTGCCGACCACGATGCCGAAGAACATCGACACCGCGAAGGCAAACAATGCTTCGCCACCGTAATAGGCCATGACGCCCAGCGCCATCAGGCCGGTGACGCCGGTAATGATGGTGCGGGAGAGCGTTTCGTTGACCGAAAGATCGATCAGCTCCTTCATCGGCATGCGCTTGTACTTGCGCAAATTCTCTCGAACGCGGTCCAGAACGACGATTTTGTCGTTGATAGAGTAGCCGATGATGGTGAGGATCGAGCCCACGGCCACCAGCGTGAATTCCATCTGGAACACGGCGAAGAGGCCGAACGTCAGGATCACGTCGTGCGCCAGCGCGGTGACGGCGGCAGCGCCGAACGTGAACCCGAAGCGGAACCAGATATAGAGCAGCATCAGCGTGATGCCGGCGCCGAGTGCTGCGGCGCCCAGCAGGAAGAGCTCACCCGACACCTTGGCGCCGACGACATCGGCGCGACCGAAATGCACACCCTCGCCCAAACGCTCGGTGATGGCCGCGCGCATGATCGCCTGCGCCTCATCGCTGCTCATGTTTTCGGGCGTCTCATATTTCACCATCGCCGCGGTGGGATCGGTGAAACCCTGAACCTGAACTTCGCCGAGGCCGATGTCGTTGAGCGAGCGGAGGGCATTCTGATCGACGCTTTGCGGCGCGGTGGAGATTTCGATCATCGAGCCGCCCTTGAAGTCGACGCCGCAATTAAGGCCGCCGCACGGCGGCGTAAACGGCACGACCGTCAGATAGATCGACGCGAGACAGGCGAGCAGCGAGATAACGCACAAGAACGGCGCGACCGCGACGTACTTGAAGTTCGTCTTCTCGGGCAGGAGCTTAATCAGAGGCCACATCGGACTTGCCTAACTAATCGGGAGTTTCTTGGGCCGGAAGGTGCGATACCACCAAGCGACCAGCACTTGCGTGATCAGCACCGCCGTAAACACGGACGTGAACACGCCGATCAGCAGCGTCCACGCAAAGCCTTTCACCGGCCCTGGCGGCGCCAGGTTGAGCATGATGAAGGCCGCGCCCAAGTGGGTGATGTTTGCGTCGAAGATGGTCAGCATGGCGCGGTTGAAACCCGCCTCGATTGCAAGCGCCGGCTGCCTGCCCGCCCGCGCTTCTTCACGCATGCGCTCATAGATCAGCACGTTGGCGTCGAGCGCGACAGCGAGCGTCAAGATCAGACCGGCAACGCCGGGCAACGTGAGTGCTGCCCCGGTGATTGTCATGATCGCCATGATCAGGATGCCGTTGACCACGAGCGCCACAACCGAAATGCCGCCAAACAGCAGCCCGTACGCCAGCACCATGAACAGCAGCACGAGGCCAAACGCGATGAAGGTGGATTTTGTACCGGCATCGATGGCGGCTTGGCCGAGTTCAGCGGTGACGCTGCGCTGTTCGATCACCGTGAGCGGCGCAGGCAACGCGCCGGCGCGGAGCATCACAGCGAGTTCGTTTGCGCTTTCGGCGGTGAAGTTGCCCGAAATCTGGCCGCTGCCGCCGCAGATCGGTTCGTTGATCGTCGGCGCGGTGAGCACCTGGTTGTCGAGCAGGATGGCGAAACGCTGGCCGGTGTAGCGCTGGGTAATGCGGCAAAACAGACTTGAGCCTTCGCCGTCGAGCCTGAAGGCGAGAACGAACGCGCCATTTTGATCCGTTGACGGGCTGGCGCTTGTCAGCCGTTCGCCGGTGAATTCCGGACGGCGCGCGACGACATCGGGTGAGTCGCCGATACCGGGATACGGCTGCACCACCATGGCGCCCGCCGGTATGCGGCCGGCGGCCTGGTCTTCGGGAGACACTTCGCGCACCATGTGGAACGTCATCACGGCGGTTTGGCCGATGCGCGAGCGGAGCTGTTCGGGATCGGAAACGCCCGGCGCTTGTACGGCGATACGGTCGTCGCCTTGGCGTGAGATAGACACTTCGGCGGTGCCGTCGGGGTCGATCCGTCGGCGAATGACTTCAATCGATTGCTGAGCGGCTTGCCGGCTCAATTCGCGCAAATGCGCTTCAGTCATACGCGCTTCGACGAGCCCGTCCGCCGCTTCGGTGAACTCCAGCACGTCACCGCCCGCGGTCGTTTGCGTGCGTCCAACTTCGCGCATGATCGGACGCGCGCGCGCGATGTCGGCGACGTTGACAAGGCGCACGCGCGCGACATCGCCTTCCAGGCTGGCGCGCGCCGTGCGAATGGTGGGCTCGGCCTCGCGCAAAGCGCGGATCAGCTGATCCTGGATATTCTCGACCTGCGACCGGCGCAGCGTCGCGACATCGACTTCGAGCAGCAATTGCGAACCGCCGCGCAAGTCGAGACCCAGATTGATGGTCTTCTGCAGGAAGCTCGGCAGCTGGTTGCGCGTCGATTCCGGCAACAGGTTCGGCGTTGCGAACACGATGCCAAGCAAGGTCACGACCAGAACCAGGATCACGCGCCAGCGCGCAACTTGAAGCATGGGTATTAGCTCGCGGCGGAGTCGTTGGCGGGCGCGGGATCGGTCTTGGAGCGCACCTCGCCGATGGCGCTGCGGATCACCCGCACTTCGACATTCGGCGACAGCTCAACGCGCAGCTCATCATCAGCAACGCTCTTCACTTTGCCAATCAAGCCGCCGGACGTGACGACGACATCGCCCTTCTTCAGCGCGGCCACCATGTCCGTGTGCCGCTTGCGCGCTTGTTGCTGCGGGCGGATCAGCAGGAAGTAGAACACGACGAAAATGAGCGCGTACGGGATGAGCATAACGAGCCCACCCATGCCGCCATCGCCGGCAGCGGCTGCGCCCTGCGCATAAGCATTCGAAATGAACATTGATCCTCGCTGGAAGCGGCGCGTCGGTGCGCAGCCGAGATGGGCGTTCGCCGCCCTGGAAAGAAGGCCGGGACTATAGCGACCGGCCCCGCCTTATCAATCAGCGCGCGCCGTATCCGCGCGCCGTTTCGCCGCAGGGCCAAAATCGCAATCAGGGGCCCAGCAACGGCGTCGGGTCAATCGCTTCAGCGCCGCGGCGGACTTGAAACAAAAGTCGTGGGCGCCCATCGGAACGCGGCCCCAGTTCGGCGATCGCCTCGCCGGCGCGGACATGCTGGCCTTCACGCACCAAAGCGCGGCGGGCATGGCCGTAGGCGGTCACGTAATTGTCGGCGTGGCGCACCAGGACAAGCGTGCCGTAGGCGGCCAAGTCCGAGCCGGCATAAACGACATCGCCCTCGGCGGCGGCGCTGATCTGGGCGCCTTCGCGGCCGGCGATCTCTACGCCATCGATGCGCGCGCCGTCGGGCTGAGCGCCGTAGCGCGTGACGAGCTGTCCGCGCAGCGGCCAAGCGAAGCGGGCATTGGTCTGAACCGCCGGCGCCTCGCCGGCATTTGCAGCGCTGGCCGGCGGGGGCGCCGGCGATACAGACGCAATCTCCATCGATCGCGCCATCGCAGGCAGCACGATGCGATCGCCTTGGCGCACGCGATACGGCGCCTGCATGCGGTTCAGCAGCGCCAGCGATCGCGTGTCGACATTGTAGCGGCGCGCTACGTCCTCGAAGCTTTCACCGCGCGCAACCGTGTGAAAACGGGGCGGCGGCAATTGCAGCTCGCTGCCGGGGCGAAGCGCGTAAGGCGGCTCAAGCCGGTTCTGATCGATCAGCGCACGCAGTGGGACTTGGTAGGTCGTGGCGACATCGTAAAGCGATTCATTCGCGCGCACGCGATGGGCGCGCGGCAGATGCGCGGGATCGAACGGCTGCGCTTCGTTCGGTTGCAGTGCGTAAGCAGAGAGCGCCGTGCCTTCGCCGTCGGCCCAGTTCGGCGCTTCTTGAGCGATTGGCGCGCTCGGCGTCTCTTGTTCGACAACCGGACGTGGCGCTTGCCGAACCGGCGGCGGCGCTGCAACAGGCGGCTGGGCGCCACCGCCATAGGCAATCGGCGCCGCTTGGCCGGAGGCGCATGCTGTCGCCAGCAACGCAAGCAGGAGGCTCCCGCGCATCATGCTGGGAGCATCCGCCAGAATCAGAGCGCCACGCAAATTACGCGGGCTGTTCGGCCTCACCCTCTTCCACCCCGCGCTCCAGCGGCGCCAGTTTGATGGCGCCAAGATCCTCGCGCTCACCGTTGCGATAGCGGATCAAACGTTGGTTTTGCGCATCACCCAGCGGAGCGAGCAGAACGCCGCCGGGCGCGAGTTGTTCGAACAGCGCCTCAGGAAAATCGTCGAGCGCCGCGTTCACGACGATGCGTTGGTACGGCGCTTCGTCCTCCCAACCCTCGGCCCCGTCAGCGACATGACAATAGGTGCGCATCAGCCGCGCCGTGCCGAAGCGGCCACGTGCGTCGGCGGCGAGTTCGCGCCAGCGTTCGAGCGTGATGACTTTGCTTGCGAGCGTTGAGAGCGCCGCGGCCTGGAAGCCGGAGCCGGTGCCGATTTCCAACACAGTGTCAGTCGGCTGCACCTCGAGCGCTGTGATGATGCGGCCGATGACCGACGGCTTCGTCATGGTTTGGCCGTGCGCAAGCGGCAGCGCGACATCGTCGAGCGCCAAGCCTTCCAGATGCCCCGGTGCGTAATGCGTGCGTGGCGCGCGTTCGAGCGCTGAGAGAGCGCGCGCGTCGGTAATCCCGGCTTGGCGCATCTCCAGGACGAAGCGCATCAAGCGTGCGGGATCGATGCTCATGCAGGCGCCTTAGGGGGCGCGCCGCCGAGCACCCCTTTGAGCGCGTGGACCGTTTCCATGTGCGTCAGGTCGATGTGCAGCGGCGTCACGGCGATGCGGCCTTCGTAGATCGCGCGCAAGTCCGTGCCTTCCGGCGGATTGGACAAGTTGCCGCGAAAACCCAGCCAGAAATACGCGTTGCCGCGCGGATCGGTGCGCTTGTCGGCGTAGATGATGTGCTGATCGCGACGGCCCTGCGTCGTGACTTCCACTTCTTTCACTTGATCCGGCAACACATCCGGAAAGTTGACGTTCATCAGCACGTCTTTCGGCCAACCGTGTTCGAGCAACTTGCCAACAACGCCCGGGCCGTAGGTTTCGGCCGTCTCCCAAGGAATTGGCGCTTCCTCGCCGCGAAAGCCGCGCGCTTGGCTGAGCGCAAGCGCAGGAATGCCGAACTGCATGCCCTGCATCGCGCCGGCGATGGTGCCGGAAAACGTGACGTCTTCAGCGATGTTCTGGCCGCGATTGACGCCGGAAAGGACGAGATCCGGCATCACGCCTTCAAGCAAATGCTCGACGCCGAGCAACACGCAATCCGTCGGCGTGCCGGAGACGGCGTAGCGCTTCGGCCCGGCTTGGCGCACGCGGATCGGCGCTGTCAGCGTAAGTGCGCGCGAAGCCCCGGAATGCTCGACCTCCGGCGCGATCACCCAGACATCGTCGCTGAACGTGCGCGCGATTTTTTCGAGGACCGCGAGGCCGGTCGCGTGGATGCCGTCATCGTTGGTGCAGAGAATGCGCATGGCCGCCCGCTTAGCGCGAACGGCCATGGCTGTCGAATAGGGCTACTTCCAGGCGCCCAGCACCGCACCCGCCGCAGCCCAGCACACCAGGAAATGCCCGAGATTGACGAGCAAATAGTGCGGGGTGTGCGGTCCATAGACGAAGCCGTAAAGGCTGGTCCCGAACGCAAACAGCACGGCGAGGATGATACCCGTCATGGCGCCACCCTGCAGCGTCTGCGCGCCACGCCACTTGATGCAGAGCGAAAGCCCAATTGCCGCAAACAGCGGCGGAATAATGCCGAACGGCATCCGCGCTTCGCCGCCATCAACCTGAGCTTGGGTAATGCCTGTAAACGCCATGTACTGCTCCGGTGAGATCAGCACGGCGAAGATCACGAACTCGATGACGTAAATCAGCAGCGCCGCGACGATGATCGCGAACACATTGTGGCCCATAACACGCATGCAGTGTTCCTCCCTCCGAACGGCGTACGTGCGCCGTCCGCTCGGGTGGAGTTTAGCCGAGTCCGAGAGGATTACAGATGTGTCCGATGAAACGCAGACGAAACGAAGTCCGCGTTACGCCCGGCAGTCGATGGCCCAAATGTCATAAGTCGGGTGATCGACGGCGTTGAGGCCAGGCGAGGACGCGAACAGCCAGCCGTGGAAAATCTCGCGGCGTTCGCTTTCTTCGCCCTCGCGCACGGGCGGCGTGTCGAACACCTCGACGTAGATGCGCACTTCCGG
Source organism: Terricaulis silvestris (assembly GCF_009792355.1). Taxonomy (NCBI): domain Bacteria; kingdom Pseudomonadati; phylum Pseudomonadota; class Alphaproteobacteria; order Hyphomonadales; family Hyphomonadaceae; genus Vitreimonas; species Vitreimonas silvestris. Next base: position 2,205,729 of record NZ_CP047045.1, read on the forward strand.
CGTCTCTTCCGGCGCGCTCTTAGTGCAGGCGCGCGCGATCACTTCGAGCGAACCGATCCGCGCCGCGCGGCCGACGGTCAGCGTGTAATCCGATGCATGGCCCGTGATCTTGTCCAGCCCACGAATGACGGCGCGCTGCGCATAAGCAGGCGCGGTCATGGCTGAGAACATCACGAATGCTGCGACAAAGGCACGGATCATGGAGCGGCTTCCTCGGTAGACTCTGAGTTGTTGCCCTGCCCCTGTGCGAAACTTGCGAACAAGGTCAGCAGATCGACCGCGCCTTGCGTGTTTGGAATTTCGCCGCCAGCCGGCAGCGGATCCATGCCCGCTGGTTCGATTGCTACGTATGCGCCGCCGAGCAAACCATCACTGGCGATGCGCGCGGTGGAGTCGTCAAGCACGTGCACGCCGTCTTCGATCGAGAGCGTGAGTTGGGCGAGATAGGTTTCCGGATCGAGCGCGACCGCGCGCACAACGCCGACTTTCACGCCCGACACGCGCACGTCCGAACCGACAGCAACGCCATCCACGCGCTGAAAGCGCGCGACGAGATCGTAGCCGTTGCCGCCGCCGGTCTGTCCGGCTTGCGCCGCCGCGAAGGCGAAAAATCCAATCGCCACGATGGCGACGATGGCGCCCAGGATGGTCTCACCCCAGCGTTCGAAATTGATGCTCACGAGCGGTCTCCCGAATCTGGAGTCCATGCTTCGTAGTCAGCGCTTGACGCTTGCCTAACGCCGCCGCGCGCCAGCGACCCTTTCGGCCGATACGCTTTCACGGTGCCGGTCAAATTCGGCACGTGATCCTTCTCCCACCTCTGCCGCTTCAGTGGCGCGATGGTGGGCGGCTCGCTGACGGTGTGGTGCATCCAGCCATGCCAATCGGGCGTCACGCGCGATCCCTCGGCGAGGCCGTTGTAAATCACATAGCGCCGCTTGCGGCCCTCGATGCTGGGCCGGCGCTCCTCGTAATAGCGATTGCCTTGTTCGTCCTCGCCCACGAGCGCCCCACGACGGCCAATATCAAACAAGGCCCCCAGGGTGGCCCCGTTCCACCAGGTGAAAATCCGCTTGAGCATGGGCTTTTGTTTGTCTCCGCGAGGCCAGGAATAGGCCCGAAGCAGCTGGCGGCCGGGAATATGACTAAGCGCCTCCCCCACGTCCAGTGCAGTTGCGAAACAATATGTGGGGTTTATACCCAGATGTCACATACCAGATATTGATTGCGTGTCCGAAGCAAGGGTATCTTCCGGACGGTATGAGGGAGGCTGCCATGGCCCAGGATTTCGACGACGACGCGCGCCCGGTGGCAATCGCCCCGCCTGCGTGGAGCGAAACCATGGCCCAGGCCGCCCTCGAGGCTGGTTTGGCCATCGAGGGCGACATCCCGGCGGCGATCACGCGGGTGGCGAAACGCGTCGGCGCCTGGGGCGAGGACGAGACGCTGGCCCCGGCGGTGCGCGACCTCCTGCTCGAAGGCAAGATCGCGTTCGACGCGCCGCTAATCCGTGCGGCGCTGTCGGCTGGCGCTGAACTCGCGGTCTCTGCAGCGCTGCTAAAGTGGCCCACCGATCAGCGCGACGAACTCAACGCCATCGCGCGCGCGCAAACGCTGCTCGCAGCGGGCGCGAAGATCGGCATTGTCGGCACCCCGAGTGCTGCGGCGCTCGATGCGCTCGACGCGGCGGCGCGGCTTGCGGCGCCTGGCGTGAACGGCGCAGCCATCTTGGTGCGGCCGGAAGGCGAAGCGGCCAACGCAATCATCGCCGACGATGGCGCGCGCTTGCGCGCAAGTGCTGCACTCGCGGCCGGCGCACGCGCGCTCGACGCGGCGCTCGCGGAGCTGGCGATCGAAGCCGTGCGCAATGGGTTGAACATCGAGAACGGCGGCGTACGCCACAAAGCTGCGGCGGCGCGTCTCGCCGGCGCACCAGATGCCGACATAATCGCAGCACTCGCCGGCGCGGTGGCGCGCGGCGCGTATAGCGCGGCGCTCGATGCTGGCGCCGATCCATCCCGGCGCCGCTTGGTGATCGCAGCGCCTGAAGGCAGCGCGCATCCGCTGACGGCGTTTGGCGCAGGCGCGATCGATCCGACGGGCGTCGCCAGCAGCGCAGACGAGTGCAGCGCCATCGCCGCCAGCATCGCATCCCAGCTGTTCTGGATCGACGGCGCGTTCGACATCAATGCGTTTGAGGCCGCCATCCGCACACTGACACGCGCGCTCGACGCCGCGCACGGCTCGCATGGCGCGTCCCCGCGCCGGCCGATCGTCATTCGCCTCGAAGGTCTGGCGTCGCTGCTGATGCGCGCCGGGCTTGCCTATGACAGCGACGAGGGCCGTGCGTTGGCGACGGACGTCGCGGCGCTGGCGCATGCCGTAGCAATCTCTGAAAGCGCAGCTCTCGGCGCCGCCACGAGCGCCTACCCAGACTGGTCGCGCGACAAAAAGGCCGCCGAAGCCGCGGTCAAAACCGCGCGCGACGCGGCCGCGGCGCTGACCGGGCCAATCGCGGCCCGGGCGCAGGCGACCTATCGCGCGCTTCCCGGCGCGAAGAATGCGGGGCTGCGCGTTTCGGCTGCAATTGCGTTCGCCAACGATGACAGCGCCGCGCGTGCGCTCGGCGTGAGCGCGAGCGGTTTGGCGCCGTTAGCTGGCGTCGCTGCGTATGGCTTGCGCGACGACGGCGGCTTCGGCCGCGTGCTGACCCACGACGCGCGTTTGGGCTTGGCGGCCCTTGGCTATGACGACGACGCGATTGCAGCGTTGACGCGGCACATCGAGGGCCATCGCACCCTGCGCGGCGCGCCCGGCGTGAACCTCGATGCGCTCGCGGCGAAGGGGCTTACGGAGCCCGCGCTGGAGGCGATCGAGGAAGCGGCAATCGATGCGTTCAATCTGCGCGCGGCGGTGCACCCGTTGGTGATCGGCGCGGAGCTTTGCGAGGACGTGCTGAAGCTGCCGCCGGATGTGGCCGCAGGCAAGCGCGGCGACCTTCTGATGACGCTCGGTTTCAGCGAGGCCGACATCGCGGCGGCGGAAGCGTTCTGCATGGGCGCCGGCGATTTTGCCGACGCGCCGCTGGACGAAGCGCACACAGCAGTGTTCGCCGGCGAGCGCGCGATTGCACCGGACGCGCGGATTGCCATGGCGGTCGCTGTGGCGCCGTTCGCGCGCACGGCGCTCGAAATTACCTTGACGCAAACGGACGTGCAGCGGCGCGATGCGTTGCTCGCTAGCGCGCAAGCTGCTGGCGTGGCGCTGATCGCCATCCGCGTCGAAGCCCCGCCGATCACGCTCAGCTTGCCGGCGCTTGAGGAAGACATCGAGGAGCCTCGCGCAACGCCCGCCGCTGCTGCCGCGACGCTTGCGCCATCACAAGCGCAGGAAGCGCCTGCCCGCGTGGAACGCCGCCGCCTACCCGAGCGCCGCAAAGGCTACATCCAGAAAAGCACCGTCGGCGGCCACAAAGTCTATCTGCACACCGGCGAGTACGACGACGGCGAGCTCGGCGAAATCTTCATCGACCTGCACAAGGAAGGCGCCGCCTTCCGCTCGCTGATGAACAATTTCGCCATCTCGATCTCGATCGGCCTGCAATACGGCGTGCCGCTGGAAGAATATTGCGACGCCTTCCTGTTCACGCGCTTCGAGCCCGCCGGCGAAGTGAAGGGCAACGAAACCATCCGCCACGCCACCTCGATCCTCGACTACATCTTCCGCGAACTCGCCGTCTCGTACCTCGGCCGCGCCGATCTCGCGCAGATGGATCCATTCGACGCGCGCGGCGACGGCCTCTCCAAGCGCGCCAACGACGCCGAAAGCGCCGCGCGGCTCATCTCACGCGGCTTCGCGCGCGGGGCGTCGCCGGACAATCTGGTGATGTTGCGGCCACGCTCCGTCGTCGAAAACATCCGCGACCGCCGCGAGCCGATCGCGCCGTCACGCCCTGCCGCCACCGGCTATCGCAACGAACCCTGCGACGCCTGCGGCCACTTCACCGTCGAGCAAACCGGCAAATGCGCTGCCTGCGGCGCAACCGGCGAAGCCAGCGGCGGTTAACGCGCTCTAAGCGTTGGTGGCGCGCGTTCTGCGAGGGTCGCGGCAACACCTTTAAGGATGCGCCATTATGAAACGCGCCGCGCTTATTGCTTGCCTGTTGGCCTTAACGTCCCCCGCGTTCGCGCAGGACGCGGACACCGGCGGCCCGATTACGAACCAAGCTGAACGCGACGTGGTCGCCCAGCGCGTGCGCGGTGGCGCTTCATGCGGAGGCTGCGACCTGTTCCAGATCGATCTCTCCTATCAGGTCGTCTCCGGCCGCAATTTCACCGGCTCGCGCATCCGCCAGTCGGACATGACGATCGCCATCGCTGACCACACCAATTTCACCGGCGCCAATCTCTCGTTGGCCAACCTGTTCGGCGTGCGCGCAACCGGCGCAAACTTCACCGGCGCGAACTTGGATGAAGCGTCGTTGGTCGGCGCCTATTTCGGCAGCGCCAACTTCACTGGCGCGCGGCTGCGCGGCGCGAACCTCTCGGGCGCCGACATGGCGAATGTACGCGGCCTTACACAAGAGCAATTGAATACTGCTTGCGGTGATGCAACGACCACGCTGCCGTCTGGTTTGACTGTTCCGGCTTGCGGTAACAACCAGTAACAAATCTCACTTACTGCATGTTCACTGGCGCGATGTCTTGAGCAGGCATAACTCGGCGCCGTGGTGACACAATTTCGCCTCGCCGCGTTCGCGGTGGCTGCGCTAGTCGTGGTCGGGGCGGGCCAAGCCTTCGCGCTCTGGCCGTTCACCGCGCCACCGCGCCTTGCGACGACACCAGCCTATGGCGGCGTGTGCGAGGAGTGCAATTTAGCCGGCCGCGATCTCAGCGGCGCGCGCATGACCAACTCCGTGTTCAACCGCAGTGATTTTTCAAACGCGAAGATGGCGAGTGCCAATGCATCCGGCTCGGCGTTCGCGGAAGCGAACTTCACCGGCGCCGATCTGCGCGGCACGCGCTTCGCGCAGGCTGACGTCACCAGCGCGAACTTCAGCGGCGCAAACATCGCCGGCGCCGATTTGGAGACGGCGGAAGGTCTAACGCAACGCCAGCTCAACGGCGCATGCGGCGACTACACCACCCGCGTGCCGCGTGGCATGCGCGTGCGGGAGTGCGAGTAACTCAGCGGGTCACAAGCCAACGAGGGCGAGCATAACCAAAAAGCTACCGCACCCGACAAAAATGATCGGCAACCGCAACGCGCCAAGTCGTCTAAACCAAAGCGGATGCGAGACTCCCCACGTGGAAGGCTGAGGCGGGTGCTTCCGGTGCCACGCGCGCGCATAGGGCCACATCAACCCGCCGACACAGATCGCCAAGCCGCCAACAACCAGCGCCACGATCCTGTCTGGAGTCATCAGCTCTTCGCCTGCCCCACGATCCGAATGTGCAGCTCCTTGAGCTGTTTCGGCGTCACTTCGCCTGGGGCGTTCATCATCAGATCTTGAGCCTGCTGGTTGAACGGGAAGACGATGACTTCGCGAATGTTATCGACGCCGGCGAGCAACATGACGATCCGGTCCACGCCCGGCGCCGAGCCACCGTGCGGCGGCGCGCCGAAGCGGAACGCGTTCAGCATGCCACCGAACTTCTCCTCGACCACGCTCTGCGGATAGCCGGCGAGTTCGAACGCCTTGATCATGATCTCCGGCTTATGGTTCCGGATCGCGCCTGAGCTCAGCTCCACGCCGTTGCAGACGATGTCGTACTGGAACGCCGTGATCTTCTCGATCGTCTCACGGTCATTGACGTCGAGCTTCTGAAACGCTTCGTGGTCGTAGTTCGGCATCGAGAACGGGTTGTGAGAGAAGTCGATTCGCTTCTCATCCTCGCTCCACTCGTACATCGGGAAATCGACGATCCAGCAGAACTTGAACTGATCCTTATCGGCAAGATTCAACTCGTCCGCGACCTTGTTCCGGGCGAGACCGGCGAATTTGTAGAAGACGGCCGGATCGCCAGCGACGAAGAACGCCGCGTCGCCGACTTTCAAGCCAAGCTGTTCGCGGATCGCGGCGGCTTTCTCCTGGCCTATGTTTTTCGCGATCGGTCCAGCGCCGCCCTCTTCGCCCTCGCGCCAGAAAATGTAACCAAGTCCCGGCTGACCTTCGCCCTGCGCCCACGCGTTCATGCGATCGGCAAACGCGCGCGAGCCGCCGTTCGGCGCGGGGATCGCCCACACCGCGTGCTTCGGCTTCTCCAGAATGCGCGCAAACAGGCCAAAGCCGCCGGCGCGGAAATGCTCGCTAACGTCTTTCAGGATGAGCGGGTTGCGCAGGTCCGGCTTGTCGGAGCCGTACTTCGCGATCGCTTCGGCAAACGGAATGCGCGGAAATTCGTTGGCTGGCGTCACGCGCTTGCCGCTGCCGAATTCCTCGAACACGCCGGCCAGCACTGGGCCGATGGCGTTGAACACGTCTTCCTGCGTCACGAAGCTCATCTCGAAATCGAGCTGGTAGAACTCGCCGGGCGAACGGTCGGCGCGAGCGTCTTCGTCGCGGAAGCACGGCGCGATTTGGAAGTACTTGTCGAAGCCGGCCACCATCAGCAGCTGCTTGAACTGCTGTGGCGCCTGCGGCAGCGCGTAGAACTTGCCCGGATGCAGACGCGACGGAACGAGGAAGTCGCGCGCGCCCTCGGGCGACGACGCCGTCAGGATCGGGGTTTGAAACTCGGTGAAGCCCTGGTCGATCATGCGGCGGCGCAATGAGGCGATCACCTGGCTGCGTAGCAGGATCGACTTGTGCAGCTTCTCGCGGCGCAGATCGAGGAAGCGGTACTTCAAGCGAAGCTCTTCCGGATAGTCCGGTTCACCGAACACCGGCAGCGGCAGCTCCTCGGCCGCACCCAGCACCTCGAGCGCCGACGCCTGCACTTCGATGCCGCCCGTCGGGATGTTGGCGTTCTTAGTCTCTGCCGTGCGCTCGACCACCTTGCCATCGATCTGGATCACGCTCTCGGCGCGCACGCGCTCAGCGGCGGCGAACGCAGGCGACGAGGGCGCGATGACGATTTGGGTCAGCCCGTAATTGTCGCGCAAATCGATGAACAGCAGCCCGCCATGGTCGCGCTTCCTGTGCACCCAGCCCGAGACGCGCACGTCCTTGCCGGCATGCTCCGGCCGGAGGGCGCCGCAGGTATGGGTACGGTAGGCGTGCATCAGGAAACTCCAGCGAGTCGTGGCTCGCATATTTCGCCGGTTAGGCGCATGGGCAGCGCCGCCTTGTCAAGGCGCGCCCGACCCCGGCAGAACAGCGCTGCGCATGTGCAACCTCTATTCCATGACCAAATCCCGCGAAGCGCTGGTGGCTTACACCCGCGCCATGCGTGATCGGACGGCGAACCAGCCGCCCTTGCCCGCGATTTTCCCGGACCAGATGGCGCCAGTGGTGGGCACCTCGAAAGAAGGCCTGCGCGAGGTCACGATGATGCGCTGGGGCTTTCCGGCTGCCGGTGGCGGCAAGCGGCCGGTGACCAACATCCGCAATCTCGGTTCCAATTATTGGAAGGGCTGGCTCGATCAGCCCCGTTTTCGCTGCGTCGTGCCGGCGACAAGTTTCGTGGAATACACGGACTCGACGCCAAAGGTGGCGCATTGGTTTGCGCTCGGCGACGACCGGCCGCTTTTCTGCTTCGCCGGCCTATGGCGGCCATGGACCGGCGTGCGCGGCAAGGAGGACGGCACGCACCTGCTGTTCGGCATTCTCACCACCGAGCCGAACGAGCTGACCAAGCCGATCCACGCTGAAGCGATGCCGGTAATGCTGACGGGCGACGAGATCGAGACTTGGCTCGAAGCGCCGCTTCAAGACGCCGTGAAGCTCGCGAAACCGTTTCCGCCAGAGCGGATGAAGATCGTATTGTCGGGACCAAGGGAAGATTTAGGCGAAGATTCGGGGGAAGCGTCATGAAGTGGCTGATTGGACTAGGCGTCGTTGTCGCCATCGCTGGCGGCGCGTTCTGGTATTTTGTTGCTGATGGCGCGACGCCAACGCAGGCCGATGGCGAGTTCGATATCGCGGCCTACCGCGCGCTCGTCGCCAACGATGCGCCAGAAACTCTACCTCAAGAGGTGCGGGTCGAGTTCGTGGGTGAGAGCGCCGCGCCGAGCTTTGCGGCTGTCGCGGGCGATTTCAGCGGCGACAAGACCTTCGCCTACGTCTCGTTCCAGATCGTCGCGCCCGATGGCGCAACCATCATCGACGGCGCGGTCGATGCCGAGACACTGAGCGTGATGTCCGACGGCAGCGGCGCGTTCGATGCGGCCGCCTATCAGCGCGTACTCGACGCTGAAACCCAAGCCGCGCGCGTAATGATCACGCACGAACACTTGGATCACGTCATGGCAATCGCGCGCCACCCCCAACCGGCCGCCATCGCCGCGCAGCTTCGCCTCACGCAGTCGCAACTGGACGGTTTGCCGGAGCACGCGCCCGGCGGCGTGCTCGGACCCGAAATTGCGGGCATCACCACTATCGATATCAGCGCGCCGACGCGCATTGCGCCGGGCATCGTCGCGGTCGCCAAGCCTGGTCACGCGCCGGGTGAGATCGCGATTTACGTTCGCACGACGTCGGAGCGCGAGTATTTGTTCATCGGCGACATCGCTTGGCTTATGGGCGCCATCGAGCGCACTAGCAGCCGACCGCGCTTCATCCGGTTCATCATGCCGGGCGTCGATCCCGACCGGCCGGCAGTGTTGCGCCAGATTCGCGCGCTTCACGATCTACGCACAGCGGAACCGGACCTGGTGATCGTCCCCGCGCATGACGACGAATATCTACGCGGATTGGTGGGAAGCGGCGCATTGATCGAGCAATTCGTCGTCAGGGCTGCGGAAACACCGGCTCCAAGCGGCGAATCGCCGCCAGCCAGCCCTTGACCCCGCCAGCGGCGCGGACCAGTCACGGCTAATGCGCGTCATCACCAAGACGGCCGACCTCGAAACGCTGCGCCAGGAGCTGGCCGCGGCGCCCTTCGTCGCGGTCGACACCGAGTTCATGCGCGAGACCACGTACTGGCCCAAGCTCTGCCTCATCCAGGCTGCGGCCGAGGGCGTCGAAGCGGTGATCGATCCGTTGGCCGAGGGCTTGGACCTCGGCCCGTTCATGGCGCTGATGGCCGACCGCAACGTGCTGAAAATCTTTCACGCCGCGCGGCAGGATTTGGAAATCTTTCTTAAGCTCGGTGGTGCGCTGCCGCATCCGGTATTTGATTCACAAATCGCCGCGATGGCATGCGGCTACGGCGACACCGTCGCCTACGACGCGCTGGTGCAGCAGGTGCTGAAGCGGCGGTTGGACAAGAGCTCACGCTTTACTGATTGGAGCCGCCGGCCGCTGTCGGAGTCCCAGCTCGCGTACGCGCTCGCGGACGTGACCCATCTCCGCGATCTGTATCCGAAGCTCCACACCAAGCTCGAGAGCGAGGATCGGCTGTCGTGGCTGGACGAGGAGCACGCCAACCTGCTCAATCCGGCGATCTATGACACGACACCTGAGAACGCCTGGAACCGATTGAAGCTGCGCAAGACGACGGCCGACTTCGTACTTGGCCTGCAGGTCGCGGCGGCTTGGCGCGAGCGCCAGGCACAGTTGCGCGATGTGCCGCGCGGGCGGATCGTCAAGGACGAGGCGCTTTACGAAATCGCAGAGCAGCGGCCGAAAAACGCGGCGGACTTCGATCGCATGCGCGCCGTGCCGCGCGGGTTTGGCAATTCGCGCTCAGCGCAGGAGCTGATCCAAGCGCTTGACCGCGCGTTCTCCGATCCGAACCGGGATCAGTACAAGCACGAACGCTTGCCGCCGCTGCCGTCGGGCCTAGGGCCGACAGTGGAATTGCTGAAAGTGTTGTTGCGCTTTGAAGCCGAGCATCACCAAGTGGCGCCGCGATTGATTGCGTCCGCTTCGGATGTGGAAGCAATCGCGGCGAGCGACACCGCCGATGTGGCGGCGCTGCGCGGCTGGCGGCGCAAGGTGTTCGGCGAACGCGCGCTAGCGCTGAAGCACGGCAAGCTGGCGCTGAAGCTGAAAGACGGCAAAGTCTTCGTCGAAGACGTTTAGCAATATGGACCGCCGGCGCCCTCGCCGGCATGCCGCCAGATCGAACAAGCGCCACCGCTTGTCGGTAGCAGGCGCGCCGTGCCGGCGGGGGCCGGCGGTCCATATTGGCGTTGCGTCCAATTTATATCATGGGCGCTAGGCGTTGAGCGCGGCCTTGCAGGCAGCTTTGAAATCGTAATCGACATACGCGGCGCAATCCGGCCACTTGCCGCTCTCGACCCAGTATTGCGCCAGCCCCAAGCGCGCAGCGAGGCGCGGAAAGCGCTGGGATTTCCAGGCAGGCTCGCCGCCAGTGGCGACGAAGAGTTGCAACGGCGCTTGCGCGCGCGCCATGCCGAAACCGTCGTGATTGTCCGGCTTCAGGCCGCGGCCCGTATCCAGCGCATTCCCGATCAAGTCGAACGCGCGCTCCGCACAGCCGTAGCCAGCCGCGACCAGGCAGGTTGAGAGCGGCAGAGGCGAGTTTTGCGTCGAGAGCATGGTGAGCAGCTGATCGCAAGCGTCACGGCGCTCGGTCTCGCCGAGACGCAGCAGATTGATGTAGTTCTGCAGCACCGCGATGTCGCGGTCGATGACGGCGCGGCGCGGCGGCACGCCGGGTGCGGCGAGCGCTTCGGCTTCGTCCGGCCGCTTGGCGACACAGAGCGTCGTCCACATGATGTACCAAGTGAACGCGGAATCCGGCCAACGCGTCCATGCGGAACGGATCACTTCGATGGCGGTGAACGGATCGCCGCGCGCGCTGATCAAGCTGGCGCGCAAGCCTTCGACGGCGGGGCCAAGCGGATCGAGCACGCTCGCGGTCTCCAGCGCTTTTGCCGCGTCCCTGAGCCGGCCGACGCCGTAGAGCCATGCGGCGCGCGCGACGTGAAGCGACGGATCGTTTGGCGTGCGCTTCAGCGCTTCATTCACCAGCCGGAGCTTTTCACCATGCTCGTCGAACGCGGGCTTCAGCAGCGACAGCGCCGCGTAAGCCTGCGCACAATCGGCATCGAGTTCGAGCGCGCGGACAGCGGCTTCGACGGCGGCGTCGTGTTCGGGCTCGCCAATGCAATCGCGGTCGCGTGGTAACAGCAGCGCGCGCACGCTCGCCAGCATCGCCCAGGCCGGCGCGAAGTCCGGCGCCAAGCCAACGCAACGCTCCAACAACACCGATGCCTGGTCCTCCTCGATGTCGTTCATCATCAGCCAGATTTGGCGGGCGCGCAGGTAGAGTTCATAGGCCGCGGGATCGATTGGCGCTGCGCGCTCGGTTTGCGCAAGTGAACGCCGGAGCGATGCCGCGACCTTGCCGGCGATATCGTCTTCCAGCGCGAAGACGTCGGCGCGGTCGCCGTCATAGTGCTCGCTCCAGATCGCCGCGCCGGTCGTGGCGTCGATGAGCTGGGCGTTGACGCGGAGCTTGGTCCCGCTGCAGCGGACCGAGCCGTCGAGAACGTGCGACGCCTTTAGCGCCGCCGCCGCTTCGCTCTTGCGATCGCCGCGGAATTGAAACGCCGAGGTGCGGCCGATGACCTTGATCTTGGATTGGCGCAGCAGCGTATTGATGATCTCGTCGGCGACGCCCTCGGAGAAATAATTCATCTCCGTTTCGTCGCTCTCATTATCGAACGGCAGCACGGCCAACACCGGATCTGGCTTGCGCGTGCGTGGTTTCTGAGCGGCGACATTCTCGAACGTGAAGATGTCGATGGTCTCGGCCATCTTATCGAGATGCGCCGAGCCCGCTGGATGTAGCCGCTGCGCCAGCGCGCCACGAACGGCGCGGCGGACGTCCATCGAGACCAGCACCACGCCAGGCTGCGCCAATTGCTGCAAGCGCGCCGCGACGTTGACGCTGTGGCCGAGCAGATCACCGTTTGGCGCCTGCATCACATCGCCGACGTGCACGCCGACACGCACACTACGGCGCTCAACGCGCCCATCCCACAACAGCTCGGCCGCACCCAAGGCACCGGCGGCCGAGCAGAACTCCAGCATGAAGCCGTCGCCGGCGGTGTTGAAGATGCGCCCGCCGTGCACGAGCGCTGCGCCCTCAAGCGCACTGCGCAGCGCGCCGACGCGATCCAGCGCTGCGCCTTCATCGACTTCGCTGAGCGCAGAATAGCCGACGATGTCGATCGACATGATCGCCGCCAGTTTCCGTGGGCCAGGTTCCTCGGTCACGTTGTCCCCGCGAGTGCGGGTTGGTTCTAGCACGCCAAGCGGCGCGGGCGATGCCCGTCAGGCGCCGGAATCGCGTGGAATATCCTCAAAGTACGGCTCCACTTTGCCGCTGTACTTGATCGTCAGCTGCTTGCCCTTGCGGTCGAGCGTCTTGCCGACGGCCAAGCGCACCCAGCCCTCGCTCACGCAGTATTCCTCGACGTTGGTTTTCTCGTTGCCGTTGAACCGCACGCCAATGCCGCGCTCCAACAACTTGGCGTCGTGATACGGGCTCGCGGGATCGACCGAGAGGCGATCTGGGGGCGTGTCGCTCATACGATTTTCGTCTCCGCGGTGAGACCCAGCGCCTGGGCGGCGGCATCCAGCCGGCGCGACGCAGTCTCGGTGACCAAATGTGCTACGCGCTTCTTCACACGAAGCACCAGCTTGTCGTCAACTGCGGCAATGTCGAACGAGGCCAGCAATACCTCGCTGCGGCCCGACAAATCCGCGCCAAGCCGGAGCGCCGCACCCAAAGCGGCGGCGGCGGCCTGCTGTTCTTCATTGAGCAGCCGCAGATAGGCGTCGGCGTGGCGCGGCTGGGCCTTGGTGTAGCGGTGATGGATGGCGGCCGCGAGGAACGCGCGTTCTTCGTGACTGATTGCGGCGAGTGGCGCGCGTAGGATCAGATCGAACATCACCTCGACGCGCTGGTCCGGATGCAGCGGCCCGCCCACGTCGGCCAACCGCGCAGCCGCGCCGCGCACAACTTCGTCGCGCTTCTTGCCGAAGATCGGCACTTGGCCAACGAACATCGGCGCGATCCACTGCTCCAGCGATTGCCCAAACGCCCGCGTCCGCGACCAGCGGCCAGCCAGCGCTTCAGCTGCTGCGATCAACGGATGCACCGAAAGCGCCTGCTCGCTCATGCGCTCCAACAGCACGCCCTCGCGCAAGCCAAACGCAGAGAGGATCACGCGGTCAAAATTCCCCGCCATCATCACGCGCTCGAGCACGACGGCCGCGTACGGCAGAGTATCCGCGCGCTTTGCGGCGGCTTCTTCCAGTTTTTCCAGGGAGCGCCGGCTCTGCTTACGCACAACGTCGGCCACCTTCAGCACTTCAGCGCGGCTCATCTGGTGATGATGCAGCACGCCGAGCGGGTGGTTGGTCAGCGCGATATCGATGCGGCCAAGCGCGCGCCAAGCGCCGCCAACGGCGTAGAAATCGCCACCGCGTCGGCCGAGCAGCTTGGTTGTGGTCAGCACCTTCTCGACTTGATCGCTGACGCGCTCATAGTCGAACTCCTCGCGTGCCAGCGTCAGCGGCCCCAGCGGAAACGTCTCACCACGCCCAAGACCCTTCGGGCTGATCTCAATCAGCTCAAGGCTAGCGCCGCCAAGATCGCCGACAATGCCTTTCGCGTCCGGCGCGCCGGCGCTGACTCCCAATGCGGACAAACGGGCCTCGTCATCGCCGCTCAAGATACGGAGCTTCAGCCCGGTTTCGTCATAAATACGATCGGCGAAGGCGCGGCCATCATTGGCCTCGCGCACGGCGGCAGTGGCGACGGGAAACACTTCGCGAATCTGCAGCGCCTCGATCAACGTCGCGAAGCGTTTGATCGCGCGCACCGCTATCTCCACGCCTTCGGGCGAGAGCATCTGTGTGCGGTTCAGATCGCGGCCCAGACCGGCCATGACCTTTTCGTTCAAGATCGGTGTCATGGCGCGGCCGTCGATGCGGTACACCACCATACGCACGGAGTTAGAGCCGACGTCGATGACGGCGGCTTCCTGGCCGTCTCGGAGGACGGACCGGCTCACGATGAAACGACTTTAGTAGGTGCGCGCGCCGATGTGATCGAACGCGGCAGGCGCATCGCCCTTGAGCGCGCGGCCGCGGCCCGAGAGGCTCGGGTTGCGCATGAAGTACACGTGCGCCGAGAACGGATTATCCAGCTTCGAAACATCGACCCGTGTGAACACCCCGTCCTGGTCCATGTACCAGGACTGCGCCTCATCGTTGAGGTTCGCGACCATGATTTGGTCGAGTACTTGCTGGTGAACGGTTTGATTTTCAACCGGAGTCATGACTTCGACCCGGCGCTCCAGGTTCCGGGGCATCCAATCGGCCGAGGAAATGAACACCTTGGCGTCCGGATTGGGGAGTTTCCGCCCGGCGCCGAAACAAACGATGCGCGCGTGCTCCAGGAACCGCCCGACGATCGATTTGACGGTGATGTTCTCCGACATGCCCGGCACGCCGGGGCGCAAGCAGCAGACGCCACGCACGATCAGTTCTATTTTCACGCCGGCGTTGGAAGCGCGATAAAGCGCGTCGATGATCTCGGGATGCACCAGCGCGTTGAGCTTGGCCCAGATCGCGCCATCGCGCCCGGCGCGGACGTGGTCGATCTCCGCTTCGATCAGATCGAGGATGGTCTGCTTGGAGTTGATCGGCGACATCGCGAGTCGTTCAAGTTCAGCTGGGCGCGCGTAACCCGTGACGAAGTTGAATAGCTTGCCGGCGTCCCGGCCGAGCGCTGGATCGCAGGTGAAGAGCGAGAGGTCGGTGTAAATCCGCGCCGTGATCGGGTGATAGTTGCCGGTGCCGAAGTGGGTGTAGGTGCGCAGGCCCTCGGCTTCACGGCGAACGACGAGGCTCACCTTGGCGTGGGTTTTGAAATCGATGAAGCCGTATACCACCGAAGCGCCGGCGCGCTCCAAAGTCTGCGCAACTTTGAGGTTCGCTTCTTCGTCGAAGCGCGCTTTCAGTTCGATAACAGCGGTGACGTTCTTGCCGGCTTCGGCAGCCGCTATCAGCGCCGCGACGATCGGGGAATCTTTCGAGGTGCGGTAGAGCGTCTGCTTGATGGCGACCACCGCTGGATCGGCGGCGGCCTGGCGCACGAACTGAACCACCGAGTCGAACGATTCAAACGGGTGATGGACGAGGATGTCCTTGGCCCGGATCGCAGCGAAGCAATCGCCACCGAAATCCTTGATCCGCTCCGGGAAACGCGGCTCGTAGCGCGTGAACTTCAGATCGGCGCGCTCTTCATTGACCAGCGCCGAAAGCGCCGACAGCCCCAGCATGCCGTCCACAACAACGACGTCGCGCGCATCAGCTTCCAGTTCGCGGATGATGAAGCCGCGCAGGTCCTCCGGCATCTGCGCTTCGATCTTCAAGCGCACGATGTCGCCGAGACGGCGTTCTTTGAGGCGCGTTTCGAACTCGCGCACAAGGTCTTCGGCCTCTTCCTGGATTTCGATATCGCTGTCACGGACGATGCGGAACGCGCCCTTGGCCTCGACGTGATAGTCAGGGAAGAGCTCGCTCAAGAACTCCATGATCGTGTTTTCGAGCGTAAAGAACCGGCGCTGCGGGCGCTCGCCGGGCGCGAGTTCCGTTTGCGGATGCGCCAGCGTGACGTCGATGAAGCGAGCAACTTGGCTCGGCACCGGGATTAGCGCGTTAAGCGGGCGGCCATCGCCCCGGCGTTTCAGCTTCAGCGCGATGGCGAAACCCAGGTTCGGAATGAACGGGAACGGGTGGGCCGGATCGACCGCGAGCGGCGTCAGCAGCGGAAACACTTCGGACATGAACAGCGAGCGCAGGAAAGCGCGCTCCGCGTCGGTCAGCTCTTCCGGCGCCAGCACGGCGATGCCGGTGGCGCGCAGTTCACCGCGCAGGAAACGCCAGTTCTCTTGCTGGCGCTCGATCAGCTCCTGCGCGTCAGCGTGAATGCGGTTGAGCTGTTCGTTCGGCGTCAGGCCATCGAGGCTCAGCACCTGCGCGCCGACTTTTACCTGCTCGTGCAGGCCCGCGACGCGGACCATGTAGAATTCATCGAGGTTGGACGCGGAGATCGAGAGGAAGCGCAGGCGTTCGA
This sequence comes from Terricaulis silvestris, assembly GCF_009792355.1. Taxonomy (NCBI): domain Bacteria; kingdom Pseudomonadati; phylum Pseudomonadota; class Alphaproteobacteria; order Hyphomonadales; family Hyphomonadaceae; genus Vitreimonas; species Vitreimonas silvestris. The sequence continues at coordinate 2,221,895 of NZ_CP047045.1, forward strand.
GCAGCGGGTGGTTGGCGTTCTCCGCTTCTTCCAGAACGCGCGTGTTGAACGCGAGCCACGACAGCTCGCGATTGATGAACCGCTTCGGGCTCGTCAGCAGCGACACATCTTCGGCCGCCGCTACAGCGCGCGTTTTTCTGCGCGTCTTCGCCATCTCTTAACCGTCTCCGACACCCCACGCGGCCTGCGCTTTTTCGAGCGCCAAACGCGCCGCTTTGAGAGCGACGGGCTTGGCCCCCTTCACCAGATCCGCGTCCAGCGCCGCCGCCATTTGATGCGCCGCGGCGAAAGTCCGCGGCAGCCGGCGGGCCAGATACCGAGCAGCATCATCGCTCAATAAGATGAATTGTTCACGACAAACGCGCCGCAGAACCACCTCCATCAGCGTTTCATCCGGCTCCCCAAGCCGCGCCACGGCCAAGGATTTTAACCGGGAGGCAAGGTCTGGGATCGGTGTCGGCCAGTTTGACGGACTGTCGCCACCCACGAGCAGCACCGCGCCGCCCTCGGTGCGGGCGAGATCGAGGATGCGCCAGAACATCGGATCGTCCCGCTCGCCGTCGGCGTCATCGATGAACAGCCGCCCACCGCTTTCGCGGAAGATCGCCGCGGCATCGTCCGGGCTAGCGGCTGGCGTGATCTGGCGGGCGCCGGCTTCGAGCGCCCAGGCGAGCGCCAAATGCGTCTTGCCTGAGCCTTTCGACCCCGTCAGCGCCAGCGCTCCGTTCGGCCACGCGCGCCAACCGGTCAGCAGGTTGGCCGCGTCGCGATTGGCTTCGGAGACCACCAACGTCGCAGGCGAGCGCTCGCCCATGCGGAACTCGAACAGGCGGGGCTGGCTCATGGGGCGGCCCGGCTATCTCCCGCCAGCCACGCGCAGGACGGGGCCGTTCGAACTATCGGCCAAAGCAATGCCGCGCCGCGCGAGTTCAGCGACGAGTTGATTGCGGTCGCCGACAAACGAGAACGACACCAGCGCGCCTTCGCGGCCTACCGCTTCGATGCGGATTTCCGAGATTAGCGTCGAGGCCGCGCCTTCGAGCGCATCCTTGATCTGCTCCCATTGCGCTTGGTTGCCGTAGAGCGCCGACGCCGAAATACGCGCGCGCTGCCCGCCGCCGGTGGCGATGCGGCCCTTCCAGTCGTTCTGAATGCGCGTGCTGGCTTGATCCGCGAGCGAAGCCAGCGCTGCGCGCGTAGCGGCGGCGTCCGTGCCATCGATGCGCGCGGTCACTTCGCCACGATCGCGGCTGGCGTTGCCATCGACTTCAACCAGCGTGGCCGTCGCCGTTGAGCCTTGCACGCGCAACGTCGCGTAAAGCGCCGAAGCCGCAGCGGCCGCTTGGGCGAACGGCGCGGCGCTAGTCCAAGCCGGCGCGCCTTGCAGGGAGGCCGGAGCGACGGCGAGCGGCACCAGTTCGTCGCCAAAACCGCCTTGCGCCCAAACTTCGCGCCAGAGCGTGGCCGTCTCTTCCGGCACGCCGCTCGACACCAGCGGCGCAACCAGGACCGGCGCGGTGCGGGTATCGACAACAGTCAGGCCCTGCTGGCGCAACAACGCGCGCACGCCCGACGGATCGAAGCGCACGGTGAGGCGGCCGATGTAGCGCGTAGCGGAGCGGCGCTCTTCTTCCACGTCCACGCTGAGCACCAGCGCCTCCAAAGCGGCGCCCTCGGCCGCAGGCATCCCGCGAGCGACCAATTCGTTCGGCACCGTCAGCCGGCGCACCAGCCGCTCAAAGGCCGCCCGCTGGGCCGAGGTGAACCCTGCCTGCTGCGCCGCGGCGGCGTTGGCGGCCGTCGCGTCCACATGGACCCCAGACACCGCGTAAACATTGTCGCGCCCCTGGGCGCTTGCGACGCCGGGCGACACCGCGCACAACGCCGCGAAGAACGCGGCGATGGCAGCCAGAGACGTTATTTTCATTCTGGGACCTCGTTGCGGGCGGCGGCCGACCCTAACCGGCGCGGAATCGCCTATCAATGTGGCGGCTTCTGGACTCATGACGTGACCAATCCTCAAAACCCGCGCGGAACCAACGGCCTGACCTACCGGGACGCCGGCGTTGATATCGATGAAGGCGAACGGCTGGTCGATCTGATCAAGCCGGCGGCGAAATCCACAGCCCGGCCAGGGGCGGAAGCGGGTCTGGGCGGATTCGCCGCCGTATTCGACCCTAAGGCCGCAGGCTTCAAGGATCCTATCTTTCTTGCAACCACGGATGGCGTCGGCACCAAGTTGAAGATCGCGATCGAAAGCGGTCGCCACGAGACGGTGGGCATCGATCTGGTCGCCATGTGCGTGAACGACCTCTCCGCCCAAGGCGCCGAGCCACTGATGTTTTTGGACTATTACGCCACTGGGAAGCTCAACGCCGACGAAGCCGCCCTCGTGGTGCAAGGCATCGCCGAAGGCTGCCGCCAAGCGGGCGCAGCACTCGCGGGCGGCGAGACCGCGGAAATGCCAGGCATGTACGGCAAAGGCGACTACGACCTCGCCGGCTTCTCCGTCGGCGCTGCTGAGCGCGGCACCCTGCTGCCGCGCGTCGACGAGATGCAGACGGGCGATGTCATCATCGGCATCGCCTCAAGCGGCCCGCACTCGAACGGCTACTCGCTGGTGCGCAAAGTGGTGGAGCGTTCCGGCCTCGCCTGGGATGCGCCGGCGCCATTCGCGAACGGCAAGACGCTGGCCGAAGCGCTGCTCACACCGACGCGGATCTATGCAAAGGCGCTGAAGCCAGTGTTCGAATCGAAACTGGCAAAGGGCGCCGCGCACATCACCGGCGGCGGCTTGGTCGAGAACACCCCGCGCGCACTACCGGATCATCTCGCCGCCGACTTCGACTGGAACGCATGGAAGCGCCCTGCCGTATTCGAGTGGCTGCAATCCACCGGCGGCGTGCCGGAAGAAGACATGCGCCGCACCTTCAACTTGGGCGTCGGCATGATCCTCATTGTTGCGCTTGAGCGTGAAAAGGACGTGCTGGCGATGCTGACGGCTGGCGGAGAAAGCGCGTTCAGAATCGGCGTGCTGAAAGCGGTCTAGTGCAAGCCGCCACCAACGCCCGTGCTCTCCCGATAGGGAGAGCTGTCATCGCGCAAAGCGGGATGACTGAGAGGGTGGCGCCGACGTTTGCAACTTTCCGCGCTGCCCTTTCCGTCTCGCGTGCTCCGCACACGAGCCACCTTTCCCTACTGGGAAAGGACGGATGGTGAGAGCGGCCCCATGACCAAGAAGCGCGTCGCCGTCCTCATCTCCGGCAGAGGCTCCAACCTGCAAGCGCTGCTCGATGCCGAGCAAAACGCCTACGAAATCGCCCTCGTCATCTCCAACGTCCCCAACGCCGGCGGCCTCGATCGCGCACGTGCGGCGAACATCGAAGCGCTCGAACTCGATCACAAACCCTTCGGCAAAGACCGCGAAGCGTTTGAGCGCGATCTCAACACGCTGCTCACCGCGCGCACCATCGAGATCGTCGCCCTCGCCGGCTTTATGCGCGTGTTAACGCCCTACTTCGTGCGCGCCTGGGCTGGGCGCCTCGTCAACATCCATCCCTCGCTTCTGCCCAAGTTTCCCGGCATCAACACCCACGCGCGCGCGCTGGAAGCGGGCGACATTGAACATGGCTGCACAGTTCATCTCGTCGTCGAGGAGGTGGATTCAGGCGAAGTCCTCGGCCAGGCGCGCATGAGCATCGAACCAAGCGACACCGCCGAAACGCTCGCTACGCGCGTGCTCGGCCTCGAACACGACCTCTATCCGCGCTGCCTCGCTGCGCTGGCGTCGCGAATGCCCTGATTGCGACGTTGCCTAGCATGGTGCGGAAGCGTACCCTAACCGCATCGCTTGCCGGCAATTTGGGCGCAAGCGGCTGAGAGAGACGCAATTTGCACTCTTGCCCTTAGGCGGCGAGAGTCATGTCCAGCACCGTTTCCGATTCTCAAGTTTTTTCCTCCACCAATCGGCTCCTTTCGCTGTTGGGTCACTCAGATCTCGCGCTGCTGACACCACATCTGACGCGCATTCCGCTCGCGACGCGCCAAAGCATCGAGCGGCCGAACGAGGACATCACGCATGTCTATTTCGTTGAAAGCGGCATCGTATCGATCGTCGCGCACTCGGCTGCGCATGAGAGCATTGAAGCGGGCCTGATTGGCTACGAAGGCGTGACGGGCATCTCTGTCATCATGGGCGATCATCGCACGCCGCACGAAGCCTTCGTTCAGTTCGAAGGCGGCGCGTTGCGCATCGAAACCGCCGCGTTCCGAGACGCCTTGGCGCAGAGCGAAACACTCACCCGGCTCATGCTGCACTTCGTGCACATCTTCAACATTCAGGTCGCGCACACGGCTCTAGCCAACGGCCGCGCGCACATCGAAGAACGCCTCGCACGTTGGCTGCTGATGGTGCATGACCGCACTGTCGGCGACGAAGCGACGCTCACGCATGAATTCATCGCACTCATGCTCGGCGTCCGTCGGCCCGGCGTCACCGACGCGCTGCATGCGCTCGAAGGCAAAGCCATGATCCGCTCCACGCGCGGCATCGTCCGCATCGTCGATCGCGAGGGCTTAGAGTCACTTGCGAGCGGTACGTACGGGGTGCCAGAGTCCGAGTACCGTCGCTTGATCGGCTGATGCGCCGAACGCGCGAATCGCCAGCAGGATCAAGGAGTTCGTCCGCTTCCGTACAGGCGCACTACGCGCTCAAATCAGATGCTAGGCCACGTCTGAGATTTTGTGGGCGCCGCAAAGAAAACGCGGCTGAAGAGACTGTGAGCTCTTGCCCTTTCGGCGAGGGCTTTCACGCGTGCTTCAGCGACCGTCCAACACTCTGCTTGCGTTGTTGCCTGATGCGGACTGGGCGTTGATTGCGCCGAAGCTGGAAGCCGTCGAACTCGTGCATCGTCTGCCGATCGAAGTCGCGAACGAGCCGATCGAGCACGCCTATTTCCCGACCGCCGGCATTATCTCCATCGTCGCCAAAGCGCCGACCGGCTAGCAAATCGAAGCGGGCGTCATCGGCCGCGAAGGCATGTCGGGCTTGGCGATCGTCATGAGCAATCATAGATCGCCGAACGACGCATTCGTTCAACTCGCGGGGCGCGCAGTTCGCATCACCAGCGATGATCTGCGCGAGGTCCTCAGTCAAAGCACTGCGTTCCGTCAGCTGGCGCAACGCTTCGTGCAGGTGTTCATGGCGCAAGTGGCGCAGACCGCACTCGCCAACGGCCGCGCCAAGATCGAAGAGCGCTTGGCGCGCTGGCTGCTGATGGCGCAGGACCGGCTCGACGATAGCAACCTAACGCTGACGCACGAGTTCATCGCGTTGATGCTGGGTGTCCGGCGCCCGGGCGTGACCGACGCGCTGAACGACCTCGAAGGCAAAGGCCTGATCCGCTCCAGCCGCGGCGCGCTGCGGATTATCGACCGGCACGGCTTGGAAGCCACCGCCGGCGGCATCTACGGGGTGCCCGAAGCTGAGTACAAACGCCTGATCGGCTAACTCAGCCTGCACAATTGGTGACGAACGCCGCAATGCCCACGATCCAGCAAAACGAGATGCAGATCGTGAACAACCACCAGCTCCGCCCTCGCGATGGCCTGTCCATGCTGTGGATTATACGGGGGGTGGAACTTGTTTCAGGCTCAATCCGAAAGTGAACAAATATCCGCCGATTAGGGGGATAGAGGCGCCCTCTATCCCACACTTCGCGCCAGCCTTAGCAGGTTGGAGCGCGCGGCTCCGCCGCGCATTTTCACCACACGCTCAAGCGTTTGCGGTCAAGCGGGGCTGAAGCCCCGCGCTCCAACCTGCAAATATTTGCGCCAATCTATCCGACCGAATTGACTCCGCCCTACAGTGCGTCCGTCCGCACACGGGAGATTTCGAAGAGCTCCGAAACTTTGGAATGTGTTGGATCGGAATCGGCGTGGTGATGATCGCCAAGCAACGGCAAGTCCGAAGCGAACGATGATCACATTTGCCCGCTTAATCGGCGGGGCCCATCGGGACTTTCGGGACCCGAAGCGCGCGGAACCGGGAACGGCGCCTGGAGCTAAGGCAAAGTCAAGCTGGGGAGGCTTGGCCAAGTCCCAAGAACTCCACATCCCGTCCGGGAAAAACGATTTCGTCACGGGGCGCGCGAAGCGCGCAAGCGTTGGTTGGAGACAACCGGCGCACCTAGAGACTACCTCAGCGCGGATCGCGCGCCCCGGCTCCCATTTTTCACGGAGCACGACCATCTCAACGTCCGCTTCCGGCGAGACGCAGCGTTTCCGCGCGCCTATATTTTCCGCACACGGAGACCGCCACATGGCTGAACGCGACTACGTCCTTGGCACCCATGACGACGAAATCTACCGCCTCGGCTACCAGCACCGCGTTTGGCGCCCTCGCGCGCTCGATGCCTGGGCCCGCGCTCACATCGGCGACGGCTGCAAGGTGATCGATTTCGGCGCCGGACCAGGCTTTGCGACCATGGACCTAGCCGAAATGGTTGGTCCGACCGGCGAAGTCCACGCGCTCGAACGCTCGCGCCGATTCCTCGATACGCTCGAAGCCCAAGCCAAAGCGCGCGGCTTTGCCCAAGTGAAAGCCCACGAGATCGACATCGTCACCGACGCCATCCCCGTGAAGGACGCCGACGCCGCCTGGGCCCGTTGGATCTTTGCGTTTTTGCCCAACCCGAAAGACGCACTGAAGAAGCTGGTCGCGGCGCTGAAGCCGGGCGGCACGCTCGTGTTCCACGAATACATCGACTACCAGACCTGGAAGCTCGCGCCGCCGGCGCCAAACTTCGAGAAGTTCGTCGACGAAGTCTCCGCCAACTGGCGCGCCTCAGGCGGCGAACCGGACATAGCGCGACACCTGCCAGCGTGGCTGACGGAAATGGGCTTAAAAGTTGAAAGCCTGAAGCCCTACGTCGACGTCGTATCCAAGAACGACAACGTATGGCGCTGGCCGATCGGCTTCTTCGACATCCACATCGATCGCCTGCTCGAACTCGACCGCATCACGCCGCAGACTGCGAAGGACATGCGCGATGAGTTCGCGCGCGTCTCGCAACTGCCCGGCACGCTGATGGTGACGCCGCTGGTGCTTGAGATCATTGCGCGGAAGTAGTTGTCGAACGCGCGAAGGCGGGCTTAGGCTCACGCGGTCAACCAAGGAGTTTTTTTATGCCAGATAAACGCCCAGGCGGTCCGTTGCCCGGTCAAACCGGCACGACGCAAAAAAATCCCGCGCCAGGCAAAGGCACAGCGCCTGCGAAGCCAGGCCCAGGCGGCAAAGGCGGCGGCGGCAAGAAGTAGATCACGAGAGTCATTCCAGATCACGCTCCGCGTGTCTGGAATGACTCAGGTTGACTAGCTAGCCAACGATCTCTTGATCGGTGAAGAAGAACTCGATTTCGCGTGCGGCGTTCTCTTGGCTGTCCGAGCCGTGCACGGAGTTCGCTTCGATCGATTCAGCAAACTCCTTGCGGATCGTGCCTGGCGCCGCGTTGGCGGGATTGGTCGCGCCCATCACGTCGCGATACTTGGCCACCGCGTTGTCGCCTTCGAGTACTTGGACGACGACTGGGCCGGAGATCATGAAGGTCACGAGATCGCGGAAGAACGGCCGCTCCTTGTGAATGGCGTAGAAGCCTTCGGCTTGGCCTTCCGAGAGCTGGACGCGCTTCTGGCCAATGATGCGCAGACCCGACTTCTCGATCACCGCGTTGATCGCGCCCGTCAGATTGCGCTTGGTCGCGTCCGGCTTGATGATCGAGAAGGTGCGTTCGACGGTCATTGGCCCCAGGCTCCTGAATTTGGAGCCGGGTCTATAGCCTTCGCACCTGCACTCGCCAAGTGCGTCAGAAGCACCCGGCGGCGGCCTATTCGGCCGCCGCCGGGTGCTTGCTTCAGTAGCACTCAACCGCGGTAATCAGACCGTTCGCGTCGGTGAGGAAGTTGATGCGCTCGGCCGAGAAATCCATCGTCACCGGCGTGTCCGGCGCGATGATGCGGTGGTTGAGACCAGTGGGGATCGTAATCGCCGCCACGTTTGTGCCGATCATCGCGCGATAGCCGCTGGCGCCGCACGTATCCTGCGCGGTGGCTTCTTCGCGCGTCGTCGGCGCAGCGGCGACGGGCGCCGGCGTTTCGGGCTCAGGCGTCACGGTGGTGGTCTGACCACAAGCGACCAACGTCAGCGCCGCGGCTGCTATCAACAAAGCGCGCATCTGCATCTCTCCTCAATAACAATTGAGCGACGCGACGTTGCCGTCGGTGCCGGTGGTGATGTTAAGCCGCGTCGGCACGAAATCCTGCGTGACCATCGTCTCGGGCGTCACGATGCGCGTGCCTGGCGGCAGCGTGGCGAGATCAATGCCGCTGGCGGGCGTGCCGATCAGCGCTTGATGCGCGGCGGCGCCGCACGTGTCGGCGGCGGTTGCTTCAGCAGCATTGGTCGGACCGACCGGCGCTTCAAAAGCCGCGGGCTCAGCCGGCGGCGGCGTATCGGCGGCAGGCGGCGTGCAGGCGGCAGCGAGCAGAGCGAAGGCGAACAGCGATGCGCGGATCATGTGGGCTCTCCTAGTAACACTGCAGCGCGATGATCACGCCGTGCTCGTCGGTGATGATATTGAGCCGATTGGAGCGGAAGTCATCAGTCACGGCGGTTCCCGGAGCGATCACGCGGACGCTCGCGGGAACTTGCATGTCCGCGACCGGTGTTCCGATCCGATCACGGAAAGAGCGCGCGCCGCAGGTGTTGCGCGCAGTGGCGTCCTCCGCGTTTTGGGGCGCCGCAATTCCGCTGACGCCGCCGCGTTCGTAGACGGAAGCGCTCCGCTCCAATTCGCGATAAGTCGGCGTGCGTTCGGTGGCGCAGGCGCCAAGCAAAAGCAGCGCACCCAACATCCCCGCCAGTCTCATGCCTGCTTCTCCCACTTGCCCGCAGCACTCTCGCGCCAGTATGAGGCCGCGATGCCGGCCTCCTTGGCGGCTTTCCAACGCAACCGCGCCGATTCCAAGGCAGCCTGGTCGCGACCGTCGAAGACGAGGCATGCGCGTTCAAACGCCGCGATGTCGCCAGCCTCAGCGCCGTCGATCAGGAAAAGCACCTGCGCGCCGTTGGGATTGCCGCCTTCGGTGGTGAGCCAAATCGGCTGCCGCGCGGGATCACCCTCGCGGGCGTGGGGGAGAAAGCTCTCCTCGCGGTACGTCCACAGCGTGTCGTCCAACGCATCGAGGCGCTCCGGCGCGCCGCCACGAATCAGCGCACGCCAGCCACGCTGCAAGCACTTCTCCAACAGCGGCGGCAACGCCCGCTCAAGCTCGCTGCGCTCCAGATGATAGAACCAGAGTTCAGCCATGCGCCAAGAAGTCCTGACCATCGCAAACAATGCGCGAGGCTACTTTGATCTCTGCATCGGGAATGGCGGCCCCGTCAGCGAGACTGCCGGCGCTGATGCGATCGCGGCGCACGTCGAACGAACATACGGCGCCGATCGCCGGCACTGGTTCGTCGTGCGTGAGCTGAAGCGCATACGCGGTGCGACGACGCTCTCCTTGTCGCACGTCAAACCGTATCCACGTGGCGATAATCCCGGCATCCACACGCCAAACGCCCGATGTCGAGGCAATGGTCGCGTTCACCCACTGCAAACTTTGCCTCGGGAGTGCATATGCGCCCGTCGTGCTGAGCAATGCCCCCGCGAGAATGAGCGATCGAAACAGCATCAATCTTCGTAGCGGTTTGCGATCAAGCGATTGAGCAGGCGGACTCCGTAACCCGTGGCCCAAGCAGGCGACAACGGATCATCATACGGCCCCGACTTCCACGCTGTGCCCGCGATATCGAGGTGCGCCCAAGGCGTGCCGTCTTTGACGAAGCGCTTGATGAATTGCGCGCCAATGATCGAGCCAGCGACGGGCTTGCCGGCGATGTTCTTCATGTCGGCGTTCGGCGTATCGATCAGCTTGTCGTAAGCGGCGCCGAGCGGCAGACGCCACACCGGCTCGCCTTCGGCGGTCGCGGCGGAGATGATGGCTTGCGCCAAATCTTCGTCGTTCGAGAACATGCCGGCGTGTTCGTTGCCAAGCGCAACGATCACGGCGCCCGTCAGCGTAGCGAGATCGATCACGGCGCTCGGGTCGAACTTGTCCTGCGCGTACCAGACAGCGTCGGCGAGGATGAGGCGGCCTTCGGCGTCGGTGTTGAGCACTTCGATGGTCTGGCCCGACATCGTTGTGACGATGTCGCCCGGACGCTGCGCGTTGGGGCCGGGCATGTTCTCGACCAGCGCCACCACGCCGACGACGTTCGCCTTCGCCTTGCGCAGCGCGATCGCCTTCATCGTACCGGCAACAGCTGCGGCGCCGCCCATGTCGCCCTTCATTTCGTCCATGCCGCCGGCGGGCTTGATCGAGATACCGCCAGTGTCGAACGTGACGCCCTTGCCGACGAGCGCCACCGGCTTGGACTTCTTCGAGCTAGAGCCCTTCCAGCTCATGGTCACTAAACGGCCCGGACGCACGCTGCCTTGCGCGACGCCGAGCAGCGCGCCCATGCCGAGCCGCTCCATCGCGGTGTGATCGAGCACGTTCACTTCAATGCCAATGGTTTCGAGATCGCGTAGCCGCTCAGCGAAACTCTCGGGATAGAGAACATTCGGCGGTTCGCTGACGAGATCGCGCGCAAAGAATACGCCCTCGACGATGGCCTCATCCTTCTCAGCGCGTGCACGCGCTGCGGCGGGGCCGTCGATCGAGATTTCGACCGTGGTCAGCGTCGGTTGCTGCTCCGGCTTCAACTTGGTGCGGTAGGTGTCGAAGCGGTATGAGGCGAGGCGCGCGCCCATCGCGGCGTGCGAACCGGCTTCGGCCTTGGACACGCTCGGCAGCGCGTCCGGCTGCAGCACCAGCTTCTCAGCGCCAGACGTCAGCGTGCGCTTCACGGCGTGGCCGGCCCAGCGTTCCACCGCCATGCCGTCTGCAGCGTCAGCCTTGCCGACGCCGATCACCAACACGCGGGCGAAATCGACGCCATCCGGCGCCAATACATCGACGACCTGCCCTGGCCCGCCTTTGAAGTTGACGGCCTTGGTCGCCTTGGCGATGCGCCCGCCAGACGCGGAGTCGAGCGCCTTGCCGGCGTCCAGCAATTCGCCGCCTTCACTGGCCATGACTGCCACAACGTCGCCGCCGCCGGCGGTCACAAATCGGATGTCCATGATTTCCCTTGGGGCACATTCGCGGGATCGCCCGCTTCAACCTCGGTCAAGCGAGTGGTAGCCATGCCCGAAGCAATTGAAAAGCTGACCGCGACGGTTAGGGAAGGCGCGCGGCGCCGCCGGGGCGGCCAAGGAACGCGATGAACACCATCTCGACCTACGTGTTCCGGCAGGCGCTGGGCCCGCTCCTGGCGATCCTGGGCGGGCTGGCGGCGATCGCTATCCTGACCCAAGGCCTGAACCAGCTCGACATCATCATCACCAACCGGCGCGCCGGGTTCGCCTTCGCCTGGGTGACGCTGCTGGCGCTACCGCAACTGCTCTCCCTTATCCTGCCGATGGCCGTGTTCATCGCGGTCGCCTACGCGCTGAACCGGATGCAGTCGGAAAGCGAAGTCGCGGTGCTCTACGGCGCCGGCATTTCGCGTCAGCGCATCGCTCGGCCAATCATTCAGCTCGCCGTGCTGGCGGCGCTGGCGCATTTGGCCATCAATGTCGTGGTGCAACCGTGGGCGTTCAAGGAACGACGCGAGACGTTCTACGCGCTGCGCACGGACGTTGCGGCGAGCCTGATCGAGGAAGGCGCCTTCACGTTTCCGAGCGACCAGCTCACGCTCTATGCGCGCGAGCGCGGCGGCGGCGGCGAGTTGCGCGATCTGCTCATCAATGACGCCCGGCCCGATTATCCGATCACCTACACCGCGCGCGCCGGCGCCATCGCCACGATCGAAGGCCGGCCGGCCATGGTGATGCGCGATGGACAAATTCAGCGGCAGACCGAAGACGGCACTGTCGATGTGCTCGATTTCGACCGCTACGTGCTGCCGCTCGATTCCGGCAATTTCGATGAGCCAGCGATTTTCTATCTGAAGGCTTCCGACCGCACGCTCTACGAGCTGCTGATGCCGGATCTCACGGCGCACTACGATCAAGGCAACATCGTGCGCTTCCAGGCCGAAGCGCACGCGCGGCTTTCGTCGCCGTTGTTGAGCATTGCGCTGGCCATGATTGCGCTTGTCACCGTGCTGGGCGGGCAATTTAACCGTGGCGGTTACGCGCGGCGGATCGGGATTGGCGCGGTGATTGCCCTGGTGATCCGCCTCGCATCGTTGACGCTGCAAGCGACCGCGGAAGAAGATGTGCGCATGAACGTGCTTCAATACGTGCTGCCGCTGGTCGTCATACTGGCGTGCGGATCGATGCTAGGCGGGCGCGGGGCGCGCAAAAGGCGCCATTCGCTTGGCCCATCCCTTTTGCAGGAGGCCTGAGCCATGGGGTTCATGTTCTCCCGTCTTGGTCGCTATGTCATCTCGCGCGTGGTGTGGGGCATCGTCATCGCCCTGATCGCGGTGCTGGCGTCGATCCTGCTGATCGATCTCGTCGAGCAGATGCGCACCGTGGGCACGCGCTCCGAGCTTTCGCTTTGGGAAGCACTCCGTCTGACGTTGCTCAAGACGCCGATGCTGATCGAGCAGACGCTGCCGTTCGTTGTGCTCGCGGGCTCGATGATGGCGATTGTCGGCCTAAACCGTTCGAGCGAACTCGTCGCCATGCGTGCGGCCGGCGTTTCGGCGTGGCGTTTCCTGGCGCCGGCGGCGCTGGCAGGCATCGTGCTCGGGCTCTTCACCATCACGGTACTCAATCCGATTGGCGCGCACCTGTTTCAATCATTCGAGACGGAGCGATCCGACGCGCTCTCCGACCGCCCCGCCGGTGAAGCCAATGCCGGCGTGTGGATTCGCCAGGGCGATCCCGACGGCCAAGTCGTCATCCATGCCGACACCGTCGACGCCAGCGGATCGACGCTGCAGGGCGCGACCTTCATGTTCTTCGGCGTCCGCGACAACGCGCTCAGGTTCGAGCGCCGCATTCTGGCCGAGCGCGCTGAGCTGCGGCCTGGTTTTTGGCAACTGACCAATCTTGTGGAAGCAACACCGGGGGGCCGGCCGGTGCGGCACAGCCACCTGGCGATCCCGACGACGTTGGACGCCACCGAAATGATCGACCGCTTCGTCAGCCCAGCGTCGCTCTCATTTTGGGCGCTGCCCGGCTTCATCGGCGAGGCTCGCGCGGCCGGTTTTGCGCCGACGCGCTATGAGCTGAAGTGGCAGAGCCTGCTGGCCTACCCGTTGCTGCTGGCGACAATGGCCGGGCTTGGGGCCGCTTTCTCGCTGCAGTTGCAGCGCTTGGGCAATTTGGCCCGCTGGGGCGCGGCAGGGGTCGGAATTGGGCTCTTCTTGTTCTTCTACAGCCAGCTGGCCGGGGCTTTTGCCATGACCCAGACCGTTCCGGCCGTGGTGGCGGCATGGAGTGCGCCCTTTGCCGGGATGTTCATCGCCCTGGCCATGGTGGCCTTCCTCGAAGACGGCTGAGACGACACAGGGGCCGGAAACGATTCCCCGTGCGGCTTCCGGCGCTGGACGCCTTATGGCGCAGGCGGTTAGGTAGGCCGGGGAGTCGCCAGAGGGATGCGCATGCGCCGTTCGGGGGAGATGGCCGATCGTTCGGCCGAACGCGCGCCGTTCGGCTGGGCCGCGCTCGCCGCGGCCGTGGCGGTCACGGTTGCCCCCGCTGCCGTCGCGCAGGAACAGGTTCCCGCGCCATCACCTACCGCTGAGCAGACCGATCGGGTCCTCCTCGAAGCCGATCAACTGATCGACGATCAGCAGGCGCGCACCATCATCGCCGAGGGCGACGTCCAGATCCGCTACCAGGGCCGCACCATGCGCGCCGACCGGCTGGTGTACGATCTCAACACCGGTTCGATCCACGCCATCGGCAATGTTCAAATCGTGCTCGAGGACGGCTCGACGACTTACGCCGAAGAGGTCGAAGCCGACGAGGCGATGAATGTCGGCGCCGCACGTGAGTTGCGTGCGCGGCTTGGCCAGACAGGCACACTCGCGGCGCGCGCCGCGCTCAGGCACGGCGAAGGTGAGAGCGAACTTCGCAACATTATCTACACCAGCTGCCCGATCTGCGAGAACGGCGACCGTCCGCCGACATGGAGCTTGCGTGCGCGGCGCGCGATCCAGGATCGCGAGAGCCGCACCATTTCGTATCAGGGCGCGGTGCTGGAAGTGGCCGGCGTGCCGGTGCTTTACATTCCGTATCTCGCACACCCGGATCCGTCCGTTGGCCGCGCGTCGGGTTTCCTGACGCCTGACATCGGCCGTAACCGCCGTCTCGGCACGTTCTACGATCAGCCGTATTTTTGGGCGATTTCACCGTCGCAGGATTTGACAGCGTCGTTGCGCATCCACGGCAACGTCAATCCGATGGCGGGCCTCGAGTATCGCAAGCGCTTCTGGTCGGGCGAACTCGAAGTCGACACCACGTTCACGCAAGAACAGTTGTTCGACACCGAGGGCAACCGCTTCGGCGACGAGATTTTCCGCTACAGCGCCTTCGCCGAAGGCCGCTTCGAGATCAATCGCCATTGGGATTGGGGTTTCGGCGTCGAGCGCACCTACGACGACGAATATCTGCGCCGCTACGATATCGAAGGCGCTGGCGAGCGCCGTGGTCCGTACATCGGCCAAGACACGCGCCTCATCTCGCAGCTCTATGGCATCGGCCAGACGCGCCACTCCTACACATCGGTGTCATTCGTCGGCTTCCAGGGTCTGCGCGAAGAAGACACGTCTGACTTGCTGCCGGTGATCCTGCCGTTTGCGGAAACTGACCACGTATGGACGCCGCCCGGCATCGGCGGACAAATTCGCTTCCAATCCAACACAGCCGTGCTGCTGCGCGACGACAATCCCGCGACCGTCGATTTCGAAGGCAGCGACGGCCGCTTCTCGTTCAGCACCTCGTGGCGCAAGGATATGATCTTCGGGCCGGGCATGGTGTTCAGCCCGTTCGCCCAAGGCCGCGGCGATATCTATCACGTCGAAACCAGCGACGATGAGTTCGAGACGATTTCGCGCGGCTTAGGTCTCGGCGGCGCTGAGCTCAGCTGGCCGTTCATGCGCCCAGGTGAGCGCTTCGACCTGATCGTCGAGCCGGTGGTGATGGCGGCGGTCGCGACCGACAACGCCGAAGACCCGCGCATCGTCAACGAAGACAGCCTCGCGTTCGAGTTGGACGACTCCAACCTCTTCCGTCCCAACGCGGCGCCCAACTACGACCTCTGGGAACCCGGCGCACGTGTGAGCGCTGGCCTGCGGGCGACAGCGCGAGCGCGCACGGGCGAGAGCGCATCGCTCATGTTCGGCCGGCGCTGGCGCGAGGAACAGGCGGACGGTTTCACCGAAGAAAACAATCTGGGTGGCGAGACCTCCGATTGGGTGGCCGCCGCACAGGCCGATCTCGGCAGCGGCTTCGGCGCTGAGGCGCGGTTCCGGTTGGACAATGAAACGCTGGAAGTCCAGCGCATCGACTTGGGGGTGCGCGCGTCAGCGGGGCGCTTCACCGTCAACACCCGATATTTCGCCGTGGACGAGTCTTTGACCCCGCCAGGCGACCCCAATGAGGAATTGTCGGCCAATGTGGGCGTTGAACTGGCACGCGGCTGGCGGGCGCAGTTCGGTCTGACCCGTGACCTAGATTCAGACATAAATCTGCGCCAGGACATCCGCGCGATTTACGAGGATGACTGTACTTTCCTCGAGATCGCCTACACCCGCTCGGAAACGCAGCGGGGCACGATCGGTCCGGATGAGGGGCTACAAATCCGGATCGGGCTGCGCTCGCTAGGGGTGTTCGGCGGGAGCTGAGGCGGAGCAAGTGATGAATTGGAAGCAAGTTTTCGCAGCGGCGGCCGTGGCCTCCGCGCTGGCCGGCGGCGCCTCGCCGGCTTCGGCGCAGATGGCCGAAGGGGTCGCGGCGGTCGTGAACGACCACGTCATCTCGACGTTCGACGTGCGCCAACGCGCCAATCTGTTGATCACGTCGGCGGGCCTGCAGTCGACACCGGAAATGCAGCAACGTGCGCGCGCCCAAGCGCTGCGCGATCTGATCGATGAGCGGCTGCAGATCCTGGAAACGGCGACGTACGAGATCGCTGTTACGCCGCAAGAGATCGACTCGCGCCTGAACGACATCGCGCGCTCGAACAACACCGATCTCGCAGGCTTCACCCAGCAACTGGCGCAAGCCGGCATTTCCCCAACGACGCTGCGCACGCAGATCGAAGCTGACATCGCCTGGAACCGATTGATCGCGGGCCTCTATGGTACGCGCGTTCGTGTTTCCGACGTCGAAGTCCGTGAGACGCAGGAACGCATCGCCGCCAACGCTACGCGGCCGCAGTATCAGATTTCGGAGATCTTCCTGCCGGCCGAGTCCGATGCAGAGTTCAACGAAATGGAGCAAGGCGCGCTCCGGCTGTTGCAGGAAATGCAGCGCGGTGCGCCGTTCCCCGCGGTCGCGCGCCAGTTTTCGCGCGCGCCCTCCGCTGTCGCGGGCGGCGACGTCGGCTGGATTGCCTCGACCGATCTCGCGCCCGAACTGCAACCGATCGCGGATCGCCTGGAGACGGGTCAAGTCTCGCTGCCAGTGCGGACACCGACAGGTGTTTACATCATCGCAATGCGCGATCGCCGCGCGGGCGCCGATCCGGGCGCGAGCTCGACCATCTCACTGCGCCAGGTTAGTGCGCCAACGGCGAGGCAGAGCGCTGTCGAGCGCCTCCAGCGGCGCGGCGGCTGCAGCGATCTGGACTCACAAGTCGCAGGCATCGAAGGCGGCGTTGTGGTCGACTTGGGCGAAGCACGCGAAACCGACCTGTCTCCCGCCATTCGCGCACGCGTAAACGGCGTGGCAGCCGGTTCGGCGTCACCGGTCGTGGTCGACGGCGAAACCGCGAACACGATCTTTGTGTGCGGGCGTCAGACTGGCGGCGGCGCCGTGCCGGCGCGCGAGGAAATCGAGAGCCGGTTGCGCGAGCAGGAGCTGGCGCTCCTGTCAGAACGCTATCTGCGCAACCTGCGGCGCGAAGCCACGATCATCACGCGCCAATGACGTCATGAAGCCGCTCGCCGTTTCGATGGGCGATCCCGCCGGGATCGGCCTCGAACTGGCGGCGCGCGTCTGGGCCGAACGGGACGGAGACACGCCGCCGTTCTTCTTTGTTGGCGACGCGGATGCACTCGAACGCGCGAGCACGCGGCTAGGCTTGGCAACGCCCGCGCTCAATGTTGTCGACAGCGCTGACAAGATTGCGGTCGATGGCGAACAGCTTTCGATCCTCTCCGTTCCGCTCGCGATGGAAGAGACGCCAGGCGCACCGGATCCGGTCAACGCCGACGCCACGATCGCGGCGATCGAGAAGGGCGTGGCGGCGGTGCGCGCTGGGGCGGCGTCGGCGCTGGTGACGCTTCCGATTGCGAAGGCAGTGCTGCACACCGCCGATTTCGGCTTTCCAGGGCACACGGAATTTCTCGATCACCTGACGCAAGACATGCCGTGGCAACAGGCGCGCGGCCCGGTGATGATGTTGGCGGGGCCATCGCTCAAAGTGGCGCTGGCCACTATTCACACCCCGCTGGCGCTGGTCTCCAAGCAATTGACCAGGGAGCGCATCGCGCATGTGGGCCGCATCGTGGGCGAAGCGCTGCGGCGCGATTTCGGCATCGAAGCGCCGCGCATTGCACTCTGCGGACTCAATCCGCATGCGGGTGAGGAAGGCAACATCGGCCGCGAAGAGATTGAGGTAATCGACCCGGCGGCGCGATCTCTGCGCGGCGAAGGCTGGCAAGTCGCCGACGCGCGCTCGGCGGATGCGCTGTTCCACGACGAAGCGCGCAAGACTTATGACGCCGTGATTGCGCTCTATCACGACCAGGGCCTCATCCCGATCAAGACGCTGCATTTCTGGGATGCGGTGAACGTCACGCTGGGCTTGCCGATCGTGCGCACGTCGCCGGATCACGGGACGGGGTTCGATATCGCCGGCAAAGGCGTGGCGCGCGCCGACAGTTTCCGCGCGGCGCTGAAGCTGGCGTGGGAGATGGCGCAGCGCCGCGCCCGCGCATGAACGCCGACGAGTTGCCGACGCTACGCGAAGAACTCGAAGCGCACGGGCTGTGGGCGAACAAGGGGCTCGGCCAGCATTTCCTGCTCGATCTCAACATCACGCGCCGCATCGCGCGCGCGGCCGGCGATATCGCGGGCAAGCCGGTGATCGAAGTGGGCCCCGGGCCGGGCGGGCTGACCCGCGCGTTGTTGGAAGCCGGCGCCGACGTCACCGCGATTGAGAAGGATGCGCGCTTTCTTCCCCTGCTCGAGCCGCTGATCGAATGGAGCGAAGGCCGGTTGCGCATCATTCATGGCGATGCGCTGGAGGCGGATGAGGCGACCTTGCTTTATGGACCGCCGGCGCCTCGCCGGCCGGCTTCGGCGCATGCCGGCGAGGCGCCGGCGGTCCATATTGTGTCCAACCTGCCCTACAATGTTGGGACGCCGCTGCTGGTGAAATGGCTGAAGGCGGGTGCGTGGCGCGGGGACATGACACTGATGTTCCAGAAGGAGGTTGCGCAGCGCATTGTGGCGAAGCCTGGGAGCGATGCCTACGGGCGCCTTGCTGTGTTGGCGCAGGCGCGATGCGAGGCGCGGTTGGAGTTCACCGTCCCCGCCCGCGCGTTCACGCCGCCGCCAAAGATTGCGTCGGCCATCGTGCGCCTGACCGATCGCGCCGATCCCTACCCGCATCTCGACGTACTGGAGCGCGTCACGGCGGCGGCGTTCGGGCAACGGCGGAAAATGCTGCGGTCGGCGCTGAGATCGCTGACGCCGGAAACGGAAGCGCTACTCCGCGGTGCCGACTTGCCGCCGACGGCGCGCGCCGAAGAGATCGACCAAGCGGGGTTTCGCCGCCTGGCCGATGCGTGGCGCGCTAGGGCGTAGCCGGCGTGGGCGCCGCCAAGGCCGGACCGTTGAACTCGGTCTCGATGATCAACTCGACC
Organism: Terricaulis silvestris; assembly: GCF_009792355.1. Taxonomy (NCBI): domain Bacteria; kingdom Pseudomonadati; phylum Pseudomonadota; class Alphaproteobacteria; order Hyphomonadales; family Hyphomonadaceae; genus Vitreimonas; species Vitreimonas silvestris. The sequence goes on from NZ_CP047045.1 coordinate 2,241,030, forward strand.
TGATCGCCAACGCCAAGATTGCTGCCTTCAGGCGGCAGGCCGTAGCTCATGCCGAACTCCGAGCGATTGAACACGCCATGCGCCGAGAAACCGACACGCGCGTTCGGATCGAGCGCCGGCATGCCTTCGTAACCGCCGTTGAATCGCGCTTCGAGCGTGACCGGCTTGGTGACGCCAAGCAGAGTTAGATCGCCGGTGATGCGCGCGGTGTTCGGGCCTGTGGGTTCGACGCGCGTCGAGCGGAAGGTGATCTCCGGGTGCGCGGGCGCCTGGAGGAACTCGTTGCGCATGATGTCGATGAAACCGGTCGGCGCATTGTCGGACGCGATGGAACGCGGATCAATCGTGACGTTGATCGACGAATTCGCAGGCGCCGCCGGATCGAGATTGAGCGACGCGTCCCAATTCACGAAGCGCGCGGTGAAATTGGAATAGCCGATGTGATTGACGCGGATGACCAAGCTCGCGTGCGGCTTGTCCAGCGTGTAAGCGCCGGCCGGCGCCGTATGTGCGACAGCAGTTTCGGCGGGCGCCGGCTCGGGCGCGGGTTGGGTCGGCGCGCCGCAGGCGATGAGGGCGAGCGCTAGCAGGGACGGGGCGAAGCGATACATGGGTGTCTCCTCAAACTCGTCCCAAGGACGTGGGAGACCCGCTCGTCCCGACAACCACCTGACACGTTATTGACGAGGAAAACTCAAATACCCTGCTTCAGCCGCTCTACATGCAGCCGCAGCCACATCTGGCGGAGACGCTTTAGCCGTTCGGCGGCAAGGATTTGTTTGATCTGGCCAAGCGTCTGTTCGAGCAGCGTGTTGACGAGCACGTAATCGTACTCTTCCCAGTGGCTGATCTCGTCGAGCGAGCGCGCCATGCGCCGGGCTATGACCTCTTCGCTGTCTTCAGCGCGAGCATGGAGCCGGCGCTCGAGTTCGGACATCGACGGCGGCAGGATGAAAATGCCGACGACGTCCTGCGGTTCGGCGGCGCGGAGCGCGCGGGCGCCCTGCCAATCGACATCGAACAGGACGTCTTTGCCCTGGATCAACATAGCTTCGACGGGCGCGCGCGGCGTGCCGTAATGATTGCCGAAGACGAGCGCATGTTCGAGAAACTCGCCGCGATCGGCCATTTCTTCGAACGCCTCGCGCTGCATAAACTTGTACTCGCGGCCGTCGACCTCGCTCGGGCGAGGCGGACGCGTTGTCGCCGAGACCGAGAGCGACATGTTGGAATCTTCCTCCAACAGCTTCCGGGCCAGCGTGGACTTGCCGGCGCCGGAGGGGCTCGACAGCACGAACATGAGGCCGCGCCGCGCGACATGCTCATTCAACATTGGCGGCCTGCTCCTTGATCTGATCGACCACGGTTTTGAGATCGAGGCCGATCCGAGTCAGTTCGAGATCGGCGGACTTCGAGCACAACGTATTGGCTTCGCGCGTCAGTTCTTGGCTTAGGAACTCGAGACGCCGGCCAGCGGCCTCTGGCTTCGAGATTAACATGCGTAATTCGAGCGCATGCGCGGCGAGGCGTTCCAGTTCTTCCTGCACATCCGCTCGCGTGGCGGCGATGGCTGCTTCCTGCGCCAGGCGCGTTGGATCGATCTTGAGTTCGGGCGCGAGCGTCTCCAAGCGTTGGCGGATGCGCTCCACGGCGGCGGCGGGCGCCGCACTGGCGGAGGAACGCGCCGCGGCGATCAACGCATCCATGCGGTCGGCCGCTTCTGAAAATATTGCCGCGAGCGCGCGGCCCTCGGTTTGACGAGCGGCAGCGAGTCCATCCAGCGCTATAGTGAAGCCCGCCATCAGCGCGGCTTCGAACGCGGCGCGCTCCGCTTCGCTGAGTTCGACCGAGTCTTCGCTTTGCACGACGCCGCGTATGGCGAGCAGGCCGTCCCAACTCGGCTTCTTCACGCGGCCCTCAAAGCTCTCACCTGCCGCAAGCAAGCGCTCCACCAGTGCGAGATCGATCTTGATCGGCGGCGCCGCGGTCGGATCGCGGGCGAGATTGAGCGACGCCTGCACCGAACCGCGCTTGAACTTGCCATTCGCCGCGGCGCGCGCTTGCGGCTCGAGCGCATCGAAGCCGGGCGGCAACCGAAGCTTCAAGTCGAGGCCCCGGCCGTTGACGCTGCGCAGTTCCCAGATCCAGCGCTGGCCAGCGTGCTCGCCTTCGGCGCGCGCGAATCCGGTCATGCCTGAAATCGTCATTGGGGCATTGTCGCGTATTTGTGCGCCAAGTGTCACGGGGGCTTTGCGCGAATCACCGACAAGCGGCGCGGTTTCGGCACGCGGAGGCAGCCATGCTCGCGCCTACACTGGACGGCAATCGGCCTAGAATTGCGCCCATTGCCCGCGTTCGTGAACGCAGCGTAGCGCTGGATATGGCGCTCCTCTTTGCTGCGTTCGGCATCGCTGGAGTTTTCTTCTTCCAAGGTGGCCTTGAGGCCCTGGTCGGCGGCGCCGTCGGCGCCCTGCTCGGCCTACGCAACGTTCATTGGCGCAATGCCCGCCTCGCGGGCGCGATTTCCGGCGCCTTTGCCGGGCTCTTCGCTGGCGCGCTGTTCGCCGGCTTCTTCCACGATGCGCTTACTGCCTTCTTCTAACCAGCCAGCCCCCGGAACGGCATCACGCCGTTCCGCCCGTACCTAGCGTCCCCTTCACAAGAGGGGACGCAGTTTTGTCTGCTGTGTGGTTAGCGGCCCGCGCGTTCGGCGGCGAGACGCTCGGCCTCGATCGCGCGCCAACGGGCGACGTTGGCGTTGTGCTCGGCGATGGTGCTGGCGAAGACGTGGCCCCCGGTGCCGTCGGCGACGAAGAAGATCGCGTTGGATTGCGCCGGGTTCGCCGTGGCCTCGAGCGCCGCTCGACCAGGATTGGCGATGGGCGTCGGCGGCAGGCCGTCGATGCGATAGGTGTTGTAGCCGGTGTCGAGCGCGATCTCGCTGGCGCGGATGGTGCGGCGATGGCCTTGCGCATCGACCAAACGGCCGTCGTTGCAGCGGGCGGGATAGCGCAGGCAGACGCCGTAGATGATGGTCGGATCGGTTTCGAGCCGCATCGGACGGCGCAAGCGGTTGATGAAGACGGCGGCGACGAGCGGGCGCTCGGAAGCGACGCCGGTTTCGCGCTCGACAATGGCGGCGAGGTTCACGAGATCCTCGGGCGTCGCCAGCGGCAGGTTCGGCTGACGGCTGGCCCAGATTTCCGCCAGAGCACGATCGTGTGCATCGCGCATCTGCTGCAGCAACGCGGCGCGCGTCATGCCGCGCTGGACGTGGTAGGTGTCGGGCAGGATCGAGCCTTCCGGCGGCGTCTCCGGCATGTCGCCGGTCAAGACTTCGCTCTCTTCGATGATCTTCATCGCGGCGCTAATGGTGATGCCCTCGGGAAAGGTGAGCGCGTGCTGCAGCGCATCGCCGTTCGCCATCAGCTCCACGATGTCTTTCACCGAAGCGTGCGCGGGAATTTCGTACTCGCCGGCCTGAAGCACGGCGCCGCTCGCGTAAAGGCGATTGGCGACTCGGAAGAGGAAGGGATCGGTGATGAAGCCTTCTTCTCGCAAAGCCGTGGCGATCGAGGCGCCGGTCGAGCCTTGTTCGACGGTGAAGGCGCGCGGCTCAGCGATCGGACCGGGGCGACCGATGGCGCTGGTGAAAAAGAAGAATGCAAACACGGCCGCTGCGCCGCCGAACACAAGCAGCCAGAACAGAAACCGTCCCATCAATCCACCGCGGTTAGGATCACGGCGGCGTTGGTGCCGCCAAATCCGAACGAGTTCGACATTGCCGCCTTCACAGGCCGTTTCTTGGCTTTGTGAGGCGTCAAATCTATGGCGGTTTCGACGGACGGATTGTCCAGATTCAGCGTCGGCGGTATGATGCCGTCGCGGATCGCGAGCGCGCAGAAAATGGCTTCCACAGCGCCCGCGGCGCCGAGCAGGTGGCCGATCGCGGATTTCGTGGACGAGAGTGAAAGGTTCGACGCCGTATTGCCGAACAGACGCTCGATCGCCTTGAGCTCAATCTCGTCGCCAAGCGGTGTCGAGGTGCCGTGCGCGTTGACGTAGTCGATGTCGCCCGGCGTCATGCCGGCGTCGTTGAGACACGCGGTCATGGCGCGGAAGCCGCCGTCGCCATCCTCGGACGGCGCGGTGATGTGATAAGCGTCGCCGGAGAGGCCGTAACCTTTCACTTCAGCGTAGATCTTCGCGCCGCGCGCCTTGGCGTGCTCGTACTCTTCCAGCACGACACAGCCCGCGCCTTCGCCCATGACGAAACCGTCGCGGTCCTTGTCGTACGGACGCGAGGCTTTTTCCGGCGTGTCGTTGAAGCTGGTCGACATCGCCCGCGACGCGCAAAAACCGGCCATGCCGAGCCGGCAGATCGCCGCTTCAGCACCGCCAGCGACCATCAAGTCGGCATCGCCGCGCACGATCAGCCGCGCGGCATCGCCCAAAGCGTGCGCGCCCGTTGCGCAAGCGGTGACGACAGCGTGGTTCGGGCCCTTCAAGCCGTAACGGATCGAGACTTGGCCGGAGACCAGGTTGATCAGCGCGCTTGGGATAAAGAAGGGGCTAATCTTGCGCGGCCCTTCGCGCTCCAACAGAAGCGCGTTGGCTTCGATGGTGTTGAGTCCGCCGATACCGGAGCCGATCAAGACGCCGGAGCGTACTTGCTGTTCGTGCGTCTCCGCCTTGAAGCCCGAATCCGCCATTGCTTCGTCAGCGGCCGCCATGCCGAACAGGATGAAGTCATCGACGCGGCGCTGTTCTTTGCCTGACATGGTCTTGTCGGGATCGAACGCATGCGGATCACCAGCGCCGCCGCCGCGGCCATCGGCGCGCGGTACGATGCAAGCGATCCTGCACGTCAGATCGTCCACCTTGATGTGTTCGATTCTGTTCGCGCCGGATTTGCCCGCGAGCAGCCGTTCCCACGTCGCGTCGCGATTGCCCGCGAGCGGTGTGACCAGCCCAATGCCTGTGATGACGACGCGCCGCATCAGCGCGGTCAGGGCGTTAGCCCTGTTTCTCCGAGATGAACTTCACAGCGTCGCCGACGGTCTGAATGTGCTCAGCCGCGTCGTCCGGAATCTCGATGCCGAACTCTTCTTCGAACGCCATGACGAGTTCGACGTTGTCCAAGCTGTCAGCGCCCAGATCGTCGATGAACGAGGCCTTCTCGACCACCTTCTCCGGCGGGGCTTCGAGGTGCTTGATCACGATCGCCTTTACGCGCTCAAAAACTTCCGACATGCACGCCTCGCCAAGTGCTGAAAAAATGGTCACGCCCCGTACGGGGCGCTTGGTAGCGGCCTTTTGACCACAGGTACGGCGTCGCGCAAGCCCTTTTCTCTGCGGCCAGCGCAAGCCTGCCCCTCAGATCATGGCCATCCCGCCGTTCACGTGCAGGGTCTGGCCGGTCATGTAGGCCGCTTCATCGCTGGCCAGATAAACGGCCGCAGCTGCGACGTCTGACCCCTCGCCGAGACGCCCAGCCGGGATCTTGGTCAGCAGCGCCGATTTCTGCGTCTCGTTGAGTACGTCTGTCATCGGCGAGGCGATGAAACCCGGCGCGATGCAATTGGCGGTGACGTTGCGGCTGGCGACTTCCGCGGCAAGCGCCTTGGTGAAGCCGATCATGCCGGCTTTCGACGCCGCGTAATTCGCCTGTCCGGGGTTTCCGGTGACGCCGACCACTGACGTAATCCCAATGATGCGGCCCCAGCGGTTTTTCATCATGTTCCGCAGCGCCGCGCGCGAGAGGCGGAAATAGCTCTCGAGATTGATCTTGATGACGTTCTGAAAGTCCTCGTCCTTCATGCGCAGCATCAGCCCGTCCTTGGTGATGCCGGCGTTGGCGACCAGGATGTCGAGCCGACCGCCGAGGGCGGCTTCAGCTTGACCGACGAGGGCATCCACAGCGGTGGGATCGGAGAGATTGCAGGGTGTAATCGGGTGATCGGCGCCGAGTTCGGCGCGAACTTTCTCCAGCGCCTCAACGCGGGTGCCGGAAAGCGCCACGCGCGCGCCCTGTGCGGCCAGCGCCTTGGCGATCGCGCCGCCAATGCCGCCGGAGGCGCCCGTAACAAGCGCGGTTTTGCCTTTGAGATCGAACATGAAGCACCCTCGGTTTCCGGCGTGGCTTATGCCGGGCGGAGCATGGCGGCAAGTTTCGTGACCGTGTTCCAGTTTCGCGCCGTGCCGCTCTTCGGCATTTTGAGCTTCGACACGCCCTGGCCTTGCGGAAACTTGATGTAGAGACAGTCCTTGCCCTGGCGGATTTCTTCGCCGGTAAGCGCGGTGTTTTCCATCGCTTCCAGTTCGGCCTTCGTTGCCGAACTGCGCATGAAATTCACGACCAGGAAATTGGGATTGGTCTTGGTGAAAGCCTTGAACGGATTGGCGTCGATGACGGCGTCGAGCTGATCGGCGTCGCGGACGAAGACATCTGTCTTCAGCTCCAGCCCTGCGAGGATCACCTTCTCCAACTTCGCCTCCAGCTTGGCGCCGGTGAACTTGGCGTTGAGCACGAGATTGCCGCTCGCGATCAGGGTGCGAACATTGCTGAAGCCCGCAGCTTCGCAGACTTCGCGCAGTTCGGACATGACGACTTTGCGTCCGCCCAAATTGACGCCGCGTAGAAGAGCAATTTGGCGGCTCACTCTGACTTGTGTTCGGGCGTGGTGTCCTGTCCTGCAGCATTTGTCCGGTCTGCTCTGAGCTGAGCGAGTATCTCGATCAACAGCGCCGCTTGCTCATCGGTGGCCGCCCGTGCCTCGTGCATTCGGCAAAGAACATAGACCAGAGAGGCCGTTAGCATGAGTGCTAGCGACCCCTGAATATCTGCGCCCGATAAGTAGCCGATGCCGCGACCCATCAAGCTGAGCACGACCGAGGCCACTCCAAGGGCGAACATAATCGCCCCGATGACAATGACGACGACGCTGAAACTGCGGATCAAAGCTGTGAAAGGCACCGGCTTCCCTCAGACCGTTTTCGCGAAAGCTTCGAGATCGCCCGGCTCGTTCAGCGCCAGCGCTTCCGCATCGGGCGCATTGCGCTTGACCATGCCGGTGAGCTGCTTGCCGGCGCCGACCTCGGCGAAGCGGGTGACGCCGCACCGCGCCATCCATTCGATGCTTTCGCGCCAGCGCACGCGGCCTGTGACTTGCTCCACCAACAGCTTGCGAACCGTCGCTGGCTCGTGAACCGGTTGCGCCGTAACGTTGGCGACGAGGGCCGGATTGAACGGCGCAAACGAAGCGCTTGCCAACGCTTCCGCCATTGCGTCGGCGGCGGGCTGCATCAGCGGCGAGTGGAACGGCGCCGAGACGTTGAGCGCAATGGCGCGAGCGCCTTTTTCCTTCGCGTAGGCGAGCGCCGCGTCGATGCCGGCTTTCGAGCCGGAGATGACGACGTTGCCGATGTTGTTGTCGTTGGCGACCACGCAGATCCCAGCTTCTGCGCCCTTCGCGGCGATCTCTTCGGCGAGCGCCACATCGACCTTGCCGATCAGCGCCGCCATCGCGCCTTCGCCAACGGGCACGGCAGCCTGCATGGCGTTGCCGCGCGTGCGCAACAGTCTCGCGGTGTCGGAAATCGTCAACGCGCCAGCGGCGGCGAGCGCGGAATATTCACCCAGCGAGTGGCCCGCGACAAACGCGGCTTTGCTTGCCGGCACGCGAAACTCCCGTTCCAACGCGCGCATCGCTGCGAGGCTGACGGCCATCAACGCAGGTTGCGCATTGGCGGTGAGCGTCAACTCTTCCGCCGGGCCTTCAAAGATGAGCCGCGAGAGCTTCTCGCCGAGCGCTTCGTCGATTTCTTGAAACACTTCGCGGCTTGCGGCGAAAGCGTCGTTAAGGCTCTTGCCCATGCCGGGCGCTTGGCTTCCCTGACCGGGAAAGATGAATGCGAGGGTCATGGCGCGGGGCGTATCGCGCAGGCCGTCGCTCGGCAAGCAGTTCACTCGCCCGCCGGTAGTGTTCCGTCGCGGGATGGCATGACCTGTGATTGAGTCTGTGTCGTACAGCGGGGTACGTACGTAACCCTACGCGTGGCGGCGCGGCAAAGAAGGAGGATAACCTTGATAAAGGTTGTTAAATCCGTCCTCGGCGCCGGCGCGATTCTAGCAGCGATGACGACACATGCTGCGGCGGAAACTTGCATACTTTTCCTCTGCCTTGGCGGCGACGGCAAGTCCGGCGGCGACACTGGTGGCGGCGGTGGTGGTGGCAGTGCGCCGTCAGCGCCGGAAATCGACGCTTCGCAAGGTCTGACCGCGATCGCGGTGCTGGCTGTTGCAGTGCTGTTAATGCGCGAACGCTTCTTGCGCCAACGCGCGATCTAAAACCGGACGACCTGCTAGATGAGCGCGCTCCCCCTCCCAGGCGCGCGCGTCCGGTGCTTGGCGCAGCAGCCCCCCAGCGCTGCGCCAAGCTATCGCCCCGCGCGAAATATTACGAATTGCACACGGACGCGTGGAAAGCCGTCGCGCGCATCCGCGGCGCATGGTTCCAATGAACCAAGTGGGGAGCTTCTCCGGCGCACGACGCGGCGGAAATCCTCAGCTGGGGGATTTCGTACGTGCAAAAGTTTTTCAACATGGTGGCCACTGCGGCTGCGATGACAGCGGCGACCGTGACCACGGCGTCGGCCAAGACCTGCTTCCTGCTCTTCTGCTGGAACGCCCCGACCAAGGGCAACGGCGGCAACCACGGTGGCGGTCATGGCGGCGGCCACGGTGGTGGTCACGGTGGCGGCCACGGCGGTGGTCATGGCGGCGGCGGACATCCGTCGGCGCCGGAAATCGACGTGACGCAAGGCGCGGCAGCTTTGGTGATCGTCGCGATCGCGGTGCTCATCCTGCGCGAAGCCTATCTGCGCCAACGCGCCAAGGCCTAATTCTTGCGTCTAGCGCCGCACGATGAGCACGATGAACATCGGCGACCGTGCGGCGCACGCGCCTAAAACCTGGCGCATAGGCGCACGCGGGGCTGCGCTTGCGCTGCTGTTGCTTGTCGAGATCGTCCTGCTCGACGGCGCCTATTCATTCCGTGACATTGTAGGCGGCGCACCTTCGCCGGCGTGGAGAGTCTTCAACGATACGCTGCAGGTTCTCGTTTACGTCGCGCTCTATGCCGGCATAGCGTTCTGCTTTCTCGCCTTCGCGCAATCGCGCGCCATCGTCGCCGATTGGCTGACGGACGCGCGGACCCACCGCTGGGGCCGCTGGCTCGGCGCCCAGACGGTGCTTTTCCTCGGCTTGCTTGCAGCGCTATCAGCGCTCAGCGGCGCGAATGCGACGCCGTGGGCCGGTGTTTCGCTCTGGATGGCGGCGGCGGGCGCGATGGTGGTTTGCGCGGTGATCGCGCTTGCGCCGATCTCGTTTTGGTTCGGCTTTGCGCGCAAACACGCCGGCCATGCCATTGTAGCGCTGGCGTTCGGCGCACTCACCTACGCGGCGATCGAGTTCTCGCGCAACAGCTGGCATGACCTCTCGGCCGCGACGCTCTACACGTCGCACTGGCTCTTGCAGCTTTACGAGCCGAGCGCGTTCATCGATGTGCCAAACCGCATGCTTGGTGCCCTCGACTTCCGCGTCATCATCGGTGCGCCTTGCTCCGGCTACGAAGGAGTCGGCCTCGTGCTCGGCATGATGAGCTTTTACATCTTCGCCTTCCGCCGCGACCTGCGCTTCCCGCACGTGCTGGTGCTACTGCCGCTTGGCGCGCTGACGATCTGGGTGCTGAACGCGGTGCGGCTGACGTTGCTGGTCAGCATGGGCGCTCACGTGTCTCCCGAGGTCGCCATTAACGGCTTCCATTCGCAAGCCGGCTGGGTGTTCTTTCTGACGGTGACGATCTCGCTGATGCTGATCGCGCACCGCGCGCCGATCTTCCGGGCGCATCCCGTCGTCGATAAAAAGCAAGAGCGCGATCCGGCGCTCTATCTCGCCGCCGCACTGCTCACGCCTTTCGCGGCGCTGATGGCGGCCCGCATTGGCGGCGCCGTGTTCGGCGACAGCTCCCGCTGGGCCGGCGTTCTGCTGATCGCCATTCCGGTGGCGACGATCTGGATCTACCGCGACGCCATTCGCGGCCAGCTGGCCAAGATCGGCGCGGAGCCGTGGCTTGTTGGCCTCGCCGTCGGCGGGCTGTGGATTGTCACCGAGCCAGCGGCGGAAACATCGACGCTCGGCGCCTGGCTCGAAACGCAGCCGCCGGCGGCTGCCGCGGCGTGGCTCGCGCTTCGGATTTTCGGCTTCGCACTGATCGTCCCAATCGTTGAGGAACTGGCGTTCCGGGGCTATCTGCACCGCGCGCTGATCAGCCGGCGCTTCGAAGCGGTAGCGCCTGGCGCGTTCACGTGGGTAGCGCTGATCGTCACCAGCGTGCTGTTCGGTGCGCTGCACGGGCGTTGGCTTGCGGGCGCGCTCGCGGGCGCAGCATTCGCGATCACTCTCTATCGCTCGAAGACTCTCTCCGGTGCGATCGCGGCGCACGTCGCGGCCAACGGCATCATCGCGATCTATGCGGTGATGATGGAGCGTTGGGAATTGCTCTGAGCGCGCCGCGCGTCAGAGTTCTCCACAAACATGCGGGCGCGCGCGTCGAGCGCATGAACTCGTATTTATTGTAAGCGCAATTGACAGTTTGCGGCGGATGACCGGGAGTGAGTCGAGGTCTGGGGGAACGCGCACACGCGCACTTCCAGGGGGACCATCCGATGCGGGCTCGGAGCTTTAGCCTTGCCGTTTTGACGTTGGCGCTAGGCGCGATCGTTATGATCGGACCTGCCGCCGCCACTGGTGGCACGCATTGCCATCACAACAGCTGCAATGGCGGACAAAACGGTCAGAACGGCGAGAACGGAAACAACGGACAGAACGGCCAAAATGGTCAGAACGGGCAGAATGGTCAGAGCGGTCAAAATGGCCAGAACGGTCAAAACGGACAGAATGGTGAGAACGGGCAGAACGGGGAAAATGGCCAGAACGGTGAGAACGGTCTCAATGGCGAGAACGGAGAGAACGGCCAAAACGGTCTGAACGGCGACAACGGAAAAAATGGGCGCGACGGACGCGACGGGCGCGTTACTGAAATCCCCGTCACCACCGCCTACGCGCCGCCGACGATCGCCACCGAAGACACCTGCATGGGCTCGAGTTCTGTCGGCGCGCAAGGCGTCGCATTCGGCGTTTCGTTCGGCACGACGTGGCGCGACGAGAACTGCCAGCGGCTGAAAAACTCGCGCGAACTCGCCGCGATGGGCTTCGCGCCGGCAGCTGTTGCACTGCTGTGCGTGGACAACGACGTGCGGGACGCCATGACCACGGCGGGCACGCCATGTCCCGGACGGCGCGAAGACGACCGCTAGACGTCGATGTATCCGCGCGCGCTCACGCCGGTGATGGCGTCGCTTGTGTTCGGCACAAGTGTGCAACCGTCATTCGCTTACGCCGACGAGAGTTATGATCTCGGCGGCGACAGCGCGCGGCTCGGCGCCGATGGCTACGAGGTCACGGGCGTGATCGAGACCCAGGAGCAGAGCGCGCAGCGGGGTGCGAGTTATCACGGGCCCCGAATTCCCGTGCCTACCGCCTACTCGCCCCGGATCGTCGCGTCCGAAGACACCTGCATGGGCTCACGCTCGTTCGGCCTGCAGCTAGCCGGCTTCGGCGTGTCGTTCGGCACGACCTGGCAAGACCGCCAATGCATGCGCATCAAGAACGCGCGCCAGCTCAATGCGCTCGGATACCAGCGCGCGGCGATCGCGCTGCTGTGCCAGGACGACGAGGTGTTTGACGCCATGGAGCGCGCGGGCACGCCGTGCCCCGGCCTTGAGCTGGTGACGTTCGAACCGCCGCCACCTGAGGTACCGGCCGAGCCACCGCTCATCTCGTTCGACGACGTGCTGTTCGACTTCGACCGCGCGACGCTGCGGCCCGAAGCGGATGCGATCCTCGCGCCGGCGCTGGAGCTGCTGCAGGCGGATCCGGCGATGGCCGTCGAGATCGAGGGCCACACCGACTGGATCGGCAGCGACGGTTACAACGACGGCCTCTCGCGGCGCCGCGCCCAGGCCGTGGTGGAATGGCTCGTGGCGCGCGGGATCGAACGCGAGCGGATCAGCGCCGTGGGGCGTGGGGAAAGCGAGCCGGTCGCCACCAACGCGACGGCGGCCGGCCGCCAGCTCAATCGGCGGGTCGAGGTGCGACGGCGGGCCGGAACAAGCTCCTCCTGACGCGCAAGCGAAGGAGGTTCGGAAGGGGCGGCGCCCACCACCCGGCTAAAACCGGCGCCGCCCCTTTCGGTTACCGTCACCTTGGGGATAACGCCCCTTGCTTCCCGGGCCGAAATGCGTATTTTCCGCGCCTTCGCGATCTGCGGCCCCGGGGGCATCCGCCGCCCGGGGTCCATCGTTTTTGCCGGTTCTTCCCCGGCAGAGGCGCCGCAGATCACTCGGAAGAGGACAAGAATGGCTTATTACGAACACGTGCTCATCGCACGTCCCGAAATCTCGCCGCAGCAAGTCGATGCGCTGGTCGAGGACATCACCAACACGATCAAGGAATTGGGCGGCGCGGTTGGCAAGACCGAATACTGGGGCTTGCGCAATCTCACCTACCGCATCCGTAAGAACCGCAAGGGCCACTACGCCCTGCTGAACCTCGATTGCCCGCCGACCGCGGTGCACGAGCTCGAGCGGCGCTTGAAGATCAACGAAGACGTCATGCGCTTCAAAACCATCCGCGTCGAAGAGCTCGATGAAGAGCCCTCGCCCATTCTCGCTCGTCGCGATCGCGAAGAGCGCCGTCGTGCGCGCCGTGAAGGCGGCCGCGATGGTGAAGAAGGTGGCGGCGAGTTTGAAGGCGGGGAGGACTAAATCATGGCCAACAAGAAAATCGTCAAAGGCGCCCCGAAGTTCAACATTTCGAACATTCCGGCGCGGCGTCCGTTCGGCCGCCGGCGTAAGGTGTGCCCGTTCTCCGGCTCTGCTGCGCCGAAGATCGACTACAAGGACGTGAAAATGCTCCAACGCTACATCAGCGAAAAGGGCAAGATCGTCCCGGCGCGCATCACCGCCGTTTCCGCCAAGAAGCAACGCGAACTCGCGCGCGCCATCAAACTGGCTCGCGAACTCGCACTGCTTCCGTTTGCCGTTCAGTAAGGGAGACAAAGCAATGCAAGTCATCCTGCTCGAACGCGTCGAAAGCCTTGGCGCCATCGGCGACGAAGTGAAGGTGCGCGACGGGTTCGCCCGCAACTTCCTGCTGCCGCAGAAGAAAGCGCTCCGCGCCACCGACGATAACCGCAAGCTGTTCGAAGCGCGCCGCGCCGAGATCGAAGCTCGCAACGCCGAACAAAAGGCCGCCGCCGAAAAGGCGTCCGGCAAGATCGACGGCTCGAGTTACCTCCTCATCCGCTCCGCCGGTGAAGCGGGCCAGCTCTACGGTTCGGTTTCCGCGCGCGACGTGGCCGAAGAGATCCTCAAGAGCGGCGCCAAGATCGAACGCAGCGCCGTTGTGCTCGACAAGCCGATCAAGACCATCGGCGTCTATGACGTGCGCGTCCGCCTCCATGCGGAAGTGTACGCCAACGTAAAGGTCAACGTGGCCCGCTCGGCCGACGAAGCTGAGCGTCAAGCGAAGGGCGAAAACGTCATCGCGTCGGCTGCTGAAGCCGATCGCGCGGACGCCGAGGCGCAAGCCAAGGAGCTTTCCGCGAACTCGATCACCAACGATCCGTCTGCTCGCGCCGAATAACGTCGCGGCAACGCATCCAAAGCTTGAGGCCCGTGCATCGAAAGGTGCACGGGCCTCTCGCATTTTGCATACGCGCGCATACGCGTGCGCGCTAGGTTGGCCCGCTGGACACTCGGAGGGACGCCCATGATCAATCGTCGCAATATTCTCTTGGGCGCTACCGCGCTTTCGCTGACCGCCGCCTGCGCTTCGACGCCGGACGCCAATACGCCCGCAGCGCCGGCGACTTACACCGCCGCCGCGTTCTTCCAGACCACCGCTTATGCGATGTCAGCGCCGACGGGTTTGGGCTTCTCGCCGGACGGGCGCAGCATCCTGATCTCGAACGACTCCAGCGGCGTCTTCAACGCCTACGCGCTATCGATCGAGGGCGGCGCCGCCGTGCCGCTTACAGCATCGACGACGAACGCCACCTTCGCCGAGAGCTATTTCCCGAACGACGAACGCGTCATCGTCACCGCCGACCAAGGCGGCAACGAACTGACCCACGTCTATGTCCGCGAACGCGACGGCACGCTGCGCGACCTGACGCCGGGCGACGAGTTGAAGGCCGATTTCCTGTCGTGGCGCGACGATGGCGCGGCCTTCTACGTGATCTCGAATGAGCGCAACCCGGAAGCGTTCGATCTCTACGAATACGACGCGACCAGCTACGAGCGCCGCCTCGTCTACGAAAACCCCGGCATGGAGATCTCCGATCTCTCTCCGAACGGCCGCTGGCTCGCCCTCGTGCGCCCACGCACCAGCGCCGACAGCGACATCTTCCTGGTCAATCTGCATACGCGCGACATGCGCGAACCGCGCCTCATCACGGAGCACACCGGCAACATCTCGTACAACACGCACGCTTTTACACCAGACACCTCGGCGCTGCTCTACAGCACGGATGAACACGGCGAATTCACTCAGGCCTGGCGCTACGATCTGGCCACCGGCGCGAAGAACGCGGTCATCGAGACCGAGTGGGACGTGATGTTCATCACCTACTCGCCGACTGGGCGCTATCAGGTCTCGGCGGTGAACGCTGACGGATCAACCGAAGTGAGCATCGTAGATACGCGCAGCAACAATCCGATCCGCCTCACCGGCGTGCCCGCAGGCGATCTAGGCGGCGTGCGGTTCAACCGCGATGAGACACGCATTGCCTTCACAGTGGCGGCCGATACCTCACCCGCCGACGTCTTTTCCGCGCCGCTCAACACCGGCGTCGCGACGCGACTAACGCACGCGCTGAGCTCTGAGATCAACGAAGACGTACTCGTGGAAGCCACAGTCGTACGTTACCCGAGCTTCGACGGTCGCGAAATTCCCGGCATTCTCTACCGACCACGCGGATCGAGCGCTGACAATCGCGTTCCCGCGCTCGTCTACGTGCATGGCGGCCCAGGCGGCCAAAGCCGCCGTGGCTATTCCGCGTCGGTGCAGCACTTGGTGAACCATGGCTACGCGGTGTTCGCCGCCAACAACCGCGGCTCATCCGGCTACGGCAAGACGTTCTTCCATTTGGACGATCGCCATCATGGCGAAGTCGATCTGCAAGACATCGTACACGCGCGCCGCCATCTCGAAACACTGGACTGGGTCGACAACGACCGCATCGGCATCATGGGCGGCAGCTACGGCGGCTACATGGTGGCGGCAGCGCTCGCGTTTGAACCGGAAGCGTTCGATGTCGGCATCGACATTTTCGGCGTCACCAATTGGGAGCGCACGCTGAACTCGATCCCGCCGTGGTGGGCTTCGTTCCGCGAAGCGCTCTACGACGAAATGGGCGACCCCGCGACCGACGCCGAGCGTCACCGCCGCATCTCGCCGCTCTTCCACGCCGCGAACATCAGCAAACCGCTGCTCGTGATCCAAGGCGCCAACGACCCGCGCGTGCTTCAGGTGGAAAGCGACGAACTGGTCGCAGCAGTGCGCGCCAACAACGTGCCGGTGGAGTACGTGGT
The DNA here is from genome assembly GCF_009792355.1 of Terricaulis silvestris. Taxonomy (NCBI): domain Bacteria; kingdom Pseudomonadati; phylum Pseudomonadota; class Alphaproteobacteria; order Hyphomonadales; family Hyphomonadaceae; genus Vitreimonas; species Vitreimonas silvestris. The sequence goes on from NZ_CP047045.1 coordinate 2,256,747, forward strand.
GTTCCCCGACGAAGGTCACGGCTTCTTGCGCAAGGAAAACCGGGTCACGGCGCAGGACGCGTATCTGCGCTTCCTGGATCAGCACCTCCGGGGCGCTGCGAGCTGATTCCATCATTACGGGTCAACAACAAAGACCTGGGTGGGACTCAGAAAAAGCGGGGTCAAGATTTCGGGACGTAAACGATTGCCGCCCCGAATCGCCTCATCTTGCCCGCGATGTCGAACCAGCAGTCCCTTCCGCTTGCCGTCCCGGCCGCGCCGCCGCAGCCGCGCGTCGCGCCGCACAATCTGGAGGCCGAGCAAGCGCTGCTGGGCGCGATTCTGTTCGACAACGAGACCTACAACCGGATCAATTCGAGCCTCCAAGAGAAGCACTTCTACGATCCAGTGCACGGCCGCATCTTCTCGGCGTGCGCCGACCTAATAACCGCCGGGCAGCTCGCCGACGGCGTTACCCTGAAGGAACGGTTTTCGCGCGACGGCGGCATCAAGGAAATCGGCGGTGCGGTCTATCTTTTGAAACTCATGGAGGCGGCTGCGCCGCTCTCCGCGCATGCGCAATCTTATGCTGATCTAATCTATGACTTGGCGCTCCGACGGGAACTCATTCGCGTTGGCAACGTCATAAGCGATTTGGCCGAGAGTCCGCCCGACGATCACGACGCGAACGATATCATCGAGGAAGCGGAGCGCACACTGTTTGGCCTTGCGGAAAGCGGAACGACCAGCCGTGGTTTTCAGGATTTCAAGACTGCGATTACGAAATCGATCGAGGTCGCTGCGGCAGCAAAGAACCGTGGATCGGATGTTTCGGGCATATCGTCCGGATTCCGAGAGTTGGACCACAAGCTCGGCGGGTTTCATGGCTCGGATTTGATCATCTTAGCTGGTCGTCCTTCGATGGGAAAAACCGCCCTCGCGCTTAACATGGCAATGAATGCGGCGCTGGCGAAACTAAAGGGCGATCAAACAAAGGACGAAAGTCATGCGGGCGGTGTAGTCGGGTTCTTTTCGCTCGAAATGTCGGCGGAGCAACTCGCGACACGTTTGCTGTCTGACTACACATCCATCGAATCGCACAGGCTCCGCCAGGGAAGGATCGAGAAACACGAATTTATGCAGATCAACGATGCTGCGCAAATGCTGCATACGCTTCCCCTGCACGTCGATGAAACGGGCGGTATCTCAATCGCGCAGCTGCACAACCGTGCGCGACGCTTGAAGCGTACGGCGGGTCTTGACCTAATCGTTGTCGACTATCTTCAGTTGGTGACCACGAACTCACGCAAAAATGATGGTCGCGTCCAGGAAGTGAGCGCTGTCACTCAGGGACTTAAGACTCTGGCCAAGGACCTAAACGTTCCGGTGTTGGCTCTTTCCCAGCTCTCCCGTCAGGTTGAATCACGCGACGACAAAAGACCGCAGCTTTCCGACCTCAGAGAGTCGGGTTCGATCGAACAGGATGCGGACGTGGTGATGTTCGTATATCGAGAAGAATACTATCTAAGCAGAACGGAGCCCGAGCCTAATTCCGACAAGCATATCGAATGGCGTAGGAAGATGGACGCCGCTATGAACAAGGCGGAGTTGATACTTGGCAAGAATCGCCATGGGCCGATTGACACAGTGGACCTGACGTTTGAAGGAAAGTTCACCCGCTTCTCATCAGCAGCAACGCAAAGACAGCGTTGACGCTCCTAGGTCGCGCCTGGCGCGGCTGACGGTCAACCACGCCGCCATCGTCGAGAACTGGCGCTTCTTCAAACAACGCGCGCCAAGTGCTGCTGTGTCCGCCGTTGTCAAGGCGGATTCCTACGGGCTCGGTTCTGTGGGCGCGTCGCGCGCATTGGCGCAAGCGGGCGCGCGCGTGTTCTTCACGGCGACGTTTGGCGAAGCGCTGCTCGTGCGCAAAGCGCTCGGCGAAGGCCCGCAGATCTTCGTGCTGAACGGTCCCTCGGAAGAGGACGCCGAACAATACGCGGCGCCAAAGCTAACGCCGATCCTGAACTCGCTGGCGCAGATCAAGCTTTGGAATGCGCGTGGGCCGGCGGGCTTGCACATCGACACCGGCATGAATCGGCTCGGCATCGGCCCGGAGGAATTGGCGCAAGCCGCCGTCGCGCTCAAGGGCGCGGCACTGGCGCTGGTGATGAGCCACCTCGCCTGCGCGTCCGACGTGAAAAGTGAGATGAACGCCGTGCAGCTGCGTCGCTTCGTCGATGCAGCAACGTTGTTTCCCAAAGCGCTTCGCAGCTTGGCGTCTACAGGCGGGGTGCTGATCGGCCCGGATTATCATTTCGATCTCGTGCGTCCGGGCATTGGTCTTTACGGCTCTGGCGGTCTGGACGCCGACAACCCGCCTCTGGCCGCGGCAGCCACCGTGGAAGCACCGATCGTGCAAGTGCGCGACGTCGAGCAAGGCGAAACGTTCGGCTATGGCGCGACGTTCACCGCGCCCCAAAAGATGCGCTCCGCCACAGTCGCGATCGGTTACGCCGACGGCTACTTGCGGTCGCTCTCCGGGCGCGGCTATGGGTTCCTCGGCGGCGCGCGGCCACCGATCCTGGGGCGGGTTTCAATGGATCTGATCATCATCGACGTGACCGGCTGCGCCGAGGCGCAACCTGGTGCGATGGTCGAATTTCTCGGCCCCAACGTGCGCCTCGATGACCTCGCCGCGCTCGCGGGCACCGCGCCCTACGAAATCCTGACCACGTTCGCCGGCACAGTGCGCAAGACCGGAGCGCGCGCGTGAATCCGTTTGCGGCGATTGGACGTGGGACGTTGGGGCTGATGGCCGAGATCGGGCGCTTCTCGGCGTTCGCCGGGCGCTCGGCTGCGTCCATTTTTGCGCCGCCCTTCTTCATCGGCCAATTCCTACGCCAGTGCGCGCAGATCGGTTATTTCTCGCTGCCGGTGATTGGCGTGACCGCCGTGTTCATCGGCGCGGCTCTGGCGCTTAACATCTATGTCGGCGGCGCGCGTTTCAACGCCGAGCAATTCGTGCCGAACATCGTGGTGCTCGGCATCACGCGCGAGCTTGGCCCTGTGTTGGCCGGCTTGATGCTGGCGGGACGCGTCAGCGCCGGCATCGCCGCCGAAATCGGCACCATGCGCGTCACCGAGCAGATCGACGCGATGACGACGCTCTCGACCGATCCGTTCAAGTATCTCGTGGCCCCGCGCATTCTGGCGGCGACGCTGACGCTGCCGATACTGGTGCTGGTCGCAGACATCATCGGCGTGATGGGCGGCTATCTGGTCGCGGTGAACAGCCTCGACTTCAATGGCGCGGCGTATTTGCGCAACACGTTCGAATTCGTGGAGCCGCAGGACGTGATCTTGGGCCTGGTGAAGGCGGCGGTGTTCGGATTCATCATCGCCGCAGTCGGCGCCTACCAGGGCTACAATTCCTCCGGCGGCGCCCTCGGCGTCGGCCGCGCGACCACCAACGCCGTCGTCGGCGCCATCGTTCTCATTCTCGCGGTGAACTATCTCATCACCGCCTTCTTCGTGGAGTGACGCGATGACCGCGAAACTCCAGCTTGTCGGCGTCAAGAAGAAGTTGCGCGGACGCCAGGTGCTCGATGGCGTCGATATCGACGTCAACAAAGGCCGCTCACTCGTCATCATCGGCGGCTCGGGCCAAGGCAAGTCCGTGACCCTGAAATGCGCGCTGGGGCTGATGAAGCCGGACGCCGGCCAAGTGCTGGTCGATGGCGCCGACGTCACGCGTATGCCGCAGGAAATCCGCGCGCGCGTGATGCGCAAGTTCGGCATGCTGTTCCAGGGCGGCGCGCTGTTCGACTCGCTGACCGTCTGGGAGAACATCGCGTTCCGTCTGATCTACGCCGACAAGATGGCGCGCCCCGAAGCGCGCGAGCGCGCGATCGAAACCATGCGCAAGGTGCGCCTCGCGCCAGAATTCGCGGATGTGCGCCCGATCGAGCTCTCCGGCGGCATGCAGAAACGCGCCGGCCTCGCCCGCGCCATCATCGCCAAGCCGGACATCATCTTTTTCGACGAACCCACCACCGGCCTTGATCCGATCACCGCCGACGCCATCAACGATCTCATCCGCGAGATGGTGGATGATCTCGGCTGCGCCGCGGTGTCGATCACGCACGACATGCCAAGCGCGCGCAAGATCGCAGACGAAATCGCAATGCTGCAGGACGGCAAGATCGTCTGGCGCGGCCCGACCGCGTCGCTTGAGACCAGCGGCAACGCCATGGTCGACCAATTCGTCGCCGGGCGTGCGGATGGACCGATTCAAGCGGTAGTGTGAACCACACATGGGCCGCTGATGGAAATGGATGAACCGGACCGCAGTTGTGTTGGCCGCAATTCTTATCGTCGTCTATGCGATCGAGGCCGCCGTCGCGATCAGTCACAATCAGATCGTCGTAGGGCAGAACTACTGGAACGCTCCGCTCTTCGCTCTCCTTCAACTCGTCGTCGTCACGGTCGCCGCACCCACGCTACTTTGGTACGCCTTGCGCCATTGGAATGACGAACGGCCTCCACGAGACCGCAGCGACTAACCTCAGAGCTTCCGCGCAATTACTGCGTCGAGTTCTTCCGGCTTCGCAGTCGGCGCGTAGCGGCCGATCACCTTGCCGTCGCGGCCGATCAGGAACTTGGTGAAATTCCATTTGATTTTACGGCCCAACAAGCCGCCGCCCTTCTCTCGCGTGAGATAGTCATAGAGCGGATGCGCTTGTGGTCCGTTCACATCAATCTTGGCGAACATCGGAAATGTCACATCGTACGTCAGTGAGCAGAAGTTCTTGATCTCGTTCTCGTCACCCGGCTCCTGTTTGCCGAACTGGTTGCTCGGAAAGCCAAGCACTTCGACACCCTGCGCCGCGTACTTTCGGTGCAACTCTTCCAGCCCTTTGTACTGATAGGTGAACCCGCACTGGCTGGCGGTGTTCACGATCAGCAGCAACTTGCCGCGATACTCGGAGAGCGAGCGCTCCTTGCCGTCGATGTCGCGGGCGGTGAAGTCGTAGATGTTTGCGGCGCCATTCATCCCTATGCGTTAGCAGACCCGGCGCGCTAATCTCAACACTGGATTCGCGAGACCAGAATGGCCAAACCCGACCACGTCTTCACTTGCCAAGCCTGCGGCGCAATTTGGCCGAAATGGGCGGGCAAGTGCGACGCCTGCGGCGAATGGAATACGCTGGTTGAGGAAACCGCGCGGCCCGTCGTGCCCGGCGCGTTCTCCGCACCCGTCGGTAAGAAGAGCAAAGCGCTCGCCTTCGTAGAACTCACCAGCGAAAGCGAGCCACCAGCGCGGCTGGCCACGGGCATCTCGGAATTCGATCGCGTTTGCGGCGGCGGCTTGGTGCCCTCGTCCGCAATTCTGATCGGCGGCGATCCGGGCGTCGGCAAATCCACGTTGCTGCTGCAGGTGGCGGCAGCGCTGGCGACGAGCGGACGCAGCGTCGCCTACGTCACTGGCGAAGAGGCCGAGGCGCAAGTTCAAGATCGTGCACGACGGCTGAAGGCAGGCGATGCCCCAGTGCAACTCGCGGCGGAAACCGATCTGCGCAAAATTCTCGAAGGCCTAAAGGCACTGAAGCCCGACGTCGTAGTGGTGGACTCGATCCAAACAGTCTGGGCCGACGGCGTCGAAGCCGCGCCCGGCACCGTGGCGCAAGTCCGCGCGTGCGCGCACGAATTGGTGCGCTTCGCCAAGAAGAGCGGTTGCGTCGTCATTCTGGTGGGCCACGTCACCAAAGACGGACAAATCGCCGGGCCGCGCGTGGTCGAGCACTTGGTCGACGCCGTGATCTATTTCGAAGGCGAGCGCGGCATGCCGTTCCGCATTCTGCGCGCCGTGAAGAACCGCTTCGGCCCGACCGATGAGATCGGCGTATTCGAGATGGTGGACCAGGGCCTGGTGGAGACGCCAAATCCATCCGCGCTGTTTCTTGGCGGCGCGGGCGAGCGGCCCTCGGGCGCAGCGGTATTCGCGGGCGTCGAAGGCTCGCGGCCCGTGTTGGTGGAAATCCAAGCGCTAGCGGCGCCGACGGCCTACGGCACGCCACGGCGTGCTGTCGTCGGTTGGGATTCAGCGCGGCTGGCCATGATCCTCGCCGTACTGGAGACGCGCTGCGGCCTCTCGTTTTCCGGGCGCGACGTTTATCTCTCCGTGGCGGGCGGCTTGCGCATCACCGAACCGGCGGCTGATCTGGCCGTTGCAGCGGCGCTGATCTCTGCGCTAGCCGACAAACCGCTACCCAAGCAGTGCGTCGTGTTCGGCGAAGTGGCGCTTTCCGGTGAAATCCGCGCAGCCGGCCGCGCCGATCTCCGTTTGAAGGAAGCCGCAAAGCTCGGCTTTTCATCAGCGCTTGCGCCGCCACAAAAAAAGAACGGCGCAAGCGGCGGTGTGAAGGTGCGCCAACTGGCGCATATCGCGGACCTCGCCGCAGTGATCGGTGTTGAAGCTGTCGACTAAGAACTAAGGCACGTCGGCGCCTTGCCACCGTTCTCGCGTAGGTAGCCTACATAGTAGGTGGCGTACTCGGTCGCCTCGCTAAGATCGGCGACGCTCGACAGCGTCGCAACGCCTTCACTCCAAATCGCAGCACACGCGCCAGCGTCAGCCTCCGAGTCCACACAATCCATGAATGCGCCGAACGCGTGGCGATAGATATCGAACTGCGCGCGTGTCATTGGCGCGCCGTGGCCGGGGATGGCGATGCGGAACGGCGTCGCCCACACGCGATCAAGTTCGGCGCGCCATTGATCGGGGCATGCCGTCTCGAAGAATGGCGACGGAAACGTCACCAGATCGCCCAACACTGCAACGCGCGAGCGGCGATCGTAGAGCCAGATATCCGCGTCGGTGACGGCGCCGGTGCTGATATGCACATCGAGGCGCCGGCGCGCGAAATTATAGCGCCCTGACTCCTGCATAGAGAGCGTGGGACGCAAGAACCGAGAGGCGTCCATCGTAGCGAGGAAGTTCTCACGCTCTTCTCGCTCGACGGCGCCAACGTCCGGCGCGGCGGCGCGCGCTCGCGCATTCGCGACATTGCGCTCCAAGAAGCCGCCCGGCTCCAGCGTGCGATCAACCGCATCAGTGGCGAAGATCGTCGCGTTCGGAAACACTGCCTTGAGCCGCCGATTGCCGCTGGCGTGATCGAGATGCCAGTGCGTGTTGATGATGGAGTCGATCGGCTCATCACGCTCTCGCGCAAACGCCAGGATCGCATCGCTGTGCCAGACGTGGCGCCCAGTATCGACAACGACCAAGCCATCCGGCGCATCGAAGATCACCGTGTTTCCGTCCGGGCCGCGCCCCGGATACATGGCGCCCGCTATCAGCGTGACGCCCGGCGCAATGGTCTGCGGCGCTGGTGCGCGCGGAGTGTCATCAGCGGCAAGGGCGGCGGCGAAGAGGAGCGGTAGGAGCATTCGCCGCGATGATGACGGCGAAATGCGCCGGCGCGCCTCGGATTCGACTAGCCGCACCGCTCGCGCGATGGGCGAGCACAGCCTTAGCGGGCTTTCCAGGAACCTCTGGGCCGGGTATCGATGGCCGGCGGGACATAGTCGGACCCTTTGTTTCGGGACCGAAAAGTGGGGAGCGAAAGCGAATGGATCTCGGTTTCACCTGGTTCGACTTCGCCGCCCTCGTGGTTTTGGGCCTTTCCGGCGTCATGGCCTTCGCTCGCGGCCTGATCCGCGAGGTGTTTTCCATCATCGCCTTTATCGGTGCGGCGATCGCGGCGGTGTTTTTCGCCGGCATGCTTTCGCCCTTCGTCGAGAGTTTCACACCCCTTTCCGGGCCTCTGGCATCCGTCGCCGCAGGGCTCCTGGTGTTCCTGATCGTGTTCATCGTGATCACCGTGATCACCTCAACGGTCGCCAAAACCGCCCACCAATCCACGGAAATCGGCTCTTTTGACCGCGCTGCAGGCCTCGCGTTCGGCATCCTGCGCGGTATTTTGGTGGTGTCTCTGTTCGTGCTCTTGATGCGCCAAACCACCACCGAGGACGCTGCCTCTGCTGATCCCATGCAGGACGCCGTGCGCGGTGCACGGACCTATCCTATCTATGGGAGTGTCGCTTCGGCACTTGAGGCAGTTCTGCCCCAGGCTCGCCAACGTGCTCATGATATAATCGAACGCAGACGAGGCGAGTCGGCTGCCATTCCACCGGCCGAACCCGCCCCGGAACCCGCCCAGGCCCCTCCAACCTGAGGAAACATGACCGCCGAGCGCCCCTCCCTCCACTTCCACCAGGCGCCTGCGGACCCGGCGGACAAATGGGAATTCGACGATAAGCCCCGCGAAGAATGCGGGGTTTTTGGCGTCTTCGGCAGCGAGGATGCTTCGGTGCTCACGGCGCTCGGCCTGCACGGGCTACAGCATCGCGGCCAGGAAGGCTGCGGCATCGTCAGCTATGATGGTCGTTTCCACAACGAGCGCTATCTGGGCCTCGTCGGCGAGCACTTCGCCGGCGCTGATATGCCGGTGCGCCTGCCCGGCAATTCCGCCATCGGCCACACACGCTACGCCACCTCCGGCGGCACCATTCTCCGCAACGTGCAACCGCTGTTTGCCGACCTCGCACTCGGCGGCTTCGCCATCGCGCACAACGGCAACCTGACCAACGCGCGCGATCTGCGCGAGCGGTTGGTTGAGAACGGCTCGATCTTCCAATCGACCTCCGACACCGAGTGCATCCTGCAGCTGATCGCCAAATCGAAGAAGGCCCGCGTGGTCGACCGCTTCGTCGAGGCGTTGCACGACATCCAAGGCGCCTACGCGCTCGTCGCGCTGACCGACACCATGATGATCGGCGCACGCGATCCGATCGGCATCCGCCCGCTGGTTCTGGGCGATCGCGAAGGCGCCCCTATCCTGGCGTCCGAAACCTGCGCGCTTGACATGATCGGCGCGAAATTTGTGCGCACGATTGAGCCCGGCGAAGTCGTGGTGGCGTCACGCGGCAAGCTGGGCAAGATCGAGATTGTCAGCCACTTCCCGTTCCCGCGCCGCAAAGCGCGGCCGTGCATTTTTGAGTTCGTTTACTTCTGCCGGCCGGACTCGGTGGTAGACGAGCGCTCCGTCTACGACATACGCAAGCGCATGGGCCGCCGCCTCGCGGAAGAAACCGGCGTCGAAGCGGACGTCATCGTGCCTGTGCCGGATAGCGGCGTGCCGGCGGCGATGGGCTTCGCCGCTGCAAGCGGCATCCCCTACGAGCTCGGCATCATCCGCAACCACTATGTCGGCCGCACCTTCATCCAGCCGAAGCAGGAAATCCGCGCGCTCGGCGTGCGCCTGAAGCACTCGGCCAACCGCGATGTACTCAAAGGCAAGCGCGTGGTGCTGGTGGACGATTCCATCGTGCGCGGCACCACGTCGCGCAAGATTGTGCAGATGGTGCGCGAAGCGGGCGCCAAGGAAGTGCACTTCCGCAGCGCCTCGCCGCCGATCAAGCACCCGGACTTCTACGGCATCGACATGCCCGCCGTCGCCGAACTGATGGCGGCGCAAATGACGATCGAAGAAATGCGCAAATCTCTGGGCGTGGACTCGCTCGGATTCCTCTCGGTCGAGGGTCTCTACTGGGCCATGGGCGAAAACGCCCGCAACGCCGAGAACCCGCAATTCACCGACCACGCCTTTACCGGCGACTACCCGACGCCGCTGCTTGACCACTCGCGCGACCAATCCGGTCGAGACGTTCAGCTCTCGCTGCTCGCTGACAAAGCCGCGGAATGACCAATGCCAACGGCCGGACCGCGCTGGTCACCGGCGCGTCGCGCGGCATTGGCCGCGCTGTCGCCGTTGAGCTGGCGAAGCAAGGCTGGCGCGTCGTGTGCGTGGCGCGCAGCCAAAAAGCACTCGAACAACTCGATGACCGCATCCGAAGCGAAGGCGGCGAAGCCACCCTCGTGCCGATGGACCTGAAGGATTTCGTCGGCATCGATCAGCTCGGCGCGGCGCTGTTCGAACGCTTCGGCAAACTCGACGCCCTTGCGGCCTGCGCGGGATCGCTCGGCTCGGTCACGCCCGCGCATCAAGTCACGCCCGCCGTGATGGACGAGGCGATGGCGGTGAACTTCACCGCGAACTATCGCCTGATCCGCTCGATGCATCCGCTGCTGCGCGCGTCGGATGCGGGCCGCGCCGTCTTCGTCACCAGCGGTATCGCCACCAACCCGCTCGCCTATTTTGGCCCCTACGCTGCTTCGAAAGCCGCGCTCGACGCGCTGGTGAAGACTTGGGCTGCCGAGATCAACATCACACCGATCCGCGCCAACCTGTTCAGCCCCGGCCCCGTGCGCACCGCGATGCGCGCCAAAGCGTTCCCCGGCGAAGACCCCAACACACTACCGACACCGGAAGAGGTCGCGCCGCAGATCGTCGCGATGCTCGCGGCGGACTACGCGGCCAACGGCGAAATTGTGCGCTTCAAACGATGAGTCTGGAACGCCGTAGCCCTTGCCGGCACGTCTTCCGCTTTCGCCCAGAGCGGACTGTGGGACCAAGCTAGAAGGTGGTCTATGTTCGCTGTGTTCTTCAGAAAGTGCTCCCGCATGAACCGAAGCCTGCGAACATTGGTCCCCATCCTCGTTCTCGCTCTGACGAACTGCGCGCCGACAATCCAAGGTGAGATGGATGTCACGACTGGCTCGCTCACTTACGAAGAGAGCGCCTTTCCTGCTCCATCTGTAACGGTGGCACTGCCGTTGGTACAGCTTGTCGGCCCACTCGGCGCCACAGATTGCGGGTTGGCAGGACCGCATCAACGCGGTGCGCCGTGGCGCGGCGCACTCGATGAAGATCGCACGACGACGATTTCGCTACCCTCAGCTTACGCGCGGCGAAACACGCTCCCGACAATAAGGTATCAGTGCCGCGTAGTTTCTGCGGCGTTTCCGAATGGTCACATCGTCGTGCGAGATGTTGACTATATAGAGCTTCCGCTTGAGCCCGCAGCTCGCGAGAGCCGTTTCGCCGCGCAGCGCGAGCGGCGACGCGCGGGCTGCGCGGTGCGCCCAGAAGTCATGAGGGAGTTTGGACTCAGTTGCGACATTGAACAACTGCAGTACATCCCTGAGCGGAGCATCCAGCCGCTGATAGTTCACATAGGCGAACTCGATGAGCGTGCGCCCGGCCGATGGGCGAACCTGCGTGCCCGCGTTGCTGAACAATGCCGCGCCGTACCGCATGGACCACTATGCTCGGACCTCGAAAATGGAACTTGGGAAGTGATGGAGGCCGTCGATTTGGGTCGTATGTCCGGATCCCACTAAGTCCGCTTCGAGCCACCTGCAGACGCTTCGCGCCAATCTATCCTACACCTTTGCAGTCAAAAACCGCGTGATTTCAAAGCTCGGCCAAAATCGTATCCTACACCATCATAACCGAGCGATACTGCGCCTGTCTCTCGCACGGGAGGTTCACTGGCTAGCCGAGCCGACGGACGTGAGAGACGCGATCGAAGCGTGAGAGAGCCGGCGCAGTGCGATTTTTAAGGTAGTTGCGCACGTAAAGCGTCGGGGTCCGGGACCATGGCTGGCCCGCACGCCGTCGGGGACTTGGGGTTCACCTGCGCAAACAGCGCTAACCCAAGGCCTGTCGAGCATAGATCGCGACGGGGCGCGCGAAGCGCGCGGCGTTGGTCGGAGACGATCAGCGCAACCCTTAGAACTTACTCTGCGCGGATCGCGCGCCCCGTTCTCCCTTTCGGAGGGAGTAGTGAATAGCGAGTAGTGAATGGAGCGGGTCGCGCCGCTCGCCAGCGCTGCGCGCATTCCTATTCCCCATTCGCTACTCGCTATTCGCCACTCGCCCTTTGCCCTATTCCCTTCTGTGAATGACCTTCGACACCATCATCATCGGCGGAGGCGCGGCGGGACTCTATTGCGCCATGCACGCAGGCCAGCGCGGACGGCGTGTGCTGGTGCTCGAGCACAATGCCGAAGTCGGCGCCAAAATCCTGATCTCCGGCGGCGGGCGCTGCAACTTCACCAATCTCGGCGTTGCGCCCGATCGTTTCCTCGCCACCAATCCCCATTTCGCGCGCTCTGCACTGGCCCGGCACACGCAACACGATTTCATCGCGATGGTCCGCAAACACGGCATCGATTTCTACGAAAAGACGCTGGGCCAGCTCTTCTGCGAAGGCCCGCGCTCATCGCAAAAGATCGTTCGCATGCTGCTGGACGAATGCGCGGCCGGCGGCGTCGATGTTCGCACCGAATGCGCCGTGAGCAGCGTCAAGCTCAGCGAGCGCTTTACCGTCGAAACCAGCGCTGGCGCCTTCGACAGCGAGACGCTCGTCATCGCAACGGGCGGTCTTTCCATTCCCAAACTCGGCGCTACGCCGTTCGCGTATCGCGTCGCCGAACAGTTCGGCATTCCGCTAGTGGCCCCGCGCGCAGGCCTCGTGCCGCTGACGTTCAACGAACAGGACATGACCTGGATGCGTGCACTGAGCGGCGTATCCACGGATGTACGCGTGTCGATCGGCAAGACCGCCTTTCGCGAAGCCGCATTGTTCACGCACAAGGGCCTCTCCGGCCCTGCGATCCTGCAAATCTCGTCCTATTGGGCGACACCAACGACATATCTCGAAGTCGACTGGCTGCCGGACGCGAGCGAGGACGTGTTGGTCGCCGCCAAACGCGTGCAACCCAACGCGCTGCCGAAGACGGCGCTCTCGCACGTCCTGCCCGAACGCCTCGCCACAGTGCTGTGCGCCGCGCATCCGCCGCGGCCACTCGGTGAGTGGAAAGACGAAGCGCTGATCACCTTCGCCCAACGCACGCTGAAACGCGCTCTACTGAAGCCGCACGGCACCGAAGGCTACGCCAAGGCCGAAGTCACCGTCGGCGGCATCGACACCAACGCGCTCTCACAACAAACCATGGAAACCCGCGCGGTCCCCGGCCTCTTTTTCATCGGCGAAGCGGTTGACGTCACCGGCTGGCTCGGCGGCTATAATTTCCAATGGGCGTGGTCGAGCGGCTGGGCGGCTGGTCAGGCTTGCTGAGGCGCGAAGCGTTTGGCGATCAGCGCGATCACATAGCCCACGCCGAACGCGTGGATGAGCAAACCGCCGAGCAGGAATTGTCCCTCCGGATGATTGCCGCCACCTGCCGCCGATAACGGCAGCACTACAAACTGCATCAACGCAAAGATCGCGAGCCCGTACGTTGGACCAGAAAGCAGCGACCAGCGGTTGAGCGCGGGGACCATGCGCGTCCATGCGACGAAGAACGCGGCCATGATCGTCGTCAGCAACAAGTGCAGCGCTAGCCCGACGCCAGCCGTCGTCAATCCGCCCGCACGCGCGGCCTCGCCGCCGTAAACGCCAGCGGCGACCGACTGAAAAATCCGCGTCGGCGGAATGTCGTAGACCAGCCCGTAGTGCACACACGCATATGTGATATCGAGCACGCCCGCGATCAGGCCGCCGAGCAGGATTGCGATCACAGCTTTCGTCATTCGAGAAACTCCCGCGCACATGAAATGCGTGAGCGTTCGCCGCCGCTACTCGTTTTCGACGAACGGGTTCTTTGCGCTCTTCAAAATCAGGCGAATGGGCGCGGCGTGGAGATCGAACGCCTCGCGCATGCCATTGACCAGATAGCGCTTATAGCTTTCCGGGATGTCTTCCGCCCGCGTTGCGATAATCACGAACGTCGGCGGGCGCGCCTTGATCTGCGTGATGTAACGGAGCTTGATGCGTCTGCCAGCGGTCGCCGGCGGCGGGTGACGTTCCTGTGTGGCGTGCAACCACTCGTTCAGATCCTTGGTCTTGACCCGCGCCGTCCAATCGCCGTGCGCTTCGCTCACGGCTTTCATCAAGCGATCAAGACCGACGCCAGACAGAGCCGCAACGGTCACCAGCGGCGCACCGCGCGCTTGGGTGACCCGCTCCTTGGCGACGAGTTTCAATTCCTCGAAATGCGCGCGCGGATCGGCAACTTGGTCCCACTTCGCCAACGCAAACACCAGCGAGCGGCCCTCGCGCTCGACCAAGTCAGCAATCACGACGTCCTGTTTCTCGAACGCTTCGTTGGCGTCCATCACCAGCACGCAGACATCGGCAAAGCGGATCGCATGCAGCGTGTCGGCAACGGACATGCGCTCGAGCTTGGCTTGCACCTTGGCCTTCTTGCGCATGCCTGCGGTATCGACGAGGCGATAGCGCTTGCCGCCCCATTCCCAATCGATGGCGATGGAGTCGCGCGTGATGCCCGCTTCGGGCCCGACCAAAAGCCGGTCCTCGCCGATCAGGGCATTCACCAGCGTCGACTTGCCCGCGTTGGGCCGGCCGACGATGGCGAGGTGGATCGGGCGTGCATTCTTCACGTCGTCGCCTTCGTCCGGCGACGGCGCGTGCTGAGCAATGCCTCTGTAGAGGTCGCTCATACCTTCGCCGTGTTCGGCGGAGAGTGGAATCACGTCGCCGAGCCCCAAAGCATACGCTTCGTTGACGCCGGCATCCCCGGCGCGGCCCTCGGCTTTATTGGCGACGAGTACAACTGGCTTGTCCGCGCGTCGCAGCAACGCCGCGAACGATTCATCGAGCGGCGTGATGCCGACTCGCGCGTCGATGAGAAAGAGAATGACGTCCGCCTCGGCGATAGCGGTTTCCGTCTGCGCGCGCATGCGCGATTCCAGCGAGGCGTCGGTGACGTCCTCGAACCCTGCGGTATCGATCAGCGTGAAATCGAGATCGCCCAAACGGCCCGCCGCCTCGCGGCGGTCGCGCGTCACGCCCGGCGTGTCGTCGACAATCGCCAGCTTCTTGCCGTGCAGACGGTTGAAGAGCGTCGACTTGCCTACGTTGGGGCGCCCGACGATCGCGAGCTTGATCGTCATGGCGCCATCACATCAACGAAAGACGACGAGTCGTGCGTCGTCCGTCACAATGTAGATCTGGCCGTTGGCGGCGATCGGCGGAATGAACACAGCCTCGCCCACGCGCTCGCTCGCAAGCGTTTCGCCGTTCGCAGGCGACACCGCCACGACGTCGCCCAGCGAGTTCGCGAGAATAAGGCGGCTGCCGACCATGATCGGGCCGGTCCACGAAACGCGACCGGTGCGATCCTCTTCGTCGCGGTAACGCCGAAGTTGCTGCATCCAGTAGATGTTGCCGGTCACGCGGTCGAACGCGACCAGTTCGCCATCGACGCTGACGGCGTACAGCACCGGACCCGAAACCCACGGCGTTTGCGTGGACGCAAAGGTCCGCGCCCAGATGCGCTGGCCCGAACGCAAATCGATTGCCGCGAGCACGCCGGAGTGGCTCGCCGCATACACGGCGCCCCCATCGACGACAGGACGTCCGGCGATATCGTTGATCGCCGACAGCGACGTCAGACGGCCGCTGCGCGATAGCGAGTCCGACCACAGACGCCGACCGTTGGCGCCCAGCAGCGCCACCACTTCGCCAGAGGCGAACGGCGCGACCACGGAATCATTGTCGACAGCAACACTCGACGCCGAAAGGATGCGCGCCGGCTCGGCGATGGCTTGATAATTCCACTGCACGGCGCCGGTGGTCACATCGAACGCCATCAGCTCGCTATCGTTGGTGGTGGCGTAAACGCGCCCGCCCGCGACGGTCGGCGCAGACTGGAACGGCGCGCCGCCATCAGTGCGCCACACCTGATCGCCGGTGTCGCCGTTGAGTGCAGCGATGAAACCGAAGCCTGTCGTCACGAAGACGCGATTGCCAAAGGCGGCAACGCCGCCGCCGCGCGCGGTGCGGTCGCGGCCTTCGTCGGGACGAAGCGATTCCGTCCAGAGCGTGTCGCCATCGGCGGCGCTAATGGCGTGGACGCGGTGGTCGCCGTCGAGAAAATACAAACGCCCATCGGCGATGACAGGCGGCGCGGCGATCTGCACGCGATCGGTAGAGCCTTCGCCCAGGCCCGTGGTCCACGCACGATCGAGCGCAGCGGCGCCGGCGGAGTTCGGCGGCGAATTATCCGCTGTGCCACCAGGCTGGCTCCAATCCACCATGTCCACGGGCGCCGGCGTCGTAATGGCGCGGCCCTGCAGCGCTGCATCCGGCGTGAGTTGCTGCTCGAACGCCAGGATCGAAACGCGGCCGTCTTCCGGCACGGTTTGCGTCGGCTCGTCGCCGTTGAACGGATTGATGGCGTCACCAATGCGGCTCACGGTTGAGCACGCCGTCAGAGCAGCCGCGGCCGCGATAAGTGCGATCGGTCGCAACGGCTTCATCATTTAGTTTCTCCTTCGGATGGCGCGGGCGCGGGCGCGCCGTCCGCTGGGGCTGTTGGCGCTGGGCCAATGACGGAAAGGGCGACTTGCGCGCGCTGACGCACCGCTTCGGGTGCATCAAACGCGAGCGTGAGGTTTTCGAGCTGATCGCGTGCGAGATCGTTGTTGCCCGCTTCCCAAGCTTCGAGCGCGAGCAGTTCGCGTGCAAGGAAGGAAAGCCGGCTTTCGGATTCGATCAGCGGAGTGAGGCGTGTCTGCAGCGCGGCGAAGTCTTGCGTCTCGGCCACGATGTACGCGGCGCGCAGCTGCGCAGTTTCGCGCATTACAGGATCGTTTGCGGCCTCGGCGGCTTCATCGAACGCGGCGAGCGAAGCTTGGAGATCGCCCTGCGCCTCGAGCACGGCGCCGAGCTCCATCTGCGCCATGACGCGATAGTTGCGCGGACCTTCATTGCTCAGGCGATCGAAGGCGATCTTCGCTTCTTCAAAATTGCCCTCGCGTGCAAGCGCTTGAGCGGCGGCGTATTCGCCCGCGTGGGCGCGGCCTTGATCGATCGAAAAGGCCTGCCAAGCCTGCCACGCCAGGACGCCGGCGAGCAGCAGCACGAACGCGCCGATGAGCCATGGCCCCCAACGCTTGACCAAGTCGAGCATGCGGTCCTGCCGCAAACTCTCGTCGACTTCCTGAATGAAACTATCGCTGTCGTTGGTCACGCAACCGAATCCTGACCCCTATGGCCCGCGTTGCGCGAGCCAGGCCCCCTCAAAATCGCCGGCAAGCTAGCCGCGCTTGTCGCCCCGAGCAACGCGGGGCGCCCGCGCTGCATTGACCCGTAGGGCATAGGTTTCAGCTGCGGCAGGAAAACGGCGGCCACGGACGTCGGCTGCATATTCGGCCGCTGCCTTGTCGATGACGCCTTTGAGGTCGGCGTAGCGGCGGACGAACTTAGGGGTCCACTCGAACAGGCCCAAAAGGTCGTCCGTGACCAGAATCTGACCGTCACACTGGGCCGAGGCCCCGATTCCGATGGTGGGAGCCTGGACCGCGGCTGTTATTTCGGGGGCAAGCGTTTCGTCCACGCCCTCGATCACGATCGCGAAGGCCCCGGCCTCATCAGCCGCCTTGGCCTCGGCCAGGACGATTTCGCGCTCTTCGGAGGTGCGGCCCTTGGCCCGGAATTTCCCGTCGACGTTCACGGCCTGGGGCCGCAGACCGACGTGTCCCATCACCGGAATGCCGCGCTGCACCAGATAAGCGATGGTCTCGGCGATGTAGGTCCCGGCTTCGACCTTCACGGCCTGCGCGCCAGTTTCCTTAAGAACACGGGTAGCGTTGGTGAAAGCCTGCTCGGCGCTGGCTTCATAAGTGCCGAACGGCATGTCGATCACGACCATGGCGTGTTCGGAAGCGCGCATCACGGCTTGGCCGTGCATGATCATCATCTCGAGCGTGACGCCCACCGTGTTCGGCAAACCGTGCACCACCATGCCGACGCTATCGCCGACAAGCAGCAGATCGCAGTGCGGATCGAGGATCTGCGCCACGGGTGCGGTGTAAGCCGTGAGACACACGATCGGCTCGCCGCCCTTGCGGGCGCGAATGTCGGGCGCGGTGATGCGTCGGATGTCTGTGTGACGGGACATGGGGCCTCGGTGGCTTAGGGCCCGTATGTATCCCTTGCTGCACTGCGGCGCCAGCCGCGACCCCAGCGCGGCGAGCCAAATACAAGGAAGGCGGCCCGCAAGCCGCCTTTCTAACACGCGCGTTGAGCGACGTTTATTCTTGGGTTGAGCGATAGGCGACCGCGCCGCCAGCCAGCGCCGCCGTGATCATCAGGATTTGCGAGAGGCCCGCGCCAAACGACTGCACCACGCCCTGCGCTGCAACGCCGACGGACGGCGCATTGCTGACCGCGCCGTGCGCGCGCGCAACTTCGAGGCCCGCCGTTGCGAGGAAATCTTGGCCAAAAGTGGAGAGGAAGCCGTAGCCGCCGTAGCAGATGGCGGCGCCCGCCGCGGCCATGCCGACAGCGTAAACGCCATTGCGCAGTTTGTTGCTGAACTCACGACGTGCAACCGCGTGGCCGACATTGACCGAGAACCCGTCATCGACCGGTTCGTCGTGGGCTTCAGCGAACGCCCGGGTGAGTACTGCATTGAATTCTGTCATGTCGCCGGCTCCAACATTCGGCGGAGTTTATCTGTTCCCCTTAGTACGTGTGATTTCACGGTGCCCAAGGGAAGACCCGTAATGTCTACAATTTCCGAGTGACTGAGCCCTTCTCCGTGGTTCAACGTCACACACAGTCTCTCAGCGTCCGATAACCTTGCAAGCGCCTTCTCCAGGTCGATCTTGGCGCCGGCCGCCGCTTCCGGGGTTGAGTCTTCCGAGGCGATCGGGGACGCGTCGTCGATCTCTTCGAAGATCGCCTTCTGCTTCCGTTTGGCCATCAAAAACGTCGTTACCGCAATCCTTCTAAACCAGCCCGGAAAAGCCGCCGGGGTCTCCAAGTCTCTCACTCTATCCCACGCTTTGATGAACGCCTCTTGAGCGAGATCGTCAGCTTCGGCATGGCTCCGACACATCTTCCGCAGCAGCGCCCGGGCCCATCCTTGTCGTCGCTTCACGAGCTCCGAGAAGGCCGCCTGGTCCCTTGCCTGAGCCGCTACGATCAGCGCGGCTTCCGTGGCCTGAGCCAGGTTGATGAGCCCCCGAGACGCCACCTATCACCACTCACCGGTCCCTTTTCTTGGCGGCATAGTCGATAACCGCGAGCAACGTGAAGGCGATGCCCAAAGAGCCCAGAATGGCGGCCGCCATGATCATGCCGTCGCCGCCGAAATCGCCGCCGTCCATCAAACCGGCCGCCAGAAACCCGCCGGCCAGCGCCAAGAGCACAACACCGCTGCCCAGCGTGCGGCGCGGGCGATCCTGTTGCTGCTTCGGGGCGTCAGTCAGCTGGTGCAACAACGACGCGTCGAGTGGCTGGCCCTTTTCCAGGGCCTGCGAAATCAGATGATGCGCCGACTGTTTCGTTCGCTCTCGCAAGTAAATCGGCACCAAGATGATGGCGCCCAAAAAGACAAAAAACACAAGTGGAATAAAGGCTTCCATATTCGATCGCGCTCCATAGCCCAGGGGTCTTCGCCCCATTTGACTTTGTAGATGCGCCCGCGGCGCGCATTGGATGCACCCTAGCCCGGGCGGGCTCTCCGTTGTGTCATGAGCCGCCCCTCTGCCGCCAGGGCGCAATTTGGGCTTGTCAGACGACACTTAAGCATCTACTTAAGTGTCTATGTTTAGAGACACCACGCTCGATCTTGCCTTTCAGGCTCTGGCCGACCCAAGCCGCCGTGCCATGGTCGATCGTTTGGTCCAAGGCCCCGCTACCGTCAGCGAACTCGCCAAGCCACTGGCAATGTCGCTCCCGGGCGTGATGCAGCACCTGGCGGTGCTTGAGGCCTCAGGTCTGGTGATCTCGGAAAAGGTCGGCCGCACCCGCACCTGCCGGATCGAGCCAAAGGTACTCACCCAAGCCGAACACTGGATCACCGAACGCCGTGCCCTCTGGGAGCGCCGCTTGGATCGGCTGGGGCAATTTCTCGACGAAACCAAGGACGAAGACTGATGCTCACGCTCTACGGACACCCGATATCTTCCTACACCTGGAAGGTGCTGATCGCGCTCTATGAGAACGGCACGCCGTTCGAGTCAGTGACGGTCGATCAGAACACCTACGCAGACTTCATCGCCAAATGGCCGATGGGCAAATTTCCGATCCTCCTCGACAGCGATCGCAAACAGATGGTCACCGAGACCAGCGTGATCATCGAATATCTCGACGCATACTATCCCGGCCGCACGCGCTTCGTGCCGAAGCATCTCGACACGGCGCTTGAGGTTCGCCGTTGGGATCGCGTGTTCGATCATCTCGGAAACACGATGACGAAGATCGTCACCGACAACATCCGCCCGGACAGCCAACGCGACCCGTACGGTGTCGAAGAAGCCAAGCGCATCGTCCGCGGCATCTACACAGTCATCGAAGCACAGGTCGGCGATCGTGACTTCATTGTGGGCAACACCGTCACACTGGCAGATTGCTCAGCCGCTCCCTCACTTTGGTACGGCACACGCAACGCGCCGCTCGACGGCGGCTTCCCACGCATCGCTGCTTATCTCGAACGTCTGAAGGCGTGGCCGGCGTTTGCCCGCGCGGTGAAAGAGTCTGAACCCCTGTTTCACATCTATCCTGGAGCCTGAAATGAGCCAGCGTTCTCTCACCCACGCCACACTCGTCCTGGAGCGCACCTACAAAGCGACGCCGAAGCGCGTATTCGCCGCGTGGGAAAACGTCGAAGCGCGCGAACGCTGGCAGGCGCCGACGCCCGACGTAAGGCTGCAATATATCGAAACTGATTTTCGCGAAGGCGGACGCGATCTGATGCGCTGCTATCAAGCGAACCAGTTGGTCTGGGAAGGACAAACCCACTATCTCGATATTCAGCCCAACAGCCGCCTCGTCTTTTCTGAACTCGTAAGCGGCGACGGTCGGCACGAGTCCCTGACCATGGTCGGCGTTGAGTTCATGCCGGTTGCCGAAGGCACGCACCTGCTGTTGACGCTGCAGATCACCGGGTTTGACGGTGCTGCGATGGAGGCGGGTTACCAGTACGGCTGGAACGCGGCGCTCGACAATCTCGCCAAGGAATTATCGCAATGACAAAACGCTCAACGACCCACGCCACGTTTGTAATCGAACGCGACTACCCGGCCGCGCCCGCGAAAGTGTTCGCCGCCTTCGCCGATCCGCAATCGAAAGCCAAATGGTTCGGCGGTCCTGACGACTGGGAGAAATCCAACCATAAGCTCGACTTCCGCATCGGGGGCAAAGAAGGCGTCAGCGGCGGCCCTCCTGGCGGAACAGTTCATTCCTACAACGGTGAGATCTGGGACATCGTCGAGAACGAACGCATCGTCATCGCCTACCAGATGCACCTGGGTATTCAGCGCATCTCGGTTTCGCTCGGCACCACCGAGATCAAGCCAAACGGCACGGGCTCAAAGCTCATCTACACCGAGCAAGGCGTCTTCCTCGACGGCTACGACGACGCCGGCCAGCGCGAACAAGGCACGCGAGAGCTGTTCGATCACCTCGCAACCTTCTTAAGCAAGTGAGGACGCCATGACCACAACAACACACGGCTCCTTCATCATCGAACGCCGTTACAGCGCCGCCCCCGAACGCGTGTTCGCCGCGTGGGCCGATCCAAAAGCCAAGCGCGCTTGGTTCGCTGAAGGCGAAGGCTGGGACATCAAGAGCTACGAACTCGATTTCCGAGAGGGCGGAACCGAGCGCAGCCGCTTCCGCGTCGTCGGCGGCAACAACCCGTTCCCGCCCGACACCGAGTTCGGCAATGAAACCGTGTTCGACGAAATCATCCCGAACGAGCGCATCATCTTCACCTACTCGATGGATCGCGACGGCATGCGCTTTTCGGTCTCGCTCGCCAGTGTGGAGTTCAGCAAAGCCGAGAACGGCACGCGTCTCGTCTTCACCGAACACGCCGCATTCTTCGAAGGCGGCGACGGCGTGCAGATGCGCGAAAAAGGCTGGCGTGAGTTGCTCGCCAAGCTCGACGCCTATCTCGCGCAAGGAGACTGATCATGGCCAAACTCATCATCTGGAACATCATGTCGCTCGACGGCGCGTTCGAAGGCGCGACGCCCTGGGATCTTTCCATGCACGAGACGGTGTGGGGCCCGGAGCTCGAGAAACTCTCGAAAGAGCAGCTTGCGGAGTCCACACTCTTGCTGTTCGGCAAGAGAACCTACGAAGGCATGTTTGAGTATTGGTCGAAAGAGACCGAGACCGGCGAGATCACCGACGGCATGAACAGCGCGCCGAAAGCGGTGGTCTCCACCACTCTCAAGTCGGCGGACTGGAACAACTCGCGCCTGCTGCGCTCGATCGACGACGTGAAAGCCTTGAAGAACGACGCCGGCGACAAGAACATCTTCGTCTTCGGCAGCGCCAAGCTCACTTCATCGCTGCGCAAAACGGGGCTGATCGACGAATACCGCATCTGCATCGCGCCGCTGCTGCTCGGGAAAACCGGCGGCGCGCCGATGTTTAAGCCAACCGACGAACGTCTGCGCCTCGACCTTATCAAAGCCGAACCCATCACCGGCGGTGGCGTTCTCTTGTTTTATCAACCCGCAGCTTGAGGAGTCGCGCATGAAAAAGTTCCTCGCCGTCTACACCGGCAACATCTCCGCGCAAGAGCGCTCCGGCTGGGATCAACTGAACGAAGGCGATCGCAACAAGCGCATGAAGGACGGCATGGACGCTTGGATGGCATGGGGCGAGAAGCACAAGTCGGCGATTGTCGAAAACGGTGGACCGCTGGGTAAGACCAAGCGCACCGGCTTGAACGGTGTCACCGACATCAAGAATGCGCTCGCCGGCTATATCGTCGTGCAAGCAGAATCGCACGAAGCGGCCGCTAAGATGTTCGAGGGCCATCCGCATTTTACGATTTTTCCGGGTGACTCGGTCGAGATCATGGAGTGCCTGCCGATCCCAACCATGTAGTATCGCGCGGTGACCCCGAAGCCGATCACAATAGCGCTCGATGGCGACGCCACAGTCTCCGGCCTGTGGCTCGCACCGCCCAACGCGAAGGCCGCCTACGTCTTCGCGCACGGCGCAGGCGCTGGCATGGCGCACAAATCGATGGCGGCGATCGCCAATGGTTTGGCCGAACGCGGCGTCGCCACGTTGCGCTATAATTTTCTCTACATGGAGCGCGGCTCGAAACGGCCAGACTCGCCGGCTCTCGCGCACACCGCGGTTCGCGCTGCGGTGAACGAAGCGGCGCGCCTTGCGCCAAAGCTGCCGCTGTTCGCCGGCGGCAAATCGTTTGGCGGACGGATGACGTCGCAAGCGCAAGCGATTGAGCCGTTGCCGAATGTGCAGGGTCTCGTGTTCTTTGGCTTTCCCCTGCACCCTGCTGGCAAGCCCGGCGATGAACGCGCGAAACATCTGGATGACGTGAAAATTCCGATGCTGTTCTTGCAGGGTACTAACGATGCGCTTGCGACGCTCGACCTGCTGAAGCCCGCGGTGAAGAGGCTCGGCAAACGCGCGACGCTCGCTCTATTTGAACGCGCAGATCACAGCTTCCATGTGCCGGCGAAATCGGGACGCAAAGACGCTGAAGTGTTGGCGGAGATCTTAGATACTGCGGCGACTTGGATGCTCGACAACTAGCGTCTCGCTTCTCCTCGATGGAGGAGCTGTCGGCGCGCAGCGACGACTGAGGAGGTGAGGCCCGCCTACGGCGCCGATGAGCCCCTGGAGGCTCCTTCGTCACCACCGAGCGCGCACCTCCTCCGCCGCTTCGCCCGCCTACGCTCTTCGAGCTTCGGCGGACAAGCGGCGCCTCCTCCATCGAGGAGGAGGCTTGATGTGCACTAGTCGAACTGCTTTTCGTAAACGTCCGGCTTGAACCCAACCAGCAACTTTCCACCAACATCCAACACCGGCCGCTTGATCATGCTGGGTTGCGCGATCATCAGCGCGATTGCTTTCTTCTCGTTCAGCCCTTCCTTCTCCTTCTCCGGCAGCCCGCGAAACGTCGTGCCGGCTCGGTTCAAGAGAACTTCCCAGCCCACCTCCTTCGCCCAGCGCTCCAGCGACGCCTTGTCGATGCCTTCGGCTTTGTAATCGTGGAACGCGTACGCGACGTCATGCGCGTCCAACCACGTGCGCGCCTTCTTCATCGTGTCGCAGTTCTTGATGCCGTAGATCGTAATCTGCTTGCTCTTGGCCATGCTGGGCTTATGCCAAACAAAACGGAGGATCGTCCATGGCCGACACGCTCACCTTCTACACCAACCCAATGTCGCGCGGCCGCATCGTGCGCTGGATGCTGGAGGAAGTTGGCCAGCCTTACGAAACCGTCGTGCTCGACTATGCGTCGACCATGAAGGCGCCTGAGTATTTGAAGATCAACCCGATGGGCAAAGTGCCGGCGATCACGCATGGCGACGCTGTCGTGACCGAATGCGCGGCCATCTGCGCGTACCTGGCTGACGCCTTCCCGCAAGCCGACCTCGCGCCACCCCCGGGCGACAAAGCGCGCGCGGATTACTACCGCTGGATGTTCTATGGCGCTGGTCCGGTCGAAGCGATGGCGAGCAATCATTCGATGGGCTGGGCGCCGCCGGAAGAGAAGCGCGGCATGTTCGGCTACGGCTCGCGCGAGCAGGTGATGGATGCCCTCGAGTTCGCCGTGTCGCAAAACGACTATCTCGCAGGCAACAAATTCTCCGCCGCTGACCTCTATTTGGGCGCTCAGATCGGCTGGGGCCTCCAGTTCGGCACCATCGAAAAACGCCCGGCTTACGAGACCTACGCCGCGCGGATTTTCTCCCGACCAGCCGCCGTCCGGGCGCGCGAAATTGACGATGGTTTGATCGCGGCCGCTGCCAAGGGATAGCTGCCCTGCCCTTGCCAAGGCTAGTGACTCTCCTTACTAGCTCGCCATGGAAATCCGTGAAGCTTTGACCTTTGACGACGTGCTCCTCGAACCGGGCGCGTCTGAAGTGCTGCCCGCCGACGTCGTCACCAAGACCCGGCTCACCCGTGGCATCGAGCTCAACATCCCACTCATTTCGGCCGCGATGGACACTGTCACCGAAGCGCGCCTCGCGATCGCCATGGCGCAAGCTGGCGGCATGGGCATCATCCACCGCAACATGACACCCGCCGAACAGGCCGACCAGGTGCGCATGGTCAAGAAGTTCGAGAGCGGCATGGTGATCGATCCGATCACGATCTTTCCGGACCAGACCGTCGGCGAAATCATCCTGATCAAGGAAGCGCGCAAGATTTCGGGCTTCCCGGTGGTGGACCGCGAAACCGGCAAGCTGGTCGGCATTCTCACCAACCGCGACATGCGCTTTGCCGAAATGAACGAGCGCGTCGCCGACATGATGACGAAGGACAATCTCATCACGGTGCGCGATGGGGTGAACGAAGGCGAAGCCAAGCGCCTGCTGCACAAGCACCGCATCGAGCGTGTGATCGTGGTCGATGATGCAAACAAGGTCACCGGCCTGATCACGGTGAAGGACTTCGAAAAAGCGCAGGCCTTCCCGGCGCGCGCCAAGGATGAACGCGGCCGTCTGCTTGTCGGCGCCGCCTCCACTATTGGCGATGCAGGCTTTGAGCGTTCGCTGGCGCTGATCGAAGCTGGCGTCGATGTCGTGGTGATCGACACGGCGCACGGGCATTCGAAGTCGGTGCTTGACTCCGTCAGCCGGATTAAGCGCGAGTCCAACCGCACGCAGATCATTGCCGGCAATGTCGCCACCGCCGACGGCGCGAAAGCGTTGATCGATGCGGGCGCGGACGCGGTGAAGGTCGGCATCGGGCCGGGCTCGATCTGTACGACTCGGATCGTCGCCGGCGTTGGCGTGCCGCAGCTCACGGCGGTGATGGATGCGGCGCGCGCGGCGCAGAAGGCCAACGTGCCGATCATCGCCGACGGCGGCATCAAGTTCTCGGGCGACCTGGCAAAGGCGCTCGCCGGCGGCGCGGAAGTGGCGATGATCGGTTCGCTGCTCGCGGGCAGCGAAGAAGCGCCCGGTGAAGTGA
This sequence comes from Terricaulis silvestris, assembly GCF_009792355.1. Lineage (NCBI taxonomy): Bacteria > Pseudomonadati > Pseudomonadota > Alphaproteobacteria > Hyphomonadales > Hyphomonadaceae > Vitreimonas > Vitreimonas silvestris. Next base: position 2,282,646 of record NZ_CP047045.1, read on the forward strand.
TCCTCTATCAAGGCCGCTCCTATAAGAGCTATCGCGGTATGGGCTCGCTCGGCGCCATGGCGCGCGGTTCGGCCGATCGATATTTCCAAAAGGAAGTCACCGATCAGATGAAGCTGGTGCCCGAAGGCATCGAAGGCCGCGTGCCGTTCAAGGGGCCGGTCTCCAACATAATCCATCAATTGATCGGCGGGCTGCGCGCCTCGATGGGCTATGTCGGCGCCGCGAATTTGAAAGAGATGCGCGAAAAGGCGAAGTTCGTGAAGATCACCGGCGCGGGCCTCCGCGAAAGCCACGTGCACGACGTTTCGATCACGCGCGAAGCGCCGAACTATCCGCTCGGGAGCTAATTCCGCTCCGTTCCTTTTTGTGGGGTCTCTCCCATGCGCCACGGCGCACGTCAGCAAGCTGCCATCGAAATTCTCTCCACGCTTGAGAACCAGCGCCGGCCCGCGTCCGATGCGGTGAAGGACTGGATGCTGTCGCATCGCTTTGCGGGATCCAAGGATCGCGCGGAGATTGGCGACCTCGTGTTCGGCGCGTTGCGCTGGAAGCAATCGAGCGCCTGGCGCATGGGCGCCGACGACCCGCGCGCTTGGGTGTGGGGCGCTTTGCGTTGGGGCTTTGGACGCGAGGCGGAGTGGATCGAGCAGAGCTGTTACGACGATCCGCACGCGCCGCCGCCGCCGACTGAGGCGGAACGTGCTGCGCTTTCTGGGGCTACTTTGGATGGCGCGCCGGCGCATGTGCGTGGCGATTATCCGGAATGGTTGGATGCCAGCTTCGCGCGAGCGTTTGGCGATGCGCGTGCTGAAGAAGGTGCGGCTCTTGCTGTGCCGGCTTCGTTGGATTTGCGTGCGAACACTTTGAAGTCGGACCGCGATAGGGTGATCGCGGCGTTGGGCGAAAGTCCGAAGCTGAATGAGCCGCCATCTCCGACGCCGTATGCATCGAATGGCGTGCGCATTCCTTGGGCGCAGGGGCGGACGTTTCCGTGGGCGACGGAGCAGAGTTTCGTCAAAGGCTGGTTCGAGGTGCAGGACGAAGGCAGCCAGCTTGCGGCGCTGCTGAGCGGGGCTGAACCTGGGATGCAGGTTGCTGACGTTTGCGCTGGGGGTGGCGGCAAGACTTTGGCGCTGGCGGCTTTGATGCAGAACAAGGGGCAGATTTTTGCGCATGACGTTGATGGCCGCCGCCTTGCGCCGCTGAAGGAGCGGCTTGATCGGGCTGGGGTTCGCAATGCGCAGATCCGGGCGCCGATGCGGACCAAGGATGCGCTGGAGGATTTGCGCGAGCGGATGGATGTCGTGTTCGTCGATGCGCCGTGCACCGGTTCGGGGACTTGGCGGCGCTCGCCGGATTCGAAGTGGCGGTTGCGTCCGAACGCTTTGCTGAAGCGGCGGGACGAACAGCAGCAGGCGTTGGCTATGGCGGCGCCGTTGGTGAAGCCTGGTGGGCGGCTGATGTATGTTACGTGTTCGGTGTTGCCGGAGGAGAATGAGGATGCGGTGGCTGCATTCCTCGGATCATATGCCGGTTTTGCGCCTGTGGGATTGACGCTCGACGCGCCGCATTATGTGCGGACGATTGGGGTGCAGATGACGCCGCTTAAGACCGGATGCGATGGGTTTTACGTCGCGGCTTTGCAGCGGACGGCTTAGACTTTGATGTCGACCCGGCGGCGTTCGCGATTTTCGCGGCGTTCTCGTTGATGCTCAGCGGCATCGTCGCGGCGCATGGCGCGGGTTTGGCGTTTCTTTTCGGCCAAGGCTGCGGGATCGACGCGGTGATTTTCGCGCACTTGATCGCGATGGCTGACCGCCGCGCCATAGTCAGCGGCCGCGCGGTCCCGTGGGGAGTCGCGCTGGGGCGTGTAGGCGCCCGCCGATTCTATGCCTGAAATCGCGGCCATTTACGCAGCGTGACACGCCGCGGTTAGGATCGCGTTCAGAAGTATTGCTAATTTTAAGTAGGCTTGACGAAACGTTAGGAGCGATCGGCGCGGGCGCGGCGAGGCTCGCGTGCGGCTCGCGCGATGCGGTGAGCACGAGCCCAGACCCGTGCGGCGTGCGCCAGAGGGCGGGTAGCCGCTTCAGCACGCGGGCGACGAATGGCGCGGGATTATCGAGCATCGCGCGCAGGCGCCTGATGCGCGCACGCAGCGAACCGCGATGCATGCCGGCGACGATGCCCGCCGTGGCGAGACGCCAAACTTGACCGCGCCCGCGCTTGCCGGCGCGCACGCCGGGGCGGACGCCGCGCGAGATTCTGTGAATGCCTTGACGCGCACATGTGGCGCGGAACGCGTCGTTGGCGCGGAGGAAGAGGATTTTGCGCAACTTGCGCGTGGCGCGGCGGAGATCGGCGGCGATCGCGCGCTTCGACGCGGCGTAGGCGTCGCGCAACAGCGGACAGCGCCACGCCGCGCGCGGCAACGCGTCGACCACCTCGCAGAACCACGCCAACAGCGCGATCAACCAGCCGCGCATCGACGCGGTGACGGCGTCGACGATGGCGAGGTTGGGTCTGTTGGGCTGGGCGACGAGGCGCATGCGCGGAGTATGCGGGCGGTGCGGGGTCGGTCGGATAGATTTTTGGGTGGGGCGAACGAAATCAGGGAGTTGGATCGAATTCTTCGAGGATAGACACGTGCCCTATCCGTGCACTGCATCAGCGATCCAGCATTCAACTGCGTAACACTCGGGGATGTCTGAACCGGGGCCGGCGGCTGAGCATCCGCCCCTGTAGTCCTTACACTCTCCTGATCCAGTCTCGAAGGGCGCGCTAAATCCCACCCACACGGTCAGCACAAGAAACAACGACGCGCAGACTGTGACATGCATCCCTTTCCGGCGTTTTCGCGCTGCGCGTTGGTATTCGATGGTGTCCATCTCTCCTGTTCTTTCTCTATCGCACTGCGCCTCAGCGATGCCCGCTCCGGACGAGAAGGTGCACAGCCGGAGCGGTGCTCGGAGGTCGGCGCGATCTGAACCGAAGATTGCATTGCCTTAATTTGTTAACCATACTCCCTGCGCTGGGAGGCAAGTGGGAATGGCTCAACGTCCGGGGTCAGGCGACGACGCAGAAGGCCGAGGCGCGGACATTTTCATCTCGTATCAGCGGGACAACGCGGCGCAAGCAAAGCGACTGGCTGCCGCGCTTCGCCGCGACAACCGCAATGTTTGGCTGGACCAGAAGCTGAGTTCAGACAAACGCTGGCGCGCCGAAATTGAAGGCAAACTGAAACGCGCCCGGTGCATCGTTGCGATCTGGTCAAAAAAGGCAGCGACGAGCGGTTGGGTGAACTACGAAGCATTTCGAGCGCAGCAAGAAGACAAGCTCGTCGCGGTCACCTTCGATCCGCTGAAGCCTGACGAACTGCCCGAATGGCTTGCCGATCAACAGATCACCAATCTTCGCGACTGGAAATCGCCAGATCAAATTCACAACGGCTGGCTCAACGTCACCCGCACCGTCAGCGCCAAGTGCAACCAGCTCCCCGACTATAGGTTCAAAGGCTGGCTAGGTGGCGGACCGGTCCACGAGCGCGTCACTCACATCGCCTTTCACCCGACCGAAGACGCTCGACTAATCTCAAGCGGGTCCGAAGGACGCGCGTCGCTTTGGTTGGCTTCAAAGGCCAGCGTCGGCGGTCGTGGTACCTACGATGAGGACGGCGTCGCCATTCGTCCCGGGTTAGCCGAGCAAGGGAACGACGGCACTTACTTGTCGCCGGATTCCGGCAACGAATACTCCAAGAATTCCATAGCGCGCGCGCAGTTTTCCAGTGATGGCGAACGCGTCGTGCTTGCGTGCCGCGATGGCATCGCTCGGGTCCACGATCGCGCGTTGCAGCGATTGATCTGTGAACTTAGGCACAACGAGAGTTGTGGCGTTGCGGAGATGGCTTTCGCTAAGCGCGTCGGCGGCCAGCATCGTGATGGCGTATTGGACGCTTGCTTTCTCCCCGATGGTGACATCGTCACCGTTGGAGGAGCGCGCGTCGCAACCTGGACTTCCGAAGGCACGCCGCGTCACCCACGCCCACTCCAGCTACGCGAGGGCGCGCACGCTATGGCGACGCGCGTCCTCTACTGCGACGTGCTTGAAGGTGTCATCGTCGGCGACAAGCTCGGCAAGGTCCGCGTTATCGACGCCAAGACGAACGAAGACGCGTTCCAGATTGATGATCGCTTCGACACGTTCGTCCAGTTCGCGCTCGGCCCGAAGCTGGTTGATGGTGAAATGAAGCAAGGGTTGCTTGCCATCGTTTCCGAAAGCCCGCTCGACTCTGAAGTTAAGTTTCACGACTGGGGTCCGGGGACTGGGCCGTTCATCAAGCCGCGTCCGCACACAATTTTGGACGACGCGCCTCCAGTGAAATCAATCGCGCTTCATCCGCGTGCGCCGGTTTTGGCCGTGGGATCGAGCGCTGTGCAACCGCGCTTGCATGATTATTCCGCGCACGAGGCGATCCCGCTTCCGCGCGAAGGCTGGCACGATCGCGGTATCACCTCGGTCGCGTTCTCTGCGAGCGGAAAGTATCTCGCGGCCGGGGCAGAAGACGGCCGCATTTCGGTCTGGGAGGATCGGTCGCAGCCGTTCTGAGCCGCCGTTCAAGAAGGCGGACGAGGCACAGTAACGGGGCGAGTCGTATCGACCTGTGTGCCGCCTGGTTCCGGCGTCGCGCCCCTGGCGCGATCTGTCCCTGGCCATGTGCCGTACATAAGCTGCATCGCGAGAGCGAAAATACTCGTGAGGACGGTCAACCAAGCCGTGGTCTTCACCTCTCGATCAGGATGAGCGGATAGCACGAACCACGGGCTCGTGTGAAATCGCATTCTGAATTGAACTGTTGCTTCTTGATCGGGCGCCGGTCGGCGTTTGGCCGCTCCCTCACGTCGCATCATCCTGTAAAGTGGGATTCGCTTGATGCGTTCCAATCGATCGATGGGTTTTCGAAGTTCGCGCTGAGCATTTGCGGTGATTGTGTCGCCGATTGACCCGGAAAGACAAACTGCTTCGCTATCTGGCTCCGTCACGTGGTCGAACGTGAGATTCTCGATACCTTCGTAAGCATCCTTGATCATCAGCGTCGCGAGATCAGGCCGGGCCGCTAACCTCCGTGGCAACACCGTCAGTTGCATGTGACGTTTGTAGACGGGTTTGTGCACCGACCGACCTCGCGCATCGACGTAGACGAGAAAGAATGTGCAGTTGGCCCACAGACCATCGAGCTTTTGGGGAATGATCGCGCGCGGAGCTTGAATGACTCGTTCATCCAATGGCCGTCCGGTCGGAGCACGAAACTCTATTGGCCCACTGAGACTTCGCTGAACTTCACCGCTGTAGATCAGCGCGATGAGCCAAACGATCAGAAAAACTCCTCCTAGAAGTAGGAGCGCCTTGCCGAGCGGATGATTCCAAAAGGTAAGCCACCACTCGTACGAATGGCCAACAACGTAGGCGCATGCGCCCATGACGCTCGCTTGGATCGCGCCGAAAGACGGCAAGTCCAACGAACCGAATATGCCGTCCATTCGCCCACTCCCCCGAGATGGTTAACGAACCTTAACATCTGGGGATAAGTCTGCAACGCTAGGATGCGCGTCAGTTGCGGAGAACCCAACCATGGCCAAAACGAGCGGCATCGTACGAGTTGCCAAGGCGGACGCGCCGTTGCTCGAAGTCTTGGCGTTGCGCGGATCGATGAATGTCGATCACTCGCGGGCCAGCGTTCAGCGCCGAGCCGATCGGTTTGTCCTAAAGGGATGGGCCCTGCTCTCCAACGGAACACTAAGCTGCACCGTCGAAGGCTTTCGGGCAGCCCAAAGCGCGAAGGTGCAAGCACTGCGGAAAAAGCGGGCCTGAATCGCATTTCCGCGAATTGACGATCGCCGCGACGCACTCCATTTCAGGCCATGGCGCAAAGCACAGCGAAATCCGCTCCCTCCACCGCTCCCTCCTCCTCCCACGAACGCGTTCTGATCATCGACTTCGGGTCGCAGGTTACGCAGCTGATCGCGCGGCGCGTGCGGGAGAGCGGGGTCTATTGCGAGATCCATCCGTTCAACAAAGTCGATGCCGCGTTCCTGAAGGCGTACGCGCCGCAGGCGATCATCTTTTCCGGCGGGCCGGCGAGCGTCACCGAGGGCGAGAGCCCGCGCGCGCCTGAGGAAGCGTTCAAGCTCGGCGTGCCGATCCTGGCGATCTGCTACGGGCAGCAGACCATGCATGTGCAGCTTGGCGGCGTGGTCGAAGGCGGGCACGCGCGCGAGTTCGGGCGCGCCGATGTCGAGATCAAGAAAAGCTCGCCGCTGTTCGAGGGCTGCTGGAGCGTGGGCGAGCGCTATCCGGTGTGGATGAGCCACGGCGATCGCGTGACGGAATTGGCGTCGGGCTTTGAAGTGATCGCGACGAGCGAGAACGCGCCGTTTGCGATCGCGGTCGATGAAAAGCGGCGCTTCTATTCGACGATGTTTCACCCCGAAGTGGTGCACACGCCGGATGGCGCGAAGCTGTTGCGCAATTTCACGCATCGCATCGCTGGGCTCAAAGGCGATTGGACCATGGCGGCGTTCAAGGACGAAGCCATCGCGCGGATTCGCGCGCAGGTCGGCGATGGGACGGTGATTTGCGGGCTGTCGGGCGGCGTGGATTCGTCGGTGGCGGCGGTGCTGATCCATGAAGCGATCGGCGACCGGCTGCACTGCGTGTTCGTCGATCACGGGCTGATGCGGAAGGATGAGGGCCGCCAAGTCGTGTCCCTCTTCCGCGATCACTACAATATTCCGCTGATCCATGCTGATGAGAGCGAGCGCTTTTTGGGCGCGCTGGCGGGCGTCAGCGATCCGGAAGTGAAGCGCAAGACCATCGGCAAGCTCTTCATCGATGTGTTCGAGGAGAAGGCGAATGGAATCGGCGGCGCTGCATTCCTGGCGCAAGGGACTTTGTATCCGGACGTGATCGAGAGCGTGTCGGCGATTGGCGGGCCGAGCGTGACGATCAAGTCGCACCACAATGTGGGCGGCTTGCCGGAGCGGATGAACATGAAGCTGGTCGAGCCGCTGCGCGATCTCTTCAAGGATGAAGTGCGCGCGCTCGGGCGTGAGCTTGGGTTGCCGGAGACGTTCGTGGGGCGCCATCCGTTTCCGGGGCCGGGGCTGGCGATCCGCATTCCGGGCGAAATCACCAAAGAGAAGTGCGATATTCTGCGCGAGGCGGATGCGGTTTATCTCGACGAGATTCGCAAGGCGGGGCTGTACGATAAGATTTGGCAGGCGTTCGCGGTGTTGTTGCCGGTGAAGACGGTCGGCGTGATGGGCGATGGGCGGACGTATGAGTATGTGTGTGCGCTGCGGGCGGTGACGTCGAGCGACGGCATGACGGCGGACTTCTTCCCCTACTCGATGGATTTCCTCGGCCGCGCCGCGACGCGCATCATCAATGAAGTGCGCGGCGTGAACCGGGTGGTGTACGACGTGACGTCGAAGCCGCCGGGGACGATTGAGTGGGAGTGAGATGAAGAGAGCGGCTCCCGTTCAACGGAAGCCGCTCTCTCGACCAAGCTCTATGACGCGACGGCGCTACGTCGCTGGTTCCGCAAGCGGCGTAGCTGGGCTTGCGGCAAGAACCACGGTGACGCGGCGATTGAGCCGGTCCTCGCTGTCCGATTGCGGCATGCTTTCGGCCGCCGCGGCGATGGCGATTTCCTCCGGCGGCACGCCCAAGGACACCAGCTGTTGCTTGACCGCTTCCGCGCGCTGCTGCGCAAGCCGGCGATTGCGGGCAACGGAACCGGTCGCATCGGTATGGCCGGTCAAGGTGATCTGCGTTGTGCAATCGGCCCGCCGCGCGTTAGCCACGTCTTGGAGCGAGCTTTGACTCTCGGCGTTCAGCCGCGCGGAGCCAAGATCAAAATAGACGACGCCCTCGGCGCCGATGCATTGCACGGGCGGCGGGGTGCCGGCCGGCGGGACCGTCTGCGCCATTGCCGCGCCCGCCAGAAGTGAACCCGCGCAAACGCTCAGAAGTAAAGTACGCATCTTGAAACTCCACCTTGCTCTTGGCGAAGAACTGCGTGGTTCGGGTCGTTGTTCCGGGCGCGCGGGGACGATGAGCTAACCAGCTGAAAGGCACGGACGAAAACTTACTTCCAACGCTTGCGGCCAGTTGCCTGCCGCCTTTTTCCGAGTCAGCTCTATGGGCATGACCCGAGAGCTTCCTGACAAGCCGCGATGCATATGGCCGGGCAGCGATCCGCTCTATCTCGCGTATCACGACAAGGAATGGGGCGTGCCGCTGCGCGATAGCCGCGCGTTGTTTGAGATGCTGCAGCTTGAAGGCGCGCAGGCGGGGCTGTCGTGGATCACGATTTTGCGCAAGCGCGAGAATTATCGCCGCGCGTTTGACGGCTTCGATCCGGTGAAGATCGCGCGCTACACGCCGGCGAAGGTCGCGAAGCTGATGGCCGATGAAGGCATCGTGCGCAATCGGTTGAAGATCGAGGGCGTGGCAGCGTCGGCGAAGGCGTATCTGGCGCTGGAGAAGGAAGGCGTTTCGTTCTCGGACTTTCTCTGGAACTTCGTCGGCGGCGAGCCGATCGTGAATCACCTGAAACCGGGAGGTCCGATCCCGGCGGAGACGGAGACTTCGCAGGCGATGTCGAAGGCGCTGAAGCAGCGCGGTTTCAAGTTTGTCGGGCCGACGATCGTGTACGCGTTCATGCAGGCGACGGGCATGGTCAACGACCATCTGGTCAGCTGCTACCGGCATCCGGATTTTAAGAAACGCGCGAAGCGCTGAGACTTGCCTGCGGCGGGTGCGAGCCCCAAATTTCGCGCATGGCGATCGAACTCAATCACACCATCGTGCACGCGGACGACAAGGCGGTGTCGGCGCAATTTCTCGCAGACATCTTCGGACTGGAAGCGCCGATCGCGTTCGGGCCGTTCCTGGTGGTGAAGACCGAGAACGGCGTCAGCTTGGATTTCATCAATAGCGGCGGCGATCCGGTGAAGAGCCGGCACTTTGCGTTTCTGGTGTCGGACGCCGAGTTCGATCAGATCTTCGCGCGCATCAAAGAGCGCGGGCTCACCTATTGGGCCGATCCGATGGGAAATGTGGAGAACCAGATCAACACGCACTTCGGCGGCCGTGGCTTCTACTTTCGTGGGCCGGAGGGTCATTGGTACGAAGCGATCACCAAGCCGTACGAGATGGGCTGATCACTTCCGTCCCAGCGCGACGAGAAACACTTCGGGGCTGCCTTTCCGGCTGGAGGGCGGTTTGGCGTGGCGCACTGACGAGAAGGTGCGCTTCAGTTCGGCGAGCAGCGTCGCGTCGAGGCCGCCTTGAAACGCCTTGGTCACGAACGCGCCGCCGGGTGCGGTGTGCTGGATGGCGAAGGTCGCCGCGGCTTCGGCGAGTGCGCCGGTGCGGATCTGATCGGTCCGGGCGTGGCCGGTGGTGTTGGCGGCCATGTCGGAGAGCACGAGATCGGGCTTGCCGCCGAGCGCTTTCAGCAGCGCGGCGGGCGCTTCGCGATCGAGGAAATCCATCTGGAAGACGGTGGCGCCGGTCACGGGTTCGATCTCCAAGAGATCGATGCCGACGACGGCGCCCGCGCCGCGCTTGATCGCGACTTGCAGCCAGCCGCCGGGTGCGGCGCCCAGGTCGACGATGCGCATGCCGCGTTTGATCAGGTGATACTTGTCGTCGAGCTCGATCAGCTTGAACGCCGAACGCGCGCGCCAGCCTTCGGCTCGGGCGCGGGCGACGTAGGGATCGTTGATCTGGCGCTCGATCCAGCGCCGTGAGCTTTCCGAGCGGATGTTCTTCTTGAGCACGCGTTCGCCGAGCGCGCGCGCTTCACTCGAGCCGCCGGTTATTTTGTTGCGCCAGCGGCGCTTAGGTTCTTCGGGTGGGTCGTCGGTCATGCGCGACCTCCGTGCTTGGCGATCAAGCGCATAAGCACGCCTTCGCGCAAGCCTCTGTCCGCTACGCGGATGCGCGGCGCGGGCCAAACGCGGAGCACAGCATCGAGGATGGCGCCGCCGAGGACCACGAGATCGGCGCGGTCCTTGCCGACGCAAGGGTTGGCGGCGCGCTCGTCGAGCGACTGGTGCAGCATGCGCGTGATCACGGCGCGGCAGTCGCCCGTGTCGAACCAATAGCCGTCGACGCGCGCGCGCTGGTAGCGCGGCAGTTCGAGGTGGACGCCGGCGAGGCTGGTGACGGTGCCGGAGGTGCCGATCACATGCGCGCGGCCATCGACAAACGCTTGGCGCAAATGCTGCGCATCGCCGACCTGCGAGATCATCTCGGCGAGCCGCGTGACGAGACCATCAAACCAAGCATCCCGATCCGTCTCCGGCTCACTCTCTTCCTCGGCCAGCGTGACGACGCCGAGCGGCGCGGTGCCCCATGAGAGAATTGGCGCATCCAGGCCTCCGGCGATCACCTCTTTAGGTGAGACCCACGAAAATTCGGTTGAACCGCCGCCAATATCGACGATCAGCGCAACCTCGGCGTCCGGCTCCAGCAAGCTGGCGCAGCCGAGCACCGAAAGGTGCGCCTCTTCTTCCGAGCTGATGACGTCGAACTTCAGGCCAATGTCCTTCTCGATGCGATTGAGAAACGTCTGCCCGTTCGACGCGGCGCGGCAGGCTTGCGTGGCCACGCAACCAATCGCGACAGGTCCGCGCGCTTCGATGCGTTGCGCGCAGGCTTGCAACGCCTGGTAAGAGCGCGACATCGCTTCGTCGCTGAGCTTGCCGGTGTGCGCGAGGCCCTCGCCCAACCGCACGATGCGCGAGAAGCCGTCGACCACGCGCAAGCCGCCGTTGTCATCGGCAGCCGCGATCAGCATGCGGCAGTTGTTTGTGCCCAGATCGAGCGCCGCGTAGAGCGGCGCACGCGATCGCGGGCCGTGGCGCGCGCCGCTCCGCGACGCTTGCGCCCGCCCATCCTTGTTCATCGTAAACCGTTCCGCCGGGGAAGCGCTGGCTGCCCGGCAATGCCTATTCGGGACAATGCTAGCCGAATTTGCCGGATGAACGCAGCCTGAATCGCGTGTTTCCAAGGGCTTCTGTGGCCGAACGGCGCCACCAGGACACACATATTCGTGTCGATGGCTCCAATCCTTGTGGCGCGCGTTATCGCTTCATACCTTATCCTGGCGAGAGGCAACGTTAGGAGGAGTAGAAGGAGGAGAAGATGCAGGAAGCCAAATTCTCCATTGGTCAGGTGGTCCGCCACAAGCTGTTTCCGTTCCGCGGCGTCGTGTTCGACGTGGATCCGGAATTCTCAAATACGGACGAATGGCTCGACGCCATTCCCGAACCCGTACGGCCGGACCGCAAGCAACCCTTCTACCATCTGTTCGCCGAGAACTCGGACAGCCACTACGTTGCGTATGTCTCAGAACAGAATTTGATCGCCGACGACACCGGCGAACCGGTCGAACATCCGCAGATCGAACTGTTGTTCGATGAAACGGATGACGGTGAATACAAGCTGCGTCCGGAGAGCTTGAACTAAGCGCTTCTGGTCACGTGGTTAGAACGACAATCGGCAGCTCGCATGGCCCGCGAGCTGCCGGTTTTGTTTTTAGCCTTGGATGAAGTCCGATACTCTCGACGGCGTCACCCGCGTCGTACACGATCGTCATGTTAATGTGGATCGACCCCTGTCGACGAAATGCCGAGGTAATAAGTGTCCGCGTGGTCGTCAGTAGCGTCGGGTTCGCCTAGAAGGTCGCGAACCAATACCCGGTTAACCCCCACTCGCACTCCCGCAGCACTCGCTGAACCGATCATCCCCGCGCGAGGATTGTCGAGATCATCAATGCCGCCGGCACCTTGCGCCCAACGCGTTCCGATCGAACTGTTGCTCACAAGCTGCGACGGACGCGACAAGTAACAGTGCAAGCGGGGCAACGACTTTTCAACGCAGCTCTCTCTGAAATGGATAGAAGTCTGAACCCAGCGGCAGGACGCGCGTGAGGTCGTCGCGTGGGTTAACATCACGCTCGTTCAAGCGCTTTGACGCTGAGACGCAGCCCCATGGCGTTGAGGACGCTGTTCAAGGTCGAAAGCGTCGGATTGCCAGCCTCGCTGAGCGTACGATAGAGGCTCTCGCGCGAGAGCCCGGTTTGGTCGGCGATCACGGCCATGCCCTTGGACCGCGCGACATCACCAAGGGCGGCGGCGATCAGCGATGTATCGTCGTGTTCGAGCGCGTCTTCAAACATCGCGTCAAGATAATTGGCTACGTCTTCTGGCGTATCGAGATAGTTCGCCGCATCGAACGGGCGGGTTTTTACACTCATTTCGAATCTTCCTTCTTGACCTCGCCCCACAATTTCAGCGCCGCCTTGATATCCCTGGCCTGCGTATCCTTGTCGCCGCCGCCGAGGATTATGATCAGCTCCTCGCCACGTTTGGCGAAGTATACCCGGTAGCCCGGCCCGAACCGGAAACGCAGTTCGCTTACGCCGTCGCCGACTGGCTTCACGTCTCCAGGCGATCCCGCCGCAAGGCGCTTGATCCTGGCAACGATCCGCGTTTTCGCGACGCTATCCTTGAGCGCGGACAGCCAAGTCGCAAAAGCCTCAGTCTCGATAACTTTCGGCACGCACCATTGTAGCGTATAAGCTACCCGCGTCAAGCGCCTAGCGCGGCAGGTCGATCACCCGCGCTGGAACTGATAGAAGTCCGCGCCGAGCGGCAAGATGCGCGACAGTTCGTCGAGCGCGCTCTGCGTTTCGGCGACGAGTGTGGGGTCGCCAAGATCATCCGGGGCTAGCTCTTCGCGGTAGTGTTTGCGGACCCAGGCTTCGAGGTTGTCGGCGAGTGCGTCGGTGAGGAAGAAGCCTTGCGCGGCGGCGGCGCGTTCGTTGGGGGTCATGACGATGCGGAGGCGCAGGCACGCGGGGCCGCCGCCGTTGCGCATGCTTTCGCGGACTTCGACGTATTCGACATTGCCGATTGCCGCGTTTGGCTGCGTGATCATCTCGGCGACATAGGACGCGGTGCGGTTGTTTTCGCGCACTTCGCTCGGCGCGATCAGCGTGAGCGATGACGCACCAGGCAGGCGCACCAGTTGCGAGTTGAAGAGATAGGACGTGACGGCGTCGTCCAGTCCCACACGCGCGCGCGGGACTTCGACGAACACCGGCTCGAAGCCCTTCGCCTTGGCGCGGATCTCGGCGTAGAGCGCGGCTTTGTCGGCGAACGCGTTTTCGTGGTGGAACAGCACCTGCTCGTGCGCGACGGCGACAACGTCGTTGTGGAAGGCGCCGGCGTCGATCGCTTCGGGGGCTTGGCGGGCGTGCACGGCGTTTGCAGTGTCGAGCCCATGCAGGCGCGCGATGGCTTGGCAGGCTTCGAGGGTCTGGCGCGCCGGGAAGCCGGCTTTGGTTTCGCTGGCTTTGCGGCCGTGAACAAAAATCTCGACGCCGGGTGAGCCGGCGTCTTTCGCCATGCGCATGTGGTTGGCGGCGCCTTCGTCGGAGAGCGCGTCGTGCGGCAATAGAGCGGGATGGATAGCGAAGCGCGCGTCGTCCGGCATCAGGCGGCGCAGCGTGCGTTCGGTTTGCTCCGCTTCGAGGATGCGGTGAAGCATGGTTTGCAGATTGGCGACGGTGGCGTGGAGACGGCCATCGGCGCAATCGGCGCTGGGTGAGATGGTGGCGGCGTTGGCGGCCCACATTGCGGACGCTGCGAGTGCTGCGCGCGCGATGGTGGGTTCGGTTTTCCACGCCTTGGCCCAGATTTCGCCGTCCGTACCGGTGAGGCCGAGTGAGCGCAGCCACGTGATGTTTGGCCGCTCGTGCGGCGGCAGCACGCCTTGTTGCAGGCCAAGCGCGCGCAGGCGGCGCATTTTGGCGATGCCTTGGAGTGCTGCTTCGCGCGGGCGCGCGGTCATGTTGGCGTTGCGGGCCGAGGCGAGGTTGCCTTCGGAGAGGCCGGCGTAATTGTGCGTCGGGCCGACGAGACCGTCGAAATTGATCTCTTCGGCGCCGCTCATTCTGGAAGGCCGGGCGCTGCGATCGGCGTTGCTTTCTCGGAGAGCTGCGTGGCGACGGGGTACGCGACGTAGTCAGCGGCGTAGTAGGCGCTCGGGCGCAGCGAACCGGAGAGGCCGGGGCCGCCGAACGGCATTGCGCCGGACGCGCCAGTGGTGGGGCGATTCCAGTTGAGGATGCCGACACGCATTTCGTTTTTCACCCGCGCCCACAGCGCTGGATCATCGCTGATCAGGCCGCCGGCAAGGCCGAAGCGGGTGGCGTTGGCGACATCGAGCGCGTGGTCGAAATCCTGCACGCGATAGACTTGCAGCAGTGGTCCGAACAGCTCTTCGTCGGGCACGTTGAGGCCGGTGACGTCGACGATGGCGGGATGCACGAAGGCGCCGTCGCGCTTCACCGGCAGAACGGCTTTGCCGCCCATGGCGACGAGGCCCTGCTCCATCTTCACGGCGCGATCGGCGGCGTGCGCGTTCACGAGCGGGCCCATGAACACGTCGCTGGCGCTGTCGGCGGCGCCGACGCTGACCTTCGCCGCGAGTTCGGCGGCAGCTTTGATGATGGCTTCGCCATCGGCATTGTCAGGCACGATGAGGCGGCGGGCGCATGAGCAGCGTTGGCCGCTGGTGGCGAACGCCGAATGGACGATGAGGTTGGCGGCTGCCTTCACGTCGACGGGCGGCCACACGATCAACGGATTGTTGCCGCCGAGTTCGAGCGCGAGCAGCACGTCGGGGTGGCCGGCGAATTTTTTGTGGATCAGCGCGCCGGTTTGCGCGGACCCGGTAAAGAGAACGCCGTTAAGTCCGGGTGCGTCGAGCAAAGCGGCGCCGGTTTCGCGCGCGCCTTGAAGCAGGTTGAGCACGCCGGCGGGCAAGCCCGCCTCTTCCCACGCTTCGACCATGATGTCGCCGACGCCTGGCGTGAACTCGCTCGGCTTGAACAGCACGCAATTGCCGGCGAGCAGCGCGGGCACGATGTGGCCATTCGGCAGATGGCCGGGGAAATTGAACGGCCCGAACACGGCGAGCACGCCGTGGGCGCGGTGTGAGAGCGTCATGGCGCCGAACGCGGCTTTCTCTTCCTTGCCGCCGGCGCGTTCAGCTTGGGCGCGGACGGAGATTTCGACTTTGCCGATGATGGTGCCGAGTTCGCCTTTGGCGTCCCATGTCACCTTGCCCATTTCGCGGCTGATGGTGCGGACGAGTTCGTCGCCGCGTTTCTCGATCGCCTTGGCAAAAGCGCGGACGATTTCAACGCGCTCTTCGACGGGACGGCGTGACCAGCCGGGAAATGCGAGACGCGCAGCAGCCATCGCGGCGGCGACATCGTCAGGGTCGGCGGCGCGGCCTTGCCACACTTTGTCGCCGGTGACGGGATCGTGCGAGGAGAAGCGCTCGCCGCCGCCTTCGCGCCATTGGCCGCCGATGTAGAGTTCAGTGCGCATTGTCGATCCAGATCAGAGCTTCGTCGCCGTCTTGCAAGCCGAGCGCCTTCAGCGTGTCGCCATCCACTGTGTGGGTGTCACCGTTGATCGCGACGCGCGCCGAGACGCAGCGATAGTCTTTCAGACGCGGCACGGCGATCAGCGCGCGCTTGGCGCCTTCTAGATTGGCGCCCGCATTGACGCGCACAAGGCGGCTTTCGCGCTTGGTGCGGATGTGATCGCGCGGCGCGCTGACGAGAGGGCCGCCATCGAAGATGTCGATCACGTTGGAGAAGCTGAAGCCTTCCCACCCCAGCAGCTTTCGGGCGCCCTCGCCGTCGCGGTGGCATTTGCCGATCACGGCGCGCGCGTCCTCCGGTAGCAGATCGATGTAGATCGGGTGCTGCGGCATGAGGTCGAGGATGAACTGGTTGTCGGTGGTGGCGCTGAGCTTGTCGGCTTCGGCGAAATCCATGCGGAAGAAGTGGCGGCCGATGGCTTCCCAGAACGGTGACACGCCTTCCGGCGAGACGACGCCGCGCAGCTCCGACACCACCTGATCGCGGAAGCGATGCGGCGCTGTCGCCATCAGCATGTAGCGGCATTGCGCAAGCGCGCGCCCAACGCCGGCGGCGCGGTGTTCGGGGCGCACGAACAGCGAACCGACTTCGGAGCATCCGGTGAAATCGTTGACGCCGATCAGCACGTCCATGTCGAAGCGTCGGTTCGCCGGCGCCGACGATTGTGCTTCGCGGATCATGCGGAAATTGAAGAACGGCGGCACTTCGCCGATCGTCGCCTTCACACCGCAGCAGCCGGCGAGCGCGCCGGTTTCGATGTGTTCGAGCGCGATGAAGTAGCGCTCGGCGCCAGGGCCTTGCGTGTCTGATGCGAAGCTCGTTTGCGACAGCTCCAGCTTCTTCAGCATCTGGTCGTCGTCGAGCATCAGGCTGGTGAAGCCCGCGCCGGCGATCTCGCGCAATTGCAGGAAGCCCGCAATATCGCCCGGCCCCGCGGCGCGCATCACATAAATCGGCGCTGTCACGGGCGGAGGCTCTTTGGATCGAACAAGCCGCGTTCGACGCCGGCGAGCATGAGGAAGGAGAGCTTCGCGCGTTCTGCGAAGCTCGGGATGATGGCGAATTCCTGGTCGCTGTGAAGGCCGCCGCCGCAGGGGCCAAGCGTGTCGATGTTCGGGCAGCCGGCGGCGGCGAGATTGTTGCCCTCGCAGACGCCGCCGGAGGGGCGGAATTGTAGGTCGAGGCCGAGCGCTTGGCCGGCGCGATGCGTCCATGCGGCCATGGTTTGTTGCTGCGCGTTGAGCGGTTTGGGCGGACGGGTGAAGCCGCCATGGAGATGCGCTTCGATGCCCTCACGCGCGTTGGCGGCGGCGGCGATGCGTTGCACTTCCGCTTCCGCCCATGCGCCGGACTCAACATCGGGCACGCGCACATTGAAGCGCAGCACCGCGCGCTCCGGCACGACGTTGACGGCGCTGCCGCCGTCGATGGCGCCGACGTTGAACGTGACGCCGTCGCGTTTGCCGTTGAGCTGGGCGAGCGCCATCGCGGCGTCAGCGGCGGCGATCACGGCGTTGCGGCCATCGCCGAAAGCGCGGCCGACGTGTGCGGCACGGCCGCGAATGGCGAGATGGTAGTTGGCAGAGCCCTTGCGCGCATCGACCAGCGCGCCATCGGCCATTGCCGGCTCGTAGGTCATGCCGAGATGCGCCTTGGCCCCGAGTTCGGCGAGCAGCGGCGCGCTACCCATTGAGCCAACTTCTTCGTCCGGGCTCAGCAGTACTTCGTAGCCGACGCGCTTTTCGCCGGAGAGCTGTTCGAACGCCTGCAGTGCGGCGAGCATCACGTTGATGCCGCCCTTCATGTCGGCGACGCCGGGGCCACGCAGCGTTTCGCCCTCGCGCCACGGCGCCTGGAAGGCGTGAACAGCTGGAAACACGGTGTCGTAGTGGCCAGTGAGCGCGATTTGGATTAGCGCATCGGGGCGAACGCGGAGGCGAATCGAAGCGCCGTGCTGGATCTCGGCCGCTTCGCCGTCGGGCTTGATGCGCTGTGAGGGTTGGAGCGGCACGACTTGGAGATCGCCCGGCAACGACGCGCACGCATCGAGCAGCGGTGCGCGCATGCGCTCCAGGCCGGCCAGTTCGAAGGAGCCTGAGTTGATTGCCGACCAGGCTTCGGTGCGCGCGACCATGGCCTCCGCCGCGTCATCGAGCGTGTCGAGCAAAGGCGCGACGTCGTCGCCCCACGCGAGGTGCGGGGTGGTGGCGTTGGTGGTCGCTGGCATGGCCGTGGAGTAGCCGAGGGGCGCCCAAAAAGCCAGCCGAGGCGCCTCGTCGGGCGCAAACGGCTCAGATGCAAAACGGGCCCGGATTGCTCCGGGCCCGTTCGCTTAGTTCAGCCGTGGATGGCGATTAGCGGAAGCTGATCGTCACCGCGGTACGGCGGTTCAGAGGCTCACGCACACCGTCGCGCGTGGCACGGGCGAGATCGGCTTCGCCGCGTGCTTCTGAGCGGATCGAGCCGGCCGCGACACCGCGCGCCACGAGGGCGTCACGAACCACGGAGGCACGGCGCTCGGAGAGGCCGATGTTGTAGGCGGGCGAACCCGAGGTGTCGGTGTGACCGACAACCACCACGCCGCCGACGTTGCACTGACGGGCGCGGTTGACCGCGGCGTCGATGGTTTCGAGAGCTGCTTGGTTGAGGTTCGAGCGATCCCACTCGAAGTACACCACGAATTCCGACGTCGGGCACGTCACCACTGGCGGTGGCGGCGGCGGCGGCGGCGGCGCTGGCGGCGGCGGCGGCGGCGGCGGCGGTTCGGCCGCTGCGAATTGATAGCGCAGACCGACCGTTACAGCTTGGTGTGTGTACTCGCCGTCAAAGGCGAGCGGTTCGGTTTGCTCGAAACCGTCGAACTCGAGTTCCGGCGCCACAAAATAGCGGTAGCCGATATCGAGATCGAGTTGTTCGGTGAGGCCGATGGCGACGCCGGCCAACGCCTGATAGGCGAGGCCAGTGTCATCGTCGTTGATGTAGGTCAGCGAGTCGTGGTCCGCGAGGCTCGCGTCCACACGCGCCGCGCCGACGCCGAGGCCGAGGTAAGGCTGCGCTGAGCCGTCACGGTTGAAGTCGTAGAAGGCGTTGAACATCGCCGACCAGGCGCGGGCGTTCCCGTCTTCCAGGAAGTCGCTGCGCAGATCGTTGAAGCGATGGCCGATTTCGCCTTCCAAACGGAAGCCGTTCATCATCGCGTAGCCGATGCCCAGATGCTCGGAAAATCCGTTATCGAGATCAAACGAACTCTCACCGGCGAAGGCCGGATCGAGGTCGAGCGTTCCATCAGCCGAATACCCAACGTCGGCGCGGCCGTACCAACCTTCAGTGGCGTTTGCGATGCCGGAAGCGCCGGCCAACAAGGCGGCCAACGCGACGGTCTTCGTGATGCGCGATTTCATAATCACCCCTCTTAAGCGAATTTCCCCTGCGCCTCAGATTGCCACGACGCAGCCACTCGCGCCTAAGCGCTCACAACCGGATCTGACAACCCCGATAACGCACGTCTTTGAAGAAGCCCCTTAAAAGAAGGACCCCCTCCGTGAACGACGGACGCCCAGAACAGGTTCCCCGCTCAGGCCGTTAAGCGCGATTTTGGCGCCGTGCCGCCACAGAGTCCATGAAAGTCCAGAGCCGAGGCGGTTATTTTTTGGGGGGCGTTGTGTTTGGGGCGCCCTTTTCCACTGTCATCTCAGACGGCCCCGAAACGAGCCAAAGAAAAGGGGCCGCGACCCTCCCGGCGCGGCCCCATCCCCTCAATCGCCCCTGCGTATGCAGTTCGGACGTCCCCTGAACTCAATTTCGGGCGGACCTTATCCTGAACTTCACGCACGCCGACTCGGCAAAGGCGCCTGGCGCGGTCATTTCCCGGCCATGTTGCCACAGCGTCACAGCGGAACCGAGCGCGCGGCGATGGGTTGGCCCTGGTAACCCAATAGGAGCGCCCCCCAATGCCCCGTGAGCAACAAGAACTGGATCCCTACGCCCCGCCGCCGCGCTATAAAATGAAGAGTGGCGGGATGGTGCGCGTCGCCATCCTGGCCGCCCTGCTTGGCTTAGGCGCCTGGGGCGTCATGGAATTTTATGATCCGAACGCGCCTTCGTTAGTCGCGGAGGAGCAGACCGAGCAAGTGGCGGAGAACCGCGCTGACGGCGGCTATGCCGTGACGCCGACGCCCGCACCTGCCGCACCGGCGACTGCGGCTCCGCAAGCCGCGCCAGCAGCGCCCGCGTCTGAACCGGTCCCGCCGCCGAGCACCACCATTGGTGGCGAGGCCGGACGTTAAGGGAAAAAGCGTGAGCCCGCCGGGATTCGAACCCGGGACCCTCTGATTAAAAGTCAGATGCTCTACCGACTGAGCTACAGGCTCTCACGCGAGGGCGGCACTTAAGCCGATGCCCTCCCCCGCGCAACCGCGCGGGCCGACAAAAGCTAGTGTTTGGTCGCCGCAGCTAACGTTGCGGCGACCGCTTTTTTCCAGCCGGCGACAAGAGTGGCGCGCTGATCGGCGTCGATGCGCGAGGTCCAACGAACGCTCGGAGCGCTGCTGGCGCTGTCGAGGCTCGGAATCGCGCCAGAACCGAACGCCGCGAGCTTGGCCGTGCCTAGCGCCGTCACTTCCTGGAACGCCGGGCGCGCGACTTCGACATCGCAAATATCAGCCAAGAATTGCATCGCCCACGCGTTCGCCGTGAGACCGCCGTCGATAAGCAAACAGGATATCTGCGCGCCATCGGCCCGCAGCGCGCCAAGCAAGTCGGCAGTTTGATACGCCACGGCTTCCAGGCCAGCTCTAACGATGTGATCGAGACGCGAGTCGCGCGTGAGACCGACGATTGTGCCGCGTGCTTCCGCGTTCCATTGCGGCGCGCCGAGGCCAGCGAATGCTGGTACGAGGTAGACGCCGCCATTGTCGGGTAGCGCCGATGCGATGGCTTCGGAATCGGCGGAGGTTTTGATCAGCTTCAAGCCATCGCGCAGCCATTGCATTGTGGCGCCGGCGGAGAAGATCGAGCCTTCGAGCGCGTAGGCGTGGCCGTGCTTGGTTTCGTAGCCAACAGTAGCGAGCAGCCGGTTGGCGGAGTGCGGCGGCGCCTCGCCCATATTCATGACGAGGAAGGCGCCGGTGCCGAACGTCGCTTTCGCCATACCGGGCTCGAAGCAGCCGTGCCCGACGAGCGCGGCTTGCTGGTCGCCGGCGATGCCGTGGATCGGGATTGCGCGGCCGAACAGTGAAGCATCAGCGTCGCCGAAATGCGCATCGCAGGCGCGGACTTCGGGCAACAGCGCGCGCGGTACGTTGAGCAACGCGCACATCTCATCGCTCCAGACGCGCGTATTGATGTCGAACACGAGCGTGCGTGAGGCGTTGGTGATGTCTGAGGCATGGGTGTGGCCTTGCGTGAGCCGCCAGACCAGGAAGGATTCCACCGTGCCGAACGCGAGTTCGCCGGCCTCGGCACGGCGGCGCAGCGCGGGATCGTGATCGAGGATCCAGGCGATCTTGCTGCCGGAAAAGTAGGGATCAAGCAGCAGCCCGGTGAGTTGCTGGACGCGTTTCTCGTGCCCGGCTTCGCGCAACGCAGCGCAAACGTCGGACGTGCGGCGATCTTGCCAGACGATGGCGCGATGCACCGGCGCGCCGGTTTTGCGGTCCCAGATGATGGTGGTTTCGCGCTGGTTGGTGATGCCAATGGCGGCGATGTTGGCGGCGCCACCGACTTGCTCGATCGCATCGCGGCAAACCTTGAGCGTCGCTGCCCAGATTTCCTCGGCGTCGTGTTCGACCCAGCCTGGCTGCGGATAGCGCTGCTGCAGTTCGATCTGCGCGGTGGCGCGGGGGTTGAAGTCGAGATCGAAGGCGATGGCGCGGGTGGAGGTGGTGCCCTGATCGATGGCGAGGATGTGCTTGCCGCTCGTGTTCATGGGCCGAACAAAGGACGGGGAGACGCCGAGGTCAATCTAGACCGGACCGAAGACCAGCGGTCAGGAGGGGCAATCTCCGGCCGGCGTCTCCCCTATGCGGCGGCAGGCTAAGGAGCGCCCGCCTCCGCAATCTCGAGCGCGGCGCGGAACGCCGCCGAGGCGGTGCGGACGCGCGCCATGGCCGCGTCCAGTTCTTCCGGCGACACGTTGCGGCCAGCCTGCGCCATCGCTTCGACTTCGGCGCGGATGGCGGCGAGCTTCACGGCGAGATCGTCGAGATTGGTCGCGATCGAGCCGCCAACCGAAAGCGCCTTGGCGACAACGTTCAGCACCTCAGCGGCGCGTTCGCGGCTGTCGTCCGGTGCGAGCGGCAGGAATGCGGAGAGCGCGGCGAGCAGCATCTGCAATTGCAGCATGAGATTGAGCATGGGTGTTCTCCTTCAGCCGCGACGCGCGCCGACGAGGTCTTCGAGTTCAGAAATCGGCGCTTCGGCGGCTTGCATGGCTTCGCTCAAGCGCCGCGCGGCGATGGTGAGCGCGGTGGCCGCACGTTCGAGCGTGGGCTGTGTGGCGCCGGAGGCGGCTTCGAAATCGCCGCGGGCGCGGATGTAGGCGACGACGGCAATCTCAAGCGTCTCCGCTGCCGGCGTCGCGACGCGTTCGGCTTGGCTGAGCGCGCGCTTGAAGCTGATCGGCGCAGCGGGATCGCGGACGATGTCTGTCGCCTCTTCAATCACAGCGGCGTAGGCGTTGAGGATGGCATAAGCGCGCTGATCGAGCGTGCGCGCGGCGGCGGCTGGGTTTTCGAGCCGCGTTTCGCCGATCTGCAGCGACGCGCAGGCGGGCGTTGCGGCAATGGCCAGCGAAAGCGCGAGCGCGCGGAGAGGATGATGCATGGTTGCCCTCCTCAAACCAGCGGGCCGCGGGCGCGGGTGCGGCCGACGGCGACGCCGACCAGACCCAGGGTGATGATGAGATCGACAGCGGCGGCGGCCAGCTCTTGCGCCGCGCCTTCAGGCAGCGTGACGCCAAGCTGGTTTGCGGCGGCCGCAATGGCGATGGCGGCGGCGCTGCGCAGCGTGAGCGAGTGGATCGCGCTTCGTTCGGTGGATGATGTGGTCATGGGCTCCTCGATTGATAGGAGGAGCCTACGGGCGCTCAGTACTCGGTCGGATAGAATAGCGCCGGCGTTGGCAAGTTGGAGCGCGGGGCTTCAGCCCCGCATGCTTGCAAACGCTTGAGGGCATGGAGAAAATGCGCGCCTGAAGGCGCGCGCTCCAACCTGTTGGCTTTGCGCTCCTTTGGCGGATTAGCTCGCGCAAATCCTCCGTTTTGCTTCGTCGTATTCGCGCTTCAGGCGCGCGACGAGGTCAGCGGTGGGCAGAACTTCGTGCACCGCGCCTACGCCTTGGCCTGCGCCCCAAATGTCCTTCCAGGCTTTCGCCTTCGAGCCGCTATCGCCGAACTTCATCGTGCTCGGATCGCTTTGCGCCAGATTCTCCGGATCGAGGCCGGCGTTGATGATCGACGGCTTCAGATAATTGCCGAGCACGCCGGTGAAGAGGTTCGAATAGACGATATCGCCCGCCGTCGCGTCGACGATCATCTGCTTGTAGCCCTGCGGCGCGTTGGCTTCTGTCGTCGCGATGAAAGCGGAGCCCATGTAGGCGAGATCGGCGCCCATGGCTTGCGCCGCAAGAATGCCGCGGCCCGAAGCGATGGCGCCCGAAAGCAGCAGCGGCCCGTCAAAGAATTCGCGGATCTCGTGGATCAGCGCGATCGGCGACAACGCGCCCGCATGTCCGCCCGCGCCCGCGGCGACGGCGATCAAGCCGTCAGCGCCCTTCTCCAGCGCCTTATGTGCGAATTTGATGTTGATGATGTCGTGGAGAACAATGCCGCCGTAGGAATGGACGGCGTCGTTCACGTCAGGCCGCGCGCCGAGCGACGTGATGACGATGGGCACTTTGTGTTTCACGCACGCCGCGACGTCCTGTTCCAAGCGTTCGTTGCTCTTGTGCACGATTTGATTGACGGCATAAGGCGCGGACGGGGCATGCGGATTGGCCTCGTCGTAAGCGGCCAGTTCATCCTTGATGCGGTTGAGCCAATCATCCAGCAGCGGTTGCGGGCGCGCATTCAGCGCGGGAAACGCGCCGACAATGCCGGCTTTGCATTGGGCGATCACCAGATCCGGGTTGGAGATGATGAATTGCGGGGCGCCGACCGCCGGCAGTCGCAACTTGTCGAACAAAGGTGGCAGGGCCATTGAGGTCTCCGGTTGCGACCAGGGTTACCCTGGCGCAAAAAGCGCGTCGATGCTGACATGGCGTCAACCGGAGCGAAAATGAGCAGCGACAAGACCTTGCAGCTGGGCGAGCCGGCCGACGAAGCCGACTGGCGCGCCCTGGTGGAGCAAGGGCTGAAGGGCGCGGCGTGGTCGCGGCTCGTCGGCAAGACCGCCGACGGCATTCCGCTGGAGCCGCTTTATCGCGAGCCGAACATGCACACGGCGGAGGATGTCTCCGGCATGCCAGGCGCAGCGCCGTTTGTGCGCGGCGCTGGCGCAGGCGCGTGGACGATCCGGCAGGCGTTTGGGCATCCTGATCCGGCGCGGACCAACGATGAAATTCTCGCGGACTTGCAGGGTGGCGTCGGCGCGATCGAACTGGTGATCGATCCGCACGGCAAAAAAGGCGTTGCGATCCGCGATGAAGCGGACTTCGACCTCGTGCTGGCTGGAGTTGTGCTGGAGGCCGCGCCGGTGTCGCTCGATGCGGGCGGTCAACGCGCCGCTGAGTGGCTCGCCGGCAAGCACAAAGGCGTCGCGGCGCCCGGGACGGCATACAATGTCGACCCCATCGGCACGCTGATGCGCACCGGTGAGATGGACCGTTACGGTTTGCTGGAAGCCGCGTTGTTCGCTGCGCGAATACGGGCGACGACTCCGGCGGCGACCGCTATCCGCGTCGACGCGCGCCAAGTGCACGAAGCCGGTGGGACGGAGGCGCAAGAGATCGCCACCGCGTTGTCGTGCGGCGTAGAGTATCTGCGCTCGATGACAAGCGAGGCCCTAACGGTTCAGCGTCTCGCCATCGAAGACGCCGGCGCGTCGATTGCCTTTGCCATGGCGGTCGGCCCCGACGTACTGATCGAGGCCGCGAAGCTCCGTGCCTTGCGTCTCTGCTGGGCGCGTGTGCTTGAAGCCTCAGGCGCCTCGCCCGCGGCGCGCGCGGCGCACATCCACGCCTTCACGTCGCGGCGCATGATGACCCGCTATGACGCGTGGACGAACATTCTGCGCGTTTCCACGGCTGCATTCGCTGCGGCTGTCGGCGGCGCCGATGACATCACCACCTACCCGCTCACGGACGCTCTGGGCCTGCCAACGCCGTTTTCGCGCCGCGTCGCGCGCAACACCCAACACGTTCTGCTCGAAGAGTGCCGGCTCGGTCACGTCGCTGATCCCGCCGGCGGATCGTGGTTTGTGGAAAAGCTGACGCGCGATCTCGCCGACAACGCCTGGGCGATCATGCAGCAGATCGAAGCGCGCGGCGGGATCGTCGCGGCGTTGCAGGCCGGCTTGCCGCAAGACATGGTCGCCACGGCGCGCACAGAGCGTCAGCGTGCAATTGCAACGCGCCGCGAAACCATCACAGGCGTGACCGATTATCCGCTACTGGATGCCGCCATGCCGGCGACGGAACCACGTGCGTTTTTCTCGGCAAAGCCGACGCCTGAACCCCCGCCTGATCTGAAATTCGCACCGCTTGCGCCGATCCGCTGGGCCGCGCCGTTCGAAGCGTTGCGCGGTCGCGCGGAGACCGGCAGCGCGCGTCCTGCTGTGTTCTTCGCCAATCTCGCCACGCTCGCCGAGTTCGCGCCACGCGCGCAGTGGTCGCGCAATCTGCTGGCGTCTGGCGGCGTCGGCAGCATCGGCCCGGAGGAAGCGCACGCTACTATGGAAACGCTGATCGACGCGCTCCGCCTCACCAAGGCGTGCGTCGCGATCATCACCGGCACGGACGCGCGCTACGCCGAACACGCGGAGAACGCGGCGCAACGGCTGAAAGCGGCCGGCGCGGATTGGGTGCTGCTCGCTGGCAAGCCGGGCGAGAACGAAGCGAAGTGGCGTGCGGCTGGCGTCGATCAATTCGTGTTCGCGGGGCAAGACGCGATCAAGGAACTCGAAACGCTGCACGTTGCGCTGAGGATCGCTCTGTGACGGCGCCGCCGATCATCACGCACGACAATTGCCGCACCGGCCGTGGGGGCCGTCAGCGGGCGGTGCTCATCGCGTTCGGCCTTGGCGCATTGATGCTCGTCGGCGCGCTTGTCGCGGCCGTTGGCGGGTGGTGGACGCCGTGGGCGAGCCGTTACATTCAGGGCGTCGATGTCTCGTGGCACCAAGGGGCGATCGACTGGCGCGCGCTCGCCGCCGACGATGTGGCTTTCGCCTACATCAAGGCCACCGAAGGCGGCGATCACGTCGATGAGCGCTTCACGGCGAACTGGAACGGCGCTGGCGATGCGGGGCTCTATCGCGGCGCGTATCACTTCTTCACGCTCTGCCAACCGGGCGCGCGCCAAGCCGCAAACTTCATCGCTGTCGTGCCGCGCGCGCCCGGCGCGTTGCCGGCGGCGCTTGATCTCGAACACATGGGGCCCTGCCGCGAGGGGCCGACGATGCCGGACGTGATCACTGAGGCGCGGACGTTTCTCGATCGGGTCGAAGCACACTATGGCGCGCGGCCGATCATCTACACGACGCGCGAGTTTCATGACGCGCACTTGGCCGAGTTGACGGGCGAGCGGTTCTGGATCCGCTCCATCGCCGCGCCGCCCGCGTTTCGTCAGAGCGATTGGGTGATCTGGCAACACCACAACCGCGGGCATAAACGCGGTGTCAGAGGGCCGGTGGATCTCAATGCGTTTCGGGGTGACGCGGCTGCGTTGGCGGCTTTTGCCTCTGGCGGGAGACCGAGTTCGTGAGCCTCAATAATCCCACACGCGTCCAGGTCGCGGCATGGATTGACGTCCTTGATGGCGCGGAGCCGCAGCATTTGCGCGGTCGTTGGGGCGAAGCGTACGACCGACTCCACACCGCCCTTCGATACGCGCGAAAAGTTCGTCGATACTCAGCCATCCCGTCCGCCCTGATTGCGGTCGTCCTGGTCATTATCTTTCACGGCGAAGTTTGGGATTTCGACGACATCTACAATCTCCTGGGCCTCGAAATGGCCGTGCTGTTCACCGGGTACTTCGTCCTGACCAAGATGTTCGCCGTACTTGCAGAGGAAAACCGCGTCCAATCGCTACTCCGCCATTACGGCGCACAGGACGTGCCGCATGAAGAAGAGGCTATGCAGTGACGTTGCCTGATTTCTCCAAGCTCTCGCTCGATACGGACGTCGCGAAAGCGCCACCGCCGCGCGGTGAGGACTGGCTCACACCTGAAGGCATCGCGGTGAAGAGCGCCTACACGGCGGCCGATCGCGCGGG
The DNA here is from genome assembly GCF_009792355.1 of Terricaulis silvestris. Taxonomy (NCBI): domain Bacteria; kingdom Pseudomonadati; phylum Pseudomonadota; class Alphaproteobacteria; order Hyphomonadales; family Hyphomonadaceae; genus Vitreimonas; species Vitreimonas silvestris. The sequence goes on from NZ_CP047045.1 coordinate 2,309,606, forward strand.
GCTCGACTTCGTCGACGGCTTTCCCGGCATGGCGCCGTTTGGGCGCGGGCCGTATCCGACGATGTACGTGCAGCAGCCGTGGACGATCCGGCAGTATGCGGGGTTCTCGACGGCGGAAGATTCTAACGCGTTCTATCGGCGCAATCTAGCTGGTGGGCAGAAAGGTCTCTCCGTCGCCTTCGATCTCGCGACGCACCGTGGTTACGACTCAGATCACCCGCGCGTGGTTGGCGATGTCGGCATGGCGGGCGTGGCGATCGACTCAATTCTCGACATGCGCACGCTGTTCAGCGGCATTCCGCTCGATCAAATGAGCGTGTCGATGACCATGAACGGCGCGGTGTTGCCGATCATGGCGCTCTATATCGTCGCCGGCGAAGAGCAGAACGTGGCGCACGCCAAGCTCAGCGGCACGATCCAGAACGACATCCTTAAAGAATTCATGGTGCGGAACACGTTCATCTATCCACCCAAGCCGTCGATGCGGATCGTGTCGGACATCTTCGCTTACACCGCGACCGAGATGCCGAAGTTCAACTCGATCTCGATCAGCGGCTATCACATGCAAGAAGCCGGCGCGACGGCGGACCTGGAGCTTGCCTACACGTTGGCCGATGGCGTCGAGTACATTCGCGCCGGCGTTGCGGGCGGATTGGACATCGACAAGTTCGCGCCGCGGCTTTCGTTCTTCTGGGCGATCGGCATGAACCCGTTCATGGAGATCGCCAAGCTGCGCGCAGCGCGGCTGCTCTGGGCAAAGCTGACCGCGGAGTTCAATCCGAAGGACGATAAATCGCGCGCGTTGCGCACGCATTGTCAGACCTCGGGGTGGTCGCTGACGGCGCAGGACGTTTACAACAACGCGGTGCGCACGTGCGTCGAGGCGATGGCGGCGGCGTATGGCGGTACGCAATCGCTGCACACCAATTCGTTGGATGAAGCGTTGGCGCTGCCGACAGACTTCTCGGCCCGCATCGCCCGCAACACGCAGATCCTGCTACAGAGCGAAGGCGGCGTGACGCGACCGGCCGATCCGTGGGGCGGGTCGTACTATGTCGAGCGCCTTACCGCCGATCTCGCGGCAAAGGCTTGGGCGCACATCGAGGAAGTCGAGAAACTCGGTGGCATGTCGGAAGCGATCGACCAGGGCTTGCCGAAGGCGCGCATTGAAGAAGCCGCGGCGCGGACGCAGGCGCGGATCGATACGGGGCACCAGACCATTGTCGGTATCAACAAGTTCAAGCTTGATGTCGAAGAGGACGTGCCGGTCCTGAAGGTCGACAACGCCAAGGTCCGCGCGATGCAGCTGGAGAAGCTGACGCGGCTGAAGGCGGAGCGGAAGCAGCAGGAAGTGAATGCAGCACTCGACGCGCTCGAAGCCGGCGCGCGCGCCAAGGGCAATCTGCTCGATCTCGCCGTGAAGGCCGCGCGCGCGAAGGCCACCGTTGGGGAAATGTCGTCGGCGTTGGAGCGGGCGTTTGCGCGTCACCAGCCGCCGATCCGGCTGGTTACTGGCGTTTACTCGCGCGAAGCCGCCGACGACTCCGCCGTTGAGCGCGCGCGTCAAAGCGTGGCGGCGTTTGCGGAAGCCGAGGGCAAGCGCCCGCGCATCCTCGTCGCCAAGATGGGCCAGGACGGGCACGATCGCGGGCAGAAGGTTGTGGCGTCGGCGTTCAGCGACCTTGGCTTCGAAGTCGAGATTGGCCCACTCTTCGCAACGCCGGAGGAAGTGGCCGAGCAAGCCATCGCCAAAGGCGTGCATATCGTCGGCGTGTCTTCGCTGGCGGCGGGACACCTTACACTGACGCCCGCCCTGCGCGCCGCGCTGGTGGAGCGCGGCCGTGGTGACATCATGATCGTCATCGGCGGCGTCATCCCGCCCGAGGACATCGCCACGCTGAAAGAGATGGGCGCGGCTGCTGTGTACCCGCCGGGCGGCGTGATTGCCGATATCGCGCAGAATTTGCTTGGGGCGTTGAACGAGAGGCTAGGGTATGCGCAGCCGGCGCGGCGGGATTAGAGCATGAGCTGGAAAATCCACGCTGGCGTGCTCGGCATCGCTGCGTTCCTCGTGTTGTGCTTCTATCTCGGCGCCCTTGGCTGGGTGGTGTTCTTTGCTGTTGCGTGTGGCGTGCCGTTGGTGATCGGTGGATGGCAACTTATTGACGAGAGTGGAAACAAGCGCCTCGGCATTCGCCTATTGTTGCTGGCGGTGCTGAGTTTCTTCGGATTGTTGGGGGCATGGAATTGACTACGCGCGCGACGCCGAACCTGCAGTTCTTCCTCGCCCTCTCCGCTATCCTAGCCATCGCCTACGGCGCATTCGGTTCGAGCCTTTACGAAGGCGCGCCGCCTTTTGTGGTGGGCACGATCTTTAAAGCGTCGAGCATCGTCTTCCTCGGCCTGATCGCGCTCATCGCGCGGTCGCGGCTGCTTGCGGCGGGGCTGCTGTTTGGCACGCTGGGCGATGCGTTGTTGGCGTGGAGTCCGGATACGTTTCTCTACGGCGCGTTCGCGTTCCTGATCGGGCACCTGTTCTACATCGCGCTGTTCCTGCGCGCGGGGCTCGGGGTCTCGGCGCTGAAGCAACCGCCGCGCCTGCTCGCCGCGTTGGCGCTCATCGCCGCGTGCATCGTGATGACCGCACTGCTGGTGCCGCGCGACAACGCCATGTTCGCGCCGCTCAGCGTTTACACCGGTGTGCTGACGTTGATGGCGATCACGTCGTTCACGCTCCCCGCTGCGCGTTGGCTCGCCATGGCGGGGGCGCTGCTGTTTTTCATTTCCGACGGCTTTGTCGCCTGGAACATGCTTCACCCCGATCCGGACCCCACGCTCGCCTTCTGGCGCAGCTTCGCGGGCTGGATGATCTACTGGGCGGGGCAAGCTGCCATCTATTACGGCGCGCTTGGATTGCACCGCGCGCCGTCCGCGGCCAGCGCCCACGCATGAGCGGCGAGGACTCGGACACTCGAAGCGCCATCTTCACGAGTATATGGCGCAAGGATCTGTGGCAGGGCACGGAGTCTCGATCCGGTCCAGGTTCTGGCGTTGCGCGCACGGCGCCGCTGCGCGCTGCACTCGAGGCGCTGCTCGATCGAGAACAACCGCGCTTGTTCTACGACGCACCCTGTGGCGATTTCGTTTGGATGCAGCACGTGCGCATGCCCGAAGGCACGCACTATCTCGGCGCCGATATCGTGGCGCCGATGATCGCCGACACCGAGAGCCGTTTCGGCGCGGCCAATCGCACATTTCGAGTGGCTGACATTGTTTCCGCGCCGCCACCGCCGGCCGACATGTGGCTCTGCCGGGAGGCGCTTTTTCATCTAACGCTTGAGGACGCGCTTGCGGTTGTCGCGCATTGGCGTGCGTCGGCCATTCCGATGTTCCTTGCCAACACATCACCGACGGTCACGGACAACGCCGACATAACAACGGGCGATTGGCGTCCACTGAATCTAGAACGTCCGCCGTTCAATCTCGGTCCGGCTACGGAATATCTACCGGACGGGGCGCCAACCGATCCGCACAAATGCGTTGGCGTGTGGCGCCTCTGATGCGTTAGATCGGCCATGGCCGATCTAACCGCCGCCCGCGAAACGCTGCAGCGCGTGTTCGGCCATAGCGATTTTCGCGGGCTGCAGGCGGACGTTATCAGCGAAGTGCTCGATGGGCGCGACGTGATGGCGGTGCTGCCGACCGGCGGCGGCAAGAGCTTCTGTTATCAGATCCCGGCGATCTTGCGGCCGGGCGTTGGGCTTGTCGTTTCGCCGCTGATCGCGCTGATGCAAGATCAAGTCGCGGCATTGCGCACGGCGGGCGTTGCGGCGGCGCGTTTGGACTCCACGATACAATCCGACGCGCGGCGCGAGACGCTCAACGCCGCGCGCGAAGGCGCGCTCGATCTTCTGTACGTCTCACCCGAAGGGCTGTTCGCGCAAGGCTTCCTTGATTTCCTCGAACAATGCCCGATCGCGCTGATCGCCATCGACGAAGCGCACTGCGTCAGCCAATGGGGCCACGACTTTCGTCCGGACTATCGCGCGCTCGGGCAACTTGCCGGGCGCTTTCCCGGCGTGCCGCGCATGGCGGTCACCGCGACGGCCGACCTCAAGACGCAGGCCGACATTCGCGCGCAACTCAGACTCGAAGACGCGCGCGCGTTCATTGATAGCTTCGATCGTCCCAACTTGGTACTCGCCGCCGAGCGCAAACCGTCCAAGCCGCAGGACCGCATCTTCGACATCGTGCGCGAGCGGCGCGGCAAGTCCGGCATCATCTACGCGGCGACGCGCGACAACGTGGAGAAGACCGCTGCCAACCTGCAGGCGCTCAAGGTCCCGGCGCTTGCCTATCACGCCGGGCTTGACGCCGGCATTCGCGCAGAGCGCCAGCATCGCTTCCAGGAAGAAGACGATGTGGTGATGGTGGCGACCATCGCGTTCGGCATGGGCGTCGACAAGCCCAATGTGCGTTATGTCATCCATGCGGATTCGCCGAAGTCGATCGAGGCGTACTGGCAAGAAGTCGGCCGCGGCGGCCGCGATGGCGACGTGGCCGAAGGCTTTTGCATCTACTCCGCCAACGACCTCCGCCGCGCGGTGATGTTCGCGAACCAGGGCAACGCCAGCGAGCAAGTCAAAGCGGTGCAGATCAAGAAGGCGCGACAGCTGTTTGCGTTTCTCGATGGCCTCACTTGCCGGCGCATGGGCGTGCGGCGCTATTTTGGCGAAGAGAATGCCGAGCCATGCGGCGTGTGCGATGTCTGCACCGATCCACCGGTGTCCATCGATGCAACGGAGCTGGCGTCAAAAGCGATCTCCGCCGTGATGCGGATGGATCAGCGCGTCGGGCGCGGGCGCGTGATTGGCCATCTCATTGGTCGCACCGGCGACGGCATGGACGAACGTTATGCCTCGCGCTCGACGTTTGGCATTGGCGCCGATACGCCAGAGCCGGTGTGGCGCGGGGTGATTGAGCATCTGCTGTTCGAAGGCGTCTTGAGCGAAGGCGAAGACGAGCGGCCGACGCTCTGCATCGGCGATGACGAAGCGGTGCGCGCGATTTTCCGCAAGGAACGCGTCATTCGGATGCGCGAAGCGGCGAAGTCGACGCGGCGTAGCAAGGACGAGCGCCGCGCGTCACGCGGCGCGAAGGACGCGGTGAAGGCAGGATTTGCCGGCGCTGATGCGAAGCTGTTCGAGGCGCTTAAGGGCTGGCGGCGCGAAACGGCGAACGCCAGCGGCGTGCCGCCGTACGTGATCTTCCACGATGCTACGCTGGCGGGGATCGTCCAGGCCAAACCGGCGGACCTGGTGGCGCTCGGGCGCGTCTCCGGTATCGGCGAGGCAAAGCTCAAGAAGTACGGCGCAGAAGTGTTGGCGGTGGTGATCGCCGGTTGTTAGTTGTTCTTCTTTTGTTCTTGTCGGGTCGGGCGCTTTATGATTGAGTGCAGGCGGGAGGATCAAATGATCGGCTACGTCACCATTGGCGCCAACGATATCGCGCGCTCGACCGCGTTTTTCGACGCCGCGCTGGAGCCGCTCGGCTATGCGCGCACCTTCGAAGGCGGCGGTTGGGCGGGCTACGGCCCCGGAGGTCAGAAGGAAGGCCTCGAGATTTACCTGGCCACACCGGAGAACGGCAAAGAAGCCTGCTTCGGCAACGGCTCGATGCTGGCGTTCAAAGCGGCCTCACGCGCGGCCGTCGAAGCGTTTCACGCGGCGGCTCTGAGCGCGGGCGGCAAAGACGAAGGCGCACCGGGCGTGCGCGGCGAAAGCGATCCGCCCTTCTACGGCGCTTACGTGCGCGATCCCGAAGGGAACAAGTTCTGCGCTTATTACAAAGGGTAAGTTGACCGCGCTCCGGCGCGCACCACTCTCTTCGCACGAGGAGATAAAAGCATGGCGGAACAACACGTCGTCGAAGTACCCCTGCGCGAGCGCGCTGAACGCCAGATCGCGTTGGCGAAAGCGACCGGCAGCAAGGCTTATCCCAGCGCGGACTATCGTGTTGTGTTCGTGGAGCGCCGCGATGGTACGCGCGAAACAGTGCGGATCGAAACCGCGCCGCACTGAGCGCTAGAGCGCTTCTTCTTCGCTTACCCGCCGCGCGGCGGTCGGGCCTTCGCGCGCAAGCTCGTCGGCCTGCTCCAGCCATTCCTGGTCAGCGATGCGGCCGCGCAGGCGCAGATAATTGTCCACCCACGCAACATGATCCGGCGTCCAGGCCGCGATCTGGTCGAAGTGAAACACACCCAACGAATACAGCGTCGATTGCTGTTGCAAGCTGACGCCCTCGATCAGCGTGAAATCGTCCGGCGCGCCATTGCGCGCAGAACCAAGCACCGGCGGCTTCACGCCACGGTGCGCCGGCGCGGGCGGCGGTGGCGTGTCTTCGGCCGCCATCGCAGCCACCGCGCGTACCACTTCAACATTGATCGGCTGACGTTGCTCCAAGTGCCGCACGCGCGATTCCAGATAGCGCGCGCGCCATTTCCAGCGATCGAAATCCGGCGCCGCGTCCAGCAACGGCATCGGCGCGACCGGCGCGCGCGAGGCCGCCGCCTGCAGGTGCGCGACGCGCCGTTCGAGATAGAGCAAGCGCCACCGCAACAGCACGTCCACGTCGGCATCAGCAGCAAATGGCGACGCGGCGGGCTCGGGCGCAACTTCAGCAGGCTCTGCCGATGCCTGCGCCACGCGCAGCGCGTCTTCGAGGTAGGCCGCGCGCGCCTCTGCATCCCGCACGCGCCACTCCGGCAACGGATCGGCCGCGTCTGGTTCCGGCCCAGCGATAGGCTGAGCACGCGATTGCGTCTCCAGATAGCGCACGCGTTGCTCAAAATAGCGCAACCGCCAGAGCTGCAGCGCCGCGTTTTCCTCTGCGTTCGGATCGGCCTCGGCCTCGACGTCGATGGTGCGCGCACGTTCGGACTCGGTGTCGGCGACCAGGCCGCGAAGACGGCGCAACTCGTCGGCTTGCTCGGTGTCGTCGCCAAGCCCTCGACGACGCAATTCCGCAAGTTCACCAGTTAGATCATCAGTGCGCGCGCGCGCCGTTTCGAGCGCGCGTTCCAGCTCGGCAATGCGCCCGTCTCGAATAGTCAGCAAGCGCCGCGTCGCATCGGTCTCGCGCTCGTTCTCGACAATGCCGCTCGGCGCGCCGCCGTCCTCACCGGTCAACCTGATCAGGTCGCTCAGCAGATTTTCGCGGTCGCGCCGCAAAGCGCGTTGCGCCGGCGCCGCGCGTTCTGCCGCAAAGGCCCAGCCAGCGACGCCGGCAGACACCGCCGTCAGCAACAACCACACCCACAATTGGCCGATCAGATAAATCATCAGCTGCTCACGTAGAACTCAATGCGGCGGTTCGCGGCCTGCCCGGTTTCCGTTGCGTTGCTCACACGCGGGCGATCGGGTCCATACCCTTGAGCGCGAAGCCGCGACCGCGCGACACCCTGTGCCGCGAGATAGGCCGACACCGCATCAGCGCGCGCTTGCGACAATTGCATGTTGAGATCGCGCCCGCCGACATTGTCGGTATGTCCCGCGACTTCGATGGAGAACCGATCGCAGCGCAGCGCCACCGAGGCGAGACCGTTCAGCATTTGGCGGCTCGATGGATCAATCGAGGCCGACCCTTGCGCGAAGTTGATGACGTTGCGCTCCATCATGCGATCGAACGCGCGCTCACACGTCTCCGCATCGCCTGAAGCCAGATTGAGCCCCTGCAACTCGGGATGATCGACGTCCAAGCCGTCGACGGTCACAGCCAAGCGCGACCGGAAGGGCGGCGGCGGTTCAGCAAACCTGCGCCGGAGGGCGTTGACGGCTTCGCTGCCGCCATCGCCGATGAACACGACCTGCGTGTCGATGATGCGCGCTTCGCCGCTGTTGAGGCCGGCGAGCAAGCGCACGGCGTCTCGCGCCAGTGCGGTGAAGTCAGATGCCGGCGAGCCTCCCGCCACATGCATGTCGTTGACGGCTTCGGCGTTCGGAAATGCTTGGCCAGCGGCAGCGATCAGCTCCGTGCGTGCGGCTTCACTCGGCGCGGCGCCTGAAAGAACAATTCGCCCTTCCTCGCGACGCGCGCTCCAAGTGTAGGGCCGCTCGAACGCACCAACTTGCACGTCGGCGACGTTCACCGTGGTTACGCCACCCGCCCACGGGCCGCCCCCGCCTGCCGCGGTCAATGCCGCGCGGCGCGCGGTGACGATATCGGCTTCGTCCTCGACGATCCCGTGCAGCACAGCGTGCTGGCCTTGCATCTGAATATCCAGCCCAGGGTACCCAGCCGCAGCCAACGCCACCGACACGCGTTCGCGCAGCACAGTCGGCGCGCGCCAGACCGCGCCGTCATGCGGCGCCAGCATGCCGAGCAGCGTCGCGATCCCCGCGCCGGCAAGGCCGAAGATGAAGAGCGGCCGGCCTGGCTGCTCGCCGTCGCCGCGAAGCCAGCTCATGTGATCCGCGCGCGGCGGACTTGCGCATCGCTCAGTGCGCCGCGCAGGCGTTCAACGTCGCGCGCCTCGTCGCGATCGCGCTCCGCGGCCACGAACGCAAAGAAGCGCCAGCCGATGGCGAAGCCAAGCAGCGCCACCACCGCGAACAGGATCGCTTCGGAAAAGAAGAGCCCGATCATGATTCCCGCGCCACGCGCATTCCTTTGCCGCCTTAACGCCCTTCTAATGCCCGCCGAACTAAGCGAAAACCCGAAACACCCCCGTAAGCGTAACCGAGGCCCATGGCGCATCAGATCACCAGCGCGTCCAATCCCCAGATCAAGGCGCTCAAAAGCCTGCACCTGAAGAAGGGGCGCGCGGAGACCGGTTTGTTCCTGGCCGAGGGCGCGCGTCTGGCGGTCGAGGCCGCCGACCTTGGCGTGTGGCCGGAGATCCTGGTCTATTCGCCGGCAGCGCTGGCGCGCGAGCAAGTGCGCGCGCTGATCGGCCAGGCCGAAGCGCAGCGTGTGCGCGTGATCGAGACGAATGAGACGATCCTGGGTCAGATCAGCAAGCGCGATAACCCGCAGACAGTGATCGGCGCCTATCGTCAGCGCCTGTCGCCGCTTGACGCATTGCAGGGCGAGACCATCGTCGCACTCGAAGGCATTCGCGATCCCGGCAATCTCGGCACCATCCTGCGCACAGCGGATTCCACCGGCGCTAGCGGCGTCGTGCTGATCGGCGAAAGCTGCGATCCGTTTTCCGTCGAAGCCGTCCGCGCTAGCATGGGCTCGCTGTTCGCGATGAAGCTGGCGCGGGCTTCGTTCGAAGAGCTGCTGCGCTACAAGCAAGCGCGCGGCGCCGAGATGCTGGGCGCTTCGCTCAAAGGCGCGGCGTTCGATCCTAGTGCGCCCGCGCCCGCGCGCGCAATCGTGCTGATGGGCAACGAGCAATCCGGCCTGCCGCCAGAGATGGAAGGCGAATGCGACACCCTGGTGCGGCTGCCGATGCGTGGCCGCGCGGACAGTTTGAACCTTGCGATCGCAACGGGCGTGATGCTCTACGATCTTTGGCGGAGACGTGGCTATGACGGCGCACGCGCCTGAGATTCTGATCGCCGACGATTGGCGCGATTACCAGCTGCTCGACAGCGGCAATGGCGGCAAGCTCGAGCAGGTCGGCCCGTACCGATTCGTGCGCCCCGAACCGCAAGCGCTGTGGGCGCCGGCACGGCCTGCTGCCGAGTGGGATAGCGCTGACGCGATCTTCTCGCCCTCTTCGGGCGAGGACGACGAAGCCGGCCGCTGGCGCTTCAACCGCGAACTGCCGCAAAGCTGGACGTTGCAGTGGGATGACATCGCCTTCGTGTCGCGGCCAACGCCGTTTCGGCACCTCGCCTTCTTTCCTGAACACTCGGTGCATTGGCGCTACGCGCGCGACTACCTCAAAGCCCATCGCGGTGCGCAGCCCGAAGTGTTGAACCTGTTCGGCTACACGGGGCTTGCGTCGCTTGTGTGCGCGAAGGCTGGTGCGAAAGTCACGCACGTCGATGCATCAAAAAAAGCGATCGGCTTTGCCCGAAACAATCAACGCGAAGCCGGCTTGGCCGATGCGCCGATCCGCTGGATTTGCGACGATGCGCTCACCTTCGTGAAGCGCGAACTCCGCCGTGGCCGGCGTTATGACGGCATCATCCTCGATCCGCCGAAGTTTGGCCGCGGGCCAGACGGCGAAACCTGGAAGTTGGAGGAAAACCTCCCCGAATTATTGGACGCCTGCCAAACGCTGCTGCGCACCGATCCGAACGACCGCGCCAGCGCACGCGGCTTCATGATCGCCACCGTCTACGCCGTGCGGCTCTCCTACCTCGCGCTCGCGCAAACAGCGCAGCAAATGTTCACCGGCGGCGAATGGCAAACCGGCGAGATGGCGTTGCCACATGCAGGACGCAGCGAACTTCTGCCAACCGCGATCTTCGTGCGCTGGGCAACCTCTGACGGAGGCCGCGAATGGCCGAGAACGTGATTGTAGAGCGCAACGGTCCAGTCACGATCGTCACCATCAATCGCCCTGAACGGCGCAACGCCGTCGATGGCGCCACGGCGATCGCGCTTGAACAAGCATTCCGTGCATTCGACGCCGACGAGAACGCATTGGTCGCCATTCTCACCGGTGCGGGCGGCGGGTTTTGTGCGGGAGCCGACCTGAAAGCGCTGGCCAGTGGCGAGAGCGGCAAGCGCGTCGTAGAGGGCGGCCTGAATTCGTTCGGGCCAATGGGACCGACGCGGTTGCGGCTCTCCAAGCCTGTTATCGCAGCGATTGAGGGACACGCTGTCGCCGGCGGTATGGAACTCGCGCTCTGGTGCGATCTGCGCGTCGTGGCCGAGGACGCGACGTTCGGGATTTATTGCCGGCGCTTCGGCGTGCCGCTGGTCGATCTCGGCACCATCCGCCTGCCGCGCCTGATCGGCCACTCGCGCGCGATGGACTTGATGCTGACGGGCCGGCCGGTTGACGCGCAAGAGGCGCTGGCGATCGGATTGGCCAACCGACTCACGCCGTCTGGCGATGCACTCGTGCATGCGTTGACGCTAGCAAAAGACATCGCGGCGTTTCCGCAAGCGTGCATGCGCAACGATCGGCTGTCCGCGATTGAGCAATGGGATCACGACGAGAGCGCGGCCATCGACAACGAAATCCGTCGTGGGCTGGATACGCTACGCTCAGGCGAGACGCTGGCCGGTGCGAAGCGCTTCTCCGGCGGCAAAGGCCGGCACGGCGCGTTCGACGATCAGTGAAAGTTACGCCCCTTCGGCATCACGTTCGCAGCGGGACTCACATCCAGGTTGATCCGCACATTGCGCGGATGGCGCTGGCGCGCATCGCCCTCACCGCCGCGTTTGGGTTCGTCGGTGGGGCCCGTGGGATCGATCTCCGGACCACGATTGGACAACTGCGACAACAGCGGGGTCCAATCGTGCACGCGTTCGGCGATCACATGGATCACGCCACTCTCGCTCTGCACAGGCCCATCTACTGCGATCAGCCGCCCGCCGAGAATCTCTGGCCGGAATTGCTCGAAAATCTTCGGCCAGACCACGATGTTCGAAATCCAGCTTTCATCCTCAAGCGTCGCAAAGATGACACCGGACGCCGTGCCCGGACGCTGACGAACGAGCACGAGGCCTGTCACACGAACGCGTTGGCCGTTAGGTATCTCTCTCAGCTCTTCGGCTCTGATCGCTCCGCGCGCCGATAGTTCATCGCGGAGCAGCGCTGCCGGGTGCGTCTTCAGCGACAACCCGATAGTGCGGTAGTCTTCAACGATGTGCTCGCCAAGCAGCATCGACGGCAGATCGTAGTCCGGCTCCTTCGTCGGATCTTCCTCGCGCACGAACAGCGGCAAGTCCTCTTGCCCGCCCACACGATTGAGTGCGCGCGCCGCCCACAACGCCTCGCGCCGATCTAGCCCAAGCGACCGGAAGCCATCAAGATCGGCCAGACGGACGATCGTTGATGGTGAGAGGCCGCTGCGCAGCCACACATCGCGCACGGAATCATATCCGCGTCCACGACGCTCAATGAGCCGAATTATTTCTTCTTTGTCCAAACCCTGTGCCTGGCGAAAGCCTAACCGCAGCGCATGAGTGGATCGCACGTCTCCCCGCATGTCCTCATGGCGGTCATGCAAACGCTCTGAAGCGTTCGGCCCCTCTTCAAGAGAGTTGTCCCAGTCTGAGTGATTGATATCGATCGGCCGGGTTTCGACGCCGTGTTCGGCAGCGTCGCGGACAATCTGCGCGGGCGCGTAGAAGCCCATGGGCTGCGCGTTGAGCAAAGCCGCCGCGAAGACATCCGGGTAATAACACTTCAACCACGAAGAGGCGTAGACGAGAATGGCGAAACTCGCAGCATGGCTTTCTGGGAAGCCATATTCCCCGAAACCTTCAATCTGCGCGAACGACGCCTCGGCGAATGCCCTGTCGTATTTGTTCGCGATCATGCCATTGATGAATTTTTCTTTGAGCGAGCCGATCGTGCCGACACGTTTGAAGGTAGCCATCGCCCGGCGAAGCTTATCAGCCTCCGGCGGACTGAAGCCTGCGGCGACGATGGCGATCTGCATGGCCTGCTCTTGAAACAGCGGCACCCCCAGCGTGCGGATAAGAACTTCTTTCAACGCTTCTGACGGGTACGTGACCTTCTCGATCTCTTGCCTGCGTTTTAGATACGGATGCACCATGCCGCCCTGGATCGGCCCCGGCCGCACGATCGCCACTTCGATAACGAGATCGTAGAAATTCTTTGGCTTGAGCCGGGGCAGCATCGACATTTGCGCGCGACTCTCGACCTGGAACACACCGATCGAATCCGCGCGATGCAGCATCTTATAGACGCGATCATCGCTGGTATCGGTCGAATCAAGCTTGACCATTTCGTGCATTGGGTAATGCACAGCGCAAAGCTCGAATGCCTTCTTAAGGCAAGTCAGCATGCCCAAACCAAGCAGATCGACCTTGAGGATTCCGAGATCTTCCAGGTCATCCTTGTTCCACTCGACGACGGTGCGCTCATCCATCGCCGCATTCTGAACCGGGACAACATCATGAAGTTTTTCGCGCGTAATGACGAAGCCGCCGACATGTTGTGAGAGGTGCCGCGGGAAGCCTTGAAGCTCGTTGGACAACGCCACGCACTGCATCAGCTTTGAATCACTCGTATCGAGGCCCTGCTCTTTCAGATCCTTCTCTTCCACCCCGCTCGACCACCAATGCAACATCTTGGCGAAGCTTGCGATGCGGTCCTCGGAATAGCCGAAGGTCTTGGCGACTTCGCGGATGGCGCTGCGGCCGCGATAGCAAATCAGCGTCGCGGCAAGCCCGGCGCGGTCACGGCCGTACTTTTGATAGACGTACTGGATCACCTCTTCGCGGCGCTCGTGTTCGAAATCCACGTCGATGTCCGGCGGCTCGCCGCGCTCTTCGGAGACGAAGCGATCAAACAGCAGCGTGTTGTTGGCAGGGTTCACCGAGGTAACGCCGAGACAATAGCAGATCGTTGAGTTGGCGGCGGAGCCGCGGCCTTGACACAAGATCGGATCGACCGGATTGCCGTCCTTGTCTTTGCCCGAACGCGCGAAGGTGACGATGTCTGCAACGGTGAGAAAGTAAGGCGCGTAGCGCAAGCGCCCGACGATCTCCAACTCACGCTTCAATGAAGCCTCGACTTTCTCCGGAATCCCTTCCGGATAGCGCTCACGCGCGCCATCCCAGGCCTGCGCCTCCAGGGCCTGCTGCGGATCGGAATAGCCCTCTGACGTTTCTTCGGGGTACTCATAGCGCAGCTGATCCATCGAGAACGTCACGGCGTCGAGAAGGTGCAGGCTCTCCACCACCGCCTCGGGCGCATCTCGGTAAAGTCGTGTAATCTCACCGAACGGCTTAAGCTGACGCTCAGCGTTTTTCGCCAGAAGAGCGCCAGCGTTATTGAGCTTTTTCTTTTCCCGGATACAGGTCACGACATCTAGGAGTGCGCGCCGATCCGCGTGATGCATCAGCGGCTCGGTGGTGGCGAGCAGACGCGCATTGGTTTGCGCCGCGAGCGCTTTCAGCAAGCGGATACGGCGGCGATCTTCGCCATTGAATTGGAACGGCGCGGCGAGCCACGCATCACCTGCCGCGCCTTTGATCTGCCGTAAGTAAGGCGCGATACGGTCGGACACAGCACCGAGACCAAAATCCGGGATCAGAATAGTTTGCAAGCCGCCTGCGTGCGCGAGGTAATCGGCAAAATCGAGCCAGCATTCGCCTTTCGGCGCGCGGCGATTGCCCGTTGTTAGCAGCCGCGTAAGGTTCGCGTAGGCCGCGCGATCCTTCGGATAGACAATGAGATCCGGCGTCCCGTCGCGAAACACGAGGCGTGAACCAACGATGAGACGTAGCTTCTGTTCTTTCGCCTTCACATGCGCCCGCACCACGCCCGCGAGCGTGTTGCGGTCAGCAATGCCAATGCCGGAGAGCCCTAACTCAGCCGCCTGCGCCACCATCTCCTCCGGGTGCGAGCCAGAGCGCAGGAAAGAGAAATTCGTCGTCACGCACAGTTCAGCAAACCCGCTCATGCGAACAGCCCGTGCACATACCAACGCGGCTTCTCTTCGCTCTCGCCGTACAAGCCTTCGCGATAAAGCCAGTAGCGCCGTCCCTGTTTGTCCTCGACGCGGTAATAGTCGCGCGTCATCTCGCGCTTTTGCCAATCGCCGGCGATGCGTTCTGGGCCTTCGGAGCGCACCACTTCGCGCGTGACACGGCGCCAACGGAAGCGGATTGGCGGACCGTCGGGCACACCTGCCATGACTTCGATGGCTTGCGCTGGCGCATAGAGACGCACAGGGCGGCGCATCACGCTGTCGGCGGGTGGTTTTTTCTCTGGCGCTTTCTTCTTCTCTTTCCCGAGCGCCGAACGCCATCCTGCGGCGCGTTCCGGCGCATGCTCTTCATGCAGTTGTGGACGGAGGACGCGTTTGCCGCCGAGGCGGGAGCTTAGGATATCGACGATCTCGCTGATCTTTTCAGCGCCGGCCGCCGCTTCCTCCAGCGAGACCAGCGCCCGCGCGCGCTCCTCGATCGGCGCGGTGCGCACGGCATCGAGCCGCGCCGCTTCAAAGCCAAACTCAGCGTTTAGATTTTCGCCGACGACGTTGAGCTTTTCGCGGAAGAGCCGCATCAAGGCTTTCACATCGCGGAGCGGGCGGCTGACATTGATCGGCAGAATCCGGTCGCGACCGTCGACGCCGAACAGCACAAGCTCAGCGGCGAGCATGCCCACGCCACGCAATTCAAGCTTCGGCGCGGCGTCCTCGCACAACACCTGCGCGACTTCGAGCACAGCATCCGCCGTGAAGATCGGTTCGAGAAAACGCCGCAGCGCGAACACCATCGGCGGCGGCCGTCGCGGCGTCAGCACTTCGGGCACGCGCCCGAGCGCTTGATCGAGGTGCAACATGGCGTGCTCACCGCCGCGGGCGGTGAAGGAGCTGCGCGGGATTTCCGTGAGCTGGCCAATGGTCTTTAAGCCGAAGCGGCGGATGAATGCTGCGGCGTCGGGTTCGAGGCGGAGCGCTTCGATGGGGAGTGGGGATAGCGTCGCGCGCAAATCTTCTCCCCCGCCCCCTCGCGGGGCGGGGGGTGGGGGGTGGGGGGCGTTCAACCGCCCAGGCGCCTGCTTGTTTGAACGCCCCTCACCCCGCTGCTTCGCAGCGACCCTCTCCGCAAGGGAGAGGGTTTGTTTCCGCGCATAGCGTGCAAAAGCCCACGCCGCTCCAGGCGTACCGGCTACCGCCGCGCGCACTGTGAAGCCCTGTGCGTTCAGGTGCGTTACGATCAGCTTGCGTAGTGCTTCTTCCCCGCCGAACAGATGCGGACATCCCGTGATGTCGAGAAACAGCCCCTCCGGCGGATCAAGCACGACGATCGGCGTGAAGCGCTCGCACCACGCTGCGATGTTATCCAGGGCGCGCGCATCTTCCTCAGGCTCGGCCTCCACCGCTTCCAGCTTCGGCTGAATCGCGCGCGCGTCGGCCAGCGACATCGCCAGCCGCAAGCCGAGCGCACTCGCGCGCGCATCGACGCCGGTCAGCTGAAAGGCGCCGGCTTCCTTGGTGTACGTCGCGAGCGGACGATCGTCAGCCGGCGCGCGCCCGGATCGGATCAGCCGATCCGTCGACAAGCGCGGCAGATAGATCGCCAACCAGCGCGCGTTGTGCGAACCGGCGGTCATGTGCGTTCCAGTCGAGTGTAAAACGAGCGCCGGAAGGACCAGCGCGATTGCGTGTGAGTTCGGCCACGAAAGACGGCGGCCCGAGTTCGTCGTCCGGTGCATTGCTTTCCGCCGGCGAGATGCTCCACCGCGTCCACGCAGCACTTGGTCCGTTCGCCGGCTGCAGCAACAAACAGCGCGAATGGCTGCGCTCAGCGAACAGCAACAAACGCCGACTCGCCTTGAGATCGAGCGGCTTGCCATGCGCACCGAGCGCACAAATCACCACCGCGCGCGGCGCAGCGAGCGCCTGCTCCGCTGCCCACAGCGCTTGCTCGCGTTTCTTGGCGCGGATCACGATGAGCTTGTCGAGCGCCACGCCATACTGCGCGAGTCCGACAGGATAAGGCGCCCCCTCTTCAGAGAACGCCGCTTCCTCGCCTGCCCAGAAAATGCCTGCCGGCCCTGCCCAACTGGCGGCCAGCGCCAGGGAGAATCCCAGAGCAGACGCCTCGTACCCGGTCGCCGCGGGGCCGATCTCGTGCAGCGGAGCGCCGGCCATCTGCTGGAGAAAGCCAGCAAAGCCAGAAGCTTCAGGGTGTGGCTCCCCAAGGGGGCCAAAGGGGGCTGGACGCGGACTCATGTTCTCTATATGTTCTATACCCCTGACTCGCATTCTGCAAGGCGGTAGCGGAATGAACTTCGGAGCGCGCTGATGTTTGCCTACGCCCTCTTCGACACCGCCATCGGCCGCTGCGGCATCGCGTGGGGACCGCGCGGCGTCGTCGGCGTGCAGCTGCCCGAGCGCAGCGAAATGACGACCGTGACGCGCATCATGCGCCACTGCCCCAATGCCGAAGAAGCCGAGCCGCCGAAACCGATTGCGCGCGGCATCGAAGACATCCAAGCGCTGATGCGCGGCGAGAAGAAAAGCTTGCGCACCATCACGCTCGACATGAGCCGCGTGCCCGCCTTCAACGCGCGCGTCTACGAAACCGCCCGCTCCATCCCGCCCGGCAAGACCCGCACCTATGGCGAGATTGCCCGCGCGATCGGCGATCGCGACGGCGCGCGCGCCGTTGGCCAAGCCTTGAGCCGCAACCCGTTCGCGATTGTGGTGCCGTGCCATCGTGTCGTTGGCGCGGATGCAAAACTCGTCGGCTTTAGCGCCAGCGGTGGGATTGCGACGAAGCTGAAGCTCTTAAAGCTCGAAGGCTGGAGCGCGGAAGAGCAGTTGCTGTTCGAGGAATTGGCTTAGCGCCTAGCCCCAAACCGGCGTGACTGCTCCGGATTACCGCCGTCATCCGTCCCCTATTTTTGCGCTCCATCGCTATTTTCTTGCTCCGGCGCGGCCTTCTCTGAAAGCCTTTGCGCACTCGGAGGGACATCGATGGGCGGACATCCAACGCGTAGGTCGTTGCTGGCGCAGGCGGCAGCCCTTGGAGCGGCTCTCGCCTTCGGTCAGAGCTGTGCGCACACGGCCGGCGGCCCTCGCACCGAGAGACGCGATCTCTATCCGCACGGCGTGGCGTCGGGCGATCCCGCGCCGGAGAGCGTCATCCTGTGGACGCGCCGGGAGCCCGATGCAGGCGTCAGCGCGCATAGGCTGATGGTGGAGGTCGCTAGCGACGAGGCGTTTGCGCACATCGTTGCGCGTGGTGACGTGGAAGTGAGCGCCGCCACCGATTGGACGTGCCGCTTTCTCGCCGCGGGCCTCCGGCCTGCGCGCGAGTACTGGTACCGGTTCGTCGATGAAGCGGGAAACACCAGCCGCGTCGGCCGCACGCTCACCGCGCCTGCCGCGAACGATGATCGGCCGGTGCGTTTCGCGTTCGTCAGCTGCCAGGATCCGACCAACAGCGCGCTCAATGCCTACAGGCGCATGATCTACGAAGACGTGCGCCGTCCGCGTGCGGAGCAGCTGAGTTTTGTGCTGCACCTCGGCGACTTCATCTATGAGATTATCAAATATCCGGAGGACTCGCCGGACGGTCTTGATCGCGGCAGACGATTGCGCGGCAACGTGCGCTTTCCGACAGGCAAGAAGGTGCGCAACTTCCACTTCCCCGTCGACCTCAACGATTATCGCGCGCTCTATAAGCAGTTTCTCGCCGATCCCGATTTGCAAGACGCGCGCGCGCGTTGGCCGTTCGTGCCGGTGTGGGACAATCACGAATTCTCGTGGCAAGGCTATCAGAGCCAAGAGCAAATCTTCAACGAGCCGCAACCGGGACAGACATTGAAGGTCGCAGCGAGTCAGGCTTGGTACGAGTATCAGCCGGCGCGCGTCACCAAGCCCGGCGCGGGCGATCCGTTCGAAGCGCCGGCTGTCACCAATACGCCGCTCACGGATTTCGACGCGCGCGGCGTTTCACAAGAGCCCAACAACCTCATCGCAATTCACGCGCTCCGCATCGAACGCGCGTTTCGGTACGGCAAGAACATCGACATGATCTTGACCGACAACCGCTCCTTTCAATCGGCGCCCATCGACGGCTCAAACATACCTTCGTTGGACTTCGGCTTCTTTCCAGATACCGCCAACGACATTCTCGAAGCTGGCCGCGAATACCCCGGCGGCGCGCCAGCGACGATCCGTATTGGCGAAACCGAAGTCCCTAACCCGCAAATCAATGAACCGCCGCAGGCCTATCTCGGCATCGAGCAAATGGGTTGGTTCAAGGATCGCCTGCGTGCTGCGCAAGCGCCGTGGAAAATCTGGGGCCATTCGTTTGGCACGCTCACCTTGCGCAGCGATCCGCAAAATCTGCCGCCGGAATTGGCGCATACTTGGCCCAGCACCGAATACGGCGACTACAGCCGCTCCTACGTGGTCGAGCACGCCGAAATCTTCGGCATGGTGCGCAACGAGGGCATCACCGGGCTCACCATCTGCGTCGGCGACAAGCATTCATTCTGGGCCGGCTATACGAGCGAGACGCTGCCGCCGCGCCCGTTCGAGCCTGTGGGTGTCGAGTTCGTCACCGGCTCAATCTCGCAAGCGGGAGCGGCCGAGGTGCAAGCGCTGACCTTCCCGCGCGATAACGAGCTACGTCCATTCTACATGCACGATCGGCCCGACGGCTCCACGCAATGCGCGCTCAACACGACGCTGCTGCACGGCGTGCGGGCAGCGCTTGTGCTCCGCGACACCGACGACCTCGCGCAAACGCGCGCCGCGAGCAACCCGGACAGCGCCCCGAACCTCGAGTTCCTGGACTTCGGCGGCTACGGCTATTCGACGGTGCGCGCGTCGGCGGATGAGCTGGAAACGGAGTTCGTGTGCATTCCCCCGCCGTTGGAGCGCAGCGAAACTGAAGACGGCGGCCCGCTGCGTTATCGCGTGATCCATCGCGTGGCGCGTTGGGCGCCGGGGGCGCGTCCAGAAATGCGCCGCGAGATCGTCGAAGGCGACGTCGGGACCGCGATCTGAATTGGCGTTAGCCGCGCGCGCTGGCCACATAGCGCTCAACCACACGGCCAAGCACTGTCATCGGTACGTTGCCGCCGGTGATGACGGCGTCGTTGAACTTGCGGAAGTCGTAGCGAGCGCCGAGCGCCGTCTGCGCTTCGGTGCGCAAGCGATTGATCGCGCTGTGGCCGACTTTGTAGCCGCACGCTTGGCCCGGCCAGGCGCAATAGCGATCGACCTCGCTCTGCACTTCATCGGGGCTCGAGCCGTTATTGGTGACGAACCAGTCGATCGCTTGCTGACGCGTCCAGCGTTTGGCGTGAATGCCGGTGTCGACCACAAGCCGGCAAGCGCGGAACGCCAGCGATTGAAAATAGCCCAAGCGCCCAACCGGAAACTCATCATAGACGCCAAGCTCATCCGCGATCTGCTGCGCGTAGAGCGCCCAGCCTTCGGAATACGCGTTGAAGCCGAGCAGCGAACGTATCAGCGGCTGCCGGAACGTATACTCGCCCTGCCAGACGTGACCGGGGATCGCTTCGTGATAGGTGAGGTCGGCGAGGCTGAATTTGTTGTGCAGCGCAGGCGTGCGCAGATTGATCCAGAAGTGACCGGGCTCGCTGCCGTCGATGGTGCCGGCGCCGCCATAAGCGCCTGGCGCGCCGTCCTCGATCGCCGGCGCGATGCGCACGACTTCGAGATAGCCACGCACCAGAGTCTCGAACGCTTGCGGCATGCGCGCGCGAATATCGTCCACGCGCTCCTCGATGAACGCCATGATCTCGGCGCGGCCAGCGTCGCCATCGGCGAAGTGATAGCGCGGGTCCTCGCCCAACGCCGTCATGCGCGCGCCGACACTGCCCTCGGTGTAGCCGATTCCGCGCAGGATCGGGTCCATGCGGCCGTGCAGTTCAGCCAATTCCTGCACGCCCATCTCGTGCACTTCGTCGGGCGTCATGTCCGTCGTCGTGCCGGCGCGTAGCGCCCAGGCGTAATATTCATCGCCGCGCGGCAGCTTCCACACGCCGGCGTCGCTTGACGTGCGCGACCGCTGCATCTCGAGCGCCGCGATCTGCCGATCCAGCGCCGGAGCAATGCGCTCGCTCGCCAGCAACGCCGCGCGCCGCGCGAAATCGCCGCCAAGATTGGCGCTGCGCGTGGCCAGCGACGTAACAACGCCCCAATCCTCAACGGGCGCACCGCGCCCCTCGCGCAGTTGATTGAGCGACTTGTCGAGCAGAAAATCCGGCAACACCACGCCGCGCGAGAGATCGGCGCGCACGCGCTCGCTCTCGCCGTTGAGCTGATCGGCGTAATCTTCCATCCGCGCCAAATACGCCTCGGCATCCTCGGCGCTGTTGATGGAGTGACTGGAATCCAGGAACGATGGGATCTCGACGAAGGCGCCTGTGTTCTGCGCGACGACGTAAGGCGCGTTGCGATATGACCAGTTCGAGTTCAGCAGCGCGACATCGCCGTACGGGAAATCGAAGCCCTCCGCCGTCAGCTCGTAAGCGGTGCGGACGACGTCGACATCAATGCGCCGATCCGCGCTCAGAGCTTCAACATCGATCCGATTGAGATAACCAAGCGTCTGGCGCACACGGCGCTCAATCGTGTGCTGACCAGCCGACGAGCGATCGCTTAACCGCGAGCGCAAGGGCAACCGTGAGCCCTCATCCACGCCCGCCATCGTGGCGCTCTCGGGGTAGGTCCACATCAGCTGTTCGGTGATGTTGCCCAGCAGGCGCTGCGCGGCGGTGTCGGCGTTGGCCTGCGCGTTTGAGGGAAGAGCGCTCAAGGCGGCGGCCGCCGCGCCAGAGCGAAGAATTGTACGGCGATCAATGGACATCATGCGCTCTCCCCGAGCGCATCTGTCAGCTCAGATCAAGGCCGCGCAACCGCCAAGCGAGGAACGGCGCCCGAAGCGCGGCTAGCTCGCAAGCGCAACACGAAAACTGGCCCGCCCGCGCGCCACGGTCTCGCCATCGGCGCTGACATCGCACTCGGCGTAGCAGATGGTCTTGCCGGCGCGCACGAACGTGGTGTCGAACGTGAGCCACTGGCCGACCTTGGCGGCGCCGAGATAGTCGATCGCCAACGACGTGGTCCAAAGATTGACCACCTTCACCTGCTCGACCTTGAGCTTCACGCCGCACGACATGCCCATCGCCTGATCCGCCAACGCCGCGATCAAGCCGCCATGCGCGGTCGCGCGCGAGTTGGTGTGCGGCTCGCTGAGGTGAACGCCGAGGATGATGCGATCAGCTTCCGTGCGCGCATAAAGCGGCCGCCATGGATCCATCAGCGGGCTCGGCCGCGTGAACAACTCGAACCCGTCGGGCGCGGCGTCGGTCATGCGTCAACGCCCCGTCGGCAGATCCTTGAACGCGATGCCTTTATCGGCGCGGTGATCTTGCGGCAGGCCGAGCACGCGTTCGGCGATGATGTTCTTCAGAATCTCATCAGTGCCGCCAGCGATGCGAAGGCCGGGCGCGAACATGTAGCTTTGGTGGAAGGCGCCTTCGAGCGGGGCGAGATCGCCGTCATTGATGATGCCGTAATGATCCTGCGCTTCGATCGCGGTGTTGCCGATGTCCATCATCTGGTTGGCGTTGATCACTTTGCCGATCGAGGATTCCGGGCCCGGCGTCTGCCCCTTTGACAGCGCCGTCATGGTACGGAATTTCGCGAGCTTGTAACCCTCAGCGCGCACGATCCAGTCAGCCAGTTTCTGACGGAAGCTCTCGTCCTGGATCAGCGTGCCTTCGCCCGTTGGCGACGCGATGCCTTTGGCGAACTCGAAGATCTCCTTGTAGTCGGGGCCGTACGAACCGCCGACAGCGAGGCGTTCGTTCATCAGCGTCACCAATGCGACGCCCCAGCCTTGGCCCGGCTCGCCGACGCGACTGGAATCTGGAATGCGCACGTCGGTGAAATAGACTTCGTTGAAGTCGCGCCCGCCGGACATTTGATGGATCGGACGAACCTCGACGCCCTTCTGCTTCATGTCCACGATGAACATGGTGAGACCCTTGTGCTTCTCCACGTCCGGATTGGTGCGCACGAGCAGGATGCCGTAGTCGGAGAATTGCGCGCCGGTGGTCCAGACCTTCTGGCCGTTGATGATCCAATCATCGCCATCGCGGATGGCTTTGGTCTTCGATGCGGCAACGTCCGAACCGGCGCCAGGCTCAGAGAAGAGCTGGCACCAGATCTCATCGCCGCGCAGCGCCTTCTGGACGTAGCGGTCCTTGGTCGCTTCGTCGCAAAACGCGATCACGGTCGGCACGCACATGCCGAGGCCGATCGAGAACGGCGCGGCTGGCGCGTCGAACTTCGCCTCTTCCTGACCGAAGATGACCGAGAAGATCGGCGGCAAGCCGCGCCCGCCTTGTTCCTTGGCCCAAGTAATGCCGGTGAAGCCCGCTTCGGCCTTCTTGGCCTGATACGCCTTCGCCGCCTTCATGTAGTCGGCAGGAGAAAGCTTGCGCTGCAGCCGATCGCTCTCGGCGCTCTTCGGCTTCACATTGGCCTCGAGAAACGCGCGCGCTTCGGCGCGAAACTTGGCTTCCTCGGGCGTGTCGTTGAAATCCATTACGTTATTCCTCGGAAAGAACCCATTGATAGGGATGACCGGTTGAGACGCAGATTTCATCTGCCGTCAGATTAGAGCAAAGCGGTGCAATGCGCCCCGAAACGCAACCCCATTCAGGGCCGCTCGTGCGTGGCGCACCATCAACTCGATCCAAGCCCAGTCCAGCCGTGCTATCATCGCGAAACCGACTCACAGTGATGCTCACATTTTCGAATTCGGTCGTGAGCCAACCGCAGGTCGTCACACGCTGACCGACGTAGTTTTCTGGACGTTGCGCAAGATCGCCCAAGTCCACTGCTCTAGCAGGCGAGCTTGCGCACGCACTCAAGAGCAAAGGAGCCAGAGCGAATCTGCTAGGCAGCATTGCGCTGTTCCAAACGCTTCACCAATTTTTCCTTCCACACCGCCGGTGCGCCCGCTTGGACGGCGAGTAGTTTGGCGCGGCGGAAGAAGAGGTGGCAATCGACATCCCAGGTGAAGCCCATGCCGCCGTGCGTCTGGATGTTTTCCTTAGAGCACAGATAATAGGCGTCACTCGCAGCAGCGCGCGATGCGGCGGCGGCGAATGGGAGCTCCGCGGCTTCCGTCGAGAGCGCCCAGGCGCCGTAATAGGCGTTGGAGCGCGCGACCTCGATCGACACGTACATGTCGGCGAGCTTGTGCTTGATGGCTTGGAACGAACCGATCTGACGTGAGAAGGCGTAGCGCGACTTGGCATAGTCGAGCGCCATCTCCAGGCATGCCTGCGAGCCGCCGACTTGTTCGAACGCGATCAGCACCGCGGCGCGATCGAGAACCGCTTCCGCCAAGTCCCAACCTTGGCCGGCAGCGCCGAGGCGTTCGGCTTTGACGTTCTTGAACTCAAGCTTGGCGTGGCCGCGCGACGGATCGAGCGTCTTCAGCGTCGTGCGCGTAACGCCGGACTGGTTGAGATCGACCAGCACCAGCGAAACGCCGCTGCCCTCCTTGGCGACGACGACAGCGTGCGAGGCGCAATCGCCATCCGTCACCGGGATCTTAACGCCGCTCAGCGTCGAGCCGTCGAACCTAGCTTGGATGCTCGCCGCAGTCAGCGCGCCCGGCCCCTCGCTAACAGCGAACGCGCCAATCACCTCGCCCGCGGCGACCTTCGGCAGCAACGCCGCCTTCTGCGCATCGCTACCGGCAAGCATCAAAGCTTCAGCGAAGAAATACACAGTCGATGAAAACGGAATCGGCGCGACAGCGCGGCCAAGTTCTTCGGCCAGCGCGCAAAGCTCCAGTCGTCCAAGGCCCAAGCCGCCGTGCTCTTCTGGGATCGCAGCACCGAGCCAGCCCATCTCGGCTACCGCACGCCACAAGCCCTCGTCGTACGAGACCTGGGCGTCGTCCAAAACGCGCCGCGTTACCTTCGCGCCGGCTTTATCAGTCAAAAACCTTCGCGCTTCGTCTTTCAGCGCCTTTTGGTCGTCGGAGAAGTCAAAATTCACCCCGTTCCTCCCGGGTTATGGTTGCGCGCACCTTAACGCTGTCACTGCATCGCCCGAAAGAGTGTCTTGGCGTCAACGTCTGTTCACGAAGGCTCAATTCGACTGCGCTACGCTCGCGGTTCAAGTTTCGGGGTGAGTAGTCCTATGGCGAAGGCTGTCTTCCATAAAGGCCAGCGCGTCTACGTGAAGCCGGTGGCGACGTGGGCGGTGATCGAAAACGTACACCCGCAATGGGTCAAAGGCGTCGAAGAACCGCTGCGCGTTACCTACGACGCCGGCCTCGGCCGCGATTTCCAAGCGCATGAACTGGCCGCCGAAGAACGGGCGCCAGACAAGCCCGATCTGATCGAGACGGAAAACTGGCGCATCCTGCGCGCCGTCAACCGCCTCTCCCAAGACGGCCGCGATCCGCGCCACCCTTTCCCGGGAACCTTCCCGGTCGTCGTCACCGACGAAAAGGATTGGGGCGGCTGGCGCGTGCCGATGGCCGAATACGATCGCGATCCGCTACGTATCGAACACCAGTCACGGGTGATGTCGAACGCGCTCCGGCTGATGCGAGTGGCGCGCGAACTGATCGAGTTCACGCAAGATTACCCGCATGAAACGCCCGGCCAATTGCTCGAGCTTGCGAGGCAGGCCGAAATGGTGCTGGCGGCGGTCTATCACGAGCCTCAGCCCAAGGGCGCGGACCCGGCGACTGTCGCAGCCGAATAAGGCGCATTGATTTTCAGGGTCGCGCGGCTCATTTCAGGTCTCCCCTGGGAGATGCTGCATGCGCGACGCCGAGACCACGACGGTTCGCTTATCTGAGTACACGCCGCCCGCGTATTTGATCGACGAAATCGCGCTCGTTTTCTCGCTCGAACCGGAAGCCACGCTCGTCGCGGCGCGCAGTCACGTGCGGTGCACAGGCGATACGCCGGCGCCGTTGGTGCTGAATGGCGAGCGGCTTGAATTGCAAAGCATCGCCATCGACGGCGCGCTGCTGACCACGGACAAATACGAGCTCGAACCCGGCAAGCTGATCATTTTGGATCCGCCGGTGCAGTTCCGGCTCGATATCGTCACGCGCATTAGCCCGGCGACGAACACGCATCTCGATGGCCTCTACATGTCCGGCGGCCGCTTTTGCACACAGTGCGAAGCCGAAGGCTTCCGCGCCATCACCTACATGCTGGATCGGCCGGACGTGCTGGCGCGTTATGCCGTGCGCATCGAGGCCAACAAAGCCGCCTACCCCACGCTGCTCTCCAACGGCAACAAGACCGAGAGCGGCGACATGGAGAATGGGCGCCATTTCGCCGTGTGGGTCGATCCGCATCCGAAGCCGTCATACCTGTTCGCGCTGTGCGCGGGAAAGTACGAGTCGATCCACGATGCGTTCGTCACCAAGGGCGGACGCAATGTGGCGCTTGGCATCTATGTCGATCCAGGTGACTCCGAACGCGCGCGTTACGCGATGGACGCG
Source organism: Terricaulis silvestris (assembly GCF_009792355.1). Lineage (NCBI taxonomy): Bacteria > Pseudomonadati > Pseudomonadota > Alphaproteobacteria > Hyphomonadales > Hyphomonadaceae > Vitreimonas > Vitreimonas silvestris. Next base: position 2,335,757 of record NZ_CP047045.1, read on the forward strand.
TTGAAGCGCTCGATGAAATGGGACGAGGACACGTTCCAGCGCGAGTACGACCTCGATGTGTTCAACATCGTGGCCGTCCGCGACTTCAATTTCGGCGCGATGGAGAACAAGGGTCTCAACATATTCAACTCGTCACTGATCCTGGCTGACGCCGAGACGGCGACGGACGCGGACTTCGAAGCGATCGAAGCGGTCGTCGGTCACGAATATTTCCACAACTGGACCGGCAACCGCATCACCTGCCGCGACTGGTTCCAGCTCTGCTTGAAAGAAGGCCTCACGGTCTATCGCGAGCAGGAATTCTCGGCCGATCAGCGCTCGCGCCCGGTGCAGCGCATCAAGGACGTGAAGCGCTTGCGCGCGCGGCAGTTCGGCGAAGACGCCGGGCCGTTGGCGCACGCGGTGCGGCCGTCGAGCTATCAGAAGATCGACAATTTCTACACCGCCACCGTCTACGAAAAAGGCGGCGAAGTCATTCGCATGCTGAAGCGGCTGATCGGTAAGGATGCGTTTGAGCGCGGCATGCAGCTCTATTTCGAGCGCCGAGACGGCACGGCTTCGACGGTGGAGGATTTCATCGGCTGTTTTGAAGAAACCGCCGGCCGCAAGCTCGATGACTTCATGCGCTGGTACGATCAAGCTGGCACGCCGGCGCTGAAGGTGCACGGCGATTACGACGCCGCGGCGAAGACATATCACCTCACGGTATCGCAGCGCACGGCGCCGACACCTGGGCAGACCAGCAAGCACGCCCTCCCCATCCCGCTGCAAGTTGGCTTCATCGCCCCGGACGGCGCGATCATCGCCGGCAAAGCCGAGGGCGATGACATCGCGCGCACCGAACATCACCTCGTGCTCAATGATGCGCAGCGCACCTTCCGCTTCTCCGGCGTCCTCGAAGAGCCGATCCCAACCGTGCTGCGCGGCTTCTCGGCGCCGGTGACGCTGGATCAGAATCTCACCATCAAGCAACGCCTCGCCCAGATCGCGCACGATCCCGACCCGTTCACGCGCTGGGAAGCCGGCCAAGCCATCGCCCGCGGTGTGCTATTGGGCGAAGCGCCGGAAGCGGCGCCGGCCTTGGCGGAGGCGCTCGGCCGTGAGCTTGACCGCGCCCAGCAGGATCCCGCGTTCGCGGCGCTGGCGTTGCGGCTGCCGGATTTGAACGAGCTGCTGCTCGCCGCGGAGGATCCCGATCCGGAAGCATTGCATATATCTCGCGAAACTTTGCGCCGTGCGATCGCGTCGAAGTTGCGCGACCGGCTCTTGCCGATCGCGAGTACGCCGAGCGAAACGCCGTTCTCGCCGGGCGCGGATGCGGCGGGACGGCGCTCGCTCAAGGCGGCAGCGCTCGATCTGCTGGCGGCGCTGGGCCCAGAGCTGGGCGAAACGTTCGTCACCGTATTCGACGGCGCGCAGAGCATGACCGAAGCCATGGCCGCACTCGATGCGTTGGGCGCCTCCGGCAGCGACAAATTCGATGCGGCGCTCACGCGCTTTTACGAACGCTGGCGGGCCAATCCGCTCGTCATCGACAAATGGTTCGCGGTGCAAGCCGCGTCGCCGCGCGATAATGCGTTGGATCGCGCGGAGCGTTTGCGCACACACGCCGAGTTCAACACGCGTAATCCAAACCGCGTTCGCGCGCTCGCCGCCGCGTTCGCGATGCGCAATCCGCGCGCGTTCCATGAGCGCGATGGCGGCGGCTATCGCTTCCTCGCGGCGCTGGCGCAGGACATCGATCCGCACAACCCGGCCCTCGCCGCACGGCTCTTGACACCCTTCGAATCGTGGAAGCGATTCGATGCGAGCCGCCAAGCACACGCACGCGCTGCGTTGGAACACCTCGCGGCCCTGCCCACTCTCTCGAAGAACACCCGAGAAATGGTCGAACGGACCTTAGCCTGAGGTCTTTCGGTGACGGAACCGGAGGCGTCGGGGGTAGAAACACCCGGCGCCTCGACAGTCCGTTTACGTCCTAGTTACCATTGGCGCTATTCACGATTCCGAACGGCGATTCGGGGCGGGCCGGGGAATATCTGTGTCGAACGGAAAGAGCTTGGAAGCGAACGCGGGCGTGCAGCCCGAGCGGAGTACGCGCCCCTTCATGTGGCTCGTGTTCCTGTTCGTGTCTGCGTTCGCCGCCGCGACGTCGGCGCAAATCAAAGCGCACCACGATGATGCCGCCACCACGATCGTCGCCGCGCAACGCTCCGCCGCCGCGCTGATCGCGGAACGCGTGAACGCGAACTTCGCCGTGGCGATGGGCGCGAGCGCGGGTGTTGCGGACTTGGCGCGCAGTTCGGGCGGTGCGGGCGCCGCGGCAATCGTCAGCGCCGCCTCACAAGCGCCGCCGGTGAGTGCTGCCGCGATCGTGAACCGCGCCGGTCAGATCGAGGCCATCACCGATCCCTCGCAAGCCAGCCTCGCGGCAGCAGCCGTGCGCAGCGCAGATGGCGCGCAGGTCTGGAGCGGCGCACCCGATATGGGTGAACTCGCCACCGCGCCGACCATCGTGCGCCAGATCGGGGACCGCCACCTCGTCACAGTGATCGACCCAGCGCGGTTGCTTCCCGACCTCGACGTCAATGCGCGCGTGCTGATCGCATCGGAGTCCGGCACGGTGCTCTATGCTTCGCCTGCACTGCAGCAAGCCGGCGCGCGCGCGCAGCAGCAAGTGCTCGCCGCGACGCGCCAGCAGCGCGCGCTCATTCGCGATGGCGATGGCGGCGCGTGGGCCGCGGCGGAAGGCGCAGCACAAATCGGCTCGCTCCGCGTGCTCGCGGCGTCGCCGGCGCCGACGGAGATCTCGCTCTGGCTCGCGGCGCTGTTGCGCTTTGCGCTGGTGGCTGCTGCACCGATGGCGGCCATGGGCGTGCTCTATCTGCTGATGCGCCAAAATGCGCAGCGTGCGCGTTTCGCGGAAGCCGAAGTTGTGCGCGCGGAGACGCATTTCCGCATCGCCGCCGACGGCGCCAAGGTCGGTGTGCTGGAATGGCGCGCGAACGCAGACGAGGTGCAATTGTCGGAACAGGCCGCGCGCCTGCTCGGCGCGCCGCGCGATACCATGGCGCTGCAGGACTTGTTGGAGCTCATCGTCAACGAGGACCGCTTCGCCGTCGACGAAGAATTCCGCCGCGCCAAAACGTCCGGACTGCTGGATGCGCGCTTCCGCGTGGCGCGTGGCAACGGCATGGCGTGGATCGAAGCGCGCGGAGCGGCGGTCGAGGATTCCAGTGGCCGGGTGCAGACACGCCTGTTCGCCACCGTGGTCGACACGACGCAGCGCTACGAAGCCGAAGCGCGCGTTTCGCGGCTTGAGCATCAGCTCCGCGCGGCGCTGGAGAACTTCTCCGGCCCATTCGCGCTTTGGGACTCCCGCCGGCGCCTGCTGCTCTGGAATCAGAGCTTCGCCGAAGCCTTCAAGCTCGGCCCCGAATTGCTGCGCCCACGCGCCTCCTACGAAGCCATCGCGGCGGCGGCGGCGGCGAATATCCGGCGCGAGAAGCACGATCCGACCAACCCGGACGTGCGCATCATCGAACTCACCAATGGCGATTGGCTGCATATCGTCGAGCGCCGCGCCGCTGATGGCGGCATCATCACGGTGGGCGTTGATATTTCGCCGCTGAAGAAGAAGGAAGAAGAGCTGGCGCGCAACGAACGCCGGCTCTCGGACGCGCTCTCGCGCGCCGAAGGCCAGGAATACCGGATCAAGGCGCTGGCGCGCGAAGCGCATGAAGAGCGCGCTAAGGCGGAAGAAGCCAGCCGCGCCAAGTCAACGTTCCTGGCCAATATGAGCCACGAACTGCGCACGCCGCTCAACGCGGTGATCGGCTTCTCCGAGATCATGGCGAAGGAGCTGTTCGGGCCGATCGGCAACCCACAGTACAAGCAATACTCGACCGACATCTTCGACAGCGGCAACCACCTACTCGAATTGATCAACGACATCCTGGACATGGCGAAGATCGAAGCCGGCAAGTTGACGCTCTCACCGCGCCCGCTCGATCCGAGCGTGGCGATCGAGCAGGCTGTGCGGCTGACCAAGCGCAAGGCGGAGGAGAAAGGTCTCTCTGTCGTCGTCGATGCCGAAGAACTGCCGGAGATCGAAGCGGATCACCGCGCGGTGAAGCAGATCCTGCTGAACCTGCTCTCAAACGCCGTGAAGTTCACGGACACGGGCGCGATCATGGTGCACGCGCGCGGGAACAACGCGGGGCTGACGTTACGCGTCGTCGATACCGGTTGCGGCATCCCTCCCGAGCATTTGCCTCGCCTGGCGCGGCCGTTCGAGCAAGTCGAACAAGAGCTGACGCGCACGAACGCCGGCACTGGGCTCGGTCTCGCGCTCACCAAGTCGCTCGCGGAAATGCACGGCGGTAAGCTTGCGATCCAAAGCGAAGTGGGACGCGGCACGATCGTGACGATCACCCTGCCGCGCACATTCGGCGGCCATCGCGAACCGGAAGCCACCGCAGCCGAGTAATTATTGCTGCTGGCGGCGCTCGCGCCGTTCCCGACGCCGCTCGCGTATTTCCTCGCGCCGTTCCTGCCACCGCTCGCGCACGGGCGCCGCCTCCTCGCCCGCCAGGTCGCCAGCGGGCGCCAAGGCGGCGCGGCGCGCCGGCCGCGCGCGACGTAGCGCGTCAATGGCAGCGCGACGCTCCGCCGGTGTTAGCTGTCCGAACGCTTCGACGACGTCGTCGTGAATGACGCCGATCGCGGCTTGATCGGCTTCACGCAAGCGCGCGAACGCAGCACGCACACGCTCGACATCGTACGGCTCGGCCGCCGCTGCGTCGAACGCCTCGCGACGCGCTTGACTCGCTGTGCTGCGCGCTGTGCGTGACTCGACCCAACTATCGGCCAGCTTGCTTCGCATCGCGGCGCGGGTCGTTTCGCTCGGCATCGCCACGATAAAAGCGCGCGCGCCGGGCATGCGCGTGACTGCCGCTTCGGGCGCGTCGCGTTGGACCCGCACGCCCGCGCCATAAGCGCCTGCCACGGCGCCGACTACGATCAGGTTGAACGCCACTGAGATGAACAGCAGCGTTCGCCATGGGAACGGTTTGTCGCTCATCCCTCGTCTCCGTCGTCGCCAAACGGCGCTTCGAACGCCGCCGTGAAGTAGCCGTCGTCCTGATCGGCCAGCGGCGCCAGCATGCCCCCGCCATAGCCCAGCACAATTCCAAACACCGCGCACGCGGCCAGCGCCAACGCCGCGCGCGTATCGAACGCAGCGCTTCGGCGTGGAGCGGTTGCGAGGATGCGCGCCGCGAGGGCGCTCGTGTCTGGCGCGCCGCCGGCCAGGCTCAGTGCGCGATCCAGCGCTCGCGCCGCGTTGAGCATTGCCGCCGCCCCGGCATCCTGCGCGGCGAACGCCTCGCCCGCGGCGCGCTCATCGTCCGGCCAACGCCGGAAGTCGGCGCCGTAAGCGTCCAGCAAAACCTCGAACCGTTCGCGGTCCATCGTCCGTCCTTCCTTCGTCACACCCGCGAGGCGCCGTCGGCGTCCCCGATTAGATCTTGAGCCACGTCGGCGAGCGCCGCCTTCAGCGCGCGCCGTCCGCGCGCGAGCAGCGACTCCAAAGCTTCAACGCTGATTTCCAGCGTTTCCGCCGCGGCAATGTTTGTCAGTTCCTGAAAGTGCACCAGCTCCAACGCCGCGCGCTGGCGCTCCGGCAGGTCGGCAAGCGCCGCGTGCACTTTCTGCGAACGCTGTCGCGCCAGCCATTGATCGCTCGCGAGCGGCGCGCGGTCGGCGACGTAAACGCCGGCATCCGGATCGGATTTTTCGCGGCGGCGGCGCAGGCGGTCGTAGCAGAGATTGAGCGCGACGCGGTGCATCCAGGTTTCGAACTTGGCCGCACCCGGTTTCCAGCGCGGCGCCTCGCGCCAGACGCGGAGAAACACGTCCTGCGCCACGTCCTCGGCCTCGGCGGCGTCGTTCAGCATGCGGCGGGCGAGGCCGACCATGCGCGGCAAGTGACGGCGCACGAGTGCGGACGCGGCTTGGGCGTCGCCCGCCCCCGCGTTCCGGACTAGTTCGGCGTCCGGGTCGATCACGTGCGCATCGCCTGCCGCACCGAACCTCCGCTGCTATGAACGCACCAGCGGCGCCGATCCGTCGCCGGGCGAGCCAACTATCTGCGCGAAATCGGCGCGGACGGCTTGTTGCAAGGCGCTCAGGCGCCGCTCGGCCTCTTCCACGGTCTCGGCGCCCAGCAGCGCGGCGATGCGTGCCGAAAGCGGCGCGGGCGCGGCTTCGGGCGAGAACTCGCCATCGACCGCGATCCGAAGCAGCTGTTGGAGGTCGCTCAACATGCGCCAGGTGTTGGCCAGCCTGTCGCCGGCCTCTTGGCTCAACAGGCCTGCCGCCGTCAGGCGTTCGAGCGCTTCGCCTGTGTTCGCAGCCACGATTTGGGGCGCCGCAGCGGCGTGGATGAGCTGGAGCGCCTGGGCGATGAACTCGATGTCGACGAAGCCGCCGGGCGCCAGCTTCAAATCCCACGCGCCCCGGCCCCGGCGCTCGCGCTCCATCCGTCCGCGCATGTCGGCGACATCGGCCGCGACTTTGGCGGCGTCGCGCGTACGGGCGAGCGCCGCACGCACAGACGCCATCACGCGCGCGTTCAGTTGCTCATCGCCCGCGACGGGCCGTGCGCGGGTGAGCGCCTGCAACTCCCACGTCCAAGCTTCTTCGGCGTAGTAGCGCTCGAACGAGGACAGGCGCACCGCAACCGGACCTTTCGAGCCGGACGGGCGGAGCTTGGTGTCGATGTCGTAAAGCGCGCCTTCCTCGGTCGGCGCCGATAGCGCGCTGATCAAGCGTTGCGTGAGGCGGGTGTAGAAGTCCGAAGCGGCGGAGGCTGCCTCGACAGGGGCGTCGTAGACCAGCATCAGATCCAGATCGGAGCGCTCGGCCAATTCGCTGCCGCCGAACTTGCCCAATGCCAAGACAACGAAGGCGCCGGGTTGCTTGCCGTACTGGCGCTCGGTCTCTGCGAGCGCCGCGTCTACCATCGCGATCACGCACGCCTCGGCGAGATCGGATTGCGCCGGGCCTACTTCCGCCGCCAACGATATGCCTTGAAGCACTTGCACGCCGATCCGGAACGCCTCCTCGCGATGGTAGCGGCGCGCAGCGTTGAGTTTGGCTTCAAAGCTGCCCGTGTCCGCCAGTTGTGCTTGCAGCTCGGCGCGCTTGCGGCCCGGTTCGTCCTGACCGAACGGCACGGTGAAACGCGGCTCAATCAGCGCGTCGAGCAGAGCCGGTTGGCGCGCCAGCGCGTCGGCCAGGCGCGGCGCCAGGGTGAATAAGCGCGCGAGCAAATCGAGCAACGCCGGACGGGCATCGAGCAACGCCAGCACTTGAACGCCGGCGGATAGCCCTGCGAAGAAGGACGTAAAGCGGGCGAAGGCCTGATCGGGTTCGCCCGCAGTTGCGATGGCGCGGAGCAAGCGCGGCGTCAGCCGTGTCAGCAACTCACGGGCGCGCTCGGAACGCATGGCGCGGATGCGGCCATGGTGCCAGCCGCGGATGGTTTGGCTGACGAAGGCGGAATGGGCGAATCCCAGTTTTTCGATCGTTGCGAGTGTCTCGGCGTGATCCTCAACGCCGGTGAAAATGAGACTGCCGAGCGGATCGGCCAAGCTGTCGCCACGACCGAACAATTGATGGTCGATATCCGAGACGATGCGGCGCTGATCGATCAGCGCCTTGTCGAAGGCATCGAGGCTTTCGAACCCGGCGAGCGCGGCGACGTGGGCGCGCGTTTCCCTGTCGCCCGGCACTTTATGGGTCTGCGCGTCTTCCAGCATCTGGATGCGATGTTCGACGTCGCGGAAGAACACGTACGCGTCATGCAACGCCGTGCGCGCGTCAGCCGTGATCGCGCCTGCATCGACCAACGCATCGAGGGCGGCGAGTGTCCGTCGTGTCCGCAGCGCCTTGCTGCGGCCACCGAGGATGAGTTGTTGGGTTTGCGCGAAGAGCTCGATGTCACGGATGCCGCCGCGGCCGAGCTTTACGTCGAACACGGGATCGCCGAGTTCGGCGCTTTTGTGCGCGGAGAGGATTTGGCGCTTGATCGAATGGACGTCTTCGACCGCGGCATAGTCGAGATGCTTGCGCCAGATGAAGGGTTCGAGTGAGGCGAGGAACGCGCGGCCGCAGCTGCGATCACCAGCCGCGGCGCGGGCTTTGATGAAGGCGGCGCGTTCCCAGTTCTGGCCGAGGTTTTGGTAGTAGTGCTCGGCTGACGCGATCGAGACGGCGACTGGCGTTGAGCCCGGATCGGGGCGCAGGCGCAGGTCCGTGCGGAAAACGTAGCCGTCAGCCGTGACTTCTTCCAACGCGCGCACCATTGGCGCAACTAGACGAACCGCGGCAACGCGCGGCTCCTTGGCTTGTGCGACGGCCAGCAACTCAGGATCGAAGAACACCGAGAAGTCGATGTCGCTGGAATAGTTGAGTTCACCCGCTCCCATCTTGCCCATGGCGATGAGCGCGAAGCCTGGGACTGGGCCAACGTCATCGTTCGCCGGCGAAGCGACGATGTCGCCGCGCGCGATGCTCTCGCGGGCGCCGAGCGCCAGAGCGGCGCGCAGCGAAGCGTCGGCGAAGTCCGTCAGCGCACCGGTCACGCGTTCGAGCGGCCAGACGCGCGCGAGATCGGCGACGGCGGCAGCGAGATGTACAGCGTCCTTCGCGCGGCGAAGCGCGCGCATGCCTTCTTCGATTGGTGGCGGGTCTTGCTCGATCGAACGCGCATCTGCGATCGCCTGGGCAAGCAGGCGCTCAGGCCATTGCGAGTCAGGTTGATCGAGCAGGTCGGGACGGCGTTCAAACAGCCGCTTCAAGTACGGTGCGTGATCGGTCAGCGCCGCTAAGGCGCCAGCCCAGGGCGAGGCGCCAAAGGACGCTGGCGCGGCGCCACGCGCGAGCGCGGGGCCAACGCCGCTCACGCCGCCGCCGGCAAGACGAGCGCCGCACCGAGGCCGGTCTTGTCGCCATTGCTGAGGCCATCACGCAAATGCAGGCCGCCTTGATGCAGGCGCGCGACTGCGGCCACCAAGCTCAGCCCCAGGCCCACGCCCGGCGTCGAGCGTGCAGTTTCCAAGCGCACGAAGCGCTCCAGCACGCGATCGCGTTCAGCGGGCGGCACGCCGGGACCATCATCCAGCACGTCGATCTCGATGCGTCCGTCCGGGCGCCGCAAAGCGCGGACTTCTACGTTGCCGCCACTCGGCGTGTACTTCAGCGCGTTTTCGATCAGGTTCGACACCGCTTGCGTGAAGAGGCCGTGCTCGCCGCGCACGACCAAGCCGTCCTGCACTTGAGCGCGCAAGGTGAGGCCCTGTTCTTCCGCTGCTGGCTCGTAGAACTCGGCAAGTTCACGCAGAATCTCGCTCGCATCGACGCGTTGCAGGCGCCAATTCGACGCCGTCTCCACCCGCGCAAGCTTCAGCACGGCGCTGAACATATTGAGCAGTCGATCGGCTTCATCGACGGCCTTGCGCAGCGCTTCGCGATCAGCGTCGGTATCCGGTGGCGCGTCGAGTGCGTTCTCTATCTTCTGTTTGAAGCGGGTTAGCGGCGAGCGCAGATCGTGCGCGATGGCGTCGCCGGCGGTGCGCGTTGTGTTCATCAGCCGCTCGAGCCGATCGAGCATGGCGTTCATGGCTTCCGCCAATTCGTCAAACTCATCGCCGACGCCCCGCACAGGGGCGCGGCGCGTCATGTCGCCCGCCATGACCTCGCGCGCGGTGTTGGACAGCGCTTCGGCTCGGCGTGCGGCCTGGGTGGCCGCAAGAAGCCCACTGACGATGGAGACGATCAGGCCGACGATTGCGACGGTCCACAGCACCTGGGTGATGCGGCCCGCGATAATGGCGCTGTCACCGAGATCGCGCGCGACGAGCAGGATGGGGCCGTTGATCAGACGCCCGACGCGCCCGCTGGCGCGCCCGCGCACCGGCTCGCCGTTTTCGTCTACGCGCTCGAAACTGAAATCGACGCGCTCCGGCGTTTCGCGTGGCGCCGCCGGCAATTGCTGGAAGTCGCCGGTGACGACGACGCCATTGCTTTCAGCAAGTACGTAGAGGAACGGCCCTTGCCGCGCGGCGCGCTCGACCACTTCCTGGTTCAGCCGCCGCATGCCGCCTTCGGCGTAGGCGCGCTCCAGCGTGGCGTATTCCTGGTCAGCCAGGACGTTGGAGTCGCGGATGAGTTGGCCCACGGTGGCGAAGTAGACGTAGACCAGCATGGCCACGACGAACGCAAGCACGACCCCGGCTTGCACCAGGGCAAGCCGGAACGTTGTCGTGCGAAGGAGCGCGTCGAGGCGGGGCCTCATCCCTCCAGGCGATAGCCTGAACCGCGAACGGTGTGCAGTAGCGTTTGCGCGAAATCACGATCGATCTTCGAACGCAGACGCGAGATGTGCACGTCGATCACGTTCGTCTGAGGATCGAAATGATAGTCCCAGACGTTTTCGAGCAGCATCTTGCGCGTCACTGTCTGACCGGCGTGGCGCATGAGGTATTCGAGCAGGCGGAACTCACGCGGCTGCAGGTCGAGCTTCTTGCCGTCGCGTTTCACGGTTCGAGCCAGCAGATCCATTTCCAGATCGCCGACTTGCAGGCGGGTGGCGGGACCCAGATCGCGGCCGTGCCAGAGTGAACGGACGCGCGCGAGCAGCTCGCGGGTCGAGAACGGCTTGCCGAGATAGTCGTTGGCGCCGGCGTTCAGGCCCTCGATGCGGTGGTCTTCGTCATGCAGCGCAGACAAGATCAGCACCGGCGTCGAAACGCCCTTGCCGCGGAGGTCGCGCACGATCGACACGCCCTGCTTCTTCGGCAGCATGCGATCGAGCACGATCACGTCGTACGCGCCATTGAGCGCCATCGACTCGCCGAGTTCGCCGTCTCCAGCGTGATCGACTTCATGACTATCGGCGGCGAGCGAGGCCTTCAGGCTCTCGGCCATATCGAGGTCGTCTTCGACCAGCAGCACGCGCATGGCGCTTGTCCCCCTCATGATCAACCTTCACCCACATCAGCGGCCACAAAGCGGCGGCCGGTGCGGCCATCGACTTGCAGCAGCAACGGGCGTCCGGCTCGACGCGCCGTCTGAACAGCGGAATTGAGTTCGGCGGTGGTGCGCACAGCGCGACCGCCGGCTTGCAGGATCAGGTCACCGGCTTGGATGCCCTTTTGAGCGGCGTCGCTCGAAGGATCGACCTGGGTGATGACCAGACCGCCTTCGTTGCCAGTGAGCTCGTAGCGCGCGCGATCCGCTTGCGCCAACGGACGCACCGAGACGCCGAGGCCAGCTTGCGCCACACCGCCGCCCGTGCCGGCTTCTGGCTCAGGGGTTTCGTTCGGCGTCGGTGTCGCGCTGGCCAGCAATTGCTGCTCCGACGGGCGCTCAAGCAAACGCATGGTCAGATTGCGGCGCTGGCCGTTGCGGAGGATTTCAATGCGCGAGTTGGCGCCGATCGCAGTGGCGCCGACGCGCTGGGTGAGGTCGCGGCTATCTTCGATGCGATTGCCGTCGAAGGTCAGGATGACGTCGCCCTGCTGAATGCCGGCGCGCGCGGCCGGGCCATCGGGAACGACGCTGGCGACAAGCGCGCCCTGCGCTTCTTCGAGACCGAGGCTGCGGGCGATGTCGTCATCGAGCGGTTGAATCGAGACGCCAATCCAGCCGCGCGTGACGCGGCCTGACGCCAGCAGCTGGCGCACGATGCCGTTCGCGGTGTTGGCGGGAATGGCGAAGCCGATGCCGACGTTGCCGCCGGTCGGCGAGAAGATGGCGCTGTTCACGCCGATGACGTTGCCGTTCAGGTCGAACGTCGGTCCACCCGAGTTGCCGCGATTGATCGGCGCGTCGATCTGCATGTAGTCGACGTAGGCGGAAGAACCCGCGTCGCGGCGGCCCATGGCGGAGACGATACCCGCGGTGGCCGTGCCATCAAGGCCGAACGGGTTGCCGACGGCGACAACCCAATCTCCCACGCGCACATGGCTGGCGTCGTCGAAGGTCACGTACTGGTAACGGCCGCCACCGCGCACGCGGAGCACAGCAATATCGGTGGCTTCATCGGAGCCGACGATGTCGGCTTGGACGTCACGGCCATCGCTGGTGCGAATAGTGATTTCTTCGGCGCCTTCGATGACGTGGTGATTGGTGACAATGACACCGCTCTGATCGACGAAGAAACCTGAGCCGAGCGAAGTGGGCGCGGGGCCAGGACGGCCCGGACGGCCGCGGAAGAATTCTTCGAAGCCTGGCGGCAAACCTTCTTGCGATTGACCCTGCGCCGCGTCGGGACGCTGGCGTACCGAGATCGAGACCACCGCGGGACGCACGCGCTCGATCAGATCCGCGAAGCTCATCGGCGCGCCACTCGGGGGCACGACTGCTGATGGATTGATTTCCTGGGCGCTTGCGAACAGCGCCGGCGCGCCGGCAAAGCCAGCAAATAGAACCACTGCCGCGCCACTGGCGATGGCCGTGCGGCGCAGGAATTTCACTGGCAGTTCAAACGTCATGGATGACCCTCGGGGAGAACACGTCGATTGGAGGCTTTGCCCGGCTCTCTTGCAAGCCCCTTCGTGGCGCAACACACGGTCCCGTAAGCGCCGTTTGGGGCGAGATTGGGATGGATTGGGGCGGAAGCTGGCGGCTTTTTTAGGACCAACAGCGGCAAGTGCGACGAGCCGCATGGTGAGGACGACGTTTACCGCTCGCCTTCTTCCGGCGTCAGCGGCGGTTCGTTCTCCACACGGCGGCGGCGCGTGGTTGTGACAGCAGCCAGCCCTACGCCCAACAGGAGAAATGGCGCGGCCCACAGCGCCCAGGTGCGGGCGTCAAAGGGCGGGCGGAACAGTACGAAGTCGCCGTACCGATCGCGAAAGAAAGCGCGGATCTCGGTGTCGCTGTCGCCAGCCGCAATGCGTTCGCGCACGAGGGCGCGCATGTCGCCAGCAATGTCGGCGGTCGATTGGGCGATGGGCTCGTTCTGGCATTGCACGCAGCGGATTTCGCGGTCGAGCGATTGCGCACGCGCCTCTTGCGCCGGATCGCCGAGGATGGCGGGCGCAGCAGCGGCGAGAAGCATCGCGAAAACGGTCATGCTGGGCGCCTCTTTGAGCGCGAGACAGCGACCAAACTGAGCAGGCCGCCGAGCCCCATCATCAGTGCGCCGAGGAAAATCAGATGCACGACCGGATTGTGATAGAGCCGCACGGCCCAGGCGTTGTCCTGACCGCGCACCGGATCGCCGATTGCAATGTAGAGATCGCCGTCGAGGCCGCTCAGAATGCCGACTTCCGTCGTCGGTGTCGGTGATGTCGGGTAGAAGCGGCGCTCCGCGGAGAGTGAGCGCGCACCGTCCGCGCGGTCGACGCGGAAATTGGCGCGGGTGGCGGAGTAGTTCGGGCCGTCGATGCCGCCGACTTCCAGCAGCGTGATGCGTTGACCGGCAAAGTCGACGCCCTGTCCCGGCGCCAGTGCGAGCGCGCGTTCGGCGCGGAACGCGGTTTCGGCGACGGCGCCGATGGTCAGGACGCCAGCGCCGATGTGCGCGACGCTCATCGACCACACTAGCAGCGGCAGCGCGGCAATCTTCGCAAGTGCCGCGCCTTCGCCGCGCGCCGCGCGCGTCCAAACATAAGTGAGGCCGCCGGCGATCAGCCACACGCCGATCGCCAGGCCGATCGCAGGCACGGCGCGCCATTGCGTCGTCACGAGCGCGACGATCAACGTGAGCAGCGCGAGTGCGACGGCCGGCGCGAGCCGCGTCAGCGCTCCCTTCCAGTCGCCGATGCGCCACGTCATCATCGGACCGAAAGGCAGCAGGATGAAGAGCGCCGCGAGCAAGGGCGCGACCGTTGCGTTAAAGAAAGGCGGGCCGACGGAGATCAAGCCGCCGCCTGCGGCCTCGACGATCAGAGGATAAAGCGTGCCGATCAGCACCACGCCCGCGGCGATTGCCAAGCCGAAATTATTCCAGACCAGCGCGCTCTCGCGGCTGATCGCGGCGAAGCCTGAGGGCTGCGCGAGTTTCGGCGCTCGCCACGCGTAAAGGCCGAAGCCGGCGCCGAGTGCTATGGCAAGCAGCACCAACACTGCGATGCCGCGGCGCGGATCGATGGCGAAGGCGTGTACGGATGTGAGCACACCCGAGCGCACGAGGAAGGTGCCGAGCAGTGCTAGGCCAAAGCCGAGGATCGCCAACAGGATGGTCCAACTCGCCATCGAGCCGCGCCGTTCGGTGACGATTGCGGAGTGTACGAGCGCGCAGGCGATGAGCCACGGCATGAAGCTGGCGTTCTCGACCGGATCCCAGAACCACCAGCCGCCCCAGCCGAGTTCGTAGTAGGCCCAGTACGAACCGAGCGCGATGCCGAGCGTGAGGCAGGTCCACGCGAGGAGCGTCCACGGCCGAAGCGCTTTCGCCCAGGCCTGATCGGCGCGGCCTTCGAGAAGCGCTGCCAGCGCGAGCGAGAATGGAATGCTTAGGCCGACATAGCCGAGATAGAGCATCGGGGGATGCGCCGCGAGTGCGGGATCCTGCAGCAGCGGATTAAGTCCCGCGCCTTGCATTGGCGCCGGATCGAGACGCGCGAAAGGGTTGGAGAGAAAGAGCGTGTAGATCAGCGCGCCGGCCGTCACGAGGCCCTGGACGCCGACGGCGCGCGACCACAAACTCAAATGCTGGGCGCCGCGCGTTGTGGCAAAGATCGCGCCGAACAGCGCCGAGACGAGAGACCACAAGAGCATCGAGCCTTCGTGGTTTCCCCACGCGCCGGCGATCCGGTACACGAGCGGCTTGTCGATGTGCGAATTGGCGGCGACCGCCGCTACGGAAAAATCCGAGCGCACGAAGGCGGCGATCAAGCAAACGAATGCGATCGCGCACATGAACGCCGCCGCCTGCGCCACAGCGGTCGTCGCTTCTGCGCGAGAGTCGCGGCGCGAGGCCGCCAGACCCAGCCAGCCCTGTGCAAAGCTAAGCGCCAGCGCCAAGGCCGCACAGAACGCGCCGATTTCCGCGATCATTGCGCGCCCTTCCACTCGCCGCGTTGCTTCAGCGCTTCGGTGACTTCGCGCGGCATGTAGGTTTCATCGTGACGGGCGAGCACGCGCTCGGCTTCGAACGCGACGCCGGGTGTCCAGCGGCCTTCGGCTACGACGCCTTGGCCTTCGCGAAACAAGTCCGGCAACAGGCCATCGTAACGGACTTCGACTTCGACGGCGCCGTCGGTGACGTTGAAATGGTTCGAGCCATCATCGGCGCGGCGCAGAGTGCCATCGACGACGAGTCCGCCGAGCCGCACGCGTTGACCAGCCTGCGCCTTCTCCGCCAACTCGGACGGCGCAACGAAGTAGACGACGGAGTCGCGTAAGCCCGCGAACGTCAGCGTCGCGGCCAGCACCAGCACGGCGCCCGCGACGCCGATCATCATGAGGCGTTGATCTCTGCGGCGCATGGTCAGCCTCCTCGTCGCGCGCCGGCGCCCATTTGGCGGGCCATGTCACGGCGTGGATCGTCCGGCGCCATGCGGGTGTAAGCCTCTGACCAGAACGCGCGCGCGTCGGCTTCGCGATTTTCCTCCATTGCGGCCATGGCCTGATATATCCAAGGCGCCGGATCGTTGGTGAGCGCACCCGCTTGTTGGAATAGCGCAAGCGCTTCGGGCGTCACGCGGCCGTCTTCGATGCGCACGAGCGCGCGGCCTAGGCCCAGCATCGCTTCCGCCAAGCGAGGATCGCGCCGCAGTGCGCTGTCGAACGCCGCCGCCGCTTCGCGGTAGCGGCTTTGGCCCAACAGCAGCTGACCACTGTAGAATAGCGGCAGCGGATCGCGCGGATTGGCGCGCGCGGTTTCGCGCAGGATTGCGAGCGTTTCGTCGGCGGTGAACGTGCTCGGGTCGCGTTGCTTTAGTGCTTCGAGGCGCTCGGCATAGGGCGCGTCAGCAAGTTCCGGGCGCCCGATGGTAATGTAGACGCCGAGCGCCGCAACCGAGACGATCGCGCACAACATCAGCGCCGGCATGCGCGAGCGCACGCCGCCGCCGGCGCGGCGATAGGCGCGCAGCACCCAGAACGCCGCGGCCGCCGTGATGACGGCGCCAACTAGAAGGACGGCAAGTGAGGACCACACGGCGCAAGGTGCTAGCGGGATTTGGCCAGGCGCGAAACTGCCCGCTCGCCGCAGGCTAGTCGGTCGCGGGCAGGCGCAGGCGCGCTTTGAGACCACCCAGTTCGCCGCGTTCGAACAGAAGTTCGCCCGCGTAGAGGTCGACTGTTTCTTTCAGGATCGAGAGCCCCAGGCCCTGCCCAGGCGCAGCTTCGTCCAGCCGCGCACCGCGCGCCATCGCGAGCGATTGTTCACTATCGGACAGGCCAGGGCCGTCATCTTCGACCACGATCTCCATCAGGCCGTTGCTTTCGAACGGCGGCAGCAGGCGGACGATGACTTGGCTGCGCCCGTACTTGCACGCGTTGTCGATCAGATTGGCGACCATTTCGAGCAAATCTTCGCGTTCGCCCCGGAAGGTCACGTCGCCTTCGGCTTCGATGGAAATATCGACGGCTTTCTGGTGATCGTATTTTTGCTCCATCATAAAAATAAGATCTTCGAGATTTTGCAACACCGGCGTGCGGTAGGCGATTGTCGGCGCCTGGGCGCCGGCGCGCGCCTCGGCGCGGGCGGCGACGCGGGCGCGGCGGAGTTGGCGCTCCACGAACGCTTCCATCTCGTCGATCGATTGCCTCATCACCTCGTTGTTCTTTCCATCAGCCGCCGCGTTCTTCAGCACGGCGATGGGGGTCTTTAGCGCATGGGCGAGATTGCCGACGTGACGGCGGGCGCGCTCGACGACTTCACGGTTGTGATCGACGAGGGCGTTGAGCTCTTCGGTGACGGGCTGGATTTCGGCGGGATACTCGCCGCCAAGCCGCTCGGAATCGCCGCGTCGAACGCTGGCGATGTCGCGCTGCAATTGATGCAGCGGCTCCAGCCCCACGCGGACTTGAAGCACCGACACGGCTGCAACCATCAGCGCGCAGAACGCCACGAACACAGCGAACGCGAGGCCCACGAGATTCGCCGCCGGCGCCAGGATCGCGCGCGGCGCGACGCCGACGAGGAAAAGGTATCGTCCTTCCAGCTGCGGAATCTGTTCGACCCGCGCGATCACGCGGAGCGGTTCGTTGTCCGGTCCCGCGACATCGATATAGCGAGGGCCGCGCGGCGCGTTAGCCGCGGTCAGTTCGGCTTGCAGCTTGGGATCGAGCTGAATGTTGACGTCGAACAGCGAGGGCGAAATCACCTGCACTTCGAGCAGATCGTCGTGGATGCGCGCAATCTGGAAGTAGCGCCCGCTGAGCGGCTGCAAATAGCGCGGATCGTACGGCAGATCCTGCAGCGCCAGTTCGCCGGCGAGGCCGGGGCCTGAATTGCCGATCAAATTGTCGGCGACGCTTTCGATTTCGGGATCGATGAGAAGGCGCAGCAGAGCGCGATTGAATTGCGCGTGCGCGATGAAGCCCATCGCAACCAGTCCCAGCACGCTAACAATCGCAATCGTCGCCAGCCGCGCCGCCAGCGAACGGCGGATCAGCCTGCGGAAGCGTTCAAGAATGCCCGGAGGCGCCTCGCTCACTGCTGTTCCGCGGGATCGACCAGGCGATAGCCCAGGCCCTTTTCAGTGATGATGCGGTTGGTGCCGATCTTACGGCGCAGGATGCCGATGAAGACTTCGATCGTGTTGGAGTCGCGCTCGTGATCCTGGCTGTAGATTTTCTCGGTCAGCTCGGATCGCGACACGATGCGGCCGGCGTGGTGCATCAGATAGTCGAGCACTTTGTACTGGTAGGCCGTGAGCTTGATCGGCGCGCCGTTGACGGTGACTTGCCCGGTGGCGGCGTTGAGGCGAAGTTCGCCGACTTCGAGCACCGACGATTGATGATCAGTCTGGCGGCGCACGTTAGCGCGCACACGGGCGAGCAACTCGGCCATATGGAAAGGCTTGGTGACGTAGTCGTTGGCGCCCAGATCGAGACCTTCGACCTTTTCACTCCAGCGGTCGCGAGCGGAGAGAATAAGGACCGGCATGGATCGCCCGTCCTTGCGCCACGCCTTCAGTACGGAGAGTCCATCCACCTTCGGCAAGCCGAGATCGAGGATGGCTAGATCGTAAGGTTCGGTCTCACCGAGGAATTGACCGTCCTCGCCGTTGTCGGCGGAGTCGACCGTATAGCCGGCATCCGTCAGCGCGCCGCTAAGCTGCTCTCGCAGGTTCTTATCGTCTTCAACTACCAGAACCCGCATGCGCGCTTTTTCCTAGCGAACGGCGTCCACGCGGAAGTCGCGCACCTCGCCGTCCGGCATTCGCCAACGCAGCACATAAACGGGCCGGGCGCCGTCCTCAAGGCGCGCGCTAATGAGTTCGCCTCCGTAACGGCCACGCAGGCTGTCCACGACTTCGCGCAGCGGGCGAATGTCTTGACCGCGATTGCCGCGATCCTGGGCCGGGATCAGGTTTTGGACCTGAAACGCCGGGCCGCGCTGATGCGCGCTGACCGGCGCTGCTACAGCGCTGGTCGCGACGATCGCGGAGAGGAGGAGCGTTTTGGCCCACATGACGGTTCCCGTGTACGGGGAGCGCACTGAACGTGCGCTGAATGTAACGGCAGCTTCGCCTTAACCCTGTGGGCGGGGCGGGACATAATCCCTTTTGGCCCATTTCTTGACGAATTTCTTCAAGTCCTCGTCCGGGGTTTCCGGCAGCATGACCTGCAGTTTCACGAACTGATCACCCTGGCCCGCCACGCCTTTGCCTTTAAGTCGCAGCGTTTTTCCGGTGTTGGAACCGGCGGGGATGGTGAGGGTGACTGGGCCGGTCGGTGTTGGGGCCTGAACGCGGCCGCCCTCGACGGCCTCTGTCAGCGAGATGTTCAAGTCCATGTGAACGTCTTGGCCTTCGCGGCGGAAGAACGCGTGCGGGCGCACCGTCAGTTCCACCAGCGCATCGCCTGCCGGCCCGCCTTGCACGCCGGCGCCGCCCTGATTCTTCAAACGCAGCACTTGGCCGCTCTCGACGCCTGCCGGAATGGCGACATCGAGTGTGCGGCCTTCAGCCAGTGAAACGCGGCGCTTCGCGCCGTTGATAGAGTCGAGGAAATCCACTTCCAGCGTGAAGCGAATATCGCGGCCGCGCATGCGCGAATAGCTGCGGCCATTGCCGAAGCCTGGGCCGAACAAGTCTGAGAAGATGTCGCCGAGGTCGAACGCGTCCTGCGCACCGGCCCCACCAGGGCCGGGCCCGGCCCCTGCGCCGGCATGCGCGCGCGCGCTTTGCCGTGGCCGCGAGCTGAACGCCATGCGTTCGTTGCCGTCGGCATCGATCTCACCGCGGTCGTAACGGGACTTCATCACCGGATCGGAGAGCAAATTGAACGCAGCGGTCGCGCGCTTGAAGCGATCCTCGGCTTGCTTATCGTTGGGACGCACGTCGGGATGCAGCTCCTTGGCCATGGCGCGGTACGCACGACGAATTTCGTCGGCGGTCGCGGTGCGGCCGAGGGCTAGCGTGGCATATGGGTCCCAACTCAAACTGACTGCGCTCCGGCCTTCGGGCAGATTTTGGCAGCGATGAGGTCAGACCCGATGGAATCAGACCGCGCCGGCATTCTGGCCCGCCTGGCTATAATGTTATGGTTAACTCCTTGTTCAACCCTGGCGCACCGTTCTCTCCCATCTGGGCGACTCGGAGGCGCAACGAGACAGGCGGAGCACCGAAATCAGCGATCTGGTCGGCGGCGCCGTAGAGGTGAGCCGGGTTTGTGACGTTCACACTTCGCTTCAGAACGTCCGCGCCGTCGAGGATATCCAGGACGTAGCTTTCCGGCGCCGCGCCGAGCGGCGGCTCGCCCGGCCCCCAAGCGTCGCCGCCCACACGTGCGCAACGCACCCAGCTGATCGCGACGTCGCCGCTCGGTTCACGGCGTGCGCGAAGATGCGCCGGCGCCCAAGGACGCAAAGCGGCGTGCGGCAAAGTGAGCGTGAGATGTTCGGCGCGTGGATCGGTAGCGAGTGCGTTCGCGGGCGGCGCCGCGAACGCCAGCGGCTCATTCCATTCGTGCGCGCCAATCTCAGCGCGCGCCAGCCGCGCGTCCAGCTTCACGATGCGGGCCCCGACCGGATGCGGTTCGCGCATCGCGGGAGCGGAGCCGAGCTGGCCGCGTAGAAAGCCCGAGAGTTGATACTCGTTCGGCGCGACCAATTCGCACGAACGCGCTTGCACAACTTCCCAGTCTCCGTCAGCGCCTTCGATTGCGAACACGTTGTCGCCGTTCAACACGGCATCGGGCGTCGCGCTCGCGAGTGCGCCGCCGTAGAGCTTGATCCGGATGATGTTGCCATCGTCCCACCGATCCACTGGCCCCGGCCACAGCGCCCACAATAATTCACCCATCACCGCAGGCTGCGCGACGGTCGCGCGGCGGCTCAGCGCCGCTCCTGCGTAGAGCGCATGCGCACCGCGCCAGGGTGACGCGTAGATCGCGACCAGCGGCCGGCTCTCGCCTTCGGCCTTCGGCAAGGGAGGCAGATTGAGAACTGAGACGGCTGGAGTCGGCGCGGGCGTCGACACCGGCGCGGTCGGATCGCCGATCTGCGTTTGGGTCGGGGCCGCTGCGCGCGCGCGACGAACATCGAGCTGCCGTTCCGCGCCATCCTCGATTGCGGCGATCTCAAACAGGTCGGACCCGCCGGCGAGCGTGATGCGGTCGCCGGGCTCCAGTGCCAGATGCGCCGGACCGAGTGCTATATTCAGCGCTTCGGCCGCCGCGCGGCGATCCGCGAGCACGCTTTGCGCGATGCGTTCTGCCGCCTCCGCTTCGAGCACAAGCGGGGCGTCCAAGCTGATGACGCCGACTTCGGCGCGGTCCAATCGCCGCGCACTGGCGCCGCCGATCAGGTAATCTCGCGCCGCATCGATAAAGCGCACGCGCGCCTCAATTGGCGCGTCCGCCGCATCCGAGCGCCGCGCAAGCGGTGTGGCGACCGTATCGGCAGTGAGATCGCTTATAGCGACATCCACAGGCGCCGCGTCGTCAGCGTGAAAGAACACAATCGCGCCCTCACGCTCGGCCGCGCCGAAATCGTAAGCGGCCATCAACGGCTCCAGCGCCGCACGCGCCTCCATTGGCGCATCCACGACGTAGCCGCTCAACGCGCCGACCAAGGCCGACGCAGCAACGTCTTCCGCGTCGGCGCGCGCACAGATATCTGTCACCACTTCGCCGAGCATTGAGAGCCCAGCGCGACCATTGAGCCAATGACCGCGCCGCCACGCTGGTCCGTCACTCCAGACCTGGCTCAATGCCGGAAACGCCGGATGTGGCCGCGCATCCCATGCCCAGAGGAATGCGCGCTCGATCATCGGCAGGCCGGTGAGCGACGAGACGGGGTTGGCTTCGCCTTCCGCGTCCCAGTAGCGCAGATACGCTTCGAGCGTGCGGCGTTGAATGAGATCGTCGCGCGCGCCTGAGGAGAAGGGCGGCAACATGCTCTCGGCGCTCTTCGCGTCGATGAAAAGGTTGGGCGCGTTGGCGCCTTTGTCGATTGCGGGGCAACCGAGTTCGATCAGCCAAACCGGCTTCGACTCCGGCGTCCAGGCTGTCGGCGAAGCTGCGCGCACGCCGGCCGGGCGATCGAAGTGCGGGTGCGCCCAGAAATTGCGCACGTCCTTGGCGCGATAGATCCAAGGCTCGGCGTGAGCGCCGTCGGTGATCGACGTGCGCGTTTGCGCCGCGCGATCAGCGTCGGAGGCGTAGAACCAATCGTAGTTCTCACCGGCTTCGATCCGGCTTTCCAGATAGGCGCTATCGTGCGGATGCTTGGTAATCGTGGCGTCGAGGTGCCCGATCCCATCACGCCAATCGGTCAGCGGTGGATACCAATCGATGCCGACGACGTCGATCTCGTCATCGGCCCAAAGCGGATCGAGATGGGAGAGCACATCGCCCGACCCGTCTTGCGGGCGATAGCCTCCGTACTCACTCCAATCTGCCGCATAGGTGAGTGTCGTGCTCGGACCGAGCATGGCGAGAACATCGCTGGCGAGATCGCGAAGAGCGGCGACGACAGGAAAACTGGTCGCACTATCGCGCGCCGTTGTCAGGGCGCGCAGTTCCGATCCGATGATGAACGCGTCGACGCCGCCCGCGAGTGCGGCGAGCTTTGCGTGATGGAGGACGAAGCGGCGGTAGGACCATTCGTTTGGACCGGAATAGGTGGGCACGCCTTCACCGGCGCCAAAATCAGATGGCGCAGCAGCGCCGAAGAAGCTTTCAATCTGCGTTGCCGCTGCGCCCGTCTTGTCCACCGCACCCAGCTGACCGACCGCGGGATGCGGTGTAATGCGCCCGCGCCACGGATAGGCCGCCTGCTCCGCGGCGCCGTAAGGATCCGGCAATGCATCGCCCGCCGACACGTCCATCAGCACGAACGGGTACAAACTCACCGCATAGCCGCGCGCTTTCAGCGCCGCGATCGCTTGCAACACGCTCGCATCACTCGGCGTCCCGCCATAGGCCGGCGCGCCCTCAAACTGACTGACGACGTGCGCGCCGCCGCGCGTGACGCCGCCCGCGCGCCAACTCACGGGCGTCGTGCTTTTCTCATCCAACTCGACGCCAGGCCGGATTTGGCATTCGCCGCAGCGCAGGTCATCGCCGAACCAGGAGACCACTAGCAGCACGCTCTCACAATTGGGAAAATCCTGCTGAAGCTGATCAAGCGACACCAACAGGTTGGCGCGGTCCCGTTCGGCGTGAACGTTTTCCGCCGTCTCTTGGCCCGGCCCGATGCGGCGCATCACGGGCTCGGTGGCGTACACGAACTCCCCCGAGCCAGGGATCAGACAGATCGCTTTGACGCGGTCCTCGAAGCGCGGGCCGGGCGTGCGTTGTGGCGCCGGCCGCACGATCTCAAATGAAAGCTGCGGGATGGTGTTGCCGAAGCGGTCGAGCGGCAGATCTTGCCTCAGACGTAGCTGCCTTCCGCGACTGCGTCGTAGTCCAGGAAGCCGCGCGGCTTGTCATCGCCATCGCCATTGACGAACGCGGCGCGCTCTTGGCCCGCGAAGGCTTCTTCGACTTCGGTCGCGATCCATTCTTCGAGATTGACGAAGCTGTCGTCGAGCAACGTCTGTGTCGCGGCGAGGTTGGCGTAAAGCTCTGAGGTTGGGAATTCGAGCAGTGCCAGTGTCGGCGAAGTCGTCTGCGTGCGCGCCGCGGTTTCCGCGACCCAACCCGTGCCGGCGTTGGTGAGGCTGATCGGCTTCTTGAACACGTTGGCGCCGGTGGTGCGCACGGTCGCAATGCCGCGCATCGGCGAAACCTGGCGCAAACGTGTCTCAATCATGCGGTCGAGTTCAGGGGGCGCGACGTAGCCGCCGTCGGCGCCGCCCGGAGTGGGATCACCAACGACCGAAAGTGCTTTCGCCTCGAATTGCGCGAGCGCCGAAATATCGCCACGGCGAAGGTATGAACTCCATGCCGACTTGTGCTCGCTCAGCGCCGGATCAGCAGCAAGCCCCGGCCGGCGGCCGGCGAGTGCTGCGCGTTCGATCTGCGACTTCTGCTCACTCAGCGCCCGGTCGATGCGATCGACCTTCTCTTCCAAGAGAACGTCGGCGCGTTTACGCTCGATTGCGTCGAGGCGCGCGTCGTTTGCGGTCTTGAAGTCCTCGAACGCGCGCATGAGCGCGTCCTGCGCGCCAACAGGCGCGGCCTTGGTCTCTTTTCTCACGTTTTTCTCCTAAGCTAGCGCGGGTGAACTCTCGCGCAAGAGTCAACCGCGCTTGCGGCTGCATCGGATGGGTCACGATGGACACTTCCAGAAGCTCGATTTCTTCCAACACGCGCCCGCTGGCTTTGCGGTGCGCCACGATCGGCACGAACCCGATCGACAACCCATCGACGCCGCGGGCGATCAAACGCCTGGCGCGCGCGGCGCCGGGCAGCTCGTCGCGGATCTGGCCTCGCAGGTAGAGCCCGCGCCCATCCTCGCGCACAACATCCCAGTGCCCGGCATGCAAGCGCCGTTCGTGTTCAACCAGCATCGGCAGCGGCTCACCGCGCCGCGCCAAGCTCGACGCGAAAGCGCCGGCGCGCACCACGTCCGCCATCTGATCCGCGACGCCGAACAGAGCGGCGTAGCCTTCGATGATCACGGCTCGAGCCGCGCCTCGATGCGCGCGAGCGAACGGCGCGCGTCCGCAACTTGCTCTTCCAACCGCGCCAGGCGCTCGGCTACTTCAGGCTGCGTCGCGACGGCTCGTTCTACCTCTTCCAACCGCGCCGCAGCGCGGCCAGCCCAGATCAAACCACCAGCGGTTCCAGAAACAGCGCAAGAATGAGCGCCAGCGTGACGCGCGGATCAATCCTCATTGCGCACGCTCCGGCGTCTCGACTCCCGCCATCCGGCGCTTCTCGTCCTCGCTCAGGAAATTCGCGCTGCCGATGCGCGACCACAAGGCCTCGCGCTCAATCGTTAGCGCTGGCACATTCTCGACATCGACATTCACTGCAGCAGGCCCGGTCTCGGGCCAGCGATCTCCGATCCACGCTTCGATCCCCCGCGCACCTTTCATGGCGAGCGGCAAAGCTGTCTGGCGCCAGAACGCCAAGTTCGCTTCGCGGTAGTTGGAGTAGGTGTTGTCGCCAGGAATGCCGAGCAACATCGGCGGCACGCCGAACGCCAACGCAATGTCGCGCGCGGCCGAGTGCCGCGCTTCGCTGAAGTCCATCTCCGACGGCGAGAGCGACATCGGCCGCCACTCCAGTCCGCCTTCCAAAAGCATTGGCCGGCCAGCGTTTGCGGCGCCGACATGCATGTCTTCCAGCTCTTGCTTCAAACGCCGGAATTGCTCTTCGCTCAAGCGATCCGCGCCGCCGGCGCCTGTGAACACAAGCGCGCCTGACGGCCGCGCCGCGTTGTCGATCAGTGCTTTGTTCCAGGCGCCGCCGGCATTGTGGATGTCGATGGAGAACGCCGCTGCTTCCATCGGCGAGAGCCCGTACCAGTCGTCGGCCGGATGAAAGAGCTTGAGATGCAGGATCGGCGCATCGCTCGTGACCGGATCGCGTTCGAACTTGCGCACACTTGAACCAACCCGATGCTCCCATCCCACCGGCCAACCATCGGCGCCAGGCACAACGCTCATCCGGTCTGGCCGAAGCACATAAAGCTCGGACGGCGCATCGCTCTCGATGCTCGCCGCTTCGAGGTACGCGTTCCCCGAAACCTGCAGGTGGCCGTAGAACGCTTCCAGCAGCTCAATCCCGGTTTGCTCAGGGTTGGGTCGTGCCAGCAAACGCGCCAGCGGGTGATCCGCCGGGCCGACCTTCAGCGGCGCACTTGCCGCGGCTTCGGCGATCATGCGCACACAACGATACGCGATCGCGTTGCGCGCATAGCCTTCGCGCGCGAACACGCTGGGATCGCGCGCCGACCAGGCCGGGCGCCCAAGCGCGTGCCACGCCAACAGCTTTCGCTCCACGCGCGGCGCGCGGAGACGTCTCCACCAATCCAACATCTAGAGCTTTCTCGTTAAAGTATCCGCACGCGCGGCTGTGCGCCGCCCATGAACAAATCCGTCAGCGCCCACACCAGTGCGTCCACGCGATCAGGGCTGGCCTTCGCAACACCGGCGCCGAACGCGCACATCTCGTCTTCCAGCGCCGGGAACACGCCAGCATGTGTCACGCGCCCTTGCGCGTAGTATGCTGCGACGGGTTCGGCCCGCGCGCGCTTGCCTTTGCTGGCATGAACCAAGCGCACGAAGAACTCCGGCGCAGCTGCGCGCAGAACCTCTCGCACCATTTCGCCGCCGTTGTTCGCCTCGGCGACAATTGCATCAGCACCGACGGATCGCGCCAGCGCTGCCGCGCGCCCGGCCCACTCGTGTGGCGCCGCGCCTTGGATGGTGGCGTCCGCCAGCACTACAACCTGTCGCGCCGCGCCTTCGCCATATGCGCCCGCAGCGATGATGCCGCACGAGTCTGCCTCAGCGCCCACGCTCGCCGGCGGATCGACGGCGACAACGACGCGATCAAACTCCGCATCGACATTGCGCCGCAACGCTTCAACTTCCGCGCGCCGCCACAGCGCACCTTCGAACGTCTCGATCAGTTCACCCAACAATTCCTGCCGGTGATACGCAGTGCCCGCCCAGCGCTCGTTCAGCTTGGCGACGAAGTCCGGCGAGACGTTGTGCCGGTTCGCCCAAGTCGCAGATATTGACCGGACCGTGTCGCGCGCATCGAGCAGGCGCTTCAGCGCCGGCATCGGGCGCGGTGTCGTAGTCACCATCAGCCGCGGCCGTTCGCCCAAACGCAAACCATGCTCCAGGGTCGAGAGCGCTTCCTCTGGATACGCCCAGAAACACAATTCATCCGCCCACGCCGCATCGAACTGCGGCCCGCGCAGCGACTCTGGGTCCTCCGCCGAAAAACAGTACGCTTGCGCTCCGTTGGCCCAGCAGAGCCGCTTGCGGCTCGCCTCATAGACGGGCCGTTCATCGGCCAGGGCGCGTAAGCCCGATGAGCCTTCGATCATAACCTCGCGCACATCTTGAAACGTCGGCGCGATCAGCGCGATCCGCCCCGCTTTGCTCCATCGCGCCAATTCCGAAACCCATTCCGCGCCAGCGCGGGTCTTGCCGGCGCCACGTCCGCCCAAGAACACCCAAGTGCGCCAGTCGCCGTCCGGCGCGATCTGTTCCTCCCGCGCCCAGAACCGCCAATCATTGAGCAGATCCTGTAGCTGCGATGCGCTGAAGCACGTCGTCAGGTGCGCCAGCCCTACTGGCGTCAACGAACACAGCAATGCGGCGGCGCAGTTCGGCGCGTCTGGACTGCTCATCTTCCTCCACGGACGGCGCAACCGGCGCCGCCATTAGTTCACCTACTTCTCGCTCCGCCTTGACCAGCGCCGAGATGGCTTTCGCCCGTCGATCGGCGTCCGAGGCGTTGTCGCCGCGCGTCATCGCCACGAGCGCATCGTTCAGAAGGCGCTTCATCGTTTCAGCTGCTTCGCTCATCGTTGCCTCCTCGAAACCCAAAGCCTCGACAGTGCCTGGATGCTAAGGCTTGGCCGGGTCGGTCGGATAGATTTTGGAGAAGTCCAACCGAATCTGTGCTTTGAACGCGGAACTTGAGGGATACGCAGGGGCTCTATCCGCGTTTCTCCCGCCAGAACGCTGGCCAGAATTCGGCCATACCTCTATTGGACACCCGCTCCCGGAGAACTCCTTGTCCGATCTACCACCAGACCCGCGCCGCGGCATCGACTGGGCGAAGCTGCGCGCCGCCGCGCAGACGCACGCCGCTGCGATCGGCGACCGCTCGAACTTCACATGGCGCCGGATCGCGAGCTTCGCGGCCGGCGGCGTGTTGCTGTTCGTGTTGGCGCTCTGGATTTGGATTTACTGGGGCCTGCCGCGCGTTCCGGATGCTGAAGCGCTGTGGGCGCTCAATCGTCAACCGTCGATTATGTTTGTCGACACCGAAGGCGAGATCATCGGCGTGCGCGGGCCCTATTATGCGCGGCGCGCAACGCTCGCAGAGCTGCCCGAATACGTGCCGCAGGCCTTCCTCGCGATCGAGGACCGGCGCTTCTATCAGCACGAGGGCGTCGACCGCATGGCGATCTTCCGCGCCATCCTCGCCAACCTTCGCGCCGGCGAGACGGTGCAAGGCGCGTCAACCATTACGCAGCAGCTCTCGCGCAATCTTTTCCTCACGCCGAACCAAACCATCAACCGCAAGCTCCGCGAGATGGTGCTCGCATCCCGCATCGAGCGGCGGCTGACCAAAGATGAGATCCTCGAGCTCTACCTCAACCGCGTTTATCTCGGCGACCAGGCTTACGGCGTCGATGCAGCCGCGCGGCGTTTCTTCGGAAAAACCTCAAGTGAGTTGACACTCGCGGAAGCCGCCATGCTGGCTGGTTTGCCCAAAGCGCCATCGCGCTCGGCGCCGACGGAGAGCATGGAACGGGCGACAGCGCGTCAGCACGTCGTGCTCGATGCGATGGTCGAGGCAGGCTTCATCACCGCCGAGCAAGCCGCCGAAGCCAAGGAAGAGCGCATCCGCGTCATCGAGCGCCCGAGCACCGAACGCGCCATGGGCTACGCGTTCGATCTCGCCGTCGAACAAGCACGCGCCGCCGTCGGCCGCGACACACCCGACCTCGTGATCCAGATGACGATTGATCGTGACGTCCAAGAGGCAGCCGCCAACTCGATCCGGCGGCGCCTCGGCAACCGCGCCTTCGGCCGCCGCCCGCTGCAAGCCTCGATGATGGCCGTCAACCGCCAAGGCGCAATCGTCGCGCTCGTTGGCGGGACTGATTACAACACGTCGAAGTTCAATCGCGTCACCCAAGCCGAACGCCAACCCGGCTCAACATTCAAGACGTTCGTCTACACCGCCGCGCTTGAAGCTGGCCTCGACACCGAAGATGTGCGTTACGACGAACCCGTCGTCATCGATGGCTGGCGCCCGCGCAACTACGATGACGGCTATCGCGGCGCCGTCACGCTGCGCACGGCATTTGCGCTCTCGATCAACACTGTCGCTGCCTCTGTCGCCAACGAAGTCAGTCCACGCCGTGTCGCCGACGTCGCCACGCGCCTCGGCATTACCGACATGCCCGCTCGCGGCCAATTCGTGCCGCCTTCGATCGCGCTGGGCTCTATCGAGACGACGCTGTGGGACATGACATCGGCGTTCGCCGTTTTCATGAATGACGGCCGGCGTATCGACGCGCACATCATTCAGTCGGTCTCGAACTCCGCGGGTCAGCTGCTGTATACGCGCCCGCCCTATGAAGGCGCGCGCGTCCTCGACGAGCAAGTCGTCCAGCACATGACCAGCATGATGGGCGCTGTTGTCCTGCGCGGCACCGGTACAGGCGCCAGCCTCGGCGGGCGCGACGTCGCAGGCAAAACCGGCACCAGCTCCGATTGGCGCGACGCCTGGTTCGTCGGCTACACCGCCGACTACACTGCCGGCGTCTGGGTCGGCCACGACGACTTTACCTCGATGGGCCGCACCACCGGCGGCACCTTGCCGGCGCAGATCTGGAACGACACCATGCGCGTCGCGCACCAGGGCGTCGAAGATCACCCGCTCCCCGGCATCGAGCAGCCAGCGTATTCGCCAGCGGAAATAGAGACGGCGTCGTTCTTCGACGATCTCGCCAATGCTTTCGGCGATTCCGGCAACGATCTGGGTGACGCGCTCGAAGAGATTTTCAACTAGTCTCGCGCGATGGCAGGTCCAGCTCTCGCGCACGCAAAGGACTTGCGCCTAACGCTGGGCAGCGCGCCGCTGTTCGAAGGCGTCTCCTTCGTCCTGCACAAGGGCGAGTGCGCCGCGCTCATCGGCGCCAATGGCGCCGGTAAATCGACGCTGATCCGCATGCTCGCCGGAGAAGCTGAACCGGACTCAGGCATCATCACCTATGCCTCCGGCACGGTGGTGGCGCTGGCGCGCCAAGAGCCGGATATGGAGGGCTTCGCCACCCTCCGCGACTACGCACGGGCGCCTTCTGTCAGCATCGCCAGCAGCGACCGTCCGGCGCCCGCGCACGACGCTGACTCCGAACTCGAACTCTTCGGGCTTGATCCCTATCGCGCGCCTACCGGTCTCTCCGGCGGCGAGACGCGCCGCGCTTCTCTCGCGCGTGCATTCGCCGCTGGGCCAGACATTCTGCTCCTCGACGAACCAACGAACCATCTCGACATCGCGGCGATCGAACTGCTTGAACAACGTGTCGCTGCGTTCAACGGCGCCTGCCTGATCGTCAGTCACGACCGCCGCTTCCTCGAACGCGTCACCACCGCGACGCTTTGGTTGCGGCAACGCCGCGTCCTCACATCCGACGAAGGCTATGCGCAGTTCGAGAGCTGGGCAGAACGCATTGAGGTCGAAGAGGAACGCTACGCCGCGCGGCTCGAAACCCACCTCAAAGCCGAAGAGCACTGGCTCCGCCGCGGCGTCACAGCCCGCCGCTCGCGCAACGAAGGTCGTCGCCGCAAGCTGGAAGCCATGCGCACGGAAAAGCGCGACTTCAAGGCTCTCAGCGCAACGCCAAAGGCTGCGTTGCAAGCCGACAAGGGCGCGGAATCCTCGAAGCTGGTGATCGAGGCCAAACGCGTATCGATCGCGTACGGACGTCCCATCGTGACCGACTTCTCCACCCGCATCATGCGCGGTGATCGCGTCGGCGTCGTCGGCGCCAATGGCGCGGGTAAGACGACACTGCTCGAACTTCTGCTCCAGCGCCGCGATCCGGAGTCCGGCGAAGTTCGCTTGGGCGGCAACCTCGAAATCGCCTACGTCGATCAATCGCGCGCCATCTTGGGCAACGCCGGCACCATCTGGGACGCGCTTGCGCCACGCGGGGGCGATCAGATCATGGTGCGGGGCCGGCCAAAGCACGTCGCTGCGTACGCCGGCGAATTTCTGTTCTCGCCCGCGCAGCTCCGGCAACCCATCGACGCGCTTTCCGGCGGCGAACGCAATCGCCTCGCGCTAGCGGTGGCGCTGGCCAAGCCGGCGAACCTGCTCGTGCTCGATGAGCCGACGAACGATCTCGATATTGATACGCTCGACGCGCTCGAAGATATGCTCGCCGCTTACGACGGCACCGTGATCCTGGTCAGCCACGATCGGGCCTTTCTCGACGGCGTTGCAACGCAAATCATTGGCCCCCTCGGCGACGGCAAGTGGGTGGAGGCACCGGGCGGCTGGTCTGATTTCGAGCGCGAGTATGGCGGTGTGAAACCGAAACGCCGCGAGCAACCTGCAGCTCAACGCGCCGAACCCAAGCCGCAAGCGCCACGCAAGGCCACCAAGCTGAGCTACAAGGACGAACGTCGCGCCGCTGAACTCGATACGCTGCTGCCGAAGCTATCTGCGGAAATCGGCGTACTCGAAGCAAGTCTCGCCGCTTCCGGCGTCTTCGAGCGTGACCCGAAAGCGTTCCACACGACCGCAGCCCGCCTCGAAGCGGCGCGGGCCGAGCACATTGCTGGCGAAGGCGAATGGTTGGAGATTGAACTCAAGCGCGAGGCGCTCGCGTCGGAGGAATGAATCCTCTGTTAACCGTGTGCGGGCATGGTCACAGCCATGCGTCTGACCTCGCCCTTCATCGCCCTGGCACTCGGCGCCGCGCTCGCGGTGGCGACTTCGGCCAATGCCACCAGCCAGCGCGTTAACGGCTCATATACGAGTGTGACGACACACGACGCCAACGCATGCGCGCGCGCTTGCGCCGACGACGGGCTCTGCATTGCCTGGATCCGACACGCCGACGGCGCCTGCGCACTTATGGCGATCGCGCCTGAGACGCCGGCGCCGACCGGCACCGAGGCCGGCATCGCCTCGCGCGCGCCTTCGTTTGCTGCATGGCCCGCTCCAAGCGCGGCCACAGAACCCGTAATCGCGTTGCCCATCGCAACGCAGGAAACCGCATTTCACCAGCCGGAAACCGAGGCGACACTGGCGCTCCTCGGCGGGCCTGATGGGGAAACGCTGCGCCCTCGTCTCGGAGGCCGGCAATGAAGCGCGCGGGACAATTTATTAACGGGCGTGAATTAGTGTCCCGCCGGATTCAGGAGCTCCCGGCCTAATGTCCCAACCGCGCTTCGCAAAACTGGTTGACCTTGCGCGCACGACCGATAGCGGCCAGCGCCGCGAGTTGCTGCGCGAAGTCACCGATCTCTTTTTCGAAACTTCCGCCTCGCGCTCGGAGCGCGAAACGGCGCTGTTCGATGATGTGCTCCAACTCGTCGCCGCCGAGATGCAGGAGAATGTCCTGGCGGAGTTGGCGCAACAATTCGCCAATGCAGACGACGCGCCCGTGGGCCTGATGCGCGACCTGGCCAACCACGCCTTTGAGATTTCCGAACCGGTGCTGAGGAACAGCCGCGTGCTCGATGAGCAAACCCTGCTCCAGATCGTGAACTATCAAAGCCAGCAGCACATCAAGGCCGTCGCTCAACGCGATCAAGTCAGCGAGACGCTCTCCGACGCCATCGTGAAGTTCGGTGATGACAATGCGCTCGATGCGCTCATCCGCAACGAAGGCGCCGACGTCTCGCGCACCAGCATGGAAGCCGCCGTCGATCGCGCACGCCGCAACGCCGTGCTGCATGAAGGCGTGGTTCAACGCCGCGACCTGCCGCTCGATCTCTTGAACGAAATGTATTTCGTCGTCGAAGCGAGCCTGCGCAACCAGATCATGCAGCGCAACGCCTCGGTCGATCCCGCCACACTGGACGCCGCCCTCTCCAAGGCGCGCGCTCGCATCACCAAGTCGGTCGGCGACATGGGCGCGGAAGCGAAGAACGCGATGGCGTTCATCCAGTCGAAGAAGAACAACGGCGAACTCAATGCGCGCCTGCTGGTTTCGCTCTATCGCGAAGCCAAACGCACCCACTTCCTCTACGGCCTGGCCGAAATCACCAATCTCGAACACGAGACGGTCGCCAGTCTGCTTGAGCGCAAAGACATCGACGGCCTCGCCATGATCTGCCGCGCCTCGAACATCGAGCGCCCGCTGTTCGTCACGCTGGCGGTGCTGGCATGCGGCGGCGAAGAGGCGATGGACCGGGCCGAAGAGTTCGGCAAGCTCTACAACGCCGTACCGATCGAAGCCGCGCAACGCGCCATGCGCTTCATGAAAGTGCGCAAAGCGGCCTAAGCCGCGCGTTCCTTGGTGTCGGAGAAGCGAACCTTGGGGTTCTTCTCCTGCACATAGCCGATTTCCCAGGCGCTTTTGCCGAGATAGACCGGCGAGCCATCGACGTCTTCAGCCATCTGCGACTGCGACTTGTCGATGAACGCATCCAGATCGGCGCGCGCATCGGCGCTTACCCACCGCGCAGCTTGATACGGCGACGTTTCGAACACGACGTCCAAGCCGTATTCCGCCTTCATCCGCTCGTCGAGCACATCAAACTGCAGCGCGCCGACGGCCCCAACCACAAGGTCGCCGCCCTGCACCGGCTTGAACACCTGCGTCACGCCCTCTTCGCCCAGCGACTCCAGCGCTTTGCGCAAGTGCTTCTGCTTCAGCGGATCGCGCACGCGCACGCGTTTCAGAATTTCCGGCGCGAAGTTCGGAATGCCCTGAAACACCACTTCGCCGCTTTGCGACAGCGAGTCCCCGACGCGCAGACCGCCATGGCTCGGTATGCCGATGACATCGCCCGGAAACGCCTCGTCGGCGATCTCGCGCTCTTGCGCCATGAACATCAGCGGATTGTGGACGTTGAAGCCCTTGCCCGCCGCCGTCTTCAACGTCATGCCGCGCTGAAACTTGCCCGACGAAATGCGGAAGAAGCCGACGCGGTCGCGATGCTTCGGGTCCATGTTCGCTTGGATCTTGAAGATGAAGCCGGTGACATCGGCGCGTCCTGGCGCGACTTCCGTCTCCGTGCCTTTCACCGTCGCCTTCAACGGTCGCGGCGGCGGCGCATTCGCCGCCAGCCCCGCCAACAGTTCCAGCACACCGAAGCGTCGCAATGCCGAACCGAAGTAAACTGGCGTTAGGTGGCCTTCGCGAAACGCGGTCAGATCGAACTTTGGCAGCCCTTCGCGCGCCAGCTCAGCCGTCTCTTCCAGTTCCTTGCGGACATCGTCCGTGACGTTGTGCAAGTAGGAGTTCGTCCCGCGCTTCTGCCGATCCTCGACAGCAAAACCCTCTTCGCCATGCTCCAGCCGGCGGAACGGCACGAACTCTTCCGTTGACAGATCGAGCATTCCGGCAAAGCGCTGCCCGGACGCGGCCGGCCAATACATCGGCGCGGTATCCATCGCGAGCTTGGAGTGTATCTCATCCAGCAGCTCGAACGGATCGAGCGCCTCACGGTCCATCTTGTTGATGAACGTTGTGATCGGGATGTCGCGCAGACGGCAGACTTCGAACAGCTTCAGCGTCTGCGGCTCGATGCCCTTTGCGGCATCGAGCACCATGATCGCGGAATCTGCCGCAGTCAGCGTTCTGTAGGTGTCTTCCGAGAAATCCTCGTGGCCCGGCGTGTCGAGCAGATTGAACACCAAGCCTTGGTGCTCGAACATCATCACCGACGACGACACCGAAATCCCGCGCTCGCGCTCGATCTTCATCCAGTCGGACTTGGTGCGCCGCGCCTGCCCGCGCGCAGCAACTTCGCCGGCCAAGTGAATGGCGCCGCCGGCGAGCAGCAGGCCTTCGGTCAGCGTCGTTTTGCCGGCGTCGGGGTGCGAGATGATCGCAAACGTGCGGCGGCGAGCGGCCTCGGTGGCGGGGTCGGCGGACATGGCATCCAGGGTTAAAGCGAAGCGCGCGTTTACGCTCCCCGGCGCAGCGGAGCAACCCGAACCGCCTCAAGCCGCGCCGGAATCGACCCGTTCCATCAGGAAATGGCGGCCAAACTTGTCCTCGATCTCGATCACCCAGACATCCGGATCGTTGTCGGCCCGCTTGCGCACGTAGGCGTCCACATCCGCCTCAACGTCCCCGAGCGACCCCGCGGAGAGGTCAAGCCAAATACGCTCCCCCTCACCATCGCGCGCCGGCGCATAGAGCCGGGCCTTGCCGTTCATGGTCGCCACCTTGACCAACACCGCCCCGGCGTCCGTGTCGCCCTTGCGGGTCACGCCCGCGAAGGCGCCGGCGATGGCGGCCCGGCGCATCAGCGCCGTGGCCCAAAAATCGGTCTTCAGCTCGTCCATGCCGCACCCCGGCGTTCACTAGAACGCAACCACCACACCTTAACCTTTGCCGCTCGCATGCGCCTCCTCTTCCTTGCCGCGGCCTTTGGCCTGCTGACCGCCGCTTCGGCCTCCGCTGACGCGCCCAACGCACGCGCCGCCTACGCCGAGCGCCGGGGCTTGATCGAAGCCGACACGCAATGCCGCCTCTTCACCACCTCAATCCGCTCCGCACTCCAAGTTGGCGCCGCCCAAGCCCGCGGCGCGCTGCTGCGCTCAGGCTGGACCAACGCGCAGATGCGTGAACTGGAAAACGCCGCCGTCACCGCCGCGCGCGCCCGCACGTGCACCGACCAGCGCACGACGACTGCCGCCGCCGACGTGCGGCGCGTGTTCGGCATGTGGGTCAACGCCGGCACGATGGAATTTCCGGGCTGGGAACGCACCTGGATCGCGCGCCGCGCCGCGGTCACCGATCCAGCCTGGCGCTTGAGCCAAGCCGTCGATGCGCCAATCCCCGCCGTGTTCGGCGTGCGCCAAAGCGGCGACGCACAACACCTCACCCTCGTTATCCTCGTCGCGCGCGGCGCGACCGCGCCAACGTCCGTCACACTGGTCATGCGCGATGCTGCACGAGCGCGCGTGCAAGAAGTCAGTCTCACACAACGTATGTCCTACGGCATCGAAGCCGGTGTTCCCGCGCCCAACGCCGCGACCAGCGCGCCATCAACGCGCACAATTGAACATCTCGAGGGCGGCCGCTCGCAAGCTGTGTTCACGTTCCCGGATACAGCCTTCCGCGCACTGATGACGCTCGACCCGCGCGAGTCCGTAGAACTGCGCGTATCGGGCCGCACAACGCAGCGTTTGTTCGTTGAAGTCGGCGACGTCGGCGCAGCGCGCGCCTTTCTTACGATCCGCTAGGGCGCCAGCACTGGCAGCGTGATACGAACGAGCGCGCCGCCGCCTGGTGCGTCGTGGAAACTCAGCGCGCCGCCGTGCAATACCGCGAGAGCGCGCACGAGCGACAATCCAAGTCCGGTCCCCTCAGCCCGCGCGCCGCCTGAACCGCGCTCATACGCCTGGCCAAGCTTCTCGCGCTCTTCCTCGGGAATGCCCGGTCCGTTGTCCGTCGTATCCAGCACTAGCGCGCCGTCCACCATTGCCGCACTCACGAACACGCGGCCGCCCTCCGGCGTGAACTTGATCGCGTTGCCCACCGTGTTGATCAACATGCGCTTCACGGAGCGATCGTCGGCGCGCACCATCAGCGGCGTCTCCGGCGTCAGCATGCCCAGTGCGATCTGCTTCTTCTCAGCGCTATCGGTAGAAAGCCGCGTCACCTCTTCCACGACGGCGCGCACATCAAACGTCTGCAGATCAAGCTCGTACCGCCCCGCCTCGATGCGCGAGAGATCAAGCAGATCGTTGACCAGACTAAGTAGGTGCGTGCCGCTTTTACGAATGAGGCCCGCGTACTCGACATAGCGATCGCTGATGTCGCCGAAGATCTTGCGCTCGATCATCTCGGAGAAGCCGAGGATGTGCGTCAGCGGCGTGCGCAATTCGTGCG
Source organism: Terricaulis silvestris (assembly GCF_009792355.1). Lineage (NCBI taxonomy): Bacteria > Pseudomonadati > Pseudomonadota > Alphaproteobacteria > Hyphomonadales > Hyphomonadaceae > Vitreimonas > Vitreimonas silvestris. The sequence continues at coordinate 2,372,127 of NZ_CP047045.1, forward strand.
ACACTTCCGCAATGCGCTGGCTCATCGCCGCTTCGCGCGTGTGCGCGCGCCGCCCAAGCGCCATCACGCCGGCGGCAAAAACGATCGAAACCACGGTCATGATCTCCGCAAATGGTCCGAGTTCCGCGCGCGCGTCGAAGCGCGATAACAGCGCTGCCAGCGCATATCCCAACACCGCTGCCGCGCCCGCTTCCGGCGCCCAGGGCCTCCCCAGCGCGATCGCCATGGCCGGCACTATCAACAGCCCCGCCGCCAGCGGCGAACTGGCCCCACCGGTTCCCGCGACCAAACCTGTCAGAGCTGTAAGCCAAACCGCGAGCCAACCCGCGTCGGCCCACTTCCGGCCAAAACGCAGCAACAAGGTGAAACCCGTTAACGCTGGCGCGATCGCCAAAGCAGCAGCTAGCGCGGTCGGTGCGCGCTCTGCACCGTTCGCAAATGCCAAAAGCACCGCCGAAACGACGCCCGCAAGCCAAAACCAGCACGCCATCCCCAGCGCCACTGCGCGTGGCGCTGCTATTGCTGGAGAGTTTGCTGCGTGTTGTGTTGACACTGAGAGCCGGCCCGCGAGTAAAAGACTTCTTAACGCGATGGCGGACATGCTGCCCGCTCTGAGTCGCCCTCGGAAGCGGACTCGCCATCAAGGATTTAGGGGAGTGAGCCCATGCGAAGCCTAGCGGTCTGGACGACTACCGCTGCCGTCGCCCTTATTGGCGTCGCCAACGCTCAAACAGCTGCGCCCGCGGCCGAGGCCGCGCCCGCGGCGACGACCAGCGCAAGCGATCTGCAAAGTGCGATCACGGCTTACGCCGCGTATCACAACGATGTCTCCGGCCTGCGCGCATCGACGGTCGGCAACGCCAACCAGCTTGAGACCGCGCTCGACACTGTTGCGCGCCACAACCGCGATGCGATCACACGCGGTTGGGTTGCCTACGGCGCCCAAACCGCCACGCAATCGCCGGCCTTCGTGCAAGGCGTCCGCGACGCCGCCGCCTATTACGGCCGCGATGCGGTGATCTGGGCCGTCACGGTCGATCCGTCTTACGCGCGCGGCCTGCGCGGCGGCCAAGAGGCCACCCGCTTACTGCTCGACTCCGCCAACGCAGACAGCGCCCGCATCATCAGCGTCGCCGACCGCTATCAGGAACTCGCCTACTCGCTGCAACGTCAGCGCTGGGCCAACCAGGTCGCGCCACAGCAAGCAGCGCGCGTGCAACGCATCCGCACGCTCGGCACCGCTAGCGGCCACACCGCAGCGATCCCGTCGGAAATGTCGCCCCGCCTCACGGTTGCGCCGCTTTCGATCACCACGACGGACGCCACCGCTTACGGCGGCCGCCGCTTCTGGGACGCGCTCGGCGGCAACGCTGAAGTGACAGAAGTCGCCGCACAGCCGGTCACCTATCAGTGGCGCGCCAACGTCACCCGCGCCGAAGTGCTGGACCGCATGTCGGCGGTCGCGGCGCTGCAAGCGCTAGACGCGGTCGACGCCAACCAGAGCGCTGTCACCCGCCTTATCGCCGATCCGCGCTCGCGCGATTGCTTCGAGATGGCCCAACTGCAGCTTTATCAATGCATGTCGGCCGCGCGCTTTCGTTATGAAAACGCGTTCTGCCTTGGCCAGCACGGCCTCCGCGATATCGGTACCTGCATCGGCGCCGTCGCCCAGCCGGGTGAAACCGCGATGACACCCGTCACCACGGGCGGCAGCGGCGGGCGCGACTAAGCCGGCCTTGTTCTAAGCCGCGTTCCAGCGCATCTCAGGGCTATGCCGAGCGCCGATCAAGCGATCCAAGACCTCGCTGACGAATTTGCGCTCCTCCCTGACTGGGAGGAGCGCATTTCGCATGTGATCGAGCTTGCGCGTTCGCTTGAACCGTTGCGTGACGACGAACGCACCGAACACAACCGCGTGCGCGGCTGCGCCAGCCAAGTCTGGTTGGTTTCGGAGCGCCGGCCCGAAACGCCGGAAAGGCTCTATTTCCGGGGAGATTCCGATGCGCACTTAGTGCGCGGCGAAATCGCCATGCTGATGCGGGTCTTCTCCGGTCGCACACCGTCGGAGATCCTCGCCGTCGATCCGCGCGCCATGTTCGATCGCCTCGGCCTTGGAGAAGCCCTGACAGCGCAACGCTCCAACGGCCTCTTCTCAATGATCAGTCGCATCCAAAGCGAAGCCCGCGCAGCGCAGAACGGCTAACCTGCCGCCAGTTGCGACAACGCCAACTTTAACGCGATCTTGCCCGACCGCGCTGGCCAAGCTTCGGCGCGCTCCAGCATCTCCAGCCCCTCCTCGCGTAAGCATACGCGCTCGACCACGCGCCGCAACGGCGGCGCCAATCGCTCCAGCGCCTCGGCGCTTCGCCGCTTTGCATCGCAATGCGCAGCGAGCGCGGCTTCGCGTCCGTTGCCGCCGCCGCGCGTTCCACTCATGGGCGGCGCTGCCCAATCGGAGCCGCGCACCATGCCGCGCTCGGCCGCTTCCCAATCGCTACGCAAGCGGCTCGCCGCCGCCAGTTCGGCGCCGTTGAGCCATGGTGCGCCGGCGGCGTCGCGCAACGCGGCGAGCCGGCGAAGCGTGGCGTCCGCATCGTGACCGCGAACGGTGGCGACGCCGCCGTCAGGGCCGACAACGGCGCGGTCGATCACGTCACGGTGCTGCGCCACGAACGCTTCGCCGGGCGCAGCTTGCTCGCGCCGCGCGCGCGAGCGGCCCGCTTCGCTCAGTACGAAGGCGTCGTCAGCCACCGGTTCGAGTGCGCCATCGGCGTGCAGGCTGTGCACTTCGTCACGGGTCAACCGCACGATCGGCCTGCGCCGCCGGTCGGCGTTGGGATAGAGCCCAAAATGCGCGCCGCTTCGTTCCGCCGCGAGGAGATGCGAAGATACGGCCATGCGCTCCAACGCGCGCGTCACGTTCCGCGCGCTCATGCCTTTGCCCCTTGCGGTGCGCTTGCCGGCGCGTCGCGCAGCATCGCCTCGAGCGCGCCGATCCAAAGATCGAACTGCATCTCATCGCGGCGATCCTCGATCGCGTGGCAAGCATACGCGACGGTTGAGCGATCGCGCCCAAAAGCCGCCGCCACGCGCGACAAACTCAGCTCAAATCCCGTGTGACAAAGGTAAGCCGCCACCTGGCGCGCAAACGCGACTTGCGACGATCCCCGCGCATCCCCCAATACGTCATCAGCCGGTACATCCAGCGCATACGACGCTACACCAGCGGCCAATCGCGCGGCGGCTTCGTCGCGCGCACGGCGTTCTGAAACGCCCATTCAACACCTCCACCTAGACCTCCCATGACCCACCGACATTCGGAGGATACAGGCGTCTCAGAGGTGTAGGATAGATTTTTTCCTAGTATTAGGATTATTTTCCGCTAACTCGGAAAACCGCGCCTATTCGGCCCGCCGTGCGTGGCCGAGGCCCATCCGCTTGGCCAGATTGGACCGCTCCTTCGCGTAGTTCGGCGCGACCATCGGGTAATCGTGCGGCAAACCCCACTTCGCGCGGTATTCGTCAGGTGTCATCGAATATCGGGTACGCAGATGGCGCTTCAGCGACTTGAATTTCTTGCCGTCTTCCAAGCAGATGATGAAATCCGGCGTCACTGATTTCTTGATCGCGATGGCAGGTTCTTGCGCCGGGTCCTGAGATACAGGCGCGGTGCCCGATACCTCATTCAGCGCCAAGTAAACCGTCCGGATTAGTCCCGGTAAATCCTGGGGCGGGACCTGATTGGCTGAAACGTATGCGGATACTATCTCGGCAGCCATCTCGACCAAGTCATTCTTTGCTTCCATTTCAGTCCGCCAGCTAAGGGAAACAAAAGTCGCGGCAATCTAGAACGAGGCGAGAATAACGCAAGCGCATCTGCACTTCAAATATTGTCAGCCATTTACCCTGATTGACCTGCGGCCGTTAAATAGAGGCCAAAGTCAATTTTGATGGCCTCAAGACACGCGCCAGAACATGGCGACGGCCACTAAGACCGCAAGTGCCGCAAGTTGAACCACGCCCGCTGCGCGGACACGGTACGGGCGGTCGCAATTGCGGCTCCACCGCCCAGCGGCGCGCGCGAGCTGAGACGCCACGCGCCCGAGCAGCGCCTGCCAGGCGCCGTAGAGCCGCAGCAAAACGACACCGACCCATCGTCCCGCGCCGGCCGCCGGGCCGCGGTAAAATGCATCGACATCCAAAAGCCCGCCCGCACGGGGTTGCGGGGCGAGCCGCAGGGCGCGGAGTACCACATAGATCACGCCAGCCGCGCCGAGCAGCTCGAGCTGCGGCGCCATGCGATCAATCGCATATGGCTCGAACGCCAACTCGGTCGGCAACAATCCGTAGAGCCACGCCGGAGCAAGGCCGACGGCGAGGCAAAAGAACACCGCCAATGCAGCGCCGAGCAGCATCGGAAACGGCGCCTCCTTGATCGGCGCGGGCAGTGCGCTGCGAAACGCCGTCATCGCCGGCCGCAACATCAGCGCGACCAGCAGCGCGGGCGAGACGCTCGCCATCAAGATCCAGGCCCACTCCAACTCCCACTGCGCTGTTGCTTCGAGCGCGATCACCGTCGTCGCGTACAGCGCAAAGCCCGGCGCGGCGGCAACGGCAAGCCCCGACGCGATCAGCAGTAGCGAGCTGATTGGCATCACCCGCACCAGACCCTCGATCTCGGATTGCTTCACGTGTCCGGTTCGCCCCAGCACCGCGCCCAGCACCAGTTGCATCGCGAGAAACGCGAATATGAGCGCGAACGCGTGCCCCTCCGCAGCCGCCATGGCCAGCGGTGAGCCAACACCGATCAGCGCCACACAAACACCGGTCTGCGCCGTCAGCCCGCTCGCCGCGGCACGCCGCAAATCGTCCTCCGCCATCGCATAGGCGACGCCGATCACGCCCATCGCCAAGCCGATCGGCGCCAAGATCGGTTCGGCCGGGAAAAGCCGCGCCAAGGCGTAGACACCGAGCATCGATGAAAACACGCTCACCGCGCCCGCGCCCACAGGCGAAGCGTGCGCCGATGCGTCCTTCAGCCAGACATGCGCAAACGGCGCGCCCACGCGGATCATCAACGCCGTAAAGATCGAGGCGCCGCCGATCGTGGCGATGTCCAAGCGCGCAAAGATCGAACTCTCGGCGCCCGCCGAAAGCTGAAACGCCACGCCAACGAGAAACAACAATCCTTCGACGCCTTGCCAAATCAGCAGGCGCACTCCGCTGCGCGCCGCGTTCTCCACCGGCGACGAAAACACCAGCCAAGCCATGGCGAGTCCGGCGAGCGCCGTGGCGGCGACAAAGCTGATCAAATCGCCCACGAACAGCGCGGAAACCGCACCACCCGCCATCAGCAAGATCGCGACGTCCTCGGAGCGGCTGCGCCGCGCGCCGCTGCAAATTGAAATCGCGATCAGCGCAATCAGCATGGCGATTCCGAAGATGCGATTGAGCGCGTCGAGACTGAGCAGCACGACCGGCAGACCCATCTGCGCCGCCGCCGTCGCCGCGCCGAATTCCCGGTCGAGCATGAGCCAAAGCGCAAGCAGGGCCGCACCAGCCATCAGCGGTGCGCGCAATCCCCGCGGCGTCCCAAGCGCCAACAACGCCGCGATGATGCAGACAAAGCCCGGGTTAAGCGTGATCGACAGCATCGCGCTCTCCCGTCGGCTTGCGGCGCAGCAGCAATCGCATCGCATGCGCCATCAACACCGCGCATACCGCCACCACCACACCGAGCATCGCGCGCCCGCCGGGCTGCGCAACTAAGCCAAAGCGCGGTGCGTCATCACGCGCGAAGTCAAAACCGAGGCCCACTGCGAGGGCGACGATACAGAAGAGCAGCGCCAGGCCGGCGATGCCGCGTGTCGGAGGTGGTCCGGGTTTGATCATCGCGGCGTCCACACAGGCGAGAGGAACGACGCCAACGGATCCGCCAACACCAGCAGCCACAACGTCGCCGCCGCGCACAAGATCACCGGCGCCACAAGCAGGATCGACGCACCGTCTGGCCGTTTGAATGCATCCGTGGGCGCGCGTCCCGCGAACGCGTTGGCCGCCAATGGTCCCAGATGCGCAAACGTGAGGATCGCAGCGACGGCGACCAACCCTGCCGCCCACACCACGCCGGTCGCAGCCGACGCTGTGATCAGCCAGAGTTTCGCCCAAGCGCCCGAAAACGGCGGCATGCCGATGAGGCTCGCGCTGCCGATGGCAAAGCCCGCGAACGTCCATGGCATCACGCGGCCCAACCCCGGATAGTCAGTCGTCTGTGTCCGCCCTGTCACTGCCGCCACGGCGCCAACCGCCATCACCAAGGTCGCAGCCGCGCAGCACGTCGCCACGATTTGCAAGGCCGCCGCAAACAACCCAACCGGCACCGCAAGCAAACCGCCCATTGCCACCGCCATCGCTTGCGCCAAGCTTGAATACGCCAAGCGCTCGCGAATGTCCGTCTTCGACAGCGCAATCAGCGCCGAGACGCACATGCCGGCGCCGCAGAGCGCGAGCAAGATCTGCGTCGCCGGCGCCGCCGTGATCAGCGCTGGCCCAAACACATAGGCGAGCACTTTCAAAAGCCCGACGCCGCCGGCGGGCAAAACGGCCACCGCTTGAACGGAAGCAATCGCGGGGAAAGGCGCAGTATGCGCCGCAGGCAGCCAACGCTGCATCGGCGGCGCCGCTGCCGCCGCAATTCCCACCACGAAGAGCACAAGCAAGATATTCGCCGTGACCGGGTCGACGCGCCCCGCCAACACGCCACCAACTTGAAAGTCCTGTGCGCCGGTCAACGCGTAGGTCCAGATCATCGCCGGCAACAGCAGCGCGATCGACGTCGCCAACAGCGTTCCGAGAAATACACGCGCGGCGCGACGTGCATCGTCGTCGCCGCGATGCGCCACTAGCGGAAACGCCGCCAACGCCAACACTTGATAGGCCACGAAGAAGCTCAGCAGGTTTGCCGAAAACGCCACCGCCATCGTGGCGCCGCTCGTCATCGCGACGAACGCCATCAGCCGCGCCGGCGCCTTCTCCTGCACCGCGCGGACCATGCCGGCGTTGTGGATCGCTTGCAGCACGCCCACGCCCGCCACGACCGCTGCCACTAGGGCGCCAAGCGGTTCAATCGTGAACGCCAGCTCTACATTGGGTAGCGGATGCGCCAGCACGATGCGCGCACTCTCTCCGTCGGCGAGCGCCTGGATCAAAACGGCCGCGCACACCGCTGTCGCGATTGATCCGAGGATGTGCGTCAAGTCTCGCAACCCAGGCGGGCGCGACAGCACCAGCACCAGCAACGCCTGCAAGAAGGGCGTCGCCAGGACACCGATGAGGGCGAGTTCGGCCGTCATGGCGCGTGCCCCAGCGCCATCGCCGCCGCGCGCGCCGCCGCATCCAGCAACACCGCAGGCGCGAACGCCAACAACACGCCGCCAAGCGCCGCAAGCAGCAACGGAACGCGCGTGAACCGCCAAACATCGCGCTCACCAATTGCGGCTGCGTTTGCGCGCCGGAAGTACACGCGCTCGATCAAACGGCCACCGTAGAACACCGCGGCCAACGACGCCGCGATCGCCGCGCCCATCGCCCACCACCAGCCCGCGCCAACGCTCGCCTCGATCAGCCGCCAACGGCCCAGAAAACCGATCGTCAGCGGCGCGCCCATCAAACTTAGCGCGCCCGCGGTGACCGCGACGCTCGCCAATGGCGCACGCCGGCTCAGCCCGTCGAGGCCTGCCAAGTCGGAGGACTTCGAAACAGACGCGCCGCCGAGCAGCGCCAAAGCGGCAGCGCTCCAAGCGAACAACTGGATCAACACCGCGCCGAAGCCAGCCGGCGATCCCAACGCCATCGCCAACAAAATGCAGCCCACCTGCGTCGCGCCTGCGTAAGCCACGAGCCGGCGCACGTTCACCGCCCCAACAGCTTGGATCGAGCCAAACGCGACGCTGGCGACGCCAAGCACGACGAACGCTGCCGAAAGCGACTCGGCCACCGCCGGCGCCGCTGACGCCAAAGCGGCCAAGCGCGCCAGCACGGCAAGCGCCCCGATTGCGCCGAGAGTCGTCACCATCACCGCGAATTCGCTGGCGCGGCCGTACGTGGCGCCCGCCCACGGAGAGAGCGGCGCGGCGCCCGCATAGAGCGCAAGCGGCGCAACCATCAGCACGAATCCAAGCACCGCCAGTCGCGGCGCATGAACATGCGCGCTTGCCGCCGCGGCGGCCTCCCCGCTTCCCAGCGCATAGGCAAGACACGCCGCGCCCATCAACATAAGCGCGGCGCCGGCCCCGCCCGCCGACCACATCCGCAGCGCGCCATTGAGGCTCGCGCGATCGGCGTCGCCCGCGCCACCGACGATCAACACCGAGCTGATCCAGCCGATCTGCACGCCCAGCACGACGCCAAGCAGTCCGTCCGAAAGCAGCGCGCCGACCCATCCCGCCGCCGCGCACAATGCGAGCGCCAACAGATGCGGCGTCGCGCGCGCGTTCGCGCCCTGCAACGCCGACGGCGCCGAGAGCACCACAAACACCAGCCACGCCACGATCAATGGCGCACAGAACGCCGCCACGCCGTCCAGCGAAAGCGCGATGCCCGCGTCGCCAAAGCGCGCGGCGTGCATCAGCCGCCGCCAGCCCATGTCGAACGCGACCACTGCCGCCGCCGTCGCTGCGAGCGTCGCAATCACCCAACTCACGCGCGCGCTGGCCGAAGCCGCAGTGCAGGCGCCGCCGACAAACAACACTGCCAGCGTCAGCATTGGTGCGTTCGTCCGCGCGGTTTCGAGCAGCTCTGCGATCACGCGCCCGGCTCCGGCGGTTCGCCTTCATCATCAGCCGCGTCGATCGCGCTCGTTTCGGCGGCGCCGTAAGCCTCCTGCAGACGCACCACGACGGTGGTCCCCACCACGCAATACCCAAGCGCAACGGCGGCGCCAGCGATCAGCCATGAGGGCGGCGCTTGAAGCGCGGCCATCGCGATGATGGCTCCGATTAACGCAACGATGACCCCGGCCACACGCTTCGTCGCGTTCGGCGCCGTCCACGCCGCAACCGCGCCCATCAAGAGCAACATAAATGCGCCGATCAGTACTGCGGCTTGAACGATAAAGCCCGACCCCATCACGAATCCTCGTCGCGCAGCGTCGGCGCGCGGCCCACCAGCACAGCGAGGATCAGCGCGATCCCGGATGCGGTCACAACGAAGACACCAGCTTCGCCAAGCTGCGGCGCGATCTCCAAACGCGGCGCGGCGGCGCTAACAACGGCAAGCGCCAAGCCACCCGCAAGCAGCACGCGCGCCAAGTAAGGCGGGAACGCCGCGCGCGACGCTGCCGCGCCGAACACCAGCACATGCACCGCAAGCGCCAGCCCGAGGATCATGCCCGAGACAAACCCGACGCCCTCGCCAGGCAGCCGCAAGACGAGCAGCAACAGCGCGGCAAGCACGATGATCGGCGCGTAGAACCGCGTCGCCGCCGCAAGCACGATATGTCCGCCGGGCTTCACAGCTCACGCCTCGGCCCGTCGAGCACGCCGCGCTCGCCGTACCCCAGCAGCCCTGCGCAACCGATAGCGACCACGAACAGCAGCGCGCCAAGCCATAAGCTTGGCGCGTCGCCACTCTCGATCGCTTGCGGCCGCGCGTTCGGCAGATCTTGCGCGATGTAAAGCACCACCGCGACGGCGCCCGCCACGCCGATCGCGCTCAACAATGCCACGCCCCGGGCCGGCGCTTTGGTGACGCGCGCGCTGAGCAACACGCCAGCGAGAAGAATGATCGGGGCCAATCCCACGCCGAACGCAGCCAACGCCAGCGCGCCGTCGCCGCCGCGCAGCGCGAGGACCGTCGCCGCGGCCACCGCTGATGTCGCCGCGATCGACAAGCTCATCACGAACAGCGAGCGCGCGTTCACCACCGCGATCGCCGCGGCGATCGCAACGAATACTAGAACGGCGGCAAGCCATGGCCCCGCGGCGGCGATCATTGTCTCGACTCCGGTGGTTTGGCGCCTGGACGCGGCGCGGTGTAGCGCCCAACCGTCGGCGCAAGCCCCGCGGCGTGCGCCGCATTGGCAAGAAGATGCGAGAGCGTTGGCCCAAGTGCTGCAATCAACGCCGCGAGCAAGAGCAAGCGAAGCATCGTCGCCCCGTCGGCCGCGCATAAAGCCAAGCCCAACACCAGGATCGTTGCGCCGACAGCATCCGACACGCGCGCCGCATGCAGTCGCGTGTAAAAGTCGGGGAAGCGCAACACGCCGAGCGTACCGCCAAGCATGAACACGAGGCCGATCAGAACCGCGACGCCGCCCAGCGCATAGCGCACGAGCTCGAGGATGCTCGCCTGCTCCATCACGACGCCTCCTCGCGAGTCATCGGCGCCTGGAATGTCCGCGCGCGGAAGAATTTCAAGGTCGCCGCGCCCAACGCAAACGTTGCGAGCATCAGCACCAGCGCCACATCCACGCCTTCGCTGCGCCCTAACGCCACCGACACCGCCGCGCACAGAAGCGCGCCCTTCACAACAACTGAAATCGCGATCAAGGCGCGGTCATAGAGCGTTGGTCCGGCGAACAGCCGAACCAATGACAAGGCGAGCGTGGCTGCAACGCCGATCGCGGCAACGATGGCGATCATGTCCTCGCTCCGTTGCCCAGTGCACCGATCACACGCGCTTCCAGCGCACCGATATCGGCGGCGTCCACGGCGTCCTCGTCATTGACGTGGATTAGCGCGCTATCGGTATCGGCTTCAACGACCACCACGCCAGGCGCGGCGCTCATCAATTCAGCCAACGCCGCCTTCGCGAAGGGATCGGTTGCACGCGTGCGAACGCGCACGAGCGCCGGGTTCAGCGTAACGTCGGCCGCTATCGCGGCGCGCATCGTGGTGAGCGACCCGCGCACCACCGCGCCGGTTCTTGACAACGCAAGCCATGCGAGTTGCGGCGCGCCGAACGCGCCGCGCGCAATGCCGCCAAAGCGCGCGCTGATCAGAACGCAGACCAACGAGACAGCGGCAACGGCAATCACGACATCGGGTGCGAAGCCGCTGCCAGCGATCACAACGCCGAGCAGAAAAAGGCCAATCAGCATCGCTGCGGCGTGAAGCATTGGTGCGCCTCCCCGCGCCGCCGGCGCGCGGCTGAAGACTTAGCCCTGTGGGGAAGGATTCGCCAGTTGGAAGCGGTGCGGCGCGCTAGCCGTTGCGGTGAAACAACAACGCCGCGTTGCGCCGCGCCAGCGACAGTTCGAGACCTGCATCTTCGAACGAAACGCGCTCGATATTCACAGCATCGGCTGTGAAAGACCAATTCCAGTAACGGAGTACGGTTTGCGCCTTCGCGGTCGCCAATGTGTCAAACACGTAAACTGTGCGGCCAAGCGGATTGTCTGTGACATCGGGGTCGCCGTATGGGCGCCGCAGCGCCCGCCACAAGGCCAGCAAGGCCGGACGCTTCAGTCCAACAGCTTTGCACAGCACGCCAATGGCTTCGCCGCCTGGATCGGCGAAAACTTGCGCTGCCGTTGTCGGCTTCACGCCCGACAAGTGCGCGATCTCGCTCAACAATCCGCGATCGAGCCCTTGCTCTGTTGCGGCTAGGGCGCCTTCGAGCGAACCGTAAGGACTTTTCGCCGCCGCCGCGCGGTTGCGCTGACGGCGTTCGATCACTTGTAGCGTTTTGCGCGTGTCGGGATCGGACCAGCCTTCCGCGGCGGCCAGCGCGAAGACATCGCCGAGCTCTTGCAACAGAACGTTCCGATCGATGGCAAAACGACGCAGAATGTGAAGCCGCGCCTGAAAATTTGCCCACCAGAACAAAACCAACGCCTGCGTTTGACGCAGTTCCGGCCGCGCAACAATGTGCGCCGCGAGCCCCGGCGCCTGCCGCGATCGCGCAACAGCGATATCAACACCCTGGGTCGACAGCCGCGAGTACGCGTTGCGCAGTGTCGCTTCGATCACATCGACGTCGCCGCTCTGCAGCAGTGCGTCCGTCACCGGCTCAGACAATCCGCGCCGCCGCGCAATGGCCAACCAGTGCGACGTCATCCCGGCCCTAATCGTGGCGATCAGGTCGGAATCATCAAAGCCAGCGCCGCTCTCCAACAGCATCTCGGCCACGCTGATATCGTCGCGCGCCAAGTACCGCAGCAAAGTCTTAGGTGCGTCGTTCACACGTGCGAGCCCTTGCGCGCAGCGACGGCGCAACTCCGTGTTGCTGGTCCGCAACAAGCCAACCAGCACGTCGGCCGCCAGCTGGCGCTCATGCGCCGGGATACGGCTTTCCGGCCACGAAACGATATCGCACAGCCGCTGCACCAGAGCGGTGCGCGCCTTGGGCTCGTGCGCCTCGCTCAATTCGAGCGGCGGCGGGTCGGACGGGAGATGATTCGCGCGCGCCATATAACGGTCGAGTGAGCACGTGCGGCGTTAAGCTCTCGTCAATGCAACCCGAATGAACGCTGGACGCGAGCAACACCCCGCCTTTATGCCAAGCGCGATGGAACCCAAGGACGAGCCGTCCGGACGCTGGGAGCCGCCCGAACTCGCGTTCTACTACGCGATGGTCGGGTGCTATTTTTTCGCGTTCGGCATGCAGTTCGTGCTGTTTCCGTCCCTGGTGGCGTTCTTCCTAGGCGCTACGCCCGCTGGTGTTGGCCTGGCTCAATCAGCGCTTTCGGCGCCGATGTTCTGCTTCTTGCTGTTTGGGGGCCTGTTGGCTGAACGCGCCAAGGCAGGGCCGACACTGGCTAAGCTTCATGTCGCGTTCGCCATCGCCTCGATCGGCCTCTGCGCGATCGTCATGGCGGGTGCGCTCAGCTACACCATTCTCATCGGCTATGCCGTGCTGGTGGGCGGCTGTGCCGCGTTCATGATGCCGGTGCGGGATGCTGCGTTGAACGGCGTGGTGATGCGCGAGTCCGCCCGCGGACGCCACACACCGATCGCAACCGCCGCAGCGACAACCACAGCGGTGCAGATCGGCGCGCAGATCGCCGGCATTCTGGTCGCGCGCGACGCAGGGGCTGAACCAGGGCCGTACCTCGTCTTGCAGGCCATCGCGCTGTCGATCGGCGCCGGCATTTCGCTTCTGCTGCAGGCGCCAAAGCCGACCGGACACGAGCGCAGCGTCGCCGGCGCGCTCCGCGACATGCGTGACGGGCTCACTTATGCGTTCCGCAATCCGATCATGTCGCCGATGCTGATCTCCGCCGCTTATGTCGGTGTGTTTGTGATCGGCTCATTCCAAGTCCTGTTCCCGCTGATCGTGCGCGACGCCTACGGCGGCGACGCCGACACGCAGGCCGCGCGCCTGGGTTCGCTGTTCGCGGCTTTCTGGGGCGCGTCCTTCATTTCCGCCGTGATCTTGAGCCGGACCAAGCCACTGAAGCGGCCAGGCCGCGCCATGATCCTATCGCACCTGGCAGGCGCCGCAGCGTTGTTCACGTTCGCGACCGACAAGCCGTTTCTGATGTTTATGGCGATCGTCGCATTGTGGGGCTTGAACGCCGGTGTTGCGATTTCGATGAGCCGCACCATCGTGCAAGGCGCTGCAGGCCAACGCTATTTGGGCCGCGTGCTCGCCGTCTATTCAATGGGCTTCATGGGCGGGGCGCCGATCGGCTCCGCCATCGTGGGTTTCGCAGCAAGCGAATTGGGGCCGCGAACGGCGGCGCTCATCCCAGCGGTGGGACTCGCGCTCGCCGCCGTAGCCCTCGCGTTTCTAACGCCGCTTTGGCGTTACGGCGGCGAGCCCACCGATCAACCTAATTAGCGGCGGCGGTTAGCCGGCCGCGCATTGTACTCGGCCACGTCCGCTTCCCAAGTCGTTGTCGCCGTGTTGAGCGCTTCAACAGCTGCGTTGTGCTCTAGTACGCGAGCGTCCGTTTGCGTGCGGAGCGCCTGGGCTTCGGCGTGCCGGCATACAATAACTTGGCGGTAGGCTTCAGCCCACGCCGTGTACGTGGTGTTGGCGGTGTCCATATCCGAGCGGCTTGCGGTTGCGCCGTCCGGCAATGTCGGCGCCGGCAGCAGCGCGCCGCAGGTGGACGGGGGGATAGGGGTCGGCGAGGTGGCGGTGGTTTCACCGGCCGTTTGCGCGAGCACGGGGGTGGCGATCAGCATCGCCGCGACCGCGACGCCCATAAACAGCTTCATCCATATTCTCCTGGAGTGCGTAGAAGACGCGAAACTTAGCCCTCACTGCCCGCATGTGCGAGCAAAACAGGGCTAAAATGCGGAAAACCGCCCGCGTCGCGTTTATTCAGCCCGGAAGGGAACGCGCATACGATAGCGCCCTTCAACCGGCGTTCCGTTGCTCCGCGCGGGCTCCATCCGATGCTCGGCTGCGATCCGTAGAGCAGCATCGCCAAAGCCCCACTCCAGTGGTGTCTCCGAGATCACCCGGCAGCGAAGGTCGCCCGTTGTCGCGACCATGCAGTCGAGCACCACCATGCCCTCAACGCCGCGCGTGATCGCCGCACGAGGATAGTAACGCTGCAAATTGCGGGGCCGGCGGAGCCACTGCGGGTCCGTGATCTCCTGCGCTACGGCTAGCGTCGGCGGACCGTCCGCTACGATATCTGTTGTCGGATCGGCGGGCTGAGACGGCAAGATCGTGGTCATTGGATCCGCGGCCGTCGTGGGCATGCGCACGGGCTGATTGACTGGTTCAGGCGGTGGCGGCGTCGGCGGTGGTTCTCGCACCGTTTCGAAAGTCGGCGCTTCCGGGAACGGGTCGGCAATCTCCAGCACGTACGTGAACGTCAGCGCGACGATCACCAGGCTGCCCAAAATTCCCGCTGACGCGAGCAACGACGTTGCCCGCACTGTGGCTGTTTCGCTCATGATTTTTCCTCCGAGTTCGCCTCTTTGCGGGCGTTTGTCCCAGCGGAAGCCTGAGCTGCGTTTGCGGTGCGCGCTATTCACACGCGCGAGAGCGCGATCACTAAAACGAGAAGCCGCGAGGCTGTTAACCCTCGCGGCTTCGTTGTTGAACGCTGCCGTTCGGCTTAGCTGCCGAGGCGCCAGACAATCGTTCTTCGGATGCGGCCACCGGTGGTCGGGCGTCCGTCCGAGGTTTGCGCGGCGACGCGGAAGTGACGCGCCACACGAAGCGCTGCTTCACCAAAGCCCCAGTTCGGCGGGTCTTCCGAGGTCACCGAGCATGAGATGCGGCCGCCAGCATCGACCAAGCAGTCGAGCGTGACGCGTCCTTCCTGGCTGCGATCCATCGCGCGCGGCGGATAGTAACGCGCGTAGTCGCGCGCATCCGGTTGCTCCAGCCAGGTGACGCCGGTGAGAACCGAAGCCACAGGCGGAGACGGCGGCGGATCGACGGCCACCGGAATGGGCGTCGGCGTCGGCGGGGCGGATAGATCCGGCGGCGGCACGCGCTGTTCAGGCGGCGGCGGCGGCGGCGGACGATCCGGCGGCGGCGGTGGTGGCGGTGGCTTTTCCTTCTCTTCGATTTCGACTTTCACGGCGTCGGAGTCTTCGAAGAGATCGCTCATGGCGCTGAACTTGTTGGTCAGCGCCATATAGATCAGCACAACGCAGATAAGGCCTGCGAGGCCGAGTGAGATGAGACGAAGGCGGACCATCTGATCTTATCCTTCGCTCTGCGCCAGTTCAGAGAAGATGCCGACTTTGGCGAAGCCTTCTTCCTGAAGCTGACTCATGACGTTGACCACGTTGCCATACGCCGTGCTTTGGTCCGCACGGACGAAGATGCGCGCTTCCGCATAGACGTCGTTGAAGTCCAAAGCCGGATTGTTGTTGCGCGCGTGATCAAGCGTGACCTGACCAAGCTGCGAAAGCTGTACAACTTCTGAGTCGACGGCGATCACCATGCCAGCGCCCGTTTCGCTGATGATTATGAATGTCGGGTTCAAGCCTTCAAGTCGGATAGGAACCGGGTTCGGCGGTGGCAGGTCGACGCGAATGTCGACCGTAGGGATCGGCGCGGTGACCATGAAAATGATCAGCAAAACCAGCAAGATGTCGATAAAAGGGATGACGTTCGGTTCCGAGAAACCGTCTTTGGAGGCGCCTACTTTACCGGCCACGGGCTACCTCCGGTCTTCGGCGACGAAGCCGATCTTGGTGAAGCCCTTTTCCTGCAACCGGTTCATTGCCCGCACGACGTTGCGATATTCGAGGCCAGCGTCAGCGCGGATATAGATGCGCTGATCCTTGATCTCAAACTCGTCGTTGGCGATCTGCGGAGAGTTGACCTTCACAGACTCGTATGTGGCTTCGCCGAGCCGGTCCATCGCGACGAGGTCGTTCATGACGTAGACCTCGACGCCGCTGGCGCCGGCGCTGAGCGAAATCCAGGTTGGCCGCGGCGGCCGCTTCGAGGGGTCGATCTTCGAAGCGGGCATGTCCACTTCGATATCGACGCTCGAGATAGGCGCGGCGATCATGAAGATGATCACCAATACGAGCATGACGTCGATGAACGGAATTACGTTCGGATCGGCGTTCACGTCGAGGCGGCCTTTTTTGCCGCCTCCAGATGAAATTTTACCCGCCATAGGCGTTATCCTCCAAGGCTATGGCTGGGCTCAACCGGCGCGGCGGTCCATGTCTCGCGACACGAGCGAGATGAACTCGCCGGCGAAGTCATCGAGCTTTTGGCCTTGCTTGGAGATTTGCTTGGCGGCGAAATTGTAGATCAGCACCGCCGGGATAGCCGCGGCGAGACCGGCGGCGGTCGCGAGCAGAGCGCCGGCGATGCCAGGCGCGACGACCGCGAGCGAGGTGGTTTGCGATTTCGCGATGCCGACGAAGGCGATCATGATGCCCCAGACCGTGCCGAACAGACCGATAAACGGTGCGTTCGCGCCGATCGACGCCAGGAACGTCATGCTGGAGCCAAGGTCTTCGAGGTGCTCGTTCTGGCGGGTCGACATCGCGGACGCGACACGTTGCATGGTGTGGTCGCGCGCGTCGCGCATGGTGTAGAGGCCGAGATCTTGCGTCCGGCGGACTTCCGCCATGCCCGCATCGAACATCGACTTGATGCCGGAGTTCGGCAACTTGCGGACGATCGCTTCGGCTTCTTCAACCGAGTTCGCCTTGCGGAACGCGGCGAGGAAATCCTTCGTCTGCTTCGAGGCCTTACGCATCACGTAGATTTTTTCGAACAACAGCGCGACGGCGTAGATGGCGCAGAGCGCCAGGATGATCATGACGCCGAGCTCGAGCGGCTCGAGCTGGCGGACCAGCTCCATGAGGCTGACTTCTTGGTGGCCGGCGGCTTCAGCCGCCGCGTCGGCGCTCCGTTGCTTCGCTGCTGCGATATCTGACGCGCTCGGCGCTGGGCCAGACGGCGGCGCCGGAGTAGCGGGCGTGACGCCCGGAGCGGCTGCTGGTGCTGCACCTTGCTGCGCGAACGTCAGCAGCGAATAAATCAAGCTCATTGTCTGCCCTTTTGCCTCTGCCTGTTGTGCTCTGACGATCGAGAACGAGCATAAGAACCGCGCGTTCGGCGTCGCCGCCTAGTTCATCTCTAGCGTGATGGCGATAAGAGGGCGTCTGGTCCGCCCATCGGACCCGGGATCGCCTCCACCCACCAAATCCAGGCCGCCGCAATGATCGCGGTCTTCTCTCCCAGACGGTACTTCTAAACCGCGCCTAAACTTTAGGAAATAGTGCGCTTGTCAACGTCTCCCACGCAGTGGGCGACCTTTCCGGCCGCCCATCCCCCAACCTGCGCTGGATGCCCCGAACGTGAGCCAGCGCGCAATCAAAACTTTCGTGATCGTCATGCGTTCCCACGATGCGGCGAAAACATGTCCCAAAAGGGTAGTGTAGCCTCTACTTTCCGTGCCGGCGCCGCCTAGGAGACGCGAGAATGGCCATGTCCGCACAAGACCTTGAGGGCCTGCTCCGCGACGCTTTCGCCGATGCGGACATCAAAATCGACGATCTCGCCGGCGACGGCGATCATTATCGGGCCGTGATCCGCTCTGACACCTTCGTGGGCAAGAGCCGGGTCGCCCAGCATCAAATGGTCTATGCCGCCCTCAAGGGCCGGATGGGCGGGGAGCTTCATGCTCTTGCCCTGGAGACTGGCCCCAAGTCGGCTTGATGGAGGCGAGCGGCGCGCTTAAGTGCGGCTCAGGAGCAGATATGTCCGACTCGCAAGAAACCATCGCCCGCACCATCGCGGACAATGACGTGGTGCTTTTCATGAAAGGCACAGCCGACCAGCCCCAGTGCGGCTTCTCAAACCAAGTCGTGCGCATCTTGGATCATCTTGGCGTCGACTATAGCGACGTGAACGTGCTCGCTGATCCTGACATCCGCGACGGCGTGAAGGTGTTCTCCAGCTGGCCCACGATCCCGCAGCTTTACGTCAAAGGCGAATTCGTCGGCGGCTGCGACATCGTCCGCGAGATGTTCCAAACCGGCGAACTGAAAACGCTCCTTGCCGACAAAGGCCTGCTCGAAACCGCCTAAGCCCTACGCCGTTCGTCCGGCCGCTCCGTCACTTGCAGATTGAGCTTCACGATCACTCCGTCGCGCAAAACATCGAGCGCGACCTTGCGCCCGATCTTGTCGCGCGTAAGCACCTTGTGCACAGCATCGACCGACGGCGTTGATAAGCCATCGAGCTTCAGCACGACGTCGCCAACACGAAGCCCCGCCGCCTCGGCCGGCCCGCCGCTATTGACGGCCGCAACCAGTACACCGCTCCCGACGTCGAGGCCCACGCGTCGCGCCAGAGCGCGTGACAATTCCTGCGTTTGACCGGCGATTCCAAACCAACCACGCGACACGCGCCCGTCGCGCATCAGTTCGGGGATGACCAGTTTCGCCGTGTTGCTCGGCACCGCGAAGCAGAGCCCCTGTGCACCGCCGATGATGGCGGTGTTGATGCCAACCACCGCGCCATCGCCGTCCACCAGCGCCCCGCCTGAATTGCCCGGATTGAGCGCTGCGTCAGTCTGGATGACGTCCTCGATCAGCCGGCCGCTTTCGCCGCGCAGCGTCCGCCGCAACGCCGATATGACGCCCGCCGTCACTGTCGCCTGCAGGCCAAGCGGATTGCCGATGGCGATCGCGAGTTCGCCAACCTTCAACGCATCAGAATCGCCAAGCTCCGCCGAAGCGTGCATGCGACCATTCAACCGCAAGAGCGCCAGGTCCGTATCCGGATCGGTCCCGACGATCTCGGCGGTCGTCACGCTGCCGTCATTCAGCACGCCTTCAATCCGACCGGCGCCGCGCACGACGTGATTGTTGGTCAGCGCATAGCCATCCGGCGAAATGATCACGCCCGAGCCCGCGCCATCATAGAGATCCCGCGCCCTGCTCGTGCGCCGAATGCCGATAACGGCTGGGCCGATCTCCTCGACCACACGGATCACTGTTTCCGAAAACCCGTCTCGTGGACCGCGCCGTGGCGGCGCCGAGACGAACGTGCTTTTGCGACCGAACATGAGGGCAAACGTAGGAACCGCCCGCCCGCGTCGCTAGGGCGCTTTCGCAGCCCCTTGGCATGCCCTACATCCCGACGAGATGCCTCCCCCGCCAGTCACGCCACCGCGCCCATTCCACCTCTTGACGTGGCTGCGCAATTCTTTCCTCACCGGCGTCGCGCTGGTCCTGCCGTTCGTCATCACCGCCTGGCTGATCTGGATCGTCGTCACCTTCATCGACACGCGGGTCGAACCGATTATCCCGCCCGGTTTCGAGTTCTTTACCCGCTTCCCGGGCGGCGGCGTAATCCTCGCAATCGCAGCGCTCACCGTGGTCGGCGCGCTCGCGGGAAATCTCGTCGGCCGTTGGATTGTGAACACCGCCGATAGCGGCATCGCCAACTTACCCTTGGTGCGCACGATCTATGGCGGCGCCAAGCAAGTGTTCAAGCAGGTCGCAGCGCCCGAGCGCACGTCCTTCAAGCAAGCCGTGCTGGTAGAATTTCCGCAGCCGGGCTCTTACGCGATCGGCTTCATCACCAACGAAGACACCGCGGAGGTCGCGCACGACATCGGCGTCGATCTGGTCGCGGTTTATGTCCCGCAAGCGCCAATCCCGACATCCGGCTTTCTGCTCTACCTGCCGCGCAACGCCATGCGACCGCTGGCGATCCCGCCGGACGAAGCGCTCAAGCGCGTAATCTCGCTTGGCATCATCCGCAAAGAAGATAGCCTGCCCTCTAAGTGATCTTGAAGTCCGAAGGCTTCCAATCAGTCTTCGGATATTTCGGGTTCATGTCTTCCAGCGTCCGGCGCACAACCGCCGAGATGATGGCGTTGCGTTGCCATTTTCTGTCGGACGGCACGACACGCCACGGCGCGTGCTCCGTCGAGCACCGATCCAGCGCGACCTCATATGCCTTCTGGTAGTCGCTCCAAAGTTTGCGGTCTTCGAGATCGTCCGCATTGAACTTCCAATTCTTTGCTAGATCATCGAGCCGCGCCTGCAGGCGCTCTTTCTGCTCGTCCTTCGAGATGTTGAGCATGAACTTCAGCACGGTGACGCCGTTCTCGGTCAAATGCCGCTCGAACGCGTTGATCTGCTCGTAGCGCCGCTCCACCACATCCGCTGGCGCCAGCCCACGCACCTTCACCACCAGCACATCTTCGTACTGCGAGCGGTTGAAGACGCCGATCATGCCCTTCTTCGGCGCTGCCATGTGAATGCGCCACAGGAAGTCGTGCGCCAATTCCTCTTCGCTCGGTCGGCCGAACGCCGTGACAGCCACGCCAAGCGGCCCGCAGCGATTGAACACCGCGCGCACCGTGCCGTCTTTCCCGGAGGTGTCGATGCCTTGCAGGATCACCAACAACGCGCGCGATCGCCCCGCCCACAACGCATCCTGCAATCCGTCAATGGCCTTGGCGTTTTCCTTTGTCTCAGCTTCCGCCGCTTCCCGTTCCGGAAACAGCTCATCCGCAACCGTGCTGCGTTGCGCGAGCTTCGAGGCTTCGCCTGGCTGCACCAGAATAGCGTCGTTGATCGACTTAATCAGCTTCGGCATCGACGCCCCTCGGTCACGCTCACGCGAACACCACTGTCTTGTTGCCGGTGATGACCACCCGGCGCTCTAAGTGCCAACGCACCGCTCGCGCCAGCACTTGGCTTTCAACATCACGGCCCATCTCGACCAAGTCGCGCGGCGTGTGATGATGCGCCACGCGGCTGACGGCCTGCTCTATGATCGGCCCTTCATCGAGGTCGGGCGTAACGTAGTGAGCCGTCGCGCCAATGATCTTCACCCCGCGCGCGTGCGCCTGTGTGTAGGGCTCGGCGCCCTTGAAGCTCGGCAGGAACGAGTGGTGGATGTTGATGCAGCGCCCCGCGAGCGCCGCGCAAATCTCGGGCGACAGTACCTGCATATAACGCGCGAGCACGAGCAATTCCGCGCCGCTTTCGTCCATGATCGCTAGCAGCCGCGCCTCAGCATCGGCCTTGGTCTCAGCCGTCACCGGCACATGATGGAACGGCTTCTCGCGCCAGCGCGCAAACGGCTCCATCTCGGTGTGGTTGGAGACGATCGCGGCGATGTCGCCGCCCAGCCATCTGGTCTGCTCGCGGTGCAGCAGATCGTAGAAGCAGTGCCCGATCTTCGAGACCGCCACCACGATGCGCGGCCGCTCCGCCGTGTCGTGGATCCGCCACTCCATGGCGAACCGCGCCGCGATCGACGCGAACGCCTGCTGCAGCTCGGCCAGATCCGCGCCGCCGTTCTTCTTCGAGAACGCCGTGCGCATAAAGAAATAGTCGCGCGGGAGATCGTGAAACTGATCGGATTCCTCGATCGAGAACTGCCGCTCAGCCAAGAACGTCGCCACCGCCGCCACGATGCCGACGGCGTCCGGGCACTGCAGGGTGAGGATGTAGCGCCCGGACGTCATGCGCCTACCAAGCAGGAAAAAGGCCCCGCGTCACCGCGAGGCCTGATGTCCAGCGAGTTTATGCGCTTAGCTCGCGTAATATTCGACGACGAGGTTCGGCTCCATCTGCACCGGATATGGCACGTCAGAGAGAACCGGGATGCGCTGATAGCGCGCAACCATGCCCTTGGGATCGACTTCGAGGTAATCCGGCGTGTCGCGTTCGCCGCTGGCCAGCGCTTCGAGAACGATGGCCATCGACTTGGCCTTCTCGCGCACTTCGATCAGATCGCCGACCTTCACCAGGAAGGACGGGATGGTGACGCGGCGGCCGTTCACCTTGACGTGGCCGTGGTTCACGAACTGACGCGCCGAGAAAACCGTCGGCACGAACTTGCAGCGATAGACCACCGCATCGAGGCGGCTCTCGAGCAGGCCGATGAGGTTTTCAGCCGTGTTGCCCTTCCGGCGCGCGGCTTCTTCGTAGGTCTTGCGGAACTGCTTTTCGGTGATGTTGCCGTAGTACATGCGCAGCTTCTGCTTCGCGACCAATTGCAGGCCGAAGTCAGAGGTCTTGCCTTTGCGGCGCTGGCCGTGTTGGCCCGGGCCGTATTGGCGCTTGTTCACTGGAGATTTCGGACGGCCCCAGAGGTTTTGGCCGAAACGGCGGTCCGATTTGTATTTGGCTTGAATACGCTTCGTCATGCGCTTGAGGCGCCTTCTTCTTCTGACGGGGACCGGCGACCTCACAAACGAGATCGCGACTGCCCTGGCGGTTGCCCGTCACCCAGTATGGACCCACCGCCGAAACGAGGTTCGGCGCGGGAAGCGGGGCTTCTAGAGGGGGCTTAGCCCGAGGTCAACCGCCGCGCCGGGGCACGATCTCGTCAAACACGATCCGCCAGCCTTCCGGCCGCCATTGCCAGATCCGGGCATAATAGCGAAGCCGCTCAACGCCTTCATTGCTGTCCCGAACCTCGCCCAACGAGAACACCATGTCTCCGCCGGAGGCCGCCTCACGGCGCAATGAGGTAAAGGTCGCCCCTCCCTCCGCCGCCATCAGCCGAAACGCAGCCTGGCCACCGACCGCTGCAGGCTCGTATGGCCGGTTCACCCGCGCGTCGTCGGCAAGCAAGCCGGCGAGCGACACTGACCGGGCGTTGGCCTCTTCAAGCGCGGCAATCGCCGCGATCGCCGTCTCTTCCCCTGACGCGCCGCCCGTTGCGACGACGATACTTGGGATTGCAGCGTCGGGTTCAACCGCTGGCCCCGGATCGCGCACGTCCGTCCCCGCGTCGAATATCCACTTCCAGTCGCCATCCGATTGGCGCCGCCAAACCGTGAAGTAGTGGCCGATGATCCCATCGCGCCCGCGCATCTGGAACGGACCAGTCGTGAAACCGAAGTCGCCGGACCGCGAAATCCCTGCATAAGCCGGTCGCCAATCCAACGCCGTGCTGCCGTCGCCCTCGATCTCGGCCAACTGCGCCTGCGCGTTTACGGGATCGGGGCTGAGCATGATGGCGTCCGCCGCCGCGTAGGTCCGAAACGCGGCCACCCACCCGCGCCGCGCCGCGTCCGCCGCAAACGCGCGCTCGGCCGCGATGACGGGTGCTGGCGACGCTTCGAGGCGATCCTCGCTGACAGGCGCGCTCGCGCACGCGCCCAAAGCCAAAACCAACGCCAACAGAAGATATTTCATGACCCGAACGAGCGCTCGCACCGTCGCGCAGTCAACACACGCTGCGACGGCCAGCGTTTCCGGTGCGACCCGCGGCATCGTGCTTAACCTTTCCTAAAGGTGGCCCGCGCAAACGCTGATACCGGGAGCAAAATTGTGACTGTCGTTCTTCGCCACAATGCGGCGCTTGAACTTAACCTGGTCGAGTACGGCGGCGTGATCACGCTGGCCGAGCTGACCGCGCTTGCCCAATTCGCCGCCGCCAATCCCGAACACATGGTCCGCGATGGCCTCGCCGTGGTCATGCCCGGCGCCCATTTTTCGGACGTCGATAAACTCGCACTCGACGCGCTCTTCGTGCATTACCGCAAACTCTACGCGCCGATCGAATTCCAGATCCTGCGCCGCTCGGCTTGGGTCTGCTTGAGCGAAGCCGCTAAGCCGCAAGTGCGCCACTGGCTCTCCGGCGACATCCGCGAAGGCATGTCGAGCGCCGTGCGCCAGTTCGACACCCTTGCCGAAGCCGGCGAATGGCTGGTGTTGAGCCCCGAAGAAATCGCCCTCGCCGAACGCCGCGAAGGCTTCGTCGAGATCATGCGCTTCGAGCAACCCGCCGCTCTCGTGCGCTGAGAAGGATTGCGTCGTGCCGATCGTGCTGCGCCACAATGAGAGCCTCGAACTCAGCCGCACTGAATATTTCGGCGCGATGACCGCGCAGGACTTGCACGACCACGCCGCATTCAACGCCGCCAGTCCAATTTGGCTCGGCTTCGATTGCATCAGCGTCATTCACGCCGGCATTGACGTTTCGGAGATTTCCCTCGGCAAGCTCGACGGCGTGTTCAACGCTCACCGCCAGCTATTCGAACCGCTGGGTCTCATGTTTGTGCGCCGATCGGGCTGGGTGTGCGAGAGCCCCGCCGGCCAGCGCTTTCTCAGCCACTGGCTCGCCAAGCGCAACGTGGACCGCAGCCCCTGGGCTGACGTGCGCCAGTTCGACTCGTTCGAGGCCGCAAGCGAGTGGCTTCTGCTCGACGCCACTGGCTCGGCAGCACTCAAGTCAGGCGAAGGCTTCCGCGAAGTGGCGCGCTTCGAAACGGCGTCGGCACAAGGCCTGGCGCGCTAAGCGTCCGGCGCGCTGTCCAGATCGTATTGGCTTTGCAGATAATTCTGCAGCCCCATCTGATCGAGGTTCATCAGCTGCGTCTCGAGGAAGTCGATGTGCTCTTCGGTGTCGTCGAGCAGCTCCGTCAGCATGTCGCGTGAGACGTAGTCCTTCTTCTCCTCGCAGAGCGTGATGCCTTCCTTGATCCCCGCGTGCCCCGTGCGCTCAGCATTCAAGTCGGCCTGCAGCCGCTCGGGCACCGCTTCGCCGATCTGCAGCTTGTTCAGGGTCTGCAGGTTCGGCAGGCCTTCAAGCAACAAGATGCGGTTCACGATCTTGTCGGCGTGCTTCATCTCTTCAATGGATTCGTCGTACGTCTTCTTGCCCAGCTTGCCGTAGCCATCGCTTTGGTACATGCGCGCATGCAGGAAATACTGGTTTATCGACGTCAGCTCATTGGTCAGAATTTTGTTGAGCTGCTTGATGACGTCCGGGTCGCCCTTCATCGCGCGTTACTCCGCTGCGACGAGGCTCCGATTGGCGCAAGCCATTCCGCCGCCAGCAATGCCATCGGCGATCTCAGGCAGGCAGCGACCGCAGCAAGGTTCACACCCGTGATGGGCAAGAACCGCCTCCGGACCCTGCGCGCCGGCAGCGATGGCCTCATCGACCTCGTTGCGAGTCACACCGTTACAATTGCAGACGTACATCCCGCACTTCTCTGTAAGCAAAGGCTTTTTCGGCGACTGATAGTCACCCGCAAAGAAACTTAGCGTGTCGAGAACGCTCCTGCAAGTCATTCGCAGCAGACGGCAGGCCGATACTCCCAGCTACAACGCCGCCGCCATCGCTTTCGCGCCGGCTTCCATCGAAGCGTCCTGCATCCCGGCCATCTCGTCCGGCAGGAAATCCACAGTCCAGACGAACCGGCTCCCCGTCCCGTCCTCAAACACCTGGGCCGCCGCCGAATAGTGCGTGAACCGCGGGTGATCGAGGATGGCGTAAACCAAGCGACGCTGAGCATCGTCGCTAGAAACCGGCCATTCCCGGATTTCCATCCCGTTCGCGAACGTCACCATCCGCGCGCCGGAGGGCTCCATTTTCGTCGCCGTGACAAAGCCCGGCGCCAACTCATGCACCGCATCGAACCGCTTCAGCTTCGCCCAAACCTCATCGGCCAAGCGCGCGCTCCGGAAGTCTTTTCTGACAGTCGCCATGGCTTGTCTCCTTGGCCCCCATACTCGCCAGAAACGGACTGCGACGCTGGCCGTTTCCGGACGCCTTCATTTTTCAGCGCCGCCGCTTGGGATAACTCCGCACCTGCGCTAGAAGCCCCGCCTCCACATGACAAAAGCCCCAACCATCGGCGTGGTCAGCCTCGGCTGCCCTAAAGCCCTCGTGGACAGCGAGCGCATCATCACGCGCCTGCGCTCCGAGGGCTATCAGCTGAGCGCCAGCTACGAAGGCGCCGACCTCGTGGTCGTCAACACGTGCGGCTTCCTCGATAGCGCCAAAGCCGAAAGCCTCGACGCCATCGGCGAAGCCATCGCCGAGAACGGCAAAGTCATCGTCACCGGCTGCTTAGGCAAAGAAGAGAGCCTGATCCGCGCAGCACACCCGAAAGTGCTGGAGATCACCGGCCCGCACCAATACGAAGCCGTCGTCGGCGCCGTGCACACGCATCTACCGCAGCTGCACGATCCCAAAATCGATCTCGTGCCAGAAGGCGGCTACCGCCTCACGCCGCGCCACTACGCCTATTTGAAAATTTCCGAAGGCTGCAACAACCGCTGCACTTTCTGCATCATCCCCAGCATTCGCGGCGATCTCGTCTCGCGCCCCGCCAACGCCGTGCTGCGCGAAGCCGAACAACTGGTGAAAGCCGGCGTCAAGGAATTGCTCGTCATCAGCCAAGACACGTCGGCCTACGGCGTCGATGTCAAATACGCCGAGAGCAAATGGAAGGACCGCATGGTCCGCGCCAAGTTCTACGATCTCTGTAAGGAGCTCGGCGACCTCGGCGCCTGGGTGCGTCTCCACTACGTCTACCCCTATCCGCACGTCGACGAAGTCGTCGGGCTCATGGCCGAAGGCAAAATCCTTCCCTACCTCGACATCCCGTTCCAGCACGCTTCCCCGAGCGTGCTCAAAGCCATGCGCCGCCCCGCGAACCAGGACAAAGTGCTCGATCGCATCAAGAAGTGGCGCGACATCTGCCCAGACCTCACCATCCGCTCGAGCTTTATCGTCGGCTTCCCCGGTGAGACCGAAGACGATTTCGAAACACTGCTCGACTTCATCGAAGAAGCCGAGATCGATCGCGCCGGTGTGTTCAAATACGAAAACGTCGAAGGCGCGCCCTCACGCGACCTCCCCGGCCACGTCGATCAAGACGATGTCGACGAGCGCTACGATCGCTTCATGGAAGTGCAAACCACGCTCGCCCACCAGCGCCTCCAATCCATGATCGGCAAGACCGTCGACGCCATCTGCGACGGCTGGGACGAAGATGCCGAAGCCTATTCCTTCCGCACCAAAGCCGACGCGCCGGAGATCGACGGCGTCACTTACGTCGATAGCGAGGAAGAAATCGCCGAAGGCACGATCACGCAGCTCGAAATCCTCGGCGGCGAAGGCCACGAAATGGTCGGCGCGTTGAAAGATTAGCGTCCCCTCTCCCGGTTAGGGAGAGGGTGTCAGTGAGCAAAGCGAACGACGGGTGAGGTTTACCGGCGCGTCCGAAGGAGGCGCGGCCTCTCCTGGTAAGATCAGCAAACCTCATCCGTCCGCTTCGCGGACACCTTCTCCTTAACCAGGAGAAGGGACATAATCCGCTCATGGCCGTTGATCGCCGCTCCATCCTCACACTTCCGGCCGCACTCGCCGCCTGCGCCACGCCAGCAATAGCGCCGCAAAGTGAAACCACACTCCTCATCGACCTTGACCGCCAACCCGACGAAGACATCCCGCTATGGCCCGGCACACCGCCCGGCGGCGAAGGGGTCACGCTTAGAGAACGCATCGTCGAGCGCACCAACCCCTTCGGCCTCGTCGATCGCGCCGCACACGAGGTCACGCGCCCCATCATCCAGCGCTTCAACGCACAGAACCCAGACGGCTCCGCGCTGCTCATCATTCCCGGCGGCGGCTATTCGTGGGTGGTCATCGAGAAGGAAGGCTACGAAGGCGCGCGCTGGTTCTCACGGCGCGGCATCACAACGTACGTGCTGCGCCATCGCTTGCCGCACCAAGGCTGGGCAGCCGGCGCCGACACGCCGCTGCAGGACGCGCAGCGCGCCGTGCGCGTTATCCGCGCCCGCGCCGCGCAAGACGGCATCAATCCGGCGCGCCTCACCGTCATGGGCTTCTCCGCTGGCGGCCACGTCGCCGGCAGCGTCGCTACACGCTTCAACGCGCGTGTGTACGAGCCAATCGATGCCGACGACGAACTCTCCGCCAGGCCCGATCTCTCCGCGCTAATGTATCCCGTCATCACGATGCGCGCTCCGCATGCGCACCCGGGCTCGCGCCGCAACCTGCTGGGTGAAAATCCAACAGACGCGCGAGTGGCTGCCTATTCGCTCGAGGCCGCCCCGCCCGCCGACACGCCGCCAACATTCATCATGCACGCCGCGGACGATCCGGCCGTGCCGGTCGAAAACACGCTGAACTACAGCGCCGCGCTTCGCGCCGCCCGCGTGCCCACGGAAATGCACATCTTCGAGCGCGGCGGACATGGCTTTGGCTTGCGCGGACTCGATCAAAACTCAGCGCGTACCTGGCCCGAGCTGTTCTTGAATTGGCGCCGGATGCGCGAAGGCGCTTAGGCTGCGAACGTCACCACGTTCGCACCGGCATTGCTGCGTTTCATCGTCAGCGTAAATGTGGAGCCCTTGCCTGGTTCGCTCGCAACGCCCACCGAGCCGCCCATCGCGTCCACGAGTTGCTTGGTGATCGCCAAGCCCAATCCCGTGCCGCCGTACTCACGCGTCACCGATGAATCCGCCTGTACGAAAGGCTGAAACAGGCGCTCGACAGTTTCGTCCGGCATGCCAATGCCGCTATCGGTCACCACAAACGCAAACCCATCATTCCCGCTCGCGCTCATCGCGATGCTGATGCGCCCGTTCTTCGTAAACTTCGCGGCGTTGCTTGTGAGGTTCAGCATACACTGACGCAGCCTCATCACATCGAGATAGGCCGAGCCGATGTCCGGATCGCACTGCGCCTCGAAGCTGTTGCCATTCGCCGCGGCCGCCGCACGCGCCGTTTCCGCGACTTCGTTGAACACCGCCTGCAACGCCGTCGGCGCTGGTTTCAACTCAGTCTTGCCCGTCTCAAGCCGAGCGTGATCCAGGATCTCGCTGATCAGCCCCAGCAGATGATGCGCCGAGCGCTGAATGCGCTGCGAATCCTCCGCCGCGACATCCAGCTTGGCGCCGCGCGTCTCCTCCTCGACCATCTCAGCGTAACCGATGATGGCATTGAGCGGGGTGCGCAGCTCATGGCTCATGTTAGCGAGAAACTGCGTCTTCGCGGCGTTGGCGCCATCCGCTGCTTGCCGCGCCACGCGCTCTTCGGCGAGCGCCGACTGCGCCTTTTGCACCTTGGCGTTCTGCAGCAAGAGATAGGTGATGGCCGCCGGCGTCACGGCCAGAGCAATCGCGATCGTTACCAGAGGCGTATAAGGCGTGTGGCCTGGCGCGATGACCACGTTGATCAAATAGTCGAGCGCGACGACCACAAAGAGAATGGCGCCCGATAGTATCGCAACACGAACGATCTGATCTCTAGACATGCGCACCACACGAAGAATCGCTGTGGTCGCAGTTTACAGGCGTGAACGGTAAAGAAATTCCGACGCCGCCTACCGGCTCGACAGCACGAACGTGTTACCGTCCGGATCGCGAAACTTGGCGAACGCGCCCCAGGGCTGCTTTTCCGGTGCGGACTCAAACGAAACGCCGCGCTCTTTCATCTGCTTGTAGGTGTAGTCGACATCGTCGCACGCAAACGATCCGTTGAAGAACGACCCAATGCGCTCCTCGTGCCCATCCGGCGTGAACAGCACGATCCGCGTGTCCGCGCCCGGAATGCCCAGCTCGATCCAGCGCTTCCCCGGTCCCATCGGTTGATCGGTCAACACGCGGAAACCAACTTGCTCGGTCCAGAACAACACCGCCGTGTCCTGATCGCGCGTCGGGATAGAAGCGAACTTGAGATGCGTAATCATGGGCGAACCTCCACCATCCGCGCTACGCTCAGCTCTTGCTCAAGTCGATGGCGTCAGTCATTGCTATAGCAATGAAAGCGACAACCCAGATCGACGCCTACGTCTTCAGCACATTGATGGCCGATCTCGTGTCGCACGATCGCCGCCCTTCGGCCTTCCTCACCTACGTCGCGATCTGGTCCGCAGGTGACGGCAAGCGCGTCGCGTTGAGCTACGCCGATCTGGCTGAGCGCACCGGTCTCTCCAAACGCGCCGCGCAAGACGCGGTCGCGCACCTGATGCGCCGCGAGCTGCTCGAATGCGTAAAAGCCGGCCCGACCGAAACGCCGCGCTATCGCCCGCTCACGCCCTGGCAGCGCTGGAAACGCAAAGCCTAAGCGCTCACCTTGCGCACGTTCGGCTTACCCAATGTCATAAAGATCACCGGGCCCTCCGTGGGCGCGCGATAAACGCCGTGCGAGCCGTTCACCTTCATCGCCAACGCCGTCAGCCGCCACGCTTCCTGCTCGTCCATCTTGAGTGACTTCACCGTCAACTCTTCCAACCCGTGCTTATCGCCGAACCAGCGCGTGCGTTCGGCGTCGTTGCGCAGCCGCTGCACCACCATCGGATGATCCCAGGCCCAGCGGAAAATGCTGGTGCGCGGATTCCAGGCGCCGATAATCTGCACCGGCGCCGTCACCACCGCGCCGTCCTTGCGCTCGAACTGAATGATCCCTGCGTTCTGATCGACGAGCCACGGCGCGGTTTCGAGCTTCAGCTTTTTCGATAACCAACGCTGCCGGTTCAGCAGATCGACCCAGCTCTCGGCCACGAAGCGATCAACGTCGACCTCTTCCCCGCCCCAAGGCACCAGCGCTTGAGACGGCGCGGCCTGTGCGGTCGTCTTCGGTTTGCGGCGCGCCGTTTTCTGCATTCGTTCTGTGGATAACCAAAATCCCTCGGCCCGGGATAGTCATTTCCTACAGGTCATCTTTCTTGCGCCCGCCGCGCCCGATGGTGAGCGCCTTGATCACGCCGCGCAGCGTCTGCGCTTCCTGCACCGTCAGCCGCGCCCGCAGGAAGATCGAACGCAGGTTTCGCTTCATCAGCGCCGCCTTGTCGTCGGGGTGGAAAAAGCGCCCATGTTCAAGCTCTTGCTCAAGATGACCGAACAGCTTTTCCAACTCCTCCTGCGTCGCCGGCTCACTCTCGGAATCCCGAAACCAAGACGGCAAATCCTCCACCTGCCGCGCCTCGGCGTAAGCAAAAGCAAACACCGCCACCGCATTCGCCAAGTTGAGCGACGCAAACCCAGGATTGACCGGCAACGTCATGATCGCATCCGCCCGCGCGATTTCTTCCGTCTCCATTCCAGCGGCCTCTGGCCCAAACATAACCACCGGCTTCTCGCCCAGCGCCAACGCCGCGCGAATGTTCAGCGCCGCCTCGCGCGGGCCCCACACCGGCTTCTCCAACCCACGCGGTCGCGCCGATGCGGCGATCACCAAAGTTGCATCCGCCAATGCCTCGTCGAGCGACCACTCGACCCGCGCGCCCTTCAGCACCTTGTCGGCGCCGACCGCCACCACCTCAGCTTTCGGATTGGGCCAGCGATCACGCGGCGCGACGAGGCGGAGCGAAATCAGGCCAAAATTCAACAAAACGCGTGCAACCGCGCCGATGTTTTCGCCCATCTGGGGACGCACCAGCAGGATTGCTGGCCATTCCTCCTCGATCGGCGGCGGCATGTTTCGAGCGCGAGTCATCGGTCGGAGTTGTATCGGGACATGGCCAAAAGCGCCATTTCCCATGCCCGCCACTAAGACCAGCCGTCGCAGTTTGCGCGGCCTTCGCTAGCTGCTACCACGCGCCCAACTTCCCGAACGCGAAAGGCGAGCAGAACGATGGCCAAGATCAAGGTGGACAATCCAGTCGTCGACATGGACGGCGACGAGATGACCCGGATCATCTGGGCGGCGATCAAAGAACGCCTGATCCACCCCTACCTCGATCTCGACATCAAGTATTTCGATCTCGGCGTCGAAAGCCGCGACGCCACCAACGACCAGATCACCATCGAAGCCGCCAACGCGACCAAACAATACGGCGTCGCCGTAAAGTGCGCGACCATCACGCCCGACGAAGCGCGTGTGAAAGAGTTTGGCCTGAAGGAAATGTGGAAGTCGCCGAACGGCACCATCCGCAACATCCTCGGCGGCGTCATCTTCCGCGAACCGATCATCATGAAGAACGTGCCGCGCCTCGTCCCCGGCTGGACCAAGCCCATCGTGGTCGGCCGCCACGCCTTCGGCGATCAGTACCGCGCCACCGATTTCCGCTTCCCCGGCAAGGGCACGTTGACGATCAAGTTCGTCGGCGACGACGGCCAGGTGATCGAGAAGGAAGTGTTCAAGGCGCCAGGCTCTGGCGTCACCATGGCGATGTACAACCTCGATGACTCGATCCGCGACTTCGCGCGCGCGTCATTCAATTACGGGCTGCTGAAGAACTACCCGGTCTATCTCTCGACCAAGAACACCATCCTCAAAGCCTATGACGGCCGCTTCAAGGACATCTTCGAAGAGATCTTCAACGCCGAATTCAAAGCCGAGTTCGACAAGCGCAAGCTCACCTACGAGCATCGTCTGATCGACGACATGGTCGCCTCCGCCCTGAAGTGGAGCGGCGGCTATGTCTGGGCCTGCAAGAACTACGACGGCGACGTGCAGTCAGACACCGTCGCGCAAGGCTTCGGCTCACTCGGCCTGATGACCTCCGTGCTGATCACGCCGGACGGCAAGACGATGGAAGCGGAAGCCGCGCACGGCACCGTCACCCGCCACTATCGCCAGCACCAAAAAGGCGAGCCGACCAGCACCAACTCGGTCGCCTCGATCTTCGCTTGGACGCGCGGCCTCGCCCATCGCGGCAAGCTCGACAACAACCAGCAGCTCATCGACTACGCGCTGCTGCTCGAGAAAATCACCATCGACACCGTCGAGTCCGGCCAGATGACCAAGGACCTCGCGCTCCTCGTCGGCGACAAGCAATCCTGGCTCACCACCGAAGGCTTCCTCGACGCCGTCGCCGACAATCTCGACAAAGCGATGGGCGCGGCGTGAGCGAAAACCGCCGCTCCTCCCTGACAGGGTCTTGGAGCGGCGCCTACCGCTACCCGGATGACGCATTTCCCGAGACTGTGTTCAACGCGCAGATCGAGGAGCAAAATGGCGCATTCTTCGGCGCTATCGATGAACCTAACGTCGCCGACCCTTGGCTCAATCTCTCTGTGCTGAAGGCCGAGATCGAAGGCACGCGCAGCGGCCTTCAGATCGTTTTCACCAAGTTCTATAGCGCCGAGGCTGATCTTGGGTTCGCCATCCGGTACGAGGGAACAGCCAACGAGGCACTCACGCGCATCGAAGGCATCTGGATCAATCCCGAATGGTCGGGACCCTTCTTTATGACCAGGGACGACGACAGCGAAGCTGTCGCGGCCGAAGAAGAAGCAACAATCGAGGTTCGTCGATGATCATTCGTGACGTCACCGCCGAAGATCGCGCCGGTTGGGATGTACTCTGGCAAGGCTATCTCGCGTTCTACGAATCCGAGCTGCCCAAGAACGTCAGCGACATCACGTTCGGCCGTTTCCTCGATCCGTCCGAACCGATGTTCTGCCTCGTCGCGGAAGACGAGGAAACGCATGAACTGATCGGCCTGGTGAACTGCGTGCTCCATCGCGGCACCTGGGCGATCCAGAACTTTTGCTACCTCGAAGACCTGTTCACCTCGGCCGCAGCACGCAAACGCGGCGTCGGCCGCGCGCTGATCGAAGCCGTCTACAAGCGCGCCGATAAACTCGGCTGCAGCCGAGTCTACTGGCTCACGCACGAGACCAACTACGCCGGCCGCAGCCTCTACGATCAAGTCGCAAAGAACCTCGGCTTCATCCAGTATCGGCGTCCTTAGACGAGCGCGCGTCTTCAAACGCGCTTCAACGCCAAACATTACAATCCGACACATGCGCAGCGGCGCTATGATGCTGCGCATGAACCGCTCTCATCCGCAATCGCAAGCACTCTGGCCGCAAGGCTGGGACACCAGGTCGCTGCGCGCTGCTCTATTCCCGGAACGGCGGCGTCGGCCGCCACGGATACGGTTGAGGCAT
This sequence comes from Terricaulis silvestris, assembly GCF_009792355.1. NCBI lineage: Bacteria > Pseudomonadati > Pseudomonadota > Alphaproteobacteria > Hyphomonadales > Hyphomonadaceae > Vitreimonas > Vitreimonas silvestris. The sequence goes on from NZ_CP047045.1 coordinate 2,406,155, forward strand.
GTCGGTCGAAACGCGATCCGGATAAACCGGCGTGCGCTTCTCCAAAAACGACGTCACGCCTTCCTTCGCATCGCCCGCCTGCCCGCGCGCCACCATGAGCCGGCTTTCCAACCGGTGCGCTTCCATCGGATGGCCAGCATCAAGCATGTCCAACATCATCCGCCGCGCCAACGCCACTGACACCGGCGCAGTGTTGTCCGCAATCTCCCGCGCCAGCGCGTGCGCCGCCGGCAACAGCTCATCCGGCGCATGCAGCGACCGCACTAGCCCGCGCTCTTTCGCTTCTTCGCTCGTGAACACCCGCCCCGTCATCGTCCACTCAAGCGCAGTCGAAACGCCAACAAGCCGCGGCAGAAAATACGAAGACAACGTCTCCGGCACGATCCCGCGCCGCGTGAACACAAACCCCATCTTCGCGCCCGGCACAGCCAAACGGATATCCATCGGCAACGTCATCGTCGCACCAACGCCAACCGCCGCGCCATTGATCGCCGCGATGACCGGCTTCAGGCTTTCATAGATGCGGATGCCGACTTGCCCCCCGCCGTCGCGCGCGCGATCAGGATCGAACTTGCCGCCGCCGCGCGCTTCCAAGCGCTTCTCGTAGTCAAACGTCGCCCCGCCCGAGCCGAGGTCCGCGCCCGCGCAGAACGCTCGCCCAGCGCCGGTCACGATCACCACGCGCACGTCGTCATTCGCGTCGGTCTCATCGAACGCCGCGATCATGTCGCGCACCATCTGGTCGGTGAACGCGTTCATCCGGTCAGGCCGGTTCAATGTCAGCGTCGCAACGCCGTCGGCGATTTCCAGTTTGACGGTTTCGTAGTCGGCCATCGGTTCGGCTCCGCAATGAACGAACACGCTAGCGCTAGAGCCGCAGCAACTCCACCTCTGCCGCTTGGTAAGGGTCGAGCTTGTAGAGCAGCTGACGATGGATCGCGACCATCGAGCCCGCACCCCAATCCTCGATCAGTTCGGCATCGTCACGATCGCGCGCCTGCCAGTGCGAACCGTCTTCGCAGATCACGACCTTGCCGCGCGCCAGCACGCAATCGATCGTCGCCACGGAGCCCGATTGCGCGCCCGCGCCTAATCCGACTCGGAACACAGAGAGAATCGCGTCACGTTGCGCATGCGAGAGACGGCCCCAATCGAGCCGCTCGAAAAGCTCTGGTCCGAGATAAGCGGCCAGTGCATCGTTTTGCGTCATATCGGCCGTCCCCACTACCGAATCGAGTCGTCCAAAAACGATTGATTTGGTTTCCGAGACGTTACCGACGCGAACTGATCTCTAAAGCGCCAGCCGCCAGATGAAATCGCGATCGGCGGTGGCGCCGACCATGAAGTCCCACTCGCTGTAATCCGCGAAGCCGACGCGGCGATAAAAACGCTGCGCGCGTTCGTTGTTTTCCCAAACGCTGAGATAAAGCGCCGGCGCTCCCTTGGCGCGCGCCCAAGCGATGGTCTCGTCCATCAGCTTCACCGCAACGCCGGCGCCTTTGGCGCGTTCGTGAATGTAGAGCCGATGCAATTCGAGCGCGCGCGGATCGTCGACCGGCATGTCAAGCGCGCCCATCGCGCAATAGCCGGCGAGCCCCGCGTCGTCGAACGCGAGCACGTACCGGAGGCCGTCCGCCATTTCGCGGCGCTGAATGTCGGCGCCGAACTTGGCGGTGAGAAACGCGTTGAGATCTTCAGGCGGATAGAGATGGCCAAACGTCGCCGTCCACGTCTCGCGCGCGAAGTCAGCAATCGCCTCCGCATCAACCGCCGTCGCGTCGCGATACGTAAACATACTCACGCCGCCAGCGCGCCTTGCAAAGCCGCGCGGATCGCGTCGAGCGCTTTGCCCGCTTCCGCGCCATTCGGCCCGCCGCCCTGCGCCATGTCGGGCCGCCCACCACCGCCTTGCCCGCCGACGGCAGCAACGCCAGCCTTCACGAGATCGACCGCGCTCACCTTCGCTTTCAGATCGTCGGTGACGCCGACAGCCAGCGCCGCCTTGCCATCTTCGACGCCGATATAAGCGATGACGCCCGAGCCGATCGACTTCTTGCCCTCATCGACCAGCCCGCGAAGATCTTTCGCCGCGACGCCATCGAGCACGCGCGCCAGCACGGAGACGCCGCCGACGGTCTCCGGCCCGGCCGGCGCCGATTGGCCCCCGCCGCCCGCAAGCGCCAGTTTCTTTTTTGCTTCGCTCAGCTCACGCTCAAGCTTGCGGCGTTCGTCAGCGAGTTGCGACACACGCTCCGTGACTTCCGACAACGGCGCCTTGATGTTCGCCGCGATGGCTTTCGCCAACGCCGCTTGCGCCTTCAGATGCGCCAACGCCGCCGCACCCGTCGCCGCTTCAATGCGGCGAATGCCGGCAGCAACGCCGCCTTCACTCAAAATCGAAAACACTGCGATGTCGCCCGTGCGTTTCACATGCGTGCCCCCGCAAAGCTCCACGGAATAGGGCTTGCCGGCGCCATCGAGCGCATCGCCGAAGCGCAGCACGCGAACGGTGTCGCCATACTTTTCGCCGAACAGCGCCAGCGCGCCTTCCTCGATGGCCTTCGCCGGCGCCATTTCCTTGATCACGCCTTCCGCATTTTGACGGATCACCGCGTTCACTTCGTCTTCAACGCGCGCGATTTGGTCCGCGGTCAGCGCCTGACCGTGGCTGAAGTCAAACCGGAAATAGTCGGCCTCAACCAGCGAACCCTTTTGCGACACGTGCGGTCCCAACACGTTGCGGAGCGCCGCGTGCACCAAGTGCGTCGCTGAGTGATTGGCGCGGATCTGCTGACGGCGCGTGTGATCGATCTCAAGCTTTGCCTTATCACCAACTTTGATCGCGCCCTTGGTCAGCCGCCCCACATGCGCATGCACGGCGCCCGCCTGCTTCAGCGTGTCCTCAACGACGAACTCCGCGCCGTTCGCAAACGTGATCATGCCGCGATCACCCGCTTGGCCGCCGCTTTCGGCGTAGAACGGGGTGCGATCGAACACGAGCGCCGCGGCGGCGCCTTCGCGCAGCTCATGCTGCTCGGCGCCGCCGGCGACGATCGCCGTCACCTTGCCCTCGCCCGCCTCAGCGCCGTAGCCGAGAAATTCGTTGCCGGTCGTGCGCTCCAGGATCGAATGCCAGATCGCCGGATTGTCGGCGCCATCAGCGCCCTTCCAGCTCGCGGCGCCCTGATCCTTTTGGCCTTGCATCGCCGCGTCGTATTCGGCGACATCCACTTCGAGCCCGCGTCCGCGCAGAATGTCCTGCGTCAGATCGAGCGGAAAACCGAACGTGTCATAGAGCTTGAACGCCGTGCGCCCCGAAAGCTTCTGGCCCTTCTGCAAGCCGCCGAGTTCATCCTCAAGCAGCCGCAGACCGTTGGCCAGCGTGCGGCGGAAGCGTTCTTCTTCTTCGCGCAGCTGCGCTTCGATCACGGGCTGCGCGCGCTTCAGCTCCGGGTACGCGTTGCCCATCTCCGCGATCAGCGTCGGCGCCAGGCGATACATCAGCGGCTCTTTCGCGCCGAGGATATGCGCATGCCGCATCGCGCGGCGCATGATCCGGCGCAGCACGTAGCCGCTTCCTTCGTTCGACGGCGACACGCCGTCCGCGATCAGGAAGCACGATGAGCGCAGGTGATCGGCGATGACGTTGAAGCTGGGCGCTTGCTCGCCTTGCGCCTTGGTTTTGGTCAAATCTTCGGACGCCGCGATGATGGTGCGGAACAGGTCCGTCTCGAACACGGACTCAACGCCCTGCATCACGCAAGCGATGCGCTCGAGACCCATGCCGGTATCGATCGACGGTTTCGGCAGTTTCTCGCGCGGGCGTCCGTCCAAGAATTGCTCATACTGCATGAACACGAGATTCCAGAACTCGAGGAAGCGATCGCCGTCCTGCTCCGGCGAACCGGGCGGGCCGCCCCAGATGTGGTCGCCGCGGTCGATGAAGATTTCCGAACACGGCCCGCACGGTCCAGTGTCGCCCATCGACCAGAAATTGTCCGCCGTCGCGATGCGGATGATCTTGTCTTCGGAGAGACCCGCGATTTTTTTCCAGAGCGCCGCCGCCTCGTCGTCATCGTGATAGACAGTGACCAGCAGCTTGTCCTTCGGCAGCCCGAAATCCTTCGTGATCAGAGTCCACGCGGCGTCGATCGCGCCTTCCTTGAAGTAGTCGCCGAACGAGAAATTGCCGAGCATCTCGAAGAACGTGAGGTGGCGCGCGGTGTAACCGACATTGTCGAGATCGTTGTGCTTGCCGCCGGCGCGGACGCACTTCTGCGACGTCGCCGCGCGCGGGTACGGCGGCTTGGCGGCGCCGGTGAAGTAGTTCTTGAACTGCACCATGCCGGCGTTGACGAAGAGTAGCGTCGGGTCGTCTTGCGGTACAAGCGAAGACGAGCCCGGCAGCTCATGGCCGCGCGAACCAAAAAAATCCAAGAATTGCCGACGGATGTCGTTGACGCTCTGCATGTCTTCCAAGCCAAATCAGTGTTCCGGCTTGGTATAGGTAGTGCGGTGCACAACGCCAAGCGCCGCACCGCCGCAACAGCAAAAGGGCCGCCCAGAGGACGGCCCTTTCCGCAGACCTTCAGGTAATTCGCCGGCCGGCCCAGAAACATGGCCAGGGCATGGGGTCGGGTCGGCTACACGCCTCCGAACCAGCCGGCGAAACTTGTTCCTATTCGCCTTCAGCGGCGTCCTTGGCCTCTTCGTCGTTCGGCGGCGAGTACATCGCGTCCGCCACCACCGCCGATTTGCCGCGGATCTTATCTTCGATCTCGATTGCCACGGCCTTGTTCTCCTTCAAGAACCGGCGCGCGGCCTCCTTGCCTTGGCCGATCTTCTGCGAACCGTAGGCGTACCAAGCGCCGGACTTATCGATCACGCCGGCCTTCACGCCGAGCTCAACCAATTCGCCGGTCTTGGAGATGCCTTCGCCGTAGATGATGTCGAACTGCACCTGCTTGAACGGCGGCGCCACCTTGTTCTTCACCACTTTGACGCGGGTTTCCGAACCGATGACTTCGTCGCGCTCCTTGATCTGGCCGGTGCGACGGATGTCCAGACGCACCGAGGCGTAGAACTTCAGCGCGTTGCCGCCCGTGGTCGTCTCCGGGTTGCCGTACATCACGCCGATCTTCATGCGGATCTGGTTGATGAAGATCACCAGCGTGTTCGACTTCGAGATCGAGGCCGTCAGCTTGCGCAACGCCTGGCTCATCAACCGCGCTTGCAGGCCCGGCAGGCTATCGCCCATCTCGCCTTCGATTTCCGCGCGTGGCGTCAACGCCGCCACAGAGTCGATCACCAGCACATCGACCGCGCCCGAGCGCACCAATGTGTCGGTGATCTCCAGCGCTTGTTCGCCAGTGTCCGGCTGCGAGACCAGCAGATCGTCGAGATCGACGCCAAGCTTGCGGGCATAGATCGGATCGAGCGCGTGTTCGGCGTCCACGAACGCGCACACGCCGCCGCTCTTTTGCGCTTCCGCGATCACGTGCAGCGCGAGTGTCGTCTTGCCCGAACTTTCCGGGCCATAAATTTCAACGATGCGGCCCTTGGGCAGGCCACCAATGCCGAGCGCAATGTCGAGCGACAGCGAACCGGTCGAGATTGCTTCGATCTCCACCACCGGCTTCTCGCCCAAGCGCATCACCGAGCCTTTGCCGAAGGCTTGGTCGATCTGCTTCAGAGCGGCTGAGAGGGCCTTCTGCTTGTCCGTTTCCACCGCTTCCTCAACGAGCTTCAGCTTGGCCATCTTATCCGCCTCCCACTTGGCCCTGAGTCCAGCTCTAAAGGCCATCGGCCAGCCCATGCGCCCGCCGAGGAATCATTTGTACCGCGTTTGTTCTCAGAACACAAGCGGAACATCTCGGGATTTGGAACGCCGATAAGCCAAACGCAACGACGGCTAAATACTGTGGCTCGCGTCGGCGAACAGCCCAAGCCCTATTCCCACGCCGCTGTTCCCGCGCTTTAGTCAGAGCCGGGGAAACGGAGACTGCCCACATGGCATCGTCGCTCGCGCCACTGCCGCCGACAGGCCGCCATCCGGCGACGCTCGAGGGCGTGAGTTCGTTTCGCGTGAAGACGGCTGCAATCTCGCGCCCAGCCGGCCCGTTACAGAAGCCCGACCCGAACATGATCCTCGTCACCGCGCCCGACGGCGGCGTCATCGTCTATCCGCCGAGCGAGAAACTCGTGATCCTCGCGGCGAAGCGTTTGCGCAAAACTGGGCGCTGACGCGAACGTCGTTGTCTCGACTTCCGACATACGTCTCGCTTCCGATCATCGCCACGACTTTGGCGAGCTTCTATTTCGGCCTTGTATCGCAACCGCTCTGGCTTGTGGTTCCAGCGGTTTTGGCGCTTGGCGTCGGCCTCGTGTTTTACTTGGAAGAGCGACGCGAGGGCGCAACGCCCGTGCGGTCACTAGCGGTCGCGTCGCTGGCCTCCTTTGTTATGAGCCTTTGGACGCTCGTGCTGAGCGCCATCATTTACGGCTTTGGTGCTGCCCTCGATGGGCTAAGCGCCGCGCCCTAAGCGAACGCAGCGATGTCGCCGAACTTGCCGGCGTTGAAATCCACGATGGCCTGACGGATCTCGCCTTCCGTGTTCATCACGAACGGCCCGTACTGCACCACCGGCTCGTTGATCGGCTCGCCGCTCAGCACCAACAGCTTCGCATCGCTCTCCGCTTCAATAGCGATCGCGCCGCCATCGCGCGCGAACAGCACGAATTGCGACGCGCCGGCGCTTTCGCCGCTGTGCAGCTTCACCGAGCCGCTCTGCACCAACAGCGCCAGCGTATGGCCTTCCGGCAGCGCGAACTCCGTCTTCGCGCCCGCCTTCAAGCGCACGTCCCAAATGTTGATCGGCGTGAACGTCTTCGCCGGCCCGCGCGCGCCAGCGTACTCGCCCGCAATCACGCGCACGCGTCCGCCGTCGATCGCGACAGACGGAATCGCGCCGTCCAGCAGCGTCTGATAGCCAGGCGGCGACATCTTATCCTTCGCCGGCAGGTTCACCCAAAGCTGGACCATCTCCATGGCGCCGCCCTTCTCGGTGAATGCCTTGGAGTGAAACTCCTCGTGCAGAATGCCGGACGCCGCCGTCATCCATTGCACGTCGCCTGGGCCGATATGGCCGCCATTGCCGGTGCTATCGCGGTGATCGACTTCGCCTTCATAGACGATGGTCACCGTCTCGAAGCCGCGATGCGGATGCACGCCCACGCCCCGCTTTTGCGTCGCCGGCTCAAACTGGTAGGGCTGCGCATAGTCGAGCAGAATGAACGGGCTCACCGCGTCGCCATGCGTCTGCGGCGAAAACATCGAGCGCACCGGAAAGCCGTCGCCCACCCAATGCGGGCGCGGGGCATCATGCAAAGCGAGCAGTTTTCTCATTGCCCAGAAAATGGGCCGCGACGCGCGCGCAGGCAATAAGGCACACGCTTGATCCCGTCACGCCACGGCCCCACTTGGAGCCAGCGCATATTCCCGCGCCCTCCCAAGGACGACCCATGGCACAGCTCGACTCCTCCCTCGCCGCGCGTTCCGGCACCTTCAAAATCGGCGGCCAAATCGAAGTGAACCGCTTGGGCTTCGGCGCCATGCGCGTCACGGGCCGCGGCATCTGGGGCCAACCCGAGAACAAAGCCGAAGCCATCGCCACTTTGAAGCGCCTGCCCGAACTCGGCATCAACTTCATCGACACCGCGGAATCGTACGGCCCGCACGTTTCCGAAGAGCTTATCCGCGAAGCGCTACATCCCTATGACGCCCTGCTCATCGCCACCAAAGGCGGCCTGACGCGCGGCGGGCCTGACGATTGGGGCCAGGATGGCCGTCCCGAAAAACTCATCGCCGACGCCAAAGGCAGTTTGAAGCGTCTCGGCGTCGAGCAGCACAAGCTCTGGCAACTCCACCGCATCGACACCAAAGTCCCAGCGAACGAACAATTCGACGCCGTGAAGTCTCTGCTCTATCAAGGCATCATCGCGCACGCGGGCTTGAGCGAAGTCAGCGTCGCCGACATCAAGGCGGCGCAAAAAGTCTTCCCCGTCGCGACGGTGCAGAACCTCTACAATCTCGCCAGCCGCCAAAGCGAAGACGTGCTCGCCTACTGCGAAGCGCAAAACATCGGCTTCATCCCCTGGTACCCGCTCAACGCCGGCGAACTGGCGCGCGAAGGCTCGATCCTCGACAAGATCGCAAAAGCCAAAGGCGCGGCGCCCAGCCAAATCGCGCTCGCCTGGGTGCTGAAGCGGAGTCCGGTGATGCTGCCCATCCCGGGCACCGGCAAGGTCAAGCACTTGGAAGAAAACACCCAAGCAGCCGCCATCGAACTCACCGCGGAAGAGTTCGACGCGCTTGATAAAGCGGGGCGCTGACGCAGAACATGGGAACACCTCAGCTTCGCCCGCATTTCGCTCAGGCCTGCGCGCACTAGGAGTTGCCATGAGACTGTTAGCCACCACCGCCCTCGCTTTGATCCTCGCTGCGTGCAACCCAGCGCCGCCGCCCGCTGAATCCACCGATGCGCCAGTTGCCACCGAGGCGCCGGTCGATACCAACGCCATCACCGCGAACGGCTGGGGGCCGCTCCATGTCGGCATGACGCGCGCTGAAGTGACCGCCGCCGTTGGCGCCGGCAATCCCAACGCCGTCGGCGGCGCCGATCCGGCGTCGTGCGATCTCTTCCATCCCGCGCGTGCGCCTGAAGGCATGCTGGTGATGATCCAGCAGGACGTGCTCACCTCCATCATCCTGCGCAACAACACCGAACTCAAAACCGATCGCGGCTTCGGCGTTGGCGACACAAGCGCTGCGATCAAAGCCGCGTACGGCGCCAGCGCTGCATCCGAGCCGCATAAGTACGTCGATGGCGCGGAATACATCACGATCTGGACCGTCGGCGCCCCCGCCAACGCCACCACCTTCGTGCAAGACCCCGCCGCCCGCGGCGTCCGCTACGAGACGGACGCGCAAGGCGTGGTGACCGCAGTGCACGCGGGTGGGCCGAGCATTCAGAATGTTGAGGGGTGTTTGTAGGCGCTCTAGTCACACGGCTTCACCAAGCGCACATTCGCCCGGTGAAGCGGCTAGCAAAAACCGAAGAGACGCTCGGGCGCGCCCGAAAACTGCGCCGTGAGATGAGCGATGAAGAGCGCATCCTTTGGATGCTGCTGCGAGACCGTCGCTTCGCCGGCTTCAAGTTTCGACGTCAAGTCCCGCTGGGCGACTACGTAGCGGACTTCGCTTGCTTCGAGCGAAAGCTAATCGTCGAACTCGATGGCTCCCAGCACGCGGCGCCTGAGCAAGCGGCGTTTGATGCGAAGCGCACTGAAACGCTTCACGCCGCGGGCTTTCGTGTCTTGCGCATTTGGACGAGCGAACTCTTCGGCGAACGCGAACGAACGATGGAAACGATCCTCAACGCACTCCACGGCAGGGCGTGAACGGTCTTCTCCCCTTGTGGGAGAAGACAGACCGGAGCGAAGCGGAGGTCAGATGAGGGGAGCCGGCGCCAGCGCTTCCAACTCAAGCGCCCTTACCCTCACCTGCGTTTGCTCTCGCAAACGCTGTCCTCTCCCACAAGGGGAGAGGACCTAAGCCGCCGTCGCGAGGATTTCCTTCACGCGGCCGACGAGCTGCTCCATCGTCACCGGCTTGCTCATGTAGTGCACCGGGTATTGCTCCAGCATGTGGCTGAAGCTTTCCGGCGCGTAGCCTGACAAGAACAGCACCTTGGCGTTGCCGATGTATGCGGGGTCCGCTTCCTGCAGCATCTCGGGGCCGGTCATGATCGGCATCGAGACGTCGGAGATGATGATGTCGTACGCGCCCGGATTGCGCGACATCACTTCAAGCGCCTCTTCGCCGTTCTCGGCTTCCTCGACCTCGTAGCCGCACTCCTTGAGATTGCGCGCGATCGAGCGCCGCACCGCGGTCTGATCTTCCACGAACAGAATCTTGCCGCGGCCCGCCACATCCTTCGTCGCCGGCTTCAGCAGCGCGCGTTCTTTTGCGGAGATTTCGTCGAGCTCTTCCTGTGTCGGGATGTATTCCGGCAGGAAGATGCGGAACGTGGTGCCGACGCCCAGCTTCGACGTGAAGAAGATGTAGCCGCCGGATTGCTTGATGATGCCGTAGCTGGTGGCGAGACCAAGCCCGGTGCCTTTGCCGGCCTCCTTGGTCGAGTGATACGGGCGGAAGATCTTCGCCGCATGCTCGGGCTTGATGCCGCCGCCGGTGTCTTCCACTTCGATCAAAGTGTACTTACCGTCCTCGATCGGATTGTGCCCCAGCCCACGCGCCGCTTCCGCCGTGATCACCGAGGTGCGCACCGTGAGCTTGCCGTCGCGCGGCATCGGCGACCCGGCCGGCGTCATCGCATCGCGCGCATTGGTGGCGAGATTGATCAGCACGCGCTCAAGCTGCGTCTTGTCCACCTTCACGAACGGCAGATCGCGTCCGTGGCGAATTTCGTACGGGATCGACGCGCCCATGATGCGGCGGATCAGTTCCTGCTTCGAGCCGATGAAGTCGCCCACATCGAACACTTCGCGCGCGAACGTTTGCTGACGCGCATAGGCGCGCAGCATTTCTGAGAGCTCCTTCGCGGTCACAGCGTGGTCGGAAATCTCGCGCAGCATCGGATAGTCCGCATCGCCCACCGGGTGGCGGCGCAGCAGCGTCGAGCACGTCTGCATCACGACCGTCAGCAGGTTGTTGAAGTCGTGCGCGACGCCCGCGGCCAGTTCGCCGATTTCACGCATCTTCTCAGACTGCGCCAACCGCGTCTCAAGTTCGCGCTGCTGCGAGACGTTCAGCACATACGCAATGCCGCGCCCTTCAGGCGAGCGCGCGAAATGGACGTGCACCGCTGTCGGCGGCGTGGTGGCGAGCGTGATCTCGATCGGATCGTTCATCGCCTGGCGCAGACGATGCGCCAACGCACTCGGCCCTTCCGACGCGTCGAACAAATCCGCGAACGGCGCGCTCGGCGTCGCGCGGCCTTGCGTCATTTCCATCAGCGCCGCGTTGGAATCCAGCACCGCAGCCGACGCTGGATCAATGCCATCGAGCACAGCCATCCCGAACGGCGCATTGGCGAACACGCCGCCATCGGCGTTGGTCATGTCCGTGCGCACCACCGCCGGCGTTTCCGGCGCTTCCGCGTCGGAGAAGAACACCAAAGTCCGCGCCGCACCGTCAACGTCATCCGCCGGCCAGAACGACAGCACTGACGCTTGCGTCTCGTGGCCATCAATCCCCTTCAGCGTGATCCGCGAGCGCGACGGCCCGAACCCACGCCGGTCACGCCGCACCAAGCGCGACGCATCTTCCTTCACGAAGTCCTTGACCCGCAGCAGCGAAGGATCGTCGCCTAGGCCAAGCACCGCGCGCAGCGAGCGGTTCATATAAACAATCGTGCCATCCGCGCGCGCCGCGAAGAAGCCAACCGGTGAATCATCCAAGAAGAGTTGACGCCCCTCTTCAGCCTGTCCGCTCTGCTCGCTCGCCGCGCCCATTTCGCGCAAACGCCACAGCACGTAACCGCCCGGCATCGGACCAACGCACGCTTCGTAGCGCGCGTGTCTGCCGCTGAGCGCGCCGGTCGCCGGCAATTCCTCGCGCCGCGCCTGCCCGAGCTGTGCCGCCTTCGACAGCCGGAACATCGGCGCCGACAGCATTGGGTCCGCGCCGAACAAGCGGCTCAGCATCGGCGGTCGATCGCTATCGCCCAGCACGCCCGTGGCGTGCGCGATTTCGAGATAGGCCTGGTTGCCGACTAGAGGAGACAAGCTCGCGTCGGTGATCAGCGCCGCCTCATCCAGCGCTTCGATCAACGCGAACTCACGATTGCCGCTATGCAGCGCCGACGCCGCGATCGCGCCGCGCTCCGGAAACGCGCCGTGCTTGCGCCCAGCGCCGCGCGACATCCAAAAGAACAGCACCATGCCCGCGGCCGCCAGCAGCACCAGCAACACCGCGCCGGCTTGCCCAACGCTCGGCCCCGCCGTGATCGCAATACCCGCCGCGGCGACGCCAACTGTCACCGAGATCCAGAACAGGATCTGCAGCGGATCGAGCCGCCCGCCGCTGCGCGGTGGTGGGAGTTCTGCGTGATCTGTCATTGGCGCGCCTGTTAGCGGCGCACTTGACCCCGATTCGGGGCGCCGATCACGTTGCGACACAGAGGGAAATCCATCCGCCATCGGGCAGCTCCACTCACAAACCAGTGCGCCGGCGGCCGCGCCGCCGGGCCAAACGCATGACGAAGCCAATGACCTTCGCCACCGCCTCGTAATGTTCCTTCGGAATCGGCCGATCGATCTCTGCCGTTGCGAAAAGTGCACGCGCCAACGGGGGATCTTCCACCAGCGGAATGTTGTGCTCCTCGGCGACTTCCCGAATTCGTGCCGCCACCGCATCGACGCCCATCGCCAGACAGATCGGCGCGGGCGTCTCGCCAGGCTCGTATTTGAGCGCAATGGCGTAGTGAGTCGGGTTGGTGATCACGACGCTAGCCTGCGGCACGTTCTGCAGCATGCGCTGGCGTGAGCGCTGAATGCGGATGGCGCGGAGTTTCGCTTTCACCATCGGATCGCCGTCTTGCTGGCGTAGCTCTTCCTTGATTTCGCGCCGGCTCATCTTCTGGCGCTGCATGTAGCTTTGCCGTGTGAACACATAGTCCACCGCCGCCAGCAACGCCGCAGCACTCGCCATCGCGATCAGCATGTCGACGACGCGATCCTTGATGAACGGCAACAGCGCCGGCGGATCGAGCAGCGAGATGTTCTGCAGCTCTTCCTTGTGCGGCCACAGCACCGACACCAGAACCGCACCCACGAGCACGAGCTTGGCCAGCGATTTCAGAAACGTGGCGAACGCAGCCTTGCCGAACACGCGCTTGAAGCCCTCGAATGGATTGAGCTTCTCGAGCTTCGGCGTGAGCTTTTCGCCGGTGAACGTCGGCGGCGCCTGGATGTAGCGCGCTGCAACGCTCGCGCCCGCCAGCGCCAAAGCTGTCAGGCCGAAGATCGCCATCAGCTTCAGCACGATGCTGAACATCACCGCTTTCAGCGAGCCGGGATCGGACGAAAACTGATCCGGCATGGCGATGAAGCCGATGAAGCCGTGCGCCATCTGGCTCACGATCGGCCCGGACATGAACGCCACGATCGCCGTCACCGCGATCAGCGACAGCGCGGTGCCGACCTCCGGCGTGTAGATGATGTCGCCCTTCTCGCGCGCTTGTTCGAGCTTTCGCGGTGTCGGCTCTTCTGTTTTTTCATCATCATCAGCGGCCATGGCTTATCCTAACCACGTCGCGTAGCGCTCAAGGCTATCGAGCCAGATCAGCATGCCCGTCGATAAGCCCAGCGCGATGACAACCAAACCGCCCATGATTTGCAGAGGCAAAACCACGAAGAACACTTGGATTTGCGGGATTAACCGCGACAGCACGCCCATGCCGACACGAAAGATCAGCCCAGCCGCGATCACCGGCATCGCGATCTGAAAGCCGACCCGGAATGAGGTCGAGACAGCATCCAACGCAAGCTGCGCCGCATCGCCAACCGGGGGCGTCGCACCCGGTGCGATGACGTCGTAGGAGCCAACGACGCCGAGCAAGAACATATGGTCGAGCCCGGTCGCGAAAATCAGCGCGACGCCCATGATGCTTAAGAACACAGCGAGCAACTGGCCCGATTGCGAGGCCGTCGGGTCGGCCGTTTGCGCAAACGCGATGCCGACTTCTAGGCCCATGATCTGACCCGCCGTCGCGGTCGCCGAAATCAGCATCCGCGCCGCCCCGCCGAGCATGATGCCAATCAGCACCTCAGCGCCGATTTGAAACGCCATCCCCCACGCCGTCTCCGCCGGCGGCGGGACCCGGCCCGCCAGCGCCGGTGCAACGCAGATCGCCATTGCCAGGGCGAACGCCAAACGGATGCGCGCTGGCACAGCCGTTTCGCCGAAGCCCGGCAACAGCATCACCATTGCGCCGATGCGTCCGAACAGCAGCGCCGTCGCCCAGATCTCGACGCCGTAGAGCGTGAGGTTCATCAGAACGCCGCTATGCGTTCGAAGATGCCGGTCATGAAGTTGCCGAGCAGCCCGCCCATGATCGGCAGGAAGAGCAGGATGGCGAAGAAGATCGAGAGGATCTTCGGCACGAACACGAGCGTCTGTTCCTGGATCTGAGTCAGGGTCTGCAGCAGCGAAACCACAAGACCGACGATCAGCCCCACGATCATCGGACCCGCGGCGACCAGCACCGTCACCCAGATTGCATCCCGCCCCAGATCGAGAACTTCCGCACCGTTCATGGCCGCTCCAGCCCGGCAAATTCTGCCGATCAGACAGCCCAAGGACGCCGTTCGTGGTTAACGCCGAGTTTCGATGACCGGTTGGCACGCCTTACGCTTCGGCAAGAGGCGAGTGTGCTCTCGGGACACACGAAAACGTGGTGTCGCCGCAACACTTTGATTCAGTTTCAGTGAAGGGCATCCAATTTACCGAATCCACCTCATCTTGGAGTCAGGCGTGCATGAAACGAATGGTCGTCTCGAACGTAGAACACGCCAAGGAAACCAAGAACCGCCCAGGGGGGCACCTACTATGTTGAACTCGATCGCGGCTTTCTTCCGCGGCCTGTTTGGCCGCAAGGATGACAACTACAAGGCTCTGCTGATCGCCGACCTCGGCATCGAGCGCTAAGGCCGGCCAGTCTTACCCGCCCGGCGGAGCGCCGGCGGCGAACGATTCAATGAGGCTGCCCGCGACCAGTCGCCAGCCGTCCACCAGCACGAAGAAGATCAGCTTAAACGGCAAGCTCACCGTCACCGGGGGCATCATCATCATGCCCATCGCCATCAGCAGCGACGCCACCACCAGGTCGATGATGACGAACGGCACGAACAGCATGAAGCCGATCTCGAACGCCCGCCTCAACTCAGACACCATGAATGCCGGCGCCAGGATCCGCAGCGGCGTGTCCTCGGCGCTGGCCGGAGGTGTTTCCAGCCGCGCCATGTCGATGAAGAGCGCCAGATCCTGCTCGCGGGTCTGGCTCACCATGAAGGTCTTCAACGGCGCCACGATGCGCGGAAACGCTTCATCCAGCGGTATTTCCTCGGCCATCACCGGCCGGATGCCCGCTTCGTAGGATTGCTGCCAGACCGGCTGCATCACGAACGCGGTCAAGAACAGCGACAGCGAGACGATCACCACGTTCGGCGGCGCCTGCTGCAGGCCGATCGCGGTTCGGAGCAGCGACAGCACCACGACGATCCGAACAAAGCTCGTCGTCATGATGATGATCGAAGGCGCCAGCGACAGCACCGTGATCAGCGCCGTCAGCTGAAGGACCCGCGCCGTGAGACCATCGCCGGTGCCCAGATTGATCGAGAGCGCCGGCGCGGCGTCCTGGGCGAAGGCATCGCCGCCGGCGAACACAATCAACGCCGCGAACAGCGAGAATAGAATGGCGCGCTTCACGGTTGCGGCTCCGGCTTGGGTTCTTCTTGTTTGGCCGCCTGCTCGCCCACCACGATATCACCGCCGGGACCGAGGAGGATTAGATGCTCGCGCTCGTCGCAGCGCACGATCACCATGCGGCGGCGTGGATCGAGCATCAGGCTTTCGGTGATGCGCATGCGCTTGGGCGCCTGCCCATTGGCTTGCAGCATGCCGAGCCGGCGCGCGCCGTAAGCCACGCCCAGCAGCAACCCCAACGTAGCGATGAGCGCGAACACAGCGCGCGCCCAGTCAAACAATTCCACAACACCTCTCCATTCTGGAGCTGGCGTCCTGGCTCGGCTGGTTTGGTAAACGAGGTGTTAATTTCCGAGGCCGAAATTAAGTCTCGCTTAACCATGATCGGTTCGACTAGGCAAAGTTTGCAGCCCTGAGTCGGAGTCTCGTGGACCTCGCCAACACACCTTTCTTCGGCATGCTTCGACAGCGGCTCGATCAATTGAGCCAGCGTCAGCAACTCATTGCCGAGAACATCGCCAACGCGTCCACGCCCGGCTACCGGCCGCGCGATGTGGATACGGCGGCGTTCGAACGGATGCTCTCCTCCTCGTCCAGCGGTGGTGGCGGCATCACGTTGGCGCGAACCAATGCTGGGCACATGGGCTCGGGTGGTGCTGCCAATGGCGGTGTTGCGGTTGTCACGCGGGATGACTCTGAAACCACGATCGACGGCAACGCGGTGGTGCTCGAAGAGCAAATGGCGCGGGCGGCGGAGACGCGGATGCAGTTCGAGACGGGCATCGCGCTTTACCAGAAGGGCTTGGAGCTGATGCGGATGGCTGCGCGGGCGCCGGGGAGATAAGGTAGATGACCGATATCAACGCCGCCATCGCCGCCGCCGCATCCGGTATGCGTGCGCAGACTGTGCGGATGCGGATTGCGGCGGAAAACGTGGCCAACGCCAATTCGACCGGCACCGATCCGAACCAAGATCCTTTCCGGCGGCGGATTCCGTTGTTGGAATCGACCACGCTTGCATCGGGCGCGACCGGCGTTCGGGTGCGGGGCGCGAATTTCGACATGAGCGAGTTTCGTGAGGAGTATAATCCCGGCCATCCCGCCGCGAACGAAGCCGGGTATGTGCAATTGCCGAATATCGACACGCTCGTCGAGATGATGGACCTCCGCGAAGCGACGCGTGCGTACGAAGCCAACCTCAACATGATCGAAGCCGCGCGGACGATGACCAATCGCGCGCTTGACCTTCTGCGGAGATAAATAGATGGCCGTTGATCCAGTCTCGGCAGCACGGGCTTATCAGCAAGTTGCACGCGGGGCCGCTTCGGGCGGCATCGAGGGCGGCGACAGCATGGATTTTGGCGGCCTGGTGCAGGAAGCCATCCGCGCTGCTGGCCAAAGTTCGCAAGCGGCGGAAACGCAGGCGATGAACGTGGCGGCGGGCCGCGGCGATATCGTTGATGTTGTCACCGCGATTGCTGCGGCGGAAACGCAGTTGCAGACGGTGATCGCGGTGCGCGATCAGGTGATCAGCGCGTACCAAGAAATTCTGCGGATGCCGATCTAGCGTTCGTTTCGCTAGCGGATAGATACCGAACCCGATCCTTTTCCGAACGTTCATGCATCTCCACATGAGGGATGCATGGCCAAGCGCACATTCCGCAAACGCATGCCGCGACGCGGCGAAACGGGTCTTCTGATGATGATCCGCACGGTTGGTCTTGTGACGATTGCGTCGATGTTCCTCGCCGTGACGACTGCGTGGAGTGCGTACGATCTCTCCGCGCAGCGCATTGGCGCTTCGATCGACAGCGCGATTTCCAAACTGAATCTCTCCTGAGCACGGAACTTTAGTCCGGAACCGCACGTTCCCGGTTCATCATGTTCGTTCAATAGGAGAGTTCCATGCTCGGCTGGGCAATCGGCTTTTTCATCGCCGCACTTGTTGCGGCCGTGTTTGGTTTTGGCGGCATCGCTTCGGCGTTTACCGGCATCGCCATCATTCTGTTCTGGGTGTTCCTCGCGCTCTTTGTGCTTTCGCTGGTGTTCGGGTCGTTCGGCGGCGCGCATGCAGCTGGCGCTGGTGGCAGCGGGCGCACGGCGGCCACTGTTGCGCTGGTCGCGGGTGTGGCCCTCCTGGTGTACGCGTGGGTCGACAATAACATGTCGGCTGAGCGCGTTGGCGCCTCGATCGACCGCACCGCGGTGCAAGTCGCGGAAGGCACGTCTGACGCGCTTTCGGACGGTGCCGATCGCGCCGAGAATCTCGTCGAAGACGCGAGTGACGAAGTTCGCAACGACGCATCTGATGGCTTGAACGAAGCCTCTGACAACGTCGATCCCGACAACAACTGAGTTTTTCCCTCGATTGACCTTCACGGCCCGGGCCTCGCCCGGGCCGTTTTATTTGGAACGGTGCCCTCGGGGCCGCGTTGGCTTTGAAAGGATCATTACAATGGCCACGCGGTACGCGGATATTCCCGTGCTGAATCACATCGCTACGATCTTGACGGATGCGCGCCGGCTCTATCATCGCGCGGCGCGCCTGGCGGACGACGATCGCGACGTGGTGAACCGGATCGAGCTGACACTTGGCGAACGCTCCATGTTGCTGACCGAAATCCAAGAGCGCATGCGCACCCTGGGCGAACCGCCTAAGCCTAATGGTTCGATGCTGGGCGCGGCGCACATGGCGTTTCTGGATGTGCGCTCGGTGTTCGAGCGCGATGTGAAGTCGGCGCTGGTGGAAGTGTCGCGCGGCGAAAAATATCTGAGCGACGAACTCCGCAAGGCGATGCGGCGCGAGGATGTGAGTGCTGACACGCGGGCGTTTCTGGGTGTTGTGCTTGATCGCATCGTTTCCGGCGAGATGCGGTTTGCGGGCAAGCGCGAAGAGGTTGAGCACCGCGCGCTCTAGGCGTGCGGAGGCGCCGCCGCGTTGGCGGCGTGCGGTGCGGGTCGATGGCGGACATAACGTAGGTTCAGGACGTATCGGGAGAGAGCGCGGCTTCGGCGTGGGCAATGGTGCGCGCGATGCCGCGCGGTTCAGGGCGCGCGTGGTGTGGCCGCCGGCGCGTTAGGCCGCGCGGCAAGCGCTTCACCAAGCGCGCAACCAGAGCGTCAACATTCTGCGACAGTGCGGCGATGCGCTGGTTCAGGTCTTTCGAGCGCAGCGCGCGGCGGATGGCCGAGCCGCTGATGGCGCGCCGCCGCTGCGTTTCGGTCTTCCGGCGCGGTGAGTGCTTTGGCGTGCTGTTGAGGCGTACACGCGGCGCGGCGCGGAGGAGGACGATGTTGGTCAGCAGCCGCTCGATGCGGTCGAGCCATTTGTGCGCAATGGCCGTCGCCTGCGCCGAGAACGGTGCGAAGGTGCGCGCCTCTCTGAGAAACGCCGCGAACCAGGTGAGCCACAGCAGCATCCACCGGTGATACCGGTTGAGGCGATGCTTGGAGATGGGCGGGGCGTTGAAACGCATGCGCGCGAGTATGAGCGCGGTGGGAAGTCGGTCGGATTGATTTTCGCGGGATACAGGAGCGGCACGGGTTTTGGGGCGCGGAATGTTGGATAGAGGGGTGGTCTATCCGCGGTTTTGGTGGGACGCGTGAGGATCGGATATCGCGCTCAATTCACGCCTCGGCAATGTTTGGCTTTGGTGCACCAGCTCCTCCCTGGTTGGGGTGGGGGGTAGATTTTGCGGGGCACGCCGGGAATTTGGGCGTTGGGTGCGGGATAGATTTCCTTGATGCAGTAATGTGAACTGCTTTAAGGCCCCGGCAGGATTGACCCCTGGGATCTAGTTAAGAGAACTAGCACCAGTTCAAAGGCGACTCGGGCGGAAACAGCGATGGCAACGCAAAAACTCACGCCGGTGTACCGCACGCGCCTCGGCAAGCTGTACGAGGCTGATTGTTTGTCGGTGTTGCCGCGCATCAAGAGCGATAGCGTCGATGCGGTCTTCGCGGACCCTCCCTTTAACCTGAAAAAGCACTACGGGCGTAAGGTAAGCGACGATCTAGCGTCAGAAGAGTACCTGCGATGGTGCGAAGCTTGGTTGGGACATTGCGTGCGCGTACTCAAACCAGGGGGTTCGCTCTTTTTGTACAATCTGCCGAAGTGGAACATCCCATTAGGAGCCTTTCTAAGTTCGCGAGGGCTCGACTTCCGACATTGGATAGCGGTCGAGCAAAAAAGCAGTCTACCCATCAAGGGGCGCCTATACCCCGCGCACTACTCGTTGCTCTACTACACGAAAGGCAAACCTTCTCGATTCCAGAATATTAGAACGCCCATCGAGCAGTGCAGGCACTGCAAAGGCGAGATCAAAGATTACGGCGGCCACCGAGGAGCAATGAACCCCAAGGGCGTCAACCTGAAAGACGTTTGGACAGATATTCCTCCGGTTCGGCATCGCAAGTTCAAGTCGGAGAAACGAGCAGCGAACGCGCTGAGCACAAAGATTCTGGAGCGGGTTATCGAGCTAAGCACGCTCCCCGGTGATCTTGTGCTGGATCCCTTCGGCGGTAGCGGCACCACTTTCGCAGTTTGCGAAGAGCGTCATCGGCATTGGATCGGTATCGAAGTAGAAAGCACCGCAGCGATCGTCGATCGCTTGAATGGCGCCGTCGCTGCTCATCGAAATGACGATTACGTGGAGCGCCGCGCAGCGAAAGCCTCGGGCAGCTAATGCCGCAGATCACCCAGCGTCTTAGTTTTAACGGATTTGATCAGAAGGTCATCCGGCTCAAGCTCGAACCAATCATGGCCGAAATCGAAGCCACCTTATCTGGCTTTCCTCTTTTGATCGAAGAGACAAGACACGCAAACGGCACGCAAGGTATCCGACAAGCGATTGACCATGAGTTTTCGCGTCATTCGGGCTGGAAAAACATCGCCGTCGGCGGAGTTGACTGGACAAAAACCAATGCAGACGGCCGGGCAGTTGGCGTCGAAGTGCAAGTCTCTGGCCGAAGCGACTTGCTCGCCGTGGACGTCATGCATCTCTCGGAACAGTTGACGGATGGTTCGGTCGAGTGTGCGTGATTATAGTGCCAGACGATGACCTTTCGCGATTCCTGACGGACCGAACCCCCAACTTCTCAACTGCGGTCAAGCACGTGAAGCGGTGGGCGAACAATCACCCCATCAGGATCATCGCATTCCGGCACGACGGCATCGGTCCCGCGCTTCCAAAGATCAAAACTAACTTGGGCAAAAACTAGCGCACCGGGCTGTACTGCCAGGCTGCTCGCCGCGACCGTGTCTCGTCGGTGCCCCTCACCCCATCTTGGTGGCGCTCTTCTTGATCATCTGGATGCGGATCGGCGGATCCTGATCGGCGATCTTGATGTCCGCAAGGTTCTTGCGGAAATCGTCCTCGATCTTGGCGCGTCACAATCGTTGCTGCGCAAAGCCTAGCCCACCCGCGCCGCCAACGCGCGCAGCAGCGCTCCCCCATCACCGCGCCACGCACTCCCGTGCATGCAGGCGAGCGTCACCGGTGCGAGTGTGGCTAGGCGTTCGAGTTGGGCGGCGGTGTCGGGGGCGTGGGCGAAATAGTCTAAGGGGCCGCGGAAGGCCTCAGAGGGGCCGAGGATGTCGGTCTCGACGATGGGTGCGTGCGCGCTGCCGCCTTGGGTGAAGAGATCGCCGCAGAACAGCGTCTTGGCGGTCTCGTCGAAGATGAGGCCGCAATCCCAGCCGTGCGGCAGATGCGGGGTGTCGATCCAGCGCAGGCGCGCGCCGCCGATGTCGAGCACTTCGCCGTTGGCGAGGGCGCGCGGCGGCTTGTCGGCGAGATCGGTGATCGAGACCAGCGCGCCGATGGCGCCGCAGAGCGGCTGCGCGTTGGGCGCCACGGCAAGGAAGGGGTTGAGCGCGCCCATCTCGTCGGCCTCGAGGTGGGAGAAGCCGATCCAGCGCAGCGTGGCGGGATCGAGCACGCGGGCGATTGCCGTGCGCGTCGCTGCGAACAGCGCGCGCGGGCCGGTGTGCCAGAGCAAGGGCTTCTCGGCGGCGATCAGGTATTGGTTGAAGCTGAAGCCCGGCACGTCAGAGGCGATGCGATAGACGCGCGGCGCGATCTCGTCGATGCGGGCGGCTTCGGTCATCAGCCGCCCATGCGCTTCTGCGCTTCTTCGATCACTTCTTTTGAGCCGACGACGGCGAAGTTCAGCGAGCCGACCTTCGTGCCTTCGACCTTGCCTTCCATTTGCACTTTGGGCGGGCGGCCGGTTTTTGCGTCTTTGAGGCCGGCGAGCTTGCGGCGGAGGTCGTCTTCGATCGCGGCGAGCTGAGGCCGCAGCGCCGCGGGCGCGGTGCCGGCTGTCATCCGCACGCCGTCGATCTTAAAATCGACGCTCAGTTGATCGTAGTCGTAATCGTCCACCGCATGCTCCCCTTCGGACCGCGCGCTTACTTCTTCGCGCTCTTCTTGTCGTCCTTGTCCTTCTTCGGCTTACGCTTTTCCTTGTTGGACTTCATCTGACCTTTGGCCATGGGAGATTCTCCTTCGCTTTGGCGAAGGAGATTAGGCAACAGGCAGTGGGCGATAGGCAACAGGAATTTCTGACGCGGCTCATCGCCAGCCTCCTGCTGCCTACCGCACCGACCCGGTTCTAGTCGTTGCAGTCGCTATCGAGCAGGCCTTCATCGTTGGGGCCGTTGCACTCGTTGTTGTCGTCGGAGAAGTAATCGACGGCTGCTGCGCCGACGGCGGCGCCGGCGGCAAGAGCGCAGCCGCTGGCCAGTGGGGCGGTGAGGCCGAGGAGGATAAAGAGCGCGGCGCGCGTGCGGGTGTTCATGGTGGAGGACTCCTTCAATAGGGTCCAAACACGCGCGTACCGTACATGTTCCCGGAGCGACTACGCCCGCGCTTCCGCCTACGCTGAAGCTCCGGCGGACAAGTCGTTCGCCCCGCGGCCAAGCGCCAGCAGTGCGGCGTTGGCGATGGCGTCGGCGTCGAGGCCGGCTTCGGCGTACATGGCTTCCGGCTTGTCGTGATCCTGGAAAATGTCGGGCAGCGTCAATGTGCGGATTTTGCAGCCGCGGTCGAGGATGCCGTCGCGCGCCATGAAGTGCAGCACGAAGGCGCCGAAGCCGCCCTCAGCGCCCTCCTCGATCGTCAACAGCACTTCGTGCTCGCGGGCGAGACGGCGGATCAGATCTTCGTCGAGGGGCTTGGCAAAGCGCGCGTCGGCGAGCGTCGTGGAAAGGCCCATGGCGGCGAGCTTGTCGGCGGCTTTGTTGGCCTCCGACATGCGGGCGCCGAAATTGAGCAGCGCGACGGACGTGCCTTCGCGCACGATGCGGCCTTTGCCGATTTCGAGCGGGATATGCGCATCGGCTAGCATCGCGCCTTCGGCTTCGCCGCGCGGGTAGCGGAACGCGCTGGGGCGATCGTCGATGGCGGCGGCGGTGGCGACCATGCGGCTCAGTTCGTTGCCGTCAGCGGCGGCCATGACGATGAAGCCGGGGAGTTGGCCGAGATAGCCGATGTCGAACGAGCCGGCGTGCGTGGGGCCGTCCGCGCCAACAAGACCGGCGCGGTCCATGGCGAAGCGCACCGGCAGCTTTTGAATGGCGACGTCGTGGACGACTTGGTCGTAGCCCCGCTGCAGGAACGTCGAGTAGATCGCGGCGAAGGGCTTCATGCCGTCGGCAGCGAGACCAGCGGCGAAGGTGACGGCGTGCTGCTCGGCGATGCCGACATCGTAGGTGCGGTCGGGAAATCTGGCGCCGAAGCTGTCGAGCCCGGTGCCTGAGGGCATGGCGGCGGTGATGGCGACGATTTTCTCGTCCTTCTCCGCTTCGTGGATCAGGGCGTTGGCGAACACCTTGGTGTATTGCGGCGGGCCGCCGCTGCCCTTGGATTGCTCGCCGGTGATGACGTTGAACTTGGTGACGCCGTGGTACTTATCGGCGGCGTTCTCGGCCGGCGCGTAGCCCTTGCCCTTCTTGGTGACGGCGTGGATCAGCACCGGGCGATCGGTGAATTCCTTGGCGTTCTTCAGGATGCGACGGAGCAAGTCGACGTCGTGGCCGTCGAAAGGCCCGAGATAGTGGAAGCCCAGCTCTTCGAAGAAGGTGCCGCCTGTCACCATGGTGCGGGCGTACTCTTCGGCTTTCTTGGCCACGTCGTGGATCGGCGCCGGCAGCGCTTCGGCGATGGACTTCGCGGTCTTGCGGATCTGGCGATACGTTTTCGAGGACGCGAGGCGACCGAGATAGGAACTCATACCGCCGACCGGAGGTGCGATCGACATATCGTTGTCGTTGAGGATGACGATGAGACGCTTCGTCGTTTCAGCCGCGTTGTTCATGGCCTCGTAGGCCATGCCGGCGGACATCGAGCCGTCGCCGATCACGGCAATGACGTTGGTGTCGTCACCACGCTTGTCGCGCGCGACCGCAAATCCAAGAGCGGCGCTGATCGAGGTGGCCGCGTGGGCGGCGCCGAACGGGTCGTACTCGCTCTCGGCGCGCT
Source organism: Terricaulis silvestris (assembly GCF_009792355.1). Taxonomy (NCBI): domain Bacteria; kingdom Pseudomonadati; phylum Pseudomonadota; class Alphaproteobacteria; order Hyphomonadales; family Hyphomonadaceae; genus Vitreimonas; species Vitreimonas silvestris. The sequence goes on from NZ_CP047045.1 coordinate 2,430,146, forward strand.
TGGTGAAACCGGAGAGCCCGCCGCCGGTGCGGAGCGTGCGGATGCGGTCGCGGCGGCCGGTGAGGATTTTGTGCGGATAGGCCTGGTGGCCGACATCCCAGATGACGATGTCGCGCGGGGTGTCGAACACGTAGTGCAGCGCGACGGTGAGTTCGACGACGCCGAGGCCTGCGCCGAGGTGCCCGCCGGTTTGGCTGACGGCGGCGATCATCTCGGTGCGCAGTTCGTCGGCGACCTGGCGGAGCTGATTGGGCTCGAGCTTCCGGAGATCGGCCGGCAGCTGGATCGTATCGAGCAGCGGGGTCTGGGACATGGGCCCTCAAGCAACCAGAAGATACCCGACGCTAGCCGGGTTTGGTTGCCAAAGCGACGCCAGGAGGGTGTCCAGAACATGGATTCTCTGCCGTTTTTCGTGCGGCTAGGAGGCGCAGTCCCCAGCAGGCGCCACATTGGGACAGTGCTTAGAAGCTGGCGACGATGCCCTCGTTTGGCGCGACCTTGCCTTCGGTGAGACGCGCCCAGGCGGCGAGAATGGCGTCGGGGCCGGTGGCGTGCTGCGGCGTCACGTATTGGCGCGAGGCGGCGTAGAAGGCGCGGAGGTCGGCGAGCATGGCGGCGCCGAGTTGTGGTTCGGCTTGCAGGCGGCCGGTGGCGTAGGTGGGCACGAAGAAGAATTCTGGCTTGGGGCCGACGAGACCGCCGGCGGGCGGCTGCGCTGCGCGATCAGCCCAATCGGTGACGCCGATGATGATGCTGCGCTTGAGCTTGTCGCCGAGCGTTGCGTGGACTGTGGCGGTGAGATCGGTGCGGCCTAGGAAATCGACGTAAGTGGCATCGCCGTTTGCGGCGAGAGACGCCGCGTTTGCGTAGAGCACGACGCGATCGTAGAGGCCGGTGTCGCGGACGTAGGCTTCGTTGCCTGGCGATGTGAGCGCGATCAGTTCGACGCTGCCGCCCGCGCGCAATTGGTGCGCGGTTGCGAGCGCGGTCTTGGATGATGCGCTGGAGAGCACGACCACTGGCGTCGCGGTTTGGCGGATGCAGTCCGCGGCCCACCAGCCAGTGCCGTAGAGCGGGCGGAACAGCGTCTGCTCCGGCTCGAACGCGGAATCGTAGGCGGGATCAGCGGCTGTGTTGAGGTACTGGTTGTAGATTGGCGCTTTTTCCGCGCGATGTGGTGCGGCGTCGGAGAAGCCGCGTGGGCCGGCTTTGGCGGGCGTGACGTCGAGCGTCTCGGCGAGCGGGTAATAGCCGTAATAGCGCGCCCCGACTTCGACGCCGGGCGCCTCTGATTCAATGACGGTGGCGAAACCCCACACCGGCACTTTGCCGAAGCCTTCGGACGCCGGGAAGAAATCCCAATAGCCCAACATGCCCGTGCCCATTGCGGCGTAGGTGACGTTGTTGGCGGTGAGCGCGAAGAGATCGAGCTTCAGGCGCGCGGCGCCCTCGCCGACCCGCGCCTGCTTGACCATGGCGATGCGGGTGTCGCGGATGTCCTGCTTGGCGATGTGTACTTCACGCATGGCAGGCTCCTTGGTCAGCGCTCAGTAGCGCCGCTCGACGACGAAATCGACGGCTTCGCGAAGCACGCTCGCGCGAGGGCCGAACATGGCGACGTGTTGTTTGGCTTGCTTGGCCAGCATGCCGATGCGTTCGCGCGTCGCTTCGGCGCCGAGCACGGTGACGAAGTTGACCTTGCCGCGGCCTTTGTCCTTGCCGACGGCCTTGCCGGTGTCGCGGATCACGCCTTCGGCATCCAAGAGATCGTCGACCATCTGGAATGCAAGGCCGATGTCGTGGGCGTAGCGGCTGAGCGCGGTTTTCTCGGCTTCCGAGGCGATGGCGATGAGCGCGCCCGCGTCGACGGAGAAGTTGATCAGCGCGCCGGTCTTTTGCCGGTTCATGCGCGTCACGCCGATCAAGTCGGAGCCGGTATCGGCGCCAGCCATATCCGCGGCTTGGCCGGCGACCATGCCTTGGGCTCCAGCGGCCCGAGCCAACGCCGCGATCAGCTTACAGCGCATTTGCGGATCGGAGTGCGATGCGGGATCGGCCAGCACTTCGAACGCGAATGTCAGCAACGCATCGCCTGCGAGCAATGCGGTGGCTTCGTCGTATTGGCGATGCAAAGTGGGACGCCCGCGACGCAGATCGTCATCGTCCATGCAGGGCAGATCGTCGTGTATGAGCGAATATGTGTGCACGCATTCGACGGCCACGGCGGCGCGCAGCAGGGCCGCTTCGTCGGCGTCGAACATGCGTCCGACCTCGAGCGTGAAGAACGGGCGCAGTCGTTTCCCGCCATCGAGCGCGGCGTAGCGGATGGCGTTGATGAGGCGGCTCTCGGACCCCTGCTCGCGCGGCAGCAACGCGTCGAGGGCGACGTTGATGCGGTCAGCAGCTTCCTTGAGACGGGCGGCGAATTGGGACATGGGCGCCTGCCGTAGCAGAGCGCCCGTCAGGTGCAAGCGGCTCCAACCACTGCCCCGGACGGGCGAATGGCCGCGCGCATCTTCCAAGCGCGACCCATCCAGGGCATCATGTCGCCCAGGTTGGGGCTATCATCCCGCACTGGCATCGCCCCAGCTGCGGGGTTTTGGCGCTTGTATTTGATAACAGTGGGGAAAAGTTTTCTATGCCATCCGTCGTGATCATCCACGCCGGCGAGGACACGCTCCCAGCGCGCGCGCTGGCGGAGAAGCTGCGCGCCGCCAACCTGACGCCGATCCTGGAGCAGTCCAACAGCGATGCCTTACGCAACGCGGTTAAAACAGCCCCGGTCACAATCGCTTTATGGTCGCCCCGCTCGATCGAACAGCCCTTCCTCGCCGACGAAGTTTCGTTTGCGCGCGGCAAAAGCAAGGTGCTGCACGCGACGATGCAGAACGCGGCGACACCTGAACCGTTTCGCAGTGACAAAACCGTGAACCTGACCGGCTGGCGCGGCGAAGATGATTTTCCGGCTTGGCGCGAGTTGGCGAAACTCGTGACAGAGAAAGCCGGCGTGAAGCCGCTGCCGCCGCCGGCGCCGCGTCCGCCATCTGGATTTTTTCAGCCAGGCATGGTGCGCGCGCCTGCTGGCGCGACGGCGGCGCCCGCTCCAGGGCGCGGACGTGCAGCGCCCCAGCCGGCGCCTCAGCAAGCGCGCAGCGCGCCTCGTCCGGCGCCGGCGCCGCAACGCACGCAAGCGCCGCCCCGGCCAACGCCTGCACCTGCCGAAAGCGGTGGCGGCGGCGGTCGCGGCATGATGATCGCGGTCATCACGTTCGTCGTCGTCGCGCTCGCGGGCGGCGGCGGATACTATTTCTGGACCCAGTCGCAGAGCTCGGCGACCACAACCGCGTGGGATGGCGTCGCGCAGAATGACGCCGATGCGTTGCGTGCTTTCCTGGCCGGCGATCCGGGCGAGCATCGCGCCGAAGCGCAAGCAGCGCTGGCGGCACTTGAAGAGCGTAGCTACGAGGCCGCCAGCGATTCCGACACGATCGAGGCGTTCGAAGCGTTCCTCAACGATTTTCCCGAGAGCGAACACGCTATCGCCGCGCGCGGCCGTATCGCCGAGCTGCAATCGATGCCACCGGAAACGCCGACCGAAGGCGAAATCGATCCGAACGCGCTGCCGCCGACCGAGGTGACGCCGATCGATCCCGATCTGGTGCCGCCAGGATCGACCACGGGCGCAGCACCCGCCGATCCGGGTGCGGGGCCAGCGCCGATCACGCCGCCGCCAGCGCCGACGCCCGATCCGGCCGCGCCGACGAACTGAGGCGAACGACATCGAAGCGAAAGAGCGCGGAGCGATCCGCGCTTTTTTGTTTTCAGTGCAGCAGGATTATCGTCGCCAAGCCGAGGAAGGCGAGGAAGCCGACGCAATCGGTGACGAAGGTGACGAACACGGACGATGACACGGCCGGGTCAGCGCCGAAGCGGCGGAGTGTCAGCGGCACGAGAATGCCGGCAAGTCCAGCACAGGCGAAGTTGATCAGCACGGCAAGCGCGATCGTCATCGCCAGCAGCGCGTCTTTGAACCAAAACCCAACGACCGCCGCCAAAACCAGGGCGAAGATGAAGCCGTTGGACACCGCCGTCATCGCTTCGCGCACGACGTAGCGCGGCGCACTCGATTCCGTGAGGTCGCGCGAAGCGATGGCGCGCACCGCGACGGCCAGAGTCTGTGTGCCTGCGTTGCCACCCATCGAAGCAACGATCGGCATCAGAATCGCCAGCGTGACCAGTTGATTGATCGAGCCTTGAAATTGGCTGATCACCGCCGAGGCGGTGATCGCGGTGCCGAGATTGACCGCCAACCACGGCGCCCGGGCGCGCACGGATTTGAACACGCTGTCGGTTTGCGCGGCCTCGCTGACGCCGGCGAGCTTGAGCAAGTCTTCCTCGCCCTCCTCGCTGATGACGTCGATAATGTCATCGACCGTCATGGTGCCGGTCAGGCGTCCCGCTTCATCGACGACGGGCGCGGAAGCCAAGTGGTACTTCTGGAACGTGTGGGCGACCTCTTCCTGATCCATTTCTCGGCGGATCAGCGCTTTGATCGGCGCCATGATGTCGGCGACGAGCGTATCGCGCGCTTCGCGCATCAGCTTCGAGACGTGCACGGCGCCAACCGGGCGGATCATCGGATCGACGACGTAGATCTCGAAGAACACGTCCGGCAGTTCAGCGGCCTCCACCCGCATGCGGTCGATGACGTCGCCTACCGTCGCGCCCTCGGGAGCGGCGACGTATTCGCGCTGCATGAGACGGCCGGCCGTCTCTTCGTCGAACGAGAGCGCTTCTTCGACCGCTAAGCGCGTGTCCTCGTCGGCGGCGGCGAGGACACGACCGAGATCCTTCTCGTCGATATCGGCGGCGACGGCGGCGGCGTCGTCAGTGTCGAGTTCGCCGAGCGCTCGGCCGACATAGTCGGGTGGGAGCTGGGGCAGGATTTCTTCGCGGCGTTCCCAGGAGAGTTCAGCCAGGAACTCGGTGGGCAAATGCCGGCCGATCATCTTGGCGATGGTGCGCGCGGTCTCCAGCGGCACGTGCTCAATCACGTCGGCGATGTCGGCCGGGTCGAGATCGCTGAGCTGGCGCCGGAGCGCTGGCCAATCGTGATCGCCGGCGGCGGCGATGACGCTGACGATGAAGTGCGCATCTTCGGAGGGCGCGGCGTGCGCCTTTTCCGCCGCCGTGTCGGTCTCGGTGTTCATCGGCGGGCCGCTTCGCTGGAGAGACAGAATGGGTTCGTGCCCCTCCAAACGCCGCGTCGCGGCAAAGGTCAACCCATTCGTCGCTTTGCGCTTGCCTAATACCCCTATGGGGTATCATCCTGAGACGCATGAGGGACAGATCGCATCTCGTCAACCGCCTGCGCCGCATTGAAGGCCAGGTCCGTGGACTCTCCGGCATGATTGAAGACGGCCGCTACTGCATCGATGTGCTGACGCAGCTTCGCGCGGCGCGCGCCGCGCTGAACCGCGTCGAGACCATCATGCTCAAGGAACATCTCAACCACTGCATCGAGAGCGCCATCGTGAGCGGCGACGCCGGCCAACAGCGGAAGAAAGCAACCGAGCTGATCGAATTGCTGACAAGGAGCGAACGATGAATGGGTGGATAGTGGCGCCGGCTTTCAGTCTGGCGGTCTTCGCTGTGCCCGCCGCGGCGCAGGATCACGGCGGTCATGAAGCGCCGGTGCAGCAAGTCGAACCCGCGCCGCGGCCCGCTCCGCACGATCATGGGCAAATGCAACAGGCGCCGGAGCCCGCGTCCGCCGATGATGATCACGCCGCGATGATGGCATCGATGACCGGCGCGCTCGGGCCCTATGCAATGGGCCGTGAAGCGTCAGGCACGGCATGGCAGCCCGATGTCACTGAACACGGCGGCCTCCACGAGCACCGAGGGCCGTGGATGTTCATGGGGCACGTGATGCTCAATGGCGTGTACGACTGGCAGGATGGGCCGCGCGGCGACGAAAAAGCGTTCATCAGCGGCATGGTGATGGGTTCGGCGCGGCGCGATATCGGCGCCGACGGCACGCTGAACTTGCGCGCGATGGTCTCTCCCGAGCCGTTCATGGGCGCGAACGGTTACCCATTGCTGTTCGCTGCCGGTGAGACGGCGAACGGCTCAGACACGCTGATCGATCGCCAGCATCCGCATGATTTGATCATGGAGCTTTCCGCCTCCTACGCGCATCGCTTGGGCGATCAGACGTCGGTGTTCGTGTATGGCGGCCTGCCCGGCGAACCGGCGTTCGGACCGCCCGCGTTCATGCACAGGCTTTCGGCGATGGATTCACCGGAGGCGCCGATCACACACCATTGGTTCGACTCCACGCACATCACGTTCGGCGTGCTGACGGCTGGCGTCGTGCACGGCGATTGGAAGCTCGAGGCATCGCAATTCCGTGGGCGCGAGCCGGACGAGGATCGCTACGACATCGAGACGGGCGAACTCGACTCCACCGCGTTGCGGCTCTCGTGGAATCCGACTGAGAATTTAGCGCTGCAGACGTCGTGGGCCGACGTTACGTCACCGGAAGCGCTAGAGCCCGATGAGGACGAAGAACGCTGGTCGGTGAGCGGGATCTACACGCGCCCGATCGGAGAGCACGGCTGGTGGTCGGCGACGATGGCGTTCTCGAACAAGGAACGCAGCGATGGCGTTTCGCTTGATGCATGGCTCGCTGAAGCGGCATGGCATCCGAACGACCGCTGGACGCTGTTCGCCCGCGGCGAAACCATCGAGACCGACGAACTCGAGCCGCCGGGCCACGGACCAATCCGCGACGTTGCGCGCTTGAGCGCGGGCGCGATCCGGGACTGGCGGATCAATGAGACCGTGGTGTTTGGCGTCGGCGCATTGGTTCAGACGCATCTGGCGCCGGACGAACTTGAACCCTCCTATGGCGGCGATCCAGAAGGCGCGATGGGATTTGTGCGGCTGAAAATCGGTTGATGATCCGCGCCTTGCGGCATTTTTCGCGAGGACTGTCGGTGCGCGCCATGGACGTTCGTCCTTTGGGCAACCGACAAGGAGAGATCAGATGAAAGCCAGCGTTTCAGTTTGGATCGGCCGCGTGCTGAGCGGGCTGTTTGTGCTCTTCATGTTGGGCGCATCAGCAGCGCCAAAGCTGTTGGGCATGCCGATTGCGGATGAGATCATGGCGGACCTCGGCTGGCCGCCGGGCTATGTGCTGCCGATCGGCATTCTCGAGCTGACGCTGACGCTGCTCTACATCTACCGGCCAACGAGCGTGTTGGCGGCCGTGCTGTTCATGGGGCTCTTCGGTGGCGCGATGGCGACGAACGTGCGCGCTGAGCAGCCGCTGTTCAGCCACCAGCTGTTCAGCATCTATCTCGGGCTGATCATGTGGGGCGGGTTGTGGCTGCGGGACGAGAAGCTGCGGGCGCTGTTCCCGTGGCGACGGACGGCATCCGACGCCTAGAGGGCGGGCAAAACCGCCGTTCCGGACCTTGTTCGTTCAGAATTGGTCTGCTAACCCCCCGCCCTCTGATGCGCTCGTGGCGGAATTGGTAGACGCACTGCCTTGAGGTGGCAGCGAGTAACATCGTGGAGGTTCGAGTCCTCTCGAGCGCACCAGCCTTCGCGCTTCGCGCTACGGCTGGCAGGCCTGGTGCACATGCTGAAAGCGCGAAGGCTGCCCTCCGAAGCTTTAGCGAAGGAGGGCCAAGGCCCTATGATGGGTCATGTTCTATGTCTACATGCTGGCCAGTGAAAAATTCCCCACGCAGCGTTATACGGGTTTCACGACCGACATGCGATCGAGACTCAAGGCGCACAACAAAGGCGATTCTCCGCACACGTCGAAGTATCGACCTTGGCGCTTGGTCGGGTATCTCGCGTTCGAAAATCAGCAGAAGGCCATTGCGTTTGAGCGATACCTAAAGTCGGGTTCGGGCAAGGCCTTCGCCAACAAGCGACTTTGGTAGTTGGCCGCAGGAACATCCGGCCAAGAGCGCACCATCGCACAAATGACAAGAGCCGGAGCTTCGCTCCGGCCCTTTCAGTTTCAGCTGTGAGGCCGAGTTATTGGCTGGTGAGCTCCGAGATGTGGAGCTGGGCCGGCGCCAACGAAGCGTTGCCGTAGGTGCCGATCCAGATGTCATACTGGCCGCCCTGCGGGCTGTTGAAGCGGACCATCGGGTTCATGCCGTTGACGCCTTCGTCATCCGAGCAATACCAGGTGCCGTCCGGTGCGTTCACGACGAGGGTCGTGTCGGTGCTCGAATTGGCCGAGATGATCAGCGGGTACGAACCCGCGCTATACTGCAGGCGAACGTCCGGCGCGTTGGCGATGAAGCCACGGCAGGACGAACTCAGCGTCGAAGCGTTGATGCTGCCGCCCGACTGTACGTTGACGACGTACGGGTCTGGCGTGAAGCCGGCGCTGAGAGTCGCCGTGCCGTAGGTTGGGTTCAGGCTGAAGTCTTGCGCAGTGGCGACGCCGGCGAAGGCGACAGCCGAAAGCGCCGCACCGGCTGCGATGATGCGTGCGATAGGCGACATGTAATTTCCCCGTGGTGGAGCGCGTCAGGCTCTAACGCGCAGATGACAGCTTGGCGTCCCGCGCCTGAGCCGAACATGAACCGGGAGATAAGATTCCGTCTACCCCCAACTTGGGGGTTTTAGGCGGCGTTGAATTCGTGGACGTCCGCCGCCTCAGTGACGGTAATGCACAACCGATCACCCTGGATGGTGATCTCGCCCCGGGCCACGGGATGCCCGTTGGCGAGAATCCAGAGCTGGTCGGACTCCTTGGTGTCGAGCGGGATGACCGCGCCCCGGCCCATACGCAGGAGCTGTTGCATCGGCATCTGGCAGCGCCCGAGGACGACGGCCAGCTCGATGTCGACGTGGTGGACTTGGCTTCTTTCAGACACGCGACGACCCCATGTGATTCTGCTCTAGTCGAACCTGAAAGGGTTGCGGGCGCGTGAACGAAACGGCGGAGCGGATTGGCTGGGCGGTTTCGCCGGGTCTCGTGGAGTACGAGGCGGCGGTCGCGGCGATGGAGGCGCGCGCGGCTGCGATCGCGACGGACGAAGCCGGCGAACTCGTTTGGCTGCTGGAACATCCCCCGCTCTACACCGCCGGCGTCAGCGCCAAGCAGAGCGATCTGCTCGATCCGGATCGCTTTCCGGTGTTTCAAACTGGGCGTGGCGGGCAGTTCACGTATCACGGTCCGGGACAGCGCGTGGCGTATGTGATGCTCGACCTGCGAAAGAGAGGCCGCGACGTGACGCGGTTCGTTGCCGATTTGGAACGCTGGATTATCGGCGCGCTGGATGCGTTCAACGTCAAAGGCGAAGTGCGTGACGGCCGCGTTGGCGTTTGGGTTGAGCGCAAGGGGCCAGGCTGGGCGCGCGAGGACAAGATCGCGGCGATTGGCGTGCGTTTGCGCAAGTGGGTGAGCTTTCACGGCATTGCGTTCAACGTCGAACCGGAGCTGGAACATTTCTCCGGCATCACGCCATGCGGCATCAGCGGACCGCAATTCGGCGTCACGAGTCTTGTTGACCTTGGCTTGCCGGTAACCATGAGCGATGCGGACGCTGCTTTGCGCTCATCATTCCACAGCGTGTTTGGCGCCACAGCAGACGCGGCGCCTCCGACTTAGAACATCAGTTGTAATTGCATCCGCGCGCGACGCGGCACACATCTCGCATTCAAGAGGTGATGATCATGCACGCGCCAGCCGACAGAACCGCAAAGCGCATCAGCCTCGAAGATTGGCTCGCGCGCTACGACGCTATTGACCTCTTGCCGCTGCTCTCGAAGCGCCAGGAAAAGCTCCCAGCGCGCATGGCGATTCCCGCCGACCGCATCGTGGTGCGCACCTAGCGGTTCAGGCGCAGGGGCGTTCGGCCGGTACACCAAACTTTCGGCTCACGACCAATCCGCTCCCAACGCGCGCTGCTTGCGCCGACCTCACGCCGTTTGGCCCTGGACGCCCGGTGCGCGAACCTCGCCGAAAGCCCTCGCTTTTCACCGCTTCGTGGGCGCCAATACATAATCGCCAAACGCGCGCATCCAAACCGGGGACCGCCCGCATCTGTGTCAGCAATGGGGCAATAAGCCCCCTGTCATGGAGCGTACGATGGACACCGAGATCTTTGTCCCCTTTATCTTTTTTGCCTTCCTCGCGGCGGTGATCCTGGTGCCGACGCTGGCTAAGGAGCGCACCAAGCGTTCCGCCCACGACCTGATTTCCCAAGCCCTGGCGCGCGGCCAGCAACTCGAGCCGGAACTGGTTTCGCAACTTACCCAGAACATGCTCGACGAAGGCAACCGCGCGCGGAAGACCCTTGGCAATGGCGTGATCCTGCTGGCGCTGGCCGCCGGTTTCGTCGGCGCAGGCTATGTGGCCAGCGGCTTCGACGAGGACGCCATGCACGGCTTTGCCATCCCGGCTGTGATCGTTGGCACCGTGGGCCTCGCGTTCCTGCTGCTCGCCATCGTCGATTACACGACCAAGCGCCGCGAAGCCTAAGCGCTTCACAAAATCGAGACCTGAGGAGGCTGCGGGCGACCGTGGCCTCCTTTGCCATGCAATCGACACTGGAAACGCGTCTGATCGGCCTCGTTCGTTGGGGTTCGAGGACGCTTTCATGAGAGCATTGGTTTGGGTTGCGGCGCTGGCGCTTGCGGCTTGCGGCATCACCGGCGTGGCCACACCAACGGTGCGTCGTGTGGCGGACCCGTTGCCGGTTGCGGCGAGCGAGTGGGTTCAGCTCACGCCCGAACCCGCGCGCATCGGCAACCGCATCTTCACGGCCACGTGCTCGGATGCGCCAGGCACGGACCCTGCGTTCAAATTCTGGGCGCGGCGCGGCGTCAGCAACAATGTCGTCGTGTTCTTCGACGGCGGCGGCGCGTGCTGGGATGATGTCACCTGCTCGCTGCCGCGTGTTGCGGCCGATGCGCGCGACGATGACGGTTTCTACAAAGGCGAGCTGATCCCGACTGACAATCCCAATACGATGCAGGGGATTTTCGATCTCGACAATCCGCGCAACCCGGTGCGCGATTGGAGCTTCGTGTTCGTGCCGTATTGCACCGGCGACGTGCACTCGGGCTCGAGCACCGCGCACTACACCAATCCCGACACCAACGCGCCCTACACGATCGAACACCGCGGCGCCGACAACTTCCGCGTCGTGTTGGAATGGATGCGCGCGAACTTCAATGCGCCGGATGAGATCCTGGTGACGGGGTCGAGCGCCGGCGCGTACGGCGCCGCGACCCATTACGGACGCATCCGGGATGTGTTTCCGGGCGGGCGCGCGGTGATGCTGGGCGACGCGGGTCAAGGCGTGACGACGCCGGATTTCCTCGAACTGCGAAACAGCAATTGGCAATATGACCTTCCCGCCAACGTGTTCGGCCCTGACGCACAATTGACCAGCGACGACGACATCGTCGCAATGTTGGCGGCGCACTACCCGAACGATCGCTTCGCGCAATACACCACCGCGCACGACATCACGCAGTCGGGCTTCTATGCACTGATGGGCGCGACCAATGCCTGCCAGGCGTGGACCGCAAAAATGGCGACCGACCTGACGGCGCGCCAGCAGCGCGCGGCAAACTTCCGGTCGTATCTCGCCAACGGCCAATCGCACACGATTCTGCGCACGCCACTGTTCTACGCCGAGCAAAGCGGCGGCGCGCCGTTTGCGGAATGGGTGAGTGCGCTACTGACGGAAGCGCAGCCGGAGAACCGCGCGTGCGCGAACTGCTTGGCGGAACGCGTGCGCTGCCGGTTTTGACGTGAGCGCCGCACCCACCATTTTCGTCGATGCCGATGCCTGTCCGGTGAAGGAAGAAATCTACCGCGTCGCGCGGCGGACGGGGTGTCCGGTGCAGGTGGTGACCAACAGCTTCATGCGCGTGCCGCCGGATGTGACGTTGACCGTGGTCGATGCGGGCCCCGACATCGCCGACAATTGGATCGCCGAGCGTGTGCAGCCGGGCGACATTGTTGTCACCAACGACATCCCGCTCGCCAGCCGCACGCTGAAAGCTGGTGGTGCGGCGTTGGGCGCGACGGGTAAGGCGTTCACCGAAAGCTCAATCGGCGCGGCGTTGGCGCAGCGCGAACTGATGGAGCATCTGCGCTCGTTCGGCGAAGGCGGTGGCGGGCCAAAGCCGTTTTCAGCCGCGGATCGGTCGCGGTTCTTGTCGGCGCTGGACGCTGCAGTGATGAAAGCGAAGCGGCGCTAGGCTTGCTATTCGCCGGGAGCGGACACTCGGTCTTGTTCAGAGACTACTCCGTCCGACCACCTCTCGCGTAACGTTCACCCATAGATTCTTGGGTCGCTTCGAATACTTCCGTGCCATCCGCAAGGGTGCTCATCTCTCCAATGATGAACCCCCGATCACCAGGCCCGATGTCGCCGGTGCAGCTGGTCATGGTCAGGTGAACGACAACGCTTTGCCCTTGAAATTCGCCTCGCAGCACGCGACGCACCCGCGCTCTATCAAGGCGCGGCTGATGATACGCTAACGGCTGCACCGTTTCCAGAAACACCACGTCAAGCACGATCGCTGTCTCCGACAGCTCGGGCGGAATGTCATAGTAGATAATGGAGCTGTTGTTTGCCGGCAGCCGACACGCCAGCGCGGCCGACGGAGCAAATAGTATCACCGCGACGAGGGCGACCGTGAAGCCGAACGCTAGTTGTTTCACCGGCGAAGTCTCTCCGCGATTGGCAAAGCGCACAAGTCTGTTGATTAATCTTTACTTATGTCCGCTTCGGGCCAGGAACGGACCTCTCGCTCATTCATCGATCGCCTCGATGCCTTGGCGCTTGAGTTCCTCGAGATGTATTTTCATCGCCGCCAGCGCCTCGGCGCTGTGCCCCTGCCATTCCGCGACCTCGCCGGTGACTCGAAGCGGGTCGCGCGTGCGGTAGGATTTGGTCGGATTGCCGGGGAATTTCTTGTCGGTGAGATTGGGATCGTCTTCGATCGGTCCGGTCGGCTCGACGATGTAGATGCGCTCCCGACCCTCGCCGGCCGCCAACTCAGCGCCCCAGATCGCGGCTTCGAGCGTGGCGCTCAGATAGACGAAGTTCGCTTTCCTCCGGCTGCCGTAGTTGGACACGTAACCCGGCGCGATGAGATCGCCGGAGCGAAGGTCGGCGCGCGTGCCGTGGTAGAGGACTTGTGAGTTTGTAGAATCTGTCATTGCGCTCGCCGCCTCCAATGAATTGCGGCGATGTCAGCCAAAATCAGTCCGCTGGCAATTCTTGAAGACAATTGGTTTGTCCCCATTTCTGTAGGGGCGAGGCGATTTTTGTGGCCGCTTGATGCTGCGGGGCAGCGCCGAACCTAAGCTGTGCCCACGCGCGCCAGCGTGGTAGGCCTGCACCACGCCTCGCCAACTCCACAAGGAAGGCCGCGCAATGCAGGTGCGATTCTGGGGCACGCGCGGTTCGATCGCGACGCCAGGCCCGACCACAATCCGCTACGGCGGCAACACCTCATGCGTCGAGGTGCGCACGGATTCCGGCGCGATCATCTTGATCGATTGCGGAACGGGCGCGCACGCGCTCGGCCAAGCGCTGCAAGAGCAAGGCAAGGGCCGCACGGGCCACATCCTGATCTCGCACACGCACTGGGATCACATTCAGGGCTTGCCGTTCTTCGCGCCGCTCTTCGTTGCCGGCAATGAGTGGCACGTTTATGGGCCGCGTGGGCTGAACCAATCGCTTCGCGAAGTGCTGGCCGGGCAGATGGAGTACGCCTACTTCCCGGTGGCGCTGAATGCGTTCGCGGCGACTGTGCACTATCATGAAGTGGTCGAAGGCGGGTTCTCGATCGGCGGGGCGCGCATCACGACGCAATATTTGAATCACCCTGCCCTCACGGTCGGCTACCGGATCGAGACGGATGGCGCGACTTTGGTCTATGCGTCCGATCATGAGCCGCACAGCCACAGCGCCGGCGAAGGCCACACCGAGCCGCCCGAAGCTGGCGACGCGGCGCACGTTGAGTTCATCCGCGACGCCGATCTGCTGATACACGACGCGCAATACACGGCGGCCGAATATCCGGCCAAGATCGGCTGGGGCCATAGCACGATCGAGTACGTCATCGATATGGCTGCCGCCGCCAATGTGCGGCAGGTGGCGCTTTATCATCATGATCCTGGGCGCGGTGATGACGCTGTCGATCAGCTCATCAAGACGGCGCGGACGCGTGCGGACGATGCCGGCTCTCCGCTGCTCGTCACCGGCGCCGCCGAGGGCAGCGTCTATGAGTTGCGTGCGTTGGAAGCCAAGGAAAAGTTCGTCCCGTATCTGCCGTCGAGCTTGGTGTCGCCGACCACCACTGTCGACAACGAATTGGTGTTGATCACGGGCGTCGGCGCAGATGAGCTCGCGGTGCTGGCGGAGGCGGCCGAGGCTGACGGCATACCAAATGTGTCGGCGTTGCAGATCGAAGATTTGAAGGCAGCGACGCGAAGCGCTATTCCCTCGCTCATCTTTGTTGGCGACGCGATTCCGGGCGTTGATCCGATCGCGCTCTGTCAGGAGTTGCGCGCACTGCAGGGCGAAGCGGCGCGCGAGATACCGATCATTGTTGTCACCGATCAGGCCGGCGTCGATGCGGAGCGCGGCGCAGCCGCTGGCGTCACCGACTGGCTGACGCGGCCCTACAGCGTGCAGTACGCGCGCTCGCGCATGCGCGCGTGGCTGATGCGCTCGATGTTGCGCTGGCGGAAGGCGATCCTGCCGCAAGACGAAGAAGCGCGTCTGGAAGCGGTGCATCGGCTCGGTTTGCTCGACACCGCCGCCGAAGAGCGTTTTGACCGGCACACCCGCATCGCCGCCGCGGCGCTCGACGCGCCGATTGCGCTGGTGACGTTGGTCGATCGCGACCGGCAATGGTTCAAGTCGCATCTGGGCTTCGACTTCAGCGAGACGCCGCGCGATATCGGATTTTGCTCGCACGCCATCCTCGAAGACGCGCCGCTCGTGGTGCCCGACGCGCTGCAGGACGATCGCTTCGCGGAGAACCCCGCCGTGGTGGGCGACCCGCGCGTGCGGTTCTATGCCGGCATCCCGCTGCGCGGCGATGATGGCAGCCGTGTCGGCGCGTTGTGCATCGTTGATCACAAGCCGCGCAATCTGAGCGCGGCTCAGATCGAGATGCTGCAGGACATAGCGCGGCTGGTGGAAGAAGAGCTGAAGCACCGGCCTGATGCGCCGGTGGCGTCGATCGCGCGGGTTTCCATAACGACGTAGCGGCCGGTCGCCCTCGGGCCACCTTCTCGCGCAACAGCGGGAGAAGGGACAACTTCAACGCTGGAGGCTAAGCCAGCTCAAGCATCACCTCGTCCGCCGCAACGGATGCGCCGGCGGCGACGTGGACTTTGCTGACCACACCGTCGCGTTCGGCGCGGATGATGTTTTGCATCTTCATGGCTTCGACGACGGCGACACCCTCGCCGGTTTTCACTTCTTGGCCGGCTTTGGCGTCGATCGAGATGACGAGGCCGGGCATCGGCGAGACGATCAGCTTCGAAGTGTCGGCTTTTTGTTTTTCCGGGATCTTCTTGAACAACTCGGCGCCGCGCGGGGTGGCGACGAGTGCGAGCGCGGTGACGCCGCGATGGCGCAATGTGTAGCCACCAGGGGCGGTTTTGATTTTCACCGAGAACGGCTGGCCGTCGAACTTGCCTTCGATGATGCGCGCGCCGGGGCGCGTCACAGTGTCGATGCGGTGCTTCTTGCCGTCGATGGTGACGTCGGCGCCGGTTTCGTCGAGATCGACGTTAGTGAGGTGGTGGACTTTGTCGAGAATGACGGTCCAGGCGCGCTGCCAATCGCCCTTAAGCCCGCCATTGAGCTGACCGCTGACTTCTGTGGCGCGGCGCGCGGTGAAGGAGCGCGCGAGAGCGGCGGCGGCGATCAGGAGCTTGTGTTGCTTCGGCGTGGGCGCGACGCCTTCGAAGCCATTCGGAAAATGGTCCTTGATGTAGCCGGTGGTGAAATCGCCTTTGCGGAAATCCTTTTCCTCCATCACCGCGCCGAGGAACGGGATGTTGTCGGCGATGCCGTCGATGAGGAAATTGTCGAGGGCGGCGGCCTGGGCGTCGATGGCGGCGATGCGCGTTGGCGCGTGGGTGATGAGCTTGGCGATCATCGGATCGTAGAACATCGAAATTTCGTCGCCCTCGCGGACGCCGGTTTCGTTGCGCAGCATGACGTCGCCGGTTTTGCCTTCGGCGGGCGCTTGGTAGGCGCGGAGGCGGCCGATGCTGGGGAGAAAGTTGCGGTACGGGTCTTCGGCGTAGATGCGGCTCTCGATGGCCCAGCCCTTGATCTTCAGATCCTTCTGCTTGAACGCCAGCTTCTCGCCGGCGGCGACGCGGATCATTTGCTCGACCAGGTCGAGGCCGGTGATCATCTCGCTGACTGGGTGCTCGACTTGGAGACGCGTGTTCATCTCGAGGAAGAAGAAGCTCTTGTCGGCGCCGCTGGCGACGAACTCGACCGTGCCGGCGCTGTCGTAGTTCACGGCTCGTGAGAGCGCGCAGGCCTGCTCGCCCATGGCCATGCGCGTCTTTTCATCGAGCAACGGCGACGGCGCTTCCTCGATGACTTTCTGGTTGCGGCGCTGGATCGAGCATTCGCGCTCGAACAGGTGCACGACGTTGCCGTGCTTGTCGCCCATCACTTGGATTTCGATGTGGCGCGGCGCGGTAACGAATTTCTCGATGAAAATGCGGTCGTCGCCGAACGCGCCCTTGGCTTCGGCGCGCACGGCGGGGAAGCCCTCTTCCACATCTTTCTTGTTGAACGCGACGCGGATGCCTTTGCCGCCACCGCCGGCGCTGGCCTTGATCATGACCGGGTAGCCGATCTCTTCCGAGATCTGCACGGCGTGCTCGACGCCTTCGATTTCGCCGATGAAGCCCGGCACGCAAGAGACGCCCGCTTCTTGCGCGGCCTTCTTGGACTCGATCTTGTCGCCCATAGCGCGGATGGCGTGGGGGTTGGGGCCGATGAAGGTGATCTTCTCGGCCAGCAGTCGGTCGGCGAACTCGGCTTTCTCGGAGAGGAAGCCGAAGCCGGGGTGGATGGCTTGCGCGCCGGTCTTGCGCGCGGCGTCGACGATCTTGTCAATGACGAGATAGCTTTGCGCAGCGGGCGGCGGTCCGATGAAGACGGCTTCGTCGGCCATATCGACAGCAAGGCTGTCGGCGTCGGCTTCGGAATAGACGATGGCGGTCTTGATGCCGAGCCGGCGCGCGGTGCGGATGATGCGGACGGCGACTTCGCCGCGGTTGGCGATGAGGATTTTGTCGAACATTGGGGCGGTGTTAGCGGGGGAATGGCGTAAGCTGCAACCGATGAATCGCCGCGAGACCCTTCTTGGCGCCGCAGCAGCGCTGGCCGCGTGCGGGCCGGCGGGCGGTCAAGGGCCGGCGCCGCCCTTCCCGATGCGGCGCGGCGTGAACCTTGGCAACGCGCTCGAAGCGCCGAACGAGGGCGAGTGGGGCTATCGGATCGAGGACGCGCACTTGCGCGCGATCGCCGATGCTGGGTTCGATGGCGTGCGGCTGCCGGTGCGATGGGACGCTCGTCCAGGTGGCGGGACTCTCATTCAGCGCGATCTGATCAACCGCGTGTCGGAAGTTGCCGGTAAGGCGGCGAGTCTCGGCTTGTTTGTGCAGATCGACATGCACCACTACGACGCATTCAATGATGCAGGACCGGACTCGGAGTTTCGGCAACGCTTCCTCGATATCTGGCGGATCATCGCGGAGTCGTATCGCTATGCGTCTGAGCGCGTCTTCTTCGAGCCCCTCAACGAGCCGAACGGCGCGCATTGGTCGGCGCAAGCGTTACGGGAGTTGCAGGCAGAGGTCGTGGGCGTCATTCGCGAGAGCAATCCGGAACGGCTGATCGTACTGGGGCCCGGCAATTGGCAGAACATCGACGCACTGCGCGATTGGCGCCCGCCCGAGGGAGAGAACATCGCGGTGAGCGTGCACTATTACGAGCCGCACGCGTTCACGCATCAGGGCGCGGAATGGTTGGGCGATGATGCGCCGACGTTTGATCGCGCGTGGGGCAATGGAGACGATCTTTCTCAATTGCGCCGACACATCGGCGCGGCGGCAAGTTGGGCGCGCCAGCACGGCTACGCCATGCAATTGGGAGAGTTTGGCGTGAATCGCGCTGTGGCGTTGGGTCAGCGCGCGCTTTGGACCCGTGCGGTGCGCGACGCGTGCGAAGCAGAAGGCATGGGCTGGTGTGTTTGGGATTTTGCTGGCGCGTTTCCGATTTGGGATCGCGAGCGCGGAGAATGGATCGAACAGATGCGCTCCGTCCTTCTCGACGAGCAAAGCTGGATCCACGAAAGTTAGTAGTCGAACATCTTCTCGTCGCGCTCGGCGCGGCGTTTGGCTTGGTCGACGATGTGGGCGGCGAGTTCGTCGCGCGTTAGCGTTGAGGTGACGCCGCTGGGGTCGAGATTGTGTTCGGTGACGAGAGCACGGAGCGCGGTGAGCTTTTGGCCTTGGAGTGCGGCGCTGAGGGCGGCTTCGCCTTCGCGCTTGTAGAGGCCGGCGGGATTGATGTCGGGCGCGGGTTCGCCCTTCTTGGTTTTCGCGGGTGCGGTGATTGGTTTTGGCGCTGGTGTTTCAGCTGGCGCAACGCGCCCCTCCGCTTCGCTGCGCTCAGCACCTCCCCCGCTTGCGGGGGAGTATGAAGCGACATCTTCCACGACGCCGTCCGGCACGTCGCGGCGGCTGTCGTGGAGTTGCAGCACCGCGTCTAGCCGATTGGCGAAATCGGGGTTGCGCTTCGCTTCGCGGCGAATTTCGTCAAACAAGCGGTCGAGCGTCTTGTTGAGACTCATATGCTAGGGCCGAGCTCCACCTTGCTCTGGAATTCTTCGCCGAGCTTTTTGATGACGCCCGCCATCGCGCCGTACTTCTGTTCGAACGTGCGCGGGGTTTCCGACCATTCGGCGGCCTTCGCGATATCGACGTGCTGGGGAATGCGCACGTCGAACATGGCCTCGCCGAGATTGTCTTTCAGCAGCTGCGCTTCGGAGCGGTGCAGCGAGAACGTGTCGTCGTACTTGGTGGCGAGCACCATGAGCTGCGACGGGCCACCCCGGCGCTCGTTGATCAAACGCAGCGCGCGCTTGCGGAAGGTGATGAGGCCGAGCCGCGACACATAATCCGGGATCGTCGGCACCAGGATGGCGTCGGCGGCGATCAGGGCCGCTTCCGCGAACAGCGAAATGCCGGGCGGGCAATCGATCAGGATGTAGTCGTACTCGTTGACCACGTTCTTGATGCCGTTGGCGAAGCGCTCGCAAATCCATTTCTGAATCTGGTCGATCTGAAACCCGCGTTTGACGAAGCTTTCGATCATGTCGCGTTCGACGATGCGGAATTCCGGCGCCGAAGCGCAGAGCGCAACGTCGGCCTTGCCTTTCAGATCGCTGACGTTTTTCTCGATCAGCGATTTGAAGGGCTTGGCCTTCTGCTGAACGATGTAGCTCTCAAAGAAGAAGTCGAGCGTGCGCTCGGCTTCGCGCATCTTGTTCCACTTCTCCGGGCCGGCGATCATGATCGAACAATTGGTTTGCGGATCGAGGTCGATCACCAGGACGCGGCGGCGCTGGTGCAACGCCAACGATTCGGCGAGCGAAACGGTCGTCGTCGATTTACCGACGCCGCCCTTCATGTTGATCACCGAAACTAAACGCGCGGGCATTCGGCCCCCTCCGTCAAAACGGACCCGGACGGTCGGCCCGGAGGGTTAGTTTCTGGTAAATTTGGGTCAAGCGGCGCGGACAGCCTCTCCACTGCAATACGAACAGGAAACTCAGTCGGGATTCAGCGCAGCGGCGCCAATCTGTGTCGCGAGGGAAGTTGAGACACACCGCTGCAAGGCGCGTCTCGGGAGCACTTCTGCTATGAAAAACAAGCTGTTCGCGGCCGCGCTTGCCGCTTTGACACTGGCGTCCGCTGGCGTCGCCTCGGCCCAGGACTACCGCCGCGGCGACCGCGGAGACTATCGCGGCGATTATCGCCACCGCGCCGAGATTACCATTCGCAAAGATGGCCGCACGTTCGATTTCGACCGCGGCGACCGCATGTTCTATCGCCTGCTCGACCGGCCGTTTCATTTCCGGCCCGGCATGACCTACGCCTACACCGACCGTTGCAACCGCCAAGGGTGCGTCGCGTTCGTGTTCGATGGCCGCTCCCGCCGGCCGGTGGACCGCATCTTCGCGCCGCACTTGCAGATGCGCGGCTGGGCCGTCCGCGAAACGCGCGGCTTCGACGGCCGCTACAATCGCTTCGGCCGCTACGACCGCGACGATCGCCGCTGGAATAACGACGACGAGCGCAATTATCGCGACGGACGCGATGGGCGCGGCGGCGACCGCGATTGGAATGACGACGATCGCGATGGGCGTGATGGTCGCGGCGATCGGGACAACGATCGCGATGGACGGCGCGATGGCTCGGGCCTGCGCGGCGGGCCGTCGGGCAGCTAAGAGCTGAGACTCGGGAGCGCGAGCGAGGCGTTTGCGAAAGCAAGCGCCTCGTTTGCTTGTGCGTGGCGTCGCCCTTCGACAGGCTCAGGGTGACGCCAATTCTGGCATACGGGCCAACCGCCAGCGTCAGCCTGAGCTTGTCGAAGGCGGCGTCGCTACACGCTTAAGCCGGCGCTTCGTTGTCGTGCGCGACGGGCTCGCCCATGAGGACGAGTTCTTCGGCGCCAGTCGGGTGCACGGCGCAGGTGGCGTCCCACTGTGCTTTGGTAAGGCCAGCTTTCACCGCGATGGCGGCGAGTTGGATTTGCTCCGGTGAGTCCACGCCGGCGATGTGAACGCCGAGCACGCGATCACTCTCGGCATCCACCACCATCTTCATCAGCACGCGCTGCTCGTTGTTGGCGAGGATGTGCTTCATCGGGCGGAACACGCTGCGGAAGATTTGTAGCTTGTGCCCCTTCTCGCGCGCTTGCTCTTCGGTGAGGCCAACAGATCCCACGGGCGGACGTGAGAACACGGCGCTGGCGACATCGGCGTGATCGAACGCCGTTGGGCGCGCCATGAATTCGGTTTCGATGAAGGCCATGGCTTCGCGGATGGCGACTGGCGTGAGGTTGACGCGATCAGTCACATCGCCGACGGCCCAGATCGATGGCACGCTGGTGCGGGAATATTCATCAACGGCGACGGCGCCGCGCGCAGTGAGGCGCACGCCGGCGGCTTCTAGGCCCATGTTTGCGGTGTTCGGCTCACGGCCGACCGCCCACATCACTTGATCAGTTTCGATCTTCATCGAATTCGAGAGGCTCACCAGCTTGCGGTCGCCGGTGAGCGCGGTGATTTCATCGATGGTGGAGCCGCAGATGATCTTGACGCCGGTGCGTTCGAGATCGGCTTGGACGTGGGCGCGGATGTCGTGGTCGAAGCCGCGCAGGATACGCTCGCCGCGATAAACGATGGTGGTGTCGACGCCGAGGCCGGAGAATACGGTCGCGAACTCCACCGCGATGTAGCCGCCGCCGGCGATGACGATCTTGGACGGCAGCTCTTTCAGCGTGAACGCGTCCGTGGACGTGATGCCGAGCTCTTGGCCGCGGGTTTTGGTCGGCCGGAAGGTGTGGCCGCCGGTGGCGATCAGGATGCGCTCGGCGGTGAAATCGCGGCCGCTGCGGGAGAGGCGCACGGTGTGCGGATCGACGACGATGGCGCGGTCGTCGTGCATGGCGACGCCGGCGGCTTCGAGGTTCTTGGTGTAGAGGCCGGAGAGCCGGTTGACTTCGTTCTGCACGGTGTCGCGAAGCGTCGGCCAATCGAAGCGCGCCCAGTCGACGGTCCAGCCGAAACCCTTGGCGTCGCGGAAGTTTTGCGAAAATTCGCTGGCGTAAACGAACAGCTTCTTCGGCACGCAGCCGCGCAACACGCAGGTGCCGCCGATCTGCACTTGCTCGGCAATGCCGACGCGCGCGCCAGACTTGGAGGCAAGCCGCGCCGCCCGCACGCCGCCGGAGCCCGCGCCGATGACGAAGAGATCGTAGTCGTATTGGGGCATTGGCACTCCGTGGCGCCCGCCTCCCCGCGAAGCGGGGAGGATAAAGAAATTAGTGCGCCACCTTCATATAGGCGGGGAGCCAGCTTTCGTGAGCTTTGCGCAGGTCTTCGAGTGAGACGCGCTCGCGGTTGCCGGTGGCGCCGAGATAGCTGATCTCGCGCCCGCCCGCTTCGCCGACGAGGAGGTAGCTCACGCCCGCCGCGCGGGCGCGTTGATCGAGCGTGTCGGCTTTGTTGGCCGGGATGGCGATGAGGTAGCGGGCTTGGTCTTCCGCGTAGAGGAAGGCCGCGTCGCTGAGATCGCCCTGGTAGCCGAGTGAAACGCCGACGTCTGAGCCGAGCGCCATTTCGGCGGCGGCGATGCCGAGGCCGCCGTCGCTGAGATCGTGCGCGGCGCGGATTGTGCCGTCTGAGATCAGCGCGCGGACAAAGTCGCCGTTCTTCTTTTCCAGCGCGAGATCGACTTTAGGCGCCGCGCCGCCGAGTTTGTAGAGATCGCGCGCGTAGATCGATTGGCCGAGATGGCCTTCTGTTTCGCCGATCAGCACCAGCACATCGCCCGGTTTCAGTGCATCGGCGGTGGCGCGGCGTTCCATGTTGTCGATAATGCCGACGCCGCCGATGGCGGGCGTGGGCAGAATGGCTTGGCCGTTGGTCTCGTTGTAGAGCGAGACATTGCCGCTGATCACCGGAAACTCCAGCGCGCGGCAGGCTTCGGCGAGGCCTTCGATCGCGTAGACGATCTGACCCATGACTTCGGGGCGTTGCGGATTGCCGAAGTTGAGATTGTCGGTGACCGCGAGGGGGCGCGCGCCGGTGACGCTGAGATTGCGCCAGGCTTCGGCGACGGCTTGCTTGCCGCCTTCATAGGCGTCGGCTTCGACGTAGCGCGGGGTCACGTCGCACGTCATCGCGAGCGCGCGTTGTGAACCGTAAAGGCGGACGATTGCGGCGTCGCCGCCGCTATCGGCCAGCGTGTCGCCCATGACGTGGCGATCGTACTGCTCCCAGATCCAGCGCTTCGAGGCTTGGTCCGGTTGCGAGAGCAAAGTGGTGAGCGATTTGGCGAAGCCGGGATATTCGTCGTTCAGGCGCTTGGTTTCGCCTTCGGTCAGCGGGATGGCTTTCAGCGGCTGCACGTACGGGCGCTCGTACTTCGGCGCTTCGTCAGCGAGCGGGCCCAGCGGGATGTCGCAGACGATCTGGCCGTGCCAGCGGAGTGTGAGGTTTCCGGTGTCGGTGGTTTGGCCGATGACGGCGGCGTCGAGGCCCCACTTTTCGAAAATCGCTTTCGCCTCGGCTTCGCGGCCGGGCTTCAGCGTCATCAGCATGCGCTCTTGGCTTTCGCTGAGCATGAACTCGTAGGGCGTCATGCCCTCTTCGCGCGCGGGCACCGCGTCGAGATCGAGCAGGATGCCGGCCTCGCCTTTCGACGCCATTTCGACGGACGATGAGGTGAGACCCGCAGCGCCCATGTCTTGGATGCCGATGATGGCGTCTGTGGCCATCAGTTCGAGGCAGGCTTCGATCAAGAGCTTTTCGAGGAAGGGATCGCCGACTTGGACGGTCGGGCGTTGCGCGTCGGAATCATCGTCGAACTCCGCGCTTGCCATGGTGGCGCCGTGGATGCCGTCGCGGCCCGTCTTGGCGCCGACATAGACGACGGGATTGTTCGCGCCTTTGGCTGCGCTGGTGAAGATTTTGGTTTTGTCGGCGATGCCGAGGCAGAACACGTTGACCAGGATGTTGCCATTGTAGCGGGCGTCAAAATTGGTCTCGCCGCCGACCGTCGGTACGCCAACGCAATTGCCGTAAAAACTGATGCCGCTGACGACGCCGTCGACCAGTTTGCGCGTCTTCGGGTGATCCGGTTCGCCAAAGCGCAGCGCGTTCATGATCGCCACTGGCCGCGCGCCCATGGTGAACACGTCGCGCAGGATGCCGCCGACGCCGGTCGCGGCGCCTTGGAACGGCTCGATGAAGCTCGGGTGGTTGTGGCTTTCCATCTTGAAGATGGCGGCGAGGCCCTCGCCGATATCGATGGCGCCGGCGTTCTCGCCCGGCCCGTAGATCACGTGCGGCGCCGTGGTCGGAAATTTCGCGAGGTGGACACGGGTGGATTTGTACGAGCAGTGCTCGCTCCACATCACCGAGAAGATGCCCAGTTCGGTGACGTTCGGCGTGCGGCCAAGCTTTTCCAGGACGAGATCGTACTCATCTCGGGAGAGGCCGAATTCTTCGGCGAGCGCGAGGGTGCCTGGCGCGAGCGGGTCTAGGGACATGGGCGCGAGATAGCGTGTGTCGCGGGGCCTGGGAAGTGCTGGGAAAACCCGTTTCGGCATAGGTGCGCGGCGTTGCAGGCGGGGCGAAAACACGCCATCTTGTCGCAATGGCGTTGGTTGTGAGCGATCCGGACATTTTGGGTGGTGAACCCGTCTTTGCCGGCACTCGCGTGCCGATCAAAAACCTCACCGATTACCTCGAGGGCGGCGATACGCTCGACACCTTCCTAGATCACTTCCCGAGTGTTCGCCGCGAACAAGCTGTCGCATTCCTCGAAGCAGCACGTGAGCACCTTGCGGCAGTGGCCGCAACTGCAGCGGAGTAGCCTGTGCGCGTCATCCTCGACGAGTGCCTACCAAGGGTTCTCGGGGACGACTTGACCGGTCACGACGTGCAGACAGTGCAACAAGCAGGATTCGACGGCCTCAAGAATGGTGAGTTGCTGAAACGGATCGCCGCCGCTCAGTTCGACGCCTTTGTCACAGTTGACAAGAACCTTCCAACCGAACAACGCGCCGCCAGTCTCTCCTTCGGGATCGTCGTATTGCGCGCCAAGTCGAACAGGATTCAAGACCTCCGGCCGCTCGCCAACAAGATTGTAGATGCCCTCACAACCTTGAAGCCCGGGCGTGTCGCGATTGTCGCCAAAGGCCGGCGCTAGCGCCCGTCTGGCGCCCGGTACGTGGCGGCAACTCGACAACGCGAGCCCCTGGCCTTACCTCCAAATCGAGCCCGAGGGAGCAGCCATGGCTATGCGCGAAATTCCGCTGTCGGAGATCCAGAGCCTGGTGGGCCAGGAGATCGGCGTCTCGGACTGGCTTGAGATCACCCAGGACCGGGTCAACCGTTTCGCCGACGCGACGGGTGACCACCAGTGGATCCACGTCGATATCGAGCGCGCAACCAAGGAGTTGGGCGGGCCGATCGCGCACGGCTACCTCGTGCTGTCGCTGATCCCGTTTTTGGCCAAGAACATCATTTCGTATTCCGGTGTTTCGCGCGGCATCAATTACGGCTCCAACAAGGTGCGCTTCACCAACGCGGTGCCGGTCGGTAAGCGCGTGCGCATGCGGACGACCATTCTGTCGTGTGAGATGCGCACCGGCGCCTATCAGGTGACCAACCAGTTTACGATCGAAATCGAAGGCGAAGAGCGGCCGGCGTGTGTCGCTGAAGTCGTGTCGCTGATGTATCCTGGCTGATGCTGACGCTGATCGAGGCGATCTCGCTCGCGGGCGATCGCAACAAACAGAATGACGATGTTGCGGGGGCCTTCGGCTCGTTCGCTTGGGTGATCGATGGCGCGACGGACTTGGTGTCGCCTCCAATTTCACCATGGGCTTCCGACGCCGCGTGGATTGCGTATCAACTTCACGACGAGTTCAACCGCAATGCGCCTCATACTGAAGTTTCCGCGCATCGGATTCGCTCACTGATCTGGCAAGCATCTGTGCAGGCCAAGATGGCGTTCGACAAGTTTGGTGGCGCTGACGAGCGCTGGAAAAGCCCCACCGCGTCCGTTCTGGCCGTGGGCGAAACCGGCGACGGTTTGATTGGCCTAGACCTCGGCGACTGCCGTTGCTTTGCATCGGACTCGGACGGGGGCGCCCACAGCGCAGGCTCGCGCGACAGTGGGACCGACGATGAGCGGGAGCGCGCGCGCGAAGCGTCGAAGCGAGCAGGTTCAGCGGCTTTGCTGCGCGATCCTGACACGATGACTATGCTGCGCAGTGTGCGGGCTCAACACAATTTGTCCGGCGGACATTACTGGGTGTTTGGGCTGCAGTCGGAATGCGCGGATCATGCGCGGGTGTGGACGTTGCCGCTGAAGCGTCCGGCGCATGTGCTGCTCTGCACCGATGGTTTTTCCGCGCTGGTGGACCGCTACAAGGTCTATGACGCGGGCGGACTGGTGAAAGCCGCGCTCGACAAAGGGTTGCAGGAGCTTGGCCGCGAATTGCGGGCAATCGAGACCGCAGACGCGGGCGGCGCCAAGCATCCGCGCTTCAAATCCAGCGATGACGCAACGGCCCTGCTGCTACGGCTCACTTGAGCGATTGACCGCGCCGCCGCCTTCGCCAAGAAAGCCGCCATGAATCGCAGACAAATGCTCCAGGCCAGCGCTGCTGTGCCCACCCTCGCCCTCCTTCCCGCTTGCGCCTCAACGGATGCACCCATGACCGAACCTGTCGCGCCGCTTACGCCCCCTGTCGCGCGCATCGAGCCGAAGACGATCGAGCAACTCGGGCGCACGCGCGTCGACAATTATGCGTGGCTGAAAGACGAGAACTGGCAAGCGGTGATGCGTGATCCCACGCTGCTGCAGCCGGAGATTCGCTCCTATCTCGATGCGGAGAACGCCTATCGCGAGCAAGTGATGGCACCGACAGCGGCGCTGCAGGAGCGACTCTATCAAGAGATGCGCGGGCGCACCAAGGAAGACGATAGCTCGGTGCCGGCGCCGGATGGGCCGTGGGAATATTATCGGCGCTTCGAGACCGGCGCTCAGCATCCGAAGTACGCGCGCCGCCCGCGCGGCAGCGAAGGCCCGGAGCAAGTGTTGCTCGACGTCGATGCGCAGGCGCAGGGCAAGACGTTCTACAAAGTCATCTCAGCGCAGCACTCGCCCGATCACACGATGCTGGCGTACGCGGTCGATGAGCAAGGCTCGGAAATCTACACGGTCTACGTGAAGGATCTGGCCAGCGGCGCGACGCTTCCGGCTTCAATCGCAAACTGCACCGGCGATTTCGCTTGGGCGCCGGATTCTTCTTTGATCTTCTGGACTTTCCGCGATGACAACGGCCGGCCTGCGAAAATCTATCGCCGTCTTGCCCGCGGCGGTGAAGATACGCTGGTTTACGACGAGCCGGATGACGGCTTCTTCCTTGGCGTCGGCCCGACCGAGAGCCGCGAGTTTATGCTCATTACGGCGGGCAATGGCAGCCAGTCGGAATACTACACCATCCCCGCGAGCAATTTGACGGCGGCGCCAACGCTGTTCAGCGCGCGCGAGGAAGATCTGCTTTACACGCCGACGCACTGGAATGGCCGCTGGTACGTGCTGACCAACGCCGACAACGCGGTGGACTTCAAAGTGATGACGGCCGAGCCCGGCCGCACGGCGCGTGCGAACTGGCGCGAATTCCTGCCGCATCAGGAAGGCCGCTACATTCTGGGTCTGGGCGCGGCGAAGGATTATCTCGTCCGTGTGGAGCGGTCGAACGCGCTGCCGCAGATCGTGATCCATCATCGCGGCGGCGATGAACACGCCATCGCGCTGACCGAGCAAGCGTACAACCTCGAAATGGCCGGCGGCTATGAGTTCGACACCACGAACCTGCGCTACGTCTATGAATCGCCGACCACGCCGATGCAGTGGTTTGACTATGACATGGCGGCGCGCACGCAGGTGTTGCGCAAGACGCAGGAAATCCCGTCGAGGCATAATCCCGCCGACTATCTCACCGGGCGTTTCTTTGCGACGTCGAGCGATGGCAAGCGCATCCCGATCACCGTGCTGTTCAAGCGCGGCACGCCGCTCAACGGAACCGCGCCGCTGCTGCTCTACGGCTATGGCTCGTACGGCATCTCGATGGACGCGGATTTCTCGATCCGCCGCTTTAGCCTCGTCGACCGCGGCTGGATCTACGCCATCGCGCACGTGCGCGGCGGGTCGGAGATGGGCTTCGGCTGGTTTCAGGATGGGCGCCGGTTCAAGAAGAAGAACACGTTCAGCGATTTCATCACCGTCGCAGAAGAGCTGATCGGTGCTGGCTACGGCCGCGCCGGCAACATCGTGGCGCAAGGCGGTTCGGCTGGCGGATTGCTGATGGGCGCGATCGCGAACATGCGGCCGGACTTGTGGGCCGGCGTGATCGGGCAAGTGCCGTTCATCGATGTGCTGAACACGATGAGCGATACCTCGCTGCCACTGACGCCGCCGGAATGGCCTGAATGGGGCAATCCGCTGGAGGATGCGGAGGCGTACGACTATATCGCGTCCTACTGCCCCTACACGAACATCAACGCCAAAGCGTATCCGGCGATGCTCTCAACCGGCGGCCTCACCGATCCGCGCGTGACATATTGGGAGCCGGCGAAGTGGGCGGCGAAGTTGCGTCCGCACACCACGAGCGGGCGGCCTGTGCTGTTGAAGATCAATATGGGCGCGGGACACGCTGGTTCGGCGGGACGCTTTGAATTCCTGCGCGAAGTCGCGCACGACTACGCGTTCGCGATCAAAGCGGTTGGCAGCGAAGAAGCTGGCGGGCCGTTCTAGTCTGGAAGCGCATTCCATGCCGAAACCAACATTAGGACATGCGATTCTGCTGTTGTTTGCGATTGTTGGTTTCGGCAGCCTGGGAATTGCTGGCGTC
This sequence comes from Terricaulis silvestris, assembly GCF_009792355.1. Classification (NCBI taxonomy): domain Bacteria; kingdom Pseudomonadati; phylum Pseudomonadota; class Alphaproteobacteria; order Hyphomonadales; family Hyphomonadaceae; genus Vitreimonas; species Vitreimonas silvestris. Next base: position 2,458,921 of record NZ_CP047045.1, read on the forward strand.
GTGCCCCCGTGGCTCTACTGGATTCCAATGGGGCTCTTCCTCTGCCTGGTTGCATACGCCGCTTACAAACAACACGGCGGCCAAGACGATTAGGTTCGAATCCCGAACCAGCGCGCGCGGTGGATGTCTTCGAGGTTATCCTCGTAGCCAGTGATGTCCGGGTGCACGAGGTTGGTGGAGTTCATGAACACGCTGGTGCAGATCGGCGCGTCGTCCAGCACCATTTGCTCGGCTTGCATCATGATTTGCGCGCGGCGCAGGGCGTTCGGCTCAAAATCCGATGCGTGCACGAGTTGATCGTATTCGGGGTTTGAGTAGCCCGGATAATTCTGCGGACCTGTGCGCGTTTCCAAGAGATAGAGATATTGTTTGGCGTCGTTGTAATCGGCGACCCAGCCGCCGTCGCCGGCATCGTAATTCTTCGAGCGCAGATTGGCGTAGTGCACTTGAGCCTCGACGCCGCGGAGCTCCACCGTGACCCACGGCGCAATCTCGCGCCAATCGGCTTGGACGACCACGGCGACGCGTGGGTTGTCGCTGGTGTTGCGGTGCGAGAATGCGAAGCGGAGCGGATTGTTGGGGCCGTAACCCGCTTCGCGCAGCAGGGCGACGGCATCCGCGCGACGGCGCGCGAGCGGGACGTTGGCCCACGAATAGCGCGCGTTTGAGATGTAGTTCGCGATCGCCGGCGGCACGAACGAATACGCGGGTTGCTCGCCGGTGCGATAGATCTGTTCGCACAGGAATTCGCGGTTCAGCGACATGGTGAGCGCGCGACGCACGCGCGCATCGTTGAACGGCGCCTTGGTCATGTTGAACGAGAAATAATTGGTCAGCAGGTAAGGTGCTACGCGCACGAAGCCGGGCAGCGCGCGGCGCAGCTCTTCCACCTGGTTTGATGGAAACCGGTTCGACCACCCCGCCTCACCGCTCATCACCTTGCGCGCCGCGGCGTTCACATCGGTGGCGGGATAGAAGTAGAGGTGCTCGAGCACGACATTGTCGTTGTCCCAGAACACCGCGTTGCGTTCGAGGTGGACGACGTAGTTCGACCACCAGCGCACCAGCTTGTACGGGCCGTTGACGACACAATTGGCTGGATCGATCCAGTCCGCGCCGAGCCGTTCAACCACGTGCTTCGGCACCGGGAACGCGGTGTAGTGCTTCAGCAATTGCGGCAGGTATGGCGCCGGATGCTCTAGCTGAATCTCGAGTGTCAGATCGTCGAGCGCTCGGACACCGAGATTGGTGTACGACATGTCGCCCTTGTTGATCGCTTCTGCGTTCTTGATTGGGTAGAGGATCGCCGCGTATTCGGAGAGCGTTTCCGGATTGAGGATGCGCTTCAGGGCGAACTCAAAATCGTGTGCGTCACACGCTTCACCGTCCGACCAGGTCGCGCGGCGCAGATGGAAAGTCCAGGTACGGCCGTCTTCGCTGACATCCCAGCTTTCGGCCATGCCGGGGACCGGCTCACCGGCGGCGTTCTCGGTGGTGAGGCCGATGAACATGTTGCCGATGATGTTGTTTTCCCAGATGCCGTTGGCTTTGTGGGGATCGAGCGACAATGGCTCGCCCTGATTGGCGCAATCGAGCGTGCGCTTTCCCTTGTCGAACCCGATCACGGAAGCATTGGCGCAAGCGCCAAGCGAGGCCGCGGCGGTCAAGCCGCCGGCTCCGGCCAATAAACGTCTGCGATTGGTCCAGAAGGCGGACATTAGCGCTCCTTCGGATCGAGTGCGTCGCGCAAGCCGTCGCCCAGGAAATTGAGCGCGAGCAGCGTGACCAGCATCAATAACGCCGGCGAGATCAGCATCCACGGCGCGACGATCATCTGGCGGGCGCCGTAGGAGATGAGGCTGCCAAGCGACGCCAGCGGCTCCTGCACGCCAAGGCCGATAAACGACAGGAAGCTCTCGGCCAGGATGATAACGGGGATGTTGAGCGTCGCGAACACGATCACCGGGCCTAGCACATTCGGCACGATGTGGCGGAACACGATCTGCAACGGCTTCGCGCCCGACGCGCGCGCGGCTTCCACGAACTCGCGGCTCCGCAGCGCAATGGTCTGTCCGCGCACGATGCGGGCCATGGTCAGCCATTCCACGGCGCCGATGGCGCAGAACACGAGGATGAGCTTCAGGCCTGGATCCGGTACATTGACGACTGTCATCAGCACGATGACGAAGAATACGAACGGAATGGCGTAGAGCACGTCGACGATGCGCATCATCAGATCGTCAAGCCAGCCGCCGATGAACCCGGCGATTGCGCCCCAGGCGACGCCGATGGTGAGCGCCACCACTGTCGCGCAGGCTCCGACGAGCAGCGAAATGCCAAGCCCGCCAATCAAGCGCGCAACCATGTCGCGCCCTTCAGTGTCGGTGCCGAGGACGTGCATGTGATCCCAGGTCGGCGGAACGCCGACGCGATCGCGGAAGATCACATCCGCGTCGTGAACCCAAAGCAGCGGTCCGAACACTGCGATCAGAACCAGGATGGTGACGACGTAGAGGCTCGTCACCGCCGCCGGGTTGCGCATGAGACGCCGCCAAGCGTCCTCTCCGAGCGAGCGGCCCTTGATCGTGGCCGGCGCCGGCGCGGTGTCTTCGATGAAAATGTCGCTCATGCCGTGCGCGCCCGCGGATCAAGGACACGATACATGAGGTCCGAGCAGAGGTTCAGGACAATGATGAGCACCGAATAGACCAACACCACGCCCATCACGACCGTGTAGTCGCGCCCCAGAGCAGCGATAACGAATTGCTTGCCGATGCCCGGCAGGGCGTAGACGGTTTCAACCACGAATGAGCCGGACATCACCGCGGCCAAAGCCGGTCCCGCGTAGGAGACGATCGGCAAAAGCGCGATCGGCAGCGCGTGGCGCCACACGATCTGCGCTTCGGGCAATCCCTTGGCGCGCGCGGTGCGGATGGCATTGGAGCGCATGGTCTCGATCATGCTGGCGCGCATCAGCCGCGAGACGATAGCCGTCAGCGGCAGCGCCAAGGTCAGGATCGGCAGCAACAAATAGCGGATGCCGAACTCGTCGCGGTAGAGCCCCTGCGTGGGCAAGATGCGCCACTCGACGCCGAACAAGAGCTGTAGAAGCGGCCCGACCACAAGGGGCGGCAAACACACCCCCAAAATGGCGATCGCCATGACGGCGTAGTCTTGCGCCTTGTTCTGTCGGAGCGCCGCCAGGATGCCGAGAGAGCCGCCAACGATGAGCGCGACCGCCATAGCGCCGAGGCCGAGCAGTAGGCTCGTCGGCGCGCCCTCGGCCAGAATGTCGGCGACGTCCTTGTCCTTGTAAGTCATGGACGGCCCAAGATCGCCGCGCAGCAAGCCGCCGCCTTCTTCGGCCCCCACCAGATAACGGATCAATTGCTGCTCGATCGGCAGGTCGAGGCCGAACTTGGCTTCCAGGCGCTGCTCGATCTCACGTGGGACTTGCCGCTCCTTCGTGAACGGCCCGCCCGGCGCGAGGTGCATCAGCACAAACGCGGCGGCGACGATGCAGAGTAGCGTAGGTATCGCGACGATAAGGCGCCGAACGACTTGTGCGAGCATCCCTACGTCCTAATTGCGCCGAAGCGGCGAAAAGCGGGCGAACCTTGCGTCCCCGGTAAGCCGTGTCAACGTGGCGAAGGCATGACTGAGTACATCCGCGTCACACCCGAATTCGCCGTCGCTGGCCAGCTGGAGCCCACTGATATCGCGCGTGCTAGTTCTGAGGGCTTTGCCGCCGTCATCGTCAATCGGCCTGACGGCGAAGACCCGGGCCAACCGCGCGAAGCCGAAATGAAGGCGGCCGCCGAGGCGGCCGGGATGCGGTTCGTGAGCCTCCCCTATACCGGGCGCACCCCCCCCGGCGTCGTCGCTGAGACGGCCGCCCTGCTGGATGAGACGAAAGGCCCTGTCCTGGCCTATTGCCGGACCGGCAAGCGGTCGATTATGGCGTGGGCCCTGGCGCAGGCCCTGTCCGGGGCGCGGCGTCCTGATGAAATAATCGCCTTGGCCGCCAGGGCGGGCTACGATCTACAAGGGGCGCGGGGGGCGCTCGACACGCTGGCGCCCAAGTCCTAGCCGACAGGCGTCATCAGGACCCAAACCGTCTTCAGCAAGACGATCAAGGACAAGGCGACCAGCACCGTGCGAACGCGATCCAACGCGAACATACCGATATTGAACGCAGCGGCGGCCATGGCCTGCTCGTCTGCAAACGCCGGGCCGTTTTAACCGATGACGGACGCAACCCCACGGGTGTTCCAGACCTCGGGCAAGGTCTGGCTCAAGGATTTCGAGTTCGGGCTGACCGGCCTGACCGTGCGCAAGACCGGCGCGCGCGTCCCTTATTCACCATCAGTGCTGAAGCAGGTCTCGGCCTGGTTCGCGTATTTCTTCGCGGCCCAACGCATCGAGGCGCTGACGCCGAACTTCACCATTAGCTTCACGCCCGAACGCGCGCGGCCTTGGTATTTAATCTGGGCCGTCTCACGCGCCGCGGGCGCGAAATACACGAAGGATGCGTCCGCCGCTGACGTCGTGATGCACTTCGAAGACGCCACCTATAGCCCCAACGATGCGCCCGCGCGGATAAAGAGCGGCGCGCACTTGGTGAATTTCCGCTGCAACGACGTTTCAAAAACTAACGTCTCGCGCGCCAGCGCCGTCGCTTTCGGTCGAACGCTTGCGGTTGATCCCCGCACGCATGTCGGCCCCGCGGTCGAGAAGTCTGAGATTAACGCGGCGCATGATGGCCGCATCGTGCAGTGCCCGACGCAGGCCATTCCCGGCCGCGTTTACCAGCGCGTGATCGACAATCGCATGGCCGCGCATCCGGACCTGGTGGAAGATCTCCGCACCTGCACGGTTGGCGGCAAGGCCGTGTGTGTGTTCATCAAGCGCCGGCAAGTAACCAAGCGCTTCCTCAACACGAATACCGAAGTGCTGCTCCGGCAGCCCGAGGAGGTGTTCAGCCCCGCGGAACTCGAACAGATCAGCGCGTTCACGCGCGAGATCGGCTTGGATTGGGGCGGCGTGGACGTGTTGCGCGATAAGGCGGATGGCGCACTGACCATTGTTGACGCCAACAAGACCGACATGGGCCCGCCCATCGGCTTGAACCTGCCCGACAAAGTGGTGGCGACGCGGATGCTGGCAAAGGCCTTCCGCGCCTTCGTCCGCGGCGAGAACGCCTGAGGCGCTGCCATGGCTTCCAAAATCCCGTTCGTGCACGAGATGGACTTTGTCTACGAGGAGGCCCAGCAGGTCAGCCCGCTGATCCGCCGGCTCGTGGCCAACAATCCCGGCCCGTTCACGTTCAAGGGCACCGGCGTCTACATCGTCGGCAAGGGCGAGGTCGCGATCATCGATCCCGGCCCCGATGACGATGCACACATCGAAGCGCTGCTGCGCGCCGTCGAAGGCGAGCGCGTTACGCACATCCTCGTCACGCACCGCCACATGGATCACAGCCCGGCGGCGCATCCGCTGGCGGCGCGCACGGGCGCCAAAGTCTATTCCAGCACTATTCCGCCGAAGCCGAGCGAATGCGATGAGCTCCGCTTGGAAGCATCGGATGACCGCAGTTTCCAGCCGGACATCAACGTGCAAGACGGCGATCGCTTCAGCGGCCCAGGCTGGACCATCGAAGCGGTGTTCACGCCCGGCCACACCACCAATCACATGGCCTACGCGCTGATCGAAGAGAACGCGCTCTTCCCCGGCGACCACATCATGGGCTGGTCCACCACCGTCATCGGGCCGCCCGACGGTGACATGACCGACTATTTCAACAGCCTCGAAAAAGTGCGCGACCGCGACTTCACCACGCTGTGGCCGACGCATGGCCCGCCGGTGCGCGATGTGCGCCCGTTCGTGCAGGCCTTCATCGATCACCGCCTCGATCGCGAAGCGCAAATCCTGGCGCAACTGCAAGCCGGCCAGCGCCGCATCAAGGATATGGTCAGCGTGATCTACGCCGACGTGGACAAGCGGCTGCATCCGGCCGCGTGCCACTCGGTGCTTGCGCACATGATCCGGCTGGTGGAGTTGGGCCGCGTCGGCTGCGAGGGGCCGCCGTGCGTCGAGAACGAGTATTGGCTGAAGCGCGCGGCTTAGTGGACCGACTGCACCGGGCCGTCGAAGGTCTCGAGCGCGATGATGCGGCCGTTGTCAGCCAGGTCACGGATTTGGAAGCCGCCCGCGCCGAATTTGGAGCGCGGCCGCGCGCTCCAGGCGTGCGCTTGCATCGACACCAGCAACAGATTTCTCTCGCCCAACGAGCGCGTGTGGCAGACCGAGTTCTGCTCGGTGGTTTCCACTAGATATTCGATCCGAAAGCGCATCCCACTCCCCAGTGTGAGGCGCAAATATCCAACCTTTCCAACGCGCGCGGTATCAGGCGCACGGGCTAGCCAAACGGCCTACGCCTCCGTGAAAAAATTGCAGCGGACGCGCGGAACGAATTGCCTGTCGACGTGTTCTCTCCCTGCTGAAGCAGAACGGTAGCAATACTGGGACGCGAAAGCAGAAAGCGGCGCCGGGTCAAACCGGCGCCGTTTTTTCCTGTCCGGGCACCCGGCGCACAAACGAAAACGGCCCCGATTGCTCGGGGCCGTTTCTTTGTGGGCGTCGACCTAGTCCGGAAGGGTGTGGCCGTGGGTTAGTGCCTTGCGTTTCGGTTCGCGAGGAAAACGCGGAACCTAGAGCGCGGTTCCATCAAGCGCATCCGCCGACCGGCTCCACCGGAAACCCTTCTGGTTGCTGGGGCCACATCTCGACGGGACGCTCATGGGATCGGCCGGCATCCCAAACGTTCTCAGCGACGAGATAGAGTTTGTGGTCTGACTCAAGTTGAACCACTGCGGCCGCGTTGGATGATGTCACCGTTGGAGGCAATGCATATCGCAAGGTGCAACGACCGATTTTCAACTCAACGCGTACCTCGAGGTCACTGGAGCGATACAGAATCTCCTGCCCTGATCGATCCCTTATCCGGACGCCACCGAAAAACGACCTGCCAACCGGGCCGTAGTAATCCCGGTCCGCCTCAACGCGCAGAACTTCAACGACACCGCCGCTGTTGTTGATGAGGTAAACGCACGGAAACTTGCTGCACGCGGACAGCACCAAGGTGGCGGCGAAGAGCGCACAAACGAACCGCATTGGCGATCGCACTTGCGTCGCCACCTACTCCGCCGCCTGCGTGTTCGGCAGCCGATAGTCTTTGAACAACTCGCGCAGCGCCAGCTTGTTGATCTTGCCGGTGGCGCCGAGCGGGATTTTCTCCACCAGCACCACGTCATCCGGCGTCCACCATTTGGCGATCTTGCCTTCGAGATATTTGAGCAGCTGTTCTTTGGTCGGCTGCGCGCCGGGCTTCGGCTCGATGACCAGCAGCGGGCGCTCATCCCACTTTGGGTGATAGACGCCGATCACCGCTGCGTTGGCGACGCCCTCCGCGCCGATCGCGATGTTCTCGATGTCGATCGAGCTGATCCACTCGCCGCCGGATTTGATGACATCCTTGGCGCGGTCGGTGATCTGCATGATGCCAAGCTCGTCGAGCGTGGCGACATCGCCAGTATCGAAGAACCCGCACGGTTGCAGGCACTCGCCCTTCTCATTCAAGGCGCCGGCGTTCTTGAAGTACGAGCGCGCCACAGCGGGGCCACGCACCATCAAGCGCCCGAACGCCTTGCCGTCGTGCGGCTTTTCTACGCCTTCGTCGTCGGTGATCTTCAGCTCCACGCCGAACGGCGCACGGCCTTGCTTCAACTTAGCCTTGATGCGGCCTTCGTGATCGAGCTTGGCGTGTTCGGGATGGAGTTTGCCGAAGGTGCCGATCGGGCTCATCTCGGTCATGCCCCAGGCATGGATCACTTCGACGCCGTAATCCTCCTCGTAAGCGCGCAACACCGCTTCCGGAATCGCTGAGCCGCCCACCGCGACGCGCTTCAAGGTCGAGAGCTTCAAATTGTTCTCGCGCATGAAGTTCAGCAGCATGATCTGCACCGTCGGCACGGCGCAGGAGAACGTCACGCCTTCGGTCTCCATCATCTCGTAGATGCTGGCGCCGTCGAGCTTCGGCCCCGGCATCACCAGCTTCGCCCCGCACATCGGCGCCACAAACGCGATGGCCCAGGCGTTGGCGTGAAACATCGGCGCGATCGGCAGCACGGTATCCGCGGCGCCGCAGCCGAAACCATCGGTCTGGTTGGCCATCATGGCGTGCAGGATGTTGGAGCGGTGCGAGTAGAGCACGCCCTTCGGGTCGCCCGTTGTGCCCGACGTGTAGCAGAGCCCACAGGCGGTCTGTTCGTCGAACCCGCCCCACTGCGCCTGCGTGGACAGTCCAGCGATGAAGTCTTCGTAGCTGGTGGCGTTCGGCAACGCCGTCTTCGGCATGTCGCTGCGATCGGAGAGGATGACGTAGCCTTCGACGCTCTTCAGCAGCGGCGCGATCTTTTCGACGATGGGCAGGAACGTCGCGTCGAAGAACAGCACCTTGTCTTCGGCGTGGTTGATGATCCAGGCGATCTGCTCGGGGAACAAGCGTGGATTTACGGTGTGAAGCACCGCGCCCATGTTCATCGCGCCGTACCAGACCTCCATGTGACGGTCGGTGGTCCAGGCCAACGTCGCGACGCGGTCGCCCAGTTTGACGCCCCGCGCTCTGAGGGTGTTGGTGACCCGCTTGGCGTTGGCCCAGACCGTAGCATAGTCGCTGCGCGTGATCGGGCCAGCGACGCTACGGGTCACCACCTCGCGGCGCGGGAAGTTGGCCTTGGCGTGGTCGATCACCTTCTCGACCGTCAGCGGCCAGTCCTGCATCAGCCCAAGCATCGTCGCGTCTCCCGTTTATGTTTGTTGGCGCCAATAAAGCGCGGTTGCGCCGCCGCCGCAAATGTCCTGTCAGGCGGCGCGAACTTGAACGGCGCCCTCCGGCTACGTCAGCTACGGGTAAAGGCGGCTTCTGGACCACGGCCCCACCGGCGTCTCGCGCTTGAACACGAGCCGGTCGTGCAGACGGAACGGTCGATTGCGCCAGAACTCGAACGAGAGCGGCGTCAGCCGATACCCACGCCAATGCGGCGGCCGAGGAACCTCGCCGACGCCGTATTTTAGCGCGTACTCGGCAATGCGCTTTTCCAACGCCAACCGATCCTCCAGCGGCCGCGATTGCGTGCTGGCCCACGCCCCTAACCGCGCGCCACGGTCGCGCGTCTTGAAGTAGGCGTCCGCCTCAGCGTCCAACACGAAGCTCACGACACACCGCGCGCGCACTTGGCGGCCGAGACTTTTCCAATGGAAGCAAATGGCGGCTTGGCTGTTATAGGCCAGCTGCGTTCCTTTGGCGCTTTCCGTGTTGGAGTAGAACACGAACGCGCCGTCCTCGAACGCCTTCATCAGCACCATGCGCACATCGGGCAGGCCCGATGCGTCCGCCGTCGCCAGCGCCATGGCGTTGGGATCGTTCGGCTCTTTCTCGCGCGCCTCTTTGAACCAGCGTTCGAACAGCGCGAACGGCTCGCCCTCGGCGAACAGCGTGGCGTCATCCGGCGGCGGCGTGGCCGTCGGATCGTAATGGGGCGAAGGCGGGATCAGGTCGTCACCGGACAAGGAATCGTGCTCCCCTTCTTTGTCCAATCGATATAAGCCCTTCCACGCTCATGTCCCACAACACGTTCGGCCACCTTTTCCGCGTCACCACCTGGGGCGAAAGCCATGGGCCGGCGTTGGGCTGCGTGGTTGACGGCTGCCCGCCGGGTCTGCCGCTGACGGCGGCGGACATTCAGTTCTGGCTCAATCGCCGCAAACCAGGGCAAAGCCGCTTCGTCACGCAGCGGCGCGAACCGGATGAAGTGAAAATCCTCTCTGGCGTGTTCGAGGACGATCGCACCGAAGGCCTCGTGACCACCGGTGCGCCGATCTCGCTGGTGATCGACAACGTCGACGAGCGCAGCAAGGATTACGACGCGATCCGCGATCTCTATCGGCCCGGTCACGCCGACTACACCTACGACGCCAAATACGGCCTGCGCGACTATCGCGGCGGCGGGCGTTCGTCGGCGCGCGAAACCGCCGCGCGTGTCGCCGCCGGCGCGGTGGCTCGACGGGTGCTCGGCGACGGCGTGCAAATCCGCGCGGCGCTGGTGCAGATCGGCAAGATCGCAATCGACCGCGCCAAGTGGGATTGGAACGAAGTCGAGAACAACCCGTTCTGGTCGCCTGACGCCGATGCGGCGAAGCAGTGGGAGACACTGCTCGATGAGACGCGCGGCGCCGGCAATTCGGTGGGCGCGATCGTTGAAGTTGAAGCGACAGGCATACCTGCCGGCTGGGGCGCACCGGTTTACGCCAAGCTCGACGCGGAGATCGCGGGCGCGTTGATGGGCATCAACGCAGTGAAGGGTGTCGAGATCGGCGCGGGATTCGCTGCGGCCGCGCTCACCGGCGTCGAGAACGCCGACGAAATGCGCGCCGGCAATGACGGCAAACCGGTGTTTCTCTCCAACGCCGCCGGCGGCGTGCTTGGCGGCATCTCTACTGGACAGCCAATCGTGGCGCGCGTGGCGATCAAGCCCACCTCGTCCATCCTCACACCGCGCCGCACCATCGACCGCAGCGGCCAGAACGCCGAGGTCAGCACCAAGGGCCGCCACGATCCGTGCGTCGGCATTCGCGGCGCGCCAGTCGTCGAAGCGATGTTGGCGTGCGTGTTGGCCGATGCGATGCTGCGCCATCGCGGGCAAACGGGGCGCTGAGCGCACCGGGCGGTGGGGTGCAGTGTTGCGCAGTCTTGGACGATCTCTGATCGCGCTGGCGCTGCTTGCGCTCGGCGCCTGCGCAACGCCTCAAGGCAGCAGCGGCATTCTTACGTCTGCGAACGTGAGCGTTTCGAACGGCCGCACCTACGTGCTCGAGACGTACTTTGCAGCCGCGGACCACGCAGCTTTGCGGCAGACGCGGCCGAATGGCGAAGTGCAAATCTCCGGCATATTAGGGACGCTCGCCTCGACCAGCGCCGCCCCGGACGAGGTCGGCGGCCAGATGTTGCGTACAATTGTGCTTGGCCATCAATTTCGCGCGCTGCTGCTGAACTTCGACGCTATTCATAACAACCTCCGCGCTGGCGAGATCGAGGATGCGGGGGAGCGCCGCGCAACCCGCGATGGCGATTGGCCTTATGGCGGGGTCTCGCACCTCGTGCTTGGCGCGGCGCCTGATCGCCCAACGGCCTTCGTTTTCAAATATACGGGCGCGCCCGAGATTCGCGTCGCGTTCTCCGATTGGCGCGAGGCCGGCGGTGAGACACTACCCTTTCACATCGTGATCGACGACGGCTCGAATAGGTACGACTACTCGTTTACGGTGATTGCGACAGACGCCGCGGCGCCCGATTGGGCAAACTAGGCGGCGAGGCAGGCGGAGGGAATGATGCGGGTATTCATTGCGGCGGCGGCGGCGTTGATGCTGGTCGCGTGCGGGCAGCGTACGCCGGCCTATGAGGTCGAAGAAAAATCCATCGCGCAGCTGCAAGCGGATCTGGCCTCCGGCGTGGTGACGAGCGAGCAGCTGGTGCAGGCTTATCTCAACCGCATCGCCGAGATCGACGACGCCGGACACACTCTCAACAGCGTGCTTTCGCTCAACCAGCAGGCGCTCGAACAAGCGCGTGCATTGGACGCCGAGCGCGCGGCTGGTCAAGTGCGCGGGCCGCTGCATGGGATTCCGATCCTGCTGAAGGACAATATCGAAACCGTCGAGAACGCCACCACGGCGGGCTCGCTGGCGTTGGCGCAGAATATGACGGGGCGCGATGCACCGTTGGTGGCGCGCTTGCGCGAAGCCGGCGCGATCATTCTCGGCAAAACCAATCTCTCCGAGTGGGCCAACATTCGCTCCAGCGCATCGACCAGCGGTTGGAGCGCGGTCGGCGGTCTCACGCGCAATCCTTACGCGCTTGACCGCAACGCCTGCGGATCAAGTTCGGGGTCCGGCAGCGCGGCAGCTGCGAGCTTGGCCGCGATCACCATCGGCACCGAGACGGATGGATCGATCGTCTGCCCCTCTTCGGCCGCTGGCCTTGTCGGCATCAAGCCGACGGTTGGCCTGGTTTCGCGCACGCATGTGGTGCCGATCAGCCACTCCCAGGACACCGCAGGCCCGATGGGCCGAAGTGTTTCCGACGTTGCGGCGGTGCTGACTGCCATCGCAGGCACGGATGCAGCTGACGCCGCCACGGCCGAGGCCGATGCGCGCCGCGCCGATTATTCCGCAGCCCTTGATGTCAACGCACTGCAGGGCCGACGCATCGGCGTGCTCCGTTTCATGGCGGGCTTCCATACTGGCGTGGATGAGCGCTTTGAAGCTGCACTGGAGCAAATGCGCGCGGCGGGCGCCGAAATCGTCGAAATCGAAGCCGCGCCCGCGGGCATGGATGCGCTCGGCGCCGACGAACTCACCATCCTGCTCGCGGAACTGAAGACCGATCTCGACGCCTATCTCGCCACCACGCCGACGCAGGTGACAACGCGCACGCTCGAACAAGTCATAGCGTTCAATACGGCCACCCCAGCCGAGTTGGCGCTGTTCGGCCAGGACTTGTTCGAGCAGGCGCAGGCCACGCAGGGCGTCAACGATCCGCGCTACATCGCGGCCCAAGGCCGCGCCGCACGCACGGCGCGCCAGATGCTGGACGGGTTGATGCAGAACAATCGCGTCGATGCGCTGGTCGCGCCGACGCAAGGCGCAGCGTGGGTGACAGATATCGTCAACGGCGATCACTTCGTCGGCGGCGGCGCCAGTTCGTTGCCGGCGGTGTCCGGCTATCCGCACGTCACCGTGCCGATGGGGATGGTCAACGGCTTGCCGGTGGGGCTTTCGTTCCTTGGCGAAGCGTGGTCGGAAGCGAAGCTCTTGTCGTTCGCCTATGCCTACGAACAACGCGCCAACGCGCGCGTCGCGCCGACCTATGTGCGCAGCGTGGAAGACTTGGAACCGCTTGCCGGCGCGCTCCGGCAGCAAGCGCCGTCGCGCTGAGGCTTGCCTCTCCCGCCGATTGCGGTCATTCGGATCGGCGGGAGAGATGACGCATGGCGGAAACGCAAAAGGGCATCCTTGGTTGGGTCGAGCGCTCGGGCAACAAATTGCCCGATCCGGTTTTCATCTTCTTCTATCTCATCGGCCTGCTGATCCTGGTTAGCGTATTCACGTCGCTCGCCGGCTATTCGGCGTTGCACCCGACGCAAGTTGATGAGAGCGGCGCGCCCGTCGTCATCACCGCCGCCAGTCTGCTCTCGCCGGACAACATTCGCCGCCTCTGGGTCGACATGCCGGCGACGTTCACGCACTTCCATCCGCTCGGCTACGTGCTGCTGGTGATGCTGGGCGCCGGCGTCGCCGAACGCTCCGGTCTGTTCGCCAGCGCCATGCGCCAGGCCGTGCGCAATGCGCCGAAGTTTTTGCTCACGCCTGTCGTGGTTGTCGTCGCCATGCTTGGCCACCTCGCGGCGGACGCGGGCTACGTTGTGCTGATCCCGCTTGCGGGCGTGCTCTACGCTGCTGCTGGCCGCCACCCGATAGCCGGCATTGCAGCTGGGTTCGCGGGTGTCTCCGGCGGCTTCGGCGCCAACTTTGTGCCGGGCCAACTTGATGCGCTGTTGTTCGGCATCACCGAGACCGCAGCGGAGACCATCGATCCAAGCTGGGACGCCAACATCGCGGGCAATTGGTACTTTATCGTCGGCATGGCGCTGCTCTTTCTGCCGCTGATCTGGTGGCTGACCGACGCCGTGATTGAGCCGCGTTTGAAGCGCTTCTCGCCGCCTGACGACGCACCGATGGCCAACATCGGCGACAGCAACGCGCCGCTCGCGCCGGAGCAGCGCAAAGGCCTCGGCCGTGCGGGACTCGCCGCCGTGATCGTGTGCGCGCTGTGGGGCGCGTTCCTGTTCATGCCGGGTACGCCGCTGATCGACGAGGAAGCGGCGACGCCGCAAGGGCGGCTCACGCCGTTCTATCAATCGCTGGTCGCGTTCTTCTTCATTCTGTTTTTCGTCTGCGGCTGGGCCTACGGCGCGGCGGCTGGCACGGTGAAGAACCATCGCGAAGCCGTGAAGCTGATGGCCGCGGCCATGGGCGACATGTCGTACTACCTCGTGCTCGCGTTTGCGGCGTCGCACTTCGTGGCGATGTTCGAGTGGTCGAACTTGGGCCTCATTGTCGCGGTGCAGGGTTCCGACGCGATCGAGGCGTCGAACCTTTCCTTGCCGGTGCTGCTGGTGCTGATCGTGGTGTTCTCCGCGATCGTGAACCTGTTCGTCGGCTCGGCCAGCGCCAAGTGGGCGCTGATGTCGCCGGTGCTGGTGCCGATGATGATGTTGCTGGGCGTCAGCCCTGAGATGACCACGGCCGCCTACCGTGTCGGCGACAGCACCACCAACATCATCACGCCGCTGATGACCTACTTCCCGCTGGTGCTGACGTTCTGCCAACGCTGGCGCGCCGACTTCGGGCTGGGCTCGCTCACCGCCATGATGATCCCGTTCTCGATGTGGCTGACCATCGCGGGCATCGCGCTGACGTTTGCGTGGGTATTCCTCGACCTGCCGCTCGGGCCGGGCGCTGTTGTGGATTACCAACTGCCCGCGCAAACGACAGCGCCGGCGCCCGTACAATAAATTTTCGTGGCGCGCGGCTGATCCCCTGGCCTCATTCGCCCTTGGGGCGTAAGGTTCGTTTCGATCTCGCGCGCGCCGGGAGGACGCGACATGCTCGAACGCTCCGCAACACTTCAGTCCCGCATCCAGCAGCTACGGCCCTATGCGGCCGCCGCGAAGGCGCACGCTGCGCGCGGCTGGGCGTGGACGAAGCGATGGAGCGCTTGGGCGTGGGCAACCGCCAAGGTGCTGGCGCGACGGGCCTTTATTCTCTTCAAGCGCGCGCTGGTCGCCACGCTCGGCGTGATCGAACGCACCCTGCTCAGCGAACGTGGCCGCGAGCGCGTGCACGCGACGGCTGTTTTCACGCTCATCTTTGCGTTCGGGGTCACCAGCGTTGATTACCTGCTGACCGGCGGGCCGGAGCTCAGCCAAGGCGCGCGAGCCGCACCTTACACCGCCCAGGCCAGCTTGATCTCGGCGCGTTCGCCGCGGCCGGCCGCCGACCTGGCGTTCGCCGCGCCAGTGCAAACAACGGTCGACGAAGGCGTGATCGAAGACGCGACGGTGACGCCGCTCTCCGCGCGTGCTCCTGCTCAGGCTTCGGAACTGGCGGACGCGGCGGAACCGCCGAAGCCTGAAGTTGAGCGGACCGAAGCGCCGGCGTCCGAGCGCACCAAGGTGAAGGACGAGGCGTAGCCGCTCCGTTCCAATGCGGGGTTCCCTTCTGCTGCGAACGTTTGGAACAGCAGAGCCATGCGCGCCGTTTTCCCGCGTGGAGCTGAGCATGTTGGACGACCGCCCTATCCTCAAAGATCGCCTGATGGCGTTTGGAACTTTCAGCGGCATCGCCGTTGCGGCGGTGGCGGGCTTTGAAATGGTGATCGGCGGTGGGATGGATTTTCTGATGCCGGGTCAAGAAATCCGCGCTGTGGCGCCGTCGTCGTACGTGCGCGTCGTCGATACGCCGTGGGCGGATCAGACGCGGTTGGTTCCGTTGTCGTCGAACGAATACATGTTCGCCGGCGAAGCGCCGGTCGCCGAAGAGCGCTTGGCCGGCGCCCGGGACGATGCCGACGCCCCGCGAGGCAGCTATCCCGAAGTGAGCGAAGACGATCTCTACGCCGACATCGACGCGCTCTATCAACGCCAAGGGGCGGATGCGCTCGCTGTCGAGGATATTGACGCAAATTCGGGCGCGGATGAGGAAGAGCCTTACGTGCTTTATGTCGACGAGAAGAAGGCTGAAGGTGCTGCTACCGGCGTCGGCGAAAGCGCATCACCTTGGTGAGGAAGGCGAGTTCGTTTTGCTCCAGGTCAAAGCCCGCTTCGCCGAACAGCGCAGCGAAATCTTCTTTTAGGTAGCTGCTGAAGTAGGGCTCGTGGAAGCCGACGGGGAAGTATTCCAGCATGCGGTCGAGGTCGGCGGAGTCGCCGGTCTGGATTGAATCCGCCAGCACGAAGACGCCACCGGGTTTGACGATGCGGGCGATCTCGCGCGCGGCGTCGCGGCGGATGCGTGGTGGCAGTTCGTGGAAGAGGTAGACGCAGGTGGCGGCATCGAAGCTGCCGTCTTCGAAGGGCGCCTGCTCCACGGCGCCGGTGACGATTTCCACTTGCGGCCAGTCTTCCAGGCGCTTGCGGGCTTCGTCGCAATAGGCGGGTGAGAGATCGAGGCCGGTTGCGGGGATGCGCGGGAATGCGGCGAGGACTTGCAGCAAGAAGCGGCCGTTGCCGCTGGCGAGATCGGCGAGCTTTACGCGGCGCTGGTCCGTGCCTTTGATGCCGCGCGCGAGTGAGCCCAGCGCAATGCGGCGCATCGCGTCGGCGGCGCCGCCGAACAGGATCTCGACTTGGGTGTCGTAGAGCTTGGCGCTGTCTTCCGAGAGCCAGCCGCCGGTTTGGTAGTGGAAGTTCTGCAGATAATAGTTCGGGTAGCGGCCGTCGCCTTTGGCGACTTCGCGCACTTCGGTGCCGTCGCGTTCTAAACGGCGCTGATCGACTTGCGGCAGATCGCGGAAGAAGTTCGCGGAGTTGCGGAGCGCCGAGATGGCGCGCTCGACGCGGATGTCTTGGGGCGCGGGATAGAGGCCGGCTTCGATGTTCTTTCGGTCTTGCGCGAAGAGATCGAGGAATGCCGTACGAATTTGCGTGCTGTCGCCTTCGGGCGCTTGCGGTTCGAACTTGGGATCGCCGGGGCGGTTGAAGGGGCCGGAGATGCGGCGCGCGAGCAGATACTGGCTCATGTACCAAGCCACGCGCGCGCCCTGGGCGGCGGCATAACGGGCGCGGCCGATATCGCGCATCAAGCTCATGGGATGGAATGTAGGGCAGACAGGCGTGCGCCTCTAGCGGCGCGAGCGTCGCAGCCGCCGGTTCCTGTGACTTTCGCTCACACGCAAGTGGGAGCCGGGGCGCGTGGTTCGCGCTGAGTAGTCTCTAGGGTTGCTGCATTGCTGCAGCCTGCGCGTTGCACGCGCCCCGTAACCGAATCGTTTTTCCCGGCCTGGGACGAGGAGTTGTGGAACGCTGACGATGGCCAGCTCGCCTCCGCACGGTGCGCTTCCGGGCCGACCCTTCACCGAAGGATTTGCCCTTGGGGCTTAGCTCCAATCCCAATTCGCCGGTGCTGTGGGCGGAGTGTCCGTCACTCCGGGCTTCGCGGTTTCACTCCCCGCAAACATTAAGTTGATCTCCGCGAAACATCGCTTCGATCGCTTCCCACCGACCGTGTCCACACATTCCAAAGTTTCGGACGTCTCAGAAATCTCCCGTGCGCGGACGGACGCACCGTAGGCATGGAGACAATCCGGTCGGATAGATTCTGGCATGAGGCCGGATTTTCATGGCGATCGCGGCGCAAGGTGTTGGATAGATTGCATCTCTATCCGCCTAATTTCTGCCCTTGGCCCTTTGCAGACAGCCGCTTGCTGGGCAAATTGATGCCGATGTATCGATCACCAATACCCACCGATCTTTTCACCTGGCTCGCCTGCGTTGACGTCAATGCTCTCAGTGATGAGGAGGCGCGAGCGTTAACAAGCGTGGATATCGAAGTTGACGCGCAGCTCGACGCTCTGGTGACAAACTGGATTCGGCCTTGGTTTATGCGGCACGACGAACAAAACCGAACAGAGCTCCGCGAAATACTAACGGCATCGGATAGCTGGCCGCCAGCCGATCTGCGCGCGATATTTGACGACGTCTGGCTTCCTGCTCAGCAAGGCATCAAAGACATCCCTCGATTTCTCGCGGCCTTGAAGAAGGCAGCGCGAGCGTCAGAAGCTAGCGAATGACCGCTCCCGGCGGATAGCGGGCAATGCGGCGGCGCGAGCCATTCAATGATGGCGGTCGGCCGCCGCCTTAGGCATGAACGATCCAAGCACAGGAGTGAGCCGACGGTGGAGCCCTACCTCAAGCTAGATCGCGATGGCGCGATCGCGACGGTCACCATCAATCGCGCCGAGCGGCGCAACGCCATCACCAACGACATGATGGAGGCGCTGGCCGCAATCGCCGGTGATTTCGCCAAGGATGAGCAAACCCGCGCCGTCATATTCCGCGGCGAAGGGACCGACTTCTCCGTCGGCGCTGACCTCAACCAGCCGCGGTTTCAAGGCCAAGCCGCCGCGTCATTGCTGATGCGGAGACGCCGCGCTGAACTGGGCGCGACGCTACTGCGCGCCATCCAAGAGATTCACCAGCCAACGATATGCGCCGTGCAAGGGGTAGCGACAGGCGCCGGCGCCTGCATCGCGTCGGCCTGCGACTTCCGCATTGGCACCGACGATGCCCGCGTCGGCTATGGCGAGGTCAAGCTCGGCATCAATCTGATGTGGAACGCCTTGCCGCTCTGCGTTCACCTGATCGGCCCCGCGCGGGCCAAGCAAATGATCATGACCGGTCAACTCTTCGACGCCGCCACGCTTGAGCGATGGGGTTTCTTCGATGCGCTGGCGCCGGCGTCCGAACTCTCAACGACCGCCCGCGCTTGGGCCGAGACTTACGCGGCGTTGCCGCCGCTCGCGGTTCAGATGATCAAGCGCAGCGTCAATCAGGTCTCAGGCGCGCTCGATCGCGCGGTCATGCACATGGACGCCGACCAATGGCTGCTCGCCAGCCAAAGCGATGACTTCCGCGAAGGCGTCTCTGCATTCTTCGAGCGCCGGAAGCCTGAGTTCAAAGGCAATTGAGAGACGCGCTTTCGATGGGACAGAGCGCCCTTCCATCCCCCTATTCCGTCATTCCGGACGCGCGGAGCGTGGTCCGGAATCCAGGGGCGACCAGCGCGTCGTTTGCCCCTGGGTTCCGGGCTCATCGCTGCGCGATGCCCCGGAATGACGAATGTCACCCGTTGGCCCAAAGCGGACGAACGCCCGTGCTAGAGGTCCCTCATCATGACTCGCGACCCCCGGCAGATCGAGCAGGCATTCAGGCGAGTGAGGTGGCAGGACTTCGTCCTTGACTTCAAGCGCTCCTGGTTTGTGTGGGCAGCGGTCGTCACGCTGGTGTTTGGCTTCGCCTACTACAGCATGATGCCCGTCCACGTCGCCGAGGTAGTCCATGGGACGGCGATAGGAGCCCATCAACCCCCATCCGAAGACAACAGCGCTCCACTGACAATCGCCGTTCGACTTGAAACAGATGCAACCGCGAACGTCCCGCTCCCGCGCGGCACGCTGTACAGAGCAGGCTCACAAGTTGAAGTCGCGATCATTCGCGGCGATTGGCCCCCACACCCCGTACGCTACAGGTTTGTGCGTTACGTCGAATGATTGTTCTCGGCGAAAAGCGGACGCTAGCGCCGCTCGCGTTTGCGTCTTGGCTTTGATGGCGGCCGTTCCATCGGATCAGGCCACTTGGTGATGCGCTTGATCAGGCCGGCCATTTTTAGGCGGCCCTCTGGCCGCGTTTTGTCGCGGACGGAGGCGTTCGACGTGTGCACGGTTTCGGGATCGCCCGAGATCAGCGGGTGCCACCAGTAGAGGTCCTTGCCTTCGGCGACGAGGCGATAGGCGCAGGTGCGCGGCAGCCAATCCAGTTTGGGCACGTTCTTCGGCGTGAGCTTCACGCAATCCGGCACGTATTGTTTGCGGTTGGCGTAATCGCTGCAGCCGCATGTTTTGGTGTCAAACAGTTTGCAGGAGACGTCGGTGAGATAGAGCACGTTGGTGTCGGTGTCTTCGATGGAGATGACGCAGCATTTGCTGCAGCGGTCGCACAGCGCTTCCCATTCGCGCTCGTTCATTTGCGTCAGCGTTTTGCGGCGCCAGTAGCCGGGTTCCAGCGGCGCTGCGTCGGCTGTCGCGTCGCGTTTGCGGCGGGAGTTTTGGTAATCGAGGAGCGTGGTTTTGGTCATCTTTCCAACGCCCCTACCACTTCGACGTGCGGACTCCAGCGGAATTGATCGACTGGGGTGACGCGGGTCAGCTGGAAGCCGTGTTCGATCATGACTTTGACGTCGCGGGCGAAGCTGCCGGCGTCGCAGGAGACGTAGGCCACCTTGCGCACCGGCGAGCGCGCGATCTGCTCGGCTTGCAGGCGGGCGCCGGAGCGTGGGGGATCGATGACGGCGGCGTCGAACTTTTTCATCTCCAGGCTGGAGAGCGGCGTGCGCAGCAAATCGCGGCGGAGGATCTGCACGTCGCGCAATGCGCTGCCGGCGCTGTCGGCGGCTTTCTTGAGCGCGGAGAGCATGTCGGCGTCGGACTCGGCGGCGACGACGTCGGTGAATTCGGCGGCGCGCAACGCAAAGGTGCCGATGCCGGAGAAGAGATCGATGACGCGCTCGGCGCCAGCGAGCGCCTCCATGGCGAGCCGCGAAAGCGTCTCCTCGCCTTGCGCCGTGGGTTGCAGGAAGGCGCCGGGCGGCGGGTGTACGACGGCGCGGCCCATGCGCAGCGCGGGCTTGGCGCGCTCGACGACGACTTCGCCGTCCATGGAGAGACGCGCGAGGTTCAGGTCGTTGGCGGCATTGCTCAAGGCTTCGAGCGCGGCGCGGTGCAAAGCTTGCGGGCGCCCCGCGCCCTTGATCGCGACATCGACGCCCGCGTCGGTCGCCAAGCATTGCAGCGTGATCTCGCCGCGTTGCGGCAGTATGAGCTCAGCGAGGGGGCCAAGCTTCAGTGCGAGAGCTTCCAACGCAGGCACGAGCACGGGACATTGCGTGATCGGCGTCAGCCGCGCGCCGCCGCGTTCGATGAAACCGATGCGGGCTTGGCCTTTGAAGCGCGCGGCGTGGAAGGCGGCGCGGCGGCGGCCTTCGCCCCAGGCGGGGATGGTTGCATCGACGACGGCGCCGCCGAGGCCGCGCCGTTCGAGCGCTTCGACCACCTGCTCGCGCTTCCAGGCGAGGTACGGCCCGTCCTTCCAGTGCTGCAGCTGGCAGCCGCCGCAGCGGCCGAAATGGCGGCAGGCGGCGGCTTGGCGGTCGGCGCTCGGTTCCAGCACCTCGACCACGTCGGCGCGGCCGCCTGTGACCAAGGCGCGCACCTTTTCGCCCGGCAGCGCGAACGGCGCATAGATTGGGCCTTCGGCGCCCGCGGTAACCGCGTCGCCCCGGCCACCGATGGCCGAAATCTCCAGGATTCGCTCCTCAGGGGCGGCCGGTGGGGCCGATCTCCCCTGTCGGGCGGCCTGGAAGGGCCTGGCCCGTGCGAGGCGGTTCATACGCTTCATGTGCCGTTCAGATGGGGTCTGCCAAATCTCCTGCCGACAGACAGGAGCATGTCATGCGAGGTCAAGCTTTGTTCGCCGCTTCCGCGTTCGCCATGATGGCGTTCGCCCAGCCGGCGTCAGCCCAACAATACCGCACCTATCACGACGAGCACGTCTCGACGCAACAATGTCAGCAGTCGCGCCAGAACCGCACGGCCGGTGGCGCCGTGATCGGCGGCATCTTGGGCGCGGTGCTTGGGCACAACGTCGCTGGCGGCCATGGCTCGCGCGATGAAGGCACGGCGCTTGGCGCTGTTGTCGGCGCGGTGGCGGGCGGCGCGATTGGGCGCAACTCGGCGCAATGCGACCGCCAAGTGCGCGGTTCGTATGACCCGTATTACGGCCAGAACCAGTATCCGGACCAAGGCTATTACGGCAACGAAGACTATCGCGACGATCGCTATCGTGACGACCGTTATCGCGACACGCAATATCGCGGCGGCGACGACTACTATCGCGGCGAGTGCCGTCCTGGCGAAGTGATCACCGAAGATCGCTGGGGCCGTGAAGTGCGCGAGCAAGTCACGCTGTGCCGCGGCTCGGACGGCCGCTGGCGCCCGGAATAAGTTTTTTACCCTCGTACGTACGCAGTGACTTCAGCCCCAGTGGAAACACCGGGGCTTTTTCTTTGCGCTTAGCGGCGCGCGTGGAGCAGCAGTTCAAGATTGCCGTCGCCGCCGCGGATGGGGGAATCGATCACGGCGACGGTTCGGAAGTTTTCGACGCCGTCGAGCGCTGCGATGGTGGCCTGCGCGGCGGCGCGGGCGACGTCTTCGGTGAGGACGCCGGCGCGGCCGGCGTTGGGGCCGGCTTCGAATTGCGGTTTGATCAGCGCGATGAGATCGGCGTTGGGCGCTGCGAGCGCGAGTGGTGTCGCCAGTACTTTGGCGGCGCCGATGAAGCTGGCGTCGCAGACGATGAGCGTTGGCGGTTCGGTGATCTGCGCCGGCGTGAGGGTGCGGGCGTCGGTGCGTTCTAGGTTGATGATGCGCGGGTCGTCGCGGAGTGAGACGTGGAGCTGGGCGCTGCCGACGTCGACGGCGTAGACGCGGGCCGCGCCGCGCGTGAGCAGGACTTGCGTGAAGCCGCCGGTGGAGGCGCCGACATCGAGGCAGATGCGGGCCGCGGGATCGACGCCGAAGGCGTCTAGCGCCGCTGCCAACTTCACGCCGCCGCGTGACACCCATGGGTGTGGTGGCGTGACAGCCAGCGCGGCGGTTTCCTCGATCAGGTCGGACGGTTTTTGCACAAGCGCGCCGTCCGCCAGAACACCGCCCGCTTCGATCGCGGCGCGCGCTTTGGCGCGGCTCTCGACGAGGCCGCGTGACACGAGCAGCAGATCGGCGCGGATGCGTGCCATGGCTCGTCTTGCCCGAAGCTAGATGCGAGGCAAAGCCGCCTTCACGCGGCGTCAGCGCCTTGCTTGCGGGGCGTGGTCGGGCAAATCTCCGGCAAACCGCGGGACGGCGGATGGGGGAAACGCGATGACGATTTCACGACGCGAGTTGGTGGCAAGCGCTGCAGCCTTGAGCAGCCTCACCGTGGCCTGCGCCAGCCCGGCGGCGGACACCGCCGCGCCATCCGACGCGCTGGGCGATTCTGACGCCACCGCGATCGCCGCGCGTATCCGCAACCGCGAGATCACGGCGACGGAAGCGTTGGAGGCCGCGATCGCGCGCGCGGAGCGCGTGAACCCGCAGCTGAACTTTATCGCGTCGCCGATGTATGATGCTGCGCGCGAGCGTGCGCAAACGGCGTTGAGCGGGCCGTTCGCGGGCGTGCCGACTTTGATCAAGGATCTGCTGCCGGTCACCGGCTGGCCGACCAAGTACGGAAGCCGCGCGTTCGAGCGCTTCGTGCCGACCGAGCAATCCCCCTATGCTGACGCGCTGTTCGCGTCTGGCCTGGTGCCGTTCGGCAAATCGACGACGCCGGAGTTCGGCCTCACCGCGACGACTGAATCGCTGTTGCAAGGCGCGACGCGCAATCCTTGGGATGTCACCCGCTCCAGCGGCGGGTCATCCGGCGGCGCGGCCGTCGCGGTTGCGGCGCGCGTTGTGCCGGTGGCGCATGCGAGTGATGGCGGCGGGTCGATCCGCATTCCCGCGTCGTGCAACGGCCTGTTTGGCTTGAAGCCGTCGCGCGGTCGCACGTTTGTGTCTGGCACGCCCGATCCCGGCATTCAAATTTCGGTCAACGGCTGCGTCAGCCGTAGCGTCCGCGATAGCGCCGCATGGCTGGCCGCGACGGAGCAAACCGGCGCGGGTGCGGCGCTGCCGGCGACGGGTGTTGTTAGCGGGCCGAACCGTCAGCGCTTGCGCATCATCGTCGACATCCCGAATGCGCTCGGCAACGAGCCCGACCTGGAAGTCCGCGCCGCCGTAGAATCTGCCGCCGAACTTTGCCGCTCGCTCGGCCATGAAGTCCGCGAGCAGCGCGCGGCGTTCAACGGGCGCCAGTTCAGCGAAGACTTCATTCTGATCTGGGCCAACGGTTCGCTCGAAGTGGTTGAGCTGGTTCGCGGCATGGCGCCGGCGGGGACACCGCTTGAGGCGCTGCTTGAGCCGCTGACGCTGGAACTTGCCGCGCATGCTCGCGCTCAGGGCCCGGCCGCTGTTGTAGCGGCGGTTGCGCGGCTGCGGCAGGTCGAGGTCCAGTATGCGGCCATGTTCAGCAACGCCGACATTTACTTGACGCCGGTCTTGGCCAAGCCGCCGATCGCGCTGGGCCAGATTGACGGCTCGAAGGGCATGGCCGTGTTCGCCACGCTATCGGACTATGTGGGCTACACCCCGCTCCAGAACGTGGCCGGTGCGCCGGCCATGAGCGTGCCGTTGGCGTGGTCGGCCGGCGGGCTGCCGATCGGCAGCCACTTCTCGGCGCCCGCCGGTCAGGAGCGGCGCCTGCTTGAATTGGCGTACGAATTGGAACAAGCACAGCCATGGGCCTCGCGGAGGCCCACCGTGAACGCAGGCTGAACCCGTGCTCCACACTCCCGCCCTGTTTCCAGGCTACCGGCGGCACATGAAAATCCGCACCGCTTTCTGCGTGCTGGCGCTGGTTTTTAGCGTCGCCGCCGCGCCCGCTTTTGCGCAGCAACAACAGCAACCGCGCGCTCAGCAAGAAGGCCCGGTGCGCGGCGAGGAATGGTATCGCGCTCAGCTGGTCGAACTTTCCGAAGTGCTGGGCGGCTCGCACTATCTGCGCATCTTATGCGACGGACGCGGCGATCAGCGTTGGCGCGATTATATGCGCGGCGTGATCGAGCGCGAACCGCAACACAATGCGGCTTTGGTCGAGGGGTTCAACCGCGGCTACCGCAACGAGGAAGCGCGCTTCCCGGTGTGCGACTCCAACACGCGCCAGATGGAAGCTGAACTGCGCGCGCGCGGGCTTCGGGTGGCGCAGGGCTTGAGCGCCCGGCACGCGTCGCCCCGTGCCGAACACTGACGATCCCGACAAGAAGGGCCGCGCGCTTCAGCTCGTGCTGGACGCGTGGGAGAAGGCGTTAGCCGAAGGCGCGGAGCCGGAGGTTATCGCGTCTGTCGCGATCTATGCAGCGCTTGCGGATATGGTGGATCGCTACGGCGAGGAAGCGGTGGCTGAGTTTTGTGCATCGCTGCCGGAGCGGGCGCGCAAGGGTGAGTTCACGCTGAAGCAGGACTAGCTTCGGCGCTTCTTCCAAATCTCTTCGAGCCACCCAAGCGGCGGTTGACCTGGCTCACTTACGCCGGCGCGCGCGATGTAGAGATGCCGCGCGATCTCGGCTTGGCGTTCGATGTTGTAGTGCTTCAGCGTCGCGGCGGGATTGGGTTTGTAGGCGTAGGCGCCCTTGCCCAATGCGCCGAGTTTGGCGCCGGCGAGGACGACGCCGTGCGCGGCCTGCCAGACGTGCATCAGCTCGTGCACGAACCAGCCCTGCTCATCGACGCTCGACTGCGCGAAATCGCGCGCGGCGGTCCATTTCGAAAACACGATGGTGCGGCCGAGCGGCACCATCGCGCCGAAGCCAAGCTTCGGACCCTGCAGCACACGGATTTTCGGCCAGTCGATTTCGTCTTGAAACACGGTGCGGCCGAGCGCGATTTCGCCGGCCGTGAGGGCGCGGCGTTCGCCCGGTTTCATCAAGTCCGCCCGCATGTGCATCGCCCGCCAGTATAGCGGGACATTTTTCGCCGGCGCCCCTAAAAGCTTCGCTCATGAATGCACCGTTCGAAGTTCTGGTGGGACGGATTGAGACGCTGGTTGTTGACGCCGTCGTCAACGCCGCGAACCGCCGGCTGTTGCCGGGTTCCGGCGTCGATGGCTCATTGCGCGAAGCGGCCGGGCCGGAGCTCACCAAGCATACTGCGCGCATGCCTGCTTTGAGCGATGGCGAGGCGGTGATCACGCCGGCGTTCAAAGCGCCCGCGCGGTTCATCATCCATGTCGCGGCGCCGGTGTGGACCGAGCCTGGGCCGGAGGGCGAGAAGGTGAAGGGGCTGGCGGGCTGCTACACGTCGGCGATCAAGATGGCAGCTTCGCGCGCGTTCAAGTCGATCGCGTTTCCGTGCTTGGGCACCGGGAATTTTGGTTGGCCGCGCGGGTTTGCGTGCGCAATTGCAATTGCGGCGTGTGAGGAAGCGGCGGCGAGCGCGCCGACGCTGGAGCGCGTTGTGTTTTGCTGTTTCACCGAAGACGACGCCGCGCTTTATCGCACGGGTCTAAGTGACGCTTAGACGCGCGACGCGGCGGTCAAGCCGCCGTCGCGCCAGCAAGGCGCCAGCCGAGTGTGGCGTCGGCGTGGAACGGCACGATCTCCGTTTCGCCGGCGCTGATGCGTGCGGGTACGGATTGAGCCGCGCGTTCCAGCGCTATCTGGTCTTCGTTCAAAGGAAGCCCGTAAAAGCGCGGACCGTTCTCGGATGCGAAAGCCTCAAAACGGTCCATCGCGTTTTCTTCGTCGAAGACCTTCGCGTAACTTTCGAGCGCATGCGGCGCGCTGAAAACGCCTGCGCAACCGCAAGCCGTTTCCTTGGCGCTGACCGCATGCGGCGCTGAATCGGTGCCAAGGAAGAACTTGGCGGACCCTGACGTCGCGGCTTTGCGCAGCGCCAAACGGTGATGTTCGCGCTTGGCGACAGGAAGACAATAATAGTGCGGACGTATGCCGCCCTCGAACATGGCGTTGCGATTGTAGTCGAGATGATGCGCCGTAATCGTCGCCGCGAGCGTGGTGGGTCCTTCCGCGACGAACGTCGCCGCCTCTTCGGTTGTGATGTGCTCAAGCACGATCTTCAGCGCGGGAAAATCGCTAACAAGCTTTGACAAGACGCGATCTATGAACACGGCTTCGCGGTCAAAAATATCGACGTTTTTGTCCGTCACCTCACCATGCAGCAGCAATGGCATGCCGATGCGCTGCATCGCCTCCAAGGCGCCGCGAATATTTTTGATGTCGGTCACGCCATGGCTGGAATTGGTTGTCGCGTGCGCGGGATAAAGCTTGCACGCGGTAAAGACGCCAGCGGCGAAACCGCGCTCGATCTCGCCAGCGTCGCTATCGTCAGTCAGGTAGCACGTCATCAACGGGGTGAAGGAAAGCCCCGGCGCAAGCGCCGCCAAGATGCGCGATCGATAGGCTTCGGCCGCCGCAACCGTGGTGATCGGCGGAGCAAGGTTAGGCATGACAATGGCGCGCGCAAATTGCCGCGCGGTGAAATTGACCACGGCCTCGAGCATTGAGCCGTCTCTGAGATGGACGTGCCAGTCGTCGGGCCGGCGCATCACGAACGTACTCATCTCAAGCCTCCGGCATGCAGCAGATCAGTTGCGGCAGCTTCCACCGCGTCGATGCTGACATCCTCCATTGCAGCGCCCGCGTCCAGCGTTGGGAGCGCTGCAATCTCTTCCAAGCTCCTGCCCCGCAAGGTTCGCGCACGTGGGCCGTACGGCGCGCGGACGCGTTCGTCGGTGGGGCCGAACAAAGTCAGCGTCGGCGCACCCATGGCGGCGGCGATGTGGGTCAGCGCGTTGTCGTTGCCGATGCAGAGCGTGGCGCGTTCCATCAAGGCGGCGGCGGCGAGCAGGTCGAGCGCTTCGCCGCGCGCGGTGATGCCGTCGGCGTCAAGGCTAGAGACGATGGCGCGTACGGTTTCGGCGTCGCGCGCGCCGGCGCCGAGGACGACGACTTGTGCGCTTGAGATTGGGCCACCCGCTAAGCGCCGCGCGACGGCGGCGAAGCGTTCGCGTGGCCAGCGTTTGTCAGCGGTGACACCGCCGGGTGCGATCACCAACACAGGCGCAGTGTCGTTCGCGAGACGGGCGGCATCGGTGCGGGCTTGGTCGTCGAGCGTGATGACCGGCGTGAGCGCCTTTGGCGCGCCCGCGGCTTCCGTCCATTCTTCGACACGGTGGCGCAGCACTTTGGCGTCGTCCAGACGGATGCGTCGGCGCGCCGGCATGATGCGGCCAGGCCAACCGCCCCGCGCGTCGATCACGGCGTCGTAGCGCACGCCGCGCAGCAGAGCGAAGAACACGAAGCGTCCCGCGCGCTTCCATGGTGTGAACACGCGCAAACCTGGCACCGCGCGAAACAATGGCCGCGCTTCATCGGCCACGCAGAGCGAAACCAGATCGCGCTCGTCGCTCAGCGCATGCGCCAACGCGCCCGAAGCGAGCACGGTCTCGCCGAGGTCGGCGGGGGCGAGGAAAAGGACGGTGGCCATTTCTGTCTTGCGGTTAGGACCGAGACCGGTAAATGCCAAGTCAACACAAGCAGCCAGGGTTGCGGGAAGCTGCGGAGAAGGCCAAGTGAGGCGCAATGACCGGCCCCACCCGCCTCGATCGCGCGCTGATCCGCATTTCCGGACCGGACGCGCGGAATTTTCTGAATAATCTGCTGACTCAGAGTTTGGACCATTTGGTTTGGCCAGGCTTGCGCTATGGCGCGCTGCTGACGCCGCAAGGCAAAGTGATTGCCGACATGATGATCTGGGCTGCTGGCGATGACGCGGTTGTGCTCGATGCTGACCCGAGCCGTGGCGCCGATCTGTTGCGGCGGCTTACGATGTATAAGTTGCGGTCTCAGGTCGAGATCGCGGACGTTTCGGATAAGCACAACGTGCTGGTGGCTGACGACGTGTTCGGCGAAGCGCAGCTTGATCCGCGTTTGCCGGCGCTGGGCTGGCGTGCACTCTCCGCCATTCGGTCGCCAGATGGCGCGGCAGCGTATGAATCGAAACGCATCGCACTCGGCGTCCCCGATCTGGCGCGCGACGCTGGGCTTGATGAAGTGTTTGCCGGCGAGGCACTGCTCGACGAGTTGAACGGCATCGATTTCCAGAAGGGCTGTTTCGTCGGGCAGGAGAATGTCAGCCGCATGAAGCGGCGCGCGACGACGCGGAAGAAGTTCTGTCCGGTCGTGTTTGAGGGCGAGGCGTTGGCACCGACGACGCCAGTCCTCGCCGGTCAAGCCCAGATTGGTACGATTCGTACGGGCGCGTCGAGGCGCGCCATTGCGCTGCTGCGGCTCGACCGGGCGCTGGAGGCGGCACAAACGGGCAAAATATTGACTGCTGGAGGCCGCGTCATTCGCCTTGATCCGCCCGCTTGGCTGATCTTGCCGCAACGCGATCCGGCCTGACGCAGCGCCTGCGGCGCGCGCCCGATTGACGCTTTCCAGACCGGGCGCTAAGGCGCCGTCCGCGCACGAGAAAACGCACTTGAACGGGGACCAGCTTTGACCGTCGTCATCTCCGCAACCGGCTTGTGGACGCCTGAAGCGTCGATCAGCAACGCCGAATTGGTCGCCAGCTACAACGCTTACGTTGAGCGGTACAACGCGGAGCATTCCGCTGAAATCCGCGATGGGCTGCGCGCGGCGCTGCAACCGTCGAGCGTCGAGTTCATCGAGAAAGCCTCCGGCATCAAGCATCGCTTTGTGCTGGATAAGGAAGGCTCGCTCGATGTGAACCGTATGGTTCCGCGCATTCCGGAGCGGCCGAACGAGCAGATTTCGCTGATGGCGGAAGTGTCGGTGAAGGCGGCCAAGCGGGCGCTGGAGCGCGCTGGCCGAAATGTCGCGGACGTCGGCGCGGTGATTTGTTCGTGCTCGTCACTGCAACGCCCCTATCCGGCGCTGGCGATCGAAGTCCAGGACGCGCTGGGCGCCGGGGGCTTCGGTTATGACATGAACGTCGCGTGCTCATCGGCGACGTTCGCGATTCAGAACGCGATCGACATTGTGCGGGCTGGGCATGCGCGTTCGGTGCTGGTCGTGAATCCGGAACTCACCACTGGCCACCTCAACTTCCGCGATCGCGACAGCCACTTCATCTTTGGCGACGCGGCGGTAGCGATCCTCGTTGAGCACGCTGACATCGCCCCGCCTGGCGCGTGGAGCGTTCTTGGCACCAAACTGAAGACCATCTTCTCGAACAACATTCGCAACAATTTCGGTTTCTTGAACCGCGCCGACGAAGCTCATCGCGACGATCCGGATAAGCTGATCACTCAGCAAGGGCGCAAGGTGTTCAAGGAAGTGGTGCCGCTGGTGAGCGAGATGATCCTTGAGCACATGGCGCAGTTGAATCTGAGACCCAGCGACATGCGCCGGCTTTGGCTGCACCAGGCCAATTCCAACATGAACCGGCTGATCGCCGAACGGGTGTTGGGACACGAAGCGTCGCAGGATGAAGCGCCGACTGTGCTCGATGTTTACGGCAACACCGCTGGCGCCGGCTCGATCATCGCGTTCCACAATCACAGCGATGATCTGAAAGCCGGCGACAAGGGGCTGATCTGCTCGTTCGGCGCTGGCTATAGTGCGGGTTCCATCTTCGTGCAGAAGGTCTAAAGCGACGTCACCACGCGGCAATCGCCGTCGCGCGCCGCGACATGCACCAACACATCATGATCGGCGCGCTGTAGTGAGAGATCGAGCGTGTTCTTGCCCATACGGAGGCGACGCAGCGTCACGCCATCGACGAAGTCCGGCAGGATCGGGCGATGTAAGCGGATGACGTTCTCGCGTGGCTCAAACTTCAGGCCGAGGCAGATCTGCATCATGTAGAGCATCGACCCTGTGGCCCATGCCTGCGGCGAGCACGCGACAGGATAGAACACCGGACCCGTGCCACGGCGGCGCGGGAAGCCGCAGAAGAGTTCAGGCAAGCGGCGCAGATCCATGTGCGTCGACGCGGCGAACAATGCTTCGAACACGCGCGCGGCTTCGTGACGGAAGCCGTAGCGCGCGAAGCCGGCGGCGACGAGCGTGGTGTCGTGCGGCCAGACTGAGCCATTGTGGTAGCTCATCGGATTGTAGCGCGCTTCGGTGGTGGCGATGGTGCGGATGCCGAAGCCGGAGAACGACGCGCCGGACATCAAGGACGTCGCCACCGATGCCGCCCGCTCCGGCAACGCCAGTCCCGTGAACAGCACATGCCCTGCATTCGAGCTACGCACGCGGCACGGCCGCTTCTCGCCGTCCAGCGCCAGCACGTATGTGCCCAACTCTTCATCGAAAAATTGCGCATCGAACCTACGTCGAAGCGCATCGGCGCGCGCGTCGAGTTGCGCGGCGCGCTCCATGAAGCCTAAGCGTGCGGCGATCGTCGCAGCGGCGCGCCAGGCGCCGTAGGCATAGGCCTGCACTTCCACCAACGCGATCGAGCCGCGTGCGAGGGCGCCGTCGGCGTGGAAGATGGAATCGTGACTATCTTTCCAGCCTTGGTTGGCGAGCCCGGTTTCGGAGCGGCGACCGTATTCGATCCAGCCGTCGCCGTCGCGATCGCCGTACTTGTCCATCCACAACAGCGCCGCTTCGATGTTGGGCCAGAGCGCGCGCACATGCTCGGCTTCGTCGGTGCGTTCGAGGTAAGCGCCGGCGAGGATGACGAAGAGCGGCGTGGAATCGATGCTGCCGTAATAGCGGCGGAACGGCACCTCGCCGAGTTCGGCCATTTCGCTGCGGCGGAGTTCGTGGAGGATCTTGCCGGGCTCTGCATCGGAGAAATCGTCGAAGTCCTCGGCTTGGTTTGCGGCGAGGTGGCGCAGCACGCCGAGGGCGATGTGCGGATCGAGCCACAGCGTTTGCAGCGCGGCGATCAAGCCATCGCGGCCGAATACGGTGCTGAACCAGGGAATGCCGGCGTAGGGATACGGTCCCTCAGGCGTTTCCGTGATCAGCATGTAGAGATCGGAGACGCTGCGGCGCATGGCTTCGTTCAGCGTGTCGTTTGAGGTCGCGATCGACGCTGCCGCCGAAGACGAGACGCGGAGCGCGCGGCGGGCGTTGCGCATGGCGACAAAGAATGAGCGCCGCACCGGTTGCTCTTGCGCCGGCGCGCGGCAACCGGCCTGCATGAAGAGAATGCGCGTTTCGCCAGCGGCGAGATCGAGAAGGAAGTCCGCGCGCTCAGCTGTCAGCGCGGTCGGCGCGGGATCGAAGCGCAGATGCGTTTCGCGTCTTGTGGCGTCGAGGCCGATATAGGCGAAGGTGACGGCGTCGGCGCCAACAACGGGCGGCAGGTCCTTGCCACGATGCGGGCGGGTGTCGCCGCGGACTTCGAACACGTCGGCGAAATCGGCGCCATAGGCGAACGACAGCGTGAGGCGGCGCGGGCAGTCGTCAAAATTGCGGATCACGACGCGCTCGTACGCCGTCGCGTCCCATAGGATGCGGACGCGGCGTATGTGGATGTGGTCGTGGCGGAGGATTGGGCCGCCGTTCTCGCCCTCGAAATCTGGGTTGGTGAGGTCGCAAATCAGTGCCGCGTTGTCGTCGCGCAGGCCCGAGCTCAGCAGCAACGGGCGGACGCCGTTGAGCGCGAGATGAAGCTTCGAGAGGTGGCGGGTGTCGCGAAAGTAGAGCCCGTCCGGGCTGCCGGGCGCGCTGATGATGTCGCCGTTGGCGTCGTACACGGCAAAGCAATCGCCGTGTTTCAGCGTGCGCGGGCGCCGCTCCTGCAGCGATGTCGCCGCGCCAATCTGGAATTGCGCGCCGTCTTCACGCGCAGGCAGCGCGGCAGGTTCTATGGCAGCGGCGGTCACGCCGGGCTCCGCGGCTTAGCTCGCTTGCATGAATGGCGGGCCTGAACGACCGCCCGCGAGTGCTGCAACGCCGCGGAGTGCGGGCCGGCGGCTGTAGAGATCCACATAATCGCGCGCCATCCGCTCAACGGTAAAACGTTCTTCAAATCTGGCGCGGACGCCGCGACGGTCCAGGGCAAAGGCGCGTTCAACGGCCGCAACAGCATCGTCGATACTATCCACGATGAAGCCACTGACGCCGTCATCGATCACCTCGGGCACGGAGCCGCAGTTCCATCCGATCACCGGCGTACCACAAGCCATGGCCTCAATCATGACGAGGCCGAACGGTTCGCACCAATCGATCGGAAACAAAAGCGCGCGCGCTTCGCCAAGGAATTTTGCCTTCTCGCGCTCGCCGATCTCTCCGACATATTCGACGTTCGGGTGAGCGCGGATCATGGGCTCGATGACTTCGTCCCAATATTCCTGATCCGCGTTATCCACCTTCGCCGCGATTTTCAGCGGCAGGCCCAAGCGCGCGGCGATCTCGATCGCGCGGTCGGGGCGCTTCTCTGGAGAAATGCGGCCGAGGAAGGCGAGATAGCCGTGCTCGCCGCTCGGGTTGAACGGCAGCAGATCGCGTGGCAGGCCGTGATAAATCGTGCCTAGCCAATTCACCGGCGGCATCGGCCGGCGTTGGGCGTTGGAGATCGACACCAGCGGCAAGCGCGGGAATTGGCGATAGAACGCGCGTAAATCCGGCAGATCCAAGCGGCCATGGAGCGTGGTCAGCGTTTTGTGGGCATAAGTGCGCACGACCGGCGCGTGGAAGAGATCGATGTGGAAATGTAGCAGGTCGAACTCGTGGGCGCGCCGCGAGACCTGCTCCAGCATCACCATGAGATGGGGAAAGTGATCCTTCACGTCGGGATTGAGCCGCAGCGCCTGCTCTGAACACGGCACCAGCTCGGCCGCTGTGATGGAGTCGCCGCTCGCGAACAGCGTCACGTCGTGGCCCTGCTCGACCAATTCTTCCGTGAGATACGAAACCACGCGTTCGGTGCCGCCATAGAGTGCAGGCGGGCAGCGCTCCGCCAGTGGCGCGATCTGCGCGATTTTCATGAAGACACCGCCTTTTGGTCAACCGGAGAGAAAAGCGGCGAGGCCCGCTCAAGTTCCAGCGGCTAAACAGCCTGCGTTCGCGGGCGCCATATGGTACCGGCGAAAAAAAGTTAATGACGTAGGGAAGATTACCGCACGGCCATCCGTTCGGCAGCCCAGAGGACGCGTGTGTCGCGTCTGGAGGGCATATCATGTATTTCAACCATCGCGCCCAGCTTCTACTTGGCGCCGATCTCGACCTGATCTCGCGCAAATTGCACCCGTTGGATGACGCCTGGGGCACGGTGGATCCGCTGCGCTCGCTTGGCGTAGGGGAAACCACCCGCACGCCCGCGCCGTTTGGCGCCGGACATCGCGTTAGCCAGCGCAAGCTGCTGGACGCGTTCCAGGTCGATGGCGTCGGCGACGACAAGGATATTCCCGCCGGGCCGCTGTTGCTGCTGACGCTCGACCAGCAGCCGGGTGACACCAGCACGCAGGCAGAACTCACGGTTGACGGCCCGCACGTCGTCTCGACGATCGACGCGATCGGAGACTTCGACTTCTTCAGCGTCGAACTGGAGGCCGGCCAATACTACAATATCGGCCAGTTTCTCGTTGTGGGCGGTCCGAGCGGCGTACCGCTCAGCGATGCCTACATCGAACTTTACAATGCCGACGGCGAGCTGATCGTGACGGCGGACGGCGGCGGCGCGAACACGCCGTCTGGGCTCGACGCGCTGCTCACCTATCAGGCCACGTACACAGGCACTTACTTCATCAACGCGCGTGCATTCGATCAGGACGGCACGAACGGTACCGGCGGAGATGCCGTCGGCGACTACGAAGTGTTCGTGCAGAAGATCGACTATGTGGCCGATCCTTACGCCTACAAGCCGTTCTACTCGCCCGACAGCCCGCTGCACTCGATCGACTGGGGCACGCAGCTCGACCACACCAGCCGCAATCCGGATGGAAACAACGGCACGCGCGACAACGGCGTGCCGAACACCGGCACTTACGTCGATCCTGCCACCGGCATCGTTGGCAAGAACGTCATCACCTATTACTTCGCCAAGACCGGCGAACTCTTCATCGACGAAGACCCGACCACGCCGGGCTCCACCGACACGATGATCGCCAAGGGCTTCGAGCAATGGGAGAAGGACGCGTTCCGCCTGGCGCTCGACCAATACGAAAAGGTCGCCGACATTATCTATCTTGAGGTCGATAACCGGGCTGAGGCTGACTTCAATTTCGTCACCTATCCCGGCACGCCGGGCGTCGGCGCCAGTCTGCTTGGCCGCATGAGCCCGCCGGATGAAGAAAACGAGGGCCAGGCCGAGTTCAACGCCGGCGATGTGCGCTGGACGCAGGAGGGCTTGCAGCAAGGCGGCTTCTACTTCCCGACACTGCTGCACGAGTTCGGCCACGGCCACGGCATGGCGCACCCGCACGACAATGGCGGCCACTCAAGCATCATGCGCGGCGCTGGCGGCGGCACGGCTGGCATCGGTGGCGGCCTCGGCGACTTTGGCTTGAGCCAGCAAGTCTTCACCATCATGTCCTACAATGACGGTTGGCAAACTTCGCCCTACGGCCAATCGCGCTCGGGCGGCATCACCGGCACGGAAGTTGATCACTTCGGCTGGGTTGGCACGCTCGCGGCGCTCGACATCGCGGTGATCCAGGACAAATACGGCGTCAACGAAGAATGGGCGGCTGGCAACGACGTCTACACACTGAAGGACGTCAACGCCGCCGGCACGTTTTACGCCACCATCTGGGACGGCGGCGGCACCGACGAGATCCGCTATGACGGCGCCAAGAACGCCAGCATCGATCTTCGCGCGGCGACGCTGCAATACGAAGAAGGCGGCGGCGGCTGGGTCTCCTACGCCTATGGAATCTATGGCGGCTACACCATCGCCAACGGCGTCACCATCGAGAACGCAACTGGCGGCGCAGGCGCCGATACGTTGGTCGGCAA
The DNA here is from genome assembly GCF_009792355.1 of Terricaulis silvestris. Classification (NCBI taxonomy): domain Bacteria; kingdom Pseudomonadati; phylum Pseudomonadota; class Alphaproteobacteria; order Hyphomonadales; family Hyphomonadaceae; genus Vitreimonas; species Vitreimonas silvestris. The sequence continues at coordinate 2,494,414 of NZ_CP047045.1, forward strand.
CGACGCCGCCAACGTGCTCAGCGGCAATGACGGCGACGATGTGTTCCTCGGCAACGCGGGCGCGGACACGCTGAACGGCGGCGCGGGCGCCGACACGTTCTTCGGCGGCGCCGGGGCCGATCGGTTCAATGGCGGCGACGGCGTCGATACGGTTTCGTACGCCGAGGCGGCGTCGGGCGTCACCGCTTACATCTCCGGCAAGGCCGGCGTCGGCGGCGAGGCCCAGGGCGATGTCGCCTCGGGCGTCGAGGTGCTCGTGGGTTCGGCGCACGCCGACAAACTCTATGGCGACGCCGTGACGAACGATCTGCGCGGCGGCGACGGCGCCGACACGGTGGACGGTGCGGCCGGAAACGACCGCGTCGATGGCGGCAATGGCGATGATTTCGTGCTTGGCGGCGCGGGTGATGATTTCGTCATTGGCGGCTCTGGCGCGGACCGCGTCAACGGCGGCGCAGGCAACGACATCGCGGACTATTCCGGTTCGGAGTCCGGCGTCGTGATCAACCTGCAGTCTGGCGCAACGTCCGGCGGCCATGCCCAAGGCGACATGCTGATCGGGATCGAGGGCCTGAGCGGTTCCGCCTTCGGCGACACGCTCTACGGCAACAGCACGGCAAACACGCTGAATGGCGGCGGCGGCGCCGACATTCTCTCAGGCGGCGCGGCGAACGACCGGTTCGTGTTCCAAGCCGGCCAAGCCAACGGCGACATCGCACTCGACTTTGCCGGCGCAGGTGAGGCGCTGGGCGATGCGATCACGTTCGAGGGCTACGGCTCGGCGGCCGACGGCGCGCACGTCACGCGCATCGACCTGACGCACTGGCAGGTCACGTCCGCCGACGGTCTGATCAACGACATCATCACGCTGGCGAACGGCGCGACGATCGATCAGAGCGATTACATGTTCAGCTAGGATCGGGACACACCCGATCTTGGGGCGAACCGGCGCCGGGAATTCGTGCTGCGATCCCGGCGCCGGAAGCTCAACTCACCAACCGCAGGTCCGGCCGCGGTTTTGCTCCTGCATGTATGTCATCAGCGGCGCGAAATAGCGGCTCATGGCGCCGCCATCCATTTGGCGCGTGCCGGTGAAGGCTTCCAGTGCATCCGGCCACGGACGCGAGGCGCCCATTTCCATCATGCGGTTGAAACGCTCGCCGACTTCGCGGTTGCCGTACACCGTGCAGCGATGCAGTGGGCCTTCCCAACCGGCTTGCTGGCAGGCCGCTTCGTAGAATTGAAACTGCAGCACGAAAGAGAGGAAGTAGCGCAGGTACGGGACGTTGTTGGCGATGTGATACTTGGCGCCCGGATCGAACATGGTTTCGTCGCGCGCGTTCGGCGGACGGATGCCTTGATAGCGTTCGCGTAACTCCCACCAGGCCGCGTTGTAGCGATCCGGGGTGATGCGGCCGTCGAACACTTGCCAGCGCCACTGATCGACGGTGAGCGCGAACGGCAGGAACGAGATTTTCTCAAGCGCCCGCTCCATGAGCAAGCTGTTGTCGGCGGACGCCGGCGGGATTTGGTTTTCACGCAGCAGGTTAATATCGACCAGATACTGCGGCGTGATGTTTAGCGCGATGAAATCGCCGATGGCTTCGTGGAAGCCGTCATTGGCGCCGTTGCGATAGAGGAACGGCTGCTGATTGTAGGCGCGCTGGTAGAAATTGTGGCCGAGTTCGTGGTGGATGGTCTGGAAGTGCTCGGCGTTGATCTGGATGCATTGCTTCACGCGGAGATCTTCGACGTTGTCGATGTCCCAGGCTGAGGCGTGGCAGACAACATCTCGATCGCGCGGGCGCGTCAGCAGCGAGCGTTCCCAGAACGTGTCCGGCAACTCCGCCATGCCGAGCGAGGTGTAGAACCGCTCGGCCGTTTCCGTCATCGACACCGGCGTGTAGCGCGCGCGGGTTAGCAGCTGCGTGGTATCGTAGGTCGCGCGTCCGCCTTGCGGGCGCACGAGGGGCATCAACGTGGACCAATCCTGCGCCCACATATTGCCGAGAAGGTCGGCGCGGATCGGTTGATCCAGCGGCACAACTGTATCGCCGTAGGTCTGGTTGAGTCGTGCCCGGGTGTAGCAATGCAGCTGTTCGTAGAACGGCTGCAGCTGGCCCCATAGGCGCTCGACCTCGCGCTCCATGTCGGCAGCCGGCATGTCGTAGTTCGAGAGCCACATCTGGCCGACGTCTTCGAAGCCCAGATCACGTGCGCCTTCGTTGGCGATCTCGACCATGCGCGCATAGTCCTGGCGCATGGGCGCCGCAACGGCGTGCCACTCGGTCCACATCTCTTCGAGCCGCGCTGGGTTGCGCTCTGTGCCCATCAGGGTTTCGAGTTCGTCGAGTGTGACTTGGCGGCCTTGGTAATCGATGCGGCCAGTCGAATAGGTCGAAGCCAGGCGCGTGGTGATTTCCGAGAGCTGGCTTGCAGCGCCTTCGCGCTGCGGCGCGGGCAGCGTCAGGGCCAGGCGAAGCAGATCGATCTTGCGGCGGGTATCCGCGGGCATTTCGGTGTCGGCGAAGCGCGCCGCGCCGCTGGCCAGACGCACGCGCGCTTCGGTGCCCTCCGCGTCGGTGCGCTGGAGCAGCCATTCGGTGTCGTAATTGATATTGGTATTATAAACCCACGCGACGCGGCCCTCGTACTCCGAGCGCCGCAGCAATTCCGCCTCGGCCGCTTCGACATATTGTTGCGCCGCTTCGGCGGTGGCGGGGCCGTCGCTTGGCGCGCTTCCTGTCGCGCCTGGCGTTGTCGTTGTGGCGCACGCCGCGAACGCGGCAATGGCGATCCAGGATGCTGCCATCCTCAGAAGCGGTTTCGCGAGCATTGTCTCTCCCTTTACTGCCAGCGCGCGCTCTGACGGCGCGCGTTCCCCCGGTCACAAACCTTCCGCAGCGAGCCACTCGATGCCGTCCGCCGACATCATGAACACGGCCGCCTGGCGCGGACGCGCGCCGACAGCGGCGAAGAATTTCTGCGCCACCTCGTTTTCGACGCCCGTCGTGATGGCGAGTTCTCGCGCGCCAAGTTCACTCGCCCGGCGCGCCACGGCGGACATCATCTTGCGCGCCAGCCCGCCACGGCGGTGCGACGGCGCGACGTAGAGTTCGCACAGCACCACGGTGGGTGCGGCGCGGCGCATGTCGTAGCTCTTGGTGATGATGGCGTGCGCGATGATGGGCGCATTGTTCCGTTCTTGCGCCACCCAGGCTTCGAACAGCGCGGTCGAACCAAAAGCATGGGCCTTGATCCGATCAGCTTCCAAGCCCGAGACCGCGCCTTCCTCGGCGGCCGCGTCAGCCGCGAGTTTGGCGATAGCGTCGGCGTCGCGCGGGACCGCGCGGCGAATTTGCATCGGAGTATCCATGCGTTGGCGTCATGTAAGGCGCCTCAACCGACGCGAGGCAAGCGAAAGCCGACTGAAACCGGACGCTTAGTGGTCCGCCCAAGGGCCCATCGGCCCATCATCGTGCCAACCGCTGTCGCCGCGCGCGATGAAGGCGCCGACCAAAGTTAGGCCCACCACAATTCCGACCGCGACGAGGAACCAGAAGAACATCGCTCGCTCCAGCGGCGGACGTTTCTGTCCGCCAGAGGCATCATGTGGCCTCCCCAGCTACGATGTCGATGTTTTTAGCACGGATTTCTTTTTGCTTCGAGGGCAAGCCGATCCATACGCGCAGTACGGGAACCCGGCGCCCCAGATCGAAGAAAAGCCAGCAGCCAAGCGCAGTGATGCAGACGAGCAGCGCGCCTTCCAAAGCGATCGGCAGCCGCAACTCATCCAGATAGTGGCCGGCGACAACGATGATGGTCTGGTGGATCAGGTAGAACGGGAAGATCGCTTGCGTCAGCGTCTGGCGGATCGGGCCGTCGGCGTTGCGCAGATAGCGGTGCGCGTAACCAACGGTGGCGATGATCGCGGTCCATGCCAGCATCTCGCGCACACCGCGGACGAGGACGTACATCCAGTCCGGCGGCGTCGCCTCACCCGGATATTGCGCGTTGACGGCAATCAGCACCAGCCATGTCACGATCGCTGCGATCAGCGCTGGCAAACGCCACTTCAAGCAACGCGCGAAGAACGGCTCGTACTTCGCAATCGCGAAGCCGAACAGGAACGCCGCAAAGTATGCGGTGTGCGCGTAGGGATCGGCGCGGAAGTCGTGGGTTTCGCCGTAGATCGTGTAAAGTATCGCGCGGGTTGCGAACAGGAAGAGCCATGGCGTGATGAGCAGCCCCGGCCCCGCGATGAGCCATGCTACGCCTTTCGGCGCGCGCCGCAGCAGCGGCAGCAACAGCACCAATGCCAGCGTGTAGAGGATGAGGTAGGCGACGAACCACATATGGTTGTAGGTCGGCGTGGTGAGGCAGCCGTCTGGACCGCACCAATTGCCGGAACCAGTGGCGTAGCGGACCCAGAAATTGTCCACCGCCCCGGCGTACTGAGCGGCGACATCCGCCGGCAGCGCCTGCACCACTTCGACGATCTCGTAATAAGTCTGCGGCGGCACGATCACGAACATGGCCAAGAGCAGCGGCGGCCAGAGCCGGCCCATCCGCGCCCAGGTGAATTGCCCGACGCTCATCTTGTCGGCCATGAACCGGGTCGCCGCGCCAGAAACGAGGAAGAGCAGCGTGAGGCGCCAGGGGTTGGTGAGCAGCATCAACGGCTCGATCGCGTCGCTGGCCCGGCTCGACTTCACGTGCCAGTCCCAGGTCACGTAGAACATGCCGCAATGGTAGAGGATCAGCATCACGAAGGCGGCGATGCGGATCCAGTCCATGTCGTAACGGCGGTCGGTCATGCGTGCGTCTCTCCAGTTCGGCGACCGCTTCTTTCGCGCGCCGGCGCCGCCCGCTAGGCTGAAGCCGCGTCCGGCGGCTGGCTGGGACGAGTGGGGAGCCTCTGGTGACGAGCGGCGACGATGGCGGGACGAGCGGCGGGGCGGGCAAATCCCGCTGGCGACCGAGCCCGTGGCTTGCGGTGACGCTGGTTACCTTGGTCGTCGTCGCGGTGAACGCGACCTCCGACTATCTCGACATGAGCCGCGACGGCTCGGACTTCGACTGGTGGGAGCCGTTCGTCTGGGAGCTTTCGAGCGCAGTCGCCATCGTCGCCATGGCGCCCGCGATCGGATGGGCTGTGCAACGCTGGTCGTTCACGCGCGACAGCCTAGTCCGGCCGGCGCTGATCCATCTGGGGCTGACCATCCCGTTTTCGGCGATCCACATCGTCGGGATCTTCCTAATCCGGAACGCGATCTACGCGATTCTGGGCGGCCGCTATGGCTTCTTCGACGACGGCGTCGGGCTGGTGCTGGTTTACGAGTGGCGCAAGGACGTCTTGAGCTACGCGGCCATCGCGTCGTTTTATTGGATATTCCAGTACATCGAAGCACGGCGCGCGGCGGCGGCGGATGCCGCGCGGTCTACCGCCGGCGATCAGCGGATCGAAATTCGCGACGGCGGCGGCGCCGTTTTCCTCAACCCCCACGACATTCTCTTGGTTGAGGCCGCTGGCAACTACATCGAGTTTCACACCGCCGGTCGCGCACATCTTGTGCGCGGCACGTTGGCGTCGTGGGAAGCGCGCCTTGCCGCACGGGGATTTGTCCGTGTGCATCGCTCCCGGTTGGTGAACCGCACCGCCATCGGCGCGATCAAACCAACGCCAAGCGGCGATGTTGAAATCGTGCTTACAGATGGCCGCTTGATCGCCGGCAGCCGACGCTATCGCTCGGACCTTCAGCAAACCCCCTAACTTCTTGGCCACCTTTCAGTGCCTCTGCTTTACGCTGCGCCGCCGCGGGTGCAGCGTGCGCAGGTGGGAGAAGGTCATGGCGCGTCGGCGCTCGATCTTGGGTGATTTGTGGCTGCAGCTTTCGCTGCAGGCGGCTCTTGCTGTCACCGCCGCGCATGCGGCCGCAGCCGCAGAAAGCGTTTACGCCCAGCAAGTCTTCTTGAGCGCCCCAGCGGACGACGCCTTCGTCTATACTGGCGCGGCACTTGAGAGCGCCATCGCGCAGCCGCAGCAACCATCGTTTGAGGATTTCTCGCTCTCCTTCTACCTGCCGCCCGGGCCGCGCGATGCGAACGAGTACGTGATGCTGCCGGACCTCGACGCCGCGCTCCTTGGCGGTCCTGAGCGGACCTACGATTGGCACGCGGACGACTTCCTCCTCTGAACCATTTGCGCACGACTTGTCGCAGCGACAGCGTGGCTTGCAGACCAATTCAAGAGTCCAGCTAATCTCACGCCGTCACTGGGGGTGAGCCATGGCGTCGACTGAGCAACGTGAGCCAACTGCATCGCTAAACCCGCAGCGCAAGGCGATCGTCATTGCGATCGGGCTGGCGGCCGGCATCCTGTTCGTGCTCGGGCCTTACGGCATGCGCTGGCTGATGTCGGCAGCCAGCGGTAACGCGGCGCCGAGCTTCACGTCCGCATCGGGCTTCACCACCGGCTTGGTGCTGCTGTTTCCGCTGGTTCAGGGCTTGGCGATGGGGCTGGCGATCGGGCGGGGCAAGCACGATTTCGGCGAGACCGCCATCCTCATCGTCATCCTCACGGGGATCGAACTCGTGGCTGCGTTTGTCTTGCTGCGAGAAGGCGTTATCTGCCTGATTATTCTGTCGCCGCTGATCTTTGTGATGGTCGCGGCGGGCGCTTTTCTCGGCCGCGTCATCGTGCGCGCAACGCCGAAGCGCTCGCTGCAGGTGAGCCTCATTCCGCTCATCGCGCTCGCCGTGTTCGCCGAAGCGAGTGGGCCGAAGCCTGATTATTCGGGATCGGTGGCGGATTCCGTCACGATCAACGCACCGCCGGAATATGTGTGGCGCTACGTGGTGCAGTATCCGGAGAACGAGACACCGTCAGAATACTGGCTCTGGAACGTCGGTCTGCCGCGCCCGATCCAATCGGTGGCGGAAACGCCGGAAGTCGGCGGCACGCGACTCTGCCGCTTCAGCGACGGCATCGTGTTCGAGGAGCGCATCACCGAACTGGTCCCGAACCAAGTCATGACGTTCGACGTCACGCGTCAGCCCAACCATCCCGAGGTCATCGGCCACTTCCAGTTCGATCGCGGCCAAATCCGCCTCACGCCGAATGCCAACGGCACCACCACAATCACAGCGACAAGCTGGTATCGCCTCTTCGTGCGCCCGGCGCCCTATTTCGATTGGTGGACCGCCGACATCACCCGCAACATCCATTTCCGTGTGCTGAACCACATGAAGCGGCTCGCCGAACAGGATTACGCGCGTGACCAGGCCGCGGGCGCGGCGCCGCTCTAGCGTTTGTATCGGCTCGTAAACGGCGAATGCGCTTAGCGCGCCGAGCACGAGCCCCTACATTCCGAGTCATATGGCGACACCGCGCACCAAGATTGGCTCACGTCCCGAGGCGCCGCGCGCCTGGCAGCGCATGCTGTCGGGGCGGCGGCTCGATTTGCTCGATCCCTCGCCGCTCGACATCGAGATCGAGGACATCGCGCACGGCCTCTCCCGCGTCGCGCGCTGGAACGGGCAGACCGTTGGCGCGCACGCCTTCTCCGTCGCACAGCACTCGATGATCGTGGAGGAGATCTGCCGCAAGCTCGCGCCCGGTTGGGACAAGAAGCGCCGGCTGCTGGCGCTGCTGCACGATGCGCCGGAGTATGTGATCGGCGACATGATCAGTCCGTTCAAGGCGGCGCTGGGGCTGGACTACAAGGAGTTCGAGCTGAAGCTGGAATCCGCGATCCATCTCCGCTTCGGCCTGCCCGCGCACCCGCCCGCCGCGATCAAGGCCGTCATCAAGCGCGCCGACATTATCTGCGCGTATTTCGAAGCGGTGCAGCTGGCCGGCTTCTCCGAGGCCGAGGCCAAGCGCTTTTTCGGGGCCCCGCCTCGGGGGATGGCGCTCAAAATCAAGCCTGCGCCGGTCTCGGACGTGCAAGAAGCTTTCCTGAAGCGCTTCCGGTCGCTGATCGATCCGGCGTAAACTCCGGCCCACATGGACATCATCGTTTGCCCCCTGTCGCGCGCTTCCGAGATCGCGCGAGACCGAAAGCCCGCACGCGTCGTGAGCCTGCTCGATCCGGGCTCGCGGTTTCCGATCCTCGATGGCTATGGCTTCGACCGCCACCTGCGCCTCGAGATCCACGACATCGAAGCCGAGAGCGAAGGCATGGACGCGCTTTGCGACAAGCGCATGAGCGCGATCCTGGATTTCGTTGGCGGCTGGGAGCGGAGCGATCCGATCCTGATCCATTGCTACGCCGGCATCTCACGCTCGACGGCGACGGCCTACATCACCGCGTGCGCACACAATCCAGATCAGGATGAAGAAGAGATTGCGCTGGCGCTCCGCGCCGCATCTTCAACTGCTAGTCCCAACCGCCGCTTCATCGCGCTTGCGGACGCTGCGCTGGGACGTGGTGGCCGAATGACGCGCGCGATCGAAAGCATCGGGCGCGGGCCGCCGTGGTACGAAGTTGGGGAAGCCAATCCGTTCATGCTCAACGTGCGGAGAACAACGTGACGCGCATCGCGTTACAAACCTCCCCCCTTGCGGGGGAGGTGGCCGCGAAGCGGTCGGAGGGGGGGCGCTCAGTCGCGCCGCTGCCTGCAAGCATTTGCACGACTGAACGCCCCCCACCCCCTGCCCCCGCCCCGCAAGGGGGCGGGGGTTCGCTATGACCAGCGCCGCGCGCATCGTCATCGGGCTTTCGGCCGCCATCGTGGCGGTGACGGAGGACGGTCCGTTCGTCGTTGTGACGCGCGAAGCCGATGGCGACACGCCGGGCTTGCCGTTCGGCCAGTTCGATCCGGCGGGCGACCGCACGCTAGAACTTTCGCTGCGCGGTTGGGTGAAGGAGCAAACCAGCTTCGACATTGGCTATGCCGAACAGCTCTACACGTTCGGTGATCGCGGGCGCGAAACGCCGCTCGCCGACATTGGCGGCAGTCCGGATCGCGTCATCTCGATCTCCTATTTGGCGCTGACGCCATCACGCGCGGTGCTTGAGCGCGTCGGGGCGCGGTGGCGCTCTTGGTACGAGTTTTTTCCCTGGGAAGATTGGCGCGACGGCCGACCGCGCATCATCGACGACGTCATCGCGCCAAAACTCAGAGCCTGGGCGCAGGCGGGTCGCGACGCTGACACCATCGCGCAACGCCGCTCCCGAGTACGGCTTGCGTTTGCGCTCGACGGCGCCGTGTGGAACGAAGAACGCGCGCTCGATCGCTATGAATTGCTCTACGAAGCCAACCTCGCGCCCGAAGCCGCGCGCGATCGCGCACGGTTCGACGGAAAGCCTGCGCCTTCCATCACTGCAGCGCCGGGGTTGGGCGAGCCGATGGCGTCCGACCACCGCCGCATCCTCTCCACGGCGATCGGGCGTTTGCGCGCCAAGATCAAATACCGCCCCGTCGTGTTCGAGCTGGCGCCGGAGCGCTTCACGCTGCTGCACCTGCAGCGGCTGGTGGAATCCATTGCCGGCCTCGAACTGCATAAGCAGAACTTCCGCCGCTTGCTCGATCGCACCGGCCTGGTCGAAGGCACGCGCGAGTTCGACACCAGCGCCGGTGGGCGGCCCGCCGAACTCTTTCGCGCCCGCCGCGAAACTCTGAACGAACGCCCCGTCGGCGGCGTCCACGTACCGGCGCCGCGCGGCGAATAATCACGCGCTTGTGCCTTCGCGCGCGCGACGCCTTGCGCCAATCTCCGCGCTTCACTCGGGGGATTCACATGCGCTTCGCCGCACTCATCGTCATCGCCGCGCTCGCGGCTTGCACGCAGCAGGCGCCCGCACCTGCTGTCACACCATCCGGCGAAATGTCGGAAGCGCTCGCCGCAGCGGCGGCCGCCTACGAGGAAGCCCAGATCGACGGCGACGCCGCGACGTTGGAGCGTCTCATCGCCGACGACTATCAGCTCGTCGGCAGCGACGGCTCGCGCGACACCAAAGCAGGCCTAATCGCCTTTTGGACCGCCGATGGCTTTGACCCTTCACCGATCACCGTCGTCGAGCCAATCGAGCACGTTTGGACCGACGGCGCAGCGCTCGGCGGCACCGTCACGCTCTCGGGCGTCATGGGTGGCGAAAGCTTCAGCACCACGATCCGCTACATCGACATCTGGGCGCTGCGCGACGGCGAATGGCGCGTCATCTACGGCCAAACTACGCGCGTGCCCGACGTTCAGTAGTCTGCGTCTTCTGGCGAAATCTCAGGCAAGGCCGCATCTTCCGGCGCCGGCGCCGACACATAAGTCGGCGGGCGGCCGTAGTGCAGTGGGTCGACCAGCATGCCGCCGATGTATACTTCGTAGTGCAGGTGCACGCCGGTGGCGTTGCCGGTCATCCCCATGCGGCCCATTGGCGTGCCGCTGGCGATGTGATCGCCTGGGCGCAGATTGGTGTCGATCTCGCTCATGTGGGCGTAGAGCGTGCGTACGCCGCGACCGTGATCAATGATCACCGTGTTGCCGAAACCGCCGCGATAATCGGCGTACTCGACGCGGCCGTCGCCAGCTGCGTAGATGAAGCCGCCTTCGGGATTGGCGAGATCGAGCCCGTTATGCGCGCGCCCGCCCTCAAGTGAACCACGCCAGCCGAAGCCGGATGAGAGACAGCCTACTTCAACCGGCACGCGCAAGAGCGCGCCAGCTGGCGTATCGATGTACGGCGTGTAGAGCATCGTTTCGCCGCGATAGCCGATTTCGCCGATGTTCTGGCCGCGGTTGCGGCACGCGAAGAGTTCGCTGTGCACGGCGGCATGCGGCGTGGTGTCGTAAATGTTGGGGCCAGGCGGTGGCGCGGTCGCTGCGCCATATTGCACGGGCGCGCGATAGCCGTATTCGGCCTCAGGCGTGATGCAGCCGGCAAGCGCCGTTGCAGCGAGCAAAACAGATAGATTGCGAACCACCGCCCAAACCTCGTTCGCAGCCCCCACGCCAGTTAGCGTCGCGGGTGATGAATCGTAGCTGAACGACTACGAGATCGGAATGCCGCGTGGCAGTAGCGTCCACCAACGCGCTGGTGCGTTCATGCCTTCAGCGGCGCGGCCTGCTTCCGGTCCCGAACCCCAGAAAACATCGCCGCGCAACGGCCCGCGCCGGATCGCGCCGCCGGTATCCTGCGCCACCAGCAAACGCTGAAACACTTGGCCCTGGTATTCGCCGGCGACAAACACGACGGCGCCGTAGGGGTGATACGCGGGATCGACCGCGATCGAACCCATGGGCGTCAGCGGCACGCCTGCGGCGCCGCGTGGGCCTGCCGCGTAGTCGGTGATCTGCTCTTCTTGGAAGAAGACGTAGGATGGATCGGCGCTGAGCGCTTCTTGTGTCGCGGCGGCGCCGTTTTGATCGCTCCAGGCGCGGAAGTTCTGCCACGTTGCGCCGCCTTGCAGACGGCCGCTGTCGCGCAACGCGCCGAGCGCGGAGCGCCAGCGATAGCCGTTCTGCGATGCGAACGCCGCGCGCGCTTGCGTCCCGTCCGGAAACGACAAGCGCCCCGAACCTTGGATCTGCAGATTGTAGACATCGACCGGGTGCGCATACGCGAAGGCTTGGCCTTGGTATGGCGTCAACTCCCCACGCTTCGGATAAGGACGCACTTGCGTGCCATTGATCTGACCTGTGAGCGCACGCGGCGCGCCGCGTAGCGCTTCGTTGTCGTAGGCTTCAGCAAACGCGGCGATGTCGACTGTGACCATGTCACTCGGCTTCGTCAGCAGCGGCGCGGAGTACACCGGATCGGGAAAGCGGCGCGCTTCGATGATTGGCTCGTAGTAGGCGGTGATGCGCGCCTCGCCTTCGCCGCGCACTTGGTACGGTTGGAAGTTCGCTTCGAAGAAGGCGCGCTCACCGCCGGGCGTTACGCTTTGCGCCGCTGTGCACGCCGGCGCCCAATCGGCGACCGTGCCGCCGTAGCGCCCGCCGCCTGGTAACGCTGCGGTTGGATCGCGTTGGCGGCGGCCATCGCAGGCGCGACGGAATGCGGTGAGCGCTGGTGAGAGATCGGCGCTTGCCCATCCGGGCACGTCGCCAAAGCGCGCGGGCTGCAGCGCGAACTCGACTGCGGGCTGGCTCGGTTCGGTGACGCCGGTCGGCGGGCGCGTCGTTGTTTCGGACGTGCTGGCGCAGCCGGCGATGGCCAGTCCCGTACACACGAGCAGCAAAGCACGGCGCATGCGGCGTCTCCCCTTGTCTGGTCGCCGTTCTTACCGCGCCCCTTGCCGCCCCGCAGCTTGGAACAGCGGCGGCCGTTCGGTCGGGTTTTGCTTGCGTGACGATTCTGTTGGGGGTAACTTTCAGGGGTTATGCTCACTTGAAGCATAAGGGTGGGGTCGGGCTCTTTCCCGGCCATTTTCTACGCCCTATATATGCTCCGAACGAGTATAAGCCGCCTTCCCGGCGCAAGGAGGCCGCCCATGGCCCGGATTATCGACGCCCTTCTCACCGCCTCGGAAAGTGGCTGCGACCCCCGCGCCGTGCACGGGACTTGGGGCGCGCTCGACGCCGCCGCACGCCGGGGCTTGGCGTACACACCCGAAGTTCGGGCTAAGACCGACCACCTCTACGAGAAGGTGAAGCACGTCATTCCCGCCGTGGAGTGGCCGGCGTACGCGCCGCTGATCGCGGCGATCAATGAGATGAAGGCCGCCAAGGGCGCCGTCATCCTCGCGCACAATTACATGACCTCGGAGATCTTCCACTGCGTCGGCGACTTCCGCGGTGACTCGCTCCAGCTCGCACGCGAAGCGGCTGAGACCGACGCGAAGGTGATCGTGCAAGCTGGCGTCCACTTCATGGCCGAGACGTCGAAGATTTTGGCGCCGGAGAAGACGGTGCTGATCCCGGACATGCGCGCGGGTTGCTCGCTCGCGGCGTCAATCACGGGCGCGGATGTGCGCTTGATCAAGGAGCGCTTTCCTGGCGTGCCGGTGGTTACGTACGTGAACACGTCGGCTGACGTGAAGGCCGAGAGCGATGTGTGCTGCACGTCGTCGAACGCCGCCGCCGTTGTGGAATGGGCGGCGCGCGAGTGGAATACCGATCGCGTCATCCTGCTGCCGGATGAGTTCTTGGCTAAGAACGTCGCGACGCAGACCGGCATCAAGATCATCTCGTGGCACGGCCGCTGCGAAGTGCACGAGCGCTTCACGGCCGAAGACATCACCGAACTGCGCGCCGCACATCCGGGCGTTGTCGTACTGGCGCACCCGGAATGCCCGCCGGACGTGATGGCGGCCGCTGACTTTGCGGGCTCGACGGCGGCGTTGCAGCACTACGTCGAAGAGAAGCGCCCGGGCAAAGTGGTGTTGCTGACCGAGTGCTCGATGAGCGACAACGTTGCGGCGACGGCGCCGGACGTCGACTTCATCCGTCCGTGCAATCTCTGCCCGCACATGAAGCGGATCACGCTCGAAGGCATCTACGACGCGCTCGCCAACATGCAGCATGAGGTGGTGATCCCCGAGGACATCCGCGTCCGCGCCAAGCAGGCGATCCAGCGCATGTTGGACCTGCCCAAGGAGAAACCGCGCGCCTTTGCGACGGGCCGCGCGCCTGTTGCGGTGGAATTGGTCTAACCGGCCGCGTTCGCCAAATTGCCGCCCCACTCGCCGCCCACCACCGCCCGCGAAAGTCGCGGACAGAGGACGGATGATGCGTGCATTTATGACGGGTGCGGTGATAGCGGCGGCGATGCTCGCGGCGCCGGCGAACGCACAGGACACGACGGACCTCTCCGGCACGTGGGCGTTTCAGACCAATTCCTATGGCAACGAGCAGTTCGGCGTCATCATGAGCGGCGCCGCGACGTTCACGGCGACCGCGCCCAATCGCTACGACGTGCGACTCATCGCCAACGAGCTGATCGTGCAACGCGAGACCAGCGCGTCGCAGTTGCTGACGGCACGGCAGAACTGCACGGGCGAGAACACGGATGGTCAGCTGACGCTGACGTGTCAGTTGAGCGAAGCAGTCGAGGGCTACGAGCCGGACAATTTCTTGCTGCAGGCCGGAACGAGCGCGGACGAATTAGTTGGCGCGCTGACGTCGGGCTCGAGTCCGCAAGTGACGTTTACGCGGCTGCGGTAGCACAATGGCCCACCCTCTCCCTTGCGGAGAGGGTCGCTGCGCCGTGGCGGGGTGAGGGGTGCTCAACCGCCTCGCCGCCAGATCAATTGCACGCCCCTCATCCCCTAGCCCCTTCTCCGCAAGGGAGAAGGGGAACGTGAGCGAGCGCGCCCTCATTGTTGGCGCTGGCCTCGCCGGGCTGTTCCTCGCGCTTAAGCTCGCGCCACGGCGCGTCACGGTGCTGAGCCAGGCGCCGCTGGGCCAAGCTTCCTCCTCCGCATGGGCGCAGGGGGGGCTCGCGGCGGCGCTGGCGCCTGGTGACAATCCGGCGTTGCATGCGGACGACACGGTGAATGCGGGTGCGGGGCTCGTCGATCCGGCGATCGCTGCGCTGATCGCTAACGAAGGCCCTGCCCGCGTGGTCGATCTGGTGGCACTCGGCGTGCCGTTCGATCGCACGCCGGACGGCGCGCTGGCGCAGAGTCTGGAAGCGGCGCACTCGCGTCCGCGCGTGGTGCGTGTGTCGGGCGACCTTGCCGGCAAAGCGATCATGGATGCGCTGATCGCCGCTACGCGCGCGGCGCCACATATCGAGGTGATTGAAAACGCGCGTGCACGTGCGCTGCTGCAAGACGGCAACGGCCGCGTACGCGGTGTGTTGTGCGATGATGGCGCGACGTTCGTTGCTGATGAGACCATCCTCGCCACCGGCGGCGTGGGCGGGCTTTACGCGGTCACCACCAATCCGATCGAAGCGATGGGCCAGGGCTTTGCCATGGCCGCGCGCTCGGGTGCGTTGATTGCTGATGCGGAGTTCGTGCAATTCCACCCGACCGCGATCGACATCGGCCGCGATCCGGCGCCGCTGGCGACCGAGGCGCTGCGCGGCGAAGGCGCGCATATCGTCAACGGCAAGGGCGAAGCGTTCGTCCCCGATCTCGCCGCGCGCGATGTCGTCGCCCGCGCTATCCACATCGAGCGCCAAGCCGGCCGCGGCGCGTTTCTCGATGCACGCGAAGCGGTCGGCTCGAAATTTCCGACGCACTTCCCGACTGTGTTCGCGGCGTGCATGAGCGCGGGCATCGATCCGCGCTTGCAGCCGATCCCGATCGCGCCGGCGGCGCATTATCACATGGGCGGCATCGCCACTGACGTCTGGGGCAGAAGTTCCCTCGCCGGGCTTTCGGCCGTCGGCGAGTGTGCGTCCACCGGCGCGCACGGTGCTAACAGGCTGGCGTCTAACTCATTATTAGAAGCTGTAGTCTTCGCGCACCGAATCGCAGCCAGATTGCGCGATGACGCACCTCAATCTTACCTCGCGCCGCAACCCGCCGCCGCGCCCCCAACCCTACCTGACTCGCCTCGCGCAGAACTTCGCCAGCTTATGGACGCCAACGCGAGCGTCGTCCGCGAACACGCCGGTCTCGCGCATGCGCTCGACCGCGTTGCTGCGCTCTGCGATGCTCATGGACGCGCCAACGCCCTCGTCGCCGCGCACCTCATACTCACCGCCGCGCTCGCCCGCACTGAAAGCCGCGGCGCTCACTTCAGGAGCGACTACCCCAATGGCCTTCCGCCGCAACGCACCTTCATCGCAGGAACGGCTCTCGCTCCCGCCGCTGCCTGATGTCGTGCTCGAACCGATCGTGAAGCTGGCGCTCGCCGAGGATCTCGGCGCGGCGGGTGACGTGACGACGGACGCCATCATCGATCCGAACGCCGACGGCCGCTGGGCCGTGCGTGCGCGCGAGGATGGCGTGGTCGCCGGCCTGGATGTGGCAACTTATGCCGGCTGGATGATCGACCCGGACATTGAGTACGCCGTCGCCGCGCAAGATGGCGCGTTGGTGAAAGCTGGCGACGTGATCCTGGAGATCGAAGGCGCCGCGCGTTCGGTGCTGATGGCTGAACGCACAATGCTGAACTTCATCGGCCGCCTCTCCGGCATCGCGACGCTGACGCACATGTACGTCGAGGCCGTCAACGGCATGGGTGTGATTATCGCGTCGACGCGGAAGACGACGCCAGGCCTGCGTGCGCTGGAGAAGCGCGCGGTGCGGTTGGGCGGCGGTGGGGCGCATCGTTATGGCTTGAACGACGCGATGCTGATTAAGGACAACCACATTGCGGCCGCTGGCGGCGTGGCGCAGGCAATGGAGAAGGCCCTGAAGCACGCGGCGCATCTCACCGCGATTGAGATTGAGGTGGATACGCTGGATCAGCTGAAGCAAGCGCTGCCGTTTGCGCCAAGTGCGATCCTGCTGGACAATTTTTCGCTGACGGATTTGCGCGCCGCGGTGAAGCTGGCGAAGGGGCAGACGCTGCTGGAGGCGTCCGGTGGGATTACGATCGAGAACGTGTTCGCCGTGGCGGAGACCGGCGTGGACGTGATCAGCGTTGGTGCGCTGACACATTCGGCGCCGAGCTTGGATATTGGGTTGGACGTGCTCTAGCTCCCCGCTTCCCGGCCGAAGGCCCCGCGCAAGCGGGGCGAAGAGCCGGGATCCATCGTTGCGGCACGCGCGATCAGCGGCGCGCCTGAACGATCCTTGGATCCCGGATCACACCCCGGCTTTCGCCGGGGATGCGTCCGGGAAGCGTTAAGCGCACGGCTCCTTCCGCGTCACGCGCTCCGTGCTCGCCGGATACTTCACCAGGTTCGCCGAGGGCCGGATCGGCCGCGGCTGAAAGTTTCCGCCGCAGTTTGGGCAGACGCCCTTCAGCACGCCTTCCGCGCACGATGGGCAGAACGTGCACTCGAAGGTGCAAATGTGCGCGTCGGCGTCCGGCGGTAGATCCTTGTCGCAGCATTCGCAGTTGGGCCTTAGCGCCAGCATCAAGCAGCTCCTTTCAGACCTTCGATCGCTTTGCGGCGTTGCTCGGCGAAGCCCGCGAACACTTGCTTCACGGCGGCGACAGTCTTCTCTTCGGCCACCTCAGGCCTACCGCAATTAAACGGCGGCGCGGGCGCGTATTCGATCGCTAGTTGGATCATCTTGGCGACGTCGTCACCCGCAAGATCGGCAACGATGGTGAGCGCGATATCGATCCCGGCCGTCACACCGCCGCCGGTGATGACATTGCCATCGCGCACCACGCGCGCGTCATCGGGGATCGCGCCGAAGTTTGTCAGCAGTTCACGGTAGGCCCAGTGGCTGCCGGCGCGCTTGCCTTTGATGAGTCCCGCCGCGCCGAGAATGAGGGAGCCGGTGCAGACCGACGTGATGTACTGCGCGCTTTCGCCGAGGCGCTTCACTTGCGCCATGAAATCGGGATCGAGCATGGCGTCGGTTTGGCCGGGTCCGCCGGGGATCATGATCAGGTCGGCCCGGTCGATGTCGCTGAGCTTGGCGAGGTTGGTGAAGGTGAGGCCGAGCTCCGTCGGCAGCGTGCCGCCATCCTTCGACGCGATGATCGTCTCGGCGCCGGGCACGCGCGCGAGCACTTCATACGGGCCGGTGAAGTCGAGCTGCGTAATGCGCGGATAGAGGATGAAGACGATGCGGAAAGGCTTGGGCATGGGGCGCACTCCGGTTTGACAGCGCCAGCTTAGTGGGTGCAGGCTTTGGCGGAAATGTCAAAGACCCCTCGTTTTCCGCCAAGGCCGCGCACGGTGTTGTTCGTGCTGTTTCCGGGCTTCCAAATCCTGGACGTCGCCGGGCCGCTGTCGGCGTTCGAAATTGCCGCGCAGTTTGCGCCGAAGGCGTATCGGCTGAAGCTCGCGGCGGCGAAGGCCGGCATGACGCCGTCCTCCTCCGGCGTCGCAATGCAGACAGAGCCACTGAAGGGGCAAAGCAACATCGATACGCTCGTCATCTCCGGCGGCGGCGGCACGCGCGACGCGCTAAGCGATGCGACGCTCATCGCTTCGCTCAAGCGTATGGCGCCGCGTGTGCGCCGCGTCACCAGCGTCTGTTCCGGCGCTTTCATCCTGGCGCAAGCTGGCTTGCTCGACGGCAAAAGCGCGACAACGCATTGGCGGCGCGCGCCGCAGCTGGCGAGCATGTTTCCCAATGTCAGCGTCGATCCCGATTGTATCTACGTTCGCGACGGCGACGTCTGGACCTCCGCTGGCGTCAGCGCCGGGATCGATCTGGCGCTTGCTTTGATCGCGGACGATCTCGGCGCGGATGTCGCGTCGAACGTTGCACGCGAGATGGTAGTGTACGCCAAGCGCCCTGGCGGCCAAGCGCAGCACTCCGCCCTGCTCGATCTCGATGCGCCACGCTTTGCCAAATTGAACGCTTGGATGCGCGATCATTTGAGCGACGATCTCTCCGTCGAACGCCTGGCGCGCAAAGCAGCGATGAGCGAGCGCAACTTCGCCCGCGCCTATGCGGCTGAAACCGGCGTCACGCCAGCGAAGGCGGTCGAACGCATGCGCGCGGAAGCGGCGCGCACGGCGTTGGCGCGCGGCGGCGGCATTCAGGACATCTCGCGCAAAACTGGGTTCGGCGATCCCGAACGTATGCGCCGCGCGTTCGTGCGCCTCTACGGCGCCCCGCCCGCCGCCATGCGCCGGACGCTGCGCCAAGCTTGACGAAAGCGCTGTTACGGCCGACGAAACGCCATGGCTGAACAGCAGAAAACGATCTTCATCACCGGCGCCGGTTCCGGCATCGGACGCGCAACCGCGAAGCTGTTCTCCGAGCGCGGCTGGTTCGTTGGTCTGTCCGACGTGAACCAACAGTGTCTGGAAGAAACAGCCGCGATGCTGCCGGACGGCCAGCGCATCTCAATGACGTTCGACGTGCGCGATCGCGCGGGATGGGCGCGCGCTGTCGAGACCTTCGGCCAAGCCACCAATCGGCGCATGCATGTGCTGTTCAATAATGCCGGCGTTGGCAAAGGCGGATGGCTTGAGGAGATGTCGCCGGAAGACATCGATCTCGTGCTCGATGTGAATCTGAAAGGCGTGATCAATGGCGCCACTGCTGCGCTGCCGTTGCTGCGCGAAACGCCGGGCGCGCGCATCGTCAACACCGCTTCGGTTGCGGGCGTGTTTGGCGCACCGAAGCTTGCTGTTTATTGCGCGACGAAATTCGGCGTGCGCGGACTCACTGAGGCGCTCGATATTGAATACTCGCGCTACGGCGTGCGCGTGGTGAGTTTGATGCCGTGGTTCGTCGACACCGCGATCCTCGATGGCCACCAATCGGGCCAAGAAGGAACGAACCGGCGCATGCGCGATCAGCTGATTGAGAACAAGACGCCGATCTATCCCGTCAGCATGGCGGCCGAGCGCGCGTGGGACGCAGCGCACGGAAACGAGATCCACTACATGGTCGGCAAGGAAGCGGAGCGCGCGCGGTTTGCGGCGCGGTTCTTCCCGAACGCGATGCGCAAGCAGATCAAAGCAATGATGGGCGACGATTAGGTCGCGACTTCGCCTTCAGCGACCGGCGGTTCAGTCGACACCGGCGTATCCGTCGCAGTGGCGGCTTCGGTCGCTTCCGGATCCGCAACGACTTCTTCCACCGTTTCCAGCGCGGCCGCGTCGGCTTGCGGGATCAGCTCTTCAGTGTGGCGAGCGTGACCGCCTGAGCCACGACGACGCGCCAGCGCTTCTTGGTAGTAGGCGCGCTCAGAGCGGTTCGGGAAGCGATAGAACAGGTGGACGCCGATCTGCGTGGTTTCGACCAGGCCGGAGTTCCAGACCGGGTTCACGCCAGTCGTGTGATAGTGGGTGGCGCCCTGTGTCATCGGCCGGGCGTAGCCCAGCATGACGGCGGTCGCGACGCGCTGAGCGCGGTCCCAGGCGCGGCCACGTGGGCGCTGACCTAGCGAGCCGTCACAGGTGAAGGTGAATTGGCAGCCGGTCGACCGGTGCGAGCCCTGATAGACGACGCCGCAGATCGAGGCCGGGTAGTGGCCTGAGCGGGCGCGGTTCATGATCACTTCGGCGACGGCGGTCTGGCCCTGTTGGGTCTCGCCGCGGGCTTCGTAGTAGATCGCCTGCGCTAGACAGTTTTGCTGGCGGGCATCGATCTGCGTCTCGGCTGGTGCGACTTGGTCCACCGAAGCGCTCGGGCCGCGCAGCACCGCCTGCAGCATCATGGCGCGGGCGTCGGGGTTCTCGAACATCGGCGCCGTGCCGCGGGCGCGTAAACCATCAGAGGTGCGGAACGCGGTCAGCTGAACGTCGGCGGTCGGCTCGGCGATCTGCTGTGCGAGCTCCGCGCGGAAAGCCGTCGACGTGGCGGCCCATTCGGCGCCGTCACGCTGCTCGGCGGCGCGGTGCGAAATCACGGGCATCGCAACCGCAGCGGCTGCAAGACACATGATCGTCGCTGCGCCCTGGCGCACGGCCAGTGGGTTCCGTTCGATCTCAACCATTACTTGGGTCCGAATCTCGCCCGCAAGATAAGTCAGTCGACGCCAGAACAACGTTAAATGCATTAAGCCCCGCTTAAGAGCGTGCAGATTTGGGACAGATGAGCCCCAATTATCTTGCAGCAACCGCAGTCGTTTCGATCCACGAACAACCTGACGTGGACCTTGGGCGGGATACAGGCCCGACGCCTGGGGGGCGATTGACTTTTTGTTCATAGTCTCGATTTCGCCGTGTCCTGGCTGAATTCCATTGCCAGGCGCGGCGCCTCGGCCACAGGCGGAAAGCCCAATCGGGGCAAACCTTTGCGAGGAACGGGCCAGTTCACCTAACAGGCGAGAAAGGGTGCGGCGGGGGGCCGCGCCGGTCGCAGCCTGTTGCCGTAACGGCGCCTCGGCCTGCGGAGAGGCCTGGCAGACGGCGCGGAGCCGGACTTGGCGGTCGATGAGGTGGTTAAGGCGGGCGCGGCGCGCAGCGCTCCGGGCAGCCGCTTGGGACGGCTCTAAGTCTTCAGCGAACGCCACGGCGCATCCCTTGGTCGACCAGCTGGCGCTCCGTTCCCCTACCAGCCGCATGCCTCGCGGGCGTCTGACGCACCCTTCGAGCGAACGGACGAGGCGGTAAGAGCCGACGCTAGGCTTTAGTTCCGGCGGGAACCCGAATTGTGTAATCGGGGAACCGGGCGGTTAGCCGCGCTTGGCGAGCGCCGCTTGGGCTGCGGCGAGACGCGCGATCGGGACGCGGAAGGGCGAGCACGAGACGTAGTCGAGCCCGACGCTTTCGCAGAACGTGACCGAGGCCGGGTCGCCGCCGTGCTCGCCGCAGATGCCGAGCTTGAGATCGCCGCGCGTTTTGCGGCCGCGCTCGCTGGCGATTTTGATCATCTCGCCCACGCCTTCGACGTCGATGGTCACGAACGGGTCGCGCTCCAGCATGCCCTTGTCGACGTACGCGCCGAGGAATTTGCCGGCGTCGTCGCGCGAGAGGCCCATCGTGGTTTGGGTGAGATCGTTGGTGCCGAACGAGAAGAAGTCGGCGCTGCCTGCGATGTCGCCGGCCATCAATGCCGCGCGCGGCAGTTCGATCATGGTGCCGACGAGGTACTCGATTCTGCGCCCACGCTTAGCGAACACTTCGGCGGCGATCGCGTCGACGCGCGCGCGCAGGGTTTCGAGTTCTTTCCGCGTGATCACGAACGGGATCATGATTTCCGGGATCGGCGCGTCACCCGTTTCAGCGACATCGCACGCCGCTTCGAACACGGCGCGCGCCTGCATGTCGTAGATTTCCGGATATACGATCGCGAGCCGGCAGCCGCGGAATCCGAGCATCGGATTGCTCTCAGCCAATTCCTTGGCGCGCGCGAGCAACGCTTTCGCGTCGAGACCAGTCGCCTTGGCCACGTCTTCGCAATCTTCTTCGGTGTGCGGCAAGAACTCATGCAAAGGCGGATCGAGGAAACGGATCGTCACCGGCCGCGCGCCCATAGCTTGGAAGATTTCGAGGAAGTCCTTGCGCTGGTGCGGGAAGAGCTTGTCGAGCGCTGCGACGCGCGCGGCCGGCTTCTCGGCCAAGATCATCTCGCGCACGGCGGCGATGCGCTCGGCGTCGAAGAACATATGCTCGGTGCGGCAGAGGCCGATGCCCTCGGCGCCGAACTTTACGGCGGTGGCGGCGTCCGCCGGCGTTTCGGCGTTGGCGCGCACCTTCATGCGGCGCGCTTTGTCGGCCCATTCCATCAGCGTGCCGAAATCGCCTGTGAGTTCGGGCTGCACCATGTCGGCGGCGCCAAACAACACTTCGCCGGAAGAGCCGTCGACGGTGATGGTCTCGCCTTTCTTGATGACGCGGCCCGCGGCGCGAAATTCGCCGAGCTTCATGTCGATGCGAATATCGCCCGCGCCGGAGACGCACGGCCGGCCCATGCCGCGCGCGACAACGGCAGCGTGGCTGGTCATGCCGCCGCGCGCGGTGACGATGGCTTGCGAGGCGTGCATGCCGTGAATGTCTTCGGGGCTGGTCTCTTCGCGGACCAAGATGACTTTCTGCCGGTCGGCCGCGAGGCGTTCGGCTTCATCTGAATCGAACACAACGATGCCGACGGCGGCGCCTGGTGAAGCCGGCAAGCCTTTGCAGATAATGTCGCGCTTGTAGCCGGCGCCGATGGTCGGGTGCAGCAGCTGATCGAGCGCTGCGGCATCGACGCGCAGCACGGCTTCGTCCTGCGTGATGAGCTTTTCGGCCGCCATGTCGACGGCGATCTTCAGCGCGGCTTTCGCAGTGCGTTTGCCGTTGCGCGTTTGCAGCATGTAGAGCTTGCCGCGTTCGACGGTGAACTCGAGGTCCTGCATGTCGCGATAGTGCGACTCCAGCTTCTGGTAGACGGCGACGAGTTCCGCGAACACGTGCGGCATCGCTTCTTCGAGCGACTCCCCGCCCTCTTTCATCTCGAGGCGTGACGCTTTGGTCAGCGCCTTTGGCGTGCGGATGCCGGCGACGACGTCCTCGCCTTGTGCGTTGATGAGGAATTCGCCGTAGAACTTCTTCGCGCCCGTGCTCGGATCGCGCGTGAAGGCGACGCCGGTGGCGGACGTATCGCCCATATTGCCGAACACCATGGCCTGCACGCTGACGGCGGTGCCCCAGCTTTCAGGGATGTTGTTGTGCTTACGGTAGAAGATCGCGCGATCGTTCATCCAGCTTGCGAACACGGCGCCGACGGCGCCCCAAAGCTGTTCTTTCGGATCGCTCGGGAACGGCTTGCCGAGTTCGCGCTGCACGGCGCGTTTGTATTCGGAGACGACCTGCTTCCAGTCATCCGCCGTGAGTTCGACGTCGGACTTGTAGTCGTTGGTGTCCTTATGCGTGCCGAGGATTTCCTCGAACACGCCGTGCTCCAGTTCGAGCACGACGTCCGAGTACATTTGGATGAAGCGGCGATAGCTATCGTAGGCAAAGCGCGCATCGCCTGAGAGCTTGGCCAGGCCTTCGACGGTGTCGTCGTTCAGCCCGAGGTTCAGCACCGTATCCATCATGCCAGGCATCGACGCGCGCGAACCGGAGCGCACGGAGACCAGTAGCGGATTGGAGGCGTCGCCGAATTTCTTGCCGGCCTTCTTC
Organism: Terricaulis silvestris; assembly: GCF_009792355.1. Lineage (NCBI taxonomy): Bacteria > Pseudomonadati > Pseudomonadota > Alphaproteobacteria > Hyphomonadales > Hyphomonadaceae > Vitreimonas > Vitreimonas silvestris. The sequence goes on from NZ_CP047045.1 coordinate 2,517,948, forward strand.
TCAAGCGCCGCGAGCGCAGCATCGACTTGTCCGCTCAGGTCAGCGGGATAGTTGCGGTTGTTCTCGTAGAACTCGGTGCAGACTTCGGTGGTGATGGTGAAGCCTGGCGGCACCGGCAGATCGAGCTTCGCCATCTCGGCCAAGTTCGCGCCCTTACCGCCGAGCAGCGTCTTCATCGACGCATCGCCCGCGCTCTCGCCGCCGCCGAACCCGTAAACCCATTGCTTGGTCGCCATTCCGCATCCTCTTTGCTCCCCCGTGCACGGGGGAGCTGTCAGCACGCGAAGCGTGATGACTGAGGGGGCGGTGCGCCCGGCTGACGGACTTTCCCCCTCCGCTCGCTTCGCTCGCACCTCCCCCGCAAGCGGGTGAGGATTAGCCCTCGATCTTCGAGAAATCCGCCACGGCGGACAGCGCTTCGCGTAACCGAGAGAGCAGCAAAAGTCTATTGCGGCGCAACATGGCGTCGTCGGCGTTGACGAGGACCTTGTCGAAGAAGGCATCGACCGGCGCGCGAAGCTGGCTGAGCGCCTTCATCGCCGCGGCGAACTCTTCTTTCTCAACCGCCACGCGCGCGGCGGGGAGCGCCTTTTCCAGCGCATCATAAAGCGCCTGCTCTGCCGGTTCTTTGAGCAACTTGGCGTCGAGACCGGCGGCGAGATCGGCGTCGCTGAGGCCTTTGCCCTTCTTCTCTTCCGCCGCGAGAATGTTCGCCGCGCGCTTGTAGCCCGCGAGCAAGTTCGCGCCGTCTTCGGTTTTCAGGAACGCGTCGAGCGCTTCGACGCGCGCGACGATGCGGACGAGATCGTCGTCGACTTCTTTCGTCACGGGATTTGGCGCGAACACCGCGTCGACGAGATCGTGGCGCTTGCCTTGCTCGCGCAGCTGAACTTTGAGGCGATCGGCTAGGAAGGCGACCAACGATCCGAACAGCTCGCTGGCGCGCTCACGATTCTCCTCCACAAACTTCTTCGCGGCTTCGAGCGACAAATCCCGTGCAGCTCTTTCTCGCAACGCGTCGGCGGCCTCGGCGTCCCCTCCCTGCTGCAACTCTTCGGCGAGCTTCCTGCGCTCGCGAGCGGCATGAAACTCTGCGAGCGGCATAACTTTGGCAAACGCAGTTGAGAGAACCTCACCAAACTTGGGCCGCACTCCATTCTCCAGCAGAATGCGAACGACGCCAAGCGCAGCACGTCGAAGGGCGTACGGATCGCTCGATCCCGTAGGCCTTTCATCGATTGCCCAAAAGCCTGACAACGTATCCAGTTTGTCCGCCAATGCGAGCGTCACAGCGACTTTGTCGCGCGGCACGCGGTCATTCGGCCCAAGCGGGCGGTAGTGATCCTCGATCGCGGCGGCGACGCTGTCGTGCGTGCCTTTCGTCAGCACAGAGAGCTGACGCCCCACCTGCCCTTGCAGTTCGGGGAATTCGCCGACGGTCTCCGTCACCAGATCCATTTTGCAGAGATAGGCCGCGTCCTGCACCAGCTTCGGATCGGCGCCGGTGACGGCACAGAGTTCCTGCGCCAACGTTTTCACGCGCTCGACCTTGTCCCACACGCTGCCGAGCTTTTGGTGGAAGACGATCTTCTTCAGCTTGTCGCGGCGCTCATCGGTGAAGAGCGGCGTTGCGGTGTCGACCTTCCAGAAGAATTGCGCATCGCTCAAGCGCGCCGAGAGCACGCGCGCGTTGCCGGCGGCGATGGCCTTGCCGCCGTCCTTGGCTTCGACGTTCGCCACCGTGATGAAGTGCGGCGCTAGACGCCCCGTCTTCGGATCGCGCACGGCGAAATATTTCTGGTGCGTGCGCATCGAGAGCCGGATCACTTCGCCGGGCAGATTGAGGAACGACGGGTCCATGTCGCCGAGCAGCGTCACCGGCCACTCGACCAGCCCCGCCACTTCTTCCAGCAGGCCGATGTCGTCGACCAGTTCGAGTTTTCTGTCGGCGCAGAGCTTCTTCGCCTGCTCCAGGATGATGCGCTTGCGCTCTTCGCGCTCGATCAGCACTTTCGCGCCGCGCAGCTTCGACACGTGGCTCGCCGCGTCGCGCACTTCGATCGGCTCCGGCGCATGGAAGCGGTGGCCCCACGTCACCAGCTCGCTGCCCACGCCTTCGACCGCGATCTTCACGGGCTTACCATCGAACACGCAGAGAATGTTGTGCAGCGGGCGCACCCACTGCAGATCGCTAGATTGCGAGCGCATCGATTTCGGCCATGGAAACGCGCGGATGATCTCCGGGATGATCTCCTGCGCGATGGCGCTGGTCTCGCGCCCAGCGCGTTCGATGCGCGCGACGTAGAAATCGCCTTTCTTGTCGGCGACGATTTGCGCCTGATCGATCGAGCTGAGGCCGGCGCTCTTCAGGAAGCCCTGCACCGCCTCGTCCGGCGCGCCGACGCGCGGGCCTTTCTTTTCTTCGCTCATGTCCGCTGCCTTAGCCGGCAGATCGTCGATCACCGCGCCGATGCGGCGCGGCGACGAGAACGTGTTGATCACCTTCGGCTCGAGGCCGTGGGCTTTGAGCTTTTCGCCCAGCGCGCGCGCCAGATCCTCCTCGGCGCGCTTTTGCATGCGCGCCGGAATTTCTTCGCTGAAGAGTTCGATGAGGAGCTGGGGCATGCGCTACTCGTCCCCCGCCCCCTCGCGGGGCGGGGTTAGGGGTGGGGGGCGATCCGACGCGCCGCTGTTCAATGCCTCGCGCACCTGGTTCACGACCCAGGCGGGGCGGTCCCAGACGTCGTTGTTCTGGAAGCGCAGAACTCTGAAGCCGTTGGCGATCGCGTGAATCGTTTTCGCTTTGTCGTTTTCCTGCACGTCGGCTTGCTCGTGGATCGAGCCGTCAATCTCGATGAGCAAGCGGGCGGAATACCAGCCGAAGTCGAAGACATAGTCATCGACGGCGACCTCCTTGCGGAAGTGCGCGCCTTCGATGCTGCGAAGGAGATCGCGCAGCTCCTTTTCGGAGGGCGTCAGTTCCTTGCGCAAGCGTTGCGCGCGAAGATTCGTGCGCGTCCGATCCTTTTGGCGTGTTACTGCGTCTGGGTCTGGGTCTGGCGACCAGCCATGGCCGAGTTTGCTGTGCTTGGCTTCAGGCAGCTGAGCGTTTGAACGCCCCCCACCCCCTGCCCCCGCCCCGCGAGGGGGCGGGGGTGCGCTTGTTTCGTCTTGCGGCGTCATGTTTGTGACTCCGCCCATTGTTGCGCGCATCCCTTCGCCAGATCGCGCACGCGGGCGATGAAGCTTTGTCGCTCTGTGGGCGACACGACGCCGCGCGCGTCGAGCAAGTTGAACAGGTGGCTGGCCTTCAGTGTGTAGTCGAACGCCGGGAGCACGGCGCCGGCTTCGAGCAGGCGCTTTGCCGTGGATTCGGCGTCGTTGAACCAGCGCAGATTCTGCTCGGGCTCGCTGAGCTCGAAATTGAAGCGCGATTGTTGCTTTTCGTTTTCGAGGAAGACGTCGCGATACTTCACGGGGTACGGCGAGTCTGGATCGTTGAACGGGAGATCGAACACGTTGTCGACGCTGAAGACGTACATCGCCAGGCGCTCAAGCCCGTAGGTGAGTTCGCCGCTGACTGGGCGCACGTCTAGGCCGCCGACTTGTTGGAAGTAGGTGTACTGGCTCACTTCCATACCATCGCACCAGACTTCCCAACCCAAGCCCCAGGCGCCGACGGTCGGGTTTTCCCAATCGTCTTCGACGAAGCGGATGTCGTGCAGCAGCGGATCGATGCCGATGCGCTCGAGCGAGTTGAGATAGAGCTGCTGCAGGTCCGGCGGGTTCGGCTTCAAGATCACTTGGAACTGGTAATAGTGCTGCAGCCGGTTCGGGTTCTCGCCGTAGCGGCCATCCTTCGGACGTCGCGACGGTTGAACGTACGCTGCGCGCCACGGTTTGGGGCCGAGCGCCCGGAGCGTGGTGGCGGGGTGCAGCGTGCCGGCGCCGACTTGCTCGTCGTACGGCTGCAGGATCGCGCAACCCTGCTCGGCCCAGTAGTTCTGGAGCGTCAGGATCACGTCCTGGAAGCAGCGGGGCGCTTTGTTGGCCATGGGCGGACGCGTAACGGCGCCCGCCCCTTTTCTCAATGGCCTAGCGGAGGAATTCCTCGACTGCCGCCGCGAATGCGGTCGGATTGTCCAGCGGCACGAAGTGGAAGCTCTGGTCGATCTTCACCAGGCGATGGTTCGGCAATGGTGCGTAGAGCGCGGTGTAGAACCCAGTGATCGCCGCTTCCGGCGCGATCGCGGGATCGTTTGCATAGACGATGGTGATTGGCGTTTGGATCGACGCGAGATCGCCGCGAAGGTCGGTGGTCATCACGTCGTACATGCCGCGCGCAACGGCGGAGCGGTCTGAGTTCAGTGACCACTGAAACACCGTGAAGCGCAGCGTTTCGGTGCGCACGAGACGGTTCATCATCCCCATTTGGCCGGCGAAGAACTCTTCGGCGCTCTGAGCCATCAAGCGATCGCGCAAAGCGGCGGCTTGCGGCGTGATGCTGGCGACCGTCGCGTTGGGATCGATCAGCAGCGAGAAGAACGGCAGCGCATCGACGACCATGATGCGGCCGACGTTGCTCGGATGATTCTTCGCCAGCATCAGCGCCGAAACGCCGCCAAGCGAATGGCCGATGACGGCGGGGCGCGTCATGTGGTTGTGTTCGATGTAGGTGTTTAGCTCTTCCACGAACGGCGCAACGATGGGGCCATCGCCCGCAGCCGCGCCGACCGGTTCGCCGCCGAAGCCCGCGAGTTGGATCGCGTGGACGCGATGCGTCGCTGAGAGTTGCGCGACGGTCGCGTCCCAAACGTCGCGTGATGAGGCGAGGCCTGGGATTAGGATCACGTCCGGTCCCTGCCCTGTGATTTCGACGCTGAAGCGCGTCGGCGTGAACAGCGTCGCTTCCGGCGTTGGTTCGCGTTGGCTTGTGGCTTGCGGATCGCTTGCGCTGGCGCAGCCGATGAGCGCGGCGATTGCCGCCATGGCGAAGGCTTTGCGTGTCATGCTCAGCATGGTCATTTCCCTTGGATATTGCGCGTCTCTTTGCGCGCTTGGTGTGACAGGCGTTTATTCGGCGGCTTGAGCGGTTTCGTCGGCGCTGAAGATCTGCTCGATCGGCAGACCGAACAGCTGGGCGATTTTGAACGCAAGCGGGAGCGATGGATCGTACTTGCCGGTCTCGATCGCGTTCACGCTCTGGCGTGAGACGTCGAGCTTCTCGGCGAGATCGGCCTGACTCCAGTTGCGCTCGGCGCGCAGCACTTTGAGACGGTTTCTCATTTGTAGCGCAGCCGTATGATGCACGCGGCCAGACCCCACGTACCAATAAGCGCCGGGAACACCCAGATCAGCGGCAGATGCGGGAAGTCGGCCCATTCTTCGAGGAAGCCATATGCGAACGAGCCAAAGCCGACGATTGCGGCGGCGATCAGGATCGCGTCGGTTTGAATGCGGCGCTGGAATTCGTCGATGCCGCGCAGGAATGTCGCGTAGGCGCGCAGCATGAGGAGCGCGGGTAGCAGCGGCGCGAGCGATGCGGCGATGACGGCCCATTGCGGCAGATCGAGATTCCGGACCGCGTAGGCGCCGGCGAACACGAAGACGGAATAGATGCCCGCCGCGGTCAGCATCTCGCGCGTGTAGCGCCGGCCGACGGCCTTGGCGCTGCTGGATTCGTTCGCGCTCATTGCGCTGTCTCCTCGATGGCGACGATCGGTGTGTGCGGTTCATGCTGGTTCGAACTGACGCCTGTTGCGGCGACAATCGCCACGATCACGGCGATCTGGGTTGAGGGTTTCCATCGGCAGAGCATTCCGTCCTCCATCAAGCGAGCTTGTCTCGTTGACAAGGATACTTGACCATTCTGAACTGAATGTCAAGCGACTTTGACAAAATGTCGGCTGTCCTTGCCGTTTGCCCTCGGCTTGGAATCCGCACCATGCTGGGCGATGGCGATTTGTGGGATCGATGAGGCTGGGCGCGGGCCGCTGGCGGGACCGGTGGTGGCCGCGGCGGTGATCTTGCCGAAGAAGGGCCGGCCCAAGGGGCTGGACGATTCCAAGCAATTGAGCGCCGAGGCGCGCGAAGAGTTGGCGGAGAAGATCCGCGCTTGCGCAATTGTTGGCGTGGGCGTCGCTAGCGTCGAGGAGATCGATCGCTTCAACATTCTGCGCGCTTCGCACATGGCGATGGTACGGGCGTTTGAGGCGCTGAGCGAGACGCCGGTGGCGGCTTTGGTCGATGGCAACATGGCGCCGGACCTACCCTGCGCGATTGAATGGGTGATCGACGGCGATGTGATTGTGCCAGTGATTTCGGCGGCGTCGATCATCGCAAAAGTCGAGCGCGACCGGATGATGAGTGCGCTGTGCATTGAGTATCCGGGCTACGCCTTCTCCAAGCACAAGGGCTATGCGACGCCAGAGCATCAGCGCGCGTTGGCGGAGCTTGGGCCCTGCGCCATTCACCGGCGCAGTTTTAAGCCGGTGCAGGACGCGTTGCAGCGCCAGAGCGAACTGAAGTTCGCGTCTTAGGCCTTTACAGGCTTCGGCGCGCGATAGAACACGCGGCCCAGCATCATAATCGGGAACATGATGAAGGCGGCGAACCGCGCTGGCCACACTTGGTCGGTCGCGCAGAAGTAGACACCCGCGAGAAACGCGATCACCGGCGCGAGTGATTGCGTTAAACGGAAGAGCCATTCGCCCATGCTGATCCCACCGATCAGGCGACCACCGTCGCGCGCAGCGACCAAGAACGTCAGCGTCATCGAGGAAGCGGTGGCGGCGCTGACCCACCAGTAGAATTGCAGCGCATCCATATCGGCGAAGTTCTCGCCGAAGACCGCGCTCGCGAACGGCAGCAGCGTTATCGAAGCAAGCAATAGGAGATTGCAGATCGCCGTCGGCCAATCGAAATGGGTGAGCTTGCGCATCACGCGCATGTGGATCAGCCACCAGAGTCCGATTAACGCGAAGCTGAGGCCGAAGGCGAAGAATTGAGCGCCCATCGCCGCAAGCGCCGGCCACAAACCGCTTTCGTGAATCTCGGGCGCGTGCAGCTCGATGGCAAGCAGCGTGAGTACGATAGCGAACACCGCATCGGAGAAGAACAGCATGCGATCCACCATGCGGGCGTCGGGCCCTTGCGCTGCGCTTTCGTGATGTGACATCGCTGCCTCCCCTGCGGCGAAACGTATCGCGCGCTGTTGCATTCGTGAAGCAATTGCAATGGCCAGGCCGGCACAATATCTTCCAGCGATGAGTTCCGGGGACGCGGCCGCTCGGCCCAACGATATTTCCGCTAGCAGTGTCTGGCTGATCTGTGCGGCGCTTTACGCCGTGCTGATGGTGATTGTCTTTCTCTATCCCGCCGCGATCTGGGGACCGGAGACGACCCAAGGGCGCGCCAGCGAACTGGGCGTGCTGGAGTCGGTGCAGAACGCGGTGCTGCTGATTGCGCTTGTGCTGATGATTCGCCTCGCGATCCGGGCGCCGGAGCGCAATTTGCGGCTGTGGGCGATCTTCATTGCGTTCGGCACGTTCTTTCTGCTCGGCGAAGAGATCAGTTGGGGTCAGCATTATTTTGGCTGGGTCACGACGGGCGTGTTCGAGCAGATCAACGATCAGGGCGAGACCAATCTGCACAACACGGAGGGCGGTTGGCTCGATCAGAAGCCGCGCGCGATTTTGCTGTTCGGTATGATCCTCGGCACGATTGTGCATCCGCTGGTGAAGCATTTCCGCAAGGGGCGTGGCCTGTTCGACAATCCGTGGTGGCTGGCGCCGACTTTGGCGTCGCTGGCGCCGGTGGTGTTCTCGCAGCTTGGCTCCATGCCGGAGCGGATCGATGATCTGAACGATGCGCTGCACCTTTGGTCGTTCTCGGCGCAGGACTTCACCAACAATTTCAGGTCGAGCGAGATGGAGGAGGTCTTCCTCTATGTCTTCTTCATCACCTACACGGCCTCGATCCTGAAGCGGCTCCCGGCGAAGGCGCGCTGAATAATCTTTATGGTTAACGGTCGCGGACTCTTGATTCGCGGTTGGCGTCAAGCGAGGATTCCCCCGCTCGGGGGATAGATGGCGCGCCACTTCAAAGACCGGATCATCGAAGGCGACTGCATCGAGGAGATGCGGAAGCTGGCTGACGGCAGCGTCGATCTGGTGTTCGCCGATCCGCCCTATTTCATGCAGCTCGGCGGCGCGCTGACGCGGCCGGATCAATCCAACGTCGATGGCGTCGACGACGAGTGGGACAAGTTCGCGGACTTCGCCGCGTATGACGCATTCACGCGCGCTTGGCTCACGGAAGCGCGGCGGGTGCTGAAACCGAACGGCGCGATCTGGGTGATCGGTTCGTATCACAACGTGTTCCGGCTCGGCGCGGCGATGCAGGACATGGGCTTTTGGATTTTGAACGACATCGTGTGGCGCAAGACCAACCCGATGCCGAACTTCAAAGGCACGCGCTTCACCAATGCGCACGAGACTCTGATCTGGGCGGCGCGGTCGAAGGAGGCGAAGTACACGTTCCACTACGATGCGCTGAAGATGCTCAATGACGAGCTGCAGATGCGTTCGGATTGGACGCTGCCGATCTGCACCGGCGGCGAGCGGCTGAAGGATCGCGAAGGCCGCAAACTGCATTCGACGCAAAAGCCGGAGGCGTTGCTGCATCGCGTCGTGCTGGCGACGACCAAGCCGGGCGAAGTGATCCTCGATCCGTTCTTCGGCACCGGCACCACGGGTGCGGCAGCGAAGCGCCTGGGGCGCCATTACATCGGCATCGAACGCAGCGCGGACTATGTGGCCGGCGCGCAGGCGCGGTTGAAGAAGATTAAACCAGTTTCGATCGAAGATTTGGCGGTGACCAAATCCAAGAAGGAAGAGCCGCGCGTGCCGTTTGGGCAGGTGATCGAAGCGGGCATGATTGCACCTGGGGCCTGGCTCGTCGGGCAAAACGGCAAGCGGGCGCGCGTCCGCGCCGACGGCAGCCTGGCATTCGGCGAAGCGACCGGATCGATCCACCGGATTGGGGCGCTGGTGTGCGATGCGCCCGCCTGCAACGGCTGGACCTTCTGGAGCCTCGAGACCAAGCGCGGGCCCCAGCCGATCGATCTCTTCCGCCGCGAAGTTCGGCGGCAGATGGCGATGGCGCCTGCTGCCTGACAGCGCGTGGCGCCCTTCGACAGGCTCAAGGTGACGCCATTGTTGGTTCAGCGCCCACCCCAGTAGCGTCAGCCCCTGAGCTTGTCGAAGGCGAGAACGGGCAAGAGTTGCAGCATGACGGCCGTCACGCCGGCGGCGCGCATCTGATTGACCCCTCCCTGGCGCAAGGCGTAACTCGCGCGCCATGGCCGAACCCAAGGATCTGCTCCAGAACGTCGAGACTGCGCTGGCTAAGGCCGAGCTGATGGCGGCGCTGTCGGACGCCACGCGGGCGCGGCTGGCCAAGCAAGGCGTTCCCTGCACGGTGGAGACCGGCAAGCTCTTGTTCGCCAAGGGCGACAAGGGTGACGCGCTCTACGTGCTGCTCGAAGGCGAAGTCGAAGTGCGAACCTCGACCGAGGGCGGCAAGGACGTGCGCATTGCTTCGCTGAAGCCGCCGGCGCTGATCGGCGAGATGGCGGTGCTTGATGGCGGTGTGCGCTCGGCAGACATCGCGGCGATCCGCAAATCGCGCTTCCTGCGCATCCATCGCGACCAGGCGATCGCAGCACTCGAGAGTGAGCCGAAGGCGCTGCTGAAGCTGATCTCGGAGATGAGCCGGCGCTTGCGGCATGCGGATGCGGCGCTTGAAGACGCGCACACTCTGGATTTGGGCGGGCGGCTGGCTTTGCGTTTGCTTGAAGAAGCCGGCGATGCGACGGCGGTGACGCTGACGCAGACCGAGATTGCACGGCGGATTGGCGCTTCGCGCGAGAAGGTCAATCGCAAGCTGCACGAATGGGTCGATGAGGGCTGGATCAGCATGGGGCGCTCAGGCATCAAGCTGGTGGCGCGCGATAAGCTGAAGGCGCTGATCAAGGACTCGCGCGCTGGCTGACCTGCGCGGCCGGTTTCGCCGAACAACTCCATACCAAGTCATTCCAGACGCGCGGAGCGCGATCTGGGATCCAGGGCAAACACCGAACTCCACGATCCCTGGATTCCAGATCGGCCTCCGGCCGTCTGGAATGACTCTGGCGCGTGACGCGTGTCACGGCGGCCTGCGCCCGCGCTCGCTACCTTGTTCTCATCGAACACGAACACGGAACGGGGAGACACCAATGACCGCCACCATCAGCAACAAGATCCTAACCCTGGCACTGGCCGCAGCGCTTCTCCTTCCTGGCGCGCTGGCTACGTTGAACCAGGCAGCCCAGATCGTCGCGTAGAGCCAACGCCGGCGATCAACTAAGCAAGGACGCGAGGTGCTCCCCCTCGCGTCCTTCGCTTTTATGGCGTCCACGGCGTGAGGCGCGGCAACCAACGCGGAACGCCTTTGCAATACGCTTCGTAGGCATCGCCGAAGCTGCGGCGGAGCGTGGGTTCTTCGTAGAAGTAGACGAAGGTGTGGAAGATGACCCACATCGTAGCGCCGTAGGCGGCGAGCATGGTGCTTTGAAACAGGAGCGCCTGGCCGAAGATGAGGCCGAGCACGGCGACGTACATTGGGTTGCGCACGAAGCGGTAGAGGCCGGTGACGACGAGGTGTTGCGTTGGCGCGATCGGCGCGGGCGTGCCTAGGCCTTTTAGAGCGAACCGCGCGAAGCACTCGATCAGCATGGCGAATGCGATGAGCGTGAGTGCGGCGCCGGCGAACGTCCATGCGCTGACGGGCGGCAGGCGCCACTGGGTTATGAGATATGGCACGACACCCGCGACTGTGCCGGGCGCGAGGAAGAAGAACAGCGTTGAACCGATCGCGGCTTGGATGCGGTTCATTGCGCCCTAGCCTGCTTTGGACGCAGCTTCGCGGCGGGCGAGGCTTTCGGGCGGCCATTCGGTTTTCATGTCGTAGAACATCTCGAACGCGCGTTGGCCTTCGGGGATTTTCACCCACGGGACTTTGCTGCGGGCGAAGATGTGGGCGTCGGGCTCGATGGCGTGGGGCGTGTCGAGGGTGGAGACGCGAAGGAAGCGGAGATAGCCGCGTTTGCCGTAGTCGCTCCAGAGCGCGACTTCGCACTTGGCGCAGCGATGGATTTCGTGGCCGCGGCCGCTGGGGCTGGGCATATCGACGATCTGGATTTGATCGGCGCCGGACTGGAGGTCGATGCGGCTGGTTTCGATCAAAGCGTTAAGGGCGAAGGCGCCGCCGGTTTGCTTTTGGCAATCGAGGCAATGGCAACAATGCGTGAACATCGGGCGCGAGGCGAGCGTGTAGCGCACCGCGCCGCAGGAGCAGCCGCCTTCAAATTTTTCGGTCAATGATCTCTCCCCTTCAGGGCAGCTTTCTTGAACACCGTAGGTAGAGCGCTCGCATCGGCCCACCAACCATCGTTCGATGGCGCGCAGTCGGCTTCGTAGACATCGAGCGTCAGCGCGAAGTGGGTGAAGACGTGTTCGATTTGGCCGATCTTTTTCCACGCGGCTGAGACAGGTGCAGCGGCAAGCGCTTCGGCGCGGGTGAACTTTTTGGCGCGCCATTCGGTGGTGGGGAGCGCGGCCATGCCGCCGAGCAAGCCTTTGTCCGGGCGGCGGACGAGCCAGAACGTGTCGTCGCGCTGAATGCGGAAGACGGCGCCGTAGCGGCGCGGGCGTTCGGCTTTGGCGGCGCGGCGTGGGTAGGTTTCGGGCTGGCCGGTGGCGTAAGCGGCACAGGCTGATTGCCACGGGCATTGCTCGCACTTCGGAGACTTGGGCGTGCAGACAGTGGCGCCGAGATCCATCAACGCTTGGGCGTAGTCGCCAGGGTGGTTGGCGGTGACGAGTTCGGCGGCGAGCGCGCGTAGTTCGGGCTTCGCATCCGGAAGCGGCGTCTCGACGGCGCGAAGGCGCGCGATTACGCGTTCGACATTGCCGTCGACGACGTTGGCGGGGAGATCGTAGGCGATCGCGGCGATGGCGGCGGCGGTGTAGGCGCCGACGCCGGGGAGCTTCAGCCAGCCCTCTTCCGTCTCGGGCATGCCGTCGGCGGCGAGCTGTTGCGCTGCCGCGTGCAGATTGCGGGCGCGGGAGTAGTATCCGAGGCCGGCCCAGGCGCTGAGGACGTCTTCGCGTGGGGCAGCCGCCAAATCGGCGACGGTGGGCCAGCCTTCGAGGAAGCGCGCGAAGTACGGGGCCACGGCGGCGACGGTGGTCTGCTGCAGCATGATCTCGCTGAGCCAGACCCGGTACGCATCGGCGCTGTTGTTCCCCTTGGCGCGCCACGGCAGGCTCCGTCCGGCCTGGTCGTACCAGGAGAGCAATGATTTCCTGAGGTTTTCCCGAGTCGCAACCGGCTTATCCACAGGCCGGGCAGGTTTCGGGGCAAGAGCGGGCATGGGCCTTCTTTACCCTTCCATAAGCGATTTCCGATTCGCTCTGGGGCTGAAATGTCATTGCGAGACCGATTCCGTCCGGCCGTTGCGGCTGGCCCTGACCCACGTGCGGAAAGCCGCGCGTCTCAGGCATTGTCGGGCAAGCGGGGGCGTGGCGCGATTGCGCCGCCGCCGCGGGCCGGCAAATCAGTGTCGGCGCTGCTAAAGCCTCTGCTCAAGGAATCCGGCATGGGGCTCAATGAGCTGAAGCGCCGCTGGTCGGAAGTGGCCGGCGACAGCTTTGCCCGCGCGACGCCGGAAAAACTGGCCGGCGGCGTGCTGACGCTGAAGGTTCCGGGCGCGCTGGCGCCCTTTCTCCAGCAGCAGACCCCGCTCCTGATCGAGCGGCTCAGAGTGGCTGGGGCCAAGGTAAAATCGGTCCGGATCGAGCAGCGGACGGCGGCTCTCCCCGCCAAGGGGAACGTCCGGCCGCTCAAAAAGCCGCTGACCCCCGCCGAGGAAGCCGCCCTGGCGCAGACGCTTGACCCTGTGGGCGACCCTGGCCTGAGATCGGCGCTGATGCGGCTTGGACGCGCAGTCAAGCAGGGCTGAGGTTTCCTCCGCTTCGAAAAAACTCTATGCCTCCCGGCCTTATCTGGAGGTTGCGCATGTTCGCCATCGGGCGTCGGGAATTGCTGTTGGGCGTTAGCGCGCTCGCGATCGCGGGCTGCAATGGCGGCGGCGGCGCTGGCGCCAACGTCAGCGACGAGGACATGGTGCTGGGCGCGGCGGACGCGCCGGTGACGCTGATCGAGTACGCCTCGGTCACCTGCCCACACTGCGCCGAGTTCCACGAGACGGTATTTGAGCAGCTGAAGACCCAATACATCGACACCGGCAAGGTGCGCTTCGTGTTCCGCGAATATCCGACGCCGCCGGCGCCGGTCGCGGTTGCGGGCTTCCAGCTGGCGCGCTGCGGAGGCGCGGGTGACGAGCAATATTTCACGCGCGTCGGCGAACTCTTCCGTCAGCAACGCGCGATGTTCGCCACCGGCACGATGGAAGGCGTGCGCCAGAAGCTGATCGAGATCGGCGGCGCGGCGGGGCTTACCGAGCAGCAGGTGATGGATTGTGTATCCGATGAAGCGGGCGCGGAGCGCATCCGAAGCACGGTCGAAACCGCCAATACCGAATTCGGCATCACCGGCACGCCGACCTTCATCCTCAACGGCCAAAAGGTCGAAGATGCCTCGATCGTGACCTGGGAAGGCATGCAGCGCATTCTTGACGCTGCGATCGCGGGCTAACGGAGAGGACGCGCAGCCACCGTGCACATCACAGAGCTGCGCCTCCACGGCTTCAAGAGCTTTGTCGATCCGGCGCGCGCGCCGATCGAACAAGGGCTGACGGGCGTCGTCGGGCCGAACGGCTGCGGCAAGTCGAACTTGCTCGAAGGGGTGCGCTGGGTGATGGGCGCGACCAGCGCCAAATCCATGCGCGCGTCCGACATGGAGGACGTGATCTTCTCCGGCACGGCGGGACGCCCTGCCCGTGAACACGCGGAAGTTACGTTGGTGCTAAACGATGCGCTGGGGCAGGCGCCGGCGCCGTTCAACAAAGAAGATGTGCTGGAAGTCTCGCGGCGAATACGGCGCGGGCTGGGTTCGACCTATCGCATCAACGGCAAGGAAGTGCGCGCCAAGGACGTGCAGCTTCTGTTTGCTGACGCGGCGACGGGCGCGAACTCGCCAGCCTTGGTGCGGCAGGGGCAAATTTCGGAGCTGATCGCAGCGAAGCCGCAGAACCGGCGGCGGATTCTGGAAGACGCGGCGGGGATCGCGGGTCTGCATGCGCGTCGGCATGAAGCCGATCTGAAGCTCAAGGCCGCAGAGACCAATCTCACGCGGCTGGATGAAATTCTGGCGGAGATCGAAAACCAGGCGGCGAGCTTGAAGAAGCAAGCGCGGCAGGCGGAGCGCTATCGCGACTTGGCGCAGACGTTGCGCGAGACGGAAGCATTGCTGCTGCATCGGCGCTGGACAGAAGCGCGCGAGCGCGCGGCGGAAGCGCAAGGACATTTGCGCGAGGCGGAACGCGTTGTGGCGCAGGCGGCGAGCGAAGCGAGCGCGGCGGATCGCGCGGCGGAAGAAGCGCGCGATGGGCTGACGCCGCTGCGGGAAGAAGAATTGGTGGCGGCTGCGGTATTGCGGCGGCTGGAAGGCGTGCGCGTTGGGCTTGAGCGCGACTTAGCGGACGCTGAGGCCGCGATCGCGCGCTGCGATGAAGATGCGTCGCGCAACCGGGCTGAGGCTGAGCGGCTTGAGGCGCTGAAGCGCGATGCGAGCGAGGCGCTGGGGCGCTTGATCGCTGAGGCGGATGCGCTGGGCCCGGGCGATGCGGATAAGGCGCAAGCGGCGTTGAAGGCGGCGCAAGGCGCCGAAGTAGGCGCTGCTTCGGTGCGGGCGGACGCTGAGAAGAAGCTGGAGCAGATTGCGTCCGACGCGGCGGCGCGGCGTGCGCGCGCGCAGGCGCTGACGGATGCGGCGAACGCCGCGCGGGCGCGGTTGGCGCGGTTAGAAGAGCGAAAGCGCGCGCTGGATGGGCAAGCGAAGGCGTTGCCAGCGAGCGGCGATCTCGATGCGAAGCGCGCGGCGGCGGTGGCTGCTGCAGAGAAGGCGCGTGCGGACGGCGCGAAGCTGCGCGCAACGCTGACGGAAGCAGAAGCGGCGCTGAGGAAGGCTGAAGCCGCGGATGAAGCGGCTTGGACGCCGTATCGCGCGTCGGAGAGTGCGCTGAACGCGCTCGAAGCTGAGGTAAAGGCGCTGGATAAATTGGCGCCGCCGGATAGCGCGAAGTTTCCGCCGGTGCTGGCGTCGATCGACGTTGAACGCGGATACGAGAAGGCGCTGGCGGCGGCGTTGGGCGAAGACATCGATGCATCGATGCATGCGGATGCGCCGGCGCGGTGGGGTGGCGCAGCGGCCCCTGCTCCGCATTTGCCGGCTGAAGCGCAATCGTTGGCGCGGTTCGTGAAGGCGCCGGAGGCGTTGGCGGCGCGGTTGTCGTTGATCGGCATTGTCGAGGCGAAGGACGGCGCGCGGTTGGCGAAGCAGCTGCCGCCGGGGGCGCGGCTGGTTTCGGTTGAAGGCGATCTTTGGCGTTGGGATGGGTTCGTGCGCCGCGCGGATGCACCACAACCGGCGGCGGCGCGGCTTGAACACAAGAACCGCTTGGCGGCGGCGCGTGCTGAGCTGAAGGCGGCGGAAGCGAAGCTGGCGAAAGCGAAAGTGGCTTGGGAAGCGGCCAAGGCGGAGCGCTCGAAGCTTGAAGCGAAGGCGCGCGATTTGCGGGCTGAGGCGCCGAAGAGTGCTGCGGCTGATGCGGCGGCGGCGCGTGAGGTTGAGCGGCTCGATGCCGAGCTGGCGCGGCTGAGTGAGCGGCGCGGCGATCTGGATGCGCAGGCTAAGGCGCTTGAGGCGGAGTTTGGCGATGCGCGTGCGGCGCTGGCGGATGCTGAAGGCGCGGCGAAGGATGCGCCGGCGACAGGGGATGATCCCGGTGTGACTGCAGCGCGCGCGGCGGTTGATGCGGCGCGGGCGAAGGCGGCGGAGGCAGCAGCCGCGGCGCAGAGCTTGGTGCGCGACAAGACGCAGCGCGATACGCGGCGTGGCGCTGTCGAGATTGAGAGCAAGCAGTGGAAGGCGCGGATCGGCGAGGCCGATACGCGCCTTGGTGCGCTGTCGAAAGAGCTGGATCAGATCGAAAAACGGCGCGACGCGGCGAAAGCCGCGCCGGGCGACGCGCGGGCGCGGCTTGAGGCGCTGATGGATGAGGCCGGCGCTGCGGAGCAGCGGCGGGCTTCAACCAGCGATCGCGTGGCGGAAGCGGAAGCGGCGGCGCGCGCCGCCGGTGAGCGCGCGCGCTCGTTGGAGCAAGCGCACGCTGATGCGCGCGAAAAGCGTGCGAGCACGGATGCGCACGCGCAAGCGAACGCGGCGCGGGTGCAGGACGTGGTGACGCTGGCGAACGAGCAGGCTGGCGTGGCACCGGAGGCGCTCGCCGCGCGTGCGGGCGCGTTGCTGACGTCAGCGATGGGGACCAGCGCGATTGCGGAGATCGAGAAGCGGTTCGAGCGCTTGCGCTCGGAGCGCGATGCGGCGGGGCCGGTGAATTTGCGCGCGGACGAGGAATTCGCCGAGGCGCGAGAGCGCATCGCGACGCTGACGCGCGAGAAGGACGACGTGGCGCAAGCCGTAGCGAAGCTACGGCGCGCGATCACGACGCTGAACAATGAGGGCCGCACGCGGCTGCTGCGCGCGTTCGAGGAAGTCGATGCGCACTTCGCACAGCTGTTCGCGACGTTGTTCGACGGCGGGCAAGCGGCGCTGAAGCTGACGGAGAGCGAAGATCCGCTGGAAGCGGGTTTGGAAATCTTCGCGCAACCGCCGGGTAAGCGTTTGACCAATCTGAACCTGCTCTCCGGCGGCGAGCAGGCCTTAACGGCGACGGCGTTGATCTTCGCGGTGTTCCTGGCGAACCCTGCGCCGCTCTGTGTGCTGGACGAAGTCGATGCGCCGCTGGACGACGCCAACGTCGATCGCTTCTGCCGCATGCTGGAAGAGATGAAGCGTCTGACGACGACGCGCTTCATCGTGATCACGCACAACCCGGTGACGATGTCGCGTATGGATCGGCTCTATGGCGTGACCATGCCGGAGCAGGGTTTGAGCCAGTTGGTCAGCGTGGACTTGGGCCGCGCGCAGGCGATGGCGGCGGAGTAGGACCGCGCCAGCGTCGCCTTCGACGGGCTCAGGGTGACGCCATTCCACCTTACGCTACTCTCTCAATGCGTCATGCTGAACTTGTCGAAGCACGACGCACGCACCGGGCGCAGCCTCACGCTCTCCGCCAATGCATGATCCACGTTTCTTGCCATGTCGCGCCGTTGTCGGCGGAGATGCGTTGGCGCCAGCGGGTCGAGGTGGGGGTGATTTCGTCCCAGATGCCTTGGGAGATCATGGTGACGCCGTCTTGGTCGTAGATTGAACTCCACGTGCCGACGCCGTTGGTGAAGCCGCCGTATTCGCCGGGCGCGGCGACAACGCCGCTATTCTTGTTGACCCAATGGTCCTGCCAAACGTTGCGCTCTTGATCGAGCAAGCGGAGGCCCATGCCGAAGAGGTTGCGCGCGGGGATGCGGAGTTCTTCGACGCTGCAGATGCCGCCGAGGATGCCGACGACGGTGGCTTCGCCGTCGAATTCGAGCCACTCGGCTGATTGAGGGCCGCTGCGCCAGCGGTGATGGATGCGCCATTCGCCGGTGAGGAAGTCGAAGTCACCGGGGTTGCCTTCGGGCGTACCGGGCGGCGGGCCGGCTGGTGTTTCGCTCTCTTGCGCTTTTGCGGGTCCGGCGACGGCGGCGAGTGCTGCGGCGGCGGTGGCGGCCAGGAGGCCGCGGCGATCTTCATTCATGAGGTGCTCCCCTGCTTTGGTTGGGAAGCTACACGGGCAAGCTGACAGGGCGTGTCAGGTATTGGCGAAGCAACTCCCGGCGCAGGCAGGCGTTTGGCTCTATGGAGGCGAGCCATGTTCCGCGCTTGGCGCAGACTGGATCAACCGGGATTGGAAACGCTGCGGCTGACGCGCGCGGGTGAAGG
Organism: Terricaulis silvestris; assembly: GCF_009792355.1. Lineage (NCBI taxonomy): Bacteria > Pseudomonadati > Pseudomonadota > Alphaproteobacteria > Hyphomonadales > Hyphomonadaceae > Vitreimonas > Vitreimonas silvestris. The sequence goes on from NZ_CP047045.1 coordinate 2,536,056, forward strand.
CTGGCGCGCGCAGTCGCTGATCGTGGACGGCGGCGAGACACCGTTTGGCATGAGCTGCGACTGGCGGCTCGACACCCTGTGGCGATCGCTTCGCGTCAGGCTCGACCTGTTCGACGCGAACGGCGAGCATGCGCTTGAGATCGAACGCGCCGGGCCGGATGCGTGGCTTGTGAACGGCGAGGCGCGACCGGATCTGGAGGGGTGCTTGGAAGTCGATGTTTCGGCGACGCCGTTCTGCAATGGGCTGGCGCTGCGACGGCTCGGGCGTGAGCCGGGAGAATTGACGGCGCTTTATGTGCTGGCGCCTGAGCTTTCGGTTCAGCCATCCCGGCAGCGATACGAGCGCGCAGGCGAGAATTGGCGCTACGTCGATCTTGGCGCGGCCAAGGGTTTCACCGCAGTTTTGCGCTTCGACGACGACCTCATTGTCCGTGATTATGAAGGGCTTTTCGAAGCTCTGGACTGAGTTCGCTCGGGCGCATGACAGGCCTTCTGTTTTGGTGGCTTTGTCGCAGGGCGGTTTCCTTGACCCTGCCGCGACCCCTGCTAGTTTCCGCGCGCGCGAACGGGGGGCTTCTTTAGAGTCGCCCTCAGGGCGCGTGGACCGTTCAATGGCTGACAGAAAACCGCCCGAGGACGCCCTCCGAGACTTGCGCCGCCGTGTTGATGCGGCGCGCGGGACGGGCGGCTCGAACTCCGAACCAGCTCCGAGTGCGGCGTCGCTGTCGCTTCGGATTGGCGGGGAGTTTGGCGCGGCGATCATCGTCGGCGCATTGCTCGGCTACGGGGCGGATTACTTTCTCCACACGGCGCCGTGGGGTCTGGGCATCGGCCTCGCGCTGGGCTTTGTGACGGGGGTTGTGAACGTTGTGCGCGCGGTCAGCGCCTACAACAGCGCAAATCCCCCCGACCCGAACGCCCCGCGTATCCCAGACGATGACGATTGAGGATTTGAGTTTTGTCGAACGACCCAATCCACCAGTTCAACACCAACAATGAAGTGGACGTGCCGCTGGCCGATCTGCCAGCCGCGTGGGGCGTTGGCGACCTCGCGCTCAACAACGCCGCGGTGATGATGCTTGCGGGCGTGGGGCTGACGGCTGCGTTCTTCTACTGGGCGATGAAGCCGGCGGCTCTGGTGCCAGGCCGCGCGCAGGTCGTTGCCGAGACGGGCTACAATTTCATCCACGGCATGGTGAAGGATGCGGCTGGCGAAGAAGGCGTGAAGCGCTTCTTCCCGTTCGTGTTCACGCTCTTCCTCTTCATCTTCGCCGCGAACATGCTGGGCATGTTCCCCTACTTCTTCACGCCGACCTCACAGATCATCGTCACGGCGACGATGGCGCTGATGGTGTTCTTCACCGTCATCGTGGTCGGGTTCGCGAAGAACGGCTTCAAGTTCTTCAAGCTGTTCGTGCCGTCGGGCGTGCCTTGGTACATTTTGTGGTTCGTGGTGATCATCGAGATCATCTCGTTCTTCTCGCGGCCGCTCAGCCACGCTGTTCGTCTTTGGGCGAACGTGCTAGCGGGCCACTTGGTGCTGAAGGTGTTCGCGGGCTTCGTGCCGATGATGGCGGCGGCCGGCGGCATCTGGATCCTCGGCTCGGCGCTGCCGCTGGTCATGACAGTCGCGCTCTATGCGCTCGAATTTCTGGTCGCGTTCCTGCAGGCGTACGTGTTCGCACTGCTCACCTGCATCTACCTGAACGACGCCCTTCACCCTGGCCACTAAGGCCGACGTTAAACGAAAACCTGGAGTAGGAAGACTATGGACGCTGAAGCAGCGAAATTCATCGGGGCCGGTATCGCTTGTATCGGCATGGGCGGCGCGGGCATCGGCGTCGGCATCATCTTCGGCAACTTCCTGCAAGGCGCGCTGCGCAATCCGTCGGAAGCGCCGAAGCAGTTCGGCAATCTGATCTTCGGCTTCGCCGTGACCGAAGCGCTCGGCATCTTCTCGCTGCTGATCGCGCTCCTCCTGATGTTCACCTAAGCGGAGCTGAAGCTCATGGCGGCTCATCCGCCCGTTGATCCTCACGCGGTAGAAGCAGCGCACGGCGCGGCGGATACGGCTGCGCATGGCGCGAGCGGTGGTTTCCCGCCGTTCGATGCGCTGACGTTCGGGACGCAACTGTTCTGGTTCGCGGTCACGTTCGTGCTGCTCTACCTCGTGGTGTCGCGGTTTGTGCTGCCGACGGTTGGCGGCGTGCTGGCAAAGCGCGCCGGTACGATCGCCGGCGACCTCGACCAAGCGGCGCAGAAAAGCGCCGCCGCCGAAGAGGCGCGCGTTTCGATGGAACGCGCCATCGCCAAGGCGCGCGCCGACGCGCGTTCGATGATCGAAGCGGCGCGGACGGACGTGATGGCCAAGCTCAACGCCGAACAGGAAGCCGCTGAAAAGCGGCTGACGGATCGGATCGCGACGGCGGAGGCTTCCGTCGATGCGGCGCGCAAGAAGGCGCTCGCTGAAGTGCCGGCAATCGCTGATCAGTTGGCGCGCGACATAGCCGACAAGATTGCGCCGGTCAGCACGCCTGCCCGTCAACGTGTTGCGGGAGAAGCGTGATGACGTTCGACGCTACGTTCTTCGCGTTTGTCGCGTTCGCGATCTTCTTCGCGGTGCTGATCTATCTAAAGATTCCAGCGACGATCATGTCGGCGCTGGACGCGCGGTCGGCGGAAATCGCGAAAGAGCTGCACGAAGCGCGGCGCTTGCGCGAGGAAGCCGAGAAACTGTTGGCCGACTATCAGGCCAAGAAGGCGACGGCGGAAGCTGAAGCCAAGGCGATCGTGGCGTCGGCCAAGGAGCAAGCGGCGGCGGTGGCGGAAGAGACCCGCGTCTCGATGATAGCGGCGATGGCGCGGCGCGAGAAGCAAGCCGACGACCGCATCGCTTCGGCCGGGACCAAAGCGTCGGACGAAGTTCGCGCTGCCGCTGCGGAAGCGGCGATTGCCGCGGCCGAGCGGCTGATCCGTGAACGCATGAATGATACCGCACAAGCCGGCCTAGTGGCCGAAGGCGTGTCGGAAATGACGAAGCGCAAGTTCGGCTAAACGTCGCTCTTTCGAGACAAGTTCAACGGGCCGGGGCTAAGCTCCGGCCCGTTTTCGTTTGGGGGTGGCCATGAGCTTCGTTTCCCGCGCGCTGGTTTGCATCGTGGCGCTGCTGCACGTCGGCTTTCTGGTGCTGGAGATGTTTCTCTGGACCGGGCCAATCGGGGCGCGCGTGTTCGCGTTGACGCCGGAGTTTGCGGCGCAATCGGCGGTGCTGGCGGCGAACCAGGGCTTGTACAACGGCTTCCTGGCGGCGGGTTTGATTTGGGGCGCGATCGCCAACAAGCGTGACGTCATGATCTTTTTCCTGCTGTGTGTGATCGTGGCGGGCGTGTTCGGCGGACTGACCGCGAAGTTCACGATCCTCTACACGCAGGCTGCGCCCGGGCTGGCGGCGCTGATTGTGGTGTTGCTGACCGGGAAAAAACCATGAGCCATGGGAGAGCCGGCTGTTTGGACGACACATTCTCGCCTAGGAACGGATTCAAGCTTAGAGCGGGCGCAGGGGTGCGATGCGATGTCAGGCCTGCACGGCGTCATTCTGACGACCTTCGAGACACACAAGGACGACCGAGGCGCTCTTAGCGAGATCTTCCGGGAATCCTGGCCGACCGGGGTCAAACCGGTCCAGTGGAATTGGGTCAGCAGCAATGCGAACGTGCTGCGCGGCGTCCACGTCCACGTTCAGCACTTGGACTATTTGATGTGCATCAACGGCGAGATGCTGCTTGGGCTCTCCGACGTTCGCCCGGAGTCGTCCACGAAAGGCCGCTCCGAGTTTATAACGCTCAAAGCTGACGAACCGTGCGCCGTGACCATACCGGAAGGGGTTGCGCATGGCTTTTATTTCGCCGCGCCGGCTCAGATCCTCTACGGCGTTTCGCACTATTGGCAGACCGTCGACGAGCTTGGTTGTCGATGGAACGATCCGGGACTTGGGCTTGATTGGCCGACGCGCGCGCCGCACCTCTCGGAGCGCGATGCGACGGCGGGCGACTATCAGCACATGCTCGACGCCTATATCGCTGGACGCGCCAAGCTCGCTCGCGGGGCGCAGTGAACCTGGAGATCGGGCTCGTCGGCGTGGGCCCGTGGGGCGCAAACATTTTGCGCGATCTGCGCTCGTTGGGCGCTGTTGTACATTGTTGCGCGCGCTCGGACGGCTCATCGGATCGCGCCCGCGTCGGCGGCGCGGCAAGCATTGTCGAGCATCCGGACAAACTACCGGAAAGTTGCGCCGGCTTTGTCGTCGCCACGCGCACGACTTCGCATCTCGACGCTATCCGCGCGCTCTTGCCGCGCGGCAGGCCAATCTTTTGCGAGAAGCCGCTCAGCAATGATCTCGGCGCGGCGCGGGCGCTGCCAGCCGAAGCGCATCGGCTTGTCTTCGTCATGCACAAATGGCGTTACCATCCTGGCATTATCGAACTCGCCCGCATCGCGGCGACGCAAAGCGCGGGGCCGGTCGAAGGCTTGCGGCTGCTGCGGTTGGGATGGGGCAACCATCACACCGACGTCAGCTCGCTCTGGGTGCTCGCGCCGCATGACATCTCCATCGCGCACGCCGTCCTTGGCGAAACGCCCCGGCCGGTTGCGGCGATGCGCGATGTGCTTGGCGCGGATGCGGACGGTGCGGTTGCGATGCTGGAAACGCGCGCCGGCGCAGGGGTGACGATCGAGGCGTCCTCGGGTCATCCGAGCAATCTGCGCCGCATCACCTTGCGGTGCCGTGATGCGACGTTCGAACTCGACAGCGCGGACTACGCGACGATCACGAGCCGATCGCACAGCAGCGGTGAGGTCAGCCACATCCGTGTCGGTGACGAGATGCCCCTGCTTACGGAGTTGCGCGCGTTTCTGGCGCACGTGCGGGGCGGGCCGCCGCCGCACACCGCGCTCGCGGAAGAGATCCGCATGATCGAGGCGATCACGGAGATCGAGCGCATGGCCGCGCGGCGGTGAAGTTCACCGTTCTAATTCCCACGCATGATCATGGCGCGGTCATTTCCATGGCGATAGGGAGCGTGCGCGAGCAAACCCATGAAGACTGGGAACTCTTCGTTGTTGCCGATGGCGCGCCGCCGGAGGCGTTTGCCGAGATCGAGCGCGCTGTTCAGAATGATCCGCGCATCCGCGTTTTTCGTTTTCCCAAAGGCGAGCGCCACGGCGAAGCGTGGCGCCATGAAGCATTGCAGCAAGCAACTGGCGAAGCGGTCTGTTACCTGAGCGATGACGATTTCTGGTTTCCCGATCACCTTGAGCACATGCGACCGATGCTGGAACGCGCGGATTTCGCGCACACGAGACAGACGATCGTCTGGCCAAGCTATGAGGTGAGCGGGCCGCTCAACGACATTGCCGACGCGTCCACCCGCGAGCGGATGCTTCACTCCAAGTTCAATTATTTCGGGCCGAGCGTGAGCGGACACCGGCTCGACACTTATCGGCGCCTGCCGCAAGGGTGGACGCCGGCGCCGGCGGACCTTTGGAGCGACCTCCACATGTGGCGGAAATGGATCACCGCTGAGGGCATGCGCTTCCAGTCGAGCTTCGCGGTCACCACGGTGCATCTGCCGCGCAGTCTTCGGCCGGGACTGGATCAACGCGACGCTCTCCTGGAGAATGTGTTCTGGCGCGAGGCTTTTCGCGATACCGACATGCGACAAGCGCTGCGCGACGTGATGATGGGCGGTGACGAAAAATTTTCGCTCTCGCTGGTGTTGGTGCGCGCGCATGCCTTGCGCACGGAGCGAGAGGCCAAAGCGAACGCGGCGCTGGCAACAATGCGCAAGACGCAAGATGGGTTGGGGAACGAGTTGCGCGCAATGCAGAACACCGCGACGTGGCGCTACACCAAACCTTTACGAGAGCTTTGGGCGCGCGTGCGGCGGCGCGGCTAGAGCTGCGCTTCGCCACGCAGCACGCGCACGCAGCGGCCGGCGACGGTGGTGAGGATCGCTGCGCCGTCGCGGCGGGCTGTGACGCTGAGCAGACTGGGTCGGCCCATTTCGACGCCTTGACGGATATCGAAGGCGAGTTCGTTTTTGTTGCTGTGGTGTAGCAGGAGGCCCGCGAGCGGGGTCGCGCCGCTGCCGGTGGCGGAATCTTCCCAAGTGCCGGCGAGCGGCGCGAACATGCGGGCACGGACGTTGGCGCCGTCGCGGGCGTAGACGTAGAGCGCGAAGCGGCCGTTGAGCGATGGATCGCCGTCGCGAATGGCGGCGTGGGCGCGGATGTCGGGGACGCAACGCGCGAGCGCTTCCGGTTTGATCTCGACGCAGGTGAACGGGTTGCCGACGGTGGCGACGATGGGCGCGTGCGTTGTCGTGATGATGTCGGCGACTGTGATGCCGAGGCATGGCGCGATCTGTTCGGGCGTGAAGGTGCGGCCGAAACTGACGGGCTGCGGTGCGGCAACCTTTGCGCCGATGGCTTCGCCGTCGTTGCGCTCAATCTCGATGACGGCGAGACCGGCGGGGACTTCAAAGCGGAGTTGGGCAGCGTCGCGATGGGTGGTGCGCGCGAGCACGACGCCGTGCCGATCATGGGATGGCCGGCGAAGGCCATCTCGGCGGTGCGATTGAAGATCCGCACGCGCGCGGTGTTAGCCGGGTCCGCCGGCGGCAGGACGAACGTTGTCTCGCTCAGGTTGAACTCGAAGGCGAGCGATTGCATTTGCGCCTCGGAAAGGCCGCGGCCGTCGGTGAAGACGGCCAGCGGATTGCCGCCGAAGCGTTGCTCGGTGAAGACGTCGACGGTTTCGAACGCGTGTGACGCCATCCCTACTCCGCCGCCACCTTCGCGCCGCTGTCGTTGGCGCCGCGGCGCCAACGCAGCTTTGGCTGACGTGCCGCCAGGGTGTCATCGAGGCGACGCATTGGCGTGAGCTTCGGCGCTTGCTTGAAGAACTCGACGTCGCCGGCGTTCACGCGTTCGGCGAGCGCGATCATGACGTCGGCGAAGCGATCGAGTTCGCGCTTGGGTTCGGTTTCGGTGGGCTCGATCAGCATGGCGCCGTGGACGACGAGCGGGAAGTAGGTTGTGAACGGGTGATAGCCTTCATCGAGCAGCGCTTTGGCCATGTCGATGGTTTCGACCCCTTTGGGCTTGATGCTTGAATCATCTAACAGCACTTCATGCATGCACGGGCGCTCGCCGAACGGCGCGGTGAAATGCGGCTTGAGGCGTGCGAGCAGATAGTTGGCGTTCAGGACCGCATCTTCGGCGACTTGGCGCAGGCCGTCGCTGCCGTGGCTCATCATGTAGGTGAGCGCGCGGGTGAACATGCCCATCTGGCCGTGGAACGCGCACATGCGCCCGAAGGCTTGGGTGCCTGCCATGTGTTCGCGGAGTTCGCGTGTGCCGCCCTTCAGCACAATGTGTGGGACGGGAGCGAACGGCGCGAGTGCGGCCGACAGCACCGTCGGTCCGGCGCCGGGGCCGCCGCCGCCGTGCGGAGTCGAGAATGTCTTGTGCAAGTTGATGTGCATGGCGTCGACGCCGAGATCGCCGGGGCGCACTTTGCCGACGATGGCGTTGTAGTTGGCGCCGTCGCAATAGAAGTACGCGCCGGCTTCGTGGACGGCATCAGCGATCTTTTTGATGTCGGGCTCGAACAGGCCGCACGTGTTCGGATTGGTGATCATGATGGCTGCGAGGTCGGGGCCGAGCTTGGCGGTGACGTCGTGGAGATCGACGCGGCCGTCTTCGTCGCCTTCGATCTCATCGACGATGAAACCGGCTGCTACGGCAGTGGCGGGATTGGTGCCGTGCGCGCTGTGCGGGACCAGCACGCGCTTGCGGTGGCTCTCGCCGCGCGCTTCGAGCGCGGCTTTGATCGCGAGCATGCCGCAAAACTCGCCATGCGCGCCGGCTTTCGGCGAGAGTGCTACGGCCGGCATGCCGGTGAGCGTGCAGAGCCAATGCGCGAGCTCATCCATCAGTTCGAGCGCGCCTTGGATGGTGGAGGTCGGCTGCAGCGGGTGGAGATCGGCGAAGCCTTCGAAGCGCGCGGCGCGTTCGTTCAAGCGTGGGTTGTGCTTCATCGTGCACGAACCCAGCGGGAACAGGCCGAGATCGATGGCGTAATTCTTTTGGCTGAGGCGCACGTAGTGGCGCATCGTTTCCGGTTCGGAGAAACCGGGGAGATCAAGCGCCGCTTTGCGGCCGAGGCCGCCGAGTTTGTTCGGCGTGCCTTTGGGTTCGGGCAGATCGACGCCGGTGCCAGTGGCGTGGCCGGATTCGAAGATCAGCGGCTCAGCTTGGAGGAGCCCGCGATTGCCGGAGGTGGTTTCGGTGATCATTGTTTCGGCTCTTCTCTCGGCGGCAACGCATTAAACAGATAGTCAAATTCCTGAGGCGTTCGCGCGGTCGTGCCCCAGAGCGAGATTCGCCCCTCTTTGAACGCAGTCGTTGAGGAGATTGCGGAGGGCGCAAAGCGCATAGCAAGTTGGACGGCTTGCCAAGGATCCACACCAAAGATTTCGTAGGAACGATCCCACGATAGCTCGACGCGGGCACCCCAATCGTACCGCGGATGCTTTTCCGCCGCGTGCACGCGCACGACGACAGCTTCGACATCGACGTCGTTCCTAATCTCCAACTCACGTTCAACGATCACGGTCACGCTAACACTCCTTGGAGAGCATCGGCATACGCCGCGATGTCGTCGTCCGTGTTCATTTCAGTGGCGCAGGTGATGAGCACGTTGTCCATTTTGGCGTGGGGGTTGAGGCGGCTCATGGCGACGCCGGCGATGACGCCCTGCTCCGCGAGTTTGTCGACGATGGCTTGCGCGGGCTTGGTGAGTTTCACGGCGATCTCGTTGAAGAAGCGCTTGGTGAGGACTTCGACGCCTTTGACTTTGCCGAGTGCATCGGCGAGCGCGATGGTCTTCTCATGATTGAGCGTGGCGAGTTGGCGGAGGCCCTTCTCGCCGAGCAGCGTCATGTGGATGGTCCAGGCGAGCTGGCAGAGGCCGCTATTGGTGCAGATGTTCGACGTCGCCTTTTCGCGACGGATGTGTTGTTCGCGGGTGGAGAGCGTCAGCACGAAGCCGCGCTTGCCGTCGGCGTCCAGCGTTTCGCCGGCGACGCGGCCGGGCATTTGGCGGATGTATTTTTCCTTGACGGCGAAGAGGCCAACGTACGGTCCGCCAAAGTTCAGCGCGTTGCCGATGGATTGGCCTTCGCCGCACACGATATCAGCGCCGTAAGCGCCGGCGGGTTCGACCAGGCCAAAGGAGATGCACTCAGTGAAGGTTGCCACCATCAGTGCGCCGGCGCCGTGTGCGGCGTCGCCGATCTTGGTGAGATCGGTGATGGTGCCGAACACGTTGGGCGATTGCACGATGACGGCGGCGACATCCGCGCTGAGCTCTTTGGTGACGGCCGCTTCGTCATCGATGGCGGCGGGCATCGTTACGATTTCGAGGCCGAGCGCTTCGCAGGCGGTGCGGGCGGTGTCGATGTAGTGCGGGTGGACGCCGCCGGAGAAGACGATCTTCTTCCGCTTGGTGACGCGCGCAGCCATCATCGCGGCTTCGGCGCAGGCGGTGGAGCCGTCGTACATCGAGGCGTTGGCGACCTCCATGTCGAGCAATGCTGCGACTTGGCTTTGGAATTCGTAGAGCGCTTGCAGCGTGCCTTGTGCGATTTCGGGTTGGTACGGCGTGTAGGCGGTGAGGAATTCGCTGCGCTGGATCAGGTGATCGACGCTCGCGGGCACATGGTGGCGATAGGCGCCGGCGCCGAGGAAGAATGCGGTGCGGCCGGCGGGTGTGTTCTTTTCCGCCAGGCGCTGGAGGTGACGATGCACCTCGATCTCGCCCTGCGCCTTGGGCAGCGGTACGAGATCTTTCAGCAGCGCGCCCTTGGGCACGTCGACGAAGAGGTCGTCGATGCTCTTGGCGCCAATGACGCCGAGCATTTCTTGGCGGTCGACGTCGGTGAGTGGGAGGTATCTCAAGATTCAAACTCCGGCGGAGCAAAGCAAAGCGACTCTCCGCCCCCTTGTGGGGCGGAGTTGGAGGTGGGGGTAACGGCGGTGATGCTTCGAAACGGCTGAGCTGGCGCCCCCATCCGCCGTCCTCCGGACGACACCTTCCCCACGAGGGGGAAGGAGGCGGTGTGGCGCATCACGCTCAAAGGCCCTTCACGTAATCCGCATACGCGGCTTCATCCATGAGGGCGTCGAGTTCGGCTTCGTTCGACACCTTCACTTTGACAAACCAGCCGCCGGCTTCGGGTTCGTCGTTGATGATCTGCCAGTTCTCGCCGGAGATCGCGGAATTGCCTTCGACGATCTCGCCGGAAATTGGCGCGTAAACGTCGGAGGCGGTTTTCGCGCTTTCGACGACGGCCATGTCGTCGCCTTGCTTGAAGGCTTTGCCGGCGGCGGGGAGTTCGGCGTAGACGACGTCGCCCAATTGCTCAGCGGCGTACTTGCTGATGCCGATGGTGGCGATGTCGCCTTCGAGGCGCACCCATTCGTGGTCTTTGGTGTAGCGCGTGGTCATTGGGCCTTAGCTCCCCTTACTTCGGGCGGTGATAATTGTGCGGAACGAACGGCAGCGGCACGATTGTGGCTGGGCGCGCTTGGCCGCGGATCATGAGATCGAGGCCTAAGCCACGCTCGGCGTATTGGGCGTCGACGTAACCCATCGAGATTGGCGCGTTGAGGATCGGCGAGAAGCCGCCGCTGGTGACGATTCCGATCTTCTTGCCGTCCTTGAAAATCTCGACGCCTTCGCGCGCTGGTGCGCGATCATTCGGGCGAATGCCGACGCGTTTGCGCGCGGCGCCGTTGGTGTATTCGCGCAGGATGCGATCGGCGCCGGGGAAGTCAGCGGCTTCGCGGCGGCGCTTTTGGATGGTCCAAGCGAGATCGGCTTCGATCGGCGAGGTGGTGGGATCGAGATCGTGTCCGTAGAGGCAAAGGCCGGCTTCGAGACGCAAGCTATCGCGCGCGCCGAGGCCGATGGGTTTTACTTCCGCGTGCGCGAGCAGTGCTTCAGCGAGATCCTTCGCGTTCTCGGCGCGGACGAGAATTTCGTAACCGTCTTCGCCAGTGTAGCCCGAGCGCGTGATGGTGAGGCGGCCGAAGGCGTCGTAGCGCTTTACATTCATAAAGCTCATGTCGGCGAGTGCTGGATCGATGACGGCGGCGGCGGCGATGTGCGCGCCCGGGCCTTGCAGTGCGAGCAGGCAGCGATCGTCGGCGCGGACGAGATTGGCTTCGCCTTGGGTCGCGGCTTCGATCAGCGCCCAGTCCTGGTGCTTACAGCCGGCGTTGACAACGATGTAGAGATCGCCGGCGGCGCCCGGCTCGGCGGGGCGCGCGATCATGAGATCGTCGAGCACGCCGCCTTCGGCGTTGGTGATCATGGTGTAGCGGACTTGGCCGGGCTTCAGGCCTTGGATGTCCGCGGGCACGAGGCGTTCGATGAGGGACGCCACCTTCCTGTGCGCCTCCTCGCCTTCGAGGCCGTGGCCCTTCGGCAGTGCAAAAAAGCTCGGACCCATGTGGCTGACGTCGAACAGGCCGGCGTGGGTTCGGGTCCAGTTGTGTTCGGGGATCAGGCCTTCGAACTGGAGCGGCATGTCGTAGCCGGCGAAATCGCCGAACTTCGAGGTGCGCGCGCGCCAGATCGCGTCGAGCGGCAGCTTCTTCGGGGCTTCGGCCATTGCTTGTCCCAGGTACGCGTGGCGCGTGCGAAATGGCACGCTGCCCCCGCTGTCCCTGGCGCCTGAGAGATTTACTCCTTCGGCGGCCGCGCGCTCCCTTGAGGCGCGGCTCTATCCAGCGTGTTCATCCCCCCACGGTCCGGTTCCCTGAGAGTTTCCGGGGCGGTTGCTCCTTCGGGGGCGGCTTTTATTGCGCCGCGCTCTCCCACGGGGTTCGTTTGTCTGGCCGGCCGGTGCGCGACTCGCGTCGGGCGCCGCCGTTAGCCGGAAACTGGTCGCGCGCGCGCATGGAGTCAATTGCGCGGCTGCCTGTGGATAAGCACTATTTTCGTGCTTCGTTTCACGCATGTCGCCCGAGGCGATTTTTGCGCGTTGCTCACAGGTCAGCGGTGGCGACTTTTTCGCGTGAGTCAGGGGCGATGTTCTAGGGCCGTTCGAGGTCAGCCAAAATTGATGTGCGCGTCGCCGCGCAGGATCGCTTCGGCTTCGGGCGTGTATTTTTCCTTGGCGTCATCCGAAGGATGCAGATCGAGGCCAGCGAACAGTTTCAGCGGGGCACGCGACCCCTTCCATGCGCGGACGATGACGCGACGCGCCTTCGCATTTGCAGCGGGGCGGATTGGAAACACCTCTATGCCGCCGAGGCGCCCTTCGAAGGCGGCGAGGATTTCACCGAGTCTGTGAGCGCGATGAATGAGCGTCATATTTGAATTTGGGCCCATGCGGTTCGACCAGACCTTGATCCAATCTTCGAACGGTCGATCAGCGATGAAGGCAGCGTGTTTTCCCTCAGCGGGCGGCCTACCTTCTTCGGGATTATCGTATGGCGGGTTCAACAAAACGTAGTCGAACACGCCAAACTCGGCGTTGGGGTCGAGGGCGTCGGCCTCGACTATCGTTACGCGTTGCGACTGCGCATTGAGCGCAACGTTTTGCCGCGCAAGTTCGGCGTATGCGGGATCGCGTTCGATTCCGACAAATGAGACATCACCTTGGCGTCCAGTCGCGACGGCAAGCAACGCTGCGCCCACACCGCAACAGGGTTCGGCAACGCGCGTCCCGCCGCTGCGAATGCGCGCGCCCGGCAACGTTGCCGCCAACAGCAACGTATCGACGTTGACGCGGTAACCGCGTTTGGGTTGGCGGATGCGGATGCGACCGTTGAGCAGCGCGTCTTCCGTGATCTCAGATGCGGCCATAACGCCAGTGCGACCCTTCCGCGCGACCGGGTCTCTCCTGCTTGACCCTCAGAGCGCGCCCCACCATCGTTTTACCGTTACGGGAAGGCAAGCGGAGGCCCCTTGGGAACGGCGGCTGGACAAGCTGAACAAGCGCCTGGCGCCCCGCACGCGGTGGACCGGCTGGCGGCGCTGTTGGCGGAGGACCTCGCCGCTGTCGATGCGCTGATCCATCAGCACATGACAAGCCCTGTCGGCGTTATTCCGAACTTAGCCACGCATCTGATCGATGCCGGCGGCAAGCGTATACGGCCGTTGATCACGTTGGCGGCGGCGCGTTTGCTCGGCGGCGGTGGCGACGGCCCGCGCAAACTGGCGGCGGCGGTTGAGTTCATTCACTCCGCCACGCTGTTGCATGACGACGTCGTCGACGTGTCGTCTATGCGGCGCGGCAAGAAGAGCGCGAACGTCGTGTGGGGCAATTCGGCCAGCGTGCTGGTGGGCGACTTTTTGTTCGCGCGCTCGTTCAATTTGATGGTTGAGACCGGCGATATTCAGGTGCTCGATATTCTAGCGCGCGCGGCGAGCGTAATCGCCGAAGGCGAAGTAATGCAGCTCGCGGCGGCGAACGACGCCGAGACGTCCCGCGAGCGTTACATGGCGATCGTGGCGGCGAAAACGGCAGCGTTGTTTGCGGCGGCGGCGCGATCTGGCGCTGTGGCGGCTGGGCGGCCGGGCGAGGAAGCTGCGGCGCTTGATGTATATGGGCGCGAATTGGGGCTGGCGTTCCAGCTCGTGGATGACGCGCTGGATTATGGCGGGCTGACCGCGACGATGGGCAAGAATGTCGGCGACGATTTCCGCGAAGGCAAAGTGACTTTGCCGGTGGTGTTCGCGCGTGATGCGGGCGACGAGGCCGAGCGCGTGTTCTGGCGGCGCGTGATGGGCGGCGAGCGCACCGACGACGACTTCCATCGCGCGCTATCGCTGATGAAGCGGCATAATGCGATCGGGCTGACGCTCGAAGCAGCGCGTGAGCATGCGGCGCAGGCGAAAGCGGCGCTGAAGAGCTTGCCTGCGAATGCCTATCGCGAGGCGCTCGCGGATCTGCCGGACTTCGTGGTCGATCGCGCTTACTAGACGCCGCCGACGCCGCGACGGTCAGCAAAGCGGCGCACCACGGCGGAAATCACGATCGCCAAAAACGCCATGATTGGCAGCGCGACCCAAGGCGACACGCCGGGATCGCGGGACACTAGAAAACCGATGCCGCCGCACACGGCCATCGCGGCCCAGTAGGTCAGCGCGATTTCGGCGTGGCTCATGCCGCCGCGGATCAGGATTTGGTAGATGTGCTCGGAATGGCCGTCGAGCAACGAGTGCCGGCGATAGACGCGCCAAGCTAGCGTCACCAAGACGTCAGCGAGCAGCGGGAAGAAGATGATTGCCGGCACAAGCGGTGAGAGGTCTGTCCGGCGGATGATCATGATCGAGGCCAGAGCGGCAAGCGCGCCGATGAAGAGCGCGCCGGAATCGCCGGCGAAAAGTTTGCCGCTTGGAAAATTCCAATAGAGAAAGCCAAGCAGCGCGCCGACGGCGCAAAGGCAGATGGCAAGGCTGGCGGGACTATCGCGGGCGAACGCGATGGCGCCGAGCGCGACGAAGCCGATGCCGACAGAGCCCATGGCGAGGCCGTTGGCGCCGTCCATGAAATTGACGGCGTTGACCATCACGAAAATCCAGAGCGCGGTGCCTGCGAGCGCCAAGGCGTATGGCGCGTGGCGTACCTCCGTTCCGAACGGAAAGGCGTCGACCGGACCGATGGCTAGAGTAGCCGCCACTGCGAGTGCTGCGAAGAGCGCGAACTTGATGAGCGCGCCGAGTTGGTGGGTGTCGTCCCAGAACCCGATCAGGAGGAAGGCGTAAGCAAAGCTCGCAGTGATCGAGAGCAGCACCGCGCCGCGGGTGGTCATCTCGACCGGCACGATGGTGGGCAGAACCAGAGCGAGCGCCATGATGCCCGCGGCGAAGCCGAGCGCGATGCCGAGGCCGCCGCTGGTCGGGGTTGGGTTCTTGTGTTCGTGGCGCGCGAGCGTTGGGCGGTCGATCGGGCCGGCGCTGATCAGCACGCGGCACGCAATCAGGCTTGTGAGCGCTGCGATCGCGGCGCCGCCGAACACCTCAAGGATCACGCCCACCTCGCGGCGTCGGGGCTAGTCGCGTGGCGCCGGGGCGTCAAGCGCCGCCGAGGATTGTACCTGCGATCCACCAGCCTGGGCGCTTTTGCTGGAGCGCGTCGGCGATGGCTTCTGTTGCGGCGTTGTCATCACAGAGCGCGAACACGGTGGCGCCACTGCCGGAGAGCGCGGCATAGCGAACCCGGGCGTCGGCGCGGAGCGTTGCGAGGATTTCTCTGATCTCGGGCGCGAGCGCTTCTGCGGCGGGGGTGAGGTCGTTGCCGATGGCGGCGATAGCGCTGATACTGAGATCAGGTTCACGCTCGTCGAGCGCGCGCCCGAGGCCCATGGCGTCGAACTGGCGGTAGACGTCGGGTGTTGGCAGCGGCTTGAGCGGATTGACGAGCACGGCGGCGAAAGATGGCGCGGTGATTGGCGCGGTGATCTCGCCGGTTCCGCTCATCACACACGGCACGCCGACGAGACACGCTGGCACGTCAGCGCCGAGGGTGCGGGCGATGAGTGTGAGTTGCGCGGTGCTCCAGTTCAGCGACCAGAGTTGATTGAGCGCGCGCAAAGTCGCGGCAGCGTCGGAGGAGCCGCCGCCGATGCCGGAGGCGATAGGGAGATTCTTCTCGAGTGTGAGCGCGGCGCCGGTGGTGACGTTCGCGGCGACGGCGAGCGCGCGGGCGGCGCGGAGGACGAGGTTGCCTTCGCCTGCTTCAAGGCCATCCGCAAATTCGCCGGTGATCGTGAGGGAGAGCGCGTCGGCAGGCGTTGCTTCGACGACATCACCGACGTCGGCGAACATCACGATGCTGTGGAGTGGATGCAGGCCGTCGGCGCGCGGGCGGGCCACTTGCAACGTGAGATTGACCTTCGCAGGCGCGAAGACGCGGACGCTCATCGCGTCGCCGCTTGCGATGGTGGTTCGGGCGGCAGGCCGTTTGCGACCTTAGTTTCGATGGCGGCAGCGTTGTCCGGCTCGAGGGCGAGAGCACGCTGCCATTGGAAGCGCGCCTCAATGCGGCGGCCGAGACGCCAGTAGATGTCGCCCAGGTGATCGTTAAGCGTGGGGTCCGCCGGCGAAAGTTCGATAGCACGTTCGAGGTTTTCGAGCGCTAGGGCGTAGTCCCCCATCTTGAAATAGGCCCAACCCAGGCTGTCGATGATGGCGCCGGACATTGGCCGTAGGACGGCGGCGCGTTGAATCATCGCCAGCCCTTCTTGCATGTGTTCGCCGCGATCGACCCAGGTGTAGCCGAGGTAGTTCAAGACATCCGGCTGCTCGGGCGAGAGTTCGAGCGCGTGCTGGAAATCCGCTTCTGCTTCGGGCCAACGGCCCTGCCGCTCACGCGCGGCGCCGCGCGCGAAATAGAGCCGCCATTCGTTCGGGGTTTCGGCGATCAATTCGGAATAGATCGCTTCGGCTTGATCGTACTGCCGCAGATTGCGGTGCATGTCGGCGAGCGCGCGGCGGGCGCGAAGATCGCCGGTGGCGGCGGCAGTGCGGGCGAGCGCCAGCGCTTCGTCTTCGCGGCCGGAATCGACCAGCAGCCACGCTTCAGTGATATCGGCGCCCGCGGCGTAGGGTGAATCATCGGGGATGCGCGCCAGCATGGCGTGCGCGGCGTCGATGTTGCCGAGCCCGCCTTGGATTTGCGCGAACATCATGCGCGAAGCGTCGAGCTTCGAATCGAGCGCGAGTGAGAGAGAAAGCGCGGCGAGCGCACTGGTCTCGTCGTTCTCCTGCTTGTAGATCGCGGCCAGACCGTAGAGCCCGATCGCGGCGCCTTGCGCGGGCGTGAGCCGTTCTGCTGCAGGCGCGCCAGCTTCGACTCGTTGGGCGGCGGCGATGAGCTCTGGATTGACGCGGTTGGCGTCGGACTGGAGCAGCGCAAGCGCCTCGGTTTGGGCGCCGCTGCGCGCCAGGAGCTGTGCGTGGCGTGCGACGGCGGGCGGCAGGAACATGCCGTTGGTTGCGGCCGCCTGATACGCGGCAAGCGCTTCTTCGCTGCGGCCAGCGTAATCGAGCGCGAGCGCCTGTTGATAAGTGAAGAGGCCGCCATACGGGCGGATTGAAGCGAACGGCGCGAGGTCGGTGACGACATTGTCGACGCGGTTCTCAGCGGCGTCGACCCAAGTTTGCAACATACGCGCGGTCAGCTCTTGAGCGGCCGTGCCTTCAACCGCGGAAAGCTCCTGGCCAGCTTGGCGGATGCGGCCAGCGGCCATGGCATCGGAGGCGCGCATGAGGCGCGCATACGCTGGAACATCGTTGCGCGGCGCCATGCGCGCGGCTTCGCGGGCGCGGTCGAGATCGCCGGCGGCGAGCGATGCGGTGACGGCGCCTTCGACCAGTGCAGCGTTGTCAGAATCGCGTGCAAGTGCAGCGAAGTAGCGGTCCGCGGCGGCGGCGTGATCTTGGCGGAGATTGGCGACGCGGCCGACCAGGTGATCGGCGTAGCCGCGCGCCTGCGGCGGCGCGGGCGGCGTGTAAGTGTACTTAAAGCTCGCGCAGGACGCGAGACACAGAACCGAAGCGCCCGTGACGAGACGTTGAAGCAGCGTCACAGATCTTCCCGTTGCGCGGGGCCTTCCGGCAGATCGACGCGCGGCAGCTCACGCTGGCGCGGCGCAGGCGTGGTCAGACCGCGCGAAACTTTTTGCTCGAGCGTGCGGCGGCGTGGGACATCCGGATCGGCGTCGAGCGCCTGGCGCCAAGCGGCGCGCGCGTCTTCGCGGCGGTTGAGCCGCCAATAGACGTCGCCCAGGTGATCGAGGATTTCAGAATTGGGCTCTTGCGCGTTTGAGAGATCGCGCGCGCGTTCGATTAAAGCGCGGGCTTGGTCGAAATGGCCGTAGAGGTAATACGCCCAGCCCAAACTATCGACGACCGCGAAATCTTGCTGGCCGTAATTGAAGCCACGCCACAACAGACGATAGCCCTCTTCCAGACCTTGTGGTTGTTGGATCAGCGCATAGCCGAGTGCATTGAGACGTAGCACCGAGTCCGGCTGCTCAGCGAACAAAGTGCGGGCGACCGTGATGCCGTCGTTCCACGCCTGTGGATCGTCCATTAGGATCGAGACGTAGAGCATGCGGGTGTCGACGCCTTGATCGAGTTCGTAGGCGGCGCGCATGTCGGCGGTGGCGGCCGCGTAATTGCCGACGTAGCGGTGCGCGAAGGCGCGCCAGCCGAGCACATCGGCGCGATCTTTCGGCGCTTGCACCATGCCGAGCGCGCGGTCGAACGCGGAGATCGCCTGCTCGGTGTGATCGGTGCGGCGGTAGATATCGGCGGCGGCGGCGATCAGCGTCCACCGATTGCCGGCGTTGGCGACGACGCGATCGGCTGAGGCGATAGCGGCAGCGTTGTTGTCACGTTCGAGGTGAATGCCGGCGCGGACGATTTCAGCGTCGGGCGCGAACACATCGTCGGCCGGCATTTGTGCGAGGATGCGTTCGGCGCCGGCTGTGCCGCCAGCTTCCAACACTTCTTGCGCCGCGTAGAGGCGCCAGTCGCTGGCGTCGGGCGCGAGCAGCAGGCCTAGCTGAAGCATCGTGGTGCCGGCGGGCGATGCGAGACCCGGCTCCGGGTCGGCGTCCGATAGCATGTGCGAGAGCGCTTCCGTTTGCGTAAGGAACTCGGCCAGGAAAATCATCCAGCGGCCGGCAGCGCTCTTTGGCGTCAGCGCGGGCTCGAACGGCTGTTGACCGGCGTCGAGACGGCGGAGGTTTTCGAGCACGTCGACAGAGCGCGGCGAGAATTCGAGCACCGTGTTGTAGTAGCGGCGCGCGGCTTCGGTGCGGCCGAGGCGGTGGTGAACAAGCGCTGCGCGATAGACCGCGTGCGATACTCGGGTGGCGCCCAAAGCGCGCTCAAACTCTTCCATGTTCTGCGGCTCGGCCTCGCCGGGCGGCGTAAGATCCATGCGCTCGACCATTTGCGCATAGACGGCGGCGGCTTCTTGCAGACGGCCGGCGGACTCAAACACCAACGCGCGTTCGACTTCCGGCAATGGCGCTGGAAGATTGTCGCCGCCCGCGTCGACGCGTTCGACGCCGCGATCGACTTGGCCTTCGGCCGCGAGCAGGAATGGCTCCATCATGTCGGCCATGCCGCCTTGCAGGCCGCCAGGCGAGTTTTGCAGCGTGGCGCGCGCCTCGGCGTAACGGCCGGCAGCGAAATCATCGATGAAGACCGATGCGGTCCAAAGCGCGACGTCGTCATCGACACTGCGATTGAGCGCGCGGCGGCCTTCGCGGACCATGTAATCCACGTCGGCTTCGAGCAAAGCTGCTTCCGGTTTTGCGTAGGTGCGATCGGGCGCGGCGTTCGGCGGCGAGGTGACGCGCAATTCCTGCGCGGGCTCGACGCCCTCTTGCACCACCGCGTCTTGCGCTACCGCTGGGCGTTCATCCTGCTTGCCCGCTTGCGCGTAAGCGACGCCGGCCGCGCTCGCAAACGCCGCTGCTGAAATGGTCGCCGCCAGTGTGGCCCAACGCATGCTTTGTCCTTTCTCCCGCTTCTGGCGGGTGCGGCTTAGAGGTTGGCGTAATTCGGCCCACCGCCGCCTTCGGGTGTCGTCCAAACTATATTCTGGCTTGGGTCTTTGATATCGCAGGTTTTGCAGTGCACGCAGTTTTGAGCGTTAATCTGGAACCGCGGATTTGCCCCTGCCTCATCGTAGAGCACTTCGTACACGCCAGCGGGGCAATATCGTGTCGCTGGTTCGGCGTATTCAGGCAGGTTCACCCGGATCGGGATGCTTGGGTCCTTCAGCTTCAGGTGCGCCGGCTGATCTTCCTCGTGATTGGTGTTTGAGAGATAGACCGACGACAGCTTGTCGAAGGTGAGGACACCGTCCGCCTTCGGATACGAGATCGGCGCGTACTTGGATGCCTTCTCGGTGGCCTCAGCGTCGCTCTTGGTATGCTTCATGGTGCCGAGGAACGAGAAGCCGCCGAGCAAAGTCGTCGTCCACATATCGGCCATGCCGACGACGCCGCCCCAGAATGTGCCGAGCTTCGAGAGCAACGGCTTGGCGTTCCTGACGCGGTAGAGATCCTTGTAGATCGGGCTGTCGCGATAGGCGTGGTCGTAGGTGTCGAGCGTGTCGCGCTGGCGGCCGGCGCTGATGGCCGCGAACGCGGCCTCGGCGGCGAGCATGCCGGATTTCATCGCGTTGTGGCTGCCCTTGATGCGCGGCACGTTGACGAAGCCCGCAGAGCAGCCGATTAGCGCGCCGCCCGGAAATGAGAGACGCGGCACCGATTGCAGACCACCTTCGGTGATGGCGCGCGCGCCGTAGGCGATGCGCTTACCGCCTTCGAGGTATTGGCTGATCTCCGGATGCAGTTTGTGCTGTTGGAAGACGTCGAACGGCGAGATGTATGGGTTCTTGTAGTTCAGGTGCACGACGTAGCCGACGGACACGTAGCGATCGCCCCAGTGATACAGGAACGAGCCGCCGCCGGTGTCGTCGTCGAGCGGCCAGCCGACCGTGTGGAGCACGAGGCCGGGCTTGTGTTTGTCGGGCGCTACCTCCCAAAGCTCTTTGATGCCGATGCCGAACTTTTGCGGATCGCTTTCGGCGCAGAGATCGTATTTTGCCTGCAAAACCTTGGCGAGAGAGCCACGCACGCCTTCGCCGATGAAGACGTATTTGCCGTGCAATTCCATGCCGGGTTGGAAATCTGATTTCTTGCGGTCGTCCTTGGCGATGCCGAAAATTCCGGCGACGACGCCCTTGAGTGCGCCGCTCTCATCGAACACCGGTTCGGACGCGGCGAAGCCCGGATAAACTTCGACACCGAGCGCTTCGGCTTGGCCCGCCAGCCATTTGGTGACGTTCGAGAGCGAGGCGACATAGTTGCCGTGATTGTTGAACAACGGCGGCATCAGAAACATCGGCAACGATGCTGCGCCAGCGGGCCCGAGGATTTTGAATTCGTCGTGCGTGACGGGCGTATCGAGCGGCGCGCCTCGTTCTTTCCAGTCCGGAATAAGCTCGTTCAGCGCGCACGGATCGATCACGGCGCCTGAGAGAATGTGCGCGCCGACTTCGGCGCCCTTCTCCAGCACGGCGACGGTGACTTCGCTTCCGGCCGCGGCGGCGAGTTGCTTTAGGCGGATTGCGGCGGAGAGACCGGCAGGCCCCGCGCCGACGATCACGACGTCGTACTCCATCGCATCACGCGCGAGGTCTTCGTCCGCCATTGCACTCCCTTCACATTCGCTCGCGGCGTTTATCAAAGCTGACGCCTTGGCGCGCAAGCCGCTCAGCGCGGGTTTGGCGATTGCACGATTCCCTGCACAATGGGCGCGATGAACGCCGAACCGTCCCCCCAGCACGCCGCACGCGCCCTGCTCGCCTTCTGGCGCGCCGCGGGCGTGGACATGGATGGGGCAGAGGCGGTGTTCACGGGCGCCCCGGCGGCGACGGCCCCAGTTCGGGCGCGGGCGCCGGAGCCTGCGCCGATCACCACGCCGCGGCCGAAGAAGACAGTCTCGGCCCCTGTAGATAACGCTCGGACGCTGGCGGTGGCGGCGAATTCCGTGGCGGAGCTCAGGGCGGCGGTGGCGGCGTTTGACGGCTGCGCACTGAAGGCCACGGCCCGCAACACCGTGTTTTCAGACGGAATTGACGACGCTCCGGTGCTGATCATCGGCGAAGCGCCGGGCAAGGACGAGGACGAACAGGGCAAGCCGTTTGTGGGCCGCTCGGGCCAGCTGATGGACAAGATGCTGAGCCATATCGGCCTCAACCGACAGTCCAACATGATGATTTCCAACACGATTTTCTGGCGGCCACCAGGCAATCGAGACCCAACCCAAGGCGAGATCGTGGCTTGCCTGCCGTTCGTGGAGCGGCTGATCGCGCTCAAGCAGCCCAAGCTGCTGATCCTGATGGGAAAAAATGCCGGCAATACGGTATTGAGGCGCGAGGAGGCGGTGAGCCGGCTTCGCGGCCGGCGGCTGCTCTACACCCGCGACGGGTTGGACACGCCCGTCAACGCGATGGTCATGCTTCATCCGGCATATCTCCTGCGCCAGCCGCAACAAAAGCGGCAGGCGTGGGCGGACCTCCTGCTCGCCGAATCCTGGCTCGAAGAGCTGGGCGTCGCGCGGCACCCCTAAGTTTACAGAAAGACGGGCTCCGATGACGTTCCGCGCCGCCTTCGCCGCCCTCTCCGTCGCCGCCATCGTCGCCCCGGCCACGGCCGAGGCGCAGACGAGCATTGTGGCGCTCTCCGAACATGACGAAGCCGCGTATCGCGACGCGTTCGCAGCGATCGAGTCCGGCAATTGGCGCGGTGTTGGTTCGGCGCTGACGCGGACCGAAGACGACGTGCTGGAGGGCGCGGTGCGCGGACGCTTGCTCCTGTCGCGTTCCTATCGCGCCAGCTGGAGCGATTACACGAGCTGGCTCAATCGCTACGGCGAATACGGCATGGCGGAAGCGGTACACGACCGCGCCATGGATTCACGTTCGCGCCGAGCACGGCGCAACGGCACGCGTGCGCCTGACGCAGTCGCTGGGCCCGGACGTGTGCTGCCGGGTACGCCGCCGCCGATCCCCGGCGACAGCGCTTCGGCGCGCGCGGGCATCGAGCGCATCGTGCAATCGATTGCGGCTGGCGATTTTGAAGGCGCGCGCAACCAAGCGTACGCGCAAGTCGGCGGCGCGCGCAGTGGCCAAGCGCAATGGCAGCTTGGCCTGATCGCCTATCACCAACACGATTATGAGGAGGCGGCTCGTCAGTTCGAAGCCTCGGCGCAATGGGCGCATCATGGCGGGTGGGCGCGCGCGGCGACGCACTATTGGGCAGCGCGGGCGCGGCTGGCGGCCGGCGAACCGAGTGGCATCGCGGCGCACTTGGAAGCCGCGGCGGATCGGCCGTGGACGTTCTACGGTCAACTTGCGGAAGCACAGCTTGGGCGCGAGAGCGGCTTATCGTTTGAAGCGCCGGTCGTGGATTCGGAAACACTGCAGCGTTTCATCGAGCGCTATCCCGGCGCACGCCGCGCGGCGGCGTTGGCGCAGCTGGGGCGGCTTTCCGAAGTCGAAAGCGAATTGCGCCGGCTGCATGCTGATCTTTCGCGCGAAGACGATGTCACATTCCTCGGCCTCGCCATCGCCCTGCGGGCGCCGGCGGCGCAGTTGCGCGCGGCGGAGTTTGGCGGCCCGGAAGTGGCGGCGGGCTTCTGTCCTGCTACCTCGTTCGAGCCGGACGACGGCTTCTCACTTGACCGCGCGGTGCTCTACGCGATCGTGCGGCAAGAGAGCTATTTCAATCCGAAAGCGGTCAGCGTTTCGAATGCGCGCGGACTGATGCAGCTGCTGCCTTCGACGGCGCGCGACATGGATCGCTCCACCAACTATCGGCGCAATCCTTCGGCGTTGTTTGAGCCCGGGCTGAACATGCGCTTGGGTCAGAGCTACATTCGCTGGCTGATGACTGAGTTTCACAACGACGGCGATCTTGGCCGCGTGTTTGCCGCGTACAATGGCGGGCCCGGTTGGCTCTCGCGTTGGCTGGCGACACAACCGGCGGACATCGATCCGCTGCTGCTGTTGGAAATGCTGCCGCGCGCGGAAAGCCGCGACTACGCCGAGCGGGCGCTGTCGCACATGGCGCTCTGCCGCAAGAGCTATGGTCAGCCGACGCCGGAGCTGGATCGTCTGGTGAGCGGCGAGCCGGCGCTTTACACGCCGCTCGATGTGGCGCGGATCGCACAGCGCTGATTTTTTCTCTGAAGGTTTAAGCGCCCGGCGCGGGCGTTGGGCGTGACGCTTGCGGCGCGGGCAGCGCTGCTTGCGGCGGCGCCGTTGGCGCCGGCGTTGGCGCGCTTGGCGTTGCCGGTGTGTTGGCGGCTTGCGCGGCGGATGCGGCGGCTTCCGCGGTCAGGTTGGTGCGCAGGCGATCGACGAAGCGTTGCAAGAGATCGGTGCGCGCGACAGCGCGGGCGACGTCACGGATGGTGGCGCCATCGGCGCTGACGCCAGAGGCGATGACTTCGAAGGCGTCGGCCTCCGCCGTGTTGGCGAGGTCGCCGGCGTATTCGCGGTAGAGCGCGCGCACGCCCTCTTCGTTGCCAGCAAGCGTCAGCGCGACGCCGGTGCGGAGCACAGCTTGGCGGCCGTAGCCGTCGAGCGGCGCGCCGCGGCCGCGCATGTTCAAGAGATTGCGCAGTTCGACGGCGGCGCGTTCCCAGTCGCGTGCACGCCATGCCGCTTCCGCGCGCACGCGTTGCGCATCTTCGCTGCGGTCGCGCTCGACAAGTTCGGCGGCGCCGTCGAGGCGGCCGAGATCGAGTAGCGCGCGCGCTTCGAGGATGCGGCGATCCGCAAGCAGTGCTGCCGGCATGTTGGGTTGACGTGTCGAGGCGATGGCGACCAGAGCCTGGTCGGCCTTGTGATCCATCAGGTAGATGGCGGCGAGATCGGCGCCGGTTTGCGCTTTGCTCAGACCCTGCAGGCGTTCATCGACTTGGTGTTGCAACAGTTGCGCAGCTTGTTCGAGCAGATCGACGTGCACGAGCCGGCCGGCGAGCAAGCGCACGATGCGGTCACCGTTGGGACCGACCGGCGTCAGATCGCTGAACTCGTAGAACAAGCCGAGCGCCTGGATCGGTTCGAGTTGATCGGCTTCGCCGTCGAGGAAGAGGCGTTCGAACAACGTCGCCATGTCGGCGCGGAGTTGACGCGCGGCGGGATTGGTGGGGAAGCGATCTGAGGCGACGCGCATGGTGGCGAGCGCTTCGCGCCAGCGGTCGAGTTCGGAATAGGCTTCGCCCAGCATGCCGACGACGGCGAGTTCGGTTTCGTCGCCGCGCCAGCGGAAGCGCAGCGCTTCCAGCGGCTCGACGGCGTCGATGGCGCGCATCACGCCGGTGCTGCGGCGGATGCGAATGCCTTCGACTTGCGCGCGCACGGCGACTTCCTCGTCACGGACGCGGGCGAGTTCGTCGTACATCGCAAGCGCGCGGGCGGTGTCGCCACGGAGCGCCACGACGTGTGCTTCGGCGAGACGCGCGTGCAGGCGCATGGATTGGTCCGGCGCCTGGCCCATGGCGGCGCGCGCGGCGGCTTCGGCAGCGGCGGGATCATTGAGTTCAATCGCGGCTTGCGCCAGCGCGAGTTGGAAGCGCGCGCGCCAAGCTGGCGATTGCTCTTCGAGGGCGCCGCCGCCGCGTTCGAGTTCGCGCCGCGCGGTGGACCAGTCTTGCGCGATCGAGGCGGCGTAGCCGCGCCACAATGCGGCGGACGGATTGCTTGCAAGCGAAGAGGCGGAGAGATCGGTTTGCGCGGCGTGGGTGCGGCCCATCATGACGTTGGCGGCGGCGCGCATCAGTCGATACTCGGGATCGATCTCGACCAGCTCGCCTTGATTGATGGCGACGATACGGAGCGCGCCGAGCGCTTCGGCGGCGAAGTCGTGCTGCAGGAGATAGCGCGCGAGCGCCATACGGGCTTCGACTGGCGCGCCCTCGCCTACACCTTCGTCTGCAGCTTCGCGCATCAACCGATCGATGGTCTCGCGAACCTGCACGAGATTAGCGGCGGATCGCGCGGTGAGGGGCGCGTCGGCGCTGGCGCCTTCGGCGGCCATGGCGTCGGCGAGGCTTTGTTCGAGGTCCGATGTCGGCGCTTGCGCCGCGATCAGGCCCTCGCCGCCCCGCGTAACGATGAGAACACCGCCATTGAGCGTCACGTTGACGCCATCGGCGCGCGGTTCAATGACGGCGCCGTGCGCCGTGGGCAGCACCGCAGCCTCGAGTGTGGCGCGGCGGACATTGACGCCGCGCGCGGGACCGCCGACGAGCGCGACGGCGATGCGGTCGCCGATCTCTGGATCGTTGATCCAGCGCACGCTGCCTTCGCGACCGAACTGTGCGGTGAGACGGCCGCGGCCGTCTTGTAGCGTTTCACGCGTGAGCGTTGCGGGTGAGCCGGCGTCGGCGCGGGCGCCGAGCGTGAAGGTCCAGGAGTTTTCGTTTGCGGATGCGGAGACGAGCACGTCGGCCGATGCGGGGATGCGCAGGCCGATGATGCCCTCGCCGCGCACGACTTCGATGTCGTCGTGGCGGCGGCCGGCGCGGTTGATGCCTTGCAAGCCGATCTGGCCGCTCGCGTCGAACAGCACCCAAATCGCTTCGCCACGGCGGAAGGCGGCGGCGCGCGTCGGCGCGGGCCAGGTGACGGTGACGCGCGTGACGTTGGCTTCTTCCACCAGCTGCACGCGCGCATTGCCGCGCACCGGCTGCAATGCAGGCACCGGCGCTTCGCGGGTGGCGGCGTCGGCCGCGGTCGCGGGTTGGAGGCCGCCTTCGGGCGGCAGGATATCGACGACGACACGATCGCCATCAACGAAGTGACGCTGGCGTGCGCCGGGTTCGAGCGTGAGCGCAAGGCGCACCGGCGCGCCGGCGGCGCTGACGCGGCGCACTTCGCGGACGAGGCGCGGCGGCGTGGCGCGCAGTTCGGCGATGTCGATATCGGCAGCGCGCGAGAAGCGGAGATCGAGGCGGTTGCCTTGTAGTAGCGGCGTCACTGTCGTCGCGGCGGAAAAGCGGAAGACGATGCGGGTGCGATCTTCCTGCACGCCGACGGTGACTGTCGCCGTGGGCGCCGCCGTCATGCGCGGTGGCGGCGGTGGAGGCGGCGGCGGGGGTGGCGGCGGTGGAGGTGGAGGCGGCGGTGGTGGGGGCGGCGGTGGCGGAGGCGGCGGCGCGGTCGCGAGTGTGAGATCGTTCGGCAGCGGGCCGACAGGACCGCGCAGTTCGGCGGGCGGTTCAGTTGTCGCTATCGCAGGCGCAGGCGCAGGCGCAGGCGCGGCTTCCGCGACTTGCGGCGCAGGTGTTTCGGCGGGCGTCGGTTGCAGCGGTTGCTCACGAGGCGGCGTCAACGACACCGGCTGCGCGCCGACGGGCGGCGCGACCAGGGCCAAGGCCGCTGCGATCGCAATCGGGGGGCGCAGAGACTTCATCGCCGACGTGTGCTCAACAATCCTTCACTGCGCTTAAGCGCGCGTTTAACCGCCTGAATTCGGCGCCGGTGTCGTGCGCGAGCGGGCCAACAGATCGTCGCCGTTGGTCGGCGGCCGCGCTCGGTCGGCTAACAATTCGGTGAGCGCGCGGGCGCGCGCCGGCTCCATGCGGCCCATGACTTCGGCCAGGTTGGCTTGGCGCATGCGGCTGGCGACTTGGACCAGCACGCCATCGTCGAGCCCATCGAACACGGTGGCCGCGTCCTTGGCGCGCATGCGCTGATAGACATCGACGAGAGCGGCAACACGCGTTTCCTGGGCTTCATCGAGATGACCTAGGAGATCGTTGACGTGGGTTTCGAGCGTGCGCAGTTCGGCCAGGCGCTCATTCAATCGCTGTTCGGCGGCGAGCATAAGTGCGTCTTCGGTTTCGAGCTGGGTGCCGCGCAGGTCTAACGCTTCGCGGCGTTCGCCGAGGGCTTGCAGAACTTGCACTTCTGCTTGGCTCAAGCCCGCCATTTCCGCGAGCGTTGCTGGCGCGCAGGAGTTTGCGGCCGGCGCGGCGGCGGCTGCTGCTGGCGCCGCAGCGGCTTCGGCGTGTTCACCTTCGGTGGAGACGGTTGCAGCGACATCTTCCGCCATCGCCACGGCTTTGACGCCAAGCACGGCGGCGACCGTAATCATCGCGGCGGGGATGAGCCGCGCGCGCGCCGGTGCTTTCGGCGCTTGGGGTGAACGCTTTAGCAGATCGAGCATCAGAGCCTGCCGCGCACGGCGCCGACATCGGCGCTTGAGCGCAGACGCCCTGCGCCGAGGCCGAGGCGATCGGCGGTGGCGCGCGCGTCGTTGATGCGCGATTGCAGATCGCGCCCTGCTTCCTGAGCAGTGGCGCGGAGATTGCGCACGGCAGAATCGGCCGCTTGCGTGGCGTGCACGAGTTCGGCGGCCGCGGCGCGGATGCCGTCTTGGCCGGTGCGCAGCGCGGAGAGCGTGCGGTCGAGGCGCCAGAAGTAAAACAGGCACGCCGCGAGCATCACCGCGAGTACGATTTCGATGCCGAATGTGATCGGGCTCATGGTTTGCCTCCGAGTTTCATGACGGCTTGTTGCGATGCGGGCGCGATCGGTCGTTCGACGCGCACGGCGAGCGACTGGCCCATGCGGCCGACGCGGCCTTGGCTCAGTTCAACCGAGCCGCATTTCAGCATGACTGGGCTGTCAGGCGCGGCATCGAGCAAGAGCGTGTCGCCAACCTTGAGGTTCAGCACCTTGTGCAGCGGCTGCTTCAGCTCATCGAGCACGGCGCGGACTTCGAGTTTGGTGGCCCAGAGTTCGCTGGCGAGGTGACCCTCCCAGATGTTGTCGCGACCAAACTTCTCGCCCATGAATTGCTGCAACAGCATTTTGCGGATGGGTTCGAGCGTCGCGTAAGGCAACATCAGCTCGAGACGGCCGCCGCGATCTTCCATGTCGATGCGCAGCTTGACCAGGATCGCGGCGTTCGGCGGGCGCGCGATGGCGGCGAAGCGCGGGTTGGTCTCGATGCGGTCGAGTGAGAAATCCACTTCCGTCAGCGGTGCGAAGGCTTGGCTCGCATCCTTCAGCACCACTTCGATCATGCGCGTGACCAGCATGCGCTCGATGGTGGTGTAGGGCCGGCCTTCGACGCGGGTCGCGGCGGCGCCACGCCGGCCGCCGAGCAGCACGTCGACGACAGAATAAATCAGGCTGGAATCGACGGTGGCGAGGCCGAAATTGTCGAGCTGTTCGGCGCGGAACACGGCAATGATCGCGGGCAGCGGGATGGAGTTGAGATAGTCGCCAAAGCGGATCGAGCTGATCTGATCGAGGCTGACTTCGACGTTGTCGCTGGTAAAGTTGCGCAGGCTTGTCGTCATCAACCGCACCAAGCGGTCGAAAACGATTTCGAGCATGGGCAAGCGTTCGTAGGAGATGAGTGCGGAATTGATGATGGCGCGCACACCGGTGCGGCTTGCTGAATCTTCTTCGCCGAGGCCGAAGCCAAGAAGGCTGTCGATCTCGTCCTGATTGAGGATGCGCTCGTTTCCGGAGGCCGGCGCTTCAGCGCTGGCCTCCTCTGTCGTCCAGTCTTTGTCGGGCGCGGCTTCGGCCGCTTCGGCGCTCATGTTACTGCACCAGCATTTCTTCGATCAGCACGGCGTTGATCTGCTTCGGTGCGATGGTGAGATTGACGCGGCGCAGTAGCTCGAGACGCAAGCGATAGGCGCCAGCGGAGCCGGAGAGATCGTCGGTCCGCAGTTCGCGAAGGAAGCCGTTGAACTGATCGCTGACGCGCGGGACTTGCTCGGTGAGTACGGCGACGGTTTCGTCGTCCGACGCTTCGAGTGTCAGCTTCAGCTTGAGATAGGCCGGGCGTCCGTCTGGACCCTGGATGTTCACCAGCATTTCCGGCAGCTCGACGAAGACGACGTCTTCGCCGTGGCTGATCATGGTGCCGTTGGGGCCGGGCACGGCTTCGGCGGGCGCTTCGCCATGGCCGCCTTTGGCTTTGCCGTGATCGCCGCCGGCCTCAGCGTGCTGTTCGCCGCCGGGCTTCAGCAACAGGAATGCAGCAGCACCGCCGCCGCCGAGAACGAGAACCGCGGGCAGCACAATGAAGAGGATGAGCTTCTTGCCCGACATCTTCTTCTTGGCCGGCGCGCCCTCAGCGCCTTCCGCGCCCTCGACGCCTTCGCCTTCGGCAGGCGGCGCAGCACCCTCGGCCTCGGTATCGGCCTCCGGCGCATCGCCCTTCTTCTTTTTCTTGCCCTTACCGAACATGGAATCGCCCGCGCATTAATCCGTCATCCTTGGTGGCGCGCGCTGGTTAAGGATGTGTGGAGGCTAGGCAGAACTTGCCGGGGCGCGGCAGGTTTGGGGCCGGTGGTTCACCACGACGCCGACTCGCCGCCCTTGAAAATCAAGCGATTAACCACTGGCACGAAGCTTGCGTCGTTAACGCGAATGGATAACGCACTCATGCTCGGCCTGCAGACGCAACGCGTACTGCAACGACGCATGGATGTTGCGGCCAACAATCTCGCCAACGTCGCAACCTCGGGCTTCAAGGCCGATGCGCTGGTGTTGGAAGAAGCCGAAGAAACCCAAGCGCACGCCGAGGAAGATCCGCGTCAGATCCGCTTCGTTCGCGACATCGGCATCGTCCACCAGATGGAGCAAGGTCCAGTCGCGATGACGGGCAATCCGCTGGACGTCGCGCTCGAAGGCGACGGCTTCATCATGGTTCAAGGCCCGAACGGGCCGCAGTTTACGCGCGATGGCGCGTTCACTCTAACGGGGGAAGGACGGCTCGTGACCAGCGATGGCCGCGCCGTTCTTAGCTCCGGGGGGGCGCCGATCGTGCTCGATCCGCAAGGCGATACGCCTTCGATCGGGCGCGACGGCGCAATTCGCGTGGCCGGTGTCGAAGCCGGCCGTATCGGTGTGGTTTCGTTCGCCGCGCCGGGCGCGCTCTCAAAGGTCGGGGACAACCTTTGGGACGCGCAAGGACAAGCACCGGGTGAATTCGAGGGCGTCGTCGTTCAAGGCGCCCTCGAAGGCTCCAACGTACGCCCGGTGGTCGAACTGACGAGACTGATTGAAATTTCGCGCGCTTACCAAAACGCAGCCAAGATTGTTTCGGGTGCGGACGATTTGCGGCAGCGCGCGATCGAACGGCTTGGCCGTTAGGAGTTAGGTCCCCATGCGCGCACTATCGATCGCAGCTTCGGGCATGCAAGCCCAGCAGCTCAACGTCGACGTCATTTCGCACAACATCGCGAACATGAACACGACAAGCTACAAGCGCCAACGCGCCGAATTCCAGGACATGCTCTACCAGAACATGGAGCGGCCGGGCTCGACGTCGTCGGCGTCCGGTTCGATCCTGCCGCTGGGCATCCAGATCGGCGTCGGCGTGCGCGCCGATGCGGTTGGGCGCAACACGGAACAAGGCGGCATTGCCGCAACGGGCAATCCGTACGACATCGCCATCAACGGGCGCGGCTTCTTTCAGATCACGCTGCCGTCGGGCCAAACCGGTTACACGCGCGCGGGCAACCTCGCGGTGAACGCGGACGGGCAGATCGTGACAGCGGATGGGTATGCGGTGGAGCCCGCGATCACGGTGCCGCAAGAAGCGACGGCGGTTCAGATCACGCGCGACGGTCTCGTCGAAGTGACGACGGCCTCTTCGCCCGATCCGCAGCAGATCGGCCAGCTTGAAATCGCGAGCTTCATCAACCCAGCGGGTTTGGAAGCAATCGGCGACAATATGTATCTGGAGACGCCGGCTTCTGGTTCGCCGAACACGGCGACGCCGGGCTCTCCTGGTCTTGGCACGCTGATGCAAGGCTATCTCGAACTCTCCAACGTCAACGCGGTGGAAGAAATCTCGGCCCTGATCGTGGCGCAGCGCGCTTACGAGATGAACGCGCGGGTGATCACCGCCGCTGACGAGATGATGCAATCCACCACCAACCTGCGCTGAGGAGGATCGTCATGGGTATTCTTCGCGGCCTCGCCCTCTTCGCGGCGTTCTACATTCTCATCGGCGTTGGCGCTGCATTCGCGGACACGGTTACGCTGCGCACGCGTGTGGAGGCGAGCGGGCCGGCTGTCACCATGGGCGACATCTTCGTTGGCGCGCCTGCGAACATCGCGGCGCGCGCCATCGCGCCGGCGCCGCCTTCCGGACAAGCGTCCACGCTTTCTATGCCGGTGATTGCGGCGGCCGCTTCGGCCGCCGGCTTGGATTTTACGGTGCCGGCTGGCGTCAACTCGATCGTGATCGTCCGCCCCGGCGGAGCGCGCGCGACATTGCCGTCTGCAAGCGGTGCGCGGACGATTGCCGATGCGGCCGTGCGGCGCGGTGAGACGGTGAACCTGGTTTATGCCGCGCCGGGCATTTCGCTTTCGATGCGCGTGCGGGCGCTGGAGGACGGCGTCGTCGGCCAGAGCGTGCGCTTTCTCAATACAGCTTCCAACAGAACCATCGATGCTGTCGTGACCGGACCGGGTGCGGCGCAGGCTTCTCCATGAGCAGGGACAAACTCATGCGCACACTCGCTTTGATCGCGCTCGCCGTTAGCGCCAGTGGATGCGCAAGCGTCGACACCGCAGAGTTTCGCGAGGACGCGCTGGCGGCGCCGGGGATGGCGTACAACGCCGCGCGCCACGCGATGTCGGGCCCGCAACTCACGCCGGTGGGCACGCCTGCCCCGCTCACGGGCGGCGCGCAGCAAACCATGCCGCAGCCCGAGCCGGTGTCGTACGAGGCGGCGCGGCCGAATTCGCTGTGGCGTTCGGGTTCGCGCAGCTTCTTCAACGATCAACGCGCATCGCGGATTGGCGACATCATCACCGTCAACATCGAGATCGACGACCGGGCTGAGTTGTCGAACTCGTCCAACCGTTCGCGCGAGAGCTCGACTTCGGCCGGTTTGACCAACTTCTTCGGGCTTGAGGACACGATCGGCGACATCCTCGGGACCGATCCCACGACGTTGGTCGGCGCGGACGCGGAGTCGCAGCACAGCGGCACTGGCGCGATCAATCGCGAAGAGAAGATCGAGCTGACCATAGCTGCCGTGATCGTGGACCGGTTGCCGAACGGCAATCTGGTGCTGGCGGGCCGTCAGGAAGTGCGGATCAATGGCGAACTGCGCGAGCTTACGGTGTCGGGCATCATCCGGCCCGAGGACGTGACGGCGTCCAACACGATCAGCCAGACGCAGATCGCGGAAGCGCGAATCTCGTATGGCGGGCGCGGCCAGTTGAGCGCGATCCAGCGGCCGAACTGGGGTCAGCGCACAGCGGATGCGATCACGCCGTGGTGAGGAACACCAAGTCGCTCAGTTACGTTTCATGGAGATGAACGTGCGCGACCAACTGACCGGCATCTCAAACTGGGCGAAGTCACGGCTACGTGCGGGTTCGGAGCCGCCATGGACACACTACCGTCTGATGCAGCTCGTGGAAGCGGCGGATGAACTTGTTGCCGGGATGGACGCTAAGCAGCCCACGGCAGATTTACTGGAATCGCCTGCGTCGACGGAAAGCGATCGCCTACAATCGGCGCAAGTGTTTCCGCTAGATACCGTTCGACGCCGTCGATCGAAGTCGCCGGTACAGCTGCCCACGTGACGTAGAGTCCGTCGTGACCGAATGCGAGGATTTCATCGTCGAGGCGATGAACACACAAGCGATCCGCCACGTCCCCTTGTCCAACCCTAACCACACGCGGCGCTGGGCCGCCGTGCCAGATAATGTAGACCCCGATCGTGGTGACGCGCGTCAGGATCACCCGATCGAGAGATGCGTAGTCGCCGCCAGCCAACGCCGCCCATTTCAAATTCAACATCGAACTCAACTCCCCCGCAAAGCGCGGGCGATTGGGAATAGCGCGATTCGCCGAAACGCCGTGACTCTAGAACCACAGGCAAGGCGCCTAAGCCCGCAATCCCCACTAGTTTCGAATCGGAAACAACCCCTAGTTCACGCGGCGCTCTTTGCCGCTCCAATACGGTTCGCGGAGTTCTCGGCGCAGGATTTTTCCGGTGGCGTTTCGCGGCAGCGGCGCGTCGCGGATATCGACGCTCTTTGGCGCTTTGTAGTGCGCGATGCGTTCGCGCGCGTGCGCGATGATGCTCTCGGCGTCAGGGGTGACGCCCGGCTTGGCGACGACAATCGCTTTCACAGCTTCGCCCCATTTTTCGTCCGGGACGCCAATGACGGCGACTTCAGCGACGTGCGGATGGCCGTGGATCGCGTTCTCGACTTCGGCGGGATAGATGTTCTCCGCGCCGGAGATGATCATGTCCTTGATGCGGTCTTGGATAAAGAGATAGCCGTCTTCATCGAGATAACCGGCGTCGCCGGTGCGAAGCCAGCCTTCGGCGTCGACGGTTGACGTTGTTGCATCCGGTTTGCGCCAATAGCCGAGCATGTTGGCGGCGGAGCGCGTGCAGATTTCGCCGGTTTGGTTCGGGCCGAGGACGTTGCCGGCAGTGTCGATGATGCGAAGCTCGACCCCCGGCATCGGCAAGCCGGCGGAGGCCATGCGCTTTGCGCCTTTGGGATCGTGATCTTGCGGCGGCAGATAGACGATGGTGCCGGTCGTTTCTGTCATGCCATATTGTTGGCAGAACTGGCAGCCGAACACCTCCATGCACTCTTGCAGCAAAGCGACGGGCATCGGCGATGCGCCGTAGAGGATATGCGTGAGACTGGAATAATCGATCTCACGCGCGCGCGGCATGCGGATGACGAATTGGAGCGCCGCTGGCACCATGAACATCTTGGCGATGCGTTCGCTCTGGATGAATTCGAGCACGTCGACCGGATTGAACTCGCGCGTTACGACGTTCTTCACGCCATTGATCAGACCAACCAAGCCCCAGCCAGTGCCGCCGATGTGCGCGGCCGGCATAGCGACAAGATTGACCTCGCCCGCGCCCCACTCGTTCCAGCCCATGGCGTGTTCGGCGATCTTGCGGCGCGAACGCAAGAGGTTCGCGCTGGTCAGCATCACGCCTTTGGGACGGCCAGTGGTGCCAGAGGTGTAGAGGAGCAGCGCTGTATCTTTCGGCGCGACGGCGCGCGGTGTGCCCGGCGTTTGCGCGTTGCGCCATGCTTCGTATGCCGGCAGCGCGTGCTCGCCAGCTTCCATAGCGATGAGCTGCGGCTTGGTCTCGGCTTGCTTCAGAGCATCGTGCGCGCAGGCGATGCATTCGGAACCGACGAACAGCAGCTTGGCTTGGGTGTCGTCGATGATGTAAGCGGCCTCCGCCAGTGAGAGCCGCCAGCCGATCGGCGCCATGATCGCGCCGGCTTTCGAAGCGCCCAGCACGAGTTCGAAATAGTGGTCGCTGTTCTTGCCGAGGTAAGCGATGCACTCGCCGGGCTGGACGCCGCTGGCGGCGAGCGCTGCTGCGACTTGATCGGTGTGGCGGTCGAGCGCGGCGTAGCTGGTGAGCCGGCCTTCAAAACTCAGCGCGATATGGTCTGGACGCGTGCGGCCGTGATGGCGGGCGATATCGCCCAAAGTCGCCATCGCGTCGAATTCACTAGGCTGAAGCGACGCCGCCATGCCCTGCCTCCCGTCTTGTTTTGACGGAGCCTAGCTCTGGCCGATGCCGCGCGCCATCAAAGTTGCGAACAGCAGCAAGAGCGCAATCAGGTGCACTTCGATGGTGACGAGGCGGCGGACCTTCTTCACTTCCGCTTCGGGCGGTGTGAAGGCCGCATCAGCGTTGTAGGCTTTGACCCAGCGCGTGAAGGCGCGCGTCGGCGTGATGGAGAGAAGCGCGATGACGACAAAGGTCGCTATCTTGGCCCAGAAGAAAGGCTGTACCTGATAGTATTCCCACCCCTTCTCGCCCCACAGCACGCGCGAGATCCCGGCGAGGATCAGCAGCACCGCCGAGACACCGTAGAACATGTCCACGCGCAACAAGAGGCGTGCGACGCGGCCGTCGATGGGTAAGCGCAGAATAAAGGCTTCGGCCGCAAGCGCGCCGACTAGGATGAAGGCGAAAACGAAGTGGAGCCAGGAGAGGCTGGCGTAGTGCAGGAGCATACTGATACCCACGGGTCGCGTTCTATCTGACGTCCGGCGCAGCGAAGTCAATCCGTGGCTTGGGGCGGCGCCGCCGGTGTGCGATAATCGCGCGACGGAGATGATCGTGGAGCGCAGGCTGGCGGCAGTGCTTTCGGCGGACATCGTCGGCTACGGCGCGCTGATGGAGCGCGACGAAGCCGGCACGCTTGCGCGCGTCAGCGCGGTGCTGGTCGAGATCGTCGAGCCGGCTGTCGCCGCGCAGGGCGGGCGGGTCGTGAAGCTGATGGGCGACGGGGCGCTGATTGAGTTCTCCAGCGTCGTCGGCGCGGTGCGGTGCGCACTCGATATCCAGAGCGCGATGGCCGAGCGCAATCAGGCGGCCAAGGACGGCCAAGCGCTGAGCTACCGCATCGGCGTCAATGCGGGCGACGTGATCGTACAGGGCGAAGACATATTCGGCGAAGGCGTCAACGTCGCCGCGCGCCTCCAGAGCATGGCGCAGCCGGGCGGCATCACGCTCTCGCGCGCTGCGCGGGAGCAGATCGCGGGGCGGATCGCGGCCGAATTCGACGATCTGGGCGAACACCAGGTCAAGGATATCGAGAAGCCGGTGCATGTGTTCGCGGTCCGCTCCGGCATCGCAAACCGCGCCCCGGTGGCGACCTCGCGCGTAACGATCTGTGTGCTGCCGTTCGCCAATATCAGCGGCGATCCGGAGCAGGAATATTTCAGCGACGGCATCACCGAGGACATCATCACCGACCTGAGCAAGGTGTCCTCGCTCTCCGTGGTGTCGCGCAACACGGCGTTCACGTTCAAGGGCAAAGCCGTCTCAGTGGCGCAGGCGGCGCGGCAGCTTCGTGTCACGCACATCCTGGAAGGCAGCGTGCGCAAATCGGGCGATCGGGTACGGATCACGGCGCAGCTGGTGGAAGGCGCGAGCGACAGCCATCTCTGGGCCGAACGCTATGACCGCGAGCTCAAGGACATTTTCGCGCTGCAGGACGAGATCGCCCAGGCGATCGTGGCGGCGCTGAAGCTGAAGCTCGCGCCGGAGGAGAAGAAGGCGATCGAGATGCGATCGACGTCAGATCCCGAGGCGTACAAAATATATCTGATGGCGCGGCAGTTCGACCTGCTGGCGCATGCCCGCCACCGCGAACTCATCGTTCAGCTTTGCAAGAAGGCGGTCGAGATTGACCCGAACTACGCGCGGGCTTGGGCTTTGATGGCGATCGCGCAGAGCAATGTCGCGTTGTTCGTCGCCAATAGCGAAGAAGGCTGGGCAGCGGCCGAGCGCGCGCTCTCGTTGGACCCCGGTCTGGCGGAGGCGCATTCAGCCAAGGGCCGCATGCTGGGCGACTACGGCCGGCTCGAAGAGGCGTTGCCGTTTCATCAGACCGCGCTTCGGCTCGATCCCGAGTCTTATGAAGTGAATTGCGCGGCGGCGCGGTGCTTTGTGCCGATGCGCCGCTTTGAAGAGGCCATCGCATGCCTGGAACGGGCCACGCGGGACTTCGAAAACGACATCTGGGCGGCGGGAATGTTGATCCAGTGCTACGAGGCGATTGGCTCGCCGCTGACGGCGGCTTCCGCACGCCACGCGCTGGCGCGCGCAGAGAAGCTGATCGCGATCGAGCCCGATCACGGCTTGAGTTTGAGTTTCGGCGTTGGCGCTCTGGTTGTGCTCGGCGACATCGAGCGGGCTAAGGAATGGGCGCGGCGCGCGCTGCTCGTCGATCCCGGCAATCGCAACATGCTCTATAATATCGGCTGCGGGCTGATTAAGGGCGGCGAGATCGATTGGGGACTGGACATGATCGAGGCCGTCGCCAAGGCGACGCTGCGCGGCAGTTTGAATTGGATCGCAACGGATAGCGATCTCGATCCGGTGCGCGAGCACCCGCGCTACGTTCAGATGATGGCGGACGCTGAAGCGCGGCGGGACGCCAGAGAGCCTTAGTCGTCCCGATGCACGCGTTCGCGGCGTTCGTGGCGCTCTTGGGCTTCGAGCGAGAGCGTGGCGATCGGGCGGGCTTCGAGACGCGAGAGCGAGATCGGCTCGCCGGTCTCTTCGCAATACCCGTAGGTCCCGTCCTCGATGCGGCGGAGCGCTTGATCGATCTTGGCGATCAGCTTGCGTTGGCGATCACGCGTGCGCAGTTCCAAGCCCCGATCGGTTTCGCTGGTGGCGCGGTCGGCGAGATCGGCTTCGGCGACAGTATCCTGCTGAAGCGTCGCGATGGTGCCGCGGCTCTCCTCAAGGATCTCGTCTTTCCAAACCAAGAGCTTCTTGCGGAAGTAATCCCGCTGCCGCTCATTCATGAACGGCTCGTCTTCCTTGGGCCGATATTCTTTCGTCACGGTAGAGGCCATTTCCGCACTCCCGGCGCCGTCGCGAGGCGCCTTATAGCTGCCGTCCTTGGGCGCGTCCATCGAGCAAGACTGATGCCAAACATCCCCTGTTTTCCGACAGTTGGGTGACAAATCAGCCCCTTGTTAACCCGCGTTCAAGCTTGGCGACCTCGACGGCGAGTCGGATGTCGATCTCCAGCAACACCGCATCGAGACCCGCCTCCCCGGTGAGTTCGCCACCGTGCTGCAGGCTTTCCAATTCAACCTTGAGCGCGCCAGGCGCACTGCCCATCACTAGGCCGCGCTCCAGCTTTTCCAGCGCGTCCAAGGCGTCGCGGCCGCGTTTGGTTTGGCGGGCGCGGCGCTGGGCTGGTGGCTCATCTGTCTGCAGCGCTAGGATGGCGTCGAGCGCTGTAACGCCGCCTACAGATGTCGCCGCCGTCGTTTTGGCCGGCGCTTCAGCGGCTACCGTGAAGCCCGGCGCGGCCGACTGGCCTGCCTTCTTCGTGGTCGACGCCGCGCCGACGGGACGGCCGCTCTCGATCTTCATGAAGCGGGACACTCCGCTGCTCCTGTTTATGAGCGCTTAACGTTTCGGACTTGAACGGGTCGTTAACCGAACTGGTGGCGTGTCGGTCAGATGGGATTTGCATCACGTGCGGCGCGCGCGGGGCTCATGGCGGTCGCCTCGATCGCGGCCATGACCGCGCCGTTCGCGACCCTGGCCGCCTGGGCCGGGCCGCGGATCAAGGATGTCGCCGACTTTGAAGGCGTGCGGGAAAACCAGCTGGTGGGCTACGGCCTGGTGGTGGGCTTAGCCGGCACCGGGGATTCGCTGCGCAATTCACCGTTCACGCGCCAATCGCTGGCGGCGATGCTGGAGCGGCTGGGCGTCAACGCCTCGAACGGTAACCTGAACACACGCAACGTCGCCGCCGTGATGGTAACGGCCAACTTGCCGCCGTTCGCGAGCCAGGGGGCGCGGATCGACGTGACTGTATCGGCGCTAGGAGACTCGCGGAGTTTGGCCGGCGGGCAGCTGCTTGTCACACCACTGATGGGTGCGGACCAGCAAGTCTATGCTGTTGCCCAGGGTCCGTTGGCGATTGGCGGGTTTGCCGCCTCGGGTCAGAGCGGATCTTCGGTGACGCGCGGGGTGCCCACAGCGGGGCGCATTGCGTCAGGAGCGCTGGTTGAGCGCGAGATCAATTTCGACATTGGCGCGATGCGCGAGTTGCGGCTCGCGCTGCGCAATCCGGATTTCACCACGGCGCAGCGCATTGCGGCGGCGATCAACGGCGCTATCGGTACACCAGTAGCGCGCGCTTCCAACCCCGGCACTGTTATCCTCACGCGTCCGCAAGACTACGCAGGCGACATGGTTTCGCTGGTTGGTCGGATCGAAAATCTGGAAGTGGAAGTCGACACCGCGGCGCGGATCGTGATCGACGAAAGCTCCGGCATCGTCGTGATGGGCGAGAACGTGAAGGTTTCGACCGTCGCGATCGCGCAAGGCAATCTCACGATCTCGATCCAGGAAGACCCATTTGTTAGCCAGCCCGAGCCGTTCAGCCGTGGCGGCGAAACGGTTGTGGTCCCCTCTTCTGCTGTTGATGTTGAGGAAGAAGAAGGCGGCCTGGTCGTGGTGCCGGGTGGCGTGCCGCTTCGCCAGCTGGTCAACGGCCTAAACGCGCTCGGCGTCACGCCGCGCGACATGATCTCGATCCTGCAGGCGCTGAAAGCTGCCGGCGCGATCCAGGCTGAAATCGAAGTGATGTGATGACGGACGGACCGATCCCCCTTTCTGCTCCTCTCGCTGGTGCACCACTACCGTTGCGCACGGGCGTGAATGCGGCGCGGCCGACGGATCAGGGCATCGACGAAGCGCGGCGCGCGGCGGAAGAGTTCGAAACTGTGTTCTTGGGCGAGATGTTGGGGCCGATGTTCGAGAGCCTCGACACTGACGGGCTCGGCGGCGGCGGCATGGGCGAACAGATTTTCCGGCCGATGCTGGTGGAGCGCTACGCGGAGGCGATCTCGCGCTCCGGCGGCGTCGGCATTGCCGACAGCATCGTGCGTGAACTGATTCGGATGCAGGAAATGCAGGTCATGCCAGAGGAGAGCGACGATGGTGCTGCTCGCTGACGACGCCAAGGACCGCGCCGAGCAGCTGGTTCTAGTGACCGAGCGGCTCACCGTGCTGGTTGCGGAGGACACGCGGCGAATGGAGGCGCGGTTGCCGCCGCTCGACGGGGCGGAAGGCGACGAGAAGGCCCGGCTGGCGAACACTTACCGGCTGGAGCTTACCCGCATCAAACACGACCGCAGCCTGGTCGAAGGGGCGCCGCCGGCGACGCTGAGCCGGCTGCGTGAAAGCACGGTAGCGCTGAACGAGGTGCTTGCGGCGCACGAACTCGCGCTAGGCGCCATTAAGCTCGTCAGCGAAGGCTTGG
Organism: Terricaulis silvestris; assembly: GCF_009792355.1. NCBI lineage: Bacteria > Pseudomonadati > Pseudomonadota > Alphaproteobacteria > Hyphomonadales > Hyphomonadaceae > Vitreimonas > Vitreimonas silvestris. The sequence goes on from NZ_CP047045.1 coordinate 2,576,534, forward strand.
TGCAGGCGATGGCGGAGGAAGTCTCGCGTCAGCGCACCGGCGAAGCGAACTATGGATCGACCGGCGGACGAGCCGCGGCGGTCTCCCCTAGTCCGACTGTTATAGACCGAAGCGCTTAACAGCCGCCGCAATGACACCCCGATCTGGGGACGTTTTCGCCTTTCCTGTAATTCATCTTGCGGACAGCCGTTTCCCACGGCTCTTTAGACGTGGCTGCGGTCCGGGACAGGAATGAAGCACGCGAGGGTTTCTGGCGCATGGCGCGCCGGTCAAGACTATGGCGACCGGCGATCCTCGTCGGGCGTGTTGACAGCGTTTGTCTTCAACGTCTGTCTGTTGGTGCTGCCGCTGGTGAGCGCCTTCGCAGTGCTCGTGATCGGGCGAGACCATCTCTACGCGTACGAGTATTCCGAAGCCGGCTCCCGCGCGATCGGCGCGCGGGTGGCGAAGATGAACGCCGACCTGATCCAGCTCGACTTCGACCGTGTGCGCCAATGGGACGATCTGGTCGCGATGGAGCTGATGGCGGGCGATATACCCGCCGCGCGCGGGTTCTTGTTGTCAGGCGGGCAGATGTTGCCGTCACGCTATGGCGGCGCGATCAATCGCGCCTCGGCGCGGGGCGATGCAGCCACCGAACTGGCGGCGCTGGAAATCCTGACGCCGGGCACGCGTGGGCGGTACGAGACCACGGTGCCTTTGCTGTCGCGGCGCGCAGCGAACACGACGGCGCAAGCGCTGCAGGCGGGCGCGGCGGCGCCAGTCGGCGACCGGCAAGACTTCGAGCTGATGTCGCGCAATCTGCTGGCGGAGCCGAATACCGACGCGACGCAGTTTGTGCTCACGGGTTTGACGCTGGGTCTTGCGGGCGACTTCAGCCGCGCCGCCAACGACGGCGCCTCCGCCCTGCTCGCGGCCAGCCGGCGGGCAGATTATCAGCAAGCGTTCGGCGAACAGATGGATGCGCTCATCAATCGCGCCGTGCCGATCGAAGAATTCAGAAGTGCGGCGCTGGCATCAGCGCCCGCTGACGAAGCGGGCGCTTTCGCCAATGCGGCGGCTGCGTTTCGCGCCGCGGCAAACCCACAGCGCGTGGCTCAAGTGCGCGCGGCGCTCGAAGAAATCGGCGGCATGAGTGAGGCGATCTCAGCGTCGGCGGCGACGGATCTGGTAACGCACGCGACGGCGCTGCGCGACTTGCCGCGGCTTCGCCTCATCGCGCAGGCCGCCGGCGACCGTGCGGCGGCGGCGGCGAAGCGCTTGCCGCGCGACGGCGAGTTGCTGCGCGCCGCGCGCGGCGACCTAACCGTGACGCGCGAACTGGCGATCGCACTGGCGCTGATGGGACTGGCGCTTGCGGGCTTGATCGGGATCGTCGCGTGGAAAGGCTACACCGCCGGGCGGCGCATGTTCTTTGCGCAGATCGAGGACGACGATTACAGCGATCGCGGCGATCTGGTCGAGATCGGCGCCAGCAACTGGCGCCCGCTCTAAGCTCTGAACAACGACAAGACGGCTTGCGGCTCGACGTTGGCGATCGCGGGGGAACCCACGGCTTCCAGCCCTTGGCGTACTTGCAGCGCCAGAAGGCGCGCGCTGTCAGCGTCGAGATCGCCGCGCACGTTGGCAGCACCCTCGACGGCGCCGAGGAAGCCTTGATGGGCTTCGAGAGCGCGGACGCTTTCGAGCAGGCGCGTCATCGCTTCTTGCAGCTTTTCCATCGAGCGCTGCACGGTTTGTGGCAACGCCGGATCGTCGGCTTGGGCGTTGGTGGAAACACCGATGACGTCTTCCTCGGCTGGATCCGCCTTCAGTGTGAGGTCAACGCCATCGATCACAACAGGCGCACCGCCCGGCTCGGCTTGAACCTGCACTTGCTCGCCTGAAACCAGCTTGGCGCCCCGCGCCATGGCGGCTTCGAGGCGCTCGGCGAACGCTGACAGCGCTGTGTCGAGGTCGGCCTGCGAGCCGCTTTTGGCGGCGGCTTGCGCTTGAACCAGCATGGCCTGGGCTTCGTGACCCAGCGCCAGTGCTTCCTGCACCTGCGCGATGCCGTTGCGGACGCTTTCGCGCGAACCGGCGACGGCAGCGCCGCTCAGCTCGACACGATCACCCTGGACGGCTTCATCGCGCCGCGGCGCCAGCGGCGTCGGACGGGTGTAACGCTGATCAACGCCGAGCGCGCCTGCGCCCGTCGTGCCTGGGAGAATGCTCGAAACCATGTATGCCCGCTCCTTCGGATCGCGCGTCTCAAGCTCAGAGAGACGCGCGGCGCGCTTCGCCGCAGGCGTGAAGAAAGCGTAAATGCGTTAACGAAACGTTAACGGCGCCGCTCTCGAAACGAATAAATTTACGTTCTGTTTACTTTGCGAGCTGCGCGCGGAGATACGCCATGACGGCGCGTGAGTACGCGAGCTGCGATTCACTCGGGTAGCGGCGCAACATTTCCGACGTCGCGGAGTCCGTCAAGGTCGCAACGAAACGCTGCGCGTCGGGATCGAGGCGCACCAGCACTTTGTCGGGCTGCAATTCAGCGTGCTGCATCGCTTCGTATTGCGCGATGCGCCGCGCCGCCGCTTCCGCGGCGGGACTAGGCTCAGACGGCTGCGCCGGCGCGGGCGCCGGCAGCGGGTCGATGGCCTTCGGGGGAGCGATGGAAGCCATGGCTCATGCTCGGGCTGGAAACTGGCGGGAGGCCGAAGCCTCCCGCCCCTTCCGTTATCCGCTTAGCGGAAGAACGACAGCACGATCGACGGCGCCGAGTTGGCGATCGACAAGGCTTGCGCGCCGAGCTGCTGCTTAACTTGCAGCGATTGGAGACGGGCAGATTCCTTGGCGAGGTCGGCGTCGACGAGGTTGCCGATACCAGCTTCGATCGAGTCCGACAGCTTGCCCAAGAACGTCTTTTGGACGTCCAGCGCCTTGGCTTGCGAACCGAGCGTGGCGAGCTGCTTGTTGAGCAGCGTGGCCGCCGTGTCGATGGCCGCCGACGCCGATTCAGCGTTGGAGACGTTCGACAGCGAGAGAGCGGATGTCACTGTGGCCAGCGCGCCAGCGCCATCGACGGTGAAGTCGAGGTCGGTGACGGACGTGGTCACGGCGGAGTTCGTCACTGCGCCAGCAGCGACGCCCTGGCCGAGCCACGAGCGGTTGTTGGCCGGCGTGCCGGTCGCGATCGACAGTTCGTTCGTGGTGATGACCGCTTCCGGCGCAACATACGTGAACTGGCCGTTGGTTTGGTTGTAAGAAGCCGAAACGCGGCCGCCCGTGGCGGTCGAAACCGCTGTCAGGTAGTCGGCGATCGTCATCGTAGCGGTGATATCGACGGTGCCGATGGCGACGCCGTTCAGGCTGAAGATTGAATCTTCAGCTGCGGTGACGCTGCCGTTGCCGACGACGTAAGCAGAAAGCGCCGGAACCGTGCCCGCGATGGCGGTCGATGCAACTTGGCGGCCCGTGGTCGCGCCGGACAGATCCGACATCAACACCGAGAGGTTGGCACCGCCAGCGGCGACAAGGTTGGCGCCGTTGAAAGTCGCCGCACCGGCGATCTGGTTGATCTGCGAACGCAGCGCGCTGAAGTCGGCAGAGAGAGCCGCGCGTTGATCCGTGGACAAGTCTCCGGCTTGCGCGGCGACGGCCTTGTCTTTCAACTGGATGAGCAGGTCCGAGATCGACTGACCGGCCGAGAGGGCAACGTCGATCGTCGAGCTGGCGCGAGCGATGCCGTCATTGACGGACGCGAGCGCTGCGACGCGGCCACGTTGTTGCTGGGCGATGGCGAAGACCGCGCCGTTGTCCTTGGCGGTCGCGACCTTGAGGCCCGTGCTGATCCGGTTTTGAACTTGGTCGAGTTCTTTGGTGGTTTGGTTGAGGCTTTGCAGCGCGACGAGCGCGCCATAATTGGTGTTTACGCTGGCCATAGTTTTTGGTCCTTCTGGACATTGTTAACCGGCCGTTTTGGCCGGCTGGGCTCCCCGCCCGGTACGCGCGGAAATTTCCGCACGCCCTACCCCTCATGGAGCGAGACGCTTTGCGTTGGCAGTGTTTGTAAGGTTGGACGGTTAACAACGCGTCACCACCGAAACGATCGTCGGTATTTTGCGATCGGCAAATTGTGCCTAACTCAGCGCGCGAGCAGGCCTTCCATCATGGTGCGGTTGATGTCGATCAAGGGTTCGACATCGGCGCCGTCGCGCAGCACTTCGCCGGAATAGCGCGCCACCCACATGGCGAGCGAGATGATCTGGCCGCGTAGCGCCAGCGGCAGCTGGTTTTCCGGCACGGCGCAATCGGCGGAGAACACGTTCCAGAGCCGGCGGTTGGCCTCGATGGCTTCGGCGACGACGGGCGTCGACGCCGCGTCCTCTTTCACGCGCAGCAATGCCGCGGTGACTTGGCCGAAAGCACGGTACTCAAGCTCGCGCGGATTCTCAGCCTGTGTGGCTGCGCGCTGGTACGCTTTGATCGACATGCCCAAGCCCCAGGCGCTCGGCCTCATAAGAGATGAGTTTCCGGCACCGCATCAGCGCACGGTAGTATTCGCCGCCCATTACTTCTTTGGAAACGCCGATGCATTCAGCCAGCACGGCCGGATCGCGGACAGCGCCCATGAATTCGGCAAGCCTGGCGGCGAACTCGCCATAGGCTTTGTCCCGGCCCATTTCGTCGAGATACATGAGCATGATCGGGAAATAGATCCGCTTGGCCGGCGTATCGGCCTCGTCGGGCTGCATGATGTCTTTCTCGCGCAGCACGGAGGCCTTGTTTTGCAAGACCAAGGCAGCGCGGCGATCGCCATTTTGCACGACCGCGCCGTTGACGACGAACTTCTCGCCCGGTCGCAGGGACAGTTTCAGCGGCATGAGCCCTCTCCTCCCGGTTCTGGGAGTCCATCGCGTTAACACTCGCCCACGATGGTTAATGCGGTGTTGCAAAGGTTGCGTTGGCGCATCGGTTCGCCTGCGAATTGCGCTCGGGCGCATGCGGCGCCCGTTTGTGCGTGTCGTGCGCGCCGCAAACGCACCGGATAACGCGCCAACAGCAGCGGCGCGATTGATCTCACCGTTAACCGGCGCAAAGGTTCGTCGACCGGAACAACCGGCAGCGCCGTGAGAGCGCACGCGCCGCGGAGATCGCGCCGCACCGAAAACAGAGCGCGAATTTTTGACCCTGCTTTTTGGCGGGAAGGAGACCACATGCCCAATGTGCTCGACATCGCACCCCTGCGCGCGCTGGCGCGGCGGGCGGCGGCGAAAATCAGGGACCAGAAAGTCGCCGCGCGGTTTGAGAAACTGGCGATCGGCGCGCTCTTGAAGGACGAGAACAATTTTCGCGCCGCGAACGCGATCGAACTCGAATACGCGGAGGAGTGGGCCCAGCGCGCGGCAGCGCGTGGCGAGGCGGTCGCGGTGTTCAAGCTGCAGCGCTCAGTGTCGACAAAACTACACGCGGTGGCGCGGCGCTTGGCCGAGACCTGCCGCATGGCGGCGATGGATGAATCGGCGCGGCCACATGATGCGGCTGTGATTACGGCGGCGCGGGAATTCTTGGCGAAGATGGATCGCATGAACTTCGCGTTCGTGGCGGCAAGGACTCAGCGATACGCGCGCCTGCTCGCGGCCTGGGAGGATCAGCGCGAGATCGAAGAATGCTGCACGCGGCGCGTCATCGATGCGACGCAGGGGCGGACTTGGCATCGCGTGACGTCGGTCGCCGAACTGCGGCTGATCGGGCGCGAGTTTCACAATTGCCTGGCGCGTACGACACGCGTCAGCGCCGCGTATGGCGGCGGGCTCTACAATGGCGTGAGCCAGTTCTGGGTTTTGCGCAGCGCGCAAGGCGACGGCTTGATCGTGGCGATGGCGACGGCGCCGTTGGCGACGCGGTTCGCCGAAGTGCGCGGACCAAACAATGCGACGATCTACAGCGATCATCCAGATCTCACGCGCCTCGCGCACGCGCTTGGCATGCGGCCCGGCTCCCCGCCTCCACCGCCGCCGATGAGCGGCGCCGCGTTGGCGTTGGCGGCGCGGCAGTTCTGCCAATGCTTGCGATGTATGCCACCGCCGAACGAAGGCTTCCTGCGCGTGAGCTTGCACCGGAGGGCCGCCCCGCTTTAAGTCGCTCCGACAAGGAGCGCAGATGCGGTTTGAAGGCACCAAGGACTATGTCGCTACGGAAGACCTGAAGGTCGCCGTCAATGCGGCCATCACGCTCGAGCGCCCACTGCTGGTGAAGGGTGAACCCGGCACCGGCAAAACCATGCTGGCGATCGAGGTCGCGAAGAGCTTGGGCATGCCGCTGATCGAGTGGCACATCAAGTCGACGACGAAGGCCGTGCAAGGCTTGTACGAGTACGACGCGGTGATGCGACTCCGGGACTCTCAGCTTGGCGACGAGCGCGCGAGCGACATCGGCAACTACATCAAGCGCGGCAAGTTGTGGGAGGCATTCGAGGCGCCGGTGCGGCCGGTGCTGCTGATCGACGAAGTCGACAAGGCCGACATCGAGTTTCCCAACGACTTGTTGCAAGAACTCGATCGCATGGAGTTCTACGTCTATGAACTCAATCGCACGGTGAAGGCGGCGGTGCGGCCGATTGTGATGATCACGTCAAACAATGAGAAGGAATTGCCGGACGCGTTCCTGCGCCGCTGCTTCTTCCACTACATCCGATTCCCCGACGACGAGACAATGCGCGCGATCGTGGAGAGTCACTTCCCTGGTGTGAAGACGCGACTGATCAACGAGGCGCTGAAGATTTTCTACGACATGCGCAAAGTGCCGGGACTGAAGAAGAAGCCGAGTACGAGCGAGCTGCTGGATTGGTTGAAGCTGCTGCTGACGGATGACGTCGATCCGGAGACGCTGAAGAGCCGCGATCCGTCCAAGCTGATCCCGCCAATGCACGGGGCGCTGTTGAAGAATGAAGCAGATGTGATGTTGTTCGAGCGCCTGGCGTTCTTGGCGCGGCGCGAGCAGCGAGGCGGCACGAACTAGTGTTCCAACGCTTCTTCACCGAACTGCGCGCGGCGCATTTGCCGGTCAGCCTCAAGGAATACCTTGTGCTGGTCGAGGCGCTGGAGAAGGACGCCATCGCGCCGAACGTGGAGGAATTCTATTACCTCTCGCGCGCTGCGCTGGTGAAAGACGAGCGGCATCTGGACAAGTTCGACCGCGTGTTCGGGCACGTGTTCAAGGGGCTGGATAAAACCGACGAAGCCATCAACGCGGAAATCCCGGCGGAATGGCTGAAGTTGCTGACGGAAAAATTCCTGACCGACGAAGAGAAGGCGCAGATCGAAGCGCTGGGCGGTTGGGAGAAGTTGATGGAGACGCTGAAAGAGCGGCTCGAAGAACAGAAAAAGCGCCACGAGGGCGGCAACAAGTGGATCGGCACTGGCGGCACCTCCCCGTTCGGCAATGGCGGCTACAATCCTGAAGGTGTGCGCATTGGCGGCGAAGGCGGCCAGCGCAAGGCCGTGAAGGTGTGGGAAAAGCGCGAGTACAAAAACCTCGACGATTCCGTCGAGCTTGGCGTGCGCAACATCAAGCTGGCGCTGCGGCGGTTGCGCAAGTTCGCGCGCACCGGCGCGCCGGATGAATTGGACCTCGGCGGCACCATCAAGAAGAGCGCGAAGGAAGGCTATCTCGATATCGTGCTGCGGCCGGAGCGGCGCAATGCGGTGAAGGTCCTGCTGTTCCTCGATATCGGCGGCTCGATGGATTCGCACGTGAAGCTCTGCGAGGAGCTGTTCTCGGCGGCGCGCACCGAGTTCAAGAGCCTCGAATTCTTCTATTTCCACAATTGCCTCTATGAGAGCGTGTGGAAGGACAACCGTCGGCGTCACGACGAGAAGACGTTGACTTGGGACGTGCTGCACAAGTTTCCGCACGACTACAAAATAGTGTTCGTCGGCGACGCGACCATGAGCCCGTACGAGATCACCTACCCTGGCGGCTCGGTAGAGCATTGGAACGAAGAGCCGGGCGCGCTGTGGCTGCAGCGGTTGGAGCAGGTCTATGAGCGGCTGGTCTGGCTCAATCCGACGCCGCGCGCGCATTGGGACCACACGCCGTCGATCCAGGTGGTGCGCGAGATCATCGGCGACCGCATGTTTCCGCTGACGATCCAGGGGCTCGACGCGGCGATGCGTGAACTCAGCCGGTAGCGAAGGCCGGGCGGAAATGCAAAATAGCGGCATGCAGAACGCCCCCCTCCGCGCCCTCGCCGCCCTTACCCTTGTCGCGCTCGCCGCCTGCGGCCGGCCGCAGGCGATTGATACCGAAGGCGCCGATCCGCGCGTAGTGCAAGCGCGGGGCACGCTAGCGGAGAGCGAACAAGCGACAATCGCGATCTTTCAATCGGCGGCGCCGTCTGTGGTGCTGGTGATCAGCGGCGATCCGAGCGGGTTCAGCGGCGAAGTTGGCGCCGGCACCGGATTCGTGTGGGACGCGGCGGGGCACGTGGTGACGAACAACCACGTCGTGCAAGGCGCGCAGACTGTGATCCGCTTGCCGGGTGGAGAAGACATTCCCGCCGAAGTGATCGGCCGCGCGCCGCAATACGACGTCGCGGTGCTGCGCTTGCAGCGCGCGGTGGGCTCGCCGGCGCTGCCATTGGGAACGTCGAACGATCTGCAAGTCGGACAAGCCGTGTTTGCGATCGGAAATCCGTTCGGGTTCGATCGCACGATCTCAGCGGGCATCGTCAGCGCGTTGGGACGGCAGTTGCCGACCCAAGAAGGCCGCGAGATCGCGGACGTGATTCAGACTGACGCGGCAATCAATCCTGGCAATTCCGGCGGACCTTTATTGGATTCTGCGGGCCGGGTGATCGGGATGACGACGGCGATCTTCTCGCCATCTGGTGCGTACGCTGGCGTTGGCTTTGCGGTGCCGATCGACACCATCGCGCGCGTCGTGCCGCAATTGATCGAGACCGGCCGCGCGCCGATTGCCGGGATTGGCATTGTCGCGGCGGATCAATCGGTGGCGACGCGGCTCGGCGTTGAAGGCGTGCTGGTCTGGCAGACCTCCGGCAGTTCGCCGGCGGCACGCGCCGGGTTGCGCGGCACCAACCCGCAAGCCGGCGAATTGGGTGACGTCATCGTCGCCGCCGAAGGCGCGCCGGTGCGGCGGCTTTCGGATCTCACCAACACGCTCGACCGCTTGGGCGTGGGCGGCACCGTGAATCTCACGGTTCGTCGCGACGATCGCAACGTGGATGTGCAAGTTCAGATCGAAGACATCGGCGGCCGCGAAACCGCGGTGACAATCCGGAAGTGATCGCTAGCGGCTCGCGGTCTCCGCGGTGGGCGGCGCTGCCCACACCAGTTCAGCGGGGCGATAGCCAAGGCGTACGATGCGGCTTTCGAAATCGCTGCGCTGATCGGGTGTGATGGTCTCGGCGCGCGTGAGCAACCAAAGGTAACGGCCCTCCGGTTCGCCGACGATACTCCACGAGTAATCGTCGGCGCGTTCGAGCACCCAATAGTCGGCCCAGAACGGACCGAAGAAGCTCACTTCAAGCTTTCCCTCGCCTGCTTCGCCTGCGGGACGTGCGCGGCCGTTGGCGACACGCTGTTGACCGCTGGCTTGGGTGCAGGTGTTCTTGACTGAGATCAGGCCATCGTCTCGGAGCGCGTATTCGGCGGTGGCGCGTTGGCAGCCGTTTTCGAACCTGTTGGGCAGCCGCGCTTGCTCATGCCAGAGGCCGAGATACCACTCCTGGGTAATGTAAGCGACGGGCAGCGGCTCTTCGGATTGACGATAAACCGGATTTTGCGAGCATGCGGCCAAAAACAGGGCGATGAAGGGAATCAGGAAACGCATAGCCGCTGGTACGCGCGGCTTGTGGGTTCGGTTCCCTTTTGGGAAAATATGCGCTGGGGAGTCGCATGGATCGCCGCGCCTTCATTGCAGCTGCAGCATGCAGCGTGGTCAGCGCGTCGACGACGCAATGGGCGCGCGCGCAATCGGCTGGGCGTTTCGCAGACGCCGCGCGCTATAGCGCCGACCGCGACGGCGCGACGTTCCTGGCGGTGCGCCACGGCGTCGTGCTGGCTGAAGAGTATCCCGGCGGTTCGCGCGAGGCGCGCTGGGGCGTTGGCGAAGGCACGCGCGCGTTTGCGCCTTTGCTGGCCGCGTCACTGATCGAAGACCGGTTGATGACGCTGGATGAGCCGGTTGCGTTGACGATCGGCGATTGGGGCGCGCACCCGGTCAAGAGCACAATCTCGATCCGCGCGCTGCTCGCGGGATCGAGCGGAATTGCGTTCGGGCGGCGTGATGAGCGAACGCTGGCGAACGCGATCGCGCTTGAGCCGTCCGATCCTCCGGGCGTGCGCTTCCATGACGACGCGGCGAGCTATCTGGTGTTCACGGAAATCGCGCGACGCAAATTAGAAGCGTCCGGACGCGAGCCGGATCCGGCGCGATATCTCACGACGCGCACATTGCTGCCGATCGGGTGCGTGCCGATCGGCTGGACGCGCAACCGCGAAGGCGCCGCGCGGTTTGACGACGGAGCGGCGGTTTCGGCGCGCGGCTGGGCTCAAGCGGGCGAACTGATCCGGCGCGAAGGCGTATGGCGTGCACAGCAATTGGCAGATGACGGCGCATTGCGTGAGGCCGTGCGTGGCTCGTTTGCGGAGGCGCGAGCAGGGTTCGGACTCTGGCTCGCGGCGCCAGGACGGACGCGCGATCAGCTCAGCGTCGATAGCGATCTGTGGCGCGGCTCATCGCCAGCGCCGACCGATCTTGCGATGGCCGCGGGCGCGGGTGGACAACGGCTCTATCTCTCGCCGTCGCAAGGCATCGTGATCGTCCGCCAAGCGCGGTCCCTGGACGGAAACGCGCAATGGTCGGACGCACAATTCTTGTCGTTGGTCTGGCGCGGGTTTTAGGCGCGTGGGCGGATTAGGAGCCCGCTGATCAAGCCGAGAATGCCGCCGCCAGCAGCGCCTGTAATCAAGTTCGAGAGGTGGACGCCGTTCTCGCCTTCGATGAGGTTGCTCCACATTGAGGTGACGCCGCTTACGGCCTCAACGTTGCCGCCAGCGAAGCCAGCCGCCACGCCGCCGAGCGCGCCGATAACGGTGCGGCCTACAATGCCGCCGCCGCCGCGCGTGAGTGCGCCCAGAACGTTGCCGCCGATCGCGCCGCCTACAGCCTGCACGATGAACGGAAGGATGGTCGCCAAATCCATTGTTATTCTCCCCGAGCGCGGCCCTACCCCCGCGCGCTGATGGGCAGCTTAGAGGTTCCGTGGTCGGACACAACGAAGATTGCGTGTTGGTAATCCGCCGCGCGAATGTATCGGGCGCGATACACCATCTGGGTGATGCGATTTCGCCTTTGTTTTGAAGGCGCGTCGTTTGCGCCATAGCTGTCACAGACCAGTCATTTATTCACAACAGCCTGCAATGCCACATCGTGGCGCGGCGTCAGGCGCATGCTATGCCAAGCCTCAACTTAGGCCCCCCGCCCTAATGACGGACGTTCGCATCATCTGCACATACGACGCGGCGAAGCTCGCGGAGACGCTGACGCGTCTTCTCGAGGCTGAGCAGCATCGCGTGCAGCTGACGATCGGGCGCCAAACCATGGGCGAACTCGAAGGCGCGCGCACATCGCGCGATGCGGTGATGCTGATCTGGTCGCCCGATGCGCGCAGCCAGAGTTACATGATCGAGTGGCAGCACAAGATTGATCCGGTGCGCCTGGTTGAGATCGCCGTGGCGCCGGGCGCACCGCGCTTTGCGCGTAAGGCCAATGTAATCGATTTCGCACACTGGCGCGGCGAACGCGGCGGCGGCGCCTGGCATGGCCTCGTCGATCGCTTGCGCGCGGTTGAAAACGTTCTCAATCCACCGAAGCCGCCATCGAAGTACGCGATGTTCGCCATGGGCATGGCAAGCGCGGCAGCGGTCACCGGCGCTGTCGTCATGCGTGTGAACGACACCTCGCTGCCGATCATGCCGCAAGACGCCGCGGACGAACAACTCGTCGCCGAGGATCCGAACACCGGTTTGGGCGGACCGCTGAGAGCCATCGAACCCGCATCCCTTGATGAAGATCCGCTGCGCATACGGCGCATGCCGCAGCTTCCACAATTGCGCGATACGCGGCGCGTTGCGCTGAACGACGTGCCGGAAGTGCGTTACATGGCACTGCGGGACGAAACGCTGCTTGAGCGCTTGAATGCGCTGAACCCGCTGCAGGGGATCGAAGACTTCATCGACGGCGACAACGAAGAAGAGCCGACCTGATTAGGCGCCGCGGCGTCCGCGCAGCCAATGCAGGATCGCCCACGCATGCGCTTCGTGGCGCATTTTGGTCAGCGCATCCGTTGGCGGCATCCAAACCAGTGCGTGGTCGGGTTCAGTCGGCGCGTTGTCGTCGGCGGAGAGTTCGACTTCGTAGAAGGTCGCCAATGAATTGCGCGGCTCGCCTTTGTTGATCCAGTACTGGCCGGCACGCCCGATGACGCGCGTGGGCCACACGGTGAGGCCGGTTTCTTCCTGGTATTCGCGCATTAGCGCCGCCGCCTCGTCCTCGTCCGCCTCGATGCCGCCGCCGGGCAAGTCGTACTCGTAGGGCGCCTTCTTGCCGATCTGGACGATGGCCAGATTGGCTTCGCCGCGCGGGCAGATGCCGTAGGCGGTCATGCGCTCCTGATAGGTGAGGCCGGACTGGGTGTTGCCGAATTGGAGCGCGAAACGGGTCATTGCGCGCGATATAGCGCGCGCGCCTGGGGCTGACCATTGAAACCAGCCCCGCCCCGTGGCGTAAGCGCTCCATGGATCTGGACCGTCTCAACGCGGTGGCGCTCATCACCGGCGCCGCCACCGGCATCGGCGCCGCGCTCGCGCGCGATATCGCTGGCCGCGCCGAGGGCGGGCTGATCCTGGTCGATTCCGACGAAGCGGCGCTTGCCGCACTAGCGGACAAGATCGAGGCCAGCACTGCCGCGCCAGAACGCATCTCCACCCTCGCCTTCGATGTCAGCGATCCAGACCGCTGGGCGCAGGCGACCGAGTTCGTGAAAGCGCAATATGGGCGGGTCGACTGGGCGCTGGTGCGCTCGGTGGAAGCGGCGAGCGCGGAAGAGAGCGATCTGGTCGATTGGGGGCGCGTGATGCCCACCAGCCTCGACGGCGTCCTCAACTCGCTGCGCGCGGTGATGCCGTTGATGCGCAGCAATTTTCAGGGCGGCGCCATCGTGGTCAGCGCGCCGGCGGCGTCGATCAAATTGGACAAGGGCGGCGGTTTCGCCCCGAAGGCGGGACTATTGCACTTGATCCAGACGGCGGCGCAGCAGGCTGCGCCGCACCCGATCCGCGTCAACGCCATTGCCCAGGGCGCTGGCGATGCGGCGCCGTGGAATGGGCTGCCATTGTTTCAAAAACTGGCGCAAGACGCCGGCGGCGCACGTGCCGCTTTCGAGAAAATTGCGGCGCTTGCGCCGCCGCTTGGGCGCTATGCGGCAACGGATGACATCACCAAGCTGATCGTCATGCTTTTGTCCGACGATAATCCCATGACGGGCGCCACGCTTGTCGCCGAGGGCGGCTATACGCTTTCATAAGCGACGCGATTCGCGGGGTTCGCCATGCAGTCCATCTTTCAGCGCTTCTTGAGCTTCGACCGTCTGATCGGGCCGACTTTGGTGCGCTTCGTGTATTATGTCGGCGCCGCCGTGATCGTGGTGTTTGCGTTGGGCGTTCTGCTGATGGCGGTGTTTTCCCTCGCGGGCGGAAATCTCGGCGCCGGCGCGATGCAGTTGCTCGCAGTGCCGGCGGTGGCAGCCGTGGCGCTCGTGTATTGGCGCTTCCTGTGCGAGCTCTTCATGCTGGCGTTCTTGGCGTTCGATCGGTTGGGCGAAGTGCGCGATCTGATGCGCATTGCCGCTGGCCTCGATGCGCCGTCGGATCCGAACCATCCTGAGTTCTAATCTTTAAAGCGCGCGACGAGTACTGGCGGCACGCGGTTTACGCGGCGCGTTTTTGCGTCGAGCATGGCCCAGTTTGATTTGATCTGAACGGCGGGCTTCTCGCTTCCCCCTTTGTAAATATCGACAAAGCGTCCCCATGTGGCGCCTTGCGGCGCATCATCAACATGCGTGCGAACTTCGACGTCGTCGCCAAGCGTGAGCGCGGCGCGATAATCCGCTTCATGGCGCAGCACGACCCAGACGTAGCGATCCACCAACTCCGCGCCCGCGCGGGCGCGCCAGTGTGCGGTGGCGATGTCTTGCGCCCAGCGCAGATAGACGATGTTGTTGACGTGGCCGAGTTCGTCGATGTCGGCTGCGTCGACGGGAAAACGCTGGATGAAGGTTTCAGCGACCATGGCGGCACGCTAGCGCGAAAAGCTCAGGCCGCCTCAGCGGCGAATTGTTCCAGTGCGGCGAGCGCGTCTTCGAGATGCGCCTGCAGGCTTTGCATGGCGTCGGCATGATCGGCGTTGGAGGCTTGTTCCGCAGCTTCGCAGGCGGCGGCGAGCGCCATCAGGCCGATGCCGCGCGCGGAGCCTTTCATGGTGTGCACGGCGTCGCGCCAGCTCTCGCCTGTCCCGAAGGCGGCGCGCCAGGCGTCGATCTGCATACGAAAGAGCCCCAGCACTTCGAGCTGCAAGGCGCGATCGGCGCCGGTCATGTGGTCGAAATGGGCGCGGTCGAGGACGAGCATTGGATTGTTTTCGCGCCGGTGCCTTAAGGCGAGGTTGAGAAGGCGGGCGCGCCGAACAGCGATTGATGGAAAAGCGCGATGCCGACAGCAATGGTAACGCCGGCGAGCCCGCGCCAGCCGATCTCTCCTAGGGCAAGCTTGTTGCGGCCCTGCACGATCGCCGCGAACGGGATGTTGGAGGTGACGGTCTCGAAGCGCGCGAACGCTTCTGGATCGCGTGCGCGGCCCTTGCGGTCGATCGAGCGCGTGCCGTAGAGCACCATCACGCCGAGTGCGCCAAACAGCATCAGCGCGAAGCGTTCGCCGTTCACGAGCAGGTGCCCAAGCGCCCAGAACGCCACGCCCCACATGAAGGGATGGCGCGTGATGCGCAGCACGCCATATGCGGGCTTGGCCAGACCGGCCTTTTCGTAACCGGCGAGCGTCGGGCCCGGCGTGAGCACGCCCGCGGCGGCAAGGGAGATGCCGAACAGCGCCAGCACCACAGCCGGCCAGTGCAGCCATGCCGGTGGCGCCCAAAACGGCGCGTTCAGTGCATCGAACGGATCGGCGCGCATCACGCCATAGCCGTGGATGAGCCAGAGCAGCAGGCCCAACGAAACCAAGGAAAAAGCGATCCGGTAGGGTCCGATACCGATGCTGCTGACCAGGCGCGTCCGGAGACCGGTGGCCGAGATCCCGACATGGATCAGCACGAACACCGCCAAGGCCCAGGCAAATCCGTTCATGGCCGCATCCTCCGCCGCTTTTGCCGCAATCTGCCCACACTGGACGGCGCGCGCCAATCCCCCTATGTCGGGCCGCTCTTCGAGTCTTCGGGTGATTAGCTCAGTTGGTAGAGCAGCTGACTCTTAATCAGCGGGTCACAGGTTCGAATCCTGTATCACCCACCATCTTTCGCTCGCGATAGCGAGAGAAGGATGTCCTCCGTGGCCTTTGCGTAGGAGGACTGGGCGTTCCACTTGCGAGCTTCGGATGGCAGGCCATCCACACTCTCGTTTGCAACAGCGGAGCGTAGATGCGGCGTCACGATCAAGCCAGACGGCGGATCGATCATTCAAGCCACGCGCGTCGCGCTCTAGCCCTGTAACCGCCGCTCCTGCTGGCGGCGCTGACAGGATAACCAACATGCTCGGCTCCCGACCGCCTGCCGCGTTTCGCGCGCTCGCCTATCTGGTTTCCGCGATGTTGTTCATCGGCGTGCAGATCGCCGTTGCGCATGCGCCGCTCTAATGCTGCGGCGCTTCGATCTGCTTGCGCCACGCCGCCGGCGGCTGGCCCATCTCGCGCCGGAAGGCGCGGGTGAAGGCGGCTTCGGACTCATAGCCAACGCCGAAGGCGATCTGCGCAATGGTCTGGCGCCGCTCACGCAATTTCACGGCGGCGACCTGCATGCGCCAGTTGGTGAGATACTTCATCGGCGGCGTACCAATGAGTTGCGTGAAACGGTCAGCGAAGGCGGAGCGCGACATGTTGACGGCGTTGGCGAGCTCTTCCGCGGTCCAATCGTGCGCAGGCTTAGTGTGCATCAGCGCGAGCGCGCGGCCGATATGGGGATCGCGCAGGCCGGCGAGCCAGCCCGCTTCCTGCGGCGGCAATTCGTCGATGTAGCGGCGCACCGCTTCGACGAACATAAGTTCGGAGAGCTTGCCGATGATGGCGCCCTCGCCCGCCTCTTGGCGCGCGAGTTGTTGAGCGGCGAAGGCGAAGGATTCGGCGATCCAGTTGCCAGCCGGTGTATCGGCCACGTTGAGCGTGAGCATTTTGGGCAGCGCTTGCAGCAGCGGATTGGCGCCGCCGTCGCTGCCGAGGAAGCCGCACACGATGTGTGTCTCATCGCCCCCGCCGCCGTGCGCTACGTTGAAGATTCCCGTGCCAGGCGGTTGAAATACGATATCGCCCGCTGGTTCCGGCGTCAGGTTGAGCGCGCTCGCCAGCACGTGCGCGTCGTTGCGCGGAAACAGGATGATGTCGCCAGGCTTCATCTCCGTGGGGGCGGCGCCGTCCATCGCGGCGACAAGGCGACCCGACACGACGTAGTGGAAACAGATCACTTGCTCGGGCGTGGGCAGGAATGGCTCAAGTTTGAACGGCTCAACGCGGCCCGCCACGCTCCAGGGCGCGGTGAAACGGGCGTCGAGAAAAACTCCGCCCGTCAAGCGCACCACGCGCAGCACATCCGAAAGCGCATCCATGCCGGCATTCGCCGTCGCGGACGCCCTTCGGTCAAGAGGCAGAGCGCACCAGTTCGCGCGCGAAGCAACGCCTATGCCCACCAACCTCCCGGAGAAGCATCATGACCTACCAATATTCATTCAAGGATTGCCTGGCGCGCGCCGAGCGCATCACCTGGCGCGTCGAGGATTTGATCGGCGGCGACAAGACGCTCGATTTCTCCAAGCCCTTCATGCCCGAAAGCTTTGCTCGGGTCGTGGATCTCGATTTCCTCAGCGCCGACGAGAAGCGAACGCTGAACCAGATCCGCGGCAACACTTATCTCGCCATGTTCGGGCTGATTGAGGAATTCATCCTGCCGTTCGTGATGGATCACGCCGGGCCGCTGATCGTGAAGCCGATGACGGCGGGCGACGACTATCAGGCGCGCGCCTATCTCGAATTCGCAGCCGAAGAAGCCAAGCACATTCACCTCTTCCGTCGCTTCCGCGAGGAGTTCACCAACGGCTTCGGCACGCGCTGCGACGTGATTGGCCCGCCGGAAGCAGTCGGCAAGGTCGTGCTGGCGAAACCGGCGTTGTCGGTATCGTTGCTGGTGCTGATGATCGAGTGGATGAGCCAGCGTCATTTCATGGACAGCATGAAAGACGATCAGACGCTCGATCCGCAATTCAAAAGCTTGCTGTTGCACCATTGGATGGAAGAGCATCAGCACGCTCAGCTCGACGCGCTGATGACGCTGGCGATCGCCGAGAAGCTCGACGCCGCGGCGATCAATGCCGGCATCGACGGCTTCTGGGAGCTGGGTACGTTCTTCGATGAGGGCTTGAAGCAACAGACTGCGTTCGATCTCGATGCACTCGAACGCGCCACAGGACGCAAGCTCGGCGATCCTGAACGCGCGCGATTCCTGGAGCAGCAGCACCAGGCCAATCGCTGGACCTATTTGGGCTCCGGCCTCACGCACCCGCGCTTCATCGATGTGATCGAGCAGATCGCGCCGGCGCGGCGGGCGGAATTCGAAGTTGCGGCGCCAGTGTTC
The DNA here is from genome assembly GCF_009792355.1 of Terricaulis silvestris. Classification (NCBI taxonomy): domain Bacteria; kingdom Pseudomonadati; phylum Pseudomonadota; class Alphaproteobacteria; order Hyphomonadales; family Hyphomonadaceae; genus Vitreimonas; species Vitreimonas silvestris. Next base: position 2,594,447 of record NZ_CP047045.1, read on the forward strand.
TCGTAGGCAAAGGGCCGGCGTTTGCGCGCCGGCCCTCAAACTTTGCTCCGATCCGCCGCTTAGAAGCGGAAGCGGATCGAGGCGTTGACGCTGTGGCGCTCGATCTGATCGCCAAACTCGCCTTCGTAGCCCAACGTAAAGGTTGAAAAGCCGTTGGTGGCGTCGATACCGATGCCGACCAGCGGTCCGCCATCGCCCAAAGCCTCGTCCGTCAACGTGAACTCGTTGCCCGGCGCCGAGACGAAGCGGAAGGTGCGCTCGGCTTCTTCGTCGATCAGGTTGGTGCGATAGCCCGCGAACAGGCGCGGCGCGATGTAGCTGTTCTCGCCGCCAAGACGCAGGCGGCCGCTGAACTCGACGCCGGCATCGCCCCACAGACGCTGCGAGTTCGCGTCATCGACTTCGTAGTCGATCGCGGTGCCGCCACCTTCTTCGGTGTAACCCTCTTCCGTCAGGTACGCGTAGGTCAGCTGCGCCTGCGGCGTCATGATCATCCAGTTCGACACCTGCATCGGCGCCGAGAGGCGGATCGAGCCGTGGCCTTCATAGGTCCACCAATCGGCTTCCGAGAGTGCAGCAAACGTAGATCCGATTTCGACGTTGCGCTGAGAGCTAAACTTGCCGACGCCCGCACCCAGGATAACGTCCAGATCGAGCGGGCCCACGCCTGCGCCGAAATAGGCGTTGAACTGCCCAATCGAAATCGCGATCTCGCTGTCGGGACGGCCCTCTTCTTCGACTTCCGACGCGATGAACGAAGCTGAGAGACCAAAGAGCGCGCCGTTCTCAAGCGGGCCGTCGATGCCGGCGGCGACGCCGAAGCCATTGCCCGAGTATTCCTGGCCGTTCGAAGTCGGCGGCGTGCGCGTGAGGCTGTAGCCGATCTCCTGCGCCCACACCGATGTGTCGTTCAGATCGTGTAGACGCGTTGCGGCCAGACGGTTTGCCGTGGCTGACTGCATTTGCTGGATCGCCGTGGCCGACACTTCCGTCGCCGCCGACGAGAAGCTCGGCATCAGGTCTTCGTAGGCGTCGAAGAATTCGTCGGCGCTGTCGAGCGACGTCAGCGCGGCGCTGGCGTCGAGATCGGTGCGAAGCGCCTCGACGATAGGGTCAAATGCCGTCGTCTCATTGTCGGTGAGACCGAGTTGCACCGGCGTCTTCAACGAGTAGGTCGCTTGCAGCGAGTTTGGATCGCCAGAATTGGCTGCAGGATTCGTGAGGGAGACTTCGATATTGTAGACGAATGGCGTGCCCTCGCCGGTCACCAGACCGGTAACAAGGTCGCCGTTGTTCATGCTCGTGGTGGCCGTCATGAAGACGTGGGTGTCTTCCAGCAGGCCTGCAGGGATCGCCGGCAGGATCGAAGCGTGGTTGTTGATGTCACCGGCAAAAGTGATAGTGTCGGCAACGATTAGCGCCGGATCACCAGCGGCCAGCACGGGAACGAACGTGACGTCCGCGCCGAAATCAACAGTTGTGGCCTGAAGATTTGTGCCTTCGTTCAAGCGGAGGATCGATTCACCGAGCACGTCGAGGTCAAGCGTGCTGTCGAGGTCGTCGAGGACGCCGGCGAAGCTTGCATCCCCATTGAGCAGGAAGGTGTCGGCGCCATTGCCGAACGACCACGTCCCGGTTCCCGTCCCAGCAAGCAGGCTGATCGTGTCATTGCCATCACCCAAGAGCACGTCGCCGGTGATGATCGCTATAACATCTTCGTCGGCGTTCGCTGTTTGGGTGATCGTCACATCTTGGGTCGACGCGGACAGGTCGATGGCCCGGCTGAAACCGGTGGCCGTTTCATCTGCGGCCACAACGAACGCAATCCCGGAAATCGTGCCCGAGTTGTTGATCGTGGTGAGCGTATCCGACCCGTCGTAAATGGCCGTTGCATTCCCAAGCTCACCGACAAATTGCGACCGGATCGTGCTTGAGTTGTCAATCGCCGCCAACGACGCGTTTTCGTCGATGTAGATGGCGTAGGCATCAAAGGCGAGCTCGCCGCTCGAGATCGCCGAGATCGAATTTTGGTTGTGAAGGGTCGGAACGGTGACTCCCTCGCCCACGAACAACCCGTACGCGTCGGCGTTAGAAAACGCCGTAGCGGTGATAAGGCCATCGTTGAAGATGCCCGCGCTTGTGTCGACCGAAGAGGAGCCAAAAATGGCCTGGAGCCGGAGCCCCGTCGCGGAGAAGTCTTCATAGGCGCCAATGCCGCTGATGGTGCCGCGGTTCACAAAGCCATACCCACCGGCAGGAGCGCCAGGCCCCGTCACGGCGCCCAATACGATGCTGACCCCCGCCGCGGCGTTGATGTCCACGGCCGGCGCGGCGCCAAAGGAACGTATTGCGGCTGTTAGGTCGTCGTCGGTGTCGGCGTCGTCGCCTAAGTCGTCGATGCCGTCTCCGTCGTCGTCCGGGTCGTCGGCGAACCCAAGACCTTCGACATAGACACCGCCCGTCACGGACCGATTGATCGCGAGCGCAGCACCGCCGCTCAGCAAGTCGTCCGGATCGAGCACGGATGTGTCGGCCGGCGGGCTCGTACTGCGGAAGCCTGTCGACGCGTAGGTATTGTTGAGCCGCAGGAAGCCGCTGATAACGCCATCCACGATGACAGCCGACGCGCCGTCGCCCCGCGCACTGACTGAGCCTCGGAGGGCGACATCGCCTGTGACGCCGCCGGCGCCGTTGTTGCCAAGCACGATGCCGTGCGAGTTGTCGCCGACGACCACGATATTGCCGCTCGTGGTGAGATCACCGATGAGAGTCCCGCGCAACGCGATGCCGCCGGAATTGTTGCCTTCAATGCTGACCGAGCCGCCGCTGGTGATGTCGCCCGTGTAAGTGTCGCCTGCGTCCTGCAGTATCCCGAAGCGATTGATGCCCTCCGCAAAAGGTTCGTCGGCCTCAGTGTCAGTGTCGCCGGCCAGATCCGCGGGCGTGTAGTCTTCGGTGAACGTGATGTTGCCGATGCTGGAAATGTTTCCGGTGAAGCCGTTGCCCAGCAGGATGCCGATGACGTTGTCTTCGTCTACGGCGCTGATCGTGCCCTGGACTTGAACGAACTCGGAATCGGCGTCCGCGTTGCTCGAATTGACCGTGATAGCGGCTTCGCCATCCTCGATCGCGATCGACCCTGCGGACGTCACCGTGACGTCGCCAGGCGTGCCGTTCTGGGCGGTTGCGGTGAACACAGGGTCCGTGCGCGCCGTGCTTACGGTCAGATCGTCGGCCTGCGCGTTCGTGGCTGCGCCGCCGGCAAGTGCGGCCATCAGACCAGCCAAATGAACTTTGGAAATACGCATGCCGGCTCCGTCCCCTTCCGTGATGCGGTGTGCGGCGCCCTCAAGCCACCTTGCGGGCCTGTCCTGTCCGGACACGCCCGATGTCACCCCGCTTGACGCTGAGCCTATCCGGGCCCTCGCGCATCCGAGTGGCATGCAGGCTTAGCTTAATTTTGTCCAGAGCGGGGCGCACGCGCGAAGCGGTTGCAATGGATGCAGAAAAGCGACACCGGGCGGCGTTCGTCGCAGGCGCGAAACGGTGGAAAAGGCGCGCCCTTTTGGGGTGCAATTCGCCTTAGCTGCGGCGCTGGCCACGGAGGTCGGTCACAGACGCCGGCTGGGCCGTTTCGGCCTTGGGACCGAAGCTCTGCACCAGCGCCTCGACGCGGTCGGGCGCGACGGCATGAGAGAAGAAGAAGCCCTGCAACTCGGTGACGCCCACCAGACGCATGACCGAGGCCTCGGCTTCGGTTTCCACACCTTCGGCGACGATATCCATGCCAAGGCCGCGGCCCAAGGTGACCACCGACTGGATGATAGTCATGGCGCGCTTGCGCTCGTGGATGTCGGTGACAAAGGCGCGGTCGATCTTGATCTTGTCGAAGCGGAAATCGCAGAGGTAGCGCAGCGACGAATAGCCAGTGCCGAAATCGTCGAGCGCGATCTTGAAGCCCATGCCACGCACGGTTTCGAGGATCTGGCGATTGCGGTCGGTGGATTCCATCAGCACGCCCTCGGTGACCTCGAGGACAATGCGCTGCGGATTGATGTCGTGCTTGGCGACTAAGGCTTCGAGCAGCTCGACCAAGTCGACGTGCCGGAATTGAACCGGTGAGAGGTTGATGGCCACTTCGAGATCGGGCCAGCGTTTGGCTTCAGCGAAGGCGCGCTCCAGCACATAAGCGCCGAGCGCCGGCATCAGACCCGCCTCCTCCGCGATCGGCACGAACACGGCGGGCGAGATGTCGCCTTTGGTCGGGTGCTTCCAGCGCAGCAGCGCTTCAACCCCGGTGACGCGGCTCGTCGCGCAGGAGATCAGCGGTTGATAGTGCAAATGGAGTTCGCGCGCGAGGAGCGCATCGTGGAGTTCAAGTTCGATTTCGCGGCGCTGTTCGACCTCGGCCGCCATCTCGGCGCAGAACAGCATGGCGCGGTCGCGGCCCTGGTTCTTGCCCTGATAAAGCGCGATGTCGGCGTGGCGCATCAATTCTTGCGGAGAAGCGCCATGGTCCGGCGCCATGGCGATGCCGATCGAGGCGGTCATGCGCACGTGCTGGCCGTAGACGTCGAAGCTCTCCTCGAACGCGGCGCGCAGACGGTCTGACAATTCGTTGGCGGCTTCGGTCGTGTGGGCGCGGCGCAGGACAGCGAACTCATCACCGCCGAAGCGCGACAGGAAATCCTCCGGCGCCAACGCTTTCTGCAGGCGCGCGGCAACCGACATGATGAGCGCGTCGCCTGCGGCGTGGCCCATAGTGTCGTTGATGTCCTTGAACCGATCGACGTCGATATAGGCGACAACGACGCGCCCGTTGTTGCGAGACTGGATCAGACCATCGAGCGCTTCTTGCAGGCGCTCAACGAAGTGATGCCGGTTCGGCAAGCCCGAAAGTGAGTCATGCTGCGCTTGGTGGCGTGAAAGCTCTTCGCGGTCGGCGAGTTCGCTGGACGCTTTCTTCAGGCGACCGATCATGAGCCAGGTCAGCACCCCTGCTCCGATCACGCCGAGCGCGACCATGGGCAGGATGAAGAGCAGCAGCGACTGACCCGGACGGCGAGGCGTCCAGGCAATGTGGCCAACGGGAGCGCCATCGTCAGCGCTGAAACGCTCGGTGACGACGCCGCCGGCTTGGTTGGCGTGCGCGGAAATCGAGAGATCCGGCATCAGCAGCGAGCCGCCGACTTCGCCCATGAAGGCTTGGTCGATCTTGACCACGCTCAGCAGCAAATGCGGTTCGCCGTGCAGCAGGTTCGCGTCAAGGTTCGGCACGATGGAGAGCGCGGCGACAACGGCGGGTTCGCCATCGACCATCATGATGTGGCCTGCCCAACGGCCAAAGCTCGCACCAAGAAGCGCGCTATAATTGCCTTGGCTTTCAACGAAAGCGGTGTCACGGCGGCGCAAATGTCCGTCGGCGCCCTGGCGGGCCTCAGCGACGACTTGATCCCAGACTTCGCGGTGATTGGCATACGCCTGCGCGGCGTTGCTGAGTTCGCCTTCAACGTTGGCGTAGACTGGGCGGTTCTGGGCATCGACGATGATGACTTCGTCGTGGCCGTAGGTCTCGTAGAAATAGACGCCGACATTGGTCTCAAGCCACTCGATGTTCAGCGGCCGGCCCTGGGCGTTGATGACGGCGTCATCCCACCAGGCGATGGCCTTCTGTTGGTCGAGCACCCGGCTCACGCTCTGGTCGAGCGCGTTTTCCACCAGCTGGCGTTCACGAGCGACGGCGGTCGCGTTCGCCGACCAGCCGGCATAGGCGACAACCGCGACCATGACGGTTCCGAAGACGACCAGCGCCATGCCGATCATCGCCGTCAGACGGCGCAGATCGTTCTTATAGTGAACCGTCTTGGCGTTTGCGGGCGTCATTTTGACTAGCCAAAGTAAACAGGATTTCTGCCGATTAGGGATCAGATATGCCCTCGCCAATACCAAGATACCGTTACGAACAGCTCATTCTTAGCAAATAACGTTGGATCGAATACTTTGCTAACCACGTTGATGCGGCACCCCACCAAGCCGCGAAAATCCCTCGTTAATAAAGGTAAACACATATTCGGGCTTGTAATTTTCCAGTTTACGCTTTATTAGGGAACTCGCATCCGCTGAAGCATCGCTTGGGGCAATTCGGGTAATCGCGGCGCCGGGTGCAAATATTGGTTAACAAGAACTTGGGTGACCCATGAGCCGGTACGCCGTGAAAACGCGCGCCGACAGTCCAGAGCTGCGCAAAGCGGCGATGGCGATCGAACAAGCGGCCTGGGGCGCGCTTGGCTTTTTGAATTTCACGCGGGCGCATTTCCTCCACTACCAGGAGTTGCTGGAGGAGCACGCCGATTGCCAACTTGTCCTCGTTGATGAGCTGACCGGCTATCCGGTTGCCGTCGGCAACTGCGTGCCGCTGACGTGCGATTTCAACAATCTGCCGCCCGAGGGCTGGGACTGGATCGTTGAGACCGCCGCGAACGACCGCGCCCGCCCCCGCAACGCACTGGGCGCGCTGGCGATCTCGGTGCCGGGCATTCACCGCAGCAAGGGCTTGGCGCGGCGCATGATCGACGAATTCCAGGCTCTGGCCGTACGCAAGAGCCTCGACGGCGTCATAGCGCCGGTGCGGCCTTCGGCAAAACATCAACACCCGTTCATCTCGATCGACGAGTACGTCAGCTGGACCGACGACAAGGGCCGCTTGTTCGATCCTTGGCTGCGCAGCCATGCCGCCGCGGGCGGTCGCATCATCAAGCCGGCTTCGCGCTCCATGGTAGTCGAAGAACCGGTGGGCTTCTGGGAGATGTGGACCGGTCGTCCATTCGAGCAGAGCGGCGACTATCCGGTCGATGGCGCGCTTGTGCCGGTTTCGATCGATCTGGATCGCGGTGTTGGGCGCTACGTCGAACCGAACGTCTGGTTCGCTTACGCGGCTTAGCCCGTCGCGCGCACTTCCATGTCGCCGTAGTGCGGGAATTCGATGGCGGCGCCGAACAGGTAGCCCTGCGCCAGCTGGCAGCCCATGGCGCGCAACGCCTCGGCAGTCGCTTCGTCTTCGACGCCTTCGGCGGTGACCTCGAGGCCGAGCGCTTTGCCGAGGCCAACAAGCGCGCCGACGATGGTGGCGTTCTCGCGATCGGCGGTCATCGTGGAGACGAACGAGCGGTCGATCTTCAGTTTGTCGATCGGCAACGCGCGCAGCAGGAACAGTGACGAATAGCCGGTGCCGAAATCGTCGAGTGCGATTTTCACGCCCTGGTTCTTCAACGACATCAGCGCCAATTTCGCGCGCTGGATATCGCCGATCATGGCGCTTTCGGTGACTTCGATTTCGAGCCGTTGCGCCGGGAATCCGGTTTCGCGCAATGTGCGCAAAACTTTCTCGGGGAACCACTGATCGCGCACTTGGCTGGGCGATATGTTCACGGCCAGCATGAAGTTGCCCGGCGCTTCGAGCGCCTTGGAGCAAGCTTGAGCCAGCAGCGCCCAGAACATGGCGTCAACCAGGCCCGCCTCTTCCGCGACCGGGATGAATTGCGTCGGCGAAATCATGCCGCGTTCGCGGTGCGGCCAGCGCGCCAGCACTTCGAAGCCGGCGAGTTCACCAGTGTCGAGACGCAGCACCGGCTGAAAATACGGCACGATGTCGCCACTCGGGATCGCGGTGCGCAATTCTGTTTCGAGCGCGGCCTTGGACTTCAGTTCTTCGTCGATGGATGAATCGAAGAACTTGTAGGCGCCACGATCTTCCTTGGCGCGCAGCATGGCGGCGTCGCCGCGTTGCAGCAGATCAGCGGCGCTGCGGCCGTCTTCCGGGCAAAGCGAAATACCGATCGACGCGCCAACGGTAAGTTTCAGGCCGTTGACGAGGATCGGCGCGGAAAGCTCGTGCAAGATGCGCCGCGCCGCAGCTGCAACGCCTTCGCGGCCGCCTGGCCCTTCGAGCAGTACAGCGAACTCGTCGCCGCCGAGGCGGGCGGCGAAGCTATCGTCGCGCAAGCAATTCGAGAGCCGCGTGGCGATGACTTGCAAGAGCTGGTCGCCGATGGCGTGGCCGTGGACGTCGTTGATCGGTTTGAAGCGGTCAAGGTCGACGAACAGCAGCGAGAACGCGATTGCCTCTTCGCCAACCAGCGACAGGCGCCGGTCGAGATCTTCCAGAAAATGGCGGCGGTTGGCGAGGCCGGTCAGTGGATCGTGGCGGGCCAACGATTGGGCGCGCGCTTCGGCGGCTTCGCGTTCGCTGATTTCGGCCCACAGCGTTTCGTTGACGCTGCGCAGGTCCTGGGTGCGCTCTTCAACGGTGCGTTCCAGATCGTTGCGGATGGCGTCGAGATCGAGGACGGCCTGGCGGCGGTCGAGCTGAGCCTTTACGCGCGCGGTGAGCACGCGGAGGTCGATCGGTTTCGGGATGTAGTCATTGGCGCCGGCTTCCAGCGCGGTGGAGACGATATCGCCGTCATCCAAGGCCGTGACAACGATGACCGGCACGTGCTCGGCGTCGTGGCGGGCGCGGATGCCGATCAATGCATCGTGGCCCGAGCGCTCGGGCATCATCCAATCGAGCAGAACGAGTTCGATGTTTTCGTTGGCGATGACGTCTTCGATGTCGATGGCGCTCTCGCGCAACACGACTTCGTAGCCGCGACGCTCCAGGCGGCGGCCCAGCATGTCGCGGTTCTGCGACTGGTCATCGACCAGCAGAATACGTCCAAGGCGCGTCGATGCGGACGCGCCATCATCGCCTTGCGCCGGAGACATTCGCCCCACCTGCTTCCCTAAATCGGGACCACACCAAGGGACGAGATTACAATGCTTAGGTTGAAGGCGCGCTAATACGCGCGCCGACGATCACTTATTTGCGATACAGTTTTTGCTAACCTTAGCGCGCGTTAACCACGTTTAGACATTGCGGTTGGCGACGGGCGCGTGCTTTTCGATCAGCGCGATCAAACCGGCGAAATCCACGGGCTTGGTAGCGAAGTCATCGCACCCCGCTTCCATGCATTCCCGGCGCGCGCTCTCCATCGCGTGCGCGGTGAGCGCCACGATCTTCACGGCGCTCGTGTCCGGCGTCTGGCGCAGCATCTTGGTGGCCTCGATGCCCGACATCACCGGCATGGAGATATCCATCAGGATCAGATCCGGCAGACTCTCCTTGGCCATATCGACAGCCTCCGCGCCGTTTTCGGCGCAGCGCACTTCGTAGCCGCGGCGTTCGAGTCGGCGAGTCAACATCTCTCGGTTGTCCGGATGATCTTCAGCGATGAGTATGCGCATTGTTTATGCCTTTCACGCCGTCTTCGTTCGAGTTGCGATCACCGGCGCAATTGCCGGCTTGGAAAGTTCAGGTGCGCGCGCGAGGCGCAATGCTGCCGCAGCCAATACATCACGATCGGCCGGCTTGACCAGATGTTCGCACGCCCCCGCGGCTAACGCGCGTTTACGATTATCGTCGATTGAATGAACAAGGACGGGGATGTCGCCGGTATCGCCGGTGAGCAGAACCGTCAGGACGTCCCAACCGGTGACGTCCGGCAGATTGATGTCAAGCACGATGAGGCTGGGGCGCAGCGTGCGCGCGAGCGCGATGCCCTCTTCGCCGGTGATGGCGGCTTTAACCTTGAAGCCAAGACGCGTCAGTGAGCGCGCGGCGAGATCGCGCGCGCTTTCTTCGTCGTCGATCAAAAGCACGATGCGTTCGCGACCTTGACCGGCGACAGCGCTCGACTCAATACGCGCGGCTGGCGCCGGCAACGATTGGAGAGCGGTCGGGAAGCGCAACGTGAACGTTGAGCCCTTGCCCTGAACGCTCTTCACCGCGACATCGCCACCGAGGAGCTGCATCATGCGACGCGTCAGCGCGAGACCGAGGCCGGTGCCGCCGTAGCGGCGCGCCGTGAGCGCGTCAGCTTGAACGAAAGCGTTGAAGAGGCGCGAGACCTGGTCTTCGCTCATGCCGATCCCGGTATCGGCAACGGCGATCTCCACCCATTCGCCTTCGCGGCGCGCCGTGACGGTGATAGCGCCGTCGCGCGTGAACTTCGCGGCGTTGGAGAGAAGATTGAGCAGGCACTGATTGAGCTTGAAGGGATCGCTCACGCCCTCGCCGACGTCCGGCGCGATGTCGAGTTTGAGCGCGCTGCCGTTCTTTTCGATGCTTGGCCGCACCGTCGCGGCTGCTTCCTTAATCACTGAAGCGATTGCGAACTCAGACGCGACCACATCCATGCGGCCGGCCTCGATCTTGGACAGGTCGAGAATTTCGTTGATCAGATGCAGCAATTGGCGCGCGGCGCTCAAGACGCGATCGATGTCCGCGATATCCGTGGCGCGCTCGTCCGCCTCGGCTTCTTCGCGCAGAATTTCGGAGTAGCCGATAATGGCGTTCAGCGGCGTGCGGAGTTCGTGGCTCATCGAAGTGAGGAACTGCGACTTTGAGACGTTGGCGGCGTCAGCGGCCTCGCGCGCGGCGCGCAGGCTGGCCATCGTCTGCGCCAGCACGGAATCGCGCGTGTTCATCTCTTCCATCAGGCCGGCGAGGTGATCGTACATGTCGGCGACGCTGATATCGGCTTCGGCGATCGAGGTTTCGCGCTCGGGGATGACATCGCCGACGTCTTCGAACAGTGCGCGTTTGTCGCGCAACGCAGCCTCGGCGCGCTGCATGGCGGCGATGAAGGCGGCCTCCTGTGCTTTGCGGTCGGTGATGTCCTTCGACATCACGACGAACTTGCGCACGCTTCCGGAACGGCCAAGCACGCGACGCGCGTAACTCTCGACCCAGGCGACGGAGCCATCCACACGCATGACGCGGTGTTCGACGCTGTGGCTTTCGCCGGCCGCGATCTCCGTGAAGTACGCTGCGAGCATGTCGCGATCGTCGTTGTGGATGACGCTGGTGGTGTTGATGTCGAACTGTTCGAACGTGAACCCTTCCGGGCCGAAGATCGCGGTGTGATCGCCGTACCAGTGGATCTGCTGCTCTTTGTAGTCGACTTCCCAAACCACACTGCGGCCTGCGTCGAGCGCCATGCGGAGGCGATCCTCATTGGCGACGACAGCCTTGCGCGCTTCGACAAGCGAGGTGATGTCACGGCCCGCGGCAAAGACGCCGCAGATCTCGCCGGTCTGGTCGCGCCACGGGCGCGTTTCCCAATCGAAGTAGTGACGCCCGGTGGGGAGAATGATCTCGTCTTCCGGATGGCGCACACCCTCGCCACGCAGCGCGGATTCGAACGCGGCGCGCCAGCGTTCGCGCGGCATCGGCACGATATCTTCGAACGTAAGACCGCGCACGTCGTCGCGGCCGAGGTTCTTGAGCAAGCCGTCGCTTGCCGCGATGATGCAATCGTTGCGATCCATCAGCAGGACCGCGACGCCTTCTGTTTCGAGCAGCAAGTTCGCTAGCGTCTGTTGTGGCGAGAGAGCGAGCGTTGCAGTGCGCAGAGCGCGCTCTGCTTCACTGGCGCTTACACGCGCAAGCGTCACGTAAGCCATCAGCGCGCCACCGCCAATCGCGGCGATGACGGCGATATCCCAATCCGGACGGCTCGCCATGGCTGCGATCAAAAACGGGGAGACCAGCAGAGAGAGCGCAGGCGGCGCGGCGCCCGCGAGAGCAATCGGCCATGCGCCGGAAACGCCAGGGCTGAAATGACGGACAACGCCCGCGACCCACAGCAACATCGCAGCGGCGGCGCCGGCAGCTTCACCGTGGAGCCAAAGTGCGATGGGCAACGTGGCGTAAAACGCGGAACTCACGAACGACCACGCCGACAACGCGGTGATCGCACGGCCTTCGATCTTCACATCCGCGCTGTCGAGGCGGCGATAGAGTTCGGTATCGAGCACCAGCAGCAGCGACATCGCCGCCGCCCAGCCGACCGGCCCTGCCCCGCCCATGATCGCCGCGGCGATGCCGCCGGTCAGGATCACCAGCGCGACGGACGCCGGCATCTCGCGGCGGCGCGTTTCGGCCGCGCTGGCGAGCGCCGTAGGCGGTCTGTTGAACATAAAAGGCCCTGCGCAGCTGACGTCGGGGCGACGCTGCCAGGGTTCGGGTAAATTTCGCTTAAACCTGCGTCAGGCGCGATGGACGGCGATGATTACGACGTTGGCCAGGAAGCAGAGGGCCGAGAAGGCGAAGAGCCAAGGGAAGCCACGGCGATGCGTGCCGCGACGAGCCACAAACTCGAGGTATCCCCCTGCCGCCACAAGCGAGGCTGACAAGGCCAAGATCCACAGCTCGTGGGCGTGCAGGAACCGGTGAAATTCCGTAACAAAACCAGAGAGAAGCGTAAATCCGGAGGTCGCGCCGGCGGCGACAGCGATCATTAGCAGCGCAGGCAGGCCACAACACAACGCGTGCATGCCCACGACGGCGGCGTGGGCCAGGTGGGCCTGTCGCGGCGCCTGATTGTTATGTTGTAACATTACGCTGTAATTAGCGCTCTGAGCGCCTGCGATCAAGCCGAGGCTCGGTGTGTGGCGGCGAATTCGGCGCAACAAACCGCAGGCGCCGCTTGTCGTCGGAACAACGCGGGCGCACATACGCGACGCTGCTTTGAGGGAGGCAGGACATGCTGGCAGTCCTGATTTTGATCCGCGATGTGCTGGTGGCGGCGGCCCTGGCCTGGGTCGGCGTGAGCCTTGAGGCGCGCGAAGCGCCGTCTTGCGCGACGGCAACCTGCGAGCAGCCGAGCGAGTAACCAACTCGCGTAACTGCCGTTCGCCCTTGAATGGCCTCACTTCTTTCGTTTCCGTTGATGCTCGGCGCGTGCGATGACGCGCGCGCCTCCGTTGGTGGGAATTTCTCCGAATGACGACGCCTGCCCCAAACGCCGAACGCCCCCGCGACCCGGGTGCCCTGCTTGGGCTGCTGGCGCTCATCGTGGGTGGCGTCTGGATCGTCGGCGGACTGGCCGCAACGGTGGCGCTTTTGGGTATGGAGCGAGTCCAAGCGCTCACCGGCGTAGAGATCGCTGCCTTGGCGGCCGCTCTCTTCCTGCCTGCGATGATGGCTTGGTTTTCGGGGCTGGCAGCGCGGGATAGCGCCCGCGCACGGGCCGAGGCGAGCAGGCTTGCGGACGCCGCCGACCGGTTGATGAATCCCGAACGCAGCGCCGAGGATGCTGCGCGTCAACTCGCAATAACGGTGCGCGGTGAGATCACGACGTTGGATCGCGCACTGGAAGCGACGCTGGCGCGGCTGAAGGAAGTCGAAGGCCGGATCGCGCAGCAATCCGATGCGGTCGACAATATGGGCGACCGCGCCAAGGCCGGCGCTAACCAGATGATCTCCGGCATGGAGCACGAGCGCACCGAGCTGCTGCGCATCTCCGAAGACCTGACACGGCAGGCGCAGACCATCGGCAATAGTATCTCACGGCATACCGGCGCGATCTCCGAAGCGGCGCTGCAAGCCGAAGTGGAAGTGCGCGCGGCGGATCAGGCGCTTGACCATCGCTTAACCTCGTTCGGCGCGGCCGCCGCGTTGATCACGGACCGCACACAGCACCTCGCTGGCGCGGCGCAAGCGAGCGCGGACTCGGCGCTCCGTTTGGAGACTGCGCTCTCGAACGCGCTCGATATTTTGACCAAGGCGACAAGTCTGACCGACGCGGCACGGCAATCGGCCGATGCGGCATCGCTTGCGGCCAACTCCACAGCTGGAGCGATCCGCGACACTACGGTGCGCGCCATTGATGACGCCAAGCGTGCGGCGGACCTGATCCGCGGCGAAGCCGTTAACGTTGAACGCGAAGCGTCGATTGCGCTGGAGCGCCTGCGCGAAGCCGCTGAAGAAGCGCGCTCGGCCGCCATCGGCGCGCGCCACGCAGTGGAAGATATGCCGTCGCCGGGGACGCCGGCGCGCTCACGGCAGCCGGTGCGCATGCGCGAAGCGCCGGATGCCCCTGGCTACGACACCTCATGGCGCGATCAACCGGATTCGATGGAAAGCCGCCCTCTGCCGCGCGTGCGCAGCAGCGAACAACAGCCCTCCCCGTTTGGTGAACGCGGCGACCGTGAACCGCCGCAGGGCGATTGGACGTGGCGGCAACTGCTCTCCAATGTCGACGACGGCGGCGCCCAACAGCCGGCGCGTCGCGAGCCGGCGGAAGATCCGGTTGCGCACCTGCGCCGCCAGATTTCCGATCCGCGCGCCAATGCGCCGAGTTTGCCGATCGTCGCGGTGATCGAGCAGGCAGGGTTAAAGCTTGACGAGGTGTTTTCACCATCCGGCCTTGAGCGCATTGCGCAGCGCGCACGTTCCGGCACGCAATCGCGCCGCCGCGCGGTGCGGGATGCGGCGCCGGATGCGTCGCGGAAGCTGGGCGATTACTTCGCGCGCAATCCGCAAGCTAACCAAGATGCGATGCAATTCCTTCGTCACGAGGGCGGGCGCATTGCTGAACTGATCGGTCGTGGCCGCGCGGCGATGGGCGCGGAAGCCACGCGTGCGTTCCTGCTGATCGACGCCGCCGCGGGCTAAGCGGGACAGCCATTAAAGTTACTTTGAACGCGCGTTGGTGAACCGGCGCGCGTTTTGCTCCGATTTGGCGCACGCGCTCCGCGCGAACTCCACTCGCTCCGTTGGCATGGCCGTTGCAGCCAGGCGGGTTAACGCCTGTGAACCCGGGCGCTCGGGAGTTTGCGCAATGTATTTTAACCAAGACGACGACGAACGCGATCCGTTCGAGTTGTTCGGCGACGAAGTCGCTGAAGACTCGCGCGGCGACATCGCGTTGCAGGAGTTCGAGAACACGACCGAAGAGCCGGCCGTGATCGAACCGCAGCAACCTGCGAAGGTTAAGACCGGTTTCTCGTGGGCGGGTTTCGCCGGCGGCCTCGCGGCCCTGGTGTGGATCGCCGGCGCAATCGGCGGACCGCTTTCATATTTTGGCGTCACCGCCGTGTTGGCGATGGACCCGGCGATGCAAGCCGGTCTGCTCGCTTTGGCGTTCGGACCTGCTCTGCTGTTCTGGGTTTCTGCTTCGGCCGCCGGTGAATCGCTGAAGACGCGTTACCTGACGACTGAACTGACGCGCCTCAGCCAGCAAGCGCGCTTCCCGACGGAAGCGGCTGAGCTGGAAGCACAACGCGTTTCCAACACGGTGAAGAACGAGATCGAGTCGCTGAACGACGCGGTGTCGGCCGCACTGGATCGTCTCGCGGAACTGGAAACGGTCGCTCAGCGCAACGCCAACTTGTTCGGTGAAGCCATCAACGCTTCGCGCGATAACGCCGCTCAGCTCTCTTACGCCCTCAAGGTCGAGCGCGACGCCATCGTCGAACTCAACACCGACCTCAAGGGCCAGACCGAAGTGATCGCGCACTCGGTGGGCCGCCAGGTCCGCCTGATGCGTGAAGCGTCGAAGATCGTGAAGACGGAAGTCGGCGCGGCTGAGGACGCGCTGCAGTCGCACTTGTCCTCGTTCGCCGCTTCGGCGCACGAAATGGGCGAGCGCACTGCCGCCTTCCATCACGCCGCCGACAGCGCCGCTCACGCGACCGCTTCGCTCAACGGCTCGATGACCGAAATGCTGGACGGCCTAACGCAAGCCACGCGTCTGACCGAAACCGCGAAGAAGTCGACTGCCGAAGCCGTGCTGGCCGCCAACGAAACCGCGAGCGCGGTTCGTGAAACGACCCGCACCGCCGTGCAGGAGGCCAAGCGCGCTGCGCAGCTGATCCGCGCCGAAACGGTTGCGTTGCAAGACGCCGCCGCCGAGACGCTGGCCAAGCTGCAAGACGCCGCTCACGCCGCTCGCATGGCTTCGGAAGAAAGCCAAGCCGCCGCCGACTATCACGCCGCGTCGATCGAGAAGCGCCTCGGCGCCCTCGCCTCGGCCGCTGGCGCGAAGAAGGTTGCAGCACCTGCGCCGCGTCCGGTTGCACAGCGTCCGGTCGAGCGTCAGCCGGAGCCGGTCATGGTGCGCGAAGAAGTGACGACGTTGCACGCCGCGGCGACCGCTGCGGTGGGCCGTGGTTCATCGCGTGGCCGCGTTGACGTTGCCGAGCCAAAGCGCGTGTTCAAAGGCTTCGGTTCGTGGGGCAACTTCATGCCGCAGCGCGACGACGGGCCGACGCCTACCGCCGCCAACGAAAGCGCGTTCGAACTCGCTGACTTCGGTTCGTCCACGACCCGCAAGGATCCGGACACCGAGCTCAAGTCTGGCGCGATCGACCTGGTGACAGACGCCGGTGTTGATCTCGGCGACATTCTGAACGCTTCGGACCTTGAGCGCATCGCCCGCAATTCGCGGGATGGCGCTTCGGCCCGCCGCCGTTCGGTGATCGATGCCGCTCCGGGTGCGGTTACCCGCATCTCGCGCCACGTTCGCCGCAACGCGAAAGCGCACGATGTAGCAATTGCCTTCCGCGCCCGTCCCGATCTCGCCAAGAGCGAGAAAAAGGGCGAAGGCTCGGAGTTGGTCCGCGCTTACCTGTTGATCGACGCCGCGCTGGGTTGATCAGCCTCTTCGGCGATCCGGGCTTGTTCCTGGGTCGCCGCATCTGCCGCAAACATCCCAATGCGCGCGCTGCCTTCACGGGCGGCGCGCGCAAGCGCTTGAGCGGCTATCGATGACGAGCGGTCGGAGACCGGCGCTTCAGCGACAACCAGTTCCGACGCGATGATGCGCCGGCCTTGGGCGACAAGGCGCACATCCGCGGAGAAACGTGCAGTCATAGTCTCTTCGCGCACCTCGAAGTCGAGCACTTCCCAGCGAATTTCGTAGTCGGCACGCGCTTCTCCGGATCGCGTCGAGGCGCGGAAGCGGCCTTGGCGGATCACGGTTTCAGCTAACACTTGCTGCAGCGCGTCCGAGGCGCGGTTCGACCACTGCGATTCCGCCACGTAGGCGATGGTGTCGCCGGTGCGCCAGATCAAATCAGCGCCGAGCAGCGCGCGTTCGCCGGTCGGCGCCGCGACGGCCACCACAGCATCGAGCGGTTCGCCTTGCAGCTCTTGCACGTCCTGCGCTTCCAGCACGTAGGTGCGCGGCGGTGGCGGCGGTTTCGGCAGCAGAGAGATACAGCCGCCGAGGGCGCTCGTCGCGGCGAGAAGAAGGATGAGGCGCTTCATGGCCGCAGCTCCACGGTGGGCCGCGGCGCGCGCGGCGTAAGGACGGATGGGTTTTCTTCAAGATTGTTGGCGACGCGGCTGATGCCGGCGGCGGCGCGTCGAATTTCTTCCGCAGCGAGCGCCAGCTCCGGCAACGTTTCACCGGCTGCGACGCCGGCTGCGGCGTTGACTTGGCTCAGCACTTGGTCAAGTTCAGCCAGATCGCTCTGCATCTGGCGCGCGAGTGTGGCGACCTCGGTAGCGGCGACGCCGGATTGCGTGATGACGGAGCGCTGATCGGCAAGCTGGTTGGAAACCGTTTCCAGGTTTTCAACGATGCGCGTGACGCGCGCGATGTTTTCGTCGGTGAGGAGATCGCGCACGGCGGCCATGGCTTCGCTGGCGCGCAGTGCAATATCTTCCGAGCGCGCGAGCAGTTCGTCGACTTGGCTGCCGCGGCCGACGATGCGCGGCAGCGGGCCGCCGAACATGTCGCTGCGCAGCAATTCAGACTCAGCGCCGCCGGGTGAAAGCTGGATCAACGTCACGCCGGTGAGACCGATCGGCTCAAGCTGAGCCTCGGTGTCTGTCTTGACCGGCACATCGCTGGAGACGCGGATGCGGGCGATGACGCGGTTGGTGTTGTCGGGATCGATGCGCAGCGACTCCACTTCGCCGACCTTGATGCCGTTGAAGCGCACTTCGCCGCCTTCGGTGAGCCCGCGCACCGGGTCGTCGAAGACGACGTCGTATTGATTGAAGCCGCGGCGGAGGTCACCGGTCGACATCCACATCGCGAACAACATGATGAGGACGGCGCCGATCACGGTCGCCGCGCCTATCATTACGTAGTGTGCCTTCGTTTCCATCTCATCACCCTCCGGCGGCGCGCCCTGCTGCGCGTCCGCGCGGTCCTGAGAAATATTCCTTCACCCAGCCGTCAGCGTCGGCGACGATCTCTTCGATCGTTCCGAGTGCCGCGACTTTGCCTTCGTAGAGAACAGCGACGCGGTCGCAGATCGCGTGCAGCGTATCGAGGTCGTGCGTAACCAAAAAAACCGTGAGGCCCAGCGAGCGTGCGAGTTCCTCGGTCATGCGATCAAAGTTCTCGGCGCCGATCGGATCCAGGCCCGCTGTCGGCTCGTCGAGGAACAACAGTTCCGGATCTAGCGCGAGTGCGCGTGCGACGGCGGCGCGCTTGCGCATGCCGCCGGAAATTTGCGCCGGCTTTTTGTAGAACGCGTCAGGACCAAGGCCGGCCATGGTGAGCTTCAGGCCGGCGATCTCGCTCCGGAGGTGTGCAGAAATACGCGTGTGCTCGCGCAGCGGCGCTTCGACATTTTCGAGCACGGTGAGATTGGAAAACAGCGCGCCGTCCTGGAACATGACGCCGAGGCGCGGCTTGCGCTCGTCCTCTTCAAAACACGGGAAGCTGATCTCGCCTTCCGTCGGCGTCTCCAGGCCGACGACCTCTCGCAGCAACACAGACTTGCCAGTACCGGACGGGCCGACAACGCCCATGATCTCACCACGGCGCACATCGAGGTCGAGCCCGTTGTGTACGGTCTGCTCGCCGAAGCGTGTGACAAGACCCCGAACGCGGATGGCGATCTCCTCACTCACAGGTCCAACTCCAGGAACCAGAGCGCGAACAACGCATCCATCAGGATGACCATGAAGATGGCCTGCACCACGGACGACGTGACTTTGCGGCCGAGCGAGCCGACATCGCCGCCGACAGAGAGTCCCTGCTTGCAGGCGATGATGGTAAGCACGAGCGCGAACGGCGCAGCCTTGGAGAATCCGACCCAGAAATGCTGGGCCGGTACCACCTCGGAAATACGCGCGAAGAACATGTTGGGACTGACGCCGAGTTCGCCCCAGGTGACGAGCAAGCCGCCGAACATGCCGGCCATCATGGCGGCGAAGGTGAGAATCGGCGTCATGATCAGCATGGCGATGACGCGCGGTGCGACCAGCGCTTCCATCGGATCGATGCCGATGACGCGCATGGCGTCGATTTCCTGGCGCATCTTCATGGCGCCGATCTCGGCGGTGAAGGCGCTGTTGGTGCGGCCCGCGAGCAGCACGGCGGTGATGACGACGCCGAATTCGCGCAGCATCGAAAACGCCACGAGCTCGACCGTGAACACGGAAGCGCCAAAATCGCCAAGGATGCGCGCGCCGAGATAGGCAACGACCATGCCGATAAAAAACGCCAGCAGCGCAACGATCGGCATTGCGTTGAGACCCGCCACTTCCATCGTGTGGACGACGGAGACCCAGCGAATGCGGCGAGGATTGGTGACGAGGCGCGACAGCACGACGAGCGTTTCGCCTAGAAACGAAACGGTATCGATGATCTCGTGGCCGATCGAAGCCATAATGCGGCCGACTCGTTCGAGGAAACCGTTGAGGCCGGTCGGGCGCTGCGGTTTTTCCACGATGGGCGCGATGGATTTGCGCGCGGCGGCGAGCAAACGCATGGCGTTGGAGTGGTCGCCGCGAATGGCGATGCGGGCTTTGTCGCCGGCGGGGCTTTCGCGGAAGGTGCGGTCGAGCAGATAGGCGCCAGCCACATCCATGCGGCCGAGATTGGAGACGTCGACCACGGCGCCCGGCTTTAACCGGTTCGCAACCGCGCGCAGCTCGGCTTCCAGCGCGGCAATGGTGTCCACGGTCCAGTCGCCGGAGAGCGACAGGACCGGCCCACGGCCGTTCTCCTGGAAGTCGAATGCGGCCTCAGCGGCCATAAAACGCGTCCCTTCAGGCTTTCTGCCCGTCAACCATTAGGGGCTAACAGAAAATATTAGGCAAAGAACGGCTGCGCGCGCTGCTGGTTGGCGAAGTTCTCGCAGCAGGCGAAAAATAGTTAACGAGGTGTTGCTTTCGAGGCGCGCCGCTCGAGTAACAGAAGCGCTAACGCGCCGCCCGCGACAGCGATCCCTGCCATGGCCCAGTATCCTTGCGCGCCAACAGCATCGTAGAGCGCGCCAGACAAAAGCGTGGCCATGCCCATGAGCAAACCCGCGGATAGCCCTGCGTAGAGCGTTTGCGCGGTGGCGGCGGAGGATTCCGGCGTGTCACGGAACAATAGACGCATGGCGCCGATATGGGCGGCGGCGAAGCTGAACACGTGCAGCGCCTGAAGCGGCCAGAGGATGAAGCCGGTCGGCGCGAAGCCCATGGCGACCCACCGGATCACTGCGCCAATCGAGCCGATTATGATCAGCGCTTCCGGCGTGGTGCGGCGCTCGATCGGCGGCAAGCACCAGAGGAAGATGACTTCAACCGCGACGCCGAACGCCCACAACAGGCCGACAATCTCAGCGGGAATCCCCTGCTCGCGCCAGACCAGCGTCGAGAAGCCGTAGTAGAACGCGTGTGCGCATTGGATCAGGCCGCACGCGAAAATCAGGATCACAAAGCGGCGGTTGCGCATCAGCTCCGCGATGCGGCTGAACCCGGCGCGCTGTGTCACGACATGCTGCGGCGGTGGGTCTGGCAGCATCGCAAGCCACGACGATGCGCACACGCTCGCGAGCGACAGCAGCACCCAAGCGACCGTCGCGCCGACGCCGAAGCGCGCCACGAGCAGGCCGCCGACAATGTTGGCGAACATGAACGCGACCGAGCCGATGCCGCGCGCGACGCCGTATGGAATGCGCCCGTCCGCGGTGGCGCGAAGCGTCGCTGCTTCAATCAGGGGCGTCAGGGTTTGCGACAGCGATAGCGCGATGAGACCGAAGATAAGCAGCTGCCAGAAGCCGCTGGCGAGGAAGAAGAACACGGCGTAGGCGGCGACGGCGGCGATCGAGATAAGGCGCAACGGCGTGCGGCGGTCGGCGACGCCGTCGGCCCAATGCGCGATGGTGGGGCCGATGAGGATGCGCGCCAGTTGCGGCAGCGAAAGCACCGCGCCGATCTCGGCGCCGGTCAAGCCGCGTTCGGCCTCCAGCCAACGCGGCAGGAAAACCAGAATCACACCGGCCGCCGTGTAGAGACACGACATCACCAGCGTCACGCGCACAGCGCGGGAGGCGAGCAACGGTGTGGGGGTTGGTTCGGCGCTCACCCACAGCGCCTAGCACTTAGGCAATTTCAACGGGAGAGGTGAAACGGCGGCTTGCCCGTGGCGGCGCACGCTCCTAACCAAGCGTCATGTACGGACAATCCACGCCACCGCGCCGCGACCTCTACCCTGCCATCGAAGCCTCGCATGGTGAGATGCTGAAGGTTTCGGACCTGCATTCCATTTACATGGAAACGAGTGGCAACATGCGCGGGCGTCCGGTGGTGGCGCTCCATGGCGGACCTGGCGGAGGGCTGTCGCCGGAAATGCGCCGCTTCTTCGATCCGCAGCGCTATCGCATCGTGATGATGGATCAGCGCGGCTGCGGCCGCTCGACGCCGCACGCGGAGGTGCGCGAGAACACCACCTGGGATCTCGTCGCCGACATGGAGCGCGTGCGCGAGAAGCTCGGGATCGACAAGTGGTTGGTGTTCGGCGGTTCGTGGGGCTCGACGCTGGCGCTGGCGTACGCGGCAAAGCATCCGGAGCGGGTCGCGGGTCTGGTGCTGCGTGGAATTTTTCTGCTGCGGAAGAGTGAGATCGATTGGTTCTATCAGAACGGCGCGAGCCACGTGTATCCGGACGCCTTCGCGCGGTATGTCGGCGTGATCCCGGAAAACGAGCGCGGCGATCTGCTGACAGCGTTTAACACGCGGCTGACCTCCAACGATTGGGCGACGCGGCTGGCGGCGGCGCGGGTCTGGGCGCGCTGGGAAGGCGAGACGATCTCCATCGCGGGGCCGAGTGCGCTGCCTTCGCGGTTCAATGAGGATCGGTTCGTCGAAGCGTTCGCGCGGATTGAGAACCACTATTTCATGAACGGCGGCTTCTTTGAACACGATGGCTGGCTGTTGGATCAGGCGCCGCTCTTACGCCACATCCCCTGCCGGATCGCGCACGGACGCTACGATATGTGCACGCCGCTAACGTCAGCGTGGGAATTGAAGCAACGCTGGCCGGAAGCGGAGCTGGAGATCATCCACGACGCAGGACACAGCTCGCTAGAGCCTGGCATTGTCGATGCGCTGGTGCGCGCGACCGATTGGATGGCGGATCGCGCGGCCTGGTAATTACCACAGCCAGCCGCGCGCTCCGTGCTGGTCACGGTGCAAGTCGATGCTGAGCACGATCGTGTATCCGGCCATCAGCGTGAACATCGCGGTGCCGCCGAAGCTGATGATGGGCAGCGGAATGCCGACCACTGGTACGAGGCCGATCACCATCGCCGTATTGATGAAGACGTAGCACGCTAGCGTGGCGGCCACTCCGGCGGCGGCGAGTTTGCCAAACAACGAACGTGCGCGCAGCGCCACTTGCATCGTCAACGCCATCAGCGCGCCGAACAGCCCAAGCACCAGCGCGCCACCGAGCAGGCCGAATTCCTCGACGATCATCGTGAAGATGAAGTCGGTGTGCTTTTCCGGCAGGAAGTCGAGCTGGCTTTGCGTGCCTTGCAAATAGCCGCGACCAAAAAGTCCGGCGGAGCCGATCGCGATCTTCGATTGCAGCACGTGGTAGCCGGCGCCGAGCGGATCGTCGGTGATGCCGAGGAAGACGTTGACGCGGTCGCGCTGATAGCCGTGCAACAGACTTGTGTAGGCGAAGATGGCGCCGCCGACAGCGACGATCGCGCCCGCCGCAATGATCCGCCACAACAGACCGCCCAAGAACATCACGATCAGCCCCGCGAACATCACGAGCATCGCGGTACCAAGATCAGGCTGGTGCATGATCAGCGCGATAGGCGCGACGATCATCAGAAACGGCGGCACGATCCAGAGCACGGTGCCGGTGCGGCGCGCGTCGAGCTGATGGTAGTAGCGCGCCAGGGCCAGCACGATGCCAATCTTCATGATCTCGGACGGCTGCAGCGAAAGCGGCCCGATATCGAGCCAGCGCGTGGCGCCCATGCGCGTCGCGCCCGCGACTTCAACGCCGACAAGCAAGAGCAGCCCTACGGCGTAGAGCGGATAAGCGATCGCGAGCCAGAAGCGTGTATCCAGGAACATCGCACTGAGCAGCAGGATCGAGAGCAGCACGGCGAAACGCATGCCGTGCGTCAGCGGCATTTCCGTCCACGCGCCGGATGAAACCGAAAAGTGCATCAGCACGCCGACGAAGGCGAGCGCCACGAGGATCGTGATGATGCCCCAGTTGAGCTTGCGGAAGCGGTCGAAAATTGTGTTCGGACTTGAGCCGATGGAGAGCGCCGTCATGCCCGTGTCCCCGCTTCAAGCTGCGCCAGCCGCGCCGGCGGGCGGTTGGCAGTGTCACGCAGGAAAGCTTGGCGCAAGATCATGGCGGTGATCGGCGACGCGTCGAGCTGGTAGTTGAGGTGGCCGCCGTGCTCCATGACGACAGCGGCGGCGTAGCGCGGATTGTCGTAAGGCCCGAACGAAACGAACAGTGCGTGGTCGCGCAGACGCCACGGCAATTCTGAATCGTGGCGAACACCGCCGGCGCGCTCGGCCGCGGTAATGACACGCGCTTGCGCGGTGCCGGTTTTGCCGGCGATCTGGACCGGCGTGCAGCCTGGCGGCGCGCCCGCTGCGTCTATGATGACGCCATCCGGACGGCGAACGCATTGGATCATGTTGCCCGCGCGCGTGGCGGTGCCACCGCCTTCGTTGGCGACGCCGAACATGCCTTGGCGGATCGCAAGCAGATGCTCCGGCGATATGTCCGGCAAGATCGCTGGCGTGGGCGGATCAGTGACGCCGGGCGCTTCACGCACCAAGCGCGGCAGCACGGCGCGGCCATTGTTGGCGATGCGCGCCGCCATCGTCGCGAGCTGTAACGGCGTGACGACGAGCGAGCCTTGGCCGATGCCATAGTTCACGGTGAGGCCCGCGGTCCAGCGTTCGTGCCGGTTGGCTAGCCACCATTCCGGATCGGGCACCAGGCCGCGCTGAACGTTGGGCAGCGAGACATCGTGGGCGAGGCCGAAGCCGAACTCGCGCGCTGTGGTCGCGATACGTTCAGGGCCGGCGCGCAAGGCCGCTTGGTAGAAAAAGACGTCGCAGCTTTCCTTGATGGCGCGGTTCATGTTGATGCGGCCGTGGCCGCCGCGCTTCCAGCAATGGAAGTTGCGCCCGCCGAACGGGAAATAGCCCGGGCAGTTGATGTGCCAGTCGTCCTCGACGCCAGCTTGCTTGGCGGCGATGCCGACCATGAGCTTAAACGTCGAGCCCGGTGGATAGCCGCCGGAGATGGCTTTGTTGAAGAGCGGCTTCTTCTCGTCCTCGTTCAAAACCGCGAACGGCGCTTGCGCGATGCCGTTGACGAATTGGTTGGGATCGAACGTCGGTGTCGACGCCATCACCAAGATGTCACCATTGAAGATGTCCATCACGACTGCGGAACCCGCCTGATCGCCGAAGCTCTGCATCGCTGTGCGCTGCAGTTCGTGATCGATCGTGAGCACGACGCCCGAACCACGCACCGGCTCCCGACGTTCACTCTCGTCTTCGCCCTGCTCCACGCCGCGCGCGTTGACGATGACTTTGCGCCAGCCGGCTTCGCCATGCAGCACCGTTTCCATCGACGCTTCGAGGCCGGCCTTACCGACGCGCACATGGGGATTGCGCAAATACACCGAGCGACTCTGGCCGCCGACAGGATCTTCCTCGATCGCCCGCTCGAGATCGTGTTGCGTCGGCTTCTGCACGTAACCTATCGGGTGCGCGTACACGACATCGAACGGATAGGCGCGAACGTCAGCGGAATTGGCGACGATGCCGCGCAGTTCAGGCAAGCGCACGTTGATGGCGTTGAACTCTTCCCACGTCAGCCCTTCTTTCAGAGGCTGGGGCTCGTAGCGTGAACCGCTGCGCACGCGGATGATGGCGCGGCGCGCCCATTCGGCATTGAGCCCGAGAATCTGCGCGACACGCCCGACCACGTCCTCCATGTCTTCGACGTCATTTTGAATGACGGAAACTTGGTAATCCTTGCTGGTTTGCGCCAGCACGACACCAAAGCGGTCGTAGATGACGCCGCGCGGCGGTGCGATGATGCGGGTGTCGAAGCGGTTGTCGTCGGCGGCGGCGGTGTATTCGCGGCTGATCAGGTTGGTGGCCTGCAGCTGCGCCATACGAAACAGGATCGCGCCCATCACGCCGGCGCCGACGAAGCTCATCAAAGCGGCGCGGCGCGTGAAGATCACGTTGGAGTCGCGTTTCGGAAGCGTCGAGCCGACGCGCTTGCCGCGACTCATCGCCGTGCTCCCGGTCGCTGGCTGGCGGAGGCGCTCATGTAGAGCGGGCGCACCAGCGGGAAGATAACGGCGGTGATGATCGCGGCTTCGGCGTACGGCGCGACCGACACGTTGCGGCCAAGGCCGAGCGGCGCGACGAAGTATGCGATCCCAATGGTGATGAGCGCGGTGACGATGAATCCACCCCAAAGCGACACGAGGTTCGGCGCCGACATCGCGACAGCGGCGACGCGGCCAACGAGATAGGCGGAGAGATAAAGCACCACGAACAGGCCGTACGGTCCGCCTGCGAGTTGATCATGCAGCAGGCCGAGAAACGCCAGCGTGATCGGCGCGCGCCAGCCGCTTTCGTCTTCAGCGGCCCAGCCATAGGCGGCCCACAGCACAGCGAGCGGCAACGGCGGTTGCGCGAACACCGGGCCGAGCGGGAGCGCCGGCAGAATCACGCTCAGCACCGCGAACGCGAAGCCCCAAGCGCGCAGCGTGTCGCGGCTTGGAATGCGGAGCGCGTTCATTGTTGCGGCGCCGCGGGCGGCGCTTCCGGTTGTGGTTGCGGCGGCGCGGCTTCGGCCGGCGCGGGAGAGATCGTCGGCGTTGCGGCGGCGTCCTGCGCGGCGACGCGGCGCGGACGCGGTACCGGCGGCGCAGTTGGCGCGGTGGGCGGCGGCGCGACGGTTTCGCGGCCGATGGCGGAGACGGACGACGATGCCCCAAGCGGCGGACCTTCGTCCGCGACCGGCGCGTCCTCCGGGCGATCAATGCCGACGAACGGCAGGATGCGCACGAAATCGATCGGACGTTGCGAGGCGGCGAGCGCGACGCGCCATTGGCCGTCGCCGCTCGATCGCGCAATGCCGACCGGGATGCCGCGCGGGTAGAGGCCGCCGTCGCCCGACGTGACCACGCGCTCGCCTTCACGCAGGCTTTGCGCGCCGACGATGTAATCCAAGCGCGGCGCCTGCATCTGGAACGGGTGGGTATAGAGATCGGGCGGACGTGTCGCCTGCCCTGCCAGCACGGCGCGCACGCGAGACGCATCGCCCATTACCGGGATGCGCGAATTGTAGTCGTCCAGCATCAGCACGCGCGCCGAGCGGCGGCCGACTGAGACCACGCGGCCGATCAAGCCGTTCTCGTTCACGGCGATGTAGCCGACGCGGACGCCGTGATCGCTGCCGGCGTTGGCAACTAGCGTGCGCGTGAACGGTCCGCCGCTATCGAGCACGAGTTGCGCGGCGATTGAGTCATCGATGTCGGCGCCTTCGCCAAAGCGATCCGCCGGCATGCGGAGCAATTGTTCGTAGCGCGCGTTGCGCTCGGCAAGACGCTCGGCCAGTTCGCGCCAGGCTTGGAGTTCGCGGTTTTCGCGCTCGAGCTCTTCGATCCGGGACGTCGCTGTCCACATGCCGCCGAGACGTGAGAACAGATCTTCGCCGGCGCGCGCTGGACCGGTCGCAACGCGACCAGCCGCACCAGCTGCGCCATCTCCGGCTTGTTGCGCGGCTTGGCTGACGGTGTTGTTGTTGGCTTGGACGGCGACCAGGATCACGGCGCCGATAGCGAGCGCGATGCCCAGCATCACGCCTGGCGGGATGCGTCTGCCCGCACCTGCTCGCCGCACACCGCTTCTGCGCCTGGCCATGACCGCCCTTCGTTAGCCGCGCTTAGACTTCTTCGGATAGCAAACGGCGCGCTTCCGACGAATTTATGGTGTCGAGTGCGATTCCACAGCCCTTCACCACACACCGGAGCGGATCGTCCGCAACCGAAACGCGGATCGAGATGCGTTCTTGCAGAACCGTATCGAGATTGCGCAGCAGCGCGCCGCCGCCTGTGAGCATGAGGCCGTGGTCGTAGATGTCCGCGGCGAGTTCTGGAGGCATTTGCTCGAAGGCTTGGCGCACGGCGTCAACGATGCGGGTGACCGGGTCGGCCAGCGCTTCGGCGACCATGGCTTCGTTGACGGTGATTTCCTTCGGCACGCCGGAGAGATTGTCGCGGCCCTTGATCGGCATCGACATGCCCGAGCCGGTGTCCGGCGCTTTGGCTGTGCCGATTTCCTTTTTGATGCGCTCGGCGGTGCTATCGCCGATCATCAGATTCTCATGGCGGCGCAGATATTGGATGATCGCTTCGTCCATCTTGTCGCCAGCTTCGCGGAGCGAACGCGACCAGACTAGGCCGCCCAGCGAAAGCACAGCGATTTCCGTAGTGCCGCCGCCAATGTCGACGACCATGCAGCCCGAGGGATCGTCGATCTGCAGGCCGGCGCCGAGTGCTGCGGCCACCGGTTCTTCGATCAGCTTCACGCGGCGCGCGCCGGATGCTTGGGCGCTTTCGAGGATAGTACGGCGCTCAACTGGCGTTGCGCCCGTCGGCACGCAGATGACGATCTGCGGCGAGATCAGCGCGGGGCGTGGGAGCACCTTGCGGATGAATTGCTTGATCATCTCCTCGGCCACGTCGAAGTCGGCGATGACGCCGTCGCGGAGCGGACGGATGACTTCCATGTTGCGGTGGGTCTTGCCGAGCATGGTCTTGGCTTCGGCGCCAACCGCATAAACGACCTTGCGGCCGCCTTCGTTGACGTACGCAACCACGGACGGCTCATCGAGAACGATGCCGCGTCCTTTGACGTGGATCAGCGTGTTCGCGGTCCCGAGATCGATGGCCAAATCTGGCGCAACGAGACCGAACATATTGCCGAGCATTCTGTGACTACCCTCGCCGCTTGGCCTTCGGCCGAATCAAGCCCTTCCTTGGGCTTAACGCGGCATTCTTAACAATATTGAGAAGGCGCCGGCCCTTAGAGCGCAGTTAAGAGCCGAAATGAGGGCGATGGGGGCATGCGCCGCGGGAACCATGCAGCGCGGTTCGCGCGATCCAAGCCGCCGACCGCCCCCGCTGCCGACGCAGTGGACTTGCCGCGATGCTGACAGGGATGCAAGGCCCAGACCGCTTTTCATCACACCGGCGCCGTAATGACGGGTAAGACACACATCGCGCCCAACTGGCGCGCGTCCTTGCGGGGCGCGTGATGGCGCCCGATTATTACGGTGGGACAACCTGATCAGGGCGGGGAATTCTTGATCTCCAGGGCGTTAAGGTTTGTAGCGGCTGCGCTTTTTCTGGCGCTGGCGGGCTCGGCGGCGGCGCAAACCAGCGTCGATGAAGCCGAGCGCGGCATCGTGCGTGTCGTCGTTATCCTCGAAAGCCCCGACGGCCGGATGCTCTACGGTTCGGGCTCGGGATTTTTGGTCGCGCCAAACCTGGTTGTAACCAATGCCCACGTGGTCGCGCCGGCGCGGCAACGGCCGGAATATGGCGTGGCCATTATACCGCCGGATGGCGACGGACTGCTCTCGGCGCGGATCATCCGATATTCGCCGCTGACCGAACTGGCGTTGCTGGAATTCAGCGGCGGGCCCGACATTCTGCCGCTAACGATTTCCACAGTCGAACCGCACGCCGGCGATGGCGTGGTGGCGCTGGGCTACCCCGATGTGGACTACCAGGGCGCGAGCGGCGCCGACTTGCTGCGCCCTACCCCCGCTTCGCGCACGTCCGGCCAGATCGCATCGCTGCGCGATCGCGCGCCGACCGGCGACACGATCCCGACCATCAACCACCAAGCGGTGATTTCCTCCGGCTCTTCCGGCGGACCTTTGTTGGACGAGTGCGGACGCGTCATCGGTGTGAACGCCTGGCACGTCTCCGGCGCCGACACGCGCGAGACCCGCGGCGTCTCCACCCGCGCGGGCCAATTGCTGCAATTTCTCGATGAGGCCGGTGTCTCGCCGACCCTGAGCGACGAGCGGTGCCTCACCTTCACGGAGCGCGCAGAAGCCGAGCGCACCGCGACCATCAACGCGCTACAGACACAGAACGAAGAACTAGCGAACAAGCTCGAGACCGCCGATCGGCTGACTCGGATCGCGGTCGTCATCCTAATCGGCGGCACGTTGGCGCTGTTCGTAGCGGTGTGTGTGCTGGGCGCTGTGGTGCTGTCGCGCCGGCGCGGGCAGGCCAACGGCAATGGCCATGCCCAAGTGACAACGCCACATCACGACCCTGAGCCGTTCGAAGCGCCGCGACGGCGAGTTGGCGTTGTCGCGATTGTCGGCGGCGCGGCTGTGGCGGCGATCCTGATCGTGGCGGCGGGTATCGCGCTGCTGCGTGCGCAAGCGGAGAGCCAACCGGCGCAGGCGGAAATTCCCGAGGCGTTTAGCGGTTCAATTAGCTGTGCATTAGACCGCGAAGCCAGCGTCGGCTCTCAAGGCGTGTCCGACATGAGCTTCACCGCGTCGGGCAACCTCTGTGTCAACGAACGCACGCTCTATGCGCCAATCGAGGAAGGCCGCTTTCGACGCGCCATCGTGCTCGGCGAAGTACGCGCGATGGACATTCTAACCATCGATCCCGGCACCGGCGAATTCCGCCGCGAACGTTATCCGCTCGGCGACGAAGATTTCGCAGCGGCGACGCAGGCCGTTGAAGAAAGCGGCGCTGGCCGTGGTTGCAGTGGCGATGGCGCGGCGCCGGCTGTGTCGCGGCGCAACGAAACGTTGGCGCGGTTCGCGCAAGGCGAGCCGTCGCAGCGTCTGGTCTGGCATTGCGAAGCGCGAAACTAACTACTGCGCTGGCGCGGCCGGCTCATCGTAGCTGACGCGCCAAACGATATTCCCCACGTCATCCGCCACCAGCAACGCGCCGGTCTGATCCATGGCGACGCCGACCGGACGACCCTGCGCTTCGTTGCGCGCGTTCAGGAAGCCGGTGAGGAAATCTTGCGGCGCGCCGCTAGGGACGCCGTTTGAGAACGGCACGAAGACCACTTTGTAGCCGACGAGTTCGCTGCGGTTCCATGAGCCGTGCTGGCCGACGAAGGCGCCGCCCCAATAGCGCTCCGGAAAGCCATCGTAGTGATAGAAGTGTAAGCCAAGCGAAGCGGTATGGGCGCCCAGCGCATAGTCTGGCGTAAGCGCGGTCGCGACAAGTTCTGGCCGCTGCGGGGTGACACGTTCGTCGATGGTGCGGCCCCAGTACGAGAACGGCCAACCGTAAAAGCCGCCGTCGCGCACGCTGGTGATGTAGTCCGGCACAAGATTGTCGCCGAGCATGTCGCGTTCATTGACCGCCACCCAAAGCGCATTGGCGTCGCCACCCGACCAGCCCATGCCGACTGGGTTGCGCAAGCCGGACGCAAAGATGCGGGCATTTTCGCCGTCGGGATCGAATTCCCAGATCGCGGCGCGCCCCTCCTCCGCTTCGATGCCATTATCTGCGATGTTGGAGGATGAGCCCACGGAAACGTAGAGCTTCGTGCCGGCTTCGTTGGCGATGAGATTGCGCGTCCAATGTCCGTTGTCGCCGTCGCGATGCGGCAGGCGCAAGATGATCTCGCCCTGACCAGGGACGCGCACGGCGTCAGTGGTGTAGCGGAAGCGCACAACGGAATCGGTGTTGGCGACGTAGAAATAATCGCCCACCAGCACCATGCCGAGCGGTTGGTTCAAATTTTCTGCGAAGGCGTGACGCGCATCGACGTCGCCATCACCGTCAGAGTCGCGCAGCAATGTGATGCGATCAGCGCTTTCGTGCAGCGCTCCGGCGCTGCGTTGCACGCTGTTGCGGATCCAGCCCATGAGGCCACCGCCTTGCTGGGGCTCCGTTGCACTTTCAGCGACGAGCACATCGCCGTTCGGCAGCACATATATCCATCGTGGATGGTCGAGCCCCTCTACAAAGCGCGTGACTGTGAAGCCCGCCGGGGCGGTGGGCGCAGCGCCCTCAGGCCACGACGTTGCGTGCGCTGTGTTGATCGTCGGCAAGCCGCCTTGCGGCGCTGGTAGCGTTGGTTCTTCTCCGTAGCTTCCCGCGGGCGACGGCGCGCGGCCGCAACCAGAAAGCGCAAGGAGCGCGCACGCAAGCACCAGCCCCAGTCTCATGACTTGGGAACATACGCTTCAATATTTGGACGGGCTAATTCTTATTGGCGTTGCCAAGATAAATCGGCGTTTCGCCTTTACGCTTCGTCAGCTTCGACTTGGTTTTGCTCACGCCGCAACCAGCGCCGCACAATCACAACGACCAGCAGCCACAGCCCGACGGCAAGCACGCCCATCACGAGCGCGGCGAGGAATTCGCCCTGCAACGCGTCCATGATGCTATCGCCGGCGAACGCGATGATGACGGTCTTCGGCAGCACGCCAATCGCGAGGCCACACAAGTAAGCCCAGAAATTCACCCGCGCGGCGCCGAACGCCATGTTGACGACCACAAACGGTGCCGTCGGTACGAAACGGACAATGAGGCTGGCGAGAAAACCGTTCTTGCCCATGAAGCGCGTGAAGCGCCCGCCCGTGGCGCCGCCGAAGCGTTTCTGTGTCTGCGCGCTGGCGAGACGGCCGGTGGAGTACGTGGCCGCGCCAGAGACGATGGTGGCGAGCCAGGCGTTCCAAAAACCGAGCTCTGGGCCAAAGGCGACCACGCAAGCGCCGATCAGGACAATCTGCGGCGCGCCGACATACGCCGTGAGCGTGAAGACGACGATGGCGGCCACTAGGCCCCAATGGCCGCGGCGCGCCTCGCCCAATGTGCCGTCTATGAACGCTTCGACTTCCTCGGCGAAATAGAAGCGACCAATGATGAGGATGGCGAGCGCAACCAGGGCCATGACGATCGAAATCGCCACCGCGCGCCAGGCGCGGGAGTCCATGTTGTTGGCAAACTCGGAGAGCTTGTCGAACACGCTTTTCGGCGGTTGCGGCGGCTCAGAGGGCGCGTGGGTACTCATTCGTCCCGGCTGTCGCGCGCCGGGGCGGGCGGGTCAAGCGATCAAGCCTGCTGCGGGCGTTTGCCGAGGATGGCCGATAGGTCGAAAGCGCGGCTCGCTGCTGCGTTCCGTTTTGCCCGGGCCGCGCCTTTGGCCTGCGGAATCTCCATGTCGTTCATGCGCGGCTTGAGGCCACGGATGAGGTCTTCCTCGATGCGACGGCGATCCACTTCGTCGCGGATCGGCCCAAGGACGTAGCGCTCGGTGGCGCCGTAATACCAGAACGCGCGCGGCCACTTTTCGTGGCCCATTAGGCGCGAGCGCAATTCGTGCGCCTTGCCGACATAGAGCGGCTCCATCAGGAAACCGAAACGCCGGCGGACAAACACGTAGATGCCGCCAACACCTTGCGGCGGCAGACCCTGCTTGGTCAGAACGCATTTGAAACGATAGCGCCGGCCGCTCGCGCCGCGCCAGGAATGCGATCCGAAGAAAAACATGTGCGACTCCCTGAGCGTCCAGGCTCGACTGGAAATCGTAAACGCCACGTTAAGACATTGCGTCCGGTTCGCGGCGGCGCGATGCTTCGACTCGATGGCCCCGGACGCCCTCCCCGCCCTGTCGATGAAGGATCGCCGCACCGATCCCGACGGCTTCGCGCGCGCGATGGGCGAGAGCTATGCGCGCTACGGCTTCGCGATCGTGCGCGATCACGGACTCGACGCGGACCTGATCGCGCGAGCGCTTGATGCGACGAAAGCGTTCTTCGCTATGCCTGAAGAAGTGAAGCGACGCTCTCACGTGAAGGGCGGCGCCGGGCAACGCGGCTATGTGCCGTTCGGCATGGAAGCGGCGAAGGGCGCGGCGAAGGTTGATCTGAAAGAATTTTGGCACGTTGGCCGCGAGCTACCGGAAGGGCACCGTTACCGACCGCACATGCCGCACAATCTCTGGCCGAGCGAAGCGCCGGGGTTTCGGCGCGACGTTTACGGACTTTACGATGCGCTAGATCGGTTGGGCCAAGAGCTGCTGGTCTCAATCGCGCTTTTCTTGAATTTGCCGACAAACGCTTTCGCCAACGCGACGCGCGACGGCAACTCGGTGCTGCGCCTGCTGCACTATCCGCCGACGCCGCCAAACCCGGACGGTGTCCGCGCGGAAGCACACGAGGACATCAACACGATCACGCTGCTATTGGGCGCGGAGGAAGCTGGGTTGCAGCTGCTGACGCGTGAGGGTCAGTGGCTCGATGTGAACCCGCCGGACGGTGCGCTGGTGGTGAACATCGGCGACATGCTGCAGCGGCTGACCAACCACGTGCTGCCGTCCACCTCGCATCGCGTCGTCAATCCGGCGCCGGAGCGCGCTCACCTGCCGCGCTATTCGATCCCGTTCTTCCTGCACTTCGCGCCAGATTTCCTGATCGAGACGCTGCCGAGTTGCGTCACGCCGGACAACCCGAACCGCTATCCCGAACCGATCACCGCTCAGGATTTCCTGTACGAACGCTTGCGGGAAATCCGCTTGGCGTAAGTTAGCGCAAGAGCGCGGCGACGCAGGTCACGTCGTCGAACTGCTCCTGGCCGGTGGCGAAGGCTTCCACTTCGGCAACCACGGTTGCAACCAAGGCGTCGGCACTGTTGGTGCGCCAGCTGCGCGTTAGAATCTCGACGAGGCGGGAGTCGGTGAATTCCTCGCCCGCGGCGTCGATGCATTCGGTCACGCCATCGGTGAAGAGGAATACGCCCTCTCCTGGCTCAAGGTCGATCGTGTGCGAGGTCCAGCTGTGGTTGGCAAAGAGACCAAGCGGCGGGGCGGCCCCCGGCAGCTCAACAACGCCATCGTGGCGCAGCAGCAGAGGTGGATTGTGGCCGCAGTTCACGTACTCCAGGCGGCGCGTGTCCAGATCGAGTGCGCCATAGAACAGCGTCGTGAACATCGCCATGTCGTTGTTCGAACAGAGCGCGTCGTTGGCCTGCCCGACTAGTTCGGACAAATTCTGCGCTCCGCGTGCGGCAATGCGCAGCGCCGTCGCCGTGGCGCTCATGAACAACGCCGCCGGCACGCCTTTGCCGCAGATGTCGCCAACGACAAGAGCGAGACGCCGATCATCGAGCATGGCGATGTCAAACAGATCGCCGCCGACTTGGCGCGCTGGTTTCATGGCGCCGTGCACGTCGCAGCGACCAGCCAACGCGGCGGCTGGTATCGGCTTCGGCAGCAGCGCCGCCTGGATCAGCGCCGCACTCGCCATCTCGCCTCGCGTGCGCCGCTCCAGCGTCACTCGGCGCGCAAGGCCACGAAATGCGTCGGCGAAGTTTGCGAGTTCGGGCGTCGGGTTGTTTAGATCGCCCAACAGCGCCGAATTCAGTGCGTCGTTCTCCAGCGCGCCGAGACCGGCCGCGTAGAGGCCGATGGCGCCGTTGATGTTGTGAATCTGCTGACCGAGTTGCCCGATGACGGAGACCAACATATCGGGCGCATCGCGTCCGGCGACGAGCAAGGCGTCGCGGTCGATCCGAAGCGCCTCAACCACGGTAACTGCGCGAACGCCGGCCGTGCGGCGCAGCCCCGCAAGAGCGCCGATCTCTCCGATCAGCGCCGGCGCCGTAATCCGCGCGAGCGGCACGTCGCCGCGCGCGCTTTGGTTCACAACGGCGACCTCACCGCGAACAAGCAGAAGCGCAAACGTGCTCGGAACGCCTTCGGCGAGCAGGATATCGCTCGGCAGGTAGGTGCAGTGCTCGGCGGCCTCTGCCAACTTTTGCAACGCCGCGCTCGACAAACCTGAAAATGCAGGCACGCCGCGAATGAGATCGCTGAGGCCTGCGCCCGCCGCCGCCGCGCCGCTACGGAATGTCATGCGCAGCTCATTGAAAGCGGGTTCGCTGCGATAGGCGAGCGCCGTTGCGAACGCGCGCAACAGCCGCAGCCCCTGCCCGCCGATGCGTCCCTCGGTTTGGGGCTGGGCGACGCCCGCATCGGTGACGTCGAACGGCTCGCAGGCGTCGCGGACGACAATCTCAACTTCGCCAGGCGCAGCGCGCACCGCGATGCGGATGTCCTTCTCGCCGTCCCGCGCGCGGCCGTGCATGATCAAGTTCGCAAGCGCCTCTTCAAGGCACACCTGCAGGTCGTGCATCAAATCATCAGGCAGCGCCACGGCAGCCGCTTGCGCCTCTACCCAGACCGCGGCCGGGCGCACCGCGCTCAGACTGTCGGCGACAGCGTGCTCGGGAAGAAGCCGTTCAGCCGGCAACGGCGGCGATTGCGTCGTCGACAGACGCGGTGACGGGAACGATCTGGGACATGCCGCTGGTTTCCAGCACCTTCATCACATTCGGCTGAGCGCCGGCGATCGCCATCTTAGCGCCCTTTGACGCCATCGAGCGGGCGCACATCATCAGCGTGCGCAAACCCATCGACGCAATGAAGGTGACGCCCGACATGTCGATGACGAGCTTCTTTTTCGTGCCAGACAAAACGTTGAACTTCATATCAACGGCCTGCGCGCCCTCGATATCCATGCGCCCGTTAAGCCGCGCGGCGGTGACGCCGTCCGCCAAATCTTCGACTTCAAGATTCATCTCAAATTCCCCGCGCAAACCCGCTGAAAGGAACCTTTAGCCGGTGTCATCGTGCTGTCAAACAGAGGCGCGGCGTAAATAAAACTGTCACAGTGCTCGCGGCTTAGGCGGCCTTCAGTGCGCTCGCGGTCGGGGCGGGGACGCTGAGGCTGAACGTCGAACCTTCGCCCGGCGCGCTCACCACGGTGAGGTCGCCGCCCATGCCGCGCGCGAGATCGCGAGCGATTGAAAGACCAAGGCCGGTGCCGCCGTAGGTTTTGCTAATCGCCGCGTTGGCTTGGCCGAACGGGCGGAAGATGTTGCCGACTTCGTCAGCTCCGATGCCGATGCCAGTGTCGCGAACTTCGAAGACGACGAACGGACGGTCCCCCGCCTGGCGCCATGCCCGCAATTCCACGTCCCCGCCCGGCGCGAACTTTACGGCATTGCCCGCAATGTTCAGCAAGCACTGACGCAAACGGACATGGTCGGCAAAGACGTAGTCCGCGATCGGATCAGAGGTCGCCGTTAGCGTGACGCGCGCCGCCTTTGCGATTGGACGCATCAGGCCCTGCACCTCCGCGACAATACCCGCAACCGGAAGGACCTCGGCATTGAACTTGATGCGATCGGCGTCAATGCGGGATTGGTCGATGATATCGTTGATGAGCTGCGTCAAATGACGGGCCGCTGAAATGATCCGTCCAGTGTCTTCGCGGGTCGAAGGCGCCTCGGTCTCCTCCTGAACGAGTTCGGCATAGCCGATAATGGCGTTCAGCGGCGTTCGCAGCTCGTGGCTGACGCGCGCCAGGAATTCTGATTTTTCCCGGCTCGATTCGATCGCACTGCTCGCCCGCGCCATTACGGCGATCTGACGCGAGACCAGCATGCGCGCGATTAGGATCGTCAACGCCCCAATCAGGGCGAGACCGAACACGACCGGCCAGATGCGCGCCTGAAAGGCGACCGCGCCAGGATGCGCGTGACGCCAAGATAGCGTCCCCACAGGGTGTCCGCCCGCTGACGTCACAGGCAGCGCAACCAACGCCTCGTCGGCAAGGAGAGGCGCCGGCGAGAAGGTCAATCCTTGCAGATCGACGGCGGCGCCCATCTCGGACAACTCATCTGCCGTAAGCACATCGACAATGACCATGTA
This sequence comes from Terricaulis silvestris, assembly GCF_009792355.1. Classification (NCBI taxonomy): domain Bacteria; kingdom Pseudomonadati; phylum Pseudomonadota; class Alphaproteobacteria; order Hyphomonadales; family Hyphomonadaceae; genus Vitreimonas; species Vitreimonas silvestris. Next base: position 2,631,303 of record NZ_CP047045.1, read on the forward strand.
GGTCTGCGGCGCAGCAGCCTGGACGATCCGGTCAGCGTCGTCCTCGGGGCTGAATGGGGAGACGGCGATGACAAGCAGCTGGCCGTTCGCGTTTGTTAGTGTGCGCGCGACGGTTTCGGCGGGCGTTGGCGCAGCCGCAAGATTGCGAAGTCCCGGCGTGGCGACAATCGCGCGCACGGCGGCAGCTTGGATGTCGTCACTCTGCGAGGCGACACCGTCGCCAAACCACGCATAGCGCACCGAGCCGTTACCGCGCACCAGAAGCATGCCATCAGCAACATTCGAATAGATATTGTTCTCCACCCAGTCTGGGCGCCAAGCGACCGAAACTGCGTTGTAGGCCTCCGTCCAATTGGCGTAGTCCAGCGTGACGCTGCTCATGGCGCGCGCACGCCCGTCCAAGGCGCTTCCTGCGAGGCGGCTGGAGCTGCGTTCAAAGCCGCGATCCTGTTCCCGCGAGAAGCCGGCGAAGGTGGCAGTCGCCAACACGATGGTGACGAGCACGAGCCCGAGGATCGGCGCTCCAACGCCAATCCACGCGTTTCGCGCGGCGCTCTTCGCGTTCACAACTCCCGCCTTCATAGGTCGCTAACTTTCAGCCCTTGTGAAAGCGCAATAGCACATGGGACCTTGCCGAAGCGTTCGTGGTGAAGACCTGTTACAGTGAACGAAGTCCTAAGCGCCAAGCAACGTGTGGAGGAAAGCAGCGTCCGACCATGACGGCCCGTCGCGCCGCCCGCGCAGCGCGCGCAAGATACCGCTCGCTTGCCGCGCCACGACGAGATCAAGGCGTGGAATGAGATAAAGCCGCTGATCACCGGCGCCCGCCGCCATGTTGATGCGCCCGAACCGGGCTTCGAGAGCGGGATCGACATCAACCGATTGCACGCGCCCAGGCGGCACAAGGCCGTCGCGTAGCAGCCACCATGAAAGACCGTATCCCGGGTTGGCGCGGCTGGGCTCAAAACACTCGCGCAACGCCGGGGCATCGACGCGGCCCTCCCCGTCGCGCAACACGAACCAGCCGAAACGTGCCCAATCGCGCGCGGTAAGGCCTGCGCCGGACGGCATCTGCGGATTGCCATCGCGACCGCGCCGCCAATGAGTGGGACTCATATCGAGCGGATCGAAAATGCGCCGCTGCAGGTAAGCAAGCGGATCGCCATCGAGCTTGCGGCGCATGATCTCGCCGAAGACTTGGAATGGCGTCGGGCCGTATGCGAAACGCTCGCCAGCTGGTGCGCCGGCGGGCTAGGCGATTGCGTCTGCATAGGCAGGCGGACGCGCGATCGGGCCGCCCGCGACGCCGCTGGTAAGCGAAAGTAAATGGCGCAGCGTGATGCGGCGGCGCTCGTCATCGCGCCACTCCGGCAGCGTATCGGCGGCGGGCTCGTCCCATGAGCGGATCAGCCCGTCGCGGATAGCCGCCGCCACCATGATCCCCGTGAAGCTCTTTGTGCCACTCGCCAACTCCCAGCCACGCCCCGCGCTGCCTTGGTTGGGATAGTCTTCAAAGACGGTCTCACCCGCCCGCATGACCAACAACGAAACGCCGCGCCGTTGAGCCGAATAAGTCGCGGCCCCTTCAAAGTTGAGAGCTTCACTGCGTGCAGGCGTTGCTAAACAGACCGCCGCGGTGGCGGCGAGAAAGGTGCGACGGTTCATGATCATTTCAACGCGCCAATGCGGGCAATCCGTCGGCTCAATCGGCCGAGAACCGCACGCCCGTCATTTTCTCGCTGAGCGCCCACAGCTTGTCGGCCAGCGCGGGATCGGTCGCCCACGGGCGTACGCCGGAGAAACCTTTGTCATCGGCCGGCACGGCGACCGCGATATCGCAATCCTCGCAATAGACGCCGCCTTGGCCGTCAAGCTGCGCATTGGTCGCGCACCAGACGCTGGTCGCGGCGCCTTGCGATGGCGTCTTGAAGCGCTCGTCGACTTTTCCGTCAGCGTCGATCCAGCCCATGGCGCGCTTCTCTTCGTCCGGCATGTAGCGCTGCAAGTCGGTCATGATGCCGCCGGGGTGCACGGCGAAGGCGCGGACGTTGTGTGTCTGTCCGCGTTGATCAAGGCCGATGGCGAAGAGCGCGTTGGCCGACTTGGCGCGGCCGTAAGCAAGCCACTTGTTGTATTCGGTGCGCTCGAAGTTCGGGTCTTCGAGATCGGGTGGACTGATGCGGTGGCCGATCGAACTTAATGCGACGACGCGCGCACCGTGGGCGGCTTTCAGCGCAGGCCAAAGACGCGCGGTGAGCTGGAAGTGACCGAGATGGTTGGTGGCGAATTGCGCTTCGTAGCCGCGGGCGTCGCGCATTAGCGGCGACGCCATGATAGCGGCGTTGTTGATCAGGATATCGAGCGTCTTGGTGCGCGAGAGGAAACCGCCGGCGAACGCATCGATGCTCCTGGGGTCGGCGAGATCGAGCGCGGCTTGTTCGACGTTGGCGATGTCGACGAGCGCCTTTTGCGCCTTCTCCGGCGTGCGCGCTGGAACGATGACGATAGCGCCCGCCCCGGCGAGCGCCTTTGTGGTCTCAAGGCCGAGACCGGAATAACCGCCGGTGACGATGGCGACTTTGCCGGTGAGATCGCGCCCGCCGAGGGCGTCGCGCGCTTCGGTGCGCATGCCGTAGCCTGAGTTGATCGGCGTCTGCGGCGTCGGCATGCGCGTCTCCCGTGTTGAGAGACGCTATGCCGTTCGAACTAGTTTGGCCAGCATGCGGTGTTATGGAGCGCAATTTCAGAGGCCAATCTTGGCGCGGCTTTATTGGGCGCCGACAAATCCGCCATGCTAGCGCCGCATCCTTGCAGTATTAATTCGACAAACGCTTGCGACGCGCTGACTCTAGCGCCGGGCGCGCCTCCCCAACGACTCTGCCGCATGGCCACGGCTCACGCCGAATTGGCCGGAGAAATCACTCCTTTGACCGACACTCCCGAAACTCGATCCTGGCGCCAAGTGTTCGCCGCCTATCAGCGCCCGAGCATGTCGCGTTCGATCATCGAACTCGTTCTAACCGCCGCGCCCTTGGTGCTGCTTTGGTCCTGCGCTTGGGTGGCCGCAAGCTTTGGTCTGTGGTGGCTGGCTCTGCTGTTGGCGGCGCCGGCCGCGGGCTTCCTCGTACGTCTTTTCATGATCCAGCACGATTGTGGTCACAGGGCCTATTTCAAAAATCCTGCGCTCAACGACTGGACCGGCCGCGTCATCGGTGTGCTGACGCTTACGCCTTATGATTGCTGGCGGCGCAGCCACGCCATCCACCACGCCACGTCGGGCAATCTCGATCGCCGCGGCATCGGCGAAGTCGCGACGCTCACGGTGGAAGAGTATCGCGCACTTGGGCCGTGGAAGCGGTTCGGCTATCGGCTCTACCGTCACCCCAGCGTGATTTTCGGGATTGGGCCCGCTTTCTTGTTCTTGCTGCAACACCGCCTGCCAACAGGACAGATGCGCGAAGGCTGGCGTCCGTGGCTGAGCGCGCTCGGCACCAATGCGGCAATCGCTGGCCTGGTCGGGCTGGCGATCGCGCTCGGCGGCTGGAAAGCGCTGCTACTCGTGCACCTGCCGACACTGCTATTGGCGGCGTCCATTGGCGTCTGGTTGTTCTACGTGCAGCACCAGTTCGAGCACACGCACTGGGCGCGGCAAGCTGACTGGAACCCGACCGAGGCGGCGCTGCTCGGCAGTTCTTACTACGAGCTGCCGGCGCCTCTGCGCTGGATCACCGCCAACATCGGCGTGCATCACGTGCACCACGTCAGCAGCCGCATCCCGTTCTACCGACTCCCCAGCGTGCTGCGAGACCACCCGGAATTGAAGACAGTCAGCAAGCTGACGCTGCTCGAGAGCGTTCGTTCGACCGGCCTGTCGCTTTGGGACGAGGCGGAAGAGCGTCTCATCTCGTTCGCGGAATACCGGCGCGCGGAAAAGCTGCGTTCGCAGCGCGCTTAGGCGAGCATTTGCGTCACCGCTGCGCGCGGTTCAGCGCCAGGGGCTGTCGGTGTCGCTGAGCTTCAGCGGATCGTGGCCCCAGTTCATCAGAGCGTAGCGCCAACGCGAGGTCTCGCGGTTGACGCGCGGTGCTAGTGTGAGCTGGCGGCGGATGAAATTGACGACACGGCGCATGTGTTTGATGTCGTCAGCGTTCGGCGCGCGCTTGATGCGCAGAAGTTGGATTGTGCGTTAGCCGGCTTTGACGCCGACCGAAACGCCGTCACCGGAATCCTGACCAACTGATGCTGACGGCTCCGTCTTGTGCCACGCTTCAATCTCGCGCGCGTCATGTTGACGATCTCGGCGAAGGCAGCGCGGACTTGGGCGTCGGTGGCTTTTGGTTTCATGGGCGCGCTACGCGCCATCGATTGATTCGGATCACGAGGCGATGGGCTTCACCACCGAAGCGGCCCGCATTGCGCGAGCGCGGGCTTCGCCAACGTCTGCGCCGCGCGCGAGGGCGACACCCATGCGGCGCTTTTTGAAACTCTCCGGTTTGCCGAAGAGTCGGAGTTCGGTTTCGGGGATGGCGAGCGCTTCGGCCGCGCCGTCGAAAGCGATGCCTTGGCCTTCCATGCCGCCGTAGATCACCGCGCTCGCGCCTGGGGCGCGGAGAGTGGTGTCCACCGGCAGGCCGAGGATGGCGCGCGCGTGAAGTGCGAATTCGCTTTGCACTTGGGAGACCAGCGTGACGAGGCCAGTGTCGTGCGGGCGCGGGCTGACTTCGCTGAACCAGACGTCGTCGCCCTTCACAAAAAGCTCGACGCCGAAGATGCCGTAGCCGCCGAGCGCCGCGGTGACTTTGCCGGCGATGTCGCGCGAACGCTCGAGCGCTTTTCCGCTCATCACTTGCGGCTGCCAGCTTTCGACGTAGTCGCCGTCGACTTGGACGTGACCGATCGGTTCGCAGAAATGAGCGCCGCTTGCCGCGCGCACCGTGAGCAAGGTGATCTCGAAATCGAACATCACCTGCCCTTCCACGATCACGCGCGCCTGCTTCACGCGGCCGGCGCTCATGGCGTAATCCCACGCTGGCGCAACATCGGCTTGCGATTTGAGGCGGCTCTGGCCTTTGCCCGAGGACGACATCACGGGCTTCACGAAATTCGGAAAGCCGATTTTGTCGATGCCCGCTTGCAGCTCTTCCAGCGATGAGGCGAAGGCGTAGGGTGACGTTGGCAGCTTCAGCTCTTCTGCGGCGAGCACGCGGATGCGTTCGCGGTTCATGGTGGTGTGCGCGGCGTTGGCGGTGGGGATCACGGTGGCGAGCTTGTCGGCTTCGATGCGGACCAGTTCGTCGGTGGCGATCGCTTCGATCTCCGGGACGATGAGGTGCGGGCGCTCCTGTTCGACAAGCGCGCGGAGAGCTTTGGCGTCGGTCATGTCGATGACGTGGGCACGGTGGGCGACTTGTTGGGCTGGGGCGTCGGCGTAGCGATCGACCACGATGGTCTCGACGCCAAGCCGCTGCAGCTCGATGACGACTTCCTTGCCAAGCTCGCCGCCGCCGAGGAGCATGACGCGGAAAGCGGAGGGAGAAAGCGGCGTGCCGATGCGCACATTCATGTGAGGACCTTCTTGAATCGCCAACTCTCGATTAGGCTCACGCAATGATCCGCGCAATATCGGCCATCCTCATCGCAGCACTAGCGACTTGGTGCGAGCCTGCTTCTGCTCAAGCTCAACTCACGCCTGAGCAGCGAGCAGCCTACGACGCGCTCCAAGAGCGCTTTCGAATATTTCGCGAAGTTCGGAACGAAGCGATCCACAGCCCATACGGAAAGTGGTCAGTGGTGTTCAGTCGTAGCGACACGTGGGGAAACGCCTGGATCGTCGTTAGCTTTGGTGTCGACATCTCGCCGCCCAACCCCACCTACTTGTGGCAGGCCCAAATACGGACGAGTTCCTCAAGTGATATGCGCGAACTGAGCGCGGGGGACTGCCCTGCTCTACTAGATCAACTTGCGGCATTGGAATCACTGCCTCTGCCAACGATCGATCTGCCACGCGTGGGCAACGAACTACCTCCAACCGTTGTGCCGTCACCTCAGTTTGATGGAGACGACAACCGCCTTTGGACGCGAAGCGCAGGCTGGAATCGCAGGCTTCTCTTTACAAACGACATCGAAATCAGCGGCAATATTGGAAGTCCGGTCGCGTTATGGGCAGACGAGATGCTCGCGGCGCTTGAACCGTGCTGGCGTCCCACCCGCGCGAACTAAGCTACCCTTTCAAAAGCGTCCGCACACTCTCCCCCGCCGCCTCGATCGGATGCGCCGCCGCCGCTTCGCGCACGCGCGCTAAATTCGGCGCTCCCGCACGATACTCCGCCATCCACTGCTCCGCGAACTTGCCGCTCTGCACATCCGCCATCACGGCGCGCATCGCATCCTTCACGCGCGCGTCGATGATCCTGGGGCCGGTGACGTATTCGCCGTACTCCGCCGTGTTGGAGATGGCGAGGTGCATGCCGGCAATACCGCGCTCGTGGATCAAGTCTGAGAGCAGCTTCACTTCATGCAGACAATCGAAATAGGCGAGTTCCGGCGGCGTGCCGGCTTCGACTTGGACTTCCCACGCGGTGCGGATCAGATGCGTGAGACCGCCGCAGAGCACGACCTGCTCGCCGTAGAGATCGCCTTCGGTTTCGATTCTGAATGACGACGCAATCATGCCGGCGCGGCCGCAGCCGATGGCGGCGCCGTATGAGTACGCCAGCGCTTCCGCGCCGCCAGTATCGTTGGCGACGGCGACGATGGCAGGCAGGCCGCCGCCGCGCGTGAAAGCTTCGCGCAGCGCCTTTCCCGGCCCCTTGGGCGCGACCATCACCACATTCACGTCCGCCTGCGGTTTGATGAAGCCGTAGTGATACGCGAAGCCGTGGACGAACATCAGTGTTTGGCCGGCGTGCAGATACGGCGCGATTTCGGCGGCGTAGAGATCGGGCATCACTTCGTCGGGCGCGCACATGACGAGCACGTCGGCGGTTTGCGCGGCTTCCGCAACGGTGATCGGAGCAAAGCCATCGGCGCGCGCCTCCGCGGCGCGACGGGCCGTCGCGTGCAGCGCAACACGCACGTCGACGCCACTGTCGCGCAGATTCAGCGCGTGCGCGTGTCCTTGCGCGCCGTAGCCGATCACCACGACGCGCTTGGCCTTGATCAGCGCCGGGTCGGCGTCGCGCTCATAGGTAACTTGCATCGTTTCCTCGTGACGCGGGGAACGGACCCGCGCTAAGGACTCTCTAAACGACGGGGGTGTCATGCGCTACGATCTGATCTTCATCACCACGGCCCTGCTCTGCCTCCTGGTGGGCGAGACCCTGGGCATCCACATGGGCATTTCGCAGGACTTCACACTGGTCCCGGCGCACGTGCACTTGAACCTGCTGGGCTGGGTGACGCTGGCGGCGTTCGGCCTGATGCACCGCGCTTATCCGGCGCTTGGTGCATCACGGATGGCGCTGGTGCAGTGCGTGCTGGCCATCATCGCCAACATCGCCATGCCAGCTGGGCTGGCGCTGATGCTGCTGAGCGCCAACCACGACCCGACCCTGGTGAAGTACGCATCGCTCGCGGTGATCTTGGCGACAGTGCTGTTCATCATCATGTTCGTACGGAAGGTCGCGCTGGCGAAAGCGGCCTGACGGAGGACGGGATGGCGACTGCCGGCGAGATCGTACGCTTCTGGCGCGATGCGGGGCCGAAGGCCTGGTTCGTGAAGAACGAAGCCTTCGATGGCCGCTGCCGTGGGTTCGAAGCTGAGCACCACGCCGCTGCGCGTCGCGAGCTGTCGCATTGGGAATTGGACGCCGAAGGCGCGCTAGCGCTGCTGATCCTACTCGATCAATTTCCACGCAACATCTTCCGCAACAGCGCGCACGCGTTCGCCACGGACGCGCTCGCGCAAGGCGTGACGCTCAGGGCGATCGAGAAGGGCTTCGACACAGCGACGGACTCCGCGCTGCGCGTGTTCTTCTACATGCCGCTTGAGCACGCCGAGGAGCTCGCGTTGCAGGAGCGCGCCGTGGTGTTGGTCGAGGCGACGCGCGACCCGGAGTTTACGAAATACGCCAAGCTGCATCGCGACGTCATCGCGCGCTTCGGTCGCTTCCCACATCGCAATCCGGTGCTTGGACGCAAGAGCACGCCGGAAGAGTTGGCGTACTTGGCCGAAGGCGGGTTCGCGGGCTGACGTGCGTGGCGTCGCCCTTCGACGGGCTCAGGGTGACGCCAAGTCCAATGCCGGTGTCAAAGTAGCGTCAGCCTGAGCTTGTCGAAGGCGAAGCCGACCCTGCTATCTAATCGGCGCGTCGAAGGCGAAGCGCCAATTGCCTTCGTAATCGCGCGTCCACACCGAGACGTAACGGCCAGTCGTTCGCGTTCCGTCCGCCGCGGTGTGCACCGAATTGCCCCAAGTCCAGCCCATGTCGCCACGCGCCGAGACGCGGCCGGCTTCGGGCGCCCATTGCAGACGCGCGCCCTCTGGCCAGTTGGCGAAGCGCTGCGTCACGCCCTCGCGGCCGGAGGTGATCGCGTCGCTCGCAACCATCAGCGCGTCCGATGCGGCGTATTCGGTAAACGCGGCGGGCACGCCATCTGCGGCGGCTTTCGCGGCGAAGGCGCGATCAGCGGCCATCAACTCGGCTAAGCCGGCAGCCGCGAGTTCTTCCTCGGTGCGCGAACCGGCGAGGTCGGAGAGGCGCTGCGCTAGACGGCCAGCGGCGTCACTGTTGGTCACACAAGCGCGCGTCATCGACGTGGCGCGGCCTTCGACGGCGATCTCGATGAACGCCTGCTCGCCAGCGGCGCAAGCTTCGCCGACCACGCCGCCACCGATCGCGCCGCCAACGCCGATGGCCGAGCGCGCCAATGCGGCGAGTTCAGTACGTTGCGCAGCGGTGGGGGTGATGGTGAGCGGGGCGTCCGGCCCCCAAAGCCACCAACCGGTGGACGGATGGCCGGTAAAGCGGCGCACGGCGATGACAGCGCCATCGGCGCGTTGGTCGTAGCGGACGACGCGGGCGATGCCACCGCGCGGTGGCGCAAGCGTGACGCGCGCGGAAATGACGATGCCGTCGGCGGCGAGCGCGGCGCGCCCTCCGGTGGTGGCGATGATGTCCGATGCGATCAGCGGCGACGCCCAAGGCGGCGCGCGCAGCGAGAGATTCTGCGCCGATGCCGGCATGCTCAGCACGAGAGCCGCCGCGCACAAGGCGGCCGCACGAATTTGCTTGATCATCCCACCCTCGAACATGTGTCTGGCCCGCAGTTTAGGGCGCCCTTGCTTGGCTTCGCTAGCTGCAAAGGCGCCTCGAAGGCTAGTGTCCCGGCCCTGGCGTCCGCACCGGCTGGCCGTCACGGAGCACCCAGCGAGCGGTGTTGGCGGTGCGGTCGATTTCGGCCTGCAGATCGCGCACGGCTTCGGGCATACCGGCGCCCGTGCCGCCGTAGTCGAGCACGCGCTTGGTGCGCCCATTGCGTTCGAGCGTGACGATATAGGTCGGCAGGTCGGTGACGTGTGCGCGGTACTCGTCTTGGAGACGATCGAAACCAACGGCATCGAAGCGCGCGAGCAGACGCTCCACATCGGCGGCCGGGATGGCTGCGGTCTGTCGGCCGGCGACATTCACGAAGCGGCGGCCGTCGTAGGTGACTTGTCCCTCGTCCGTGATGGTAACGGTGTAGTCCGGGCAGAAACCGAAACAGACGCTACGCTCAAGCGTGATGCGCACCGGGCCGGAACCCGGCGGCGGCGCGCCGGGCGTTGTGCACGCGGCCAGCACGGCAGCGGCGAAAAAGCCAAGCAATCCACGCCGTAGGTTCATCGCATCCTCGTTTTCTCGGACCCTGCCCTAGCAAAGGGTCGGCGCGCCGGACGTCACGAAAACGTGCGCGCGAGCCGGGCGGAAGTGACCTAGGATCGCGGCAAATCCGGGGAGATTGTCAGATGAAGCTCACGCAATTCGTCTTTGCAGTGGCGGCCCTTGGCGTGGCCGGCGCGGCGCCTGTGGCAATGGCTGATGGCGGCGGTGGCGGCATGGGTCCCTCCACGGGCTCAAGCGGCGGCGGCACGAATGCGTCGCGCCCCGATCCCGCCGCGGCGTACCAGGCTGGCGTCGCGGCGCTACAAGCGCAGAATTATCGCGACGCCATCCGCTCGTTCCGCGAGGCGCGCCGTTCGGCGCCGAACGATTCACAAATCAATTTCGCGCTCGGCCTCGCTTATGTCGGCGCCGGAGAAAATGACGACGCACGCGGCGCGTTGGAGCGCGCGGTGCGCGACGAGAACGGACCGCCCGGTGCGTGGCTGCAACTGGGGTTGACCTATATCGAGCTCGGAAGACGCGACGACGCGGTGGCGCAGCAGGCTGCGTTAGCAGCGAAGGTCGCAGCCTGTGACACGGCCTGCGGCGATCAGCGGCGAGCGCAGCTGCAATTGGCGCACGATCAGCTCACGCAAGCGCTGGCGGCGCCGGCGGCCGCCGATCCGGCGACGACGGGCTGGAATTTCCCAAGTGTTGAGGAAGGCCGCGCGGCGTATGCCGAAGCGGTGGGCCTGATCAACCAGGATCGCTTCGCCGACGCGTTCACGGCGTTGCAGCGGGCGAAAGCAGCGGTGGGCCCGCATCCCGATGTGCTAAACTATATGGGCTTCGTCTCGCGCAAGCTTGGCCGCTTCGATGACTCGCTCGGCTACTACACGGCGGCGCTGCGGATCGATCCGGACCATATCGGCGCCACCGAGTACCTGGGCGAGCTTTACATCCAAATGGGCCAACTCGATCGCGCCGAGCGGCAACTCGCGCGGCTAGACGAACTCTGCGCCTATGGCTGCGAACAGCGTGAGGAATTGGCGCGTTGGATCGAAGCCTCCGGACGGTGAAGCTCCTCTTCGCGGCGGCGGCGCTGGTGTTTTTGACCGCCGCCGCGCCGAGCCAAATCATTTTGCGCGAGGAAGCGTGGACAGCGCCGGGCGCCAATCAAGCGCGCGCGATGATCGTAGCACCGGGCGAATGCATCGCGGCGCAAACGACGAACACCGAGATTGGCCGCGCGCTCTTCCGCAGTCCGAACCTGCTGGGCGGCCCGGCGGCTCGGGCTGGGTTGTCTTGCAACGCATGCCACAGCAACGGGCGCGTCAACGCGAATTTCCTGATGCCGGAACTAACCAACCGCGCGGGCGCGGCGGACGTGACGTCGGAATGGGCAAGCCACGCGCGTGGCGACGGCGTGATGAACCCAGTCGATATTCCAGATCTTGTCGACGTCGGTTCGCGGGAGGGCTTGGGGCATGTCCGTGACCCGTCGCTCGAACACTTCGTGCGCGGCGTAATCGTAGAAGAGTTTCAGGGCGAGGCGCTGACCGATCAGGCGTTGGTGGGCGTGGTTGCCTATTTGCGCGCATCCGTGATCGGCGCATGCACCGGGGAGAGCGCGATCACGCTGGCGAGCGCCGCGGACGATGTGCGGCGCGCCGTTGCGGCGGCGGAGAGCGCGGATGCGCCGACGGCGCGCCTGCTGCTGTTGGCGGCGCAGGATGGCGTCGGGCGCATCGTGGAGCGCCTGCCCACGCGCGGGTTTGCGCGTGATCGCGGGCGGTTTGAGCGGCTTTCACGCGATCTTGGCGCGTTGCGGCGCGAGGACGCGCACGCGAGATTGACCGACGCGGGGCCGGGATGGCGCGCGCGGTTCGAAGCCGCCGTGGGGCGCGTGGCTTCACGCGAACAGCGCACCTACTTCAACGAAACAACCCTACGAGCGGCGCTAGAGCGCTAATGCCGCAGCGATGCGAGCGTTGAGATCGCTCTCGGCGACGCGCGGCCAATCCGGCATTTGGTTTGCGATCCAAGTGAACTGCCGCTTGGCATAGCGGCGCGTATCGCGCTTGCCGATTTCGGCGGCGTCGGCCAGGGACATCTCTCCGCGCAGATGCGCGGCGAGCGCTGGGTTGCCGTGCGCCTTCATTGCGGGCAACGCGGGATCGAGACCGCGCGCGGCGAAGGCACGGGCTTCGTCGAGCGCGCCCTGCTCCAGCATCACGCCGAAGCGCGTGTTGATAGTGGCGTAAAGCGCTTCGCGGTCTGGCGCGAGCGCGAGGCCGCGCCATTCATCGGCAGCGAGCGCGGGTGTGGTGTTGGCTTGGAAGGCGGCGATACTTTCGCCAGTGGTCTCCAACACTTCGATGGCGCGCAAAATTCGGGGCACGTCGTTGGGCTCAAGCCGTGCTGCGGTTTGCGGATCGCGCGCGGCAAGCTCGGCGTGCAGCGCCGGCGCACCTTCTCGATCGGCACGCTCGCGCAGCGCGGCCCGGAGTTCGGGATCGGCGGCGGGGATATCGGCGAGGCCTTCGGTCAGCGCTTTGAAATACAGTCCCGTGCCGCCGACGAGGATCGGCGTTTTGTTGCGCCCTCGGATGTGCGTGATCGCCTCAAGCGCGTCGGTGAGCCAGCGGCCCGTGGAATAGAGTTCTGCTGCGTCGACGCGGCCGTAGAGATGGTGGGGCGCGCGCGCCTCCTCTTCCTGCGTTGGGCGCGCGGTGAGGATGCGGAAGTCTCGGTACACCTGCATGCTGTCGGCGTTGATGATTTCGCCGCCGAGACGCTCAGCCAAGGCAAGCGCCAGCGCGGATTTCCCGCTAGCTGTGGGTCCCATGATGAGAAGCGCGCGCGTCATGCGCTTTGTGCAGTAGCGCAACCGGGCGGGCTGACCTAGAGGGGGACTTGAATGACCGCCCACGCCCTCGTTTTCGTCGCCTCGCCGGAGGACAAGCCGGCCTACCGCGAAGCGCTGCTAATGCTGGGGCGCGTGGCGCTGAACCGCAAGCTGCCGCCGCCGGATGTGCTGTCCGGCTGGGAGAGCGCGCAGTGGATCTATGAAAGCGTCGATGGCGAGTTGCGCCAGGAGGCTGCCGCTGCGGTGGCGGAGATGCCGATCGATTGGGCGCTCGTGCCTGTCGAGGGACGGCGCAAGAAACTCCTCGTCGCCGACATGGATTCGACCATCATTAACGTCGAATGCCTGGATGAGCTGGCGGATTTCGCCGGCATCAAGGCGGAGATCGCGGCCATCACCGAACGCGCCATGCGTGGCGAGCTGGAGTTCGAACCGGCGCTGCGCGAGCGCGTGGGGAAGCTGAAGGGCTTGGCATTGGATGCGCTGCGGAAGACGTATGACGAGCGTGTGCGGTTGAACCCGGGCGCGGCGACGTTGGTGAAGACGATGGCCGCGCACGGTGCACGCTGCGTGCTGGTGTCGGGTGGGTTCACGTTCTTTACCTCGCGCGTGGCTAAGGACGCGGGCTTTCACGCCGATCGCGCCAACGTGCTGCTCGACGACGGCGCGGCGCTGACGGGTGCGGTGCAAGAGCCAATCCTGGGGCGTGCTGCGAAGCTCGAGGCGTTGAGCAGCGAAGCGAGCGCGGTTGGCGTTGGCGAAAGCGATGCGCTCGCGATCGGGGACGGCGCCAACGATCTCGACATGATCAAAGCGGCGGGCCTGGGCGTCGCCTATCGCGCCAAGCCGCTGGTTGCGGCGGAAGCGGACGCGAAGATCAGCTATATGAGTTTGGAGGCGGCGCTGTTCTTCCAGGGCTATCGGCGGGCGGAGTTTGCAGCATGAGAATGATGGTGTTGGCCGGGCTGTTGGCGCTGGCTGCGTGTCAGGACGCCACGGTTGGCGGAAGCGGCGCAACGGCCGCGCAGAGCGCCCCGCCACAGCTGGCGCCGATTGCGCTGCCGCAGACCGACGGCGCGGGAAACCGACTGGAAGCGCTGTCGCAGCTGGGTGACGGCGCCGTGTATTGCGTCGGCGCTGAGGACTGGTGCGTCGCTGCAACGAGCGAAACATCGGTCTCAGTGGCCCAGAATGCGGGTGCGCAGATTGCGTTGCCTGCGCGCGGTGTGATGTGGCCGAACATCATCGTGTCGCAAGGCTCGGCCATCGTCGGCGTGATCGAGACCGAGACGCAGAGTTACTCGGGCGGTGGCGGCAGCGCGGAGCACCTGGTTCTGTTCAAGGTCGCAGACGGCGGCGCGACCGAAATCGCGCGCCTGCCCTATTCAGGCAGCATCATGATCCGCGCTTGCTTCTCCGAAGAGAACACCGCGGCGCGTGCCGAGGCGTGTCACGATCAGTACGAGTTCGTGAGCCGCGTTCGGTTGGATGACACGGTGACGAGCGGCGCGCCGCAGATCGTGTTGGAGACGGCGGCGGCGACTTATCCTGGGCGCGTCACGCGGCAGGGGGATTCGCTGGAGCGGCCGGCGCTGACACCCGCCGATCTGATTTGGGCGACAGACGAAATGTGCTCGTTCCGCCGCACTTATCATGCGACGGCGTCGGGCCCATATCTGCCGGACACCGAACTCCCAGCCTGCACGGATTATCTCGAACCTTGAATCTACCGCGTAAGCCCAAAGCCGTCGTTTTCGATCTCGACGGCACGCTGATCGATTCCGAAGCGCTGGTAAAGGAAGCGCACTTCGCCGCCTGCGCTCAAATGGGCGTGGCGATGAGCGAAACGCAATTCCTGGCGCTGGTCGGCATGCACCGCGAGGCCAACGATCTGCAGCTGAAGACCTATTACGGCGATGATTTCCCGCTTGAGGATTTCATCGGCCGCACGCGCGCGCACATCGGCGACCGTGTCGCGCCGCTGAAGGCGGGCGCAGTGGAGTTGATGGATGCGCTGGATGAGCTTGCGCTGCCGTTCGGCTTGGCGACGTCGTCGCGGCGGCCGTGGGTGGAGAAACATTTCGCGGCGCATGGGCTGACGGATCGCTTTCGCGCTGTTGTGACGCGGCAGGATTGCGTGGAAGGCAAACCGCATCCGGAGCCGTATCTGAATGCAGCACGTCTGCTGGGCGCCGCTCCGATGGATGTGCTGGCGCTTGAAGATTCTCACGCCGGCGTCGCGTCTGCGCATGCTGCTCGGTGCATGACGGTGATGGTGCCGGACTTGCTTGCGCCAAGTGACCTCCAGCGCACGCAAGCGTTCGTGGTGATGTCGTTGCATGATGTGGAAGCGTTGCTGCGCTAGCTCCGCGCCCGTAAGCGCCGGAACGTGCGCTGGCCTTCGCGGTTGATGCGGACGACCACGGCGTGTTCGCCGACCGCGGCCTCCCCCGCGATGGCGCGGGCAGTGATCATGGTGTCGGTTTTCTGGAAACCGATCTGCTCGATGACGTCACCGGGGCGGAGCACGTTTTCGTTGGCGCTGTCGATATCGATCGAGAGCACAACCAGACCTTCGACATCCGGCTCGATTTGGAATTCTTCGCGTAGGCTTGGATCAAGCTCGGAGAGCGCGACGCCGAAGATGCGACCGCCGCGCGGGCCGCCGTCACGGCGCGGTTCGTTGCTTTCCTCGCCACTGGCGGCGCGAGAGGCCCCTTCGGCTTCTTCCAGGCGCTCGATGGTGGCGGTGAGCGTCATGCGCCGGCCATCGCGCACGATTTCGAGTGGCGCTGACGTTCCCACCTGCGCTTCGCCGACCATGCGCGTGAGCGAGCGGCTGTCAGTGACGTCGCGGTTGTTGAACTTCAGCACGATGTCGCCCGGACGCAGGCCAGCACTTGCGGCCGGGCCATCGGGCGTCACGCGCGTGACGACAGCCCCACCATCGCCGCGATAGCCGGCGCGTTCAGCCGCGGCTGAGTTCAAATTAGCGAGGCGAACGCCCAGCCAGCCGCGCCGGATCTCGCCGTAGCGCAGGATCTGATCGACGACGGGGCGGACAATCGACGTCGGCGTCGCAAAGCCAACACCGACGCTGCCGCCAGTCGGCGAGACGATCGCGGTGTTGACGCCGATGACTTCACCATCGGTGTTGAAGAGCGGCCCACCCGAGTTACCGCGATTGATGGCGGCGTCGGTCTGGATGAAATCGTCGTACCGGCCGGCGTCGATGTTGCGATTGCGGGCGCTGACGACGCCCACGCTGAGCGAGCCGCCGAGGCCGAATGGGTTGCCGATGGCGAGCACGATGTCCCCTACGCGCGCGGTGTCGCTATCAGCCATTTGCACGTAGGGCAGCGGATTGCGGACGTTCATGCGCAGCACCGCGATATCCGTCGCGGGATCGCGGCCGACGACGGTGGCTTCGAAGCGCTGGCCGTTTTGCAGGATGACTTCGATGGCGTCGGCGGCTTCGATGACGTGGTTGTTGGTGACGACGACGCCGTCAGCCGAAATGATGAAGCCCGAGCCCAGCGAGGTGACTTGCGCGGCGCCATCGGAGTTCAGCCGCTCCATCGGCGAACCGGGCGGGAAACGGGGCAGATCGTCGACGCCTTCGACGCGTTGGCTCGTTGCGATGTTGACCACGGCCGGCGAGAGCCGGTCGTTCAGGTCCGCGAAGCCCTCCGCCAGCAGGCGCGATTGCGCCAACGCTGGGGCGGCGATCGTCATGATTGCGAGGGCGGATAGAAGCGAGCGCATGAGTCGGGAGCGTAGCGAGCGGCTAAGTTCCTGCAATCCGGCTCCGCATTAAAAGCGCCAGCTTTCGCGCCTCAGTTCCCGCCTCTCCGCCGCTGCATATAGCGGAAGAAGTCGCTGTCCGGCGGCACCACGATCGGCGTGTTGGCGTCAATCGCGGTGTCGTAGGCGCGCATGGAGCGGTAGAACGCGGCGAATTCTGCATCGCGGCCATAGGCTTGCGCGAAGATGCGGGCGCGTTCGCCTTCGCCCTCACCGCGGAGCCGTTCGTTTTCCTGCCGCGCGGTGGCGAGAATGATCTGGGCGTCGCGTGCGCCTTCGGCGCGGATGCGGCCGGCGACTTGTTGACGCTCCGAGCGCATGCGTTCGTAGACGCGCTCCGTGTTCTCGGAAGGCAGGTCGGCCTGACGGATGCGAACATCGACCACGCGCACGCCGAGTTCAGTGGCGGCGGACCGGTTGAGATCGTCTTCGATGGCTTGCATCAGAGCGGCGCGGCGGCCGGAGATGATCTGATCCGACGTCGCGGCGCCGAGCACGCGGCGCATGGCGGACTCGGTGAACACCTTGAGACGCTCTTCGCCGCCGTCTTCGGTCAGCGCGCTTTGGTAGAAGCGGCGCGGATCGGTGATGCGCCAGCGCACCACGGCGTCGACGATCAAGCGCTCCTGATCGGACGGGACGATCGACTGGCCTTCGAGGATCAGGCCGATGTTGCGCTTGTCATACATGATGACGGTGTCGAAGAATGGGATTTTGAAATAGAGCCCGGGCTCGCTGGAGCCTGGTTCGTTGATCGAGGCGGTGTAGGCGCCGAAACGCAGCACGATCGCTTGGCGATCCTGGCGGACGATGAACACCGAATTCAAAAGGATGACGAGCGCGACGAACGCGACGCCCAGCACCAGCGGCAGATTGCGCGGCATCATTGGGCGTCTCCCGTCGTCGCGTTGCGGCGGATCATGCCGTCGAGCGGTAGGTACGGCACCGCGCCGCCACGCTGATCGAGGATGATCAGATTGCCGCGCTGGTACACGCGCTCCATGGTTTCGAGATAGAGCCGGTCGCGCGTCACTTGCGGCGCGGCGCGGTATTCGGCGTAAACCGCGTTGAAGCGCTGGGCTTCACCGGTGGCTTCGCGCACGGTTTGCTCTTTGTAGCCCTGTGCTTGGTTGACGATCGTCGCGGTTTCACGGTTGGCGTTGTTGATGGCGGTCTCGGCGTCTTGGCGCGCGTTGACGACATCGTTGAACGCTTCAATCACAGCTGACGGCGCGGCGGCGCGCAGCAGTTCGACCTGAAGCACCTGGACGCCGGTTTCGTACTCATCGAGCACTTGCTGCATCAGCTGCTCGACGGCGAGTTCGACGGCGCCGCGGTCTGTGGTGATGATCGGTTCGAGGTTGCGGCCGCCGATCACTTCGCGCATCGCGCTTTCGGCGATCTGGCGCACCGCGCCGGGTTCATCGTCGCGGCTGATCGGATCGCGGACGTTATAAACGAAGTCGCTAACGTCTTTGATGTTGTAATAGATGCGGAAGTGAATCTCGACGATGTTGCGATCGCCGGTGATCATCAAGCTTTCTTCCGGATTGTCCGAAATGGTTTCGCCGCGTGCGGTGAAGCCGATGCCTTCGACGCGCTGGCCGGTGACATTGATCACTTGGCTCGCCTCGAGCGGGTTCGGCATGCGGACGTGAACGCCTGGGCCGACAGTGCGATTGTAGACGCCCAAACGGCTGACAACCGCGCGTTCGCCTTCGTCAACGGCGTAGACGCCGGTCAGCAGCCAGCCGACAGCGATAACGCCAACGATGATCGGCCACGAAATCGGGCTGCGACCTCCGCCGGTTTTGCCGCCACCGCTTCCGCTGCCCATGCCGAAGCGTTCGCGCCACTGGCGCAGCATGTCTTCCAGGTCAGGGCCGCCGCCTTGCGGCTGTTGCGGCTGACGTGGCGGTTGGCCCCACGGACGGCGCGGACCACCGCCCCACGGGCCTTGGCCGCCACCACCCTGGTTGCCGCCTGACTGATCATTCCAAGGCATCAGAAAATCTGTCCCCGCCCGTTCTGGTGGTTTCGCGCGCGCCGTTCTGGCGGCCATGCTGGATGCTTGTGCTGCACCCGTGCGCGCCGATATGTGGCCACTGTGCTAAAGGATCAAGCATGAACAACCGGTTGGCGGCCCTCAAAGAACGTGTCGAACAGCGTCTCGATGCGATCGATGACCCTGTAACTGGCAAGGGTTTGTTCACGTCTGGCCGCGTTTTGGGCTTCGACGTGAAGGATGGCGGCAAGGTCTCGTTCACCATTGAAGCGCCGGCGGATGCACCGGAACGCTACATTTCCGTGCGCGATCGCGCCGAAGCGGAGGCGCGCGCGGTGCCGGGCGTGACCAGTGTGATTGCGGTACTCACGGCGCATGAAGCGAAGGCTTCGCATGCTGGCGGCGTTGCGCGCGTTAAGCACATTATCGCTGTGGCGAGCGCCAAGGGTGGCGTGGGAAAATCAACTGTCGCGGTCAATCTCGCGTGCGCGTTCGCGTCGTTGGGGATGAAGACGGGGCTGCTGGATCTCGATGTTTACGGCCCGTCGGCGCCGACTTTGTTGGGAACCGGCGCGCGCAAACCGGCGATGCTCGAGGGCAAAATTCTGGAGCCGCTGGAGGCACATGGGCTGAAGACCATGTCGATCGGCTATCTGGTCGAAGCGTCGTCAGCAATGATCTGGCGCGGCGCGATGGCGACCAGCGCGGTGCGGCAGATGATCGACGAAGTCGCCTGGGGCGATCTCGATGTGCTGCTGCTCGATCTGCCGCCAGGCACCGGAGACGTGCAGCTGACGCTGCTGCAGCGCGTGCCGCTGGCGGGCGCGGTGATTGTCTCGACGCCACAAGAGATGGCGCTGGCGGATGTGCGGCGCGGGCTGGCGATGTTCGAGAAAACGCACGCGCCGATCCTCGGCATCGTCGAGAACATGGCGTACTTCGAAACACCGGATGGAACGCGCACGCACATTTTCGGCGAAGGCGGCGCGCGGCGCACGGCTGGGCAAGCTGGCGTGCCGTTCCTGGGTGAAATCCCGATCGATGTGGCGCTGCGCGAAAGCTGCGACGCCGGCACGCCGCTGACGGCGGCAAAGCCGAAGCATCCGGTGAGCAGGCGCTTCCGCGAGATCGCGGAAGCAGCATTCGGCAACGTGGCGCGGCTGAACAAGCCAGCGCCGGCGATCCGCGTGATCTAGCCGGGATTGTACTCCCACCACCACGGCATGTTGGTGTCGCCGAGAACGAAACGCACCAGCTCGGGATAGATCAGCTCCGCGCGAACGCTGTTGGCGAGCAGCACGACGCAACGGCGGCGCGTCTGCTGGCAGACGATTTGATTGCCGGTCCAATCGTTGTGGCCGCCTTTGAAGAACATGGGGTCGCTCGCGTCGCTGAACGTGACGAGGCCGACACCGGCGGAGAGATTAATTTCGGTGTTGCGTGGGTCGGTCCAATCCAACAGCGTCGGAAACTGATGCGCTGAGCGGATGGCAAGCTGTGGCCGCGTGAGTTCAGCGCGCAGGGCCGCTGACAATCCCTCGCCACTGACGATGCCCGCCCACATCCGCGCCTGATCGGCAATCGTCGTGTCCATGGAACCCGCGGCGCTGGCGCGGGAGCGTTCGTCGTGCGGTTCGAAGCTTCCATCCAGCGCGTAGCCATCGGCGAGATTGGCGGCAAACGCCGGGCGCCATTGCATGTCGGTGTTGGTCATGCCGAAACGATCGAACACGCGACGTTGCATCTCGGCGCGGACATCGAGCCCCAGCCCCTCCTCCAGCACGAGTTGCAGGATGTAGAAACCCTCGCCCGAATAGCCGTAACGCTCGCCCGGCGCCCAATGGAAGCGCAGCTTCTCGTCCTCCTCCAGCCATCGAAAGTTCGCAAAGCCCGTGGCGTGGTTGAGGATGATGCGCGGCGTGAGCTGGCGCCAACGCTCATCGCTGGCGAGATCGGCGTAGTCTTCGTACTCAGGCAACGGACGCGGCAGATATTCGGCAATCGAGCGATCAAGATCGAGCCGGCCTTCGTCGACGAACTGCAAAACCATGTAGGCGAACGCCGTCTTGGTGAGGGAGGCGCCATACATGATGGTGTCGGTCTGAAGCGGCAGGTTGCGCTCGACGTTGCGCTGGCCGAAGGCGGCGACGTGCACGATGACGCCATTATCAATCACGGCGATCGCCATGCCCTTCACGTCTTGGCTCGCCATCAACCGCTGCGCCTCGGCGTCAATCGCGGCGGCGGAGGGTAGCGGCGGTGCGGCGTTCGTTGAGGCGCAGGCGGCGAGCGCCAGGGCGGCGGCGAGGACAAGAGAGCGCATCAATTCAACTCAAAGGCTATGGGCAGGCTCTTCAGCCCGCTGACGAAGAAGCTCTCGCTCAAGCGCGGCTCACCGGCAAGGCTGACGCTCTTTAGTTTTGGGATCAGTTCTTCGTAGAGGATGCGCATCTCCAGCCGCGCCAAATGTTGGCCCAAGCACAGGTGTGCGCCGTTGCCGAAGGCGAGCTGGCGGTTCGGTTTGCGGTCGATGTCGAACGTATCGGGATTTGGGAAGACCTCCTCGTCGCGATTGCCGGATGCGTAGCAGAGCATCAGCCAATCGTTCTCTTTGATTTGGCGACCGCGCAATTCAGTATCAGCGCTGGCGGAGCGCATGAAGGTTTTCACCGGCGTCGCCCAGCGGATGCTTTCTTCGACCAGCGCCGGCACCAGGGAAAGATCGGCGCGGACCCGGTCGAGCAAGCCCGGCACGGTGGCGAGCGCCCACATCGCGGCGGCGGCGGTGGAGGACGTGGTGTCGTGGCCGGCGGTGGCGATGATGGTGTAGTAGCCGGTGCGTTCGAATGGCGGCAGCGGCGCGCCGTCGATCTCGGCATTGGCGAGCAGCGTTGCTAGATCGTCTCGCGGATTGGCGCGGCGATCGGCGGTGATGGTCTCGAAATAATCAGTGAAGTCCTGCACCACGCCGATCAGCAGCTGCGCGAATTGCTCATCGCTCAGCGCCGCTTTGAAGCGCTCGGTGTCCGGATCGGAGGCGCCGAACAATTCCTGCGTCAGCCGCAGCATGCGGCCAAAATCCGCCTCCGGCACGCCCAGGATGTTCATCACCACGCGCAGCGGATAGTGCAGCGCGACATCCTTCACGAAGTCGCATTCGCCGGGCAGCGCGGCGAAGTGATCGACGGCCTGCCGCGCCAGCGCGCGGATGTCGTCCTCGCGCTTCTTCACGTTGGCCGGCATGAACCACGCTTGCGTCAGAAGCCGGTACTTCATGTGATCCGGCTCATCCATCTGCACCAGCGAGCGCACCAAGTGCGGCGTGCCGGTGATGGCGCGGGCGCGCGCTTCGCCGGACTGGCTGGTCAGCGTCGTCCCGCGCACAGCGCTCGGGTAAAGCGCGTTGTTGCGGCTAATCTCCAAAATGTCAGCGTGCTTGGTGACGACCCAGAACGGATCGAAGCCCTCGACCTCGGCCACGCCTAGCGGATTGTTGGCGCGCAGCCAGCGATAGGTATCAAACAGTTCGCCCGATGCGTATACCGACGACGTGACGAGCTTTTCCGCGAGGTCGGCAGGCAATGTGACGTTGGTCATCGGCGCTCCGGAGCTTTGGCGCGATGTGTACGCAAAGCTGAACCGCCCGCAACTGCGCGTCACGGCAACTTGCGGCGGCTCGGACAAGAATAGCGGCGGCTCGGCGATCGGTTCCACCGCCCGCCGTGCTAAGAGAGGTGGCGTTATCGCCCGCGAAGATTGGCAGTTTCGCCTCCGGGCGGCGACGACACGACATGCTAGAGGCGACCCATGAAATACGACAGCATTCTCGAAACAGTCGGCAACACGCCGATCGTGAAACTCAGCAGCATCGCCCCTGCGCACGTCTCGCTTTACGCCAAGGTCGAGGCATTCAATCCGATGGGCTCGGTGAAGGATCGCCTTGCGCTCGCGGTGATCGAGGACGCCGAGCGGCGCGGCGCGCTAAAGCCGGGCCAGACCGTCATCGAAGCCACCAGCGGCAACACCGGCATCGGGCTGGCCATGGTGTGCGCGAGGAAAGGCTACCCGCTCGTCATCGTCATGGCGGAGAATTTCTCGATCGAGCGGCGGCGCCTGATGCGCTTTCTCGGCGCCAAGGTGGTGCTGACACCGGCGGCGGACAAAGGCAGCGGCATGTTGGCGAAGGCAATTGAGCTGGCTGAGACGCACGGTTGGTTCCTCACCCGTCAGTTCGAGAATGAAGCCAACGCGGATGTGCACTCGCGCACGACGGCGCAGGAAATCTTGCGCGATTTCGAAGGCGAGCGGCTAGACTATTGGGTGAGTTCTTACGGCACGGGCGGCACGGTGAAAGGTGTGGCGCGCGTGTTGAAGGAGAAGCGGCCGGAGACGAAGATCGTCGTCACCGAGCCGGACAATTCTCAGGTGCTAGGCACGGGGCTGCCGGACCGCTTTCGCCCGCACCCGGTGCAAGGCACGTCGCCCGACTTCATCCCGAAGCTGACGGCGGACGCCAAGAGCGCGGGATATATCGACCAAGTGCTGCCGGTGAATGGCGGCGATGCGTTGCGACGCGCGCGCGAACTGGCAGTGCGCGAAGGGATTTTCGTCGGCATTTCCGCGGGCGCGGCAGTCGCCGCCGCGCTGAAGATTGCCGAGACGGCGCCGAGAGGCTCCACCATCCTGGCGATGCTGCCGGATACCGGCGAGCGCTATCTCTCAACGCCGCTGTTTGATGACGTGGCTGTCGACATGACGGCAGAAGAGGAAGCGATCTCGAAATCGTCTCCGTCGAACCGGTTCGACATCCGCCCCGCGCCCGCGCCTGCTGCGGCAACGGCGCCCGCCGCGGCTGTGGACGCGGAAGCGGCGGCGTTCGTCGATAAGCTGATCCGCGAAGAACCGGCGCTGCTGTTTGCGCTGGAATGGTGCGAGTTCTGCTGGGCGACGCGGAAGCTCTTCAAGGCGCACGCCGTCCCCTATCGCTCGATCGATCTGGATTCGGTGGCGATGCAGGAGAACGATTGGGGCGGGCGCGTGCGGCGTGCGGTCGGCGCGCGCGTCGGCGGGCCGACGATTCCGCAAGTGTTCATCGGCGGCGAACTGATCGGCGGCAATGCCGAGATGTTCGAGGCGGCGCGGAACGGAGAGCTGGAGCGGCTCGTGCGCGCGGCAGGCGTGACATTCGATGCGGAGGCGAAGGTCGATTACGGTTCGCTGCTGCCGAAGTGGCTGAAGCAGAAAAGCGCGGCCTAATATGGACCGCCGGCGCCCTCGCCGGCATCTACCGGTCCTGGCCGGCGAGGGCGCCGGCGGTCCATATTTTCATTTCAGCCGCAGCACCCAAGCCTTCAGCGCTTCGAGGTATTTACCCAGATATTCCGCCGTCTTGGCGTCGGTGAGATTGCCGGCGGCGTCGAATTTCTCGTGAGCGCGGAAGACCAGGATTTCCGGCTGCGTCATCGCGATGCAATCGACGAATTCGAACGTTTGACGCAGCTGGCTTTGGCCGCGCGCTGTGCCGGTTTGCGTGACCGACGCGCCGATGATGCCGACAGGCTTGCTCTTGAGCACCTGCGGCTTGCGCGACGCCCAATCGATGGCGTTCTTGGTGACGGCGGGAACGCCATGATTGTATTCCGGCGTCACCATCAGGACGCCGTCAGCAACGCGGATGGCGTCCTTGAACGCGGCGACCGCCGGCGGATCGCCTTGCGCCTCGACGTCGGCATTGAAGAGCGGGATGTCGATCAGATCGAACGCTTCGATCCTCATCCCTTCCGGCACCCGTTCTTGCGCCGCGCGAAGCAGAGCGCGGTTCAGCGACGCTTTGCGTAAGCTGCCGGCGAATCCGAGAATTTTGAGGTCGGCCATCTACTCTAACCTCAGCACGCGGATCGTATTCGTCTTACCCGCTCGCCCGAACGGTATCCCCGCGATGATGGCGACGCGGTCGCCGACTTCGGCGACGCCAAGTTTGCGGACGGCGGCGTCGGCCTTTTCGACCATTTCTTCAACGTTATGCACGTCGTCCGTCACCATGGAGCGCACGCCCCAGACCAGCGCGAGCTTGCGCGCCGTTTCGATGAAGGGCGTTAGACCGATGACGCCGCAGCGCGGGCGCTCGCGGGCGACGCGGATGGCGGATGAACCGGTGGCGGTGTAGGCGACGATCGTCTTGCAGCCGATGACATCGGCGATGTGGCGCGCCGAGAGCGCGATGGCGTCGGCGGTGGTGTCCTGCGGCGGGGTCATATCGCGCGGCAGCGAGGCCCAGTACTCTTCGTCGTCCTCCACGGCGCGGATGATGCGGTCCATGATGGCGACGGCGCTTTGCGGATGGCGGCCCACGGCGCTTTCGGCGGAAAGCATCACGGCGTCGGCGCCCTGATACACGGCGGTGGCGACATCGGACGCTTCGGCGCGCGTTGGCGTCGCGGCTTCGACCATGCTTTCCAGCATGTGCGTCGCCACGATCACCGGTTTGCCGGCGGCGCGGGCGGTGCGGATGATTTTGCGCTGCGCGATCGGTACTTGCTCGGGCGGGAGTTCGACGCCCAGATCGCCGCGCGCGACCATGACAGCGTCGGCGGCCTCGACAATCGCTTCGATCTGCTGAAGGGCCGATGGCTTTTCGATCTTGGCGATGACGCCGGCGCGATCCTTGATCAGCGCTTTGGCCTCGTGGACGTCCTCCGGGTGCTGCACGAACGAAAGCGCGATGTAGTCGACGCCAAGGTCGAGCGCGTAGGCCAGATCTTCGCGGTCCTTGTCCGTCAGCGCGCTGATCGGAATCCGGCGCGTGGGCACGTTGACGCCCTTCTGGTTCTTCAGCACGCCGCCGAAATCGACGCGCGCCTTCACCTGCGTGCGGCCGCGCTCGATGATGGTGAGCTGCATCTTGCCGTCGTCGAGCTTGAGGATATCGCCCTCCTCCAACGCATCGACCAACTCGGCGTGCGGCAGGCGGATGAGGCCTTGCTGGCCCGTTTCGGTGGAGGCCTCGAGCGTGACGGTTTCGTTGAACTTGAGCTTGATCTCACCGCCCTCGAACGAGCCGACGCGGATCTTTGGCCCCTGCAAATCGGCGAACACGCCGACAGCGGCGCCGGCATGCGCTTCAGCGGCACGGATCGACGCCATGCGGCGGGCGTGATCGTCTTTGCTGCCGTGGCTGAAGTTCAGCCGAAAGCAATCGACGCCCGCTTGGATGAGCATAGCCAACCGCTCCGGCGGATCGCTGGCCGGCCCCATCGTGGCGACGATCTTACAATCGCGTGCGCGCATGCGTTCTCCTGATGGCGGAGATGTTCAGTGCGTTGCGGGGAAAGGCAAGAGCTTAGCCTCCCCCTCGATGGAGGAGGCGCCGCGAGCTTACGCGCCCATTTTGTACGGCCCACCCTTCTCCAGCGCCTTTTGGTAGGCCGGCCGCCCTTGTTGCAGTTTTCTGACGCGCACCATGTTGGGGAAGCGATCCAGACCACCACGATTGTTACCGGCGTCGAGCACGAAGCTCATCTGAATGTCAGCTGCGGTGAAGCGGTCGGCGGCGAAGTAGTCGCGGCCTTCCAGATGCGCGTTGACGAAGCTGAAATGGTTGTCGATCTCCGGATCGACGCGCATCTGCATCAACGGCGCGCCCGCCTCGCCGAGCAAACTCACATAAAGCTTCAACAACAGCGGCAACATGGCCGAGCCTTCAGCGAATTGCAGCCAGTAGAGATAGTCGAACCGCGCCGCATCGCTGGCCGAGACGGCGAGCTTGCCGCCGGCTTCGTGCTCAGCGAAATATTCGATGATCGCGCCGCTTTCGGCGAACACTTTGCCATCGCGCTCGATGACGGGCGACTTGCCGAGCGGATGAATCGCCTTCAGCTCAGGCGGCGCGAGGCGCGTTTGCGGATTGCGTGCGTATCGCTTCACTTCGTAGTCGAGGCCAAGTTCTTCCAGCAGCCAGAGAACACGTTGCGAGCGGGATTCTTCGAGGTGGTGGACTACGATTGTCATGACATGCTCCGAGCTCTCGAAAAACCTAACTCGTCATTCCAGGGCTCAGCGAAGCTGAGAGCCCGGAACCCAGGGGCAACCAGCACGTCGTTTGCCCCTAGGTTCCGGATCGCGCTCCGCGCGTCCGGAATGACGACTAGTAAGGTGCAAAGTTCAACTTCAATCCCGGTTCCGGCCAGCGGACCTTTACCAGCTGACCCGTCCCGGACAGCGTGATGTATGCGTCGCGCATATCGGCGCCGCCGAAAGCAATATTGGTGACAAGCGGATCGGGCAGCGCGGTGTGGGTGGAGACGCCGTCCGGCGTGATCGTGGTGATGCCACCGTTCAGGATCGTGGCGACGCAAACGTCACCGTTGGCCTGCACCGCAAGGCTGTCGAAATAGCAATACGTCGTCTGCGTGGCGACGACGCGGCCCGGCGGGCCTAGCGGCGAACGAGCCACTTCGCCTTCGCCAGTGATATCGAACGCGAACAAACGCGCCGTTTCGGTTTCGGCAGCGTAGACCACGTTTTCATCGGGCGAGAGGCCGACGCCGTTGAGGCCGACATAGCCGTACGCCGCTTCCTTGATCAGCGAGCCGTTGGGCTTGGCGTAGTAGAGCCCGCCGCGATCGGTAGAGCGCGCATAGTTCTTGCCGAGGTCCGTGAACCAGATGTTCCCCGCCTTATCGAACACCAGATCGTTCGGGCCCGAGAGCTTGTTGTCGTCCACCTTGTCGTAGATGCGCTCGACTTTGCCGGTGCCGAGATCGACGCGCTCGATGCGGCCGGTGGTGTAGTCTTCGGCGGCGGTGGTCGGGATCGTGAAGCCGCCGGCCTCGTGATAGCGGAAGCCGCCATTGTTGGTGATGTAGACAGCGCCATCGGGGCCGAACGCCGCACCATTGGGGCCGCCGCCGATTTGCGCGATGACTTCCGCACGGTCACGCCACACGCGTGTCAGCGTTTTGCGTTTGATCTCGACCAGGATGACGCTGCCGTCGGGCATCACGATGGGTCCTTCAGGAAACTGAAGGCCGGTGGCGATGATTTCGATGTCGCTCATGGTCGCGAGCTAACCATTCTCGCCCGCGCGCCGCCAGTCATTTCCAACGCAGCGGCGGCGCTTGCGCTTTCAGCGCTTCGATGCGTGCGCGCAATTCGTCGACGAAGCCGTGGTGCGAGCCGTTCCATGTCAGCGGATCGCCAACGACGGCCGTGGTGTTGAACGGCACGAGCAACTTGGCGTCCTTCGGCAGCGAACGTCCGGCGCCTTGGAGATAGACGGGCGTGACGGTCGCTTGCGGACAGAACTCCACGAGCCGCGCCACGCCAGTCTTGAAGCGCGTCATTTCCTCCGGCTCACCGCGCGAACCTTCGGGAAACACAACCAGAATTTCACCGCGCGTCAGCGCTTCCTTGGCGCCCAGCAACACGTCCTCCGTGCGCGAGGCGCCGCCGCGTTTGATCGGGATGATGCCTATGATGTTACGGGAGAACCAAGAGCCGAAGCCGCCTTTATCGAAGTGATCCGCCGCGGCCACCGGTCGAAGCTTCGGCAGCAGCTTCGATGGAAACAGGCAAAGCATGACGATGGTATCGACGTGGCTGTTGTGGTTGGCGGCGACGATGGCGGGGCCGTCCTTGGGCAACTTGTCCTTGCCGATGACGTCGAGCCCGAACAACAGCCGCGCCAGCGGGCGGACCACCAGCATCAGTCCGTAACGGCGGATCGTCTGCAGCATCAGAAGCGCTCGATGGCGAAATACGCGAGCAAGTGGAAATAGACCGGCGCGGCAAATGTGAGGCTATCGAGCCGATCCAGCACGCCGCCGTGACCCGGGATAAGCCGCGACGTATCCTTGACGCCGAGATCGCGCTTCACTGCACTCATGGTGATGTCGCCGAAGAAGCCCGCCATCGGCATGATCACGCCCATAATCGCCGCGTGCGTGGGCGTGAGCGGCGTGAAGTATGGCGCGAGCACGTAGAACACGACGGCCGTCGTCAGCCAGCCGCCAATGGCGCCTTCCCAAGTTTTGTTCGGCGAGACGGTCGGTGTGATCTTGGTTTTGCCGAAGGCTTTGCCCCAGCAATATTGTGCGACGTCGTTCAGCTGCGTGATGAAGATGAGGAAGAAGACCAGCCCTGCCCCGCCCGCAGGCGCCTCGGCGTCCGGCACGCGCATCAGGAACGCGATGTATCCGATATTGTAGACGCAAACAACCATGCCCCAGTGCACGATGCCGACGGTCGCGAGATAGCCCTCGGTGCGGCCGATCCAAGCCATGGCGGCGGCGGCGATCAGGAAGCCGTAAACCGGAATGAAAACGAGATAGACTTGGTAGCTGTCCTCAAAGGTCGTGGTCGCAAAGATGAGCCCGTAATTGACGAACACCGAGAGATACGCGAGCAACACGATCAGCCGGTCTTCCTTCCGCGTCGGCGCCAGCGTGAGATATTCCTTGAGCGCGAGAAACGAGATCAGCGCGAACAGAATGGCGGTGGCCTGCCAGCCCAGCACCAGCGCGCCGGCGACCAGGATGACGATGATCCACCACGATTGCATGCGCGGCGCGAGGTCGGTCCACTTGCCCGGCTGCATGCGCGGCAGGATCAGCGCGGCGATGCTGCCTAAGACGAGCAGTGCGAGGACGACGGCGAAGCCGAACAGAAGCGGCAAGACGCCAGGCGCAACGACGACGAGGGAAGTGGTGTTCGAAAACATGAGACGTCGCCCATGTCGCCGTAACGGAGAGCCACGTCAATGAGTGCGCTTCAATCGCTGCGCCAATGGCTGGCGACCAGCACGGTTGCGCATGTCGGCTTCGGCTTTCTCGCCATGGGCGCCTGGGCGGTGTTTGCGAACCGCGATCACAGCCTGCCCCAAATGCTGCTCGCCGGGCTCGTACAAGGCACGATCTCGGGCTTGCTGACGTTGTTTCTGAAAAAGGGCCTCGAGCGAATGAACGCGATGTTCTTCCGCGCACCGCAATCCGACGAGCGCCAAGGCCGCGCCATCGCCGCCTTGATCGTGCCGCCGGCGATCACAGCGACCGCGATCCTCGCCATTCTCGTCACGGCGCACACGTTGGCCGGCACGCCGGAAATCTTCGCCACCATCGCCGTCCCGTTCACGGTGTCGACGAGCTACGCCATCATCTACAATCTCGGCCTCTGGAGACGCGCGCATGGTCGTTGAAGAGAACCGCCGCCCGATCTCGCAGCGCGAACGCGGCTGGGCCAAATGGCTGGCACGCGTGCTTGTGAAGAGCGGCGCATCGCCGAACTTCATCTCCTTCAGCAGCATCGTGTTCGCGGCATTGGCAGGCTTGTGCTTCTACGCCATCGGCATCGCAACCAGCGCGGGCGATCGCGTGATGCTGTGCCTGGGCGCCGCCCTCTTCTGCCAGTTGCGACTGCTCGCCAACATGATGGACGGCATGGTCGCGGTGGAAGCCGGCAAGGGCGGACCGGATGGGCCGGTTTGGAATGAGTTACCGGATCGCTTCGCGGATATCTTCATCTTGGTCGGCGCTGGCTACGGTGTAACCGCGCTCGGTTTGGCGGACGCTTCGCTCGGCTGGGCTGCGGCGGTGGCGGCGGTGATGACGGCATATGCGCGCGAAGTCGCACGCGGGGCCGGCGCGCCGGCGGATTTTTCCGGGCCGATGGCGAAACCTCACCGCATGTTCTGGATGACGATGGCGGCGCTGCTCACGATCTTCGACCGCCAGATCGGTGGCGCATTGATCGAAGCGGCGTTCACCGGTGATCGCGGCGCCGATGGCGAGGGCGCGTTCATTCTGCTTGCGCTTTGGCTGGTCGTGGTTGGCGCGACCGTCACCGCTCTCAACCGTACGCGGCGGGCGCTTGCGTTCCTCAATCGGAAGTGAACCTGGCGAGCAACGCGCGCGTCCCGCGCAGGGTAGTCCGGCCTCGTACGCGCCCTACGTCGCCTGTGTCGGCCTCATTGCATGCCGTGACTTGAAGGGGCGCCAACATGGAAACGCAACACGTCAACGTTCGCTACATGGTCAGCGACGTTCAGCAATCGGTGGACTGGTACACGAAACATTTAGGGTTCAGCCTGCTCTCCAACGCGGCGCCCGCATTTGCCGACGTCGAGCGCGGCGCGCTCCGGGTCTTGCTCAGTGGGGAGAAAAGCTCGGCAGGGCGCCCTATGCCGGATGGCGCGCGGCCCACGCCCGGCGGCTGGAACCGCTTCGAACTGGTTGTCGAAGACATCGACGCGGAAGTCGAAAAGCTGCGCGCGTCGGGGCTCAAGTTCCGAAACGACATCGTTCGCGGACCTGGTGGCGCGCAAATCCTGCTCGAGGATCCATCCGGCAACGTGATCGAGCTGTTTGAACCCAAGAAACACTAAGGGCGGCGGAGTGATCCGCCGCCCTTGGTTTCTCGAAGAGGCTCGCGCTCACTTCTTCCGGAACGCATCCAGACTGACGACAGAGTTGCCATCAGCGACCGGCGGGCCCGCGTCTTGCGCCGTTGCTTGAGCTTGCGCAGCCGGATGGCCCGTATCATCGCCCGACGCCATGCGCGCTTCGTCCGCGACGTGGTGCTGTTCGAACTGCAGCCCGAACTTCACGCTCGGATCGAAGAAGCGCGTGATCGCCGTCAGCGGAATGGTGATCGGCTGCGGCTGACCGGAGAATTTCAGGATGACGCGGAAGCGATCGCTGTAGACTTCGAGATCCCAAAACTGATGCTCGAGCACGATCGTCATTTCATCGGGATAGCGCGCGCGCAGATGATCCGGGATGATCACACCCTGTCCATGGGTACGAAACGTAATGTAGAAATGATGCTTGCCCGGCAAACCGCGCGGGTTCGCTGCTTCTTGAAGCGCGGCGCGAACCACGCTGCGAAGCGCGTCCTGCATCAGATTCTCGTACCCAATCATGTCGTCGGCCACGGCCGCCCCTCCTTGGCTCTTGTCCACACCCTTACCGGCTCGTTTCGGCCAGTCAATTGCTGATCCATGAGGCGCGAAATCATCAATCTTTCCAACGTCGCTTGGCGAACGCACAACCGCGCGCACAAGTTCGCCCCGCGCGTGCAAGCGCCGCGCCGCGATGCAGCGCGTCTTCGCGCACGACGCGAGCAAACACGGAACTGACTCGCCAACTAACTGCGCCACAACGGAAAATCGGCGAAGAGTTCGCGCACGCGGCGCCTCAATCCTCTGTGACAAGGGTGCGTGCGAGGTCACAGATGGTGGTTGTCGCGGCGACTCACCCGCTAAACGCGTCGCATCCTATCGCCCGGCGATCCTCAGGCCTGTTGCATCCGGTAACGCCGCTGACGCCGCCCAACCGCCGCCTATGCGGCCTTCGCCGCCTTCGGACACCACGAACACAATCTCATTGGCGCCGCGCCGCAAAGGAATGTGCAGCGCGTCGTACCAACCAACGGTGCCGAGAAACCGGTAATCACGGCTGTTCTGGCTATCGTCGCCAGCGTAGAGCAACGCGCCGTTGACATAGATGCGGACGCGGTCGCTGAAGCCGAACCGCATTTCGACCGACCGTTGACGATCCGACTGCACGGTTAGCCGCGCCATCGCGGCGGTGGTTTCCTGGGCATGGACTGCGACGCGTGCGAGATTGAGGACGCCGTTGCTCTCGACCTGCAGCGCCGTCCAGTTGACGGCGCTCAAGCGATTGCCGGCCGCCGCGGCAAAAGCATCGGCCTCGGCCATCGCGGCGCTGACACGCCACGTCCGGACCAGCCCCTGCGGCAGTTCTGGCGGCGTCTCGGGAGGCGCGGCCGCCGGGTTGCCTGGCGTGATATCGATGTTAGCGAAATAGGCGCCGCCCAGGCTGCCGCGGATCATGAAATACCCCGCGACCGGTTCGCGCTTCAGATCTCCGACGATCAGGACGGGCTCGTCAGACCCGAGGAAGATGCGCGCGGAATCTGCCGCGACCTCCATGCGAACGTGGAACCACGCATTGATCGGCAGCCGCGTCCGGGCGTTGTATTGCGAGTAGATCTGCCAGCCCGTCATGCCATTCATCACGGGCGTGTACTGCATTGTGTCCGGATTGCCGTTTTGGTGCGGACGGAAATAGAAATGCTCGTAATTGAAGTCGTCGACGCCACGAAAATAAACGCCAGGAAAGCTCTGGGCGTTGCTCGGCACCGCCATGTCGAACTCGATCACGCCGGTTTCGAAGTTCGCGTCGCCGAGCTTGGCGATGGCGCCGGTCAGATGCAGCGCCCGTTGCCCCTGAAACTCGACGACCTCCGCTTCCGCGCCCGCCAGCTCCCAACGCGGATCGTCCACCGCAACCGGCGCAGCGTACGCTTGTCCACAGACAAACGCGGCAACGACGGAGGCGCCTACGATAAACTTCATGTTGCAATCCCTCGCTGGCCAGGGACGACGGTTGCCACCAAAGGCGACAGCGGAATGCGATGAACGCGCCGCTCCCGCCGCCGAGCGGCACTCAAGTTTTCTTGAAGCAGGTGCGAGGAAGAAATCCCCGGCTTCTGTTGCCGGGCGCCGGGGGACCCCGCCTGAGGATGCTACTCGTCAGGACTTAGTGCGAGAACACTCGCGCTGCTTACGCAGCGAGGGCGAACTCTTCAGCGTTGTTGTCATTCGCAACTATGCTGTTTGGCCTGTGACGGGACCACCCGAGCAAAAGCAACAGCCGTCAACGTCCGTCGATCCTATTTCGGCCCCATACAATCCCCGAATGAGGGATGAAACTGGTGGAGCCGCCGGGCATCGCACCCGGGTCCGATCCGCCTATCTCTGCGCGTTTATCGCCATAGTCCGGGCAAGCCCGAACGAGTCGAATATAGGCGAGCCGTTCCCGCGCGCCTAGTCGAAGAAGGCGATGGTCCGGAACTCGATACTTTCGCGCGGCGGCGCGTTGGCGGGCGTGAGCGGACTTTCGAAGGCGGTGTGGGGCGTGAATTGGGCGCGGGACGCGTCGCTATCGTAGCATTTGATCAGCAGCGCCTCGTTGAGCTGCATGTTGGGATAATACCACCAGCGTTGCTCGGGCGATTGCACCAGCCCGTAAATCTCGCCGCGACGATCGGGATAGACGATGTCGGTCGAAATTAGGTGCTCGGGGCGCATTGTACGCGCGTCCGCGATCGCCAGCGGCCAGTCCTGCGCTGCATGCCGGATCGGGCGCCACACGTTGATCAGCGCGAAACGCTTGCCCAGCAGAACATCCGCTTCATCCGCCAACAAATCGCGCACACGCTGCGGCGCGGAGCGTTCGGTGTAGTCGTTGTGGACACGGGTGGAGGGCTGGCGCACCGCGTCCGGCGAACGGCGGCGCAAGGTGTGATCAAACACCACGACGCGGCTCGCGCCTGTGACGCTCCGAACCAGCGCGGCCGCTTCATCGCGAGCGAGCCCGCCAGCCTGCGCTTCGTCGCTGAAATCGCGGACGCGGGAGCGGTGTGGAACGAGTTCGAAGCCTTCGGCGTCGAGATCGGCGGCAATGGTGCGCGCGTCACGGATGGTCACGCGCCGGGGCGCATAGACGGCGGTCACCGTGCCTTCGCCGGCGCCGTAAGTGAATTCCACCACTGGCTTGCCGTCCTTTGGCGGCTCCAGGAAGAGCATCGAGCCTTCCACGGTGGCGTCGCGCGGGCGCTCCAGAACTTCGACGGACATGGCCTGATCTCCTTGGCTTCGCCGAGGAATCTATGCGCGGCCTGCGTGCAGTCCGACCGATAAGGGCTCACGCGGACTGTGAGCCCTTCTCACAACAGTGGTCATTTCGCGTCGCGCCCTGCTTGACGGCCGCGACTCGCTTTAAGCCGTGCCGCAGCCTGGGGAGAGGCGGTCATGGTCAAGAATCTCGTCGCGGAATTCATTGGCACGTTCACGCTCGTCCTGTTCGGCTGCGGCGCGGCTGTGCTGGGCGGATTTGGCATCGTCGGTCAGCTCGGCATCGCCTTCGCCTTCGGGCTGGCGATCGTGGCGATGGCGTACGGCATCGGCCCGGTGTCGGGCTGCCACGTAAACCCGGCCGTGAGCTTCGGCGTCTGGACTGCGGGACGGATGAGCACGGGCGACATGCTGGGCTATTGGCTGGCGCAATGTCTGGGCGCGATCGTTGGCGCCGGCGTGCTGCTGGTGATCGCCTCGGGCTCGCCGGACTACACGCTGGCGGAGCACGGCCTTGGGCAGAACGGCTACGGCGTGCGCACGCCGGCGGGCCAAGGCTCGCCAGGCGACTACAGCATGCTCTCGGGGGCTGTGTTTGAAGTGATCGCCACCTTCCTCTTCCTGGTCGTCATTCTGGGTGTGACTAAGAGCGCCGAGAGCAAATTCGCTGGACTCGCCATCGGCCTCACGCTCACCGTGATCCATATCGTCGGCATCCAAGTAACGGGCGTTTCGGTGAACCCCGCCCGCTCGCTTGGACCTGCTGTGTGGGTGTTAGGTGACGCGCTGATCCAGCTCTGGCTGTTCATTGCGATGCCAATGATTGGGGCGGGGCTCGCGGGATGTCTGTTCCGGGTGAAGCTGTTGAGCAGCGACGACGGCAACTAAGTCAACGGCCCGTCGCGGCGACGGTCTCGCTGATCGCCGTTGTTATCTTCGCGTACCTGTTCGCGCCGATCCCGGCGCCAAACGTGGCCGCGCCGACGCCGGGCGATTGCGTCGAGCTGCATCTCTATTCCAACGGCTATCACAGCGACATCGCTGCGCCCGCCTCGATGTTTCCGGAGAACCATCCGCTGCGGCGGCTCTATCCGCGGGCCGATAGCTTCCTGATCGGCTGGGGTGACGAGGCGTTCTACTATTCCGACGGCTCTGATCTCGGCATGGGTGTCGATGCGCTGATCCCGCCAAGCGCGAGCGTGATGCATGTCGCCTACAACGCACCGGAGGCGAGCGCTTATCTCGGGCCGAACGACGATCTGGCGATCGGGATTTCCGGCGAAGGTGCTGCGCGGTTCGTGGCGTACGTGGATCGCGCGCTCGTGTTGGACGGCGCCGGCGATCCGATCCATGTGGGCGACGGCAAGGTGGTGGGCCAATCGGCGTTTCTGCGCACGCGCGGATCGTTCCACCTACTCAATGTCTGCAATCAGTGGATGGGCCGGGCGCTGCGGGCTGCGGGTGTGGACGTGAACGCGCGCGCGGCTTGGTTGGCGGGCCCGCTGATCCGCCAGGCGCGGATCGTGGGGCGGACTTCGTGCGAGGCGATACCGCATTCGACAGGCTCAGGCTGACGCCGGAGGGGTGTCGCCGGAGGACGGGTGTCGCAGGCCCATCAATCGCGTCACCCTGAGCCTGTCGAAGGGCGTCGCGACGCACCGCAAGCGTAGGAAGCCGCGCCGAGTCGGCCCATATTGGCTCTGAAATGAGCGCCCAACCCGCACCCCTGCCCGCTGGCCCGCCGAGCCAGGCCGACATCGCCTATCTCGGCCTGCTCCAGGATATCCTCGACAACGGCGTCGATCGCGGCGACCGCACCGGCACGGGCACGCGCGGCGTGTTTGGGCGGCAGTTGCGCTTCGATCTGAGCGCCGGCTTTCCGCTGCTGACGACGAAGAAGGTGCACCTGAAGTCGATCATCCTGGAACTGCTCTGGTTTTTGCGCGGCGACAGCAACGTGCGCTGGCTGCAGGAGCATGGCGTCACGATCTGGGACGAGTGGGCCAACGAGGACGGCGAGCTTGGCCCGGTCTACGGCAAGCAATGGCGCTCGTGGGAGAGCAAAGACGGGCGCGTGATCGATCAGATCGCCAACGTGGTGCAATCGATTCGGACCAACCCGAACTCGCGGCGGCATATCGTGTCGGCGTGGAATCCCGCGGAAGTGGATCAGATGGCGCTGCCGCCGTGCCACTGCCTGTTCCAGTTCTTCGTCGCAGATCGGAAGCTGAGCTGCCAGCTCTATCAGCGCAGCGCGGACGTGTTTCTGGGCGTGCCGTTTAACATCGCGTCGTATGCACTGCTGACGCAGATGATGGCGCAGGTGACGGGGCTGGAGCCGGGTGATTTCGTGCACACGTTTGGTGATGCGCACTTGTACCACAACCACTTCGACCAAGCGCGGCTGCAGCTCACGCGCGCGCCGTACGCGCCGCCGCGCATGGAGATCAATCCTGCGCGCAAAGACATCTTCGCGTTCGAGTACGGGGATTTCGCGCTGAAAGATTACGTGGCGCACCCGACGATCAAGGCGCCGATCGCGGTTTAAGTCTGCTTTCTGGCGCCGGGTATGATAACTCCGTCGCCATGAAACCCCGCGAGCTCATCGCCACAGCGCAGATCCCCTACGGCGACGAGCTTCGCCTCTTTCGCCGCGACAGCGACTTCATGATCACGCTGGGCGGCAATGAGCTGATGTCGAGCCGGTTGAGCGGCTCGGAAGAAGCGCTCGCCACTATGACGTGCGAGCGGCTGCAAACCGATAGACCGCACCTCCTCATCGGCGGCTACGGCATGGGCTTCACGCTCCGCGCCGCGCAGGCAACGCTCGGCCCGCAAGCGCGCTTCACCGTTGTTGAACTCGTGCCGGAGATCATCGAATGGGCGCGCGGGCCGATGGCGGCGCTCACCGCTGGCTGCCTCGACGATCCGCGCGTCGAGCTTCTGGAGCGTGATGTCGCCAGGATCATCCGCGTCGCTAGCCGCAGCTACGACGCGATCCTGCTCGACGTCGACAATGGCCCGGACGCGCTCACGCGCGCTGACAACGACGAACTCTATTCCACGCACGGTTTGGTCGCGGCGCGACAGGCCCTCAAGCCTAGTGGCGTGCTGGCGATCTGGTCAGCCGCGCCGGATGAGCGCTTCACGCGGCGCTTGAAGCACGCTGGCTTTCAAGTCGAGGAAGTCATGGTGCGCGCGGGCCGCAACGGCAAAGGCGCGCGCCACGTGATCTGGTTCGCGCGCGCCGCCTAAGCTCCCCCACGCACCGCTACGCGATTTGTGTGGGTTTTCGCGCGGGCTGGTCGTAAGGCTGAGGCGCAATTGGCGCAGCGACGCCAAGGAGAGACGAACATGCGCTATGTGATAGCACTTACGTTCTTGCTCGCAGCTGCTTGTAGCCCTCAACCCGTCGCGGGAGGCGGGTCTGAAAATCCGGACCAGGCCGGAGAAACTGCCGCTCCGGCGTCTAATGCTGCGCCTCCGGCGTCTGAGAGCGACGGCGAGGCAGCTCCTAGTTCGCCGTAAACGCTCCGCACGCGCGTAAACTCAAAGCTCCGCAACGTCCGGCGCGACCATTTTGGCGCGGCCGATTTCGGTGCCGGCTTTCTGCGCCTCAACGCGCGTCGCCTTGATCACCGTGCCGACCATTTGCGGCTCGATCTCGAGCTTCAGCACGATCACATCGCCAGCGGCGACATTCAGGTCTTGCGTGTTGGCGCCAGGTTTTTTCTTGTCGGGCGTGCCGAGATAGAGCTCGATCTTGTGGACACCTGGCGTCAACGCGACGCGCGTGAAGCGCGGGCTTTTGATCTGCGCGGCTTGGCGGCCATCGATGTCGAGGTTCACGCCGACGGCTTTGCCGATGAACTGAGTGCGATAAACATAGAGCGCGGCTTTGCCTGCATCGGGCGCGAACGTGAGTGCTGCGGTGCGCTGCTGGGGCGTCGCGTCGGTGACTTTGCGGTTGAGCTGGAGATTGCGCCACACGATGACCACGCAAACCGCGACGATCACCAGCGTAATGAGGTTCACGATGCTGTCGCCAAACAGCGAGCGCATCGCGCCGAACACAACCAAGCCGACAATGACGGCGACGCCGACGAGAAGAAGATAACGAACCATGCGTCGCTCTTAGGGCGGAGAGCGGCGCACTTCTATCGTTCAATCGGGAGAGCCGCGCGAATATTCGCGCCCAAGGGTGATTAGCGCTTCACCATGCTCGCCAGGACTTGCGCCATCTTCGGCGTGTGCGTGGGTTTCAGCTTGAAGGAGAACTCGGCGCTCGATGGGGGAACGAAGGTGACGACGAGATCACCATCGTCGGCTGTGGCAAACTCCCAATAGTCGGTGTCGATCGGGTACTTGACGTTCGGGTTCTTCTTGAGCGCCTTTTCGCTTTGCGCGACGAGAGTCAGCAAGACTGTCAAGAGCTTGCGCGCTTCGGTCGCCGGCATCGTGACGGCTGTGGGACCAGACTGTGTTTCGAGGTCAAGCACAATCGACTTGTTGTCTTCGGTGAGCTTGGCGTCCTTCACGGTCTTTGCTGCAATAGTACTCGGCATGAATAGTCCTTCCTGCGACGTCTGCTAATGGGCGGCTCCCGCCAAGTCCAGCACGTGCTGCCGATAGACGATCGCTCCTTCCCCAAAGCGGATAGGACGGTTTAGTGAGGGGTGTGACAGCACCCAAACCCACCCCAAAGCTCACCCTTGTCGTCGCCGTCGCCAAGAACGGCGTGATCGGCCGCGATGGCGATCTGCCGTGGCGGCTCTCGTCCGACATGAAGCGCTTCAAAGCGGCGACCATGGGCAAGCCGGTGCTGATGGGCCGCAAGACCTGGGAGAGCTTGCCGAAGAAGCCGCTTGCCGGACGTCAGAACCTGGTGCTGACGCGCGACGCGACTTTCGTGGCGCAGGATGCGTGGGTCTACACCGATCTCGACGCGATGGTCGCCGCCGGGCGCGCGATGGCGCTGGAGGCTGGTGTGGACGAGGTGTGTGTCATTGGCGGCGCGCAACTTTACAATGCGCTGCTCTCACGCGCGGATCGGATTGTATTAACGGAAGTCGATCTCGCGCCGGAGGGCGACGCTCACCTGAAATTTGATCTCAGCACGTGGCGCGAAGTGAGCCGCGAAGAAGTGCCGCGCGGTGAAAAGGACGACGCGGCTTTCACGGTGCGTGTTTTGGAGCGCTGATATGGAGCGCCGGCGTCCTCGCCGGCATGAGACCGATCGAACAAGCGCAGGCGCTTGAACGTTCCAGCGGCGCTGTGCCGGCGAGGACGCCGGCGCTCCATATCATCCGCGCTTCACAGCCTTGATTGTGATGCGCTCGCGCTCACCCGCAATGCGCTCGCAGTGGAGCTTGGCGATCTGGCTGTCATCGAAGAAGACGTGGCCCTTGAGCGCGTCGAGCAGCGCCTTGGCCAGGTTGTCCAAATCCAGCCGCGGCACTTCGCCGATATATTCCATGATCAGTTCGACCTCGAACTCGCCGTGGCGTGGCCGGATCTGGAAGTCTTTGCGGAAAAATTCGTAGACCAGGGGCTTATAATAGCGCGCCTGGGTGGTGATGCCGTCGATGGCGATTTCGGCGCCGCCGGCGATCTCACGGGCGCGGACTTTGCCGCGGCCGGTCCACTCCCCCGCCATTTCTCGCACCTTCCGGCTTGATCGCCACAATCGGCGCCCATATCCCCTGCGGGAGCAGATTCCTCAAGCGAGCATCCCATGGCAACCCGCACCGAGACCGACAGCTTTGGCCCGATCCAGGTCGAGGCGGACAAATACTGGGGCGCTCAGGCGCAGCGCTCGCTGCAGAACTTCAAAATTGGCGAAGAGAAGATGCCGGCGCCGATCGTCCGTGCGCTGGGGGTCGTCAAGCGTGCCGCGGCCGAAGCCAATATGGAGCTGGGCGTGCTGAAGCCCGAAATCGGCGACACCGTGGTGAAGGCGGCGCAAGAGGTGATCGAAGGCAAGCTCAACGCGCACTTCCCGCTGGCGGTGTGGCAGACGGGGTCCGGCACGCAGTCGAACATGAACGCCAACGAGGTGATCTCGAATCGCGCCATCGAAATGCTCGGCGGCGAGATGGGCTCGAAGAAGCCGGTACACCCGAACGATCACGTCAATATGAGCCAATCGTCGAACGATACGTTCCCAACGGCGATGCACATCATGGCGGCGGAGATGACGGCGCGGCATCTGATGCCGGCGCTGGCGCATCTGGAAACGGCGCTGAAAAAGAAGCAGGCGCAGTTCGAGCACATCATCAAGATCGGCCGCACCCAC
Source organism: Terricaulis silvestris (assembly GCF_009792355.1). Classification (NCBI taxonomy): domain Bacteria; kingdom Pseudomonadati; phylum Pseudomonadota; class Alphaproteobacteria; order Hyphomonadales; family Hyphomonadaceae; genus Vitreimonas; species Vitreimonas silvestris. The sequence continues at coordinate 2,671,731 of NZ_CP047045.1, forward strand.
ACGCAGGACGCGACGCCGCTGACATTGGGTCAGGAATTTTCCGGCTACGTGCAGCAAGTGTCGAACGCCAACCATCGGCTGAAGGAAAGCCTCTACGGGCTTTACGAATTGGCGCAGGGCGGAACGGCCGTGGGCACCGGGCTCAATGCTCCGGTGGGCTTTGCAGAGAAGGTGGCGCAACGAATCGCCGCGATCACGGAGCTTCCGTTTGTGACGGCGCCGAACAAGTTCGAGGCGCTGGCCGCGCATGACGCGATGGTGTTCGCGCACGGGGCGATCAATACGGCGGCCGCGGCCCTGTTCAAGATCGCCAACGACATCCGCTTCCTGGGCTCGGGGCCGCGCTCCGGCTTGGGTGAATTGATGCTGCCGGAAAACGAGCCGGGCTCGTCGATCATGCCGGGCAAGGTGAATCCGACGCAATGCGAAGCGCTGACCCAAGTGTGCGTGCAGGTGTTCGGCAATCAGTCCGCGATCACGTTCGCTGGCGCCAGCGGGCACTTTGAGCTCAACGTGTTCAATCCGGTGATGGCGTACAATTACTGGCAATCGGCGCGGCTGCTGGGCGATGCGGCGATCAGCTTTGCCGACAATTGCGTCGCCGGCATCGAGGCGCGCGAAGACAACATCAAGAAGAACTTGGAGATGTCGCTGATGCTGGTGACGGCGCTAGCGCCGAAATACGGCTACGACCGCGCTGCCAAGATCGCCAAGACCGCGCACAAGAACGGCACGTCGCTGCGCGAAGAAGCGGTGAAAGACGGGATTGCGGTGGAGGACTTCGACGCGATCGTGCGGCCAGAGAAGATGATTGGGCCGGGCTGACGCGAAGGATTCGAGCAAGGTTCCATCGGAACCTTTCGCCTATCTGCCAATCTAATGTTTTCGCGTCCTATTTCGACGCGCACAGCTTGGCGCGAATCCGGTAGCGGCCTACATCCCCAATCATGGGCGATATCTTGAACCTGCGTCGGGCGCGAAAAGCGAAAGCGCGACAAGATGCTGAAACCGAAGCCGCCGCTAAGCGATTACAACATGGACAAAGCAAAGCTGGGAAAAAGCTCAGCAAGGCCGAACAGGAGGCCGCCGCGCGCAAGCTCGACGGACATAAACGTGATGACAGCTAAGGGCGCTCTGCTCAAACGATCGATGCGGATCGCCGGTCACCGGACGTCATTGGCATTGGAACAAGAATTCTGGTCAGCGCTTGAGCGGATCGCGCGGGCGCGTTCGCAGACTTTACCTGTGCTGATCGCCTCGATTGATGACGGGCGCGCCAAGGATGCGCCCGACGCCTCGCTCGCCTCTGCGGTGCGCGTCTTCGTGCTGGAAAACCGGGTTTAGCCGTTACTGCGCGGCCCGGGCGTACAGAGCGATCGCATAATAGCAGGGCGCGATCGAGCAATTGAACATCTGTACCTGAACCGTGAAGTTCGCCGTGTAGGCCGGCGCCACGGCCACGACGGGCTGGCTGCTGGTCGCCGTGTCCTGCGCGACTTGCACGCCGTTATTGTCGAACACGACGAGATCCATATCGGCGCAGTCGCGATCGCAGACGCCTAGCACGCGATAGTCGTAACCGGCGTGAAGCTCGGCCGGAATGTTCCAGCTCTGGCCCTGGGCCAGATTGCCGCTGAATGGTTGGCCGACGAGTTGGAAGCCTTGCTGCGCCGCGACCTGCTGAGCTGCCTGCAATTGCTGCAGGATGATCGCTTGAGGATTGTCCGCTGTCGTTGGCGCGGGCTGCACCGGCGCTGAACCGGCGACGGGCTGAGCGCCGTTCGCGATTTGCGGGTTCTGTGTCGTCGGCATCATGGAGCCGATGATTCCGAGAACAACGATCGTGGCGACGACGGCGCCAGCGACCCAAACCCAAACCGGCACGCCGGATTTCTTTTCAGGCGCGGCAGTGGCCGCTGGTCGCGGCGGCGCGGCGGCCGCGCGCGCCGGCGTGCTCATGGCCGGTTGCGGCGCAGGCGCACGCGGCTCCGCTTTGGAAAAACCCTGAACGGCATCGACAAAGCGCCGCCAGCCGGGATGATCCGCTTCGCCGTTCCAGGTCGCGAGGTTTGCGGCTTGCACTTCGCCGAACCCGAACGGCGGCGTTGACGCGTCCATCATCACCGGGATGAGCACGCCCTTGTCACGGCCCATGCGCGCTTCCTCGCGCACCCATTGCGACTTGGTGGAGTGCTCGCTCCACAGCACGATCAGCGCTTTGCACTGCGTCAGCTTCTGTTCGATGTAGTCAGCCCAGGTGGTGCCAGGCGGAATTTCGTTGTCCCAGAACACGTCGAGGCCGGCCTGCTCGAGGCCGCGCGCGACCTGCTCGGCGCGGGCGCTGTCCTCACGTGCGTAAGACAAAAAAACGTCGGCCATGTCCCCTCCTGCGGCCCCTTCCTAGCAGGGCCGGTGAGGCGATCAAACCGTCGAACGCTGGGCTATTGCCCCTTCGGGTTGGGCCCGTATTGGTTCGGCCCCGGCCGGGAAGGGATGACCGTGATAACGAGGCTGACCAGAATGGTAGCTCCGAACAGTACGGCGCCCAGCGGCATCATCGCCGCCATCATCATCCCGGCGACCAAGTAGACTCCGAACACGGCGGCGACGAGCCAGCCGCTCAACCCCACATCGTGGAAACGGCGACTGGTGACGGCGATTGACGGCGACAACACGGCGAGCGTCGCGATCATGTTGAAGACCTGATTGTTCGGCTGACTGGTGTAGGTGTTGTAGCCGAACGCCATCACGTCGATGAACGACGCGACGAACGCGAGCGCGACGGTGAACAATATCCACCACCAATACTCGGCGCGACGTGCGCGACCTTTTCCGTTGAAGTAAAACCGGAAGCATTTCTGGACGTAGCCGATAGGCGAAAGCGTCTCCGCTTCGCCGGTCGGCGCCGCCGCATACACAGGCGTTGCAGGCGCGATCGGCGGCGGACGATACGGCGAAATTGGCGCAGCCGGTTGCGGCGCGGCGGCGCCATCGCGCGCGGCGGCGTGCACGGCGTTGGCGAAGCGCGTCCATTCCGGGTGATTTGGTTCACCGCGCCATGTCGCGAGGTTCGCCGCCTGCACTTCGCCGAAGCCGAACGGCATCTGCGACCCATCGATCAGCGCCGGGATAAGTTTCGACTTGTCGCGCCCCATGCGCGCTTCTTCACGCACCCATTGCGACTTGGTGGAGTGCTCGCTCCACAACACAACGACGGCTCTGCAGGACGTGAGCTTGCCTTCGATGTAATCCGCCCAAGTTTGCCCCGGCGGAATTTCGGTATCCCAAAACGCTTCAAGCCCAAGCGCTTGCAAGCCGCGCGCGACTTGTTCGGCGCGCGCGCGATCTTCGCGGGCGTAGGAAATGAAGACATCGGCCATGGCTGCCTCGCGCTCGATTCTGGCGCGAGGCTAGCCTTGTTGGGTGGCAGCGGACTAGCGCGTGTTGACGTAATTTGCGAAACGTTCGCCGAACACGCTTTGCCAGCCCATATTGTAGCCTTCGCGCATCTGCTGGCCCTTGTCGCCCATGCGCTCCCAGGCGCTGTGAGTAAGCGTGACGCGGCACGTTTCGGCGCCGGTTGGTTCAAACACGACTTCGACGTCACCGGATTGCGCGCGCGGCTGGCCGAGTTGCCATGTCATGGCGAAGCGACGGCCGGGTTCGTAGGCAAGCACTTCGCCCCACTCGAACGTGCGGCCATCTTCCGCGACTTCGTACACGCGCCCGCCGATGCGCGGCTCGACGACGTGATCGATCGCCTTGGTGTTGTTTTCCGGCGAAAGCGCATGTGTATCGAGCGGCCACCACTTCGCGGCTTCATGCACATAGATGCGAAACGCGTCATCAGCGGAGCGCTTCAGCTCGAGCGTTTTCACGAGGGGTGCGAGTTCGATGACGCTCATTTCTTCTCCCCTTCCGCGTAGTCCTTGAAGCGCGCGAGCGCGTCGTCCCAGAATGTGTCCAGCCAATCGCGCAGTTCGCGCAATCCTTCAGCGTGAATGCGGTAGATGCGCGCCGTGCCGCGCGGCTCATCGCGCACGAGGCCGGCGTCTTTGAGTGCGCGCAGATGTTGCGACACCGCCGGCCGGCTGACTGGCATGCCGTCCGCCAACTGGCCCACCGTCATCGGGCCAGCGCGAAGCCGTTCAAGCACCGCCAATCGCGTGGGATCGGAGAGTGCCGCCAAAGCCTTTTGGTAAGCCATAGCTAACGGTAAGGGCACACTTACCGAGAGTCAAGACCAGGCGTGGGCGTTTTGTCGGAGTGTTCGATCTGCGCGGTCTGCGTTCGGGGTGTGGTATTGAGCGCAGTCATGGCCATCACGGCCAGGACAACAACTAAGATGACTGCAAGCAAACCGGAGAATGCGCCGGCGCGAAATTCTTTGTCGTCTGACACGGCCGCGTCCTCTCTGCCTATGACAACAGAGGAGCGACCGCGGAAGTTCCGATTTATTCTGGCGGCAGTGCGCCGCAATAGACGAGGCTGGTCGGTCCCGACCACGGGCCATCGGCGACCATCATGGCGCGCGCGGATTCCGCGAATGAAATCTGCATGTTGTGCGTGGTGGTGTCGCCTTCCGCGTGGCAGGTCGCGGCGATCGCGTAACCAGTGTTGGTGAGCTGGACATTGCTGAAGTCGCACGAGACTTCGCCTTGCGTGCTGACCTGACGCTCGCGCCAACGCCACGCCGGATTTTCGCACCCAGCCTGCGTCGTCGCCCAAAGCCCGACATAACGCGGCGTCGTCTCGCTCGGCGGCGGCAATGCTTGCGGTAGCGCTTCGGCTTCACCGACCTGCTCGGCGGCTTCCGGATCAGGGTGGGTGACGCCGGGATCGGTACACGCGATCAGCGCGACCGAGATCGCCGCAGCGGCGCAGCGGGCGATGAGGTTCGAGAGTTTCATGCGCGGTGAACGGGCACGGTAGCCGCGGGTTCCGGCGCGACCTCGCATGCTGTGGTTGCGGGCACTATGTTCTCGGTTCGTGCTAGGATGCGCGTTTACGGATCGAATCGAGTTGAACGACAGCGTGGAGAATTTGCCGATCTCGCAGCGCGCGGCCGCCGCGCCGCCGTACGTCGCGTCGCTCAATCCTGAGCAGCGCGCGGCGGTGGAGGCGTTGGATGGCCCTGTGTTGGTGCTCGCCGGCGCGGGTACCGGCAAGACGCGCGTTCTGACGACGCGGCTGGCGCATCTGCTCTCAAGCGGCCGCGCCAAGCCGTGGGGCGTGCTCGCGGTGACGTTCACGAACAAAGCGTCGCGCGAAATGCGCGAGCGCGTGGAGAAGCTGCTCGGCCCCGGCGGCGGCGGTTTGCCGTGGCTCGGCACGTTTCACTCCATCAGCGCACGCATGCTGCGGACGCACGCCGAACTGGTCGGGCTGAAAAACAACTTCACCATCCTGGATCCCGACGATCAGATCCGGCTGATGAAGCAGATCATCGACGCCGAAGGCATCGATGAAAAGCGCTGGCCTGGGCGGCAGCTCGCCGGGCTGATCGACAGCTGGAAGAACCGCGCGCTGACGCCGGAGAAAGTGCCGAAGAACGAAGCGTTCGCGTTCGCCGACGGCGCGGGCGTGAAGCTCTACGCCATTTACCAGGCGCGGCTGCGAATTTTGAATGCGTGTGATTTCGGCGATCTGCTGATGCACATGATTGACGTGTTTCAGCGCCATCCTGATGTGCTGCAGACGTATCACCGCAAGATCAGCCACATGATGGTGGACGAGTATCAGGACACTAACGTGGCGCAGTATCTGTGGCTGCGCTTGTTGGCGCAGGCGTCGAAGAATCTCTGCGTCGTCGGCGACGACGATCAATCGATCTATGGCTGGCGCGGCGCCGAGGTCGATAACATCCTACGCTTCGAGCACGACTTTCCGGGCGCCAAGGTGGTGCGGCTGGAGCGCAACTACCGCTCCACCGGCCACATCCTGGCGACGGCGTCGCATCTGATCGCCAACAATCGCGGCCGGCTGGGAAAGACTCTCTTCACCGACGATGAAGACGGCAATCGCGTGAAAGTGCGCGGCGTCTGGGATGGCGAAGCCGAAGCGCGGCTGATCGCCGACGACATTGAGCAATGGCGTCAAGGCAATCGCTCCTATGCGGAGTGCGCCGTGTTGGTGCGGGCGGCGTGGCAGATGCGGGCGTTCGAAGAACGCTTCCTGATGCTGCGGATTCCGTACAAGGTCATCGGCGGGCCGCGATTCTTCGAACGCGCCGAAGTGCGCGATGTGCATGCGTACCTGCGACTAATCCGCTCCGAGGACGACGACCTGGCGTTCGAACGCATCGTCAATCAGCCGAAGCGTGGCGTCGGCGAAGGCACGGTGCAGAAGCTGCACGCGCATGCCGGCAAGCCGCCGGTGCGCTTTGTCACCGATAATGGCCCGTTGTTCGACGAAGACACCGGCGAAGTCGTCACGGAGCAAGCCGAAGCGCCGGGCGGGGCGACGCGTTTTCGCACGCTGATCGGCGCCGCGCGCGAGATGACCATCACGGACGAGCTGCCGCTGAAGGCGCGTACGGCGTTGCGCTCGTTCCTGAGCGATCTCGATCGCTGGCGCGAGAAGTCGCGGGAGATCAGTCATGTCGAGCTGGCGGAAATCGTGCTCGACGAGAGCGGCTACACCGAGATGCTGCGCAACGACAAATCTCCGCAAGCGCAGACGCGGCTCGAAAACTTGAAGGAATTGGTCCAGTCGATGGGCCAGTACGACACGCTGGAAGCATATCTCGAACACGTCGCCCTGGTGCTCGACATCGAAGCCGAGAGCGACGGCGAGAACGTGCAGCTTTCAACGCTGCACGCTGCAAAGGGCTTGGAGTTTCCGCTCGTCTTCCTGCCCGGCTGGGAGGAGGAAGTTTTCCCCTCCAAGCGTTCGGTTGATGAGAACGGCGACAAGGGCCTCGAAGAAGAGCGCCGCCTCGCCTACGTCGGCATCACACGCGCACGAGAGAGCGCGCGGATCTCGTTCGCGGCAAATCGGCAGATTTACGGGCGCTGGCAAGTTGTGTTGCCGTCGCGCTTCATCGATGAATTGCCGGCGGCGAACGTCGATGCGGTGAGCGAGACTGGCTACGGCATGCAAGCGCCGGGCGTGCGCGACATGGCGGTGGAGCCCTTCTCCTCCGGCTATCAATCGCCGGGCTGGCGCCGCGCGCAGGAACGCGGTGCGTTCAAAGGCAAGCCGCCGGTGATCGACGGCGAAGCACGCCTCGTCGCGCGCAGCGGCGACGGTGACGCGCACTACCGCCGCGGCGACCGCATCTTCCACCAGAAGTTCGGCTACGGCCAAGTCCGCATGGTCGATGGCAACAAGCTCACCGTGGACTTCGACAAAGCCGGCGAAAAGCGCGTGATCGACAGCTTCGTCGTGCCGGCTAGCGCGGCTTAGCCGACCGCGTAAACAGCGCAGACCTGTGCGGTCAGCTCCAGCGGCGGTACATCCTCCGGCAATTGCATGCGCGCGATATCTTCGGACGTCAGCCTGAGTTCGCGCGCACGCGTCCCGGTGACGACGATCTCGTCTCCGCCCTCATACACGGCGGTCGGCGCATTCTGCACGCTGCCGCCGCGATCGCGAGCCGCGCCCGATTGCCAACGGCCCAGACACGGGCCCTGCCCGTCCTGAAGCACCAGCAAACCGCCCAACGAAGCACCGGACGCTTCCGCCGCTACGCGCGCTCGCGCCGCCGCGTCCTGAACCGCGGCGCGATACGCCCGCAAGCGGGAGGGCGCATTCTCGTCCAGTGTGTAGCTCAGGTCGCTCGTCTCTTCAGGCCCGACCGCCATTGCGGCAGCGCGGACGTTGGCCGCGCGAGCGACGTCATTGACGACAACGCTCAGCGTCACGCTAACGGCGTAGTTCTCGACCTGATCGGCGCGTTCGCTGGATAGTCGCTCGCCTTCGCGGTTACGGTACTCTTCGTGAATAGCCTCGACGTCAGCGCTCGATGTGATGCGCACGCCGTCACCGCCTCGCGAGCGAATGGCGGCTGCGGCGAGGCGTGCGCGATCAGACGCCGCGAACATCGCGTCTCGCGAACTATCGTCAACCTCGCGGAAAGTCACTGAAAACGACGCCGTATCCGCTGGCACGTCGATTTGCGCGCGGCCGATCGCTTCGATGACACTTCGATCTAGCCAATAGGGTCGCTCAAAAGTCGCCTCTTGCGCGAACGCTGGCGATAGCGCGCTTACGCTGATTGCTGCGGCAAGTATCGTGCGCATCATAGTGCACCCCCAAATGTCCTCCGAGAATGGCACGGTAGCAATTCGGCATACAGTGGCCCCTCACAATTTGGTGCAATCACTGAGTTGTGCGGCCGGGTGACAAGACCTGCCGAAATCCGTATGCGCTCCCCCATGCTCCTCCTCACCGCCCTTGGCACGTTCACCCAAATCCGCGCGGCGGCGGATGAGTTGGATCGGCATGATCCCTCGCCTGCCGACGCCGTAAGCTGGTTCGAAGAAAAGCCGGGCAAGTTTCGCATCGAAGTCTACGTGCCGACGAAGCAGGACGCGGCGAGCGTCGAGGCCATCGTCGGCGCCGCCGCGCCTGAGCTGCACATGAAGACGAAGAAGGTCGCCGCTAAGGATTGGGTGGCGATGTCGCTTGAGGGGCTGCCGGCGGTGCGCGCGGGGCGCTTCATCGTGGCGGGCGCGCATGCGCTCGCGAACGAAGTCGGCGGACGCACCAAAGTTTGGATCGAGGCGAGCGAAGCGTTCGGCACCGGGCATCACGGCACCACCTGGGGCTGCCTGATGGCCCTTGAAGGCAAGCTGCGTGAACGTCGCGTGGAGCGCGTGCTCGATGTCGGTGCGGGCTCCGGCGTACTGGCGATTGCGGCGGCGAAGTGCGGGGCAGACGCGCTGGCGATCGAGATCGATCACCGCGCGGCGGCAATCGCCGAGATCAACGCCAAGCAGAACAAAGTCGCCAACCGTATGCGGGTGATCGCCGGAGACGGCGCGCGCTACATTGCTGGCAAGCAGTTCGACCTCGTGTTCGCCAACATCTTGATGCGACCGCTGATCAGGCTCGCGCCGAAGCTCACGCGCGTTGTCGAGCCCGGCGGCACGCTTATCCTCTCCGGCCTGCTCCGCACACAAGCGCCGCTCGTGCGTGAAGCCTACGCCAATCGCGGGCTCATTCTGGAGCGCCAGATTCCGCGCGAAGCGTGGATGACGTTGGTGTGGAAGAAGCCCTAACGGCTGTAGACGTTGAACGCGTACCAACACGGCTGGCCGGCGCAGCGCTGCATCAATGCTTCGATGTCGTAATTGCCGGTGACGGTTGGCCGGATGTGCACGATCGGCACCGCGTCATCGAGAACATCTTGTCCGACCAGCTGTCCGTTGGGGCCAAACAATCTGAGATCCAGATCGCGGCAGCGCGCATCACACACGCCGAAGATGCGATAGTCCTGCCCCGCGCGTAGCATCACAGTGTTGCGGCGGGCGCCGCGCTCGGCCAAGCCGCCTGAGAACGGCCCGGCGGCGCGTGAGTAACCGTTCTGCGTGAGCAATTCTTCGCCACGCGCCAGGCGCTGGGCGAGCTCGCGCGCGAACGGGTCGGGCACCTGCGCGGCGGCGGGGATCGCCGTCAGCGCAAGCGCCGCCAGTGCGACCGCCGCTCTTTTGACCCACGAACCCATGCGATCTCCGCGGCCCCATGGCCGGATTTTCGGAGGTACGGTCTTATACCTCCGACCCGAAACGCCTAGACTCTTGGCACTGAACCAGCCCTGAACCCGGCTCTTAAGGACGCAAGACGTGTTCCAGACCTATGACGATCCCGGCGGCCCCGCACTCGGCCGTAAGCATCTGCCCCGCTTGAGAAAAGCTCTGAAGGCCGCGGGCCTCGACGGCTTCATCGTGCCGCACGAGGATGAATGGCAGAACGAATACGTGCCGCCCGCATATGACCGTCTGGCCTGGACCACGGGCTTTACCGGATCGGCAGGCGCAGCGGTGGTGCTGGGCGACGAGGCGGCGGTTTTCACCGACGGGCGCTACACGCTGCAGGTCCGCGCGCAGGTCGATGGCGCGCTGTTCGAGTATCGCGATCTGATCGATGGGGGTGTGCCGGCATATCTGCGCGAGCGCGGCAAGCCGGGCATGCGCATCGGCTATGACCCAAAATTGCACAGCCCGGACAGCTTGGATCGCCTGCGCGTTGCAGCCGAAGGGTCAGGCGCGCAGCTTGTGCCGCTCGCGCGCAATCCGATCGATGAAATCTGGGACGACCGCCCGCCTGTGCCGATGGCGAAGGTGGTGCCGCAGCAGGAGAGCTACACTGGCGAGAGCGCTGCTTCGAAACGCGCGCGGTTGGGCGATGGTTTGAAGGATGAGAGCGCCGACGCGGTGGTGATCACCTCGCCCGCTTCGATCGCGTGGCTGTTCAACGTGCGCGGCGGCGACGTCGCGCGCACGCCGCTGCCGCTCGGGGAAGCTGTGCTGCGATCGGATGGCACGGCGGATCTGTTTCTCGCTGACGAGAAGGTATCGCCCGAGCTGAAGCAGTGGCTGGGCAACCAAGTCGCGGTGAAGCCGAGCGAGGAGCTGCAGCCGACTTTGGCGTCGATGCGCGGCAAACGCGTGCGACTCGATCCTGCGACCGCGAGTGCTTGGTACTTTGAGGAGTTGAAAACGGCCGGCGCCGAGATCGTGCGCGGGACCGACCCGGTTGTGCTGCCGCGCGCTTGCAAGAATGCGGCGGAGATCGACGGATCGCGCAAAGCGCACACGCGCGACGGCGCGGCGGTGTCGCGCTTCCTGCATTGGCTCGCGACGGATGGCCAGACCGGCAAGGTGCAGGAGATCGAAGCGTGCCAGAAGCTTGAGAGCTTCCGCGCTGACACGCGCGCGCTGCAAGATTTGTCGTTCGACTCCATTTCCGGCGCTGGCCCGAACGGCGCCATCGTGCACTATCGAGTCACCACCAAGACCAATCGCCGCCTCGCGCGCGGCTCGTTGTTCCTGATCGATAGCGGTGGCCAATATCTCGACGGCACCACCGACATCACCCGCACCGTCGCCATCGGCCGCGCATCGCCCGAAATGAAGGATCGCTTCACCCGTGTTCTCAAAGGCCACATCGCGCTCTCGCGCGTGCGCTTTCCGAAAGGCACGACAGGACACCAGCTCGACGCGCTGGCGCGGATGAGCTTGTGGGAAGGCGGCCTCGATTACGATCACGGCACTGGCCACGGGGTCGGCGTTTATCTCGGCGTGCACGAAGGTCCGCATCGCATCGCGAAAATGGTCAACACCCAGCCGCTCGAGCCGGGCATGATCGTTTCCAACGAGCCCGGCTACTACAAGACCGGCGCCTACGGCATTCGCATCGAGAACCTGCAAGTCGTCACGCCTGCGTCAGACATTGAAGGCGGCGAGCGGCCGATGCTTGGTTTCGAAACGCTGACGCTGGCGCCGATCGCACGGGAGCTGATCGTGAAGAAGCTCCTGACCAAGGACGAAATCGCCTGGGTCGATAGCTACCACGCGACAGTCTGGGAGAAGATCGGGCCGCAGCTTGATGGCGAAGCGAAAACCTGGCTCGAGGCCGCGACAAAGCCGCTTTAGGAGATAAGTTGTGAGCACAGAGGCCAACGTCGCCGTCGCGCGGCAATTCTACGATTGCTTTAGCGCCGGCGACCTCGAAGGCGTGATGGCGACCATGAGCGAAGACGCGCGCTTTCGCGTGCCGGGCAAGCCCGATGAGTTCGGTTCAGCGGGCTGGTACGATAAAGCCAAGATCCGGCGCTTGTTCGAGTTGATGATCAGCCGGCTCAAGAACGGCCTGCGCATGGAAGTGCTGAGCGTGCTGGCTGATGGCGACCGCGTTGCGCTGGAAGTCGCTTCCGATGGCGAACTCGAAAATGGGCGGCGCTACAACAACGAGTACTTCGTGCTGTTCACGATCGCCAACGGCAAGATCAAGGAAGTGCGCGAGTACAATGACACGCTGCACGCGTACAAAACGTGGATAGAGGACTGAGCGGCCAAAGGGGGAGCGAATGTTTGTGGGCCACTATGCGGCCGCGATGGCGGCGAAAGCGATCGAGCCGAAGGCGCCGATGTGGACGCTCGCGGCGGCGTCTCAGCTGATCGACATCGGCTGGTCGGCGTTCATCATCACGGGCGTTGAACACGCGCGCGTCGATCCCGCCCTGCCCGGCTCGACGCTGGTGCTCTACGACATGCCGTGGACGCATTCGTTGCCGGCAGTGCTGGTTTGGAGCATCGCAGCGGCGTTGTTGGTGAAGCTGCTGCTGCGCTTGCCGTGGTGGGCGAGCACCGTCGTGGGCCTCACCGTGTTTTCGCACTGGGTGCTCGATTATCTCGTGCATCGTCCTGACCTCCAGCTTTGGCCAGGCGGCGAAAGCGTGGGCCTGGCGCTCTGGAATTATCCCGTGCCCGAACAGGCGGTGGAGATGGGATTGCTCGCGGTGTGCGGCGCCGTTTGGGTGGCGAGCCGCAAGGCGCTTGGGCGATTTGCTTGGCCGGCGATTGGGTTCATCGCGTTTCTGGTTGTGCTTCAGATCGTGGCGATGCTTTCGCCGCAACCGGCGGGTGAACTTGGGCCAGAGAGCGGCGTCACGATCCTGGTGATTTACGTTGTCGTCGCGGCGATCGCCGCGCTCACGGATTTGCGCGGCAAGCGCAAGGAGGCAAGCTGATGTCCAACATTGAACCGGTCCGCGCGCTCTACGCCGCATTCGCCAAAGGCGACATGCCCGCAGCGCTCGCCACCATGGCGCCGGACATCGTTTGGAACGAAGCTGAGAACTACCCCTACGCCGATCGCAATCCGTACATCGGGCCGGAAGCGGTGTTGCACGGTGTGTTCGCGCGCATTGGTGGCGACTGGGAAGGGTTCGCGGCGACGCCGGACGAATTTATCGACGGCGGCGATACCATCGTTTCGCTAGGCCACTACACCGGCACGTTCAAAGCGACCGGCAAGCCAATGCGCGCGCAGTTCGCGCACGTGTGTCGCGTCAAGGACGGCAAGATCGCGAGCTTTCAGCAATATGCGGACACACTGGGGACTGCGGTGGCGATGGGCCGTTAAGCAATATGGACCGCCGGCGCCCTCGCCGGCTTGCGCCGGAGCTGGCCGGCGAGGGCGCCGGCGGTCCATATTAGCGGCTGAGTTCGATCCAAGCGTCTTCGTCGATCACCTTGACGCCATGCTTTTCGGCTTCCGCCAGCTTAGAGCCGGCGCCTGGGCCGGCGACGACTAGATTGGTCTTCGCCGACACGCTGCCCGATACCTTGGCGCCGAGCGAAATCGCGCGCGCTTTGGCTTCGTCGCGTGTCATTTTCTCCAGCGTGCCGGTGAACACGATGGTGAGGCCGGCGACTTTGCTTGAAGTCGCCGCGCGCGGCTGATCCTGCGGCGTGACGTGCTTCAGCAGCCGCTTCAGCGCATCGGTGTTGTGCGGCTCGGAGAAAAAATCGACCAGGTGATCGGCAGCGACGGGGCCGACGCCATCGACTCGCTCGAGCTCGAGAAAATCCTCGCCAGGCGCCTGTTTGGCGGCAGCTTTGATCGCGGCGATAGCTTCTGGCATCGTGCCGAAGGCGCCGATCAAGCCATCCCAAGCCTTATGCGTCACGCCCTTGATCTTCGGTGCGTCACCGGCATCGAACAGATAAGCGCTCGCCTTCAACGCCGGTGCAGCCGTCAGCAATGCCGCACGCGCGCCGCCGCCGACACCAGGCACGCGCTCCAGCGCTTCATACGCTTCGCCTGGGCGCGCCTTCACAGCGGCCTTCATTGCCGCTTCGAACGCGCCCCAGCTTTCAAACCGTCGCGCAATGACGCCAGCGGTGGTTTCGCCGATGTCGCGGATTCCGAGGCCGTAGAGGAAGCGCGCGAACTCCGGTTCGCGGCGCGCGTCGATTGAGGCGAGCAAATTGGTGACGCTTTTTTCGCCGTACCCTTCGCGCGTGGTCAATTCATCGCGATGTTCGCCGAGGCGGAAGATATCCGCGGGCTCCTTGACCCAACCCAGTTCGTAGAATTCTTCGATCTGCTTTGAGCCCAGACCTTCAATGTCCAGCGCGCGGCGCGCGACGAAATGGATCAGGCGCTCCACCGCTTGCGCCGGGCAATTCAGGCCGCCGGTGCAGCGGGCGATGACGCCCTCCTCGCCTGGCTCAAGTTCGCGCGCGACATGGCTGCCGCAGACGGGGCACTTCTTGGGAAAATCGAAACGCCTACGACGTTTGTGTGCGTCGTCGTCCAGCACGTCAACGATCTGCGGGATCACGTCGCCGGCGCGTTGCACCGTAACAGTATCGCCAACGCGGAGATCCTTGCCGCCTCGGATCGGGCCGCCATCGGCTCCAACGCTGCGGATATAGTCGGCGTTGTGCAGCGTCACGTTGGTGACGGTGACGCCGCCGACGAACACCGGCTTCAAGCGCCCCACCGGCGTCAGTGAACCGGTGCGGCCGACTTGGATATCGATGCCTTCGAGAATGGTTTGCTGCTGCTCTGCCGCGAACTTGTGCGCGATGGCCCAACGCGGACTGCGCGAGACGAAGCCAAGGCGCTGCTGCAGCGCGAGCGAGTCTACTTTGTAAACGACGCCGTCGATCTCATAGGCAAACTTCTCGCGGCCAGCGAGGATGCTCTCGTAGATCGCCAGCAATTCTTCGGCGTTCTTGGCGCGCTTGATGCCGGCAAGGGGGAAGCCAAGCTTGGCCAAGCGCTGCACAGAATCGAATTGCGTATCGGCGAGCGGCTCGGACAGCTCGCCCCAGCCGTGGGCGAAGAATTTCAGCGGCCACGTCGCGGTTACTTTCGCATCGAGCTGGCGCAGCACGCCCGCCGCAGAGTTGCGCGGATTGACGTACGTCTTCTTGCCCTCGGCTTCGAACTTCGCGTTCATTTTCGCGAACGCGGCTTTCTCCATATAGACTTCACCGCGCACTTCGAGCACGGCGGGCGCGCCTTTGATGGTGTGCGGAATGTCGCCGATGGTGCGGAGATTGGCGGTGACGTCCTCGCCTTCGCGGCCATCGCCGCGCGTGGCGCCTTGCACGAACTTGCCGTTTTCGTAGCGGAGCGACGCCGAGAGTCCGTCGATCTTTGGCTCGGCGGTGATGATCGGCGGCGTGCCGAGATTGAGGAAACGCTGGACGCGCTGAACGAAGCTCCGTGCGTCATCGGCGTCGAACGCATTGTCGAGCGAGAGCATCGGCACGGCGTGGCGGACTTTGCCGAACTTCTCCGTCGGCGCAGAACCGACGCGGAGTGTGGGACTATCTTCGCGCACCAGATCCGGGAATCGCGCTTCGATCGCGTTGTTGCGATTGCGGAGTTTGTCGTACTCGGCGTCGGAAATTTCCGGCGCGTCCTTGCCGTGATAGAGCTTGTCGTGGCGCGCAATCTCGGCGGCGAGGCGCTCAAGCTCGCCTGCCGCTTCTTTTGCCGTGAGCTTATCGATTGCTTTGTCGCTCAACCGCCCCTCCCCGTTGGAGGCGCCTAGAACACCGCGCCGAAAGTGCGCCCGAACCAGCCGCGGCGCTCGGCTTCTTCAGACGCCACCGGCGCGACGCCCACTTCGGTCATTAGCGTGAAGGAACGTTCGTACCATTCATTGCCGGGATAATTGTGGCCGAGGATAGCGGCCGAGCGCTGGGCTTCTTCGGTCATGCCCATGGTGAGATACGCTTCCACCAAACGATGCAGCGCTTCCGGCACGTGCGACGTGCGCTGATAGTTCGGGTTCTCGATCACAGTGCGGAAGCGGTTCACCGCCGCCAGTTCCTGATCGCGCATCAGATAGAAGCGGCCGACTTCCATCTCCTTGCCGGCGAGCTGGTCATAGACCATGTCGAGCTTCAGCCGTGCGTCGCGCGCGTACGGGCTTTCCGGATAGCGGCGGACCACATCGTTCAGCGCCGCCAGCGCGCGCTCGGTGGTGCCCTGATCGCGGCCGACATCGAGGATGCGCTCGAATTGCGAGACAGCGACGAGGTAGTACGCGTAAGGCGCGCTTTCGTTGCCGGGGTGCAGCGCGATGAAACGCTGCGCGTCTTCGATGGCGTCGTCGTACTGGTTCGCCGAATAGTGTGTGTAGGCTTCCATCAGCATCGCGCGGCGCGCCCATGACGAATACGGGTGCTGACGCTCGACTTCCTCGAACGACGCCAGCGCCAGCGCGTAGCGGCGGCGGTCGAGCTGATCGGCGCCGCGGTTGTAAAGCTCCGCTACCGGCTCATCGACATATTGTTCGTTTTCGCGGGCGCGATCGCCGCCGCCCAGCATACTGCACGCTCCGAGGCTGCCGGCCATCATCGCGGTGGCGACGGCGCGCAAAAGGAGCGACTTACGAGAGTTCATTACCCGGCCTCTTTTTGCTCAGGACAAAGGGCGCGCCGAAGCACTTGCCCTGGCTGATACAGGAAGGCGCGCAGAGAGCAAAGCGCCTGCGGCTGTCGCACGAACGGTGAAAATCAGCCTACGGCGGCCACGAGAGCCGGTGCGACCTCGCGCAGGGTTTCTTCCGCCTCGCCGTGCTCCCAGCGCCACGCTTCTGGCGTGTCCAGGAGGGCGCGGACGAGCCGGGCGTTTAGCGCATGGCCCGGCTGGTCGGCCACAAAGCGGCCACAAATCGGAGCGCCAGCAAGGCTGAGATCGCCGACGGCGTCCAAGAGCTTGTGGCGGACGAATTCGTCATCGAAGCGAAGCCCTTCCGGGTTCATCACCCGGCCGGAATCGACGACCAGAGTGTTGTCCATCGAAGCGCCACGGCCGAGGCCAGCGGCGCGCATGGCATCGACGTCCGACATAAAGCCGAATGTGCGGGCGTCAGCGATGTCCGCAAGGAACGTGTCAGCCGAGAGCTGCACGGTGCGGCGCTGCACGCCGATCGCAGCGTCGGCGAAGCGGATGGTGACGTCGAGATCCAGGCCTTCGAACGCGTCAGACGGCAGCAGGGCAGCACTTTTTGAGCCCATGCGGACTTCGATCGCCTCAAGGATACGAATGTAACGCTGCGGTGCGTGTTGTTCTTTCAGCCCGGCGTTCAGCAGCACCTGAACGAACGGCGCGGACGAACCGTCGAGGATCGGCACTTCGGGGCCGTCCACTTCGACGATCATGTTGTCGACGCCCAAGCCGGCGCAGGCCGACATTAGATGTTCGACAGTCGCGATCTCGACACCGGCCTTGTTGGCCAGTGTGGTGCAATTGCGGGTTTCGGAAACAGAGTCAGCGTGGGCGCGAATGGCGTTATCGACGACGCCGCGCACATCGGTGCGGACGAACACAATGCCGGTATCCACAGGCGCTGGCGACAGCACCATGCGGACGTGGGAGCCGGAATGAACTCCAATACCCGCACACACAGCCGGGCCTGCTATAGTTTGCTGGCGACGCAACGTAGGCACCTTTGTGTCCCCCCAAAGGGATTTGGGCCCCCCGACCCAAGGCTTCAGATACGGGCAGGTTCCCGCCGCCACAACACACGTTGCGTTACGGTTTGTGACTATTAACCAGTGTGGCGGAAGTTGCTGAAATATGGACGAAAAACAGCCTCCACAAGTCAACGCAGAAGCCCTGTTTACAGAGGCTCAAACCGGCGGTCCAGGCGCGGCTTTGGCGGCACGGCGGGCCGCGTTATTGGCCGAACGGAGCGACCCTGCCCTAGCGCGAAAGGCGCTGGCCCTCGCCGCGAGGCTCGAGCCGCTCGATCCGACGCCGCGTCTGGCGCTGGCGCGGCTACATGCGGAGAGCGGCGATCTGGCGGCCGCGCGGGCAGAAGCGTCGGCGGTTCTGAAGGAGGCGATCGACAAGGCGGCGCAAGCGCGCGCGGCCTTCATGTTGGGCGAAATGGCGCGGGTGAGCGCCGACGCTGCAGCGGCGCGGACGCACTTCGAGCTGGTGCTGCGGATCGAGGACGGCTTGCTCGCCGCCAATCGCAGCGATCCCACCGCGGCGCGCTGGTACGCGCGGGCGCGGGGGCGGCTCGCGGAACTGGACGCTGGCGCAGGCCATCTGGATCGGGCGCGAGCCGGCGCTGAAGGCGCGCTCGCGATGCTGCGCGGCGCGGCGGCGCAAATCGGTGAGCCGCCGGTGCTGGCGGCGGACATCGCCGACGCAGAGATGCGGCTGGGCGCACTTGAGTTGGACACAGGCGAAGCCAACTCGGCGCGCCGTCGGCTTGGCGAAGCGATTGGGCGTTACGAGGCGTTGGCCATCACCGAAAAACACGAGCCGCATTGGCGCGCTGTGCTGGCGGATGCGTGGGCGCTCGCGGCGGAGGCGGATTACGTACGCGGCGCGGCAGATGCGGCGCGTGCTGCGATGGACAAGGCACTGCAGGCGCGCATTCGCTTGGCGACGAAGCATCCGGAAGAAGCGTGGGCGCTCGCGGGCACGTGGCGGTTGCGCGCCGCATTGCGCGCGGCGCTTGGCGACGCACAGGCCGCCGCTGAATCGTTGCAGCAGGCGCGGGCGCTGGCGGAAGCGTTGTGCTTGCAGTCCGCTGACGCGGACGTCTCGGCGCGGTTTTTGGTCAACACCCTGCTCGATCAAGCCGATCATGCGCTGCGCAGCGGCGAACTCAATCAAGCGCGCGAAGCCGCCGACACCGCGCGCACGCAGGCCGAAGGATTTGCGTCGGAGCGGGTCGCTGTCGGGTATTGGCTTGGCCAGACCGCGGCGTGTTGGGATCGGCTGGGCGAGGTGGGACGTGCGGCTGGCGTGTTAGCGCAAGCGCAGGACGCATTCGCGCGCGCCGTTGAATTTCGCCGTCTAGCGCTGGACCACGAGCCACAGAGCGCGCTTGCCGCGCGTGCAGTGTCGAGCGCGCTGCTCAAGGTTGGCGAAATCGCGTTGCAAGCAGACGCGCCGGAATCCGCCCGGGCAGCATTCGGTGAGAGTGCTGCGGTGCGCGTGCGGCTTGCTGAGGCTTCACCGAACGATCGAACCGCTGCGCTCGGCTTGGCGACTGCGTTGGAGCGGCTTGGGCTTGCCGCGATGGCGTGCGGCGATCGCAACGCGGCGCGTCAAGCTTGGGAAGATGAGCTGATGCTGGCCGACCGCATCTTCGGCGACGACGACAGCCTGGAAGGGATGCGCTTTCGCGCCATTGTCGAAGCGCATTTAGCAAACGCCGGCGGCCCGGGCAGCGACGATCACCGCCGCACCTCGATGGCGCGGTTCGACGTGCTGTCGAAGGCGGGCGCGTTGACCGAGCGGGAAGCCGCGCTGCGGCGGAAGCTCTGGGGCAACTAGCCTGCGGCGCCGCGCCGCCGTGCTGGCGAGCGGGATTGGCTCTAGGGCTGGCGGCATGGGGAGCGGACTTCTGATGCGCTTGCGTGCGGCCGGGCTTGTGCTCGCGTTGGCGGCCATCACGTTCAAGGCGTTCCTCCCGCCCGGTTTCATGCCCGCAGAGCACGACGGGCGCGTCGGCATTGTGATGTGCTCCGGAGTCACGAACGCGGCCTCGCTGGATCTCTCGCGCAGCGATCACGCGCCATCTTCGCCGCGGCAGGACACGGCGGGCCAACACTGCCCATTCGCTGTTGCTGGCGCTGCGGCGTTTGCGCCGCATTTGATTGAAGTTGCGGCGCCAACCGAAGCGCCAATTTTCGTTGTCGCGGCAACGCCCCTTGCTACCCGTCCGCACGCGACGCGGATCGGCCCGCCGCTGCCGGCGCGAGGCCCTCCACTCCAA
Source organism: Terricaulis silvestris (assembly GCF_009792355.1). NCBI lineage: Bacteria > Pseudomonadati > Pseudomonadota > Alphaproteobacteria > Hyphomonadales > Hyphomonadaceae > Vitreimonas > Vitreimonas silvestris. The sequence goes on from NZ_CP047045.1 coordinate 2,691,448, forward strand.
GCCTGAACCAAACACCGCCACGCTTCAACGCGGCGAACAATAACGCGCGCCAACCGCGCCTTCAGGCTATGAACACATGCACAAGATCATTTCGAGCGCGCTGCTCGGCGCGCTGCTGCTGGCGCCCGGCATCGCGCACGCCGAAGACGAGCAGACCGACGTCATCATCGTAACGGCGCAACCCAATCCCGAGGATCCACCGGTCGTGGCCGAAGCGCGCGAGCGCCTGGCGCGCACGCCGGGCGCGGTTTCGGTTGTCTCGAACGAGAGTTTTGAAAACCGGACGGCGGTCGGCTTAAGCGACATTCTCCGCGACGCGCCGGGCGTGATGGCGCAGCGGCGCTACGGCGAGGAATCGCGCTTCTCCATTCGCGGCTCGGGGCTTGGGCAAAGCTATCACCAGCGCGGCGTGCTGTTCGCGCAGGATGGCGTGCCGTTCGCGGACGCCGACGGGTTCTCCGATTTCCAGAAGCTCGATCCGCTGACGGCGCGCTATGTCGAAGTCTATCGCGGCGGCAACGCGCTTCGCTTCGGCGGCGCGCAATTGGGCGGCGCGCTCAATCTGGTGACGCCGACGGGGCTGACGGCGGAATCGCCGAACTTGCTTCGGCTTGAGGGCGGCTCGTTCGACACAGTGCGCGGCGCGGCGCAAATCGCGCGCGCTGCCGGGCCGTGGGATGTGTTTGCGGCGGCCAGCGGAATGCGGACGGATGGCTTCCGTGTGCATTCCGGCCAGGATCAAGTGCGCGGCACGATCAATCTTGGCTACACGCTCGGCGGTGATCGCGCTGTGCGATTGATCGCCTACGCGGCGGACATCGATCAGGACGTACCGGGCACGGTGAGCCTCGCGACAGCGCTCTCCGACCCGGAGGCGCCCGGCGCCGGAGTAGTCACAACGGATTGGCGGCGTGATCAGACAATCTGGCGCACGACGCTGCAGACGCGCTGGCGAGTGAACGAGAGCACGGTGTTCGAAGGCGGCGTCTACGCGACGGCGACCGATCTCGATCACCCTATCTCATTGCACATTGAACAGCAGATCGAGACACAGGGCGCGTTCGGGCGCTTCGATTGGGAAGGCAAACTCGGCGGACGGCGCGCGGATTTGTACTACGGCGCTTCGTATCGCCAGGGCAGCACCGACCAACAGCTCGATCCGGTGTTCTTCCCGGTCGATGGCGACAACACGCAGGAAGCCACCGGGCTCGACCTGTTCGCGGAGGGACGCCTGTTCGTTGCCGATCGGCTCGCGCTGGTCGCGGGCGGCTCGTTCGGCCGCGCCACACGCGACTACGAGGATCATCTCAACACCGACAACGACGATGACGCGAAGTTCGAATGGTTCGCGCCGCGCGTCGGACTGCTTTGGGAGAGCGAAGGCGGCTCGCAAATCTACGCCAACGTCACGCGCTCAGTGGAGCCGCCGCACTACGGCGCGCTGGTGCAGGCGCCGTTCCCCGCCTTCACGCCGGTGCAGCCGCAGGAAGCGTGGACCGGCGAGATCGGCACTCGCGGGCGCGATGGCGCATTCATCTGGGATGTTACCTTCTACCGCGCTGAGCTCGAGAACGAACTGCTGACGTTCAACAATGTCCACGGCCTCCCCTCCGCGTTCGCCAATGCGGACGAGACGATCCCCCAGGGTGTCGAAGCCACACTCGATTGGACGCTAAGCGATGCGTTCGGCGGCGCGTGGACGCTGCGGCAGAGCTACACCTATTCTGACTTCGCGTTCGAGGGCGACGCGACGTTCGGCGACAATCGCTTGCCGGTGATCCCCGAGCACCAGTATCGGGCCACGCTGCGCTACACCAACGACGCGGGCTGGTTCGTCGCGCCGAGCGTGGAATGGCGGCCGAGCGATACGTTCGTGGATTACGCCAACACGCTTGAGGCGCCGGGCTACACGATCTGGTCGCTAAATGCCGGCGTCGATCTCGGCGATCGCGCTTCCCCCTTCATCGACGCGCGCAACTTGGCGGACGAAGCCTACGCGCCGGAGTTCGGCGCCATCACCAATGCCAGCGCGCCGGGCGCGAACACAGCCGTGTTCTATCCGGGCGAAGGGCGCGCGGTGTTCGTCGGTTTGAGCAGCAGATTTTGAGGAGATGATGATGAGACGTTTATTGTTGTTGGCGAGCGCGCTCGCCGTCTTCGCGCAAGCGCCGGCCTTGGCACACGTTGTGCTGTCGACGCCCGACGCGCGGCCGAACGCGTATTATGTGGGTGAATTCCGCTTGTCGCATGGCTGCGGCGAGAGCCCGACCGTGGCGTTCCGCATCGAGATTCCGGACGGGATCAACATTGCGCGGCCGCAGCCGAAGCCGGGTTGGGAAATCGAGATCGAGCGCGCGCCGCTGGCTGCGCCGGTGCGCACCGAGTACGGCGAGATCACCGAACGCGTGAGCGCGGTGACTTGGCGCGGCCTGTTGCCGTCGGATCAGTTCGACGACTTCGCGCTGCTGATGAAGCTGCCCGATCGCGCCGGGCCGATCTATTTCCGAGCACTGCAGACGTGCGAGCAAGGTGGCCGCGCGTGGGTGGAGATTCCCGCGAGCAGACAGGATGCGCACGATCTGGAAAATCCAGCGCCGGTGCTGATGGTGCGACGCCCATCAGCGCCTGCAGCGGCGCCGAGCGATCCGCATGCGGGGCATCATTGAGATAATATGGACCGCCGGCGCCCTCGCCGGCCAGCACCGGTGCATGCCGGCGAGGGCGCCGGCGGTCCATGTTTAGCGCGGATTCATCTGCCTGCGGAGGAAGGCGGGGATTTCCAGCTCTTCGTCGAGTGCGGGATCGCGGACGTCATCCTCGTGCGCGCGCGGCGGCGGGATGTCGTCATCCAGGTTGAACTCGCGCGGAGACGGTTCGTCGTCGCGTGGCTCTGGCTTCTTCCAGCCGAACATGTTGAAGCCGCCACCGCTTTTTGGGCGGCGCTCGGGTTCGATGTCGTTGGCAAAGCTTGGGCGCGGCTCTTCGTAGGACGGCGTGCGCACTGGTTGCGGCGCAGGCTCGCGCGCGACGTGCGGACGTGTCGGCACGACCGGGCGGCGGATTGGGGCTTCGGCAGCGCGGCGCGCGGGCTCGACCACGGTTTGCTGCGTCACGATGGCTTCATCGTCGATGCCGGTGGCGACGACCGCCACCCGGATGCGGCCTTCGAGCTGTTCGTCAAACGTTGAGCCGAGGATGATGTTGGCGTTGGCGTCGACTTCGGCGCGGATTTCGTTGGCGGCTTGATCCACCTCGTACAGCGTCATGTCGAAGCCGCCGGTGATGTTGATCAGCACGCCCTTGGCGCCGCGCATCGAGACGATGTCGAGCAGTGGATTGGCCATGGCGCCGTGCGCCGCATCGAGCGCGCGGTTCGGACCGGAGGCTTCGCCCGTGCCCATCATCGCAGTGCCCATCTCGGCCATCACGGTGCGGACGTCGGCGAAGTCCAGATTGATCAGTCCCGGCATCACCATCAGATCGGTGACGCCGCGGACGCCTGAGTAAAGCACTTGGTCGGCGAGTTGAAAGGCCTCGGCGAAGGTGGTGCGCTCGTTGGCGACGCGGAAAAGGTTTTGGTTCGGGATCACGATCAGCGTATCGACGTGCTTCCGGAGTTCCTGAACGCCTTGCTCCGCGAGTTGCATGCGGCGCTGACCTTCGAAGTGGAACGGCTTGGTCACGACAGCGATGGTGAGGATGCCGCGCTCGCGCGCTGTACGCGCGATGACGGGGGCCGCACCCGTGCCGGTGCCGCCGCCCATGCCGGCGGCGACGAACACCATGTGCGCCCCTTCGAGGAATTCGATGATCTCGGGCTGGCTCTCTTGCGCCGCCGCTTGTCCGACTTCCGGGCGCGCGCCTGCGCCGAGGCCTTCGGTGATGGCGTGGCCGAGCTGGATGCGGTTTGGCGTGCGGGCGCGCGTCAGCGCTTGTGCGTCGGTGTTCGCGACGACGAACTCAACGCCCTGCAAACGGGCGTCGATCATGTTGTTGACGGCGTTGCCGCCTGCGCCGCCGACGCCGAACACCACAATGCGTGGTTTCAGGTCGTGAACGACGGGCGCGCTGTACTGACTCATTTCCCGCTCCAAGGGCGACCGATTCTCACGATTCGCCCACGCTCGCACTGCACCCTCCACTGGGCGCTTTAAGTCTTCGTTAAGCTCTCGAAACGGACGGCGGCGCTTTTGCGGCAGAGGGGCGGCTAAACACAGCTGAGGCCAACGATTTTTCTTCCCCAAGGACACGAGAATTTGCATCGCGCTTGATCGCAACGAGATGGGGTTTGGTGTGGGCGATTGCTAGCGTTCCACCGAGGAGCGCGGGCGATGATCCAGCTTGGCAGACAGGTCTACGGGTTGGCGGCCATAGCGACCGGTGCGGTCGGACTGGCCTGGGGAGATTTCGCCGCGGTCTGGCAGCCATTCCCAGACGACGCCCCTGCTCGGCCGAGCTTCGCTTACGCCATCGCCGGCGTGTTCCTGGTCAGCGGCATCCTGCTGCAATGGCGGCGCACAGCCAGCATCGGCGCCGCCGCGTGCGCGGCGCTCGGGCTGATGTTCGCGTTTTTCTGGCTCAGCATGCGGCTGGTGACAGCGCCGCAGACGTACGTGTTCTACAACGGCGTCTCCGAGCAATTGGCGATCGGCTTAGGTGGCGTCGCGGCGTTTGCGTCGCTGAGCGCTGCGGCCTGGGCGCCGCGTTTGGCGCTTGTGGCGCGGATCGTGTTCGGCGTTTGCTGCGTCGTGTTTGGCGGCGCGCATTTCGTCTACGTCAACGAGACGGCGGCAATGGTGCCGAGCTATCTGCCGCTGGGCGGAACCATTTGGGCGCAGGTCACGGGCGTATGCCACGCGGCGGCGGGGTTGGCGCTGATTTCGGGCTTCTTCGCGCTGCCGGCAGCGCGGCTGTTGACGCTGATGTTCATCGGCTTCGGCGCACTGGTGTGGGCGCCGCAAATCTTGGTCGCATCGGCAGAAGGGCTCGGAGGCATCGAGCACATCGCGTGGGCCGGCAACGCGATCAATCTCTCGCTGATCGGCGCCGCGTGGATGATCGGCGACATGATTGCCGGTGCGCGCACGTCCTAGTGCGCGTGATCACTTTCCTTCCAGCCATGCGCGCCGATTAGAGGCACGAACGCAACGCCCCCGAGATCCTCCTCTTCCAAGTGCGTGGCGCTGGCGCGCGTAATCTTGAGCAGACGTTGCTCGCCGTCGCCGACTGGCATGACCAGGCGGCCACCGATTTCGAGTTGCTCCTTCAGCACTTGCGGCACGAACGGCCCGCCCGCCGAGGCGATGATGGCGTCGAACGGGGCCGCATCGGGCAAGCCCTCGGTGCCATCGCCAACGTGAAGCTCTACGGTGTCATAACCGAGCCGCTTCAGGCGAGCGGCGGCAATCTCCACAAGCTCAGCGTGTCGTTCGATCGCGTACACATGCGCGGCGATGCGGCTCATGACAGCGGCGGCGTAACCGGAGCCCGCGCCGATCTCGAGCACCCGATTACCCCGCTCGAGTTCGGCCGCCTCGATCATGGCGGCGACCATAAAGGGCTGCGAGATGGTTTGCCCGGCCTCGATCGGTAGTGGACGATCCTCGTAGGCATGCTGGGCGAGGTGCTCGGGCACAAACGCTTCGCGGGGCACTTCGCGCATGGCGGCCAAAACTGCCGGCGCGGCGATGCCGCGGCGTTTGAGTTGCGTCCGCACCATGTGCTGGCGGGCTTGTGCGTAGTTCATCGCTGCCTTCTCGACCTAACTCCTTCCCCGCTCTGTTTCCTTGGTTTAGCAGGCATCGGCTCATAAAAGGCCGGCGCGACATTGGTTTCGTCAGGGTGTCCGACATTGGACTCAGGCGTCTCCGCCCAACCTTTGTCGCCGAGACCGATGCGATCGGCGCCATGCAGGCGATGGCGCGCGGCGGGAACTTCGGGAGGCGCTGGCGAGCGTTCGGTCATGTTGACCAACCGCGCGCGGACAACGCTGTTCCTTGCTTGCGCGTTTGTTCAGATCATCTCCGGCGCGCGCGCAGGAACGCGCACTACGGGCGCAAGCGCGCCGCCCATGGCGATGGCGAGCTGCGGGAACACGCCGGCGAACGGGTGATGGCGGTGAGGCAATTGCCAGTTAGCGCCGAAGCGCTCGACCTTCAGCGGCAGCTTCACTTTTTCCTTTACCGCAGCGGCGCGGACGAGGTCGGCGAGGAACGGCAAGTTCGAACCGCCGCCCGCAAGCAGCACAGTGATCGCGTCGGCGTGGCCTTTTTTTGCGGCGACCGCGAGCGGTGCAAGGCTCGCGGCGATCGTGGCTGTCAGCGCGCGGCAATAGGCGCGGAAGGACGGGTCGTTTTCCAGTGCGTCGCGGGTGAGGCTGATGCGCGCGTTGCGATATTTGAAGACGCTCTTACCCTTCTGAAACAGCTCTTGCTTCAGCGACCGGGCCGCGAGCTTCACACCGCGCCAGAGCCGATCTTCTTCGGCTAGGCCGCGTTTGCCGGCACGGCGCGCGAAGAGATCGATCAGGATGTTGTCGAGTTCATCGCCGGCAAGCATGCAGCATTGGCGCGCTTCGGTGATTTCGATCAGGCCCGACTGGGCGACGCTGGCATCGCGTTGGAAGCCGGCGATATCGGTGGTGCCTGCGCCCATGTCGATGACGAGCACGTACGGCGCGGTGGCGCGGGCGAAGTTGGCGTATGCGGAGGCTGCGGACTGAGACTCGAACACGATGCCGTCGAAGTGTCCGCGGCCTTGTGCGCCTTTGGCGCGAACGAGCGCCTGCTTTACTTGTGGCATCGGCACGCCGTCTTGTGAGAGTAAGGCTACGCCGAGATCCATCGAGACAACACTCGCCTCTTCGACGAGGCCGCCGACGATGCGGCTGGCTTCTTCAAACGATTGCCAGTGCGGGCTTGTGAGCCGGCGTGGCGCATCGGCGATCGGCGCGGGCAATGAAGGCTCGGAGGCGACTGCCGCGCGGATAAGCTGATCCAGGTAGGCCAAGTAGAGCACGATGCCGTCGCGGTGCGTGAGCGTGCTGGTCGGATCGACGGTGCGGCTCAGCTTCAGCGCCAGCGTCGCTTCGATCTCGCGCGCGGAGAGCACGAGCTTGAACGACACGATAGGGTTGCGCCGCTTTGCGACGCCGGTTTCGGCGCGCTTCATGGCGGCGGGCCCGAACGTGATGCGGTCCTCGTCGACATACATTGCTGACGGCGTCAGCAACGGATGATCAGCGCCGGCGGCCGCGCCAATCGGCAGCGGCGCGACGTCCGTCGGGTGCGCGGAATCCAGCAGCACCGTCGCCTTGGACATTGCTGTGCCGAGGTCGAGACAAATGCGGGCGCCCTCACCCGGCGCGATCTTCTCATGCAGCGACATTTGGGCGTCCCCCACCCAGCTAATGACCAGTCGCGCGAAGTTCCGAGCCGCGGTTCTTCGCTGGGTTTAGGAATGCGCCGCTGGCGAGTGCGCCCGAAAGTGAACTCGCTTGGCAGGCGAGTTATTCACAGCTTATCCCCAGGCAACTAGCGTCGTAAGGGAATACCTCTGGGATCACTGTTGCGGCGCGAACACGATTTCTGCGTCGTCGCCCGGATCCCAGTTGGCGTCCTCCGGCGGATGTGCGCCGCTGACTTGGACGCGCACGCCGTCTGAATCGACGACGAGGATAGGTGTTTCTGGGTCGCCTTCGATGGTGACGTCGGAAAGTTGAATCTGCGCATTATCGCCGCCGATCCAGATGTGACACGGACTGGCGATTTCCACCGCGGCGCCGCGGAAGTTTGGCGTGCGGCTGGTGCAGTTGGTGAGCGTGGCGGTGTCGCCCCAGAGGCGGAAATTGCGTTTGTTGTCTTCGGCGACGCAGTTTTCGAGGACGACGCCGTTCGACTTGCAATCGAAGCCGCCATCGGTTGAGCCGCGCGCTTCGCAAGATTCGTAGCGGATGTTGCGATTGTCGCCTTCGTCGGAGAAGCCGTCGCCGTTCCAGTAATCGCCGGCATTGAGCTGCTGGAAATTTTCCATGATGCAGCGGCGGTAGGTGATGTTCTGGGCGCGATCGTCGAGCGCGCAGCCGACGGGAATGTCGCCGCCTTCGTTGCTGACGCCGACAGCGCGGCAATCTTCGAACAACCCATCGCGTGAGCCGTAGCGGATGCGGGCGAAGCCGCGTTGCACCCGTGTGGCGCTGCAGCGGCGGACGGCGAAGGTGCTGAGGCTGGCGGCGGTTTCGTCGCCGGACTCGGTGTTTTCGAGGAAGCGGTAGATGTCGTCGGCGGTGCAGTCTTCGATCGTGATGTTGCTGATCGGTGCGCCGACGCGGAAGCAGCCGTTGCCGATGGCGTGGAATTCGAAGTGCGAAAATGTGAGGTGGTTGGCGCCGCGCAGCAGGCGGAAGACGTCGGTCTCTTCTTCGCCCCGCACGCCGCGGATCATGGCGGGCATCGGCTCGCCCGTGGCGCTGTTGACGCCGCGGATGCGGATCGGTTTGCGGTTGCGGCCGCCTTGCGAGATTTCGATGGCGTCGGTCAGCGCGTATTCGCCGCGATCGGCGGCGATCAGGATTTCACCGCCGGGTTCGACGCTGAAGTCTTCGATTGCTTCGAGATTGGTTGGTGTTTCCCAGGACGCGCCGTCGCCTGTGCCGTCGGGCGTAATGTGCAACGTGGGCACGCGGGCGGTCGCGCAGCCGGCGGCGGAGACGAAAATGGCTGCTGAGGATGCGAGGAGCGCGCGCCGCGAGAGAGTCATAGGTGCATAGTGACGGCCTGCACGGCGCGCGTCCATCACGCGCCCGTTAGCGGGGTGCGGATAGCTTGGTGGTGCGTGCTCTGGTATCACTCCGGTATGGCGCGCATCATTCCGCTGTGGCGATCCCCGGAGGTCAGCGTTCACCGCTTCGATCATCCGGTGGAGCATGAGGATCAGCCGTACGAGGAGGTCGCCGGCGCGTTCAGGGCGAGCTTCGTGGAGTCCGGAACGTTCGATCTGCACGTCAGCGGCGGCAGCTGGCGCGTTAATCCGGGCGACGTGATGCTGAGCCATCCGGGCATGCGGTTTAGTGCTAGTTTTCAAGGCAAAGGCTTTAGCGACACGTGCCTTTCGCTGACGTATTTGGCGGCGAATGACGACGGTTTTGATGCGGCGCAATCGTGGGCCAAGCGCGCCGCGCCGGTGCGGATTGCGAGCAATCGCTTGCGCTATTTGCGCTGGGGCTTGCGGCGCGCGGTGGACGAAGGCGCGCCGATGCTGGCGGAATATTGCGCGACGGCGGTGTTTGCGGATGAGGCGAGCACGTCGCCAGCCGCGCTGTTCAGTGAGCATAAGTTCGCGTGGTACGCCGAGCGCGTGCATTTCGTGCGCGAGCGGCTGGATGCGGAATTTGCGGGCGAATTCAGCGTGTCCGCGCTGGCGCGTTCGGTCGGCATGAGCATGTTTCATTTCAGCCGCGTGTTCACCGAGCTGGTCGGCATGCCGCCGTACCAGTATTTGTTGCGCGCGCGGTTGAAGGCGGCGCGGGCGATGTTGCGCGATGGGCGCAGCGTCACTGACACGTGTTTTGCCTGTGGCTTCAGCAATTTGAGCCATTTCAGCCGTAGCTTCGCGCGGCGTTATGGGCATACGCCGTCTCGGGTTACCGCCTGAAATTCGCAAGATAGTGCAAGCGGCGCGGCGGGCCGTTTGCGAGACTCTTCGTTTGATTTTCGACGAGGATTCACATGGACATTCGAATGCCCCTGCTCGCTGTCGCGCTCAGCGCCTGTGCGACGACGGCGCCGCCGACCAGTTTGGAGGCCGATCGGCTTACCGTCGCGGCGCTCGACACGGCGTATCAGGCCGCTGTCGAGCGCAACGATGCGGACGCGATGGCGAACATTCTGCACGAGGACATGATCTTGGTGGTTGGCGCGGGGACTGTGTACACGCGCGAGGATCTGCTGCGTTCGGCGCGCGAGCAGGAGTTGATCTACGAGCATCAGGTCGAGGACGAAGGCACGCAGACGGTGCGGATGTACGGGCCGAACACGGCGATCGTGACGGCGCGGTTGTGGCTCAAGGGCACGCAGCAAGGCGGCGCGTTCGATCAGCGGCTTTGGTTCAGCGATACGTATGTGCGCACGCCGGAAGGTTGGCGTTATGCGTTTGGCCAAGCGTCGCGCGCGCTGCCGCCAAGCTGAGGCGCAACCGCTTCTCGTTTTTGGCTCTCCGCTTGGAGAGCCGGGGACGCGGGAGTGCGCGGCGCAAAGAGAGGCGCCGTTGGTTCGGCGCTTTATGACGGGCAAGCCCGCGTCCCCGCAGCTCGCTTTTCATCGGGACGGCACAAGGAGGTGTTTCACTCCTCTGGACGTTCCCCGATGGCGTGCGGGCCGGTCCTGCGGGACGGTCCCCGGTGCTTTCCTCGCGGTTTTGATCCCGCGGGCTTCTGCGGCCGCTGCGATACGCCAGGCTTATGAGGCTCGTTTTCGCCCTCAGGACCTTGGCGCCTTCTCTCGATGGTCTGAGAGAAACGTCGGCGCACCACGCTCAACTGCGACGCTCTCGTATTGGTTTAGCAGGTGGCCAACTGCTCTCCGCGAAAGCGTTGCGGCGAGTGTAACGGCGGTGTGGGATCGGTCGGATAGATTTTGGGGTGGTGTTGATGGGATTGGAGTTTCGGCGGGAACGTGCGGGATAGACAGATGCCTTATCCCCCGTTTCAGCCTTCATTCCTTGGCTCGCCTGGGGCGCTGTTTTGCGGAAATGGATTTGATGATGAGCTGATGTCGGCCCTGCTGAGACAACGGCGTTTTGGCTCGATCGAGCGCTACGGCTATCAAGGCTTCGACCTCCGGAATATCGAGCGTGTCAGCCGATTCAAGGGGAATGTTGCGTACGACGTTGCCGGAGCCTCGCAACAAGCGCTTTGGATCTGGCAACTTGGCGCCCTGCAGGAAGCAGAGACTGAGGCCCTTGGCCTGCGCGGCAAGTGAGAAAATGGCGTCACTCGCCTTTTCGTTGGGGCCATAGCCGATGACGAAGAAATTGTAGTTGTCGTACACGAGCTCCAACGCCTGCGGAATTCGCTGCCGCATCTTAGCGCGCGCCGATCGAATCCGCTTCGCCATCTCTGGCGTGAACTTGGCGATGAATCCGGCGAGTTGCTTTTCAGGCGTCAGCGGCTTCATGAAAAGCTCATTGCACCCGAAATCGGCCGAAGCCAATCGCTTTGAGCCATGAGCTGGCCGCGTGCTCAGAAATTATCGCGGAGCCAGTTCCACATGTCGTGGACGGCGTTCTTCACTGACGCGGCGGCCTGCGCGAGCGTGGGCTGGTAGTCGCCGTCGATGTCGTCGAGCGCGGGCGCGTCCAAACGTTGGCGCAGGAGGCCGGCGGCGTTGGCGTAGGCGGGGCCGGCTTCGCCGTGGTCGAAGCCGCAGAGTTCGAAGGGGCGGCCCAAGCGCACCGGCATGCCGAGCGCTTCGACGGCGAGTTCGCGCACGCCGGGGATCATGGCGCCGCCGCCGACGATGACGGCGCGTTGCGGGCCGTTGGCGCCGGAGAAGCCTGCGCGTGAGAGGCGCTCGCGCACCATCAGCAGCATTTCGTAGAGGCGCGGGGTCAGCGTATCGGCGATGACGCCGCGCAAGGTGGTGGCGGCCTCGAGGCGGCCGTCTTGGCCGAGGCGCGGCGCAGCGACAGCTTCGCGTGGATCGCAGGCGTTGGTGAGCGCGCCAAAGTGCAGCTTCACGCGCTCAGCGGCGGCGAAGGTGGTTTGCAGTTTGGCGGCGAGATCGCGCGTCAAGCGCACGCCGCCGGCGGCGATGGTTTCGCAATGCACCAGGCCTTCGGCGGCGAAGGCTGCCACACCGATCGAGCCCGCGCCCAAATCGATGACGAGTGCGCCCTCTTCGCGCTCTTCTTCGGTGAGCACGGCGAGGCCAGCGGCTTTGGGGCCAGCGATGATGTCTTCGACATCGGCGCCGGCTTGTCGGATGCAGGCTTTGAGCGCGTTCAGAGCTTCGGTCGGCGCGGTGACGACGCAGGCGTCAACGGCGACGAGCTTGCCGGGATGGCCGACGGGATCGTCGATGGCTTCGCCGTCGTCGATCGAATAGCGCAGCGGCTCGACGTGCAGGAAGGAGAGCTGCGGCGTCGGCATCGAGGCCATCGCGGCGGTGAAGGCGTTCTCGACGTCGCGCGCGGTGATGATCGCGCCTTTGACGCGGGCGGCGCCGCGGACGATGCGCGAGCTGACGCCTGGGCCGGAATACGACGCGACCACGCGGCGGATGGCGCTGCCGGCCATGAGCGACGCTTCTTCAAGGGCGACGTGAATCGCGCGGGCGCAGGCGTCGAAGTCGGCAGGCTTGCCGGAGGCGATGGCGGGCGCGGTCTGGTGGCCGACGCCGAGCACGCGCAATGGGCGATCCGGGTGCATGTCGAGCACGGGATCGCGGCGGGCGGCGAGGCAGACTGTTTTTGAGACGCCGACGTCGAGAACGGCGACGAGAGGCCCAACTTGTTGGTTCAGTTCGAGGACGTCCTCGTCGTCGCGCTCTTCGACGCGCTTAATTTGGGCGGCCATTATACGCCCCCCATCAGCGGGCCGCCGGCGAGAGCGGGATGAACGCGGATGGCGAGACGGCCAGGCGCGCGCATGTCGATGCGGGTGACGGGGCGATCGAGCAGAGCGTGGTCGGTTTGGAGTTGTTCGAGTTGGGCGAGCGCTTCAGGCGCGCCCTCTTCCGGCAGCGCGACGGTGGCGCCGGAGGCAAGCTCGACATTCCAGCGGCGATCATTGACGCGCACGAGCGCTTCGAGACGCGCGCGCAGTTGCGGCAGGCTTTCGAGCGCGATCAGCAGCGGCTCGGCGGCGGGGCCGGCGCCAATTCCGACAACGAGCGGCAGATCGGCGTGATCGGCGGCGCGCTCTGCGAGCATGCGTTCGCCGTTGACGTCGATGACGGAGACTTCGCCGTCTTCCTGCCAGAGCGCGTATTCCTGACGGCGCTCGACTTCGACTTTGATCGCGTCGGGCCACAAGCGCCGCACGCGCGCGGAGGCGACCCAATCGAGGCTTTCGACGCGGGCTTGGATTTCTGCGGGCTCGAGCGAGAGCACGGACTGGCGCCCTTCGGGCACGATCAGCGCGCGGATTTCGGCGGCGCGTGCAGCGGTGATGGCGGGCGCGCCTGGCATGGCGGCGACTTGCACATCGTCGATGGCGAAGCCGACATTGGCGGCGCCGGCGTCGGCGCTGCGGGCGAAGGCTTCGCTGGCGTCAAACAGAGATGAGCCGAGCCAGGCGGCGCCGGCGATGCCTGCGCCGAGGAAGAAGACGGCGCCGGTCAGCGCGAGGACGAGGCTTTTGCCGGTGACTTGCACGTCGTCGCCGGAGAGGCCACCGGACAGTTTGATGCGCGCGATGCGTGGCATGGATTCGTACGGCGACGGGCCGGACGGCATCTTCTTGCGGCGCTTCTTGCCGCGCTGCGGTTCTGGTTCGTAGCCGCGTCCGCCGCGGCGTGCTCTCACCGCGGCCATGATGCGTCCTCCAGGATCCAGGCGACGAGATCGTCGTAGGACATGCCGGCGTAAGCGGCTTGCTCGGGGGTGAGCGAGGTCGGCGTCATGCCGGGCTGGGTGTTGACTTCGAGGAGCGCGAGGCGATCGCGCTTGGGGTCGTAGCGGAAGTCGGCGCGGGTCACGCCGCGGCAGCCGAGCGCATGGTGCGCGGCTTCGGCAGCGCGCATGCATTGGTCGGCGACGGTTTGGGGAATGTCGGCGGGGACGACGTGGCGCGAGCCGCCTTCGGCGTATTTGGCGTCGAAATCGTACCAATCGCCGTCGGAGGTGACGAATATCTCGGTGACGGCGAGCGCGCCGCGGCCGTGCATGACGGCGACGGTGAGCTCTTTGCCGTCGATGAATTCCTCGACCAGCACTTCTTCGCCGAAGGTCCAGTCGGGATCGAGCAATTGTTCGGGCGGGCGGTTGGCGCCTTCGCGGACGATGAAGATGCCGACGGAGGAGCCCTGCGCGTTGGGCTTCACGACGTACGGCGCCGGCATCGGATGCGCTTTCGCGGCGTCGAGCCGATGCATCAGCTTGCCGTTGGCGAGCGGGAGCCCTGCTTGCGCGAACACCGCCTTGGACTTGTCTTTGTCCATGGCGATCGCGGAGGCGAGCATGCTGGAATGGGTGTAGGGGAGCTTCAGATAGTCGAGCACGCCTTGGGTGCGGCCATCCTCGCCCCACTCGCCGTGGAGCGCGTTGAAGACAGCGTCAGGCGCCACGTCTTGGAGTTCGGCGATCCAGCCGGGATTTTGTGGGTCGATCTCGATGACGTCGTGGCCAAGGCGACGCAGCGCGTCAGCGCAGCCGCGGCCCGAGCTGAGGCTCACTGGCCTCTCAGGGCTCAAGCCCCCTAATAGCACCGCCACCCGGGCCATGCGTCTTGCCTCACCAACCAACACCACCCCAGCCGACACGCCTTTTCTGCGCTCGTTCCGAGAGTGTCATAATGAAACGCTTCCGGGTTAAGGCATGATGAGGGCGAACGCATTAGTTGCTGATTTTTATGGTAAATTCTGCGTTTAGCGAGATTGAGCGCGCTTAACCACGATGCGCACTTTAGCGCTCTGCGCCTTAAGTTTACGCGCACGCCGCCGAATTAGGCGCCTAAGTCCTAATCCACGCTAACGAACGCGCGTCCGGTTGCCGCCGTTTGGCGCGCCCGCACACAAAGGCGCATGGCATCACGCATTCTGCTCGCACATCCTAATGGCGCGGCAACACAAGCGCGCGCGGTTACCGCCCAACTTGAGGCGCTCGGCTACGAGGTCGGCGCCCTGACCCCGCGGACGCGGCGGACGGGTGCGCAGAAGGTGGTCATGCTCTGGTCACGCGCGGCGTGGGGGACGCCTGCGCTGCGGGCGGCGGCGCGGAAGGCGCATGCGGCGGGGAAGCTTGTCTGCATTCGATTGGATTCCGCGCCGCCTCCCGTGCAAGGCGCGCGTGGGACAACGCTGAAGAAGGGCGTGGCGTGGCGGCGCTTGCTCAACGCTAAGGCGCGGCCGGCGGCAGTGGCGGCGAGCCGCCCTACTCGCGCGCGGATTTATACGGCGCGGGCCAAACGGGTGGCGCGACCGGCGGAAACGGTGGGGACTGACATGCGGGTTTATTCGGAAAGCAGCAGCCGCGCGTTCGCGGTTGTGTTGGCGGTGTTGTTGGTGGGCGCGGTGGGGTTAGGTGTGGCGTACACGCGCTACCCGGCGGTGGCGTCGCCGATCGATCAGGCGGCGACCGCTGCGTACGCGCAAGCGAGCGAACTGGCGAAGCTCGCGCCTTAGGCGCTCACCACTTCTTCGGCTTGCGCTGCGCGACAGAGATGGCGAGCGCGCCGGCGCCGACGAGCGCTAGCGGTCCGATGATGGCTTGGCCTGTGCCGCCATCGTGGGCGCCATTGCGGATGACCGTGAGGAGCAACAAGCCGCCGATGGCGATGAAGAGCACGCCGAAGCCGATCTGGAAGAACTTCTTCACGCGCGCTTAGCCCAGCGCTTCCTGGATGTCGGCGAGCAGGTCTTCGACGTCCTCGATGCCGACGGAGAAGCGGACGAGGCCGTCGCTCAGGCCGATCTGTTCGCGCAGGTGCGGCTCGACTGAGGCGTGCGTCATGATCGCGGGATGTTCGATCAGGCTTTCGACGCCACCGAGGGATTCCGCCAGCGAGAACAGTTTCACGCGTTCGAGGAAGCGGCGCGCGGGTTCGAGGCCGTCTTTGAAGTAAGCGGTGATCATGCCGCCATAGCCGCCGGTCATTTGCTTTTTGGCGATGGCATGCTGCGGGTGATCTTCGCGGCCAGGATAGACGACGCGCTCGATTTGCTTCTGCTCAGCGAGGAAGTCGGCGATCTTCGCGGCGTTCTCGCAGTGGCGCTGCAGGCGAATGTGCAGCGTCTTGGTGGAACGCAGCAGCAGGAAGCTGTCCCACGGCGCAGACACGGCGCCGACGGCGTTTTGCGTGAAGCGGAGGCGTTGGGCGAGATCGTCGTCGTTGCAAATGAGCGCACCGCCGATCACGTCGGAATGGCCGCCGATGTATTTGGTGCAGGAATGGCTGACTATGTCGGCGCCGAGCGCGAGCGGATTGGTGAGCACTGGCGTGGCGAAGGTGTTGTCGACGGCGGTGAGCGCGCCTTTGGTTTTGGCCAGGCGCGCGACGGCGGCGATGTCGATGACCTTCAGAAGCGGATTGGTTGGCGTTTCGAGCCAAACCAACTTGGTTTTCGAGGTGAACGCGGATTCGGTGGCGTTCATGTCGGTCATGTCGGCGCGGGTGTAGGTGATGCCGAACTGCTTGAAGACCTTGTCGTACTGGCGATAGGTGCCGCCATAGACGTCGTCGGACAGCACAACGTGATCGCCGGCTGACAGCAAGTGAATGCACGCCGCTTGCGCAGCGAGGCCAGAGGCGAACATCAAGCCGTGACGCCCCCCTTCGAGCGACGCGAGATTGGCTTCGAGCGCCTTGCGCGTTGGATTCGATGAGCGCGCGTAATCGTAATCGTCGATGATCACGCCCGGGCTTTGCTGGATGTAGGTCGAGTTTTGATAAACCGGCGTCATGATGGCGCCGGTGCTTGGGTCGGGTTGCTGGCCGGCGTGGATGCAGCGCGTGCCGAAGCGTTTGTTGTCGTAATGCATGGGCGGGTCCTAAAAACCTTCGTCATTCCGGACGCGCGGAGCGCGATCCGGAACCCAGGGGGTCACAGAGCGGAGTGTTTGCCCCTGGGTTCCGGGCTCTCCGCTTCGCGGAGCCCCGGAATGACGAGCGGGGGCGAACTTTGAGTTCAACGTCTGGCCGAAAGGTATTCGATCAAGTCGATCTTGGAGATGACGCCGACGACGTTGGAGGAATCGACGACGACGGCGACGTTGTCGGCGGCGAAGATGTGGAAGAGCTCCTCGATCCGCGCTTTCGGGTAGATCAGGCCGCCGATCGGCGACGACACCGATTTGGCGGGTGCGTTGAGATCAAACTCGCGCTTTTGCATCTTCTGGAGAATATCGCTCTCGTGGACGATGGCGTTGAGCTTGCCGCGTTCGATCAGCGGAATTTGGCTGACGCCGTTCTCGCGCATCAGATTGACGACGTCCCGGAGCGGCGCGTCAGCGTTGGCGGTGATCGGACGGGACTTGAGCCCCTTCATCAGCTCTTCGACGAAGCCCAGCTCGCGCTCGGTTTCGGTGAAACCGTGCTCCTTCATCCAATTGTCGTTCAAGAATTTGGAGACGTAGCGGTTGCCGTGATCTGGCAGCACGGTGATGACCACCTTGCCCGGACCGAGCTCCTTGGCGATTTCGACGGCGACGTGGACATTCGAGCCCGACGAGCCGCCGACGAACATGCCCTCTTCGCGCACGAGACGGCGCGCCATGACGAAGCTGTCGCGGTCGTTCACTTGGCGCATGTCGTCGACGACGGAGAAATCCATGGCGCGGCATTCGATGTCTTCGCCGATGCCTTCGACCATGTAGACGTGCGCGGTCGGCAGCGTCTTGGTGTGGAAGAGATGGTAGTGCACCGAGCCCAGCGGGTCGGCGCCGATGATCTTCACGTTCGGCGCGTGCTCTTTGAAGTAGCGGCCGACGCCCGAGACCGTGCCGCCGGTGCCGGTGCCGCCGACGAAGGCGTCGAACTTGCCGCCGTCGGTGTCCTCGAAGATTTCTTTGCCGGTGGAATGGTAGTGCGCGTCGATGTTCCACTCTGAGTGGTACTGATCGACGTAGAAGGCGCCCGGCGTGTCTTCGGCGATCTTCTTGGCGACGTTGACATAGTGTTCGGGGGAGTCACCGGGGACGTCGGTCGGCGTGATGATGACTTCGGCGCCGTAGGCTTTGAGCGAGTCTTGTTTCTCTTTGCTCATCTTGTCCGGCATCGTGAAGATGCAGCGATAGCCCTTGATCGCGGCGGCCATGGCGAGGCCCTGGCCGGTGTTGCCGGAGGTGTTTTCAACAATCAGCCCGCCGGGCTTCAGAAGGCCTGCCTCTTCGGCGCGCTCGACGATGTAGGCGGCCATGCGGTCTTTGATCGAGCCGGCGGGATTGAGGTACTCGCACTTGACCCAAACTTCGGCGGCGCCTTCGGGCACGACCTTGTTGAGTTTGACGAGCGGCGTGTTGCCGATCGCGGCGAGAATGTTGGGTTTCAGTTTCATCAGGAGTCCTTGGGCCTTACGGCTTTTGGGGCCGTCTTAGAGCGCGCTCCCATGGAACGGAAGCCCGCGCGGCGGCTGGCTGCCATTCAATCCGTGGTTAAAGGCTGGAAGTGGCCGGCGGGTGCGGCGCTAAGCTCGGCCCAGTCCAGCTCTTCCTCGAGGCGGTGGAAGGCTTCATCGCTGATTTCGCCGCTCTCGCGCATCTCGGAAAGTTTGGCGCGCTGCTTAGGTATGATCTTCAGTTTGAGTTTTTCATACTTGGTCGCGGCTTGTGGTGTCTTGCTGCCGGCGATGGTTTTCGCGGCGGTGTAGGCCGCGCGCGCAAGCGCTGCTTCTTCGGACTCGTTGTTGGCCAGAGCGTCGAGCGCCGTTTGCATGATGGCGACGCGGCCGCGCGAAACCTCCTGCTCGACGACGTTGTCGGCGCCGAACTTGAGCAGGCTCAGCAGCGGCTTCAGTGTCAGCCCCTGAACCACGAGCGTACCGATGACGACGACGAATGCGGATAGCACGATGAGATCGCGGCCCGGAAAAGCCTGCGGTAGGGCAAATGCGGTCGCTAAAGTCACTAGCCCGCGCATGCCGCACCACGACACCAGCAGGCCGCCGCGCACGGTGGGCGGTTCGAGTCCATCGCTCAGGTGAACGCCAAACATCCGGTTCTTGGCGCGCACGGCGACGCCGTAGGACATCACGTAAACGATGCGGATGATGATGACCGTAGCGAGCACCGCGCCACTGAACCAAAGCGCTTGCTCCAATTCGGCGCCTTGGAGGCGCGCGAGGATGGGCCGCACCTGTAGGCCCATGATGACGAAAGCGAGCACGTTCAACACGAAAATTACGGTTTCCCAGACCGAGTACGTGCTGACGCGCAAGCGTGCTGACGTGTTCAGCGGGATAGTGGCCGCGAGCGTCATGGCGTAGACGACCATGGTGATGATGGCCGAGAGGTGAAGGTGTTCGGCCAGAATCCAAACGCCGAATGTGCAGACGAACGTCATCACGGTGCTGCTGGCGGCGTCGGTGATGCGGCGGGTAGCGAATGTGTAAATGTGCGCAAGCGCGAAACCGGCGATGACGCTGCCGACGCCGGCGATCGCGATCGCTGGTCCGGCGCTGGCCCAGGTGAAGCCGCCGACGGCGGCTGACACGGCGAAGCGATAGATCAACAGCGCGGGGGCGTCGTTGAAGAGGCTCTCGCCTTGCAGGATTTGCGTGATGCGGCGCGGCAGCTTCAGCGAGCCGAGCACGGCGGAAGCGGCGACCGCGTCCGGCGGCGCGACGATGGCGCCGAGCGCGATTGCGGCAGCGATCGGCAGCCCACCCCACTTCCAGCCGACGAAAGCGACAGCGGCGACGGTAAGCGCAACCATGACGAACACCAGAGACAGCAGCGGCGCAAGGTTGCGCTTCAGATCGCGCGGCGAGGTATCGAATGCAGCGTCGAGCAGGACCGGCGCCACGAACAGAGCGAGCGCGAGTTCAGGATCGATCGCGATCTCGGGGCCGGCAGGCAGGAACGCCAAGGCGCCGCCCGCGAGCGCGAGCAGCGATGGGTACGGCACGCCGATGCGGCGCGAGAAGCCGGTCACGAGGACGGCGAAGAACAGCAGAACGAGGGTCCATTCGAACAGGACCATCTAGGGCCGCCCGGTCCGCTTGATTTCCCACTCGAGTTCGATGCCGTGCTTGGCTTTGACCGCGGCGCGGACGTCTTCGCCTAGGCCTTCGATGTCGGCGGCGGTGGCTTCGCCGGTGTTGATGAGGAAGTTGGCGTGGAGTTCGCTGACTTGCGCGCCGCCGCGCCGGTAGCCGCGCATGCCGGCTTCGTCGTTGAGCTTCCAGGCGGAAAGCTTTTCACCGTTAGCGTCGACTGGATTCTTGAAGGTGGAGCCGCCGGTTTTTTCGCGGATCGGCTGGCTGGCTTCGCGCTTGGACGTGATCTCTCCCATGCGCGCGGTGATGGCGGCGGGATCATCGGGCGCGCCTTGGTAGGTGGCGTTCAAGAAGATCAACCCGTCGGGCAGCGCGTTGTGGCGATAGGTGAAGCCGAACTCCGACGCTGGGATGACAACGATTTCACTTGTGCGCGTCATCACGGTGGCCTCGACGAGCACGTCCTTGGTTTCGCGGCCGTAGCAGCCGGCGTTCATGGTGAGCGCGCCGCCGATGGTGCCGGGAATGCCCGCGTAAAACTCAAGGCCGGCGATGCCAGCTTTGGCCGCGCCTTTGGCGACCATGGAATCCAGCACACCGGCGCCTGCCTTGATGCGCGCGCCGTCGAGCGGTTCGATTTGCGCGAACTGGCGGCCGGCGAGCCGGATGGTGACGCCCGGCACGCCGCCGTCGCGTACGATCAGGTTAGAACCGACGCCGATGGGAAGAACCGGAACGTCATTCGGCAGCGCCGCCAGGAATTGTGCGAGATCGTCGGTGTCGGCGGGCAGGAAGAGCGCGTCGGCGGGGCCGCCCACTCGGAACCAGGTGAATGGCGCTAGGCTTTCGCCTCTAAGGAGCTGGCCGCGCACGGCTGGAAAATCACTCATTGTTGATGCCTATGTCACGCTTCCGATGCACGGAAAAGCGGGGCGGGCTCGTAAAGAGGATGCAGGACAAGAGATCCTGACTTGGAGGTAACGGCCATGTTGCGCAGCAGCCTTTTCGCACTCGCCCTCATCAGCGTCGCCGGATGCGCCAGCGATGGCGCAACGCAAACGGCCGACAACGACCGGGATTGTTTCCGCAGCAGCCAAGTGCGCGGGTATAACGTGATCGACGACCGTCATGTCGAACTGCGCGTCGGCGCTAACGAGAGCTACATCCTGGAAACCGACTGGAACGCGCGCGATCTGAATTGGGACCAGCGCATCGGGTTGCGTTCGACCACAGGGTCGATCTGCACCGGGAATGGCCTTGGCGTCGACATCATTGGCGGCGAACCGCAGCGGCGCTACACCATCGTTTCGATCATCCGCGCGCCGGAGCCGGCAGAGCAGGCAAGTTAAGTCTTATTACTCACTCGGAGAATGTTCATGCGTTTTGCACTTTCAGCGCCTGCGGCAGTCGCCGCGCTCGCACTCGGCGCCTGCTCTACGACGGAAACGGCACGCAACGGCTCCGGCGCCGATTGCTTCCGGCCGGAGCAAGTGACGGGATACTCAGTGATCGACGAGAGCCATGTGCGCGTCATCGCCCGCGCCCATCAGTACGTCTTGACGATACAGGGCCGCGCCACTGAACTCGACTGGACGCGCGCGATTGCGTTGCAAACGACCGGTGGGCAACTGATCTGTCCGGGGCGCTCGACGCTTGGCGTGTATCTGGTCGGCGGGGACTCGCAGTTGCGCTATCCGATTTCAAACGTCGCGCTCGAGCAGGATAACACGCCGACCGGCAGCTAAGACGCGATCGGCAGCCCTGCGCGTAAGGCGATGCGTTGCAGGGCGCCCTTTACGATGACGTCGAGCTGGCTGCCTGGGAGGTAGTCAGCCGGCGCCACGTAGTTCACGCGGTCTTCCGCGATCAGCAAATGGATATGGCTGACCTTGAGCGGATCGTTCCAGCGATCGGGATCAAGCACGGCGACCGCCGTGCCGCCTTGGTCGGTGACCATTTTCATCGACGGAATGTCGGTGTCGCCGTCGCCGATGAAGATCATGCGCTCGAATGGCAGCGGACGTTCTTCAGCGCGCATCCAGCGATTGATCGCCTGGGTGTCCCACACGTTTTCAATGCCCTTGTTGATGCGGAACAAGAACTGCGTCTTGTTGGTGTAGTTCACCGCCACCGCCGGCCACACCGCTTCGCCCTTCTCGTTGTAGATAAAGCGCGACGCGAACACGCGCTTGAAGTGCGGATAAATCGAGCAGCCTTCGATCATTTCCTCGGTGCCGGACGAGACGACGTAGTGATCGAGGTCGAGGCCTTGATCCGAGGCGAATGAATCGAGACGCGGAAACCAGCTTTCGACGCCGTCGAAGAAAGATGGCGTCGCGCCGTGTTCGCGCAGGCGTTCGCGGGTGACGGCTTTGCCGAGCTTGCGCGAGCGCTCGATCATCTGCTGCATGTAGACGAGGATTTCGTCGGCGTCGGAGGTCTTGGCCAGACGCTTCACGTCCTTCCAGAACACGTCGTGATCGATGCCGAGATCGGGGATGAACGAGTGTTCCTGCAGGTTGCCGCGCGCGAGCGTGCCGTCGAAATCATAGATGATGGCGGCGCGCAGGGGTTTGGGCGCGCGGTGGGCGGTGTCTGGCATGGGTCTGGGCTGTGGGGAGTCGGGGCTCGGGTCAAATCGTTTCGGCTTCAACCCTGCTCGCCCTTGATGGGCGAGCTGTCAGCGCGCGAAGCGCGATGACTGAGTGGGTGGTTGCGCCGTCGCTTGCAGGACCGAGCCGCCACCCACTCCGTCCGCGAACGGTGTTCGCGGCCACCTCGCCCATCAAGGGCGAGGAGACTTATTCCTGCGGCTTCAGCCGATCGCGGAGGGCGCGGACGCGGTCCAGCAGTGGCTGAGCGGCGGGCAGCGACGCGCGGAACTCCAGGGAGACGCTTTCCGCGCCGCTGGGGCTCTCGATCGTGAGGGCCTCGGCGCCGCCGTCGGCGCAATCGGGGCAGCCGACGACGTCAGGCACGGTGGTGAGATCGGTGGCTGCGGCGAGGCGCTGGATCTCTTGCCACTCGGCTGCGGTGAGCGGCGTCGAGAAACGCTGCGGGACTTGCGCAGGATTGGGCGCGCCACGACCACCGCGCGCTTCGCGGATGAGCACGGCCTCGCCTTCGGTGATTTCGAGACGCGTCGTGCAATAGCCCACGCACATGCCGAAGGATGTGGTGGAGATAACGCGTGTGATGCTCGCTAGCGGAGGCGCAGCGGTGCTGGCGCAGGCGGTCAAGGCGAGCCAAGAGCGAGTGCGGTTAGCGCGTTGAGTTTGGTCGCGATCATTTGGGCTCGCTTCTGTTACGTAACCATCGCGCTACTCAGATGAGCGCGCGATGAACAGGGACCGCTAGGACACCCACAAACCTTGGTGACCCAGCAGCGTCCACTCGCCATTCACACGCTCGAATAGATAGTAGGCGCCGCCACCACACAGCCCGCCGCAGCTAAAGGCGCCGACCAGCAACGCGTGTTGGCCGTCTGGCGCGAAAGCGACGGGTGACACACGCCACACCACAACCACTTCGCGCTGAGATCCTTCAACCAAGCGAAGAACATCTACCCCATTGTCATAGAAGCGCGGTGCCTCCGACGTGAGGCATTCGGGAAGACTGATACGTTCTTCGGACCGCACACCCTCAAAATAGGCCGACGTATCCAGATCGAAGTGTTCGAGCGGACGCTCCGGATCAGGCGCCATCAGGCCATTGCCGCGCTCAAACCGCGTTGGAGGGGCCGGTTGCGCCGAATGACGTTCCACCAACGCAGGATCAGCGCGCGTGAGAAATCCCACTTGTTCTCGAACCGGTAGCTGAGCGTAAAAACTGCGATAAACGGCGCACGCATCGTTGTCTGCAACGGGAGCCGCGCACCCCAAGAAGGTTAGCGCCAATAGCGAGGCAAGCCCGACGCGAAGCACTCTCATGCCGCCGCCGCACCGAGCTTGGCGGGAAGCGCATTAGCGTACGCGGTGATGTCGCCCGCGCCTAAGCACACGACGATGTCGCCTGGTTTGGCTTCAGCGCGCACGAAGTCTGGCAGCGAGTCTAGGCTTGCGATACGCCGCGCGTCGCGGTGGCCGTGGCTTTTTAGCGAAATCACCAGCGCGTCGGAGTTCACGTCTTCGATTGGGGTTTCGCCGGCGCTGTAGACGTCGGCGACGCAGACGATGTCGGCGTCGTTGAAGCAGGTGGAGAAGTCTTGGAAGAGGTCGCGCAGGCGCGTGTAGCGGTGCGGCTGCACCACAGCGAGCACGCGGCCGCCTGTCATTTCGCGCGCGGCGGAGAGTACGGCGGCGATTTCGACCGGGTGGTGGCCGTAATCGTCGACGATGCGGACTTCGTTCCAGTAGCCGGTGGTGGTGAAGCGGCGCTTCACGCCGGAGAATTTCTTCAAGCCGGTGCGGATGCCGGCGTCGGTGACGCCAAGCTCACGCGCCACAGCGATGGCCGCGACGGCGTTCTGTACGTTGTGACGGCCGGCCACCGGCAAAAAGAGGTCGTGCATCGTCACGCCCGGGCCTTCGCCCTTCTTGCGCGCCACCACGTCGAAGGTTGAGCCTTCGCGCGAGGGGCGGACGTTGACGGCGCAAACGTCGGCTTGCGGGTTGAAGCCGTAGGAGATGATGCGGCGGTCGCGCACTTGGGCGGCCAGCGCTTGGACTTGCGGGTGATCGAGGCACATCACGGCGAAGCCATAGAACGGGATGTTCTCGACGAAGGTTTTGTAGGCCTCGTTCATCGCTTCGGCGGTGCCGTAATGATCGAGGTGCTCGGGGTCCATGTTGGTGACGACGACGGCGGTGGCGCGGAGACGCGTGAAGGTGCCGTCGCTTTCATCGGCCTCAACCACCATCCACTCGCCCTCGCCCATGCGCGAATTGGCGCCGTAGGCGTTGATGATGCCGCCATTGATCACGGTCGGATCTTTTTGGCCGGCGTCGAGCAATGCGGCGATCATGGAGGTGGTGGTGGTTTTGCCGTGGGTGCCGCCGACGGCGACGTTCCACTTCAGGCGCATAATCTCCGCGAGCATTTCGGCGCGCCGGACGATCGGCACGCCGCGAGCGCGCGCGGTGTCAACTTCCGGGTTGCCGTCCTTGATGGCGGAGGAAATCACCACGACGCCGGCGTTCGCCGTGTTCTCGGCTTTGTGGCCGATGGTGACGGTGATGCCGCATTCGCGCAGGCGATCGATGTTAGCGCTTTCCTTGGCGTCGGAGCCGGTCACCTCGTAGCCGAGGTTCTTCATCACCGACGCGATGCCGGACATGCCGATGCCGCCAATGCCGACGAAATGGATGGTCCCGGTATCGAAAGGAATGGCGCGACGGATCATGAAGTCCCCGAGTTGAAGCGCTCAGTATAGAGGCGCTTCCGGGCGCATCAAAGGCGGAAGCGGAGTTGCGAGAACGCGCGGGCGAAGGGTGAGCGGCGGCCTTTGACGGCTTCCATGGCCAGGAGATAGGCGGAGCCGACGGCGACCAGGGCGTAGAACAGCGGCTGCGCCGTTTCGATGCTGAAGCCGGCGGCTTGGGCCAAACCGAAGAAGGCGCCGACGCCGGACGAGGCGGCGACGATGTTGAGTGCGCGGGTGCGTGCGGCGCGGCGTTGCTTGTGCTGCGCGACGCGGGCGAAGACATCGATCCGGAATGCAGGATCGGGCGTGGCCGGCTTTTCGCCGAGCAGGTTGGCGAGATCGTCGTCGGTCATGGGGCGCTCTCCGCGCTGATGCCCAGCGCTGTTTGTAGACGCGCGCGGCCGCGCGTCACGTGCGATTTCACAGTGCCGAGCGGCAGCTTCAAAATCTCGGCGGCTTCCTGGTGCGTGAAGTCCTGACCGAGGCAGAGCGCCAGCACGGCGCGCTGATCCTCGGGAAGCTGATCCATGGCTTGGCGGAGCGCAAGGCGTTGCGCGGCGCGGGCGTGTGGCTCGGCCTCGGTGTCTGAGAGTTCGGCGTAGGCGGTGTCGCGCGCTTGGCGGCGCGACGAGGAGCGGCGTTCTCGGCGCCAGTATTGGAAGGCGACGCCGCAAATGAAGGTGCGCAAGCTGGACGCGCCGTCGAAGCGATTGAGCACGGCCCAGGTGCGGGCGAAGGCCTCCTGCGCCAGATCGTCCGCATCGGCGTCGTTGCCGGTGAGGCGGCGCAGGAAAGCGCGAACGGCTGACTGGTGCGCATCGACGAGGTGGCCGAACGCGCGGAAGTCGCCCCCGCGCGCCAAGCCGATCAAACGCGCCTCTTCGGCAGCGTCCATGCGCGTTACTTGCGGCCAAACATCAGGATGATGAGAGAGCCCGCGGCCAGCACGCACATGGTGACGGCGACGCTCAAGAACGCCCAGGCGAAGTCCTGGGTTTGGTTGAGCCACCAGGCCATGAAGAAGCCGCCGCCGAGCGCCGCGAAGATCACGAAGGTCCAGGCCGAACCGTTCTTGCCATCGCCCGCTTCGTCCACGCCGGCTTCGAGCGCCTTCGACACCGACTGCAGAAGCTCGGGCGGCGGCTCTTTGCCTTGGTCGGTGTAGGATTTGATCAGGCTGATCACGTCGCGCGTGCTGCGCTCGCGCGTGCTGTTGCCTTGGATGGCCATGTACATCCCGAAGATCGGGAAGATCAGCCACCAAAAATTGTGCAGGAATTCGGCCATGTTCACTCTTAGCTCCCCGGCTCACGCACGAGTTCGATAGCGGCCGCAACGCAACCGGCCAACGGAAAGGCGAGCCACCAATAGTCACGGAATACGTCTTCCAATCCAAATCCCTCCCCGTGGCGAAAAGCCCGGTTCAAGACTTAGCCGCCGCCAGGGGCGGGTTTGGATGCATCCGCCTAGGCGGCGACGGATTCGGCGAGATCAGCCAAGGTTTTGGCGGCTTCGGGCCTGGCCGAGGACCGGGCGGCGGCGGCGCGGACGGCGAGGCCATGGGGGTCGGCGAGGCGGCGCTCTAGCAGGTTGGAGAGCGCGATTGGTTCGAACTCGGCTTCGGTGAAGAGATCGGCGGCGCCGACGGCGGTGAGACCTTCGGCGTTGGCGGCCTGGTGATCGTCGGCGGCGGCGGCGAACGGGATCAGGATCGCGGGGCGGCCGGCGACTTGGAGTTCTGTGACGGACGAAGCGCCGGCGCGCGAGATCACGAGATGGCAGGCGCCGAGGCGCTGGCCCATGTCGGTGAAGAAGGGTGCGACTTCGGCGTTGACCTTGGCTGTCTTGTAGCTGGTGCGCGCTGCTTCGACCTGCTCCTCGCGGACTTGGTGCACGATGTCCAAACGCTGGCGAAGCGCGTCGGGCAGCTTCGCGATGGCGGCGGGGATGACTTCGCCGAACAAGCGCGCGCCTTGGCTGCCGCCGATGATGAGGATGTTGAGACGCCCACCGGCGGGTGCTCCGGGATACGGACGCTCGCGCACGGCGAGGATCGGCAAACGCACAGGGTTACCGACGACGTGTTTGTAGGACGCAGCCTTCTCCGGCAGACGATCGAGGCGATCGAAGCCGCAGGCGACGATCTTCGCACTGGTCGCCATCGAGCGATTGACGCGGCCGAGCACGGCATTTTGTTCGTGGATCAAGATGGGCGCCTTGTGCGCGCGCGCGGCCATCAGCGCGGGGAACGATGGGTAGCCGCCGAAGCCGGCGACCAAGTTCGGTGGCAGTTCAGTGAACCGGCGCTTTGCTTCGTTGATGCCGCGCATGATTTTGAAGGCGGCGGGCAGCGCAGTGATTGGGTTCGCTGAAATGCTAGCGGCGGGAACATCTTCGATGCGCTCGGCTGGAAAGCCTTCGGCATAGCGGCGGCCGCGCGCGTCCGTCATCAGCACGACGCGCCAGTCGCGGCGGAACATTTCTTCAGCGAAGGCGGCGGCGGGAAACAAGTGTCCACCGGTTCCGCCCGCAGCAATGACGACGACTTTCTTCGGCATGGCAGCCTTATGTGCGTGCGCGGCCCGCGTAGAGGAAGGCGCCGGGGCGATCGCGGAGCAGTGACAAGCAGAACCCCAAAGCCAGCGCCGAGCCGATCATCGAGGAACCACCGAACGAAATGAACGGGAGCGTCATGCCCTTGGCGGGCAGCAAACTCAAGTTCACAGCAATGTGGATAGCGGCTTGTGCAACGAGCAGGACGACGAGCCCCGCTGCGGCAAGTTGTTCGAACGGATTGTTTAAGCGGCTGGCGCGCGAGAGGCCGCGGAACGCGAGCGCGCCGAACAGCGCGATAAGGCCGATCGAGGCGAGCAGGCCGAACTCTTCAGCCGCTACGGCGAAGACGAAGTCGGCATGCGCGTCGGGGAGTGAGCGCTTGATGACGCCCTCGCCTGGGCCGCGGCCGAACACGCCTCCTGCAGCAATCGCGTCGAGCGCGCGGTTGACTTGGTAGGCGGCGTCGCCTTCGGGATTGAGGAAGGTGTCCACGCGTTCGCGGGCGTGTGGATAGAACGAATAGATCGCCCACGCGCCGAAAGCTGCGAGCACGCCGCCGCCGATGACATAGCGAAGGCCCATGCCGGACAAGATGAGCAGCGCGCCGAGGCAGAGGCCGAGCAGCGCGGTCTGGCCGACGTCGGGTTGTGCGAGGAGCGCGGCGGCAGTGAGCAGATAGAGCGCGATGGAGACGATGCGGCCGGGGAATTTGGCGGCGCGCTGGGTTTCGCCGAGCATCCAGGCCCAGACGACGATGAGCGCGGGCTTCAGCACTTCGGAGGGTTGGAACGAGAAGAAGCCAAGCTCGAACCAGCGTTG
Source organism: Terricaulis silvestris (assembly GCF_009792355.1). NCBI lineage: Bacteria > Pseudomonadati > Pseudomonadota > Alphaproteobacteria > Hyphomonadales > Hyphomonadaceae > Vitreimonas > Vitreimonas silvestris. The sequence continues at coordinate 2,720,053 of NZ_CP047045.1, forward strand.
CGCGCCTTTGATCTCGGGACCGATCCAAGCTGCCAGTCCGCAGAGCGGCAGTGCGATGGCGGCGATGATGGTGGCGGCGCGGCGCAACCCCCGTGGGTCGAGCGACGCGGCGGCGAACATCACGACGATGCCGATGGCGGCGTAGGCGGCTTGGCGGCCGGCAAAGTAGAACGCTTCCTCGATGCGGATGCGGGCGGTGGCGGCGGGCGACGCGGCCATGGAGAAGAGAATGCCGAGCGCGAACAGGATGGCGGCGATGATCAGCAGCGGGCGGTCGTAGGTGCGCAGGCGATCGTAAGCCGCGCCGAAGCGGTCGGCGATGGCCGCGTTCACTTCTTCGCTCCCGCCTTGGCGCCGTTGGCTTTGGGCGCTTCGTTGAGCGCGGCGACGAACGTCTTGAACTGGTCGCCACGATCTTCGTAGCTCTTGAACTGATCGAACGACGCGCACGCGGGCGAGAGCAGCACGACAGGGTGCGGTTCACCGCTGGCTTTCGCGTCGTTGAACGCGAGCTTCACGGCGGCTTCGAGATTGCCGGCCATCACGACCGGGACCTTGTTGCGCAGCACGTCAGCGAAATCGCCGGCGCTCTGGCCGATGAGATAGGCTTTCGCCATGCGCGGATAGAATTCGGCGAGATCCTCGATGCCGCCCTCCTTGGCGACGCCGCCCGCGACCCAGTAGACGCGCGGGAAAACCGCGAGCGCTTGGGCTGCGGCGTTGGCGTTGGTGGCTTTGCTATCGTTGACGAAGCGCACGCCTTCGATCGTGCCGGCGCGTTCGAGACGGTGCGGCAGGCCGGCGAAGCTGTTGAAGGCTTGCGCGATGATGCGGTGATCGACGCCGAGCGCGCGTGTCGCGGCGTAGGCGGCGGCGGCGTTCTGGGCGTTGTGTTTGCCGGCGAGTGCCGGCGCTTGGGTGAGGTCGGCCACGATCTCGGAGCGGCCGGACAAGCCGTCGATGATCTTGCCGCCAAGCGCCGAGACGCCGCGGCCAAGTGCTTGGCCGGCGGAGATCGGAGCGACGTGCTGTGCGGCGTTGCGGGTGAGTTCGGTGCAGATGCGCGCGCAGTGCGGATCGTCGACGCCGATGACAGCCCAATCCGCCGCGCCTTGGTTCAAGAAGATGCGCTTCTTGGCGGCGACGTAATTGGTCATGTCGCCGTGGCGATCGAGGTGATCGGGCGTGGTGTTGAGATAGACGGCGACGTCGAGGCGAAGGCTCGAGGTGAGGTCGAGCTGATAGGAGCTGAGCTCGATGACGTAGTACGCGCCGGCGTGCAGCGGTGGCTGTTCGAGGATGGCCGCGCCGATATTGCCGCCGAGACGTGTGTCCTTGCCGGCTTCGCTAAGGATGTGCGCGATAAGCGCCGACGTGGTGGACTTGCCGTTGGTGCCGGTGATGCCGATGAGCTTAGGGCGCTGCGTCGCGGGCAGCGCGTTCACGGCGCGCGCGAACAACTCGATGTCGCCAATGATCGGCACGCCGACGGCTTCGGCGAGCGTGACGACGCGATGCGGCTCGGGGAATGTCAGCGGCACGCCGGGTGAGAGCACGAGGGCGGCGAAGCTGCGCCAATCGCGGGCGTTGATGTCGGAGACGGGTACGCCAGCCGCTTCGGCGGCGGCGCGGGAGACGTCGTTGTCATCCCACGCATGCACGCGAGCGCCGCCCGCGGTCAGCGCGCGCGCGGCGGCAAGGCCGGTTCGCGCCAAGCCGAACACCGCAACGTCTCTGCCTTTGAATTCGGTGATCGGGATCATGGCGTCGCTCGGCAATCGGCAGTCGGCAATCGGCAATCGAATTGATCTGCCGCGCGACTGCCGACTGCCGACTGCCGATTGCCGATTTTCAAAAACACGAACGCCTCCGAAGCGCTTTCCCTGCGCTGCTTCGGCCCGTTAACGCAACTTCAGCGTCGCAAGGCCGGCGAGCGCGAAGATCACCGAAATGATCCAGAAGCGGATGACGATGGTAGGTTCCTGCCAGCCCAGCTTCTCGAAATGGTGGTGTACGGGCGCCATCAAGAACACACGTTTGCCAGTGCGCTGGAACACGGCCACCTGCACCATCACCGACAGCGTTTCGAGCACGAACAGACCGCCGACGATGGCGAGGACAATCTCGTGCTTCGAGGCGACGGCGGTCGCGCCGAGCAAGCCGCCAAGCGCGAGCGAGCCGGTGTCGCCCATGAACACGCGGGCGGGCGGCGCATTGTACCACAGGAAGCCGAGTGAAGCGCCGAGCAGCGCGCCGAGAATGGTGGCGACTTCGGAGACACCGGCGACGTGAGGAATGCCGAGATAATCGGAATAGTCGACGCGGCCGACCAGGTAGCAGATCACGCCGAACGTGCCACCGGCGATCATGACGGGCACGATGGCGAGACCGTCGAGGCCGTCTGTGAGGTTCACCGCGTTGCCGAAACCGACGATGACGATCATCGCGAACAGCACGTAGAACGCGAGCAGCTGGATGCCGTAGCCGGTAAGGAACGGCACTGCGACCGCTGTGAGCGGATCGCCGGACATCAGTGCGTTGATGAAGCCCATGGCGTCGTGGGTTTGGTCAGGCGTGGTCGAGACCCATTCCGCGACGAGCATGGCAAGTGCGGCGACAAGCGCGATGGTGAACTCGAAGGCGAGACGGAGTTTCGCCGAGAGGCCGCCGTGATGTTGCTTGGTGACCTTGGCGTAGTCATCCACGAAGCCGATGGCGCCGAAGCCGAGTGTCACGACGAGAACGGCCCACACGTAAGCGTTCTCAAGATCGGACCAGAGCAGCGACGAAATCGTCAGCGGAATGAGAATGATGAGCCCGCCCATCGTCGGCGTGCCCTTCTTGGTGAGCAGGTGGCCCTGCGGGCCGTCTTCGCGGATCGGCTGACCTTTGCCCTGCTTCTTGCGCAGCCACGATATGAAAGGCGCGCCAAACGCGAACGCGAAAATCATCGCGGTGAACATCGCGCCGCCGGTGCGGAACGTGATGTAGTTGAACAGGTTGAAGAATTGCGAGCGCTCTTCCCACGACCCCAAGAGCTCAAGCATTCGCGTTTCCCTTTAGCGCGGTGAGCGCCGCAACCACTTTGCTCATCTTCGACCCGTTCGAGCCTTTGACGAGCACGATGTCGCCTGCCCGTAACGCCGGCGCAATGATCGGAATCAGCGCGTCGGATGTCTCGGCATAGCCGCCGCGGCGCGACGCGGGAAGCGCCTCCATGAGGGCGGCCATGCGCGGGCCGGATGCGAACACGAGATCGACGCCAGCTTGTTCAAGGGGTTGCGCTAAGCCTGCGTGATAGGCGCGCTCGTCGCGGCCGAGTTCCAACATATCCCCAAGTGCTACGATACGGCGGCCGCCGTCTGCGGGCTTACGCGCGGAGAGTGTGGAAAACGCGGCGGCCATCGAGGCGGGGTTGGCATTGTATGAGTCATCCACAAGCATGAAGGCGCCGAAGGCGGCGTCGATGCGGGTGGCGACGCCGCGGCCATCGAATGCGCGCAAATGTTCGAGCGCGTGTGCTGCGGCTTCAAGATCGCCGCCGACAACATCGGTGGCTGCGAGAGCCGCGACAGAGTTGAGCGCCCAATGCGCGCCTTCGACGCCTATCCTGTATCTGATCACGCGGCCGAGGATTTCCGCTTCGGCGGTGGAGCCGGTGTCGTCCATGTCGAACTTGAGCAGGCGCGCTTCGCACTCCGCGCCACGGCCAAAGCGCACGAGATTGGCGCCGTTGCGTTCGGCGGCAGCGATCAGCCGATCGGCGTGCGGCGCGTCAGCGGGGACAATGGCGGAGCCGCCTGGTTCGAGGCCAGTGTAGATGTCGCCCTTCTCGTCGGCGACGGTTTCGAGTGAGCCCAGGTTTTCCACGTGCGCGGGCGCTATTGTGGTGACGAGCGCGGCGTGTGGTTTGACCAGTTGCGTCAGCGGCAGGATTTCGCCGCGATGGTTCATGCCGATCTCGAACACGGCGAACTGGCTTTCGCGCGGCATGCGCGAAAGCGTCAGCGGCACGCCCCAGTGGTTGTTGTAGCTTTTCACGCTGCGATGAGTTTGGCCGCTGGCGGAGAGGCAAACGGCGAGCGCTTCCTTGGTTGAGGTCTTGCCGACGGAGCCGGTGACGGCGATGCGCTTGGCGGCGGAGCGATCGCGCGCGGCTTCGGCGAGTTTGCGCAGGCCATCGAGGACGTCGTGCACGGCGAGCGCTGCGCCGAGGCCCTCAACTTTGCGCGCGTCGGAGATGAGCGCGGCGGTGGCGCCGGAGACGAAGGCTTGCGCAAGGAAGTCGTGGCCGTCGCGGACGTCCTTCAGTGCGACGAAGAGATCGCCAGGTTCGCAGGTGCGCGTGTCGATGGAGACGCCGGTGCATGTCCACGTGTCAGCGTTCAGCAAACGGCCGCCCGTTGCGGCCTGTGCTTCTTCGGATGTCCAAAGTTCAGACGCCATATTCTTGAACTCCACAGACAACGCTTCCCGGACGCATCCCCGGCGAAGGCCGGGGTGCGATCCGGGACCTAGAGCCGAGCGCAACGATCTCTGGGTCCCGGCTCTCGCCCCGCTTTCGCGGGGCATTCGGCCGGGAAGCGGGAAAAATCATGTTTGCGCATCCAGCGCATCACGCGCGACGTCTTGATCTGAGAACGGGTGGGTGACGCCTTTAATGATCTGGCCGGTCTCGTGGCCTTTGCCGGCGATCATCACGGCGTCGCCGGGTTGCATCATGGCGATGGCTTCGCGGATGGCTTGGGCTCGATCGCCGATCTCGGTGGCGTTCGGCGCGGCCTTCAGGATTTGCGCACGGATCGATGCGGGTTCTTCGCCGCGCGGGTTGTCATCTGTGACGATGACGACGTCGGCGTGACGTGCCGCGATGGCGCCCATCTTCGGGCGCTTATCGGTGTCGCGATCGCCGCCGCAGCCGAACACGGCGATGATGCGGCCCGGCGCGTGCGGACGCGCGGCGCGAAGCAGAACGTCGAGGCCGTCTGGCGTGTGCGCGTAATCGACGAAGACGTGGCCGCCGGTTTTGCTTTGGCCGATGTGCTCCATACGGCCTTTGACGGGCTGTAATTTTTCCATGCCGGCGAACACGGTTTCGGGGTGCTCGCCGATGGCGAGGGCGAGTGTCGCGGCGGTGACGGCGTTGATGGCTTGGAATTCGCCGATCAGCGGCAGTTCGACTTTGTACTCTTTGCCTTGCCAGAGCAGGTTCATGGTTTGCGCATTGGGGCGCGGCTGGATTTCGATGATCTTCAGCGCGTGTTCGCGCGGCGCGCGCCAGCCGCAGAGGATGATGTCGAGGTTCTTGGCTTTGGCGCCGACTTCGAACGCTTCGCCTTCGGCGGCGTCCGCGTTGATGATGGCTTTGCCGTTTGGTTTCACCAACGCCCAGAGTTTCATCTTGGCGTCGCGATAGCTCGCCATGTCTTGGTGATAGTCGAGGTGGTCTTGTGTGAGATTAGTGAAAGCAGCGGCGTCAAACGTAAGGCCATCGACGCGGTGTTGTTCGAGGCCGTGGCTTGATGCTTCCATCGCGGCGTGCGTTACGCCTTGCTCGGCGAGCGCGGTGAGCGTGGCGTGCACGGCGGCGGGATCGGGCGTGGTGTGGCCGAGATCGATCACGCCATTCGGGCCGATGGCGCCGAGCGTGCCCAGACTGGCGGCGCTTTTGCCGGCGTGGGTCCAAATCTGGCGGAGGAAATCCACCGTCGAGCTTTTGCCGTTGGTGCCGGTGACGGCGACGATGGTTTGCGGGCGCTTGGGGTAGAACGCTGAGGCCGCGAGCGCGAAGGCGTTGCGTGCGTTGTTGGCGACCACGTGCGCGATGCCGGGATCGGTGTTGAGATCGCCAGCGCTCAGCACGGCGACGGCGCCGTTTGCTTTGGCTTGCGCAACGAAATCGCGGCCGTGCGCGGCGACGCCGGCGAGTGCGGCGAACAAAAAGCCCGGTTTGATTTTGCGCGAGTCCGCGGTGAGTCCGGCGATCTCGATGTTGGCGGCTTCAACAGGGACGCCGGTGTGGAACAAATCGCCGAGCTTCATGCCCTCTCCCTAGCGCGTCGGCGGGCGAGGCTCCACACGCAAACCGAGCATGGGCGCTATGCGCCGCAGCGTCCGCGCAACGACCGGCGCCGCGACCCGACCGCCGGCCGCGCCCTCACCCGTATCGTCGAGCGCAACGACGATGACAAAGCGCGGATCGTTGGCGGGAAAGATGCCGGCGAACGAGGAGAAATTGCGGCTTTCATCGTAAGTCGCGGTGTCGGCGCCGAGTTTTTCGGCAGTCCCGGTTTTGCCGGCGATGGCGAGGCCGGGCACATCGGCGGCGCGGCCGGTGCCGCTGGTGACGACGGCGCGCAGGTAGGCGTTCACTTGGCGCGTGACGTCGGGCGAGAAGATCACGCTGCGTTCGATCTCGGCGTCGGGCGCTTGGGCGATCAGCGTGGGTGCGACGCGGGCGCCGTTGTTGGTGAAGACAGTGTAGGCGCCGGCGAGCGACGCTTGCGTCGCGGCGAGGCCGTAGCCGAAGCCAAGGCCCGCGACATCGCGGCGGCCGCGTGCGTGCGGCGCGAGCGGCGCTTGGTTGCGGCCAAGTTCGAGCGTTGCGGGCGATGTGAGGCCGAGGCGTTCGAGGTAGCTGCGTTGGCGCGCGCCGCCGAGGCGGAGGGCCAAGCGCGCGGCGCCGATGTTGGAGGAATGAGCGAGGATGTCGCGCAACGTGGCGTTGGCGGGGACTGGGTCGTGGTCTTCGATGAGGCTGCCGTCGATGTCGAAGGGGCGTGTGAGATCGAACAGTTCGCCGCTGGTGGTCACCTCTTCCTGCAGCGCCATGGCGACGGTGAAGGGTTTGATGGTGGAGCCGAGTTCATGGAGATCGCCGGCGACGCGGTCGCGGCGTGCGGTGTCGATGGCGGCGCCGGCGGCGTTGGCGTCGTAGGTTGGCCAAGAGGCGAGCGCGTAAACTTCACCGGTGCGACCGTTGAGCAGAATGGCGGAGCCACCAGATGCGCCGGAGGCGCGGGCGGCGGCGTCGAGTTCTTCTTCGAGCGCGAATTGCATGCGCACGTCGAGCGAGAGCTGCACCGGGCGCCCCGCTGCGCCGGCGGCGCGGATTTCTTCGTCGAGGCCGCGCTCAACGCCGGAGAGTGGATTGAGATCGACGTCAGTGAAGCCCAGTGTGTGCGCTGCCAACGTGTTCTGCGGATAGACGCGGCGATCTTCTGCTTCAAAGCCGATGCCGCCAAGGCCGAGCGCGATGACTTGTTCGCGCTGGCTCGGCGTGAGGCTGCGGCGGAGGAAGACGAGCTGGCGCGAATTGTCCGAGAGACGACGGATGGTGGCGGCGCGATCGAGTTCGGGGAAAATCGTGCGCAGCGCGTCGGCGGTTTCTTCCGCGTTCCAGACGCGGCGCGGTTCGGCGGTGAGCGCGAATGCGCGGACGGTGGTCGCCAAGAGCACGCCGTTGCGATCGACGATGTCAGCGCGGGGGATCGAGACGATGCCGGCGCGGCGCGGTTCGGCAAGCGGATCGCCGCTGAAGGCAAGTTGCACGGCGCGGCCGGCGAGCAAAAGCAGAAGCGCGAACACAGCGAGTGCGAGAAAGCGCACGCGGTTGCGCGCGGGCGCGGCTTCGGCCGGAAACTCAGGCAGCGCCTGATCGGCCGCGAACACAGTGGGTCCGAACGGTCTCACTCGCGTGCGGCGCGCTGTTGCGGCGCGGGCAGTTTGGCGTCTAGCGCGGATTCCGGAAGCGCCTCGGAGCTTGAGCCGGTGGCGCTGCCGAGATGCTGTTCGGCCAGGTGTTCGACACGGCCTGGACTCTCAAGATGCGCGATCTCGGCGCGCAGCGCGCGGAGATCGGCTTCGCGCTCGTCGACGTCGTTCTGCAGCTGGCGCACATGCGCTTCGGCGCGCGCGGCGTCGGTCTTGGCTTTGTACAAGCCAATCGCGAGCACGACGACGAGCACGCCCGCCGCGATTTGCGCGTACCGGATCAATCTAGCTTTTGCCATTCGGCCTCCGCGCGCGGCGCGAGCGCCGGCGGTTCGAGTTCATCCCAGGCCGGCGCGTCGGTGCGCGTGGCCCAGCGCAAGCTGGCGGAACGCGCGCGCGGATTGACCGCGGTTTCGGCGTCGCTGGAAACGGTGGCCCGCTTGCGGTCGATGGCGAAACTCGGCGCGCGTTCGGGCGGGAGATCCGGCGCATAGCGCGAGCCCCGACCCTGCGCGTCGGCGCGTTCGGTGATGAAGTGCTTGACCATGCGGTCTTCGAGCGAATGGAACGACACGACGACAAGGCGTCCGCCTGGCTTCAGTGCGCGCTCGGCAGCGGAAAGCCCGCGCGCGAGTTCGCCGAGTTCATCGTTCACCAGCATGCGCAACGCTTGAAATGTCTTCGTCGCCGGATGTGTGCGCGCGCCTCTGCGGCCGCCGACGGAATCCTCCACCAGCTTCGCGAACGGCAGCGTGCGCGTGATCGCGCCGGCGGCGCGGGCTTGCACGATGGCGCGGGCGATGCGGCGGCTGTCGTCGTCTTCGCCGTAGCGATAGATCAGATCGGCGAGCGCACCTTCGCTCAGCCGGTTCACGGCGTCAGCGGCGCTCAGGCCTTCCTTCTCCATCCGCATGTCCAAGTCCGCGTCCTGCTGGAACGAGAAGCCGCGTTCGGCTTCGTCGAGCTGGAAGGACGAGACGCCGAGATCGAACACGACGCCGTCCACCAATTCGTCAGCGGCTAGATCGCCAAAGCGGCCTTGATGAAGCGTGAATTTACCTTTGGCGGACGCAGCTAATTCGGCCCCGCGGGCGATGGCGTCTGGGTCGCGGTCGTACGCAACGACGCGGCAATCCGCCTTGCCCAGCATTTCGCGGCTATAGCCGCCGCCGCCGAAGGTAGCGTCGACGTAGACGCCGCCATCCGTCAGCGCGAGCGCTTCCATCGCTTCCGCGAGTAGGACCGGGGCGTGGCTCAAAGGACACCGCCCGCGCGCCCAGCGCGCCGTTTGCTCCACTTGCGGATCGACATTGGCCAACACTACAGCGAGTCCGGCTGCGCGCCCGCCTCGCCCGGCAGATTCACACCTATTCGTTCAGGCTGCTGCGCGGCCTGTTCGGCAAGGCGGCATTGAGCTGCTCCCAGGCGAGCTTGTTCTCGACCCAGATTTCGACGGTAGGCGGGAACGCGTTGGGATCGTCGAATGTAACGGTGGTTATGTCGGTGTGATCCGGGCGCGAGTCGCGGCAGTAGAGCACGAGCGAACCGCAATTGGCGCAATGGCCCCAGCGAATGCCGGGTGACGAGGAATGCCACGCGACGTCGCCGCTGAGCTGTTCGAAAGCGGCGTTCTCGAAAACGGCCCAGGCGACGTTCACGCCGCCGGTGGCGCGGCGGCAGGATTGGCAATGGCAGAGCGTCGCCGCCAGCGGCGCGCCGTCAACGCGATAGCGCACGCGACCGCAGAAGCATCCGCCTTCCATCGTGTCCTCCGTCCGCTCAAAAATGCCAGTCGGCCTGTAAGCCGGGTTCTGTTCCGCTTGCGCGGTGACGACCATTCCTCTGGACCGCGCGTCGCCGCACGGTTCTCGCGACCAACCCGAGCACAATCCGCGGACGGACCTGAGCCGAAGCTCGTGTGCTCCTATTCGGTCTTGCTCCCGGCGGGGCTTGCCGTGCCACCTTCCTTACGGTCGGCGCGGTGGGCTCTTACCCCACCGTTTCAGCCTTGCCTGTGCGTCTTGCGACGCCATCGGCGGTCTATTCTCTGTGGCGCTATCCCTAGAATTACTTCCGGCGGGCGTTACCCGCCGCCGTATCCGCGTGGAGCCCGGACTTTCCTCGAATGCTTGCGCACCCGCGGCCGTCCGGCCGACTGGCGGGCGGAATATAGGCGCTGTCGTTGGCCGGCGATAGCGCGAACGTTCTCGACGCGCTGCGGGCGGAGGCGCACAGCTAGGTCCATGCGGTCTCCGCGGGGCTTTACTGGTGCATTGGTGCTTTTGCTGGGCGTGCCGGCGACGATCGCTGTTGGCGCGCTGGGCGGCAGCGTCGAAATAGCGATCCACATCGCGCTAGGCGTAAGCTTCCTGCTGTTCGCCTCGGCAACGTTCGATTTCCCACTGCCGCGACCGATCACCTGGATCGCCTGCGCCGCGATCGGATTGCTTGGCGCGATCTTCTTGCTCCAAGCCATCAGCGAAGGTGTTCGGTCGCCGGCCCTGCACAACCTCGCTTTCGACATTCTGGGGCAACGCCTGGAAAAGGTGTTGGGTTATACGTTCTTGGTCTGGTGCGCGGCCGCTGTGGTGATGGATTCATCCGGTTGGCGGCGCGTGCTCGGCGCCGTCGCGCTCGCTGCAACTTTCTGTGCTGAGAGTTACGCGCTCTACGCCGCGTCGACGGGCCAACAAGCGTCCGAAGCGCTGAAGCTCATCTATCTCGCGGTTTTCGTTTGGCTGTTGATCGAGTCCGCACGCAAGCGCGAAGCTAAATCACCACCGGCTTAAGCCGCAGCACGGCGCCGATCAGGTTTAGGGTTTCTTCGTCGAGGACACCGTCGAGATTAGACGGGCGGAAGCGGCGCTGAAAGGCGACCACCGCGGCCTTCGTTCCAGTGTCGACGATGCCGCTTTGGGTGACGTCGTAGCCGAACGCGGCGAGTTGGACTTGCGCGCGCGAGATGACGTCGTCGCTCGGTTCTTGCGCGGGCGCTTTGTCAGGCCAGATCGCGACTTCGGCGTCGGCTAAGCGCTTCCAGGGAAACTTTTCGCCAGGGTCGGCTTTGCGTTCGGTGGCGATGTCGGAATGGCCGACGACGCGGGAAGCATTGAGCGCAGGCCAGCGGGTGAAGATGTCTTTGATGAGCGCGATGACGCTGTCGATCTGGGCATCGGTGTAATCAGGCAGACCGAAATCGTGGCCGCCGTTGACGATCTCGATGCCGACCGAGCGCGCGTTGACGTCGCCCTCGCCTTCCCAGCTGCCGCGCCCGGCGTGCCAGGCGCGATGCTCTTCCGGGACGAGGCTGTAGATCTTGCCGGCTTCATCGACGACGTAGTGCACGCTGACTTTGGCGAGCGCCGCGTCCTTCATCACGTTCGCGCTTTGCCAGGGGCCTGGATAATTGCCGGCGACCGGTTCGGGATCGGTGAGGCGCGCGAGCGCGATCTCGGCGTCCTGCATGCCGGTATAGTGCAGCACGACGAGATCGATCGGGCGCGAGCGCGCGTCGAAATTGGGCGATGGGCGCTTGATGTAGGAAAGCTCAGTCACGACGCGCCTTATAGGGCGCCTCTCGCGCGAGCGTTACGACTTCCGTGTCGAGGTTTCGACAACCCAGCCATTCGGCGTGCGATGGGCTTCGAACACGCCAGGCGTGGACGGTTGCGGCGCACGAGCGCGGCGCGGCCAGATGCGCATCGCGAGTGCAGCGCCGGCGATCATCAGGCCGACGACGACGGCGGCGAAGAAGGCAAACACGAACGCCAGAGCTGCACCGATCGCGAGCGCCAAAAGCCCTGCCGCGCGCAACAGGGCGCTTAGAGTGGCGGAACCAAAGTCGGCGGCGTTTGCGGTCATGGGCGGGGAGCTCCTCTGGACCAATATGGATGGGAAGCGTCAGTGATCAATGCGGCGCGCTTGGAGCGTGCTGGGGGCGTGGTTATTTCGCCTCTACACTCAACTCTTCACGGATGCGTGCGTAGGCGGCGTTGATTGCGGCGGTCTTGTCCCGCGCGATTTCCACAAACTCCGGCGGCGCGCCGCGCTGGAGCATGCGGTCGGGGTGGTTTTCCGCCGCGATGCGCCGCCAAGCGTGGCGGACTTCGTCCATGCTCGCGCCGGGCAGCAGGCCCAGGATCGCATAGGGATCGCCAGCGTTGGGACCGAGATTGGTGGCCTTGATCCGGCGGAATTCCATTTCGCTGAAGCCGAAATGGGAGGCGACCTCTTCGAGGTAATCGATCTCGGCCTGGGTCACGACGCCGTCGGCGCCAGCGATGTGGAACAGGCCGTCGAGGACGTCCTCGAGCAGGCAGGGCCGGGCGCGGTACTTGCGGCCGATCTGCTTTGCGTAGGATTCAAATCCTAGGACGGTTTGCTGGGCCAGGACAAAGGCGCGCCGGAAATGCTCTTCCTCGCCTGGGGGCGGACGAAAGACTTGGGCGGCAGCGGCCATTTCGGCTTCCGTGGTCATCCCGTCGGCCCTGGCCATTTTCGCGGCCAAACCGATCACGGCGGCGGTAAAGCCGACGTCATTGGGGCGCGGGGCGCATTCTTCGTTGAATTCAGGCGGATCGGCCTCCGGATCGAAGGCGTGGGCAGCCATTTCAACGATGTTGGACCAGACGGACATAGGGATATTGTCGCTGATGCTGCGCTGCAGCGCTAGTCCGATGCGATGGGCATGAAACCGCAGGCGACCGGCGGGGTTCCCCTCCCATGAAGCTGCACCCCCTCTCCCGCGCCGCCCTGATTGCTCTCGCGATTTGCGCCGCGCCCCCGGCGATCGCTCAAGTCGGCGATCGCTTCTTCGTTGAAGTCGCGCAGACGGAAACGCCCGTGCCGCAAGGCGATGTGCTCGATGTCGCCGCGGCGACGGGCCAGTACACGCAGTTTCTCGCCGCGGTTCAGGCCGCGGGCTACGAAGAGACGCTACGCGGTGAAGGGCCGTTCACCATCTTTGCGCCAACCGACGAAGCGTTTCGTCAGATGCGCCGCTCCGAACGTGAGCGGTTGATGCAGCCGCAGAACCGCGAAGAGCTATTAGCGCTGCTCGCGTATCACGTCGTCGCCGAGCGCGTGACGACGCAGACCGTCGGCGGCGCCGTGGTGCGGCCGGAAGCGTCGAGCGGCTACCGCGTCACGATCGATGGGCGCGATGGTTTGCGCATCAACGATCAGCTGGTGGTGATGCCGGATGTCGAAGCGTCGAACGGCGTGATCCAAGGCATCAACACAGTGCTGTCGCCGCCGACGCTGATCGCGGACGCTGGCGAGAGCGGCCGCTAGGCCGGCGGCGCGCCACCTCCGCGAAGGGCCGCCACATCGGCGCGGAGCGCGCGGACTTCATCCAGGATGCGCTGCTGCACAACGGCGGCGTCCTCCTGCGCGGTGGCGATCACTTCGACATCTTCCTGCACCTCGTCGATGTCTTGCTGAATCGCCTCGCGCGGCGCGTGTTGCACGGCTTCGACGATGACGCCAACGAACAGGTTCAACACTGCGAACGCCGCGATGATGGTGAAGCCCATGATGAACACCCAGGCCCACGGATAGCGGGGCTGGAGTTGGTTGATGGTGTCGCCCCAGCCGTCGAACTGAGTGAGCGCGAAGAGTTTCAGTGCGCTTTCGCCGAGATCGCCGAAGCCGGGCTCGTTGTGAAAGAGCGTCGTCGCCATCACGGCGCCGATGTAGAAAACGATCGCGAGGATCGCGAACGTCGCCATGATGCCCGGCAGCGCGCTGAACAACGCTTCGACGACGCGCCGCATCTGCGGCACCGCGCTGATCAGACGGAAGACGCGCACCACGCGCAGCGTCCGCAACGCGGAGATGGCGGGGTTCACCGCGACGTAGCTTAAGCCGACGACGATGATGTCGAAGATGTTCCAACCGCTGCGGAAGTATTTCGACGGACCTTGTGCGAAAAACTCAAGCACGAGTTCGGCGGTGAAGATCCAGAGGAAGTACATATTCCACTGCTCGATTTGAGCGTGGTACGCGTTGGTCTCGCCGAAGTGCGCGTCGTAGCCGAGGATCGCGGCGTTGGCGATGATGCAGGCGAGGATGAAGAGCTCCCACACGATGTTCTGTGTGAGCCAACGGAAAAGCGGAATGCCGCCGCGGTGCTTTGCTTTTGCCTTGCGCTTCACAGGCGCCTGCACGCCCGCCGCCGCCACATTGGCCATGTCGCTATCCCCTCGTTCGCGCGCCGAAATCCCCATTCCGGCGGCGCGAAGCTAGCGCGAGATCAAGTGCGATGAAACGGCGCGTTACTCCGGCGCGCGAGGTTCCCGGCCGGTGCGTGAGAGAATTTCCGAGATCGGCTGCAGCTTGGCTGAGCCGCCGCGCATTGAAGAGGGACGCGGACGAACGACACGCCCAAGGGCGTGAAAGACATTAGAGACCCAGGTGACCGGGCGACTGGACGTTTCAGTAGACATCAAGCTCGCGCCTTTGCGCGCGCCCAAATCCGAAAATCGCGAACTGCGACCACTGATTCAGATCGAGGCAAGACTGATCATAGGTCTCGGCGGAAGAGAGTCGATTCAATTATTTTCCATTTTACTGTGAAGCCGCGGATTAATGCTGTGTCTATTAGTGATTTATCTTGTTTTTAGCCTCTGAATACTAATACGGATTGAATGCTAACAGTGCCGATTGATCACTTGGGAACTTCTGCTCATCTTACTCATTGTTAGCATCGGAACTTTGGAGACCGAGGAATTCCCATGGCTGATCTCACTCGCGGCGAGCGCCTTCAGATCATGCTGACAGAGGAAGAGCTGAGGGCTGTGGACGATTGGCGTTTTCAACGCCGGATGCCGAGCCGGGCCTCGGCTGTGCGCGAACTGCTTAAGCGCGGGCTTACGGCTGAAGGCTTCACGATGGCTGGGGGCGGCTCGAAGTCAGAAGACTTCGGCGTCACCAACGGTTCGGCGCGAGAAAAGCGCGCGCCGAAGCCGGACGGCGCTGAAGGCTAGCTCAGCGGAACGTCGCCGACGTCGGCGATGTTCTGGTTGCGCGGCGGTGCATCGCCAGCGGCTTCCGCGAGAATGTTCAGAATGAAGCCCTGCACTTGGTAGGTGCGCCCGCCCCAATGACGGCCGGGCACATGCCACACTTGCACTTCGCTCCAATCGCCAGCCGCTGACACGTCGCGGATCGGCACGTCGCGCGTGATCTCGCCGCCGTTCAGCCAATTGGCGTGATCGACCACGATCAAACGCGAAGACACGATCTCGCGCACGACAGCGACATGGCCGCGCGCGGTGGTGTTGTAGCCTTCGAGCACCATCACGGCCTTCTCTTCAGGCTCCTGCGTGGTCTCGTAACGATCTTCTGCCTGGCGCCACCAGGTGTTGGCGTTGCCATAAAGCTCAACGCCGGACTCGCGGCGCGCAAACGGCACGCACTGCAAACGCGCACGACGGTTGGTGATGCGAGCGGTTGGCTCATAGGCCGCATCCGGCAGCGGCGCGAACTCGCGCGGCGCCATGGTGGCGTAGTTCGACGGCCCATCGGTGACAGACGGATCGACGGCCATGTCCATATCCATGGACATTGGC
The DNA here is from genome assembly GCF_009792355.1 of Terricaulis silvestris. NCBI lineage: Bacteria > Pseudomonadati > Pseudomonadota > Alphaproteobacteria > Hyphomonadales > Hyphomonadaceae > Vitreimonas > Vitreimonas silvestris. The sequence goes on from NZ_CP047045.1 coordinate 2,735,337, forward strand.
GTCAATGCGCTGGCTTCGGTCGGCAGACCGGCAAAGCCGGTGACGGCCGCAGCAGCGATGAGTAGCGCGCGGGAATCCAACATGCCCATGTTGCCCAGACGGGCCCTTGACCCAAACTGGGACACAGAAAGCGGCGGGGCCAGTAAAGAACTACTTAATTTGACAGCTGAACTTCTAGAAAGGTGCGGTTCATATGGTAAACAAACGACAGGTTAGACTAGATGTTGTCCAATCCGCGAGTAATACAGGTTAACGCTAGACTGCTCCCGGCATCAATAATGCTTAACGGGAACCTTCAGCTCAGGGCAGCGTGCAGCGTGAAGGGGTGGATAAAGCCTTCCCCCTGGTAGATGCGCCCACCCCAATGGCCGCCGGGGATGTGCCAGACGCGGATTTCGCTCCAGTCGTTGTTGGGCGAGACGTCGAGAACCGGCACGCCAACGCTGATTTCACCGTTATTGAGCCAGTTGGCGTGATCGACCCGGATCAAACGGCTGGAATCGATGTGGGTCACCACCGCGACATGGCCGCGGGCCGACGTGTTGTAGCCCTGGATCACGAAAACCGAGCCGAAAGCCGGCTGGTTGGACCGCGGATAGCGGCCGGCGGCCTGGATCCACCACGTATTGGCGTCGCCGTAGATTTGGACGCCGGAAGCGTTTCGGGCGAACGGCACGCACTGGAGGTTGGCGCCGTAGTCCGCCACGCGGGGCTCTTCGCCGTTGTAGACCGGCAGCTGCGGTTGAGGACGGGAGTACGCCCGGCCAGGGCCAGTCGAGATCGGCGCGGGCGTCGATGCGCAGGCCGCCAACGCAGCCAGTCCGAAGCCCAGAGCTAACGCCCGGATCGGATTGATCCCACCCATACCCATTTCGAAGCCGATCTTATCGCGGTTGGGTTGGCATCCCGTGAATGACCATTCAGCAAGGGGCCGAGACTTGACCCAGGCCGCCAACCGGAGGACCGGAGGCAGATGGCGCCCCACCCCAGCCCCCTCATCATCCGGCCCTGCTTCCAGCAGGACCTGGAATATGTGCAGCTCATCTACGCCCATCACGTGCTGACCGGGACCGGCACGTTCGAGATCGAGCCGCCCTCGCTGGAGGAAATGACGGCGCGCTGGGGCAAGATCGTCGAGCGCGGCTGGCCGTTTTTCGTGGCCTCACCGAGTTCTGATCTGAGCCGGGTGCTGGGTTTTGCCTACGCACAACCATTCCGCGATCGCGAGGCATACGCCAAGACCTTCGAAGTCTCGATCTATGTCGGACCGACCACGCAGCGCCAGGGCGCGGGCGCGTTGCTGCTGAAGGAATTGCTGACGACTTTGCGAAGCGACGGTGTGCGCGAGGTGTTGGCCGTGATCGGCGATAGCGCCAACGCTGCGTCGTTCGGATTGCACCGCAAGCTGGGGTTCGAACACGTCGGCACGATGAAGAATGTCGGCGAGAAGTTCGGGCGGCTGCTCGATGTCATCGTGATGCAGCGCACACTGCCGCCGCTTCCAAAGAGCTAATCCGCCATGCAAAGTCAACGAATGCAGTGTGTTCGCACGCGCACACTGCTGTTCGACTGCGTTTCAACCGCACAGCCATTAGGACTTCGGTAACCTTACTTACAGCAATCTCATCTGACATTAGGAGGAGATCGCGATGCTTTTACGCAAGCTCGTGGTCGTTGGGTTGGTCGGGTTCGTCAGTTTCGCAGCTAACATCGCAACCGCCGAAGATGCGGTCGGTCCAAACGCTTCCTACGCCGCTCTTGATGGCGTTGACTTCGCAGATCCTGCGACGGCGTTTGGCGACCGGTTTTCCTTTTCCGTGGGCGAGCCGGGCGCGCAGCGCTTTATAGGCCTCGCCCCCTCCGAGCCGCGCGCATCGCGCGAAGCCAGTCAAAACCGCGACTACGAGCTTTCGATCGTCACCAGCGCCGTTTCGGGCTTCGACGTAGCGTTCGCTCAGCGCGGCGGCGTCGGCTTTAACGAACAGGGCGAAATCGAACGCGAGAGCCGCGGTTCGGAACTCCGGCTTGGCCGGGGCTTGCGCGACATGCCCCGCGACGTGCCCTCATCAGAGCCTAAGTGGTACATCTTCGCCGCTTCAGAAGATGAAGCGCTGATCTGGCAGCCGGGCGTTAGTAGTGAATTCGGCGGCTCAGGCGCGTCGTTCGCGTTGCAGGACCGCGTCGAGATCGGCGACATCCAAGCGGGCGTCACCTACGAGCGCTACGGCATTCAGGCGTCGCTGGCTTACGTCGAGCGGGAATGGAGCGTCCGTCAAGGCGCGCGCACCTATACCGAGGAAGAGGCCTTCGCCGGATTCACCTTAACAATGCGGCACTGAGCGCGCCGTGCTGGAGAAAATTTCGGATAGCGGTAGCAATCGGCTTAACACAGAGTGGAACCTGTGGCAGCCAATATGCATTGCCGCTCCGAGAGTATCGGAACGAGGCTGTTAATGGGTAGCTCGAGTTCTTTCGCCAAAGTGATGCTAGCGGGCACCGCGCTCGCAGCTTCGCTCATGGGCGTGACGATTGCGGCGGCCCAGGAAGGCCCGCCGGTTCCAGTTTCCTTTCATGACCCCGTGGCGGCGCTTGGCGAAGGTAGCGCCCCGGCCATTGGCGTGACCTCCCAGCGCGATATCGCGCCCCGGTTTGAATTAACGCCGACGTCCGAAAATGGCCCGGCGCCGCGTCGGCTTGAGCTGGAAGTCTCGGCCGGCGGCGGCAATTCGCCAGTCGATGTCTCGGTGGCGCAGCGCGCGACCCTGAATGCGGACGACGATTCTGATCGCCGCGGCAGTGGCTCGGAATTGCGCATTGGCCGCGGCATGGTGGAGCGCCGTGAAGGCGGCAGCGAGCCCTCCGTTTACATGTTCGTGGCGTCGGAAGACGAAGCCCTGACCTGGCAGCCTGGCGGTGGCCGCAGCGAGTTTGGCGGCCGTAGCGGTGGCGGGCTCGCGCTCGAAGACCGCGTCGAAGTGGGCGATATGGCCGCTGGCGTCACCTACGAGCGCAACGGCGTGCAAGCTTCGCTGGCCTATGTGGAACGCGAGGAATCCACCCGCGTCGGCCGTGAAAGCTACACCCAAGAGCAAGCGTTTACCGGCGTTACGCTGACGATGCGCCGCTAGGCGCGTCGGACTTTTATCCCTAACCAAACGTTGCCACGGTTCTTGCAAGGCGTGCCCCATGAGCACGCTTTGGGTCCGACGGCAGCTTAGACGATCGCAGCGGCGCGAGGCCTGGCAATTGGCAGCTTTCGCGTTGTTTGGGGTCGCCTTTGGCGTCGCGGCCTTCCTCAGCTTTGACGATGCGGCGCGCGACTCTTTGTGGACGTTCGCGATCACTCCAGCGCGCTAAGCGCCGCCATCGCCGTTAAGGCTGCCGCTTACCCAAGGCTTAATCGATCCGCGCGACGCTTCCGCTGGAGGTACATGCGGTCGCCCATCACTCTTCGCCAAGCATGGCGCATGCGCGGCATTGTTGCGCTCGGCGCGATGATTGGCGTTGTCGGCTTCTTGGCCGGCGAGGCCGTGCTTGCGAACGGCGCTCCCGCCGACGGCGCCGGCTCAGCGCGCCCTCCGTCGCCAGCTCTCGCGACAACGAGCCCCGGTCCGAGCGCGTCGGCCCCTTACCCCCGGTTCGGGCGCGCGCCTTCGTCGCTAGCTCTCACAACAACGAATCCCGGCTCGAGCGAGTCGCCCCGCCACCCCAGGTCTGGGCCACGCCGTTCCGGAATTGCGCCGAGGCCCGGGCCGCAGGCGCAGCGCCAGTTTATTTCGGTGATCCGGGCTACGGCGAGCACTTGGACCGCGATCTCGACGGCGTCGGCTGCGAGCCCTATCCGCGCTAGAACCAGCTTCTCCACAACGCCGCCAGATACGCTCTCTTCCGCCGACCCTGAATCACTCCATGGTCGCCGGCCGGGGCTGGTAACCATTCTTAAACGAGACTCAGCCCGAAATACGCCAGATGTAGTGGCCACTGGGCCGCTGAATCCCTATATCTAGGGTTATGTTCTGGCTTCGAAAGGGAGTTTGCGAATGGCTGGCGACAACGAGGGCAAACTGACGGGCCTTCGCACCCCTTCGATTGGCTACAAGCCGTTCCGCTATCCGTGGGCTTACGAGTTTTGGCGCCGCCAACAACAAGTCCACTGGATGCCGGAAGAAGTGCCGCTCGGCGAGGACGTGAAGGATTGGGCATCCAAGCTCAACGACCAGGAACGCAATCTGCTGACGCAGATCTTCCGCTTCTTCACCCAGTCCGACATCGAGGTGAACGACAATTACATGGAGCGCTACGCGCGCGTGTTCAAACCGACCGAGGTCAAGATGATGCTCGCGTCGTTCTCGAACATCGAGACGATCCACGTCGCCGCCTACGCGCTGCTGCTTGAAACCATCGGCATGCCGGAAAGCGAATTCGCGGCGTTCTACGACTACCAAGAGATGCGTGATAAGCACGATTACATGGGCAAGTTCGGCGTCGAGAGCGACGCTGACATCCTGCGCACCGTCGCGATGTTTGGCGCGTTCACCGAGGGCCTGCAGCTCTTTGCGTCGTTCGCGATGCTGATGAACTTCCCGCGCTTCAACAAGATGAAGGGCATGGGTCAGATCGTGACCTGGTCAGTGCGCGACGAAAGCCTGCACTGCGAAGGCATGATCAAACTCTTCCACGCCTACGCGAAGGAAACGGGCGCGCTGACGCAAGAAGTGAAGGACGACATCGCCGAGTGCTGCCGCACTGTCGTATCGATGGAAGACAAGTTCATCGATCTGGCGTTCGAGATGGGCCCGGTGCAGGGCATGACGCCGGACGATATCAAGCAATACATCCGCTACATCGCGGACTGGCGCTTGGGGCAGCTTGGCTTGCCGAAAATCTACGGCGTCACTGAACACCCGATCCCGTGGCTGACCTCGATCCTCAACGGCGTCGAACACGCCAACTTCTTCGAAGCGCGCGCGACCGAATACTCGAAAGCCGCCACCAAAGGCGATTGGCACGGCGACACCGGCGTCTGGTCGAACTTCGAAAGCATGATGGAAAAGCGGAAAGCCGGCGCGGCGAACTAGAGAACAAAAATGGCGCTTATAAAAATCTCGGGCATCGGAAAGGCCGTCGTCACGAACAACACGAGCGTTGGCTATCCGACACTCCTGGAGGCTACTGATGTCCAAGAACTTCACGCGGACCGCAACATTTCCGTTGGCCTCGAAGCTCTCCGAGAACTTAGAAACGGACGCGGCTTCCTTTCGGACACCTCTGACACGGAACTCGTAGCCTTAGTTCGCGCCCTCGATGGCAAGGCTGAGGACGACAGGACTGCTATCCTAAAGGCAACGCCCTTGTGGGAGCGCTGGCTACAAAACGGAGGCAACGCGGCTTCGATTGCGGCACTGCTGACCCAGCTGGCACTGTTGATTCCTTAACCCGGCTCGGGCGAGCAGGCGCGTTTCGCGTCACGGGTTGCACGCGCATGCGGGCGCGTGCGGCCGATATCACAGCAGCAACTTGCGCGCGCGTGGCGCGCGCGGCGAACTAACGCTCCTCGTTGCCTTGTGGCGCCGAGCCGGTGACACGCGGAACGATGAGCGCGTGCACCCGAGCCCAACGTACGGTCGTCGCGGTGGAGGCGCCGGCATTCCTGCAGCGCATTTCGATGTGTGCGCCGATTGGGGCGGTCGCCGCCGCGACACCGAGCAGGGTGATGTCCTGGCGCGTGTGTGGCGCGACGGAAATGGAAGAATAATCGATCTCGCCGCCATTCATTGTCAGCCTGCAGGCGACGGCGCCATCGCCTTCGCGATCGTTGGCGATAACGGCGCGGGCGGACACCTGATATGTGCCACGGGGTGCGGCCAGCCCAACAATCAAAGTGTCACCGCTAATGGCGACGCGATCGGCGCCGGCGACGTAGAGCCCCTCGCCCGCGACGCCTTGCGGCGTCGGCACGGTCGATGGGAGTTGGAGCACGGGCGGCCTGATCGTTTGCGTTTGTGCGAACGCCACGCCTGCCAGAGCCATGCACCCTGCCGCCAAAAGAGCAAATCGCGTTCTGTGCATGCTTTCCTCCCGCTGGCGCCATGATACGCTGCCCACGGGAGAACACCATGACCCGTTTCCTCGCCCTGGTGGCGGCCGCCTTTGCGATCACGGCGTTCGTCGCGCTGACGCAGCCAACCCCGGCCGTCGCACAATTCGGCGAGCAGGGCGCTCAAATTGGGCCGGGATGCACGCGCAACAGCGAGTGCCACAGCCCGCTGGTGTGCATGGCCGGTCGGTGTCGGTCCGAGTGTGTCGAGAATCGCGATTGCCCGATTGGCGCCCAGTGCGTCATCACCCCGAGCGGCGTCGGATCATGCCAGCTCGATACGCCCGGCTATCTGCCGCCGGACGCGGCTTATTGCGTGACAGCGCGGGATTGCACGCGCGGCGCATGCGCGGCCGGCAATCAATGCGGATCGTAGATTTAGCCGGACGGGGTGTCGCGCAGGCGTGCGCGCTCCGGCGCGCCAACGCCGAGCACTTCTGACAGATAAGTGTCCGCCGAGCCGTGGCGCTCCTAAGCGACGAGATTGCTCCGTAAGGCCGCGTTCGCGCGCACCAACGCCGAATACTTGTTCCACCGAGCTGGAGCGCTTCGAAGATTGAAGCGGGCCCGAAGGCCCGCTTTTCGTTTCAACCTTTTACGAAAGTCATCAGATCGGCGTTGATAGTGTCGGCGTGCGTCGTCGCCATGCCGTGCGGAAATCCTTTGTAGACTTTGAGATCGCCCTGCTTCAGCAACTTGATGCCGAGCAGCGCGGAATCCGCGATCGGTACGATCTGATCGTCGTCGCCGTGCATGAGTAGAACCGGCACGTTGATCGTTTTCAAATCCTCGGTGAAATCGGTTTCCGAGAACGCCTTGATGCAATCGTAGTGCGCCTTCGCGCCGCCCATCATGCCTTGGCGCCACCAATTGTCGATCACGCCTTGATCGACCTTCGCGCCCGGGCGGTTGTAGCCGTAGAACGGCCCGCTCGGCACATCGACGCAGAATTGCGCGCGGTTGGCGGCGAGCGCGGCGCGGAAGCCGTCAAACACTTCGATCGGTAGGCCGCCCGGATTCTTGTCGGATTTCACCATGATCGGCGGCACGGCGCCCATCAGCACCGCTTTCGACACGCGCCCAGCTTCGGCGCGCGCCACGTAGTGCGCAACTTCGCCGCCGCCCGTGGAGTGGCCGATGTGTACCGCATTTTTCAGATCGAGCGCCTTCGCGAGTTCGGTGACGTCGGCGGCGTACGTGTCCATCTCGTTGCCGGTGTCGGTCTGTGTTGAGCGGCCGTGGCCGCGCCGGTCATGCGCGATTACGCGATAGCCTTTCAGCCGGAAGAACAGCATTTGGTTGTCCCAATCATCGGCGCTGAGCGGCCAGCCGTGATGGAAGACAATGGGTTGCGCGTCGCGCGGGCCCCAATCCTTGTAGAAAATCTCTGCGCCGTCTTTGGTGGTGATCGTGGGCATGGGCAGACCTCGTTGCAGCTGCGCGTTGCTCCCCCGGGCGCACCATAGGCCGACGCCGTGGGCGCGACACCAAAAAACATCAAACCGTGAGTTGCGCGCGTAAGGATTCCCGCTCCGCGGCGCCCACGCCCAAAACATCGGCGAGATAGGCGTCCACGCCGCCATGCTTGAACGCAATTTCATCGAGCGCGGCGCGCAGGTAATCGATCTCAACGCCAAGCATCGGCCGAAGTGCGGCGGGGTCTAGCTTGCGCGCGAGCCGCTCTTCCATGCGGGCTTGAATTTTCGGCATGCGCTTCTCGATGTCGACGGCTTGGTTGGTGAAGTCGTAGTCGGCGAACACGGTCTCTTCATCGACGCCGAGCGTCATCAGCGTCAGCGCGCAGATGATGCCGGTGCGGTCTTTGCCAGCGGCGCAGTGCACAACGCCGGCGCCGCCCTCGCCGAGCGCGGCGAACCAATCGCGGTAGAGCCGGATCAAGCGCGGATCGTAAGGGATCTCGCGGTAGAGGCTGAGCATGTAGGCGCGTGTCGCTTGCGGCGTGAGATCGCTTTGCAGCAGTGCAACCAGGTGCGGCGGCAGCGACGACCCGCCCGCCCCTTCGTCATTGAAGATGACGCGGCAGTTTTCGTTGCTCCACTTCGTTGGCTCATGCGCGCGTTCTTCGGGGCGGCGCAGATCGACCACGAAGCGCAGATCCATCGCGTTGAGCCGCGCGATATCCGCGTCGGTCGCGTCGTGAAAGGACGCGGAGCGGTAGAGCTTGCCGCGCGCGATTCTGCCGCCGGCTGCGGTGTCCCAACCGCCGAAGTCGCGGAAATTCAGGATGCGGTCGAAGTTCACTAGCCTATCGTGCATACGCGCTAGATGGCGCGTGCACGCTGCCGCGTCAAATCAGTGAGCTTGCAGTGGATGCTGGATGCGCTGGATCAGCGGCTCGAGGATGTTCGAGTAGTCGTCGGTCCAGGCGCGGCCAGGCGGCGGGGCTGACATCTGCCAAGCCGGATCGGCCAGCAGCGGCTCGAGCGCTTCGCGTGTCCGCGCCATCGCTACCACTTGCGAGCCGAAGTTCGCGTAGCTGCGCTCTTCAGGCAGGTAGAGACGCTGGATCACGACAGCTCCGGCCGCGAGCCCAGCGCGGGCGGCGACATCGGCCATGGCGAGGTTGCGGTTGGAGACATGCACCAGGACGACGCCGTCTTCATCGACGCTGTCGAGATAGAGCCGCATAGCTTCGGCGGTGATTAGGTGCGTCGGCACGGCGTCGGACGAAAACGCGTCGGCGGCGACAAGATCGTAGGCACCGCGCGGCTGCATCGCGAGTTCGAGGCGCGCGTCGCCGACGATCACCTGCGCGTCCGGCGTGCAGTCGGAGAGGAACGTGAAGAGGCGGCGATCTTGCGCCACCTGCACGACCAGTGGATCGATTTCGTAGAAGGTCCAGCTCTGCCCTGCCCGCGCATGGCACGCCATCGCGCCGGCGCCGAGGCCAAGCACGGCGACGTTTTGCAAACCGCCGGCGTTGTTGAGCGCGGTGAAGGTGCTGCCGATTGGGGTGAGCGGGCCGTAGTAGCCGGTTGGGGTGTGCGCGAGTTCGGGATCGAGACTTTGCACACCGTGCAGCGTGGTGCCGTGCACGAAGCGACGCCAAGGGCCGTCATCGGTGACGCGCACCGCGCCGTAGAAGCTGCGGTCTGCGAAGGAAACGCCGCGATGCTGGATCGTTGCGCCCATCAGGATGATTGCGGCGCACGCAAGCGTCATCAGCATGCGGTTATCGCGGCCGACGATGATGGCGCTCAATCCGGCAACAAGGCCGGCGGCGACGAGTTGGCCGCCAGAGATATTGAGCGCGGCAAGCAGCGCAGCGAGCAAGGTGATCGCGAGGCAGGCGCCAAAGATGATCAGCATCGGGCGCGAGAGTGTCTTGCCGCCGGGCAGCGCAAGCAGGCTGAACGCCACGGCGATCGGCCATTCCAGCACGCCGTGGAAGACGACCGGCGCAACCAGCGCGGTGAGCGCGCCGCCGACAACGCCGCCAAGCGACATCCACAAATAGAAATCCGTCAGCAGCCGCGCTTCAGGACGAATCTCGTAAAGCGCGCGGCAGCAGACGTACGTGCCGAGCCAGAGCGTGCCGAGCACGGTCACCGAAAGAATGCGCCAATCGCCAGCGGACCAGCCGGTCACCAAAGTGACGGCGGCGAGCGCGGGCAGCGCGATGGCGGCGACTTTCGCAGGCACCCAGGTGCGCTGATTAAAGGCGAGGATGAAGGCGGAGAGATAGAGCGCGAGCGGGATGACCCAGAGCAACGGCGCCGAGGCGACGTCGGTGCTGATGTGTGTGGTGGCGGCGACGAGCAAAGCTGACGGCAACAGGCCAAACAACGCCCATTTCGCGCGCAACATCCACGGCGCGACAGCGCCGGCGACGGCGTGCGGTTGTTCGGTGAGCGAAGCGCCAGTGCGCCACACAAGCACGGCGCAACCCATGATCGCCGCGCCGAGCAAGCCGAAGCCGAGCGACCACGTCACCGATTGCGCGTTGGCGCCGAGCGCGGGTTCAATCAGCAGCGGAAACGCGAGTAGCGCAGCGAGGCTGCCGAGATTGCTAGCGCCGTAGAGATAGTAGGGATCGCCGGCGTCGGCGCGGCCGGTGCGCGCGAACCACGATTGCAACAGTGGCGCGGTGGCAGAGACAGCGGCGAACGGCGCGCCGACGGACGCGCTGAACAGCGCGATGAGCCACAGGCCCTGCCCTGAGTCCGGCGGCGCTTCAAAGCCGCCAGCGACGGCGATCGGAAGGAAGAAGGCGGCGAGCAGCAGCACGCAGGCATGGACGATGATTTGGCGCGCGAAGCTCAGGTGCGAGGTGAGAAAGTGCGCGTACGAGTAGCCGGCGAGCAGCGCGCCTTGGAAGAACACAAGTGCGACCGTCCAAACCGCGGCGCCGCCGCCGACACGGGGCAGCACCATCTTTGCGAACATCGGCTGCAGCGAAAACACCAGCGCCGCCGAGAGCAGCATGGCGCCGCCAAAGGCCCAAGGCGCCGCCGCGCGCGCCCATGCAGGCTTGGCGAGTCCGGTTTCGTTAAGGCTTGTGGCAGTGTGATCGGTCATGACCTGACGCTAGGAGCGGCAGGGCTAAAATCGCGCTAACTCTGCACGTATTTTTCGAGTTATCGGAACGGCGGTTCGTCGAAGGCGCGGAGTTTGCGGGAGTGCAACCGGTCGCGGTTTTGCTTGAGCAGCGCGATGGTCTCCAGACCGATGCGGAGGTGCGCGCCGATGGCGCTGTCGTAGAACCGGTCGGCGACGCCGGGCAGCTTGATCTCTCCGTGGGCCGGCTTGTCGGAAATGCAGAGCAACACGCCGTACGGCACGCGCATGCGGAAGCCCTGGGTGGCGACGCAGGCGCTTTCCATATCGACGGCGATGGCGCGCGATTGCGACAGCAGCTGGCGTTCCTGGTTGTAGTTCAGCTCCCAGTTGCGGTCGGCGTACGAGACGACCGTGCCGGTGCGCAGGCGGCGGCGGAGGTCTTCCTTGTCGCCCGACACGGAGGTCGCCGCCTGCTGCAGCGCAATTTGGATTTCGGCGATCGCCGGGATCGGCACTTCGAGCGGGACGCGATCGTCCAGCACTTTGTCGCGGCGAAGATAAGCATGCGCCAGCACGTAATCGCCGATGCGCTGGGTGTGGCGCAGGCCGCCGCAATGGCCGATCATGAGCCAGCAATGCGGACGCAGCACGGCGAGGTGATCGGTGATCGTCTTCGCATTAGAAGGCCCGACGCCGATGTTTACGAGCGTGACGCCGTCACCGTCTGGCGTCGTCAAGTGATAGGCCGGCATCTGGTATTTGCGCCAGGGCGCGGCGAGCGCTTTCAACTCCGCGTCCGCGTCTCCCGCTTCGATGCGCACTTGGCCTGGGCACGAGAGCGCCCAGCCTTTCGGGCCATTGGTGACGCCAGCAGCGGCCCAGCGCACGAACTCATCGACATAGCGCTGGTAGTTCGTGAAAAGAATCCACGGCTGCACATCCTGCCAAGGCGCGCCGGTGTAGTGCTCGATCCGCTTCAGCGAATAGTCGGTGCGCGGCGCGTCGAACAGCGCGAGCGGCCGCGACCCATCGAGGCGTTCGATGCGCAGGCCGTCGACGACCGCATCGCCGACTTGCGCCAAGCGCGGGCTCGGGAAGTGACGCGCGAGGTCTTCCGCTGGCACGGTATCGAACGCGACGGCGCCCGCGGCGTCGAGCACGAATGAGTACGGAATTTCCGTGTCACTGACGCGGACGCTGAGCTCGACGGCGTAATCCTGCACAAGCAATTCGAGTTGCTCGATCAAGTAGTTACGAAAGAAAGCCGGCTGCGTGATTGAGACGACGTACTCGCCGGGCCACATCAATTGGCCGTAGGCGCGCGCGAGCCGCGGGATTGGGCTGCCTGGCAGGTAGGTCACGCGCAGTTCGGGATAGCGAAACAGCGCGCGCTCTTCGGCGGTCGGTGGAACGCCCTTTTCGGCGAAGCGCTTAACGGCCGCGATAAGCGCTTCAACGGCGCGCTTATGCAGAGCCTCGAGCCGATCGACGGCTTCAGCGGGTGTCTTGGGATCTTCCATCGCGGGAGTGTCCCGCGATCACCTGCCCCGTCAAGTGACGATCACGGGACGCGCGGGATCGGGTCCACGAGGCGCGAGCGGCGATAGGATTCGTGCTCGAGGTTTCTCGATCCCGTGTGCAGGAAGCCCAGTGGCGCCGTGTAAGGGTACGTCGATTCCGTCATGATGACACTGGTGCCCGGCGTCATCATTTGTGCGGGCAGATCAACGGTCGTGTTGGCGACACGGGCAGTCATGCCGTGCCCCTCGCTCCAAACCACGCGCGCGCTCGTTGCGGTGTCGATCTGGACACTGGTGACGCGCATTTGCATGCTCGCGCCCTGGTCCGGGTACATGAGCACGTCGAGCGCCGCCCAGAGGCCGTCGATTTCCGCATTCGACACCGCATCGTCGCGCGCGACCACGTCAGCGATGGACGAGGCGGCGTTTTGCGCCCGCTTGTTGGCGCCCAGAGTGTCGATCAGGTCCACCGAACCGAACACGAGCAAGATCATCATCGGCGCGATGATCGCGAACTCGAGCGCGGCCAAGCCGCTCTTTTCGTCCACCGCAAAGCGGCGAAGGGTGCGAACCAGGCTCATTGGTAGGGCTCGTTGCGGAACATCATCGTCGAAACCAGGATTCGTTCGCCGCCAGAAACGTTCTCGAAGACCGGCTCGAACAGCGGCGTCATGATTTCCCAGCGATAGTAAGCGCGCACGACAACGATGTCAGATGGGGCGCCCGGGTCATAGCCAAAGCCGGTGTCCTCGAATTCGCCGCCCTCGATCGGTTCCTGGTTGTCATTGTCGGCATCGACGAAGGAGTCGAAACGACTGACGTCGAGAAACAGATTGCCATCGCAAGAGAGCACGACGAAGTTGTTCACCTGATCGCAGAGGCGCTGCTGGATCTGGTCTTCGTCGAGGCCGCCCATTTGGGCCTCGCCCGTCCGAATTCCACGGGCTGTTTCTGAAACGGCATAATCGAGGCTGGTCTGCGCGAAGCCGATCATGGAGATTTCCGCGAGGCCGATCGTCAGCAGAAAGAACGGCAGCACGACGATGGCGAATTCAAGCGCGGCGATGCCCTCGCGCGCGCGGCGAAACGCTCTCAGCTTGGCTCTAGTGCGCGAAAACATTGGCTCTCCGAAGCGCCGATCTTAGGCGCCGAAGGGCTTATTTTCCGTCAAAAGACTACGTAAACGCGCGTTAGCGAACGCCGCCGCGGCCCGTGATCTGATCCTGAGCGGCCGCCGAGCGCTCACCGTCGCCAATATCCGGGCGCGGACGGCAGAGCGGCGTGCACTCAAGACGCGCCGTTTCAATGCCGCGCGTGACCATGACAACGTCGGTCTCGTCCGGGGTGACCACGACGCGGCCGGAATAAAGCACGCGGCCGTTGGCGCCTACGACCACCAAATTGGTGGAGCCGTAGGAGCGGCCGGTCACAAAGAGAAAGTGATCGTTCTGCACCGAGACGCCGGCGATGGTGGGGTTGCCGATGGCCACGCCCTCCGCCGCTTCACTCAGACGGATCGGAAAAGCCTGGTCCAGCGCAACGCGGATATCGCGGGCCTGCGCGACGCCAGCACTGACGAACATGGCCGCCGCGGCGAGCGCGGAAATGAGAAAGCGCGAGGCGCGCATCAGCTCTTCCTTCTCTTCTTTATAGTAGAGCTACCCGCGAATTGGTTTCGGGATCGCTAAGAACGCACGCTCGCGGACGATGTGACAAAACGGCAAGCCGTGCAGAAACAGCATTGCAGTTAACCCAACCTTCACCTCGTTGCATGGCCGCAATCTTTACCGTTCTCCCGTAGTTTCCATCCTGCGTCTGGGTTGGGTGTCGGGTGCGACATTCCACCGGGCCGGTGAAAAGCACTCGACAATCGGAGAGAATATTATGTTGAAGCGTTTCCTGAATAACGAAGACGGCGCCACTGCCATTGAATACGGCCTGATCGCTGCTCTGATCGGCGTCGCCATCATCGTCGCCGTTGGCGCGGTGGGCGAAGAGCTGACCACGACCTTCGAAACCATCGATACGAAGCTCGGCGCGGCTAACACGTAAGCGCTAACGCGGCGCGCCGCCTTAACTGGCGGCGCGTTTGCGTCCTTGTTTTCCCTTCCTGCAAACGCCGTCCCCCTCGGGGACGGCGTTTTTCTTTGGCTCTACTCGAACAACTTGCATTCCACGCCGACTCTTCACGCTTTTGAAAGACGGCTCAGGTCACATCTTACCGGATGATTGACGCTCTGAGCCTGGCTGCGTTCGCGGGACTGCTGATCTATGCGGCCTGCTCCGACATCGCGCGCTTGATCATTCCGAATTGGGTATCAATCGCGCTGACGGCCATTTTTCCCATCGCCGCCCTCGCCTCCGGCATGGCGCCAATCGAGATCGGCTGGCACTTGCTGTTCGGCGTAACCGTCCTCGTGGTCGGATTTTTCCTTTTCTCCGCCAACATTATCGGCGGCGGCGACGCCAAGCTCTTCGCTGCCACCGCGGTTTGGGTCGGCTTCCAAGGCTTCTTTATGCCGTTCATGTACTGGACGGTTGTCGCGGGGGGCGTGATGGCGATTGCGCTCTTGGCGGCGCGGCAAGTCGTCAAGGTCGAGGAAACCGGTCGGCCGTTCCTCAATCACCTGCTCAAAAAACAAAACGGAATTCCATATGGCGTCGCCATCATGTTCGGCGGCCTCATGGCCATTCCATCTCTGTCATTCGTTTTGGCGCGTTAACCATGCTTTAGGCGCGCCATGCTCTGTTCGCCTGGGGTGCTTCGGGATCAATCGCGCGGGGAGTAGTGCATTATGTCAGCGCGTCAGCTGATCGTTCTGGTCGTCGCAGCCATCGCAGCTATTGGCGCGCTTCTACTTATTCGCAGCATGGGGCAGCGGGAGGCCGCGGCCCCCGTCGCTGACGCCGCCGCGATTGCCGGAGAACAAGTGCTTGTCGCCGCGCGCGACGTGCCGCAAGGCGCGGCGCTGACGCCGAGCGATCTCGCGGTCGTGCTTTTCCCAACGGATTCATTGGCGCCGAGCTTCGTGCGCCTGTCCCACCAGCCTTCGGCGCAAGCGGATTTCGTTGGCGCCGTGACGCGCCGTTCGTTCGCCCAGGGCGAGCCGTTCACCACCGGCGCCGTTGTGCAGCCGAACGGCGGCGGCTTCCTGGCGGCTCAGCTTGAGCCGGGCTTTCGCGCTGTCGCCATCGAGATTGACGAACAAACCGCCGCCGGCGGCTACATTCAACCGAACGATCGTGTCGACGTGATCGTCACCACGCGCATTCAGAACCGTGATGGCGGCTCTGGCGAGCAAGTCACCAGCAACGTGGTGCTCGAAGACATCCGTGTCATGGCGCTGGGTGAAACGACGCAGACACAGACCGAAGGCGAAGCGCCTGCCACCATCGAAGCCGGCGTCGCCGTGCTCGAGCTGATGCAAGAAGATGCCCGTCAACTCGCGCTCGCGAGCGAACTCGGCACGGTGAGCCTGGCGCTTCGCGGCGTGCAAGTCGAAACCGTCGGCATGACCGGCCGCTCCAGCGGTCGCACGCTCGGTCAGCAATCAGGCTCGGTGAAGATACATTCATTTGGCGCCGTCTCCGGGGGGAGCAGATGAGCCCGCGTAAGTCACTTCGGGTAACACTCGCCACGGCGCTGTCCGCGGCAATGGCGTTGGCGCCGACTTATGCCAGCGCGCAGGTCGAGCCGCCGGATGCGTCACCGACGATGCGCATCAACAATGGCGGCGGCACGCAATCGGCGTCGCTGGTTCTCCCCTTCGGCAAGTCGGCGATCATCGATCTGCCGGCCGATGCGCGCGACATCCTGATCTCCAACCCGGCCATCGCCGACGCCACGGTGCGCACGGCGCGGCGCGCTTATGTCATCGGCCGTCAGCTCGGACAGACCAACATCTTCTTCTTCGACGCCAACGGCCGTCAAATCGCGAACGTCGAAATTCGTGTCGAGCCGGACGTGGCGCCGCTCAACGACATCCTGGCGCGGCACTCGTCGGAATCGCAAATTCGCGCCGAGGCGGTGAACGGTTCGATCGTGCTGTCGGGTAGCGCGCGCAGCGCCGCTGACGCCGATCGCGCGCGCCTCATCGCGACGCAATATCTGGCGACAACGGGCGCCGGCGGTGCGGCCGGCGGCGCTAGCGCCGAACAGCGCATCGTCAACCTGATCCAGGTGCAGGGCAGCGAGCAGGTGATGGTTCGCGTGCGCGTTGTCGAGATGAGCCGCACCCTGGTGCGCCAACTCGGCATCAACGCCAACTACGACGAGATGATCAACCAGCTGATCGGCGAAGACGACTTCCTGAACCTCGCGACGGCCAACGGCTTCTCGATCAACGGACAGATACTCGGGGGCCTCTCCGCTGCTGGCGGCATCGCCGAAAACATTCTGCGTCCGAACAGCTATGCGTATCCCACCGGCAACGTCGATCCGAACATTACGACGGCGGACGCCGGTGTTGGCGGCTACCAAGTCGCAGCTGATGGTACTGTCACTTACGGCCCGGCGCACGTTGAGCAATCGCGCAGCACCGATGCTTCGATCGAAGCGTTCGAACGCGCGGGCTTGTTGCGCGTGCTGGCTGAACCGAACCTGACAGCGATCTCCGGTGAATCCGCGCGCTTCCTCGCGGGTGGTGAATTCCCGGTGCCGGTCAACTCCGATGACGGGCAAATCTCGGTCGAGTTCAAACCGTTCGGCGTCGGCTTGGCGTTCACGCCGATTGTCATGTCCGGCGGCAACATTTCGCTGAAGATCAACACGGAAGTGAGCGAACTCACCTCGGAAGGCGCGATCTCCACCGGCGACACGCCGATCCGCAACGATGACGGCACCACGACCGTGATCCGCGGCATCAACATCCCTGCCCTGCAGGTACGCCGCGCGGAAACGACATTGGAAATGTCGTCGGGCAGCTCGATCGTGTTGGCCGGCCTGATTCAGGAACGCACGCGTCACGCGCTCGAAGGCGTACCGGGCGTCATGAACACGCCGATCCTTGGCTCGCTGTTTCGCTCGCGAGACTTCGTCAACAGCGAGACCGAGTTGGTCATCATCGTCACGCCGTACCTGGTGCGGCCGACGAGCCCGGATCGTCTGCGCACGCCGGCTGACGGCTTCCGCAACCCGAGCGAAGGCGAAAGCCTGCTGACGGGCCGCTTGAACGCACTCTATCGCCCGGCGTCCGCACAAGGCGACGCCGACGAGCAAAACGCTCAAACCCTGCACGGCCCGCATGGGCACGTGATCGAATGAGGCACGCCATGAAATCCCGCTTGCCCCTCTTGTTGATCAGCGTGAGCGCGCTCACGGCGTGCGCAAGCGTGCCAGATCCCATTCCCGGCATGGCGCCGAACCCGACCGCGGCCGACAATCACCGCATCGAGGTGACGCAAACCGCCCAACGCATGGAAGTGCCGGTCGCGCCCGGCGATGTCGCGCTTTCGTCGGCCGCGCGCGCGCAATTGCATGCGTTCGCGAACAACTATCTGCGCTACGGCCACGGCGCGCTGGTGTTGAGCACGCCTTCTGGCGCCGGCAACTCGGATGCAGCCTCAATCGTCGCCAATGAAACGCGGATGTCGCTGGTTGAGGCGGGCGTTTCGTACGCGGCCGTCGCCGGTTCGTCCTACGACGCGTCGGGTGACGCGGCTTCGCCGATAATCGTGAGCTTCTCCCGTTACGAAGCGCAGGCGCCAGAGTGCGCGCCGCTTTGGGAGCAGGATCTCGCGCACCAGAGCAACAACCAGCCGTGGGAAAGCTTCGGCTGCGCCACGGTGTCGAACCTCGCCGCGATGATCGAAGATCCTGCCGACCTGCTGCATCCCCGAGCGCAAGATCCGCGTGACGGCGCGCGCCGCACCACGGTCATGGATGCTTACCGCGCCGGCGAACAGACACACGCTGAACGTACTGCCGACGAACGCGTCTCCATCAGCAATGCGGTTCAATAGGGCCAACGCATGAGCAATCCCGATCCCGCCTGGAGCCTTGGCACGGACGACGAGTTCGTGCTGGAGGATGACGAAACCTTCGGTCTGGGCGACCTCGAAGGCGCAGAGCTGCCGCCGTTCGATGGCGAGCCCGCGCCGGCGCCGGCCAATCAGTCCGCGCCGACGCTTGAAGGCGACGACCCGTTCGGTTTGACCGCGTCCACGCTCGCGCCGGTGCATGCGCCGGCGGCTTATACCCGCGAGGAAAGCCGCACCACCGAACAACCCGTGCCGCGGATCACCATTCACGCGGCGTGCGATCGTCATGAGATTGCGGACCTCGTGTCCGGAATCACCGCTGACCGGCGCATGGCGCGCGCGGAGATCACCGTGGAAACAGGCGGCATCGACGCCGCCGTCACGCGCTTTGCATCGCAAGCCAGCCCGAACCTCTTGATCCTCGACACGCTGATGCAGGGTCCGGCCATGCTGCATGCGCTCGATCGCCTCGCGACGGTGATCGAGGAAGGCACCAAGGTTGTGATCGTCGGCGCAGTCAACGACATCTCCCTCTTCCGTGAGCTGATGAGCCGCGGCGTGAGCGAATACATCGTGCCGCCGCTGCAGCCGATCGACGTAATCCGCACCGTGTGCGGGCTCTATGTGAACCCGGACAAGCCGTTCGCTGGGCGTGTGATCTCCGTGATCGGCGCACGCGGCGGCATCGGCGCTTCTACCATCGCGCACAATCTGGCCTGGTCGATCGCGGAGCGCCAAGAATCCAGCGCGACGCTGCTCGATCTCGACTTGTCATTCGGCACGGCGGCTTTGGACTTCAACCAAGATCCGCCGCAATCGATCGCAGACGCGCTGATGGCGCCGGATCGCGTTGACGACGTGTTCCTGGAGCGCGTCACGACAAAGCAAACACAGCGCCTCCAGATGCTGACCGCGCCGGCGACGCTGGAGCGCGAGTTTGAACTCGATCCGCAATCCTACGAAATCGTGATCGAGCGCGTGCGCCGCACCAGCCCGTTCGTCGTGCTCGATCTGCCCCACGCCTGGTCGTCCTGGATCAAGCACACCCTGCTCGCGGCCGATGACGCAATCATCGTCGCCGGCCCCGATCTGGCGAGCTTGCGCAACACCAAGAACATCATCGACCTCCTGAAATCGATGCGGCCGTATGACTCTCCGCCGACGGTGGTGCTGTCGATGGTGGGCGTGCCGAAGCGTCCAGAAATCCCGTTCAAGGATTTCGCGGAAGCGCTGGGCGCTGAGCCCGTGGCGTCGATTCCGTTCGATCCCCAGCTGTTCGGTATGGCCGCGAACAACGGTCAAATGGTCGGCGAAGTGGCGCCGTTGTCGAAGACAGCAATAGCGCTCGATGCGCTCGCCGCATCACTCACGGGGCGTAAGCCGGTGGAGGCGAAGAAGGCGTCTTTCACCGACAAGATCCCGTTCCTCAAGCGCTAAAGGCTAGTTGATGTTCGGAAAGCGAAGCCTGGGCGATGCTCCGAGCACTGAGGCTGCGCCCGCAGCTCCGGTCGCGCGCGTGCACGCGGCTGTTGGCGCAAAACCGTTAGCGACGGCGCCCGCGGCGCCTCGTCCGGTCGCGCCTGCTCCGCGTCCCGCCGCACCATCCGCCAGCGCGCCTAACCCGCGCATGCAACCGTCGGCCGATGTCGCCGATGGCCCGGAGTATCGCTCCGAGGCGTATTACCGCGTCAAATCCACGATCTTCAATGCACTGATCGAAACCATCGACTTGACGCAACTCGCGCAGCTCGATCCAGAAAGCGCGCGTGACGAAATTCGCGACATCGTCGCCGAAATCATCTCGATCAAGAACGTCGTCATGTCGATCGCCGAGCAGGAAGCCCTGCTCGACGACATCTGCAACGACGTGCTGGGTTACGGCCCGCTTGAGCCGCTGCTGGCGCGCGACGACATCGCCGATGTCATGGTCAACGGCGCCAACGCGGTCTTCATCGAAGTCAACGGCAAGATCTCAAAGACGGGCATCCGCTTCCGCGACAACGGCCAGCTGATGAACATCTGCCAACGCATCGTCAGCCAAGTCGGCCGCCGCGTTGATGAAAGCTCGCCGATCTGCGACGCGCGCTTGCCAGATGGCTCTCGTGTCAACGTCATCGTGCCGCCGCTGGCCATCGATGGCCCGACGCTCACGATCCGGAAGTTCAAAAAGGACAAGCTGAAGCTCTCCAACCTGGTTGAGTACGGCTCGATCTCGCCCGCGGGCGCGAAAATTCTGCAGATCATCGGCGCCTGCCGCTGCAACATTCTGATCTCCGGCGGCACCGGTTCGGGTAAAACCACTCTGCTCAACACACTGACCGCGTTCATCGATCCGACAGAGCGCGTCATCACCTGCGAAGACGCGGCCGAACTGCAGCTGCAACAGCCACACGTTGTCCGCCTCGAAACGCGGCCGCCGAATCTGGAAGGCTCCGGCCAGGTCACGATGCGCGACCTGGTCAAGAACTGCCTGCGTATGCGCCCTGAGCGGATCATCGTCGGCGAAGTCCGGGGCCCTGAAGCGTTCGACTTGCTGCAAGCCATGAACACGGGTCACGACGGCTCGATGGGCACGTTGCACGCCAACACGCCGCGCGAGGCCCTCTCCCGTCTGGAATCGATGATCACGATGGGCGGCTTCTCGCTGCCGGCGAAAACCATCCGCGAAATCATCGTCGCCGCTGTCGATGTCGTCATCCAGGCCGCGCGCCTGCGCGACGGTTCGCGTCGCATCACGCAGATTACTGAAGTGCTGGGTCTCGAAGGCGATACGATCATCACGCAAGATCTGATGCTGTACGAAATTCAGGGCGAGGATCAGAACGGCCGCATTACCGGACGCCACAAGGGCACCGGCGTTGGCCGGCCGCGCTTCTGGGAGCGCGCGCGCTACTTCGGCCTCGAGAAAGAACTGGCGCAGGCACTCGACGAGACGGAGCAAGCCTGATGGATCCGGCGCTCATCGCCGCTGTACTCGCGTTTGTCGCCATCGGCGGCGCTGGGTTCGTACTCGCCCCCGGCAATCATCAGCCGGCGACGGCGACCAAACGGGTCAAGGCTGTCGCGGGCGGGCCAAAAGTCGACCGGCGCAAGCAGGCCGTCGAGGTGGCGGCGCTGAAGCGGCGCCAATCGACGCAAGAAGCGCTGAAAGAGATGGCCAACAACGAGAAGCAGTCGCGGCGGCGGCGCTTTTCGATCAAGGGCCAGATCGCCCAGGCCGGCATCACCCTGACGCCGACGATGTTCTGGATGATGGCGGCCGGCCTCGGCGCTGTGCTGGCCCTTATCGGTTTGCTTGTTCAAGGTCCGATCGGCGCCGCGATGGGCTTCTTCGTCGGCTTGCTCGGCATTCCGCGCTGGGTGCTCGGCATGCTGGTCAGCGGACGTCAGAAGAAGTTCGGCAATCAACTCGCGGACGCCATCGACGTCATCGTGCGCGGCGTCAAATCCGGCCTGCCGCTCAATCAATGCTTGCGCATCATCGCCGCGGAAAGCCCCGAGCCGCTGGCGAGTGAGTTCAAGGCGCTGTGCGATTCCCAATCGATGGGCGTGCCGCTCGATCAAGGCATGGCGCGGCTCTACGATCACATGCCGTTGCCGGAGGTGAACTTCTTCTCGATCGTGCTGATCATCCAACAGAAGACGGGCGGCAACCTCTCGGAATCGCTGGGCAACCTCTCAACCGTGCTGCGTTCGCGCAAGCTGATGAAGGAGAAGGTCAAAGCACTTTCCGCGGAAGCGAAAGCCTCGGCCATGATTATCGGCGCGCTGCCGCTGATTGTCATGGGAATGGTCTATTTCACGCGCCCTGCCTACATCTCGATTCTGTTCATCGAGCCCACGGGCCACCTCATCCTGCTTGGTAGCGCGGCGCTGATGTCGACCGGCATCTTCGTCATGCACAAGATGGTCAACTTCAAATTCTGACGGGCGGGCCATGGACATCGTCGATACCCTCACCGATCCTCTGAACGTCGCAGGCGCCCTCGCCGCGATGGCCTGCTTCGGCACCGTGGTGACGCTGGCGGCGCCGGCGATGTCGGAGAACAAACTTGGCTCGCGGCTGAAGGAAGTGGCGAAGAAGCGCGAAGAGCTGCGCAAACGCTCGCGTGCGGACCTGGCTAAGGGCGTAGGCTCGCTGCAGCACAAGGACGCGAACTCGTTCGCCAAGAACCTCGTCAACAAGCTCAATCTGCAGAAGGCGCTCGCTGACGACACGCTGACCGAGAAGCTGATCCGCTCGGGCCTTCGCGGCAACGCCGCGCAGACCATGTTCTATTTCTACCGCGCGGCGTTGCCGGTCGGCTTCGGTATCGCGGCGCTGGTCTACATTGTCACGCTGGGCGCCGACCTTGCGCTTCATATGAAGGCGGCCGCCGTGGTTGGCGGCATCGCGTTGGGCTTCTACGCACCGAACCTCTATTTGAAGAACCTCGCCGACACCCGCCGCACCAAGATCATGGAGGCGTTTCCGGACAGCCTCGACATGATGCTGATCTGCGTCGAGAGCGGCATGTCTGTCGAAATGGCGATGCAGCGCGTCGGCCAGGAAATCGCCCCCGCCTCCGTCGAACTGGCGGAAGAGTTCGCGCTGACGACGGCTGAACTCTCGTACCTACCAGAGCGCCGCATGGCGTACGAAAACCTGGCGCGCCGCACCGCGCACCCTGGCGTCAAGGCTGTCGCGATGGCGCTGACGCAAGCTGAGAAGTACGGCACGCCCGTTGGTCAGGCGCTGCGCGTTATGGCCAAGGAGAACCGCGATCTGCGTTTGGCGGAAGCCGAGAAGAAGGCCGCGTCGCTGCCGCCGAAGCTCACGGTGCCGATGATCGTGTTCTTCCTGCCGGTGCTATTCGCCGTCATCATCGGCCCGGCAATGATCCAAGTCAGCCAAATGCTGGCCGAGCGCGGCTAAGCGCGGCTCTATCTGTAACTGAATGTAACTGCGCTTAGCGCGAGCGGCCGACGTCGCCCCAGCGGCGCGGGTCACTGAGCAGGCCGCGCAAATAAGCGATGTTCGCGGCCGCTTGCTGTGGCGGGAGATCAACGCGCTCGATCTGCTCGGCTTCGGCGAACTTGCCTTGCAGTGCGAGCGAGATCGCCAGGTTCTGGCGCGCTTCCGGCGGCGCACCGCGAATGTCCGAGGCTTGGCGCAGCAATGTCTCCGCGGTTTCCGGTTCGCCGGCCATGATGTGGGAGACGCCCATATTGGTGAGCACGCGCGCGTTGTTGGGTTCGATCACCAGCGCTTCCTGGTAGGCGGCGCGCGCTTCGGTGAAGCGGCCGAGCTGATCGAGCGCCGCGCCCAACGCCGAACGCACGCGCCAGTTCTGGGGCTCTGCTTGCGCAACAAGCGCTAGAGGGCGCAGCGCTTCGTGGGCGCGCCCGAGAGAGATCTGCGCCAACCCGTACGTGGTGAGCAGCTGGCGGTCCTCGGGGAAGCGGCCCAGGGCTTCCGCGGCGATGGTCACAGCGCGATCCGTGCGGCCGCCCCTGCGCAGACTTTCGGAGAAACGCTGCGCGGCTTCGAGATCGTTCGGGAAGGTCTGATACTCGCCGGCCCAGAACGCCATTTGCGTCAGCATGTCTTCGCGGCCTACGCGTTGGCGCGCCTCGCGATCGACGCCCGCACCGGAGTTGAGCGTCGCCGTGGCGTCAGCGGAAGCGCCCCCGCCAGTGCTGGCGCAGGCGGCAAGAGCCGAGAGCGCAAGCAGTGTTGCGGCGAGACGGGATATTGGGGGCATGGGGCCGAATCCTAATAAGCGGCTAATGCTGCCCCGACATGCTCAACAAAGGGCTAATGACGGACTAGGAAGAGCCAATGACCGACCTCCCCTTCCTGACCGACGCCGCGACGGCGACAGTTCCGATCCACGCCATGCGCACGGGCGAGTGGCGCGACTGGATCGAGCGTCACGCCGAAAACCTGCGACGTCTCGCGGCGGCGCATGACTTCCAGGCGCAGAACGGGCGCATCCTGCTCGTTCCGGCAACTGACGGTTCGATCGAGCGCGTGCTGTTCGGGATTGGCGACAAAGCCAACGTGACGGCCATGGGCGCGCTCGCGCAGCATTTGCCGAGCGGCGATTACCGCATCGCCGCCGCACCGCGAGATTTCACCGCCACCGCCGTCGCGATCGCTTGGGGTTTGGGCGGCTACGTGTTCGACCGCTACAAGAAGCGCAAGCGCCCGGCGCCGCGGCTCGCGCCGCCGGAGGGCGCGGACATGGCGGACGCGGCGCGCATCGTGCGCGCCTCCTGGCTGGCGCGCGATCTCGTCAACACGCCAACCAACGACATGGGACCGGAGGCGTTGCACGCCGTGGCTGAATCCGTCGCGCGAGACCATGGCGCAAGGTTTGAAGCCATCGTCGGCGATGACTTGCTGGCGCAGAACTATCCCTTGATCCACGCGGTCGGCCGCGCGGCGGCGCAAGCCCCGCGTTTGCTGCATCTCTCGTGGGGTGACGCCGGCGCGCCGCGCCTCGCGATCGTTGGCAAAGGCGTGTGCTTCGACACTGGCGGGCTCGACATCAAGCCGTCCGCGGGTATGCGGCTGATGAAGAAAGACATGGGCGGCGCGGCGCACGCACTGGCGCTGGCGCAGATCGTGATGGAAGCGAAACTCAATGTGCGGCTGGAGCTGTTCTTGCCGGTGGTCGAGAATTCCATTGCCGGTGATGCCTTTCGCCCCGGCGACGTGATCCCCTCGCGCAAGGGACCGACAGTCGAGATCGACAACACGGACGCGGAGGGACGCTTGATCCTTGCCGATGCGCTCACGCGCGCGTGTGAGGACGAGCCTGCTCTGTTGCTTGACTACGCGACGCTGACAGGCGCCGCGCGCACGGCGTTGGGGCCGGACATTCCGCCATTTTTCTCAAACGATGACGTGCTCGCATCAGAGTTCGCGCAAGCTTCAGCTGACACCAGCGATCCGATTTGGCGGATGCCGCTGTGGGACGCCTACGAAGGCGACATGGATTCGGGCATCGCGGATCTGAAGAATACCGGCGATGGCGCGTTCGCCGGCGCGATCTACGCGGCGCTGTTCCTGCGCCGATTCGTCAGCGTTTCAGCGTGGGCGCATTTCGATGTTTTCGCCTGGGCGCCCAAGGAAAAGCCAAGCCGTCCCGCTGGCGGCGAAGCGCAAGCGCTGCGCGCCAGCTGGGCGGTGATCAAGAAGCGCTTCGCTGCGTGAGTTCACGCCGCATCGCGCGACGCAGCGCGCGCGATTTGAAGCTCGAGGCGCTTCACTTCGCGCAACACGACATTCTTGTTCATCTCCATGAAGAAATAGATCTTCAGCATCGCGACTGCGAGTGAGGCCCAGATCGCGCCGGTGCTCCAGATCACGGTCGCGCGTACATCGCTGGCAGTGAGGGCACTCCACGCGCAGTACGCGAACACGCAGAACAGAGCGAAGCTCATGACCACAGCAAGGATGTTCATTGCCCCCCAACGCCCGCTGAACGTACCGAGCGCTTCGCCGATCGGATTGTTGTCCTCAAAGCGGGCGAGAAATTCCGCGTCTTCCTTTGAAAGCGCGTCGCGGATGGCGCTATCGATATTGGTCATTGCTCTGCTCCAAGACTTTCACGCAGCGCTTTGCGCGCGGCGAACAATCGGGACTTCACCGTGCCTTCCGGCGCACCGGTGATCGCGGCGATGTCAGCGACACTCATTTCCTCACCAAAATAGAGGCTGACGGCGATGCGCTGCTCCGGCGGCAATCGTTTCATGGCGGCGCGCAAATCGAGACGATCATTGCTGTCGCTCTCGGCGTCCGGCGGCAGATCGCCCATCGCTTGCGCGCTCTCCGCGATCCGCGCGACGCGGTACTTGCCGCGCAGCGCATCGGCGCACTTGCGTGCCGCGATGGCGTAGATCCAGGCGCGAAAGCGTTCAGGATCGTCGAGCCGCGACAAGCCGCGGACGGCGCCTTCCCAGGTATCCTGCACCACATCTTTCGCGACCTCCGCGTTTCCAAGAGCGCGCGCGGCGAATGCCAACAGCTTCGGCGTCCAGCGTGCGGCCAGGCGGGCGAACGCTTCGCGCGATCCGCCCTGTGCGAGGAGGACGAGGTAATCGTCGAGCGCCTGGTCTAGTCCGCGCCTCACGCTGGCCCGCCCTTCTCAGCCTCTAAGTCGCTTCAAGAGGCCCGCCGGTTCGATCCGACTGTAGAATTTTTCGACGCCGCGCCGGCCTTGTTTCGCTTGGCTCGTTTCGGACTCGCGGCTCAAGATTTGGTTAATCATTTCGCCTTTCCCACAACATCTTGTGGTTCCGGACTTGCACCGACCACCAAATCGGCGAATCCTCTCACTTGCGATTCAACAAAAGGGGAGCGACATGGAGCTCGGGCGCGAACAGACAGAAGCATTGGATTTGTGGCGTCGGGTTACCGTCACCACGGTGCGCTCGGACGCGCCAGACCTCACCGCACGCCAACTGGCCGTGCTGATGACGGTCCGGCTGCAGCCGGCGCCACACACGGTGCGGGGCCTGGCCTCGGCGCTGAACGTCGGCAAGCCGGCTATCACGCGGGCGCTGGATACGCTCTCGCGCCTGGGCTTCGTCCAGCGCCGCCGCGATCCGAAGGACGGCCGCAACGTGTTCGTCGAGCGCACCGAAAAGGGTGACGCATTCCTCGACATGCTGGGCTCGACGATCCTGGGCGGCGAAGCGCCTATCCAACGTCCGGTGCAGCTGGCCGCCGTTTCGTAAGCACGGCGCCGCCATCGAAATGAAAACGGCGTCCGCGTGAGCGAGACACCGTTTTTGTTTGTCCAGCGAAACGCCTTAGCCCGGCGCGGTGGGCGTGTTGGCTTCGGCCGGCGCCGCCTCGCCTTCCGGAGGCGCTACGCCTTCGGAGGCTTCCGCCGCAGGCTCCGGCAACGGCGCTGGCAGCGACACGCTGTTCGGCGAAATCGAGCGCAAATACGCGATCATCGCGACGCGCTCTTCGTCGTCGCGGAGACCCGCGAACGCCATCTTGGTGCCGCGCACGGTGGCAGCGGGCGACCGTAGGAAATCGTTGAGCGCCAGATAATCCCAATTGCCGCCGTGGCCCTGCATGGCTTCGGAATATTCGTAACCGGCGTGGCTGGCGGCGGGGCGACCGAACACGTCGTGGAGGTTCGGGCCTTGGCCGTTGGCGCCGCCGGCGTCGAAGGTATGGCAGGAAACGCATTGTGCGTGCACGCGCTCGCCGCGCTCGACCAAGGCGGTGAGCTGCGCTTCGTCAGCGAACAGGCGCCCGAAATCCGGTGGGCCGGCTGGACTGGCGGGGCCGCCGCCGGTTTCGAGCGACACTTCCGGTAAGTAGCCGGGCGTTTCGGGATAATTCGGATGGATCACGCCCTCGGCGAGGACGCCGACGCCCATCACGCCCAGAACCGACGCCAGCAACGCGCCGAGAATCGAGTTGTTTCTGAGATCGCTCATTTTTGGCCCTTGTTCGCGGGCGGTTTATGGCCTGCGTTGCGTCCGCCGCCAAGTCGCCGATAAGCGCGGAGATGGCCGTTGGCGCCCTTGCGCGTCGAACCGCCGCACGGCAAGGCGTGCGGCAATGAACTCCGTTGTCGTGATCCCCGCCCGCATGGCGTCGACCCGGCTGCCCGGTAAGCCGCTGGCCGATATCCACGGCAAGCCGATGATCGCCTGGATGGTTGAGATCGGCCGCGCCGCCAATGCCGGGCCGGTGCTGGTGGCGGCGGCGGAGGAAGAGATTGCGGAAGCGGCGCTGAAGGCCGGCGCAAACGTGACATTGACGGACCCGGATTTGCCGTCGGGCTCGGATCGTGTGCACGCGGCGCTCGAAGCGTTCGATCCAGAGCGACGCTTCGATGTCGCCGTGAACCTACAGGGCGACATGCCGACGATGCGCGCCGCCGATGTGGCGCGCGCGGTGGCGGCGCTGCGTGCGGGCGCGGACATCGCGACGCTGGTTTCGCCGTCGAACGATCCGGCCGATCGTGACAACCCCAATGTGGTCAAGGCGATCCGCGCTGCAGACGGTCGCTGTCTTGCTTTCACGCGCGCGGCCGCGCCTTGGGGTGACGGGCCGGTGGAGCGCCATGTCGGAATCTACGTTTACCGCCGCGATGCGCTGGCGCGCTTCGTCGCGGCGCCGCCCTCGCCGCTTGAGCTGCGCGAAAAGCTTGAACAATTGCGCGCGCTTGAGATGGGCATGACGATTATGGCTGACGCCGTGGAAGCGTTTCCCAAGGGCGTCGATAGCCCCGCCGATCTCGACGCCGCGCGCGCTGCTTTGGCCGCGCGCTAGCCAATTTCACGCCGCGCTGCGCCTCGGGCGCACGGCCGAAGGCCAAGGCGACATCGCCGCAGCAACGGCGATCTCAGCCGGTATCGCTGAAACCTACGCGGGCTACGACGTCGCGCCTTAACCTGGGAAGGTTTGAACGCCGACTTTTTCGAGCTGGCCGTTGCGCAGCGCGAGGCACGCTAAGCTCTCCATGCCCTGCACGAAGCAGAGCAACGGGACGTCGGCTTGACGGAGGCCGAGGTACGTGTCGCGATCCACGCTCTCGTCGGCATAGAACGGAAACTCGCCGTTCTCCGGCCCATTGGCGCGCGCGGGCCAATCGGGCAGCGCTGACGTGGTCGCCATGGTGGTGCTGTTGGCGGGATCGGTCCACGTGCGTAGCGCCGTTTCCATTGCTGCCGTGTCGGAGACATCCGCGAGCACCATGACGTGCTGGGCCAAGTAGGCTTCAGCGTAGATCGGCGCGCCAGAGGCATCGCGAACGACGAACGTCGCGACCGCGCGCGCGCAATCGGGGCCTGCGCTGGCCGCTTCCACTGAATATTGCGCGTCGCTTACCGCCCACGCGCTCGCGGCGCGTGCGTCACAGCTTGGCGCAAGATTTTCGGCCTCTTCCGCCGCCGGTGAACACGCCGCAAGCGCAAGCGCTCCCGCGATCAAAATATCACGCATGACCCATCCTCCCCGATAATTCAGGCGGATGTTAGCGGGCGAAGGCGGCGCGCACCAGTTCGCCGACTTCCTGCAGCGCGGTGGTGGCGGTTTTGGAATAGTTCGTGAAGTTCAGGCCGCCGTGCATCAGCATCGGATACTTCTTCTCGGTCACCTCGACTCCGGCGCGGCGGAGCGCATCGACGAAGGCTTTCACGTCGCTACGGACAGGATCCATGGCGCCGCCGCCGGCGACGATGGTTGGCGGCGCGGCAGTGAGATCAACGTCGAGCAGAGACGGCAACGCCTCTCCGCCCAGGCTGCGCGCGATGTAGCGGACGGCGACGCGGCCGAGGAAGCGGAAGTTGCGTAGCTCCTCTTGCGACCACAGGGAGTCCTGTATGTGCACCAGGGGATAGAGCAGCACTTGCAGAGCGATCGCGCCCGGCGTCGCGCGATTGATCTCGAGCGTCATCGTCGCGGCGAGATAGGCGCCGGCGGAATCGCCGGCGAGCACCAGCTTGTACGGCGCGGCGCCGAGGCGTTGTGCGTTCTGAAACGCCCAAGCGCACGCAGCGCGGGTGTCTTCGATCTGACCAGGAAAGCGGCTTTCCGGCGCGAGGCGATAGCCGACGGAGAGCACGCGACCGCGCGACGACTTGGCTAGCCATGAGCAGATGGAATCGTGCGTGTCGATATCGCAGCAGATGAAGCCGCCGCCGTGGAAGTAAACCATCAGCGGCGCAGGCTCAGCGTCGGGAGCCTCGTAGTAGCGAGCACGCAGCGGTCCGCCTGGACCCGCAATTTCCAGATCTTCGACGCGGGCCAAGCCGGCGGCGCGCGCGGCGGGGACTGCGAGCAGCGTACGCAAGCCTCGGCGCGTCTGCGCCAAAATCGCGCTCTCGACGGATTGCGTCATACTCATGAGGCGACGCCCCTACCCGAAGCGCGGCGCATGCGCTAACGCTCGCCACCTATGACCGACCGCATTTCCTTTCAAGGTGAACCCGGCGCGAATTCGCACCTTGCCGCGCGCGAGGCCTTCCCCGATCTCGAGCCGATGCCATGCGCGAGCTTTGAGGACGCCTTTGCGGCCGTCATTGAGGGGTCAGCGCGCTATGCGATGATCCCGGTTGAGAATTCCGTGGCAGGACGCGT
This sequence comes from Terricaulis silvestris, assembly GCF_009792355.1. Classification (NCBI taxonomy): domain Bacteria; kingdom Pseudomonadati; phylum Pseudomonadota; class Alphaproteobacteria; order Hyphomonadales; family Hyphomonadaceae; genus Vitreimonas; species Vitreimonas silvestris. Next base: position 2,765,551 of record NZ_CP047045.1, read on the forward strand.
GGCCGATGTGCACCACCTCATTCCGGAAAGCGGTCTCTACATCATCGGCGAACGCTTTGTGCCGATCCGGCACCAGCTGCTTGGCTTGAAGGACGCGACGCTCGCGGGTCTCACCCACGTTCGCTCACATCCGCAAGCGCTTGGCCAATGCCGCAAGGAATTGCGCGCGCTTGGCGTGACGGCGGTGAAGACTGCAGACACAGCCGGCGCGGCGCGTGAAATCGCGGAGCTTGGCGATGCGCGCGTTGGGGCGTTGGCGTCCACGCTCGCGGGTGAAATTTATGGGCTGAAAGTGCTGAAGGCGGACATCGCCGACGCGCCACATAACACAACGCGCTTTCTGGTGTTCTCGCGGGAAGAGCAGAACGCCGCGCTCGGCGCCGGACCGTGCATGACCAGCTTCATCTTCCGCGTCCGCAACGTTCCAGCCGCGCTGTTCAAGGCAATGGGCGGTTTCGCCACCAACGGCGTGAACATGACGAAGCTTGAGAGCTATCTCGAAGGCGGCGGGTTCTCGGCGGCCATGTTCTACGCGGAGATCGAGGGCCATCCCGAGGAGAACCACGTGAAGCTGGCGCTGGAAGAACTGGCGTTCTTCTCTAGCTCGCTGACCATGCTCGGCGTTTATCCCGCGGACCCGTTCCGGCGGGCGTAACCGGCGGCGCGCTCCGCGCGTAGGAGGCTCAAAGGGGAGAATTGGCCGACGAAGCCCACCTCCGAGCCCTGCTGCTCCAGGGTCTCGCCGGCGACGACGCCGCGCATCGCGCGTTTCTAACGGAAGCGGCGGGGCTGCTGCGCGCCTATTTCCGCAACCGTCTGCGCGGACAGGCCGAGGACGCGGAGGACCTGGTGCAGGAAACCTTGGTCGCGCTGCATACGCGCCGCGACACTTACGATCCGAACTACCCCCTCACCGCCTGGATGTACGCGATCGCGCGCTACCGGCTGATCGACTTCCTACGCCGCGCCAAGCATCGCGCCACAGCGCCGTTGGATGGCGTCGAGGTTGGTGACATCGATCCGCAATTCGACGCGAGCGACGCCAAGCGCGATGTCGCGGTGTTGCTGGATAAGCTACCTGAAAAGCAAAGAACCGCGATCCGGCTGGTGAAGTTGGAAGACCGCAGCATCAAGGAAGCTGCGTCGCAAACCGGGCTCAGCGAATCCGACATCAAGATTTCCATTCATCGCGGCCTGAAGACGCTGATGCGGCTGATGGGCCAGGAGCAGACGACGTGAAGACCGATCACCTCATCGACGCGCTTGCGCGCAACGTCGAGCCGGCGGAGAAGCCGCGGTGGCGGATGAACCTCGCCATCACGCTGCTGGTTGGGCTGGTTGTCGCTGTTGCGCTGGTGGCGATTGGACTGGGCGTGCGACCCGATCTCGGCACAGCGCGCATGCCGATCATGATGAAGGCGATGTTCTCGGCGCTCGCTGCCGCCGTGGTGTTGCCGCTGGCGCTGCAGCTGATGAAGCCGGGGCGGCCGCTTGGGTGGCGGATCGGCGCGGTGGTGGCGTTTGTGGCGCTGTGCGCGGTTTGCGTTGTTGTTGCGCTGATGGGCGAAGAGCCGGGCGAGCGCATGGCGATGTGGATGGGCAACGGCGTGCCGTGGTGCGTCGTGCTGATCCCGGTTCTGGCTGTGCCGACGGCCGTGCTGCTGGTGTGGTTGATGCGCGCGTTTGCGCCGACGCGGCTGACGCTGACGGGCGCGGCGATTGGCGCTTTGTCGGGCGGCGTTGGCGCTATGGCCTACGCGATGTACTGCCCGGTCGATTCCGCGGCGTTCGTGATGACCTGGTACGTGCTGGGGATTGCGCTCAGCGCCGCCATCGGCGCGCTGGTTGGGGCGAAATTTCTGCGCTGGTAAGTTGAGAGCGGCAACTCGTGATAGCGTGTCCGCATGTACGCGTACGATGACGAACTGCTCCCTTTGCTCAAGCCGGAACTCGGCGAGGCGATCTATCAAGTCGGGCTGGGAGCCCACGACTTTCAGTTCTCGTTCGGCGGTCTGCGTGTTCAAAACGTGTTTCGTGTGGATTTCTGCCTTCAGGGCGCTGAATACGCCTGGGAAGGAGGGCCGTGCGCCATTCCGGCATGGCTTCTCGTCGGCCAGATTCCGAATGACGCGGCGCTAGAGTCTGCAACGGCGCTGAGAATTACCTTTGCCAGCGGCGATTGGCTGCGGCTGCATACTGACGAAGGTCAGTACGAGAGCCAAACATTCCAATGGCCGGACCGCGAGGGCAAAATGGTCTTGCAAATCTACTAGGCGAACCGGCGGCAAAATTCTGTAACCGCGTGACACCTTCAAACGTCATGGCCTGCATCAACGATGCCGGCTGAAAGCCGGCGGTTCTTAGAGGGCAACCATGCTCGACCGTATCAAGCGCTACGCGCCCGCCGGGATTTCGGTGTTCGCCGCGATCGTGTTTCTCGACAGCCTGCGCTTCAAGTTCACCGACCATCCCAACACGCAGGAAATTTTCGGCCGGCTTGATGGCTGGGCTGGCACGCTGGGGCTGCCGGGTTTGTTCGGCCACACCGGGCTCTTCAGCCAGTATGTGATCGGCTCAGCGGAACTCGCAGCATCTACGTTGCTGCTCGTTGGCCTGCTGCCGCGCTTCGTCCGGCTCAATGCGCTGGGCGCTTTGATCGGCTTGGCCGTGATGACCGGCGCCGTGAGCTTTCACCTGTTCACGCCGCTCGGCATCGACCCCAACAATGATGGCGGCGGCTTGTTTGCGGCGGCGGTCACGATCTGGCTGACGTCGGTCGTGCTGCTGATCATCCGCCGCAACGAACTTGTTGGCCTCATTCGCGATCTCGGCCGCGCGTTTGTGCCGGAGCGTAACGTCGCCCTTCGACAGGCTCAGGGTGACGCCAATTCAAACGCCAACACCAAAGTAGCGTCAGCCTGAGCTTGTCGAAGGCGAAGCGGGCCACGTTCACCAAAAGCAAGGACCTCGAAATGCGCAAACTGCTCGCCGCACTCGCCGTCTCGACCGTCGCCACATTCGGCGTCGCCGCGCCGGCCTACGCCGATCACGCGCCGGTTTATACCGGCCTGCTCTCCCGCGTCGCCGTCAGCGGCTACGATCCGGTGGCATACTTCACCGATGGCCGCCCGGTACGCGGCACGCAGCAATTCACCACCACGCATGGTGGCTATGAGTACCGCTTCGCCTCGGTTGAGCACTTGGCCGCGTTCCGCGCCAACCCGGCGCGCTACGTGCCGCAATACGGCGGATACTGCGCCTGGGCCGTGAGCCAGGGTTACACGGCGTCCGCCGACCCGACCAATTGGCGCATCGTCGATGGGAAGCTCTACCTCAACTACAACGACGAAATTCAGGAGCGCTGGGCACGCGACATCCCCGGTCACATCCGCAGCGCCAACGCCAACTGGCCGAGCGTGCTGAGCCGCTAGCCCACGCACCTCCTCCCAAAACCAAGAGCCGCCCTGCTTAGGGCGGCTCTTTTTGTTTCCGTCGCGGCGCCCGGAGCGAAGGTCGCATTGACGCGGCGGGGGCGAGGCTCTTTATAGGCCCGCGATTTTGGCGCCTGGCGCTGCTGCGAATGCTTCAAGGATTTCAACGATGAAGGTCCTCGTCCCGGTTAAGCGGGTGCTCGATTTCAATTTGAAGGTCCGGGTGAAGCCGGATGGGTCGGGGGTCGATCTCTCGAACCTCAAGATGTCGATCAATCCGTTCTGTGAAATCGCGATCGAAGAAGCGGTGCGCATGAAGGAAGGCGGCGGCGGGCACGCCAAGGACGCGGCGACGGAAGTCGTGGCCGTTTCGATTGGCCCGGAGCAAGCGCATGAGACGCTGCGCAATGCCCTCGCAATCGGAGCCGACCGCGGCATCCTGGTGAAGGCCGAAGGCGAAGTTGAGCCGCTGGCGGTGGCAAAGATTTTGAAGGCTGTGATCGAGGCCGAGAAACCGGACCTGGTCATCCTCGGCAAGCAAGCCATCGACGATGACAACAACGCAACGGCGCAAATGCTCGCCGCCCTGCTCGACTGGCCGCAGGCGACCTTCGCCTCGAAGATCGTGCTGGCTGGTTCGAAGGCGACGGTGACTCGGGAGGTCGATGGCGGGTTGCAGACGATCGATGTCGATCTGCCGGCGATCATCTCGACTGACTTGCGCTTGAACGAACCGCGTTATGCGTCGTTGCCGAACATCATGAAGGCGAAGAAGAAGCCGATCGACGTGAAGACGCCGGCGGAACTGGGCGTCGATACCACGCCGCGCCTGCAAGTCGTAAAGACGGCTGAGCCTGCGAAGCGCTCTGGCGGCATCAAAGTGAAGACGGCTGGCGAACTTGTCGGCAAGCTCAAAGAAGCGGGAGTGATCTGAGATGGCCGTTCTCGTTATTGCCGAACACGACAACACGTCGGTGAAGGACGCCACCAACAAAGTCGTTACCGCCGCCAAGGCGATGGGCGGCGATGTTGACGTGCTGGTCGCGGGCTCGAACGCGGGCGCCGCTGCGGCGGCCGCCGCGAAGATCGATGGCGTGCGCAAGGTGCTGCACGCCGATGGCGCGACTTTGGCCAAGCAAATGGCCGAGCCGATGGAAGCGCTGATCGCGCCGCTCATGAGCGGCTACGACGCCGTCCTCTTTCCCGCCACCACAACCGGCAAGAACGCCGCGCCGCGCGTGGCGGCGAAGCTCGACGTGATGCAGGTGTCGGGCGTGATCGGCATCGAGGGCGCGGACACATTCGTGCGGCCGATCTACGCCGGCAACGCCATCATCACCGTGAAGGATAGCCAGCCGAAGAAGGTTCTCGTGGTGCAGGCGACGGCGTTCAAGGCGGCAGGCAATAGCGGCAGCGCTTCGGTCGAGACGACGGCGGCGCCAGCCGGGCCGTTCAAGTCGGCGTTCGTCAGTGAGGAAATGGCGAAATCGGATCGGCCGGAACTCACCGCCGCGAAGCGGATCGTGTCGGGCGGCCGTGCTCTGGGGTCGAGCGAGGAATTTCATCGCGTACTCGATCCCCTTGCCGACAAGCTCGGTGCGGCTGTCGGCGCTTCGCGCGCAGCGGTTGATGCCGGCTACGCGCCCAACGACTACCAGGTCGGCCAGACCGGCAAGGTGGTTGCGCCGGAGCTTTACGTCGCCATCGGCATTTCGGGCGCCATCCAGCACTTGGCTGGCATGAAGGACTCGAAGGTCATCGTCGCCATCAACAAGGACGAGGAAGCCCCGATCTTCCAGATCGCCGACTATGGCTTGGTGGGCGATTACAAGACGATCGTCCCGGAGCTGATGGACGAGCTGACCAAAGCTGGCGTGTAACGGACGTGATCCCGGTCATCGTCGCGTTGGTGGTGACGGTCGTCGTGATCCCCACCGCGATGCTGGTTTTTATGCTCGGCCATTTCCGTGACCGCCATTCGTGCGCTGGGTGCGGCCAGCTTTTGCCCCGCGAGCGAAACGCCGCTGGCGGCTGGACCTGCCCGGCCTGCAAGGCCGAATTGGACAAAGACGGGCGCGCCCTTCCAGCGGCCTAGACCCGCACTGCCCCTTGCGCAGCGCTCACTGCTATGCTGCACTGCAACAAGATTTGCATTCCGATTAGGCCTTAGGGCCTTATGGCTGGTGAAATGAGCACTATTCGCACTGTCGGCGTCGTAGGCGCCGGCCAAATGGGCAACGGCATCGCGCATGTCTGCGCATTGGCCGGCTACGATGTGCTGCTGAACGACGCAGATGCCACCCGCATCGATGCGGCGATTGAGATCGTCCGCAAGAACATGGCGCGCCAGGTTCATCGCGAAATCATCAAGCAAGCCGACATGGACGCAGCGCTAAAGCGCATCAAAGCCGCGCCAAAGCTCGGCGCGTTCGAAGCGGTCGATTTGGTGATCGAGTCTGTCGTTGAGCAAGACGACGCGAAGAAGAAAGTCTTCGCCGATCTGCGCACCACGCTGAAGCCGACCGCGATCCTGGCCTCGAACACGTCATCGATTTCGATCACGCGCCTCGCGGCGACGACGGATCGACCGGATAAGTTCATCGGCGTTCACTTCATGAACCCGGCGCCGGTTATGGAGCTGGTGGAAATCATCCGCGGCTTGGCCACGAGCCAGGAGACCTACGACACCTCGCTCGCGTTCATCGATAGCCTTGGCAAGAAGATCGCCAACGCCGAAGACTTCCCGGCCTTCATCGTCAACCGCGTGCTGGTGCCGATGATCAACGAGGCGGTCTATACGCTCTACGAAGGCGTGGGCTCGGTTGAGGCGATCGACAAAGCGATGAAGCTCGGCGCGCACCACCCGATGGGCCCGCTTGAGCTTGCGGATTTCATCGGCCTCGACACCTGTTTGTCGATTATGCAGGTGCTCTACGAGGGGCTTGCGGACTCCAAGTACCGTCCCTGCCCGCTGCTGGTAAAGTATGTCGAAGCCGGCTGGCTGGGCCGCAAGACGGAACGCGGCTTCTACGACTACCGGACCGATCCGCCTACTCCCACAAGATAGCCGCCGTCGCGCTAACAACCGTCGGCTTTTTACACCTGGGTTTCGCGAGGGCGCGTACATTCTGTACGCGCCCTCGCTCCATGCATGCATCACATAACGAGCCGCAATGTCAGCGCCGCGCCGTCGATGGCGATGGCGAGACATCCGATCAGAAGCACGCTTCCGATCATGAGCTCCAACGCAGTGATAGCTTTACGCATGAGTGTCCCCAGTTGCGCGGACGGGGAGGTGTCCGCGCCGGGGATATAGGCGCGCTGCACAACGCGAATGTGGCGCGGAGCTTAAATGTTGGTGACGTGCGGCACACGCGGCGCGCAGCTTGTATTTGCAACACACATACGCGCAGCAGCGGATACGAGCGTTGCAGATTTCATTGGCTGCTAGCGCACAAACACGAGCGCGAGATTGTTCGCGGGCATTTCAATGATGTCACGGAGCGCCAATCCCTGTTCACGCGCAGCGGCTTCCACGGCATCGAGGTCACGCACGCCGAAGCGCGGATCGCGTGCTTTCAGCCATTGGTCGAAACTCTCGTTCGATGGCGCCGTGTGTTCACCGTCGCGCTTATAGGCGCCGTAGGTAACGAGAACGCCGCCGCTTTCAATCAGGCGCCCGGCGCCCGCCATCAGGCCGAGCGTCGCGTCCCAAGGTGAAATGTGGATCACGTTGATCGCGACCAGCGCGTCGTATCGCTCGCGCGGGGTGCGCCAATCAGCGCTCGCAAGATCGATCGCGAGCGGCGCGAGGACATTCGGCAACCCTTCGAACTGCCGCCAAGCGTCAATGCTGGCGCGCGCATCGCTATCGGGATCGGACGGCTGCCACGTCACGCCCGGCATCGCGCGCGCGAAGAAGACGGCGTGCTCGCCCGTGCCGGAGGCGATCTCCAACACCTGCGCGTCCGGGCGCAGCACACGTTGCAGCTCGGTAAGAATTGGCTCGCGGTTGCGGGCGGCTGACGGCGAGGATTGGCGGAGATCCATGCCCAACTGAAATCACTCTTGCGCGGCTGGGGAAAGTCCTCGCCCAACCGGACGCGCCTCAGTGACGCCGCGTTGTTTGCCATTACAGTGCGCCCATGGCCGCCCCCGCCATTCCGCAACGCATCCCGCCGCTCACGTGGCGCAAGCCGGTGTTCATCTGGACGCCGATCGCGCTGGCCATGGCGATTGGTTGGCCGGCCGCGCTGTTTTACGCCGATGGCGGACCGCAGCGGCTCACACTGATCGCCGGCGCGACGGTGTTTGCCATTGCTTTGATTTCTCTCGGCGCCATGTGGGCGGCCGGCCGGCCGCCGCGCTCGCGGCGCATCGTTGTGCTGCACGTCGTCATGGCGGGCGCGATCACATTGCTGCTGGCGCCGATCGTGGTGGGCGAACTGATGACGTTTCTCGCCGAGTCCACCGAGCGCGCCGGGACGCTCACGTTCAGCATGTCGCTGGCGATGATTCCGCTGGCGATTGTGCTTGGTTTGCCGATCACTCTGGTTTCGGGGATTGTATTTGCGTGGGTGGCGCTCTCGCACCGGCGCAAGCACGAATTGCTCGACGACGGCGTGTTCCGGGAAGACGTGCAACCCTTTCGCTAACCGCGCGCCCACATCCGCATCAAGTTCGAGATCGACTTGTCCAGCGGCAGCAGATCTTCGCGCGCAACACCGGCCTGCGCTAGGCGCGCGCGCGTGACGGAAAGATCGAACAACAGCTCGCGCTGGCCGGGATCGGCGATAAAGCTCTGCACCCAGCCCACCGCCGCCAAACGGGCGCCGCGCGTTACGGGCGCAACGTAGTGGATCGAGCCGGCCGGATAGAGGATCGCATCCCCTGCTTCCAACGCGATCTCCTGCTCTCCGAGCGCGGTTGTGACGACTAGCGCGCCGCCTTCATACGAGGCCCGATCCGCGAGGAAGATCGTAAAGGCTAGATCGGTGCGGAGCTTGTCCTCGCTTGGGCCCATCAGCGCGTCGTCCGCGTGGGCGCCGTAGGTCATGCCCGGCTCATAGCGCGAGAACATGAGCCGCGTGACACGCGCCGGCCGCGCCGCGATGTCGAACATCGGATGACGGCGAAGCGCCTCGGCGACGAATTGCTCGAGCGCCCGCACCTTTGGATCTGAACCATCGGCCTGCAGATTTTCCTTCACGCCGCGCGCCGCGGCGCCGGCCGTGCGCTTACCTGATGACCACACAACCCCGTCGAGATCCGCGCGCACCCGCGCAACGTCCTCGGCGGGCAAGACGCCTTGAAGGATTAGGCTCATAGACCAATCCATACGGCGCCCACGGTCCAACATGAACCGGAGTGAGGCACCTCGGCTTATTGCGAACGAGTCGCACTTCGTCCACTGTGCGCCCAGCTTGTCCCGGAGAGGCGAATGATCGGCTGGAAACTAAAACTTTGGCGCAGCGTCGGCGCGGCCGCGACCTTGAGCTTGGCAGCCGCTTGCAGCGAAGGCGGTGAAGCCGGCGGCGAAGGCGGTGATGCGGCGCCGAGCACGACTGCCGCAGGCGGCGAAGCCGGCGAAAGCGGTGAAGCTGGCGAGAACGGCGAGGCCGGGGCGGTAGCCGCAGCTGCGGGTGGAGAATCTGGCGAAGCTGGTGCGGCGAGCGCTTATGCCGGCTTGGCAGGCGATCAGCTGACGGCGCTGCGGCTGCTGCACCTCAAGGGCTTCGTCATGGCCGCGTCTCGCATCGCTGACGGCAATCAGATTCCGGAAGCGGGCGTGCTGGTGCAGCAAGGGCTGCTCGAAGTTTATGATCTGGCGCCGGATCAATTCGGCAGCCTCAACGCCGATATTATTCGCAGCGCGGCCGAAGGCGGCTCGGTCAATCGCGCGCAATTGCTGCAACGCTTGCGGGCAGCGGAAGGCGAAATCGACCGCGCGCTCGGCGCGCTTAGCGAAGTGGACTACGCGATCGCGACGGCGCGTATGACCGACATCGCAACAGGGCTTTATCAAAACGTCGTGCAGGCCGATTTCGTCGACCCGATCGAGTATCAGCACAGCATGGGCGCAGCGCTAGCGGCAGAGTACGCCTTGGAGCGGGGCCGGGATGTGCTGCGCCAGCGCAACGCCGCGGCCTACAATGAAGCCGCTGCGGAGGCCTCGCGCTTTACGGCGCTGTGGCGTGATGCAAACGCGCCCGAACGGCCGCCGGCGTACCGTGAGGTGCTGGCTCAAGGTTCGCGCGTGCGGCTGGCGCTTTCGCCGTACCTTTAAGGACGGCGGAGCAAGATCGACGGCTCGCCTTTGTAGTCTGTGCGCGCGAACTCGCGGTAGCCGAGGCGTTCGGCGACGCGGATCGACGGTGGGTTCTGCGGCGCGATCAGGCAGACGAAATCGGTGCGGTCGAAGTGCTTTTCGGCCCAAGCGATCTGCGCTTGGCAGGCTTCGGTGGCGTAGCCTTTCCCTTGCATCGCAGGTGAAAGCGCCCAACCCTGCTCTGGCGCGTCGAAGTCGTGAGCGCCGACATCGCGCTTGAACGTGCCGAAGCCGGCATCGCCGACGTATGCGCCCGTCGCCTTCTCTTCGATCAGCCAATAGCCGTGGCCAAGCAGCGCCCACGAGCCGCGGAAGCTGACGAAGCGGCGCCAAGAATCCTCACGCGACGACGGCTTGCCGCCGATGAATCGGGTGACGTTCTCGTCGCCCCACATCGCCGCACTCTTCTCGAAGTCGGGCAGTTCGTGAGCGCGCAGGCGCAGACGCGCCGTTTCGATCATCGGTATCGTCATGCGTCTCCCGCCAGCAGCGCCTCGATCAGACGGGCGGCGTCATCGCTGCCCCAGTCGGCGCCGCCGGCCAAGCGGGCCACCTCCGCGCCGCGCATGTCATAGATGATCGTGACCGGCATGCCAGGCGCTTGGGCGTCAAACAGCACGCCTCGGCTAATATCGATGTAGAACGGCAGGGTATTGTCGGTGAGTTGGGCGAGTTGAGTGCGCGCCTTCTGACGGTCGGCCTCGGAGTCGGCGCTGATGGCAACAACGCGAATGCGGTCGCCAAACCGGCGCTGGAGCGCGCCAAGCGTGGGCATCTCCTCGACGCATGGCGCACACCAGGTGGCCCAAAGGTTGACCACCATGACTTGGCCCCGAAAGTCGCCAAGCGTCACGTCCGCGCCCGAGCCGTCTTGCAGCGTCCGCGTCGGCAATGGCGGCGGCGCTTCCATGACCGTGAGACGTGTCAGTTCACCGGTCGCGAATCGGCTCAAACCGGAGGCGGTCTCGGGCTTTGAAGCGGCGGCGAAAAGCACGTAAAGAACGGCGATCGCGCCTGCCGCGACCATCGCCAACGCCGCCCACAGCGCCCAGTTTCTTTGTCCCCCGGGAGTGCCAGTACTCGTGTCCAACTTCACTCCTCCACGCGGCCAGAAGATGTGGGGCGGCCGCTTCGCTGCTCAACCCGACGACGCCATGCAAGCCATCAACGCTTCAATCGATATCGACAAGCGCTTGTGGCGTGAAGACATCGAGGGCTCGAAGGCTCACGCCGACATGCTGGCCACTCAGGGCATTATTACGAACGAAGACAATGCGGCGATACAAGCGGGATTAGACGAGATCGCCGGGGAAATCGTCGCAGGGACGTTTCCGTTCTCGGCTGAGCTCGAGGACATCCACCTCAATATCGAAGCACGGCTGACCGAGCGCATCGGCGAAGCCGGCAAGCGCCTGCACACCGGCCGCTCGCGCAACGATCAGGTCGCGACGGATTTTAAGCTTTGGACCATGCGCGCCTCGCGCGAGGCCGCCGATGGTTTGCGTGTACTGCAGCGGACGCTAGTGAAGCGCGCCGAGGGCGTGGCCGACTGGATTATGCCAGGCTTCACGCATTTGCAGACAGCGCAGCCGGTGACGCTTGGGCACCATCTGTTGGCGTACGTCACCATGCTGGAGCGCGACCGCGTGCGCATCATTGGTGCAGCTTTGGAAGCGGCTTGGGAATGTCCGCTGGGGTCTGCGGCGCTCGCGGGCACGAGTTACAAGATCGATCGCGACGCCACGGCGCATGCGCTGGGCTTTCATGCACCGGCGTCGAACTCGCTCGACGCCGTTGGCTCGCGCGACTTCGCGCTGGCCGCGCTGGCCAATCTAACAATCTCCGCGACGAACCTTTCGCGCCTGGCCGAAGAGATCGTGCTGTGGACATCACCACAGTTCGGTTTCGCAACGTTGAGCGATGCGTGGTCGACGGGCTCATCGATCATGCCGCAGAAGCGCAATCCGGATGCTGCAGAACTGATCCGCGCCAAGGCCGCGCGTGTTAGCGCTGACTTTGCGGCGCTGAACGCCGTCATTCAGAAACTGCCGCTCGCCTACGCCAAGGATTTGCAGGAGGACAAAGCACTGACGTTCGCGGCGTTCGACGCGTTCGCGCTCTCGGTCACCGCCATGATCGGCATGATCGACACGATGCGCTTCAACCGCAGCGCCATGCGCGAGGCGGCTGCGCGGGGTTACTCGACCGCGACGGACCTGGCCGATTGGCTGGTGCGCGAGCTTCGCGTGCCCTTCCGTGAGGCGCATGAGATCACGGGCCGCGTCGTCCGCCGCGCCGAGGAAACCAGCGTGGCAGAACTGTCCCTGCTCCCGTTGAGCGAATATCAGGCCATCGATGGCCGCATCACCGAAGCGGCGCGGGCGCTGTTGACGGTTGAAAAATCGGTCGAGAGCCGGGATAGCTATGGCGGGACCGCCCCGCAGCGCGTGCGCGAGCAAATCGAGCGGTGGAAGGAGATGTTCGCATGAGCCGCCTGCTGTTGGGTCTTGTTGCGCTGACTTTGGTTTCGGCCTGCGGTGTGAAGGGCGGCCTCGATCGCCCCGATCCGCTCTGGAACAGCGAAGATGCGATCCGTCGCGAGTGTCAGCGTCAGATCGAGAATAACGAAGAGCCGGACGCGCGCTGCTCGCAATATCAAACCGGGGCGCCGTCGACGCCGTGAACCACTTCGAGTATCGCGGCGGCGCGTTCTGCTGCGAAGATGTGAAGCTCGCGGACATCGCGGACGCCGTTGGCACGCCGGCGTACGTGTATTCAACGGCGACGCTTGAGCGGCACTACAAGGTGTTCAAGGAAGCGTTCGCCCCGCGCGACGTGCTCGTGGCGTTTGCGGTGAAGGCCAACGCCAACGTCGCCGTGCTAGCGACGCTCGCGCGCCAAGGCGCAGGCGCCGACACGGTGAGCCAAGGCGAAATCGAACGCGCACTGCGCGCGGGCGTGCCCGCGGAGCGCATCATCTTCTCCGGCGTCGGCAAGACGGAGGCTGAACTCGCGTTCGCGGTGCGAACGGGCGTGCATCAGATTAACGTCGAGAGCACCGCCGAACTCGACATGCTTGCGGACGTGGCGAAGCAGCTCGGCGCGACCGCCAACGTCGCCATTCGCGTCAACCCCGATGTCGGCGCCGGTGGGCACGACAAAATCTCCACCGGCAAGAGCGACGCAAAGTTCGGCGTTTCGCCGGATATGGCGATCCAGCTCTACAAACGCGCCGCCGCCGACGCGCATCTCGCGCCACGAGGCTTGGCTGTGCACATCGGCAGCCAGATCAAAGACCTCGCGCCGCTTGAGGCGGCGTTTCGTGTGCTGCGCGGTTTGGTCGAACGCCTGCGCCGCGACGGATTGACGGTCGAACGCCTCGACTTGGGCGGCGGCTTGGGTGTGCCGTATTTCAACGAGCCTGATCCGCCCGCGCCTGCCGAATACGCCGCGATGGTCAATCGTGTGCTCGAAGGGCTCGATATCTCTATCGCTTGCGAGCCCGGCCGCATGATCGCGGGCAATGCCGGCGTGTTGCTGTCGCGTGTGATCCGCATTCAAGAGCGCGCGGCGCGACCGATCATCGTACTCGATGCCGGGATGAACGATCTCATCCGCCCCGCGATCTACGACGCCTATCACGGCATCAAGCCGCTGGTTGAACGCAAAGGTCCGGGCGTGGACTACGACGTGGTCGGCCCGATCTGCGAAACCGGCGATACGTTTGCGCGCAAGCGCTCATTGCCGCCGCTTGAAGCCGGTGACCTCGTTGCGTTCATGACTGCAGGCGCCTACGGCGCCGTGATGGCCTCGACCTACAACGCCCGCGATCTGGTTCCCGAAGTTCTCGTCGCGGGCGACAAATTCCAAATCGTGCGCCGTCGTTGGACGCTCGAGGAGCAGCTGGCGCTGGAAAGCCTGCCCGACTGGCTGCGTTAAGCGCAGGTTAGCGACGAAACGCTGCAGCGGGGCGGTTCCGGTCATGGTTTGGCCAGAGGGGCGCTGTTAGGGTCGGCCCAGCGGAGGCCATGAAGCACCAAGACGCCCTCGACCAACTCGCCCGGGAGACGAGCCGCGCACGGCAGCGGCTTGCGTTGGAGCGAGCGCTGCGCGCGGGGCTGGTGCTGTTACTGGCGGTGGGCGTGTGGGCGTTGTTTGCGCTTGTCGGCGTCCACGAGCGCTTGCCGATCCTGCTGCAAAGCTTGAGCGCGATCGCGGCGTTGGCCGGCCTGATCTGGCTTGGCTTGCGGGCGCGGCGCGAGTGGCAGGCGCCGACGGAAGACGAAGCGCGCACACGGTTGGCCGCGGACTCGCGGCTCGACGCCGGCGCGTTCGAAGCGCTGCGCGACCGCCCTGCTCGCTACGACGCCTTCTCGATGGCGCTCTGGGCGCGTGAGCGCGAGCACGCGATCGCGCGCGCAGAGCATGCCAAAGCTGGGCCGCCTCGGGCGCGGCTGGATGAGCTCGATCCGTACAAATTGCGCTTTGTGTTGGCGGCTGCGCTGCTTGGCGCGCTGGTGTTCGCTGGTGGCGATGCGCCGGACCGCCTGGCGCGTGCGTTTCTGCCCGATCCTGGGCCGCTACTAGGCGATCAGGAGATGGCGATCGAGGCGTGGGTGACGCCGGCGGAGTACACGCACGCCGGGCCGATCTCGCTGAGCGATGTCGTTGGCGAGCGCGTCGCGACACCGCCGACTGTGGAAGCCACCGTGCGCGTGACCGGGCCTGTTGGCGCGCCCGTGCTCGTCTTCGAAGGCCGCGGCGGGCGCCGTGCAGTTCGGTTTGAGCGCGCGGCCGATGGCGCATGGCAAGCGCAACTGGCGTTGCCCGGCGCGGGGCGGCTGAAGATCGTACGCTTCCACACCCGCGCGCATTGGCGCATCGCCCCCGCGCCAGACGCACGTCCCACGGCGTCGTTCTCGGCGCCAATCACGACACTGACGGATGAGACCGTATCGCTCGCATGGCGTGCTGCAGATGACTTTGGCGTTCGGCGCTTGGTGTTGCGGGTGCGTCCACTGCATCCGCCCGAGGGGCTGGCGCACGCTGACCCTGTGGACACGCCGCTGGAATCGCCCGCTGGCGACCCGCGCGAGGCGGAGGCGGAGAACGAAGTCGATCTTGGCGCGCATCCCTACGCTGGCATGGAGGTCGAGGCGCGCATCGTGGCGATCGATGCATTGGGCCAGGAAGGCGTAAGCGATCCGCTGCGCTTTACGTTGCCGGAGAAGATCTTCCTGCAGCCGTTAGCGCAGGCAGCCATCGAAATCCGACGCCATATCCTCGCCGAGCGCCGCGCCTATCGCCCCGCGCGCCGCGCCGAACGACGCACGATCCCCGCTGGCGACATCGTACTCGGCAACCAACGCATCGAAATCCGCGACTACGAGCGCCGTCCGAACCTGCGACGCGCGCCGGAAGGTATTCGCCGCGCGACACGTTTGCTCGATGCGCTGACGATGTCGCCTGAGGACGGCTATTTCCGCGATCTCGCCGTGTTCTTGGGTTTTCGCACCGCGCGGTCGCAGCTCACCGTGGCGCGCACCATCGAGGAAACCGACATCGCGGCCGATACGCTGTGGCGTACCGCGCTGCGCGCTGAGTACGGCGGCGCGGCGGATGCACGGCGTGCGCTGGAGGAGATTCAACGCCAGCTCGCCGAGGCGTTGGCCGCTGGCGCGCCGCAGGAGCGCATCAACCAGCTGCTCGAAGCGCTTCGCCGCGCCACCGACAACTACATGCAGGCGCTGGTGCAGGAAGCGTTGCGCAACGGCGAACGCGAGAACATGGAGGACACCGAGGACCAAACCAGCATCAGCGAGCAGGATATCGAAGAGCTGCTGCAACAGGTGCAGGAGTTGAACGAGCAAGGCCGCAACGCTGAAGCGCAACAATTGCTGCAAATGCTGGCGGGCATCCTCGCCAACATGGAAGTGCAGCTCGGTGAGCAGCAGAGCGGCGGTGAAGGCGAGCAAGACCAGCAGATGCAGCAGAGCATGGACGAGCTCTCTGAGGCCATGGGAGAGCAGCGCCAGCTCCGCGACGAAACCCAACAGCAGCAACAAGACGGCGGCGGCGGTTCTGGCGGCGAACAACAGGGCGGCCAAGGCGGCGACGATCTCGCGCAACGCCAAGCTGAAATCCGCCAGAGCCTGGAAGCTGCGCAGAATATGGCCGAGCAGTCAGGCGCCGCGCCGAGCGAAGACTTGAACGCCGCTGGTGAAGCGATGCGCCGTGCTCAGGACGCGCTGCAGCAGGGCGATTTCGAAGGCGCCGAAGCGGCGCAGACGGCGGCGCTCGATCGGCTACGCGAAGGGGCTGATGCGTTAGCGGCCGAGATGCGCGCACGCGGGCAGCAAGGCAACGAACAAGGCCAAGGCGAAAGCGGCCGCGATCCACTCGGTCGCGCCACTGGCGCGGGCAACGGGGACGGAGAAGGCTCGGTGCCGGACACCGCGGATCCGGTGCGCGCGCGAGAAATCTTCGACGAAATCCGACGCCGCGCGCAGGATCCCAACCGTCCGGAAGCGGAACGCGAATATCTGCGCCGCCTGATGGATCGCTTCGGCGACAGCTAGCCTTGAAATCGCCGCGCCGGGCTCCACACTCATGCCCGGGCGGACGATGTGGAGGGTTCATGCGCAAGTTTCTCGTTTCGGCCGCAGTGGCCGTCCTGCTCGGCGCATGCTCGCCGCCCGCTCAGGATACAGCAGAGACGCCAGCGCCACCGCCGACAATGATCGCGTGCAACGCGCTGTCACCCAACGCGGCGCGACAAGTCGCGGTCGGCGAAGAGGTGGTTGCCGCAGCAGCCGCATCCGATCTGCGTGGCGGCAGCATCGCGCCGGGCGCCTACGATCTCATCAGCGCCACACGCGTCGGCTCACCCACGGGTTGGATGGGCACGCGGGCCGTGGCGCTCGATGTAGGCGAGGCGACGTCAGGCGTGGTGACATTCAACTGGGCCGGCGCGGCTCCGGGTGGCGAGTCTGATCGCTGGACAGCGTCCTTCACCGACACGCCGCAACCGCACATGACCTTTACCTGCGGCCGCATGGGCGAAGTGGAGGTGGATTTCGCGGCACAAGGCAACGGCCTCCAGTTGCGCTTGCCGGACGGCGCGAACGGTTCATTGCTGTTGACGTTCGAACGGCGCGCTTAGTCGAGCGCGGCGATGTACGGCAGGCCGCGATAGCGGCCAGCATCATCCATGCCGTAACCGACCAGGAAATCGTTGGGCGCGTCCCAACCGATCGCGTCGATGGCTTCGCCCATGGCCTGGGGCTTGCGCACGAAGGCGCAGGCGAGTGTGCGCGTGGCGCCTTTGGCCATGAGGTGTGCGCGGGCGTAGGCGATGGTGCGGCCGCTGTCGAAGACGTCATCGACGATGAGCGCGGGCCGCCCTTCGATAGCGCGGGAGATATCGGCACGAACGACGACCTTGCCTGAGCTCTCGCGCGCGTCGTGATAGCTTTCGAGCCAGAGTGAATCGTAGATCGGGTGACGGCCGCGCCGCTCAATGGCGCGCATCAAGTCAGCAGCAAATGGAATGGCGCCCTGCAGCAGCGCGACAACGGTCCAGCCGTCATCGACTTGCCCGGCAAAGCCGTCAGCGAGCGCTTCTACGCGTTCGGCAATCTCTTCAGCGCTGAGGAGAACGCGCAAGCGCGTCTCAGCTGTTGGAGAAGCGCAGGCCTTCGATCGGGCCCATCTCACTAGTGGTCGTCGCCGGCTCAGCGAGGTGGCCCTCTTCGACCGGCGTATCGAGCAACAGCGGCTCTTCCACTTGCGGCGCTGGCGAAACGTGCGCGGGGCCGCCCGCAAACGTCGAGTCCGAGAAGTTCGCGAATGTCGCTTCGAGATCGACGGCATCGCCCGGCGGGTTCTCGACGCGAATTTGGAACGGCACTGCAGCGCCAGCCGCGATCGGCTGATCGGTGATCGCATTCACGAGTTCGAAGATTTCGTGCGAGCGCGTGTCGCGCAGCGAGATGCGTACCGGCGGCACGAGCTTCTCGTCGCGGCCGATGTTGCGGACTTCGCCCGACACCACCAGCACCGGCGTCGCGCCTTCGAAATCACGCTCAACCGCAAGGTCGTAGAATTCGAGGCCATAGACGTTGACGTCCAAGCCCAATGCGGCAAACGCGCTGGCCGAACGCGGCCACAGCTCGGCAACGTCCTGACGGAAGGCGACCATGCCGGTCGCGCTTGCCGCGAGGGCAGCACCGGTCGCGCCCCACACCACGACGGCGGCGCGCATGCGTTCACGGCGCATCCGCTCGGCCTGTTGGGCGCGGAATTTCGCGGCGGCTGACGGAGCCGGCCCCGGCTGTTCGGCGGCGCGGCGCAATCTTTCGACACGTTCGCGTGTCAGGGGTTCTGAGGCAGGCGCCTCGGGCGTCACGGCCACGGCTTGGGTTCGAAGCTCCAGCTGCGGCTCGGCAAACCAGGAGAACCCACAGGCGGCGCAGCGCACCGTACGGCCCGCCGGACCGATCGCGGCGTCATCCGCATAGTACCTTGTCGAGCAAGACGTGCAGGTCAGGATCATGTTAACGATATGCCCATTAGCCCAGTAACTGTCCTTGGTGCATTGATTCTATTTAGCTTGTCCAGACATGCCGCGTCCGAACACTCCTGAAATAGACCTGTTCGAGCGCGGCGTACTCGTCCGCCTTTCGGGCGTAAACGCCGGCTACGGCGCCGCCACCGTTCTGGTGGGCCTTGAGTTCGAATCCCGCGCCGGCGAGGTAGCGTTGGTCACCGGTCCCGCTGCTGCCGGCAAGACTACGTTCATGCACCTCTTGCGGCTAGCGCTGGAGCCGCGTTCTGGACGAGCTGTAATTCTGGGCCAAGACGTCGGCCGCGCCCGCGCTCGGACACGCGCCGCGGTGAAGCGCCGGATTGGCTATGTGGCTGAAAACCCAGTGTTCATTGAGCAATGGACGGCGTTCGACAACATCGCCATGCCGCTGCGCATGCTTGGCAAGAAACCCCGCGAATATGCGGATGACGTGCGCGAACTTGTGGATTTCGTTGGCCTCAACGACGCCGCCGACCTGACCATCGAAAAACTTTCGGGTGCGGAACGGCATCGCGCCGCCATCGCGCGCGCGCTGGCCGCTAAGCCTGACTTGATCCTCGCTGACGACCCTACGGCGGGCATGTCGCCGGCTGACGGACGCCGCATCGTTCGCCTGTTGGCGGAGATGCGCCGGGTCGGCGCTGGCGTGGTGATCGCCAGCCAGGACGATTCTCTGGCCGACTGCGCGCCTCTGAACCACTGGCGGATGGACCGGGGCCGGCTCACGCCCGCCTTCGGCGTCCCCGCCCAGGCGGAGGCGATGGAATGATAAACGCGCTGACTGGCGTCGAGCGCGCCCTGTTCTGGACCTTGGCCTTCGCGGTTTTCGCGGCGGCGGCGGCGGGCCTGGCCGCGCGCGCCGTGGATCGGGTAGCGGCAAGCTATGAGGAAGCGCGCTCGAACTACGCCATCGTCCGCGTCATCGCCCCCGAGGGGCCTGCCGGCGTCGCTGGCGCTGAGTTGGCGCTGGCGCAGACGCCGCTAGTGACGAGCGCCGCTCCGATGACGGCGGGTCGTGCGGCGGCCCTGCTCGGCGGCGAGGTTCGGGCGGAGGATCTGCCGGAACTGCGCCTGATCGAAATCGAACTCGCGCCGATTGGCAGCCGAGTGGATGTTTCTGGCGACATTGTCGCCGTGCTGGCGCAAGGCGGCGTCACGGCCGAGGTGATCGAAGCGCCGAACGATTCCAGCGGCGCGGGGCTCGCGACACGCGTGCGGAATGCGGCGTTCTGGGGTTCCATCGCGTTTGCGCTGATCATGGCAGTTATCGTCTCGCTGGCGGCGCGCGGGCTCGCAGCGCGGCGGCGCGAGATGGTGACAGTGATGGCCGATCTCGGCGCGACGCGAAGCCAGACCGCCGGACGCATCGCGGATGAAGCGGCGGTGCTTGGGCTTTACGCTGGATTGGCGGGCGGCGCACTCGCGGCTGTCGCGGGTTTAATCGTTCTGTTCCTAGCCATTCCTGGTCTTTCGATTGATCAATTGCAGACAATGATTCTGCCGATCGATCTCGTTCCCGTTGCTGCTGCGCCGTTAGGTGCAGCGATTGCCGCGGGCGCCGGCGCGCGTGCAGCGGCGGGCTACTTTCACGGTCAGGCCGCGAGGCTCGGCTGATGCGCTCGATCGGCTTGTGGGCGATCGTGATCGCCGCGATCGCGTTCATCGTTGGCTTCTGGAATTTCGCGAACGACGTGCGCCAAGACGTGGTGGAAGAGCCGCCGCCGGCCGAGGCTATCGTCGCGCTGACCGGCGGCTCACTCGAGCGGCTCTCAACCGGCGTGCGTTTGCTGGAACAGCACAAGGGTCAGCGGCTGCTGATCTCCGGCGTCAACCGCATCGTCACCGACGCGGAATTGTTTGAAGTGCTGGAGTTGGATGGCGAACTCGCGGAATGCTGCGTCGATCTCGGTCGCAGCGCAGACGATACACTGGGCAACGCGGCCGAAACCGCGGCTTGGGCGCGCGAGCACAATTATACGCGGCTAATTCTCGTCACCGACGACTATCACATGCCGCGCTCGCGCGCGGAGCTGACGCTCGCGATGCCCGAAGTCGAGATCTATCCGTATCCGGTGCAAACGCGCTGGACGGATCCGGACCTCTGGCGCAGCGACATTGGCGCGGCGAGTCGGATTGGCGCGGAGTACGTCAAGTATCTCGTCATTCGCGGGCGCGAGGCTCTGATCGGCCTTGGCAGCAATGCAGAAGACGGCGATACCGAGCCCGCATGATCCTGCTGCGCTCGATTATTTTCGTCATTTGGTTCTATGGCACGATGGCCTTCTGGGGCCTGCTCTACATGCCCGCCGTGTTGCTCGGCCACGACCGCTTCATTTGGCATTCGATGCGGGGCTGGGGGAAGTCGACCGTTTGGGGGCTGCGTTGGATCGTTGGCGCGAAGATCAAGTTCGAAGGTCTAGAGCACGTCCCGAAAGGACCGGCGCTGATCGCGTCCAAACATCAAACCACGCTCGACACAGTGTTGCCGGTGCTGTTCGTTTCCGAGCCGGTGTTCGTTGTCAAAAAAGAACTGATCAAGATGCCGGTTTTCGGCTTCTACATGAAGCGCATGATCCCGGTTGATCGCGACGCAGGCGCAACGGCGCTGAAGAACATGCTGCGCGCGTCACGCGCCGCGATCGCGAAGGGACGCCAGATCGTCATCTATCCCGAAGGCACGCGCCAGGAATTGAACGCACCGCCGGATTACAAGCCAGGCATCGTCGCGATGTATCGCGATTTGAATCTGCCGGTGACGCCGATGGCGCTGAACACCGGCCTAGTGTGGAAACCGAGCGGCATCATTCGTCGGCCGGGAACCGTGACCATCAAATTCTTGCCGCCGATTCCGCCGGGGCTTTCGCGCGAAGATTTTATGCGGGAACTCGAAAACACGATTGAAACCGAAAGTCAGGCCTTGCTGCCGCCCGATCGGCGCCGCAGCGTGGCGGCATGAAGATACGCGGTCTTTGGCTCGCCGTTCCCTGGGTGCTGTTCATTCTCGCAGCGCTCGGATGGGTGTTTTACTGGAACTATCTCGCCGGCGAGAGCGAACGGCGCTTGCAAAGCTGGGTGACGCAACAAAACGCGTCCGGCGGATCGGCCGAGATCGGTCGCATCGTGCGCCACGGCTTTCCGGTGCTGATGCGTTTGGAGTTACAGAACGTCGCGTACGCCCCCGCGCGCGGAGGCTGGCGCGCCGCGACGCAGCGCGCTGACTTGAACGTCGATGTGCTGAACCCGCAGCACTTGATCCTTGAAGCGGAAGCGCCGATCGCGATTTCGCGCAGCAACGGCGCAGTCACCAACATCACCGCCGACAAACTGATAGCAAGCCTGCGTGCGTCGCGCCGCGCTCTCGCCGTGGCCGGCGTGGAAGCGGATAATCTGGTGCTGGATGATCCGGCGCAAGAAGGCGTGCTCAACGCCACAAAACTCGTCATCAATGTGCGCCCCGATGCGCGCGCGGCCGGCGAATACCAGCTCGCGTTCGACGCTCAGGCGCTGACCCTGCCGCGCCCGGTGCGCAGCTTCGAGGCGTTCGGTCAGAACGTCGCGCGCTTGCGCGCGGCGATCGTGATCGAGGATGGCGCGGCGCTGCTGGAGTCCTCGCGGAACGACCCACTCGGCCCGTGGCGTGAAGCGGGCGGACGCTTGCGCTTCGACGCGCTAGAACTGAACTGGGGACCGCTTGCGACGACCGGCACGGGCGAAGGCGGATTGGACGAACAGCGCCGCCTGAATGGCCGCCTAGTGCTTCCGGTCGAACGGCCAGCGCCTGTGCTGAACGCCATCGCCACCGGCCCGAACGTTGACGACGACGCGCGCCAAGCGCTGCAGTTGCTGGCCGCCGGCTATCTCGTGACAGGCGACGACATCACGCTCGATATCGGCGCCAACGACGGCTTGCTGAACATTGAAGGGCTGCCGGTGCGACCGCTGCCGCCGGTGTACTAGTTCTCGCGGCCCCAATTCGGAGCGGGCGTGTCTTGGCCCGCTTCGATGACTTCGCGGCGCATGCGACGGGCGCGGTCGAACAAATCGTAGAGCGTATCGCCTTCGCCCCAACGGATGGCGCGCTGCAGCGCCGCCAAGTCTTCCGAGAATCGGCCCAACACTTCGAGCACGGCTTCGCGGTTGTTCAAAAATACATCGCGCCACATCGTCGGGTCGGAGGCTGCGATGCGGGTGAAATCGCGAAAGCCGGAGGCGGAATATTTCACCACTTCGCTTTCGGTGACGCTCTCCAGATCCTCCGCCATCGCCACGATGTTAAACGCGATCAAGTGCGGCAGGTGGCTGACGACGGCGAGCACGACGTCGTGCCGTTCCGGGTCCATACGATCGACATTGGCGCCGAGTGCGCGCCAGAACTCTTCGACTTGGTCAACGGCCGCGCCATACCCTTCGCGCTCGTCGCCGGGCAACGGCGTGAGTATCTGCCAGCGATTGTGGAACAGGCTGGCGAAACCCGCGTCCGGCCCGGAATGCTCGGTGCCCGCGAGCGGATGGCCGGGTACAAAATAGACGTAGGTTGGGAGCAGCTCTGTGAGAGCGCTCACCACGGCCTGCTTCACCGAACCAACGTCGGTGACGATGGCGCCGATCTTCAGCCCTTGTTTGCACGCAGTGACGGCCTCAGCCATGGCGCCAACCGGCACGCAGAGCACAACAAGCTCAGCCTTCGCGACGGCCTCTTCCGGATCATCAATCACTTCGCCTAGGTCCAGTTCGCGCGCCCGCGCTCGCACGTCGGGGTTCGCGTCGTAAAGCTGGATCGTGTTGGCCGCGCCGAACTCACGCGCCGCGCGCGCGATCGACGCGCCGATCAAGCCAATGCCGATGATGGCGATACGGTCGTAGATCATGGCCATCAGATGCGCGCGTACGAGCCGAGGACACGGACGCCTTCGACGCCGTAGCTCGTCAGCGCGCCAGCGCGCGGATCGTTGACGGCGACGAAGCCTTCGATCCGCAACAGCACACGCGGCTCGGAGCGCGCCACTTCCTTGCCGGTCAGCCCCGCCTCGTTCAGCGCGCGCTGCGCGCGGTGATGTTGGTCGAATGCGATCAGCAAGGTGATGTCGTTGCCGGCTTGATCCGTCGGTGTCGCGGCGAAGACGCAGGCTTCTGGATCTTCCGTGGCGGGCCCAAGCAGCGGCAGGCCGGCGATAAGATGCAGGTCGTGGAAGCGCCGTTCCGAGAGCGCCGGCCACCACGAACCGACGCCTGGCGCCGCTGGCCACGGCGTGACCGCGACGCACGATTGCGGGTTCTCCGCAGCCTTCTGCAACGCGGCCTGCGGTTCCGCGACGTGCGAGATCCGCGTTCTCGAACCGAAATGACGGCGCGCCACGTCAAAAAGCCGCGTCGGGTCAGCGCGCCCGCCCCCGACAATCACATCGACAACCCGCTGCCGACGCACGTTCGCGCCGATCAAAGCGCGCCAAAGTTCAAGCACGAGCTCTCGTTCCAGCGGCGCCGGCGCCTCGGCAATCAGACGCCGCAGCATCGCCACTTCGCGCCCGCTACGGATCGGCAGGCCTTGCGGCGCCTTGGTCGTTGCGAGTTTGTCGGCCAATTGCAGGCGCTGCGCGAACAAGGACAGCAGCGTCTTATCGATGCCGTCGATGTCGCGCCGAATCAGGTCGAGCGGATCGCCTTCGGTCGGGGGGCCGAGATCGTTCATGAGGCGGACCTTAGGGACTTTCCTCACAGCCGCCAATGTCTGCGCGCTGCGCTTGTCATCAACAGCCGCCACTCACCCCGGGGGATGCATCGGCGCGGGCGAAGCCTGTACACTCGGCACATGATTCATGCAGCGGCAAAGATCCAGGCGGCCGGAGGCGTGCGGACGCTGGCGTTCGACGCCTCAGCGCCGCTGCAACTGGCGAACGGCGAACACGTCGCGCCCCTCACCGTCGCGTTCGAAACCTATGGTGCGCTCAACACCGATCGCACCAACGCCGTGCTGGTGTGCCACGCACTGACGACCGATCAGTTCGTGGCGAGCCCAAACCCGATCACCGGCCGCCCGGCGTGGTGGCCGCGCATCGTCGGCCCCGGCCGGCCTATCGACACCAATCGGTTCATTGTCATCTGCGCCAATGTCCTTGGCGGCTCGATGGGCACGACTGGTCCCGCAACGCTGGGTCCGGATCACCAGCCGAACGGCCTGCGCTTTCCGCCCATCACCATCGCCGACATGGTGCGCGCGCAATCGATGCTGATCGAAGCGCTGGGCATCGAGAGTTTGTTTCTGGTCATCGGCGCCGGCATGGGCGGTATGCAGGCGTTGAACTGGGTGAGCGCTTATCCGAAGCGCGCGTTCGCGTGCGTGACCGTGGCGGCGGCAGCGCGGCAATCGGCGACGAACATCGCCATCTCCGAGTTGGGCCGCCAAGCCGTGATGGCCGATCCGGATTGGCGCGGTGGCGGCTACACGGCGCACGGCGTGCGGCCGAGCAAGGGCCTCGCGGTGGCGCGGATGGCGGCGCAGGTCGCGAGCCTCTCTGAGCAAGGCGTGCGGTCGCGCATCGAAGACGCACGCCAACGTGAGCGCTTCAAGTTCGATGCCGACGTCGGCACGCACGGCGCGATTTTCGTCGAGCGCTTCGACGCCAACTCGTATCTCTATCTTTCCCGCGCCATGGACGGCTTCGACCTCGGCGCCGATTTCGGCGGCCGGTTGGCCAACGCGTTCCAGGGCGGCTCGACGCGGCACGCGGTATTCTCGTTCTCAAGCGATTGGCGCTTCCCTCCGGCGGATGGCCGCACTGTGGCGCGTGCGTTGATCGCGGCGGGCGCTGATACGTCGTTCGTCGAGATCGACAGCGAAAAGGGCCACGACGCCTATCTGCACGAAGAACCAGAGTTCGAGGCGACTCTAACCGGTTTTATCGATTCCGCCGCGTCGGCGC
This sequence comes from Terricaulis silvestris, assembly GCF_009792355.1. Taxonomy (NCBI): domain Bacteria; kingdom Pseudomonadati; phylum Pseudomonadota; class Alphaproteobacteria; order Hyphomonadales; family Hyphomonadaceae; genus Vitreimonas; species Vitreimonas silvestris. The sequence goes on from NZ_CP047045.1 coordinate 2,790,817, forward strand.
GCGGGCTTTCCTTGCAAGGCGGAGGCGCCTGATGGCCGCGCAGCTCGAACTGGTTCACGCCGCGCCACTCGATCTCGATGCGCGCCCGGGGCGTGGCGATCACGACATCATTGCGCGCATGGTCGATGACGGGGCGAGCGTCCTGGACGTTGGTTGTGGCGATGGCGCGCTGATGCAGACGCTGACGCGCCAAAGCAAAGCGCGCGTGCGCGGACTGGAGCGTGACAAGGCAAAAGTGCGCGGCTGCGTGGTGCGCGGGCTCTCCGTGGTTCAGGGCGATGCGGAATCGGACCTGGCCGAATTTCCCAGCGCGTCCTTCAACTACGTGGTGCTCTCGCACAGCCTGCTGGCAATGGCGCGGCCGCGCGACGCGTTGCGCCAAGCGGGCCGCATTGGCGAGCGCGTGATTGTCTCGGTCGCCAATGCCGGGTTCTGGCGCACGCGGTTCAAACTGGCGACGAGCGGACGCGTGCCGCCGCAACGTGGCGCGAAATGGTCCGACGGCGACTTGTACCGCAGCTGCAGCTTGCGCGACTTCGCGGAGCTGGCGCGAGAGATGCGCTTCGGCATCGAGACTGCGGTGCCGCTGACGCAAGGCCGCCCTGGCGCGCCGTTCGCCAAGACGCTGTGGCGCGCGAATGTCTTCGCTGAAGAGGCCGTGTTCTTGCTCGCGCCATGAAGCGCCTCATCATCTGTTGCGATGGAACGTGGCAACGCCTCTATGGCGATAGTCTCACCAATGTTGCGCTGACCGCTCGCGCTGTCTCCTCACGCGATGGCCAAGGCCGGCCGCAGATCGTTTATTACTCTGCGGGCGCCGGCGCCTCGCTCAGCGGTCTCAACCTCTGGAACGGCATGACGGGCGATGATCTCGACGATCATCTGCTGGACGCTTGGCTCTTCATCAATCTGAACTACGAAGCCGGCGATCAGCTCTACCTGTTCGGCTTTTCGCGCGGCGCCTACACGGTGCGGAGCCTGGCGGGGCTTTTGCGCAAAGTCGGCGTGCTACGGCGAGAGAGCGTGGACAAGGCGCGTGCAGGTCTAGACCTCTACCGCAACAAGGCGTTCGCCGCCGATAGTCCGGAAACCGAACGTTTCCGAACGGCGCACGCCATCGCCTGGCCGCGCCTCACCGCGCCCTTCACTGCGCCGCCAGTGGATTTGCGCATTCGATATCTCGGTGTGTGGGACACAGTCGGCGCATTGGGCATCCCGCGGCTGTTGCCGATCTCGATCGGCATGAACAAGCAATACGAGTTTCACGATACCGCGCTATCGCGCTCCGTTGAGTTCGCGCGTCACGCCGTCGCGATCGATGAGCGCCGCGCGCCGTTCAAGCCAACGCTGTGGAGCAATGTCGAGAACTTCAACACGCCGGGCGCGCCGGTGCGCGTGGCGCAGTCGTGGTTTCCCGGCGACCACGGCGGCGTCGGCGGCGGGCCATGCCGTGGATTGTCGAATTGCGCGCTGCTCTGGGTGCTTGAAGGCGCGGAGCAAGCGGGGCTGACATTGTCGCGTGAGCCTGGTTCGGTGCTTTCGAACTGCTTGGCGGAGATCGATCCGATCACGTGTTCGGTGCGCTCGAACAATCGGCCGTCGCTGATGAACGTGCTGGGCGCGCGTTGGCGCAAAGGGTTGACGCGGTTCGAGGACATGCACGAGACGGCGCGACTTCGGTGGGCGGCGAATGCGTCGTACCGGCCTGCCCCGCTCGCGCCGTTCGCAGACGACATCATGAATGCCGTCCGCGAAGAACGCGCCGCTTAGAGATACGACAGCCACCAATCGCGCCGCCGCGCCTTCAGCTGCTGCCAATAGCGGCAGAGCGGATAAAGCAGCACCAGCACGGTGAACCAGGCGACGTAGACCCACGGCAGCGAAAAGCCGAGGCCTGCGAGCCGTTCGGGGTGGATGAAGACGTTGATCATGTAGTCGAACAAGCCGCCAACATTGCGCCCCATTGCGGCATTGGCTGCGATGGCCAGCAGGTGGATCAGATAGACGTGCAGCAAATAGAAGAAGAACGGCACCGCGCCGAACGTGGTTAGCACCGACGCCACCGGCCCACGCAGCCGTGTGAGCAGCGGCCACAACGTCAGCATGATGCCAAGCGTCCCCAGCGTGAACTGCAGCGACGGCGGATATTTCTGCACGTCGAAGAACACCATGATGGCGGCGCCGAGCGACGATTGCTCGCGCCAATCCTTCCACTCGGCCTCCGGCCCGGTCGGAAATGCGGGATCGCCATAGACCATCGCAAAGCGCAGCAGAAAGAACGCCGCCAGCATGCCGAGACCGATGAAGAAGATGGTGCGGTTGCGCTTCTCGGGCGCCTCCGTGAACACGCCCCCCAGCCCGTAGCCCAGTGCGATGATGCCGATCCATGGCAGCACGGGATAAGCGACCAGGCCAATCGGCGTTTCACCGACGATGATCGGCCCGCCTTCGTGCAGCACCGTCCACAACAAGCCGCCGCCCTGTTCAGTCGTAATCGGATCGAGCAGGTTGTGGCCGGCAATGATCGCGACGCCGATCGCCAGCACCGCCATGCGCGGCAGCCACACCAGAGCGGCAAGCGCCAGCATGCAGATCCCGATCGCCCAGATCACTTGCATGAAAAAAGCGTACGGAAAGCCAAACGACCAGCCGAAGCTCAGCACCGTGGCTTCGAGAAAGATCAGCCACAGACCACGCGTCAGTAGAAAGCGCGACAGTTGCGGGATCGGTTTGCCTTTTGCGAATTGGAGATAGGCCGAGACGCCGGCGAGGAACACGAACGTCGGCGCGCAGAGGTGCGTGATCCAGCGCGTGATGTAGATGGCGGGCGTTGTCGTCGCCGGATCGAGCAACGCGCCGCCGACGCCGACCATCCCTGCGCCGTTGAAGAAATAGTCGCGCACATGGTCCAGCGCCATCAGGACGATGACGAGGCCGCGCATCATGTCGATCTCGGAAATGCGCCCGCCCGCGGCAATCGCCGCGGAAGGACCATGCGCCTGTATGCCTGGCGTGGCAGTCGTTTCAGTCATGATCGCACTCCGCCATGGCGTTCCGGCGGAGCCTATGCCCTAGGTCACGGGCGGGCGGCGAGTGAAAACAGCTAGCGAGTGCTACACATCCGCGTAAGCGAACGCGATCCGACCGAGCAGACCCTTTGGTTTCAGCCGGCCTTCGGTCGCGAAGAGGCAGATGCAGTCCTCATCGCCCTGCACCACCGGCTGGTGGTTCACGTCGGTGTCCGTCGCCGCGAAATCGCCGGTCGAGAACAGCCCGAGTTCGTCGCGGTAGGCGCCTTGCAACACCGTGCAAAACTCAGCGCCGGAGTGCTCGTGCCGCGCAGTCGGCATGCCGGGTTTCACCGAGAGCAGGTAGACGCGATTGTTCGGCGCGTGCGGCGTATCCACTGCTGCCACCCAGACACCGGGTGCGATCCACTTGCGCGGCTTCAGCGGCAAGCGCTCCAGCAACGGACGCGTGTCACGCGCCAGGACAGGCGCCGGCGCCTCATCGAGCCGGCTCATCACGCGCGTCAGCGCATCGGCGGCCACATCGGCGCTCGGCAACTCTTTCAGCGCAGCGCCTGACGCCGCCTCATACGTGAGCACGCTAGCCCGGCAAGCGGAGCACGTCTCCACATGCGCGCCGACGACAAGACCAAACCCAGCCTCAAGCGCTCCAGCGGAATAGGCGGCAAGGACATCGGCGGTGGGGTGATGACGCGGGTTCACTTCAACTGCTCCCAATGCGCGCGCAGCTTTATAAGCGCAAGACGCAGACGTGATTTTACAGTGCCGAGCGGCAGATCGAGTCGCTCAGCGATTTCGGAGTGCGGCCGATCCTCGAAGAACGAGAGCTGCACCACTTGGCGCTGCTCGTCTGAAAGCGCCAAGAGCGCCGCCGAAATCCGCTCTTCGGACTGCGCACGCGCCGCGGCATCGTCCGGAGATTCATCGCCGCTCTCTTCTGGCTGATCGACGAACGCCCGATAGGCGAGTTCGACCTTCTCCCGCCGCAGCCGATCGATCCAGGCGTTGCGGGCGATAACGAAAATCCAAGTCGACGCTTTGGCTTTGTTCGGATCAAACGAAGCGGCGCGCCGCCAGATGTTCACCATCGCATCTTGCGCCAAATCCTCGGCGATGGCGCCGGCGGCCCCGAGGCGGATCAGATAGCCCTTCACCTTCGCCGCATACTTGCAGAACACGAGCGCGAACGCGTCGCGGTCGCCGCCGGCGATCCGCACCAGCAATGCCTCGTCCGTGTCCTCGACGCGGCTATGCACGGCGCGGCGCTCCCTCAAGCGCGGTGGAAACGCCATTCGGACCCGGCCCGGTGAGAGTTCCAACGCACGCATTTGACGTCATACGGACAAGGCGGTCGCCCGGATCACTCTGATCCGCGCGGCTCCGACGCCCGTATCGCCTAGCGAACCAGCCGGTAGCACGCGCGCTGGAGCGAGACAGTGCGATGGCTTTTTCCTCCAGTGGTGCAACGCGCCGGCAAAATATAGCCGTGATCGGCTCGGGCATAGCCGGAATGTCGGCGGCGTGGCTGCTGAGCCGGAAACACGAGGTAACTCTGTTCGAGAAGAACGATCGCCTCGGCGGGCATTCGAACACGGTGAATGTGAAAACGAGCCTTGGCGATACCCCGGTCGATGCCGGCTTTATCGTATTTAACGACCTCACCTACCCGAACCTCGTCGCATTGTTTGAAGAACTCGGCGTTGCAACGAAAACCTCCGATATGTCGTTCGGCGTTTCGCTGAACGGCGGGCAGATGGAATACTCCTCTGTAGGCGCTTCGGCATTCCTGTGCGGCGGACGCAATCTGTTCAGCCCGCGTTTCTGGTCGATGACGCTCGACTTGATGCGCTTCTACAAACAGGCGCCGCTGGAATTGCTGGCCACGCGCGAGAGCATGATCTCGCTCGGCGAATATCTAAAGCTCGGCGGCTATGGCGATGCGTTTCAACGCGATCACTTGCTGCCGCAAGCCGCCGCGATTTGGTCCGCCTCGCTGGCGGAAATCCATCACTATCCGGCCTGCGCGTTTGTGCGGTTCTTCGAGAACCACGGCTTGCTGAAGCTCAAGGGGCGGCCGCAATGGGGCACGGTCGTCGGCGGCAGCCGAGCTTACGTGGAGAAGATCACTGCACCTTATGCCGAACGTGCACGGATCAACGCCGGCGCCGTTTCGATTCGCCGCGATGGCGCGGGCGTCTGGGTGCGCGATGCGCAGGGTAACGCAGAGCGGTTCGACGATGTGGTGATCGCCGCGCATGCTGACGAAGCGCTGGCCATGCTGGAAGACCCAAGCGCCGAAGAGCGCCGCCTGCTCGGCGAATTCCGCTACGCGAAAAACCGCGCCGTACTGCATAGCGACCGCACGCTGATGCCGCGCCGCCAAGCGCTGTGGGCCAGCTGGAACTATGTCGGCGACAATCCGGAGGGCGGCTGTGTCGTTTCGTATTGGATGAACAAGCTGCAGGAGATCGACAGCAAGGAGCAGATCTTCCTCACGCTCAACCCGCAAACCATGCCGCGCGAAAGCACGATCCTCTACGAGACAGAATACGATCACCCGCTCTTCAACGCCGCCGCCATCCGCGCGCAGGAACAGCTCTGGTCCCTGCAAGGCGCGCGCAACACTTGGTTCTGCGGCGCTTACTTTGGCGCCGGATTTCACGAAGACGGCTTGCAAGCTGGCCTCGCTGTCGCCGAGCAGCTTGGCGGCCTGCGGCGACCCTGGAATGTAACGGAAGAATCCGGACGCATCCATTTGCCTGCGCCGATGCCCGGCGCGATCGCTGCATGACGCGCTCGGCGCTCTACACGGGCCACGTTGCCCACATGCGCCCTGGCAAACACCGGCTGCGCTACAGCGTGTTCATGCTCGCGCTGGACTTGGAAGAATTGGACGCGCTCGACGGTGCGTTGCGTCGCTTTTCACTAAACAAGGGCGCGCTGCTCTCCCACTTCGACCGCGATCACGGCGCCCGCACCGACGCACCGCTGCGTCCGCAGATCGAAGCCAAGCTGCGCGAAGCCGGCATCGCGTGGGACGGCGGCCGTATCGTGCTGCTCGCGATGCCGCGGCTGCTGAACTACGTGTTCAACCCGCTCAGCGTCTATTTCTGCTACCGCCGCGACGGCGCGCTCGCAGCCCTCGTGCACGAAGTGAAGAACACTTTCGGCGAGCAGCACTTCTACGTTCTCCCCCCGAGCGTCGCCCCCAACGGCGCCGCGGCGCAGGCCTGTGACAAGAATTTCTTCGTCTCTCCGTTCTTGGAGCAGGACCTGCGCTACGAATTCAACATCACGCCGCCCGGCGAACGCGCGGTGGTGGCGATGACGGTGAAGCGCGGCAAGGATATCGCGCTGACAGCCTCGTTTGCGGGCGAACGGCGCGAACTCACCGACGCGAATATCTTGCGCGCCGTCGCGGGCAATCCGCTGATGACGCTCATGGTTATCGTCGGCATCCACTGGGAAGCCTCGAAAATGTGGCTGAAGGGCGTGCGCTACCTCGGCCGCGGCAAACGTCATGGTCCGCAGACTCCCTCCGTGGATCATGAAAAAGCGGCGGCGTGATCGCTCACGCCGCCGCTCCGTCCGTTCGGTTTTGCGATGCTTACGCTGGCGCCTGCACCGATGCGACCCACTGGTTCACCAACTGCTCGGTGACCGTCAGCGGCGTAGAGCCGTTGGTCAGCAGCGTGTCGTGGAAGCCCTTGAGGTCGAACGCCGCGCCCAGCGTCGTGCGTGCGCTGTCGCGCATGCGCAGGATGGCCTGGCGGCCGACCATGTAGCTGCAGGCTTGGCCGGGGATGACACAATAGCGTTCGATCTCGGTCGTCGTCGAGGTGCGGTCCTGACCGGTGGCCTGCATCATGGAGTCGATCGCTTGCTCGCGAGTCCAGCCTTTCGAGTGGATGCCGGTGTCGACGACAAGTCGCGAGGAGCGGAATGCGGCCGATTGCAGGTAGCCGAGCTTGTTCAGCGGATTGTCGGCGAACATGCCCATCTCGTCGGCGAGCATTTCCGAATAGAGACCCCAGCCTTCGATGAAGGCGCCGAAGAACGACAGCGCCGTGCGGAAGAACGGCAGACCTTCGGCTTCCTGCTGGATCGCGATCTGCCAGTGGTGACCCGGGACGCCTTCGTGATTGCTCAACGCCGGCAGCGAGAATTTCGGCCACTCCGCCGTGTCGCGCAAGTTGATGTAGTACGTGCCCGGGCGCGTGCCATCGAGCGACGCGGGCTGATAGTAGCCGCCCGGCGCGCCGGCCTGGATGTATTCCGGCACGCGCTCGATGCGCAGCGGCTGCGTTGCGAGTACGCCGCACACTTCCGGCATCCGCGCCGTCATCGCCGCGACTTGCGCGTTGAGATCCGCCAGCAGCTGCGTACGGCCAGCGTCGGTGTTCGGGTAAACCTGATCGCGACGGGCGCCGAGCGCTGTCATGCGCGCGGCGACTGTGCCACTGGTCAGGCCGTTGGCGCGGAGGATGGTGTCCATCTCCGCGTTGATCGAGGTCACCAGCTCGACGCCCATATTGTGGATCTCGTCGGCGGTCATATTGGTGGTGGTGTAGTTCTGCAGCGCCACCTCATACATTTCCGCGCCGCGCGGACGGCCCGAGATGCCGGCGTCATGCACCGCGCGCGCACGGATCGCCGTCAGCGCTTCGATCTGACGTTGATACGCGGGCAGCACTTCGTCGCGGACGATAGTCTCGGCGCGCGTGAGGAAACCGGCGCGATCGGCTTCCGGAATTTCGCTGACTTCCGGCAGACGGCGCACCAGCGACGTCACCAGCACTGTCTGTGCCGGCGCCGTGCCGGCAAAACCGCGCAGCTGGTTCACGGCGCCATCGATGCAGAAATCCGGCGGGATCATGCCGGCGCCGGCGTCAGCGGCGATCACGGCAGATTCTTGATCGAGCTTGCGGGCATAGGCGGAGAGACGCGAGAGATACGCTTCCGTCTCGTCGCGGGTGGTCACCGGATGGCGGCTGTCGAGGAAGTCCGGGATCTCTGTATAGGCGCCGCCGAGCTGCGTGACGACGTAAGGCGATTGCGCGCCGCCGCCGAACTCGAACTGTTGCGCGGCGACTTGGTTTTGCATCGACGTCAGCGCCACGTCGTAGGTCACCGGCTCCTGGCCCGTCAGCTGCGCGCGGTCGATGCCTTGTAGCGCGGTGATGGCGCGCTCGGCGATGCCGCGCTGACGAATGAACGCTTCGCGCGAGCTCTCATCGAGCTTGTCGATGAAGCGGCCGCCAGCTTGTTCTTCGCTTACACCGAGGCTCGTCGAACTCTCCGGCGACTCCTTCAGGATATCGATGCAGAGTTGATCGAGCAGCGCGGTGAAGCGCGCGCTGGCGTTGCCGCCGGTCTGGCCGCAACCGGCCGCGGTAATGGCGATGCCGGCAGCCGTAGCGCCCATCAGAGCGCGCCGCGTCATATGCATGGAAAGTCCCCTCGAAACTCTGTTGGATTGAGCCAGGGGCTTAGCATAGCGGGGCAGCGCCCGCCCACCGCCTGGGCTGCGACGAACAGCCGTCAGGACTCGACGGCGGCCTGCCCGGTTTCGCCAGTGCGAATGCGCTGAATGGCGTCCAGGTCAACCACCCAGACCTTGCCGTCGCCAATTTTGCCGGTTTTGGCGGCATTGGCGAGAGCGTCCACGACGGCGTCGACGCGCTCAGCCGGGACTGCGATTTCGACCTTCACCTTGGGCAGCAATTTCACTTCGTACTCGGCGCCGCGATAGACCTCGGTCTTGCCCTTCTGCCGTCCGAAGCCGCGCACTTCAGAAACCGTCAGCCCGCCAACGCCGGCGTCCTTCAGCGCGTCGATCACCGGGTCGAGGCGGCTCGGCTTGATGATGGCGGTGATGAGCTTCATGGCGCGTTTAAACGTCAGCCATCGCGCTTGGGCAAGCTTCCCGGCGCGCCCTCGCGCGATCTGTCCGGCGCCTTGGCTAAAAGGACACGACCCTGCGAGCGCGCAGTGCTGGCGTAGAGCCGCTTCACCGCCTCCATCAGCACCAGCCCGCCCTGCGCCGGCCACACCATCTCGCCCACCCGCTCGAACGCCTCCGCCGCACGCACGAAGGGCGTCCATGTCGATGGTGGCGCGTAAAGCGCGCGTGCGGAGACAACCGGCTCGAACATGGCGTCGCTGAGGAGCGTGACGAGCTGCGTGCGAGAATATGGGCGACCGTGTCCAAACGGCGTTGCGCCCGATTGCGCCCACAGGCTCCACCGGTTGGCTGCGATGACGACGAGCCGGCCTTCCGGCGCCATGACGCGCCAGACCTCGCGCAGCATGGCGTGCGCGGCGCTGGTCTCTTCGAGCGCGTGCACCATGAGCACGCGGTCAAACACGGCGTCCATGAAAGGCAGCCGCGCCTCGTCGGCGAGAGAGCTGAGCGTCAGCCCTTCGCCCGGCCACGGCTCCACACCCTGCTCGGCCGGCATCATCACCACGGCGCGCCGCGCGGTTTGGCGCACACGGCCAAGGTACGGGACCGGATAGCCGATACCCAGAATGTCCAGCCCTTCGACATTGGGCCAAAGCGCACCGAGCCGCCGCGTCGCCGCACGGCGCACGACGTCGCCAAGCGGCGACGCGTAGAAGCGTTGGAGGGCTAGAACATCGACGCGCATGGGTAGAGAGGGCTAAGCTAGGACATGCTTCAAATCCATCAATTCCCCTGCCTGTCGGACAATTACGGGTTCCTCATTCACGATCCCACCAGCGGCGCGACCGCGGCGATCGATACGCCTGACGCTGACGAGATCATGCGCCAGGCCGACGCCAAGGGCTGGCGCGTCACTGATATCTGGAACACCCACTGGCACCCCGATCACGCCGGCGGCAACGCCGCCATCAAGGCGAAGACCGGCGCCCGCGTCACCGGTCCGCGCGAGGTGGAGCGCATCAGCGCAGCGCCCGATCGCGTTGTCGACGAAGGCGACCGTGTGCAGCTCGGCGGCATCGAAGCGTGCGTGCTGAATGTCGGCGGGCATACGTTGGGGCACATTGCTTACGTGTTCGACGCGGAGAAGGTCGCGTTCGTCGGCGATGCCCTGTTCTCAATGGGATGCGGGCGCTTGTTCGAAGGCACGCCGGAGCAGATGTGGACCAGCCTGTCCAAGATCGCCGCCCTACCGCGCGACACCACGCTCTACTGCGCGCACGAATACACCGAGGCCAACGCGCGCTTCGCGATCTACTACGATCCGATCAACCAGGATTTGCAGGCGCGCGTCGCCGAAGTGAAGCGCCTGCGCGCTGAGGGCAAGCCGACTGTGCCGATGTCGCTCGATTTGGAGCTGCGCACCAACCCGTTCCTGCGCGCGCCGTTGCTGAAGCATTCAATCATGAAGCCGGAGGCCACAGACGTCGAAGCGTTCGCGGATCTGCGCGCGCGTAAGGACAGCTTCAAATGAAGGGGATTTTCAGCGCCGTTGCCGTTTTTCTAGCTGTATCCGCCGGCTTTCCGCCGGCCGCTCATGCCTGCGCTCCGCCATCCTACGACACGCCCTTCATCGCGTCGGCACGCACGCTCAACCCGGATGGCACATGGCGCACCGTGCGCATCAGCGCTTATGGCTTTGATGAGGATCAACGGAACCCTGTCGGATCGATGTATTGGCTTCGAATCGAAGCCGCCGACGCTCGATCGTCAACCGGTCACCTAGCAGCTATCCTCGATATCGATCGGGGCAGCGCGCAACTCTTCCCATCTGGCCGAGCGCGGTCAGCGGCCGATCGTGTTTATTGGGTGAGTTCGATGCAGGCTGCTGCAACCCAATTCGGCTTGTCCACTGGCTTCATCGATCCGGATCGAGCGTGGGACACAGAATATCCGGGAGGACCGGAGATACGCCGCTACGCAAATCGCCCGTGCGCCTTCCACACGGAAGCGAGTGGGGCTTGGTCATGCTTTGATCAAGTCGGCGTCCCGTTGGCGATGGGGCCACGCGTAGGTGAGATCAGCTTTCGAGTGGTATGGCTCAGAGAGGAGCAACAGCGCTCGACATCATTTGCCGTGCCGAGCGGCTATGTGCGCTTGGAACGCCCGCCCGCATCAATGCAAGGGGTGACCTGTTAGGCGGCTTACTGCTCCGGCCCCTGCACTTCGCCCGTCACCACGTTGCGCACGGTGTTGGACGACGGGCGCCCTGCGTAGCCCATTTGCGGCGCGACCTGGATGAAAAGCTGATCGCCCCGCATCGCGATGCGGGGCGTGTTGCCGACGGTGATGACGACGCGGCGCACGTTGGTCATTGGCGCGGCAGCCAAGCCCTCCGCCGCGCGCTCGGCGGCGTCGACCACTACACCCGCGACGGGCGCCGACATTTGCGCCGGCACCGTGAACGTCACGGTCTGCCCGACACGGCGGCGTGCCTGCGCCTGGAGCGCGCGGAAACGCGCCTGCATGTCGGCGACCGCAATCGCCTGAGGCGTCAACCGCGCGACGCGGCCTTCTTCGGACGCGGCAGCGCCCGTGCGTATCGCGCGCGTGTAAACGATGACGCCGCCATGCGGCGTCACCCGCAGCATGAGCCCGCCGTCTTCGGTTCGGTAGATTTCGCCGCCGCCAGCCGCCATCGCCGGGCGCAGCACGTGGACTTCGTCGTCGCCCTCAAAACGGAGCAAGGCGGCGCGACCGCCGGAGCGGTCGAATACGAAGCGGACACCGCCGTCCGGCGTGGCATAGCGGGTCGCGCCCGCGGCGCTTTGATAGAGCCCTTGCACCGGCGGCGGCGCGGGGGCCGCGCGTTGGTCCTGGGCCTGAGCCAAGCCCGGCACGGCTGTCAGCGTCAGCGCAGCGGCAACTGCCGCGGCGCCGCGCCCTGTCAGACTCGGCCCGAAGGAATGGCTCATGGGTGTTGAGAAGAGCGCGGAGACCTGGGCGCTTTTTTGGCGCTGTTGCAGGCCCTGGGCGCCAGTGTTGCGGCAAAGCCGCACCGAACTAGGCGTCTTTGCGTCTTGGATCGGGTTTAGCCGAGAAATATGCTGCTTCCTCGGTCAGAGCCGCCAGTTCGACCGCGCTGGACTCCCAGACCATGGGTTCGAGCCGCAGCGGCTCGAACGTGACCGGCACAAAGCGCGGCCGAGTCGGCTCACTGGCTGCCGCCATCGCCACAAGCCGTGGTAGCGGCGCGGCGCGTGGCGCGTCAGCCGGAAGTTCAGGCGGGAGCCGCAGAACCACGCGTTCGCCGAAGTTCGGCGGATCGGCCAGGGAGAGGTCCCCGGCTACGCCGACCGCGAACGACAAGGTGCTGAGCACCAAGGCGGTCCCGACCACGCGTATGAGGTTCGAAACGTTCAAGCGCTCAAAGTTAACTGAGTCGCGCCCGAGCGTCACGCCACGACAGGCGCGACGCTCGGGGAAAAGGTCCTATCGCAGCGTTTCGCTGTCCAAGTTTAGGTCCGACGCTGGAATGCGCTCAACCTCACGCCGCACCCGCCGGAAGGCGTCGTAGAATAGGTCGGCGTCGCCCACGATGACCACGTCCGCCCGCGCCGGATCGAAATATCGCGCCGCGGCCGCTTGGGCTTGCTCTGGAGTCACGCTCGAAACGTCGGACACGTAGGTGCTGAGCCGTTCCGGCGGCAGGCCGTAGAGCGCCAACGTCGAGATTTGGCCCGCCAGACCGGCCGTGGTCTCAACGGCGCGGCCGAAATTGCCGATCAGCACGGCCTTGCGCGCCGTGAGTTCGTTTGCCGGCACCAGTTCGTCGCCGATGCGATCAATCTCGCCGGTCATGAGCTGATAAACCTGCACAGCCGCATCGTTCCGCGTTTGCGCGCTCGCGATGATCGGCCCCGCCGCCACGCGCGCCGCGAGGCTTGAGCCTGCGCCGTACGAGAGACCGCGGCGAATGCGTATCTCGAGATTGAGCCGCGCCGAGTAACCACCGCCCAGCACGTTGTTGGCGACGAGCAGCGGGAAATAATCGGCATCAGTCCGCGCCACGCCGCGCAGGCCCATCGAAACCGCTGCCTGCCCGGTATCCGGCAGATCGACCACGATCGCACGCACCGGCTGAGCCCATGCGCTCGCATCCGGTTGTGCGGGACGCGCACCGGTCGTCCGCGCCCAATCGCCAAAGTAGCGTTCAGCCAGCGCAAAGCCCTGATCGGCGGACACATCGCCGGTGATGACAAGCACCGCCGCATCCGGTCGCCAATACGTGCGGTGGTAGCCGCCCATATCGTCACGCGTGATGGCGCTGATGGTCGACTGCGACGCAATCGCGCCGTAAGGCGCGTCGCCGTAAAGCGCGCGCGTCATGGCGAAGCCAGCGATAGAGCCCGGCTCACTCAGCGCGACTTGCAGGCCATCGAGCGCTTCCTGTCGCGCGCGTTCCAGCTCTTCCTGCGCGAAGGCCGGATTGCGCGCGACATCAGCGAACACCGTGAAGGCGTCGTTGACGCGATCGGAGCGGGTTTGCAGCGACACCGCAGACGAATCCGCGCCTGCGCCCGAGCCGATGGTGGCGCCCAGTGATTCAATCTGGCTCGCGATCTGCGTCGCACTTCGTGTGGTCGTACCGCGCGTCAGCAGGTCGGCGGTCATGCCAGCCAAACCAGCCCGGCCACGCGGATCGGCGCTGCCGCCGTAGCCGACGCGAAGGTCGGCGCTAACGAGCGGCAAAGCACGGTTTGGCGCGACGATGACGCGCAAACCGTTCGCCAGCGTCCGCTCAGCCGTTTGCGGAATGCGCGCATCGACGGGCGCGCCTGGCGTCGGCGGCGCTTCGCGTTGCGCTTCCGGCGCCAGTTCAAACACCGTGATCTCGGACGCCGGAATGTTGAGCGCACGCGCCTGGATCGTTGACGACGTCGCGATCGCATCGCCAGTGACGCCTTCCTGCTCCGGCAGGTAACGCACCACGACGCGGCGGCCGTCATTCAGGATCGAACGCGCCACGCGCTGCACATCGGCGGCGGTCGTGTTCTGGATCGCGGCCAGCAGACGATCAGCGTAAGCCGCATCGCCATAGCGAATGACGGAATCCGCCAGCTCTTCAGCACGGCCATATGCTGTCTCGCGACCTTGGATAGTGGCCGTAACGATCTCGTTCTTGGCTTCGTCGAGCTCGGCCTGGCTCACCGGCTCATCGCGCATGCGCGCGATCTGCGCCGAGAGCGCCGCAACGCCGGCTTCCGCGGTTTGATCGCCAGAGAGGATCGCAAATAGCGAATACGCGCCCGGGTCCTGTGTGGCTTCGAGATTGGTGAAAACCTCCGCCGCGACCTGCTGGTCATACACCAGCGATTGATACAGCCGCGACGACTCGCCGTTCGACATGATGGCATCAAGCACGAACAGCGCGGGCAGATCGGAGCTCGTGGATGCAGGCTGCGGATACGATATCATCACCGCCGGCAACGGCACATTCGGCGCATAGACGGTGTACTCGCGCGGCTGCGTGCGTACAGGCTCAGTCGGATAATCGCGCGGAATGGCGCGCGACGGCCGTTCGATGTCGCCAAAATACTGGTTCACCCAAGCATCGAGCTGCGCTTGGTTGAAATTCCCGGACACGACCAGGATGGCGTTGTCCGGGCGATAATATTGTTCGTGAAACGCGCGAACATCATCGACAGTCGCCGCATCAAGATCCTCGATCGAACCAATGCCAGGGCGGCCGTACGGGTGCACTGTGAAATTGGCTTGCGACATGTAGAGGCCGAACAAGCGGCCATACGGCGACGCCAGAATGCGCTGGCGCAGCTCCTCTTTCACAACATCGCGCTCACTGTCGAACGTAGCTTCGTTCACCACCAGCGAGCTCATGCGGTCCGCTTCGGCCCACAGAATGCGCTCGAGGTGATTGGCGGGGACGGCTTCGTAATAGTTGGTGAAGTCGTCGTAGGTGGAGGCGTTGTTGAAACCGCCGACGTCCTCGGTCAGGCGGTCGAACTGTTCCGCCGCCATGTTGCGCGTCGACTTGAACATGATGTGCTCAAACAGGTGCGCGAACCCGGAGCGCCCGATCGGATCATCGACCGAGCCGACATCGTACCAAACCTGAACCGAGACGTTCGCCGCGTTCGCATCCGGCATCGAATAGACGCGCAGCCCATTGTCCAGCGTGCGCGTCGTGTACTGAAGCGGCTCAACCTGCAGCGCGCCTTCACCGCCGCTTTGCGGCGCCGACGACGTGGCGCACGCGGCCAGGGCGAGCGCAGCGGCCAAGAGCGAGATCATCTTTTTCATGGTCGTCCCCGAGTTTCGGGGCCGGTCTTAGCAGGGCGCGCGAAGCCCCGGCTAGTCGATTGCGACAGGCATCGCGCCCTTGCGGACGAATGGAACCTTAGCCCGCCTTCGCTATCACAGGGTGATACGCGAGGATCGGCGACAACCAGCGCTCTGTCGTCGCGATGTCCCAACCCTTACGGCGTGCATAATCGGCCACCTGATCGCGATCGATCTTGCCGACGCCGAAATACTCAGCCTGCGGATGCGCGAGATAGAGGCCCGAGACGGAAGACGGCGGCGTCATCGCCAAGCTTTCGGTGAGATCGATGCCAGTGCGCACGCGTGCATCGAGCAGATCGAAAATCGTGGTCTTCTCGGTGTGATCGGGTTGCGCCGGATACCCGGGCGCCGGCCGGATGCCTTTGTACTTTTCAGCGATGAGGTCGTCCGTGCTCAGACCCTCGTCTTTCGCGTAACCCCAAAGCTCACGCCGCACCTTCGCGTGCAGCGCTTCCGCAAACGCCTCCGCCAAGCGATCGCACAACGCTTGCGCCAGAATCGCGGAGTAATCGTCATTGGCGCGCCTAAAGCGAATGGCGACGTCTTCCTCGCCAAGCCCGGCCGTCACTGCGAACGCGCCGATGTAATCAACGACTCCTCCTCCCCCTTGCGGGGAGGAGGTTGGGAGGTGGGGGGCGTTCAAACGATCAGGCGCCTGAGCGTCTGCACGCCCCCCTTCACCCTGCCCTCTCCGCCGCGAGGGGGGAGAGGGTTCTAGTGGAGCGATAAAATCCGCCAAAGCGAGACTCGTCTTGCCTTCGCCTTTGTCCATCTGCTGCCGCAACGTGCACAGCCGCGCCAATTCTTGCGCGCGCGTTTCATCCTGCCAAAGCACGATATCGTCGCCGTCACGATTTGCCGGCCAGAAGCCGACGACACCCGACGCCCGCACCCAGTTTTCGGCCACGAGTTGATCCAACATCGCACGCGCATCGGCGTACAGCGAGCGCGCGGCTTTGCCGACGATCTCATCCTCGAGGATCGCCGGATAACGCCCAACCAAATCCCACGACGCAAAGAATGGCGTCCAGTCGATGTACGGCACCAGGTCGGCCAGCGGGAAATTGTCGAACGATCGCACGCCAAGAAAACTCGGCTTCACTGGCGCAAAGTCCAACTTCAGCGCCCGCTCCCGCGCTTTCGCGATCGGCAGACGCGGACGCTTGTCCTGACCGGCGAGATAGCTCTCGCGCGCCGCGTTCTGATCCGCCTTGGCTTCCGCGATCAGCGTGTCGCGGTCAGCGCCGAGCAGCTTTTGCACCACGGGCACCGCGCGCGAAGCGTCGTTTACATAAAGCGTGAGCCCTGAATACGCTGGCGCGATCTTCACGGCAGTATGCGTGCGCGACGTCGTCGCCCCGCCGATCAGCAGCGGCAGCTTCATGCCCCGCCGTTGCATTTCGCTGGCGACGAACACCATTTCGTCGAGGCTCGGCGTGATCAGCCCCGACAGCCCAATCGCATCGGCGCCGATCTCGTTGGCGCGATCCAGGATCTTGTCGCATGGCACCATGACGCCGAGATCGTCGATCTCGTAACCGTTACATTGCAGCACGACGCCGACAATGTTCTTGCCGATGTCATGCACGTCGCCTTTCACGGTCGCCATCACGATCTTGCCGTTCGATTTGCCAGCCATGCCGGTGCGCTGCTTTTCCTCTTCCATGTACGGAATGAGGTGCGCCACCGCCTGTTTCATCACACGCGCCGACTTCACCACTTGCGGCAAGAACATCTTCCCAGCGCCGAACAGGTCGCCGACGATGCCCATGCCGTCCATCAACGGACCTTCGATCACATGCAGCGGACGCTCCGCTTGCAGCCGCGCTTCTTCCGTATCTTCGACGATAAATTCGTTGATACCATGCACCAGCGCGTGGCTGAGCCGTTCGCGCGCAGGCTTCTCGCGCCACGCCAAGTCTTTCGTCGTATCGCGCTTCTTGCCGCCGCCTTTGACCTGCTCGGCCATCTCCAGCAGCCGCTCTGTTGCGTCGTTGCGGCGATTGAGCAGCACGTCTTCAACGCGCTCGCGCAATTCCGGTTCGACATCGTCGTACAGCGTCAGCGACCCAGCGTTGACGATGCCCATGTCCATGCCGGCGCGGATGGCGTGGTAGAGAAACACGGCGTGCATCGCCTCGCGCACCGTCTCGTTGCCGCGAAACGAAAACGAGACGTTGGAGACGCCGCCCGACACATGGGCATGTGGTAGCTCAGCGCGGATGTAAGCCGTCGCCTCGAAAAACGCCTTGGCGTAGTCGGCATGCTCTTCGATTCCCGTCGCCACCGCGAAGATGTTGGGATCAAAGATGATGTCTTCCGGCGGGAAGCCGTTGTCCGTGAGCAATTTGTAGGCGCGCGTACAGATATTGATCTTGCGCTTGGCTGTATCGGCCTGCCCCTGCTCGTCGAACGCCATCACCACGGCGGCGGCGCCGTAACGGCGCACCTTGCGAGCGTGCAACAAGAATGCGTCCTCGCCTTCCTTCATGCTAATCGAGTTCACGATCGACTTACCCTGCGCGCACTTCAATCCCGCCTCGATCACCTCCGACTTGGAAGAGTCGATCATCAGCGGAATCTTCGCGACGTCTGGCTCTGACGCGATCAAGTTCAAGAACCGCGTCATCGCCGCCGGGCCATCGATCATTGCCGCGTCGACGTTGACGTCGAGCACATTGGCGCCGCTCTCGACCTGCTGCAGCGCCACTACGAGCGCGCCGGCGTAATCGTCGGCTTCGATCAGCTTCCTAAATTTCGCTGAGCCGGTGACGTTGGTACGCTCACCGACGATGACGAAATTGGCAAAGAGGTTGGTATTCTCGCTCACGCGACCGCCGTAAACGGTTCGAGGCCGGCGAGACGCATGCGCACATCATGCGCCACAGCCACACGCGGTTTCACGCCTTCAACCGCATGCTTCAGATGCGCGATGTGATCGGGCGTCGTCCCGCAGCAGCCGCCTGCAATGTTGAGCAGACCGCACTTCGCCCACTCCGCGTAGTGCGCTTCCATCGAATGCGCGGTCTCATCGTACCCGCCCATCGCATTCGGCAAGCCCGCGTTCGGATATGCGCTCACAGCGCAGTCCGCCACGCGCGCGAGATCGGCGAGGAACGCGCGCATGTCGGCGGGGCCGAGCGCGCAGTTCAGGCCAATCGCCCACGGATTGGCGTGGCGCACCGAATTGTAGAACGCCTCCACTGTCTGCCCCGACAGCGTGCGGCCAGAGCGATCCGTGATCGTACCGCTGATCCAGATCGGCAGTTCCACCCCGGTTTTGTCGAACGCCTCCCACACGCCCCACAGCGCCGCCTTGCAGTTCAAGGTGTCGGTGATGGTTTCGATCAGGATGAGATCGGAGCCGCCCTCGATCAGCCCAAGCGTCTGTTCTTCGTAGTTCGCGGCCATCGTGTCGAAGTCGCAATCGCGCCGGCCGGGATCGCCAACCTCCGGCGACATCGACAACAACTTCGTCGTCGGCCCCAGCGCGCCAGCGACCGCGCGCGGCTTGCCGTCAATCTTCTCGAACTTAGCGCAAGCCTCACGCGCCAACCGCGCGCCCTCGACGTTTAATTCATACGCAATGTCCGCCAGCCCGTACTCCGCTTGACTGATCCGCGTCGCACTGAACGTGTTGGTTTCGATAATGTCGGCGCCGGCTGCGAGATAGGCGTCGTGCACCTGCGTGATGACCTCAGGCTTGGTTAGCGACAACAGGTCATTGTTGCCCTTCAGCGCGCTCGCATGATCGGCGAAGCGCGCGCCATGGAAATCCTCGGACGTCAGCCCAAAGCCCTGCAGGTACGCGCCCATCGATCCATCGAGGATCAAAATACGCTTCGCCAATTCCGCGTTCAGCGCGGCCAATCGCTGCTGCCGGTTCATTGCACCGCCTCCTTCACGCGCACGCCCAGAATGCGGCAGATCGCCAACGCCAAGTCGGCGCGGTTGAGCGTGTAGAAATGGAAATCCCGCACGCCTTCCGCCGAAAGCCGCGCGCAGAGCTGCGCCGTCGTCACCGCCGTCACCAGCCGCCGCGTTTCGGGATCGTCGTCTAGCCCTTCGAACAATTGGATCATCCAGCGCGGCAACGTCGCGCCGCATGCATCGGTCATCTTCTTCAAGCCCTTCACATTGGTGACGGGCATTATGCCGGGCAAGATCGGCGCATAGACGCCCGCGCGCGCAAGGCGGTCGCGGAAGCGCAGAAACACATTCTCATCGAAGAAGAATTGCGAAATGCCGCGCGTCGCGCCTGCGCCGAGCTTGCGTTTGAACGTCTCGATATCGTGATCGAAGCTCGGACTCGACGGATGCTTCTCGGGATGCACCGCGACCGAAATGTCAAAATTGCCGATGCGCGCGGCCGTCTCAACCAGCTCCACCGCGCTCGCATAACCGTTAGGATGCTGCAGGTACGGCATGCCGACGCCGCCCGGCGGATCGCCACGCAGCGCCACGATGCGCCGCACGCCCGCGCGCCAATAGTCGCGTAACACGCCATCCACTTCCGCTTTGCTTGCGGCAACGCACGTCAGGTGCGCGGCGGGCTTCAGTGAAGTGTCGGTGACGATGCGCGCGACGGTGCGGTGCGTACGGTCGCGCGTTGACCCGCCCGCGCCGTAGGTGACCGAGACAAAGCTCGGCCCCAGCGGCTCAAGCTTGCGGATCGACTCCCAAAGCGTCGCTTCGAGTGCGTCTGACTTTGGCGGAAAGAACTCGAACGACACGCTCGGGCGCTTCACGCGTTCGGCAGCGTTCGCGAGCAGTGTTGGTGCATGCGCGCTCACGCTTTGCTCCCCGCCCAAATTTTCACTGTGAGAGAGTCGCGCTTCTTCGGCGCCAACGCCGTCGCCTTCACGCTCCGCACGCCCGCACCCTCACACCACTCTACAACTTCCGCGTCGTCAAAGCCCAAACGTCGATGGGCGTGCTCTTCGCGCAAGAATTCCAAGTCGTGGCGCGCGAAATCGACGATCACCAAACGCCCGCCCGGCTTCAGCATGCGCGCTGCCTCAGCGATGGCGCGACCTGGGTCGGAGAGGAAGTGCAGCACTTGGTGGATCGTCACCAGATCCGCCGCGCCGTGCGGAATCGGGGGCGCATAGGCATCACCGAAACGCACGACCGCTTTCGCTTTCAAATCATCCAACGACGCCCGCGCAATCGCGAGCATTTGGCGCGACGTGTCGAAGCCTTCCGCGCGGCGCACGCGATCGGCAAAGAGCTGGATCATCCGCCCCTGCCCGACGCCGACGTCCACCATCAGATCAAATGGCCCCGCTCCCGCAGCGGCGAGAATCGCGCTGTCGATATCCGCTTCCGGCAAGTGCAATGCACGCACGCGATCCCAGTCCGCCGCGTTACGCTCGAAGTAGGCCGCCGCCGCTTCGTCGCGCGCCGAGCGTATCGCACCGAGCCGTTCGGCATCGCGCACCAAGATCGGATCGCCCGGATCGAGCATCGCCAGCGCCGCTTCGGCCAGGTGCCGCTCAGTCGAGTGCAGACGGGGCAAACGATAGAACACCCACGCCCCCTCCGGCGCGCGCTCCACCAACCCGGCCTCAGTCATCAGCTTCAGATGCCGGCTCACGCGCGGTTGGCTCTGATCCAGAGCTTGCGCCAGCTCCCCTACCGCGAGTTCGCCTTCGGTGAGCAGCGCCAAGGCGCGAAGCCGGGTTTGCTCCCCGGCCGCCTTCAGCGCACCAACCACGCGGGACGCATCGCGGCGCTCTGGCACCGGCAGGGTTGGAGATATAAACATATCTTTATATCACACGGGCGAAGAGGTTTTGGAAGTCCCTTCGATGGGCGCGCCCGAGAGCTTGGGGAAAACTTAATCTGGCTGTTGCGCTGGCGCCGCGCCGATCCAATTACAAAGATATTTCAAAGATTTAGCTGGCGCAGCCTGAGCCGCAAGCAAGCGCGCGTATTCACGCACCACACAGCTGAGTTTGATTAACCCTGATCCGTTATTATTTGGCGCGTGGACCAAACGGGACGTCTGCGAATGCGGGGACTTATTTCAGCGTTGAGCTTTGCAGCGTGCCTTGCCACGCCTGCGCTCGCGCACGCCCAAGAGGCGGGGCCCGCTGATCCGTGGGAAGGCTTCAACCGCCAAATGTTCGCGATCCACGAAGGCGTGGACAAAGCCGTGCTCGAACCGGTTGCGCGCGGCTATCGCGCCATCACACCCCGGCCAGTGCGCCAGGGCGTGCTGAACCTGCTGCGCAATCTTCGCGGCCCCGTGATTTTCGCCAACGATGTCTTGCAGGGCGAATTCAGCCGCGCCGGCACAACGGCCGTGCGGTTCGGCGTGAACTCAACAATCGGCATCGCCGGCATTTTCGATCCCGCTACGAGCATGGGACTCGATCGCCACGATGAAGACTTTGGCCAAACCCTTGCGGTGTGGGGTGTCGATTCTGGCCCCTACCTGTTCATCCCGCTGATGGGACCGACGACGTTGCGCGATGGCGCTGGCAGCATTGTGGATGTCGGCATTGATCCACTTACGTACGCCGATTTCGACGAAGCCGATGACGTGCGCATCGCGCGCGTAATTCTCTCAGGCGTTGCAGCGCGCGAACTCGTGCTCGACACCGTTGATGATATTCGCCGGGATTCTTTGGACCCATACGTCACCATCAGGACTTCCTATGGATTACTGCGCGAAAGCGCGATCCAGAACGGTCCCGCCGATGTCGAAGATTTGCCGGAGTTCGAGGACATTGATGAACAACCGGCAACGCCCGGTGACGTCGATGCGCCAAGTGACAACGGTGTGACTGGGGACAATTCGCAACAGGTTGGCGCGATCCAAAATGAGGACGCGACCGTAACCTTGGCGGAAACACCCGACGCACCCACCTCGAAGAAACGTCAAAAACCATCAGGAGAGCAGCAGTGATCACTCGCCCCATTTCCCGCGCCGCACTTCTTGCCGGCATGTTGGGTGTCGGGCTGCTGGCCGCGGCGCCCAACGCGTACGCGGCGCGCAACACTGAAGCCGAGACCTACGTTCAGGCGAATGCCGCGAGCGCGTTGCGCACGCTGGGCGACAACAACATCTCGTCGACGCAGCGCCGGCAGACATTCAATACTTTGATGGCGCAGTTCTCGGACATGCCGCGCATCGCCAATTTCGTACTCGGCCGCTACAGCGCGCAATTGCGCTCCGACGCGACGCTTCGCACGGAGTGGACGCGCACGTTCCAGGAATACGCGATCGCCGTGTACGAAGATCGCCTCGCCCGCTTCAGCGGCAGTGCCATACGCGTCACCGGTTCGACCGAACGCGTCGCCGGCCGCGACGTGATCGTCACCAGCGAAATCGAGCCGCGCGGTGGCGGTCGCGCCATGACGGTGCAGTGGCGCCTGCTTCGCTCCGGCAATGCGTGGAAGGTTGTCGACGTTTCGCTCTTGCTCGAGGGCAATCAAATTTGGTTGGCCCAGCAACAGCAGCGCGACTTCCTGGCTGAACTCGATAGCAACAACGGCGACATTCGCGCCCTCATGACCGACATCCGCGGTATGACTACGGCAATGCGCCAGCGCGTTGTCGCCCGCAGCTAAGCGCGCGCTTCGGCGCCGATAATTTCGCTCACTGAATCGACGCCCTCGGCGGCCAACAGGCCGTCGAGTTCGTCCAAGATGCGGGCAACGAGGCTCGGCCCCTGATAGACCAGCGCCGAGTAGAGCTGCACGGCGGTTGCGCCCGCTTTCAGCTTGGCGAATGCGGTCAGGCCGTTTTCCACGCCCCCGACGCCGATCAGCGGCAGACGCCCGTCAAGCACTTGCGCAAAAAGGCGCAGAACGTGCGTCGAAATCTGAAACAACGGCTGACCGGATAGCCCGCCCTGCTCTTCGCGGTTGTCCGACGTCAAATGCGGCGGACGCTGCAGCGTAGTGTTGGAGACGATGAGCGCATCGAGGCTGTACGCCAGCGCCAGTTCGGCAATGTCGCGCACCGCCGTTTCATCGAGATCCGGCGCCACCTTCAAGAACAAAGGCCGCGCGCCGTGAGCCGCTTCCAGCATGCCGCGCGCTTCGCGCAGGCGCCCAAGCAAATCCTCCAACGCGCCGCGTTCCTGCAAGCCCCGCAAGCCCGGCGTGTTGGGCGACGAGATGTTCGCTGTCACATACGCGGCATGCTTCCAGACCCGGCCCATGCCGAGCACATAATCAGCCGCGCGATCGGTGCTGTCCCTGTTGGCGCCGACATTGGCGCCGACCACACCTTTGCGATGCGCCCGCGCGCCGAGATGATCCGCGAAGGCGTCCAGGCCTTTATTGTTAAAGCCCAACCGGTTGATGACAGCGCGGTCTTCGCTCAAGCGAAAGATGCGCGGACGTTCATTGCCCTCTTGCGGGCGTGGTGTGACGGTGCCGCATTCGACGAAGCCAAAGCCGGCGGCAAGCAAAGCGTCGGGCGCTTCGCAATTCTTGTCGAAGCCCGCCGCCATACCGATCGGGTTAGGAAGCTCGAGCCCCGCCAAGCTTGTCTTCAACCGCGGCCAGCGATCGGCGCGCGCGCGCGAGCCAAGCCCCGAGCGCAACGCTACGAGCGCGGCGTGATGCGCCGTTTCCGGATCGATCAAGCGCAGCGCGCTGGTGACGAGGTCTTGGGGCGAACTCACGTGCGGTTTGGCTTGGCCGATTCCATCGCGCCTCGCCTAGCACAGCCTTCGCGCCGCGCCGTACCACACGACTTTAGATTGCAATTTTTACGCCACACAACTCGGAATAATATCCTATCTATGGGTTGAAAGTCCTCGTCCAGCAGGTATAACCGTCCGCCATGCAGCACAGCCAAATCTGGCGCGCGATTGATGCGCTGGCGGCACGCCGAGGGCTCTCGGCTTCGGGATTGGCGCGCGCGGCGGGCCTCGATCCCACCACCTTCAACAAATCCAAGCGCCAAGCGCCTGACGGCAAGCCGCGCTGGCCATCGACCGAAAGCGTATCGCGCGCGCTCAACGCGGCGGAGACGACCTGGGACGAATTCGCGGCGCTTCTAGCGGGCCGCAGCGGTGCAGCAGGTCGCGCAATTCCGATTGTCGGCATGGCGCGCGCAGGCGCTGACGGTTTCTTCGACGAACAAGGCTTTCCCGTCGGCGCTGACGAGACCGTACGCTTTCCCGATCTCGGTGAAGACCGCGTCTACGCGCTCGAAATCGCCGGCGACTCCATGGAGCCGATGTATCGCGCCGGCGATGTCGTCATTGTTCAACCAGGTAGCGCTGCCGTGCGGCGCGGCGACCGCGTCGTGGTGCGTTCACGCGCCGGCGAAGTGATGGCGAAGCTTCTGGGTCGCCGCAACGAACAGATGGTCGAACTCATCTCGCTCAATCCCGCACACAAGCCGCGCGAACTCCCCGCCGCCGACATCGACTGGATCGCGCGCATTCTCTGGGCCAGCCAGTAGCGCCGAATAGGAGGATAGAGGCGGCCTCTATCCAACGCATTCGCCAAACTGAGCAAGTTGGAGCGCGCGCCTTCAGGCGCGCATTTTCGCTACATACTCGAGCGTTTGCATCGATGCGGGGCTGAAGCCCCGCGCTCAACCTGCAAATATTCACGCCAATCTATCCGACCGATCTGAACCACCCATACACTGACTGCATCTCTCACACGGGAGGTTCAAGTGCTAGCCGAACACCTGAGCGTGAGAGACGTGATCGAACGTGAGGGCGCAGACAAAGCGTCGGTAGCCAGCGGGGCCTGAAACCGCTGGGGTCCGGACGAAGGCATCGTCCGCACGTCTCAAGCGTCCGGCTCCGGAGTGAAAAGCTCCTCACCCGGTGCGCCAGAGCCAAACGATTGCGCGGGACGGTCGTGTGCGCGAAAACACTCACTCTCCCTCTGGTCCAGCGCCCACGGCGCGTCCCGCTCTCCCGACGGGGAGCAACCTCAATCCGCCTCAGCGGCGACGCCGCTGGGTGACGAAACGCGCGCGCTGTGCAAAGGTCGCCGCCTTGGGGGCTCTCCATGCGTATTTTCAAAGCCATTTCCGTTTCCATGTTTTTCGCGCTCGCAGCGTGCGGCCAAGCTGCGGCGCCCAACGATGCCGACGCGCAAACCGCCGGCGCAGCAACGTCGGCAACCGGCGAAGCAACAGCCGACGAAAAGAGCGCCATCCTCGCGGCGCTGAACTTGAGCGCTAACGCGCAAGGCCATGTGCAGAACGAATGCGGCGATATGGTCACGCCGCAATTCATCGTCGCCGATGTTGGGCCCGGCGTTGGGCGCGCGATCGCCTTCGTGATAGGCGGCGGCCCAAGCGCGGCCGCGTGCTACGGCGACGGTCCCCTCGTCGTGCTCTATCGCAGCACTGAAGGTGGATGGCGCGAAATCTATCAGAACCGTGGCGGCGGCATCATTATCCTGCCGACCCAACACAACGGCGGCAACGATTTCGCCGATGGCGGTCCGGGCTTCTCGTTCCCGGTGTGGGAGTGGAACGGCACGACGTACGTGAACGCCAATCGCACCGTTGCGGACTCTGCATTGGGCGACGCCCGGTTCATTCCGAACTAATCGCGATCAGGCTTCCAAGCCGTCAGCAGACGCGGCCCCGCGGCGCGCAGCAGTTCGCCGCGGATTTCAAACGCCGCGAATGCCGCGGTCGGAAAATGCGTGCTGAACTCGCGCGCGAGCTTGGAGCCGTCGTGGGCTTGATGCACCAGCGTCGAGACCAATTCGCCGATGCCAGGATTGTGGCCAACCACCACGACGCTCTCCGCGTCGCTCGCGGTGAACGCGTCCCAAATGCCCTCAAGCGCGGCATGGTACAGCGCGTCTTCGATGCGCGTCTCCAGCGCGAAATTCTGCAAGCCGACCTCCGCCGTCTCCCGCGTGCGCTGCGCGCTGGAGACCAGCGCCAGCACAGGCTTCAGCCCCGCATCCTCCACGGCCGCGCCCGCCAGCGCCGCCTCGCGTTTGCCCCTGCCCGTCAGCCCGCGCGCTTCGTCGCTATCGGCCTCGTGGGCGCGGACGGCTTTGGCGTGGCGGAACAAGATCAGCGTGCGCATATGGATGAATGTGCCTTTCCTCGCGCTCGCCGCAAAGGGCCGCTTGGCGAAAATGCCATGGGCGCGTTATCCGAAGAGTATGAGATTCGCTGATGTCTGACCTCGCCACACTCGCCGCCGGCGCAAAGGCCTGGCCGTTCGAACAAGCCCGCCTGGTGGCCGAGCGTCTGAAACGGCAGCCGAAGGACGTCGTCGTGTTCGAGACCGGCTACGGCCCCTCGGGCCTTCCGCACATCGGCACCTTCGGCGAAGTCGTGCGAACCAGCATGGTCCGCCACGCCTTTCGCGTGCTCACGGACGACAAAATCGCGACCAAGATCATTTGCGTCTCGGATGACATGGACGGGATGCGCAAGATTCCGGATAACGTCCCGAACCACGCGCTGCTCGAACCTTACCTGCAACGGCCGCTGACCGACGTGCCCGATCCGTTCGGCACGCACGAAAGCTTCGCGCATCACAACAATGCGCGGCTGCGCGCGTTCCTGGATGGCTTTGGCTTCGAGTACGAGTTCAAGTCGGCGACCGAACTCTACAAGTCAGGCGCGTTCGACGCGACGCTGCTGAAGGCGCTCCAAGTCTACGACAAGATCATGACGATCATGCTGCCGACGCTCGGCGAAGAGCGGCGTAAGACGTACAGCCCCTTCCTGCCGATCTCGGCGAAGAGCGGCCGCGTGCTCTACGTGCCGATGAAAAAGATTGACGCCGCCAACGGCACGGTGACGTTCGACGACGAAGACGGCGAAGAGATCACGCAAACCGTCACCGGCGGCCGCGCCAAGATGCAGTGGAAGCCGGATTTCGGCATGCGTTGGGCGGCGCTCGGCGTCGATTTCGAAATGTTCGGCAAGGATCACCAGCCGAACCAGCCGGTCTATGCGAAGATTTGCCAAGCGCTCGGCGTCGAGCCGCCGATTAACTATGTCTATGAGCTCTTCCTCGATCAGCACGGCGAGAAGATCTCAAAGTCGAAGGGCAACGGCATCTCGATCGAGCAATGGCTCGCCTACGCCGCGCCGGAAAGCCTCTCGCTGTACAACTTCCAGAAGCCGAGAACGGCGAAGAAGCTCTATTTCGACGTCATCCCGAAGGCGGTGGACGAGTATCTCACATTCGTCGATGCCTACCAGAAGCAGAATGACGCCGAACGGCTCGAGAATCCTGCTTGGCACATTCATTCCGGCAAACCGCCGACCAACGCATCACCAATCTCGTTCGCGCTGCTCATGAACCTCGTCTCCGCGTCGAACGCCGAGACGAAGGATCAGATCTGGGCCTTCATTCGCAAATACGCGCCAGGCGCCACGCCGCAAACGCACCCGTTCCTGGACACCCTCACCGATTACGCACTCCGTTATTTCAACGACTTCGTGAAGCCGACGAAGCAATTCCGGGCCGCCACCGACAAGGAACGCGCGGCGTTCGAAGACATGATCAAGCGCCTCGACGCATTGCCAGCGGATGTCACCGACGGCGAAGCGATCCAGGCCGAGGTCTACGCCGTCGGCAAGGAGCATGGATTCGAGCCGCTGCGCGACTGGTTCAAGGCGCTCTACGAAGTGCTGTTCGGCGTAGAAAGCGGCCCCCGCTTCGGCCAGTTCGCTGCAATCTTTGGCGTGCGCGAAACCGCGGCGCTGCTGCGCAAAGGGCTGGCGGGCGAGCTCTTGAAAGCGGCCTAAGCCGCGTTCGACGCTTTCGTCGTGGGGTTCTGCACCAGCCTGAACGTCGGCACACTCCGCCCATGCCAACGCTCCACCACTTCGCCACAGACTTGGCATTCGAATATGCCAATGTCCTTGATCGGCAGCTGCGCCTCGGCGCGCTCATACTTGGCGCCGCACGCGCAGGCCACGCAGGCGGAATAAGCAGGAAGAGGCACGGGCAAACTCCGTCTGCACCATGGCTGGATCAGCGTTACCAAAGCATTGTGTAATGCGCCCTTCGTTTCGTGTCAGCCGTTCAACGCACGCTCCGCGCGCCACGCCGCGATGACCGCACTAGCGCTGCGGTCGATATCGGCCTCAGTCGTGCCCGCGCCAATCACTGAAACGCGGATGATCTGCCGCCCGCCCCAAACAGCCCCGCCAACGAAGCACTCACCCTCGCGCTGGATGCGCGCTATGGCGCGTTGTGTCAGGGCATCGGCGCGTTCGCCGTCGAAATCCGTCCCGCAACGCACCGCGACTTGGTTCAGCACGACCTCATTCATAATCTCGATATCGCCTTCGCTCGCGAGCCGATCGGCCATCCGCCGCGCCAACGCGCAGTGGCCACTGACCATGTCCGCGACGCCGGTGCGACCGAGCGATTTGATCATCGCCCAGGTCCCGAACCCACGCGCCCGGCGCGACAACTCCGGCACGTAGTCCGCAGGATGGCGCTCATTGCCCTCAGGCAGATAGCTCGCCGCGATCAGCATGGCCCGGCGATGGGCGTCGCGGTCGCGCACGATGGCGTAGCCGCTGTCGTATGGCGTCTGCAGCCACTTGTGCCCGTCAGTGCCCCACGAATCCGCCAACTCAACCCCAGCCCCAAGCGACGCCAACTCACGCGAAGCGCGCGCCCACAGGCCAAACGCGCCATCGACATGCAGCCAGGCGCCCTTTTGCTTGGCGATTGGCGCTATTTCAATGAACGGATCGAACGCGCCGGAATTGATGTGCCCCGCTTGGGCAATGGCGATGATCGGGCCGTCCAGGTTTCGCATCGCCGCTTCAAACGCCTCGGCGCGCATGCAGCCCTCGCGGTTGATGGCCACGGACACGACGCGCGACGTGCCGAGACCGAGGTATTTGAGAGCGGAAAAGACCGTCGAATGCGCCTCTTCGCCGAGCACAACATGGATCGGCGGCGCGCCGAACAAGCCTTGCGCTTCGCAATCCCAGCCGGCGCGGCGCAGCACCTCACCGCGCGCCGCCGCCAAACAGGTGAAATTCGCGATGGTGGCGCCGGTGACGAAGCCGACAGAACTCTCGCGCGGCAGGTCGAGCAGATCGAGCAGCCACTGCCCCGCAACCTCTTCGATCGCCGATGCAGACGGCGTCGCGTGTGCATTGCCAGTGTTCTGCGCCCATGTGCTGGTGAGCCAGTCGACAGCCATCCCCGCCGGCGCGGACGCGCCGATCACCCAGCCGAAGAAGCGCGGGCCCGTCATGGCGGCGAGCCCCGGTTCGGCGCGCTCGATCAGCTCCGTAACCAGAGCATCAATGCTCGCGCCGCGCTCGGGAATAGCGCCGCCAAGCCGCTCAAGCATGTCCGCGTAGCCGATCTCAGGACGATGCGACCGCGCCGGCGCACCTGCTCGATATGCGGCGGCGTATTCCGCGATCCGCGTCAGCACGCTGGCAAAGTCGTTCTGGGTCATGCGCGCTCCATTTGATGTCGTCCTGTACTCTGCAGTCGACCGCCGCGCGAGGCGCGCGAAGGGCAGATGGCGCTTTCCCTTTTGAGTTGTATCTTGACAACCCTTCGTTGGTTGTGAGTAACCACCTCCTACAATCCTGTGTTGAGCCGATGGGGATGGATGGGGGCGAGCCTCGGTTAGACGGCCTGCGTCCCGTGGCGACTGTCAGCGCCGCGGAGTTGGACGCCGCGCGCCTCGCCTTTCACCGCGCCTTCCCCGCACGCTCGTCCAAGCGCGTGTTTTTTGCGACGCAGGTCCTCGCGCTCACCGCGCTGATAGGCTTGATCGTCTGGGCGTTTGCGGCGGCCCCTGCGCTTTCATTCGAAGTCGCGCATATCGCGGCGCTCTGCTTGTTCGCGCTCGCCATTGGCTTGCGTTTGGTAGCAGCGGCCAGCTTGGCGCCGATCTTGTGGCGGTTAGCTAAGCCGCAGCAATGGCCAGTCTATACGGTGTTGTGCCCACTCTACCGTGAAGCAAATATAGTCCCTGACCTGGTGGCCGCGCTCAATGCGCTGGACTACCCGGCGAACGCACTCGATGTGAAGCTATTGGTAGAGGGCGACGACGTCGATACGATCGCAGCGGCGCTAGCCGCTTCAAGCGCGCCGCATATTGAAATCGTGATCGTACCGGCGGCAGCGCCGCGGACCAAACCGAAAGCACTCAATGTCGGTTTAGCCCGCGCGCGCGGCGAGTTTGTCGTCGTCTACGACGCGGAGGATCGTCCGCACCCGCAACAGCTGCTCGCGGCTCTGGGCGCATTTGAGGACGGCGACGGCAGGTTAGCCTGCGTGCAGGCTCCGCTCGTGATCGATAATGCCGACGCTAACTGGATCGCGCGCCAGTTCGCCTCCGAGTATGCCATCCAGTTTCGCGAAGTATTGCCTCTGCTGGCGCGCATGCGCGTACCCGTATCGCTCGGCGGCTCCAGCAATCACTTCCGCACCGAAGCGTTGCGCACGGTCGGCGGCTGGGACAGCTACAACGTCACTGAAGATGCCGACCTGGGCTATCGCTTCGCCCGCGACGGCTATCGCATCGATGTGATCGGTCCACCGACTTACGAAGAGGCGCCGGTCACGTTCGCAGCCTGGCTCAATCAACGCACGCGCTGGATAAAGGGACACATGCAAACGTGGCTCGTGCTGATGCGCGATCCGATCCGGACGGCGCGGGAAATGGGCGTGGTGTCCTTCGCTATGATGCACCTGATGCTTAGCGGCGGGCTGGTCGCGGCGTTCCTGCACGGGCCGATCGCTTGCGTGATCGCGATCGCCGCGCTTTCGCCCTACACGCTGCTCACCCCAGCAGATTTCGTGCTGGCGCTCTGCGGCTATTGCGTCGCCATCTTCGCCGCACTTACGGCTTGCGCCTTGTCAAATAGTTTGAGTCACGCCCGAGCGGCGTTGACTATGCCGGCTTACTGGCCGCTCGCATCTATTGCCGCATATCGCGCGCTATTCGCTTTACTGTTTCGCCCGCACCGTTGGGCCAAGACCGCCCACGGCGTGTCGCCGCGCATACGTATGCTCGACCCGGCGCGTTAACGCAGCGACACGAGCAAGGCGCACATCCTTTTGACGTCGGCCTCGTCCTGGTTCCAGGAAACGACTAGGCGCGCTTCGCCTGATCCCTCCTCGGCCCAATCGTAGAAATCGGCGCCACCGGCGCGCAACTTGGCCAAGCCCGCCACGCCCGGCTTGATGAAGACCTGGTTGCTCTCGACGGGCGCGGACAGAAACGGCGCTGCTGCTTCGCCCAGTTGCGCGGCCAATGCATTGGCGCGCTCCGCCAAGCGGAGCCAAAGCCCACCTTCGAAATACGCCAACAATTGCGCCGCCGCGTAGCGTCCCTTGCAGAACAGGTGTCCGCCGCGCTTGCGGCGGCGCGCGATCTCTTCGGCACGATAGAGATCGAAGCAAACGATAGCCTCGGCGGCGAGCGCGCCATTCTTCGTCGCTCCAAACGACAGCACGCCGACGCCGCCGCGCCAGGAAATGTCAGCGGGGGCGCATCTGAGCGCCACCAGCGCGTTCGCGAACCGCGCGCCATCCATGTGCAGCGCAATACCGGCTTCTTTGGCAATAGCGCCGAGCGCTGCGACCTCGTCTGGGCGGTAGATCGCCCCGCGTTCGGTGGCTTGTGAGATTGAAGCGGCGGCGGGTTGGATCGAGTGAATGCCGCGTGCATTGCGCGCGATGCCCTCCTTCAACGCCACCGCCGACATTTTGGCGTGCGCGCCTTCCACCAAAACCAGCTTGGCGCCGCCGGAATAGAATTCCGGCGCGCCGCATTCGTCGCAGGCGATGTGCGCTTCGGCGTGACATATGATGCCGCCCCATGGCGGCGTCACGCTTGCGAGCGCGATCGAGTTCGCCGCGGTACCTGTCGCCACAGTGAAGACGCGCACCTCGCGTTCGAACACTTCACCGAATTTTTCGTCCAGCTGCTTTGACCACGGATCTTCGCCGTACGCCGCGACAGGCTTGTCGTTTACGGCGCTCAGTGCAGCCAAAATCTCCGGCGCGGCTGCGGCAGTGTTGTCGGAACGAAAGTTCATGTCTCTTTCACCTCTGGCCGCCGCGCGGCAATATCTCATTCACGCTTACACGCACGGACAGTCAATATTCGTTTCAAAACGACACGAAACGCAACGCGTGCGAACGCTTGCTTTACAGAGCCGCGATAGTCTTACCGTGAAATTATCCATCGGGGTGGGCGTTGCAATACTTCATCAACCATGCGGCGATCGAACGCGCGGCAGAAGAAGCCTTCACGGGCCCGCGCGCACGATACGTGCTGTTCGGCGTGATTGCGCTTGCCGCCGCCGCCGCCGCTGGCCTCGCTGTTGGCGCCATTTGGCTAGGCCTCGCGCTGCTTGTTGACGCCGGCCGCAACGCGTTCGCTGCACGGCTGCAAGATTTTTCAGTCGCGCAAATGCGCGCTGCTCACCTGGCGCTCGATATAGTGAGTGCAACGAGCTTGGTGTGCGCACCGGCAATCGCGTGGTATGCGCGCGGCGAACTCGGTGTCGCGTTGGCCGTCGCCATGTTGTTCGTGTTGTTGACGCACACTGCCTTCAGCGCCCGCCGGGGCCGCATGCACACATTGGCCGCCTGCACCCCGTACGCTTTCGTGGGTCTGGTTTTCCTGCTCGAGGCCGCCGCCGCGGACGCCTTTTGGCTCATCACCGCGTGCGCCCTGATGGTCGGTTATGCCTTCGCCGCGACGTTGCATCACAGCCACCGCGCCGCCCATGCCCGCATGCAAGACGCCGAATGGGTGCGTCAGCTCAACATGAGCTTCGGCGACGCCGCATCCGCGGCCTGGGAGATCGATTTCACGCGCGAACGCCTCGTCGGCGCGCCGCGGCTTGCGGCCCTGCTCGGCCGCCCGGTCACCTATCGCGACGTAGTCGAGAACGGATGCTTTGCACCCGCCGCTGACAAAGCCCTGGTCAGCGCCGCGTTTGCGCCTTCGCGCGGCGCGGTGCGCCGCATCGCGCTGGAACACGAAGTGCTTGGCGCCGATGGGTCACGCAGGCGCGTGCGTCATCAGGGCTTCGTTCGCACCACGCCGGACGGCGCGCCCGTCCGCCTCACCTGTGTCACCCGCGACGCAGCCGCTGTCGCCGCCAGCCCGGCTTTGCCGCGCGATGTTACCGAGGCTGCAGCCGCCGCTCTCGTTTCGCAGAATGAGCAACTCAAGACACTCAGCAACGAACTTACGGCGAATTTTGACGACATCATTGCCGACGCCGGCGGAACGCTAGCGCAAATTCTGCGAACGTTGGCGGAACGCAGCCCTATGGTCGAGCGCGGCATCGACGATCTCGCGCACGCGCGCGACGACGCGGAAACAGCCAATCTGGCCAAATCGCAATTCCTCGCCAATATGAGTCACGAGTTGCGCACGCCTCTGAACGCCATCATCGGCTACGCCGAGATGTTGCAGGAGGATGCTGAAGATAGCGGCGACAAGGCGACCGTACAGGATCTCAACCGCATCCTCACCGCCGCCAAGCATTTGCTCAGCCTCATCAACGAAATCCTCGATCTCTCCAAGATCGAATCCGGACGCATGGATGTGACCGCCGCGCCGTTCGACGCCACCGACATGCTGAAGGATTTGATCGAAACTGTGCGTCCGATCGCCGAGCAAAACGGAAATACGCTCCGGCTCAACGCAGCCTACGTGCGCGCGGTCAACAGCGACTCGATGAAGCTCGGACAGTGCGTCCTCAATCTGCTCTCGAACGCCGCCAAGTTCACCAAGAACGGTCGCATCGACATCGAACTCAGCCAGCGCGCGTGCAACGGCGTCGAACAAGTGTTCATTGTGGTGCGCGACACCGGCATTGGCATGTCCAAAGAGCACATGTCGCGCCTGTTCCAGCCGTTCGTGCAGGCCGATCCTTCCATCACACAGCAATATGGCGGCACCGGCCTAGGTCTCACCATCACGCGGCGTTTCGCGCAGTTGCTCGGCGGCGATGTCACCGTGCAAAGCGCGCTGGGCGAAGGCGCGGCATTCACGCTCCACGTTCCAGTTGATTTCTCTGATGCCTCCGCCGCGCTGGGCGCCGCCGCCAAGATCGACGAAGTCCAAGGCGCCGAGGGCGCGCCGCTTGTCATCGTCATCGAAGATGAACCGGACGCCCGCGAACTCGCCGCCCGCGCCCTGACGCGCGCCGGCTTCGCCGTGCAAGGCGTCGGCGGTGGCGAGGCAGGCCTGGCGCTCGCGCGCGCCAAGTCTCCGGCATTGGTGCTGCTCGACAT
This sequence comes from Terricaulis silvestris, assembly GCF_009792355.1. Classification (NCBI taxonomy): domain Bacteria; kingdom Pseudomonadati; phylum Pseudomonadota; class Alphaproteobacteria; order Hyphomonadales; family Hyphomonadaceae; genus Vitreimonas; species Vitreimonas silvestris. Next base: position 2,825,331 of record NZ_CP047045.1, read on the forward strand.
CTTCCTGCCTGATCGATCAGGCTGGCGCGTGCTGCAAAGCCTGAAGCACGATCCGAAAACGCAAGACATCCCGGTCGTCGTGCTCTCCGTGAACGAGGACCGCGCTCACGCGCTCGCACTCGGCGCAGCCGAACATATCGTCAAGCCCGCCGACCGCGACATGCTCGCGGCCACCGTGATGCGCTTCGCGCGCTTGCCGGCACGCCAAGAAGCAGCGCCCAGCCCAACCGCACAAAAGGCAGCGAGCTAGCGCTCGTAGTGCGCGGCGAGAACGCGTGCGACGACTTCCGTGACGCGCTTGCCCATCGGAATGTGCAGGAACTCGTTCGGACCGTGGGCGTTGGAGTGCGGACCAAGCACGCCCGTCACCACGAACTGAGCATCCGGAAACTTCTCACCCAGCATGCCCATGAACGGGATCGAGCCACCCTCGCCCATCATCGCAACCGGCTGACCAAAGACGGCGTGTGAAGCGTCCTCCAGCGCCGCTTCGAGCCACGTCGCGGTCCTTGGCGCATTCCAGCCGGAGCCTTCTTTCTCGCCGTCGTAGTGCACGCGCGCGCCATAAGGCGGATCACGCTCCAACATGTCCTTCAACACGCTATTGGCCTTCTTCGCGTCGGCCGTTGGCGGCACGCGCAGCGAAAGCTTCGCTTCGGTGAAAGGCCGCAACACGTTGCCGGCGTCGCGCGGCGCCGGCGCGCCGGCAAAGCCGGTCACCGAGAGCGCCGGCCGCCAGGTGCGGTTCAGCACTAGCTCGGAGAGTTCGTCGCCATTCGGTTTCATGCCGGCGACAAACGGAAACTTGGCGTAGACCTGATCGCCAAGCGCTTGGGCCGCAACCTTCGCTTGCTTCTGCCGGTCCGCGGGAATTTCGACGTTGAATGCAGCGCCTTTGATCGCACCCGTGTCGACATCTTCCACCCGCGCCAACAACTGGCGCATCACCCTAAAGCTCGACGGCACGACGCCAGATGCGTCGCCGGAATGGACGCCCTCGTCCAATACGTCCACCCGCAACGTCCCGCCAACCATGCCGCGCAACGATGTCGTCAACCAAAGCCGATCGTAGTCGCCGCAGCCGCTATCGAGGCAGATCACTAGCGACACGTTGCCGATGCGATCCGCCAACGCGTCCATGTACGCCGGCAAGTCGGGCGAGCCACTTTCTTCCGACGCTTCGATTACGATCACCGAGCGCGCATGCGGCACGCTTTGATCCTTCAGCGCCAACAGCGCCGCCAGCGCGCCAAACATGGCGTAGCCGTCATCGGCGCCACCGCGACCGTAGAGCTTATCGCCCTCCAGCACCGGGACCCACGGCCCCTTGCCGTCGGCCCACCCCGTCATTTCCGGCTGCTTGTCGAGGTGACCGTAGAGCAGCACGGTGTCGTCGCTCTTGGCGCCTGGCACGTCGATGAAGATGAGCGGCGTGCGCCCCGGCAAACGCTCCACGCTCAGGGTAGCGCCAAGAGCTGGCAGGCGTTCGGTCGCCCACGCCACGAACAGATCAACCGCCCTGTCCATGTGGCCGAGCGTCTGCCAGTCCGGCTCGAACGACGGCGACTTGTTCGGGATGGCGATATACTCGACCAAGGTCGGCACGATCGCATCGCGCCAAATCTCGTCGGTGAATTTGCGCAACTGTGTCTGAACGATCTCGGCCACGGGCGGCTCCTTTTCGCTAGGAACCTAGGGCGTTCGGCGTAGGACTTCCATCACGGCCTGCCCCTCGACAACGCCAGCCCACCTCCCTTAAGCCTGCTCCCGCTCGCGGGCGTAGTTCAGAGGTAGAACGTCAGCTTCCCAAGCTGAATGTCGGGGGTTCGATTCCCCCCGCCCGCTCCAATATCCGCACCGGTCCACAATGACGCAGGCGGGTTTTCAGGCTCCCTGCGTCGTGGGCGCCGTCGCCGCTGTGCTTATATCTGTGGGTGCGAGGATAACGATGACGCATCTCGACGCCAACCGCCGCGACGACGACGCGCCGCTGCCGAAGGTCGTCATCATTGGCGCTGGTTTCGGCGGGCTAGCCGCGGCCAAGACGCTGGCGCGCGCGCCTGTCCGCGTCACCGTGATCGACCGGCGCAACCATCATCTGTTTCAACCGCTCCTGTACCAGGTCGCGACCGCGGGCCTCGCGCCGAACCAGATCGCGACGCCGATCCGCGCCATCGTGCGCAAGCAAAAGAACGCGCACGTAGCACTCGGCATGGTCGAAGGCATCGATACGGCCAATAAGGCCGTCATGCTCGGCGCCGGACGCGTGTCGTACGATTATCTCATCGTCGCCACCGGTGCGCGCCACGCTTATTTCGGTCACGACGAATGGGAGCGTTTCGCGCCGGGCCTGAAGACGCTTGAGGACGCTACCGAACAGCGCAAGCGCATCCTGCTCGCGTTCGAGCGCGCCGAACTTGAGGACGATCCCGCCGAACGCGCGCGTCTCACTACCTTTATCGTCATAGGGGGCGGCCCCACCGGCGTTGAAACCGCCGGCGCCATCGCGGAACTCGCGAAGAAGGCGCTTGCGCGCGACTATCGCCGCATTGATCCTAAGAGCGCCCGCATCGTTCTGATTGAGGCGGCGACGCGCCTGCTTGGCGCTTTCCCCGAAGATCTCTCAGAACACGCCCGCCGCGCACTGGAAAAGCTCGGCGTTGAAGTTCGCCTTGGCCACGCCGTCACGGACGTGGACGAGGAAGGCGTCACTCTTGGTGACGAAGGCATCGACTCGCGCACCGTGATCTGGGCCGCCGGCGTGCAATCCTCACCCGCCGCGCGCTGGCTCGACATTTCCGCAGACCGCGCCGGGCGCGCCATCATCGACGCTGACCTGCGCGCGCCGGGGCACGATGAGATTTTCGTCATCGGCGACTGCGCCGCCGTCAACGACGCCAACGGCAAACCGCTGCCGGGCGTCGCGCCCGTCGCCAAGCAGCAGGGCGCCTATGCCGCACGCGCGATCCTGGCGGCGGTTAAGGGCGAGCGTTTGGATAAGCCGTTCCGCTATGTCGATTACGGCAATCTGGCCACCGTCGGCCGCCAAGCCGCGATCGCCGATTTCCGCGGCTTCCACTTGAAGGGCTTTATCGGCTGGCTCGTCTGGTGCGCGGCGCACATTTACTATCTGATCGGCTTCAAGAACCGTATCGCTGTCGCGCTCGATTGGACTTGGTCCTATCTCACCTTCGAGCGTGGCGCCCGGCTGATTACGGGAGACGTAGTGACCGAGGCGCCGTATCATCGTGACAAGCGCGAAGCGGCGTGACCGCTATCAAGAGAGCAGCAGTGATTGGCGCAACGTCGCGAGGCGCGGTTCGATTTCAGTCGGTGAGCCTGCCGGCGGCAAAGCGGCCAGCGCAGGTGGCACAGGAATCGTCTGGCCAATGATCGGTTCGACGATCTCCGGAAACTTCGCCGGATGCGCCGTCGCCACAATCACCCAACGTCTTGCTACGGCGCCATCCTGCGTGTGTCGCGCAAACGCTTCCGCGGCGGCGGCTGTGTGAGGACACCAAATCTGCGCGTGCTGTTCCCAGCCGGTGCGAATGCGCGCGCGGATCGCTTCGTCATCCACCACGTACGCGGTGACCGCGCACCGCAACTCCGCGAGGTTTGGGTAGAGATGGCGTAGACGTTCGCCATTGCTTGGGTCGCCGACATCCATGGCTGACGCCAAGGTGGGGATGGTGGCGCGCGGGCGCCATTCGCCGGAGGTGAGATAATCCGGCATGGTGCGATTGGCGTTGTGCGCCAGAACGATCTGATCGATCGGCAAGCCCAGCTTGCGCGCCCACAGGCACGCGGTGGCGTGGCCGAGGTTGCCGCTCGGGATGACGAAGGACGCCGGCGCGCCGTGTTCGTTCCAGATCGCCAGGCTAGTCGCGGCGAAGTACGTCATCTGCGGCAACAATCGCGCGACGTTGATGCTGTTGGCCGACGACAACGCGAACTTGGCGCTCAGCGCAGAATCCACGAACGCCTCCTTCACCAGGCGCTGGCAATCATCGAATGCGCCGTGCACGGCGAACGCGTGAACATTGCCGCCCCAGCACGTGAGCTGGCGTTCTTGCGCCGGCGACACCATGCCCTTCGGGTAGAGCACGCTGACTTGCACGCCCGGCCTACCATGAAAAGCGGAGGCGACGGCGCCGCCTGTGTCGCCGGATGTTGCCACAAGGATGTGTAACGGTCGCTCGCCTTCGGCCCGCGGGACGCGCGCCTGGCACGCCGCCAGAAACCGCGCGCCGAAATCCTTGAACGCCGCCGTTGGACCGTGAAAGAGCTCCAGCACTTGGGCAGGATGGCCATCGATGCTGTTCAGGGGCGCAGGAAACGAAAATGCGTCCGCGGTTATCGCAGCGAGCTGATCGGCCAGCGGATCATCCGCAACGAAAGTCTCCAGCAACGCAGCCGCAAACACTGGTAGCGCATCGGGCGCTGCCCGCGCGTCGAAGCGCGGCCATTGGGCAGGCACATAAAGTCCGCCATCGGGCGCGATGCCTTGCATGAGTGCCGCGCTAAACGAAACCGGCGCCGCTCCGCCGCGCGTGCTGACGTAACGCATGGCTAGATCTCAACGAGCCGCGCGCCGGCGGACTCTATGTCGACGACCCAGCCATCCACGCCGATCTGACGCGACGCGAACTGCGCCTCCATCGCCGCCAGAGCGCTCTGCGCCTGCTCGGCCAACGCCCAGGCGAAAATGGTCGGCCCCGCGCCCGATATCGAGCAACCGAGCGCGCCTTGCGCCATCGCCGCCGCTTTCACGTCCGCAAAGCCCGGTATCATCGATTGACGCTGCGGCTCGATGAGCACGTCTTCGAAGGAAGCTCGAATCATATCCACATCGTTCGAGTAGCAACCGGCAATGAACCCCGCGAGGTTTGCCGTCTGCCACACGAAGTCCGACATGCCGATCGTTTTGCTCAGCACCGCGCGCGCTTCCTTTGTCGCCAGATACAAATGCGGGTGCACCACGACTGCGCGCACACCCTTCGGCACCGGAATCTGCTTCACGCGCGGATGATCGATGCCGACAGTAAGAACCAGGCCGCCGAATAATGATGGCGCGATGTTGTCCACGTGAAGCGATCCGCTGGCGACCGCTTCGCCCTGCATCGCGAACTTCAGAAGATCGAGCTTGCTGAATGGCGTTTGCAACAGTCGGTTCGCCGCCACTACCCCGGCAACAGCTGAGGCCGCCGAGCCGCCGAGGCCCGAGCCAAGCGGAATACCCTTCTCGATCTCGAGTTCGATGCCGAACGCTGGCGCCGCCGCTTCGACAAGCGCCTGAACCGCGCGGCCCGCAGTATTCTGCGCGGCTTCCAGGGGAAGATCATCGGCGACGCCCCTGATCGCTTTGATCGTAACGCCGGGCGTTGCCGATACGGACGCCGTGACGCGATCACCCAGCACATCAACCGAGAAGCCGAGAATATCGAAGCCGACGCCGACATTGCCGACCGATGCCGGCGCAAACGCCGTCGCGCGCTGGGCGGCTGCCGCGCTCACATGCGCGCTCCAAGGTAGGACGCGAGGCGCAGAAGGTCGGCGAACACGCCACCGGCCGTAACTTCCGGTCCAGCGCCGGGCCCTTGCACGATGAGTGGGTTGGCGCTGTAGCGGCGCGTTGAATAGCGCACGATGTTGTCGGTGAGCGCGGTGTTCGCCAGCGGCGCTGAGGCGTCGAGTTCGACAACGCCGACGCGCGCTTCACCCGCAGCGGTAACGCGTCCGACATGGCGCAGCACCTTCCCGCGCGCGCGCGCGGCTTCGAGCCGTTCGCGCATCGCCGCATCGTGTTCCGGCAACTTCTCCATGAACTCCTCGACGCCGACGTCCTGCAGCGCTTTCGGCGCCAAGCTCTCGACCACGACGTCGGAGAGCTCCAGCGCCAAGCCCATCTCACGCGCCAGGATGATCAGTTTGCGCGCCACGTCCATCCCCGAAAGATCGTCGCGCGGATCGGGTTCTGTGTAGCCGCGCTCCTTGGCGTCGCGCACGACGGCCGAGAACGGCGCGCTGCCGTCATAGACATTGAACAGATACGCCAGCGTGCCTGAGAAGATGCCTTCGATGCTGGTGATTTCGTCGCCGGTTTCCCTCAACTCGCGCGTCGTGCGCACCACGGGAAGCCCCGCGCCAACGGTGGTTTCGTAAAGATAGTGCGCTCCGCTGGCCTGCCGCGCCTTCGCCATGTCCTGGAAATACGCGTAGTCGGCGCTGTGAGCCTTTTTGTTGGCCGTGACCACGTGGATGCCACGCTCGAAGAATTGCACATAGCGGCGCGCCACGTCCTCGCTGGCGGAGCAATCGATGATCACACTGTGCGGCAAGTGCTCGGCGCGCACGTGATCGATGAACTTGTCGATATCAAGAGTGCTGCCGGCACTATCCCGCTCGCCGCGCCAATCGCTCAGCGCCGCGCCGCGATCGAACAACGCCATCTGTTTCGATGACGCAATGGCGCGGACGCGGAAGTCGAGATTGAACTCCTCGCGCAGCCGCGCGCTCTGTGACGCAAGCTGATCCAGAAAAACGCTGCCCACCGAACCCGGCCCGATCACGCCGATCGAGAGCGTGTGCGGCGAAAGGTAAAAGCTCGCATGCGCCGCTCGTAGCGCGCGCGTCGTGCTGGCGGCGTCCACCACAGCGGAGATGTTGCGTTCCGACGCGCCTTGCGCGATGGCGCGGACGTTCACGCCAGCGCGGCCGAGCGCAGAGAAGAGCTTTGCCGCCACACCCGGCATCCCAGCCATGCCGTCACCGACAATGGCTAGGATCGCTAAGTCACGATCGATTGTGACGTCTTGAATCTGCCCCGTGCGCAATTCGCGATCGAACGCGTCGCGCACCACGGCGGCGGCGCGCTCCGCTTGCGCTTCCGGTATCGCGCAGCAGATCGAGTGCTCGGAACTGCCCTGCGAAATCAGAATGACGGAGACGTCGGCCTGCCGGAGCGCGCCGAACAGACGATGCGCTGTCCCCGGCACGCCGATCATGCCGGCGCCTTCGAGATCGATCATCGCGACGCCTTCGATGCTGGTGATGCCTTTCACCGGCAGCGTCGATTGTGGATTGGCGCAAATCAGCGTGCCGCTCCCTTCGGGAGCAAACGTATTGAGAATGCGGATAGGGATCGCGTCGGCAATTGCGGGGCCCATCGTCTGCGGATGGATCACCTTGGCGCCGAAATACGCGAGCTCCATCGCTTCGTTGTAGGAGAGTGAGTCGATCACCGTCGCGCCCGGCACGCGGCGCGGATCGGCGGAGAGCACGCCGTCGACATCGGTCCAGATACAAATCTCGCGGGCGCCCAGCAGCGAGCCAAAAATGGACGCGGAGAAATCGCTGCCGTTGCGCCCAAGCGTTGTCTGCGCACCCTGTTTGTCGGAGGCGACGAAGCCCGTAATGACCAAGAGCGTCTCAGCTCCCGCGTCAATGACCTGCGCTAAGCTCTCCCGCGAGCGCGCCCAATCGACCATCGGCCCCAGCGGCCCTTGATCCACGACGATTACCTTGCGCGCATCCACCCACGCGACCGGTGTCGCCCTGCTCCGTCCGCGCTCACGAAGAAAGTACGCGAACAATTTCGACGACCAAATCTCACCGTATCCGGCAACCAGATCGCGCACATTCGGTGCGGCCGTGCGCGTCAGCTGCACCGTGTGCTGCACGCCGCGAATATCGCGCAGATCGCTGTCTAACTCATCGCCATAGCGCGCCACCGCTTCGGCTGAGAGCAGTTCGCTGGCAATGCCGGTGTGGCGCTCGCGCAGGTCGGAAATCGCGCTGTCGATGTCGCCGCGCTGCTCCGCCAAGCTCACCAGCGCGTAGAGCGCGTCCGTTACGCCACGGCACGCCGATAGCACGACCGCCGAGCGTTCGCCCGTCCGCGCCTCCACGATATCGGCGACGCGGCGAAGGCACGCGGCATCGGCGACGCTGCTGCCGCCGAACTTGTGCACTACCCAGGCCGCTTCACCCGACATCCATTCCTCGCGCACCAATGCTAACTAGCGGCTCCGCGCCGCGCAAACCCAGTCGCCTGCTCACCGCGCTCTCGCCACAGCATGGCTCAAAGCCAATTCCAGATCAGCGATGAGGTCGTCCGGATGCTCCAACCCGACCGACACACGCAGCAGGTTGTCCCCAATGCCCGCCGCTCGACGCGCTTCCGGGCTCATGGCGGCGTGGGTCATGGTTGCGGGATGCGCGATCAGGCTCTCGATGCCGCCGAGCGACTCTGCCAACGCGAAATGGCGCAGGTTGCGCGTCAGCGTGCGAATGTCGGCGCCTGCCGCCAACTCGAAGCTCAGCATGGCGCCGAAGCCGCTTTGTTGACGCGCCGCAAGTTCGTGATCGGGATGGGTCTCCAGGCCGGGATAATGCACCACCGCCACCGATGGCAGTTCGCTGAGCCGAGCGGCCACGCGCGCAGCCGTCGCCTGCTGGCGTTCAAGGCGCACGTGCAGCGTCCGCAAGCCGCGCAGTGTGAGCCAGGAATCGAATGGCGCACCAGTGACGCCAGTGCAATTCGCCCACCAGCGCAATTCCTCCGCGTCCGCCGCCGCCGCCGCCACAACCGCGCCACCGACAACGTCCGAGTGACCGTTCAGGTACTTCGTCGTCGAATGCACGACATAGTCGGCGCCCAGCGCGATCGGCTTTTGCAGGACCGGCGAAAGGAACGTGTTGTCGACCGCCACCTTCGCGCCGGTTGCTTTCGCGCGCTTGGCCAGCGACGCGATGTCCGCAATCCGCATCAGCGGATTGCTCGGCGTTTCGATCCACAGCAACGCCGGCTGCTGCGCAAGCGCTGCTCCCACTGCGTCGGCATCGCGGAGGTTGGCGTACTGAATACGGATCTGCCCCTTGCGCGCCCGCGCCTCGAACAGTCGCCACGATCCGCCGTAGCAATCATGCGTCGCGATCACGAGCGCATCTTGCGGCAGTTGCGCCAGCACCAGATCCACGGCCGACATGCCGGAACTGGTGATGACCGCGCCCGCACCGCCTTCAAGCTTGGCGATCGCATCCGCCAGCGTCGAACGCGTGGGATTGCCGGAGCGCGTGTAGTCGTATTCGCGCTTCTCGTTGAAATCCGCGAAGCTGTAATTCGCCGACAGATAGAGCGGCGGCATCACCGAACCGTGAGCGGAATCCGAATCGACGCCAGCACGACAGGAAATGGTTTCGTCACGGTCAACCATGAGCGGGCGCCTCCAAGCATTTTCTGATGATCGGCGCGATGCGTGCGGGCTCTTTGAGAAACGCATCGTGGCCGTAGATGGACGGAAGAGTGTGAAACCCGCGCAAGTGCGGCAGCCGTTCAGCCAATTCGCGAACGAGGCTGATGGGAACGAGCTGATCGTCGAGGCATCCGACCAGCGTCACTGCGACGCGGACATCCACAGGATCAACGAAAGCGCGGTCAATTGATTCGCTGAGCGTCAGCCACCGGCGCGGCGCGCCTGCTTCGGCGTATGTTTCGCCGCGCGCTTCGAGATAGCGGTCAACGCCGCCACGTCCTTCCGCGTCGATGCCGGCGCCAAACCGCGCTTCGAACTCGTCGGCGGTGCGATAGGTAATCATTGCAAGTTGCCGCGCCAGCGCGAGACCGCCAGCGGCGTCGCCATGCTCCAGCCCAAACGCCACGATGCGCCGCTGCACGCCGCGCCACGCCAACGCCTGCGCGGCGGGCCGATGCGCCGCCGAGATCACGCACAGCCGCTCGATCCGTTCCGGCGCGAGCGCCGCCAGCGCGAGCCCAACCAATCCGCCATAGGAAGCGCCGACAAACCCGTGCAGCTTGGGCACGCGGAGCCGGCCCAAAGCAATCACGATCAGACGCGCCTGATCCTGCGGGGTCAGCCGCACGCGATGATTGCCGGCAGGCGCGAAATCCAGTCCAATCAAGCCGAACCGATTGAGATCGACGGCGCCGTGGTCGCTAATCGTCTCGCGCCACCAGCCGTCCTCGCCGCACACATTCAAGCCGGCGGAAATGCCTCCCAACGCCAGTATTTGAGGCGCTTCGCGCGGACCGAAACAGCGCAAGCGCACGTGCGTATCCGGCAGCAGATCGCCGCTCTCAAGCACGAAATCCTTCGGAATCGGCGCAGCGACATCCTCAAATGGCGCGCTTGGCAGCCGCGTTAGAGCTAGCGCCGTCATCACGCCGCCGCCACGTCGCGTTTGGCCAAAACCAAGTGCTCGATGCTGCCGCGTTCCGCGAGGCCGTCATCCAGCAGCGTATTGAGGAGGTCGCGGGCCGATTGTGCCGATACCTGCTTCAGCCGACATCGCACATCAAAGCCGCCGTCACTGCGGGCTAGCTGCAGCGCAAGCACGTCTGCGCCGGCGCAGGAAACGCGCTCAGAAACGGCCGTCCACGCGGTCCAATCCCGGACCGCAAGATGCACATCATGCTGAAATTCAACGCCCGGGAGGTCGGCTAACGCCGCATCCCCGCTTGCCCGACAGGCGCTATTTGAAAGTCCCATAGCCAAACTCCGCGCATAAACGCAGCGTCGAATTGGATGGGAGCTTGCGGGCCGAGGGCGGACGCGCCGAGGCGCACTCACCTCCGCTTTAGCTGTATTTATAACGCGCCCGCAAGCTGAGCATCAAATCGGCGCGACCAAACCAATAGTGCAGTGCAGCGCGCTTGTCACCATGCAATCTAATCTCCGAATGAAATCCAGCCGATCACGTGTTCGAGACCCGAAAGCAGGCGCCGCAAAAAGTGGCAGGCCCGCCGCAAGGCCTTGGCGTGCGCCCGGCGGCGCCGGTAACGTGAGATGATGTTAGCGACCGCCAAACGCGTCGTTGTGAAGATCGGTTCGTCGCTTCTCGTCGATGGCGAGAGCGGCGAGCCAGCCCGCGCCTGGCTCGCCAGCCTGGCCGACGACGTCGCGGCGATGCGGGCAGCTGGCAAAAGCGTGCTGATCGTGTCGTCTGGCGCCATCGCACTTGGGCGGCGCGCGCTCGGCCTGGAGCGCCTGCACCGGCTCGAACACAAGCAGGCCGCCGCCGCCGCCGGTCAGGCCCGGCTGATGGGCGCCTACGAGGAAGCCTTCGCCCGCCACGGCATTCCGGTTGCCCAGGCGCTGCTGACCACAGACGACACCGAGCGCCGCCGCCGCTGGCTCAACGCGCGCGCGACATTGGAAACCCTGCTGGAACTCGGCGCGGTACCGATCGTCAACGAGAACGACACCGTCGCCACCGTCGAAATCCGATACGGCGACAACGACCGCCTCGCCGCTCGCGCCGCGCAGATGATCTCCGCCGACGCGCTCGTCTTGCTCTCGGATGTCGATGGACTCTACAGCAGCGATCCGCGCCATGACGCTAGCGCGGCGTTCATCCCTGAAGTCGCCGGGATCACGCGCGAAATCGAAGCCATGGCTGGCGATCCCGGTGCGCTGGGCTCGGGCGGCATGCGCACCAAGATTGAAGCGGCCAAGATCGCCACCAGCGCAGGCTGCGCCGTCGCCATCACGCGCGGCGACGTGGCTCATCCGCTTGCTGCGTTGGAAGCTGGCGCACGGGCGACATGGTTCCTCCCCCTCGCCACCCCGCGCGCGGCCTACAAAGCTTGGATCGCCGGGACGCTTGCCCCGCGCGGTGCACTGACAGTGGACGCCGGTGCCGCCGCCGCACTTCGTACCGGCAAGAGCTTGCTCGTCTCGGGCGTCAGCCAAGTCAGCGGCGCATTCGAGAAAGGCGACGCCGTCCGGATCTTGGACATTGATGGCGCCGAATTGGCGCGCGGGCTTGCGCGCTACGACGCGGCTGACGCTGCGCGTATCCGTGGCTTGAAGAGCGCCGATATCGCGCAAGCACTCGGCTACGACGCCGGCGCTGTCATCATCCACGCCGATGATATGGTGGTGACGTCATGACCTTCCTCGAAGCGCAAATGCGCGATATCGGCCAACGTGCTCGTGCTGCTGCTACAGCGCTCGCCTTAGCCGACCCTGCGCAACGCACGACGGCACTGCGCGCCATGGCGCAACATTTGCGTGCAACCAGCGCCGCTATCCTTGCCGCGAACGCCGCAGATGTCGCGCGCGCCAAGGAGAAGGCGCTGGCGGAGAGCTTTATCGATCGCCTTGCACTCACGCAGCAGCGTCTGGAGGCGGTCGCAGCCGGCGTTGAGACGATCGCCGCCCTTCCCGATCCCGTCGGCGCCGTCATGGCCGAATGGACACCTCCCAACGGCCTCACCATCCAGCGCGTACGTACGCCGATCGGCGTGATCGGCATGATCTTCGAAAGCCGCCCCAATGTCGCCGCCGACGCCGGCGCGCTGGCGCTCCGCGCCGGCAACGCCATCATCCTCCGCGGCGGCAGCGACAGCGCCGACAGCGTCGCCGCGATTGTCGCGGCATTACGCGTCGCGCTGCTGAGTGCTGGATTGAGCGAAGACGCTATTCAAGCCGCGCCGACCGCCGATCGCGCGGCCGTGGGTATGATGCTGGCGGGCTTGGACGGCGCCGTTGATGTGATCGTTCCGCGCGGCGGCAAAACGTTGGTCGCTCGCGTGCAGGAAGAAGCACGCGTCCCGGTGTTCGCGCACCTTGAAGGCGTCTGCCACACGTACATCCACACCGGCGCCGATCGCGCCAAGGCCGTGGCGATCACCGTCAACGCGAAGATGCGACGCGTCTCCGTCTGCGGCGCCACCGAAACGCTGCTGATCGATCGCGCCATAGCTGCCGCAGTGCTGCCGGAGATTGTCGCCGCACTCAAGGCGCAGGGTTGCACCCTACGGGGCGACGACGAAGCGCGCGGCATCGTCGCGATGGAAACCGCGACCGACGAAGATTGGCGCACGGAGTACCTCGCGCCGATCCTTGCCGTCCGCGTCGTCTCCGACCTGGAAGAGGCCATGGCGCACATCGCCACTTACGGCTCCCAACATACCGATTGCATCGTGACAGAGGACGAAACGACCGCTGGACGCTTTCTACGCGAGGTCGATAGCGCAATCGTTCTGCACAACGCCTCGACGCAGTTCGCGGATGGCGGAGAGTTCGGATTTGGTGGAGAAATCGGCATCGCCACCGGCAGGCTGCACGCGCGCGGGCCTGTCGGCGCAGAACAGCTCACAACGTTCAAGTACGTCGTGCGCGGGTCTGGTCAGATACGTCCGGGCTGAGACGAACGCTTAGCGCCCACGCAAGTCGTCGTTGTCGATCGAGCCGCCGCCGCTGGTTGGCACGTCGAGTTGGCCGACCGAAGCGAGCAGCTGACGTTCCGCCACCACGAGATCGCGCTCCGCTTGGGCCAGAGCAAGGCGCGCGATCAGCAGGTCCTGCTCCTGATCGAGCACTTCGACAGTGGAGCGCAGGCCAGTCTCTTGTTCGAGCGTCACGCCTTCGTAAGCAAGTTCCGCCGCCTGGACTTGCTCGCGGGCAGAATCCACGGCGGCGCGCGCGCTGGCGAGGCCGGTCCAGGAATTCGTCACCAGCTCCTGCACGGCGCGCTGTGTCGCCGCGAGGTCGAGATTGGTCGCCGCGCGGAGAGCGCGCTGCGCCCGCGAGCGCGAACGGATCGCGCCGCCTTGGAACAACGGCACCGACATGCGCACGCCGATCGAGTCCGTCGTCGCTTCGGTAGCGTCTTCGTCGTCAAAATCCGCGCCGATGGACTGGCCGCCTTCCAGCGTCACCCGCAACCGTCCAGCGGAGTCAGCGATATCGACGTTTGCATCGGCCAACACAGTTTCCGCCTCGGCGCTCTGCAGAATTGGGCTCTCGCGCACCGCGATTTCCAGCGCCGAACCGAGATCCGTAGGCAATCCGCCAGCAGGCTGCGGCGCTTGCAAATCCGACGGCGGCGTGCCGACCAGCCGCTGATAAGCCTGCACGGCCGCGGCGAGCGCGCCTTGCGCCTGAACCAGCTGCGTACGCGCCTGCGCCTGTCGTGCTTGCGACTGCGCAACGTCGGTGCGCGTCACGACGCCAGCGTCGAACTGCGCTTGCGCGTATTCGAGAAGCCGCGTCAGGTTGGATACGGTCGTCTCGCGCGCCGCCACGACAGCCTGCGCTTGGCGCACGTCGGCGTACGCGCGTGTCACATCGAGCAGCAGCGACTGCAAAGTGTTGTCATAGTCGGCGACAGCGCCTGCGATCTGCGCACGCGCGCCGCGTGTGGTGGCGACCACGCGGCCGCCGCCAAAGACGAGCTGCGAAGCGCCGACCGAGCCCGACCAAGTCTCACTCGACGGCGTGTCAATACCTGGCCCCTGTCCATCGCGATTGCTGCGCGTCGCGCCCGCGGACAGCGAAAGCTGCGGTAGCGCTTCGGCCCAGGCTTGCGGCAGCGCTTCACGTGTGGCGTTCAGGCGCTGACGTGTCGCCGCGAGGGTCGGATTGGTTTCCACCGCCGTGGTCATCGCCTCGGTCAAGGTATCGGCTTGAGCCGGCATCGCCGTCGTCAGAGCCAACAAAGACGCCACTACAAATCGCATGAGAACTTCTTCCTCATTCCCGCCGCAGCGCCTCGATCGGGTCGAGCTGGGCGGCGCGCCACGCGGGGTAAGCGCCGAACACCACTCCAACCAATCCAGAGAACGCAATCGCCAGCCCCGCGTTTAACGGGGACACCACCAAGGGTAGGTTAAATAGCGATGTCATCCCCCATGCGCCAGCGACCCCGATAACTAACCCAATTACTCCCCCGGCCACGGAAAGTGTAACAGCCTCCAGGCCGAATTGATGAAGAATATCTGACTGACGAGCGCCCAACGCCTTGCGAAGCCCGATCTCGCGTGTCCGTTCGGTGACGCTGACCAGCATGATGTTCATGATCCCGATACCCCCCACAAGAAGAGAGACCGCTGAAATTCCCCCCAGGAGGTAGGTGAACACCTGCGTGGTCTGCGCCGCGGTTTCGGTGATCGAGCTTAGATTCTGCACCGTGAAATCATCCTCGCCTTCACGCGTACGGTGGCGCTGGCGCAACAGGTTCTCGACGTCTTCCTGCATTGTCGTCAGCGCATCTTCGCTGCTCGCCTTCACCGAGATCTGGCTGACGGAATCCCCCCGCCCGCGACGGCCGGAGATACGACGTTTCACCGTCGTCAACGGCGCCAGCACGATATCGTCTTGATCCATGCCGAAACCGGATTGACCTTTCGATTCCAGCACGCCGATCACGTCGAACGTGCCGCCATTCATGCGCACGGTCTGGCCGACTGGATCAATGTTCGGGAATAATTCAGCCGCGACCGTTGCTCCCAGAACGACGACACGGCGCGCTTGGCGTTCTTCCGTGTCATCGAACATGCGCCCCGACGAAATCTCCCAATCGCGCGCAATCAAATAGTCGGGCGTCACGCCTTCGACTTGCGGGTTCCAGTTGAGGCCGTTGGCGATCACCTGTGTGCGCGCGCGTTGCGACGGCGCAACGGCAACGACGCCGTCGATTTGCTCGGCGATGGCGTTGGCGTCATCCATCGTGAGCGTATCCCAGCCCTGACCACCGCCGGCGGCGCCGCGCAAACCGCCCGCACCGCGCTGCGCGCCAGGAACGACGATCAGCAGGTTCGACCCCAAGCTCGCGATCGAGCGCTCTACCTGCGCTTGCGCGCCGGAGCCCAGCGCCACCATCGCCACCACCGAGGCGACGCCGATGATGACGCCCAGCGCCGTCAGCGCTGAGCGCAACGGATTGGCGCGCAACGCACGGCCAGCACTGGAGACGAGGTCAGACGTGCGCATCATGGCGCGTCTCCTGAGAATTGAGATGATCGGCAACGATCCTGCCGTCCCGCATTTCGATGGTGCGCTTGGTCGCCCGCGCTATGTCGTGATCGTGCGTGACGAGCACGACTGTCGCGCCTTCCTGGTTGAGCTGACTGAACAGCGCCAAAATCTCGATGCCGGTATTGGTGTCCAACGCGCCCGTCGGTTCATCCGCCAGCAACAAAGCCGGCTTGCCCGCCAGCGCTCGCGCAATGGCGACACGCTGCTGTTGGCCGCCGGAAAGTTGTGTCGGCCTGTGCCCCATGCGCTCGCCCAAGCCGACGCGCTGCAGCAATTCCGCCGCGCGGTCCTTGCGCTCCTTCGGCAGCACGCCGCCATAGATCATCGGCAGCTCGACATTCTCGAGCGCCGTCAAACGCGGCAGCAGGTTGAAGCTTTGAAATACGAACCCAACGGTCTGGTTTCGGAACACAGCAAGGTTGTCATCGCTCATCGCTCCGATATCGTTGCCGGCGATGGTGATGCGACCATCGGTGGGCGTATCGAGACCGCCGAGAATGTTCATCAGCGTCGACTTACCCGAACCGGACGGTCCGACGATCGCGCAATAATCGCCGCGCGGAATGCTAAAGCTCACGCCATCCAGCGCGTGCACTGTCTCATCGCCCATGCGGTAGAGCTTCACCAACGCCTGGGCTTCGATCAGTGTGTCCATCACCCGCCCCGGATGCGGACACCGCCGCCAGGACCGCCGCCACGGCCACCGCCGCCGAACGGACTGCTGGAGTTCTCCTCCTCCGCGCGCGGACCGCCACCGATGATGACTTCGTCGCCTTCGTTCAAGCCGGAGTGCAGCAGCGTGTAGCCATTGTCGGCAACGCCAATCTCAACCAGCACCGGCGCCGGCTTATTGTTGCGCAGCACCCAGACTATCGCTTGGTTGCGCACCTCCTGCCGTGGCCCGGCGCCTGAGCGCACCTGCGTCAGCAATTCGCGCTGCTGAGCGGTCAGCGTTGGCTCGATCGCTTGGATCACTTGATCGCGCATCCGCCGCATCGCCGCGCGCCGATCACCACCGCCGCCTTGTCCCCGGGCCGGCATCGTCGCCATTGCATTTTCGAATGCGGTCTGCGCCGCCGCACGTTGTTGCTCGTTGAGCTGAAGGCTCTCCGCGAGCTGCGCCACGACGCGGCCACGTCCTTGCCCACCACCGGCGCGCCGGCCTTCGCCGCCTTGTCCGCGTTCGCCACGCGTTTGCGCGACAGCTTCGCCAGAACGCTCGCGCCGCTCACCGCCACCGCTCACGAGCGCCTGACCTCGCGCCACCAATTCAGGATCGGCCGGACGGAACCGGAGCGCCGTGTTCGGCACGCGCAACACGTCCTCGCGCTGCTCCAGCACGATCTCAGCGTTCGCCGTCATGCCCGGCAACAATTGGCGGCCCGGATTGTCTGCCTCGACCACAACTGTGTAGCTCACAACGCCAGATTCAGCGACGCCCTGCTGACGCACTTGGCTGACGACGCCTTCAAACTCGCGATCTGGAAACGCATCGACTGTGAACTGCACGGCCTGGCCTTCGTTGACCTCGCCAATGTCGGCCTCGTCCACCGTGATGTTCGCCTGCAGGCGCGACAAATCCTGCGCGATCACAAAGAGCGTCGCCGCTTGCAAGCTCGCCGCCACCGGCTGCCCGACGTTCACTTGCCGGTCCACTACGACGCCCTCGATCGGCGAGCGGATCACGCTACGCTCCAGATCGGTGCGCGCCGTCGCCACCTGCGCCGCACCCGAAGCGACAGCGGCCCGCGCCGTATCGCGTGCGGCGCGTTGCTGCGCCATCAACTGCTCCGACGCAAAGCCACGCTGCTGCAACAGCACATAGCGCTGGTAATCCGATTGCGCGACGGCGAGCTGGGCTTGCTGCTGCGCCAATTGCGCTTGCGCTTGGACAATGCGTTGCTGGAACGGCGTCGGGTCAAGGCGCGCCAGCACTTGCCCCGCGCGAACCTGCGAGTTGAAGTCGACCAGCACTTCCGACACCGGCCCCGACACCGTCGCGCCGACGTTTGCTGAAACCAGCGGCTGCAGCGTCCCCGTCGCGCTCACCACCCGCGTAATCGCGCCACGATCCACCGCGGCCGTGCGATACGGATCGGCGTCGCTCTTGCCGTTCATCAGGCTCCAGCCGATGAGCAGCACCACTGCTGCTGCGCCGCCTGAAATGTACAAGCTGCGGCCACGCAGAAAGCCTGGCCGTTTCGACCAGAGTTCCATCGCCTTCTGCTTCAGTTCGGCAAACATCGTGCTTCCTCAATTGGCTGCGGCCTTCGCCGCGGCAACACTCTTCCCCTCTTAACGCGCGAAGAGCGCGGCCAGGTGAGCCATCCCCCGGCCGCGCAAGCCGCGCCGTTAGCGTCCGCGACGATGCGGGCGTGCGGCGTCAGCTTCTTCGCGTGTCACGCGCCCGTCACTGTTGGCGTCGAGACGCTCGAACATGCCCGACCCCATGGTGGCGTACTCGCTGCGCGAGATTTGGTTATCGCCGTTGGCATCGGGATTCACACGCTCTGGACGTTGACGTTGTTCACCTTCCGCGCGCTCGCGCCGTTGCGGGCGTTCCGCGGTGGAGATGACGCCATCGTCGTTGGCATCGAGACGATCGAACATCTCGGTAGGACGCGCGAGAAATTCGTCCCGCGTCACGTTGCCATCGTTGTTGGCGTCGGCACGTTCGAGGCTATGCATGCCGCCGCCATGACGGCCACCGCGTCGGCCGCGACGATCGCCCGGTTCAGCGCGACGTTCTTCGCGCGTGAGTTGGCCGTCATTGTTCGCGTCGAGCCGCGCAAACGTGGCGTCACGACCGGTGTCGAATTCCTGCCGCGTCAGCACGCCGTCGCTGTTGGCGTCGGACTGGAATACGCCGTGCTGGCGCTGGGGCGCAGCCTGGTCTTGGGCCAGGGCGAAGCCGGCCGCACCGGCAAGCGCCGCGAAGCCGGCGGCGGCGAGCAATATCTTTCGCATTTGAAAAACGTCTCCTTCCGGCCGACCCACTCGCCTCGGCCATGGTTCCCAATTAGCTGTCCGGCTTTTCCCGCGTTGGTCGTGGTTGCGCCAAAGTGTGTCTGGCCAGCAAAAAAAAGCGGCCGGCGCACGGGAGATGCGCCAGCCGCTGGTCTTCGCCTGACGCCGGGGAGGGAGACCGTGGCGTCGGCAGGGGTAAATCGGGCGTCTTGGGGAGGGATTAGCCCGATGATTGAAAGTTAGCCCGAGGATGTGTCCTGCATTTTTCGGCCAGGGCCGAATTGGCGCCAAGACGTGTCAGCGGCGATCCTCAATGCCCAACCGAGGCCGTTCCACCGGCGGGCGCGCCTGATTGACGAGGCGCACGAACTCGCCACGCGAGAGCGCACCGCTTTGATCTTCGTCATAGTCACTGACGCGGCCACGAATTTCGGTTTCGAACTCCACGCGCGTGATGATGTTGTCGACGTTGCGGTCGAAATCGAGCCGATAGGGGCCAAGCTGCCCGCCGCCAAGAACGCCATTGGCCCACGATTGGAACTCGATCGGCGTCAACGCACCATCGCCACCGCTGTCGGCGCGTGCAAATTCGCGTGCGATGCCTGCCTCGATCTCAGCCGATGTCGTGCTGAGATCGCCATCCGCATCGAAGCTCACGAACATCATGGCGTCGCCCGACAGCAAGGCGCGCACCGGCTCGCCCGTAAACCCGCCGCCGCCACTCGCGCAGGCCGTCAACGCGGCAGCGCCGCAAGCCGCGAGCGCCAAGGTCTTCAAAGCCATGAATCGTCCCCTCTTCGTCTTGCCCACCAAGCCAGCCAGCCTGTGGCGGCCATAAGGCGACATAGCGCCTGTTCTTGCCCAAGTTTGTCGCCCGGGCCGTCCGCCAATCTTTGGCACAAATCCGGCACGCGCACTGTGTAGATTTTTGTCGTCCGGCGCCGCACATCAAGACCCATGACGCTGGAGGACCCCCATATTTTGGTCGTTGACGACCATCGCGAGATCCGCGAGTCGCTGGCGCAGTTCCTGAAAAAGAACGGCCGGCGCGCCACCGCCGTGGAAAGCGCCGAGGCCGCCCGCAAAGCGATCAAGGAAAACCGCGTCGACCTCATCATCCTCGACATCATGATGCCTGGCGAGGACGGGCTCTCTCTCGCCCGTCACATCCGCGAGACCAATCACATCCCCGTCATCCTGCTCTCGGCCCGCGCGGAGGAGCTCGACCGCATCATCGGCCTCGAAGTCGGCGCCGACGATTACGTGGTGAAGCCCTTCAATCCACGCGAGCTGATGGCGCGCATCGACGCTGTCCTCCGCCGCACCCACGCGCTCCCGCCCGAAGCGCAAGCGCCCACGGGCGAAGCCATGCGCTTCGATCGCTGGACGCTGAAGGTGGCCGAGCGCGAATTGGTCGATGACGACGGCAACACCCACGAACTCAGCACCGGCGAGTATCGCCTGCTGCTCACTTTCCTGCAGCGTCCAAAGATCGTACTGACGCGCGACCAGCTTCTCGACCTCGCCTTTGAGCGCGGCACTGACGTGTTCGATCGCGCCGTCGACACTCAAGTCAGCCGTCTGCGCCGCAAGATCGAGATCGACGCGCGTTCGCCCAAGCTAATCAAGACGGTCTGGGGCGGCGGTTACGTGTTCACAGCGCCCGTGGAAAGGGCGTGACCAACCCGCTGAACACGCTGACCGGCCGACTGGTCCTCGTCACCATCATGGCCGTGCTGCTTTCGTACACCGTCGCGTTCTTCATTTACGCCAATGAGCGTGGCGCGGCGCTTCGGCGCGCGGCCGAAACCGCCGTGATCGAACGCGTCGCCTACACCGCCGAACGCCTGCGCGAAACGCCATCCTCGCAACGCGCCTTCATGGCCGAGACCATTCGCGATTTCTCCATTCGCTACAGTGTCGATGAAACGCCCAGCATCACCGCGTCCTCGCCTTCCGGCCCCGGCGCGCGGGTCTCGCGCGCAGTCGCCCAGCGCATAGGCGGCGACGTTCGCGGGTCATCACGCACAGTCGAAGCGCCTTCGCGACGCTGGCGCGTTCTGCGCGACGGCCCACCCGGCGAGGGGCGCGAATTTGGACACCGCGAGCGTCGTGACGATGCAGGCGAAGGCCCAATGGTCCGCAGCACCGAAGTCAGCCTCTCTGTGCAACTCGACAACGCAACATGGCTGAACGCCCGTGCGCGGCTCCCCGGCCCGCGGCCTGCGCCCTTCAGCGTCCTCGTTGGCGCACTCGTATCGATCATCGCCGTTGGCATCGGCGCGGCGCTGATCTCACGTCAGATCGGTCGGCCTCTCGCCGATCTCGCGAACGCCGCGCGCGCACTCGGGTCAGGTCAAGCCAATGTCTCCGCACCGGTCAGCGGCCCGGACGATGTCCGCCGCGCCTCGACCGCGTTCAACGCCATGGCCGAACGCCTTGGCCGCCAACTCAATCGTCAGCGCCAGATGCTGTGGGCGCTGAGCCACGACTTGCGCACGCCGATCACCGCGATCCGCCTGCGCGCCGAACTGATTGAAGACGAAGCCACGCGCCAGCGTTTGCTCGGCTCGGTTGAAGAAATGGAACGGCTCACCGAGCAGGCGCTCTCCCTCGCCCGCGCCGGCGCCAGCGAAGAAGCGCGCTCAACCGTCGATCTCGCCGAGATCGCGCGGACGCTCTGCGGCGAGTTGCAAGACATGGGCGTCAACGCCACCGCCGACGCGCCGCAAGCCGTGATGGCCGAGTGCCGCCCAAGCGAACTCGCACGCGCCATGCGCAACCTGGCGGAAAATGCCGCGAAGTACGGCGGTGGCGGCATGATGCGGGTTTATCGCTCACCCGCCAACGAAGTCGTGGTTGAAGTCAGTGATGACGGACCTGGCGTCGCCCCAGACCAGCTCAGCAAACTCGCAGCGCCCTTCTTCCGCGCGGACGATGCACGCAGCGAAGCCAACGGCGCGGGCCTTGGCCTCGCCATAGCCCAAGCCATCGCCGAAGCGCATGGCGGCCGTCTTGTGCTGGAAAACCGTATTCCGCGCGGCTTCAGCGCGAAGCTTGTTCTGCCGGGCTGACGCGCTCGACGGTCAGCCCACGCGCTCGAAACTGCTCGATCAGCCCATCCGGCCCCAGCATGTGTCCCGCACCAACCGCAACGAAATCGACGCCCGAGCCATCAAGCTCGCGCGTGAGCACATCCATCCAAGCGTTGTTACGCTCTGCAAACAGCACGCGGTAGACGTCCGGGTAATCATGGCGCGTATCTTCGACGACGAGACGCTCGAGTGTTTCGATATCGCCCTGCTCCCAAGCCCTCGATAAGGTATCGACTTGCTCAGCGCCCATCTCCGTCTGTTCGAGAGAATCGACGAGCATCTGACGCTGGACCTCCGGCGAGAGATTGGCCAGAAAGCCGATCTGCTGTTCGATGGTCTCGAACGCACGCGTTCGTTTGCCAAGCGCTTCAGCGGCGGCGTCGATTGCGTTGTCCACGCCTGCCGCCGTTTCGTATCCCGCCTGCAGCATCGGCATCATCGACAGCGTGATCGCCGCGAGCCACGGCCGCATCCGCTCGAACATCGCCGGCGGCGCGTTGAGGCGTTGAAGCAAAGCCGTCAGCTTCGCGTTCTCTTCCACCGTCAGCAAACCCGACAACGGTTGATCCGATGGCGCCATGCCCAGCTGCAGCACCAACACTTGCGCGCGCGCCTGCGCATCGTCGGTGATCTTCAGCTCAGTCCAAACCTCATCCGACTCCGCCAGCGCCGCGCGCGCATTGGCGCCGCCCCATTGCGAGCCGGGCCGGCGAATGTGCACGGTGCCAAAGAGATAGATCGTCGAATCCGCATCGCGCACCGCGAACAGCGCCGGCTCGACTTCTGTCAGCACTGGCGCAGGCGCTGGCGCCGCGGGTTGATCGGCGCGCGCCGGCGCGACCAACGCAAGCACAGACACAGCAAGCAATGCAGCGCGCAGTTTCATTCTGAAAGCCTCACCGCCAGGGCGCGAAGTTCTTCGAGAGCTTCAAGCCCTGCCCCTGATAGTTCGATCCAGACTCCCCATAAAGCCGCTCAACCGGTCCGCAAAGCGGCTCGAACACGAGCTTGCCCACGGGCTGGCCATCCTCAACGAAGAACGGCACATCACGCGAGCGCACTTCCAACACGGCGCGCCCTTCGTTCGGCGCAATGCCAAACCCAGGATCGAAAAAGCCCGCATAATGCGCGCGAAATTCGCCCAGCTCGGGGCGGATCGGCGCCATCTCCGCCGCTTCGTCCGGCGGGATCACGACGTTTTCCTTCGACGCAAAAATGTAGAACTGCCCGGGATCGAGCACGACGCGCCCCTTACGCGCTTCCATCGGCTCCCAGAAATCGCGCGGATCGTACGCGCCGACGCGATCAAGATCGATCACGCCTGAGTGGCGCTTGGCGCGAAAGCCAACCGGACCCGTCATCGCCAGATCCATCGTGAAATCAATCTCGCGCTTCGGATGCTGCGGCCCGCGCCGCAAGCGCACTTGGCTCAGTCGCGTGCCTGTCCGGACCAGCACCGAAAACGTGCACGGCGAAATCTCCGCCCACATCGGCCCGCGATAACCCGCCGGCACGTGATCGAACGACGACGCGCCGTCTAAAATCAGCCGCGTGAAAACATCGACACGCCCGGTCGAACTTTTCGGATTGGCTGCGCCCGCAATGTGCTGCGGCAGCGCCAGTTCTTCCTGCACCTGCACGAGATACACACAGCCCGTCTCAAGCACCGCGCCGGCACGCAAATCGATCTTGTGCATCACAAGCTGGTCGTCGAGCCGATCCTGCACCTTCGCGCCCGCTCCCGGCAGAAAGCTCGCGCGCAACCGGTACGCGGTTTCCCCCAGGCGCAGATCGAGGCTGGCCGGCTGAATCTGGTCGTCAATGAACGGCGTATCCGCAACGATCCAGCCCTGCTTGATCGCGCGTTTGAGCTCCGAGTCGGACAAAACGCCGTGAGTCGTCATTATTCCGTTCTGCCACGTGATTGCAGGTTCGCGCCACACCATGGGCAGAAGGCAATGGTCATCGCCGAGCTGCCACCATCATGGATGATCAGGCCATACCGCTTGGTTTCAGAGTTGAACGTGATCAGCGCATCGGGGCAGTCGAAACGATCCGCGTGCTGACCACATACCTGCGCCAGATCCCGTTCCATGCTGTCGCAGCAATGGTTCATTTCACTCTCCACCGTTCGCCTTCTAGCATTACCCGGCTGGCCTTGGGCTAGGGAGAGCCGCTAGATTGGCCCCATGTACGAGCAGGAAACATCAGGAATGATCGTGCGGGTCGAGCCGCAATTCCTGCCGGCGGAATCCGCGCCGGACGAAGGCCGTTTCGTCTGGGCTTACACCATCGAGATCGAAAACCGCTCGACCAACCCGGTGCAGCTGCTCTCCCGCTTCTGGCGCATCACCGACGAGAACGGCATCACCCAGGAAGTTCGCGGCAGCGGCGTCATTGGCCAGCAACCGGTGATCAATCCCGGCCAGAGCTTCCGCTACACCAGCGCCGCGCCACTCGCCGCGCCCTCGGGCGTCATGCTTGGCACTTACTCAATGCAGCGCGTCGAGAACGGCGAAGCCTTCGACGTCGCCGTACCCGCATTCGCGCTCGAAAGCCCGCATCAAGCCAAACTGGTGAACTGATGATCTTCCAAGGCTTCGAAGATGCCATGCGCCGCATCGTCACCGGCGATGACGCAGACGGCCGTTCTGTCATCATTGTCGACGGCCCGCCCTCCGGCGGCATCGGCGATCCAGCGCTCGGCGGCCTCGCGGAAATCTGGCACGAAGCCGTCAACGGCGCGATCGATCCGAAGGATTACACCGATCGCGGCGAGACGACGTCCGTGCTTTCACCCAGCGGCGGCAACGTGA
This sequence comes from Terricaulis silvestris, assembly GCF_009792355.1. NCBI lineage: Bacteria > Pseudomonadati > Pseudomonadota > Alphaproteobacteria > Hyphomonadales > Hyphomonadaceae > Vitreimonas > Vitreimonas silvestris. Next base: position 2,849,994 of record NZ_CP047045.1, read on the forward strand.
AAGTGCGCTGGTTCATGATCCAGCCGCCGCCGGAAGGCGCGCCACCGGAAATGTTGAAAGCCGCCGCACATCAACGCTTCGGCGATTTCGGCGCCGCGCACGAATTGCGCGACCAGGATCGCCACCCCGCGATGCACCAGACGCAAACACTCGACATCGTCTGCCTGATCTCCGGTGACGCGTCTCTCGTGCTCGACACCACCGAAACCCGCATCAAACCAGGGCAAATCGTGATCCAGCGCGGCACGAGCCACGGCTGGACAGCGCACGGCGGGCCTGCGCTTTTTCTAGCTGTGCTGATCGACCGGCACTAAAGCCCAACGCGCTGGGGCGAGATCACGTAGGTCCGCGCGCAAAACTGACACTTCGCGTGCAGCATGCCGTCCGGCTCAACCAGATCGCGCAACTCCTCATGCGGAAAATTGCGCATCACGCCGGCCAAACGCTCCTCATCGCATGAGCAGCGATCCGAGAGCGCCGAAGCTTCGCCCATCCGGGCGCCTTCTTCGTGAAAGAGCCGATAGAGCAATCGATCCGCCGGCAGTTCCGGATCGACCAATTCTTCGTCCGTCACCGTCGCAAACAGCATGGACGGGCGCACCCAATCTTCCACTGTATCGCCGCGCTTATCGTCACCCGCCACGCGCTGCATCAACACGCCGCCCGCGCGCCATGAGTGCGGTGCATTTGCGCCCATCATCTCGCCGACCGCGAGACGAATGCCCGTGTCGGTTTGCTCGCTGACGCGAAAGAAAGCCTCGGCGCACTCAGCCAGCGTCTCGCCCTCAAGCGCAACGATGCCTTGGTACGGCTCCTGCCCGGGACCGAGATCGAGCGTCATCGTCAGACTACCCGCGCCCAACAATTTCGCTGGCGGCAACCGGTTGGCGTTCTTCAGCGCGTCTGCCGCGCCGTCCGCCAAGCGCGCGTAACCGCGCAAGCCGCCGGCGCCATGCTCCGCCACGAGGAGCGTCACCGGCCCCTCACCTTGCGCCTGCACCACCATGCGTCCGTCCGCCTTCAGCAGCGAGCCGACCAGCGCAACCAAAGTCAGCGCCTCGCCCAGCAACAGCGCCACCGTCCGCGGGTAGTCATGACGGTGCAAAATCGGATCGAGCGCGCCGGCGCCGAGCCGCGCGATGCGTCCGCGCACGGGCGCGTTGTCCAAGCTGAAAGACGCGATCAGGTCGTCAAGCATCGGCGCGATGTGGGATGCGGCGGATCGCGAAGCAACCCGCCATCACAGCTTGCCGAAACACCAGAGCAGCACGGCCTTTTGCGCGTGAATGCGGTTCTCGGCTTCGTCCCACACGCCAGAGCGCGGACCGTCGATGACGGCGTCCGTCACTTCCTCGTTCCGGTGCGCCGGCAAGCAATGCAGGAACATCGCGTTCGGCGCCGCGGCCCTCATCGTGTCTTCGTTCACCGCAAACGGTGGAAACGCCGCCATGCGCGCGTCTTTGTCGGTGTCGCCCATCGACACCCAGGTGTCGGTGACAACCACATCCGCGCCGGCAATCGCCGCCTTCGCGTGGGTGGAAACCGAAACATCCGCGCCCGCCGCCTTCGCCGCTGCTACTTCCTGCGACCGCAGCGCGTATGACGCCGGCGTCGCGATCCGCATCTTGAAGTTCAGCTTCTCCGCCGCGTGCACGAACGAAGCGCAGACATTGTTGCCGTCGCCTAGCCACGCGATCGTCTTGCCCTCAACGCCGCCCAGCCATTCCTCGATCGTCATCAAATCCGCAATGATCTGGCAGGGATGCGAAAGATCGGTCAGCCCATTGATCACCGGCACGCTCGATGCCGCTGCGAAATCCAGCACGTCCTGATGGTTGTTGGCGCGGATCATCACCGCATCCACCATGCGCGACAGCACGCGCGCGGTATCTTCAACGGTCTCCCCGCGCCCCAGCTGCGTGTCGGCCGCATTAAGCACAATCGACGTGCCGCCGAGCTGGTGCATGCCGATTTCGAACGAGACGCGCGTGCGGGTCGAGTTCTTCTGGAAGATCATCGCCAGCGCATGACCATCGAGCGGCGCATCTTCATCCCACGCGCCCTTGGTCGACGATGCGCGCGCCACTTTGCGCCGGCGCGCTTCGTCGAGAATAGCCCGAAGGTCGGCCTTCGAGAGCGCGGAAATGTCGAGGAAGTGCCGCGCGCTCACGCGCCCGCCTGCGCCATTTGCTCGGCGAGCACGGCATCGATTGCATCGATCGCGTGGCTGATCTCGGCTTCGCTGATCACCAGCGGCGGCGCCAAGCGCAGCACGTTGTCGCCGGCAACGCCGACCAGCACCTTGCGCGCGCGCAGTTTGGCTTGAATTTCCTTCGGATTGATCTTGAGCTTCAGCCCGCGCAACAGACCTTTGCCGCGCGTCTCCACCACCAGGTCCGGATGGCGATCCTTCACGCCTTCCAGCGCCTGGCCGAGGAAGTTCGCCACCACGTTCACGCGCTCCATGAATTCCGGCTTCGAGAGCTCATCGTAGCAAGCGTTGCCGACAGCCATCGCCAGCGGATTGCCGCCAAAGGTTGTGCCGTGCACGCCGACGACCATGCCCTTCGCCGCCTCACGCGTCGCCATGAACGCGCCCATCGGGAAGCCGCCGCCGACGCCTTTGGCCACCGCCATCACGTCCGGCGTCACGCCCGACCATTCATGCGCCCACATCTTGCCAGTGCGGCCCGCGCCCGACTGCACTTCGTCGAAGATGATGAGGAAGCCGACTTCATCGGCCAGCTTGCGCAGACCGCGCAAGAATTCGTCGCTCGCCGCGCGCACGCCGCCTTCGCCCTGCACCGGCTCGACAATAAGCCCAGCCGTCGTCGGCCCGACCAGCGCTTTCACGCTCTCCAGATCGCCGAACGTCGCCTGCAGATAACCCGGCAGCTTCGGGCCGAAACCATCGAGGTAGCTCGGATTGCCGCTCGCATTGATCGCCGCATAGGAGCGGCCATGGAACGAGCCTGCGAAGCCGATGATGTCGACGCGCTCAGGATTGCCGTTCGCGGTGTGATACTTGCGCACCAGCTTCAGCGAGCCTTCGATCGCCTCGGTGCCCGAGTTGGTGAAGAACACGACGTCGGCGAAGCAATCACGCGTGTACTTCTCGGCCAAATCGAGCTGGCCCTTCACCTTGAACATGTTCGAGGTGTGCCAGAGCTTCGCGGCTTGCTCAGTCAGCGCCTTCTGCAACACCGGCGGCGCGTGGCCCAACGCGTTCACCGCGATGCCCGCGATGCAATCCAAATACTTCTCGCCCTTGTCGTCCCAAATCCAGCAGCCTTCGCCGCGCACGAAGATCTGCTCCGGCGGCGCATAGACAGGAAGAAGCGGGCTTTCGGCGGCGGCCATATTTTGAACTCTCGCGAAAAAGAAAGGCGCGGTTTTGATCCGCGCCGCTTGCAAGGTCAAGCTGGCCGTATATTCACGATTTCATGAGAAAAGACCACACCCTGCCGCGCGGCGAATTGCACCGATTGCAACACAAATCCGTCGTCTTGGAAGGCAATCCGCAAGGCGATCCAACCGCGCGCGAAATCCATGTCTGGACCCCGCCCGGCTGGACGCCGGACGAAACCTTGCCGCTGCTGGTGGACCTCACCGGGTATTGGGGCGCAGGCCCCGGGCATACCAACTGGAAAAATTACAGCGAGAACGTGCCGGAACGGCTCGATCGCCTCGTCGCCGAAGGCATGCCGCGCGTCGTCGCTGCCTTTCCGGATTGCTTCACCAAGCTCTACGGCAACCAGTATCTGAACAGCGCAGGCTCCGGCCGCTACGCTGACTACATTTGCGACGAAGTGGTCGCCACCGTCGAAAGCAAGTTCAAGTGCGGCGGCAAAGGCCGGCGCGGCGTGTTCGGCAAAAGCTCCGGCGGCTACGGCGCCGCGTGGCATGGCCTCAACCGCAGCGACTTCTGGGACGCCATTTCCATTAACAGCGGTGACATGGGCTTCGACGCGCTCTACCAGCCCACGCTCTACGATGACGTCGATCAGCTCCGGAAATTCGACTACTCGATCGAGAAATGGGTCCGCCACGTCGAGAGCCAGCCGAAGCTCAAAGACAAGGATCGCATGATCCTCATGGATTTCGCGCAAAGCGCCTTCTATGACCCCGATCCTTCGGCGTTTCGCTGCATGCAGCTCCCACTCGATCCGCGCACTGGCGAATTCATTCCCGAGCGCTGGAACAATTGGATGGCGCACGACCCTGTCGTGATGTTCGACACGCTCGGCGAAAACCTGCGCAAGCTGAAGCTGATCTACATGGACTGCGGCTGGTCAGATCAATTCCGCATCCATTTCGGCATGCGGCGCTTTGCAAAAAAGCTCACCGCCGCCGGCATCGCGCACACCTACGAAGAATACGACGACGACCACAGCGACGTGGACTATCGCATGGATGTGTTCCTGCCGCTGATGGCGAAAGCGCTGAGTTAATCGTCCCCTCTCCCGCTGTGCGGGAGAGGGTGCCGCGAAGCGGCGGGTGAGGGCGCGCGTAGAAATAGGAGACGGTTATGCGCGATCCTAACGCTCACAAACGCGCCCGTGAGATGCGCAAAAATCCAAGCAGCGCCGAGGAGAAGCTGTGGTCGCTGCTGCGCGATCGTCGCCTGATCAAACGCAAGTTCAGACGTCAATATCCAATCGGTCCATGGGTTGCAGACTTTGCATGCCCAGCAATCCACCTCGCCATCGAGGTCGATGGTCCATCCCACGACGACCCCGATCAACAGAAATGGGATGAGATGAAAGAAGAATACTTGCGCGCTTCGGGGTGGCAGTTACTGCGCATCAAGAACGCGGACATTTTTCAAGCATTCGGCGAAGTCGAAGCGCAGATCATTTGTGCGATCGGTGACTAGGCCCTCACCCGGTCGCTTCGCGACCACCCTCTCCCGCGCAGCAGGAGAGGGTTGAAGCAACGCTCAACTCCGCAGCCGATATCCACTCTTCAGCATCGCCCAGCACGCCCAGCACAGCGCCAGCGCTAGCGCACCGGACACCAGCGCGCCCATCAGCAGCGGCGCATCATGTGCGCCGATGAAGCCGTGGCGGAAGCCGTCGATCAGGAAGAACACCGGATTGTAGTGCGAGAAGGTGCGGAACGGTTCGGGCAGCGCGTCAGTTGAATAGAACGTGCCGGAGAGAAACGTCAGCGGCACGATGATGAAGTTGGTCACCGCCGCGAGGTGATCGAATTTGTCGGCCCACACGCCGCCCAGCAAACCAATCGCGCCAAAGATCACCGACGCCACGATCGCATAATAGATCGCCCACAACGGTTCGGCCGGCACGATGTTCGCCATCCACGCCACCGCAATCAGCGACGCGGCGCCCACCAAGATCCCGCGCGCCGCGGCGCCGACGATAAATGCAATCGTCAACTCAAGCGCACTCAACGGCGGCATCAGAAAGTCGACCGAATTGCCCTGCACTTTCGCGATCACGATCGACGACGACGCATTTTGAAACGCATTCGAGATGATCGACATCATCACGAGCCCCGCCGCGAGCCCGTCCGCGTAAGCCCGCGTGGTGCCTGGCCAATCGCCATCCCGCAGCACCAGCCCGAACACCATCATGAACAGCAGCGTCTGGATCAGCGGCGCGAACACCGTCTGCGCGCCGACCTTCAGAAAGCGCCGGACCTCCCGCCAGATCAGGGTTTGCAACCCCAACCAATTCACAGCTCCGTAGCGCCGCGATGTCAGCGGCGGCGTGGTCACGCGCGTGTCCATACCGAGAACAGAGCCTTTCATAAATTCTTAACGGTTGTGAGCGCCCGTTAACTAAGAGGAACGAGCTAAGGCCCGATCCTCACGACAGATAATGCGTTTCGGTCGGTTGATCACCCTCTGGAGAAGCAGTGAGTAAGTCAGCCAGTTTCGGGGATTATCCACTGGATATAGTATTCCCCACCATCTTACGGCCCTATAAGTTGACATCTTCGTCAGAAAGGCGAGTAGTCAAGTCGTCCTGCCGAGAGGCAGGCCATGGGCCAAGGGGGCTTGATCATGGGTTGGACTGACGAGCGTGTTACGCTCCTTCGTAAGCTATGGGCCGAAGGCCTGAGCGCGAGCCAAATAGCTAAGCAACTAGGCGGGGTAACCCGCAACGCCGTAATCGGCAAAGTCCACAGGCTTGGACTTGCTGGCCGCGCGACACCGTCGCGTCCGGCCAAGCGTCCGGTCCGTACCGCGCGTCCGCGCGTGATGGGTCCGAGCGTTCCGCGCCTGCGGATGCCTTCGACGATGCCGACGGTGGTCATTCCGGATCTCGAACCGCTTAAGTTCGAGGATGGCAAGGCCGCCAACGTGCTCACGCTCAACGAGAGCATGTGCAAATTCCCGATCGGCGATCCGACCGACCCTGACTTCGCCTTCTGTGGGCGCGGTTCAAGCGGCGGCCCGTATTGCAGCGATCACGCACGGCTGGCCTACCAGCCGAGCCAAGCCAGAAAGCGGCGCACCGCCGGTGCGCCCGACGAGCTTCGTCGCATGCTACGCCTCGCGGCGATGTGATACGCGACCCCTCGTGACTGCAAAGACGCCGCGGCGAATGGGCCGCGGCGTTTTTGTTTGAGCCAACGGCGCGCGTGTACCTCCGAATTTGCGAGCCGCTTGCAACACCTGCCTGCGCGGAACTTCACGCCCGTTTGCGCTGTTACTCAGCGCAATCACGGGAGATTTTCACGATGGCCGCCACACAGACGCATTCCGAAACCAAACGCCGCACCTCGACGCGCAAAGCCGCGCCAGACGCGATCAAGCTGCTGAAGGACGATCACCGCCAGGTCGAGGAATGGTTCGAGGCGTTCGAGAAAACCAATAGCGGCTCAAAGAAACAAAAGCTCGCCGACGACATCTGTCTCGCGCTCAAGGTTCACACCCAGATCGAAGAAGAGATATTCTACCCCGCGTGCCGCGAAGCCGGCCTGGAAGAGGATTTGATGGATGAAGCCGATGTTGAGCACGACGGCGCGAAAAAGCTGATCGCCGAGATCGAAGCCGGCAAACCCGGCGACGACCACTGGGACGCGAAAGTCAAAGTGCTGTCCGAGATGATCAAGCACCACGTCAAGGAAGAAGAGCAACGCGACGGCATGTTCGCTAAGGCGAAGAAGAAGGCCGATCTCGATCTCGATGCGCTCGGAGAAGAGATGCAGGCGCGCAAGGCAGACCTGATGAAGCAGAAAAAGAACGGCGGCTAGGCCGGTTCGCTCACGCAAAACAAAACCGGCGGCCACAAGCCGCCGGTTTCACTTTTAGGTCAGTACCGTCGCGCCTTAGGCTGGCGTCCACTGTCCAGCGCCGTTGCGGCAGAACGTTTCCGGCGGCAGCTGCTGGTTGCCATATTGCGGATCGTTGATCGTCGCGCGCACCGTACGGCATTCTCCGCCGTAGCCAGAAGCCTGTTGCGGGCTCGACACCGAAAGTGAGCGCGGCGCGCCTTGATCAGATTGCCAGCTTTCGTTCACTGGCCCGCCTGAGTTCAGCGACTGGTAGTAGGCGTTTTCGACACGCTGTTGCTCGCGCGCCGTCAGCCAACGGCAAACGCCGTACGTGCCGAGGCCGCCCGCGGCCGCGCCAAGCGCAGCGTTCTCACCGCGATTATCTTCATCGCCGATCAACGCACCCGCGACCGCGCCAACGCCAGCGCCAATCAGCGCGTTGCGCGTGCACTGTGAAAGCCGCGTACCGCCCGTGCCGCCGCCGCCGTAACCGCCCCCGCCAGAGCCGTAACCGCCAGTGCTTTCGCACGCGCCCAAAGTCAGGGCCGCCGCGAACACGGCGCACATCAATTGCATCTTCATCGTGACACTCCGTTCATGTCGCCCCAACGGGCGTTGTCCCCTGCGCTCTTAGCCACTCTAGCAGGTGCGAAGTGTGACCGCAGCTACTGCTGACGATCGCAAAGCGTTTCAGCCGCGCCGGCGCGGGTCCAGCGGGTCTGATCCATGCGCCCGCGCAGTTCCGCGCCTTGGTCGGCATAGCGATAGCCGGCGCTCGAAATCCGCGATGGCAGTGTCAGCGTGGTGTACCCTTCTTGTACGACAACCACCTGTTCGAGCGTGAAGGTCACTTGAAGCTCAGAGCCATCCTCGCACTCGAACCGCGCCACGATCGTTTCCGACGGCCCAGGAGGGCAAGGCGTCTGGCATGCCGCAAGAGCCAAGCAGATAAGTGCAATCGCAGCGCGCATGGAAATCTCCTCAGCGGCTCTCTTACGCCATTTTGACGGTCCGATGAAAGCCCGCCTCTTACGCGGCTTTTTCTTGCCCCGCGTGTATCCCACAGCCTAAGACACGCGCCTTGTCAGGGGGACGCGATGTCAAACGGCTATCTGATTGCGGCGTCGGGCGACGTCAGCGCAGCGCATGAGATCGGTGAAGGCTTCGGCCTCGATGTCATTGACGCCGGCTCCGTCAGCGATGTGGAAGCGACGGCGACCGAATTCGCCAACGCGGCGAATGTCGGTTTGCTGCTGAGCATCGCCGCGGCGAGCGACGCAAGCTTCGTCGCACTGGTAGAAGCGCTCACGCACCGCGTTAATCGCGTGCAGCTGATCCTTGTTGAGGCGGAAGCGCACGCGGCGTTTCCGTCATTGCCCACGATGTGGCCAGCCATGTCGCTCGATGACGCCCGTGCACGCGCCAGCGCACTCGCGCTGCAACGCCAGGAAAGCGACGGCGCAACCGGTGGCGAACCGCCACACGCGCACCCGCTGCCGCCTACAGAAGCGCCGCCGATCCGTGAGCGACCTGAAGAACCCGCGGCTGACACGAGAGACGAACCCGCAGCGGAAGAACCTGCTCTGGATGGCGCGCCGCTTGAGGATCATGTCGAGGCGCCCACCAGTGACGATGAAGCGCCGACAGACATTGGAGCAACGCCGGACGAACCGGTGCCATCAGAAGAATTACTCGGCGGCGCGGAACGCGAACGCGCGATCGACATCGAGGAGCGCGCCGAAGATTCCTTCGGTGCAGGCGCGCCCGAACCCGCGCCACAAGAGCAACCCGCGGACGAACCTGTCGCCGCCGCTCCGCCACCAGCCGCTAGCGCGCCAGAGCCGCCGCCTGCGGTCAGCGCGCCGGCGCCGCCACCACGTGTCGAACCGCCGGAAGCGCCACCACCTCAGCCTGCGCCTAAGCGCACTGAAGCACAGGACGGCGCACGCGCTGCGCCTGGTGCTGGCGCCGCCGCGCCAAGCGCGCCCGCTGACGCTACCGCGTTTGCACCAAAGAAGCTGCGTCGTGGCGAGGCCGAACTCGTGCGCATCGTCGTGCACCAGCCGAAAGATCTGAACGACGTCATCAAAGCGGCGAAGAAGATCGACCCTCGATCCGATCCCGCGCCTAGCGGCGTCAGCATCGGCGAAGTCGCCATTGGCGCCAGCATCGGCGTTGCGCTCGAAGTCAGAGGCGCTACGGCTGATGGCACAGTGCAGCGCCGCACTTGGACCGGCGATGCGATCGACTTCTCCTTCGTTGTCGAAGCCGACGCGAGCGTGAAGCAAGTCGTGCTGCTCGCGCGCGTATTCGTGAACGACGCGCAAATCGGCGTCCTCGCTTTCACCCGCAACGTCTCCGGTCCAGCCAAGAAGCCACACTCCGCCGGCGACCGTGTCCGCCTGAAACGCCACAAGCGCGTCTTCCTCTCCTATTCAAGCAAAGACCGCGAAACCGTCTCCCAAATCGCCACCGCCTACCAAATGGCCGGCGTCGAACACTTCTGGGATCGCGCGTCGCTCAAGTCCGGCGAAGAATGGCACCCACGCCTGCGCCGCGAGATCGATCGCGCCGACTTGTTCCACCTGTGCTGGTCGAAGTCCGCCTCTGAATCCGAGTGGGTGCAGAAGGAAGCCGAGCACGCGCTGACACGCCGCAAGAAGAACAGTGGCAAGCCCGACATCACGGTGCAGATGCTCGATGGCCCACCCTGGGCGCCTCACTCGGCGGAACTCGACACCATCAATTTCGACGACTTTGTCCGCGCCGCTATCGTCGGCTATGCCCGCGGCGACGGCTCTTAAGCGCCGATGGGCGGAGCGACAAATGTGCTAGGAGCGGTCCTCATGAGTGCACAACTCTCCGCGGCCCCGCTGCCGCCCGCGCCAGAATGGCATGGCGCCAGCGAAAGCCTCATCGTCGGCGCCGATCATCCTTGGATCACGCCCGCTGAAGCCAACGGCTTCACCGAGACGCCGAACTACGCCGAAACACGCGCGTGGATCGAACGCCTCGCCGCCGCATCGCCGATGATCCGCATCGAATCCTTCGGCCGCTCGCCGCAGGGACGCGAGCTTTTCGTCGTGTTCGCCACCGCCGACGGCGAAGACCTCGATCACGACAAACCGACGCTCTTTGTCCAAGCCGGCATCCACCCCGGCGAGATCGACGGCAAGGACGCAATGTTCATGCTACTGCGCGACATCGCCTTCGGCGAGAAGCGCGCGCTGCTCGATCGCGTCAATCTCGTCTTCGTGCCGATCTTCAACGTCGACGGCCACGAGCGCGCCTCACCCTACAACCGTCCCAACCAGCGCGGCCCCAGCAACCAAGGCTGGCGCAACACCGCGCAGAACCTCAATTTGAACCGCGACTACACCAAGCTCGACGCGCCCGAAACACGCGCCATGCTCGCGCTGCTGCAAAGCGTGCGCCCCGATCTCTACATTGATGTCCACGTCACCGACGGCATGGATTACCAGTACGACATCACATACGGTTTCATGGGCCGCGATCGCTCGTACGCCGCCTCACCCCACATCGCACGCTGGCTCAACCAGCACTTCCGCCCAGAAGTCGACGAAGCGCTCGATCGCAACGGCCACGTCCCCGCCGACCTCATCTTCGCCAACAACGACCGCGATCTCGCCGAAGGCCTCGCCGCCTTCACGTTCTCGCCGCGCTTCAGCCAATCCTACGGCGACATGGTCGGCATGCCGTCGGTGCTGATCGAGAACCACTCGCTGAAGCCGTACCGCCAGCGCGTGCTCGGAACCTACGTGTTGCTCGAAGAAAGCCTGCGCCTGCTCGCCCGCCACGGTGGATCGCTCCGAAGCGCCGTCGCTGCCGACGCGCGCGAACGCCCGCGCACGCTTCCCGTTGGCTGGACTCAAACAGAGGCGCCGATCTCACAACGCCCCTTTCTGCCAATCGAGCACGAAAGCTATCGCTCCACCGCCTCGGGCGCCGAAGAAACCCGCTGGATCGGCCGCAACGCCGCGCCAACGCGCATGCCGCAATACGGTCAGGAATCCACAATCACGCTCCAACGCCCGCGCGCCTATTGGGTGCCGGCGACGAAGCAAGACGTGATCACCGTGCTGCGCCTTCACGGCATACAATTCGAAACCATCACCGAAGCGCGCACCGTCAACATCGAGCTGCTGCGCCTACCGCAGGCCCGCGCTGGCGTGGCGCCGGTCGAAGGCCGCACCCGCGTCACCGCCGGCGAGCCGGACCGGATCACACGCGAAGAATGGATGCCACCCGGCTCGATCCGCGTACCCACCGATCAACCACTCGGCGATCTCGCCATGATCCTGCTCGAACCGCAGAGCGAAGATTCCTTCTTCGCCTGGGGCTTCTTCAACGAGATACTGCAGCGCGTCGAATATCTCGAAGCCTACGCACTTGCGCCGATGGCCGACGAAATGCTGGCGAACGACGCAGCGCTCCGCGCCGAATTCGAAGCAAAGCTCGCCACCGATCCCGCCTTCGCCGCCGATCCCGACGCGCGCCTCGCGTGGTTCTACGCCCGCTCGCCATACTACGACACGCGCTATCAGCTCTATCCGGTCGGCATCGAACGCTGAAGAAACACGAGCACTTGCTCGGCCGCTTCATGCCCCGTTTCAAACGCGCCATGCGCCGTCGAGTAGCGATGTTTCGAGCACGCCTCGCCAGCAAAGAACAACGGCTCGCGCGGCGCGGCTAGGACAGCGCGCATCTCCGCACATCCCGGCTTTGCATACGAATACGATCCCATTGCCAGCGGATCGACCGCCCACGCGGACGACGCCAGCGTTGTCAGCCGCGCCGGAAACGAAGAGCCCAGCAAGCTCGCCAGCTCTTCCTTCGCGTACGCTACCATCGCGTCCGCGCCCGCCTCCGCGAGCCCACGCGCGAGATCGCCGCCAAAGTAAGACTCCACCACCGGCTTTCCCGACGGCCTCAAATGGTACGAACCCATGTCCGCAGTGTCGAAGCGTGGAAACAAGTGCCCATCGACTGGAAATTCCTCAGGCTCAGCCAGCGCGAAAAACACCTTCTCCGCCGTTCCCAAAGGCAATCCCGCCGCCGCCTCCAATTTCTCCTGCATCTCGGGCGCAAACGCGATCGTATGCAGGATCGATGTCGGCACGGTGATGATGGCGCCCCGCGCCTCCACAACACCACGCGATGTCTGCAAGCGAACGCCCGCGCCGCTCTCAACGCCCGTCACCCGGGCATCCAGCACGACCGGCAGCTCAGCGCCCAACGCCGCGAACACCGCGCCATACCCTTCGCGCACGCGCCAGTTCTGCCCTGTGTCTTCGTAGCGCGCATAGTCGCGCGCATCGATGCACTCAAGCGTCGCGCCGCTGATGTACGAGAAGATGGCGTGCAGCATCGGATTCCAGCGATTGCCAGATTCCAGATATGCACTCGCCGCCACGGGCGGCATTTTTTCCGCTTCCGCATCGATGCGATTCTCAAACACAGCGAACGTCTTGCGAAAGTCCTCAAGCTCAGCGTCAGTCACGCCGACATGCCCACTCTGCCGCGTCCACGGCGCCGGCGTTCGATCCACAGTAAAACCAGACGCCTCCGCGAGCGCCACCATCGGGTTGCGATCCGCCGAGTGCAGCCAGCCACACCCCAAATCGAGCGCCTGCTCGCGCTGAATCGTGTGCGCCCGGCCGCCGACGCGATTCCGCGCCTCCAGCAATACGAACGACACGCCCGCCTTCGCCAGTCGCCGCCCAGCGGCAATGCCCGCCGCGCCCGCTCCCACCACCACGACGTCATAGAAATCGCTCATGGGCGATCATAACGCGCCGAACGCCCTTCCGGCGCCCCCTCCGCGATGCTAACTCGGCCCGCTTGGCCAAGCGTAGCTATGTTTCGCGGAAGCCAAAGCTACGGGCGCGTAGCTCAATGGTTAGAGCCGGCCGCTCATAACGGTCTGGTTGCAGGTTCGAGTCCTGCCGCGCCCACCACGTTTCCCTCTGATGCCGCGTGCCTCCGCGAGTTGTCCGAAGTTGCTTCGGCGGTCCCGCTGGCTGATTTATTGCGCCGACGGCGACAAGCCCTTCAGCTTGACGATAAACTCGCGCACCCCGTTTCGAAGCGGGTCGAAAAGTGGATTGTGCTTTTCTCGGATCATCACCTCGCTAAGCAGCTTCAATCCGATCGCCGCCTCGGCGGCGGCGTCAGGCGCAAGCCCGGTGCTTCCTCGCATCCGCTCGACGATCGCGAACAGATCGTCATGATTCACATGCTCGAACGTCAGAGTGGCCGGCTCCTCCGGCCGTTCGCCGTCGCGTGCGCGCAAGAGTTGCAGCGACACTTGATAGGTATAGCCCGTTGACGGCACGGCATATCTCCTTAGCTTCAATTGCACAAAGACTCGGGTCGCTGTGCTTGCGCCACGAGAGATGATGATCGCCCCGTCACCATGCAAGGCATTGGGGTCCCTCTGGTTTGCATCGACGCCATCACAGCCTGCGCCAACAGAAAACACGCTCAAGGACGAACCGCGCTTGATCGAGCGTCGCCCTTCTCTCCTATGCCGCCATTTGTAACGCTGCGCGGTTCGATACGAGGAATTCGCGCACGGAGATCGGCGCACGGCCCGTCAGCGTGTCGACTACGTCAGTGCGCACTGCGTGCTTGCCTTCACTCGCCGAGACATCGAACGCGACCAGCAGATCTACGACCGCCGGCGGCAGACCGGCATGCGCAAGGCCTTCGCGTAAACTGGCAGCGGACACGTCAACATGCGCCACCGGGCGACCGCTCAATTCGCTCGCGATTGCGACGAGTTCAGCCTGCGTCACCGGATGAGGTCCGGTGACATCCAAAACCTGGCGCCCTTTCGCCGAAACCAGCGCCGCCGACGCGACGCGCGCCGCATCCTCACGCGCGATGTAGGTGCGTCCGCCGCCATGCGTTGCGCTGATCAACTCACCCGATTGCACGGCGTGCGGCAGACCCATGAGGATTGTTTCTGCATAGAGATTGTTGCGCAGGATGGTCCAGTCGAGCTTGCTCGCGAAGATGGCGGCTTCGGTCCAGAAGTGATCGCCTTCGACGGACGGCCGTTCCGTCGGCGCTGGCGACGGCGCCGAGGTGTAGACAATGTGCTTGACGCCCGCCTTCTCCGCCGCCGCGACGGCATTGCGATGCTGCTTCACGCGGCGGTCCGTGCCGTCAACCGCATCCGTGCTGATCAAAAGCAAACGCTCCGCGCCCTTGAACGCGCGCGCGAGCGAGCTTGGATCATCAAAATCAGCGCGGCGCACCTCGACGCCGCGCGCAGCGAGATCGGTGAGTTTCCCGGGGTCTCGGGTGGTGGCGAGGATCGGCCCCGCCTTGGCTTCGAGCAGGTTTTCGACCACCAGCCGGCCCAAATGCCCGCCCGCGCCCGTCACAAGTAGCTTCTTCATTATCTTACCCCGGTCTCTATTTGAGAGTAGGGCTTAGATGGAGAGTGCCCAGAGGCCGCCAAGAAGGCAGTTTTTTGGGAGATGGGCACATCGAGGTAACTAGATGAAGAGCAAAGCGTCCGCTTCGACCGCCGCCGATGGCTGCTTGACCGATGCGATCAAAGCCTACCGCGACACTGGCGCGCCACTCGAGCAATGTCCGGTGCGCGACGTGCTCGATCAGATCGGCGACAAATGGAGCACGCTGCTGATGCTCACGCTCGCAGAGCGGGCGCATCGTTTCGGCGACTTGCGCCGCGCGGTGCCTGATATTTCGCAACGAATGCTGACGCAGACGTTGCGTGACTTGCAGCGTGACGGCCTGATCAGCCGCACTGTTCACCCCACTGTGCCACCGAGCGTCGAGTACAAACTAACGACACTCGGCCAATCGTTGTTGGAGCCGCTCGCGCACCTGATCCGCTGGGCCGAAGCCAACCACGCCGCCATCCGCACGGCGCGGGCGGCGTTCCCGGCGTAGTGACCGCCTACGCCAGTCTGAACCAATCACCGCCAGTTCGAGGCTCGCCAAATCGACTACCAGCGCGCATGCGAGCGGAGCGGACGTCGCGGCGCTCACTCCGGCTTCGTCGGCGCTGGCACGGTCAGAGCCCAGTGCCCTGTTTCGTCCTTCCCGGCCCACGCCATGCTTCCGGGCGTTGCCGCTTGTTCCTGGCGCTTCTTGCACACTGAGTCACACAGGCAGACTCATCTCCTTGCGCAGGCTCATGTCGAACAGCTGCGCTGGCATGAGCCGCCGGAGCATGTTGAGCTGATGGGCGTTTTTTCCAGCGAGGTAGCGGGTTTTCGGAGAACGGTCTTGGGCTGCCTTTAGCACGACATCCGCCACCAACTCTGCGCTGTCGCCGGTGGCCGCGAGCTTGCGGAAATACGCATCCACTTTCGCGCGTGCGCGATCATAAAGTGGCATGGGCTGGTCCGGCAGCGTCCTATTCTGTTCAAACGATGTATTCGTGAAGCCCGGCTCAACGAGCACGACGCGGATGCCGAACTCGCGCACTTCGTGGTCGAGAGATTCTGAATAACCTTCCACGGCGAACTTGGTTGCCGAATAGAGCGCCATGTAGGGTGTGGGCACCAAGCCGAGAACAGAACTGATGTTGACGATGCGGCCCTGACCTTGCGCGCGCATCGTGGGCAACACGGCGCGCGTCATCCGGGCGATGCCGAACACGTTGACATCGAATAGCGCCTTGGCCTCTTCAGTTGAGAACTCCTCGGCGCCGCCGGACAAGCCAGAGCCCGCGTTATTGACGAGAAGATCAATGCGGCCGGTCTCGTCGATAACTGATTTGACCACGGCCGCGACCGATGCGTCGTCCGTTACGTCGCCCGTCAGCATGATGACCCCGCTCGGACCCTTGCTGGTTGTCCGGCGGCTGGTCCCGAAAACGGTGAACCCAGCCTTCGCGAGGGCCTCGGCGCTAGCGCGGCCAATGCCGGAGGATGCGCCGGTCACGATCGCTGTCTTTCCTGAGTTCCGTTTCATTTGATCCTCCGAAGCCGGCATCCGGCCTATTGCATTATGCTCGTACGATCATATAATGATCATAATGCAATCGGAAAGGGCCGGAGACGCAGATGCGATACGAAAAGGGTCGAAAGGATGCCTCGCGCACCCGGATCATGGAGGTGGCGGCCGAGCGCTTTCGGAGCGACGGCATCGCCGCGAGCGGCCTCGCCGGCATCATGAGCAAAGCCGGGCTGACCAACGGGGCCTTCTATCCGCACTTTGAATCCAAGGCCGACCTTGTGCGTGAAAGCGTTGCGGCAGCTTTGGACGATCGGGCGAAGGCGATGCACGAGCTGGCGTCCGCTGGCGGACTAGAAGCCGTCATCGCGGCCTATCTCTCGCCGCAGCACCGGGACAGTCCGGGCAATGGCTGCGCGTTGGCGGCGCTCTTGCCCGAACTCGCGCGCCAGCCTGCTGACACGCGCACCCTGTGCGCCAAGAACTTTCAAGCGACGGCGCGTCAGATCGCGTCGGCCTTGCCGCCAAAGACCGAGAACCCAGAGAGCATTGCGATTGGCGTTTACGCGACGCTCATCGGCGCGCTGCAGCTCGCGCGCGCTGCGAAAGGCTCGCCGCTGTCGGACCGCATCTTGGCTGCTGGCGCCGATGCGGCGCGGGCGCTGATCGGATCGCCTCAGTCCGATGGAGGTGCGTCGTCACCGCCGCGGGCGCGAGCCAAGCGCGCGGCGAAGCGCCGTCCCAACTAGGCCGCGCCACTACGCTGGAGCACTCCTCAAATGACGCAGAACATCGAACTCTTTTACGACTTCCGCAGTCCCTACAGCTATCTGGCGTTCACGCAGTTGCGCGAGATGGACATCGACATCGCGCTCCGGCCGATGAGCATCCTCAAAGTCATGGAAAAGGTCGGCAACGTGCCGACCACGATCACCTGCGCCGCCAAGGGCCGCTACGCGCGCGCGGACCTGGCGCGCTGGGCGCGCCGGTACGGGCTTGCGCTAAACCCATCGAACATGCGCGACAATGACGGCGACGCCTGCTCGCGTGCGGTACTGGCGGCGGCTTCGCCCGCTGATGCGGCCGCGATCACGCTGGCGCTCTATCGCGCCGGCTGGAGCGAGAAGAAGACGCTCGCGACGACGGACGACATCGTTGCAGCGATCGCAGCATCGGGCCTCGATCCGACCCTGATCGCCGCGCGGATCAACGCCCCCGACGTGATCGCGCAACTCGACGCCAACACCGACGAAGCGGCCGAGCGCGGCGTGTTCGGCTCGCCCACAATCTTTGTCGGCGACGCAATGTTCTTCGGCAACGACCGGCTCGATTTCGTGCGCGAGGAACTCGCAGGCCTGGAGAAGGCATCATGACCAACAAGAGCAAGCCTCTCGCCCTCGTCACCGGCGTCGGTCCGGGCACCGGCGCAGCCGTCGCGCGCCGCTTCGCCCAAGGCGGCTACCGCGTGGCGATGTTGGCTCGCGATGCGGAACGGTTGGCCGCACTGGAGAAGGAGATACCGGATTCGATCGCCGTGCCGTGCGACGTTGCCGACGCGGCTGCGCTGGAGCGCGCGATTGCGGCGGTCGGCGATCCTAAAGTGGTCGTCCACAACGCCGTGGGCGGCGCGTTCGGCACGTACATGCAGATCGAGCCCGACGTGCTCCAGCGCAATTTTGAGATCAACACGATGGCGCTGCTCCACCTCGCGCGGCTGACGACGCCAGCGATGATCGCAGCGGGCGAAGGCGCGCTGATCGTCACCGGAAACACTTCGGCCCAACGTGGGCGCGCCGCTTTCGCGGGATTTGCGCCGACAAAGGCCGCACAGCGAATCCTCGCGGAATCGCTCGCGCGCGACCTGGGACCGAAGGGCGTGCACGTCGCCTATCTCGTCATCGACGCTGTGATCGACGTGCCATGGCAGCGCCAGCGCCTGCCCGACGCGGCGGACGATTTTTTCATTTCACCCGCCTCTATCGCGGCTGAAGTCCATCATCTCGCGCATCAGCCGCGCGACGCCTGGTCGTTCCTCGCCGAGGTCCGCCCTTTCCACGAACAGTGGTGAGCGCGATGGCCGACCACGCCGAAGGCGCGCTCGACGGCTTGCAACAGCTGCATGCGATGCTCGCGGGCAATCACCGGGCGCCGATGGGCGAGAAGCTTGGCTTCAAACTCGTAAAGGTCGAGCGCGGCCGTGTGGAGTTCGAAGGCGCACCCGACCGCAGCGTCTACAATCCGCTGGGGTCGGTCCACGGCGGCTATGCAGCGACGTTGCTCGACAGCGCGTGCGGCATAGCAGTGCATTCAGAGCTTGAGGCCAATCGCGGACACACCACGCTGGAACTCAAGGTTTCATACTTGCGTGGCCTCAGCGAGCGCAGCGGGACGGTGCGCGCGACGGGTCGCGCCGTTTCGGTCGGGCGCCGCGTGGCGTTCGCGGAAGCCACGCTTCACGACGGCGAGGGACGGTTGTGCGCGACCGCCACATCGACACTGCTCGTATTCGAGATCGAACCCAGCTCGAGCGGAAAGAAAATTCCATGAAGGCGTTCATCCTCGATCGCTATGGGAGCGCGCTGCGCTTTGGCGATATGCCGGAGCCTGAGCTGCGCGACGATGAGGTGCTGGTTCAAATCCACGCTGCTGGCGTCAATCCGGTGGATTCCAAGATCAGAGACGGCGAGTTCAAACTCATTCTGCCTGCTCGGTTGCCGCGTATTTTGGGCAATGACCTGGCCGGTATCGTGCTTCGGGTCGGCGCGCGTGTGCGGCGATTCAAGCCCGGCGATGAAGTCTATGCGAGTGCTCCGACTGAGCGCATTGGCGCCTTCACGGAATTGATCGCGATCCAAGAAGGCGCTTTGGCGATCAAACCGAAAAACCTCACCATGGAAGAAGCGGCGTCCATCCCGCTGGTCGGCCTTACGGCATGGCAGGCGTTGGTTGAAAGAGCCAACTTAAAGGCGGGCCAGAAGGCGCTCATCCACGCGGGCGCCGGCGGCGTGGGCACATTCGCGATTCAGCTCGCGAAGCACCTTGGCGCGACCGTCGCGACGACAACGAGCACGGCGAATGTCGAACTGGTCAAAAGCCTCGGCGCGGATGTTGTCATCGATTACAAGAAGGATGCCTTCGAAGCGATCCTGCGCGACTATGATGTCGTCTTGAATAGTTTGGGCACGGACACGCTCGAGAAATCTCTGCGCGTGCTGAAGCCCGGCGGAAAACTCATCTCAATCTCGGGTCCGCCCGATCCCGCTTTCGCGAAACAGATTGGTGCGAGCTGGCCTTTGCAATTGGTGATGGGCCGCTTGAGCGCTCGGATTCGCAAGCAGGAAAAATCTCACCGCGTCGAGTATTCCTTTCTGTTCATGCGCGTGAACGGCGATCAATTGCGCGAGATCACGTCTCTCATCGAAGCCGGCGTCATCCGCCCGGTCATCGACCAGGTCTTTCCGTTCGAACGAACAAACGACGCCCTGGCCTACGTCGAGACCGGACGCTCCAAGGGCAAAGTCGTCATCAAGGTGAGATAGGACTCAAAGGAGGAGAGCAATGAATACGACCACCAAGCAGATATCCGGCTCAAGCGATGCGTGGAAGAGAGCGCCGACCAAGTTTGTCGATGTTGGCGGCACGCAATTCGCCTACCGGCAACTCGGCCCGGACAACGGCGTGCCGGTGATCTTCCTCAATCACCTCGCGGCTGAATTGGACAGGTGGGATCCTCGTGTCGTCGACGGCATCGCCGCGAGACGCCGCGTGATCGTGTTCGACAACCGAGGCGTCGGCTTGTCAGAAGGATCGGCGCCCACATCGGTGGAGGCAATGGCGCGCGACGCAATCGCCTTCATTCGTGCTTTGGGTTACAAGCAAGTCGATCTGTTCGGCTTCTCACTTGGCGGCTTCGTCTCGCAAGTGATCGCGCTCGAAGCGCCAGAATTGGTGCGGAAGATCATCCTGGCGGGCACGGGACCCGCTGGCGGAGCGGGCATCGACCAGGTGACGTCGTTGACCATTCGCGACATGATCAAGGCCGGCCTCACCTTCAAGCATCCGGAATACTATCTCTTCTTCACCGGCTCTCCCAACGGCCGAAGATCGGCTCGCGACTTCCTGCAACGCCTGAAAGAGCGCGCCGCCAATCGCGACAAGGGGGTCTCAATCAAAGCGTTTCGCAACCAGTTGAAGGCAATTCACGCGTGGGGCGTTCAAACGCCGTCCGATCTGTCGCGTATTCGCCAGCCGGTGCTGGTGGCGAATGGCGATCATGACAGGATGGTGCCGAGCGGCAATTCGGTCGATCTGGCGCGTCGGCTGCCGAATTCCGAACTCGTCCTCTACGACGACGCGGGACACGGCGGAGTCTTCCAACACCACGGCGCTTTCGTGAAGAAGGCCTTGGAGTTCTTGGAGGCAGCTTGACTTGGGCTTTGCCTGACTAATCGGGCGCACCGCGTGGGAAGCGTTTGAGCGGCCTCGTGGTGTCCTGGCGTCCGGCTTCGTCAACGCCCCACCGGCGGCGCGCTATCGAGCCTGACGTGTACGGCGCCGGCGTCCTTCCGACCCTGAGGCCATTCCTCGACGCTTCCGCCATCTCACCAGCCGTTGCCAAGAGCGTTTCGCATCGATGACAAACTCCATCACTTTGCATTCGTCAGCCAGTTCGGCGGCGCGCTTAACGCCCGCTCTGGTGACGTTGCTTGCCTGCCTGGCTGCGCTTGGCGCTCTCTCCACCAATATCATCCTGCCCTCGTTTCCAACGATGGCCGCCGATCTTGGCGCGACCACGCGCGAGTTAGGCGTGACGGTGAGCGGCTTCTTGCTGGCTTTCGCGCTCGGTCAAATCGTGGTGGGTCCATTGTCGGATCGCTACGGACGCAAACCGTTCGTGCTAGGCGGGCTCGTGGTCTTCGTTGCTGGCAGCGTCGTGGCGGCCAGCGGTGACAGCCTCGGGCTCGTTGTCGCGGGGCGTGTCATACAGGCGCTCGGCGTTTGTGCGGCGTCAGTCCTGTCGCGCGCCATCGCGCGGGACTTGTTTGACGGCGCCGCACTGGGACGCGCGCTCGCGTTTACAATGGTCGCGATGGCGGCAGCGCCAGGCTTCTCCCCACTGCTCGGCGCGGCGATCGACTCAACGCTTGGCTGGCGCGCATCGTTTCTGTTTGTTGGCGCGCTTGGTTTTCTAGTCGCGCTGTTCTATGGCGCCGCTCTGGGAGAGACCAATCCGCCCGCGCGCCGATCCTCAGCGCGCTTCGCCGATATCGTCGGCGCGTACGGGCAATTACTTGTCAACCCGAGCTTTATCCCGCCGGCGCTCAGCGTCAGCCTCATCGTGGGCGGATTGTACGCCTTTTTCGCTTCGGCCCCGGCAATCCTGATCGACGACATGCAGCTCGACACCATTGAGTTCGGCATGTTTTTCGCCGCGACCGTTTTGGTCGTGTTTGGCTCCGGCATGATCGCACCGAGACTCGCGAAGCGTTTCGGTCAAAAGCAAATCGCTCTCGCGGGCGCGGTCATCGCGCTGGCGGGCGCCATAATCTTGCTTGCGTCCGGCCTGGCTGACTTCGGTCTCGCGGGATTCGCTGTCGCCATCACCATCTTCCTGCTTGGCATGGGGATGGCGAACCCACTTGGCACGGCGATCACGCTTCACCCGTTCGGCCATCAAGCCGGGATCGCCTCGGCGCTGCTCGGTTTCCTGCAAATGGGATGCGCGGCCGTCGCGATAACGTCCGCAGCGCTGTTTGCGACAACGGCGGCAATTGCTCTGGCAATTGTGTTGCTTGTCTCGACCGGCATTGCCGTCGTGTTCTTCATGGCCGCGCCCAACGACCGACAAGAAGACCACCATGACGCTTAAGTGTCGAAGCCCATCACTTATCGGAGGATACAGCCGATGAAATGCTATCTGTGCAAGTACATCCCGCCGCGCGCGGACTTCCTCGCAACCATGACTGCGGAAGAACGCGACTGGATGAAGCAACATGGGGCCTTCTTGGATGAACTCCTCGAACAGGGATTGATCGTCGCGCATGGGCCCGTGGCCGATCCAAATGGCGGCTACGGCGTGTCGCTGTATCGGATCGCAGATGATCAGAATATCGAGGCGATAACCTCCAACGATCCCATCGTTAGAAATGGCGCCGGCCACTACGAGCACCATCCAATGCCTCATTTGAGGACGCGCGACTAACACACTTGCCTGTTGCCAAACTCATCCAAGAACAGAAAGTGGAGCAACGCGACGACCCATTCCGACGTTAGTGCGCCTTCCATGCCGAGCGGGTGGTCGACCCAATGGACGCGCCGGCACGCTCTTTTCACCGCGCCGCGTTCTCCACGATTTCCTTGTCGACGCCTGCGCTGGCGCAGGACTGAGGGCTGGCTCCGCGCCCAATCGCTTCGGTGACGTTGGGGGTCGTAAGCTTGCCTATCGGTCCGTGGGCGAGGGCAAACCTACCGTGCTCGCGCATCGCTTTCGCGGTGGGTGCCATTCTCAAGCGTGAGGCCCCGCCGGCTTACCTGAATGAGGCGCTTGGAGCCTTTGCCCGTGCGCTCCGAGGCCGAGCGTTGATGCCGCCCCGACCGCAGGCGCTCTCGCGAGACGCGCGTCTTGCGAGAGCGCGTGAGGCGCCGCATACTGGCTTCGTCCTTTGAACGGATTGCGAGTTCGCGTTGAAAGTCTCAGGCGCCAAGCGCAAGGCCCTTCCACAAGACCTGCCGGCGCGAACCAAGCGCGACGAACAGCGCGACGCCACGCGTCAAGCGCTGAAGGCGGCGGCGCGTAAACTGTTCCTCAACGGCGAGTATTTCACGACCAACGTGCAGTCGATCGCCGTCGAAGCCGGCGTGACACGGGCCACCTATTATCTCCACTTCCCCACGAAGCAGGCGATCCTGTGGGAGCTGCTTCGTGAGGAGATCCAACGCCAGCGGGGGATGTATCTGCGTCTCGCCGCGCTCTCTGAACCGTCGATTGCTGACGTGCGCGACTGGCTTTCGCATTTCGCCCGGGCGACGCAGCGCAGCCGCCGCATGATCAGCTTTTCGCAGATGGCTGTCGGCCTGCATCCCGAGCTGATAAACGTCTTCTCCGAGGCGCGCGACGAACTCCTCGATATTCTGAGCAACGCGTATCCGACGCTGCGGCGTTCCGAGACGCGTGGCGCACGCGTGAACCCAAAGCGCATCGAAGGTCACCTCCTCATCATGCAGATCGACGAGGTTTGCCTCAATCTCGCGCTCGGCGTTTGGCCGCTCGACCGCCAAGCAAGCATCGATTTCCTCGCTGCGCGCGTGGCGGCGTTTCTGGCGAGCCTCGATCAGTAGGCCGCGTCCATCGCATTCGCGATAACGACTTTTCGCAAGACAGCTGTCTTGTCAATGCGTCTCGCAATGCTACCGTCTGAGATAACGAGAAAACGACATGGGAGGATTATGAAATGGCTGGCGAAGCCTGGCGCATCATGTTGTGCGCGACGACACTCTTTGCGGGATTGGACACCGTCGCCCTCGCCCAATCGGCGGCTGAGGAGGAAGACATCGTCGTCACCGCGCGCCGGCGCGAAGAGGCGCTGCAATCCGTCCCGATCACGGTAACCGCCTTCACCGGCGAACAACTGCGCGAGCAAAGCATCTCGACAACGGAAGAGCTCCAATTCCATACGCCAGCCTTGCAGGTCGTCGGCACGACGTACGGACCGTCCGTGCCGAGCTTCACCATTCGCTCGCAACGCCAGCTCGAGCCGATCATTACGCAGGATCCCTCCGTCAGCATCTATTTCGCGGACGTGGCGCAAGCTCGCCCACACGGCGTCAACGCGTCCTTGTGGGATCTCGATTCAGTGCAGGTGCTGAAAGGCCCGCAAGGCACTCTGTTTGGCCGCAACACGACCGGCGGCGCCATTCTGATTACTCCGGCGCGGCCCGATCTTGAGGCCTTCGGCGGTTACTCGGCGCTGCGGGTCGGCGACTACGACATGCTGGGCGGCACGTTCGTCTTCAACGTGCCCTTGAGCGACGAATTCGCCGTCCGAGTCGGCGCCAACGCCGACACGCACGAGGGCTACAGCACCAACGTTCTCACCGGCGAGAAGCTCGACAACCAGAACGCCTACTCTTGGCGCCTCTCCGCGCTGTGGCGCCCCACGACGACGTTCGAGACGCTGTTCATCTATTCCGCTTTCGAAGACATAAATAATGGCGTCGCGCAAAGATTGACGGCCACCCGCCTCGCGTCGCAGGCGGACGACCTCGCCCGCGCGCAGGCGTTGGATTTCCACGAGTTCGAAAGCAATCTCGATCCGCGCTTCGCCAAGGCGCAATCCTCGAACCTGGGCAACATCACGACGATTGACCTCTCCTCCACGCTCACGTTCAAGAACATCGTCGGGTATCGCAGCGTCAGCGCTCATACGTCGGAAGACACGGACGGCTCGAGCGAGGCGATTTTTGAATCCTTCTACGAACTCGACGCCGATCAATTCAGCGAGGAGGCGCAACTTCTGGGGCGTGCGCTGGACAACAGGCTCGATTGGATCGTGGGCGCCTATTACTTCCAGGAAGACGGCAACGATATGCAGGATTCGCTGCTGTTCGGCCTCCGGCACAGCGAAGCGAGCGCCACCAACACGTCTTACTCGGTCTATGCGCAGGGTACTTACGACACGCCTTGGCTCGAAGGCCTCTCCTTAACGGCCGGCCTGCGGCAAACCTGGGACGAGCGCGAGATCACGGCGCGGAACCGAACCAATGGCGTCTGCCGCATCCTCACGGCCAATATCGGCGGCGTACCGATATCGCCATGCGAGAAAACCGTGTCGACGGAGTTCGACCAACTGACCTGGACGCTGACGGCGGACTACCAGGTCAATGAGGACACGCTCCTCTACGGTACGGTGCGCACTGGTTATCGCTCCGGCGGGTTCAACCTCCGCGCCGGCATCCCGCGCGAATTCGAGCCGTTCAGGCCGGAAACCGTGACGGACTACGAAATCGGGCTTAAAGCGGATTGGTCACTCGCCGGCGCCCCGGTGCGGACCAATCTCTCCATCTACTACGATCAGTACGAGGACGTGCAGCGCACCAATTCCTTCATCGACCCCGACATTGGCGCCTTCACCACCATCGTCTTCAACGCGCAGCAGGCCACGATCCAAGGCTTCGAAGCCGACGCAACCATCGAGCCGATCGAAGGGCTAGAGCTGCGCGCCTATTATTCTTACTCGGACGCCTCCTATGACGAATGGCGCCTGCCCAACGGCGTCGATCTCTCGGCCAACCAATTCTCGTTTGCGCCCGAGCATTCCGGCGGCGGCTCGATCCGCTATGAATGGCCGCTCGGCGGCGACATGGGGCAGATAGCGGCGCAGATCGACTATTTCACACAAAGCGAAATCCAGTTTACCGACGTCAATGAACCGACAGGCGTCGGCGCGGCTTACGAACTCTGGAACCTGCGCGCCGATTGGAACGATCTTGGCGGCCAGCCCGTCGATCTCTCTCTCTTCGTCAAAAACGCGCTTGACGAGGAATACCATCCGGCCGGCAATACCACCTATGTCTCCGTCGGCTTCAGCAGCGGGTTCCTCGGCGCGCCGCGCACGATTGGCGCGGAATTGCGCTACCGCTTCGGCGCGGAGGCCGACTGACGGGTTGAGCTAGCATCATGAAGCGTCGCGAGATCACGCTGCCGCCGCAGGACGCCGTGAAGCTGCCCATGGGCGTGCTGCCGGCTTATCATGCGGCGCGCACGCCCAAGGCCCCCGCGATCACGGTGGATCACCACACCGTCACGTTCGGGGAGCTTGAAGCAAGCGCCAATCGACGCGCCCGCATGATGGCGGCGCGAGGCGTTGGTCAAGACGATCTGGTGATGTTGTCGGCGCCGAATGGGCTTGCGTTCTACGAAACGGCATTCGCCGCTTGGAAGCTCGGCGCGTCGGTATGCCATGTGAACGCGCGGCTTCCCGATCCCGAATTATCGGCGATCGTGGACCTCGCGCGCCCGAAACTGATCGTCGGCGCCGCGCCGGCGGGCTGGTCGACGGAAACGCATCTCCTCCCCGATGCGCCCGTCGACCAGAGCCTGTCTCCAGAGGCGCTCGAGCCGAGCGTCGCACGGCACTGGAAGGTGTCCACCAGCGGCGGATCGACGGGGCGGCCGAAGCTCATCGTCGATCGCATGCCGAGCCTGTGGAGTCCGGAGTTCGGATCACTTGGCCAAAGACCGGGCGACGTCACCGTCAATCCGGCGCCGCTTTATCACAATGCGCCCTTTGGGCTCATGCACGTCATGCTCTTCATCGGCGGCCACGTCGTCGAGATGAAGCGCTTCGAGCCGTGCCGCATGCTGGAGCTTGTCGCGCGCTGGCGCGCCACCTGGCTCTATCTCGTGCCCACGATGATGCACCGCATCTGGCGGATTGCGCCTGAAAAGCGCGAGCGCCACGACCTCTCCTCGCTCGAACTTATCATTCACATGGCGGCGGCGTGCCCCGTCTGGCTGAAGGAGAATTGGATCGATTGGCTGGGGCCGGATGTGCTCTGGGAATTGTACGGCGGCACCGAAGTGCTCGGCGCCACGATCATCAACGGCCGCGAGTGGCTCGAACACAAAGGCTCCGTCGGCCGGTTGTGGATGGGCAAGGGCATGAAGGTGCTCGATGAGCGCGGTGACGAATGCGCGCCCGGTCAGATCGGCGAAATCTATTTCGACGTGAGCGGAGGCCAGCCCTATGAGTATGTCGGCGCCGAAGCCCGCCGGCGTGGCGATTGGCAATCATTCGGCGACATGGGTTATCTCGACGCGGACGGCTACCTCTACATCGCCGACCGCCGCACTGACATGATCATCTCCGGCGGCGCCAACGTCTATCCGGCGGAAGTGGAGGCCGCGCTCGAAGAGCATCCGAACGTCGGGTCCAGCGTCGTCATTGGCTTGCCTGACGACGATCTTGGCCATCGCGTGCATGCGCTCGTCGAGCTTGCGCCGAACGCCAAGGCGGATGCGCACGGGCTCAAAGTGTTCCTTGCGACGCGCATCTCTGGCCACAAGATCCCGAAGACGTTCGAGTTCACTAGCGAACCGTTGCGTGATGAGGCTGGCAAAGTGCGCCGTTCGGCGCTCCGCGACGAGCGGCTCTAGCTCCAGGCCTTCGCCGCATCGACGGCTTCGCGCAATGGCTTCATGCCAAGCGCCAGCAGCAGCGCGGCTATAGGCGCGAGCAGAGCGACGCTTGCCGCGATGGCGTAGCCTACGGCAGCGGCATCTTTGAACACGAAGTCGGTGAACATGGCCACGACCAGAGGGCCGAGCCCCAATCCCATCATGTTGAACACGAAGAGATAGAGCGCAGACACCTGGCCGCGCATATGGCTCGGCGTCACGATCTGCAGCGCCGCGGACGCGACTCCGGAAAACGGCAGCACGAACTGCAGCAGCGCCATGAGCACGAGGAAGATAATTGCATCATCGACGAAGAATGCACCGACGCCGATCGTGAGCGGCACGACCATGGCGAACGCAAAATAGCGCAAGTGCGCATCCTTACGCCCGGCCGCGAACATGCGATCGACCATGAAGCCGCTGAACAGGCCGCCTGGGATCGCGCCTAAGAGCAATACGAGCGCCAGTGCGCCACCAACATTACCAGGAATCCAGCCGAAATGACGTATGAGGTAGCTCGGCGTCCAGGCGCCGACACCGTAGCCGATCATGGAAAGGCAGCCGAAACCGACGAAATGGCAAGCAAACAAACGCCAGTGCGATCTCAGAAACGCGACGAGCTCCGCGAATGAGCGCTTGCCGCCACCAGCGGGAAGGTCGCGTCGCCGCGGCTCGTGCATCGCGAACGCAGCAAACGCCAGGACCAATCCGGGTAAGCCCGTTACGATGAACACAGCTTGCCAGGGTCTCACATCGCCGATGAGCGGCAGCCGTACGAACGCGGCGTCACCGATTGCGGTGATGATCCAACCGCCGACGGCGACAGCGACCGCCGTGCCGATCGTGGCGCCAAGGGCAAACACGGCGATGGCCAACGCCAAGCGTCGCGGTGGAAACATGTCCGCGATCAGCGAATACGCGGCCGGCGAAAGCGCGGCCTCGCCCGCGCCCACCCCGAGGCGTCCGACGAAGAGCTGCAGCCAGTTCTGCGCGAAACCACAGGCGCTCGCGGCCAGCGACCAGATCGTCACGCCACCAAAAATCACCCACCGCCGCGACACGCGATCAACCAGCCAGCCAATCGGAAACCCGAAAATCGCATAGAACGCGCCGAACGCCAGACCATGCAACAAACTGATCTGGAAGTCGGTGATGCCGAGATCGCTGCGAATCGGGTCGACCATCAAAGAGATGACCTGCCGATCTAGGAACGAGACAGTGCATAACACGAGCAGGATCGCGACGGCCGGCCATCCGGTAAGACCGGCCACGCGCGCCCGGCCATCGCTAACTGTGCTGTCCTGCGCCATAGATCGCCGCCTTCGCTTGAGAGCGACGCAAATGCTAGTGCAATCGCGTGTCATACGGGCGCCGACGCTCTTGTCATCGAATAGGCGATTGCCGCGTACGGCCACCACGCGACACTTGATTTTCGCCCTGGCGGCGTGAACCAATTTCGTATGACCAATTGTCCAACGCCGCACACATGGCTCGCGGACGCACGCTCGCTCTATCACGCATTCGAGATGGCGGCCGATCGCTTTGGAGAGCGGATCGCGATCATCGACGGCGATGAACGGCTTACTTGGCTTGATCTTCGGCGCGAGAGCTGCCTCGTCGCGCGTGCCCTGATGGGGTCAGGCGTCGCGCGCGGCGATCGCTGCTGCATTTGGGCCGCCAACCAAGCGCGCTGGATCGTGACGGCGCTTGGCTTGCACGCCGTCGGCGCAACGCTTGTCCCAGTCGGCGCGCGGCTCAAGGCGCGCGAAGTCGGCGACATCCTACGCCGCACGCGCGCCAGACTCTTGTTTTGCGATCCGGGGCTTGTCCATGACGAGTCTATCGACGGCGGTGACGACCTCAAGGCGATTGTCGCCTTCGGCGGCGCGGACGACCACACTTTGTCGTGGGCGGAATTCCTGCTCCGCGCCGAAACCGTCACCGAAGCGGATCTCGACGGTCGCATCTTGGCCGACGCGCCGGATGATTTAGCCGACATCCTCTTCACCTCAGGCACGACTGGCGTTCCCAAGGGCGTGCCAATGACTCACGCGCAAAGCCTCATCGCGTGCGCGCAGCAGCAGCTCTGCGTGTCGCGATTCATCGCGGGCGACGTGTTCGCCGTCGCCTATCCGTTCGCGCACAACGCGGGCTATCGCGCCGGCTGGCAGGCGGGACTGCTGTTCGGCGCCACGGTTATCGCCGTGCGCAACACGAAGGCGATCGATTTTCTGCGCCTCATCGACGAGGAGCGCGTCACCATCCTGCCCGCCGTGCCGACAATCCATCAGGCCATGCTGGCGCATCCCGATCGCGCTCAGTTTGATCTCTCCTCCATCCGGAACGTTTCAACGGGCGCGACCGTCATCCCGGTCGAACTCATTGCCGACATGCGCGTATTCTATGGCGCGGAAGCCGTGTCGACAGGCTACGGACTGACAGAGGCCGCCGGCTCAGTCAGCCACACCCGCCCGGGCGACAGCGCCGACGTGATCGCGACGACGACAGGTCGCCCGCTCGACAATCTCGAAGTGAAGCTGGTGGACGCTTCGCACAACGAGGTCCGGCGCGGCGACGCCGGTGAGATCGCGGTGCGTGGGCCTCAGATCATGCGCGGCTATTTCGAGGATGCCGAAGCCACACGCGCCGCCTTCACCGAGGACGGTTTCCTGCTCACAGGCGATGTCGGGAAGTTCGACGCCGCAGGCAATCTCAAGATTACCGATCGCATCAAGGACATGTTCATTGTCGGCGGTTTCAACGTCTATCCGGCAGAGGTCGAAGCGCAGATCCGGCGCATGGACGGTGTGGAAGACGTCGCCGTGATCGGCGTGGAGGACCATCGCCTCGGCCAGGTCGGCCACGCCTTCATCGTCCGCGCGGCGCGCTCGACGTTGGATGAAGCCGCAATCATCGCCTGGTGCCGCGGCGCGATGGCGAACTACAAGGCGCCGCGCAGCGTCACCTTTCTTGACGCACTCCCGCGCAACGCAACCGGCAAAGTGTCAAAAGCGGCGCTACGCGTTCCAGGCTAACCGCGCCATTTGGGCGGTCGCTGCTCGCGGAAGGCAAGCGCTGCTTCGTCAACGTTGCCAGTCATCGCGCACAACACTTGCGTGCGGTTCTCCAAGTCGAGCCCACCGGCCAATGTCGGCGTTTCGAGATTGCGCCAGATCACTTGCTTGCTCATGCGGACGCCGAAGGGTGAGAGCGCCGCGATCTGCCGCGCAAGCTCGATCGCCCGCGTCAACAACGCCTCCTCCCCGGCGATTTCGCTGACGAGCCCGATGTGGTGGGCCTCCTCTGCAGTCATGGTACGTCCGGTAAGCAACATCTCGAAGGCGCGGCTCGAACCGACCATGCGCGGCAACAACCAGCTCATGCCGGCGTCGCCGGCTGAGGTTCCGACCTTCACATTGGTCGCCGCGAAACTTGCCGATGGCGACGCGAGGCGAATATCCGCGGCGAGCGCCAACGCAAATCCGCCGCCTAGAGCCGGCCCGTTCACCGCCGCGATTGTCGGCTGAGGGAGGCGCGACCAGCCGGTGATCATGGCCGCGAAGGCTTCCTGGGAGCGCATGCCGTTGATCACCGGCCCGGCGCCGTCATGGTCCAAGGTCGTGGCGCTTTCTTTCAGATCGTAGCCCGAGCAAAAGCCGCGCCCGGCGCCAGCAATCACGATCACACGCGCGTTGTCCGCCTTCGGCAGGCGATCCATCGCCTCGTCCAACGCCGCTATCAGATCGGGGCTCAGCGCATTTAGCCGTTCCGGCCGATTGAGGCGCAACACGATCACGCCCCCGCCCTCGTCGCGCCATTCCAACACGCTCATGGCTACACTCCACGCCTCCACGCGGGGCAAGCTTGCGCTGAAAGGAGACCGCTCCGTCAACTGGACGGCGGGTCATTTCGCCCTGCCGATATCGCGCGGGAAGGCTGTGACGATTGGCTGGTTGTTCATTTGCAGGTTCATCGGCGCTGCTCCATCCCCGCGGCTGAGCAGACGAAATTCGTGCGTCGTTCAGAAGCCCGACGACGGACCGCTAGACCTGTGAGGGATATGGGCAATCGTGGACGCGATGCCTGCGCGGGAAGGCAGCGGCTCGGGTTTGACGTGGCTTGGACCGTCGTCATGGTGATTGGCAATGTTGACCTCCGCCACAGCCGCCCAAGCGAATGAGAGCCCGCTCTTCGGCGCATTTGACGCTGGCCATCTGCGGCTCTCCAACCGCGTCGTCATGGCGCCGATGTCGCGCTACCTTTGTCCCGATGAGGCGCCGCACGACGCCGTCGTTGAATACTACCGCCGCCGCGCGGCTGCAGGCGTTGGCCTGCTGATTAGCGAGGCGACCTACATTCCGCACGCGTCGGCGCATTCCTACGAGAACGTCCCACTCTTCTATACCGGTGCGTCACTCGCGGGATGGAAGCGCGTCATCGACGCCGTCCACGGCGAAGGCGGGCGCATGTTTCCCCAACTCTGGCACACTGGAAGCTTTCGCCAGATTGGCATGAAACCCGATCCCAGCGTTCCGGGCTTTGATGCGTCCGAAAATCTCAACGCCTTCGAGCATACGACCCATCAAACCAAGGCCATGACAGAAAGCGACATCGCCGATGTCATCGCGGCGTACGCAACCGCGGCGCGCTCCGCCCAGCAGATCGGCTTCGACGGTGTCGAACTGCACGGCGCGCATGGCTATCTGATCGACAGTTTCTTTTGGTCGGAGACCAACCGGCGCACCGACAATTGGGGCGGGGACATTGCGCAACGCACACGGTTCGGCGTGGAGGTCGTGAAGGCGATCCGGCAAGCCGTGGGGGCGAACTTCCCCGTGTCGTTTCGCTGGTCGCAATTCAAGCAGCAGAACTATCGCGCCAAACTGGCCAATTCTCCAGAGGAGCTGGAGAGATTCCTGCATCCGCTGGTGGACGCCGGCGTCAGTATTTTTCACGCTTCGACGCGCCGTTATTGGGAGGCGGGATTCAAGGACCTATCGCCGCTCACACTCGCGGGCTGGACCAAGAAGATCACAGGAAAGCCCACCATTGCGGTGGGCAGCGTCGGCCTGGGCGGTGTTGCATCGACAGCCAAGACGTCTCCAACCCACGTCGACAGCACGACCATAAATTTTGCCGACGCGCCCCTGGACGGTGTCGAAAAGGTCGAAGAGCTGCTTGAGGGAGGAGAGTTCGACCTCATCGCTGTTGGCCGCGCCCTGCTCGCCGATCCGGAATGGGCGCTGAAGGTGAAGGAAGGACGGCTCGCCGAGCGACGACCCTTTGCCAAGGAACTCCTGCGCACGCTGGAATAGCCTGTGTCAACAGATCAGTTCGCACATGCGATCATTGGGCGACCGCCGCTGGAGCGCGGGACGGCGGCTGCGGATAAAGATGTTCGTTATTCGGAAAGGCGCGCGCGTCCAATGGACGACGTCAAGCATGTGCTGATCGGAGCGCGCCCAGATGCGTGAACTGGGCGGTTTCGACTATATCATCGTCGGCGCCGGCTCTGCGGGCTGCGTGTTGGCGAACCGCCTGAGCGCCTCTGGCGGTCACAAGGTGTTGCTACTCGAAGCCGGCGGACGCGACACCAATCCGTGGATTCACGTCCCGCTTGGCTACGGCAAGCTCTTCCGCGACAAGTCAGTAAACTGGCTGTTCGAGACTGAGCCACAGGCGGAGCTCAACCAGCGGCGCATCAGCCAACCGCGTGGGAAAGTGCTCGGCGGCTCGAGTTCGATCAATGGCCTCGTCTACATGCGCGGCCAGCGCGAAGACTATGATCAGTGGCGCCAGATGGGCGCGGTCGGGTGGTCGTTCGACGATGTGTTGCCCTACTTCCAGAAGGCGGAACGGCAAAGCCGAGGCGGCGATGATTATCACGGCGTGGATGGACCGCTGCCGGTTTCAGATCAATCCGAGCCACACCCGCTGTGCGACGCCTTCATCACCGCCTGCGAACAGGCAGGCCATCCTCGCAACGACGACTTCAATGGCGCCGTACAAGAAGGCGCAGGCTATTACCAAACCACGTCGCACCGCGGCGTGCGCGTCAGCGCCGCGGTCGCTTATCTTAATCCCGCTCGCGGTCGCCCAAACCTCACGATCGTCACGAACGCGCATGCGTCGCGTATTCTGTTCGAGAGGCGCAGAGCAACGGGTGTTGAATGGCGGCGCGGCGATGAAACGTGGCGGGCGCAAGCGGATGGCGAAGTGATCTTGAGCGCTGGCGCGATCGGATCGCCGCACCTGATGCAGATTTCAGGCATTGGGCCGGCGGCGTTGTTGAAGTCACGCGGCGTTGCGCCGCTCCACGACGTTGTTGGCGTCGGTGAGAACCTGCAAGATCACCTGCAAGTGCGGATGGTGTTCGAGTGCACGCGTCCGATCACATTCAACGACGATCTCGCCAGCCCGTGGCGCACAATGCTGGTTGGGCTCCGCTACGTGATGCAGCGACGCGGCCCGCTGACGGTGAGCGCCGGCTACGCGGGCGGCTTTTTCCGCACCGATTCCGCGCTCGCTTCGCCTGACATCCAAGTGCATTTCATCAATTTCAGCACGTCCAAAATGGGCGACGCACTGCATCGTTTCTCGGGCTTCACAGCATCGTCTTGCCAGCTGCGCCCGGAGAGCCGCGGTTACGTCCGGCTTAAGAGCGCCGATCCCTTCGATGCGCCGGCAATCAATCCGAACTATCTCGGCACGGACGGAGATCGCCGGTCGACGGTTGCTGGCATTAAACTCTTGCGCCGAATCATGCGCGGGCCTGCGCTGGAACCGTTTGTGAAACTTGAACGGGAACCGGGGCCGGATGTCGAGAGCGATGCAGAAATCCTGGCGTATTGTCGCCAAGCGGGGTCCTCACTCTATCACCCCACGTGCACGGCGCGCATGGGCGAAGATCCCGGCGCCGTGGTTGATTCACGACTGCGCGTTCGCGGACTGGACAAACTTCGCGTCGTGGACGGTTCGATCATGCCTTTCGTTATTTCCGGCAACACCCACGCCGCGATTGTCATGATCGGCGAAAAGGCGGCGGACATGATCCTGGCGGACGCGACGCGCGCAAATACCGCGCACGCGGCCTGAGAATGGAATGCACATGACCTATCCCGAACTCGCCCTTCTGATTGACGGCGCCTTCATCACCGGCGCGGGCCGCAAGAGCGAGCCCGTTTTTAACCCCGCCACGGGCCGGGTATTAGCGCAGCTGCCGCACGCAAGCGCGAGCGATCTCGAAGCGGCCCTGGAAGCAGCACAGCGGGGCTTTGCTATCTGGCGCGCCGTCTCAGCTGCCGAGCGCGGCAAGATCATCAAGCGCGCGGCCGATCTCATCCGCGAACGGATCGATACAATCGCGGTCGCCATGACGCTCGAGCAAGGAAAACCCTTGGCGGAATCGCGTGGCGAAGCGGCGTACGCAGCGGACGTGATCGAGTGGTATGCTGAAGAAGGCCGCCGCGCGTACGGCCGCATCGTGCCCAGCCGCGTACCCGGCGTGCGGTTGATGGTCGAACAAGAACCTGTCGGCGTTGCCGTCGCCTTCACGCCGTGGAATTTCCCAGCGCTCACGCCCGCCCGCAAGATAGGCGGCGCCTTGGCCGCTGGCTGTGCGCTGGTGCTAAAGCCGGCTGAGGAAACACCCGCCACCGCTATCGAACTCGCACGCGCTTTCGTCGATGCTGGTTTGCCAAAGGGTGTCCTCAACATCGTCTTCGGCGCGCCAGCTGAGGTGTCGCAGCACCTGATTGCTTCGCCGATCTCCCGCAAGGTCTCCTTCACGGGCTCGGTGCCGATCGGCCGACACCT
Organism: Terricaulis silvestris; assembly: GCF_009792355.1. Classification (NCBI taxonomy): domain Bacteria; kingdom Pseudomonadati; phylum Pseudomonadota; class Alphaproteobacteria; order Hyphomonadales; family Hyphomonadaceae; genus Vitreimonas; species Vitreimonas silvestris. The sequence goes on from NZ_CP047045.1 coordinate 2,885,188, forward strand.
GATGCAACTCTCCGCCACGCACATGAAACGAACAACGATGGAGCTCGGCGGCCACGCACCGGTCGTGATCTTCGACGACGTCGATCTGGAAAAGACCGCGGCCGCCTGCGTTACGGCAAAGTACCGCAATGCCGGGCAAGTCTGCATCGCGCCCACGCGCTTTTACGTGCAGGAGAAAATCTACGAGCGTTTTGCTGACCGTTTCGCCGCAGGCGCGCGTTCGCTCGTGTTGGGAGACGGAATGGACCCGACCACTCAGATGGGGCCGATGGCGAATGCGCGACGCGTCGAAGCCATGGAAACCATGGTGGCCGACGCTCGCGACCAGGGCGCCACAATCACCGCTGGCGGGGCGCGACGCGGCAATCATGGCCTCTTCTTCGAGCCGACCGTCATCGCCAACGCGCCCGACGAAGCGCTGGTAATGCGTGAGGAGCCATTTGGCCCGATTGCGCCGATCGCGTCCTTTCGGGATTTCGATGACGTGATCGCACGGGCCAATGGCGTGCCGTACGGCTTGGCCGCTTATGCGTTCACGACCTCAAACCAACGCGCGCTGGACGTCGGCCGCGCGCTCAAAGCGGGCATGGTCGGCGTGAACAGCTTTGCGGTCTCGCATCCCGAAACGCCATTTGGCGGCGTGAAAGAGAGCGGCCACGGACAGGAAGGCGGCGTGGAAGGGCTGCAGGCCTATTTCGACGTGAAGCTGCTCAGCCACGGATAACAAAACAGCGGGCCCGTTTCCGGACCCGCTGAAGTCGATATGTCGATATTAGGAGGAACGCTGTCGCGCTACGGATTGTTCGTGCCGCGAGCCTACGTGTCGCGTCAATCGATCCTGACGGAGCCCGCTGATCCATCACGAGCGCGATGAGGCGACAGCTTCTTGGGCAAGCCGCGCCCAGCGTACTGGCTAGCGAGCACGGCGAGCAGGCTGATACAGTGAACACATGCCCGTTTCCGCCGACCCAGATCCTCTCTGGCCGCCGACCGATCCGCTGACCGCCTCGATCCAAGCGCGCCTCTTCGCACTTTCGCGCTTGATCGACGCCGAGATCAGCCGCATCGCATCGGAAAACGGCTTGAACCCCGGTGAACTCGTCATTCTCGGCGCGCTGAAACGCATGGGTCCGCCACATCAGAGCACGGCAAGCGATTTGTTGCGCCTGCATTGGGTCTCAATGCCGGGGCTGATGAAGCAATTGGCGCGTCTTGAGGAACAGGCTCTGGTTCAGCGTGAGACTGATCCGGAGGATCGCCGGCGGACGCTCGTTCGCCTAACACGCAAGGCGCACGGCCTGTTCTCAAGGCTTGAACGCCGCCCTCAGGACCGCCTGTTCACCGCCATATCGAGCCTTCCCTTGGAGACCCGTCGGCGCATCCACGGCGCATTGGGCGAGCTCATGGACATCGCGCGGCCAGAGCTCAGAAAAGACGACTGAAATTCCCCCAAATCGCCCACACGATCAGCGCCGCGAAACACGCCCAGGCAATTGACCTACTAGGCCTCCCGAGATTTACTTAACTCGGACACTATTTTGCGGTGCTGCGATGCTGGACAAGCTTGTCGATATCGCGCTGGAAGCCGGCGCCGCGATCATGAGAATCTATGCCTCCGAGACGGTCGCGGCGCGCAGCAAGGACGATGGCTCGCCCGTCACCGAGGCCGACGCGACTGCTGAAGCCATCATCCTGGCGCGGCTCCATGAGCTCAATCCCGAAACGCCCATCATCGCCGAAGAAGAAGCGTCCGCCGGGCGTGCGCCCATCGCTGCAGCGCGATTCTTTCTGGTTGATCCGCTCGACGGCACCAAGGAATTCCTCAGTCGCAACGGAGATTTCACCGTCAACATCGCGCTGATTGAGAACAATCGGCCAGTGTGCGGGGTCGTCTATGCTCCAGCGCACGGTGTGATCTATGCCGGCGCCGAAGGCGACGGCGCACGCAAGGCGATCGTGGCAGAAGGCGCCGCACTCGACTGGCGACCCATCGAAGCACGCAATCCGCCGCAGGCCGGGCTGGCTGTTGTCGCCAGCCGCTCGCACATGTCCGAGGAGACGCACGCTTTCGTTGGGCGCTTCTCCGTTGCGAATCTTGTTCCTGCCGGATCATCTCTGAAGTTCTGCCGCGTAGCTTCGGGCGAAGCCGACCTTTACCCACGTCTGGGCCGCACCATGGAGTGGGACACCGCCGCTGGCGATGCCGTCCTGCGCGCGGCGGGCGGACAGGTTTGCACCATGGACGGGCAGCTGCTTCGCTACGGCAAACGGCTGCAAGCCTCGGATGTGGACTATGCCAATCCGTGGTTCGTAGCGGCCGGCCGCTTCAATCCGTTTCAGGCCTGAGGCGCTGGAGGATGAGCATGCCGCGCAGCTTTGCCGCTCACACCGAAGCGCCTTCGCCCTCCTCCGCGCGGCTGACGCATCTACAGCGCCTTGAGGCCGAGAGCATTCACATCATGCGCGAAGTGGCCGCCGAGGCCGAGAAGCCGGTGATGCTCTACTCGATCGGCAAAGACAGCGCGGTCATGCTGCACTTGGCGGCGAAAGCATTCTACCCATCGCCCCCGCCGTTTCCCCTCCTGCATGTCGACACGACGTGGAAATTTCGCGCGATGTACGAGATGCGCGAGCGCGTGGCGAAGGAACTGGGCTTTGAGCTCCTCGTCTACAAAAACCCGGACGCCGTCGAAAAGAACATCAACCCGTTCGAACACGGCTCGGCCTTGCACACGCAGATATGGAAAACCGATGGGTTAAAGCAGGCGCTCGATAAATTCGGTTTCGACGCCGCCTTTGGCGGCGCCCGCCGCGACGAGGAGAAGAGCCGCGCCAAGGAGCGCATCTTTTCCTTCCGCTCGGCCAATCACCGTTGGGACCCCAAGAGCCAACGGCCCGAACTATGGCGCCTCTACAACGCCAAGAAGCACAAGGGCGAGTCGATCCGCGTCTTTCCGATCTCGAACTGGACCGAACTCGACGTCTGGCAATACATTCACCTTGAGAACATCCCGATCGTCCCGCTCTATTTTTCCGCCACGCGCCCGGTCGTTCGTCGCGATGGCGCACTGATCATGGTCGATGATGAGCGCTTTCCGCTTAAGCCCGGCGAGGCGCCGGAGCTGAAGAAGGTGCGCTTTCGCACCTTGGGCTGTTACCCCCTCACGGGCGCCGTCGAAAGCGAAGCCGAGACGCTTCCGGCCATCATCCAGGAAATGCTGCTGACGACGACCAGCGAGCGACAGGGGCGGGTCATCGACCACGACCAGGCCGCTTCGATGGAGAAGAAGAAGCAGGAAGGCTATTTCTGATGGCCCACGTTTCCCAACTCATCGCAGAGGACATCGACGCCTATCTTCATCAGCATCAGCACAAGTCGCTGCTGCGCTTCATCACCTGCGGCAGTGTCGATGATGGCAAATCCACCCTGATCGGGCGCCTCCTCTACGATTCGAAGATGATCTTCGAAGATCAGATGGCCGCGCTCGAGGCGGATTCCAAGAAGGTCGGGACGCAGGGCGGTGAGCTCGACTTTGCCCTTCTTGTCGATGGCCTTGCCGCCGAACGCGAGCAAGGCATCACTATCGACGTCGCGTATCGTTTCTTCTCCACCGACAAGCGGAAGTTCATCGTCGCCGACACGCCTGGCCACGAACAATACACCCGCAACATGGTCACCGGCGCCTCCACCGCTGACCTCGCCGTCATCCTGATCGATGCGCGCAAGGGCGTGCTCACGCAAACGCGCCGGCATTCGTATCTCGTCTCGCTCATGGGCATCCGCCATGTCGTGCTCGCCGTGAACAAGATGGACTTGGTCGATTGGTCGAAGGACGTCTTCGACGCCATCGTTGCGGATTACACGGAGTTCGCGCACCGGATCGGTCTAAAGGACGTCCTCGCGATCCCGATCTCCGGTTTGAAGGGCGACAACATCGCCGGAACCAGTGACGCCTCGCCGTGGTATTCAGGTCCGACGCTGATGCAGCATCTCGAAGATGTCGAGATTGATGAAGAGCGTCGCGCCACTGAAGCGTTCCGCATGCCGGTGCAATGGGTTAATCGCCCCAATCTCAATTTTCGCGGCTTCTCAGGTCAAGTTAGGAGCGGACGCATCAGGCCGGGCGATCGCATTCGCGTAACGCCCTCGGGCGTGACCAGCGTTGTAGCGCGCGTAGTCACCCAGGCCGGCGACCTGACCGAGGCTGTTGCGGGTCAATCCGTTACGCTCACTCTGACGGACGAGATCGATTGTTCTCGTGGCGACGTGATCGCAGATGCCAGTGATCCACCTGAATGCTCGGATCAGTTCGAAACGACATTGATCTGGATGGCGGAGGATCACCTCCTGCCCGGGCGCCCCTACTGGCTCAAGATCGGCGCAAAGCTGGTTTCGGCGCAGATCACGGACATCAAGTACAAGATCAACGTCAACACGCTCGAACACCTCGCGGGTAAGGTGCTTGAACTCAACGAGATCGCCATCTGCAATATCAGCCTCGATCAGCCCATCGCGTTCGATGCCTACGAGCGCAACCAGGACATGGGCGGCTTCATTCTGATCGACCGGATGACAAACGCGACGGTCGGCGCTGGCCTCATCCACTTCGCGCTGCGCCGCGCTCAAAACGTTCACTGGCAGGCGCTCGATATAACGCGCGAGTCTCGCGCAGCGCTGAAGGCGCAGCATCCCGCTGTGCTCTGGTTCACGGGCCTCTCGGGCGCCGGCAAGTCCACCATCGCCAATCTCGTGGACAAAAAGCTCAGTTCGCTCGGGCGCCACACCGTCCTTCTCGACGGAGACAATGTCCGCCACGGCCTCAACCGTGATCTCGGTTTCACGGATGCCGATCGCGTTGAGAACATCCGGCGTGTCGCCGAAGTCGCAAAGCTCATGGCGGATGCCGGTCTGATCGTGCTTGTCTCGTTCATCTCGCCGTTCCGCGCCGAGCGGCGGATGGCGCGAGACCTGATGAACGACGGGGAGTTCTTTGAGGTGTTCATCGACACGCCGCTCGCCGAGGCGGAGAAGCGCGACGTCAAGGGTCTCTACAGGAAGGCGCGCGCCGGCCAGCTGAAGAACTTCACGGGCGTCGATAGTCCGTACGAAACTCCGGAGACGCCGGAATTTCATGTCGATACGACGAAAACAGCGCCCGCAGATGCGGCCGCCGCGATTGTCGACGCGCTCGTCGGCGCGCCCTGATGCAAAATTAGGAGCGGCCCGATGCTTCGCGACCTACCTCTTCCGCCACCTGAAGCGCTGACGGCGCGGGCGCGAAGCAACGCCTATCCAGAGTTTTCCAAGGCCGCGCAACGGCTCTTGGAAGACGCCACCCAGCATCCGCGACCGCCCCTTGATGCCGAAAGGCTCGTAGCGACTGCGCGCGGCCAAACTGGCCTTTCGGAATTTGGCGATGGGCCGCTTGAAGAGCCGCTTGCAATCCTTTGCCGTTCATTGAACGACGAAGTCGAGTTGCATGCTTTGGGCGCTCAATATGCGCATCGCCAATTGCTGGGCCTTTTGACGACGCGCCTCCGGCTCATGGATTTATGGCGGAAACATCCAGAGATCCTCGAAATCCCGATCGAACGGCCGATCATTGTGATCGGGTTGCCACGCAGCGGCACGACGATCCTGCACAAGCTCTTGGGTCATGACCCGATACGGCGTAAGTCGCCGTTCTGGGAACAGGTGATGCCATTGCCGATCGCAGCCGCGCCGGAGTCCGGGCCTGACCCTCGCATCGCCATCGCTCAAGCGTCGATCGACACGCTTTATACCCTGGCGCCCGAGTTTAGATTGGCGCACGAGATCACCGTCGACGAGCCTGACGAAGACATCATTCAGCTCACATATGGCTTTGCCTCAAAGCAGTTCGAATGGAGCTACGTCGTCCCATCCTTTGTTCGCTGGTACCGCGAGGCGGACCACACCATCGGATACCAGTGGTTCAGGCGCATCCTGCAAACATCGCAGTGGCTGCGGCCGGGCCCGACACGCTGGGTGCTCAAAGCGCCACAGCATCTTGAGCATTTGGAAGCGCTGACAGCCGCATTTCCAGACGCAGTCTTGGTGCAGACGCATCGCGATCCAACCGACGCGATCATTTCGCTCGCAAACATGACCTGCTGCGGCCAGCGCCGCTACTTTGATCATCCGAACCCGCATTTCGCTGGCCGCAATATGGCTGACATCATCGAACGCATGCTCAGCAGGGCTGAGGAGACCCGACCGCGCCTCAACCAGCCTGTCATCGACGTTGCGTTCGATGATTTCCGACGGGATCAGATGGGGTGCGTCAAGCAGATCTATGATGTCGCCGGAGACACTCTGAGCCAAGGCGCGGAACGGCGTATGTCCACCTGGATCGCCGAGAACCAGCTGAACAAACACGGCAAGCACGAATATGCCGCTGAAGATGTCGGACTCGATCTCGACGCGCTACGGCGGCGCTTCGATTTCTATCGCCATCGCTACACATGACGGATGGGCAGCACGCCATGACAGGCCAGGTTGATCCCTCGCTGAGCGATGCCGAAGTTGCGGAACTCGCCGAGGAAGCATACCTCTACGCCTATCCGATGCTGGTGGCGTACGGCTTCTTCCATCGCCAAGTGGCGGGACCGGCCGCGCCAGAACGGCAAGCGTTCAACCGTTTCACGCACTTCCGTGAGCTCGCGAGCCCTGCACTCAACAACACCATCCCATGGGTGAACACGGACACGCTCTACTCGGCAGTCTGGCTCGACCTTCGCGCCGAGCCCTTCGTGCTCACCAATCCCGCGTTCGAGGATTTCCGCTTTCACGACATTCAGGCGAACGATTGGTACACGATGTGCTTCGTCACGCGCGGCACGCGTGATGTCGGCAATGGATCGCGCACCTATCTCATAGCGGGTCCCGATTGGACCGGACCGAAGTCAGATTTCGTCGATGAAGTGATCAGCGCCGAAAGCTCGATCGTGAAGCTCTTCGTTCGCGTCGTGGTCGAGAACGACGGCGATGTCGCGGCGATCCATCGGCTCCAAGATCAGTACGACCTGCGGCCGCTCAGCGCCGTGCTCGGTGAACCCACGCCGGCAGCAACACTTCTCAACCTGCCGTCGCCCGAATCCGCCTTGTTTGAAGGCGGCTTCTATGAATGCCCCACGCCGGCGTTTATACGCGTCTTCAACGCCCTGATGATTGTAGCGACGATCCATCCTAGCGAGCGAGATTTGTTCGCGCGCTTCGCTCGCATCGGCGCGACGCCGGGCGCGGCGTTCGATGAAACTGCACTGCGTGAGCATCATGTCGCGGCGATCATGCGCGGCATTGGCGCGGCGCGCGCAAGAATCACCAAGCGGCTCGCTCATCTCGGCGACCCCATCAATGGATGGACATACCCCCTCGACTTGCGCGGCGGGCGCGACGTGCTCGCCGGCAGCACGCGCGCGTTCGAGTGCCGCGCCGTCCTTGCGAAATACGCCATATGGGGTCCGCCGGCCGAGGAAGTGGTGTACATGAATTGCGACGTTGATGCCGACGGCGCGTTGCTCAACGGCGCCGATGCTGCGTACACCTTGCGCTTCGATGGCCCGGTCCCCGCGAAAGGTTTCTGGTCCTTCACGGTCTACGACGCGGAAACGCGGCTGCTCTCGCCGCATCCAAGTGGCCGCTACAAACGCGGCGATCGCGATCGCGACATGGTGCGCGCCGGCGACGGCTCGCTCACACTCTATCTGCAGAACCAACCGCCGGCGCCGGATCGGCAAGCGAATTGGCTGCCGATTCCGCTTAAGGGCTTTCAAGTCGTGGCGCGCCTCTACTGGCCAACGCCGGACGTGCTTGATCTATCCTATAAGCCGCCACCGATCGTGCGCGTGCGCTAGCGCAGCGACCGAAAGGCCTCCGTGACGTCCGCGGCGAAAGCCTCCGGTTCTTCGAATGCAGCAAAGTGACCGCCGGACTTCATCTCCTCCCAGCGCGTGATGTTCCAAACGCGCTCAGCGACACTGCGAGGCGGGTGCGGCAGGAATTCAGCGGGATAAAGCGCGCAAGCTGTGGGCACATTCACTCTCAATCCTGCGTGCTCGCCGCGCCGTACTTCCATGGCCGCGCCGACATAAGACCAAATCATCGACGTCACGGCGTCATTGGTCAGGTGGATCATCAGATTGGTGATCAATTGATCCTTGCTGAAGCGGGTTTCGATGTCGCCCCGGGTATCGCCCCAGCCATGGAATTTCTCCAGCACCCAGGCCGCATACCCCATCGGGGAGTCGGAGAGCGCGATGGCGATCGTCTGCGGCTTGGTCATGTGCAGCATCATGTACGCCGAGGCCTGGCGTTGCACCGCCTCGAACCGTGCGCGCCATTCGCGTTCCTCGGCGCTCATCTGTTCCAGTGCGATTGCCGGAGGCACGCACAAATTGAGGTGTATCCCCGCGACCTCCGGCGCCGTGGCGCCAAGCCAGGATGTAACGGCGCTACCCCAGTCGCCGCCTTGCGCCACGAAACGCGTGTAGCCTAGCGCCTCGACCATAAGTTTGTGCCAAAGGCTCGCAACGTAGCGTGGGCCAACGGGCGTCGCGGGCCGTTGCGAGGGCCCATATCCGGGCAGAGACGGCACGATGACATCGAACGCGTCGCGCGGATCTCCACCGAAACGCGCCGGATCGCTCAGCCGCTCGATCGCGCCAAAGAATTCGTAGGTCGAGCCGGGCCAGCCATGCGTGAGGATCAGCGGCAACGGCGACGGACCCTTGCCGCGGATGTGGTAGAAATGCACATCCAGGCCTTCGACGTTCGCCTTGAATTGCGGGAAGCGATTGAGTTCGGCCTCCGCCGCGCGCCAGTCGTAGCGTTCTAGCCAATAGGTGACGAATTCCTTGAGATATGCCACGTCAGCGCCGTAGCGCCAATCGCCGTCATCGGTGGGCGCGTAGGTGAAATGCGCCGCTGCCAGTTTGCGGTGAATTTCGTCCAGCCGGACTTGCGACGTTTCAATGCGGAACGCGCGGACCTCGATCGCACCCATGCTGCTCCCTCAGATGCCGAACCGGCGCAGCACAGCCTTCGCTCGCCGATGAATGATCTCACGGCGCTGTGCGGGCGTCACCACGGGTGTATCCGCGGGCAAGTGTTCACGTAGTTCCGCGAGCTTGACTTTGCGCGCCGTCGGCATCGGATGACGATCGGCCACGTACCAGCGCCACTGAAACACTCCAGTGCCATTGTCGACCGTGTCGATCCAATTCGGCACGCCGGGATCTTTCCGCGCGATGACAATGCGGGCCTTGCCGTCCGCATCGAGCTGCGCCTGATGACCGTTGAGCGAACTCTGATGGTAGGCGTAATCCACAGTCTGAAAGAACGGATCGGCCACCTGCACGCTCCAGAAGCGAGCGTTTGGAATCTCGCTTTCGCAGATGATCGCCTCGTCCTCTTCAAGCTCGAACACGATCTTCGGATAAACAGCGCGCGGGTTGCCGCCGACATTCTTTGTCTCAGCCATGTTTTCCGCCCAGAAAGTGTTCTTGTCGCCACCTTCGGCCAGAATGCGATCCACGAGCTTCAAAAAGAAATCGACGGAGAACTTAGTCAGGAAGCCAATCGCCTTCACGCGCCGCTCCACTTCGGCCTGGCTGAGCGCTACCGGCTCATTCGCGTCCCGATCGAGGCATTCGATATGAATGTCGATGCCCTTCTCGTTTTCCCAATCGTACCAAGCCTCGCGCAGCATCACAGTGATGTTCGGCGCGGCGGGATCGAGTTCGATCCAATTGCCATCGTGTCTTTTGGGCGAGGCGATGATCTCGAAGCTGCCGTCCGCGGCGATGTTGAAATCGTCGAAATCCCAGGTTCCGAGATTGGATTGGTTAGCGTCGCCCCAGAAGCCGCGTTGCGCCTGCAGTTCAAGCCAGCGCGTGCTGCCCACTTTTCCCTTCAGCCGATAGGTTTTCGAGCCGTCGACAAACGTCCAGCGATAGTGGAAATCGGGGCACGGCGCCCCGAAGCCGGACTCGAACGGCAAGAAGATCGTCTGCATGTAGAAATGCGGATAACGCTGCCGCGGCGCCATGTAGACGCTAAACCCGAACGCTTGCAGCATCTGGATTAGGTACTGCGCCTGCGCGCACCCGACAGGGTCATCGGCCCAACGCGAATTGAGCACCAGCGCGCGCGCTTCGTCGATTGTCGTCAAATAGTCTTCCCACACCCGCTGCGATGTGGCGGTCGCGAACTTGGGCGTGGGCGAAAGGTTCATGTCTGGCGCTCGAGTGATTGGCCGGGCAAGCACATTAAGGCACGGCCTCGCAACGCCAAGCGCCGTCTCAGTTGTTCATCGCGGATACGATGGCTCTGCTCGTCCGCTCTGCTTATGCGTCGTCGCGCCTACACTGTGGCGAGGAGACCTAAAGCGTGGATCTCGGCCTCAAGGACAAGGTCGCCATCGTCGCCGGCGGCAGCCGAGGCTGCGGGCGCGGCATCTCGGAAAGTCTCGCCGCGGAAGGTGCGAGTGTGCTGCTCAGCGGACGCAACACGGACGCGGTCGAAGCCAGCGTAGCCGCCATACGCAACGCTGGCGGACGCGTCACGGGCGTCGTCGCCGATATGCTAACCGAAGGCGGCGTCGCATCGATCACCGAAGCCGCGAAGAGCGTATTCGGCGACGCCGACATCCTCGTCGTCAATCCGCCTGGTCCTGTGCCCGACAAAGCGACGAACCGCTGGCGCGGCTTCGAGAACTCGTCGGACGAGGACTTTGAACTGGCCTATTCCATGTTTATGATGACGCAGGTCAGGCTTGCGCGCGCCGTCCTCCCGGCCATGCGCGCCAAGAATTGGGGACGATTGGTCAATATCGGCTCGATCGCGATGAAGACGCCACACCTGGACGATCCGATGCCGGCCACGAACATTCGCGTCGCCGCAGCCGCGCTTATGAAGACGCTGGCGCAAGAGAACGGTCCGTATGGCATCACGGCGAACACCATCGCCACCGGTCCCTTTGAGAGCGAACTCTCGCACCAGTATCGCGCATCCGGCACGGGCGTGAAGACCGCTGAATGGTACGCCAAGATGCTTCCCGTCGGCCGCTGGGGCGAGCCGCGTGAAATGGGCGATCTGGTTGCATTCCTATGTTCGACGCGAGCCGCGTTCATCACCGGCGAAACCATCCGCATCGACGGCGGCTACACCAAGAGCTTGTTCTAGGAGGGCGCGTGGGCAGGTTCACCGGCAAAGTCGTGATCGTCACCGGATCGACACAGGGTCTAGGCGAAGGCATCGCTTTGCGCTTCGCGAAGGAAGGCGCGCGCGTTGTGATCAATGGCCGCTCACGCGCCAAAGGCGAGGCAGTGATGGCGAAACTGCACGCCATCGGCGCCGATGCACTCTTTCTGCCGGCCGACCTGTCGAACAAGCCAAGCGCTCAAACCGTTGTGAGCGACGCGGCGACGCATTTCGGCCGTGTCGACATCCTGGTCAACAACGCGCAGGCGCAGACGCCGCACATTGAGACGCTCGATCCCGCCAACGACGGCCATTTTGAAAGCACGATGCGCTCTGGGCTCTACGCCTCACTCTGGACCGCACAGGCGGCGTTTCCGCACATGCGCGCGGCGGGAGCCGGCCGCGTCATCAATTTCGCCTCCACCAACGGCGTGTTCGGTGCGAAATACGGCGCTGCTTACAATGCCTGCAAGGAAGCCATCCAGGCGCTGACGCGCACGCTCGCCAATGAATGGGGGCAATACGGGATCACAGTGAATACCGTTCTGCCCTCCGGCATGAGCCCCTCCTACGCCGCATTCTTCGAGGGCGATCCAAAACGCGCGGAAGCCTCCGCCAACGCCATCCCACTGCGCCGGCATGGGCGCGCCGAGGAAGATATCGGCGCCGCGATCGCGGGTCTCTGCTCGGACAGTGGCAGCTTCATCACCGGGCAAGCGCTTTTCATCGATGGCGGCCAGAGCCTGCTCGGCATGCCGCAATTGCATACGCTGGGTTACGATCCTCATCGCGCGGCGGGTGCACATGGCTGAGCTCGCGGGCATGCACGTATTGGTCGTCGGCGGCGACGAGATCGGGCGCGGAATCGCCAAGCGCTTCACGCGCGAAGGCGCATCGGTGTCACTCGCGGACGCCATGGACAACGCGGCGCCGAATGCACTCGATATCCTGGTGCTGAACATTCTCGGAGCGCCCAATCTGGCGCCGCTTGAGACGCAATCGCCGGCGGCGTTCGACGCGGCGCTGCAACGCGTCGTCGCTTGCGCGCGCATGATGCAAGCGGCGGCGCCGGCAATGCGCGCGCGTGGCGGCGGGCGCATTATCCTGATCGGACACCGCTACGGCGAAACTGTGGGCGAAGGCATCGGCGCTTACAATGCAGCCGCGTACGCGCTGGTCGGACTAACACGCACGGCTGCCATCGAGTGGGGCAAATGGGGGATCACGACCAACTTGCTGCTGCCCTTCGCCGATACGTCCGAGCTGCGCGCGGCGCGCGAGAAGCGACCGAAGATCATCGACTTGTTCACCGGCCAGGTTCCGCTTCGGCGCGCCGGCGACCCGGTGGAAGATATCGGCGGCGCTGCGCTCTTTCTGGCATCGGCGGATAGCGCGTTCGTGAATGGCCAGATCGTCCATGCCGACGGCGGCCAGCATATCGCCGCGCCCGTGCTCAACCCCATCAAGTACGCCACCTAAGACTCAGCGTTCCTTGCCGACGTTGAAGTCGGCGTAATAGTCCGCATAAACACGGTCAATTTGCGCCAGGTCGAGTCCGAAATCGGGCAGAGCGTAGGCGTGCTTCGGCCCCTTTGCGTGCGACGCGCGGTCGGCTTCCATCCACGCGCGGATGGCGGCCTCGCGCTGCGGTGAAAACGAAATGCCGAACTTCTGATAGCAGCCGCGGAACACGGCGAGCGGATCAGCTTGCACGTCGAGATAGTGCGCGTCGTAGAAGCGCTCGGCCATGCCCGGACGCTTGCGCATCGCCGCCAGCTTGCGCAGCCCTTCGGCTTGATGCTCCATCATGCCGAAGTCGCTTGGTTTCACGTTGCCTGAAAACGTGCTGCGCCAGACGGTGAGGTTATTCGAGAGCGATGGAATGATCTTGGCCGGATCGCGGTGGCACTGCACGAACAGCGCATCGGGAAACACCGCGATCAGCTCATCCATCCAAGCGATGTGCGCGGGCGTCTTCAGCACCCAACGGTCGCGCCGGCGTCGCGATTGCAGCAATTGGAGCAATTGCCGCTCTTCCTGATACACGCCGGTGAAATCGACGCTGTAGAGCAGCTTCGTGTAGTTCGGTACGTTCCACCACGCCGCATAGTTTACGGTGAGGAAAGAAAGCTCCCAGAGGAAATTGCACTCCTCTGGTCGGAGCGCGTCAAACGGATGAATGGCCAGGAGCTCGGGCGCCATGAAGCCTTCGAACGCCATCGCTTCCGATGCACGTGCGATACGGGGGTCGGTGTCGAAACTCTCCTCCTCCGGCGGCGGAGAGGGATACATGATCTCCCACGTGAGCGGCGAACGGTTCACGGGATCGGCGCTCAGCATATTGTGAAAGAACGTGGTGCCTGCGCGCGGCAGGCCGATCACGAAGATTGGACGCTCGATCTTCTCCTTGGCGATATCGGGAAAGCGCTTGCGGTCCTCGGTTGTTTTGAGGCGCATGCAGAGATTGTCGAACAAGCGCCGGTGCGCGCGCTCGGCGCCGAGCGGCGTCAGGTTCGCGATGGTGTTGAGATCGTCGATCAGAACCTCGAACGGTTCGCGAAATAGACTGTCCCCCCAATCGGAAAGACCAGTCGCGGCTTGCGCCGTGCGCATCATCGCCGCTGCCGGAGGGAGTTCTTTCATCGCCTCGACACTCCGCTCATGTCGGCTCGGTTTCGTATTGGGTGAGGTAAGGCCCGACGCCTTCGGGCGCCCGCGTGTTCGCCGGATTGTAAGTGGGTGAGAGAACCTTCAGCAGTTCGGGGATCGCCTTCTTGCCGGTTGTCTTCGCGAACTCTTTCTCGCGCGCAATCGACGCCTCGCGCTCGGCCGCGGACATGCGCTCACGATCCTTGCCGAGCAAGTACGCGCCAACGCGCTTGCCATAGCCTATCAAATGCACGATCGCGAATAGGAAGCCGTAAGCGCGATAGAGCCAGCCGTTCAGCAGGTCGTTCTTACCATAGAGCTTCTGGTAAATTTTGAACGCGACCTCGCGGTGTTCGTACTCCTCAGCCATGTGCCAGCGCCAAAGGTCAACGGCGTCCTGGTCGGCGCCTTCGAGATATTTGTTGTAGGCGTCGAACCACATGGTCGCGCCAAGCGCCCCCATGGCTTCGAAGCCGTCGGCGTACGCCAGATTGAACTTCAGAGATTTGGTCTCGAGAAAACGGGTAAGATCAGCGTCGAGCTTGGCTTCGTGATCTGCAAGCTCCGGATAACCCGATGAACGCAGGCGTTCGTTGAACGCATTATGCTGTTTGCAGTGCTGAGCTTCCTGCTTGATGAAGATCGCTAGTCCGCGGTGCAGCTCGGTCTCGCGCGGATCGAGGACGGCTTTGGCCTTCAGCATCACCTTCACGAGGTAGGGTTCTACGTACGACGGTATGGTCGAGCTTGCGTTGGCGCGCTGGACGAACTCGATGTGCGGCGCCCAGTGCGGGCGTATCTTCGAGAAGTCCATCTTGGGGTAGCGGACCTTCATGTTCCCGGCTCCATCGGTCGGCGAAGCCCTATCGTATCGCGCGCTAAGTCGCTTGCCGACGCTGCGGCGCACTCATCGCCCCAGCGATGAGCTAAAGCGCCGTGTAGTAACCACCGTCGGCGTTGATCACCTGCCCCGTCACGTAGCGCCAATAGTCGCTGCACATAGCCACGACCATCGCTCCGATATCGTCGCGCATGTCGCCCATGCGGCCGAGCGGAAAGCTCGCGAGCGCCTGGGCCGAGCGCTCCGGATCGCGGGCGAGATAGTGGCGCGCGCCGTCCGTCAGCGCGGCGGGCGCCACCGCATTGACGGTGATGCCGTGCGGGCCCCATTCACGAGCCAACGCCTTGGCGAAACCGCGCTGTGCGTTCTTCGTCGCCGCATAGACCGGGTTCATCGCGCCGCCGTGCAAGCCTTGCGAGGACGTAAAGATGATGAACCGGCCACGCCCACTGTCGCGCAGGTGCGGGAAGGATGCCTGCGCCAGATGAAACGCCGCCCCGAGCGCCGTGCCGCATTGTTCGTCCCAATTTTCATCGTTTACGTCTTCCAGTGCGAACGCCTTCCCCGACAGAGCGCTGGACGCGTTGTGAATGACAATATCGATGCCGCCATAAGCGGCGACGCTTCCCTCGATAAGCGCGTCGATCGCCGGACGTTGGGCGACGTCGGTTTCGACGACCAGCGCCTCTCCGCCATCGGCGCAGACGAGTTCGGCCGTCTCTTCGCCGGTTGAGCGGCGGCGCGCGGCAATCACCACGCGGGCGCCCGCCAGCGCGAGCGCGCAAGCCAGACCGCGGCCAATGCCACCGCCAGCGCCCGTAACGATCGCGACCCGCCCATTGAGGACGCCGCGGGAATTGGACCAATCCATCGCACTCATGGGACCATCCATTCGCCGCCATCAACCATCAGCGTGGCCCCGGTTATCGACCGTCCCGCTTCGCTGGCGAGAAAACCCAGGATCGGTGCGATCTCGGCGCGCGGATCGGGTGCGCGCCCGAGCGCCACGCTCACCGCGTCCGGCTTAGCGGCCAGCGCCACGTCCTCGAATGGCGCGAGCGCACGCGGCGCGGCGGACACCCAGTTCAGCGTGACGCCCGAGCCGCCCCATTGGCGCGCCACAGCCTTCATCAAGCCGCGCTGGCCTTCGAGCAAAGTCGAGAGCGCGACCATGCCGGGCGCGCCGACCAGCGACAGCGACGGCGCAACGAACACGATCGCCCCACCGCGCGGCTTGAGGTGCGGCCCGAGCGCCTGCAGCAGCCGCGTCGTGGTCCGCAATCCGTCCATTGCCGCATCACGCCAATCGGCCTCCGCCATCGCCGCTACGGTTTCGACACGCATGGCTTGGAGTGGGATCACGCTTATCGCGACCAATTCCGGCGCGCCGTGCTTGGCGATCGCCGCGGCGATCCCGGCGGCTACCGTCTTGCGCGACGAAAGATTGATATCCGCGCCGATCCGTACGACCTCGGCGCCGGCGTCGCCCATGCCATTCGCGACGCCCGCCAGCATGTCGTGTCCGATCGAGATCGCGAACACGCGCCGCCCGTTCAGCCAGGATGCGTCAGAAGTCATTTCGGCTCATTGCGACTCCGGCCGCGGCTTGGCGAACGCGGACGCCGGCAAGGTCTTGGCCACGCGTCCATCGGCCATTGGAAAGGCACGCATGTACAATTCTATCTCCGCCTGCTGGCTGTCCACCAGCGTGGCGCCCGACATATCTGAGGCGCGGTCGATCAAATCCGCTACGCGCTCGGGCGCAACGTCGCGCTCGATCACGCCCTCCGCCTCAACCCAGGCCACGCGCGCGAGCCGCCCGCCGCCGGTGCTGAACACGGCGCCCGTGGCGCGCGCCTCGGAGCTGACAAGATAAATCGCCACCGCCGCCACGCTCTCCGCCGGCAATTGCTCGCGCATCCAGTCGATGAACGTGCGATCGGGGACCGCCTCGATCATGCGGCTATAGGCCGAAGGCATCAGCGCATTCACATGAATGCCCAGCGCCGCCCCTTCCTTGGCGGCATCGAAGGTCAACCCGATGAGCCCGGATTTGCTGGCTGCGTAGGCCGAGCTGCCACCCATGCCCAGCGCAGCATTCGAGGCGATGTTGAGGATGCGGCCATAGCCCTGCGTCGCCATAATCGGCCAAACCGCGCGTGTGAGATGGTGCGGCCCGATAACATTGGTGCGATACGCGTTCTCGATGCGCTCGTCGCTCACCGCGGTGAGCGCGCCCGATGCCGAAATGCCCGCGTTGTTGATCAAGACATCGACGCGCCCATACGCCTCAATCGCCGCCGCCACGATCGCGCGCGCCTCGTCAGCGGCGCCAACAGGGAGATTGCTCGCAATCGCGTCGCCGCCGTCCGCTCGAATCTCCGCGACGACAGCGTCCGCCACCGCGGCAGCTCCCGCGTCGCGGCCGAACATGTCGCCGCCATAGTCATTGACCACCACGCGCGCGCCGCGTCGCGCGAGCTCCAGCGCATAACAGCGCCCCATGCCGCCGCCCGCACCGGTGACAATCGCGACTTGGTTGTCGAAGCGGATCATTGTCAAACTCGACGCGGCGGCCGCAGCGCCGACGCGATCTCCTCCGGCGTGTAGGGCGAGT
This sequence comes from Terricaulis silvestris, assembly GCF_009792355.1. Taxonomy (NCBI): domain Bacteria; kingdom Pseudomonadati; phylum Pseudomonadota; class Alphaproteobacteria; order Hyphomonadales; family Hyphomonadaceae; genus Vitreimonas; species Vitreimonas silvestris. The sequence goes on from NZ_CP047045.1 coordinate 2,902,516, forward strand.
TGTCGAGGTCGATGATCACCGAACGAATGGCGCCGCGAAACTCGAATGGTCGCTCATACGCCTTGCTCGTCGGCGTCGAACCATTGCGGCCGATCTGTAGCCCTTGCATGGCTCGACCGAACAACAAAGGTTCGTGGTGCTGACGGATGAGGCTGCGATCATCTGCGAAGAGTTCGACCAAACCCTGCCATGGCCGCGATGTCACCTCGTGCCGAAGGACGATCCTGGATGCGCCGACGGGCGCGGGCGCTTCGGTGCGCAGCGAACGCGGCAAGCATGAGAACTCATGGACGAGCTTGCCGCCTTGCAGATAGAGCACGCAACCGAGAAACACGTTGCCTGACGCGAGAAGCACGCCGTCTTGGCCGGCGCGCAACGGCGCTTGCAGCACGATCTCGATTGTATGGGAGCGGCCGACGAGAGCGGGCGCTGCTTCTTCCGGGATCAAGTCGATCGGGGGTGTGAGCACCCACCGCGAACGTTCGCCGCCGCGAAAGAACGGGCCCCACGACTTTTCCTTGATCGTGCGCGTGTCGATCGGAAAGACGTCATAGCGGTGAGCGGCCTGGATCCAGCGCTGCTCTAGCTCGGCCACCTTTTCCGGGTGCGCGGCGGCCACATCTTCCAGTTCGTTGCAGGCCTCGGCGAGATTGTAGAGCTCCCAGCCATCGCCCTCCTGCCGAAACGGCGCTTTCGACACCAGCCGCCACCCTTCTGCGTACATTGCGCGCGTGCCGTTGAGTTCGAAGTGCTGCGCGGTTCTCGTCTCCGGCGCCTCCGCGCGAGCGAATGTCGGGCTAAAATCGATTCCTTGGATCGACTTGGCGGCACGCCCGTTTCTCGCCTCCAGCGGCCGAACTCCAGAGCAGGCAAGGATGGTCGGAAGGACATCGCTGACATGCGCGTATTGCGGGCGTACTTCGCCGCGAGCCGCAATTCCGCGTGGCCAATGCACGATCAGCGGATCGGCAACGCCGCCGAGATGGGTATCATGCTTGTAGGACCGAAACGGCGTGTTCGACGCCATCGCCCATCCCATCGGGTACATGGGATAGGTGCCCGGGCCGCCCAGCTCGTCGATCAGCGGCAACACTTCGGCGAGAGGCACGCCTCCGACTCCGGACGCCAACAAGTTGGGCGTCCCGGTCAATGCGCCGTCGGGCGAACCACCATTGTCCGAGATCAGCATGATCATCGTGTTGTCGAGCGCGCCCGTCTCGCTGAGCGCCGCGATCAGCCGGCCGATGTTCGCATCCAAGCGTGCGACGACCGCTGCGTAGAGTTCCATGTAGCGGCTGTAGAGACGGCGTTGGTCGGGCGACAATTCACTCCACGCCGCGACACCCCGGTTGCGGGGCGGCAAGCGCGTGTTTGGCGGCACGACGCCCAACTCGATTTGACGCGCGAGGCGCGCCTCTCGCGCATGGTCCCAGCCTAGCTCGTATCTGCCCCGCTGCGCGGCGATATCTTCCGGCGTGGCGTGCAAGGGCGAGTGCGCGGCGGCGTGAGCCAAAGAGAGGAGGAATGGACGGCCATCGGCCACCGCGGCGTGCTCGCGCAGGTAGCGGATGGCGTTGTCAGTGAACGCATCCGTGGCGAAGTACGACTGGTCTGAAATTTCTACGCGCTGATTTCCATCGTAGACGTTGGACGGCTGATAATAGTGAAGCGAGTGACCTTGAAACCAATGCGCGCGCTGATAGCCGCGCTGCAACGGCCAGTTCTCAAACGGTCCCACCGCGGTCGCTGACGCCTCGGCGTTCACGTGCCACTTGCCACAATGATAGGCCAAATAACCGTGCGCGCTGAGCGTCTCCGCCAACGTGATGGCGTCCGCGGCGAGATCGCCGCGATAGCCGGGATAGCCCTCATCGGCGAATGTCAGCCAGCCAAGACCGGCGCTGTGCGGATTGAGGCCGGTCAGCAAGCTCGCGCGTGTTGACGAGCACACGCCCGTCGTCCGGAAACTGGTGTAGCGTAGGCCGCCCGAAGCCAACGCATCCATCGCCGGCGTGGCGATCTCGCCGCCGTAACAACCCAGATCTGAGAAACCCACATCGTCGAGAACAATAACGACCACGTTCGGTGCGCCCGCAGGCGCGTCGCGCTCACGCGCGAAGTTCGGTGCCGACTCATCGAACGTCGCGCCAATACGGCCCTGAAATGTTTGCTCCTGGGCGACGCCGGCGGCGCAGGAGGCCGCGCCAGCGCCGCCCAATGTCAGCGCGCCCGTCAACGCTGTCCGCCGCGATATGCCGGAATGCGAACGACGCTTGGGCATGGCGCGGTCTCTCCAAAAAAAAGCCGCCGCGCCCGGGAGGGAGGGCGCGGCGGCCGATATCGGCGTTTGGCCGAGCGCCTTATTCGCCGCCGAAATTGTACCGGAGCCGAACGCCGTACGTGCGCGGTTCGGCATCGACAACGGCGTTCACAGTCGTCACCGAGTTCTGGAAGTACGGATTCACGTACTCATTGTCGAAGGCGTTGCGCACCCAGGCCGAAAGATCGACGCTGGAGCCGAAAACCCCGTTCCATTCCGCAGTGAAGTCCACCAAGTCGTGCGCCTCCATCCAGTGAATGGCGGGATTGAAGGAGTCGCTTCCGCTATATCGATCTTGGTGGAAGAAGCTCACGCCGACATTCGCCTCCCCGAGTGAAGGATCAATCGGCAAAGTCACGATCGCAGATGCGCTGGAGATGTTTCGCGGCGCGCGCGAGAACGGGTTTCCGGACAAGTCCACGTTCCCGGGCGGCGGCCCGATGAACTCGAGGAAGTCAGAGTCGGTGTAGGCGTAGAAGCCGCTGAACTCCAACCAATCCGTTGGCCTCACCAGGAACTCGAGTTCGATACCCTGAATTTCGGCTCGACCCGCATTCCATGTGACCGTGGTGGGTGGGACCGTCAACGCCGTCAGCAAGCGCTGAATGTCGGTGTATTCGGCGTGGAAGATCGCGACATTCGTACGCACGAATACACCGCCGATATCCCAGTCCGACTTCATCCCGAACTCGTAGTCTGTCACCAATTCCGGCTCAAAAGCGTCCCGCAGCGTGGCCTCCGTGCCGCCGCGCGCACCGAAACCGCCACTGCGATAGCCGTGGCGCGTCGCCAGGTAGAACATCAAATCGTCGGTCGCCTGATATTGAACCCCCAAATTGTAGGTTGGCTCTTCAAAGCTCGCTTCGAGGTTCAGCTGGCAGCCGGCGAGGCCTGGGTTGATTTCAGGCGTTGCCGTGTTGTTGTCGTGGTCCACCGTAAAGCGGCACGTCGCGGCGGTGCGATTCCTGACATAGGCGTCGCGCTCATCATGGTTGAATCGCGCGCCCACTGTCGCCGACAGACCAGCGAGGATGGCATCCAATTCGAAATTGCCCTCCGCGAAGATCGCCCAACTGGTGTTGCTCCCGCCAACCCAAGTGTCGCTGAAGGCCGGGAGATCTCGCAGATCCTCGAAGGTTTCCAGGACGCCATCTGCGGCGGGATTTGCGGCGCCGGCGCCGGAGCCCGCGCTCAACCCTTGATCATCGCCCTTCTCACGGAAATAGAAGCCGCCGAAGATGACATTGCCCCAGTCGTAGTCGAGCTGAAGCTGGAGTTCGTTCGAGACTTGGTTTTGCTCCGTCACCCGTTGAATCGTCAGATAGAGCACATCGCTGCCGTCGGTGTCCTCCAGCGTGTTATTTTGCAGCTCCCGATAGCCGGCGATGTTCTTGAACGTCACGTGCTCGTTCAATTCCAGCGTAGAAATATTCTCGAAGCTGAAGACATCGATCTCGCTGCGTGCGTTGACGAGGCCGCTGCGCGTTTCATGGCGCCCGTGCGCAAATGGCGTGCCGGCGCCCGTGCGATTGTACCCGCCCGTTCCGCCATTGTCGGATGTGGCGGACATTACCGTGAACAGCGAGTTGAAGCTGTCGGTCGGATGGAAGTCGAAACCGACACGGAAGGCCCGCTCGTCAACGCTATTGATCTCGTTGCCCGTCACGAGGTCGGTGATGTAGCCGTCGCTTTGGTTCCACATGCCCGCGACGCGAATGCTTGCGGACCCGTCCAGCGGCACGTTGATGAAGCCTTGCGTTTCGTAGGTCCCGAAATTGGCGGCGGATTGCGAAATCGCACCTTCGAAGTCGCTGGTGGGCGCCGCAGGCGTCACCAGAATGGCGCCGCCGACAGTGTTGCGGCCGAACAGCGTGCCCTGAGGCCCGCGTAGCACCTGCACATTCGCCGTATCAAAAAAACCAAGGTTCGCCCCGATGGGGCGTGGCACAGGGACTTCATTCACGTAGAGCGACACCGACGGATCCGACAGCATTGTCAGATCTTGCTGGCTCAATCCCCGGATCGTGAACACGGGCGTCGAACGACCCGAGCCGAGCCCATTGCTGACTACGAGGTTCGGCACCGAGCCGTTCAGGTCCATGATGTTGGTAATGCCTTCGCGCTCAATCTGCTCAGCGCCGAGGGCTGACACCGCGAGCGGGACATCTTGGATGTTTTCCTCGCGACGCCGGGCTGTAACGACGATTTCGCCTTCTGTTGTTTGGGCTTCGGCGATGGCGGGGGCCGCCAGGCTCAAAACCGTTGTCGCCCACAAGAGCGCTCGCTTCGCACCAATCTTCATAACCGTACTACCTCCCCTGAGCCCGGCTAGGTCCGTTTTTCGAACGCTGTATGTAATTCCGTGGCGAGTGTGACGCTCTTCTTTGCGGCGGCGGTTTTCAATATGCCCTGCTTCGTTATCGCCGGTGCGATGTATGCCCTGATCGCCCTTGGCCTTTTCTGGTGTCGCTTGGAGAACACAAAAGGCACCCGACTGAAGGACGCAAACCCTTGGACCGCAGATACTTCGATCCAATCGAGACGGCACCAAGATCGGAGATCGATCGCGTTCAAGAAGAGCGCCTCATCGAGCAGGTGGGGCATGTATATGAGAGATCACCGCTCATTCGGCGGGAGTGGGACAAGGCCGGCGTTACGCCCAACGACATTCGCTCCATAAGCGATTTCAAGCGCCTCGCGCCGTTCATCGAAAAGGCGACGATCCAGAATTTCCGCGCCGAGACCGGCGACCCGATGGGCGGCGTGCTCGCCGGCCCTCTTTCAGAAGTGGCGCTCTACGGGACCAGTTCGGGCACCACAGGTGATCCCACCTTGTTCGCGGAGAGCTGGACCGCGCGCGGCGAAATGATCTTTACAGCGCGAGATATCTGGGAAACCGGTCTGCGTCCTGGCGATCACCTGATCGATGTCCAGATGGTCATCCGCTCGATCGGGCGGCTCTACTTTCTAGACATGGGCGCCACGCCAATCTTCTTTCATCACGACGCCAGCGATGTGCCGCGCCTGATTCAAGCGTGTCTCAAATACCGCCCGAGCTGGATGTTTCACATCAGCTCGCCGCTCATCTACGCGCTCGAACGCCTCGAAGCCGAAACGAAAGTGGATCTTCGCGACGTCTTCTCTTCGTTCAAGGGCGTCATCTATGGCGGCGAGCCGATGGGCCGGCACAACAAGGAATTGATGAAGCGCTGGGGCGTCCCTGTATTCGAATTCACCAGCCTCGGCGACTGCGGCACCGCATGGGAATGCCAAGCGCGCGACGGCTTCCACGCATGGGAAGATCTCGTCGTCTTCGAAGTTGTCGATCCCGAAACGGGCGATCCCGTCCCATCTGGCGGGCGCGGCGAGATGGTATGCACCGCCCTCGTCGACAAGGTCGATCCGCTCATCCGCTTCCGTTCGGGTGATCTCGTGCGCTGGACGAATGAACCGTGCGCGTGCGGCCGCACGCATGCGCGCTACTGGCCACTCGGACGCGCAGGCGACGAACTGATCGTCGATGGCCGTAGTGTGATGCCGGCGGACGTCTGGAGCGCGGTCGAAAGCGTGCCCGAAACCGCATCCGGCCTCTTCCAGATCATTCGCCCGCAACGCGAAGTGTCAGAGCTGAAACTGCGCGTTGGCTACGACGGCGCGCCGGACATGGCTGATCTCGCGCGCCGCGTCGCGGACGCGGTGGAGAAGAATACCGGACTTCGCCCGAGCGTCGAACTGATGCCCAACACGGAAATCGTGAAGTTCGGGCCGCCCCATAAGATTCCACGGACGGCGAAGCAATGAGTCAAACTTCTCATTTCGGTCTGCTCGGCGGCGCGCCGAGCAATGCGAGCGCCGAGACGCTGAAATTGCTCGAAGGCTATAATCGCGGCCATCGCAAAAACCCCGTGGTGGAAGGCGCTTCCAATACTTGGGGCATCGGTTGTGCTGTGATGGCGGACGGCCCAATCGACTATCCGATCTCGTGGACCGACATCATCGCCGATGAAGCGTGGGCCAACAGCATGCTGGGCGACGCCGACGTGCAAGCCGGCGATTTCGTGTTTTTCTCCTACATCTATCCGCAGTCGGGACACACTTGGCCTTGGCTCAAGTCCGGCTTTGATCGTGGCGCAAAGCTCGCCACCGGAATGCCCACGCAATGGGACGCGTATCGGCTCGAAATGTATTGCCGGTTGTTTCCGATGAAGCTGATCTTCGGCTTGATGCCGGAAGCGTTGGACGGCCTCGAAGGCGCGGGCCACAAGCCCACGACGGTGTTCGGGAAGGTTCAGCGCATCATCGCCGTTGGCTCGGCGTGGGAGCGCTTGAGCGCCGCAGGCCTGAAGCCGTGGAAGCTTCACTGGCTCGGACCAATCATCGCTGTCGACCCGTGCGATGGCCGCGGCGCCCGCTTCGATCATGCGCAATGGACGCTTGAGGACGACAACGGTCGGCTGCTGATCTCAAACAAAAGGCCGCGCGAAGCGTCGCTCACGCGTGCAGCGCTCGCCACGCGCGGACGCGTCGAGACGGTGGATGGCGAACCGCGTTTGTTCGTAACGGAGAGCTGATGGCCGAGGCGGATGCATCGGTCTTCGATCCCGTTCGCTTTGCGGTGTGGGCTGATGCGAACTTGCCGGGTCTCGGCCAAGGCTCGGTTTCCAGCACGATCCTCGCCGGCGGCGCCAGCAATATCGTCCTTTGCATCGCACGCGACGGTGCGCCTATGGTGCTACGCCGCCCGCCGCGCACGCCGCGCCCGGATAGCTCCAAGATCATAGCACGCGAAGCGCAAGTGCTGGCGGCGCTAAAGCCGGCTGACGTGCCGCACCCGGAATTCCAGATTTATTGCGAAGACTCATCTGTGATCGGGGCGCCGTTTTATGTGATGGCGATGGTGGACGGGTTTTTGGGCTACCCGCTTGAGAACTTACCAGCGCCCTATGACCGACCGGGCGAGGCCCGACGCTCTCTCGCGTTCGCGCTTGTCGAAGGCATCGCGCGTTTGGCCAACGTCGACTACCAAGCCGTCGGCCTAGAGGGCTTCGGCAAGCCGGAAGGCTTCCTTGAGCGCCAAGCCACGCGTTGGATGTCTCAACTCGCTTCTTACAAGGAAAGCGAAGGCTACGAGCAGCGCGACATTCCCGGGCTCGCTTATGTCGCCGACTGGCTCAAGGCCAACACGCCGCCGATGTCCAAGCCCGGAATCATTCACGGCGACTACAGCTTAGCCAACGCGATGTTTCATCACGGCGCGCCCGCGCGCCTGGCGGCGATGATCGACTGGGAGCTGGCGACGATCGGCGATCCGCTGCTGGATCTCGGTTGGGTGCTCTACGCCTATCGCGGACGTGATGAACGTACCCCGCCCTCTGGCTATTTCGACCCGACGGACTTCCCCTACCGCGAAGACTTGGCGGAGTATTACGCCGAACGCACCGGCCGATCGCTCGATCACCTCACCTATTACATGGTGCTCGCGCAGTTCAAACTTGGTGTGATCATGGAGCGCCAATACGCGCGCATCCTGAACGGCCGACAAAGCATCGAAGTCGCCGGAGACGCCGGCGCCTTCGTGGTGCGGCTCATTGGGAAAGCGCACGCGATGGCGCGAGGCGAAGCGTAGAAAGCAAAGCAATGATCGACTTCTCGCTCGATGCCGAATTCCAAACGAAAGTGGATTGGGCGCGAGAGTTCGTGCGCACGAAGGTCGAGCCTCTCGACCATCTCTGGCCCGAGCCGACCGCGCCCTATGATCGTTCGCTGACGAAAGCACGCGCCATCCTCAAGCCACTTCAGGACGAGGTTCGCCGCCAGGGCTTGTGGGCCTGCCATCTCGATCACGAACTTGGCGGCCCCGGCTACGGCCAAGTGAAGCTCACCTACATCAACGAAATCCTCGGCCGCACCAACTGGGGTCCCGTCGTGTTCGGGTGCCAAGGGCCCGACAGTGGCAACTCCGAAATCCTCGCGCGCTTCGGCACGCCGGAGCAGAAGGAACGCTGGCTCAAACCGCTGCTCGATGGGAAAGTCTATTCTTGCTTCTCGATGACCGAGCCCACGGGCGGCGCTGATCCCACTTTGTTCGTGTGCAGCGCTACGCAGGACGGCGACGACTACGTTATCGACGGCGAGAAATGGTATTCCTCGCATGCCAACTTGTGCGACTTCCTGATCGTGATGGCGGTGACCGATCCGCAAGCGCCGCCTTATGAGCGCGCCAGCATGTTCATCGTGCCGGCTGATTCACCAGGCATCGAGTTCGTGCGCGAGACAGGCGTCTTCACAGAGCCGCTCGGCGCCAAAGGCGGTCACCCGTACGTCCGATACAAAGGGGTTCGCGTGCCCAAGACTGCGATGCTCGGGCCACGCGGTCAGGGCTTCAAGGTCGCGCAGTCGCGGCTCGGCGGCGGACGCATCCATCACGCCATGCGCACGATCGGCCTCGTACAAAAGTGCCTCGACATGATGGGCGAGCGTGCGCAAAGCCGCCTACTACGCAAGGGTCCGCTCGCCGACATCCAAGGCGTTCAGTACGACATCGGCGATACCTGGATCGCGTTGCAGCAGTTTCGTCTGCACGTGCTCTACGTGGCCTGGCTTGTTGACCAAGGCCGCGAAGACGACCTTCGCCTGGCAATCTCCGGCCTGAAGGTGGCGACGGCCAACATCTCGAAGGATGTGGTCTGGCGGGCGATGCACCTGCACGGCTCGCTCGGCGTGTCGAACGAAATGCCGTTCGCGCACATGCTGATGACGGCGGCGATGCTTGGACTCGCCGATGGGCCCACGGAAATCCATCGCTCCGTTGTTGGACGTCTGGTTGCGCGTCAGTACGCCCCCGCCAGCGGTCCAAACCCAAGCGAGCATCTGCCGACACGCCGCGCCGAAGCGCTGCGCACCCATCCCGACGCGCTGGATTGAGCCATGAGTTACTCGATCGATCTCACCGGCAAAATCGCGCTCGTCACCGGCGGCAGCCGCGGTCTGGGTAAATCGATAGCACTAGGCCTCGCTCGAGCTGGCGCTGATGTCATCGTCTCGAGCCGAAAGCAGGAGGCTTGCGCCGAAGTCGCCAAGGAGATCGAAGCGCTGGGGCGACGCGCCTTACCGGTCGCCGCGCATGTTGGCCGGTGGGAAGATATCACGCACCTGGTCGATGCCAGCTACGCCACCTTCGGCCGTATCGACGTCCTCGTGAACAATGCCGGCATGTCACCGCTTGCCCCGTCGAGCGTCGAGACGAGCGAAGACTTGTTCGACAAGATCGTCGGCGTGAATTTCAAAGGGCCGTTTCGGCTGACCGCGCTGGTTGGCTCACGCATGGCGGCCGGCGACGGCGGCAGCATCATCAACGTCAGCAGCATCGGCGCGCTGAAGCCCAACCCGACCGTCACACCGTATTCCGGCGCCAAAGCCGCGCTGAACGCCATCTCGCTCGCCTTCGCGCAGGAATATGCGCCGAAGGTGCGCGTCAACGTCATCTCTCCCGGCGGCTTCCTGACGGAGGTCGCGAAAGGCTGGGCTACAGACGAGGAAGCACGCGCGGCCACGGCGCTCTCGCGTTGGGGCGAGCCGCAAGAGATCGTCGGCACGGTTCTCTATCTCGCCAGCGACGCCTCTTCCTACACGACTGGCGCGAACATCCGTGTCGACGGCGGCGCGTTTTGGGATCGAAAGCCATGAGACTGGCCGGAAAAATCGCCGCGATCACCGGCGGCGCCGGCGGCATCGGCCTCGCCATCGCTCGGCGCTACGCGGCGGAAGGCGCACACGCCGTCATTCTCGATCTGCTGGAGGAGAACGGCGAGCGCGAAGCGGCCGCCATCCGCGAAGCAGGTGGCCGCGCCACGTTCCTGACCCTCGACGCCGCCGACGAGGCCGCGGTGAATGCGACCATCGCACAGATCGAGGCGTCGATCGGACCGATCGACATTCTGGTTTGCTCCGCCGGCATTTCCGGCGCGCCCGGTCCGTTCTACAAAACCGACAAAGCCGAGTTCGAACGAACGTTGCGCATCAACCTGATCGGCCCGTTTCTCATCGGCAAAGCCGTTGCGGCGCGCATGGTCGAGGCAAAGCGCAAAGGCTCGATCATCAACATATCGTCAGTAGGCGGGCAGTTGGGCGTGGCGGAGTCCTGGCCCTACTGCACCAGCAAAGCCGGCCTCGACATGCTGACCAAGACGATGGCCTTGGCGCTGGCGCCGCACGGCATCCGCGTCAACGCTATCGGCCCTGGCCCAACAGAATCGCCAATGACCGCGCATCTCCCAGAGGCGGCGCGCGACACGATGATCTCGCGCACGCCGCTTGGGCGTTTCGGCACGACCGAGGAAATGGCTGGCGTCGCACTCTTTCTGGCGACGGACGATGCGGGTTTCGTCACTGGCCAAACCATCTACGCCGACGGCGGCCGCCTGGCGCTGAACTACGTGATGCCGAAGCCCTAGACGATGGTCGCGCCGCCATCGACGCAGATGGTCTGTCCGGTCATGTAAGACGCCCGCGACGAGAGCAGGAACGCAGCGACTTCGCCGATTTCCTGCCATTCGCCTGGCCGCTGCATTGGCATCTTCAGCGCGCCCTTCTCGAAGGTTCGTCCTGGTTTTACGCCGATCAGGCCGGGGCTAATCACATTGATCCGAATGTTCTTCGCCGCGCTTTCAACAGCCGCCGTGCGCGTCAGCCCCAGAATGCCCGCCTTGACCGCGCTATAAGGAGCGATCGTCGCGACGCCGCGCAACGCGGAATTCGAACTGACATTGACGATCGCGCCGCCCCCGACGCGCTCCATCTCAGGGATCTGATGCTTCATGCAAAGGAAGACGCTGAGCAGATCGATCTCATAGACACGCTGCCATTCCGCCACCGTGTGATCCACCAACGGTTTCAGCGGCGGGCCGACGCCCGCATTGTTGAACGCGCAATCGAGCCGGCCGTACGTTTTCAGCGCCGAGGCGACGACCGCCGCCACATCGGCTTCCTTTGAAACGTCACAGCGCACGAAGATCGCCTCGCCGCCATGACCGCGCACCGCTTCCGCCGCCGCTTCGCCTTCGGCCTCGTTCACGTCAGCAAGCACCAGGCGCGCGCCTTCGCGGGCGAAGACATCGACGGCGCCGCGCCCAATGCCGGTCGCCGCACCGGTGATGATGGTGACGCGATCATGAAGCTCGCGCTCCATTGCAAAATCTCCCTAACCTCGCACGCCGGGCTCGGCTGGATAGCGCCCCATGAACAAATAGCTTGCCGCGCCCAATCCGAACATGAGCGCCGCCCCCATGAGGGCATAGTCGTAATTGCCGACACGGTCGAAGACGGCGCCGAAAAACACGCTGGCCCCTGCCGTTGCCCAGATCATGATGAAAACGGTCAAGCCATATATAGCGCTATAGGCCGTCATCCCGAAATAGCGCGCAATCATGTACGCCACGACATCGATCTCGGCGCCCTGCGCCAACCCGATCATCACAATGGCGATCATGATCGCGTTGAGCCCGGGGTCTGGTGTCAGCAAGAGCATGCATCCCGCGACCGGCGCCAGCGTATAGATGCAACCGACCAACGGCGCCCAAACACGATCAACCAGAATGCCCGAAGTAAGCGTGCCAATGAGAACGGAGATCGCCAGTAGCGCAGCTAAGTTCGCCGCCAACTCCGGCGCCACGCCCTTTGACGTCAACAACGGCTGCATATGGCCCAAAAACGCGAGCACGGGCGCGTAGGTCAGCGCCGAGGCCGTGCACAAGATCAACACTCGGCGATCGCTCAACAACCGAAACCAGAGTTTCCAATCCAACAGCGGCGTATTCTGGGAATGCGGCGCGGGCGCATCCGGACGGCGATCACGCACCAGAAGCCAACTGATCGGCAACGCTGCCAACGCGGCGATCGCCGCCATCAAATAAAAACCCGCGCGCCACCCGAACGCAGCGATGACATGGAACATCAGGATCGGTAGGATCGCGCCGAACAGCGACAGACCGATGCGTGAGACGGCCAGCGCCGTGCCGCGCGAGGCGCCGAACCAGCTCGCCACCGCACGCGTATAAGCGATGCCGGTCGAGCCCATCCCGATCGTCACCAGCGCGAGGCAGAGAAGAAGGAACAGCGGATAGGAAGAGGTCGCGTTCGCCAACAGTACGTAGCAAAGCGCGAGCAGGCTAATGCAAACCGTCACCACCGGGCGCACGCCAAAATGATCGACAATGCGTCCATAGGCCGGCGCCATGAAGCAGACGAACAGGTTGATGTGGAAGGCGAACGATATCTGCGCGCGGGTCCAGCCAAACTCCGCCTGCAGCGGCGCCATGAATTGGCTCTGCGTGAACGAGAAGGCCGGATAGGCCAACGCCATGCCGAAGAAGGTTCCGACCACCACGCGCCAATGGTCGCGCCATTCCTGCTTCACGGACTGGGAAAGCATTGACCCTCTAGTTATCGACCGCGCCAAGCGTTGAGCGGCCGCTAGTGTTCACACATTGCACCTTGGCGTCATGGCAGAGGCGCGACCGGTAGGCAGCCATCGCCCGTGCGATGAGCGTTGCGCGCACGCGCGAGCCCGACGAAGGCGAGGCATACTGACCTGCCTGCGCCTGTGAGGCGCCGACTATTTTGCAGTGCAGCAAGGAGCGCTTCGTGACTCAACCTTCAGAGGGCGGCGCATCTAACTATCGCTGGTACGTCCTCGCCATCCTGGTGAGCGTCTACATGATGCACCACCTCGACCGCGTGGTGTTTTCGCTGCTGCAGGAACCCATCAAGGCGGAGTTCAATCTATCCGACAGCCAGTTGGCGCTGGTATCGGGCACAGTGTTTGCGATTGCGTTCGGCGTCGCCGGACTGCCGCTTGGCTATCTGGCCGACCGCACGCGCCGCGTAACGCTTCTCTCCATCATCGTAGCGACATGGAGCAGCCTGACGGCGGTTGCGTCATTCGCCACGAATTTTGCGCATCTGCTGTTGCTGCGCGTCGTAATCGGGGCGGCGGAATCAGGCAGCACGCCGACCAATCTGTCGATCCTGAGCGATTACTTCAAGGACAAGCGCTCGACGGCGATCGGCATCTACCTGATGGGCTCGCAACTCGGCACATTAGTTGGCTTCGCGATCACCGGCGTCGTCGCCGTGCACTTTGGCTGGCGCGCAGCGTTGTTGGCCGCCGGCATTCCTGGCCTGTTCCTAGTCGCGCTGCTCTTGCTGACAGTGCGCGAGCCACCGCGTCAAAGCGATCACAAACCGGTTTCACTCCGCAAGGGGTTGGCCGAGATTGGCAGCAACGCACCCCTCGTCCATCTGATCGCTGCCACGACCATCGCCAACGTCGTGGCGCCTGGCATCTCCATGTGGCTGCCTTCGCTGTTGATGCGCGCGGGCGGGCAAGACATTGGCTGGACCGGCCTCGCCATCGCCTTCACCACAGCGCCGATCGGCATCGCCGGGACATTGTTGGCGGGCGCGGTCACTGAGCGGATCGGCGCCACCCAACCAGCACGCATGGCCCGACTCATGGCGTTGATGGCCTTTCTCTACATCCCCGCCATTCTCTTTGCCGTGAGCGGCGGGCCCTGGATCATGCTCGCGGGCTTCTGCGCTCATCTTTTTTTGCACATGTTCGTCAGCACGCCCGGATATGCGATGTGCATGAATATTTCCGCGCCACACCTGCGCGGCAGCACGACCGCCGTGTTGCAAGTGCTCTCGAACCTGATCGGCTTCGGCGTCGGCCCCATGGTGGGCGGCGTGCTCAGTGATTTGCTCAAACCGCAATTTGGCGACGACTCGCTGCGATACGCCCTCGGCATCTATGTATTCCTGATCTTGTGGGCCGTTTATCACTTGCTTCGCGCCGCCAAGATTTTCTCCAGCGAGACGACTGCGCCACCGCAACCAGCGCCCGCCTAGGGGCGACCGTCCTTGCCGGGGAGCGTCCGTCCCGGTAAGCGCTGAGTCATGACCACAGTCGCGCCGCGTCCCGAGAAGGAAGAAGCTGGCGGCCCGCGCGCTATGTCGCGCGTGTTGCGTCTGATGAGCGTGCTAGCGCAGGCGCCAGAAGGCCTTTCACTCACCGACCTCGCCGCTGCGCTCCACACAGCCAAGAGTACGCTGCTCGCAAGCCTCAAGCCGCTCGCTGCCGACGACTTCCTGGTTACGGAGGGCAATCTCTATCGTCTCGGCCCGCGCGCGTTTCGGCTCGCCGCGGAGATCGGCTCCGCCTGGTCGTTGCCCCGAACCATCCGCGGCTATCTGCGTACGCTCGCCGATCGCAGTGGCGAAAGCGCGGGCCTCGCGGTGCTTGACGCCGACATGCGCCGCTCCGTGTACGTCGATGTTATCGAGAGCCAGCGCCCGGTGCGCTATGCCCTCAAGATCGGGATGAGCGGGCCCCTCCACTCGACAGCCGCAGGCCGCGTGTTGCTGGCCTACCAGTCCGAAGCCTACCAAGCTGGGGCACTAAAGTCGGGCAAGCTCGCCGCAATCACATCGCGCACCACGACCGATCCCCAGAAACTCGTCCAGCAACTGGAGAAAGTGCGCCGCGACGGCTACTGGGTGAGCATCGGCGAGTCGATCGAGGACTCCGCGGCGATCGCCGCGCCCGTCTTCGGCCCCAACGGCGACATCCTGGCGGCGCTTTCGATCGGCGCGCCGTCTGATCGCATGCAAGCCAATCTCGACATGATGCGCGAGATCATCCTGGAAGTCTCCGCGCACGCATCCGGCCGTGATCCAGAAGGTCAAAAACCGTAGAGACCAGCGTGGAAGTCGCGACGGCGGCGCAGCTGGGCGGCTCGCTCCGCGGCAGTGACGCCACGCGACTCCGTCGGAAGGTACTGGCGTACATCGACGCGCTTCACCCTGCGGATTGTCGGCGTCTCGACGTGTTCCGCGCCGTACCAGCGCCACACCACACGCCCAAACACCGAGCCCATGGCGTCGAGCCAGTTGGACGTCCCAGGATCGCCAGAGCACAGCACGATGCGCACGCGCCCGTCTGCATCGGCGACCGCCGTGCGGTCATTCACATGGGTGGCGTGATGCACGAAGTCGCGCGTTTGATTCAAGATATCGCCGAGTTGGACGCTCCAATAACGCGATGGCGGCGGGGCGACCTCGAAGATGAGCGCCTCTTCCGGCTCGATCTCGTAGACCGCGATCTGGTAGGCCGCGAGCGGACTGGCGCCGTCCTTGGCATCCTTCTCATCGCGGCCGACGACGGTGTGGAACGCGTTGGTTCCACCCGCCTCCCTGAGCACAACTTCTTGCACCCGGGCGTAGGTCATGCGCGTGACGATGTATTTGACGATCTCTCCGCCAAGCGCGAGCCGACGCCCGAGTTCGCCCTCGCTTAGGATCATGGTGTCGGGGCGCAACCCGTCAGCGGCCTCGATGCGCAGCGGGGGTAGCGACTGGCCCTCGTAGACGAGGTGGCGCACTAGCAACCAATTGTTGCGACTCTCCGGGTCGAGCGGAATCCAGTTGCGCTCGCGTTGTGGCCCACCGACGAAAATCTCCAACTCGCCGTTGGCGTCATCTACGAAGCCGTCAATGTCCCAATTGCCGAGCGCGCGCGGGTTGGCATTGCCGACTCCGCTGAAGCTGTTGAAGGCTTGGAAATTCACCCAAGCGCAGTCGCCTCGACGGCCCACGATGCGGTAGATGCGCCGGCCGTCGAGAAACGCGGTGCGATAGACGAAGTCCGGATTGGGCAGGTTGTAGGAAAAGATCGAGGGATCGAAATACTCGTGCAGATAGAAGCGCGGATAGTCTTGCCGCGGTGCGACCGCGAGCAAGTACGCCTGCGCTTGAATCTGCGGCAGAATCGCCAGCGCCTCGGCGCGCGTCTGCGGATCGTGGTTGGTGAGCGGCGATGTGAGGATAAGTTCGCGCACCTCCTCGATCGCCGCATTGTAGCGGCGCCAGCCATCCGCTTCGCTGATCTCTCCATGCTCAAGTTCGGGCGCAGTGGCGCCGCTGCCGGGTGGCGCGTAGCGCCGCCAGGGCGGGAGTTCGTCAGCCATGCCCGCGCCCTCCGTGGCGCACGCAGCCGCAGCGCCGGCGGCGCCTTGCAGTGCTCCGCGTCTGGTGACGCAGATGGCTTTTGTCATGCGCCGCTCCGTCTCTCATGCGCCGCTTCCCCGCTCGAGCACGACCTGGTTGTCAGCGATGTAGGGGGCGAAGGCACGGTCGATGTCTTCGAAGCTCAAGCCGAACTCCTCGAGCCCATATTTATGGCGCCCGAATTTGTGCCGCGGGTTATCACTCATGTAGGCCAACAGCGGGGCCTCGTGCTCCGCGCCGAACGCTAGGCTCATCTCATCGTAGAGCTTCGCCAGGGTCCCGAGAGGATCGGCGTTGAGATCAACGAACTGCACGTCGAAGAAGCGGCCTGGGCGTGCGAGCGCCTCTCTGATCTCGCGAAGGCGATTCATGATTTTGTGATAGCCGAAGCGCGACCTCGTCACGGCTTCGCGATCGACGTCGTCGCAGAAGAGACCGCGCATCTGGGTGACGATGCTGATGAGCGAGGCGATCGAACGCGCCGGATCGCGGTGCGCGAAGACGACGATGGCGTCCGGATAGGCATCGAGCAGCTCGGGCAGATGGAACATGTGCTCCGGCGCTTTCAGCACCAGACGCCCTGGCGGGCCACGCCAGGCCAAAGTCTGCAACACCATGCGGTGTAAGCGATATGACGCGTGGAAATCCGTCGTCTCACGATAAGCTGTGTAGCGCGGCACGTTCGCTACCGCGCCGAGATAGCCACCGACGCCGGCGAGTTCGAGGATGGTGCTGCATTCCTCCATGCGCGCCGCGCCGTAGGCATGCTTGGCCATCGCTGACGCCGCCTTGAAGCCCTGGCGCGCGAGCATCGCCTCGATTTCGCCGATGCGTGGATCGCTTGTGTATGTCGCCGCCTGCGGCGGCGGAGAAGGACGCATCATCTCCCAGTACTGGACGCCACGATGCCCAGGCGCGGTCGCCAGCAGATTGTGCAGCAGCGTCGTGCCGCTGCGGCCATTCCCGGTCACGATGATCGGCCGTTCGATGCGGACATCGGCAATTTCAGGGAAACGCTTGTGGTCCTCCAGCAGCAAGAGACGTTGGCGCATCGTCTCGTAGAGACGCAGCGTAAGTTCAGCCCTACCCTTCGTGTTGAGGTGCGCTTCCTCGTTAAGCGAGCGCGCCAGGATGTCGATCCCGGTGAAAAAGTCCGGATCGCCCCAATCGGAGAGCCCCGTGCTTTCCTCGGCGGCTTGCTGCAGCGCCGTGCGATCGAGGCTGAGCGCCATGTTCGGCGCCGTTACGGAGTGAGACCCACGAAGCGCATGCCGTTTTCGTACATGATCTTGCGCGTATCCGACGGCTTCAGCGTCTTGCACGCCTCGTCTGCAAAGAGACGAGGCTCCTCCACGCCTTCAGAGTGCGGATAATCGGACCCCATCATGATCCAATCGGCCGACCCGGTTTGGTTCACGAGCTGCTCGAGATTGTCCTCGGGATAGGCGACGACGCCCACGTGGCGCATGAAGATCTTGCTTGGCCGCTCCTTCAGCTGCCCGCCCGGCCAGAAGCCGTTTTTCGCCATGCCGCGGCTCTTATCCATCTTCACCAAAGTTGACGGCACCCACTCGGCGCCGTTCTCGGCCGAAAGAATCTTGATGTTCGGGAAGCGCTCGAAGAAATTCCAGAAGATGAAGCTGGAGATCGTCTCGATCACCGGGCGCTCGCTATAGCCGTGCATCCACACGAACGCGCTCTGGCGCAGCCGCGATTTCTGCATCGGCTCGCCCCACACCGCCATGTGGTCCTTGAGATAGATCGCCTCGGAGACGTGGAAGACGACGCTGATTTTTGCTTCGTTGAGGATCGCCCAGTAGGGATCGTGATCGGGATGCGCCGGCGCCTTGCCGTTGAACGGCCCCATCGGCATCAGCACAAGCCGCGCGCCGTTCTCAACCGCCCATCGCGCCTGCTCACAGGCCTTGTTAACGTCAGCCAGCGTGATGACGGGGCATGAGAAAATCCGATCCGCGTAGTTCAGTCGCCACTGATCGAGCATCCACTGATTGTAGGCGTGGAAGGTCGCGTGGGCGGCGGCCGGATCGTCAAAGTAGCTGATCGCGCTGACGAAGTTGCCGCAATAGAGAATGCTCGAGCGCACGTCCCACTTGTCGAGGTACTTCACGCGCTCTTCGGGGCCGGTCATCTCCGCAGTGATCGGCACGCGCATATCGACTTCGGCCTTGCCCTCCTTTTGTGCGCGCAACCACTCGTGCAGCTTGCCGGGCGGCGGAATCATGAAGTCTTCGGTCATGTAGTCGGCGCTGATCTCGACCTTGCGCGCGCCGACATAGAGCGCGAACTGACCGTCATCACCGTGCTTGTAGTGAAGGCCCCATTCCTTCTTGAACTTCTCGGGGAGGTAGCGCGTGAAGGCGTCCGGCGTTTCGTAGAGGTGAGTGTCGGCGTCGAAGATCGGCCCGTTGTAAAGGTGCTCGGCGTTTTGGGCGGCTTTGGTCGCGACGGCCATAGTTCACTCCCGAGGCGGTGGGACCGCCTTTATTCCATTTTTCGTACAATGTTCGTTTTTTCGAACCCCTGTCAAGGGTCTGGGTAAGCAAAGTACCCGCGCCGGCTAGCTCGGAAGCATGAGATGACGCTCAAATCGCCCGGACGATGAGGCGCGCCATCAGTTGACGATGCCGCTCGCCTTCAGCAAGCGCATCACCTCGGCCTTTTGCTTCAGGTCGCCGGTTTCTGAGACGTCGCGCGGCACGCGATAGTCCGTTTCGGCGCGGACGGCGTCCCATCGCTGCAGCACCGCTTCGGTGGTGAAGCCATCCGCAGGCAGCGTCAGGCCTTGAGTTTCGCCGGTGAACGCTCGGCTCACATGCGCGCCGCCGGCAAGATACGTCTCCCCGGTCACCGGACAGGACTCGTGCACCAGGAGCGCTGCAACCGGCGCCACCAGATGCGGCGGCTGCATAGCGCGCAGCATGTCTAACGCGGCAGGATCAGTGACCGTCTCTTCGGTCAGGCGCGTCGTCGCCGCCGGCGCGATCGCATTCACCTTGATGCCGACGGAGGCGCCCTCGTGCGCCAAGGTGCGCATCAACCCGATCAGCGCTGCCTTCGCTGTCGCATATTCCGCCAAGCGGGGCATGCCATACAATCCGGCTTGCGAGGTCGTGAGCAATATTCGCCCGCGACCTGTCGCCGCCAAATGCGGCCAGGCCGCCTGCAGCAATCGCCAAGCGCCAAACACGTTGACCGCCAGCATCCGCTCAAGATCATCAACCGACAGCTCCGGAAATGCCTTTCGTTTGCTGTTGATCGAGGCGTTGACGATGACGGCGTCCAAGGCGCCGAAATGCTCAAGCGATTGGGCGACGATTGCCGCACCGGCGTCTGGGTCGGTCAGGTCCGCGACAATGGCGCGCGCCACGCCGCCAGCCGAGTTGATCTCCTCCGCGACGGCGTGCGCGGGCTCGGCGCTGATGTCATTGATGACAACGCTCGCACCGCGTCGGCCCAGTTCCATCGCGTAGCCGCGGCCAATGCCCCGCCCTGCTCCGGTAATGACGACGCACCGTCCGGTGAAATCAAGCGGGGACATGGGGCTCACACCACGAGATCGGTCAACGCCGCGCGCTGCTCCGGCGTGAGCGCCAACGGTTTGCGCGTGGCGCGATCGACGTAGACGTGGACGAAATAGCCGACCGCAGCCGGCGCCTCGGCGCCCTCGCGAAAGAGTCCAACTTCGAAGCGCAAACTCTTGTCGCCCATGCGCCCTATGCGCACGCGCGCATCGATCGTTTCTGGAAATTCCACCGGTTGAAGAAACTCGCACTTGCTTTCAACGCATAGCCCGATCGACGGCGAGTCCGGCAGCCAAATAATGCGCCGTTCGAATAGCATCTTGGTCACGGCCGTATCGAACCAGCTGTAGTAGATCACGTTGTTGACGTGTCCGTAGGGATCGCCGTCGGCCCAGCGCGTCGGGATGTCGACCCGCCAGCGATAGTTTTCGCGGCGTTCGTCCTTGCTGGTCATGCTTTCTCCAGCACGTGCACTGCCGATGCTGTGCCAAGGCCGACGACATGTGTTAGCCCGATCTTGGCGCCTTCGACTTGGCGTGCGCCGGCTTCGCCGCGCAGATGAAGCGATACTTCGTACATGTTGGCGATGCCGGTGGCGCCGAGCGGATGGCCTTTGGAGAGCAATCCGCCCGACACATTAACCGGCACTTTGCCACCGAGCGTCGTCTCACCAGCGTCGATAAATTCGCCCGCTTGGCCCTCACCGCAAAGACCGAGGTTCTCGTAGTGCAACAGCTCGGCGGTCGCGAAGCAATCATGCAACTCGACAAGACTCACATCCTCTGGACCAATGCCGGCTTGCTCGTACGCAGACTTAGCCGCGAGGCGCGTCACGGTGTTCACATCCGGCATCATCGGATTGGAGGGATTCCAGGGGTCCGATTGCAGCGCCGACGCCCGCACGCGGATGGCGCGCGACAGGCCCAACTCTCGCGCCTTTCGCTCAGACACCAACACCGCCGCCGCCGCGCCATCGACGTTCACGGAGCACATGAGCTTGGTGTTGGGATAAGCGATCATCTCCGCGCCCATCACCTGTTCGAGCGGCGTTTCCATTTGATAGAACGATTTCGGATTCATCGTCGAATGATGGTGGTTCTTGACTGACACCTTGGCGAATTGCGCAAAGGTGGTGCCGTATTTCGCGGCATGCTCGGTTCCGGATTCCGCGAAAACCGCGGGCATCGAGGCTGATCCGAATAGGCCCTCAAGCGGAATGCCGGTCTCCGCGCCGCCGCCCAGCATCCCGCGCGGCGTCTTCTCCACGCCAACGGCGAGCGCCACGTTGTACACGCCAGACTTGACCGCCAGCCAAGCTTCGCGAAACGCCGAAGCGCCGCTTGCGCAGGCATTGACGATATTGGTCACTGGGATGCCGGTCTGCCCGATCTCACGCATGATCGCTTGGCCGGTCATCTCGTAGGCGCCGAAGACGGTGCCGCAATACATGATCTGCACGTCGCGCGCGCCGAGCCCGCAATCGTCGAGCGCCATCAGCGCGGCTTCACCGCCGAGCTGCGCAAAGGTGCGGTCCGGATAGCGCCCGAAGCGCGTCATATCGATGCCGAGGATATAGACGTCTGCCATGGTCAGCTCTTCTGCGGTTCAAACTGATAGCCGACGTACGCACGCCCCTCAGCATCCGTGCGGCCAAGCGCTTCGTTGAAGGTCAGCCGCACCTCGATGTTCGGCGCGATCGCCTCGGGTTCAAACCCCACGCCGACAAGATTGGCTTTCAGCGCAAGCCCGCCATCGAACGCCGCGATCGCCGAGACGAACGGCGTCGCAATGCCTGGATAAGAGCGCTTTACGATTGAGTACGCGATGAGCTTGCCTGTTTGCTTCACGCGGAACGCGTCAAAGCCATCGCGCGAGGCGCAGGCCGGACACGCCAACCGCGCGTCCGCCGTGACCGCGCCGCATGCGCGGCAGCGATGCGCCTCGATGAATGGCTTGCCGTCTGGATCAAACTTGATGTGCGGCTTGGCCGCGATCGGGCCGGTTTCAGGTTGCGCCATATGCCTCAGGCTCCAGTAAACACGGGCGCGCGTTTTTCGACGAAGGCCTCGACGGCTTCCTTGTGGTCCGCGGTTTCGTGAGCAAGCGCTTGAAACGCGGCGGAGAGTTCAAGGATGTCTGTCAGCCGCGCGTGCTGCGCCTCGCGAAGCAGGCGCTTGGCAAGTCGCACGCTGCGCGGCGGATTGACCGCGATCCGCGCGGCCAGCGCGCGCGCCTCTCTCATGACGTTCTCGGCAGGCACAACTTTGTTTACTAGCCCAATGGCGGCCGCCTCTACCGCGGTGATCGTGTCGCCTGTAAGGACAAGTTCGGCGGCGCGGCTGTAGCCAACAACCCGTTGCAGCACCCAAGCGCCCCCATCGCCTGGCGTGATGCCCATCTTGATGAAGCTCGCAGCGAACTTCGCATTCTCCGCCGCCACACGCAGGTCGCACAAGGCGGCGAGATCGCAACCCAGACCAATGGCGTGGCCGTTGACCGCTGCGATCGTTGCAATCTCAAGTTCCGCGAGAACGCGCGGGATCTGCTGCACGCCGCGACGATAGTTGGCGCGCGTGTCGGCCGGCGTCGCGAGCGGCCCGATGCCGTTGCGATCGCGCATGCCTTGAATGTTGCCGCCGGCGGAGAACGCGGAGCCGGCGCCCGTCAGGATCAGCACACTGACGCCTGGATCGGCGTCCGCCGAGCGGAGTGCCGCGATCAACTCCTCGCAGTCGGTGTGTTCGCCGATCGCGTTGCGCGTTGCCGGACGGTTGAAGGTGACGATCGCGACGCGGCCCTCACGTTCGGTCAGGACAAAAGGCTCGGACATCCCAGGTTCACCGTTGCGCCTAGCGGCTCGCCCAAACGCCATGAACCCGCCGTCGCGAGCAAGGGCGAGCCAAAGCGGCGACGGGACATATCGACCACACGATACCACCCGCTGGTTGCCCGGCTCGCGCTTGCCGGGGTCGGCGCTTTCCAGACATGCAATAGGCGGAAGTTTTAAACGAGGCTGGCGGCAATGCCCTCTGCGGCGCTATCGGGCGTACGGGTTCTGGATCTCAGCCGTGTCTTGGCTGCGCCGTTGGCCGCCCAGATGCTCGGCGATCTCGGCGCCGAGGTGATCAAAGTCGAACGACCCGGCGCCGGCGACGAAGCGCGTGACTATGGTCCACCCTTCCTCAAGGACCGCGACGGCGAACCAACGCGCGACGCAGCTTTCTATCTGAGTGCAAACCGCAACAAGAAATCGATCACGGTCGATCTCGCCAAGCCCGAGGGCCAAGAGATCATTCGCGCGCTGGCGCGGAAATCGGATGTCGTCCTTGAGAACTTCAAGACGGGAACGCTCGCCAAGTATGGACTCGACTACCAAAGCCTGAAGCAAGTGAACCCAAGGCTGATCTATTGCTCGGTCACCGGCTTCGGCCAGACCGGGCCGCTCGCGCAGAAGCCCGGCTATGACGGCGTCTTCCAAGCCATGAGCGGCCTGATGAGCGCGACTGGCCATCCCGACGGCGCGCCGGGCGGCGGGCCGCTGAAGATCGGCATCTCGATGGTGGACATTCTCACCAGTCACTACGCGACAAGCGCCATTCTATCGGCGCTCTACCATCGCGACGTGCACGGTGGCGGTGGCCAATACATCGACATGGCGCTCCTGGATTGCGGTCTCGCTTCGCTTTCGCATTATGCTATGAATTACCTCGTCTCCGGCGTACTGCCGCCTCGGCGTGGCAATGGCGGATTCGGCGGCGTGCCGTCGCAATCGTTCCGCTGCGCCGATCGCGACATCTTCCTCGTCGCCGGCAACGATGCACAGTTCGCGCGCTTCTGCGGCGCCATCGAGCGGCCTGATCTCTGCGCCGACGCGCGTTTCTCTAGCACCCGCGCGCGCATCGAAAACCGCGACGAACTCTTGCTCATCCTCGACAAGGAAATGGTCCGTCGCACTGCCGCCGAGTGGCTGGATCGCCTGGACGCGGCGGACGTACCTGCAAGCCCGGTCAACAATCTGCAGGATGCGCTAGCACATCCCCAGGTACAGCACCGGGACATGCTGCAAACGGTTGACCACCCGGTCGCCGGCGACCTGCATCTCCTGCGCAATCCGATCAAGCTTTCCGAAACGCCGATCGGAGAGGCCACTGCGCCGCCGGTCGTCGGTCAGCACACGACCGAAATTCTTCAATCCCTGGGCTTCGATGAAGCGAAAATTTTGGCGCTGCGCCATTCGCGCGCCGTTTGAACGAAAGAGCAAGCCATGACCGACAAGATCATCACCGAGAAGGACGGCGCCGTCGGCCGCCTCATCTTTAACAACCCGGAAAAGCTCAACGCCATCTCGCTTGAGATGTGGGAGGGCCTCGGCACAGCCGTTGCCGTTTTCGAGGACGATCCTGATATCCGCGCGATCGTTGTCTCCGGCGCTGGCGGCAAGAGCTTCATCGCAGGCGCCGACGTCTCCAAATACGGCGACGAACGCATGGGACGCGAAGCGCAAGAACACTATGCGGCGACGGGCGAGAAGTCGCTCAAGGCGCTCTACAATTCTAAGAAGGTGACGATCGCCGCCATTGACGGCTGGTGCATCGGTGGCGGCGTCTCGGTCGCGGTGTGCTGCGACCTTCGCTATTGCTCCGACAAGTCCAAGTTCGGTCAGCCAGCGATGCGCTATGGTATTGGCTATCGCTATTCGAGCTTGCGGCGGCTTGTGGACCTCATCGGCGTGCCGGCGACGAAGGACATGCTGCTGGGTGGCCTGCAGTTCGACGCCGAGGAGGCGCTCAAGAAGCACCTCGTCGGCCGCGTGATCCCGGAAACCGACTTCAACGCCTGGATCGAAAAAACCGCGAAGGGCATTTCCGAAGGCGCGCCGCTCACCGGCTATCAGATCAAGTACACCCTCAATGAAATCTGCAAGGACCCGGCCGACCGCAAAACCGATCGCTGCGAGGAGTTGTTCCAGGTGTGCTATGCCTCGGACGACTACAAGGAGGGCGTCGCGGCCTTCGCGGAAAAACGCAAACCTCAGTTCAAGGGCAAGTAAGCGCCGCGCCAATGGACCTCGATTTCTCACCGGAAGAACACGCGTTTCGGCGGGACGTCCGCGCCTTCATCGATGCTCATCTGCCCGCGGAGACGCGCGCCAAGGTGATGGGCGATCGCCCACTCGACAAAGCCGACATCGTCGGCTGGCAGCGCATCTTGAACACGCGCAGCTGGGCCACGCCCTCTTGGCCAAAAGAGTATGGCGGCCCCGGCTGGGACGCCGTACGGCGCTACATCTTCCTGGACGAACTCCACCAAGGCGGTGCGCCGGAGCCGATCTCATTCAACGTCGCCATGCTCGGCCCCGTCATCATCGCGTTCGGAACGGATGAGCAAAAGCAACGCCTGCTGCCCCGCCTCGCCAATCTCGACGATTGGTGGTGCCAGGGCTTCTCCGAGCCGGGCGCCGGCTCCGACCTGGCCAACATTTCAACCACCGCGCGGCGCGAAGGCGACCACTACATCGTGAACGGCCAGAAGATGTGGCAAGGCATGGGCCACTGGGCCGATTGGGGCTTCTTCCTCGTCCGCACGGATCCCAGTGCGCCGAAGAAGCAGGCTGGCATCACCTTCCTGCTGATCGACATGAAGTCGCCTGGTGTTTCGCTTTCGCCGATCATCACGCTCGACGGTCGCCACGAAGTGAATTCCGTCTTCCTCGACGACGTGCGCGTGCCCATCGAGAACCGCGTCGGCGAAGAGAACCAGGGCTGGACCGTGGCCAAGTACTTGCTCTCGAACGAGCGCACAAACATCGCCCGGGTCGGCGTCACCAAACGCATCCTGGCCAAGACACGCCGCGCCGCCGAGGCGAACGGCCTCATCGCTTCGCCCTCCTTCCGCGCCAAGCTCTCGCGTGTCGAGATCGGCCTCCAGGCGGTCGAGACACTTCAGATGCGCCTACTCGCCGCGTTGGCGAAAGACAACCGCGCTGATCCGCGTTCTTCGGTCCTCAAGCTCAAGAGCGTTGAAGTGCGCCAAGCCGCCTCGGAATTACTGATGGAAGCCAACGGCGCGCTGGGCATCTCTTTCGTCGCGTTCGAACAAGGCCAAACGCCGCCCTTTGACGAAGCCGACGAGGGCTGGTCGGCGAGCGCCGTTTGCTTCAATCTGCGGGGTGCTTCCATCTATGGCGGCGCGAGCGAGGTCCAACGCAACATCGTGGCGGACACGCTTTTGGGCCTGACGCGCGGCTGAGCGAGGTTGCCATGACGTACCAAGGCAAGTGGCTGAACAAGCCGGAGACCATCCTGTTTTCCGTGGGTGAGCGCGTGGCGCACATCACGCTCAACCGGCCCGACAAGCGCAACGCGATCAGCCCGCAAATGCTGCAGGAACTTCACGACGCTTGCCTCGAAGCGGACGACCGCCAGGACGTCAATGTCATCGTGCTCGAAGGCGCCGGTAAGGATTTCTCCGCCGGGTTCGATCTTGGCGGCGTTTATGCAGGGCGCGCCAACGAGGACGCCGCGCGCGCAGCCGGTGAGCCGGAAATCGCCTATCGCAGCTCAATTAATTCATACGACGACGATTGCTGGTTCCTCGAACGCCAACAGGCGCTGATGGCGCTCATCTTTCAGATGCACAAGCCGGTGATTTGCAAGGTGCACGGCAATTGCCTCGCTGGCGCCAACGACATTGCACTGCAGTGCGATTTCATCATCGCCGCCGACGACGCACGCATCGGTTTTCCGGCCGCGCGCGCCAATGGCACGCCGCCCAACCACATGTGGGTGTATCATTTGGGGCCACAGTGGGCGAAGCGTCTGCTCATGACCGGCGATTGCCTGTCAGGCCGTGACGCGGCTCATGTCGGCCTCGTGCTGGAGAGCGCTCCTGCCGATCAGCTCGATGCAGTCGTCAACGAACTCGCGCGGCGCATCTCCCACGTCGATGCGGAACTTCTCTCCGCGCACAAACGCATCGTCAACGTCGCACTCGAACTCATGGGCGCTGGCGTGCTGCAGCGGATCGCCGCGGAATCCGACGCGCGCGCGCACCTCACCAAGGGGCCGCGCCGCACGCAGTTCAAAGCCGACATGGCCGAGCACGGCTTGAAGACAGCCTTGAAGAACCGCGACGAGCCGTTCGGCGACGGCATGGTGCGCGTGCGGAGAGAGTGATGAACGACCTCACCGCCCGCCTCGACCGCGTCGAGTCAACTCTGGCCATTCAGCAACTGCCGATCCGCTATGCGGTAGCAGTGGATTCCCGCGACATCGACGCTTGGCTCGTGCTGTTCGCGCCGGACATCGATTGCGGCCGCCGAGGCGTTGGCCGCGACGCGCTGCGCTCCTTCATCGAACCACTGCTGGCGGATTTCTACCGCACGGCGCACCTGATCTGTGGCCACATGATCGATTTTCAGGATGCGGATCACGCCACCGGGCGCGTCTATTGCCGCGCTGAGCACGAGTACGGCGATCAATGGATCGTCCAGGCGATCTGCTATTTCGATACTTACGAGCGCATCGACGGCGTCTGGTTCTTCCGCCGCCGCGAGGAAGATTTCTGGTACTCCGCCGATCTGCTCGAACGCCCGCAGAAGGCAGATTTCGCGCGCTGGCCCGGCCCGGCGCCCAAATTCGTACCGAAAATGATGGTCGATCGTTTCCAGAGCTGGCGCGACTACTGGGCCAAGTGCGCGCCGGAGAAGATCACCGCGGCGACGAGAAAGCCCTAAGCCGACGGCGCCTGCCCGCCACGCCGTCGATACTCACGCGGCGAGGTTCCTGTTTGCTCGCGAAACACCTGCTTGAAGAACGGCACGTCGCCGTAGCCGACGAGCAGCGCCACACGCTCCACGCGGCGGCTCGAACGCGTCAGCATGTGCTTGGCGGCCTCAACCCGCAACAATTGCAGATACTGCAGCGGCGTCATGCCCAGGCTCTTGCGAAAGCGCCGCTCCAGCGTGCGTTCACTCACGCGAAGAAAGTCCGCCAGCTCCGACATGCGCGCACGCTGCGAGAAGCGCTGTTGCAGCCAGTGTTGCGCGCGTCCGACCAGGCCGTCTTGTCGGATCACGCGCGGTGAGAACACGCTCCAAGGCGCTGGGCCGTCTGGATACGGATCGATCAACGTCGCCTTCGCTAGCCAACTCCCGACATTGGCTGAAAGCACGCGCTCGGCCATGCGCAGCGCCAACGCAGGCTCGGCCCTTGTTGTGCCGGTGCAAATGAAGCCATCGCCGTCGGCGATAATGCGCGGGACGTCGAGCGTTACGCGCGGATACCGGCGCGAAAACAGCCGCTCCAGCCACCACGGCGCCGTCGCCACGTGATCGTCGAGAATGCCCGTCTCCGCCAACTGGAAGACGGCTGGACCGCTCGCTGCCAGCAGCGCGCCTTGCTCGCGTTGCGCCCCGAGCCAAACATGCAGCGGCCCGTCATGGTCAATCCGTGCGGTGACTTCGTTCTCGTCGTCAGCTTGATACGCCGCGACATAGACCAGATCGAGCTTCGGCGCGTCCGTCCAGGCGGCGTCAGCCTTCAACTCACGCCCACCAGTCGTGCGGCAGGGCCGACCATGCGCCGTCAGTACGAGCACCTGGCTTGGGTTGTTGACGACATCGACGGCGCCGTACTGGCGCACGGTGTAGCGGTTTGCGCGTTCGAACATGTCGAGCACCGCGCCCACCGCGCCAAGCTCAGCGCCGTCCAGCGCAACGATGCCGATCGTGGGCATTGAGGGCTCCCATCGCATCTGAGATCAGTGATGCAGCGTGTCGCTTCCGCCGCTGATATTGTCGTAAACACCCCTAGTTGTCCAGCGGACCCGGGATCAGTGTCCGATCAAACAAGAACGCATAGGGAGACGCGGGTGTCTGTTCGGCGCGACCTGATCGAGTCCATCCTCGAACCCGGCGTTTTCGACCGCGCCGATCCCGACATCGAGGCCAAGCAGCTCGAAGCCGCGCGCGAGGTGTTTGCCGAGCGCCGGGGCCAGATCGGCCTGCTCCGCCGGCGTGCCGAGGAAGCGGGCGTCGATGAGATCAAGTCGATGCGCGATCTCGTGCCGCTCTTGTTCGCGCACACCGCCTACAAATCCTACCCGCAATCCTTCATCGACCAAGGCCGCTGGGACCGCATGCTGCAATGGATGCAGACGCTCTCGGTCGACCGCACCGACAACGTCAATGTCGATGGCGTGCGTGGTGTAGACGACTGGATCGATCGTCTCCGCGAGGGCGGCCACATTGTGCTCGCCACGTCGGGCTCAAGCGGCAAGTGCTCGTTTCTCAACCACACGCGCGGCGACAGCGCCATGAAGCGACGCCACGCGTCAGTCGCCGTGGGATGGCCGTTCGTGCGCGGGGCCAAGGATCGCGCTTGCTTCTTTCTTGGCCCCAGCGAGGGCCCCAACAGCGCAATCGAAGCGTCGCAAAACAACGCCGCCAATTTTGGCAGACCCGGCGATGTCCATTTCCTCACAGACGAACCGCTGCTGATCAGCGAAGTCAGCCGCGCCGCCGCGCTGCGCACGCGCATGGCCGACGGCACGGCGACCCCTGGCGAGATCGAAGCGTTCGAGAATGAAGCGCGCGAAAAAGCCGCGCGCATGGATGCGGCGCTTGACGCAATGACGGAAAGCATACTCGCCCGCCGCCACGAGCCGATCTACCTCACCGGCATGTGGGCGCAGCACATGATGATCATCAAGCGCGCGCGGAAGTTGGGCATTCCGGATGGCGATTTCAGTCCGAAATGCGTCGTCAGCGCCGGCGGCGGGGTGAAGGGCGTGTCGCTACCGCCCGACTACAAGGAGCAGGTTGCGAAGTTCTATGGCGACGTGATCCGTCCGACTGCCTACGGCATGACGGAAATGGCGCAAATGATGCCGCGCTGCCAGTGCATGCGCTACCACCGCCCGCCCGGCCTGATCTGGCTGCTCCTCGACGCAAGCGGCGAACGATTGCTCGGCCCGGAGGATGGGCCGAACGGCGTTGTCGAAGGCCGCTTCGGCTTTCTTGATCTGATCTATGAAGGCCGTTGGGGCGGCTTGATCACCGGCGACAAAGTCACCATCGATTTCGCCGCAACGTGTCCGTGCGGGCGGCCCGGCCCGACCATTCTCGACAACATCACACGCTTCGCGCAGGCCGGAGACGATCACATCGGCTGCGCGGGCACGATCGATTCCTATATCCGGAGTTCGTTGACCGAATGAACGCGCCCGCACCTGTGCCGCCGCTCCCGGTTCCTCATGTCGTCAAGGGCACGACGATCTTTGGCAATGAGCAAGATTACGGCCGCTTCGCCACGCCGAAACTCAACCTCGATTCAATGGTGTGGCCCCGGAGTGAACCGGCGCCCGCCGCGGATGTGCCTGTCGCCGAAATCATCGACGTGCTCGTTCAAACCGGCGAGCGCCTCACGCGCGACCCTGACGGCGCGTTGGCCGAAGCACTCGAACGCAGCGTGAAATCCAACCCGCTGCCGCGCGATGTGCTCGAACGCTCCTACGCGAGCCTTGGCCGCATTTTCAATCGCGCGATGATGGAATTCCAAATCGAGCAGGAACTCGGCGGTGCCGATTTGATCGACGGCTGGCGCGAGGTGGCGACCACATCCGGGCGACCAGCGCGCATCCGCGCGTTCCCGACGCGCCTGGTCCATATCATCGCCGGCAACGCGCCCGGCGTCGCGGCTCAATCCGTGATCCGCGGCGCGCTGACCAAATGCGTGAACCTGTTCAAGCTGCCGTCGAATGATCTCTATAGCGCAACGGCCATCCTGCGCGCGCTTTCGGCCGTGGCGCCGGGCCACCCCATCGCGCGCTCGTTCTCGGCCGCCTATTGGCGCGGCGGCGACGCCGCCATCGAAGGCATGCTGTTTCGCCCGCAATTCTTCGACAAGATCGTTGCTTGGGGCGGCGAAAGCACCATTCGTGGCGCGCTCAAATATGTTGGCCCCGGTTTCGAACTCGTCGCGTTCGATCCGAAGACCTCGATCTCTATGATCGGGCGCGAAGCGTTCGCATCGGAGGAAACGCTAGATGAAGTTGCCACGCGCGGCGCCTTCGACGCCACAGTCATGAACCAGCAAGCCTGCACCTCCAGCCGATTCCAGTTTATCGAAGGCACGGTCGAACAGGTCGATCGCTATTGCGCGAAGCTGCAGGCGAAGCTTGGCGAGGAACGGCCTACTTCCTCCTCAACCCCCATCCCGTTGCCGAGCAATATCCGCGACGAACTCGATGGCCTGCGCGCATTTGAGGACGATTACCGCGTCTTCGGCGGCTATGAAGGCCGCGGTCTCGTCGTGCGCTCCGATGCGCCGGTCGATTTCTATCCTGACAACAAGATCGTCAATGTCGTGCGGGTCGCCGACCTTCGCGACGCCGTTCGCCACGTCAGTGTCGCGACTCAAACTGTCGGCGTCTATCCCGCCGCGCGCCGCACGGAACTGCGCGACGCACTGTGCTCAGCCGGAACGCAGCGCGTCGTCGCCCTAGGTCTCGCCCAGCCGGAATCCGGATTGCCGCACGACGGCTTCTATCCGCTGCACCGTTTCGTGCGCTGGGTCACCGACGAAGGCGGGAACAACTAAGGAGCATGCCGCCATGAAAACCAAACAGCTCGGCTCGTTCGGCGTGGAGATTACGGATCTCGATCTCTCCGGCGACCTCGACAGGACGACGATGAAGGAGATCGTCGAGGTCGTGGCCAAGAACGGCGTTGCCGTTTTCCGCAACCAACATCTCGACAAGCCGGCTTACGCCCGCTTCGGCCGCCTTTGGGGCGAACCGATCGACTTCTTCTTCACCCCCGACCTCGATCCGGAATTTCCGCATCTCATTCGCATCTCAAATTCTCCCGACCTCGATCCTGGACGCCGCGACGGCGCTGCGTTCTGGCATACGGACGGGTCATACGAATACTTGCCCGCTGCGTTCACGATGCTGCTAGCGCTCGAAGCGCCTGACGTCGGCGGTGAAACACGGTTCGCGGACCTTGTCGGCGCCTATGAAGCGCTTCCGCCCGAAACCAAAGCTCGCATCGACGGGCTCACCGTCAAACACATGCTCGTCGGCGGCAAACGCGGCGCCGACGAGGTTAAGGTCAAGCTCGATGCAGATGACAAAGAACGCGACGGCGGCATTCGCGCGCGCAAGCGCGCCGCGGAGCAGCCCGAGCACCCCATCGTGCTCACGCACCCGATCACCGGCAAGAAGGGCCTCTACGCGATTTCCGGCTCACCCATCGGCATGGTCGGCATGAGCGAGGAAGAAGGCCTCGCTCTGCTTGACGAACTCAAACGCCACGCCCTGCAGCCGCAATTTCGCATCGAGATCAAGGCTGGCGCGGGCGATATCCTCATCTGGGACAACCTAGCAACGCTCCACTCCGCCACGCCACTCGAGTACAGCCACGAAGACGGAAAACGCCGCGTGCTTTTGCGCATCAGCACGAACGGCCTCCCGCCGACGCACGCCGATCGCCGCCCGGCTTTCGTGAAGCCGGAAGGCGTAACATCGCTGAAGCTCGCCTAACCGCCATTCTCCTCGGCGGCGATCCATTCACGGAATTTCTCGAAGTGGCGTGTTTGATCGCGCATGGCGAACTCGCCGTGGGCGCGCGCAAGCACCACTCCCGTGGAGACAAGCGTCAGTTCCCCGGCGTTGATCCAGCGGTTGCGTTCCACGCGTTCGCGCCACGCAACTAATTTCAGCGGCCGCTCGATCGGCACGGGACGCACGAACTCGACGCTCAATTTGGCGGTGACCGTCATTTGCCCGCACAGCAGTGGCAGATGGCCAAGCGCCTCGTCGATCACCGACGCCGTCCAGCCGCCATGAGCGACGCCCGCGCCGCCTTCGTGATCCTTGGGGCACATGAGCAGCGTCTCCGTCCGATGCTCACCGATGATCCCTTCCTTGGTGATGCCAAGCCGGCAGCCGCCGCGCCTGATGCATTCCGCACACAGGATCACTTCGCCGCCCGGCGCGCGCGGCAAAATGGGAGGCTTTGACGGCAAGGCATCGTTCATTCGGCCTACGCTCCTCGTCTCGGAGATTTCACGGTGAGGTCGCCCCGCCCGCTCGCCACCACCTCATCCAGTTGCGCTTTTAGGTGACGCCGCCACCACTTTTCGGCGCTCTCACGGTCACGCTCACGCAACAGCTCAATCAGCTTCTCCTTAGCGCGAACATGGGCGCGGCGTCCCCGCAGCGCCTCCTCGCCCCCATACATGAGCGCATTGCCGATCAATTCCGTCTGCGCGTGCATCAACTCACGCAAGATCAGCACGAACATCGAGAGCGTCGTATTGGCGCAAATCTCCGCCAAGGTTTGGTAGAATTGTTCGTGCTCCTGCGTGAAGCGTGAGACGTCGTCGATCAGGCCGCCTTGGCGTTCCACCGACGCCGCCAAACGCTGGATGTCCTTCATCGCCACCGTGTCGGCGATGAAGCCCATGATGCTGGGCTCGATCGTGAGGCGCGCGATGGAGAAATCCGCTTGCGTCGCGCCGTGGGCCTCGAGATAGACGCCAGTGTGCTCGGCCACCATCGCCGCGCCAGGCACATTGTAGCGCGCCCCGCCCGAGGCGCCGCGCGAAATGCGGACCAGGTGCTTGGTCTCCAGGATGCGCATGGCTTCGCGCACCGTCGGGCGCGAGGCGGCGAACCGGTCCCGCAGCTCCACCTCGGACGGCAACGCGTCACCGGCACGGAGCTTGTTCTGGCGCACGTACTCACGCACCCAATCCGCAATCAATTCAGCGGTCTTGGGCACTTTCAGCCCGCCGCCGAGGGGGTGCCGCATCTGTTTCGCCGCTGCCACTGAGCGCACCGCCTTCGTCCCTTAATCGCACTGTCGATGCAATTATATATATAATTGACAAATCCGCCAAGGGGGATCATTTCGACCCCATTCAGGGAGCCTTGAGCATGATCGCCGCCGACAAGAAAATCTGGGTCAATTCCGCCGACAGCCACGTTTGGGAGCCGCCCAAGCTGTGGGAGGAAAATCTGCCGAGCCACCTGAAGTCGCGCGGCCCCCGCGTTGACCGGCGCGAGAAGCATGATGTCTATATCGTGGACAATGAAGAGGTGATCTTCATGAAGCCCGACATGCTCGATGCGATCTCGCCGCCAGGCATGCTCAACCTCGACCTCCGCATGGCCGATCTCGACGAACAAGGCATCTGGGCCGAAGTCGTGTTCGCCTCCACGGGTCTGTGGATGACCGTTATGAAGGATCGCGAGCTTCAGCGCGAAAGCGCGCGGGTCTGGAATGACTGGGCGTACGCCGACATGATTAAGCGGTCGGAGCGCTACCTGCCCGCGGCAATGCTCTCCTCGATCAGCACGGAGGACGCCGCCGCCGAAGTCGAGCGCGTCGCGAAGCTCGGATTCAAAGCGCTTGCTTTCCCAACCACGCTCCCGGAGCCGCTCGAATACAACGCCAAGGAATGGGACACTGTTTGGGCCGTGGCCGAAGAAGCCGGCATGGTCGTCACCTTCCACGTCGGCACCGGCACTTCAGAGCTCGTCGTCACGCGCGGCCCGGGCGGCGCTCTCATCAATTACTGGGAAACGACCGTTCCGGCGCAACGTTGCGTGGTTCACCTTGTCTCGAGCGGCGCGCTCGATCGCTTCCCGAAGCTCAAACTGATGACCGCCGAAGCGGGCGCGTCCTGGATGCCGGCGCTGGGCGACCGCTTGGACGAGGCATTCCGTCAACATGCGCGCTGGATGCATCCGAAGCTGGAACGCTCACCGAGCGAGATTCTCAAGGCGCAGGTCTATTCGTCGTTCCAGCATGACGAGACGGCGATTCCGACTGCCATTCACACACCCTACAAGAACGTCCTCTGGGGCTCGGACTATCCACACCTCGAAGGCACGTTCCCCCATACGCAGGAAGTGCTGCACGAACTGTTCAAAGATGTGCCCGACGCCGTGCGCCATCGCGTGACATTGGGCGCGTTCGAGGAATTGTTCGGGGTCAGCATGCCGAAAGCACTCGCCGCATGACCAGCCGCCCGCGGCAGGCGGCGATCGTCGGCCTTCACGTCACTAAGCAAGCGCGCCGGCTGGAAGGACGCACGCCGCTCGATTTGCTGATGGAAGCCGCCGACGGCGCGCTCGCGGACGCAGCCGTCGATGCACGCGATGTTGATGGGGCGGCGATCGCATGGCCCGGCCCCGGCGGTGTGCCGAACGAAGTCGGCAGTTGGGCCCGTTACTTCAAGTCGCCGTTGGCGTTCACCAATGAGCATTGGAGTGATACCGCCGGCGCGCGCGGAATCTTGAAGGCCGCCGCTGCTATTGAGATGGGCCTTTGCGATACCGTTGTTCTCGGCAGCGGCACCGTTGGGCAATTCACGTCTGGCGCCGTCGGTGTCGGCGACGGCATTGAATTTGCCGACGTATACGGCTCGACCGCGATGGCGCAGTTCGCGCTCGTGATGCGCCGCTACATGCACGAATACGGAATAGGCCCTGAGCCCTTCGCGCACGTCGCGGCGACTATCCGAAATCATGGTCACGTAAACCCGGAAGCCGTGATGTTTGGCGCCGGGCCATACACAGTGGCGGACATCCTGGTCTCTCCGCTTATCGCGGCGCCGTTGCACCGGCTCGAATGCGCGCTCGTCGCCGAAGGTGCGTGCGCTATCGTGATGACGACCTTGGAGCGCGCGCGCGACTTGCCGAACACGCCAGTCCTCGTCCTCGGCGGCGGCATGGAATTCTACGGCGCCGCCTACGCCAACCCGCCGCTCCTCTCCGACATGGGATTGATGGGCCAAGACGCCGTCAAACGCACATTCGGCTTGGCGGGCGCCGATGTCTCTGACGTGGACGTGTTCTGCCTCTATGACGCTGTTGCCTTCGAGGTCGTGCGCCAGTTCGAAATGCTCGGCCTGTGTGGGCCCGGAGAGGGCGCGGCCTTCACCGCCGGAGATCGGCTGACTTTAGAAGGCGATTGCCCAACCAATCTCGACGGCGGCATCCTCTCCCATAGCTGGATCGGCACAGGCCAACTCACGCTCAAGGCCGTCGAATGCGCTCGACAGTTGCGGCACACGTGCGGAGACCGCCAGGTCAAGGGCGCAGAACTCGCACTCGCAACCAATGCTGGCGCCGGTGCGCGCCACATTGAGATCGCGCTGTTCGGCCGCGCCTGAATGACAGCGCTCCCCAGGCCACAGGACTTATTCTCACTCGCCGGGAAAGTCGCCGTCGTCACCGGCGCCGGATCAGGCATCGGCGCTAGCATTGCCGCACATTTCGCCGGCGCCGGCGCGCATGTGATCTGCGTCGGCCGCGATCTCTCGAAGCTGGAAACTCAGGTCGCTCTCATCAGAGATGGCGGCGGGCGCGCCGACGCAGTTTCGCTCGACGTGTCGCGTGATGCCGATGTCGATAACGCCTTCTCTGAAATCGCCGGCCGTTGGGGCGGCCTTCAGGTGCTGGTCAACAACGCCGCCATCATGGCCAAGCACGACTTTCTCACTACGACCGCCGACGATTGGGACGCCCTTCAAGCGACCAATACGCGCGGCGCCTTTCTGTGTACGCGAGAGGCCGTCAAGATCATGCGATCTGCCGGCGGCAGCATCGTCAACATTGCCTCAGTCGCCGCCATTCACGCTTCGGTGTTCGGCAATGCGCCGTATGGCGCGTCCAAGGCCGGCCTTCTGGCGCTGACACGATCGGTCGCCGTGGAGTTCGCGAGCGCGGGTATACGCTGCAACGCCGTCCTACCCGGCGCTATCGCCACCGAGGGCGGCCGCGAGGCGGCGAAAGCCACTTACCCTCCCCAGGGGCCGTTCGCACAGAAAGACCGCATCCTGCTCGGTCGCATCGGCGCACCGGATGACATCGCCGCCGCTGCGCTCTATCTCGCCAGCGAGGCTTCGAGTTACGTCACTGGCCAAACGCTGATCATCGACGGCGGCTTGATGGTCAGCTGAGAGGGCATCCCAAGTGACGAGCGCCGTCGAGCAGTTGCAATCGGGCTTTGACTCCTGGCGCGCCACGACGCTGAAGCCGCTGCGCTTTCCCGTGTTCCGCGCGCTGTGGCTCGCGACCATGGCGGCGTATTTCGGCGCGGTGATTCAGACCGTCGGCGCCGCGTGGCACATGACAAGCATGGGCGTCTCCGCAGACTGGGTCGCTTATGTGCAGGCCGCCTCCTTGTTACCTACAGTGTTGCTCGCATTGCCCGCCGGCGCCTTGGCCGACACCGGCGATCGCCGCGTGCTCATGCTGATTGCGCAGATCTTCGGCGCGGCCGCGTCTGTTCTCCTCGTGGCGACTGCGCTCTTCAGTGCGATCGGCCCCGTCGTTCTGCTCGTCTTCACGCTGCTGATCGGCTGCGCCGCCGCGCTAGCGCAGCCTGCATGGCAAGCGGCGGTGGGAGATTTGGTGGAGCGGGATGATCTTCCCGCCGCCATCGGCCTCAACGCCCTTGCCTTCAACGCCGCACGCAGCCTCGGGCCCGCCATCGGGGGCGCCATCGTGGCTCTGGTCGGCGCTGTCGGCGCGTTCGCCGTCAACGCATTCTCCTACCTCGCCCTGATCGGCGTCTTGGCCGGCTGGAAGGCGCCCAAGCCGGCCGACACTTTGCCGCCAGAGCCCATTGGCCGAGCGATCATGTCGGGCATCCGCTATGCACTGCTCTCGCCGGCGCTGCTGTCGCTGTTTGCGCGAGGAGCCTTGTTTGGGCTGTGCGCAAGCAGCGTGCTTGCTCTCCTGCCGCTTGTCGCGCGCGACAAGCTCGACGGCGGACCCCTCACTTACGGCGTGCTCCTCGGCGGCTTCGGACTTGGTTCGATGGCGGCGGCTCTGTTTACCGCCAGGACGCGTCAGTGGATGAGTTCGCAGCGTCTGGTTGGCGCGTGCACGCTCGCCTACGGTGTAATGGCCATATTCCTGACGCTGAGCCCTTTCGTGGCTCTTTCTATGGCGATACTGGCTGTCGCGGGCGCCGCCTGGATTCTCGCACTGGCGACGATCAGCACTTGCGTTCAGATGTCGTGCCCACGTTGGGTCGTTGGCCGCTGCGTGGCGATGGGCCAGGTGGCCACGCTCGGCGGGCTCACCGCCGGCGCCATTGTGTGGGGGACGATCGCAACGCACGCGGATCTGGAGCCTGCGCTGATCGCTTCCGGCCTCGCGCTGCTCGCCACGTTGCTGCTCGCAGGTGCGCTGCCCATACCCAACACCGACGCCCTGGATTGGAGCGTCGGCGCCCCCTACCCAATTGCCCGCCCCGGCGTGACCATCGACCCACGCTCCGGCCCGATCATTGTGACGATCGAGTACCGCATCGCTCGCGACAGCGCCGACGCCTTCCTGCGAGCCATCCACGAGGTAGGCCGGATCCGGCAGCGCGACGGCGCGCGCCGTTGGAGCATCGCGCAAGACCTCGATGACCCGGAAATCTGGCGAGAGCGCTATCAGAGCCCGACCTGGACCGAGCATTTGCGGCGCGTCAGCCGCGTCACCGCCGCCGACCAAGCCCTACGTGAGAGCGTTCTGCAGTTTCACGAAGGTCCGCCTCCGGCGATTAAGCGCATGCTCGAACGGCCACCCGGGGCAACGCCCATCGCCGAACAATGATCGAGATGCCGATGTTTCCGCGGACCGATAGTGTTTGGCGGGGATTGTGGTTCGAGTGGCCGCCCAAACAGGCTAAAATGCGTTTGGGTGCGCTGAGCGCCCCCAATGCAGCAGGTGTGGCATGAGCGGTGGGTTGCACGAACATACGTTGCCGAGCGTGCTCGAAGAGCTCTCCCGCGCGCGCGCAAATCACACCGCCTATATCGATGGCGCGGCGCGCATCACCTACAGCGAGGCGCTTGAGCGCGCACATCGCCTCGCCAACGCTTGGCGAAAACTGGGTGTCGGCCCGGGCGATCGCGTGCTGTGGCTGGCCCAGAATTCCTACCGCATTGTCGAAGGCGTCTGTGCGGCGTCGCTGATTGGGGCGATGTTCTGCCCGGCCAACTGGCGCCAGACCGCCGAAGAGATGGCGTTCGTCATCGACGACTTCTCACCCAAGGTCGTGATCTGGCAGGACGAGGAGATCGGCGAAGCCGTGCGCGGCGCGCGCGGAATCGCAAGGCGGAGCGGCGCGACTTGGATCCAACATGACGGGCCCGACGAGTACGAAGCCCTCCTGACCAGCGCCGACGCTTCACGCGTCGAACGCGCCATCGATGCCGCAGGCCCCACGCTCGTCGTTTACACAGCAGCCTTCGCCGGCGTCCCGAACGGCGCGATGCTCAGTCAACGCGCCATCCTCACGCAGAGCCTCGTCGTCCAGTTCGTTCAGCATCTGACGCCGGGCTCGGTGTTCTTGAACTCCGGCCCGATGTTTCACGTCGGTACGCTGATGACGACATTCGCGGTGTTCACGCAGGGCGGAACCAACGTGTTCGTGCGCCGCACCGACGCCGAGCAGCTTTGCCAAGTCATCCATCAGGAGCGCTGCACCTTCGCGTTCCTGATGATGAAGGTCTGCGAGGACATCGTGCGCCTGAACAAGGACGGCCGTTACGACTTAAAATGCCTCACCTCGCCCGCCTTCTTTCCGGAATGGGACGCGATGGTGACGATCAATCCGCGTGACACGCGCAACACCGCCTACGGCTACGGCCAGACCGAAGTGAACGGCCTCGTCACCTGGACGTTCTACGGCGCGCCCGGAGACAAAGGCGTGAGCGGCCGAAGCGCGCCGGGCACGCAGGTCCGCATTTTCGATCCGGACGACAAGGAGGTCACGGACGGCCAAGTCGGCGAGATCGTCGTGCGCGGTCCGACGGTGATGTGCGGCTACTGGAACCGCGACGAACTCAACGCCGAGCGCCAGCGCAACGGCTGGCACCACACCAACGATCTGGGACGCCGCGAGACCGACGGCTCACTCTCCTTCGTCGGCCCCAAGACGCAGATGATCAAATCCGGCGCTGAAAACATCTATCCGGCTGAAGTGGAGGGCTGCCTGCGCCGCCACGCCGCCGTGGCCGACGCCGCCATCATCGGCATCCCCGATCCGGTGTTCACGCAAAGCGTCAAGGCGATCGTGCAACTGCGCGAAGGCTCCGCCTGCGCACCAGCTGACCTGATCGAACACTGCCGCGCGCATCTCGCGTCGTATAAGAAGCCACGCATCGTGGAATTCATCGATGCACTGCCGCGCACCAAGCTGGGCGCGATCGACTACAAGGCGCTCGATGAGCGCTTCGGCGGCGGCAATTACCCGGGCCAAGCGTGGCAGACGGCCCAACGTGCTTGAAGCGCCGCTCACCACCTATGAATTGACGCCCACGCCGCTGACGCAGCCGTTCTGGGACGCGGCGCGCGCGGGCAAACTGCTGGTGCAGCAGTGCAACGCGTGCGCCAAGAAATTCTTCCGCCCCGAAATCGCCTGCCCGCATTGCCGCTCCCGAGATTGGGAATGGGTTGAGAGCAACGGCCG
Organism: Terricaulis silvestris; assembly: GCF_009792355.1. Lineage (NCBI taxonomy): Bacteria > Pseudomonadati > Pseudomonadota > Alphaproteobacteria > Hyphomonadales > Hyphomonadaceae > Vitreimonas > Vitreimonas silvestris. Next base: position 2,942,927 of record NZ_CP047045.1, read on the forward strand.
TGGAAAGCTTTACAGCTTCTCGGTGATGCACCGTGCGCCGTCGCCAGCGTTCAAGGCGCCGTTCATTTTCGCCGCCGTCGAAATGGATGAGGGTTGGACGCTTTTCTCCAACCTGATCGGTCTCGAAATAGAGGACGCAGCAATCGGCATGCCCCTGGAAGTCTGCTTCCACAAGCTCTCCGACGATTTGACTGTGCCTCTGTTCCGTCCCGCCGCACCATGAGCGTCACGGTTCGCGTTGAGCAGCGGATCGCGTTCGTCGCCATCGCCAATCCGCCCGTGAACGGCCTCAACCACACGGTGCGGGCGGGTCTTTTCCAGGCGTTCACACACATCAGCGCAGACAGCGCGATCGAAGGTGTCGTACTGCACGGCCACGGGGCCTGCTTCTCGGCCGGCGGAGACATTCGGGAGTTCGGCACGCCGCAAGCCGCTACTGACCCAGGGCTCTCGAAGGACGTTCATCCGGCGATCGAAAACTGCGGCCGAACGGTCGTCGCCGCAATTCACGGCTACGCCTTGGGCGGTGGATTGGAAACCGCCATGGCCTGCCATGTCCGCATTGCAACGCCGGATGCGCGGCTGGGTCTACCGGAAGCGCGTCTGGGCGTGATCCCGCTCTCGGGCACGCAGCGCCTGCCCCGTCTCGTCGGCCTCGAAACCGCGATCGACATGATCGCCACGGGCAGCGAGGTGCGCGCTGAGGATGCCCCGCCTGGCCTGGTGGGCGCGGTTGTCGTCGCCGGTGATTTGCTGACACGGGCGGCGGAGCTTGCGCGCGCGTCGCCACCGCCTCTTGCCCGAGACACGCCATTCCCAAGCAACGGCGCCGAGACCATTCTTGCGCGGGCGCGCGAGAAAATTGCAGCCGGCGCCTTCGTGCCCTTTGCCCAACATCTGCTCGAAGCGATCGAGGCGGGTGCGGCCACTGCATCGTTCGATGAAGGGCTCGCGAGAGCGCGCGCGATCTATGACGCCACGGTCAGTTCACCAGAATCCAAAGCGGCGCGCGCCGCTTTTCTCGCAAAATCCAGGGAGCCCCGATGACCACCGATCTCCGCGGCCGCGTCGCCCTCGTCACCGGCGCCTCCTCTGGCCTCGGCGCTCGCTTCGTCGCGATTCTCGCCGCCGCGGGCGCGAAGGTGGCGGCGTGCGCGCGCCGAATCGACCGCTTGCAGGAACTTGCCGCGCGCGTTCGTCAATCGGGCGGCACGGTCGAGCCCATCGCGATGGATGTGGAGGATCCCGCCTCCGTCGTTACGGGATTTGACGCGGCGCAAGCCGCACTCGGCCCGATCGAAATCGCTATCGCCAACGCGGGACTGAACGCGCAGGGCGCCTCGACGGATCTTTCCCCCGAGGAATTAGGGCAACTTGTGCGCGTCAATATCCAGGGCGCGTATCTCACGGCGCGCGAAGCAGCGAAACGCCTGATCGCCAGCCCAAACCCGGAACGCGGCCGCATCATTCTCTTGGGCTCCGTAGGCAGCCAAAAGCCGCTGGCGGGCCTTACCGCGTATTCGATGTCAAAGGCCGCCGTTGCGATGATGGGCAAGGGCTTTGCGCGCGAATGGGCGCGCAACGGCATCACCGTCAACACAATCTGCCCAGGCTGGATCGCCACCGAACTCAACTCGGAATGGCTCCAAAGCGAAGGCGGACAAAAGCTCGTGAAAACATTCCCGCGCCGCCGCGTCATGGATGCAGAAGGGCTCGACGGCCTCGTGCTCTTCCTCGCGTCGGACGCCTCCGCCTCCATTACAGGCGGTGTGTTCGCCGCCGACGAAGGCCAAGTGCTCGCCTAAATCGGCGATAACTCTTCCTCGTTCTGCCCCTCGGCGCTCTCGGCGAAGCGCGTCAAATGCTGATCGGAGCTGCCATAGAGCCCGCGCACCAGCGCGAGCCGCTTGAAATAATGGCCCACGATGTACTCTTCCGTCACGCCGATACCGCCATGCAGCTGCACCGCTTGGCCCCCGACGAAAAACCCAGCCTCGCCGATCTGCGCCTTCGCGGCCGACACACCGCGCGCGCGTGCGCGTTTGTTGTCCAGCGAAAGCGCGGCAATACCGCGATAGAGCATCGAGCGCGCCAATTCCGTTTCCACCAGCATGTCGGCCATGCGGTGCTGCAGCGCCTGAAAGGTGTTCAACGAAACACCGAACTGCTTGCGTGTTTTCAGGTAGTCGCGCGTGATCCAAAGCGCGGCGTCCATCGCGCCAACCGCTTCCGCGCATAGTCCGATGACGCCGTAGTCGAGCGCATAGTCGATGGCGTCCTGCGCCTCGCCTTCGTCACCGATCAGCGCATCGGCGGGGACTTCCACGTCCTTCAGCGTGATGTCGCTCACGCGCCGGCCATCGACCGCATGGTAGTTCACTCGCTCCAGCCCCTTCGCCTCGGCGGGGACCGCAAACAGACTAACGCCTCCCCCGCCAGTGGTCGCCGAGACCAGGAACAAATCGGCGGCCTGTCCGCCCAGCACGAATGTCTTGCGGCCGGTAAGTCGATATCCGCCCCCGCTCGCGGCGGCCTTCGTCTCGATATCCGGCGCGAACGCATGCTGGGCGGTTTCACCATGCGCGAGCGCCGCTATTCGTTCGCCCCCGATGAGCGGCGTAAGCAACGCCTCGCGCTGCGCGCCTGACGCAAGCTGCGCGATCGCCTGCGTCGCGATGACGGCGCTTGATAGGAAAGGCGCCACCGACAGTCCGCGCGCGAGCTGCTCCAAGATGATCGCGTTTTCAATCGGTCCGCCGCCGAAGCCACCTGCGTCTTCGGCGACCGCCGCGCCTAGCCAACCAAGTTCAGCGAACGTCGCCCAGTTCGCCCGATCGAACCCATCCTCGGTCTTAAGCAACGCCTGGCGTTTCTCGAAGGAATATTCTCGCTCACAGAAACGCTTCACGCTGTCCTGCAGGCTTTGCTGTTCGTCGGAATACGTGAAGTCCATGGTCCGCCCTTAGAGGCTCAAAACGGCTTTTGCGATGATGTTGCGTTGGATCTCGTTGCTGCCTCCGTAGATCGTGGTCGCGCGGCGGAACATGGAGCGCGCCAGCCATCCAACGGCGTGGTCAGGCCCCGGAGGCCGCGCTGCTGGATGGTCGGTCGCATCGTGGCCCGTCGGATCGGGATTCACGGCGAGCCCGACATTGCCAAGCGCCTCCACACCCAGTTCGGCCACGCGTTGACGCAGCTCGGCTCCGCGCAGCTTCAGCACGGACGCCACCGCGTCCTGCGCGCCGCCCTCCGCGTGCAGCACGCGCAGAACAGCGAATTCCAGCGCCATCAGGTCAACCTCCAACTTGGAGAGCTTCGCGCAAAAAAGCGGCTCGCACGCCTTCTCGCCGGCAAAGCCCTTGAGTTGGAGGAGATCGGCGCGCGTGTGCGCGGTCTCAGCGCTCATCGCGCGCTCATTGGTGAGCAGAAACTTGGCGTAGCTCCAGCCCTTGTTGGGCTCGCCCACGATGTTCTCCGTTGGCACACGCACGTCATCGAAGAATACTTCGTTCACGCTGTGGCCTTCATCGATCGAGTAGATCGGCCGCACGCGAACACCCGGCGATTTCATGTCGATCAGCAGGAACGAAATGCCTGCTTGCGGGCGCGCCTCAGCGTCCGTCCGCACCAGCGCAAACATCATGTCCGCGCGTTGCGCGTCGGAGGTCCAGGTCTTTTGCCCGTTGACGACGTAGTGATCACCGTCAAGCACGGCGCGGGTGCGCAGCGACGCCAAATCAGAACCGGCGTTTGGCTCGGAGAAGCCCTGACACCAGAAGGTGTCGGCGTTCAGGATGCGCGGCAGGTGAACGCGTTTCTGCACCTCGTCGCCGAAGGTGTAGATCACAGGCCCGACGAGCTCCATCGCGGACTGGTCCTGCACCGGCGCGGCCGCCGCGCGGAGCTCCAGCTGGAACAGGTAGCGTTGCAGCGGTGTCCAGTTCGTGCCGCCATGCGCCTCAGGCCATGCGGGCGCGGCCCATCCCTTTGCATTCAGCCGACGCGTCCATGACTCGACGTCGCTCCGCGTCGCGTGAAATCCGCGACGTCCGCGCGTGGCGATTTCTGACGGCAAGGTCGCGCCGATCCACGCGCGCATGTCGCGGCGGAACGCTAGGTCGTCTGCGCCTATGACGAAGTCCATCTGTGCGTCCTAGCCGAACATACGGCGCACCCAATGCAGCGCCTCTTCGCGCCCGGGTCAAATCGCATACATGATCCGCCCTCCCTGCGGCTTGCGCGCGTGTCTCAATCGTATGCACGATTTGTCCCAGCTTGCGGCGCCGGGGCGGCTTGGCGGGGGCCCGCTGACAGCTACACCAGGACGTGTTTGCAGCGGGAGTTCCAGACCAATGAGCGTCGATTATGCCATTGAGGGCGACGTCGCGGTACTGACAATCAACCACCCGCCGGTGAACGCGCTCAGCCTCGTCGTGCGCGAAGGCTTGAAGGCAGGCATCCAGAAAGGTCTCGCCGACCAAAACGTGAGGGCCATCGTCGTGCTTGGCGGCGGCAGAACTTTTATCGCCGGCGCCGATATCAGTGAATTTGGCACCGAGAAGAGCCGCCAGGGTCCGCGCCTACAGGATATCCAGCGCGCGCTCGAAACAAGCCCGAAACCAACCGTCGCAGCGATCCACGGCACGGCGCTCGGCGGGGGCCTCGAGATCGCGTTGGCGTGCCACTCGCGCGTGGCGGTCGCCAGCGCCAAGCTTGGACTTCCAGAAGTGAAGCTGGGGCTCCTGCCCGGCGCCGGTGGGACCGTGCGCACACCACGCCTCATCGGCGTCGAGGCCGCGCTCAGCCTCGTGACGTCAGGCGACCACATACCCGCCGCCAAGGCACATTCACTCGGCCTCGTCGATGCGATCATCGACGATCTGCGCTCAGGCGGCGTCGCCTACGCGCGTAAGCTTGTCGCGGAAGGCGCCCCGCCCCCTGTCATCGAGCGCAACGAAAAGGTCACTGGCGTCGATCCCGCCCTCTTCCGCGACTTCCGCGAGAAGACGGCCAAGAAGTCTCGCGGCCAGCTGGCGCCGGCTAAGATCATCGATTGCATTGAGGCAGCCTGCACCAAGCCTGCTGCCGAGGCGCTCGCGTTCGAAACCGCGGCGTTTCAGGAACTGTTCCAGAGCGACCAGCGCAAGGCGCTCATCCACTATTTCTTCGCCGAGCGCGAAGCGCGCAAAATTCCGGACATTCCGGAGAGCGTACAACCGCAAAAAATCGGCAGCGTCGCCGTTATCGGCGCCGGCCTGATGGGCGGCGGCATTGGCATGGTGTTCGCAAACGCCGGCATCCCGGTGACGCTGCTCGACGTCAGCGATGAGGCAGTCGCGAAAGGGCGCGGCATCATCGAGAAGAACTACGCGACCTCGGTCTCGCGCGGGTCGATGACGCAGGCGCGCATGGATGACGCGCTCGACCGCATGCGCTTTGTGACCAAATACGAAGACATCGGCCCGGTCGATCTCGTTGTCGAAGCCGCCTTCGAGGACATGGACCTGAAGAAGAAGATTTTCACCGAACTCGATCGTGTCATGCCGGACAAGACGATCCTCGGCAGCAACACCTCGTCACTCAATATCGACGAGATCGCCTCGGCCACCAAGCGCCCGGACAAAGTCGTCGGCGTTCACTTCTTTAGTCCAGCCAACGTCATGAAGCTTCAGGAGAACGTGCGCGGCAAAGCGACGTCGCACCAGACGCTGGCCGATGTCATGGCGCTAGCAAAGGACATCGGCAAAGTCGCCGTGCTCGCTGGCAATTGCGACGGCTTCATCGGCAATCGCATGCTGCAATACTATACGGGCGAGGCCGAGTTCATGCTCGAAGAAGGCGCAACGCCCGAGCAGATTGACCGCGTCGCGGAAAGCTTTGGCATGGCCATGGGCCCGCTTGCGATGCGCGACCTCGCCGGAATGGACACCAGCGTCCGCATCCGCGCCATCCGCCGCAAAACACTGCCGCCGGATGAACGCATGACCGACATCGTCGAGCGCTTGGTCGAAGCGGGCCGCTACGGGCAGAAAACCGGCAAGGGCTATTATCGCTACGAAGGGCGCACCCGCATCGCCGATCCGGAAGCCATCGCCATCATCGAAGACGCCTCGCGCGCAGCTGGCGTCAAGCGTCGCGCGTTCACCGATGAAGAGGTGCTCTATCGTCTCTTCTTCCCGATGGTGAACGAAGCCGCCAAGGAACTTGAGGAAGGGATAGCTATCCGCGCCAGCGATATCGATGTGGTGTGGGTCAACGGTTACGGCTTCCCCGCCCATCGCGGCGGCCCAATGTTCTGGGCCGAGCAGGTCGGGCTCGACAAAGTGCTCGACACGTCGCGCGAGCTTGCGCCGAGGCGCGGCGTCCGCTGGGCGCCGGCGAAGCTGCTTGAACGCCTCGTCGCCGAAGGCAAAGGCTGGTCGAAGGCCTGATCCATGGCGCTGAGCTACACGGCCGACCAAGAGCAAATCCGAAACGAGGCGCGGCGGTTTCTCGAAGACACTTTCGAGTCGGAGAAACAGCGCGAGCTTCTGCGCTCGCGCGGCAACTATGACAGCGCGCTCTGGAAAGCCTGCATCGACATGGGCTGGACCGGCGCTGGCGTTCCTGAAGACCATGGCGGCCTTGGCCTTAGCGCACTCGAAGTCTGCATCATCGCCGAAGAATGCGGCCGCGTCGTCGCCGCCATCCCTTTTCTCGCGCCAACTTACGCCGCCAGCATGGCGCTGCGTGAATTCGGCTCAGAGAAGCAAAGGTCGGAATTGCTGCCGCGCATCGCGACCGGCGACGCGACTTTCGCCCTCGCGGTCTTCGAAGACGAAGACGGCCTGCCCGAGGCGCCGCTAACAACGTTCCAGGACAATCGTCTAACCGGCCGGAAGATTGCCGTCGCCGGTGGTGGAGCGGCTTCGCACGCCATCGTGCATGCGTCGAACGCCATTGTGCTTGTCGACTTGACGGCGTCCGGCGTGAAACGCGAAACGGCCGACACGATCGACAACACACGTTGCGCGGCCGACATAAATTTCGACGGCGCTCCCGCGCAGACCCTCAACGCCAGCGACGCCTACGCGGCCGCGCTCCGCCTCATCGCCGTCCAGGCGACCATCGCCGCCTTCGAGCAGATCGGCGGCGCCGAGGGCGCCATGGATCGTGCGCGCGAGTACGCCAACACGCGTGAGGCCTTCGGGCAGCTCATCGGCAAGTTCCAGGCGATCAAGCACCGGGTCGCGGAGATGTATGTCACGATTGAACTCGCCCGCGGCAATGCGCTCCGAGCCGCCGCAAGTTTGAACAGCGGCGCCGCTGATTTCGTCGCGCAAGCGGGTGCCGCGCGCCTCGCCGCGAGCCACGCCTTCGAGTTCTCGGTCGCGCACGCAATCCAGACGCACGGCGCTATCGGCGTCACCTGGGAGCACGATCTGCATCTCTTCCTCCGCCGCGCCCGTGCGCTGGCGCTCGAATGCGGTGCGCGCCCGTTCTGGGAGGACGTGATCGTCGAAGCCCTCCAACGCGGTCGCGCATGACAACCACCGATCATCTCGGCACCTATCGCAGCAAGGCTCGCGCCTTTCTCGAAACGCATGCGGGTCAGTACGGCTGGGAAGCGCGCCGCAATCTGTCTCTTGCCGAAGAGGTCGCCCTCGCCAAACGCTGGCAAGGCGTCAAGGCCGCCAACGGCTACGCCGCCATCACCTGGCCCAAGGAATTTGGCGGCGCGGGCGGCACCGAACTAGAGAAGATAATCTTCTCGACGGAAGAGGCGCAGTTCGGCTTCCCCGCGGGCTTGCTGGCGATCACGCTCGGCATGCCCGTGCCGATGATGCTCCATCACGCCACGCCCGAACAAAAGCAGCGATACGTCCCGCCGGCGGTCCGCGGCGAAGAGATGTGGTGCCAGCTCTTTTCGGAGCCCGGCGCCGGTTCCGATCTCGCAGCCGCACGCCTCCGTGCACGCCGCGACGGCGACGATTGGCTGCTTGACGGCCAGAAAACCTGGACCAGCTACGCGCAGTTCTGCGACTTCGGCATCCTCGTCGCGCGCACCGATCCGGACGCGCCCAAGCACAAAGGCCTCACCTTCTTCTTCGTCGATATGAAGGCGCCGGGGGTCACCGTGCGGCCCATCAAGCTCCTGCACCAGCATGAGGACGTGAACGAAGTTTTCTTCGACAATGTACGCATCCCGGACGCGAACCGCCTCGGCGCCGTGAATGACGGTTTCCGCATGGCGATCCTCACCTTGATGATGGAACGCTATGTCGCCGCGGCCTCCGACGATGGCCCGCCACTCCAAGCGCTCATCGACCTCGCCAATGCACGCAAACTGCGTGGCAGGCCGGCCATCGAGGACGGCCGGGTACGCGCAGCGATCGCCCACGCCTATGCAACGCAGCGCGGCCTCTCCGCGATCCACGAGCGTGCGCTGGAAGAACTCACCGCGGGCCGTGAACCCGGCGCCGAGGGCTCAATCCACAAACTCGCCGCCGCGCGCGAGCGCCACGCCATGGCGACGCTGGCGCTTGATCTCATGGGTCCAAGCGGCGTGGCCTACGACTCTCACGCCAAGACGCGCACCGACTATATGATGTCCTGGATCGACGGTCCGACGCTGCGCATCGCCGGCGGCACCGACGAAATGCTGCTCAATACAATCGCGGAAAGGATTCTCGGCCTGCCGCAGGATCATCGCCCCGATAAAGCGCCGCGCTAAGAATTAGGCTTGGCCGGTCGCCTTCTGGATCATGTTCCAATAGTCCGTCCCGTCGCGCGGCACGCGCAGGTTGGCCGCATCGCGGATTACGCCCCAGTGCACGGCGACTTCCTCGGGCGTGTATTGGCTCAGCACAACGCCGTCGTTTACAGCCATCACTGTCCGGCTGATCCAGCCGCAGCCGGCGTTGAACACCTCTCCAGAACTCGGGCAGCTCTCGTGCGCGAGCGCCAGCACGAGTGGCGACACACGCCGCACGGACATTGCGTCCGACGCAGGATCATCTTCGCCAGCCTGCTCTCCTGGCATGCCTGCCGTCGCCGTCAAGCGTGTTGCCGCAGTGGGCGCGAGCGCGTTGATCTTCACGCCGCCCTTCGCGCCTTCGATCGCAAGCGTGCGCATCAAGCCCACGATGCCCATCTTGGCCGCGCAGTAATTGGCCTGGCCAAAGCTGCCGAATAAACCTGACGGCGACGTCGTCACCACGATCGTGCCGCCGCCATTCTCGCGCATCCAGTTGAACGCCGGCTGCACCGTGAAGAACGTGCCGCGCAGGTGGACATCGAGAATGATGTCCAGTTCCTCCAGACTCATCTTTGCGAAGCTGCGGTCGCGCAGGATGCCCGCGTTTGCGATCACCGAATCGACGCGCCCGTAGGCCTCCAGCGCCGTCTTGAAGATGTTGGCGCCGCCCGCTTGCGTCGCCACGCTGTCGAAATTCGCGATAGCCTGGCCGCCCTTCGACTTGATCTCATCGACGACCTTCTGCGCAGCGGCGGAATCGCTGCCTTTGCCATCGGTCGCGCCCCCCAGGTCGTTGACGACGACTTTACCGCCACGCTCCGCGATCTGCAGCGCATAGGCGCGACCCAGTCCATTACCGGCGCCGGTGACGATCACGACCTTGCCGTCAAATCGCATCGATTGCGTCATTCCGTGGCGTCTCCGTGCTCGATCAGGTTTGCGTGAATTTGGGTTTGCGCTTTTCCCGCGCCGACGTGCGTTTCTCGGCCGCATCCGCCGTGGATTGGCTAGCGAGCACGGCGCGGTTCTCCAACTCAATCGCCGCTTCGAGGCTGCCGGCGGCCTGGTTGAACCAAAGCGATTGCTTGGTCAGCCAGATTCCGATCGGGCTGTTCACCGCGATCGCGTCCGCCAGCGCCAACGCCTCGCTCATCAGCGCTTCGTCGGGAACGACCTTGAGCGCCAAACCGATGCGCGCAGCCTCGTCAGCGCCGACAGCGCGCGCGGTCAGCAACAACTCCGCCGCGCGCTGCACGCCCACCGCGCGCGGCAGCATATAGCTCAAGCCCAGTTCGGCCCCGGTGCCTGCATTATGGATCACGTTGACGAACTTGGCCGATTGCGCCGCGAGACATAAGTCCGCGGCCAAAGCCAGCGCATAGCCGATGCCCGCCGCGGCGCCGTTCACCGCCGCGATGATCGGTTGCGGCATCGCCCGCATCAGCGGCGGAATAAGGCCGAGCTTCGCCATCGTGAACGCGCCAGTCTGAATGCGCCCGAGATCCGGCGCCACCCACCCGGGTTTCGAGCCGCCGCGCGTGTCATGGCCGCTGCAGAACCCCTTGCCCGCGCCGGTGATGATGATCACGCGCGCCTTCGGATCGTGACGCACCTGTTCCAGCGCGCCGATGAAGGCTTCGTACATCGGGAAGTCGAACGCATTGAGCACGTCGGGACGGTTCAACGTGATCCGTTTCACCCCTTCGGCCGGTTCGTCCATTTGTATGGAAACGCTCTCACTCATAGTTCGTCTCCGTTGCGCTCAGCGCGGCAGGCCAAGCACACGCTCCGCGATCAAAGTCTTGATGATCTCATTGGCGCCGCCTGCGATGGTCCAAGAGTACGACCACATGAAATCCTGCAAGCGGTTTCCGGTCACATGCCCGCCGCCGGTCAGTGGCGGCGAATACTTTTGAGCCTCCAGCCCGCCCGCCTTGAGCCAGAAGTCGGTGTGCCGACGCAGCAGCTCAGACCATTGAACTTTGATAAGCGGAGGCAGCGAGGACGCGCCCGTCTCGGCGTTCGCTTCCAGCTCTCTTAGCATGCGCTGGATCATAAGCCGCAACGCCTGCAAGTCTCCGTAGTGCGCCACGAACGCTCGGCGCAGTTCGTCATCCTCCCACCACGCGGGCCGCGCCACACGCGCCGCCGCGATCTCGCGCTGAAAGGCGTCGTGCATACGTTCTGCTAGATCGAAAATGATGAGTCCGCGCTCCGCGGACAGCGTCGATTGCGCGATCATCCAGCCCGCGTTCTCAGCGCCGATAAGATTCTCAGCCGGAATCTCGACGTTATCGAGAAAGATTTCGCAGAACTCGCTTTGTCCCGTCATCTGCTTGATGCGGCGAACAGTGACGCCCGGCGCCTTCATGTCGAGAATGAAGTAAGAGATGCCCGCTTGCTTCTTCGGCGCATTCACGTCCGTACGCGCCAACAGCAAGCAATAATCCGCATGCGCGGCGAATGACGACCAGACCTTTTGTCCGTTGACCACGAAGATGTCGTCGCGCCGCTCGGCGCGCGTACGCAGACTTGCCAAATCCGACCCCGCGTTCGGTTCGGAGAAACCTTGACACCAAATCTCGCCACGCTCGGTGACGCCCTTGAGATAGCGCTCGCGTTGCGCGGGCGAACCGTGCGCGAACAACGTCGCCGGCAAATGGTAGAGCGAGATGACGAAAAGATCCGGGTTCGGCGCGCCGGCGCGAACCATCTCCTCCGAGACGATGACCTGATGGCGAAGCGTCAGCTCTTCGCCGCCCCAATCCTTTGGCCAATGCGGCGTCGCCAGCCCCACTTTCTGCAACTCATCGAACCACCAACGCTGGAACGCGAGGTATTCGCCTTCGGGTGCACCCGCCGAGCGTGCGAACCAGCCCTCAGGCACAATCGCCTGGAGCCACGCCCGCACCTCGGCGCGAAACGCGTCGAGATCGTCGCGATGCGCCATCGGGCTGAAGCGGCGGCTTTTGTCTGCGGGGGCCATTGTCATCGCCTCAGGCCGCCAACAACAAGCGCGCGGCCAAATCACGATGCGCGGCCGATCCGCCGAACAGCGCCTGGTTGAGCTTCGCGCGCTTCAGATAGAGGTGACACACATGCTCCCACGTGAAGCCGATGCCGCCGTGCAATTGCACCGCATCCGTCGCCATCGCCGCATAGACATCGCACGCTAGCGCCTTGGCCAGCGGCGTCAGCAATGCAACACCGGGATCGTTCCGCGCCCAGTGAGCTACGGCCTCTTGCACAAGCGCATCCGCCGCTTCGATCGCCACCTTGTGCTCGGCGCATCTGTGCTTCAGTGCTTGGAATGATCCGATCGGCTTTCCGAACTGCTCGCGCGTCTTGAGATACGCGACCGTGAGGTCGAGCACCGCCTTCGCGCCGCCGACGGAATCGCACGCGATCGCCAGGCTCGCGTGCGTAAGCACGTCGGACGCCACAATGTCTGGATCGGCGGTGAGCGCTGCGCCCTGCACGTTGTCGAACCGGGCTGTGGCGAGGCCTCGTGTGCGATCTACGAGCTCTTCAGTCTCAACCGTCACGCCATCGGCCGCAGCAAGCACCCATCGCGCTGCATCGCCCTCGCGCGCCGCCACAACCAACAACGCAGCGGCGTCACTATCCAGCAATTCACGCGCGTGACCCGTCAACGCGCCCGCGGCGAAGCGTGAGTCATCCCAGTTGGGCGCCACACCGCTTGCACTTAGCGCCGCCCCCTCGCCCGCCGCCAATCTTGGAAGCCAAGCCGCCTTCTGCGCGGCATCGCCATGCGCCGCAATGATCTCCGTGGCGATCATCGCGCCCATCATCGGCAACGGCGCGATCACGCGGCCAAGCTCCTCGTAGAGCGCCGCCGCCGCCGCGCGGCCAAGTCCAAGCCCGCCAAACGCCTCGGGCGTCATCAGTGAAAACCAACCGAGTTCGGCCGCCTTCGCGCACAGTGGTTCGCACCGCGCCGCGCCTGCATCGACATGCCGGCGGATATCGCCTGCCGCATCTTCGAGCACAGCCCGAAAGCTCGCTCGCAATTCTTCGATGTCGGCGTCCGTTTCGCTCATCAGAAATACGTCTTGTCGGGAAACTCAGGCGTGGATTTCTCGCTCACTGCCTTGATCGCCGCGCGCGATTCCGCGCCTTGGAAATTGATCATCTCCAGCGCCGCCGAAAGATCGAACACAGCCTGCTGCTGGCGTAGCCAATGATTTAGAACGTACTTCGTCATGCGCACCGCGGTTGGTGCGCTGCTGGCAAGCTTCTCCGCAACCTCCAGCGCCTTCGCCTGCAAGTCTGCCGCATCGACGGCAAGTGACACCAGGTTGTTCCGTTCGGCTTCCTCACCCGTCATCGTCTCATTAGTCAGCAGATAATATTTGGCCTTCGCCATGCCGCAGAGCAGCGGCCAGATCAGCGCCGCGTGATCGCCGGCGGTCACGCCGATGCGCACGTGGCCGTCAATCAGCTTGGCCTGTTTGGCGGCGATCGAGATGTCGGCGAGCAGCGCCACCGCCAGGCCCGCGCCAACAGCGGGACCATTTATCGCCGAAACGATCGGCTTCGAGGCGTTGACCATCCCCATCACCAGATTGGTCGCGCTGCGGAAGCTGCGCGCGCCTTCCTGGTTAGGATCGAGCGCCCCTCCTATCGGCATCGAGGCGAAATCGCCGCCGGCGCAAAACGCCTTGCCCGCGCCCGTGATGATCGAAACGCGCGCTTCGGGATCCGCATCGATCGCCGCCCAAACCCTCTCGAGCTGATCGTGCCCCTCGGCGTCTAGCGCATTCATTTTCTCCGGACGATTGATCGTCACCCGCAACACGTGCGGCGCGGGCCGGTCAAACGCGAGCCGGTCAAAGGAGGCGTAACGATCCACCATCACAAAACCTCAAAGAGAGCAGCTGCGCCCATGCCGCCGCCCACACACATCGTCACCACCGCCCACTTGGCGCCGCGCCTTTTGCCTTCGATCAGCGCGTGCCCGGTGAGGCGCGAGCCGCTCATGCCGTACGGGTGCCCGATCGAAATAGCGCCGCCGTCGACATTGAGCCGCTCGTTCGGAATGCCGAGCCGATCGCGGCAATAGACAACTTGCACCGCGAACGCCTCATTCAACTCCCAAATGTCGATATCGTCGATCTTCAGCCCCGCCCGCGCGAGCAGTTTCGGCACGGCGAACACTGGGCCAATGCCCATCTCGTCGGGTTCACAGCCAGCGACTGCAAAACCGGCGAAGCGTCCCAAGGGCGCCAAGCCGCGCCGTGTCGCCTCATCTTCGGCCATCACCACGCAAACGCTAGCGCCATCTGAAAGCTGGCTCGCATTGCCGGCGGTAATGAACGCATCCTCGCCCGCGACCGGCTTGAGCTTCGTGAGCCCTTCAAGCGTGGTATCGGGCCTATTTCCCTCGTCGCGTGCGAAGTGAAGCGTTTCCTCTCCGGTGATCGTTCCGGCCTTGTCGATCAACTGCTTCACAACATCGATGGCGACCATCTCCTGATCGACCCGGCCCGCGGCCTGAGCCGCGGCCGTCCGCCGCTGGCTTTCGAGCGAATACTCGTCTTGAACATCGCGGCCGATCTTGTAGCGCCGCGCGACGTTGTCCGCGGTGGCGATCATCGACCAATACAACTCCGGCTTGTGATCGTTGACCCAGGTGTCTCGTGCGTGGTGCCGATTGGCCTGGTTCTGCACCAACGACACGCTCTCCAAGCCGCCCGCGACGAACGTCTTGCCTTCGCCCGCCATCACACGTTGCGCCGCCAGCGCGATGCTTTGCAGGCCGGAAGAGCACTTCCGGTCGAGCGACATGCCCGCTACCGTCACCGGGCAGCCGGCGCGGATCGCCGATTGACGCGCGACATTGTTGCCGGTGGCGCCTTCGAGAAATGCCGCGCCGAGGATCACATCCTCCACTTCGCCGCCTTCGAGCCGCGCGCGATCTAGCGCCGCGCGCACGACGTGGCCGCCCATTTCAACGCCATGGGTGTTGTTGAGCGCGCCACGGAACGCCTTGCCGATCGGCGTACGCGCCGTGGAAACGATAAAAGCCGCACTCATGCCAGTTCACCTTTGCTATCGCCGCGCGCGGTCAAGAACGGCCAGAACGCCTCGGCGCCGCGCGCGCATACGTCCGCACCGAGCGTTTCAGCCCAATAGCGTTCGCCGCCGAACTCCGAACGCCACGAAACCAGCCGGCGTGTGTATTTGTGCAGATTGTGCTCCAGCGTGAAGCCGATCGCGCCGTGGACCTGGTGCGCTGTCGAAGCGCCGATGCTGGCGGCCATGTTCGCTCGCAGCTTCGCAGCCGCGATCTCGAAACCGCCGTCACCGCGGTCAATCGCCAACGCCGCGGCCTGCGCGGCGCAGTTCACGGCGGCCGCCTCTTCCGCGAACACCGCCAAGCTCTGCTGAACCGCCTGGAACTTGCCGATAGGCTTGCCGAACTGGCTACGCTCATTCGCATAGTCGATCGACATAGCGAGCGCCGTGTCGAGCGCGCCGGCGATTTGCGCGATGCGCACAAACGCCCCTACCGCGAACACGCTCATCTGCGCCTCGCCGCGCTCTATCGGGACGCCATCGCACTCCAGTACGTCTCGCGGTTCACCGGCTGGGTTCTGGCGCTGCTCGACACGCCCATCCGTTCTCGCGACGCGCGCGACCGCGCCATCAAGGTCGAACACAACCGCCCCCGCGTCGCGCCCCCATGGCGCCGCTTCAATCCGGCCCGAGAACCGTCCACGCGGATCAATGCTTCCTTTGGCGCGTGAGGCGATCGTGGTGACGCCCGCCACATCGGAGAACCCGGCGCTCTCGCAAAGCCACGCCGCGACAATCGCCTCTCCCACCGGCGCTGCAACAGCGTGCGCGCCGGCTAGGCGCATCACCGCGAACGCATCAACCCAATCGCCGCCGAAGCCGCCTCGACCTTCGCCGACAAGCAAACCATCGAGGCCGATCTCGGCGACCTTCGCCCACCCATCGCCGCCATCGGCGCGCACTAACTCGGCGAACAGACGCTCCGCGGTTTCGAGCAGCAGGGGCTGGCTCTCGCTCATCTCAGCCCCAATCCCCGCGCGATGATCCCGCGCAGAATTTCTCGCGTTCCACCGCGCAGCGAAAAAGATGGCGAAACTTGCAGCAAGAACGCCAGTGCCCGCGCGAAATCACTATCCGCGGCGAGATCGACGTCACTCGCGGCCTGCACCAATCGCGGCAGCGCCTGCTCGAAGCTGTTGCCAAGATCCTTGACGATCGCCGCATCCAGCGCCGGATCCTCCCCGCTCGCCAGCTTCGCAGCCGTCGATCGCGACATCTGCCGCAACGTCCACAACTCGGCCGTCAGCTGACCGATTAGCGCCGCGGCCGCCGACGCAGGGCTTGGTCCCGAGATCCGGATAAATTCCAGCAGCAGCGAGAGGCTTGAAAGATAGCGCTCCGGTCCGGAGCGTTCGAGCGACAATTCCGCCGTCACTTGCTTCCAGCCCGCGCCGTCATCGCCGACGCGCAAGCTATCGGGCACCAGCACATCATCGAGAAACACTTCGTTGAAATCGTGCCCACCGACGAGATCGATGATCGGGCGCACGCTGACGCCCGGCGCCTTCAGATCGATCAAAAACTGCGTCAACCCTTCCTGGCGCTGGCTATCCTCGCCGGTGCGCACCAGCGCGATCATGTAGTGCGCGTTGTGCGCGTTGGTGGTCCACACCTTTTGGCCGCTGATGCGCCAGCCTTCCGGCGTACGCCTGCCGCGCGTGCGCACCGAAGCGAGATCAGAGCCGCTGCCGGGCTCGCTCATGCCGATGCAGGTATAAAGCTCGCCGGCCGCCATGCGCGGCAGGAACTCTGCGCGTTGTCCTTCCGTACCATAGCGCAGCAGCAGCGGCCCGCCTTGGCGATCAGCGATCCAATGCATGCCAACAGGCGCGCCCGCGGCCAGCAACTCTTCCAGCACGATGTAGCGTTCGAGCGGGTGGCGCGCGCCGCCGCCATACTTCCTCGGCCAGATCATGCCGACATACCCGGCCTTGGCGAGCGCCTTGGTGAAGTCCGCGTCCGCAACCGCCCAACTGTTCGCGCGCGACGCCGCGTCAGCCTTGGGCTGATGCTTCGAGAGGAACGCACGCACCTCCTTGCGCAGCGCCGCCGCATCGACGGGCGGCTCAAACGGGCGGATGGAGAACGTCTGCACGTCGTGAAATTGCCCTCGCGTGCGATCCGAACAAAGCGATCAGAGCTCGCCCGCAGACGCTATCGCAGCCGCGATATGCCCTGCGCGTGGATAGCACGCCTGTCACGCCGTCGGCGAAGGTAGTAAGCACCAACCCAAGTCATTGGAGCCGTCGCATGGGCATTGAGTACAGCGTTTCCGAGGGTGTCGCGACCATCACGATCAACCGCCCCGAGCGGAAGAACGCAATTCTGCTGGCGATGCGCACCGACATCCAGCACGCCTTCGAGAAGGCTCAAGACGACGATGAGGTGCGCGCAATTATCCTCACAGGCGCTGGCTCTGACTTCAGCGCCGGCGCCGACATCAGCGAAATGGGCGGCGGCGGCACGCGCGGCGCGCTCATGCGCATGCGCCACATGCATCGCATGAGCCGCGCCGTGGCGATGACGAATAAGCCGGTAATCGCCGCCGTTCGGGGCGTATGCATCGGCATGTCCTGGTCGCTCGCGTTGTCATGCGACATGATCGTCGCGGCCGAGGACGCGCGCTTTCAGTTCGCGTTCCGCCATATCGGACTTGCGCCCGACGGCGGCGCCGCCTTCTTGCTGACGCGCCATGTGCCGCTGCAGCGGGCCAAGGAAATTCTCTACTCGGGGCGCTTCGTCAGCGGCGCGGAAGCCCAGCAGCTCGGCTTGGCGCTTTACGCACTGCCCGCCGATGACGTGTTCGCCAAAGCGCAAGAGCTTGCACAGGGCTTCGCGCAATCGCCCACGATCGCGCTTGGCATGGCGAAACGGCTGCTCGACGCCGCGCCCGCGCAAACTTTCGAACAGGCGCTGGATTTCGAAGCCAACATCCAACCGCTGATGGTGACGACCGACGATTTCAAGGAAGGCACAACCGCCTTCAAGGAAAAGCGCAAGCCCACCTATCGCGGGGGCTGAGCCGTGGCCGATGCAGGGCCGGACGAACAGTTTCGCGCCTTCCTGCGGGAAGGCCGCTTCATGCTGCAGCGCGCCGCAAGCGACGGGCGCTTTGTCTTCTATCCGCGCGCGGTCGCACCGGGCGACGGTGCGGCGCTTGAATGGGTCGAAGCCTCGGGGCGCGGACGCGTCTATTCAACCACGGTCGTTCGCAAGAAACCGCCTGAACCAAGCTACAACGTCGCCCTCATCGATCTCGCCGAAGGCCCGCGCATGATGAGCCGCGTCGAAGGCGTCGCGCCCGAGGACGTAAAGATCGGCATGGCCGTGCGCGCCAGGATCGTGGTCAGCGGCGATGAACCCTTTGTCGTGTTTGAACCAGAGGTCGACGCGGAATGAGCGACGCCTTCCCACGCGGACGCACCGCCATCGTCGGCGCGGCGACGTTCGGCATCGGCAAAGCGCCCGGCTTTGAGGCTTCCGACCTCGCCGCCAAGGCGAGCATCGCGGCGCTCGCGCAAGCTGGCCTGAAGCCGAGCGATGTAGATGGGCTTTTCTTCTGCCACCCCACCGACACGCTCGGCGGCCTCTCCTTCGCTCAATATCTCGGCATCCAGCCAAAATTCGTCGATAACAACCGCCTCGGCGGCTCGTCCTTCCAGGCCTATGTGGAGCTTGCCGCCTGGCTGCTCGCGGCCGGCGCGATCGAAGTCGCGCTCATCGCGTATGGCAGCAACCAGGCCACCGCATCCGGCAAGCTGGTCAACACCGTGCGGCCGATGACCTACGAGGCGCCCTATGCACCGCTCAATCCGGTGAGTTCGTATGCGCTCGCGGCGGCGCGCTACATGCACGAATTCGGCGCGCGACGTGAGCAATTGGGCGAGGTTGCGTTGGCTGCGCGCGGGTGGGCGCAACTGAATCCGGAAGCCTTCAAGCGCGATCCGTTGACGATGGAGACCTATCTCGCCTCGCGCATGGTCTCCGATCCGTTGTCGGTGCTCGATTGCTGCCTAGTCACGGACGGTGCCGGCGCCCTGGTGATGACGCGCACCGATCGCGCGCGCGACATCGCCGCCAAACCGGTCTTCGTGCTTGGCGCGGCAAGCGAAACAACACACCGCGAAATCGCTTGGATGCCCGATCTCACCACCACAGGCGCCGCGCGCGCCGGCGCCCGGGCTTATGCTCAGGCCGGCGTCAAGGCGTCGGACATCGACGTGGCTGAGACCTATGACGCGTTCACGATCAACACGATCTTGTTCTTGGAAGATTTGGGATTCTGCCCGAAGGGCGAAGGCGCGCGCTTCGTCGAGGGCGGGGCGATCGCGCCCGGCGGCGCCCTGCCGGTCAACACCCACGGCGGCGGTTTGTCCTGCGTTCACCCCGGCATGAACGGCATTTTCACGCTGATAGAAGCGGTGCGCCAGCTGCGTGGTGAAGGCGGAGACCGCCAGATCACCGGCGCAAAGCTCGCGCTGGCGCACGGCAACGGCGGCGTCTTGTCCAGCCAGTCCGTAGTGATCCTGGGCGCTCCAGAAACACTCTGAAGCGCCCAAACCCGGATCAGCCCATCATTTGCATCGGCACACGTTCCGCGACGCGTGTCGGCGCGTAGCGCTGCGCAGGCGCCTTCACCGCCAAGCGCGCGACCGCGCCGCGCAGCAATTGCACGAAATACTCCGGTTGAGTCTCGTGCTGCTCCTGCGTCAGCAGCATGCCGAGCGCGAGACCATCGTCCTGGCCGCCGTGCGAAAGCAGCATGGCGATCATGCGCCCGCCATGCTCGCTGGCGGTGGCGAAGCCTCGCCCGCTGGTTTCGTCACACTCTTGCGCGGCGTCCTCGAACGACACGCGCTGCTCTGCTTCACTCTCCGCGTTGATGCGATGCAGGAGCTTGCGCATGTAGTTGCGGTCCATGGATGCCAGCACCGCTTGGCCCATCGCCGAATGAGTGAGCGACGCCGCTTCGCCCTCAGAGACGTTCATTTGCAGCCCTGGCGGCGCCACAGCGTGAATGTACTGGATCTCGAGGCCTACGCGATTTCCGAGCACGACAGTCGTGCCAGCTTCGCGCGCGAGTTCATCCATCGCCGGCAGCAAACGCCCTTCGCGAAACAGATTGGGCTGTACCCAAGCGCCAAGCACGGCGACGCGCGCCGTCGGCCGATATGTTCTCGCGGAGCGATCGCGCGTGAGATAACCGAGCGCGACAAGGCAACTCAGCAGCTCAGACGTGCTCGACTGCGGGTAGCCCATCGAACGGGCGATATCCATCACGGTGGCCTCGGCGCGGCCGCCTCGGAAATACTCAAGCACTTCAAGCGCGCGCTGCGCTGACTTGATCTTCTTGGGGTCCAGAGACCGTGCCATTTTTTTCCTCCCATGGCATTTATTATGACGGCATGTTGTCATAACAACTCAAGGGACGGCAAGAGCTTTCGACAGATTTTTTGAATGGGGCGCCGTTTTTCGAACTAAACGATCCGGGGCTTCGCGACGAAGTCGATGGAATACCGGTACCGTTCGGGGTGGTTGCGCGCGACAATCATTTCTACCGGCGCGCCAGTCATGTCGTAATAGATCCGAGTCACCTTCAGCACCGGTGTATTTTCCTGCAAGTTCAAATACTTCGAAGCAATCGGCCCCGCGATGTCGGCCTCCAGAAACTGCTCGGCGCGCACAACCCGTGCGCCTGCTTTGCCCTCGACCATTCGGATCACTGGCAGCTTCTGGCCAACGTCGACGGGTTTGATCTTCCGCCCGATCGCCAAGGGCAGATAGAGATTGTGGTATCCGAGCGGGGCATCTTCCAAAAAACTTAGCAAATCCAAGCGCGTGCAGGCTTCTCCTGGCGCCAGGCGCAAGCCACGAACCGCCTCGTCCGGCGCTTGAATCTCCTGCATGGAGAGCACCTTCGTGGCCAGCGCGCCGGCCGAAGCCAGAAATTCGTCCAACGAACCCGACAAGCGCACGGACCGCACACCTGATTCCGGCGGCGGCGTCACAAATGTGCCAACGCCGCGGCGCTTGGTAATCAGCCCCTCGGCGATCAGCGTTTCCAGCGCACGACGCACGGTGATGCGGCTCACGCCGTATTCCCCACAGATTCGCTCCTCAGTAGGCAGCGCTTCGCCGGCCTTGAATTCACGCGCGTTGATGCGCTCGCGCAGATCCTGCTCAAGCTGATGATAAAGCGGAACCGGGCCGGGACTGAGCGTCATTTGCTTTCGCACGATCTTCTCGTCTCTCACGCCTGTAGGAGTGACTACGCTATCGCATGCCTCGCGTCGAGCCGACGTGCGCCAGCCATCCATCGCATCAGCGATTGGCGCTCCGACGCCAATCGCGCCAAGCTTGGCGCGATCATGCAACGAATTGGTGAAACCTTGCGCCGAACAAGCTGAAGTCGCGTGACCTTTCCTGACCTGCTCCTTGATTCATCAGGCGCCGCCAAGCTTGGCGCGCCGCTTGCGCTCCTTCTCGGGGCGCAAGCACAACGCGCGCCCACGCGTGACGCGCTGACGCTGCCCGACGCCCAGCTCACGCGGCTTGATCTCGACCGGCGCTCCAATCAGCGCGCACGCCAACTCGAACGAGCCGGCGCCGGTCACGACGACATTGTCCTCATCGCGATCCCCAACAGCGCCGCCTACTACGAGTTCGTCTACGGCGCCTGGAAACTCGGCGCGACGCCCATGCACGTCTCGCATAAGCTGACGCCAAGGGAGTTCGCCGAAATCGTCGCGCTGGCGGAGCCAAAGCTCGTGATCGACGCCACCTCGCCGCTGCTTGATCGGCAACGCGATTCACGCTCCGACGCGCCGCTTCCGTTGCGCATTGCGACGCGATGGAAAATCTCCACCAGCGGGGGCAGCACGGGCCGACCGAAACTCATCGTTGACCCCAATCCGGCGCTATGGAGCATCGAGAAACAAGCGCACCGCCGCCATCCGGACGCAACCATCATCAACCCCGGTCCGCTCTACCACAGCGCCCCGTTCGGCCAGATGATTCCAGCGCTCTGCGAAGGCGCGCACGTCGTCGAGATGGGTAAATTCGATGCCGAGAGATACATAGCGCTCGTCGCGCGCCACCGCGCCACATGGGCTTATCTAGTGCCCACAATGATGGCGCGCATTGCCAACCTGCCGCCTGAGACACGCGCGCGTTACGACATTTCCTCGCTCGACACCGTCGTCCACATGGCCGCGATCTGCCCGCCGCCGGTGAAACGCGCATGGATCGCCATGCTCGGCGCCGACGCCATCTGGGAGATCTATGGCGGCACCGAACGCATCGGCTCCACCATCATCGGTGGCGCGGATTGGCTCGACCGTCCGGGCTCGGTCGGGCGCCCGCGCGAAGGCATCGAAGCCCGCGTGCTCGACGAGCATGGCTCAGAGCTTCCGCCCGACGCGGTTGGTGAAATTTATTTTCGGCGCGCAGGCGGACCCGAATCCACCTTCCGCTACATCGGCGCTGACGTACGCCAACGTGGCGATTGGGCCTCGTTCGGCGATCTGGGCTGGCTCGATCAGGACGGCTACTTGTTCATCGCCGACCGCCGCACCGACATGATCGTCAGCGGCGGCGTCAATCTCTATCCCGCCGAAATCGAAGCGCAAATTGATGCGATCCCCGGTATTGCCGACAGCGTCGTCGTCGGCGCGCCACACGCGGATTTGGGCGCTGTCCCGCATGCGTTCGTTCAAGTGCGAGAGGCGTCGAAATGGAGTGAAATGCGCCTTCTCAATGCGCTACGCGAACGGCTCGCCCCCTACAAATTGCCCCGTGGCGCAACATTCATAGAGGAATCCATCCGCGACGACTCCGGCAAGATTCGCCGCGTCGCTTGGCGCGACCGCCTGATCGCTCAATCGAGCTGAACCAGCCCCTCGCCCGTCAGCGTGACCGTGCCGTCGCTCAGCGTTGTTTTGAGCTTGAGCCGAGCAAGGCGCAATCCGCCTTCGGTAACGATCTCCGCCACTGTTCCGCTACACATCACCACCGAGCGCAGCGGCGTGATGGAGATGAAGCGAGTGGTAAACTCTCGGATGCGCTCAGGCGGCGCCCAGTTCGACAACAACCGGCCGAGATAGGCCATCGACAGCATGCCGTGGGCAAACACGTCATCGAAGCCGTTCGCTGCAGCGAATTGGCGGTCGAGATGGATTGGATTGTGATCGCCCGAGCCGCCGGCGAACAAGGCGAGCGTCAGCGGCTCGATCGGCGGCGTCACAAGCAGCGGCAGCTCTGCGCCGGACGCAGCTTCGCGATAGGTGGCGGCGATGGTCATCTTCAGTTCCGCAGCACGGCGACGGTGCGCATGGTGGCGCACAATTCGTCGTCTTGGTTGGTGGCGCTCGTTTCCAGGACCACGAACTCGAGTGCGCCGCCCTTCTTGTCATAAATGTCGATGATTCGTTGCCGCAGGCGAATGCGATCGCCCACATAGATCGGCTTCACCTGCGTAAAGCTCTGTTCGCCGTGCAGCATGCGGCCGAGATCAGCGCCCAACACGCCGATCACCAGATCGATCTTCGCAGGAGCGAGGTTCGCAAGCACCGAAGCATAAGTCGGCGGCGTCGGGATGGCGCGGTAGCCCGCGTCGCGCGCTGCGTTCTGGTCGCGATAGATCGGATTGGTTTCGCCGACGGCTTGGCAAAACAGCGCAAGCATGCCTGCTTCCACTGCGATCTCGCGTTCTTCGGTCTCGGCGCCGATTTTTCCTTTGTCGAGCATGGCTCAGCCCCAAGCCACCGGCAGCTTCACTCTGCCCCAATGCATCCACGACCCGATGCGCTCCGTCGGCCCATCGAGCCGCAGCTTCGGCAGCGCCTTGGCCAACTTGCCGAACGCGATCTTTGCCTCCAGCCGCGCCACCGGAGCGCCCAAGCAGAAGTGGACGCCCGCACCGAAGGAGAGATGCTTGCGCGCCTCGGTCAACGGCCGATCGATTCGGAACGTCTCCGCGTCCTCGAACACGGCTGGATCGCGATTGGCGCCGACGATCGAGAACATCAATTTCGATCGCTCCGGTAATTCCTCGCCGTGCATCGCGACCGGGCACAAGCTGGTGCGGAAGTGCGCCAGCACTGGCGGATCGAAGCGCAAGCTTTCCTCCACGGCATTTTCCACGAGTTCTGGCTCTTGCTTCAGGCCTTCCCACAGCGCCGGCGTCTCCAGTAAACGCCACATCAGGTTGGCAATCAGCGAAATCGTCGTCTCCTGCCCGCCAGTGAGGAAGGCGAGGCAAACATTTAGCTGCTCGTCGCGCGTCAGCGGCCGCCCTTCCACGCGAGCGATCAGCGTTCGCGACATGAAATCGTTCGGCAACACCTCGCCCAGCGCCGACAAATCCGGCTCAGTTATTCCAGCCGCGTCCAGCTTGGCCTGACGGGCGTCCAGGTGGCTGTTGAAGTGGGGATATATTTCCTTGAGGATCGGTTCGAACGAGCCGGGTTTCGGATCGTGGAACAACATATCCTGTAGGATATCGGCCCAGTGCTTGTAGTGGAGATTGTCCGCCTCAGGCGCGCCTAGCATCACGCACATGATCCGCGACGGCAGCGGCAGCGCGAAGAGATCATGAAAATCCCCGCGTCCTTCTGGCATGGCGAGCATCTTGGCGATCAGTTCGTCGCAAATGCGCTCGATATCGCCTTCGTACGTTTTCAACTGGCGCGGCGCGAAGCCGGACGCGAGCGACGCGCGAAACGCCATGTGAAACGGCGGGTCCGATTTAAAGCCGACGTCGCTGATCGTATCCTTCGCCGCGTTGCCGAAGCGAAAGCTCCAAGTCGGATTGTCCTGGAGGATTTCCTCCTTGATTTCGCGATAGTCGCTGGTGATCGCGAACTTGAAATCCGGGCCGTCATAACGATGAAACGGACATTTCGCGCGCAGCTCGGAATAGGCCGCGCCCGGATTCTCCAGCGTCTCCGGCGACATCGGATCGAATTTCATGCCTGACCTGCGGTGGATGCTGCTAGTCCGTCTTTAATCTTGGCGTCCGTGAGGCGAGCGTTGAACCAATGGGGATAGATCGCAGTCGGCGCCGTCAGCTCATCTAGCTTCGCCGTGATCGCCGGATCGAGCTTCACGGCCGCCGCGCCTATATTGTCTTCGAGCTGGCTGAGCTTCGCTGAGCCGATCAGCACGCTCGTCACCACGGGCTTGGTCAGCAGCCACGCCAGCGCCAATTGCGCCACCGTGCAGTCGGCGCGCTGAGCCAACGGCCGCATCGCGTCCACCAGAGCGAAGCCCTTTTCGCGATCGAACGGCACGATATCGAACGCCGCGTGGCGGCCCTCTTTTGTGATGTTCTCGCGCGTATACTTGCCGCTCAAAAATCCTCCGCCAAGAGGGCTCCACACCAGCATGCCCAACCCGCCGGCGCGAAGGAATGGCGCCAGATCGTGTTCCACTTCCCGGTTGAGCAGTGAATAGTGCAGCTGCCCCGAGACGAACCTCGCCCAACCGCGCTCCTTCTGCATTTGCAACGCGGTCGCCGCGCGCCACGACGCCCAATTCGAAAAGCCGAGGTAGCGAACCTTGCCCGCCCGCACGAGCCGATCGAACGCTTCGAGCGTCTCTTCCAGCGGCGTAAGCGCGTCTTCCTTGTGCGCTTGGTAAAGGTCGATGTAGTCGGTGTTGAGCCGCTTCAGGCTGGCTTCACACGCCGCAATCACATTGTGACGCGAAAGTCCCGCATCCGTGATGGCCGGGCCAACACGAAAGCCAAGCTTGGTCGCGATCACGACATCCTTGCGGCGCGCGCCGAGCGCCCGACCCAGCATTTCCTCGGACTGCCCGCCCGAATATACATTCGCCGTGTCGAAAAAGTTGATCCCGGCCTCGATCGCCGCATTGACCATCACGGTCGCGCCATCCTGATCGACCTTGCCCAGAGCGGCGTTCACGGTGTTCACACCGAAAGTCATCACGCCCATGCACAGGCGCGAGACGATCAATCCCGTATCGCCGAGTTTTGAGTACTGCATGCGAGCGATAGTGCCCACGCAACCGCGCATCGCGCCAGCGCGACGCCACGTCATCGCATCGGCGATGCCTGACGCCCCTGCAACCAGCGAGAAAATGGCGTCGGTTGCAAGCCAATCTCTTCCATGTGGGAAGGGCGCGCAGGGTAGCCGAACTCGTTCAGCCACTGCTGACTCAGCACCCACCCCGCACTCCGCCCTCGCGCGATCTCCGCGTCCGGCGATTTGGTTTCTGCCACGACCGGCGTGCCGCTAGCGGCTGTGAGCAGCGCCGCGACCTGCGGCAGCGTCAACACGTCACCTGCAAGCTCCAGCGCGCCTCCGGAAAAGCGTGATGGTTTGGCGATTGCGGCCGCAACGGCGCTGCCGATGTCATCGGCGGCGACCAGCGCGAGCGGTGTATCCTCGCATATCGCTGAAACAATTCGCCGCTCTGACAGCTCAGGGAACATACGCTCCACCTTGGGCGACGCGAAGTTCTCCATCATGAACGCCGGACGAAGCACGATTGTAGCTGCGAAGCCGGCGCCAAGCGCCATATCCTCCACGGCGGCCTTGTTGTCCCAATACACGTCGTCCCATTGCGCGCCCCGCCATGTGTTCCGATCATCGACACCAGACACGGATGTTTGCACGAACGTGCGGACACTTGCGGCTAGCCCGGCCTCTATCAAAGCCTGCGCATGGATTCGCTCCGTCGAAGCGCTGCCGGGGTTGTAGAGCTGAACTGAAAAGATCGCGTCCGCGCCGCCAGCGGCGGCGGCCAGAGAGTCCGCATCGTCGAAAGAACCCTCAACCAGCTCCACGCCGGCGCCAACAAGCGCTTGGGCGCCCGGGCTCGATGCATTTCTGACCAACGCGCGCACGCGCATACCATTCGCCAGAAGCGCGCGCGCCACAGCGCCGCCCTGGGCGCCAGTTGCCCCTGTCACCAGAACGCGTGCAGTGGTCACGCTAGACTTGCCCCACCACAGGAACCAGTGCGCCCGTGATCGCGCGCGCTTCCGCGCTCGCCAAGAACAGCATCACCGCGGCCAGGTCATCCGGCGTCACCCATTTGGAAAAGTCAGCATCCGGCATGTCCTTGCGGTTGGCTGGCGTGTCGATGATCGAGGGCAGCACGGCATTGACTGTCACGCCGCGCCCCTTGAGTTCCTCGGCCAGACTTTCCGTCAGCCGCATCACACCGGCCTTCGACGCCGCATAGGCGCCCATGCCGGCGGCGGCCTTCAGCGCCCCGGCAGCGCCAACATTGACGATGCGCCCGTCACCGCTCGCCAGGAGGTGGGGCAACGCCGCCTTGCATGCTGTCGCCGCTGTCTTCACGTTGAGATTGTAGAGCACGTCCCAGCCCGCGAGATCGCCGTCTTCCAAGGTCTGCCACCGAAAGCCGCCTGCGATATTTAGCAGTGCGTCGAGCCGGCCGGTCTTGGCCTTCGCCTCATCCATCGCCTGCTTCGCCGAGGCGAGGTTAGTGAGATCGACATGGCCAAACCGAAGGCCAGGTCCTTCCGGCAGAGCCGTTACATCGACGAGCACTACTGTGGCGCCGCGCGCCTCCGCGACGCGGCCGACCGCGCTACCCAACACGCCGCCGCCGCCCGTGATCACCACCGTCTTGCCCTGCATGTCCCCTCGCGTTTTCACCCGCTCATCTGACGCAATGACGCCAGTGACGCCAGAGCCGTTCCATCGCATATGAGATGGCGCGACCGCCGGACAAACCCGCGCCATTGGCCGGCGTCGGGCCGCACGCTACCGTGACAAATGTGACCAACCTCGCCGATCCAAGCGCGTCCGTCCCGACACGACCGGTGCGCCTCGCGCCCAAATCCGGCCGCGCCGAGATGCGATCGGACGGCGCAATCGTGCTCACGTCCACGGCGCCGCTAGCGCCCTATCCTCAGAGTTGGAACGCCAAGATCGAGCAATGGGCGCAAGAAGCCCCCTCACGGGTTTTCTTGACAGAATCGGATGGCGCTGGAGGCCGCCGCACAATCACCTATGCCGAAACGCTCGCAGCCGTAGAGAGCATCGGCGAAGGCCTGCTCAACCTCGGTCTTAACGCGGAAACGCCGCTCGCTGTTCTCGCCGAGAACAGCATCGAATGCGCGCTCATCACTCTCGCCGCCATGTGGGTGGGTGTACCCGCGTCGCCGGTGTCGCCGCCCTACGCGCTCAAAGCCACGGACTTCACCAAGCTGTCTGGCGTGTTCGCAGCGCTCCAGCCGGGCGCAATCTACGTCGCCGATGGCGCGCGCTATGGCGCCGCCATCCAAGCCGCCGCGCCTGTTGACGCCGTCATCATTTCCGGACGCGCGCCGATACCCGGGCGCGAGACAATCGCGTTGACCGATCTGCGAAATTCGACGCCGAGCGCGCGCACAGCGAAAGCCAATGCGGCCGTCACCGGAGACACGATTGCGAAGATACTGTTCACGTCCGGCTCCAGCGGCGCGCCCAAGCCGGTAATCCTCCCGCATGGCATGCTCGCCGTGAACCGCCAGCAATGCGCCCAGGCTTACGCCTTCTTGAACGACGGGCCGCCGGTCATGGTCGATTGGCTGCCATGGCATCACACCTTCGGCGGCAACAACAATCTGGGTCAAATCCTCTGGTGTGGCGGCGAACTACACATTGATGATGGCGGGCCAACGCCCGCCGGCATTGGCCGAACGGTTGAGTTGCTCCGCGCTCATCCGCCGACTTTCTACATCAACACGCCAGGCGCCTTCGAAGCGCTCTTGCCGTATCTGCGCAATGACAAGCATTTCGCACAACGTTTTTTCTCGCGCCTGCAATTGCTCCAGTACGGCGGCGCCTTGCTCGCCCAGCATGTCTGGCGCGCGATTGATGAGATCGCCGTCGCCACAACCGGTGAACGCATCCTCATGGTCTCCGGTCTCGGGTCCACCGAATGCGGCCCGACGCCGGTGCAAAGCACGTGGGAGCAGCATCGCAAACCGGAAGCCGGGCTGCCGTTAGCTGGCGTTGAAGCAAAGCTGGTCCCAGTGGAAACGACATGGGAGCTTAGATTGCGAGGCCCGTGCGTCACGCCCGGCTATTGGCGCCGTCCAGATCTCACCGCCGCCGCGTTCGACGATGAAGGCTTCTTCAAAACCGGCGACGCCGTCCTCCCACTCGACCCTGAAGATTTCTCTCAAGGCCTGCTCTTCGATGGGCGCATCTCGGAGAACTTCAAGCTCAGCTCCGGAACCTGGGTGCAAGCGGTCGCGCTGCGCACGCGCCTGCTAGCGGCTCTGGCGCCGTTGGTGAACGACGCCGTGATCACTGGACACAACCAAGGCCAAGTCGGCGCCATCGCCTTCCCCGACATGAACGTCGCCCGCAAAATCGCGAGCGCGCATACGGACTTGACGGATGAAGAGGTGCTCGCCGCCCCGGCGCTTCGCGATTGGGTGCAAACGCGGGTCAGCACGCTTGCCGGCAGCGCAGTCGGCGCCAGCGAACGTATCGCCAGGCTTGCCCTCGAAACGGAGGCGCCGTCCTTCGACAATGGAGAACTCACCGACAAGGGCGCAGCGGCTTCGCGCATTGTCCTGTCGCGGCGTATCGACGTCGTGACGGCGCTACACGCTGTGACGCCGCCTGCCGCCATCTTCATCGCGTGACGCTATCGCATTGACGATCCCTGCCTAAAGCGTCTCGTTCCGGCCCCTCGGACTGCTAGCTTCGCGACCGCAGAGAGCGGAGGCTGGCATGGTTGGGATGCGTTTGCTCCATTTTGGTTTCAAAGTGCACGACATCGAGCGCACGATGCAGGCGTACAATGAGTTGTTCGGCATCGATTGGGATCCTGTCGCCGAATTCGCCCTGCCACGCGGTGACAACAACGCGCAACTCAGCCGCACGAAAGTGACCCATGGCAAGACGGGCGATGGCGTCGAGATCGAACTCGTTCAGTACGTCGAGGGTCCGCCTGTCGATGACATGGTGATGGGCGAGCGCGAGGGCATCTCGCACGTCGCTTTCCTTGTCGACGATCTCGCTGCCGAACGCGCCAAGGCCGAGGCCAAGGGCATTGCCATCGTCAACGAGGGCACGGCGCCCCGCGCATCATGGATTTTCCTGCACGACCACCGGCTCGGCGGTGCGCTGGTGCAACTGGTGCAGCTCAACAAATAGATCTTGGGGCGCGGCGCGCTTCGACTTTGCTCGCGCAGAAGTGGGATCGCAGGGTTGCCGGACGCGTCGGGTGACTCGTTATCGGCGCCTGCGTCGCGGTACTCGTTCCGGCTTCGCCGGCGCCGGCGCTACCAATTCCCAGTTGTCAGCTTCGTCCTGCCGCGCCCACACTTTGTTTCAGGTCGTTTCCCGACGTTCCGTTCGTTTCCGCTTTTCGCCGGGGCGGACACCCAGAAATTGCGTCTTGTTGCCAAAGAGCGATCAGAGGCGTTCCGCATTTGTTGGGCTCGTTCGTCTTAGGCGCGGCATGTTGGAAAGCTCTAGGTTTGGGCGTCGCCGCCCTTGGCGCGACAGGATCTCGCGCCGTGCGCGGTGTCGCGAAGCGTCGCCAGGCATGGCGCAAAGCGTCATGTAGTGGCCGCTCCGTCTCATCCACCGACGGTGGACCGACGTCGCGCGTGCTGTTAGGTGCGAGGTTCTCGGCGAGTAAGCCTCAGATAGCGAAGTATTGGCGAATTCATGCTCACCAGCAAAACCAAGTACGCGCTGCGCGCCATGATAGATTTGGCGCGCGCTGCGGCCACCCGTCCGGGCCAGCCGGTCGTGATCGGCGACATTGCCGAGCGGCAAAGCATTCCGCCGCGCTTTCTAGAGGCCATCCTGCTTGAACTGCGCGGCAACGCGTTGGTCACCAGTCAGCGCGGCAAGGCGGGCGGCTATCAGCTTGCAAAACCTGCGTCTGCAATCAGCTTCGCCGACGTCATCCGCGCCATCGAAGGCCCATTGGCGCCCACGCCTTGCACCAGTCTGACGGCGTACAAACGCTGCGCTGATTGCTTGGATGAAGGCGAATGTGCGCTCCGCAAGACCTTACAAAAGGTGCGCGACGCGAGCGCTGCAATTTTGGAAAAGGCGACACTCGCTTCTGCATTGCGCGGCGCAATGCGCTGACTTCTTTAGGTTTCAGCTGCGCGAAAACGTCGGTTCAACGGCGCGCTTAAGCCAGACTTTAGTAAATCCCCATTGCTCCAGTCGAGATTAAAGGTTGCAGTCCGATTACCCGGTCGGGTGCGGCGCAACTCTCTCCCTCGTCCTTGCGCTGCCAACTAGGCCCGCGCTCCCCGTCGGAGCGCGGGCCTAGTTGGGGACATGGTTGGGGACGTCGCATGAAGAAAAGATTGGCCACGGCGGTTGGCGTCGCTGCGCTGCTTTGGACGCCACACGCCTTCGCGCAAACCCCGCCCGATGGCGCCGCTGCTTCAGATGATCAGGCCATCGTCGTCACCGCGCGCCGCGTCGAAGAAAACCTGCAAGATGTTCCCATACCCATTTCGGTCATCAACGGCGAACTTCTCTCCGACAGCGGCGCCTCGAATGTTCTTCAGATCGAACAGCTCGTGCCATCGGTGCAGATTTTCTCGTCAAACCCGCGCAACACCGCACTCAATATTCGGGGTCTCGGCACCACGTTCGGGCTCACCAATGACGGCGTTGAAATCGGTGTCGGGCTCTATGTCGATGGCGTCTTCTGGGCGCGCCCGGGCCAGGCCGCGCTGGACTTCATCGACGTCGAACGCGTCGAAGTACTGCGCGGACCACAAGGCGTCCTGTACGGCAAGAACACCACGGCCGGCGCGATAAATGTCACGACACGCCGCCCGAGCTTTGCGCCGGAAACCAACGTTGAGATTTCCTTCGGCGATTATGGGTATCTGGCGACCCGCGCTTCGATCACTGGTCTCCTCATCGGCGACCGCGTCGCCGGGCGGCTCTCTTTCTCCGCCTCGCAGCGCGATGGCTTCCTTGACCAAGTTAATCGCGGGCTTGGAGACGCGAACAATTTCGGCGACGATCTCAATGACCTGAACAATATCGGCGTGCGCGGCCAATTGCTTTTCCAGGCGAGCAATGACCTCGATATCGTCGCCGCGGTCGACTACACGCAACAGCGTCCCGAAGGGTATGCGCAAGTCCCAGTGCGCGTCGCACCGACCTATCGCACGCCCAACAGGCAGTTCTTCGGTATCATCGACTCAATTAACGCCACCATTCCGGGCACGAATTACGCCGTGCCGGTCGATGAAACCTATCGGGAGATCATCCCGGTAGTCACGCAAGTGGTGAATATCGCAGGCTCCAATGTGAACCTGCAGCAAGCGCCAGCGGGCATCTACGCAGAATTCAACGCGTTCGAGCGCGTCAGTGACGCCGACGTTCCTCATCGGTCGTATCAAAACGTCGACGGCGAATCCCTAACCGTCAATTGGGGCATCGGACCGGGGACGTTGACCTCGATCACCGCGCGGCGATTCTGGGACTGGTTCCCGTCCAACGATCGCGACTTCATTGGCCTACCGATTACCACGGCCTCCAACAACCGCTCCTCACAAGAGCAATGGTCCCAGGAGATCCGCTACGCGGGCGATCTCTCAGAGACCCTCAGCTTTGTGACGGGGCTCTTTTATTTCACGCAAGAGATCGAGACGCACAATCTGCAGTCCCAAGGTTGGGCGGCCTCGCGCTGGCTGATCGATCCGCGCGCATCCAACGTCTATACCGGCAGCGACAGCACCACGATCGCCGGCAACGTGGCGGCTTTTATTCCAGAACTGCTGGATGGGCTGACGCAGATCCAAAACGTCTACACCCAAACCACGAGTGCGGCGGTGTTTGGTCAAGCCGAATGGTCCGTCACCGACCGGCTACGCATCATTCCCGGCATCCGCTTCAACTACGATGAAAAGTCGGTGGATTACGATTCTCCGGTGACGGGCGGTCTTGTCCCCGCTGATCGCCCCGACCTCGGCGCCGGCGCGATCCGCGCCGCGCAGAACTCAATCCTATCGCGTCAGACCTATGCGGCGAACACCGACGACACCAACATCTCCGGGCAGCTTACCGTCGCCTACGATGTAACCGACGACGTCAATGCCTACGCAACCTATGCGACCAGCTTTAAGTCGTTCGGCCTCAACGTTGCGGGCGTGCCGGCCAACACACCCGTCGTTGTCGAACCCGAAAGCGTCACGCACTACGAAGTTGGATTGAAAACGCAACCTTTCGATGGCGTCACGTTCAACATTACAGCCTACAACACCAACATCGAGGACTATCAAACCTCGGTCGTCGCCAATGTCGTTGGCACATTGCGCGGCTATCTGGCCAACGCCGAAGAGGTCCGCGTCCGCGGCGTCGAGATCGACACCGCCGCGCGCATCGGCGAAGGGCTTTCGCTCTATGCAGCGGCTGCCTGGACGGATGGCGAGTATGTCAGCTTCCCCAACTCGCCGCTGCCGATCGAACAAACCGGGCGGCCCATTCCCAACCCGGCGCGCATTGCCGATCCGAGCAACACCAGTTTGCCGCTCACCATCACTGCACCATTCACCGATATCTCAGGAGAGCGGCTGCCGGGCATCTCTGAATGGTCGGCTTCAGTTGGCGGAGAGTACGAGTTTCCAGACGCGTTCTTCGGCCGCAACGGCGATTTCTTCATCGGCGCGGACGTGAGCTGGCGCACCGACTTCTCTTCCGACCCGGCGGGCTCGGACTATCTAGAAATCGAGGGCTACGCGCTGATCAATGCGCGGTTAGGCTTCAAGGCCGCTGACGGCTGGGATGTCTTTGTGTGGGGACGCAATCTCGCGGACACCGAGTATTACGAGATCCTCGCTGCTCAATCGGGCGGCTCGGGTCTGGTCGTTGGCTCACTAGGCGATCCGCGCACGTTGGGCGTCACGCTGCGCGGCACGTTCTAGCGGGACGCAAAAGCACAGGCTTCGATGCTCGCCCTTGGTGCGTTCAAAACCTTAAGTCGGCACGACCGCGCCAATCTGAACCCTCATCTGAGCACGGATCCGAAAGCGGCATTCTCACTTTAACCACGGCGGCAGCGGCAAGTCCTTGGATGCCAGGAACTCAGGATCGAACAGCCGTGATGCATAGCGGTTGGCGTAGTCACACAGCACGGTGACGATGGTCTTTCCCGGCCCGAGCTTCTTTGCCAGCGCGATCGCGCCCAGCACGTTGAGCGCCGAAGAACCACCGAGTGAAAGCCCCTCGTCCTGGATCAGATCATAGAGCACCGGCAGCCACTCACGGTCCTCGAAGCGGAACGCCTCATCGACTTCGACGCCTTCCAGGTTGGCGGTTACGCGGCCTTGGCCGATGCCTTCGGTAATAGACGTCCCTTCCGCGTGGAGCTCGCCGTTCTTGTACCAGGAATAAAGAGCGGCCCCCGCCGGATCGGCGATGCCGATCACGACATTCTTGTTGCGCGCTTTCAGCGCCATCGAAACGCCGCCCAATGTGCCCCCCGAACCGACGGCGCAGATAAAACCATCCACCGCGCCATCG
Source organism: Terricaulis silvestris (assembly GCF_009792355.1). NCBI lineage: Bacteria > Pseudomonadati > Pseudomonadota > Alphaproteobacteria > Hyphomonadales > Hyphomonadaceae > Vitreimonas > Vitreimonas silvestris. The sequence goes on from NZ_CP047045.1 coordinate 2,977,268, forward strand.
GTATCGCGCCAGATCTCGGGCCCCGTAGTCTCAAGGTGACCCTGACGGTTGGCGATGTTGTCAAACTGGTTGGCCCAGATCGCACCGGCAGGATGGGTCTTGGCCTTCTCCTCCGCGATACGGCGCGCCACCTTCGGATAGTGATTTTCACTCGCCGCCGGCGCCGCATCGACCTCCACCAGCTCGGCGCCGAGCGCAATGACGGCGTCCTTTTTCTCTTGGCTCTGTGTGCGCGGCATCACCACGATCACGCGATAGCCCTTGGCGGCGCCGATCAGCGCAAGCCCGATGCCGGTATTGCCAGCCGTGCCTTCGACGATGATGCCGCCAGGCTGCAACTGCCCCTTGGCTTCGGCGTCCTCGACGATCGACAGCGCCGCGCGGTCCTTCACGGATTGGCCTGGGTTTAGAAACTCTGCCTTGCCCAGAATGGTCGAGCCCGTCAGCTCCGACGCGCGCTTTAGCTTAATCAACGGCGTATTGCCGATGGCGTCGAGGACGGAGGCATAGGACTTCATTTTTAACGACCCTCGGCGCGCAGGCTTAGTGCTGACGCCATCTCGTTTAAGACCCTGCGAACGCGCGCTCAATGACAAAGCTTCCGGGCTCATGATTCGAGCCTTCGATGAACCCGGCGCCCAGCGCGATCGCCTTTAGATCCTGCAGCATCGGCGCCGAGCCGCAGATCATCATCCGATCAAGCGCCGGATCGAATGACCGCCCCCTGAACGACCGGAATAGCTCGCCATTTGCAATCAACGCCGTCACACGGCCCTCAACCGGATGCGCTTGGCGCGTCAGACTAGTCACCAACCGGAGCTTGGACTTGGCTTCCTCGCTAACCAGTGGATCGGCGTAGGTATCAGCAACAATTTCGCGGCTGTAGTTCAGCTCAGCATCGGTACGGCAGGTGTGGGTGACAATCACCTCGTCGTAGCGCTCATACGTTTCCGGCTCCCGGATCAGGCTGGCGAATGGCGCTACGCCGGTTCCCGTCGATAACAGAAAGAGACGCTTAGCCGGCGTCAGCGCGTCAAGCACGAGCGTACCGGTCGGCTTGCGGCCGATCAGGATCTCAGCGCCCGGTTCGACATGCTGCAACTTGCTGGTGAGCGGACCGTCTGGGACTTTGATCGAATAGAACGATAACCGATCATCCCAAGCCGGGCTCGCAATCGAGTACGCACGCAACAACGGCCGCTCACCATTCATCAGCCCGATCATCACGAACTCGCCGGAGCGGAACCGAAACGCAGCCGGTCGCTCGCACGTGAACGCGAACAGCTTGTCAGTGTAGTGTCGAACGCTCTCAACGCGGGCGACGTAAAGGTTAGGCGGCGGCGCGGCGCGAGCGGCCGTGGATTGGTCAGACATGGGAGGATCACCCAGCCGGGTGCGCGAAAGCGGACAGGAACGTCATCTGAGGGTCTATGGCGACGGCAATCTGCCAAAGCGACAGCGACACAACGAAGCAACCAATGCTGCCCATCAGGACACGCGGTTTCGTAATGCTTACCGCAAACGCGGCGACCGGCGCCGCCAGCACGCCCCCAATCAGCAGGCCGAGGATGTCGGTCCAGCGCACGCTACCAAGCGTCAAGAAGAACGACGCCGAGATCGCCGCCGTTACCAGGAACTCCGAAGTGTTCACGCTGCCCACGGCGTGCCGTGCGCCGTGCCCGCGGCCGAGCAACGACGTCGTCACCACCGGACCCCAACCACCCCCGCCCGCCGCATCAAGAAAGCCGCCGATCAATCCAATTTTCCGCACACCCTTCGGCTCATCCGGCGCCGCCTTCGGCCCACGCAGCGCCATGCGCACGACAGCCACGCCCATAATCAGCAGGTACAGTGACACCACCGGTTTCATGATCGACACCGGCAGGTATGAAACGGTGAGCGCTCCAGCGATGCCGCCCGCGATACCGGCCGGCGCCAGACGCCACACCAAGTCCCACTTCACGTTCTTGCGCCAAATGTGCGCGGCGCCCGATGCCCCAGTGGTGAACATCTCAGCGGTGTGAACCGCAGCGCTCGCTGCCGCGGGCGGTACGCCGAAGGCCAGCAGGAACGATGTCGACACCAAGCCGTAAGCCATCCCCAGCGCGCCATCGACGAGCTGCGCTATGAAACCCACGAGCATGGATTGCCAGAAAAACGGATCCATGAACCCCAGCCCTCAAACCAAACCGTGATGCGCAAGCCGCGCACGTGCGTCCGCCACCAGTGTCTCAAACGCAGCGCCATCGCTCCGCAGCACAGCACGCGCTTCGGCAATTTCGACGAGCGCATCCCCCCACACTTTCGGAAATGCTTCTTCCAGTCGCTCGCGCGCCGCGCGAGCGACTGCTGGACTGGCGCCCCCCGTTCCCGCCGTCAGCGTCAGCTGACCGCGCCGCACGACGGCCGGCGTATGGAAATCACAAAGCGGGATCACATCCTCGACATTCACCAACACGCCCGCAGCGCGCGCCCACTGCGCTAGCGTCGCCGCTTCCTGTTCGAGATCAGCGATCCAGATGGCGTGGTAGCCTTCGATGTCCGTCTGCTTCGGCAAACGCGGCGAAAGCTCAGGGCTTGCAGCAGCAAGATCAATTGAAGGCGCATCCGACCATACATCCGGCTTGGCGCCGCCCTCTCTCAGCCAGGCCAAGCGCCGCACTGTCAGGCGCCCGCGCCCAACCAACGCGATGCGCGTTGCCGCCGGATTGAGGTAGATCGGGATCATGCCGCGTCCGCGGCGGCGATTACGGCGCGCGCTTCGGCCACCGCCTCGCCGATGACCATGATCGCGGGGCCTTCACCCAGTTCTCGCGCTAGTTCGACCAATTCATGCAGCGCGCCCCGAACGATGCGCTCGCCAACCAGAGAAGCACTCTCAACGAGAGCAACGGGGCGATGCGCCGGGACGCCGCGCGCCAGCAACGCATCGCGCACGCGCTCCGCTTGCAACGCGCCCATGTAGATGACAGCGGTCTCCGCGGCAGCCGCCGCTTCAGCCCAATGAGCGGTCTCGACACCATCGCGCGCTACGGTCGGCGTCACGAACGCCACCGAGCGCGAAACGCCGCGCGCCGTCAGCGAAACACCGAGAGATGAGGCCGCCGCGAATCCCGCGCTAATGCCGGGGACGCTAACCACCGGCACGCCCGCCGCTCGGCACGCGCGCGTCTCTTCGGTCGCACGGCCGAACAAGTTTGGATCGCCACCCTTCAGGCGAACGACCACACCGTGCCGCCCAGCCAACCGCACCAACAAGCGGCAAATAAAGCGCTGATCTACAGAGGGCCGGTTTGCGCGCTTGCCGACATTGTAGAGTTTGGCTTGCGGCGCTAGCGCCAACACCTCGGCGCCAATCAAAGCGTCATGGACGACGACATCGGCCTGCCCCAACAGCCGCGCCGCACGCACCGTCAGCAAATCCGCCGCGCCTGGGCCTGCGCCCACAAGATAAACGGCGCCGCTCACGGAAACACCTCCCAGATCATGCCGGCGCCGCAGGTCTGGTTGGATTGCGGATCAAACAATGCAAACGCGCCAGTACCCACCGAGTCCGCATAGAGGTCGGCCAGCACCGGATCGCGTGTCGCGATCCGCACGCGTGCTATGTCGTTCAAAGCCAGCGCCGAGGCTGCCGCGCTGCGCGAGAAGTCCGCGATATCGTGGATGAAGCTGATTTCTTCGATCAGCGCTTGCGTCTCCAGCGTGCCCTGACGCAAGACATAACGGCGGCCCTTCACGAGAGGCGCTTCGTCCAGCCAGCACAAATCCGCGGCGAACGTGCGCACATAGTCAACATCAGCGCTCGCAATCACATCGCCGCGCGTGACATCGTGCTCACCGGTGAACTCAATGGTAACGGCAGCGCCCGCCTTCGCCGCGGGCACGCTCCTCCCGCCAACGCGAACCGTTGCAACCGTTGCTGCCTGACGTCGCGGCCCGATCACAACCTGGTCGCCAGGGCGCACCGCGCCTTGCTCAACGCGCCCGGCGTAGTAGCGCGTCTGCACGTCGCGCAACACCGCCTGTACCGGAATGCGCAACGCGCGCTCCGTTTGCGCGCGCGGCGCGCGGCTTTGATTAATCACCTCCGTCAACGTCGAGCCACGCCACCAAGGCGCCGCGCCCGCGAAGACCACATTGGCGCCGCTCCGCGCCGAAATCGGGACACATGTCACCGCGCCTATCTTCAGCGACGCTGCAAGATCGCCGAACGCTGTCTCCACGTCCCGAAACCGCTCTTCGGACCAGCCAAGCAGATCCATCTTGTTCACGGCGACGATGAGATCGAGCCCCATTAGCGCTGCGATCGCGGCATGACGGCGCGTCTGCGGCTTCAACAGGCCGGAACGCACGCCAGTCGCATCGATGACAATCACCGCCACGTCCGAATTGCTGGCCGCGGTGACCATATTGCGCGTGTATTGCTCGTGCCCCGGCGCATCGGCGATCAGAAAGCTCGCCTCCGGGGTCTCAAAGTAGCGATAGGCCACGTCAATGGTGATGCCCTGCGCGCGTTCGGCCTCGAGGCCATCGGTAAGTTCGGCCAACCCTTCCGGATTATTGTCGTGAATGCTCGCGGCCTGGTCGCGCATCAACACGCCGGAATCTAGCAACAAACGCCCGATCAGCGTCGACTTGCCGTCGTCCACGCTGCCCGCCGTCATGAAGCGGATCTGGCGCGGCCCGGCGCTTAGTCTCGAATGCTGGAGCACTCCGCCATCCATCAGAAGTAGCCCTCGATCTTGCGGCGTTCCATCGCCGCGGCGTTGGCGCGATCATCCATGCGCGTGGCGCCGCGCTCGGACACGGTCGCCGCCAACGTTTCGGTCAGCACCTCCTCCGGCGTACGCGCTTCGCTCTCGACCGGGCATGTGCAGGTGACGTCGCCGACCGTTCTGAACCGCACCGACACGTGCTCGATCGCGTCGCCCTCAGCGGCCGGCGTCAGTTCCGTGACGGGGAAGAGTAATCCATCGCGTCGGATTACGTTGCGCGGGTGCGCGTAATAGAGGCTGGGCAGCGCGATCGCTTCTTGCGCGATGTAGCGCCAGACATCGGCTTCGGTCCAATTCGAGAGCGGGAACACGCGCATGTGTTCGCCCACGCCAAGCCGGCCGTTATAGAGCCCCCACAATTCCGGACGTTGCGCGCGCGGGCGCCAGCTGCCGAACGTATCGCGGTGCGAGAACACGCGCTCCTTCGCCCGCGCCTTCTCCTCATCCCGGCGTGCGCCACCGATCAGCGCGTCAAACTCGAATTCCTGCTGCGCCTCGAGCAACGTCACCGCCTGGGCCGCGTTGCGGCTGGCGTCTTCCGCCACCTGAACACTACCGCGGCGGATCGAATCCTCCACGCTCCGCACGATCAGCGGCAATCCGGTTTCCTTGGCGCGCGTGTCACGGAAGCTCAGGACCTCCGCGAAATTGTGCCCGGTATCGACGTGCAACAGCTTGAACGGCGGCTTGACCGGCGCAAACGCCTTCATCGCCAAATGCAATAGAACGGCAGAATCCTTGCCGCCGGAAAACAGCAAAGCGGGCCGCACGAACAACGACAGTTCCCGCAGAATGTAGATCGCCTCCGCCTCCAAACGGGCGAGGCGCGCCGCGGCCGGCGCTTCATTCAGAACCCCCGCGCCAGCCATCAGCGCGTCGTCGAATTTGTGTGCAGGCCGCATTCTCTACTCTCTTGATTTTCCCACCACCAACGTCCCGCGCGCGGGTCCTCGCCCGGGCGGATCGCTTTCGTGCAGGGTTCACATCCAATCGAGACGTAGCCGCGCGCGTAAAGCTGGCTCATTGGGATATCGAAGCGCTCGGCATAAGCGCGGACATCATCCCACCGCCAAACTGCAAGCGGATTGTACTTTTCCATGCCGCGTTCGGCGTCGTGCTCGGTCTCCGATAACGCGGCGCGAGTCACTCCCTGTTCACGGCGCTGCCCCGAGATCCATGCATCACGCCCGACCAACGCCCGCGCCAGCGGCTCTACCTTGCGGATCGCGCAGCATTGTTTGCGTAGCGCGACGCTCTCGTAGAACGCGTCGGCGCCACGTGCTCGGGTGTAGGCTGCCACATCCGCCGCGTTCGGCTCAAACACCTCAAGCGCGATGCCATAGTGCGCGCGCGTCTGTTCGATCAGCTCGACCGTCTCTTGATGCAGCCGCCCTGTGTTCAGCGTGAACACATCTATTGGTAACTTCAACCGCGCGATCACATCCGTGATCACCATGTCTTCGGCCGAAAGGCTTGACGCCAAGGCCGGGCGTTCGTGCGCCGCGGCGATCTCTGTCAGTTGTCGCTCAAGCAGCCGCACCAACGCGTTGAAGTTGGCGGCGTCGCGATCGAGGATGGCGCCCGCGCGTTGTGGCGTGCCTTGATAGGGCACGGCGAACGTGTTCACCGCGGCCAACGCCGTCTCGGCGTCTTGGTCGGCACGCAAGCCAAACGAGGTGAAGCCAACGCGCGTCAGCGCATACACTTGATCCGCCGTCACCGCACCGACAGCGCGAAGCGGGCCGGCGTATCCAAGCCGCTCACGCAGCAACACCGCATGCGAATAGCCACGCCCGTCGCCGATGCGCGGAAAGTCCACCGCAATCAGCGCGACGCCGTCTAAGCGCTCCGCGAGAGCGAACGTATCATCCGCCGGCTGCAGCAAGATGGCAGCGCCGTCCTCCGGCGACTCCAACCACTGCGCCAACGAGAGGTAAGCGCCGCCTTCCCAGTGCGTCGCCGAAGGCCCCGCGGGCGGCTTGATGACCGGCACGATCTTCTTACGCACATCGCCGTGGCCTTCGTTCGCGGGCTTCGCCGGCACCGCCGCAGCACGCTCGCTCTTGCCTTCGACATGCAGGCCACGATTGAAATCGATCAGGACGCTCATGCCGCGGCCACCTCTCCGGCTTCGAGCGCGGCCTTGAACGCCGCTGCGCCCGTGCGTTCGACGGTGTCGATGAAACGCTCGTTCGCGTGCCGCACCGCCAAGTAATGACGCGCCAGCCGCGAGATGAGGCCCGGCACCGCGTCACCGCGCACCGACTTGCCGATCAGCACGGCCAACTTGCCCTCGCCATCGGCGCGGCCGCCGAGCATGATTTGATACCAGTCCTCGCCCGCCTTCTCGACGCCGAGCACGCCAATGTGGCCGACGTGATGGTGACCGCACGCATTGATGCAGCCGGACACCTTGATCGCGAGCGGACCCAGATCGTCTTCGATGTCGTCAAGCGCGTCCGCGATCGCCGCCGAGAGCGGGATCGATTTGGCGTTTGCCAACGAGCAGAAATCACCGCCCGGGCAGCAGATGATGTCTGACGCGAGCCCGATATTGCCGCGCGCCAGATTCAGGGCATCCAGCTCGGCCCACAGCGCAGGCAGCGCCGCGCGCTGAACATACGGCAACACCAGGTTTTGCGTGTGCGCCACGCGCAACTCGCCGTGACTGTACCGATCCGCGAGATCGGCGATGGCGTCCATCTCGTCAGCCGTCGCATCGCCCGGCGCAACGCCTTCACGCTTCAGGCTAAGCGTAACCGCCGCGTAATCCGGATGACGGTGCGGAGCGACGTTACGGCTCTTCCAGCCACGGAAACGCGGATCGATCGAGAGCGACGTCGACGGCGCCTCAGCCCACGCAGCCAAATCCGGATCAACGAAGTGCGCCGCGACGCGCGCGAACGCCTCGTCGGTCAACGCGTTCGGCCCGTCACGCAGCGCCGCCCAATCTTCTTCAACAAGCCGCCCGAACTCATCGGCGCCCAATGCTTCGACTTGGATCTTGATGCGCGCCTTGAAGATGTTGTCCCGCCGGCCGAGGCGATTGTACGTGCGTAGCACCGCCTCGCTGTAGGTCAGCATCTCGCGCCAGTGCAGGTCACGCTTGATGATCGAGGCGATGCGCGGCGTGCGGCCCTGCCCGCCGCCGACTTTCACGACAAGCCGAACCTCGTCCGCGTCATCGCGATAAAGATCAAACGCCAGATCGTGCACCGGCGTCGCCGCGCGATCTTCCTTGGCGCCGTTGAACGCCACTTTGAACTTGCGCGGCAGATGCGCGAATTCCGGATGGATCGTCGACCATTGACGCATCAGCTCGCAGTACGGCCGCGGATCTACGATCTCGTCCGCCGCGACGCCGGCGAACACATCCGTCGTCACATTGCGCACGCACGAGCCGCTGGTCTGGATCGCGTGCATGCTGACCTTGGCGAGATCAGCCAAGATGTCCGGCACCTCTTCGACCTTCACCCAATTGAACTGAATGTTTTGCCGCGTGGTGAAGTGGCCGTAGCTGCGGTCATACGTGCGCGCGATAGTGGCGAGCGCACGCAGTTGCTCTGACGAGAGCACGCCATACGGGATGGCGATGCGCAGCATCGGCGCATAGCGCTGAATGTAGAGCCCGTTCTGCAGCCTCAGCGGCTTGAAGGCGTCTTCGTCGAGCAGACCAGCAAGATAGCGCTGGGTTTGATCGCGGTACTGCGCCACGCGTTCCTCGACAACGAGGCGATCGACGGCGTCATAGCGATACATGTCGTGGAAGTCCCAAGAGGACGGGTCTCTGGCCCCAGCAGGACAGGACTGTCGGCGCGCGCAGCACGACGAGAAAGACGGCCAGGCTAAAGTGTGCCTTTAGCTCAGCGGCGCTTAGGCGGTTTGGTCCGCGACAGAATCGCCCTCAATCACCTGCTCGCGCAACCACGACAGAAACGCACCTTGCGCAGGCTCAAACCGGCGTCCACGCGGCCACACCAGCCAATAGGCAAAGCTCAGCGGGGCATCACCCTCCTGCAGCGGCGTGACGAGCCGACCTTGGCTAATGTCGCGCAACGCCAGCTGACGCTTGGCTAGCACCAGACCCTTGCCGGCGACTGCAGCCTCAAGAGCGAGGCCAGAGTGATTAAAGCGCAGGCCGCGCTCGGCTTCCTCGCGGCGCTCACCCCGCGCCGCAAACCACATCGACCAAGTCGGGCAGGAAGGATCGCGCTCTGGCGCTTCGTCGTGGATCAACGGCAGACTGAGCAAATCAGCCGCGGTTTTCACTGACTCGCGCCCATCCAGCAGTCGGGGGCTCGCCACCACCACCACCGATTCCGACATCAGCCGCTCGCAATGCAGCCCTTCGTAGCCGCCGGGCCCATAGCGAATAGCCAAATCGATATCGCTGCCGGCAAAGTCCACCAAAGTCATGTCTGCCGACATGCGGACTTCAACGTCTGGAAAGCTCTCCTGGAATTTGCCGAGGCGCGGGATCAGCCATTTTGACGCGAAAGACGGCGCCGTGGACAACGAGATCCGGCGTCCACGCAAGCTCGCACGCATGGCGCGTCCAGCTTGCAGCATCTCGGCCATCGCTGCGTTCGCGTGCCCGTACGCAGCTCGACCTGCGTCTGTCAGCTCAACACCGCGCCCGAGCCTGCGAAACATGGTCTGCCCCGCAAACTCTTCAAGCACGCGGATGTGCTGGCTGACGGCGCCGGCAGTGATGCGCAATTCTTCAGCCGCGCGCGTGAAGTTACCGAGCCGGGCGGCCGCCTCGAACACGCGCAGGCTCAAAAACGGGGGCAGGAGTTCGCCGGGTTCAACCGACCCCTCGCTCCTCGACCGTGTGGACTTGAGGATGGGATTTCCGGCCACGGTTTCTAAAGGCGGCGTGAATGAAGACTCGCGCGTCATGCCCGGCCCCGCCGCGCACGTCGCTCGCCCAACCTGAACCCGGCCAATAGGCGTCTTTGCACACTCATAGCCACGCTCCTCGTGCGACGATCCTTTCACATGGGGCTTGCGGGCGGAGGGCGGCGTGCAATCCACGCTTCGCCTTCGCTTTAGCGGCATTTTTAACGCGCCCGCAAGCTGAGCTTCAAATCGGCGCAACCCATGCCTTACCTGAGGGCGTGCACTTTGCAAGCGCATGTGCCGCATTCAGGGCTGCGCTAATGTGACAGTTTAGCGCCACTTAACGCTACTGCCGAAAACAGCGGCGGAGGGATGGTCTGATAGACGCGCCTCGCATGGACGACTGTAGCCGCCCTTTGTCGCGGCGATCAGGTGCGTGCCTCCGCGTCCACGTTCCCGGAAGTTTCCGCTCGTTCCCGATTGTTTCCGGGGAGTTTCGTGACACGAACTCAGTGCTCTTCCGATCCATCCCGTGACTGTGTGGATACGCGAACCGGTTTAGCCTGTCGGCATGATGTCGGAGGGCGACATCGGCCAGTTAATTCAAGGCGAAGATCGCACGCAGCAGATGCTCTTTCCGGGATGTCTCGATGATCGGACGCAACTGGGCGCGCCAACGTTGGCTGAGCGGTCCAAGAAGTTATCAGAGAATGTCAGGCCTGCCGCTTCGAGATTACCGCGAGCATAGGCGATCCTTAGACGCTCATAGGCGTCACTGAGGCGCTCGTCTGCTTGCGGCGACGGCAAACTGCGCCCGAGGCCCGCCGTGTCGAGCAGTAGCAACGCATCCCAAGCCGCACCGCGCAGGCCCGCATAGGTCTGGTTCGTAAACACGAAAACGGCGAGCTTTCGGTCGGGCGAGAGCAAGACAACGACTGGCGCATCCTGGACGCCGAAGCTCGCCACCGCGCGTTCATGAATCAGTCGTTGCAGCACAGCGCGCAGCCTGACACGCCGCGCCACTATCGATTGCGTCTTCGGGGCCTCGTTGTTGCTCAGTTGGAAAGAGTGAATGAGAGCGTCGTCGGTCCGTCCGACACCCGTACCACGACCGCGCGCGTCGTTGCTTCGGTGGGCGCGATCAAACCCTCGCCGAGCGGCAGCCGATCGTAGACCTGGAAGCGCACTTCTTCCCCGGCGCGCAGCCTCGTCTCGTAGACGAAGGCGCCATCGGCGCCGCGAGGCACCGACGCGACGAACTGACGCGAGCCGAGGAAATCACCCCAGAGGTAGAGCCGCTCTACGCCTCCGGCCACACCTTCAAAACGGAATGTCACCGGCTGCAGCCACTCGTACTGATGGCGTGCGTAGAGCGCTGCCGGCAGCAATTCGTTGTTGCGATGGAAGTCGAAATAGGTCGCGTTCTCCCAGTGCGAGCCTTCGCCCCATCGCGTGCTGCAGCGGGTGGAGACCCAGGCCGGCTCCCAGTACACGACGCCGATGCCGCCGTTCGAGATCACGGTCTGGGTGATATCGACCATGTAGCGGCGCTGGCCTTCGATCGTCGCGGGGTAGCCTTCGAGGAGCGTATCAGGCCCAAGCAGATTGGCTGCGTTGTCGGCACTGTCTTGCGTCCAGGGGTAAGACGTCTCCACCAGGATGACGCCCTTGTTGTAGCGATGGCGCACGCGGTTGATGACTTGGCCGAGGCCATCGGGTCCCTGCGTGGACCATTTGCGATAATAAGAAATGCCGATGAGATCGTAGTCGGTGACGCCGGCCTGCGTGGCGGCCACGAACCAGGGCTCGACATTCTCGGGCTGCGCGACGTGCAACATGATCAGCGGCTGCGCCGATGCGCCTCGGCTCGCTTCGCGCACGCCGCGAATGCCGGCGTTCAGAATGGCGGCGTTGCGCGTCCAATCGATCGGGCGATTGGCCCAGTCCCAGTCGGCGCGGCCGAGCATCTCGCGGTTGGTCTCGTTGCCGACCTGAACCATTTCAGGCATCAGGCCTTCGGCATTCAGCGTCTGCAGCGTTTGCAGCGTGTAATCATAAACCGCCTGCGCCAATTCTTCCGTCGTCGCGATATTCGCCCATGCGGCCGGAATCCATTGCTTCTCGCCGTCGGCCCAATCGTCCGAGTAGTGGAAGTCGAGCAGCACTTCCATGCCGGTGGCGCGGGCGCGGCGAATGCTGCGGCGGACATCGTCGAGCGTGCTGTAGCTGGTCCAAGTCGGCGTGTGGAAGAGACGCAGGCGGACCAAATTGTGGCCGCTGGCATGGAAAATCTCGTACGGATCGCGCTGGACACCGTCGACGCGATAGGTTGCGCCGCAATCCTCCATCTCGTTCACATAAGAAAGATCGGCGCCGAAGTAGAAGTCTTCGGCGCGCGCAGTTGGAGGGTGAACGAAGAGAGCGAGAGCGAGGATGAGCGCGCGACAATCGAAGTGAAGCATCGCGCGCTCCTCGCCCCTAATTAATGCGGTAGGTGAAATCGAGCAGGTAACGGCGGCCGTAGACATCGTAGCGGCCGAGCCGGTCAGGATCGTTGTCGCGATAGATGCGAGCGACCTCGTCGAATAAATTGTTCACTTGGAAGCGAACACCCAAGCGGTCGGTGAACTGGTATGACGCGCTTGCATCCCAGATCGACTCTTCTTCCAACGTGCGCACATCGGAGCCATTCCAGCCGGCGATGACCGTGAACGGGCTGTGGTACTTGTAGCCGAGTCGCGCTTCGAACGGTCCGTTGTTGTACCAGAGGTCGACTGTCGCGGTGTGTTCGGCAAAACCGCTGCCATCGACCGGATCGTAGAAGGGATAGAATTCCTGGATGTCGGAATCCACGAACGCGTAGTTCGAATAGATACCGAAATCGTCCATGCCCGGTATGAAGTAGAACGGCGTTTGGAAGGTGAGTTCGACACCGGTGATCCGACCGCCGTCGCCATTGGCTGGGCCAGTCATCTGATAGATGTCGCCATCGATATCCACCGGCGAGGTGAAGTAGCCGATATTGGTCTCGACATCCTTCACATAGACGGCGACCGCCGCGAGCGCTTCCTCGTGGAAGTAATACTCGAGCGACAGATCGGCCTGATTTGCAAGCAGCGGATCGAGCTGCGGGTTGCCGCCGAAACCGGTGAGCGGCGGCGGATCGCCGGGATCCTCGATCGAACGGCCGGCGCGCAACTCGTCAAGCGGCGGACGCGCAATGACGCGCGCCAAGCCCAAGCGCAAGAGCAGATCGTCATTGAGCTCCCAGGTGACATTCAAGCTTGGCAGCGCTTCAGCATAGTCGTGTTCGATCGTCAGCGGCTGTAGCGGATCGCCGCCAACGGACTCGAAACCCGAACTGCTGGTCTCGACGCTGACAAACCGCACACCGACATTGCCGCGCATCGGCGCGCCGAAGTTGTCGGAGGCGAACTCCGCCATGGCGAAGCCCTCGACCACCTCCTCATCGACAGACCAGCGATCTGCGAGATTTTCCACCGGTGTGGTGACGGTGTACAAATCCCAGATCGCGTTGAAGTCGCCATCGAGAATCGCCGGTACGGTGAAGGCGTCGATTTGGTAGTTCCACAACAGATCGGATGGAATTGGCGTGTACGCAGCGACGCTCGCCGTGGCTGAAAAGCGATTATGCGCCTTGGTGCGCGTCGATACGCGAAGACCCCCGTCGAACCCGGAGAAGAGATTTCCGTCACCGAGGTCGTAACTCACCGTCAGCGCAGCGGCCGTCAGTTCGTCGGAGACCGACTCGGGGCCGTCGTGGCTGCCATTGCGCCAAGTCTGTAGCGCTTGGATCGACGTGTCAGCGGGATTTGAGCTCGTTGTCACGAACGGCGTGATGCCCGCGCGCGTGTCGAAACTCATCGAAGCTGGAAACACCGGCGATTGAATTGCGCGCCACGTATTGTCGCGCTGTGCCTCCGAATAAGAGAGATCGCCGACAATCGTCCACGGCCCGTTCGTCCATTCACCGTTCAGGCCGGTGACAAACAGTGTCTTGTCCTCATCGTACTGGGCGATGATGTTGTTGACCTGCGCAAACGAGTTCGCCAGCGTCGCGGCGACGACGTTGCCATCGCTATCGAACGTGTAGGACGAGCCCGGCGCGTTGTAGTTGCCAAAGTTGCCGTTGGCCCAGTTTCCGCACGTGCCGTCGCAATACCACGCCTGGTTCTGGTGTTCGTTGATTGTCACCTCGGACCACAGCGCATCGAACTGCAGTTCGAAATTGCTGCTCGGACGCCATTGCGCGCCGCCCATGAAGGCGGTGCGCTGCTCTTCGAGCATCTTGATCTCGGTTTGCATGCCCCACGGCGTGTAATCGAGGACAAGGTCGCCGTTGAGGTCGCCCGGATTGCCGCCGAGACGATCGTCGTTGTAGCCCCAGCCTTGGAACGACGCGTAGCCGTTCTGCTGATCCTGGAACGTGGCGCCGAAGACAACGGCGAATTCATCACTCAAACGCGCGACGTACGAACCGCTGATCCGGCTGCCCCAATTGTCGTAGTTCGGGAATTCCACGCCGCCGTCGTAATAGACAGGACCGGCGCGCAGCACGGCGCTCGGGCCTTCGTAGTCGAGCGGCGCCAATGTGCGGATGTTCACGGTGCCGGCGACGCCGCCGGCGATGAGGTTGGCGGATTGCGCCTTGTAGACTTCGACGCCGTTGACGACCTCGGAGGGATAGATTTCCCACCGAATGTTGCGGTCGGGCTCCGACGACGCGACTTCGCGGCCGTTCACGAGGCCAAACACAAGGCGCGGGCCAAGACCGCGAATGGCCGCTTGGCTCGAATTGCCGCGATCGCGCGACCCGTTGAGGCCGGGCAGGCGCACCAGCGACTCAGCGATGGTCACGTCCGGCAACTGGCCGATGTCCGCCGAAGAGATCGCCTCCATCACCAGCGGCGACTCGCGCTTCACTTCGATGGCGTCACGCAAACTGGCGCGGACGCCGGTGATGACAATGTCGTTGCCATCTTCCGCGGCCTCGGCCGGCTGAGGCGCATCTTGCGCGAAGGCTGGGCTGGCGAGCGCCGCCGCCAATACAAACAAACTGCTCGCGCTAAACCGCGCGGCGCGGGAACGCCCCATGACTTTCCTCCCCTACAATTCGCTCTCCGGGCCTTCGGCCACTTACCGCGAACTCATTTATCATATTAATCTGTCATAAGGCGTCAAGCACTGGTTTTCCCCTTTTAAATTGCGGGGCGCGCGCGTGTCCGCGTTGCAGCAATGGTCAAATTGGCGGGCGCAAGTCCCGGAGCGGACGCTGTAATCCTAATTCTGCCGGCAGCCTTTCGCGCTTGCACAATGGCCATGCAGAGCCCGTTGAAGGCCCGGCGCGCTTGCGCTTTGTCCGGCTCGAGGCTGGTCGGATTGCCATTGCCAACGCCGATGATCGCGCCCGGGCCGCGCACCGCGAAACTCACTTCGTGGTCCGCGCGTGGAGCGATGCGGCCTTGCGCATCCACCACTTGAACGCTGACAACGCTGCAATCCTCGCCATCGCCCGCAATCGAAGCGCGATCGGCGCTCAGCACAAGGCGCGCAGCGGGCCCCGCGGTTTCGCGGCGAACAGTTTGCACCAACGCGCCATTGCGGAAGCCGCGCGCTTCGAGCGAGCCCGGCGCATACGGCACGCGCCATTCGGCGTGACCGTTGCGCGGCACGGGATGCGACCCGAGCGGCGCGCCGTTCAGGAAGAGTTCAACGGTGTCGCAATTCGAATGGCACCAGACCTCGATCTCCTGACCTTCGCGCCCTTCCCAGTTCCAGTGCGGCAGCACATGCAACACCGGCTCACGCGACCACCAAGCCTTGTAATAATAGTAATTGTCCTTCGGGAATCCGCACGTATCCATCACACCGAAATACGATGAGATCGACGGGAATTGATTGAACGGCGTGGGTTCGCCGCGATAGTCGAACCCGGTCCAGATGAAGCCGCCTGCGTTGAACGGCTGGTCTGCGATGATCTTCCACCAGAACTCTGCCGTCGTCGCCCACCACGGATGCTCGCGGTCATACGCGGGCAGAATGTGGCGCACATCGTCGCGCGCATACTCGCCGCGTGTGCACACCGTGCTGCCAGTTTCCGAGCCGTAGATGGGCTGGTTCGGCACACGCTCGTGATAACCGGCCATCAGTTGCGTGCGATAATTGAAGCCGCGCACATCAACGACGGGCGAGGCGCCTTCAATGTTATCGTTGTCGATCGCGATCGTCGTCAGTCGCGTGTCGTCCAGCGCGTTCACCAGCCGCTTCATGCTCGCAGCGATGCGCGCGCCGCGCTCTGTGGTCTGGTGGTTCTGCTCTTCGTTGCCGATCGACCACAGGATCACAGACGGATGATTGCGGTCGCGCCGGATCAGGCGTTCGAGCTGATCCATCCCTTCAGGCGAGGATGTCATCGGCCGCGTTTCGTCGATCACCAGCATGCCGAGCTGGTCGCAAGCATCGAGCAATTCAGGCGTCGGCGGGTTATGGGCTGCGCGATAGGCGTTCGAACCCATCTCTTTGAGCTTGCGGATGCGGAAATCCTGCAGCGCGTCTGGCAAGGCCGAGCCGACGCCCGCGTGATCCTGATGGTTGCAGGTGCCCAATAGCTTCAGCGGCTGTTCGTTCAGGAAGAAGCCCTGTTGTGCATCAAAGCGGATGGTGCGCACGCCGAACGGCGTCGTGACCACGTCGATCAACGCGCCATTCGTCCAGATTTCCGTGCGCAGTGAATACAGGTACGGCTCTTCAAGCGTCCAGAGCCGCGCGCCTTCGATGCGCGTGCGCTGCTCAACCGCACTGTTTCCCCAGGCTTCCAACCGGGAGCCTTGCCTGGCGTCCGCTACGACACGCCCAGTCGCATCGTGCACGACACAGCGCACCTCGCAGACGCGCGGCACATCGCATTCGTTCGTGAGATCAGTGGTGACAAGGATCTCTGCACCACCCGCCCGCGGCACGGCGCGCACAAACACGCCCCATTGCGGTACGTGTAGCGGATCGGTCTTGGTCAGCCAGACGTGCCGATAGATGCCGGCGCCCTCGTAAAACCAGCCCTCACCTAAAGTGGCGTCGGCACGAACGGCGAGCACGTTGGCGCCGCCACAATTGGCGAAGTCAGTGATATCGACGCGGAATGGCGCATAACCGCTTTGGTTGCGGTGAACGGCGTAGCCGTTGAACATCACGAGAGCATCGCGAAACACGCCATCGAACTCGATCGCGATGCGCTTACCCCGATCGTTTTGGGGAAGATCGAACGTCTTGCGGTACCAACCGACGCTGGTATCGGGAAATTCACGCCCGAGAGGCTTGAAGCCATGATCGGCGCGCGGGTCCCACTCCGGAATTTCGCCCGTACTTGGAACGAACGGCAGTTCAACGGCCCAATCGTGCGGTAGCTGGATGGCCCGCCAAGCGCTGTCGTCGAAATCGGCGGCAGCTGCTGCGGAGACGCTCACGCCCTGCTTGGCGAACGTCCGTTGATTGAGGCCGAAATCGAAATCACGTGCGATGTCCGATGCGTGGCCAAGCGCGAAGCGCCAGTCGAAATCCATCAGCAGACGTTCGCGGCGACCATTCGCGCCCGCTGCTCCGCGCCGGGTCTGCGCTTGTGCGCTCGCGGGGCCTTGCGCACCAAGCGCGCCGATCGCGGCGCTAGAGCCAATCAAACCGCGTCGGGTGATCTTGCCCATCAGGCCGCTCCGGGTTTCGCCTTCGCTTGCGTGCGCATGCGCTGACGCATCTGATCGAGGATGACGGCAAGCAGCAGAATGCCGCCGCGCACGACGTATTGGTAGAACGTTGGCACATCGAGCAGATTGAGCGCATTCTGCGCCGCCCCCATGATCAGCACGCCGACGATGACGCCGCCGATCGTCGCCACGCCGCCCGACAACGAAACACCGCCCAGCACGCACGCCGAGATCACTTGCAGTTCGAGTCCAAGCGAAGTGTTAGGTTGACCGCTGGTGATGCGCGCGGCGAGCACGATGCCGGCAAGCGCCGTCACCAGGCCGTGCACCGTGAAAACAATAATCTTGACCCGATCGACCGGCACGCCCGCCAAGCGCGCGGCTTCCGCGTTGCCGCCAATCGCCAGCACGTTGCGCCCGAACACCGTTGCGTTCAGCACAAAGCCAAAAGCGAGAAAGCACATCAGCGTGATCCAAACTGGATACGCGATACCCACGAACGTCCCGGTGCCGAGCACATAGAAGCTCTCCTCCGGGATCGCCACCGCCTCGCCGCCGGAGACGAGGAAGGCCAAGCCGCGCACGATCTCCATCATCGCCAGCGTCGCAATCAGCGAATTGATTTTCAGCCGCGCGACGACGAAGCCGTTGATCAGCCCCACAACTGCGCCAGCGCCCAGCCCAGCCACGACGCCCAGCGCCACGCTGCCTGTGTTGGACATCACCTCCGCGGCCAGCACACCCGAGAGCGCCACCAGTGAACCCACGGAGAGATCCACTTCGCGCATCGCTAGCACGAGCATCATGGTGGTCGCCACCGCGCCGACGAGGCTCACGGCGAGCACCAGGCCCTGCGCGTTGCGGAACGAGAGGAAATCCGGAACGAAAATCGAGAGCGCCGCCATCAGGACGACGAGCACGGCCAGCGGGCCCAACGCGGTCGTGAATCCAGCCTTCATGCGCGCACCGCCGTCCGTTCATCGGGCAGCGCCAGCCTCAGCAAAGCGTCTTGCGTCGCTTCATCCCGCTTCAGTTCGCCGGCGATGCGTCCCTCGCGCATGACGATCACGCGATCGCACAAGCCCAAAATCTCCGGCGTATCGCTCGACGCCACGAGGATCGTCCTCCCCTCTTCGGCCAACTTGAACAGCAGCGCGTAGATTTCGCTGCGCGCGCCGACATCGATGCCGCGCGTCGGCTCGTCCATCAGGAAGATGTCCGCGCCCGCCGCGAGCCAGCGCGCCAGCACGACTTTCTGCTGATTGCCGCCGGAAAGTGTGCTGATCGCCGCCTCGGCAGATGATGTTTTCACCTTGAGCGCGGCAATGCTTTCCGCCGCCTGCTTGCGTTCGCGCGCTGGATTGCGGAGAGCGCTGTGCTTGGCCGCGTTGCGATCGGCGAGCACCAGATTCTCGCGCACCGACAAAAGCGGCACAATGCCCTCGTCCTTCCGATCCTCGGGACAGAGCGCGAGACCCGCCGCGATCGCCTCGCGCGGATGAGTGAAGAGCGCCTCCTTACCGTGTACGCGCAGCATGCCACCCTTGGCGCGCTCCGCGCCAAAGATCAGCTTGAACAACTCGGAGCGCCCGGCGCCGACCAAGCCGAAAAAGCCCAAAATCTCGCCCTTGTGCGCCGTGAACGAGACCGGCGCCGCCAAACCCGGCCCCATCAAGTTCAGCGCCTCCAGCGCCGCCTCACCATGCGTACGCGCGCGATAAGCATAGATGTCGGCGATCTCACGGCCCGCCATTTCGGAGATCAAGCGATCCTTGCTGACTTGCGCGAGCACATCGTGGTTCGCCACCAGCCGCCCGTCGCGCAGCACTGAAGCGCTATCACACAGCGCGAAAATCTCCTCCAACCGATGGCTGACATAGAGGATGGCGCGGCCCTCCTGTTTCAGATCGCGCACGATCCGCATCAGCGTCTCGGTTTCGCGAGCAGAAAGCGAAGAGGTCGGCTCGTCGAAAGCAATCACGCGCGCATCGCGCAGCAGCGCCTTGCCGATCTCGACCATCTGCCGACGCCCGATCGGCAAGCTCTTGACCAGCGCGCGCGGATCAATGTCTTCGCCCAGTCGTTGGAGCACCGCGCCCGCGCGTCGGTGCATTTCTCCGGCATCCAGAAATCCGCCGCGCGCTGGCATCGCCCCCAGCATCAGGTTTTCCGCAACGCTCATGTCCGGTGCAAGTTGCAGCTCTTGGTGGATCACCGCGATCCCCGCGCCCGCTGAAGCGCGAGGACCGGCGAAAACGCGCGCCTCGCCCGAGACGCGCAGCACGCCGCTGTCAGGCTTGTGCTCGCCGGAGAGAATCTTCAGCAGCGTCGACTTGCCGGCGCCGTTTTCGCCCATCAGCGCGCGTATTTCGCCGTCGCGCACCTGAAGCGACACGCTGTCCAGCGCCATGACGCCGGGAAACCGCTTGCCGACGCCTGCAAGCTCGAGCCGCGGCGTGCTCACGCCGCCTGCTCCGCCTTTAACGTTTCCCAGTTCTCGCGCGTCATCACCTTGCCGTCAGTATAGGTCAGCAGCGGCGGCTCGACGTTTTCAGTGATCCAGCGATACATGGCGAGCGTGGTTTCGAAGCCGTGGCGGCGCGCATCGAGCAGGATCGAGGCGAAGAACGCGGTCGGCTGCGCCTTCTGGAATTCGCCCTGCGCGCTGGCAGAACCATTGATGCCGACGGCGATGACGTCCGCCGCGCCAAGGCCTGCGCCTTCGGTTGCACGCACCGCGCCCAACACGGTCTCGTCATTCATGCCAACGACCGCCCATCGCCGGATCGCGCCTTGGCGCATCAGCACCGGATTGGCCGCGTTGAAGCCGCCTTCGGTGTCGCTGGTGCGCATTGGCGCATCGAACACACGCGCAGCCGGCAGCCCAGATTCGATTAGAGCATCGCGCGCGCCGTCTGTCCGCTGTCGCGCTGTTTCAAGATTGTCGAACGTCGTGCGCAGCAGGCCGATCTCGCTCAGAGCCCAGCCGCGCTGCGCTGCCTCGGCCGCGATGGTTTCGCCAACCTGGCGGCCGATCTGTGTGGCCGAGATGCCGACATGGGGGATGCTTTCGATCGGCAGTTCATCGGCGCCGAGCAAGCGATCGTCCACCGACATCAGTTTCAACTGGTTCGCGGTCGCGCGCTGCTGGATCGCTGCGCCAAGACGCGTATCCGGCGCACAAATGATCATGCCTTGCGCGCCGCGCGCGCCAAGATTGTCGATCCCCGCCAGCACGCGCTCGCCGTCAGTGCCGCCAATCTTGATCAGCTCGAAATTGTTTTCTCTCGCGGCGCGTTCGGCGAAACGCCACTCGGTCTGGAACCACGGCTCTTCAGGCTGCTTGACGATGAAGCCGATCTTCGTTGTCGCCGCATTGCGATTGCATGCAGTTGCGGCGAGGCTCGCAAAGGCCGCGCCGATGAAGCGCTTGCGTGTCAGCATGCGTCCCTCCCACCGTTGCGCTCTTGCGGCGCTGACCGGTCTCCTTCGCCGCATAAGATACGCCCAGTTGCGCGTCAACGCTTTTATCATATAAATGACTCGAGCCGGGCTTGGGCGCCCGATTGGGCGAACGCGGCGGCAGGAGAAACGCTTGAAGGACGGCAAGCCTCTTCGATCTCAGGCTTGGTTCGGCGGCGCCGATCGGGACGGCTTCATCCATCGCAGCTGGATGAAGAATAGCGGCCTGCCCGACGACGCGTTCGACGGTCGTCCCATCATCGGCATCTGCAACACCTTCTCAGAACTGACGCCTTGCAACGCGCACTTCCGCGGCCTCGCCGAACACGTGAAGCGCGGCGTGCTGGAGGCTGGCGGCGTGCCTTTCGAATTTCCAGTGTTCTCATGTGGCGAAACCAACCTACGCCCCACGGCAATGCTGTTCCGCAACCTCGCATCTATGGACGTTGAGGAATCCATCCGCGGCAATCCGATCGACGGCGTGGTGCTGCTGGCGGGCTGCGACAAGACCACGCCCTCGCTCCTGATGGGCGCCGCGAGCTGCGATCTGCCGACGATTCTGGTATCTGGCGGGCCCATGCTGAACGGACGCTTCCGCGGCCGCACGCTGGGCTCCGGCACCGACGTGTGGCGCTTCTCGGAAGAAGTCCGCGCCGGCAGCATGACGCAAGCCGATTTCGCCGCTGCCGAAGACGGCATGTCGCGCTCGGCCGGCCATTGCATGACGATGGGCACGGCCTCGACCATGGCCTCGCTCGCCGAAGCGCTGGGCATGACGCTGCCGTACAACGCGGCTTTCCCTGCCGCCGATGCGCGCCGAAACAGGCTGGCGCAGCTCTCAGGACGGCGCATCGTGGACATGGTGCGCGAAGATATTCGTCCGTCGCAGATCATGACTCGCGAGGCATTTGCGAACGCCGTCCGCGTCACCGGCGCAATCGGCGGTTCGACCAACGCCGTCGTGCATTTGCTCGCGATTGCAGGCCGCGTCGGCGTCGATCTCTCACTCGATGATTGGGACAAACTCGGACGCAATGTGCCGACGCTGCTCGATCTCATGCCGTCGGGACGATTCCTCATGGAGGAGTTCTGCTATGCGGGCGGTTTGCCAGCGCTCATGAAAGAAATCGCCGACTTGCTCGATCTTGACGCTATGACCGCCAACGGTCGCACCATCGGTGAAAACATCGCGGACGCTGAAGTCTACGACCGCGAGGTGATCCGCACACGCGACAACCCGATCGCCGCACAAGGCGGCCTCGCCGTGCTTCGTGGCAATCTCGCGCCGCAAGGCGCGGTGCTGAAACCCTCGGCGGCCAGCCCCCACCTGCTCAAGCATCGCGGTCGCGCCATCGTGTTCGAGACCATCGAGCACTACAAATCGCGCATCGACGATCCCGATCTCGACGTGGATGAAGACTCCGTCCTGGTGTTGAAAAATTGCGGCCCGAAAGGGTATCCGGGCATGCCGGAAGTCGGCAACATGGCGCTGCCAAGGAAGCTTCTGAAGCGCGGCGTGCGCGACATGCTGCGCATTTCGGACGCGCGCATGTCCGGCACCGCGTTCGGCACGGTGGTGCTTCATGTCGCACCGGAAGCGGCGATTGGCGGACCGCTCGGGCTGGTGCGCGACGGCGACATGATCGCGCTTGATGTCGAAAAACGCACGTTGGAGCACAACATTTCCGCCGTCGAGCTCGAACGCCGCCGCGCCAAGTGGAGCGCGCCTGAGCCTGCAATGAAGGGCGGCTACCAAAGCTTGTACGTCGAGCGTGTGCTGCAGGCCGATCGCGGCGCCGATTTCGACTTTCTCGTCGGCTGCCGAGGCGCCGACATTCCACGCGAGAGCCATTGATGGCCGCGCTAGCGCCAACACCGGCATCCGCGATCACGTACACATGGCCCGTGCGCGCGACGCTTGGAGAAGGTCCGGTCTACGATGCTCGTGAGGATGCGCTCTATTTCGTCGACATCAAAGGAAAGCGTCTGCATCGCCTGACGCTCAAGGGCCGCGCGCAAACGACATGGGACATGCCGGAAGCGATCGGGTGGGTGCTGCCGCGTGCGACTCGCCCCGGTTTCATCGCGGGCTTCAAGAGCGGATTCGCCGCGCTGACGCTGGATCCGCTCACGATCCATCGGATCGGCTCGCCAGAACCCGATCGCGCGAACAATCGCCTCAACGACGCCAAGGTCGATGCTCACGGCCGCATCTGGGCCGGCTCGATGGATGACGACGAGAAGCAATCTTCCGGCGCACTCTATCGTCTCGATCCCTCAATGCACTGGACGCGCATGGACGATGGGTACGGCGTCGCCAACGGCCCAACCTTCAGTCCTGACGGCGCCACGCTCTATCACACCGATAGCGCGCGCCGCATCGTCTACCGCTTCGCACTGTCGCGCGACGGCGCGTTGTCGGAGCGCGGTGTCTTCGTGCGCTTCAAGGATGAATGGGGCTATCCGGACGGCATGACCACAGACAGCGAAGGCGGCGTTTGGATCGCGCACTGGGACGGTGCGCGCATCAGCCGCTTCACGCCTGACGGCGCACTGGACCGCTCGATTGCACTGCCTGTCTCGCGCCCAACGAGCTGCGTGTTCGCCGGCGAGGCGCTCAACCGGATGTTCGTCACGTCCGCCTCGATTGGCCGCGAGGGCGAACCGCTCGCCGGCGGCCTGTTCGAAGTGGACGCCGGCGCGCGCGGCGCTCCATCATTTGCGTTCGCGGGGTAAGCATGGCGAAGCCATCGATCGTGGGCGTGGACTGGGGCTCCACCAACCTTCGCGCCTTCCGTTTCGACGCCGAAGGCGAGATCGCTGAAGTGCGCCGGGCCGAATCCGGCGCGCGCACGCTTCGGGGCGCGGCGTTTGCCGACGTCCTGGAAACCCTCATCAGTGATTGGATCGACGATCAGAGCCGCATCGTAACGTGCGGCATGGCCGGCGGACGCGAGGGGTGGACCGAGGCGCCGTACGCCAATTGCCCCGTCGATATGCACGCTCTCGCCGGCTCGGTTATCCGCGCGCCCGCCAAGTTCGCCGACGTCTGGATCGTGCCGGGCGCAAAATCGATCCGCGACGACGGGCGCGTTGAAGTGATGCGGGGCGAGGAGACGCAAATCCTCGGCGGCCTCGAGAACGAGCGCGCGCCAGCCATCGTGATCGCGCCCGGCACACATTCGAAGTGGGCTCGTGTCGAAAACGGCCGGCTCGTGAGCTTCCGCACTTACATGACCGGCGAATTGTTCGCGCTGCTGAAGGCGCACTCCATCCTCGGCCGCACCATGGATGTCTCGGCGCCGCACGATGCGGCCGCGTTTGATCTCGGCGTCCACCGCGCGCTCGAAGACAAGGGCTTGCTCAATTTGATCTTCAGCACGCGCTCGGAAGTGTTGTTCGAGCATCTCTCTCCCGCGGCAGCGCCCTCATACCTCTCTGGGGTGCTGCTCGGCGCCGAGGTCGGCGAAGCGCTGGATCGCACGCCTTTCACCCGCGATACGCCCATCTTCCTGGTCGGCGATCCCGGCCTTGCCGGCCGCTACGCCCAAGCGCTTGCCATTGCCGGCCACAATCAGGTGCAAACACTCGACGGTGAACGCGCCGCAGCGCGAGGCCTCTGGCGCATCGCGCTGGAGCGCGGCGCATGAACCTAGCGCACATCATTGAGGTGATGCCGCTCGTTGCGATTCTGCGCGGGCTCACCCCCGCGGACGCAGTGCCCGTCGCCGCATCGTTGCAGCGTGCGGGCATCATCTGTCTGGAAGTGCCGCTCAACTCGCCGCAGCCGTTCGACAGCATCGCCGCCATTCGCACAAAATTTGGAGACGCCTTGTTCGTCGGCGCTGGCACCGTGCTCGCCACCGAGCAAGTCACCGAAGCCGCCGCCGCCGGTGCGGAATTCATCGTGTCCCCAAATACGGATATCGAGGTCATTCAGAATACAAAGGCGCGCGGCCTTTCGAGCGTACCAGGCTTCTTCACACCGACGGAGGCGCTGACAGCCGCAAAAGCGGGTGCCGACGCGCTGAAGCTTTTTCCCGCAGACGGCGCGAGCCCCGCGCATCTGAAATCAATGAAGGCCGTGCTGCGGGGCGATTTGCCTGTTCTCGCGGTCGGCGGCGTCAGCGAGTCAAGCATGGCCGATTGGATGGCTGGCGGCGCTGCCGGTTTCGGCATCGGCGGCGCGCTCTATAGGCCCGGCGCCTCGCCGGAAGACGTCGAAGCCAAGGCCCGCGCCCTTGTCGCGGCCTTCAAGGCGACATGCAAATGAGGCCCTCGCCTCACTCCCCCCGTCGCGCTAAACTGCCCGCCCCTAAGGGACAATCCGTGCCGAGTCATCCTCCCACCCAGAACTTGACGACCAGTATCGTCAACGACTTGGGCATCGCCATCGTTACCGGAAAATACTCGGAACAGAATCCGTTCCCGGTCGAGGGCGAACTGTGCAAGCAATATAAGGCGAGCCGCAGTGTGTTGCGCGAAGCCGTCAAGATGCTGACGGCGAAGGGCCTGCTCAAAGCGCGGCCGCGTCAGGGCACCTGGGTGCAAAGCGAAGAGCACTGGAACCTGCTCGACCCGGACGTGCTGCGTTGGATGCTCGAGCGCAAATTTTCACTTCGGCTGCTCATCGAGTTCACGCAGATCCGCCTGGCGGTCGAACCCGGCGCCGCTGCGCTCGCGGCTCAATTGGCCGGCCCGGCCGAACAGGCCGCCATCACGCGCGGCATCGAACGCATGCTCGCCGCCGACCGCGGCGAAGACGATCCACTCGATTCCGACATCGCCTTCCACTCGTCCGTTCTGCGCGCGAGCGGAAATCCCTTTTATGCGCAGCTGCGCGAGTTGATCGAGACAGCTCTCCGCTTCTCAATCCGCCGCACCAATACTTACAAAGGCGTGAAGTTCGCGAGCGTGCTTGACCATAAGCGGGTCGCCGACGCCATCATTGCAGGCGATGCGACGGGCGCCGAGCGGTTCATGCGAGCGCTGATCCAAGAGGCGCTGGATCTGATGATGGCCGAGGAGCGCAAACGCAAACGCGACCGGCGCTCCGCCTAAAGCATGATCAAGCTCGGCCTCGTCGGCGTCGGCAAGATCGCACGCGACCAGCATTTGCCGGTCATTGCCGCGAGCGCCGAGTTCGAACTCGTGGCCGCCGCAAGCCGCAACGCTTCGGTTGAAGGCGTCCGCAACTACGCCTCGCTCGAAGCCATGCTCACTGCCGAACCGTCGGTCGACGCGGTGACACTCTGCACGCCGCCTGGCCCGCGCGAAGCGGACGCGCGACTCGCGCTGGCGCGCGGGCTTCACGTGCTGCTTGAGAAGCCTCCGGCCGCGACGGTAGCGGCGGCGCACGATCTCGTTTCCCGCGCGAACGGATGCGCGTTGCACGCCTCCTGG
Organism: Terricaulis silvestris; assembly: GCF_009792355.1. Lineage (NCBI taxonomy): Bacteria > Pseudomonadati > Pseudomonadota > Alphaproteobacteria > Hyphomonadales > Hyphomonadaceae > Vitreimonas > Vitreimonas silvestris. The sequence goes on from NZ_CP047045.1 coordinate 3,003,468, forward strand.
CATTCACGCCACGCCCCGGGTGTCACGCCGGCCCGCGACTGGCTGCACGGCCGCCGCATCCAAAGCGTGGAGATCGTCTGGAAAGAGGACATCCGCCGCTGGCATCCGGGCCAGGACTGGATTCTGGCGCCGGGAGGCATGGGCGTGTTCGATCCCGGCATCAACGCGCTCTCGATCCTAACCGAGATCATCCCGTCGAGGATCAACCTAATCAGCGCCGAACTGGACATCCCCACAAATCGCGAGATGCCGATCGCCGCGCGTTTGCTGGCGCATACGAGCGATGGCGCCGCTATCAGCGCTAAGTTCGATTTTCTGCAGACCGGCGATCAAATCTGGGAGATTGCGATCGAAACCGATCGCGGCGTGCTTCGTCTCATCGACGGCGGAGACCGGCTCTTGATCGATAACAACGAGCAAGTGCTTGGAACGCTCAGTCGCCATCACGAGTATGCTGGAGTCTACCAGCACTTCGCCACCCTCATACGCGAACACCGCGTCGATTTTGATTTGCGCCCGCTTGAACTCGTCGCGGGCGCTTTCACCTTTGGTCGTCGCAACGAAAAGCCCAATTTCGAGTTCTAGTTGGCGAATAAATGTTTCCGAGGGCCGTTTCTACACGGAGGGCCGAACAATTATCTGCCCACGGACTCCACGGTGTTTCCTGCCCGTTCCGCGCACAATTTCAGGATCCAGCGCCGATGGCGGAAATGTTCTACGCGCAGGTCGCGGAAACATCGGTGCTTCGCTACCACGGTGAGACCAGCCGCATTTCGCGCGGCGTCAACGAGCTCGCAGCCGCGACACCGGACAATCTCGCAATCCTCGCCTACGATGAGTCCGTCGATCTCGTGGAAGGAGGCCAGCGCCTCTCTCTGAGGCCCGGCGATCTTTATCTTTATCATCCTAGCCGGCCGGTCGAGGTCATCGGCGACGACTGCCTGGGCCTCAGCGCGTTCTGCGTGGCGACAGGGCTGATCGAGTCTGCGCATGCCGAGATGTGGAGCCCGTCAGGCGCTGTGCTCCATCGCGAAAGGGCGACGACACGGCTGCTGCGCGCCGTGCTCCTGCCGCTGCTGGACCTAGCACGAGATCTGCCCGAGACGACCTTCCTCTCCACGCTGCGCCACGCAGCGCAGGTGGCCGCACTGGAAGTTGGCGGACGAACGCACGAGCGCGGACGGGAGGCGAAACGCAGCCTGCGGCTCCACCGCGCGCAGGCTCTGATCGAAGTCCGCCATCGCGATCCCGCATTCGGGCCCGGAGTGGCTGCCCGTGAACTCGGATGCTCTGTGCGCTTGATCCACCAGATTTTTGAAGCCGCGGACCGCAGTTTCGGTGCGCATCTGCTGGAAGCGCGGCTCCGCACAGCGTGGAAGTTGCTGGCTTCTCCAGACAATGACCAGCGGGCAATCACACAGATCGCCTACGACTCGGGGTTCAACGATCTATCGACATTCCACCGCGCATTCCGGCGGATGTTTGGCGTCTCTCCGCGCGACGTCAGGTCTGGACTCATCTAGCAGATCGCCGCCGTCGTTCGGCGCGCTGCCCCGGGCTTCGGCGGCGCGGGTGCACCAGTGTGCGAGCAGAAACCCCATCCGCTTCCAGTTGTCATCGGGCGTGCAAGGGGCAAGCTGCATCAGAAATTCCCCAACCGATCACTATCCCTTGAATGACACTCGCGCGTTCGCGCGAGTAGCGTATGCACTACCGAACGCGTCGCGGGCGCCTATGTTGTGGGGCGCAAACGGATCGACGGCGCGGAACTCTCGTATGAATTCTAAGAAAGACTATCGCGGCCGCACCCTGTGCGCGATGCTGCTCGCGCTCACGCTTGCGAGTTGCAGTCAACCCGAACAGCCAGCGCCGCCGCCAGCGGAAGTCGGCATCGTGGTGATCGCGGCGCAACCGTACGAGCACGTCATTCGGCTGCCCGGCCGCGTCAGTGCGTTTGAAGTTTCCGAAGTGCGTCCGCAGATCGGCGGCATCGTGCGCAGCCGCAACTTCCGCGAAGGCGCCAGCGTGCGCGCTGGCCAAGTGCTCTACGAAATCGATCCCGCACAAGCGCGCACGCAGTACGCCGACGCGCAGGCCGCGTCCGCATCAGCACAAGCACGATTCGAGCGCTACGAGCGCCTCATCGACATCAACGGCGTCAGCCGCCAGGAGTATGACGACGCCCGCGCCGCCGCCAACCAGGCGCGCGCCGGCGTCGATGCTGCACGCATCAACCTCGGCTACACGCGCGTCACCGCTCCGATCAGCGGCGTCATCGGCGCCTCGACGGTGACGCCAGGCGCGCTGGCCACGCCGTCGCAAGCCGAGCCTTTCGCGGTGATCCAGCAGATCGATCGCGTTTACGTCGACATGACGCGCTCTGCCTCGGAGCTGCTGCAGTTGCGCGGCACGGCCGCAAGCCCGCGCGCTCGCGTGCGCATCATCCTGCCCGGCGGCGAGTACTACCCGACCGACGGCGAGCTCCAATTCTCCGACGTCACCGTGAACGAATCCACCGGCGCGGTTCGCCTGCGCGCGCTCTTCCGCAATCCGAACCGCACGCTGTTGCCCGGCATGTTCGTCAACGCCGAGGTTTCGCAAGCCGTGCAGCAGGACGCGATCCTGGCGCCACAGCGTGGCGTGACGCGCAATGCCCGCGGCGAAGCCACAGCGCTTGTCGTCAATGCGCAAAACGTCGTCGAGGAGCGCACCCTGGAAACCGGCCCGACCGCCGGCGATCAATGGGTTGTGCTCTCCGGCCTCAACCCCGGTGACCGCGTCATCATCGAAGGCGTGCAACGCGCGCAAGCAGGCGCAACCGTGAACCCGGTGCCAGCGGGCTCGACGACGCCGCCGCCTGAAGGCCCACCGCAACAGGGCGGCGGTGGTCACTGATGCTACCGCGCTTTTTTATCGACCGGCCGATCTTCGCATGGGTGATCGCTATCGTGATCGCGCTCGCGGGCGCGCTCTCGATTTTGCGTTTGCCGGTGGCGCAGTATCCGCAGATCGCGCCACCGAGCGTTACGATTACCGCGATATATCCCGGCGCCTCTGCACAAACGGTTGAAGACACGGTCACGCAAGTGATCGAGCGGCAGATGACCGGCCTCGACGACATGCTCTACATGAGCGCGTCGAGCGATTCCTCCGGCTCATCCACCATCACCATCACGTTCGAGCAAGGCGCCGATCCCGACGTCGCGCAGGTGCAAGTTCAGAACAAACTCGCCAACGCACTGCCGGCGCTGCCGCAAGTGGTCCAGCAGCAAGGCGTCAACGTCGCCAAATCGACCGGCAACTTCCTGCTCATCGTCGGCCTTCTCTCCGACAACCCCGACGTCACCGCCAACGACATGTCGGATTTCGCGTCCGCCACGCTGCTTGATCAACTGAGCCGTGTCGAAGGCGTAGGCCAGGTGCAATTGTTTGGCGCCGCGTACGCGATGCGGATCTGGCTCGATCCCAACCGGCTGCAGGGCTTTTCACTCACGCCCGGCGATGTCATTGCCGCCATCCGTGCGCAGAACGCCGAAGTTTCCGCCGGCCAGATCGGCGCTCAGCCTTACGTCGAAGGCCAACAGCTCAACGCGACAGTCTCAGCGCAATCGCTGCTGGAGACGCCCGAAGAATTCCAAAACATCCTGCTGCGCACGTTGCCCGATGGATCGACCGTGCGCCTGCAAGACGTTGCCCGCGTCGAACTCGGCGCCGAGTCCTACGGCTTCGACAGCCGCTTCAACGGCCAACCGGCCACGGGTCTCGCCGTGTCACTCGCCTCCGGCGCCAACGCCGTGGACACCGCCGCGCGCGTCCGCCAGCGCATCAACGACCTCTCGCCATCCTTCCCCGATGGCATTCGCGCCAACTTTCCCTACGACACCACACCGTTCGTGGCGAAGTCGATCGAAGAAGTCGTCAAGACGCTGATCGAAGCCGTCGTGCTCGTCTTCCTGGTTATGTTCCTGTTTCTGCAGAGCTGGCGCGCGACCATCATCCCGACCATCACCGTGCCGATCGTTCTGCTCGGCACGTTCGGCGCGCTCGCCATGTTCGGCTTTAGCATCAACACGCTCACCATGTTCGCCATGGTGCTGGCGATCGGCATGCTGGTCGATGACGCCATCGTCGTGGTCGAGAACGTCGAACGCGTGATGCGCGAGGAAGGGCTCGACGCCAGAGAAGCCACGCGAAAATCGATGGACCAGATTACCGGCGCGTTGATCGGCGTCGCACTGGTGCTCGCGGCGGTGTTCGTGCCGATGGCGTTCTTCCCGGGATCGACCGGCGTCATCTACCAGCAGTTCTCCATCACCATTGTCGCGGCCATGTCGCTATCAGTGCTGATGGCGCTGACACTGACGCCCGCACTCACTGCTGCATTGTTGCGTCACGAGCCGCCACGCCGCGAAGGCTCACGCGTCGGCGCTGTGTTCAACCGTTTCAATGCCGGCCTCGCCTGGGTCTCCACGCGCTACCAGGGCATTCTCGGCCGCACACTGGCGCCGAAGCGCGGCAGCCGCATGCTCGGCATCTACGTGATTATCTGCGTCGCGCTCGGCTTGCTGTTCGCGCGCCTGCCCTCTGCGTTCTTCCCGGATGAGGACCAAGGTTTCTTCATCACCGTGGTGCAGCTGCCGCCTGGCGCTTCCGCAGATCGCACCTCCGCCGTGCTTCGCCAAGTCGAGGATTATTACCGCGAGAACGAAAGCGAGACGATTGAATCGTATTTCGCCGTGCAAGGCTTCGGCTTCGCCGGCGCTGGCCAGAACCAAGGCCTCATGTTCGTTCAGCTGAAGCCATGGGAAGAGCGACGCGGCGCCGGCCAGCGCGTCGATGCAATTGTCGGCCGCGCTTTCGGCGCGCTCAGCCAAATCCGCGACGGCTCAGTCTTCCCGGTGCAACCACCGGCCGTGGTTGAACTCGGCTTCTCCGGCGGCTTCGACATGCAGCTCGTGAACGTCGCGGGGCTATCACGCGAGCAGTTCACCGATGCGCGCAATCAATTGCTCGGGCTCGCCGGCCAGAACCAACGCCTAAGCCAAGTGCGCCCCAACGGCCAGGATGACACGCCCCAACTGCAGCTCGACATCGATCAGCATGCGGCCGCCGCGCTGGGCGTCTCCATCCCCGACATCAACACCACGCTGGCGGGCGCGTGGGGCGGCGTCTACGTCAACGACTTCATCGATCGCGGCCGCATCAAGCGCGTCTTCCTGCAAGGCGATGCGCCATTCCGCATGGCGCCTGAAGACATTGGCCAATGGCACGTGCGCACAGAATCCGGCGAGATGGCCCCCTTCTCCGCGTTCGCGACATCGCGCTGGATCTCCGCGTCACCGCGGCTTGAGCGCTTCAACGGCGCGCCATCGTTCAACATCCAAGGCGCCGGCGGCCAAGGCGTCAGCTCCGGCGCGGCCATGATCGAAATGGAATCGCTCATTGACCAACTCCCCGCTGGCGTCGCCGCCAACTGGACCGGATCGTCCTACGAAGAGCGCCAGTCCGGCGCGCAGGCGCCCGCGCTTTACGCGCTCTCGTTGCTGGTCGTGTTCTTGTGTCTCGCTGCGCTCTACGAGAGTTGGACCATCCCTCTCGCGGTGCTGATCGTGGTGCCGCTTGGTCTGCTCGGCGCGGCGCTGGCAGCAAACCTGCGCGGGCTTTCCAACGACATCTACTTCCAAGTCGGCTTGCTGGCGACCATGGGTCTCGCGGCGAAGAACGCGATCCTAATCGTCGAGTTCGCGCGCAACTTGGCCGAGCAAGGCCGCTCGTGGGGGGAAGCGGCAATGGAAGCGGCGCGCATCCGCATGCGTCCCATTCTGATGACGTCGTTCGCGTTCGTGTTCGGCGTAATGCCCATGGCGCTCGCATCCGGCGCCGGCTCCGGTGCGCAGAACGCAATCGGCACCGCGGTGATAGGCGGCATGCTGGCGGCCACCATTCTAGTGCCGTTGCTCACGCCGTTCTTCTTCGTCGAGGTCCACAAACTGTTCGAGCGCGACTGGTTCAAACGCCGCGAACCGGCGACTGAGCCGCCAGCATTGTCGGGGCCAGCCGAATGATCCAGCGCCTCGCCCTCCTACCCGCGCTCGCACTGCTCAGCGCGTGCGCCGTGCTCGAACCCCGATACGAGCGTCCCGCCCTGCCGGTTCCGGGTCAATGGCCCGCCGCAAGCCTGCCGGCGCAAGGCAAGCCGACGCTGCCTGAATGGCAGGCTTTCTATGCCGACGACAAGTTGCGCGCGCTCATCACACTCGCGCTCGAAGAAAACCGCGACCTCCGCGTCGCCGCCATCAACATCGAACGCGCCCGCGCGCTTTATCGCATCCAACGCGCCGAGCGTTTGCCGGCGATCGACGCCGCCGCCGCCGGCAACATCCAGGGTGTGACGCCGCGCGGCGGTGATGAAAGCGTCGAGCGCACCTACACCGCCGGTCTCAATCTAGCGGCGTTCGAGATCGACTTTTTCGGCCGCGTCCGCGGCCTCAGCCGCAGCGCGCTACAGCAATATCTCGCCACCGAAGACGCCCGCGATAGCGCCCAGATCAGCCTCATCTCCGAAGTCGCCGCCGCCTACATCACCTATGCCGGCGACCTTGAACTCCTCGCGCTGGCCCAACGCACGCTCGACGCCCAAGACCAATCGCTCACGCTGACGCAGCGCCGCTTCGAGGAAGGCGTATCCTCTCAGCTCGACGTCTATCGCGCGCAAACCATCGTCGAAACCGCGCGCGCCGACGCCGCCCGCTACACCCGCTTCGTGGCGCAAGACGAGAACGCGCTGGCGCTGCTGCTCGGCGCACCCGTGCCTGAAGAACTACGTCCCACAACGATTGACGCTGTCACCTTCGGCGTCGCCGAACTGCCGCCCGGCCTACCGTCGGACGTGCTGCTCGACCGCCCAGACATTCGCCAGAGCGAACACCTGCTCCGCTCCGCCAATGCCGATGTCGGCGCCGCGCGCGCCGCGTTCTTTCCGAGCGTCACCATCGCGGGCTTCGCCGGCGAAACCGATAGCCAGTTCGAGAACCTGTTCGCCGGCGTCTCAGGCCAGTTCTGGAACTTCACGCCGCAACTCAATCTGCCGATCTTCCGCGGTGGCGCGCTGCGCGGCCAACTCGGCGCCGCCAACGCCGACCGCGACATCGCCGTGGCCCAGTACGAACGCGCCATCCAAGTCGCCTTCCGCGAAGTCGCCGACGCGCTTGCCGCGCGCGCCACGCTAGGCGACGAACTCGCCGCGCGCCAATCGCTCGCCAATGCCGCCGGCGGCAGCTACCAAATCTCCGAAGCGCGCTACCGCGAAGGCGTCGATTCCTATCTCGGCCTACTCGACGCCCAGCGCGAGCTCTACACCGCGCAACAAGGCCTGGTCACCGCCCGCGTCGCCCGCGCCACCAACTTCGTCACGCTCTACAAAGTGCTAGGCGGCGGCGCTCAAGAGTAGACATCTCGTCAGTGATGCGCGTGAGCCACGTCAGCACGCTGGCCTCGCCACGGAACGCGCCTCGTCCGCAACTCTATTCGATGCGCTAACCCGCACAAGGGTTCCCAAGTCGAGAAAACGTCCCAGCGATCGGAACCAACAAGCATCAACGCGCATCTATCCAGCAGACGATAGCAATGCTGACTCTGTTCCTATTCCTGATCGGCGCTGCCGCCGCGCTCCTCGAAGCCTCAGCGCGCGCCTACCCGAACCGCGCCGAATGGCGGCGCGAAGCGCGCATCAGCCTCATCCTCGGCGCCTGCGCTGTGCTGGTCGAAATGGTCATGCCCGATCACGGCGCCAAACATGCGCCCGGCATCACCGTCGCGCTCGCCCTTGCCGTCTTCCTGGCTGACGATCTGCTCTACTATTGCACGCACCGCCTCGCACATCGCGTCGCGTTGTTTTGGGCTTCACACGCGGTGCACCACTCGCCCAGCCGCTACAATTTCTTCACCGGCCTCCGTCAGCCGCCAACGTGGCTGCTCACCCCCGCCGCGGTGGCGCCGCTCGTGCTGATCGCCGTTGGTGCGCCCGTGGCGCTCGTCGCCGCATCGGCCGCCGTGCGGGGCGTGCATCACTTCCTCGTTCACACCGAGCGCGTGCGCCGCTTGCCAGTTTGGGTCGAGTTCATTTTCAACACGCCCTCGCACCACCGCGTCCACCACGCCACCGAACCCGGCTGCATCGACCGCAATTTCGGCGGCGTCCTCATCATCTGGGACCGCCTGTTCGGCACCTACGCGCGCGAGCCGACGGCGGGCGTCCACCGCTACGGCCTGCTTCATCCCACGCGCCCCAGCGCGCTCCACACCGCGCTCGACCCTTGGATAGCTTTGATCGGCTCTGCGCGCCGCGCGCCGACACTGCGTCGCCGGCTCGGCACGTTGCTCGGGCCGCCTTAGTCCGCGACAAAGCTAGTTGATCTGACGCCAGTCGTAGGTCGCGTTGATCTGCTGGAATGCGCCATCCCACGCCGTACGCACATCGTCCTCGCTGACGTTGTGATCCTGGCCATGCGCGATGAAGTACACATCGAACCGCACGCCTTGCGCCGCCGGGCCAAACTGATGCTGCACCACCTCTGCCAAATCCTGCCCGTCTCGCGCATTATAGATGCTGTAAAGCGGCGAGTTCTGCCGCATGTCCGACACCAGGATCAGCCGGCGATTATCAATCGACGCATTAAAATCGTCGCCACCCAACCAGCGATGCACATACTCGACGATTGGGCTAGTCGCGGCCTGTGATGGTTCGCGGATCTGCTCCACGACATGATCTGCCGCGCCGACGAAACGATCCTCGAAATCCCGCTGCGTGTAGCGCCGGCCGCGATAGAGGTCGGACCAAAAGCTCGGTGCCCCCGGATTGCAAACCGAAAACAACGGCCGCACCGAGTTTTCAGCGTCCAGCGCAACGATTGAGAACTTCTGGTACTGCTGCGTCTCGCGCTGCGCGTTCTCGACAATCTCAGTCAACGTCGCCCCAATCGACGGGGACCAGATATCGGTGCGATCGACGATCACCACCGTGTGCCCCTCGATTGGCCGATTGGTCGGACACAAGGTCGCCTCATCGAGCGTCGCCGGCCGCAGCAGAAACACCGTGAGGCTAATCGCCAACAGACCGCCGATCACCGCGCCTGTGCCGATGGCATAGCGGCGGTTGGCGCTATCACGTTCCCGCATTTAACGCTGGCCCCGCAGACGCTTGAACGATAACGGCCCACGCGACGGCTCCTCCGGCGGCTCGTCGCTCACCGGCTCTTCGACACGCGGCGCGGCGCGCTTGGCGGCCGGGCCATCGTCGAACTCGCTGCGCACGTTCACGGTGGCGTTGTTCTCGATGTTCTTCAGGAACGGCGTCAGCTCGTCATCGTAGAACGAATGATACTCCGCCTCGAGCTGCGCCCGCGCGCCCGCGAGCTGGCTCTTGCACGCGGTGATGTTGTTGGTGGCCCGCGCAAACGCCGTCTGCAGGCTCTCCAGGATTTCCGCGCTGCTCGGCGGCTCGACGTCTTCGAATGCGTCCGTATCGAAATAGCTCGGCGCCTTGCCCGACCGAGCCTCGCGGTTGGCGTCGCGATAAATCTCGATCGCGTCGCGGCCCTCGCTCAGGATTTGCAGGACCTGGAAGTCCCAGATCGGCGCATTGTCCTGCGTGCGCGCAATGGCCTGACGCAAAGCACCAACCGACGCCGTGCTGCGCTGCGCAATCTCAGCCAGCGCCTGATCCGCGTCCTGCTTGGCCTCGTCCACTTCCTGCGACAAACCCAGCGCCAATTCCTGCGCCCGCTCACGCGCGCCTTCCATGCGCCGGTGACGCGGACCGTAACCAGGATACGGATCATCCCAATGCGCACCACGCGCCACCGCGAAAATCCCGATCAGCAGCGCGATGATAAACAGCAACAGCGATTCCATCTGCTGGAACGGCTGGAACGGCGCGCTCGCGATCGAACTCAGAATGTTGTCCGGCGCCGGCGAATCCAAATCGCTGTGCGATAGCGCGTAGCGATAGTGCGCGATGTAAAACGCAAACAGCAGCAGCAACAGCCCGCCGATCACAACGGACGGCACGGCCCACAACCGGTGCACCGCGCCGTTCCCGTCAGCGCCACGATAATTGAGATAGCGCCACGGCCCCGCACCGATGAGCGATCCCGTCAGCACCACCAGCACCGAGATCATCAACGCCGTCGTCCAGCCTTGCACTAAACCGCCGGGGCTCGCTTGCCCGATGATCCAGCCATTCGCCGCGACTTCCACCGTGAACAGCAACGCCAAGAAGAACACCTTGCGCCAGAACACCGTGTCGTAGCTCGGCTCGGTTTCGGTCAGCTGATGCTGAATGCGGAACGCGCGATAGTCGCGATAAGCGCGCGCGAAATCGGAGTGCGTGTTGTTGAGCTCCAGGCCCACCGCGCTCTGCGCACGCGCCTTCTTGGCGCGAAACTGCGTGAGGATCGTCTGCGGCTCGCCCGCAAGCGTCTCCAGATCCTGCGGCAGCGTCGTAAAATCTTGCCCCGACCCAACGCCGAGAATTTCGTTCGAGCGCTGGCCGATGACGCCGTCAATGCGGCTCACCACCATCGCCTCCACCGCAGACAATTGATCATCGCCGGATGCCGGCAAATTCTTGCGACCGTCGGCGGCGCCGCGTTCGCTAAGCTTCAACTCGCTGTCGAGTTGGTCTGCGGTGAGATTTGAAATGGCGCGCCCTCCCACTGGCGACGGAACAGAACCACGGTGCGGATCAGTTGAGTCGTGCGGTAGCTAAGACGTTCATAAGGCGGATTCTTGGCGCGCGCAGCCAGTGAAAAGTTCCCAATGCCCTGGCCAAGCCTGGGCCGGAACCTTAGATGTGATGCTCGGAGGCAGACTGTATGTTTTGGGTTTGGATCGTAATTTTGGTGGCGGTCATCGTCGGACTCTCGGTCCTCGTCGGCCGCAATCTGAGCAAACCGGCGCAACGGCCACTGTCGCGCGAGGAGCGCATGACAGCTCTCAAGGCCTCCGGCGCGCTGCGCCACCGCAAGTCGAACCGCAACTAGAATGGCGGAACCCGCCCGCGCAGCACTCCCGGCCGACAAAGCCGAGCGCTACGCCACGCTCCGCGCTGAGATCGCCGCCGTCATCGCCGGCGAGCCAAACATCACTGCGCGCTATGCCACCGCCTCATCGCTGTTGGCGCAAGCCTTTCCCGATCGCTTCTTCTGGACCGGCTTCTACGTCGTTGATCCACAGAAAGATCGCGAACTCGTCGTTGGCCCATATCAGGGGACGCTGGGCTGCCTGCGCATCCCGTTCGGCGAAGGCGTCTGTGGCGCCGCCGCCGCGCAGCGCGAAACCATCATCGTGCCTGACGTGCACGCCTTCCCAGGCCACATCGCCTGCGATAGCCGCTCAAACTCTGAGATCGTCGTCCCGGTGTTCGACAAAGCCGGCGCACTCGCCGCCGTACTCGACGTCGACTCCACACAATTCAACGCCTTCGACGGCCTGGACCAAGCCGGCCTCGAAGCCATCTGCGCCGATCTGCTGACGCTACCCTGACTACTGCTCTGGCGGTTGCGGCGGCGAGGGAGAACGCGGCGTGATTTCGCGCGCGACCGGATCGGCCGGCGCCGCTGATGTCGCCACTGGCCCGCCAGCGCCATCATCCGCCACAGGCAACGCCTCTTCCGCCGGCGGCGGCGTCGGCACCACAGCGCGCCGCGCAAACGCCGAGAGTCCCGGCACGCTCGTCGCGCCATCGTAAGCAATCATCTCCGCGCCTTCGAGCGAGGCGCCCGCGGGCTCAGCGCGACCGCCCAAGCAATCCGACAGGAAGTGCTCAAGCACCGCGTAATACGCGAGCCGGTTCTGCGGCCGCACCAACTCAGCGCCCTCTTCCGGAAACACCAACGACGTCAGCCCAACACGCCGCGCCCGCAGCGATTGCGCGATCACGTCGAACTCACCGCGCGTCGCCGCGCTATCGCGCGCGCCCATCGCCAACAGCAGCGGTCGCGTGATCTGCCCCGCGCGTTGCAGTGGGGATCGCGCCCGCAGCGCCGAACGGCCCTCCGCACTACGCACATCGCCCACGCGCAGATACCAAGCGTCGCGCGAAGCTGCGGGCGAACCTTCCACCAACGCACTCAAATTCGCCGGCGCGCCGTACGACGCCGCGCACCGAAACTGATCCGGCGAGAACGTCAAACCCGCCAACGCCGCGTAACCACCAAAGCCCTGACCCACGATCGCGACACGATCCGCCTGCGCGATGCCGTTCGTCACTGCCCATTGCACCGCGTCGAGCAAGTCTTCCTGCATACGCCCGCCCCATTCGCGATTGCCCGCATTGAGGAAGGCTTCGCCGAACCCGGTCGAACCACGGAAGTTCACGCTCATCACTGCGTAACCGCGATTGGCCAACCACTGATGCATTGCGTTGAAGCCATACGCATCGCGCGACCATGGACCCCCATGCGGCACGATCACCAACGGCACAGCGCTCTCGGGCCGCGCGTCGCCATTGGCATCAGCGCCGATCGGCAGCGTCAGATACGAGACCAGCGTCAGCCCATCGCGCGCTTCAATTTCCACCGGCGTCATCGCCTGCAGCGGCGCCTGATCCAAGCCAGGCCTATGCCTGAACAAAAGCGAAAGTCTGCGATTGGCGCGGTCGCCGCGATCGTAGAGATACGACCGCGCCGCAACCGTCGGCCCTTCTTCGACGACAATCCACCGCGCATCATCCGCACTGCGCGACACCACGCTAAAGTCACCGGTCAGCTGCCGATCGAGATAATCAATATCCGCCTGCGCATCCTGATCGAGCGCGCGCCACTCCGGACGCAGATAGTTCGCCGCGAACGCCTCCGGCGCATTGGTCGCCGGATCGAGCCATACGTCGGAAACATCCGCGCGCGCGCTTTCACCCAGCACGCTCTTTGCCGCCGTGTACGCATCCACCCGCACCAACGCCGCGCGGTCGCGCCCGGTGGAATCCAACATCAAGAACGAGCGCCCATCCGCGTCGAACGCTAGCGGCTGCGACGACAGCGCGTCTTCGAACGGAATGGTGAGCAAGCTGTACCAGCGCGCATTCGCGTCTCGCGCAAACACTTCAACACTGCCATCAGCCAGGGTCTTCAGGCCCAGCCGCAACCGGTTCTGGCGATCGAGCACGAAGCGCGAGAACCCACGCACCGCCGCCGTATTCGCATTACGCACCAAACGCGTCTGCGCGCCCGTCGCCAACTCAACGCGGAAAAGATCCGGCCAAGCCGCGTCGCGCTGGTTCAACGACACCACAACGCCGCCCGGATCGGCGGCGCTCAGCCCCACGATCTCCGCCCGCGCGCGCGCCGGCGTCAGCGCCCGCGCTTCGCTAGCGCCACCCGCGTCCACCGCATAGAGCCGCAGATTGCCGTCGCCCTGGTCGTCCAACTGGTAGAGCAGCGTCGCGCCATCCGCCGCCCACGCGAACGCCCGCACGCCCCGCGCCCGGTCGTCCGTCACCGCCCGCGCCTCATCCATGGCGCCAACCGACATCACCCAGAGGTTCGTCACCCCATCCCGCGGCGCCAAAAACGCGACCCGATCGCCACGCGGCGAAAGCTGCGCGCCGAAACGAACCGGTTCGCCAAACAGATCAGCCCGTGCGATCGTCGGCGGCGCAACGGGCGCGGCGGCAGGCGCGCGCTCGCGCTGCCCGCACGCGGCAGTTCCCAGGAGCCCGAGAGCGGCAAGCGCCCCGGCCCAAACTCTGATCCTCTTCGTCCCCACGCCGAAACCTTACAAGGCCGTCATCCCCCGGCCAACTGACATGGCTGACAGGGAGTTCACCTTTACGGCAGGGATTGGGCAGTGGCTGTGACGCGAACCCCAATAGGTGGTGACTGGGCGGTTTTGACACCCCGCCCGGCGCGCCTTATCTCCCGTGCGCTTTGGCACAACCGACTCGTCCCCCGCCCACCGGCGCGCTCGTCCTCGCCGATGGAACCGTTTTCCTGGGCGAAGGCCTGGGCGCTGTTGGCGCCGCCGAGGGCGAAGTCTGCTTCAACACCTCGATGACGGGCTACCAGGAGATCCTCACGGACCCCTCCTACGCCGCCCAGATCGTCGCCTTCACCTTCCCGCACATCGGCAACGTCGGGACCAACAACCAAGACATCGAAACCTCGTCGCCCGCCGCCGCAGCTGCCGCACGCGGCGCTGTCTTCCGCACGCGCCCGACACAATCATCGAACTGGCGCAGCGATGACGAACTCTCCGCCTGGCTCGCCAAGCGCAACGTCATCGCTCTCGCCGGCCTCGACACCCGCGCGCTCACCAAGCGCATCCGCGAACACGGCATGCCGAACGCCGTTATCGCGCACGCACCCGACGGCAAGTTCGATCTCAAGAAACTACACAAGCAAGCGCAAGCCTGGTCCGGCCTCGACGGCCTCGATCTCGCGAAAGACGTCACCACCGCGCAAAGCTACGTCGTCAACGAAAAGCGCTGGCAATGGCCGCTGGGCGTCGCGCCCGTGACCAAACCCAAATTCACCGTCGTCGTCATCGACTACGGGGTGAAGCGCAACATCCTGCGCGCCCTCGGCGACATCGGCGCCAAAACCATCGTGCTTCCCGCCACCGCAACGGCGGAAGAAGTGCTCGCGCACAAGCCCGACGGCGTGCTGCTCTCAAACGGTCCAGGCGACCCGGCCGCCACCGGTAAGTACGCGGCGCCGCAAATCAAAAAGATCGTGGATTCTGGCACGCCGACAATGGGCGTCTGCCTTGGCCACCAAATGCTCGGCCTCGCCCTCGGCGCCAAGACCATGAAGATGGCGCAAGGCCATCATGGCGCGAACCATCCGGTGCAAGACAAGTCGAACGGCAAAGTCGAGATCGTCTCGATGAACCACGGCTTCGCCATCGATCCAAAGACGCTGCCGAAGGGCGTGAAAGAAACCCACGTCTCGCTGTTCGACGGCTCCAATTGCGGCATCGAACTCGACGGCAAGCCCGTCTTCTCAGTGCAATACCACCCCGAAGCGTCCCCCGGCCCGCAAGACAGCCACTACCTCTTCGAACGCTTCGCCAAGCTCATGGCGAAGAAAGCCAAGAACGCGGCTTAACTCCCCTCGCCCCGCGAAGTGGGGGAGGGGTTGGGGGCGGGGGACATGCCTGTCCCTCCGAGTTGAATCACTGTCCCCCTCCCGTCGCTTCGCGACACCCTCCCCCGCTTTGCGGGGCGAGGGTTGATTGTGCGCGGTGATCGCCGTCACATTGCGCCATGACCAAGCCCGCGCTTCTGATCCACCCGCCCCTCGGCCTCTTCGAAATGCGCCTCGCCGACTACGACGTCGTGCATTGGCCAACCGACCGCAAAGACGTCCGCGCCGCCGTCACCATCGGCTCCGTTGGCATCTCCAACGCCATGATCGACGCGCTGCCCGAACTCGGCGCCATCGTCTGCTTCGGCGTCGGCGTGGACGGCATCGATCTCGCCTACGCCGCCAAGCGCAACATCGCCGTCACGCACGGCCGCGAGATCAACCACGAAGACGTCGCCGACGTCGCCATCGGCCTCATGATCGCCGTCTGCCGCGGCTTCACCGAAGGTGAGCGCGTGCTGCGCGAGAACCGCTGGGCGCCGCCGCTCGCCATCCCGCCGCAACGCCGCTTGCGCGGCCGTAAACTGGGCGTCGTCGGATACGGCGCGATCGGCCAAAGCATCGCGCATCGCGCTGAAGCGTTCGGCCTTGAGATCAAATGGTTCGGCCCACGCGCAAAGCCGGAGGCCCAACACGCCTACGAACCCGATCTCCCCAAGCTCGCCGAATGGTCCGACATTCTCGCCATCGCCGCCCGTGGCGACCAAGGCCGCATCATCACCGCTGACATCATCAAAGCCCTCGGCAGCGACGGCATCCTCATCAACATTTCGCGCGGCAGCCTGGTAGACGAAGACGCGCTGATCGCCGCGCTCAAATCCGGCGCGCTCGGCGGCGCTGGCCTTGACGTGTTCCAGGAAGAACCAACCCCCGCCGTCCGATGGGAGAACGTCCCCAACACCACGCTCACGCCCCACCTCGGCGGCGGCACCCGCGAAGCGCTCTACGCCGGCTCACAGAACGTGATGGAAAATCTCCGCCGCTTCTACGCCGGCGAGCCGCTGCTGACGCCTGTCGCCTAACGCGCCGGGAACCGCAGCGCCCAGCCCCATGTTTACCAGCCAGGGCGTGACCCTGGAGGATTGGAACATGGCAGAGAGAGAAGGCGGCGGCTCGTCGTGGCTCGCGTTTCTGTGCGGTATCGTTCTCGTGGCGATCGTTGCCGTCGGCATCGTCGCCTATAATGGCGGTATGCAACCGCGCGAAACGGCTTCGCTCGAACTCAACGTGCCCGACGTAAACATCAACCCACCGGACGTCGATCTCCCGGAAGCGCCACCGATTCCGGTGCCCGAGGCCGAAACGCCCGCGCAATAAGTAGTAGAGGGCGGCGGATCGCGCCGCCGCCCCCACGTTCAGCGCAACTCGTACGACACGCTGACAAACGCCCGCGTCTCCAGCTCACCTGGCGCAATCGGCGTCGGGGATGAGCCGCCTCCAGCGCGGCTCGCCGTCACCACGATTTCTTCGCCGAGCGAAACCGGCGCCGCGGCCCCAGCCTCGCTGACGGAAATCACCCGCACCACGCGCAGCCCGAGCGCATCCGCGTAAAGCTCCGCCCGCTCGCGCGCGACCCTGATCGCATCGCGCCGCGCACGGTTGACGTGAACCTCCGGCTCCTGAAATCCGAACGAGACGCCGTTCACCTGATTGCCGCCTGCCTGCACCGTTGCGTCGATCACCCGCCCCGTCGCATCGATGTCGCGCACTTTCGCCCGTACCGAATTCTGCGCCTCGTAGCCGTTGATCAGCGGCGACTGATCGGCCCTATACTGATACCGCGGACTGACGCGGACGTACGAGGTCTGGATATCGCGCTCCGCAACGCCCGCACGGCGCAGCGCTGCCGTGAGCGCCGTCATCCGCCGCGCGTTCTCGGCCCGCGCCCCTTCTGCGCTCTGGCCCATCGTGAGGACGCCGACATTGATCGTCGCCATATCCGGCCGCGCCTCGACTATGCCGTACGCATTCACGCTGAGCGCCGTCGCGCGCGGCGCATCTTCGCGCTGCGGCTCCGGCCGCGGCTGCGCCGTCGCCGGCGCGATCAGAACCAAAACCACGGCCACAGCCGCCAATGTCGTCAAACGCATGATGTGTCCTCCCTCATCTGCACCACCACGCTAGGCACGGCCGGCGCACAACCGCAGGACACATTCGCGCGAGCCACGGGCGCTCCGCAAAAAGTGAAGGCGGCGGATCGCTCCGCCGCCTCCTCTCGGTTTAGTTTTTCGCGCGTTGAGCGTTTCAGCGCAGTTCGAACGTCACGCTCACACTGACGCGCGTTTCGATCTGGCCCGGCGAAATCGGCGTCGATTGTGCATCGGCGCCTTCCATCCGCGCCATCATCATCGGCATCGGCGGCGAGAACCCGCCGCCTTCCTGCACCGCAACGATGCGCACGACGCGCATATTCAGCGCGTTCGCATAAAGCTCCGCCCGCCGGCGCGCTTCAGCGATCGCGTCGCGACGCGCCACATCCAATTGCGCGTCCGGATCCTGATACGTGAACGAGACCCCGTTCACCGTATTGCCGCCCGCGCCGACGGCCGCATCGATCACGCGCCCGGTATTATCGATCGCGCGCACTTTCGCCGTCACCGTGTTGTTGGCCTGGTAGCCCGTTATCCGCGGCTGTTGGCCTTCGACATATTGCTGTTGCGGATAGACCGAGACGTTCGACGTCTGGATATCGCGCTCGGCGATCCCAGCGCGCCGCAGCGCCGCCGTCAGCGCCGTCATGCGCCGCGCGTTTTCCGCGAGCGCGGCGGCGGCGGTTTGGCCTTCCGTCGTCACACCGAGATTGATGATCGCCATGTCGGGCCGGCCTTCCGACAGCCCTTCCGCACTCACGCTCAACAGCGTGCCTTGCGTGCTTGGCGCCACGACCTGCGGCGTCTGCGCCGAAGCCATCGGCGCTGCTGCCGCCGCCATAACGGCGAAGGCCGCCGCAGCTCTACTCAAACTCATCTGGAAACTCCTGGTCGTCCCTTGCGGGCGCGAGATTGGAATGGAGGGCGCCCGAATTGCGGCGGAGTCACGCACTCCCGCCCCGTTCCCAAGAAAGTGAGCGCGGCAACCTTTGTTCCCCGCCGCGCGTTGAATCCGGGACACAGGAGTCCCTCATGCCCCACAAAGACACCCACGCTCCGAAGAAAACCGAGACCCCGCCGCCAAAGCCCAAAAAGGTCCGCGACGCCGGCCCCGACGCGATGGCCAATCCACCAAAGAAGTGGAACGACACCGACGAAGCCAGCGACGAAAGCTTCCCCGCCAGCGATCCGCCGGGGAAGTACTAGCGTCGACGCTTCGATCATTGATTGAGATGCGCGCGTTCTCGATTGCGAGCTAAGTCGCGCTTGCCGATTTTTATCGTGATGGTGCCATGCTCGTTCACGGCGACTGAGCTGTGCTTGTCGATGGAAGAGCCGGAATTGCGGCGTTTGCGCCAAAAACGCGTCAAGTAGTAGGCGACACCAATCGTCGCCAACACGAACGCAAAGGCTATCATCCCGGGACCCGCCTCGGGATACATCAAGGCAGATCCAGCCAAGGCTAGATCAACCGCCCAAAAGAGCATGTGAGGCGCGAGACGTGGCACCGCGCAATCGTATCTGAGTCGTCTCGGCTAAGGGTTACTTCCAACCTGGCCTTGCTCGACCTGCCTGTTGTGCCCAACTTGAGCATATGCCGAGTTCGCGCGCCCCCATCCCCGCCGACATCCCCGAAGTCCGCGACGCCGGCCCCGACGCCATGGAAAATCCGCCCAATTCCTGGGACGAAGTGGACGAAACCTCCGACGAGTCCTTCCCCGCCTCGGACCCACCCGCCCACGGCGGCCACGTCGACTAAAAACCCCAGCTAAATCAGCGCATCCGAATCGTTTCGGCGAATCGCTGTATAATAGGCCCAGCGTCTCACTTCAGGTTTTCATGCGGTTCACCGACACCTTGCTACGAGAGGTGCGCGACCGGGTTTCGATTGCCGACTACGCCGGCAAGCGTCTGACCTGGGATAAGCGCAAAACCCGCCCTTCGGCGGGTGACTTCTGGGCGTGCTGTCCGTTCCACCAAGAGAAGACGTCCTCGTTCCACGTCCTCGACCAGAAGGGCATCTTCAACTGCTTCGGCTGCGCCGAAAAAGGCGACGTGTTCGGCCTGTGCATGAAGCTCGAAGGCCTCTCCTTCCCCGAAGCCGTCGAACGTCTCGCCGAATACGCCGGCGTGCCGCTGCCCAAGGATGACTACGCCGATCGCGGCCAAGACGATCGCAGGAAGCGCCTGCTCTCGATCACCGCCCGCACCGCGAAACTCTACGCCGACGCGCTGCGCTCCTCGGGCGGCGCCGACGCGCGCAAGTATCTGCAAGGCCGCGGCATCGGCGCGGACGTCATCGAGCAATTCGGCATCGGCCTCGCGCCCGACGAATGGACCTGGGCGCTCGACAAACTCAAACTCGAAGGCTTCACCGCCGAAGAAATCGTCGCCGCCGGCGTCGCGCGCGAAGGCGATGAAGGCAAGCGCGCCATCGACACTTTCCGCGGCCGCATCACCTTCGAAATCCACGATCCAAGCGGAAAAGTGATCGGCTTCGGCGGCCGTGCGTTGGCCAAGGACGCCAAAGCCAAATACATCAACAGCCCCGAAAGCCCGCTCTATTCCAAGAGCCGCGTGCTCTATCGCTTAAAGCAAGCTCGCGAATTGCTGGCGCGCACCAAGGCCAACGGGCTCGTGGTCGGCGAAGGCTATCTCGATGTCATCGCCTTCGAACGCGCCGGCATCGCCGCGGTCGCCCCGTGCGGCACCGCGCTCACCGAAGACCAACTGCAACTGCTCTGGCGCTCCGGCGGCGAGCCGATCTTCTGCTATGACGGCGACACCGCAGGCCGTCGCGCCGCCGACAAAGCCATCGATCTCGCCATTCCGCATTTGGCGCCGAGCCACACGCTCAAGATCGCCTACGCCCCCGAAGGCCAAGACCCCGACGACATCTTCCGCGCCGGCGGCGCCGATGCACTCAACGCGCTGCTTGAAGCTGCCGCCCCCGCCTCCACGGCGTTGTTCGATCGCGAACACGCCCGCCACGGCCTCGCGACACCCGAAGCCCGCGCCGCGCTCCAAGCCGCGCTCAAGGAAGCCGCCGGCAAGATCGCCGACCGCGACACATCCCGCGCCTACTTCAGCGATCTCCTCCAGCGCTACAACGCCCTCATCCGCGCCCAGCGCCCAGCCTGGACCCCGCCCCAACCCGGCCAACGCTGGGGCCGCAACGCGCCCCCACCCGGCGCCACCACCGAACTCAAGGCTCAAGCCCCAGCGCGCGCCCGTCCCGCCGCCGAAAACTTCCTGCGCGCCGCGGTGGATCATCCCGAAGTCCTCGCCCGCTACGCCGACTGGCTCGACCGCCTCGCTGTCGCCGACCCCGAACTGGCCGCCATCCGCGACACCCTGGTGGGTCTGGCGGATGCCCATGAGGCGTCTGGGGCCATTGACCGGGAGGTCTTGAGCCTCCATCTCACCCGATCGGGTCAAGAACGCGCCGCGGCGCGCGTTTTGCGCTGGAAACACGATGCGAAGCCGCCAGGGACCTCGAAGCCGCCAACCGGCTACGAGGCCCGCCCAGAAGAATGGGCCGCCCTGGCTTCACTCCACGTCGTGCTTCCCGCGATCAGGGAGGAACTCGCCGAGCTAAAACGGGCGGCGGCCGAAGGCGACGATGACGCTTTCGCCCGCTTTCAGGCTTTGAACAAAGAGGCGTTGGCCATCGAGATCCGCGCCCGTGAAGCCAAGCTTGATGATGACGTGCAGCAAGACGATGCCGGCGACCTAGTCGCCTAGAGAGAAATGCCTATTTCGATGAGCAAGAGCAAAGTTTCGATGGCGAAGACCGAAGACACAACGACCGAGGAAAAGGAAGCGCCGGAAGGCCCGATCCTCGATCTCTCGGATGCCGCCGTAAAGAAGATGATCAAGGCCGCGAAGACGCGCGGCTTCGTCACCCACGAAGAGCTCAACAAGGTTCTGCCCAGCGACGAGTTCGATTCTGAAGCCATCGAGAACGTGATGGCGCAGTTGAACGAGATGGGCATCAACGTCGTCGACAACGAAGAAGAAGGCGAAGCCGCCGAGGAAGAAACCTCCAAGGCCGTCGCCACGCGCGAAGAAGCCACCACCAAGGTCGCCGTCACCAACACCCGCGAAGACGCCGACCGCACCGACGATCCAGTGCGGATGTATCTGCGCGAAATGGGCACCGTCGAGTTGCTCAGCCGCGAAGGCGAAATCGCCATCGCCAAGCGCATCGAAGCCGGCCGCGACGCCATGATCCGCGGCCTCTGCGAAAGCCCGCTCACGTTCGAAGCCATCATGGTGTGGCGCGACGAATTGCGTGAGCAGAAGATCCTGCTGCGCGACATCATCGATCTCGAAGCCACCTACGGCGCCGAGATGGGCATCGTCCCGCAATCCGCCCCCGGCGTGAACGCCGACGGCTTGGTCGATCCCGAAGCCGCGAAAATCGAAATCGCCGAGACCGAGCGCAAGAAGGCCGAAGCCATGGCCGCGCGCATGGCCCCCAAACCCGCCGCTGCAGCGCCGTCGGGTGAAGAAGGCGAAGAGAAAGATCCGGCCGAAGCCGCCGCTGAAGCCGATTCCGATTCAGAGTTCGACGACGAACAGGCGATCTCGATGTCGGCAATGGAAGCCGAACTCAAAGAAGGCGTGATGTCGACGCTCGACAACATCGCCGAAGCCTTCGGTCAATTCCGCAAGCTGCAGGAAAAGCGCATCGAGCTGCGCCTGCAAGGCAAGGCGCTCCCCGGCGCCAAGGCCGAGGCCTATGACACCGCGCAGAACACCATCATCGAAGAGCTGAAGAAGCTGAAGCTCAACAACGCGCGGATCGAAAGCCTGGTCGAGCAGCTCTACGCCATCAACCGCAAGCTCATTCAGCTTGAAGGCAAGCTGATGCGCCTCGCCGAATCCAACGGCGTGCCGCGCACCGAATTCCTCACCCAATACCAAGGCCACGAACTCGATCCGAAATGGACCGAGAAGATGATGGTCCAAAAGCACAAGGCCTGGGCCAAGTTCGTCACCGCCGAAGTCGACGACATCGCCGACATCCGCGGCGAGATCGGCGTGCTCGCGCAAGAAACCGGCGTCCCGATCGACGAATACCGCCGCATCGTTCACGCCGTGCAAAAGGGCGAACGCGAAGCGCGTCAAGCCAAGAAGGAAATGGTCGAAGCGAACCTCCGCCTCGTCATCTCCATCGCCAAGAAGTACACCAACCGCGGCCTGCAATTCCTGGATCTGATCCAGGAAGGCAATATCGGTCTGATGAAGGCCGTCGATAAGTTCGAGTATCGCCGCGGCTACAAATTCAGCACCTACGCGACGTGGTGGATTCGCCAAGCCATCACCCGCTCGATCGCCGACCAGGCGCGCACCATCCGCATCCCGGTGCACATGATCGAGACGATCAACAAGCTCGTCCGCACCAGCCGTCAGATGCTGCACGAAATCGGCCGCGAACCGACGCCCGAAGAACTCGCCGAGAAACTCGGCCTGCCGCTCGAAAAAGTCCGCAAGGTGATGAAGATCGCCAAGGAGCCGATCAGCCTTGAAACGCCGATCGGCGACGAAGAGGACTCACACCTCGGCGACTTCATCGAGGATAAGTCCGCCATCCTCCCCGTCGACGCCGCGATCCAATCCAACCTCCGCGAAACCACAACGCGCGTCTTAGCGTCGTTGACCCCACGCGAAGAACGCGTCCTCCGCATGCGCTTCGGCATCGGCATGAACACCGACCACACCCTCGAAGAAGTCGGCCAACAATTCAGCGTCACCCGCGAACGGATCAGACAGATTGAAGCGAAGGCACTGCGGAAGTTGAAGCACCCGTCCCGCTCACGGAAGCTGCGGAGCTTCTTGGATAACTGAGACGCATGGCTGGCCCGAGCATCGATCAGCGCCGCCTCGACGAGTTGGTTGCCCAACCGTCCGAGACATTGAATGTCGAGCTGAAAAGCTGGCTCGACCTCTCTGATGCACACGGAGCAGCGAAGGTCGCCCGCGCGGCGTTGGCCATTCGCAATCGCAACGGCGGATTCATCGTCATCGGGTTCGACGACAAGACGCTCAAGCCGCTACCGGTGCCCGTCGGCATGGACGTGGTGAGCGCGTTTCACGTCGACACCGTGCAAGGCATTGTTTCGCAGTTCGCGTTCGAAAAGTTTGAAGTGACCGTTGGGTTTGGCGTGCGTGACGGAGTTCAGCACCCGATCATCTCGATCCCAGAGGGCGTCAAAACACCAGTCGCGGCGAAAGCCGACCTGTTTAATCCCACGGACCCAAAGAAACGTGTGATCGCCCGCGGCGACGTATTTTTTCGCACGCTGGAATCCAACGGCACTCCCAGCACGGCTGTCGCAAGACCGGAGGACTGGAAAGATATTGTCGAGATTTGCTTCGACAACCGCGAAGCAGATCTCGGAAGATTTCTTCGGCGTCAACTGGCATCACATAGCGCCGCCGAACTCTTGAATGCCCTTCAGGGTGGACCCGGTGGCGGCGAACCGGAAAAAAAAAGAATCTCCTTGAAGGAAGCTAGTTCAGCCGTCCTGGAACGAGGCTATCAACGCTACCTTGAGGCCATTGGCGGCCGTTCGCTATCGGACGAGGAAAAAGCACTCCTTGACCACGGCACGTGGAGTGTTGGCCTTCAATTCGAACCTGCGAGAGAAGGCGAGGTTGCAGACGAAGCATTCTTCTCGACCGTCACATCAAGCAACCCGGGGTACACTGGGTGGCCAGTTTGGCTCGACTCTCGCGGCTTCCGAAACACTGCCGATCAGCCCTACGTCTCTTCGAACGGATGGGAAGCGCTGATCGTATCCGCTGAAAGCGGCTGGATGTCTTCGACCCATTTCGATTTCATGCGATTTGAACCCAACGGGGCGTTTTACCTTCGCCGCGTCCTTCAAGACGATACAACACCGAACAAGATCACGCCCAACGAGGCCTTTGATCCACTTCTCATGATCTATCGCGTCGCCGAAGTGGTTGCGGTTGCGCTCGCTATTGGAAAGGGGCTGAAGTTCGATCAACAGCAAACCCGACTGGGGCTTACTTTTTACTGGACGGGTCTAAGGGGCAGAAAGCTGGTCCGATGGGCCGACGATTTTCGCATGACTTTGTCCTATGACGTATGCCGCGAGGACACGATCACCACATTTATCGACTTGCCGCTGGATACTGCACCCAACGCTATCGCACCGACAGTTGATGCAGCGACCAAACCACTTATCGCGGCGTTCGGTGGGAAGCGCATTCCGGCAGAGGATATTGAGGCGCACGTTGCGAAGCTGCTTGAACGTCGCCTTTGACCTCACCTAGGTCTATATGACGAACCACGAGCATTCTGCTAGAATGCAACCCATGCCCGCCGACACGCTCACCATCTCCATCCCCGGCCCGCTTGCGGACGAAGTCCGCGCGGCGGCGGAGGCGCGCGGCGTCTCGCCGGAAGAATACGTGCGCCAGCAACTCGCCTGGGACATCGCCATGGACGGCGATCCCATCGAGCAAGCTGGCGTCGAAGAAGATGAGGCGGCGCTGGCGGACTTTGAGGTCACGGGCATGGGTGTCCCGTGGGAAGAAGTCCGCGACTGGATGAAATCGTGGGGCACCGCCAACGAGCTTCCGCGGCCTCAACCGCGCAAACTCCGCTAGCGACGCTTGCACCGCGTACTTTTCACCGAGCGCGCACGCGCCGATCTCGACAGACTTCACGCCTTCCTCGACGCTAAGAGCCCGCGTGCAGCCAAGCGCGCTGTTCAGCGCATCATCGAAGGCATCGACCTACTGGCGCTCTTTCCACGCTCCGGCGTGATCGTGAAAGGCGACCTCCGTAACGCCTTTATCCGCTTCGGCCACAGCCGCTACGTCGTGCGCTACAAGATCGATGCGGACACCGTGCTGATCACGCGCATCTGGCATGGCAAGGAAGCGCGCAAGTAATCCGCCCGAAAAATACGAGGATAACCCGCCCCCAATCCGACCGACCCCACCACCGGCGTAAACTCCACGCCGACAAATGCAGACAGCCACACTCCCCCGCACCGCGCCGCTCGCGCTTTGGCGCATCGCGGAAGCGTTTCTGCACGTCCTGCATTCGCTCTTCGGCGCGCCTGAAGACGTCGCGCGCGAACACACGCTAACGCGCCGCGCTCACACGCTCATGCTCTCCTGGCTGCGCGTCGGCGAAGCGCTGCTGCGCCGGCTTCTCCTCATCGAAGCCGCGGCGTTCCCCCAAACCATCACGCCCCAACGCGCACGCCACCCGCGCCAACGCGCACGCAAACTCATGAGCTTCACCCCCGAAAATCCGGAGGATTGGCGCGTCGCCTTCCGCTGCTTTGTGAACCTATCCTCCCCCGCTCGCGGGGGAGGTGGTCGCGAAGCGATCGGAGGGGGCGCAAACGCGCCAATGTCAAACGTCTGCGCCTCCGATCGCCCCGCCGGCTTCCGCTCCGCCTGGCCCCTCGCCGAACGCTACGAAGCCCTGCTCCGCGTCTTCAACGCGCCGCACGCGTTCGCACGCCGTCTAGCCAAGCGCCTCCACGCCCAACCGCAACGCCTCAGCGCCGTGCTCGAAGCGCCCGACGATTATTTCCATCGCGTCGATCAAGCCGAAGAACTCACCGCCGCCGCCAAGAGCGCGTGGCGAAAGCCCGACACCAGTTGACCTCGCACTTTCGCGCCCTCTAAGTTTCGGCACTAGGGGATGTCCAACATGATCCGAATTCTCGCAGCAGCACTGTTCAGCGCAGCGCTTTGCGCCTGCGCGTCCGTGCCGGAAAACCTGACGCTCGACGCCACTTCAAATCGCGGACTCATCATCGTCGAAGCGACGCCAAGCCTGACTGGGGTCGCCATGCCGGACTTCAGCCTCAACATCGCGCGCTATTCCGACGCGGAAAATCGCCTCGACGCCAATTCCTTCGGCGGCTGGGCCGGTGTGAACGACGCGACACGCGGACCGAATGGGCGCTACTGGATTGCCGCACAAGCCGAGCCCGGTCGGTACGTCATCACCGGCCTCACCCACCAGAGCTTCTGGGTCTCGTGTTTCAACTCCGGCACGCGCGCCTTCGATGTGCGCCCAGGCGAAGTTGTCTTCCTGGGCCGCCTCGATCCTCTGCCTGCCCTGCTAACAATGGCGCGCACACTGCCACCGTCGACGAGCACCTACGTATTCGCGATGGATCAGCGCATCTCGATTGTCGGCCCGGATCGAATTCCTGATTGGCAACCCACCGTCGATGCCTACGTGCGCGGCGCGTTTCCCAATGTCACCGCTCCCGTCACCGCCGGCGGCTCGGATCAAGTCACGTTCAACACCGGCTGGGATATGACGCGCAGCAAGCGTGTATGCGGCGGCTATTACGCGCCCTCAGGCGCACAGCCGCAGGCGAACTAGCTACGGCGTCGGCGTCCGGATCGGATCCGTCGCGCCAATCGGCCGGCCATTCTCATCGACCGCATCGTCCTGCTTCTCAGCCGCCGGCTCGCCTTCGTTACGCGGAACAGTCGTCGACGTCTCACCGCCACCCGGCGTCGCACTCACATCATTCGCCGGCGCAGCAACGCTGTCGCCGGTGTCAGCGCCCGTGCACGCCGCCAGCGCCACGAACGAGCCAATGGCCAGCACCTGATAAATCCGCATCGCCATCTCCGTCGCCCTGACAAAGCCCAGAGCCGCGAAAGCGTTCCGGCGGGAACTTTCGCACAAAGATGTCCCGCGCTACGTTCACATCATGGCGCGCGCACTCATCATCGCCGGCATCGTGCTCTTAGCGCTCGGCTTGCTGTGGCCGTGGCTGTCGAAATTGGGACTAGGCCGTCTCCCCGGCGACATCGTGGTCCGCCGCGAAAATTTCAGCCTCTACTTCCCGATCGTCACCAGCCTGATCGCCAGCGCCGTACTCACGCTGCTGTTCTGGCTGTTCCGCCGCTAAGCGTAGTTGAAGCTCACACTGACGCGCGCCTTCTTCGCGGCATTCGCCGGCACTTCGTGACGCACAAAGCTCTCCCACATCAGCACCTCGCCCGCTTTCGGCGTCACATACACAAACGTCCGCTCACTCTCCGGCGCATCCTCGCCGCGCGTCGGCGCCGCCATCATCATCGCGAGCCGAGGATCTTCCAGCTTCAGCGCCGAGGCGCCAGCAGGCACATCGACATAGAACGTCCCACTCAACACCGAATGCGGATGGATGTGCCCCGAATGCGCGCCACCGGGCTCGAGCACGTTGATCCAAATCGAATCCAACTTCAGCTTCCGCGTGCTCGCAAAGTTCAGCTCCCGCGCGAAAGCGGCAGCATGCTTATCCAACAGCTTCGCTAGCGTGCTAAACTCGGGATTGCGTTGTGGCAGATCGTTGAGCGACGCATACGAGGTGTACCCGCGATAGCCCTTCTCCTTGCTCCACGCCTTCCCCGCTTCATCCTCCGCCGCGATCATGCGGCACGACGCGAGCAGCGCGCGCAGGTCCACCCCCTCCACCGCGGCGCGGTAGAGCTTGGTCACGAACAGCGTCTTGATCTCGGCCATGGCGCCTTAAAGCGCGCGGTGCGCGCTTCCGCAATTCCATTCGCCCGACAAAAAAGCGCCCCCGCGAACGGGGGCGCTAGGCGGATCACGCATCACCGCGGGAGGCGAACGATGCGCTTGGGCAGAAAAGCGTTACTGCGCGACGGCGGCCGTCTGCAGCGTCGGCGTGATGGACGCGATCGCAAGTGGTTCGCCGCGGGTCACTTCGCAGCGGATGTTCTGGAGATCGCCATTGCGCCAATAGTCGAAATCGACGCGCACCAAGCGAGCGCGGACATTGACCTGATCCAAGCGGACCTGGCCGGTCTCGGCGCCTGTCTGGGCGACGACTTCAGCGCGGCAGAGCCGGATCGCGGCAGTCCGGTCGGCGACATTGTCACCAGCGAAAGCGGCGGTCGGGGACGCCAGGACGGCGGCGGCTAATACAGCGTAAGAAAAGAACTTTTTCATGGGTAGACCCTCCGGGGAAGAGACGAGCCGGTCATGTATGACGACCGGTCTATTTGTTGGATATCACTAGACCGGTCGTCATACAAGTGCTATTTTGCGGTCATGGCAAAAGTTTCATCGGCCCGTGAAGACATGCTCTCCGCCGCCGTCGAGCTCTTCCGCGCGCGCGGATATGAGGGCGTCGGCGTCGCTGAGTTATTGGAGAAATCTGGCGCGCCCCGCGGCTCGCTCTATTTCCATTTTCCAGGCGGCAAAGAGCAAATCGGCGCCGAAGTGGTCGAACGCGTCGGGGCGACAGTCGCCGGCCGCTTTCGCGAGCTACACGAAAGCGGTGTCGACATGCACACGTTCATCGAGCGCGTGTTCAAGACCACCGCCAAGGAATCCAAGTCGCGCGACTTCAAAGCGTCCTGCCCGATCTGCGCCATCGCAACGGGCTTTGCAGCCACGGACTTGAAGCTCACCGTGGCTGTGCGGCAGGTCTTCAATTCCTGGGAAGAAGAAATCCGCCTCGCCGCCGTTACGCGCGGTATGACGGAAGCCAACGCCAGCGTCTTCGCCTCCGCGTTTCTCTGCGCCATGGAAGGCGCGTTTGTGGTAGCGAAAGCGCAAGGCACGTCAGCGCCACACGTGAACGCCTCACGCGCGATCCAAGCACTCGCCGCCCAATTGCTGCCGAACTAAGCCCGATCGATTCGCGCCGCGAAGCAGCCGCGCCGCGCGTAGTGCGCATGGATGTAGGCGACGTTGGCATTGTCAAAAAAGCGATCGATCATCGCCTTTGCGTCGGCGCCTTCCACAACTTCGGCCTCGACCATCATGTGCCCCGCATCAAACCCACGCAGCGAAAGCGTCCGCCGCGTTAGCGCCGCCGGAATCGCATCTACGCCGTCGAATCGCACGCGGGTCTCGCGGACGAAGATCGGCCCCTGCTGACGATAGGGCGTATCAGCGGGTTGATGATCAAAGCTCAACAGCAGCACCGGTTCGCCGATCTCCGCGTCGTCCAACGAAATCCTGCATGGCGCACCGGGCTTCTCATCGACACGGACGCGTTCGATGCCCTTCGCCGTCAGCTGCTCATCGCTCAGCGACTGCAGATCTGCGAACAGCTCAGGATCGAGACCCTGGATACGAAAGCTCATTCAATCTCTCCTACAGCGGCCATCGTGCGCTAAAGTAGCGAACCGTGCTCGCCGCAATCGGACCTTCGGATGCCCATGCGCCTCAACCAAGTGACCGCCGCCACAACCGATCTCGACGCCTCGATCGCGTTCTACCGGCTGCTCGGCCTCAAGCTCATAGTGAAGAGTACGCACTACGCGCGCTTCGAGTTACCGCGCGGCGAGGCGACGTTTTCGCTGCACCTCACCGAGGGCCCGATCCCGCGCGAAAACGCACCGCAGCTTTATTTCGAAGTGCTCGATG
This sequence comes from Terricaulis silvestris, assembly GCF_009792355.1. NCBI lineage: Bacteria > Pseudomonadati > Pseudomonadota > Alphaproteobacteria > Hyphomonadales > Hyphomonadaceae > Vitreimonas > Vitreimonas silvestris. The sequence goes on from NZ_CP047045.1 coordinate 3,033,107, forward strand.
TCGATTTCGAAATTCGCCGCTTGAAGCTCGCCGGTGTCGCTATCAAGCGCGAAGCCATGGCGCAGAGCTGGCTCTGGTACGAAGCCTGGCTGCGCGACCCCGCCGGCAACGCGATCTGCATCTATCACGCCGGTGACGCGCGCCGGTATCCGCCCTGGCGCATCGACGCGCCGCCAAGCGAAAACACGCTGCACCTCGTCATCCGCGACGGTGAGAAATGGGCGCTGGTGAAGCACGAGGGCGGCGCCGAGACCTGGCGCGCACTGCAGGACCGCTATGGCGATTACAACGCCTCGCTCGGCCCGTTCGATCTCTTCAGCTTGCTTGCGATGCTCGAAACCGAATGGCCCGACCTCTTCCTCGCGCACGACCAAGCCATCCGCGCCTTCGCCGTCAGCGATGCAACTGAGCTGGAGCTCTAGAAGTCCATCGGCCCAAGGCCGTGCCACGCGGCAGCGAAGCCCATCGTGCCGAAGAAGGCGACGATCGCCAGGAGGATGAGCACGCCGAGGATCAACAGCACCAGCGCGCCGATCCAGGCAATGCGGTTCAGCAACAGCGCCGTGTCGTCGTGGTCGCGCTGCGCCTGGCTGGCGCCGACAACGCCGAGCACGAACGCCGCAACCGTCGGCAAGAACGGAATGATGAAGCCGACCACCAGGCACGCGACGCCGATCCAGCCCAGCACGCGCGAGCTCGATTGCGGCATGCCAGCCGCTGTCATGCCCGGCACGGCGAACACGCTTTTCGCCTGCCCGCCCTCTTCGACGAAATCGACGATCTGCCCAGCCATCGGCGGACCGGCCGAACGCCAATCGCTCATGGCGAATTCGAGCCTTTGATCGTTTGGTCCAAGCAGGACGCCGCGTCCTTCGTGGACGCCGAGAATGGTTCCGCGCATGCGCTTGCGTTACGCGGTGATCACTCCGCGATCAAGCGGCTGGGCGCCCGGATCGCATCCGGCGATTGGTTCAACGCCAAGATTTCCGCGATCAGCGACAGCACCGAAGACGAGCGATCGCCTTCCTCCGCCGTGTCCTGGCAGCGTCCTTCTCCGCTCGCGGCGCCGCATGAGCGTCCGATCGCGGGGCCGGCGTAATAGCGTTGTCCGCCATAGACCACCGAAGCTGCATAGATATCAGCATCCGCCGCGCCTTCCGGCACGACGCGAAACAGTGGCACGCCTTGCCCGCCTCCACGCAGACCGGCGGCGCGTACGTTAAGCTGCGCTTCAATCGGCGCGCCCTCTTCGGCAACCATTGCGCCGGCGCGCATCAGCTCTCCGACATAATAGACCATGTCGTCCAACGATCGCAGACGCAGGCGCACCAACGTCGAGCCAATCGGAAACACCGGATCGCAATCCAACCCTTCGCGCGGCGGCATCGGCCGCACCGGCGTTGTCGGCGCATAGGTTTCCACCACGCCGCACAACGGCCGACCATGCGCCATGTCGATGCCGCTCTCGTTCGGCCGCCCGCTGGTGGAGATCAGAAATTCACGCAGCTCACGCACGAACGCGCACCCATTGGTGTCCACGTTCGGCGCGCAATCCTCGAAGATCGTATTGGCTTCATTGACGTAGGAATGGCGCACACCTTCGGCGTCCGTCTTCTCGATCCCCTCCACCATCACCAGCAACAGCAAATCGCGCGGCCAGCCGCTGCGCCAATAATGCTCGAACACATAGGGCGCAGTCGGTTCGAACGCCGTTCGCGTCAGCGTTTCCGCGCTGAACGGCTGCACTGCATACGATGGCCGCGTCTGGGTTTGGCGCTCAACGCCCACATTCCCGAAACCCCAAGGCGACCCGCTTTCACCGAGCGGAATACCGCCGATGGAGCCGCTTTGAGTCATGCTCCAGGACGGGCTGTCGGAGATGCCCGTCATCGCCAAGTAGTAACGCGGCAGCCGGTCCCGCGAGCGCAAGATGTTCAGCAGGATTTGCGCCGACACCGCTTGACCATAGGCGTCGTTGAACGCGGCAGCATCGTCGGCAATTTGGCGTGTCAGACGTTCGCGGCGGACATCCGCCGGCGCCGTCGCGCACGCGGTCAAGAACGCGCACGCCGCGATCAAACCAAGCCAAGCCTTCATCCGGTCTTCTCCCCGTGCGCGAGAATGCCGCGCGGCCGGAGCGGTCGCCAAGCGACTTCTCCTGACCGGAAGCGCTTGCTCTTCGCCGCCATCGGCGCTTGAAGGACGCCATGGAGCACCTGATCGAAGGTTATCGCGTCTATCGCGAGAAACGCTGGCCGGAACTTCGCGCGCTGCACCGCAGCCTCGCGCAGCGGGGGCAAGCGCCACAAACCTTGGTGATCGCCTGCGCCGATAGCCGCGTCGATCCCGCCACCATCTTCAACGCCGATCCGGGCGAGCTCTTCGTGGTCCGCAACGTCGCCAACTTGGCGCCGCCGTTCGAGGAAGCGCCTGGTTTTCATGGCGTCAGCGCCGCGATCGAGTTCGCGGTCACACAACTCCAGGTGCAAACCATCGTGGTCATGGGCCACGCCCAATGCGGCGGCGTGGCCGCAGCACTCGACGATCATGTGCGCGATCCGCACTCTTTCCTGGACGCCTGGATCGGTCTGCTCGACACCGCCAAGGAGCGCGTTATTCACCTCGACGGCGATCGGCACTCGGCGCTCGAGTACGAGTCCATTCGCGTCACGCTAGAAAATCTCGCCACCTTTCCATTCATTCAGAAAGCGATGCGCGAGCGCGATTTGAAGCTGGTCGGCATGCACTACGGCGTGGCCGACGGCAGCCTCGAACTGCTCGACACTGAGACTGGGGACTTTAACCCTGTCCTTTGATGCGTTTTCATCACGTGCAACGTCCGATCCCCTGTTTGCACTGGTATGTTCCATGCTATGGCCTGAAGGCCGCACGGGGACCTGGGGAGGGACGCAGGAGACGGCATGTCGGACGTTCTGATTGTCTGTGTTCGCGAGGACGAACCTCAAGCGAAGGCGCTTGCGGAGATGTTCGAGGCTGCGGGCTTCTCGATCGGCGGCGCGCCGTCGAGCGACGGCGCCCTGCGTTCAAGCGGCGCCGGCCTCGTGGTCTGGTCGCAAGCCTCCATCCGATCGCGTCCGTTTCTCGACGCCGCCCAGCGTGTGATCAATGCTGAAAAGGCAGTCGTCGCGAGCCTGATTGAGCCGCCGCCGCCGTCCAGCATCGGCGACTCTCCGGTGTTCGATCTCTCCCGCTGGGACGGCGATCCCAACGATCCTTCACTCGACCCGCTGTTCTTCGCCGTCGACCGCATGGTGAATTCCGCGCGCGCCGCTGTCGGCGCCAGCGCAGTGCAAGAGCCTTCGCGCTATGAGGCGCCGCCGCAGCGCGAAGCGCCGCGCGCGCCGAAGCCGTCTTCTGCGCCACCGCAGGCCTCGTATTCCCGCCCCGCATCCGACCCACTCGGCTCAGAAGCCGAGCATTGGCGCGCAATTCGCGACAGCCGCAATCCGTCGGACTTCATGGATTACCTGGCGCGCTATGGTCCCGAGGGCGCGTTCTCCGAAGTCGCCGAACTGCGCTTAAAACAACTGACCTCGCACTCGGACCGCCCCATGTCGGCCAGCGCACGCCCTGCCGTTGGCGCGCCACGCACCGCTCCGGCCACGCCGTCGCGGCCAATGTTGCCGCCGCGCGCGGACGCGCCGCGCCGGGACGTTCCACCGATCCTGCGCCGGCCTGAACCATCACGCCGCCCCCCGCCGGAACGCGGTTTCGATCGCGGCGATCTGCGTGAACCGCCGAAAGGCGAAGGCGGCCCGCTGCGGGCCTTCATCCTTATTGCGCTGCTCGGGGGCGCCGCTCTGATTGGCGGCCTCTACTTTGGCGGCGGTATGCCGAACTTCGGCGGCGCGCCCCAGGAAGAACAGATCGCCGACGCCGGCCCGCCGCCGGGGTCTTACGACGAACCCGCCGACGCCTCGACGCTCGACGAGCCGACAGGTGTGCCAATTGAGGACATCGCCACGCCGGCGCGCCGCACCGAAACGGCAGCGCGGCGGGAAACGCCCGAACCGGCGCGTCGCGAGGAGCGCCCGCGCCGTGAAGAAGCCGCGCCGCCGCCGCCCGTCACGTCTTGGAGCGGCGCCAATGGCCAGCCGGCCGGCGGCCCGACTTCGCTTTCGCCCGGAAGCACCGGCGCGCCGTCCACGGTCGCTCCGCCGGCGCTGACGGCGAGCGTGCCGACGCCAACTACCACTATCTCGCGCTCGACGACGACAATCCGCCAAGGCAGCGTGGTGTGGGCCCAGCGCCCGACGGCGCGGCGCATCAGCGAACTCTATCCCGAGCGCGCCGGCCGCGATGGCGTCGGCGGCCGGGTCGAGCTCGACTGCAGCGTGCGCACAAACATGTCGCTGGCGTGCTCGGTGGCGAGTGAATCCCCGGCGGGCGTTGGCTTCGGCCGAGCCGCGCTAAGCGCGGCCGCTACCTATCGCTCCCGCGGCGCTCTGAGCGACGGCGCGGACGCAACTGGCGCCCGGACCCGCATCGTGGTGCAGTTCCAGGCGCCGACGAACTAACCTCCCTACGTTCGCGTTAGTGCGTCAGGCGCAGCTGGCCGATGCCTGAACCGATCGCATCGAATGCTTCCGAGAGTTCCTGCGCGTTGTCGGCGCGGAAGAAGTTCTCGTCGCTCGAAGCGCAATTGCGCATCAAGGTCTCGGTTGCCTGGTCGGTCTCCCGGAAAATCACCGTGTAGATTTCGATGCCCGCATTCTTGATGTTCGTGCAGAGCGTGGCTTCGCGTTGGTTCACGTAACTCACGTAGCTTGTCGAGGACGAGATGTTGCGCCGGTATTGCGGGGCCAGGATGCCACGCACAATGCCGCCGATCAGCTGACCCAACAGGCCGCCATCGGCCAGGTCGGTCCACACGCCCAAATGGTTGTAGGCCGAGTAGTCGCTGTCGAGCACGGGATCGGAACCGACATTGGTGTTTTCGCCGTCAGACATCAGCACGATTACCTTGCGCACGTTCGGACCGTAGGCCGCGCCTTCGCTGAACGGAGCGTTCGGTGAAAGCACGCGCCAGCCCCAGGCCAGGCCTTCCGCCTGGTTGGTGCCGCCGCCCGACCAATGACGCATCGCGGCGACGTTGGTCTGAAGTAGGTTCTCGTTGGTGGTCAGCGGCACGATCGGAGTCGGGCAGCCACGGTTCGGACCGCGCGTGTCCGGCGGCGAGGCGTCGATCGAAGCGCTGTTATTGCGATACTTGAACACGTTGAACATACGCGCTTGCAGACCGTCGTCATCATTGGCGGTGCCGCTGCCGCTGGACATGCGCGAGCTCATCGTCGCGCTCGTGATGTTGCCTTGGCTGTCAGTGATGTAGGAGTTCGAAGAGGTCACGCCGTTATCGACGGTGTCCAGCCAAAAGAACGGAACGAACATGGTGTCAGGCGTACCGATATTCGGCGCTGCATCGGTGACGTCGTACGGTTCAGGGCGGGCTTCGACGCAGCCCTTCCAGTCATCATTCGGCAGCAAGTCGAACAAGGTAAGATAATTGATCCCATCGGACGGCGTCCACGCGTAGCAACGATTGGCCTGTCCGCCGGACGAGCCCAAGAGCCCGCCAAGCAAAGAGGCGTCGCCACGGCGCCACGTGATGCGGTACGAGCCCGGATAGCCCGTGAACGGCAGCGTCGAGATGTTTTGGCAGTTGTTGCCCGTGTTGCCAGTGCCGCTCGTCGTGCGCGCGCGGTATGCGATCGAACGATCTTCGAGAATTTCGCCGTTGTAAGCGGCCTGGCCAGCCTGATCCATCCAGGCCAGGTGCGAGGCTTCGTTGCCGATGTTCACCTGCGCCACAAACGGCACCAGCGCCACCCTCACAGTGTCGCCATCGATCGACAGCAGATCGCCCACGAGATCCGAAGCCGCGCTGCGAAGGCCGTCCATGTCGGCCGACATCGAGCCGGTGTTGTCGAGCACGAGCGCGACTTCGATCGGCGGGCTGGCGTTAGCTTCAGCCACGGCCTGGACCGCGATGTCCCAATCCTGGTTCTTGATGACGCGCGCGAGGCTGAGCGGCATTGGCATCGACGCCGACGCCATGTGCCCACCGTCGTCGAGGTGCGTAATCGTGAATGTCGCGCCCGTGGCCAGATCGCCCATTTCGGCGTCGAAGAACGCCTCGGCCGCCGCTTGGCGCTGGGCCAGGGTGAGGTTGGAGCTTCGTTCAGCCACCAGAGCCGCGCCATCGACCGCGTTCTGCATCTGGTTGCGCAGCGCCTGCGCGCGCGTGAAATCCACGGTGATGCCGATCAGGCCCACCAGGACGGCCCCCATCAGGCCCCACATCATGGCCACGTTGCCCCGGCGATCGCGCCCAAAGGCGCGAGCCGATCGCTCGCCGATGAATTCCTGGGTAACCATTTTCCGCCTCAAAATCGGACCCTTAGAACCCTCTGAGGTACCAGAAGGCGCTTAATTTCCGATTTGGAAGGGTCCTTAACGCCGGCTTATTCGCTTGCGTGGCGACCGAATTTGCTATTATGATGATATCATCTTGATGGCATGAGAGGGTAGATCATGACCGCAGCCGCACTGAATCGAACGCACGAGCGCAAAGCCAACACCAACAATGGCGGCTTGATGCTACTCCTGAACTTCGTGGTTTTGGGAGCCGCGATTTGGGCGCTGACCCAGACCATAGCCTACGACGACGGCTCGTTCGCGCTGCTGATGGCCTTCCTGGTCGTGCTCTTTGTTTTCATCCTCGTCGGCTTCTATTCGCTGCAGCCCAACGAGGCCGCCGCGATCACGCTGTTCGGCAATTACAAAGGCACTGACCGCACACCCGGCCTCCGCTGGGTGCTGCCTTGGTACAAGCGCACCAAGATCAGCCTCCGCGTCCGCAACGTCACCGGCGAGAAGCTCAAGGTGAACGACAAGCGGGGCAACCCGATCGAGATCGCCGCTGTCGTAGTCTGGCGCGTCACCGACACCGCCCGCGCGCTGTTCGACGTCGATCACTACCAAACCTTCGTCGACATCCAGATCGAAACCGCGGTCCGCGAGATCGCCTCGCACTTCGCCTACGACCACGCCGAGGAAGGTGAAGCCACGCTCCGAGGCGACGCCGATCAAGTCTCCGCCCTGTTGCGCGAAAAGCTGCAAGAGCGCACGTCGGTCGCTGGCGTCGTGGTCGATGAAACCAAGCTCAGCCACCTCGCCTACGCGCCGGAAATCGCCGGCGCCATGCTGCGCCGCCAGCAAGCCGAAGCCGTGCTCGCGGCGCGGCGCTTCATCGTGCAAGGCGCCGTCGAAATGGTGCAGCACGCGCTGGAGCAGCTCAGCGAGCGTGACATCGTCAAGCTCGACGACGAACGCCGCGCGGCGATGGTGTCGAACCTGCTGGTCGTGCTGTGCGGCGATCGCGACGCCCAGCCTGTCGTCAACACAGGAACGCTCTACCAGTAGGCGCCCATGCCCGCCGATCGCAAAGCCTTCGCGCTACGCCTCGATCCCGCTCTCTACGAGTGCGTGGCGCGCTTGGCCGCGAACGATCTGCGCAGCGTGAATGCCGAGATCGAATGTTTGCTGCGCGAAGCGTTGAAAGCGCGGGGCATCAAGCTCGATGCGCCCGCGGCCGACGCCCCGGAGAACCCTGGCTAGGCCGGATCGGTCCCGCGACGATCTGGCTTGGGCAGGGCGGCCCTTGCACCACCGTCCCCCGGCTTATATGCAGGCGCGATCCGCTGAATGGATCGATTCTAGCCGCATGAACGCGGGCGGAGACGCATGCCAAAACGCACCGACATCAAGTCGATCCTGATCATCGGCGCTGGGCCCATCATTATCGGCCAGGCCTGCGAGTTCGATTATTCCGGCGTGCAAGCTGTGAAGGCGCTGAAGGCCGAGGGCTATCGCGTCATTCTCGTCAACTCGAACCCCGCCACGATCATGACCGATCCGGACCTGGCGGATGCGACCTACATCGAACCGATCACACCGGAGATGGTCGAGAAAATAATCGCGGTGGAAAAGCCCGACGCGCTGTTGCCGACCATGGGCGGACAAACCGCGCTCAACTGCGCGCTGACGCTGGAACGCACCGGCGTGTTGAAGAAGTACGGCGTTGAGATGATCGGCGCCAATGCCGACGTCATCGAGAAGGCCGAGCACCGGATGAAGTTCCGCGATGCGATGGACAAGATCGGGTTGGAGTCCCCGCGTTCGCGTTTGTGCAACACGATGGAAGAAGCGCTGGCGGCGCTCGAGTACGTGCAACTGCCTTCGATTATTCGCCCTTCGCTGACGCTTGGCGGCCTGGGCGGCGGCGTCGCTTACAATGTCGAAGAGTTCAAGGAGATCATCGAGCGCGGCCTGATGCACTCGCCGATCACCGAAGTGCTGGTGGAAGAAAGCATCATCGGTTGGAAAGAGTACGAGATGGAGGTCGTCCGCGACAAAGCGGACAACTGCATCATCATCTGCTCGATCGAAAACATCGATCCGATGGGCGTTCACACCGGCGACAGCATCACTGTGGCGCCTGCGCTGACGCTGACCGACCGCGAATACCAGATCATGCGCAACGCCAGCATCGCTGTGCTGCGCGAGATCGGCGTCGAGACCGGCGGCTCCAACGTCCAGTTTGCGGTGAACCCGCAGACCGGGCGCATGGTCGTCATCGAAATGAACCCGCGCGTTTCGCGCTCCTCGGCGCTGGCGTCGAAGGCCACCGGATTCCCAATTGCCAAAGTCGCCGCCAAATGCGCTGTCGGCTACACGCTCGATGAAATCGCCAACGACATCACTGGCGGCGCGATGCCCGCGAGCTTCGAGCCGACCATCGACTACGTCGTCACCAAGATCCCGCGCTTCGCCTTCGAACGCTTCCAAGGCGCCGACACCACACTTACCACGTCGATGAAGAGCGTCGGCGAAGCCATGGCGGTTGGGCGCACGTTCAAAGAGTCATTGCAGAAGGCGCTGCGCTCGCTCGACACCGGCCTGATGGGCCTGGACGAAATCCAAATCGAGGGCGCGTCGGACGAAGACCAGGGCCGCGCCGCCGTGCGCGCGCGCCTCGTCACGCCGAAAGCCGATCGCCTGCTCGTGTGCGCCGAAGCGTTGCGCCGCGGCTTGAGCGTCGAGGATATCTGCGCCGCGTCGCACTACGATCCGTGGTTCGTGCGCCAGATCGCGGAAATCATAGCAACAGAAGCTGAAATCCGCGCTGGAGGCTTGCCAAAGGACGCGGCGTCGTTCCGCGACCTCAAAGCCCAAGGCTTCTCCGACGCGCGCCTGGCCAAGCTCACCGGCCAGCGCGAACGCGACGTGCGCGCGGCGCGTCGCAAGCTCGGCGTGCGTCCGCAATTCAAGCGCATCGACAGCTGCGCCGCCGAATTCCGCGCGACGACGCCGTACATGTATTCGACCTACGAGACCGGCCTCTACAATCTCGCCGGCGAACAAGCCGCGCCTGAGTGCGAAGCCGAACCCACCGACCGCAACAAGATCATCATCCTCGGCGGCGGCCCCAACCGCATCGGTCAGGGCATCGAGTTCGACTATTGCTGCTGCCACGCCGCGTTCGCGTGCGCGGAGATCGGCGTCGAGTCGATCATGGTCAACTGCAACCCGGAAACGGTGTCGACGGACTACGACACCTCGGATCGCCTCTACTTCGAGCCGCTGACGACTGAAGATGTGCTCGAAATCTTTGAGACGGAAAAAGCACGAGGCACGGTTCAGGGCCTGATCGTGCAATTCGGCGGGCAAACACCGCTGAAGCTTGCGCAACCGCTCGCCGATGAAGGCGCGCCAATCCTCGGCACCAGCGTCGATGCGATCGATCTGGCCGAAGACCGCGACCGTTTCCAAGCCTTGCTGCGCAAGATCGGCTTGAAACAGCCGGACAACACCATCGCTGGCTCACCGGACGCCGCGCGCGCGGGCGCAGAGCGTATCGGCTATCCGGTCATGCTGCGCCCCAGCTACGTGCTCGGCGGCCTCGCGATGCAGATCGTGCACAATGCGGGCGAGCTGGATGAGTACATCGCCCGCATCTCGCGCGCGCTGGGCGGCCCATCCGAGTTCGCCGTCTCTGACAAGCGCCCGCTGCTGGTCGATCGTTATTTGCGCGACGCCATCGAAGTCGATGTCGACGCCATCTGCGACGGCGAAGACGTGTTCGTCGCCGGCGTGATGGAGCACATCGAGGAAGCCGGCGTGCACTCGGGCGATAGCGCCTGCGCGCTGCCGCCATACTCGTTGTCGAAGGAAATCGTCGCCGAGATCGAGGCGCAGACGCGCAAGCTCGCGCTCGCGCTCGAAGTCAAAGGCCTGATGAACATCCAATTCGCGGTGAAGGATGGCGACATCTACATCCTCGAAGCCAACCCGCGCGCCTCGCGGACGGCGCCCTTCGTCGCGAAAGCCATCAACCGCCCGATCGCTGCCGCCGCCGCCAAGGTGATGGCTGGCATGAAGCTCTCCGAATTGAAACTCGATCGCCCGTCAAAGGATCACGTCGCGGTGAAGGAAGCGGTCTTCCCGTTCGCACGCTTCCCAGGCGTCGATCCCGTGCTTGGCCCGGAGATGCGGTCGACCGGCGAGGTCATGGGGCTCGACACCAATTTCGAAGCCGCCTTCGCCAAGAGCCAGATCGCCTCGGGCATCAATCTGCCGACGGAAGGCTGCGTCTTCATCTCGGTCAAGAACGGCGACAAAGTGCAGTTGCCGCAAATCGTGCGCGACTTGCACGCGATCGGCTTCAGCATCGTCGCCACCGGCGGCACGGTGGACTTCCTCAAAGAGCAAGGCATCGACGTGAAGCGCGTCAACAAGGTCGCAGATGGGCGGCCGCACATTGTCGATGCGATGAAGAACGGCGAAATCCAGCTCGTCTTCAACACCACCGAAGGCGCGCAATCCTACCGGGACAGCTACTCGATCCGCCGCACCGCGCTGACGCAGAACATCCCCTATTACACCACCATGTCCGGCGCCCGCGCCTCGATCCAGGCGATCCGCCGGCTGAAGAGCGGCGCACCCCTGGGCGTGCGGGCGCTTCAGTCGTACGCCTGAAATCGTCCACGGATAGGGACGAGGTCTTCCGAGGCTCCTGGCCAGACCGCCCAGTGCGGATTCCGGTCGCCAGCCGGCGGCGGTCGCCTGGGCGCGGCTGAAAATCGCGGCCCCCTAGGAAAAACCGCCTTTTCGGCCTATCCTTGACGACTGGCCGGACCGGGTACATTTTTACCTCTCCTAGACGGACTAAATTACACACCCCCATGGAAAAAATACCAATGACCGCCGAGGGTTATGCAGCCCTCGACGTAGAAATGAAGCGTCTTAAGACGGTGGAGCGCCCGGCGGTAATCCAGGCGATCTCGGAAGCGCGCGCCCACGGCGACCTCTCCGAAAACGCCGAATATCACGCCGCCAAGGATCGCCAGTCCTTCATCGAGGGCCGCTTGGCCGAGCTCGAGGACAAGATCGCGCGCGCCCAGATCATCGACGTCTCGAAGCTCTCGGGCAAACAGATCAAGTTCGGCGCAACCGTGAACCTCCTCGACGAAGATTCCGGTGAGAAATCAAAGTACAAAATCGTCGGCGAAGACGAGTCCGACGTGAAGGGCGGCAAGATCTCCGTCACCTCCCCGATCGCGCGCGCGCTTATCGGCAAGGAAGAGGGCGACGTCGTCGAGGTCATGGCTCCGGGCGGCGCCAAGTCGTACGAAATCGTCAAGGTGAAGTACCTCTGACGCCTCACGCGGAGCTGGTCTGATGCGCAGCGTCGGCTACCAGCCCGCGGAAGCCCTCACCGTCTGGGCCGTCAGCGACGGCCGCGCCGGCATCGAGAACCAAGCTCTGGGGCTGGCTGAAGCGCTGGGCCGCCGGACGCCGATTAAGCTGATCACCAAGCGCGTCAATCTCCGCACGCCGTGGAGCTGGATGCCGCCCGGGTTCGTCCCGGCGCCGCGCAATGCGCTGACCCTCGACTCTGACGCCATCGAGCCGAGCTGGCCGGATATCTTCGTCGGCTGCGGTCGCGCCTCGATCCCGTTCGCGCTTGGCATCCGCGAGTGGTCGCGCGGCAAGACCTTCGTGGTGCAACTGCAAGACCCGCGCGTGAATCCGCGCGAGTTCGACGTGGTGATTCCACCGATCCATGACGGTCTCGAAGGCCAGAACGTGCTGCCGATCGTCGGCGCCTGCCACCGCGTTACGCCGGAGAAGGTCGACGAAGCCGTGCTCTCCTATCCGGCAGCGCTCGAAGACATGGCCTCGCCGCGCTTTGCCGTGCTGGTCGGCGGGAAGTCGAAGCGCCAGGACATTTCCGCAAAACGCGCCCGCGCCATTGCGGATTCGTTGGTGACGCTGCAACGCGAAACCGGCGGCACGCTGCTGGTCACGCTCTCACGCCGCACCGGCGACGCCGCGCGCATGATCTTCCGCACTTGGCTCGCGCCGCATTGCGCGATCTTCTACGAGGGCGAGGGCGTCAATCCCTACTTCGCCCTGCTCGGCGCAGCCGACCACATCTTCGTCACCGCAGACAGCGTGAACATGGCGACAGAAGCCGCCGCCACGGCGAAGCCAATCCACATCCTCGCTGTCGATGGCCAAGCTGGAAAACTCGCGCGCTTTCACCAGAGCTTGGCGCGACGGGGTTGCGCGCGGCCCTTCATTGGCAGGCTCGAAACCTGGTCATACCCGCCACTTCTGGAAACAGATCGCGCCGCGGCCGCTGTGCTCACCGCCTGGACCGCGCGCGCCAAGGCGCGCTAGCCGCCGAAGAGCTTTTTTACGCCAGCGACTAAGTCGGCTTCACTAATCGGCTTGGTCAGGATCGGTGTGTTGGCCAATTCCGGCGGCGCGTCTTTGATCTGGTCGTAGCCTGTGCAAAACGCGAGCGGCACGCCCATACCGGCAAGCTTCACACCGATCGGCACGCTGGAGACGCCGGCCAGATTGGCGTCCAGCAGGGCGGCGTCCGGACGCGTTTCAGCGATGACACGCTCGGCGTCCTCCACGGTCGCGACCGGCCCCAGGACCTCGTAGCCGAGCTCCTGCAGGCGCTCCTCAAGCTCCATCGCAATAAGTGCGTCGTCCTCGACAACGAGGATTTTCAATCGCCCCGACATTGTCCGCCCAATCAAGTCCCCGGCGGGACCATAACCGCCTAGGATTTAAGCGCAATTCCAGCCAACACCAGCATGGCAGCACCCCGCCAGCGCGCCTTTCGAACCAGCGGCAGCGCCGCCATATTGGGCAAACGCGAATCCCTGCAAGGCCAGTCCATGACCGAACCCGTCGCCCGCCACGCGCCCATTATCATCATCGGCTCCGGCCCGGCCGGCTACACCGCCGCCATCTACGCCGCGCGAGCGATGCGCAAGCCGATGCTGATCGCGGGCCTCCAGCCCGGCGGCCAGCTCACCATCACCACCGACGTCGAGAACTATCCGGGTTTCGCCGACGTGATCCAAGGCCCGTGGCTGATGGAGCAGATGCGCGCGCAAGCGAAGCACGTCGGCACCGAACTGGTCGACGACATCATTGTCAAAGCCGAACTTGGCCAGCGTCCGTTCAAGCTCACGGGCGACAGCGGCCAAGTCTATCTCGCTGACTCGGTTATCATCGCCACCGGGGCGCAAGCGAAATGGCTGGGCTTGCCCAAGGAGCAGCATTTCGGCGGACATGGTGTTAGCGCCTGTGCGACGTGCGACGGCTTTTTCTATCGCGGTAAGGACGTCGCTGTAATCGGCGGCGGCAACAGCGCCGTCGAAGAAGCGCTTTACCTCGCTCACCTCGCGCGCAAGGTCACGGTGATCCACCGCCGCGACAGCTTCAAAGCAGAAAAGATCCTCCAGGAGCGGCTCTTCAATCACCCATCGATCGAAGTGATTTGGGACAATGTGCTCGAAGACATCGAAGGCACGGAAGACCCAAAGAGCGTTACCGGCATCGTCATCCGCAACGTGAAAACCGGCCAGCGCGAAGAGCGCAAGCTCGATGGCGTGTTCATCGCCATCGGCCATTCGCCGGCGACGGAGATTTTCAAAGGCCAAGTCGAAATGCGCGACAACGGCTACATCAACGTCAAACCCGGCACGACCGAAACCAACATCCCCGGCGTCTACGCCGCCGGTGACGTCGCCGACGACACCTACCGCCAAGCTGTCACCGCCGCAGGCCTCGGCTGCATGGCCGCGCTGGAAGCCGAGAAATTCCTCGCCGTCCAAGAACTCGATCACGCCCGAACGAAAGCCGGCGCAGCGGCCTAACGTTCGGCGCGACGCGCTTCCACGTCATCGGCCTGTGTTTCTTCCGGCGCTTCCGGGCGCGACACTTCATCGGCCGCATCGTTGATCGTCGCGGGCGCGGGAATACTCGGCGCGTGTTGGACGCGTTCCATATTGAGCGCCTGCAGCGCGTCCTCGCCTTCTTCGCCGAAGAAGGCCCGCAAGCGGATGTCGCGTTGCGGATACGGAATCTCGATGCCGGACTTGCACAGCGCGTCGTCGATCGCCCACGTGTAAGCGGCGTTCATCGCCTTTGGCCGCTTCACGGCTTCAAGCGTCGGCCACACGATGAGCTCGAAGTTAAGCGCGCTATCGCCGTAGCCGACGAGCCAAACTTGCGTGCGATGCTGATCTGTATCGGGCAGCGTGAACGGCACGTCGCGCGCCGCTTCGATCACCGCCGCGCGCACCTTCTCTTTGTCCGTTCCAATAGCGACTTGGAATGGCACGTGGATACGCCGCGTCTCGCCCTTCAGCGTCCAGTTAATCACGGTGTTTTCGATCAGCTTCGAATTCGGCACCAGCAGATAGACATTGTCGTTGTTGCGGATGCGTGTCGCGCGCGGGCCAATCTCCTGCACAATGCCGCGCGTGCCGTCCTGCATCTCGACGTAGTCGCCGATGTGAATGGCCCGGTCGAAGATCAGCACCAGGCCGGAGACGAATTCCTTCACCACGCCCTGCAGGCCGAGCCCCAAGCCGATGCCAAGGCCGCCGGCGAACACGGCGATCGAGGACAGGTTGAGCCCGAGCGTTGAGAGACCGGCGAAGATTCCGAACAGCACCAAGCCGTAGCTCAGCAGCTTCTCGAACAGGTAGAGCGCGCCGGTGCCTTCGCGCAGCCGCATCCGCACGCGCTTCAGCGCGTTGCCGATTAGCCAGGCGCCGAGCATGAACAAAGTCGTCAGCGCGATTGCCGCTCCGAGCCCGCCCACGGTCACGACCGAGTCCCCGATCGTGAGCAGCGGGATGTGGGCGATGTCCTGGAAGCCGTCGAACATGAGAATCCCTGGAAACGCTTCCTCTATCGACCCGCCCGCGGAGCTATGCAATATTGCAACGCGCGAGGACGCCAAATGGGCGCCTGCGGGGCGTCGTGGTGATGGACTGGGACAAACTCAAAACTTTTCACTTCGCCGCCGAGACCGGCAGCCTGACGGCGGCGGCGGAGAAACTTGGCGTCAGCCAGTCCTCAGTGAGCCGCCAGATTGCTGCGCTGGAAAACGACATGGGCGTGCCGCTGTTCCAGCGTCACGCGCGCGGGCTGCTGCTGACCGGCCCCGGCATGGCGCTCCGGGAGTTCACGCGGGAAATGGCCGGCGCCGCGATCATCGCCGAATCGACGTTGAAAGACGCACGCGAAAAGGTCATCGGCGACCTGACGGTGACGGCGCCCGTTGCATTTGGCTCGACTTGGCTGGCGCCGCGCCTCGGCAACTTCGCCGACACCTATCCCGAGACGCGGCTCAAGATCATGCTCGACGACCGCGAGTACGATCTCTTGAAGCTTGAAGCCGAGTGCGCAATCCGCCTCTGGGCCGCGACGCACGCCGACCTGATCCAGCGCAAGCTCCTGGAAGTGCACGTCAGCCTCTACGCGTCGGCGAGCTACCTGCAACGCCACGGCACGCCGAAGAAGGTCGAGGACCTCGATCATCACCGCATCATCGCCTACCAGGCCGGCGTGCCGACGCCGATGCGCGAACTGGATTGGGCGCAACGCGCCGGCCGCGAAGATGCCAAGCCGCGTACGCCGCTTCTGGAGATCAACAACGTTTACGGCATGCTGCGCGCGGTGGAGTCCGGCTTCGGCATCGCCAGCGTGCCCGACTACATGGCGCGCGAAAATCCGACGCTGGTGAAAGTGCTGCCCGACTTGCCGGGTCCGAGCTTCGAAGTCTATTTCATCTACCCAAGCGACCTGAAGCGCTCCAAGCGCATCGCGGCTTTCCGGCAGTTCCTGATCGATCAGGCGGCGGGCTGGGAGGCGTGACAGGTGTCAGGTATCGGGTGTCAGGTATCACTTTAGCTTGGCAATGAGGCCGTTGAGCATCTTCGCTATCTCAACGTACTGCCCGCTGAGCTTCTGAAATTGATCCTCGGTGAGATATCCCAAATCCTTGGCGAATCTGCACCACAACGCGGATTCATCGGTGCTTCCGAGAGCGATCAACGCGAACCTTCTGAATTCAGCCGTTGAGCCCTGTTGTCTTGCTCGCCCTTCCGCCAAGTTGGCGCAAATGGACTTGCTCGAACGGCGGAGTTGGCTAGCCAACTCATACTGCTCGTGCTTCGGAAACGTTTGCGCAATTCGGTGGATTTCGAGCGCTGCGGCGTAGGCCTTCTGGAACACGATCATGTCCCAAACCGAAGTCGCTACGCCGACGCGCCCGTCAGCCATTCTGACACCTGATACCCGGCACCTGACACCTACTCAGAGCTGAGCTTGGCTCACCGCGAACGTATCGCACTGGCGCGCATCGCCGCTATCAAACCCGCGCCGGAACCAGCGCATGCGCTGCGCGCTCGTGCCGTGCGTGTACTGGCCAGCGTTGGCGCCCAGCGTATCGTCGCCGATCGCGTGCGCGGCGTTCAGTGCTTCACGCAGATCGGCTTCGTCGATCGCCAAAGATGCGCGCGCGGTATGGCCCCACACCCCGGCAAGGCAATCGGCCTGTAGTTCGACACGCACGGACGTCTGATTCTGGTTTTCACCGGAAACCGAGCGCTGCGTCGCGCCGATCAAATTCTGCACGTGGTGACCGACTTCGTGCGCGATCACGTAAGCCTGCGCGAAATCCCCCGGCGCGTTTAGCCGGCTCTGCATGACCTGATAGAAGCTCGGATCAATGTAGAGATTGGTGTCGGCCGGGCAGTAGAACGGTCCGACGTCCGCAGTCGCGTTGCCGCAACCGGTGGCGACGCCGCCCGAGAACACTACGAGCGTCGGCGCGCGATAGCTGCCGGCCTGCACGCTATAGTTCGGCAGCCGGTTCTGGCTAAACTGCGCGCTCCACACATCTTCGGTTGAGCCCAGCACCGCGCGCGAGAAATCGCAGGCTTGCGCTTCAGCTTCGCACACGCTGCCTTCGCCGCTGGTGGACTGGCTTTGGCCCGGCACGCCGCCAAGCAGTGCGCCGAAGACCATTTCCTTGATGTTGGCGGGCGCGAAGAACCAAATGCCCGCGAGCACGAGGCCCACGATCAGGATGCCGCGCAGGCCGATCCGGCGCAGGATCGCGAACAACGCGCCCGCCGCCAGGCCGCCGCCGACTGCACCGCCACCGCCACGGCCGCGATCTTCGAAATTGTCGGAACGGCGCTGGTTGTCTGTGCGCATCTGGCGTCTCCCTGGGGTCGGAGGCGACCTTAGCTCGCCCCGCCTGCCTCGGGCAACGCGGAAGCGGGCTGACGGGCGCCAACGCGAAGAAAGATGATCAGCGACAGGATGGCCAATCCACCGGAAAGCAGGAACACCGCGCCTGGAAAGTAGATTTGCGCGTCGGCGCGCGAGAAATGGCCGAGCGTTTGCGTCAGCAGCAACGGCCCGATGATGGTCGTGAGGCTCATCATGCTGGCGACGCCGCCCTGTAGCTCACCCTGTTGATCCGGCGGCGCCTGCTTCGACATTATCGCGTTCATCGCGGGATAGGCGAGCCCCTGCACCGCACCCGCAGCCAGAGCGATGTAAACCCACGACGTCGTCGTCGCGAACGCCAGCATCAGCATGCTCGCCGTGCCAGACATGACGCCGATGATCGCCGCGCGATATTCGCCGATCTTCGGCACCACGCGGCCAACCAAATAGCCCTGCGTGAAAATCATGCACACGCCGACGAACCCGAGCGACAACCCGATCTCGAACTCCGACCAGTTGAGATTGATCTTGGCAAAGAACGACCACGTGCTCGGGTAAACCTGGTGCGCCAGCTGCCATAGGAACACCGCGCCCGCGATGGCGAGGATCGCCGGGAATTTGCTAAATGCTGTGAACGTGCCGATCACATTGGCGCGCTTCCAATCAAAGGCGCGCCGCCGCTCCTTCGGCAAACTCTCCGGCAGCACAAACAGGCCGTATAAGAAGTTGAGCGCGCCCAGCGCCGCCGCCGCGAAGAATGGAGCACGTGGGCCAAGCTCGCCCAGGAAGCCGCCAATGGTCGGGCCGACGATGAAACCGATCCCAAACGCCGCGCCGATCAAGCCGAAGCTCTGCGCACGCTTCTCCGGCGGCGTGACGTCGGCGATGTAGGCCATCGACGGCGAGTACACGGCGCCCGCAATGCCCGCGATGGCGCGCCCGATGAACAGCAACGCCACCGTCGGCGCGAAACCCATCAGCATGTAATCGAGCGCGAACGCGGCCAGCGAAAACAGCAATACCGGCCTGCGTCCGAACCGATCGCTGAGATTGCCCAGGATCGGACCGCACACGAATTGCAGCACCGCGTATGTCGTTAAGAGGAAGCCGGCGAGGATCGTCACATCCGAAAGCGACTGCCCGGTGATCTCCACCAACAGCTGCGGCATCACCGGCATGACGATGCCGAACCCGATCGTGTCGATCAGGATGGTGAGAAAGATAAACGCTAAGGCGTGCTTGCTTGGTCCGCGCGACATCATTCGGCTCCGCCCGGCAGTCGGCAATCGGCAATCGGCAATCGCTACTCCTGAAGTGACTTGATAAGGCCACGGAGCATCTTTCCAACGGTCTCGGACTGTTCCAGCACCTTCGCGCCATCAACGCCGAGGACACGCTCCGAAAGCATCACGTGAGTTTCAAGCTCTTTGCATGAACCCTGGGCGATCCGCAAAAACTGAATATACGAGCCTGTGCTTTCTCGCCCGTATCCCTCCGCGATGTTTGCCGCGATCGAAACCGAGGCACGGCGCGTTTGTGAGGTTAATCCATACAGCTCGTCGCGGGGAAAATCTCTGGTGAGACCATAACACATCTCCGCGAGCGTCATGGCCTCACGCCAAACTCGTAAGTCGCGATATGCTTGCAAGACCTCCATACCATCCCCCTGATAGACTACTGATCTGACTCACGAACCATGCCAGCACTAGGCGTGCGGTTGCTTTCGTATCGCACATCGGCTTGTTTTTCGCGATTGCCGACTGCCGATTGCCGACTGCCGCCATCAAACAAATCTGGCTGCCCGTTCGTTTCGAGCGGCCGGCGGAATTGCGTGTGATCCAGCGCCAGGCGCGGCTTGTCCAAGCCCAAACGCCGTGACGCTTTCGCAAACCGATCGGCGATCAGCTGTGCGTACGGCCCTTCGCCTTTCTGTCGCTTGCCCCATTCGGGATCGTAATCCAGCCCGTTACGCATCCCGCGCACCAAAGTCATCACCCGCGTCTTGCGATCCGGGAAGTGCTTGCTCAGCCATTCGCGGAACAGATCCTTGATCTCCAGCGGCAGCCGCAACACCACATAGCCGGCCGACGTCGCGCCCGCCTTCGCGCATTCTTCCAGAATCGCTTCGATCTCCCGATCGTTGATCGCCGGCACAATCGGCGCGACCATCACCGTCGTCGGCACACCGGCTTGCGCCAACATGCGTATCGTCTCGATGCGCCGGTGCGGCGCTGCCGCGCGCGGCTCCATCACGCGCGAAATACGACGCTCCAAAGTCGTGACCGAGATCGCCGCTTTCGCCAACCCGCGTTCCGCCAAACGCGCCAGAATATCGATGTCGCGCACCACGAGTTGGCTTTTGGTGATCAGCGCCACCGGGTGACGCCACCTCTCCATCACTTCAAGCAACGCGCGGGTGACGCCATATCCGCGCTCAATCGGCTGATAGATGTCGGTGACGCCGCCCAGCATGATGGTCTTCGGCTTGTAGCTCGGCTTGGAGAATTCCTTCTCCAACAACTCTGCCGCGTTCGCCTTCACGAACAGCTTGGTCTCGAAATCCAAGCCCGGCGACAAACCCACGTAGGCGTGGTTCGGCCGCGCGTAGCAATAGATGCAGCCGTGCTCGCAGCCCCGATACGGGTTGATCGACTGATCGAACGAGATGTCGGGGCTGGTGTTGGTGGAGATGATCGACTTCGCCAGCTCCGGCGTGACGATCGTCTCGAACGGCTGCAGCTCCTCCTCGGACCAGCCGTCATCGAAGGCTTCGCGGGCAAAGCGCTCGTACCGGCCGCTCGCATTGGTGCGCGCGCCCCTGCCGCTCAGAGGGTCCTTGGTCATGGCGGCTAGGAGTATAGTCCTACGTTAGAACAAATCAAGAACATGTTTGAATACGGCCTAAGTGCCGCCCTCATCGGCATCGTCATCATCACGGAAGACGCAGAGTGATCTGGATGATCGAAATTATCGAAGTAATTTCAGCCGTCTGTTCGATGGTGACCGCTGTTGCGACACTTCTCCTAGTGATCTGGAGACGCGGCGAGGACAAAAGGGACGATCTGAAGCGCGCAGCAAAAAGGGCTCCGGTCATCCGGAGCCCTTCAGCAGTTCTCGATTTTCATAGCGCTCTGCCTGTTTCTTGCGCCCTTTCGTGGGCTTGGGATCTCGGGCTAAAGCGCCTTACGAGACGATTTGCGCAGCTTGGTTCAGCGTGGCGAACGCGGCCGGGGCGAACACTGCCAGAGCGGCGACGAGGGCATAAAACTTGGTCATTGGTGGCTCCGTTTGGCTCTCGGATCACCATCGATCCGATACATAGAACCTAATCGGCCGTTAGCCCTATTGCCGTGACGGTGGTCACGCTCCGTGCTTGCGCTCTGTAACCACAGCACTTAGCCAATCCCCATGTCCGCCGACGCGCCCTCCACGGTCTCAATCGCCATGCGCGGCATCGATCTCAACGTGCGCATCGGCGAGCACGCCTGGGAGAAGGGTGAAGCGCAGCGGCTCACGCTCGACATCACGCTGACGTTCGCCTTCGCCGACTACACTGGCCGTCTCGGCGGCTATGTCGATTACGACCCGCTGCGCGATTTCCTGAAAGACTTGGAAAGCCGCCCGCACACTGAGCGCCTTGAAACACTCGCGCGCGATATCCTCACCGCATGCTTCGCACTCACGCCCGCCGCGCGCACGCAGCTCTCGATCCTGAAGCGCGATATCTTTCCAGAGATGGCCGGCGTCGGGTTGGAATACGACGTTGCACGCACGGACTTCGGCGCATGACGCGCGGCTGTGTTCTCGTCACCGGCGCCGGCAAGCGCGTGGGTAGCGCGATCGCGGCGCGTTTGGCGCGCGATGGCTGGGCAGTCGCGCTGCATTGCCACGAGTCACGCGACGGCGCCGACAAGCTCGCAGCCGAGATTCGCGCGAACGGCGGCAAGGCCGATGTAGTTCAAGCCAACCTCTCAGACGAAGGCGAAGCAAGCGCACTTTGCGATGCCCTCGCCGCACGGGGCGATTGGCTTGGTCTGATCAACAGCGCCGCGAGCTTCACGCCCGATGACATCGCTTCGTTCGCTTATGACGCCGCAGCCGCGCAGTTGCGCTTGAATCTGATTGCACCGGTGTATCTCGCGCGACGTCTTGCTTCCGCACTCCCCGCCAATGCGCGCGGCTTTGTCACCAGCATTGGCGATCAAAAAGTCATCAACCCGAACCCGGACTTCCTGTCCTACACCCTCTCCAAGCTCGGCCTCGCCAACGCCACTTCAACGCTCGCCATGGCGCTGGCGCCGCGGGTGCGGGTGAATTGCGTGTTGCCGGGGCTGATGCTGCCGAGCGGCGATCAAACAGCTGAAAACTTCCAGCGCGTGCACGACGCCAATCTGTTGAAGCGCGGCGCCACGCCGGAGGATGTGGCTGACGCCTGCGCCTATCTCGCCAGCGCCGAGGCCGTCACCGGCGCGACGATTGCCGTGGACGGCGGCCAGCATCTCGTGCCGTCAGCGCGCGATGTGATGTTCGACTAACGCTCGCGCCGGATTGAGACCGACACCAAGCCATCGCCAGAAAGCACCGACGGCTTTTTCACCGTCACCTCAACCCAGCGCGCCCGCTCGCTCAGCGACAAGCAATGCCCCGCGACGCGGTCGGCCAGCGTTTCGATCAAATGCGCGGGCGCGCCCAGGTCATCGCGGATGAAGTGCAAGATACGGTCGTAGTCCACCGTCGCGCCAATCCGATCGTGCTCCGGATAAGCCGGCGGATTGGCCAGCGCCATCGTCACGGAAATCCGTACTTCCTGCGGGTTCGCACGCTCGGGCTCCGGCACGCCGACGCGCACCAGCGCCTTGGCGTCCTCGATGCGGATAATCTGGAGATCGGCCATCGTGGCCCTTCTACTCAGGCAAACGCGATCAGGCCAGCGCCAGCGGCCACCACGACCGCGCCCAGCCACCGCCGCGACCCTAGATGCTCGCGCAGGAAGAGAAACGCGATGATCGCGCCGAACACCACGGACGTCTCCCGCAACGCCGTCACCTGCGCGATCGGCGCAAACGTCTGCGCCCACAGCACCAGACCGTAGCCGGCGAACGAAATCACGCCGATGAAAATGCCCTTCAACGGCTGCACGGCCGCATCCTTCAAGAGCTGCCGCCCGCGCCGCCAGAACGCGAACGCGATCATCGGCACGCCCATGATCCCGGAGGTCCACGCCACATAGATCAGCGCATCGCCGCCAGCGCGCGCGCCCAACGCGTCGATCAGCGAGTACGCGGCGATGCAAACGCCAATGCTCAGCGCCCACAGCGTCGCCTTCAGCGGCGCGCGCGGACTAAAGCCCACCAGCAGCACGCCGACCGACACCAAAGCCACGCCGATCATCTTTACCACGGGCGGAATCTCGTGCGCCGTGATCGCCGCGCCGAACGCCACCAGCATCGGCGCCGAACCGCGCGACAGCGTGTAGATGTGGCTCATGTCGCCGGCGTCGTAGGCGCTGAACAGCGTGTACCAATAAACCAGATGGATCAGCACCGAGGCGATCAGATACGGCCACGCTGCCGCAACGGGAGGCGGCAACAGCAGCGCAACCACGCCCCATGTCAGCATGCCGCCGACCGCAATCAGAAACGCATCGGCGATCCGATCCCCGCGCCCGCCCTTCAACGCCGCATTCCAGCTGGCGTGAATGAGCGCGGATGTCAGCGCGGCGGCGATGGCGAGAGGCGGCATGTTGTGCGCGAATGACTACAGCACGCCGACAGCTCGTAACATGCGACCCAACCTCCACCCATTCCCCGGGCGATGCGCAGCATCGAACCGGGGACCCATGAACACGGAGCGAGCCGCGAGAAGCGCGTCTGTGAGCCGTACTTGCCTTGAACCCGCCGGTGTTCATGGGTCCCCGGTTCTCGGCTAGCGCCGAGCCCGGGGAATGGGTGCGTGGGTGAAACGGCTGTGCTAATGCGGCTCACGCGGGAGGACGCGCATGAGCGCACAGGAATTCGACGTCATCGTCTATGGCGCGACCGGCTTCACGGGCCGCTTGGTCGCCGACTATCTGCTGAAGACGTACGGCGTTGGCGGTGAGGTACGCTGGGCCATGGCAGGCCGCGACCGCGAAAAGCTCAAAGCCGTCAGCATAGAACTCGGCGCACCGATGGATCTGCCGCTGATCACGGTCGCGAGCGGCGAACTCGACGCCCTGGCCAATCGCGCTCGCGTCATCATCACCACCGTCGGCCCCTATCAGCTCTACGGCGAAGGTCTGCTCGGCGCGTGCGTGAAAGCCGGCGTTGACTACATCGATCTCTGCGGCGAGCCGAACTGGATGGCGGCGATGATCGCCAAGTACGAAACGCAGGCCAAGCAAACCGGCTCGCGCATCGTGTTCTCCGGCGGCTTTGACTCGATCCCGTTCGATTGCGGCGTTTGGTATTTGCAAGGCAAAGCGCGCGAACGCTTCGGCCAACCGGCGCAACACGTGCGCGGCCGCGTGCGCAAGATGAAGGGCGGCGCGTCCGGCGGCACCATGGCGTCGATGCTCGCCACCTTCGAAGCCGTGCGCCGCGATCCTAGAATCGGCGAACAGATGCTCGATCCCTTTGCGCTTTCGCCCGAGCAACTCGTGCCGCAACCCTCCGGCGAAGGCGCCGTGAATGACGCGGATATCCCGACCTGGTCGGCGCCGTTCATCATGGCGACGATCAACACCAAGAACGTACACCGCACCAATGCGCTGACCAACTATGCCTATGGCCGCAATTTCACCTACGACGAAATGATGATGACCGGCGAAGGCGACGACGGCGAAAAACGCGCCAACGCCGCGGTGAAGTCATCCAACATGCAGCGCACATTGTTGGGTTTTGCGCCGACGCGCGCGTTGCTGAAGCAATTCGCGCTGCCGAAGCCCGGCCAAGGCCCATCGAAAGAAGAGCGCGAGAACGGTATGTTCGACGTGCTGTTCGTCGGCAAAACACCGGACGGCCGCTCGATCCGCACCAGCGTCTATGGCGAGAAAGATCCGGGCTACGGCTGTACGTCCAAGATGATCAGCGAAGCCGCACTCTGCTTGAACGACACGCCCCGCTCCACCACACCCGGCGGCATCTACACCCCCGCCGCCGCCATGGGCGACGCGCTGATCGACCGCCTGCAAGCCCGCGCCGTGCTGCGCTTTCAAGTGGAAGATGAAGTGAAGCAGGTGCGCGCCGGCCCGCTTCCGCCGGATTATCAGACGGCCTAGCTCAAGCTGCCGCAGAAGCGCTGGATGCGCTGGCACGCGTCTTCCAGACACTCCGTCGCTGTCGCGTACGAAATGCGGAAGTTTGGCGAGAGCCCGAACGCGCCGCCGTGCACGAGCGCCACGCCCTCCGCTTCCAGCAGCTCAATCGCAAACGCTTCATCGTTCTCGATCACCTTGCCGTTCGGCGCTTTCTTTCCGATCAGCCCAGCGCACGACGGGTACACGTAAAACGCGCCCTCTGGCGTCGGACACTTCAGGCCCTGCGCCTGGTTCAGCATCGACACGACCAGATCGCGCCGGCCCTGAAACAGCTTCTTGTTCTTCGGAATGAAGTCCTGCGTGCCGTTTAGCGCTTCGACCGCAGCCCATTGCGAGATCGAGCATGGGTTCGACGTCGTCTGCCCCATCACGTTCGACATCGCCTTGATCAGCCATTCCGGCCCACCGGCGTAACCGATGCGCCAGCCCGTCATTGAGTACGCTTTCGACACGCCGTTCATCGTCAGCGTACGGTCGTACAAACGCGGCTCGACTTGTGCGATCGTCGTAAACTCGAATTCGCCGTAAGTCAGATGCTCGTACATATCGTCGGTGATTATGAGCACGTTCGGGAAATCGAGCAGCACCGCCGCGATCGCTTTAAGCTCCGCCGCGGTGTAGGCCGCGCCCGACGGGTTAGACGGCGAGTTCAGCAGCACCCACTTCGTCTTCGCCGTCATCGCTTTGCGCAGCGCGTCGGGCCGCACCTTGAAGCTATCCTCCAGCGTCGTATCGACGACCACCGGCGTGCCGCCGCACATCAGCGCCATGTCGGGATAGCTCACCCAATACGGCGCCGGGATCACGACTTCGTCGCCAGGATTGAGCGTGGCTTTCCACGCGTTGAAGATCACCGGCTTGCCGCCGGGCGAGACGTTGATCTGCGTGCGCTTATACTCGAGCCCGTTCTCGCGCTTGAACTTGCCGACGATGGCGTCCTTCAGTTCCGGAATGCCATCGACATCGGTGTATTTGGTTTTGCCGTCTTGGATCGCCTTGATCGCGGCCGCCTTGATGTTGTCCGGCGTGTCGAAATCCGGCTCGCCTTGCGAAAGCGCAATGCAGTCGCGGCCCGCGGCTTTCAGCGCGCGCGCCTTGGCGCTCATGGCCATTGTGGCCGACGGTTTTACGCGCTTCAGGGCTTCAGAAACGTTGCTCATGATCTCGCTCGATTCGCACGAGCCGGACCTTAGGGCAATTCACGATTCAATGCAGGAAAGCCGTGGCAAAACGCCGTTTTTGCCGGGGCCGAGGGGCGCCGTCGCCGCGGTTTCGGCTTATTTTGGCATCTTCGACTGACGTTCGCCGCGCGACGCAGCCGCTTCGCAGAGCTGTTATTGCCGCCGTAACCGAACGCGCCGATCAGTTCCCCTCATGGGGATCGGACGACGCCTGACATGGCTCGCGACGGCATCGCTCGCGCTTAGCGCGGCGGGCCTTGCACACGCGCAACAAACGCCGCAGCCGCAGCCGGCCGCGCCGCCTGAAGCGGCGGAGGAAGAGATCGATGAGTCCGACGATATCGTCGTCCTCGCCGAACCTGGCGACCAGGTCCGCATCGATCGCCGCACCTACACGTTGCGCGACGATCCCGCCGCCCAAAGCACGGACATGTTCGAAGTGCTGGGCAAAGTGCCCGCGGTCAGCGTGGCGCCCTCGGGCGCGGTGACGCTCCTCGGCGCCGACAACGTCACAATTCAGATCAACGGCCAGCCGGTGCCGGGGCAAAACCTCGAACAAGTTCTGCGCGGCATTACCGGCGCCTCGGTCGAGCGCATCGAGGTCATCACCAACCCGTCCGCACAATACTCCGCCGCGGCGTCAGGCGGCATCATCAACATCATCACGCGCCAGCGCTTCGACACCGGATTCAGCGGCACGGTGCAAGCCAGCTACGACACATTGGACTCCTACCACGCCGGGTTCTCGCCGACGTGGTCGAAGGGGCCGTGGTCGATCAGCGGCAGCATCGGCGCCTTTGGCGGCACGCAAAACAGCCATTTCCTGCGCACCCGCGAAATCTTCGCCCCGGCGAATACCACCGTCGAAGAAGGCGCACAGAATATCGATTACAGCGGCTTCTACGCGAGCCGGCTGCAAGTCGGCTATCAGATCGATCCGCGCCGCCGCGTCAGCGTAGCGCTCGACGGTGTCAGCGCCGACAACGAAATCGAACGCGCGACCTCCACCAGCGATAGCGGCGGGCCACTGTCCGATCAGCTCACGCTGGTGGACAATGATTTCGACAACCGCCAGCTCATTTTCGACGCGCAGCAAACCGGCGAACAGCCGCGTCAGTCGGTGAAGTTCAACAGCGTGCTGCAGCGTATTACGTTCAGCTCGGGCCAAGACATCACCATCGAACCCGATGGCGGCCCCGTGCAGCACTTCCTCGCGAACTTCGAGACCGAGTCGGTCATCACCAATTCCAAGCTCGACTTCGAGCAACCCGTCGGCGAAGAGCGCTTCCTCACCTTCGGCGCCGCGTTCGACACCGCCGAGCAGGACATCGAAAACACGCGCGAGACGGTGGCTGGCCCGCCGGCAATTCCGGATTTCGACGCCCTGCTCGAAGGCGTGCAACAGACGGCGGCGCTCTACGGCACCTTCCAATTCCGCACCGGCGATTGGACCTGGCTGCCCGGCGTACGCGGCGAGAGCTACCGCCGCGAGGTGGTCTCCGGCGGAATCGAGAGCGACACCACGGACGAACGGATCTTCCCGAGCCTTCACATCCGCCGCAGCCTCGGGTCATCGGTCGAACTCGACGTCAGCTACACCCAGCGCATCCAGCGCCCCGGCTTCCAGCAGCTCGATCCATCGCTGCGCTTCATTGACGTTGATCGCGCGCTGAGCGGCAACCCGGACCTCGAACCTGCGATCACCGACGCCTACGAAGCCAACCTCACGTTCCAGCGCAACGGCGCAAGCTTCGGCCTCACCTTCTACGACCGCATCACGACGGACGTCTTCTCACCATTCGTAGAAGTGAACCCGGACGGCATCATCGTCCAGCGGCCCGTCAACGCCGGCGAAAGCGAACAACGCGGCCTGCAAGCCATCCTGCGTGGGCCGATTGGCGACAACTGGCGCTACTCGCTCACCGCCAATGTGCTTAACCGCGAGTTCGACGTGTTGAATGGCGCGACGCTCTCGTCGCGCAGCGAGTTCGAGTACGACGGCGTCGCCCAGATCGATTATAGCGACGAAGATCAGGTTGAGATCGGCGCCGACCAAGTGCAACTCGAAGTCCGCTTCCAAGGCCCGCGCCACACGCTGCAGAGCGACTTCGACGAATTCATCGTCGCCAACGCCACCTGGCGCCGTCGGCTGACGCCGCAACTGTTCGGCGTCATCGCGGTGCAGGACATCTTCTCAAGCCAGGATCAAATCCAGGAAACGCTCACGCCGAACTATTTCGAGCGCAGCGAAACCCAGAGCCCGGGCGCGCGACTCCGCTTTGCCCTCACCTACCAATTCGGCGCCGCCACCGGCCGCCCGCCGCCGCCCGATCAGCCCATGGGTCCGCAGATTCCAGGTGGCGGTTAGTACGGCGCACAAAGTTAAACGGCCCGGGATTGCTCCCGGGCCGTTTTCGTTTTTTTTTCTTGGACGTTTCCTCTGCCTTACTCGGCCGCTTCCGGCTGACGCAGGCGAGCTGCGTCTTCCGCGCGTTCGATCGCCAGTTGCTCGTCGCGCTCGGCGGCGAGTTTCTGGTAGCGGCGCAATTGGCCGCCCGTGCCCGCCGGGATCAGACGCCCGACGATCACGTTTTCCTTCAAGCCCTCGAGCGTGTCCGACTTGCCGTACGAAGCGGCTTCGGTGAGTACGCGCGTGGTTTCCTGGAACGACGCGGCCGAGATGAACGAACGCGTCTGCAGCGAGGCCTTGGTGATGCCGAGCAGCATCGGCTGAGCCGTCGCACCCGTCAGACCAAGTTCGACGACGCGCTTGTTCTCGTCCTCGAGATCCAACGCTTCGACGGCTTCGCCCTTCAGGAATTCGGTGTCGCCGGATTCCATGATCTCGACCTTCTGCAGCATCTGGCGAACGATCACCTCGATGTGCTTGTCGTTGATGGGCACGCCTTGCAGGCGATAGACCTTCTGAATTTCCTCAACGAGGTAATTCGCCAGCGCTTCGACGCCCAAGATGGAGAGGATGTCCTGCGGCGCGGGGTTGCCGTCGAGCAGGTAATCGCCCTTCTTCACGAAGTCGCCTTCTTGCACCGGAATGTGCTTGCCCTTCGGGATCATGTACTCGAACGGCTCGAGGCTTTCGTCTTCCGACACGACACGCAGACGGCGCTTGTTCTTGTAGTCCTTGCCGAACTCCACGCGGCCATCGCTTTCCGAGATGATGGCGTGATCCTTCGGACGACGGGCTTCGAACAGTTCCGCCACGCGCGGCAGACCGCCGGTGATGTCACGGGTTTTGGCGCCGCCCGTCGGCATACGTGCGAGGTCTTGGCCAGGCGTAACGTCATCGCCGTCGGTGATCGAGAGAATGGCGCCGACCGGGAGCGCGTAGGTTTTCACCACGACGCCTTTGGCGTTAAACACCGAGATCGCTGGCTTCAGATCGCCGCCGCGCGCGGTCGAGCGCCAGTCGATGATCACCTTCGACGAGATGCCGGTGGCTTCGTCGAACTCATCGCGCGCCGAAATTCCATCGACGACGTCTTCGAATTTCGCCTTGCCGGCCGTTTCGGTGAGGATCGGCGTAGCGTAGGGATCCCATTCAGAAATCCGGTCGCCGCGCTTGATCTTCGACTTTTCGTCAACCCGCAGACGCGCGCCGAACGACAGCTTGAAGCTTTGACGCTCCTTGCCTTCTTCGTCGACCACCACGGCTTGCATGCCGCGGCTCATGACGATGAGTTCGCCAGCGGCGTTCTTCACGGTGTTGCGGTTCACGAAGCGGATCGAACCGTCGTGCGCCGATTCCATCACCGATTGCTCGGCGACCTGCGCCGCGCCGCCGATGTGGAACGTGCGCATGGTGAGCTGCGTGCCAGGTTCACCGATCGATTGCGCCGCGATGACGCCGACCGCTTCGCCGATATTGACCTGCGTGTTGCGCGCGAGGTCGCGGCCATAGCAAGCGCCGCAGACGCCCGTGCGGGTTTCGCACGTCAGCACCGAACGCACCTTCACGGCTTGCACGCCGGCCTTCTCAATCGCGACGACAGTATCTTCGTCGAGGAACGAGCCGCCGGGCGCCACGATCTTGCCGTTGCCCGGATCAACCACGTCCACCGCCGCGGTGCGGCCGAGGATGCGGGTGCCGAGCGAAACGACGATGTCGGCGCCGTCGATCACCGGCACCATCTGGATGCCGTCCTGCGTGCCGCAGTCTTCTTCCGTGATGATGCAATCCTGCGCGACATCGACCAGGCGGCGCGTCAGATAGCCCGAGTTCGCGGTCTTCAGCGCCGTATCCGCGAGGCCCTTACGGGCGCCGTGGGTCGAGTTGAAGTATTCGAGAACCGAAAGGCCTTCCTTGAAGTTCGAGATGATCGGAGTCTCGATGATTTCACCCGACGGCTTGGCCATCAGGCCGCGCATGCCGGCGAGCTGCTTCATCTGGTTCTTCGAACCACGTGCGCCCGAGTGCGCCATCATGAAGACGGAGTTGAGTTCGCCCAGGCGGCCATCCTTGAGTTTGGCCGGCTTGGACGCTTCTTCCATCATCGCGTCAGCGACTTTGTCGGTGCACTTCGACCAAGCGTCGACAACCTTGTTGTACTTCTCGCCACGCGTAATGAGACCATCCGCGTATTGCTTCTCGTACTCAGCCGCGCGCTTGCGGGTTTCTTCGACCAGCGTTTCCTTCGCCTTCGGCACAACCATGTCGGCCATACCGAACGAGATGCCGGCCTTGGCCGCTTCCTTGAAGCCGAGCTGCATGATGCGATCGGCGAAGATCACCGTCGCCTTTTGACCGCAGAAACGGTAAACCTGATCGATCAGGTTGCCGACTTCCTTCTTGGTCATGGTCTGATCGAGCAGCTTGTGGCTGATCTTCGGGTGACGCGGCAGCAGTTCCCCAAGCTTCATCCGGCCCGGCGTGGTGTCGATGGTCAGACGCAGCGGCTTGTTGTCGGCGTCGACCGTTTCAAAGCGCGCTTTGATCTTGCTGTGCAGCGTGACAACGCCGGCTTCCAGCGCGGACTCGATTTCACCGATCGTGCCGAACACCTTGCCTTCGCCCGGCTCGCCATCCTTCACGGTCGACAGATAATAGAGACCCAGAACGATATCCTGCGACGGCACGATGATCGCCTTGCCGTTCGCCGGCGAGAGGATGTTGTTCGTGCTCATCATCAGCACGCGCGCTTCCAGCTGCGCTTCGAGCGACAGCGGGACGTGCACGGCCATTTGGTCGCCGTCGAAGTCAGCGTTGAACGCGGCGCAAACCAGCGGATGCAGCTGGATCGCCTTGCCTTCAATCAGCTTCGGCTCGAACGCTTGGATGCCCAAGCGGTGAAGCGTCGGCGCGCGGTTCAGCAGAACCGGGTGCTCGCGGATGACTTCTTCGAGCACGTCCCAAACTTCGGGACGCTCCTTTTCCACCATGCGGCGCGATTGCTTCACGGTGCCCGACAGACCCTTGATGTCGAGGCGCGCGTAAATGAACGGCTTGAACAGCTCGAGCGCCATCTTCTTCGGCAGGCCGCACTGATGCAGCTTCAGATCCGGACCGACGACGATGACCGAACGGCCAGAATAGTCGACGCGCTTGCCGAGCAAGTTCTGGCGGAAGCGGCCTTGCTTGCCCTTCAACATGTCGGCGAGCGACTTTAGGGGCCGTTTGTTGGCGCCCGTGATGACGCGGCCGCGGCGGCCGTTGTCGAACAGCGCGTCGACAGCTTCCTGCAGCATCCGCTTTTCGTTGCGAATGATGATGTCCGGCGCGCGGAGCTCCATCAGACGCTTCAGACGATTGTTGCGGTTGATGACGCGGCGGTAGAGGTCGTTCAGATCCGACGTCGCGAAGCGGCCGCCATCGAGCGGCACCAGCGGACGCAGTTCCGGCGGGATCACCGGCACGACCGTCAGGATCATCCATTCCGGCTTGTTGCCCGAACGAATGAACGCTTCCACCAGCTTCAGACGCTTCGCCAGCTTCTTCGGCTTCAGTTCCGAAGTGGACTCAGCAATTTCCTTGCGCAGCTGCTCCGCCTCTTTTTCGAGGTTGAGCGCCATCAGCAATTCGCGCACGGCTTCGGCGCCGATCGACGCGGTGAAGCTGTCTTCGCCGTATTCGTCTTGCGCGCGGATATAGTCTTCTTCGGTCAGCAATTGCTTGGCTTCGAGCGGCGTCAGGCCAGGCTCGAGCACGATGTACTGTTCGAAGTACAGCACGCGCTCGATGTCCTTCAGCGCCATGTCGAGCATCAGCGCGATGCGGCTCGGCAGCGACTTCAGGAACCAGATGTGCGCGACCGGCGCCGCAAGCTCGATGTGGCCCATGCGCTCACGGCGCACGCGCTGCAACGTCACTTGCACGCCGCACTTTTCGCAGATGATGTCCTTGTACTTCATCCGCTTGTACTTGCCGCACAGGCACTCGTAATCCTTGATCGGACCAAAGATGCGCGCACAGAAGAGGCCGTCGCGTTCCGGCTTGAACGTACGGTAGTTGATGGTCTCAGGCTTCTTGATCTCGCCGAAGCTCCACGAGCGGATCTGCTCGGGGCTCGCGATCGAGATCTTGATCTGATCGAACACCGGCGCCGGCGGCTGATTGCCGAACGTGTTGTTGATCAGGTCTTGGTTCATTGCATTCATCGTTTTGACCTTCCGTCGCTCCGGTGTGCGGCCAGAGCAGCCGTGGGTTCATTCTCGAATTATCCGGCGCGCCTCACCCGAGACGCGCCGGCTATTGCTATTCGGCAGCCTTCAGCTTCACGCCGTCGATAAGTTCCACGTTGAGACCAAGCGAGCGCATTTCCTTCACGAGCACGTTGAACGACTCGGGGATGCCCGCTTCGAACGTGTCGTGGCCGCGCGTGATGGCCTCGTAGACCTTGGTCCGGCCGGCGACGTCGTCGGACTTCACCGTCAGCATTTCCTGGAGCGTGTAGGCCGCGCCGTAAGCTTCGAGCGCCCACACTTCCATTTCGCCGAAGCGTTGACCGCCGAACTGCGCCTTGCCGCCCAGCGGCTGCTGGGTGACGAGCGAATACGGACCGATCGACCGCGCGTGGATCTTGTCGTCCACCAAGTGGTGCAGCTTCAGCATGTAGATATAGCCGACGGTGACGGGACGCTTGAACGTCTCGCCGGTGAGGCCGTCCTTCAGCATGACTTGGCCGGTTTCGGAGAGGCCCGCTTCCTTCAGCATGGCGCGGATGTCGCTATCCTTGGCGCCATCGAACACGGGCGTTGCGATCGGCACGCCCTTTTCGATGTTATGCGCCAGTTCACGGAGCTCTTCCGTGTCCTTCGGCAGCTGTTCCTTTTCGCCGTAGACTTCGCGCAGCTTCTTCTCGAGCGGCTTCTTGTCGCCGTCTCGCTCAAGCACGCGCAGCGCTTCACCGATCTGCTTGCCAATGCCGGCGCAGGCCCAACCCAAGTGCGTTTCCAGAATCTGACCGACGTTCATACGCGATGGCACGCCCAGCGGGTTCAGCACGATGTCGACATGGGTGCCGTCATCCAGGAACGGCATGTCTTCGACAGGCACGATCTTCGAGATGACGCCCTTGTTGCCGTGACGGCCGGCCATCTTGTCGCCCGGCTGCAGCTTGCGCTTCACCGCGACGAACACCTTGACGACCTTCATCACGCCCGGCGGCAGTTCGTCGCCGCGGGTGAGCTTGTCGACCTTGTCGGCGAAGCGCGCATCGAGACGCTTCTTGGCGTCGTCGTATTGCTTCTTCAGCGCTTCGATTTCGGTCATGCCGGCTTCGTCTTCGATGCCGAACTGCCACCATTGGCCGTGGCTGAACTGCTCGAACGCGTCAGCTTCGATCACGCCCTTCTTGAAGCCCTTCGGCCCAGTAGTTGCGGTCTTGCCGAGCAGGATTTCCTGCAGACGGCCGAAGATGTTGCGTTCCAGGATCGAGAGTTCGTCGTCGCGGTCCTTGGCGAGCCGTTCGATTTCTTCCTTCTCGATCTGCAGCGCACGTTGGTCCTTATCGACGCCGTGGCGGTTGAACACGCGCACTTCGACGACGGTACCATTGACGCCCGGCGGCAGACGCAGAGACGTGTCGCGCACGTCCGAGGCCTTTTCACCGAAGATGGCGCGCAGCAGCTTTTCTTCCGGCGTCATCGGGCTCTCGCCCTTCGGCGTCACCTTGCCGACGAGGATGTCACCTGGCTCGAGTTCGGCGCCGATCGCCACGATGCCGGCTTCGTCGAGGTTGCGCAGCGCTTCCTCGCCGACGTTCGGGATGTCGCGGGTGATTTCTTCCGGGCCGAGCTTGGTGTCGCGGGCGGCGACTTCGAACTCTTCGATGTGGATCGAGGTGAACACGTCGTCTTTGACGATGCGCTCAGAGATCAGAATCGAATCTTCGAAGTTGTAGCCATTCCACGGCATGAACGCGACCAG
This sequence comes from Terricaulis silvestris, assembly GCF_009792355.1. Taxonomy (NCBI): domain Bacteria; kingdom Pseudomonadati; phylum Pseudomonadota; class Alphaproteobacteria; order Hyphomonadales; family Hyphomonadaceae; genus Vitreimonas; species Vitreimonas silvestris. Next base: position 3,067,608 of record NZ_CP047045.1, read on the forward strand.
CACGTTGCGGCCGAGCGCCAGTTCGCCGAGGTCAGTCGAAGGCCCGTCAGCGATGATGTCGTCGGCTTTCACCAGATCGCCCACGCGAACGATCGGGCGCTGCGTGATGCAGGTGTTCTGGTTCGAGCGCTGGAACTTCAAGAGACGATAGATATCGACGCCGGGTTTCGCCGGGTCTTTCTCTTCCGTCGCACGCACAACGATACGCTGGCTGTCCACCTGCTCCACGATGCCGGTGCGGCGCGCGGTGATGGCGGCGCCGGAATCGCGTGCGACCGTGCCTTCCATACCCGTGCCGACGATCGGTGCATCTGCCTGCAGCAGCGGCACCGCTTGGCGTTGCATGTTCGAGCCCATGAGCGCGCGGTTGGCGTCGTCGTTCTCGAGGAACGGGATCAGCGCCGCGGCGACCGAAACAACCTGCTTTGGCGACACGTCCATGAGATCGATTTCGTCGCGCGGGATCAGTTGCGCTTCGCCGCTTTCACGGGCTTGCACCAGATCTTCGGTCAGGTTGCCCTTCGCGTCGATCTGCGCGTTGGCCTGTGCGATCTTGTGCTTGGTCTCTTCCATCGCCGAGAGATAGACGATCTCCGACGACGGCTTGCCGTGCGAAACCTTGCGGTACGGGCTCTCGATGAAGCCGTACTTGTTGACGCGCGCGTGCGTCGCCAGCGAGTTGATCAGGCCGATGTTCGGGCCTTCCGGCGTTTCGATCGGGCAGATGCGGCCGTAATGCGTCGGGTGCACGTCGCGGACTTCGAAGCCCGCGCGCTCACGCGTCAGACCCCCCGGACCCAGCGCCGAGAGACGACGCTTGTGCGTGATCTCTGACAAGGGATTGGTTTGGTCCATGAACTGCGAGAGCTGCGACGAACCGAAGAACTCGCGCACGGCGGCGGCCGCCGGCTTCGCATTGATCAGATCGTGCGGCATCACCGTCTCGATATCGACGGACGACATGCGCTCTTTGATCGCGCGTTCCATGCGCAGCAGACCGATGCGGTACTGGTTTTCCATCAGCTCGCCGACCGAACGCACCCGGCGGTTGCCGAGGTTGTCGATGTCGTCGATTTCACCACGGCTGTCGCGCAGATCGCTGAGCGTGCGCAGCACTTCGAGGATGTCTTCCAAGCGCAGCACCCGGATGGTGTCATCCGTGTCGAGGCCCAGGCGCATGTTCATCTTCACACGGCCGACGGCCGAGAGATCGTAACGCTCGCCATCCGAGAACAAGCCGTTGAACAGCACTTCCGCGGTGTCGATCGTCGGCGGTTCGCCGGGACGCATAACGCGGTAAATGTCGAACAGCGCTTGTTCGCGGTTCTCGTTCTTGTCGAGCTTCAGCGTGTTGCGGATGTAGGGGCCGTTGGTCGCCGGCTCGATGTCGAGGATCGGCAGTTCGTCGATGCCCGCTTCGATCAGCGTCGCCAGCACGTTTTCGCTGAGCGCGTCGCCCGCTTCGCAGAAGATTTCGCCGGTTTCGGCGTTGACGATGTCTTCGGCGATGTAGCGGTCGAACAAATCTTCCGACGGCACCTGGATATCGACGACGCCGTCTTCCACCAGCTTGTTGGCCAAGCGGGCGGCGATCTTCTTGCCGGCTTCGGCGACGACCTTGCCGGTCTTCGCGTCGACGAGATCATAGGTCGGCTTCACACCGCGCCAGCGTTCGGCGCGATACTTGGTGGTCCAGCCCGAGCGCGTGCGCTTGTAGACCGACGATTGGTAGAACGTGGAAAGGATCTGCTCGCTCGACATGCCGAGCGCATAAAGCAGCGTCGTCGCCGGCAGCTTACGCTTGCGGTCGATACGCACGAACATCACGTCCTTGGCGTCGAATTCGAAATCGAGCCACGAGCCGCGGTACGGGATCACGCGCGCCGCGAAGAGCAACTTGCCCGAAGCGTGGGTCTTGCCCTTGTCGTGATCGAAGAACACGCCCGGCGAACGGTGCATCTGAGACACGATCACGCGCTCGGTGCCGTTCACAACGAACGTGCCTTTGTCCGTCATCAGCGGAATGTCGCCCAGATAGACGTCTTGTTCTTTGATGTCCTTGACGGACTTCGCGCCGGTTTCTTCGTCCGTTTCAAAGACGATCAGGCGCAGCTTCACCTTCAGCGGCGCGGCATAGGTCATGTCGCGCTGCTGGCATTCTTCGACGTCGAACTTCGGCTCTTCGAATTCGTACGAGACGTATTCGAGAACCGCACGGTCCGAGAAATCACGGATCGGGAATACCGACCGGAACACGGCCTGCAGACCTTCATCGATGCGCTCGTAGGAACGCTCGTCTTTCTGCAGGAATTGATCGTAGGAGCTTCTTTGCACCTCGATCAGGTTCGGCATCCGACCCGCTTCAGGGATCTTGCCGAACGACTTACGGATACGTTTCTTACCGGTGTAGGACAGAACCATTTCGTCTCGATCTTCCCAATGCGCGCTGCGCTTAGTTGCGGACCCCGGCCACTAGGCCCGCCAAGCGCGGCACATGAGCCGCCTAGTCGCCCCTGAATTCGCGTTTCGCGCCGCGAACCCGACCCCTGACGAAGCAACCCCGGGCGGTGGGAGCTCCGGCGCGTCTGTGGTCCAGACACGCAATCGCGGAAGCGGAGCCCGTTTCCGGGCCCGGCTTCCGCTTGCTGTTTGCGAGTTACTTCAGATCGACCTTGGCGCCGGCTTTTTCAAGTTGTGCCTTGAACTTTTCGGCATCGGCCTTGTTCACGCCTTCCTTCACCGGCTTCGGCGCGCCTTCGACCAAGTCCTTGGCTTCTTTCAAGCCCAGGCCAGTGATCGCGCGCACTTCCTTGATGACTTCGATCTTCTTGTCGCCAGCAGCGGTGAGTTGGACCGTGAACTCGGTCTTCTCTTCCACGACGGCGGCGGGACCGGCGGCGGCGGCAACGGCGACCGGCGCAGCAGCGGAAACGCCCCACTTTTCTTCTAGCATCTTGGACAGTTCGGCCGCTTCCAGAACGGTAAGGGCGGAAAGGTCTTCGACGATTTTATCGAGATTTGCCATGATCTTAGTTCCTGACGTTAGTCTGTGTGTTCAATGCGAAAATGCGGAAATGACGGTTAGGCGGCGTCCTTGGTCGCGTAAGCGTTGAGAACGCGGGCCAGCTGACCAGCAGGCGCTGCCAGCACGCCGGCGATCTTGGTCGCGGGCGCCTGCACCAGGCCGATGATCTTGCCACGCAGCTCGTCGAGCGAAGGCAGGGTGGCGATTGCCGTAATGCCTTGCTTGTCGAGCAGCTGGTCGCCGAAAAGGCCGCCAATAATGACGAACTTCTCTTTTTCCTTGGCGTACGCGACAGCGACCTTGGCGGCCGCGATCGGATCCGTGGAATAGGCGACGGCCGTCGGCCCAGTGAACAGGTCAGCGGCGGACGCCTTGGGCGTGCCGTCGATCGCGAGTTTCACGAGCCGGTTCTTCACAACTTTCAGCGAGCCGCCAGCTGCACGCAGCCTGGTACGCAGCACCGTCATGTCCGCAACGGTCAGTCCGGAATAATGGCCAATGACCATCACGCCGGCGCCGGCGAAGACGCCTTTCAGCGATTCCACCGTTTCGGCCTTCTGAGCACGATCCATTGCGGTCTCCTCAGTTGGGCCACCGGACAATCCGATGCGCCCTCGAAGCGCACGCGGACCAGCCGGCCGGCGGAAAGACCCCCGAGCGGCGCGCGGTCCACGCGCTGCCTGTCCCAGGAGCCGGCCTGCGGGAGAGGCCTTGACAGCCACCCCCGAAAAACGTCAGCTTCTGTCTATTGCTGGCTCGAGAAAGCCTGAGCTTTCAACGATTTAAGCCACACACAAAGAGCCCTTTCGGGCATACCATGTGTCTGGCGCCTGCAGTCTCGGACAGGGTCGGTGAGGGGTTAACCCCACCGGATCGCGCGATATGCCTGCTTTATTGCACTGCCGCAAGCCCGGCAGGCACAATTCTCTGCGACTGACAAGTAGGACACAGCCGTTGGTCACGCGCCGCCAGCGCTGTCCATGCACCCACTGCGATGCTTAATCGATAATCGATAAAGTTTGTTTGCGCTCAACATCGATTATCGATAAGTTGTCGGGCTGTGCTCCCGGAGATCGCAATGAAATTGCTGCTCGCCACCTCGATCATCGCCGCCCTCGTACTGACCTCGGCCCCAGCCCGCGCTCAGACAGCTGACCTCGCGACGGCGATCCAAAACAGCGACATCGCGGCGATCGAAGCTGCCGCTGCCAGCTCAACGAGTGAAAGCGCTCTTGGGGGCGGCGTACTCAAAGCGATGCGGCGCCAAGACGAGGCCGCGCTCACTGATCTTCGCGCCGCAGCCGAAGATCAGTCGCTCGCCGCTGCGCTCCGCCGCGACGCCTGGATGACCGCCGCCGGCATCTACGGTCGCCAAAGCCGCTTCCCCGAAGCCGTCGCCGCCATAGAAGCCGCCAACGCCGCTGCGCCCGCACGCGACGAAGAAGCTGCGCGCGATACCGAACAAACGCTCGTCTTCACCCGCGCGCTCGTCACCGTCCCGCCGATGCAAGCCAATGTCGCCGCGAGCGGCCAAACCGAACTCGACTACGATATAGCGCGTCTGCCACGCGCCGACGTCATCATCAACGGCCGCACCCAAGAAGCCGTGCTCGACACGGGCGCCAACTATTCCACCATCACCGAATCCACCGCGCGTCGTCTCGGCCTGCGCATGTTGCCCGACCCCATCACCGTCGGCGCTTCAGGCAACGACGCGGTCGCCGGCCATCTCGCCGTCGCCGACACGCTCACCATCGCCGGTGGGCAATTCCGCGATGTCGTTTTCATCGTGCTGCCCGACAACGCGCTGTCGTTCATGGGCGGCGTCTATCGGATTCCCGCCATCGTCGGCTTCCCCGTGCTCTCGGCTCTCGGCCGCGTCGAGTTCGCTGGCAACACGCTGCGCCACAGCCGCTCCGGTCGAACCTGGAGCGCTGACTCAAACGTGCTCTTTCGCGATCTCGAAGTGCTCGTCTCCGTCACCGCCAACGGCAACCCGGTTCAGCTCTTCATGGACAGCGGCGCGCAAAGCTCGAACCTGACGCCGCTTGCGACACAACAATTCCCGACGCTGCTGCAAGGTGCAGACACCCGCAACGTCCGCATCGGCGGCGCCGGCGGCTCGCGCGTGCACGAGAACGCCGCCGTTCTTCCCAACCTCGCGATCAACGTAGGCGACCGCACCGTGACGATCGAAAACGTCGACGTCATCGGCGACGCCAGCGACGGTCATCACGGCACGCTCGGCCAAGACGTGCTGCGCGCCGGCAGCGGCTACGCCATCGATTTCGACGCGCTGCGGCTAGAGCTATTGCCCTAGCCGTCACCCACGAGCTTCGCGATCGCTTCCAGGTACGCGGCAAACGCCTTCCTGCCCGCCGGCGTCATGCGCACGCGCGTCAGCGGCTTGCGATCGACGAAGCTCTTGTCGATCGAGATATACCCCACCTCTTCCAGCTTCCGTAGGTGCACCGAAAGATTGCCTTGCGTGACCTCGAGCAGCGCCTTCAGCTCGGTGAAATCCGCCGCTTCCGCATCGGCCAGGTACGCCATGATACCCAGGCGCACGCGCCCGTGGATGACGTCGTCCAGCTTGCCGATATCGAACGCGGCCATGTGCTACGCGGCCCGCTTCGCGCCGCGCCAGATAATCCAGCCTGGAATGGCCATCAGCACGGTGAGCCCGATAGCCAGAGTGAGCAGGTACGCTCCGATGCTCTCGTACACCGCTACGCCCAACGCTACCGTCATAATGAACCAGCCGGCCGCCACGAATCCAATCCACGGCTTGCGCAAGATCACCCACGCGACGAACCACGCCACGCCTTGGAACATGGACACGACGATCGGATGATAGAGCCAGAGCCCAAAGCTCTCCGCCTTGTTGGCGCCGTACGCGAACACGAACGCCATCACCAAATTCGCCAACCCCGCCCCTTGAAACACCGCACCCAGCGCGCGCGCTGCGACGCCGGTGACTTTTGTCTTGCGATCCTTCCAGATGATCACGGTGAGAATGGCGCAGAACGCAATCGTCGGCACGAACGCAATCGCCAATGCGCCCAAGCCTTCGGACGGCGCAATCTCCAAAGTCTGCAGCCAGTGCAAGAAGCACTGGCCGCCATAGAGCAATCCCGCCCAGAAAAAGCATTCGCCGATCGTGGCCTGCATCGGTCCCGTGCCGCTGACGAGGCCGCGCATGTACGCGAGATCATCGCGCGCGCTTTGAACATCGGACGCCATCGTCATCTCCTATTCCGCTGCTGCGAGCTGCGGCTCGCGCTTCGCCTTGCCAGGCCGAACCTTTCGGCCATTGAGAATCGCGCCGAGCCAAGAATAGCGCACCAAGAGGTCGTAGCTCACAAACATGATCGCGAACGAGATGCCCACCGTCATCGGGTATCTCGCCGACCACGGCAGATCGAGCGGCTGCACCAGCGCCTGCATCACCAACAGAACCGGGATGTGAACGATGTAGATCCAGTACGACGCATCGGCGACGTAACGCACCGCTTCGCTCTCGCGCTTTAGAAGGCGCACCGCGCCGCCAATGATCCCCAGCGTCCAGCCCCACACGCCGAGCGCATAGAGCGCAGCGTAGAGCATCGTGTCGAAGCCCCGCTCCGCCGGCGCCAGCACCGGCTCAACGCCGAGCATCATCAAACACACGACGGTGCAGAACACGCCAAGGCTCAAGTTCGAGAGCCAGTGCTTGGCCCAGCTCTCCAGGATCGACACCTGCCGGTTCACCAGCCAGCCAAAGCCAAACGCCACGCCGTAGCAGATCAGCGCGGTGGGATTCGGCACAAGGCCTGTGTCCGGTGTCGGAATGCCGAAATACGCCATCCAGCTCGGCGCAAAGTAGAGCGCCGCGAACACCGGCAGCGCGAGGAACATCACAGCCGCCGGCCCAGCGATGAACTTCACCACCGGATCGACAATCCGCGCACGCAGCGCGCCGCTGCGATCAACCAGCACAACAAGACCACGCAACGCCAACGCCACCGCATAGAAGATCAGCAGCACGTACAAGAACCAAAGGTGCGTCAGCGGCCACGCTTCCACCGTCAGCGGTGAAGGCGGCGGCTCACCGGAGGGCGCTTCGCCGCCATTGGCGCGAACGCTCACCCAGATCAACACCGCAACGATAACCGTGAACACGATCGGCCAGAACATCGCCAGCGGCGTCGCGATCCGCGCCAGCCGGTTCTTGATGAAACCGCCAACACCGCGCCGCTCCAGCAGCATGCGCGCGAAGAAGCCCGCGAGCAGAAAGAACACCGTCATCCGAAACACGTGCAGCACGTAGAATGCGACGGTCAGCTCGGTGCTCGCGTCATCGCGCACGATCCAAAGCTGCGGCCCGAGCAAGAACGGCAAACAGGCGTGAAACAGCACGCCCAGCATCAGCGCCCCGCCCCGCACCGCGTCCAAAGCGTGCAGCCGCTCGCCGCCCATTGAATTGGCCCCAACCGAATTGGCCATGACAAACCTCCACCGGCCGGCTCCAAGCCAGCACTCGGCTCGTCTATATATCAACTAGTCTGTTTTGTAAACTAGTCTGACGATGGCAGGAGCGACGCGGCGATTTCTCCTTTGTTTTCAAAGTTTCTGGTCTCTCAGCCCCTAAACTGGGCGTCGTGCGGTCCTGGCCGCGGCTCGCTCCCAAATCGCAAGACATGGCCGTTGGGGTCCTCGACCTGGAATTCGTAGCCCCACTCGAAACTCTTCGGCGGATCGCGGATCAGAGCCCCCTTGGCGACGAACTCGGCGTACAGCGCATCGGCGTCCTCGACCCCGATCCAGAGCCATGTGCCGCGCTGCCCTTGATGGCCGTCGCAAATCAAAAGCGGATGCCCGTCGCGCACGACGGAAAGCATGTACGGGACTTCCCAGTTCACCGCGAAGCCGAGCACGTCGAGATAATAGCGCTTGGTCGCCTCAAGATCGTCGGCGCGCAAGATCGGTGTGATGTTCTCGATCATGCCATCAAAGATAGCTCTTCACCGCGGGCTCGTTCCACCAATTATCGTGACGTCCGTCCTGAAACTGAATCGGCGTGGCGGCAAAGTCTTCCGGCGTCACATCGTCGAGCGTCGACACTTGGATCGAAACAAAATCGCCGCCGAGCTGCTCTAAGTGGCCCTCGCCGTGCGTGATCACGCCGCAATGTTTGCAGAAGCGGTGATGCCCGACCTTCATGCCGAACTGATAATCGCTGGTCTCGCCCTGCCCCGCGATTAACCGAAACTGATCCGGCTTCAGCAGCGCGCCCCACGAGCGCGTCTTGAAGCAATAGGTGCAATTGCAGCGTCCCGTGCCCTTATCAAAGTCCACGTCAGCTTCGTACTTCACCGCGCCGCAATGGCATGAGCCGTGATACGTTTTTTGCGTCATAAGCATTCTCCCAACGGGAAACTGGACTGTCCGACCATAAAGTCAAACTGCCGGCGGGTTCGTCAAGAACCGCACCTCTGGAGACTCCCGATGATCTTTACTGCCTCCGCCCTCGCCGTCGCCGCGGCATTCGCTGGCGCTGCGTTCTATGTCAACGCCGCCGAACAACCCGCGCGTTTGACGCTCGACGATCGCGCGCTCCTAACGGAATGGAAACCGAGTTACGAACGCGGCGCGCTGATGCAGGCAAGTCTCGCGCTGATCGCGTGCGGCCTTGGCGTCGCCGGCTGGTTGATCGAGCGCGAGGCGCTTGCCGCACTGGGCGCTGCTTTGATCCTGGCGCCGTGGCCTGTGACGCTTTTCATAATCATGCCGACGAACAATCGCCTCAAAGCCACGCCAGCAGAGAGCGCCGGCCCGGACACCCGAGCACTGGTGCGCAAATGGGGCCGCTTGCACGCAATCCGCACCGGCCTCGGCATCGCCGCCAGCATCGTGTTCGTGCTTGCGATCGTGCTCTGACAAAACGCCCCGGCTTTCACCGGGGCGCCTGGTGGCTCTAGAGCGTCGCCATGTCGATGACGAAGCGATAGCGAATGTCGCCCTTCACCAGCCGCTCGTAAGCGCCGTTGATGCCGTCCGGCGCAATGATCTCGATCTCGGGCTTCACACCCTTCTCGGCGCAGAAATCCAGCATCTCCTGCGTCTCACGGATGCCGCCGATCGGCGAGCCCGCCACAGAACGCCGGCCCATCAGCATCGTGAACACTTGCGGCCAGACGTGGCTCTCCGTGATTGGCGGCGCGCCGAGCAGGCACAGCGTCCCGTTGCGGCGCAACAGCCCGCTGAACGCCTCCAAATCATGCGGCGCCGAAACCGCATCGATAATCAGGTGAAAGCTATTGGTGTACGCCTTCATCTGCGCCGCGTCCTTCGACAACACGACCTCATCGGCGCCCAACGCCTTCGCGTCCGCAACCTTGCCGGGCGACGTCGTGAATACGACGACATGCGCGCCCATCGCCTTGGCCAGCTTCACCGCCATGTGGCCCAAGCCGCCGAGACCAACGACACCAACCTTCTGCCCCGGCGCCACCTTCCAATGACGCAACGGCGAGTACGTCGTGATGCCAGCGCACAGCAGCGGCGCGGCGTGTTCGGACTTCAGCCCATCCGGAATTCGCAGCACGAAATCTTGTGTCACGATGATCGCTTTGGAATAGCCGCCATACGTCGGCAGTCCAGTTTGCTTCTCGATGCCCATATAGGTGCCGATCTGCTTGGTGCAGAATTGCTCCTCGCCTTCCTGGCACGCCTCGCACGCGCGACAAGAATCCACCATGCAGCCAACGCCGACGCGGTCGCCCGCCTTGTGCTTCGTCACGTTGGCGCCAACAGCACGCACGACGCCCACGATCTCGTGGCCCGGCACCGCCGGTGACGGCTGCTCGCCCCACTCACCGCGGACATAATGCAGATCGGAGTGGCAAATGCCGCAATGCGTAATGTCGATCGCGACATCATCCGCACCCAATTCGCGGCGTTCAATTTTGACAGCTTGCAGCGGCGCGTCCGAACGCACCGCGCCATAGGCGGATACCTGGCTCATGAAGTTCCCTCGAAATGAAAATTGCCGCGCAATCCACGGGCGCGGCGATGATGCAGATGTAGGTGTTGCGCCGCGCTTCTTCGAGAGCCGCAATACAAAAACGCCCCGGCTTTCGCCAGGGCGCCTTGTCTTTGTGCTTTCGCGCGAAGCTTAGCCCTGCGATGCAGCCAGCGCGGCGGCCGGATCGATCCGGACACCCGGACCCATCGTCGTCGACAGCGCAACCTTCTTCACGAAAGTGCCCTTCGCGCCAGTCGGCTTCGCCTTGGAGACCGCGTCCACGAACGCTTTCACGTTCTGCAGGATTTGCTCTTCGGTGAAGCTCGCCTTGCCGACGCCGGCGTGAATAATGCCGGCCTTCTCGACGCGGAACTCGACAGCGCCGCCCTTAGCGTCGGCGATGGCCTTTTTCACGTCCATGGTCACGGTGCCGACCTTCGGGTTCGGCATCATACCGCGCGGGCCCAGCACCTTACCGAGACGGCCAACGAGGGCCATCATGTCCGGCGTTGCAATCAGGCGTTCGAAATCGATCTTGCCGCCATTGATGGTCTCGAACAGATCCTCCGCGCCGACGATGTCGGCGCCGGCGGCCTTGGCTTCTTCAGCCTTGGCGCCCTTGGCGAACACCGCAACGCGCGCGGTGCGGCCCGTGCCGTTCGGCAACGCGCACACGCCGCGCACTTGCTGATCGGGATACTTCGGATCGACGCCGAGGTTCATCGCCACTTCGACGGTTTCATCGAACTTCGCGCTTGCGCGCGACTTGATGATCTTCACGGCTTCATCAAGCGTGTGCAGCTTACGCGAGTCGATGTCCACGTGGCTTTTCTGCTGACGCTTCGACAGCTTGACGCCGCCTTTAGTTTTCTTCGGAGCTTCGGCCATCGTCCTACTCCACCACCTGCACGCCCATGGAGCGTGCAGTGCCTGCGATCATTTTCGCGGCTTGGTCGAGATCAGCGGCGTTCAGATCTTTTTGCTTCGCTTTGGCGATGTCCTTGCACTGCGCCATCGTGATCTTGCCGACCACATCGACGCCCGGCTTCTTCGAGCCGGAGCCCGGCTTCTTCGCCGTGGCCATCTTCGCCGCCTTCTTGATCAGGAACGACGCCGGCGGCGTCTTGATCTCGAAGGTGAAGCTCTTGTCTTGGTAGTAGGTGATGACGACAGGGCACGGATCGCCCTTGTTCATGTCCTGCGTGCGGGCGTTAAAGCCCTTGCAGAATTCCATGATGTTCAAACCGCGCTGACCGAGCGCTGGGCCGATCGGGGGCGAAGGGTTCGCTGCCCCGGCCGGCACTTGGAGCTTAATCTGCCCCAGTACCTTCTTAGCCATGTTGGCCTCTCGCTTAACGCCGGACGATCGCTAAACCGCCCGACCTGAGTGGGTGCGTGGTGCGGGCGGCTAAGCCCCTCCCACGCGGGAAGCGGGGCTTATAGGGGGGCGGTTTCGCCTTGTCGAGCCGCCTCCCTGCCCCGGCCGACTGGCCGCCGACGGCTCTTTGTGTACTATTGGGTGGCTCCAGAGGTGGCCATGTTCGGTAAAAACAGCGCCAAGGCGCCAGACGTCCGCGCCTACGACCAGGCCAAGGAAGCAACGCGCCGCGCCAGCTTCCTCAACGCGGCGTCGCAACTCCCAGAGAGCGATCCTGACCGTCAGGACCTCGCGCTGCTGTTTCGGGTGTGCCGCGCCACGGCGCTCGGGACCGGCGCTGAGCTCGGCAAAACCCAGCCGGAGATCGATGCCGAGATCGCCGCCCTCTGCGATGCCGACATCGCCCGCCTGAAAAAGGCGTCGCCCAGCGCCGTGCAGGATTTCGCGCGCGAGTCCCACAAGATCGCGAAAGCCTTCCTGGCGACGGTAGATCCCAACGCCTTCGGCGCCTCGCGGCCACCCACCACGCACTAATCCGTCCGGAGCTGACTATTTAATGCGATCACCGAGAGCGGACGCCATTTTCGGCAGAGCCGCACGCCTAGGACTTTAAGTCCGCCGAACGTGAATCTCGCCGCTCATGAGGGCGATGCGCCCTTCCGCTCCTGGCCCCGAAGCGGACGTCGGGCGGTTTCCATCAGGCAGCTATAGGTTCCGCGCCGCCCGATGGCGCCAAGAGCAAGGGAAGGCGGACTCTCACGATCGTTCCAGTCGCCTCCACTGCCGATGGGACAATTGTGCCGCCGAGCTGACGCACGAAGATCGCAACGTAGTCGGAGCCGCGTTTCTCCGGCGCCTTTGGCAAGTTCGGATCCTTGTCCTTCATGCCTATGCCGTTGTCGGTGACGCACAGCTCAATCTCATCGCCGACTTGTTCGACACTGAGCACGATGCGGCCCGTCCCGTCGGGAAAGGCGTGCTTTATCGCGTTGGTCGCGAGTTCGTTGACCAGTAGTCCGAACGGCACGGCGCGATCGGGGTCGATTTCCAAAGGCTCTGCCTTGACCTCTATTTTTATGCCCGACTCGTTTCGGAGCAGGCTCGCCGACACGGTCTTGGCGATTTCCTCAAGATAGGCGCCCACGGCAACGGTCCGGCCGCGGCTGGATTGTGATATCAGGTCGTAAAGTTGGGCGATGGCGCCGATGCGCGTCTGCATGGCCTGGTACCCTTGAACGCACGGCGCCGCCGTCCATCGCGACTCGAAGGCGATCAGGCCGACGATGATCTGCAAGTTGTTCTTGATACGATGTGAGATTTCGTTGGTCAGCGTGACCGCATCGCGTTCGCGCTGCTTGCGGTCGGTAATGTCCTCGAACACGAGCAGCATGCGATGGGCGTGGTTGCCCGGCTGAGAGATTTTACGCGCATTCAAGTTGAAGACGCGCCGGCCGAGCCCTGGAAAAACATCCTCGATCTCGAAGCTCTCAATCGGTTTGTTTTCCGGGAGCACCTTCTCCATCAAATGCCGCAACGCCGGAACATCCCATTGATGTTGCAGCAGTTCGGAGACGCGGCGTCCTTTTGTTTCCGCCTGCGTAATCCCGAAAATCGTCAGAAAGGCCTTGCTCGCGGTCACAATCGTCATGTCGGTTTCGAGCACGACTAGGGGATCGCGAATGGTGTCGACGATGCTTTGGGTGAGCTGCCAAGTGCGCTTGCTCTCCTTGCGGGCCTCGCGCTCCTCGCTGACATCCTCGATGGCGAGCAGAATGTAGCCGTCATGTTCACCGCCGCGGAGGATTTTCCGTGCGTTGACCAGCATGGTGCGCCTGCCAATGGTAGGAAAATCATGCTCGACCTCAAAGCCTTCAACTGACGCGCGATGAGGGATCACGCTCTCGAGCAGATTGCGCAGCGCGGGAATGTCCCATTGCCGGTTGCCGAGGTTGTAGATCAGAGACCCCTCAGTTTCCTGCGGGCTGGTTCGGAACGTCTGGTAGAACGCGCGATTGGCGGATTTAATAATCAGATTTTGATCGAGAATGATGAGTGCGCTGGGCACTGTTTCGACAATGTCGCCCGCAGCAATTTCGGAGTCCGCCATTTTGCTCGTCACCTGTTTCGCGGAATCACACCGCAAGCATTTCCACGAAGGAGTCTTGAAGCTGTTGTTCTGTGTACGGCTTTCTCAGAAAGTGCGTGCCAACAACGAACAGCGCCTTCATCTTGTCGGTGAGAGAGTTGCCCGTCGTGTAGAGCACACGCAGTTGCGGTCGAAGCGCGACGGCTTGGCGGGCGAGATCGCACCCGCCGAGGACCGATGCCTTGAGGTAGATATCGGTGAATAGCGCGTCGATGTGCTGAGGCGAGCGCAGAATCGCAAGCGCTTCGTTTTCGTCACCCGCCGACAGTGTTTCGTGGCCCCAATCTTGGATCATCATTTCCGCGACCATGCGGATCAGCGCGTCGTCTTCAACGACGAGTATTACGGCCATTTCCACCCAACTTTCTGGCCAAACGGTTGCCGGCGCGATCGCGCCGTCGGCATTTTGGCATAACTGAGCATAACTCGCCTCCGAAAGAATGGTTCCGCGAAAACGGACTTTCTTTTCGTAGGCCTGCTCTGCGGGCCGATCGCATACCCCCTGCGATCGGCGAAAAGCGGACGGCCCTACTCCGCCCGCGGCCCGTTCGTCAGCACGGCGACTTCCGCCAGAACGATCGGCAGCGTCCACGCGCCGGGCGCTGCGATGTATCGCGGCTCCCAGCGCGGATGGAATTTGTCCTTGAATGCGCGCAAGCCCTGGAAGCCGTAAAACTGCTCGCCACGCTCGTGCACCAGCCGCCCCACGCGCGCGAACAGCGACGCGTACTTTTTCTCCTCCGCCAGCCCCGCCAGCGGCGCCATGCCGAGATCGAACGTCGCCAAGCCATGAGCCTGCGCCCACAGCAGAATCTCCACGAACAGGAAATCCATTAGCCCGTTCGGCGCCGCTTCCGGATCGAACCGCATCAGATCGAGCGCGCCGCGTTTGCCGTCGGCCGTGACCCAGATGTTGGCGAACGCGATCACGCGCCCACCCATCCGCACCGTCGCGATGGCGCAGCGCGAGAGATAAGGCGGATCGAACGCGCCCAGCGAAAACGCCTTCTCGCGCCCGCCATGAGCCGCGAGCCATACATCCGACACCGGCCGCAACTGATCGAACACGTGCGGCTCATGCGGCGGACGCTCCAGCTCGAACACCGCGCCCTCGCGCTCCACGAACCGCCGCCGCGCCGAGCGCAGTTTCGACATCGCCGAACCGGTCAGCGTGAAGCTCGCCAGCTCCACCACCGCGTTCTCGCCAATCTTCTCGACGCGAAACCCAAGCTCGATCAGCTCCGGCAGCAAATCCGGCGGCGCCGCGTACACCACCGGCCGCAGCGACATATCTTCGGCTTTCGCGCGCAGCGCGATCAACGCCGCCCGCCACGCCTCGCGCTTGCCCACCGGCGGCCCCATCGCAATCAAGCTCGAACCACCCCGCGCGCTCATCACAAACGCGCCGTCCGCGAACACAAAGCTCTTGTCGCCCGTGAACGCGAGCTGCGCATCAGGCGGCGCCTGTTCCGCAGTCGCGATCATCGCTTCGGCGCGCGCGAACTCTTCACTTGCTGCCGGCGCGAGCTTTCCGCGCGCGCGGCTCAGCAAATACCACTGCGCCGCGATCACCAGCGCGATCGCGGCGCCCGCAGCAAGCGCTCGCCCTGGCCGCCCCAAGCGGCCATCCGTCAGCAACGCCCACCACGGCGCGCTGGCGAACTCAGCCCGGTCGCCCGCCCACAACAGCGCGCCCATCAGCGCCAGCGAAAACATCACCGCGATGCCCAACGCGACGCGCGAGTCCGGCAGCAAATCCATCAGCCGCGAATGCCGGTAGAACGCGCGCCGCGAGAGCAGCAACAACAGCGTCACCACACCGGACGCCGACGCCGCCAGCACATGCCCGTGCCGCAACGCCGCATAGATGCAGACCACGGCCATCAGCGCCGTCGTCGCCGCCCACGCCGCGTCGACCCGCCGGCGCAATCCAGTCGCCAGCCCCATCAGCACGACACCGGCGACGCTCGCGCTCAGTTCGGGCAGTTCTTCGACCAGACGCTCGAGCGTACCGAGGCCGCGCACGTGCTGCAGCGCTGGCGTGGCGACCGCGATCAACGTGAAGGCGCCCGCGCCAAACGCGAGCGCCGCAAACAAAAGCGGCGCACTCTCAAACAAGCGCGCGCGCCATTCCGGCTCGCCGCGCGCCTCCTCCGCTGGACCGCGAGTCGCTTGCGTCATGCGCGCAAGTCTAGGCGCGCCGCGTCCGCCGCTCTAGCCGCCGAGCAACCCGCCGATCAGCCCAAACACCGCACCCATGGTCGAAACCCAAAGACTGCCGACAAGACGCCCGGCGACCGCGGCCGCACCTGGCACAAGCAGCAGCGCCGCGGCGACCACGAGCGCGATGCCCAACAGCCACAACCCGGTGCTTTTGTGCTTCTTCAGGGCGGACCGCATGCCGAAGCTTCGCATGGCGCGCGGCATCGGGACAAAGAAAAAGCCGCGGGCTAAAGCCCGCGGCTGAAAGTGGCTGGGAGGGATTCCGACGCTTAGTTGTGAACGCGGATAGAAGCACCCAGAACCATACCTTCGTTGAGCGGCGAGAAGGTTGGGTTTGCCGGCCCCCCCGTGCCGTATGGTCCCGTGCCGTCACCACCAAACGGCGCGGCATCCGGCAAGTTGGTGTCGCCGCCCCAAGTCGCTTCGTCGGTGAGGTTCTCGCCGTAGACAGAAAGCGACCAATTTCCGTTCTCCGGGACAAACGTAAGATTGGCGTCAAAGATATCTGCTTCGGCGAGCACGCCGCGGTTGCTGTCGTTGTAGAAAGCTTCATCGCGGTGGTTGTAGCCAACACGGCTTGACAACACGCCCCCGAAGATCGGCAGATCGTACACAAGGTTGGCGCCGTAGGTCCAAGGCGCGAGACGCGGGATTTCCTGATCGAGATCGCACGCGCCAACCGTCTGCGCTGGCGTATCGGTCAGCGCCGAAGGCGTTACGCAATCGATGCGCAAGGCATCAAGGTCCGCAGTGACCTCGTCATACTCGCCATCGGTATAACCGGCCTGCACGCTGACCAGGAAGTTTTCCGTGAAGCTCCAACGCGCCTCAAGCTCGGCGCCCTGGATGATCGCTGTACCCGCGTTCACGATCACCTGCTGCACGCCCGAGCCGCTGGCGTCCGGAACGTTGGTTTCGCGCTGCATGTCGTCGATCGTGTTGTGGAACAGAGCAAGGTTCACGCGACCGCGACGATCGGCAAAGTCCTGCTTCCAACCCACTTCGAACGAGCTTTGTTCTTCAGCGTCGAACGGCGTGGGTGCGCCGGTTATGGCCGTGGTGCCGAGCGTGGTGACGCGGAAGTTCATGCCGCCGGAGCGGAAGCCTTGAGCCCAGAACGCATAGATGTTCGTTTCCTCATTCGGCTCCCATTGGATGCCAACGCGAGGCGATGTGTCGTTCCATGACAGGTCGAAAGGCGTATCTGAGAACGTTAAGAACCCACCGTCGATGCTGCCCCCGACGACGCCCTCACCGGGTACCACGTTCGCGCCGTCAAGGTTGTCGGCGGGAAGGATGAATAGTCCTACGAGAGCCGGTATTGGTGCGACTGTGATCGGCTGCGTGACCGGCGTGACGCCGCGGCGGATCCGCGAAATCTGTCCGCTCTTTTCTTCATGGCTATAACGAACGCCGAAGTTGAGAGTCAGCTCGTCGCTGAGATGCCAATCGGCGTTTGCGAATGCGGCCCAAGTCGAGAACTCACCCTCGCCGCCACCCACGCGCGTGATCCAGAACGGGTCGGCGGCAGCGTACTGCAATGGTCCAACAACCGGCAGCAGTCCGGCAAACAAGAAACGCTCTTCGATGTAGAACAGGTTTTGTTCGAAATGATAGACGCCCGTGGTCAGCTCGACGTTGCCAAAGGTGCCGGCGTAGCGAAGTTCGTTGCTCCATTGATCTTGCTCGTTCACCGCGCGCGCGTGAAAGCCGGTGAAACTCGTCGCATCGATGTCGCTGCTCGAGCGACCGTCGTAGTCGCGCCAGCCGGCGATGTTGGTGACTGTGCCGTCGCCCAACGGAACGTCCCAGTTCACTTCGAACGTGGCTTGATTCCAGTCGCCCGATGCGTAGCCGGGATTGTTGATGGCGAAATCGAATGAGCCGCGCTCATAGAGCCCGTGGTTTTGCGCGGCGGGACCATCGCTATCGGAAAAGCCCTGCTCAAGACGCAGGATCATGTCCAGATTGTTGGTTGGGGTCGCCCGCAAGGCGAAGCGGTAAATGTCCATTTCCGACGCGCCGAATTGCGAGCCGTCGAAATCGTTCTCGAACCAGCCTTCGTCTTCGTTGTGATAGACCGCCAGTTTCGCAGCCAGCAGGCCTTCCGCCAGCGGGCCGGAGATCGAAAAATCGGCCGTGTATTCCGGACCGGTCTCGATCCCGGCGCGGGCGTTGATTTCCAGATCATCGCCGGGCGCCGTTGTGCGGATCAGCACAGCGCCGCCAGTCACATTGCGCCCGTAGAGCGTGCCCTGCGGACCGCGGAGAACTTCCACGCCCGCGAGGTCGAAGTTGTCGACGACGATGCCAGCGTTGATGCCTTGATAGACGCCGTCAACGAACACGCCGACGGTCGGGTCGACTGACGGGATCGAGCTGTTGATTGCCAAGCCGCGGATGCCGAAGTTGGCGACGCCCGGCGCGGTGCCGACGTCTTCCAGCTGCACGTTCGGCATGACGTAGGTCAGGCTCTGCAACGATTGGAAGTTCAACGCTTCCAATTGCTCAGCGCCGAACGCTGTGATCGCACCTGGCACGTCTTGCGCCAGCACATCGCCGCGCTTCGTCGCCGTGACGACGATTTCGTCGGATGCAACCGAGGCCGCGCCGCGCGGGCCTTGTTCGTCCGTTTCCTGCGCCATAGCTGCCGGCGTGAACGCCAACGCGCCGCCCACCAGCCCAAGCGCAAACTTCATGGCCGCGCCCGAGCGCAGCTTGCTCTTTTCCGACATATCAGTTCCTCCCGCGTCGCTCGGAGTCTTCCAACCCGCCGTACACAAGTGTATGGGTACGGCGTTCAGCGCTGTCTTGAAAGTGAAACTGAACATCCTGTAAGTGTAACAACGGTTACGTGTTTTGAGCGCCACACAACCCCTACCTGAGCGGAAGCCAAAAGCCGTCCGCAAATCAGCGAGTTCCGCCACAGCGGAGGCATTGGATGTCCAGGCGTGGGTGGAGGCGGCGTTCGACGCCCTCGCCCTGGGCGGCATCGAGGCTGTTCGCGTTGACCCGTTGGCCAAGAGCCTCGGCGTCACCCGCGGCAGCTTCTACTGGCACTTCAAGGATCGCGCGGCGCTACACGCCGCGATGCTGAAGGACTGGCGCAAGCGCGCGAGCTACCAGATCGGCTCGCGGATCGAGAATAGAGTGTCCGCGCCCGACGAGCGGCTCAGGCAAAACCTGGCGCTGCCGAAATCCGGCCCGCGTGCGCGACGCGCCGCGGCGATCGAGTTTGCGATTCGGCTTTGGTCTTTGCGCGACGAGGAAGCGGCGCAAGCGGTGAAGCACATCGACCACGTGCGCCTGCACTATTACGCCAAGCTCTATGACGAGCTCGGCTTCTCGCCCGAAGAGTCGCGCAAGCGCGCGTTCCTGTTCTACGCCACGCTGATGGGCCAAGCGATCATCGTCACGGACGATCAAACCGATGTGCGCGGCGAACTCGCTGACGCGCTACTCGGCAAGCTCTAACGCAGCTTTTCGACCTGCGCGTATTCGAGATCGACCGGCGTCTCGCGGCCGAAGATCATCACGGCCACCTTCAGGCGGCCGCCGTCTTCGTCCACTTCCGACACCGTGCCTTCGAAGCTCTGGAACGGGCCGTCCGACACCTTCACGCGCTCGCCCACTTCGTAGTGGATCAGATTGCGCGGCTTTTGCGCGCCCACTTCGGCGACGCGGCCCAGGATGCGCTCGACTTCCTTGTCGCTCACCGCCTGCGGCTTGTTCTGCGTGCCGAGGAAGCCCGTCACCTTCGGCGTGTTCTTGACGAGGTGATAAGCCTCGTCCGTCATTTCCATCTTCACCAGGACGTAACCCGGGAAGTGGCGGTGCTGGCGCACTTTCTTCGAGCCGCGGACGATCTCGGTGACTTCCTCGGTCGGCACCTGAATGTCTTCGAATTGCTCTTCGAGACCCTGTCGGCCGGCCTGGTCGCGGATCGCTTCAGCGACCTTCGCTTCAAAGTTCGAATAAGCGTGAACAATGTACCAGCGCGCTTTGCCTGAATAGCGCGGCTTCGGTTGTTCAGTTTGCGGTTCTTGCGCTTCGACCATTGTCGTCAGTTACCTAGAGTCAAATTCAGAATGAAACCCATGACCCAGCGCAGCAGCGTGTCCACGGTGAAGAAGAAAAGCCCCGCGACGACGCCAAAGATCACCACCATGATGGTCGAGACCGTCACTTCCTGACGCGTCGCCCACGTGACCTTGCGCGCCTCGGCGCGCACTTCGCCGAAAAAGCGGAACGGCCCGCCACGGCGCCGCGGTTCAACTTCCGGCTCGGTCTGATCCATCGACATTCGTTCTTCTATTCCTGTCACGCGCACTTCAGATGGGCTGGCCCTGCTCTATCGCCAAGCGGGGATGGCAGGAGTTGAGGGACTCGAACCCACGACCCTCGGTTTTGGAGACCGATGCTCTACCAGCTGAGCTAAACTCCTACATGTCCGCCGTAGCCGAAAGGCGAAGGCGGAAGCCCTGTTTCCCAGGTACCGGTCCGCGTTGCGGGAAGGCCCGCTCGACAATCCGATTTTAGGGAAGGCGGACTTTTATGCTGAGCATTGCCGCAGCGCAATGGGCGCCCACCGGTATTTCAGCGGCGGGCGGCAGGAACACGAGGGATAACCACAAGCGCAAAGAAGCCCGGCGTCGCCGCCGGGCCCTTCTTCGTGTCCGTCAAACTCATTCTGCGTCGAACAAAACTTCCCAGGTATGACCGTCCGGATCGGTGAAGTAGCCGGAGTAGACGCCGTCATCGTCCGACGCTGCGGAGATGGTCGCGCCCGCGCCCTTGGCCTTGTTCATGATCGCATCGACGTCGCCGCGGCTCTCGGCGAAATAGCTGATGATGGTCTCCGACGAGCCCTTGCCCGCTGGACGGAAGCCAACCTTCTCCACGTACGTGCCGAACTCGCTGCGATCGAGCAGCACGAGATAGACGCCATCGACGTCGAACGCCGCGTGTTCTTCGTCCTGCTCTTCAACCGTGAGGCCCAAGCCGTCGCGGTAGAACGCAATCGACTTCCGCAGGTCGTCCACCGGAAACGTCACGCATGAAATCGCTGCGGGCATAGGAACCTCCATCGACGCTTTATGCGTCCCACTGAACGGGCAGATTTGGAGGGATTCTGCCAGGCCCGCAAAGGCTCGTTTCAGCGCCCGATGATGACATCTCCGCTACCAATGGTGCTGCGGCTGATCTCGCCGCTAACCTGGCGCACATGTACATCGCCGCTGCCGAAAATGGCCGCGTCCAGGCTTTGCGCCGTGCCGTTGTGAATAACGTTGCCGGAACCCGCGATGGCTACGCTCAACGTCGTCGCACGGCCGTCACGGACCAGCACGTCGCCCGAACCCTGAAGGGCGATGCTGGTTTCCCCGTCCGCGCGCGCGGCGGCGACTCCACCGCTACCGGCTAACGATACCGTAAGGCCGTCACGCACAACGCCGATCCGCAGATTGCTTGAACCCGCCACCGCAGCCTCCAGCGCGCCGACGTCGAACACGCGCAGCTCGGATGAGCCCGACACTGAAATCTCCGCGCCTTCCGCCACGCGCTCCACGTCGCCGTCGCCGCAGCCATCGAGCCGAAGCACAGCCGATTGCGCCGGCGCCATGCGCAAACGTACCGCGCCATTCACCGCCACCACCGCCGCCTGAGGTACGCGAAGCTCGATTGTCGGGATCTGTGAGCCTTCGACCGTCCCAAACCGCCCGGTGCGCACCTCAAATCCGGCGCCGCCTTCGACCTCACAATTGCGGATTTGTCGGCGCATCCCACCGTCCACGATAAGCCGCCGGCCTGACAGCCGCAGACGTGGCGCAGGCAGTGGGCCATTGTTGATAATCGCAACGGAGACGTCGGACCTGTTCTCCGGCCGCACCCGCACATAGGCCACCACATCCCGAAGTTGAACTTCGGACGCCCGCGCGTAACGGGCATAGCTTGGCGCGGTCAGAACAAAGGTGGGCGCCGCGGGCGCAACCGGAGGCGTGGGCGGGGTCTGCGCCGCGGCCAGGGGCGCCGCCAGCAATGCACAGCTCAAAATGGCGATCAGACGCATCTCGTCGGGCCCTCCTCGGGCCTTGTCCCACACTCATCAAGATGCGCCAAAGCGAGCGCTTGGATGCACCGTTTCTGGATTCTCCAAACAGGAGAAAACCCCAATGAAATTCGCACTCTAGGCTGTGACTTTCGGGCATCGCTCGTTGTTAATCGTTAATAACGGGGCGGTGTTGAATTGCCCGCTACAGCGCCCGCGCTCATGTGTGGCCTCCCCAGAACGGGTGATCACTACAGGGGTTAGACCTTATGCGTAATTGGATCATCGGCGCGGCGGCCATTCTGGCCGTTGCCGTGCCGAGCGTCGCCGCAGCCCAAACGGGCTACGTGGGCGCGGTTTATGGCAACGCCGACAACGGCGCTGTCGATGAAGACTTCTACGGCGTCGAAGGCGCCGTGGCGTTCGCTGGCTCGGGCTCGATCGTGTTCGAAGTCGATGCCTCGATCTCCGACTCTGACGACAGCGACACCGGCTACGGCGTCGTTGGCCACGTCTACAGCCGCAACGACAGCCACCTCTTCGGTGGTTTCGTCGGCATCGCCGGCAGCGACGACAGCGACACTTGGACCGCCGGTCTCGAAGCCGCCAAGTACTTCACGAACTGGACGCTCGCCGGCGCGGTTGCCTACGGCAACAACGACGACGCCGACACCGATGGCTACGGCGCCAACGTCGAAGCCCGCGTGTTCATCAACGACAACTTCCGTCTGAACGGAAACATCGGCCTCGCGTCGATCGATACCGGCGCTGACGATGAAGACGTCACGATCTACGGCGTTGGCGGCGAATACCAGCTCGCCAGCTACCCGGTCAGCTTTACCGCGAACTACAACACCGCCGACTTTGACGGCGGCGACGTGGACGTGTGGACGATCGGCGTTCGCTACAACTTCGGCGGCCAAACCCTGCGCGATCGCGATCGCAACGGCGCCAGCCAAGCCAACGTTGTGAGCGGCCTCGGCGCTGCTCTCTAACCAACACTTCTCAGTATCAACTTCAGCGCCCCGGCTTCGGTCGGGGCGTTTTTCTTTGTGCCGTCACACCTTTAACGGACGTTAACCCATTCGCCGGATAATCGCCCCGATTGGCCTTGTTCCCGCCGTTATCATTATGATTTCGTTTACTTTTTGTGGTTCCCGGGCCACAGGCTAACACCGTCGTCACAGAGCCGGCGCTTGTTCACTAGAGCTGCAATCCCCGCTCCCCTAATTTGCGAGCAGCCGTTGAACGGCGAACCTCAAAGGGGATTTCATTACATGAAGAAGTTTCTCGTCGGCGCGGTCGCGACCGCCGCCCTGCTCATGCCGGCTGTCGCTCAAGCCGACACTAACGCCGTCGTCGGTCTGAACTATTCCAACACCGACGTCGACAGCTTCGATCTGGATGCCTACGGCATCGAAGGCGCGTTCAGCCACGATTTCAGCAACGGCACGGTGTTCCAGTTTGACGGCGCAAGCGATCGTGTCGACGTCGGCGGTTGCTGCTATTCCAGCAGCTATGGCGCTGCCCACTATGGCATTCGCAATGACAATTACGCCATCGGCGGCTTCGCCAGCTTTGACGAGCTGTTCATTTACTCCGGCCTCGGCCTGGGCGTCGAAGGTCAGCTCTATCTGAACAACATCGTCCTCAACGGGTCGATCGCCCACGCCGATTTCGGCGATCTCGATGTCGACACCACAATGGCCGCTGTCGACGCCACCTACTTCTTCTCGCCGAACCTGGGCCTGACCGGCCTGGTCAGCGTTGCGGACGACGAAATCTACGGCGACGACACCACGACCTACGGCATCAGCGGCGAATATCGTCTCGCCAGCTCGCCTCTCAGCTTCGAACTCGGCGTCCGCCAAACGGACATCTTCGACGACGACGCGACGACCTGGACGCTCGGTCTGAACTTCGACTTCGGCACTGGTTCGCTGCATGAGCGCGCCACCGACGGCCCGAGCTTCAACGGCGCTGCGAACCTGCACGACTATCTCTCGCTGCTCCCGACTCCGTAAGGCGGCGCGAAACCAAACGGAAAAGCCCCGGCCTAATAGCCGGGGCTTTTTTTGTTGCCCACGTCTCTCGGCTCAGCGCCCGAGTGAAACGTCGCCAGAGCCATTGTCGATCAGCCGATCGACCTGCCCAGCGTTCGCGATCGCAATGTCGCCCGAGCCGCTCAACTGCACCGATGTATGCGCTGCCGCGCCGTTGAAGCGCACATTGCCGGAGCTCGAATTCTGCACCTGCAACTGGCTCACGCGTCCGCCGCGCACATTGATGTCGCCCGACGACGAAAGCTGCAGCTCAGCGCTTTGCCCTTCGACCGAAGCTACCTCCATCGACCCCGAACCGCGCAACGACGCTTCCAGCGAGCCGCGCACTGCGCCTGCCTCGAAATCACCCGAACCCAGCAACGACAATTCCGTCGCGCCGCCGGTGTTGCCGGCGCGCAGCGAACCCGATCCATGCAGCGCCGCTTCCAGGGGCCCGCCGACATTACCAATCGTCAGATCGCCAGATCCGTTGAGCGAAGCCTCCGCGCCGCCCGTCACATCACGCGTCGTCAAAGAGCCCGAGCCGTTGAGCGAGGCTTCCAGGTCGCCGCCGATACGCGCGGCGTTGATGTCGCCCGAACCATTTAGCGCGAGTTCAAGATCACCGCTCGTGTCAGCCATGGTGACGCGGCCGCAGCCGTTCAGCGCCACGTCGCCGCCGGCGGACGCGCCAATGTTTGCGAACACCGCGCCACCCACGCCAAGATCAAGCGTGCGCGGCGTGCGGATTGTGATGCGTGGCAATTCGTTGTGCCGCAGCGTGCCGACGCCGCGTACGCCAACGCGATCATCCGAGCATTGATGGATGCGGTTGCGCAGCCCGCCGTCAATCACAATGCGCCCGCCTTCAACCCGCGCCACCGGCGCCTCGAGCCGCGCCGACGCGGTCGATGTGACGGCGATGTCGGCGCGATCTTCCGGCGTCACGGTCAGCACTGCCGCCGCGTTGCGAATCTCGATCGATTGGTTGGTGAAGGTCTGGGCCGCGGCCGGCGCAGCCATAAGTCCGAGCAAGGCCGTCGAAGTCAGCAAAACGCGCACGTCATCCTCCCTGGGAAATGGGTTCCGCCTTCGAGGATGCGCCCCTTCCCGGCCTTGGATGCTTTCGAGCTTGACGAATGCGACCGGCGATCGTATTTAACGACTACGTTAAATACAGATGCAGATCACCGATCCCCTCTCCGCGACGCTCAGCGCGCTCGCCGACCCCACCCGCCGCGCCATCCTGCAGCGGCTGGCCGAGGGCGCGGCCACGGTGAACGAGATCGCCGAGCCGTTCGACATCAGCCTCCCCGCCATCTCGCGGCACCTCAAAGTGCTGGAGACCGCCGGCCTCATCTCACGCGGCCGCGAAGCGCAATGGCGCCCGTGCCAGCTCGAACCGCAAACGCTCAAGAGCGTCGACGAATGGCTCGAACACTATCGCCGCTTCTGGACCGGCAGCTTCGACAAGATGGACGCCTACATCGCCGAATTGAAAAAGAAGAAGGAGAAGCGCGATGAGCGCTAAGCTAGCCGACGACGAACTGCTCATCTCGCGCACCTTCGATGCGCCTGCGTCGCTGATGTTCGAACTCTGGACCGATCCAGTGCACTTCAAGAACTGGATGGGTCCGGGCAAGTACGAATGCCGTCACGCCGAGATGGATCTCCGCGTCGGCGGCGCCTATCGCGGCATGATCTACGCCGATGACACCGGCGAAGGCTGGTTCGGCGGCGTGTATCGCGAGATCGAACCCAACACGCGCCTCGTCTTCACCTTCAAATGGGATAGCGGCCCCAGCGGCGAACTCGAAACGCTGGTTACGATCACCTTCCGCGAAGAGCGCGACGGCCGCACCACCATGACCTTCCATCAAACGCCATTCATGAACGTCGAGCGCCGCGACAGCCACATCGGCGGTTGGAATTCCGCCTTCACCAAGTTCGGGGAATACGTAGAAAAACTCGCAAGGGAGACAACACAATGAAACGGTACATGGCGCTCTTCGTCGCCGCGCCCGGCTCGTTCGAAAAGTGGAACGCGCTGGAGGACACGGTTCGCAAGGACCGCGAAGCCAAAGGGATGCAGGCCTGGCACGCATGGCACGAGCAGCATGCGTCGATCATCGTCGATGCTGGCGGCCCGCTCGGCAAGACTAAGCGCACCGACGCCAACGGGGTCAGCGACATGACCAACCCCATCGGTGGTTACGTCATCGTCCAAGCCGAAACGCACGACGCCGCCGCGCGACTGTTCGAAAACCACCCGCACTTCACGATCCTTCCCGGCAACGCCGTGGAAATCATGCCGTGCAACGAAATCCCGATGTGACGGAGCAGAACCAATGATCACGATTTCAGCCTTCGAATGGGTGCCCGATTTCGCGCAGGGTCAAGTGCGCGATCTCCGCGTGCGCTGGGCGCTGGAAGAGGCCGGCATTCCCTACCACACGCGACTCGTCAGCCTCGGCGCGGAGCAAAGCAGCGCGGCCTATCGCGCGCTGCAACCGTTCGGCCAAGTGCCTTACTTTGAAGAAGACGGTTTTGCGCTGTTCGAAAGCGGCGCGATCGTGTTGCACATCAGCGAACGCAGCGAAGCGCTGTTGCCGAAGGACCCCGCCGCACGCGCACGCGCCACACAATGGCTGTTCGCCGCGCTGAACTCGATCGAGCCCTGGATCCAACAAGTCGCGTCGATCGACTATTTCTACAAAGACGAGGACTGGGCCAAGCTCCGCCGCCCCGGCGCGCTTGAGTTTGCGCAACTCCGTTTGACGCAGCTCGCCGATAAACTGGGCGACAAGCCATATCTCGATGGCGACCGCTTCACCGCTGGCGATCTCATGATGGCGACTGTGCTGCGCATCCTGCCGCCGATCATCACCGACCCGCGCCTCGCCGCCTACGTCGAACGCTGCACGTCACGGCCCGCCTTCAAGCGCGCCTACAACGCACAAATGGGCGACTTCAAACAAGCGGCGTGAATACTCCTCGCCCTTGATGGGCGAGGTGGCCGCGAACGCCAGTTCGCGGACGGAGTGGGTGGCGGCTCAACCGCCCTGGCGCTGTCACCCACTCAGTCATCACGCTTCGCGTGCTGACAGCTCGCCCATCAAGGGCGAGCAGGTTTCGAACCAACCACACAGACCGGCCGCTCGCACTGAGCCGCGCCGAACGGAGACTCACATGCCAGACATTCTTCACGCCGTCGGAATCAAGGCCGCACCGAACGCCGTCTTCGACACCCTCACCACACTCAAAGGCCTATCCGGCTGGTGGACATCCGACACGCGCGGCGACGCCAGCGCCGGCGGCACGATTCAATTTCGTTTCGGCGAAAAAGCGCGCGTCGATGCCAAAGTACTCGAGCTCAAGCGTGGCGAACTCGTGCTCTGGGAGATCCTCGACGCGCACGCCGATTGGATCGGCACTCGGGTCCGCTTCGATCTGAAGCAAGACGGCGCGATCACGCTGGTCATGTTCAAGCACGAAGGCTGGAACAGCCCGACAGACTTCATGCATCACTGCAGCACCAAATGGGCGGTCTTCCTGATCAGCCTGAAGGCGTTGCTAGAAGAAGGCGCAGGCTCGCCATTCCCGCACGACGTTCAAATCGTCAGCAAGGCAGCTTAACCGCCTTGCGCGCGCAGCCCGGCCTCGTGTCGGGCTGCGCGCCTGCTACTTCGGCCGCGCGGGACTCTTCAAACCACGCTGAACCGCAGGCCGAGACAGCGCGCGCTCAAGCCAGGCCGGCACGTTTTTCAGCGTGTCGAACTCAACCAAATCGCGCGCGCCATAATACGTGATCAAATTCCGCACCGGCCCGATCATCGCGATGTCGACGATCCCGTACTCATCGCCCATGATCCAGTCGCGCCCCTCAAGCCGCGCATCCATCACATCGAGAAGCTTCCGCGACTCCGAAACGTAACGCTGCAGCGGCCGCTTATCCTCGATCTCGCGGCCTTCGAATTTTAGGAAGTAGCCAACCTGCCCAAACAGCGGCCCCACGCCGGCCATCTGAAAGAAGAGCCACTGGATCGCCTCGTAGCGCAGCGCCGGATCATCCGGCAGCAAGCGCCCCGCTTTCTCCGCCAAGTACAAAAGGATCGCGCCAGACTCGAACAGCGCCAACGGCCGTCCACCCGGCCCATTCGGATCGATGATCGCCGGAATTTTGCCGTACGGATTGAGCGCGAGATACTCCGGCGACTTCTGATCCTTCTTCCCGAAATCGACGTAGTGCGCTTCGTACGGCAGCTCCAATTCCTCCAACGCAATCGACGCCTTCACGCCGTTCGGCGACGTCAGCGAATAAAGCTGAATCCGATCCGGATGCTTCGGCGGCCAACGCGTGGTGATCGGGAAATCGGAGAGGTCAGTCATCAGCCACCGCGTGCATTCCCTTCGCTAGATGTAAATAACGCTGTCTCCAGCGACATCCTTCCGCACGCGTTCCGCGAAACCCTCAAAGTGAAACACAATGTTGTCGGCGTCGTCACCCAACAGGCGCCCTTCGACCTTTGTCCAAGCCATAAGGGCAACGCTTTTATCGGGCTCCCCGACAACTAGGACAGGCTGCTCTGTTTGATCGTGCCAAGCATAACGGCCGCCAAAAGTCCGGCGCGCCACCTCGAGAATGTAACAGCCAAAGCCTTCAATGACACGGCGCTGATCGTCTGCCGACATCTCACCGCGGTTCGCCGCCGCCCACTCCAACATTTCCTCGACGAGTGAGAGACTCGCTTCAGAAAAATCCAATTCATCGCCTCGGGGGACACTGGCCACGAGATCGTTGGCGATTTCTTCGAAAGACTTTCGCAAAACTCGCATCGCCGACACATGCTATCTGCGTTTCGGCAGGAGGCAACAAAAAGGGCCGCTCTTTCGAGCGGCCCTTCAAGCGTTAGCTGTTTCGTTTGTCCGCGTCGGTCAGCTCGGCGAGCACCGCTCCGTGCGCCAATCTTAGGCGCGGAGCTTCGCCAGCACTTCGGCGCTCACCGCCTTGGGGACTTCTTCGTAGTGATCGAACTCCATCACATAGCTCGCGCGGCCCTGTGAGAACGAGCGCAGCGTGTTGACGTAGCCGAACATGTTCGCCAGCGGGACCATCGCGTTGATGATGGTCGCGTTCCCGCGCATGTCTTGGCCTTGGATCATGCCGCGGCGCGAGTTCAGATCGCCGATCACCGAGCCGACATATTCTTCCGGGCTCGTGACTTCGACCTTCATGATCGGCTCGAGCAGGCGCGGATCGCCCTTCTCCTTCAGTTCACGGAACGCAGCCTGCGCCGCGATCTGGAACGTCAGCACGTTTGAGTCGACGTCGTGGTATTTGCCGTCGATCAACCGCGCCGTCACGTCGATCACCGGGAAGCCGGCCAGCAGGCCGTTTTCCTTGGCCATGTTCAGGCCCTTCTCGACGCCGGGAATGTATTCCTTCGGCACGTTTCCGCCGATAATCTTGTTCTCGAATTTGAAGCCCGAGCCTGGTTCGCCCGGCGAGAATTCGATCTTTACTTCCGCGAACTGGCCTGATCCGCCGGTCTGCTTCTTGTGCGTGTAGGTGATCGTTGTCGCGCGGCCGAGCTTTTCGCGATACGCGACTTGCGGCGCCCCGACGCTCGCGTCGACCTTGTAGGTGCGGCGCAGGATATCGATTTTGATGTCCAAGTGCAGTTCGCCCATCCCCTTCAGGATGGTCTGACCAGACTCTTGATCGGTCGATACGCGGAAGGACGGATCTTCGTTGGCGAGCTTCGCAAGTGCTACGCCCAGCTTTTCCTGGTCCGCCTTCGACTTCGGCTCAACCGCGACTTCGATCACCGGCTCCGGGAAGATCATGCGCTCGAGGATCACCGGCTTCTGCGGATCGCAGAGCGTGTCGCCGGTGCGCACTTCCTTCAAGCCAGCGAGCGCCACGATATCGCCGGCGAATGCTTCCTTGATGTCTTCCCGGTTGTTCGCGTGCATCAGCAGCATGCGGCCAGCGCGCTCTTTCTTGTCGCGCGTCGAGTTCAGCAGCGCATCGCCGGCATTCAGGATGCCTGAATAGATGCGGCAGAACGTGATCGTGCCAACAAAGGGATCGTCCATGATCTTGAACGCGAGCAGAGCCATCGGCTCCGTATCGCTCGACGGACGCGTCAGCTCTTTTTCCGGATCGTCCATGTCGACGCCCTTGATCGCCGGGCGATCGAGAGGGTTCGGCAGATAGTCGACGACAGCGTCGAGCAGCGGCTGCACGCCCTTGTTCTTGAATGCCGAGCCCAGCAGCATCGGATACCAAGCGGCCTTCAGCACCGCGAGACGGATCAGACGCTTCAGCGTCGCGATGTCCGGCTCGTTGCCGTCCAGGTACGCGGCCATGACGTCGTCGTCCATTTCGACGGCGGCTTCCACCAAAGCGGCGCGATACTCGATCGCCTTCTCTTTCAGGTCGTCCGGAATCTCGACGATGTCGAACTTCGCGCCGAGCGCTTCATCTTTCCAGATGACCGCGTTCATCTCGACCAGATCGACCAAGCCTCTGAAGCCAGACTCGATGCCGATCGGCAGCTGCAGCGGCACCGGGCGCGCGCCCAGGCGCTTCTTGATGTCTTCGACGCACATGTAAAAGTCGGCGCCGGTCTTATCCATCTTGTTGGCGAAGATGATGCGCGGAACCTTGTACTTGTCGCCTTGGCGCCAAACGGTTTCGGTCTGCGGCTCAACGCCCTGGTTGCCGTCGAGCACGACGACGGCGCCATCGAGCACGCGCAACGAGCGCTCGACTTCGATGGTGAAGTCGACGTGGCCGGGGGTGTCGATGATGTTCAAGCGCTTGCCGTTCCAGAACGTCGTCGTCGCAGCCGACGTAATGGTGATGCCGCGCTCTTGCTCTTGCTCCATCCAGTCCATGGTGGCCGCGCCATCGTGGACTTCGCCGATCTTGTGCGACTTGCCGCTGTAAAACAGAATCCGCTCAGTCGTCGTCGTCTTGCCGGCATCGATGTGAGCCATGATGCCGAAGTTTCGGTAGTCTTCGATTTTGTACTGACGAGGCATGACAATTCTGTCCGTATGTTCGATCGCCCGGCGTCTTTCGAGGCCGGGTTTATGTCCGGCGTCTAAAGCGCCGGCGATCCGTTTGGATTACCAGCGGTAGTGTGAGAATGCGCGGTTGGCTTCGGCCATCCGGTGCGTGTCTTCCCGCTTCTTCACCGCGTTGCCGCGGTTGTTCGATGCATCGATGAGCTCGCCGGCGAGACGCTCTTCCATCGTGTTTTCGTTGCGGGCGCGCGCTGCGCCCACCAGCCAGCGGATCGCCAACGCTTGGCGGCGCTCAGGGCGAACTTCGACCGGAACCTGATAGGTGGCGCCGCCGACGCGGCGTGAACGCACTTCGATCGACGGCGCGACGTTCGACAGCGCGTCGTGAAACGCTTCGATCGACGGGCGCTTCATCTTTGTTTCGACGGTCTCGAGCGCGCCGTAAACGATCTGTTCGGCAGCGGACTTCTTACCTTCGTACATGACGTAGTTCATGAACTTCGTCAGGACGAGATCGCCATAAACGGGATCGGGCAGAACTTGGCGCGGCTCGGCGCGGTGACGGCGAGACATACTGTGCTTTCCTTATTTCGGTCGTTTGGCGCCATAGAGCGAGCGGCGCTTTCTGCGGTCCTTCACGCCTTGCGTGTCGAGCACGCCGCGCAGGATGTGATAGCGAACGCCCGGCAAATCCTTCACGCGGCCGCCACGGATAAGCACAACGCTGTGCTCCTGCAGATTGTGGCCTTCGCCTGGGATGTAGCACACGGCTTCGATACCGGTGGTGAGACGAACTTTCGCGACTTTACGAAGCGCCGAGTTCGGCTTCTTCGGAGTCGTCGTATAAACGCGGGTGCAAACGCCGCGACGTTGCGGGCTCGACTTGAGCGCCGGCGATTTGTTGCGCACCGGCTTCGGGTGACGCGGCTTGCGGATCAGTTGGTTGATCGTCGGCATTTCGCTCGTTTCTTGTCCGTACAGTCCAAAATCAATTAGCGCGCCTCGCGTCCCTGTCGGGGTCCGCTTGGAAGCGCGCCGAATTCAGTGCCAATCGGCGGGGCCGCGCCAAGTGAGAGCGAGCGGCAACCGTTCCGAATGAGGCGGGACAAATACGGGCCGCCCCCCCGAACGTCAAGGGGCGGAACGTCGCCGTTCCGCCCCTCTCGGTCGTTAGCGCACCTCTACCGCCAAGACGGGCCTCTGGAAGTTGGAGGTCTCCCAGAAGCCCCGCCCGGCGGACGATTTCATCGGGGCCACAGAGGCTTGAACCCCGATGAGAGAGGAGCGCCCCCGGGCAAGTCCAACCGCGAAGGTCGTCCCCGCCCCGCTCCGGTCCGGCCCTGGAAGCAGCGCGGGTGAGACGCTGCCCCCAAGGCCGAAACCAGGGTCTTGTTCCACGAGGCGGCGGGCCGGGCAGCCCACCGCCTCGCTTGGCCTAGAACCGGGCCCGGGCGCCGATGGTGAAGAAGCGCCCAAGGATGCCAGGCGTGCCCCAAGACGGGTTGTAGCCAACCGCACCGTACGTCGTCGGATCGTATGCGGGGTCCTCACCCAGCACGTTCTGGACGTTCAGGTAGATCTGAACGGTGTCGTTCAGATCGTACGCGCCGTGGGCGTCGAGGTAGAACGAGTCGTCCACCTCGCAGACGATGATGGTCTCACCGTCCAGATATGTCGCCGGCGCGCCGGTTCCAACGCCGCTTGCGCAAGTGTCGTCATCGGCGTCGCCGCCAATGTCTTCGGCGACTGAGAGGTAGCCCTCGGTCCAATACGCGGTGAGCGAGAGCGAGGCCGGCCCGAACGTGAAGGTGTTCTGCCAGTTCAAGCGCCACTGCGGCGTACCGGAGGCGGCCGTGATGATGTATGGCCCGATCGTGCCGGCATATTCTTGTTCCGGCACGCCCTCGAACGCCTGCGTGAGGCTTTCGAGATAGGTGGCTTCACCAACCGTGCTCCACTCGACACCGCCCAAGTCGAACGAACCGCTCACTTGGAAGTCCCAGCCCGTGACTTGTTGCTCGCCGAGGTTCGCGAACGGCGTCTGCACATAGGCGATGCGCAGCGGGCCGGCCGGATTGTTCGGGTTCGGCGTATCTTCGATGATGGTGATGCCTGGCGGAATCGGATCGCCTGCATAGTAGGCCGCGATCGCCGCCGAAGCGTCGACAGCGCCGATCACGTTCTCCTTTTCTATGCTGAAGTAGTCAGCGGAGAACGCCCAA
Organism: Terricaulis silvestris; assembly: GCF_009792355.1. Lineage (NCBI taxonomy): Bacteria > Pseudomonadati > Pseudomonadota > Alphaproteobacteria > Hyphomonadales > Hyphomonadaceae > Vitreimonas > Vitreimonas silvestris. The sequence goes on from NZ_CP047045.1 coordinate 3,100,731, forward strand.
TTGCCGAACGGCCGCACAACCACGCCGAGGTTCATGTTGACGGACTCTTCCGGCTGCAGATCCGGCGTTGCGATCTGGGAGAGACCCAGGCCGTAAATGCCGCAATAAGCCGGATCGCCACCGTGGTTGGCGTTGCACCAGTCGACGTCAGGCTGCGCCGCGATGAAGCCGGTGGTCGGATCCGCCGCCGTTTCGCCGAAGCTCGGGATGCGGAAGCCTTCCGAGTACGTTCCGCGGAATGCGAGGAACTCCAACGGCTCAAAACGGAAGCCAATCTTAGGCGAGAAGTCGCTCGCACCGGTCGAATAGGTGTCATAGCGCCCCGACACGTTGACGTTCAGCTGTTCGAACACCGGCAGATCGAGTTCGAAGCCGACTGCCTGGGTGTCGCGGGAGCCGGAAGCCCCGAACGGGTTGATGGTCTGGAAGTAACGATTGAGCGTGCCGCCTCTGTCGGAGTTCGCACTCGGGTTATCCAGCGACTCATACCGTGCCGAGGCCAGTAAGCCGCCTTCCGCCATGCCGCCTGGAAGCTCGAAGAGCTCCGTGGACACAGAAGCCTGGAGTTGCACCAACTTGGAGTTCGAACGCTGAACGCTCGTTGGCGACACGAAGTCGCGGATCTCATCGGTGTTCTGGCTTGGATCGACAAAGTTGTAGGTGCCCTGCCGAATCGCGGCCATCAAGTTCGGGAAGAACAACGATCCTTCCGCCGTCACCTCGAGGTTTTGCTGCATGCCGGTGGCGCCGATGTCGTAGTGATACTCATGGCCGCCCATCGTGAAGTCGCCGTTGAAGCCGCCAGCCGCGCGGAAAGTTTGCACGAACTGACGGACCGACGCGTCGATGTCGCCGAAGCTGTACCAAATGCCGACTTCTTGCCCCACTCCCGCGAGTGGGTTGTTCGGGTTTAGAGCCGCGCCCACTTCGCTGCCGTCGCAGACATAGTTGAACGAACCTTGAGGGCAGACGAACACCGGCAAGTTGGCCCGAGTTCCTGTCGCAGCATTATCGGTACGCCATTGTGGGCCGAAGATTGGATTGCTCGGCGGAGGCGTACGATTGCGGATGTTCGGCGACGCGCCAGGCGTGAAGACGTCGTTCTGATAGTAGGTGCCCATCAGATAGGCTTCATGACTGCCGGCCAGGTTGAACGTGAGCCGCGCCGACAACGATGCGCGCGTATCCTCTGGCGAAACCACGCCGAATTCGCGCTGCGGATCGAGCGAACAGACATTGGTGTCCGCCGCGAACCCGACCCCGGCGCCGCCTGGGATGACGCCGGGCGTCGTATGCTCGTTGCAGCTCGTATCCAGAAGCGAAAAGTCGCCAACGTACTGCGTCCCGTCCCACGCACGGATCATCGCGTTGGCCGATCCGAAGCCACGCGCGGCGGGCGCCGTGAAGGTGCCGTCGTGCTCAAGGCCCCAGAAGACGCCCGTTGCAATGCAGGTCTCGGTGTCGGCCGGATCCAACGCGTTGACGGTGAGACCGCAAATCGACGTCAGGTCGGACGTAGTGGTCGGGAAGAAGTCTGCGTCCCGCGCCCAATAGATATCCTGCCTTTGATACTCAGCGGAGATGTAGAAGTTATAGCCATCCGTCCCGAGGTCGCCATGACCCCAAATGCCGGATAGGTTGAACTGCTCGGCCCCGTCGCCAGCGCCGCGGAAGGCGATGCTGCTATCGATGCTGGCGCCCTGATACTCTCTGCGCGTGATCATGTTGATGACGCCGGCGATCGCGTCGGCGCCGTAGGTCGACGACGCGCCGTCCTTCAGCGTTTCAACGCGCGCAATCACGTCCTGCGGGATCGTATTCAAGTCCACGAAGTTCCGCGTGCCGTCGTCGGACAGCGGGAAGTAAGAAAGCCGCATGCCGTCGACGAGCGTCAGCGTGTTGCTTGAGAGCAAGCCGCGCAACGAGACCGTGGACGCGCCACCCGCGAACGCGCCGTTTGCGGTGAAGCTGTTCGGCAGCGAACCGCCGGCGTTGCCCGACAGCGTCTGCAGCGCGTCGGCGATCGTGGTTTGGCCACGAGCCGCCATATCGTCAGCGCTCAAAATGCCGATCGGATTGATGGAATTTGCGTTGCCGCGTAGAATCGAACCGGTGACGACGATGGTGTCGCCTTCTTCGACCGTCTCTTCTTCCGGCGGTGGTGGTTGTGCGTCTTGTGCGTAAGCTGCCGGCGCAAGCGCGAATGCGAATGCACTCACTGAAAGCGCCAAAGCGGCAAGGCGTGCAGAAACTGGCGCGCCGTAGCGCGTGCGGTCATCATAGAACATGTGGAGCCCTCCTCTGGCTCCCCCGTTCTCCGCAAGTTCGACGTTTCCCCGCGCCGGCCTTACGCCAATCCCTCAATGCACTGATGCTGCGCGCGTTTCCGATTGCGGCGGAATCAAGAGCCCGTGATGAAGCGCGCCATGCGACGAACGCACCGTCGCCGCGGACGAATGCCGTTCGTCGTGTTGTACAAGATCACGCGCGCGTGAGGAACGCGTCTGATGCGGCGCGCAAACCAAAACGTTCAGTTGACCTCACGCGGATGAGAGAACGCATCGCAACGCCGCGCACTCGATCACCGCGCTGTGATTGCCCGGCAGCTCGTCAGCCCCGGCGCCGCGCGCGCACGAGCCCGAACAAGGCGCGGTGACGTAACCGCGTTCAACGCCGCGACAGCGCCCTTAGGATGAGCTGGAATGGCGCGTCGCGCACGGAAGGGCTGCGCGGCACACAAAGACAAGCCCGGCGTTCTGCAACGCCGGGCTTACCTACCGCCAATCCTTTGGCGGCTACATGCTTAGGACTTGCGCCGACGGCTAGGTCTCGCGCCGCTGAACGCGGTCAATCTCTGTCACCTGGCAGCTCACGCCGCGCACGACGATGTGGCTGAAGGTGTCGAAGTGGCCCGATCCGCCCGGCAGGAACGTAAGCGCGCTCGCATTGCGAAGGTCGCGCGCGCAATCGGAGCCGAGTTTGACGCGGTACCGGCGGTTGGCGCCGAACGTCACCAAGAGGCTGTCGTCCTCCAGGATCTCATACCGGGTGATGTTCGTCGGGAACGAGACACGGGCGTTCTCCTCCACGACGGTAAACTGCCCATCTACCGCCGCGGCGAGTTCGGGATTGAGGCTGCGTTGCTGGCCGGCTGCCGCCGGCGCACCCGCCAATAACGCGGCGAAGACCAATGATGGGACCAAGAACTTCAGACGCATAACAACATCTCCAGAAGTGCCTCAAAGCTAATGTAGCGCGGATCGCCCGTCGGTTGAATCAAGTCGCCGTGAGCGAGCCAAAACAGCCTGCCTAAGCATCCCCGGGGCCGCCGTGACCGCAGTCATCCAGTGCGCCGCAAGCAAAGAAAAAGCGGCGGACCATGAGGTCCGCCGCTAGTTCCGCTCGCAAGGAGCAGTAGTTGTTTAGAACGTCCAGTCGAAGCCGAAGCGAACCGACCGCGGCGTTTGGTAAGCGATCGGGGACCCGTAGTTGGGGTTGACACCGGTCGGGCCCACGCCGAACTCGCCGACTTCGTCCGCTTCCTGCACACCTTGCTCGTTGAACACGTTGAAGAGGTCTGCACGGAGCGAGAGGTTGCCAAACGGATTGATCGCTTCCGGCAGTTCGTAACGGAACGACAGGTCGACGTTGTAGAGCCAATCGCTCTCGAACACCGAACCGCGATCCACAACAACGCCGTTGCAGATACGTGCGTCTGAGCCCGCGCCATAAGAGTCGTCCGCGATCAGGCCGTCCGCGAACCCAGTTGCCGCGCCGATGCAGCCATAGTGCCGCGGCGAGGTCACGCTCACGTTGCCGCCGACCAGAAGGTCCTCGGTGATCGCGTAGCTGCCACGAACCTTCAGCACGTGCGCCCGGTGGTTCGGGAGCAGGCCGTAGTGACCCGGGATGAACGCCAAGAAGTCAAAGTCCTCCGTAATGCCCGGATCGACCTGACCGACGTCGGACTGCAGCGCGCCTTCAAAGTTACCTTCGGATTTCGACAGCGTGTACGAGGCGTTCATGCCCCAGGTGCCATCGAACGGCCGCTCCAGTGAGAACACCAGGCCGAGGTACTCACGGCGAACTTCGGGGAACCCGAGTTGTTCTGCCGTCAACGTCACGTCGGTGATCGCGTTGCCGGGGCCAATGCCGTGAGGAAGGATCACGTGCGAATCTTCACCCGGATTGAGGATGAAGTAGGTGAAGCTCGCGTCCGAGTAGGGTTGGACACCCGCCGTGGCCGAGACGTCACCGCATTCGGTGGCAAGGTTGTAACCCTGGTCTGCGCAGTAAGCGAGGATACCACGGTCGATCTTCGCGTCTTCCGACACGCGGCCGAGGTCGCGGTAGGTCAGCGACACGCCGGCGGTCCAGTCCGAGCCGAGGTTAGTCTCGTACCCGATCAGGAACTCGTCTTCGTACGTCGAGCCCAGGTTCAGAGAACGAACCGACTCGATGTCCGGCGCGAGACCGTTGTTGCGCACGGTGCACGCCGCTGTGCCGGCCGCGCCGCCGTTCTGGAGCCAAACCGACAGCACGCCGCTTGGGCACACCGTTTGCGAGGCGCCCCCAGTGGCTTGCGGGAACAGGCCCCAATTGCCCGCGAGAATGGCGTCGACGTCCGCCTGCGTGATTGATGTACCCGCGCCGCCAAGCGGGTAGAAGTTTTCGTCGATGTCGATTGCGGGCGCCGCCGCACGGAACGCCGTGTTTGACGGGACCGGCAGGTAGTAGCGGCCGTAGAAGCCGTACAGTCTGCCCGAACGATCGCCGAAGACGTCGTACGAGAAGCCGGCGCGGATCGCCTGTTCGTCATTGAAATCGATGAAGGTTCCGCCAGCGCCGTTGTCGACGGAATACTGGTCACGACGCCAGCCCAAAGACAGGTTCAAGCGATCGGTAACATCCCACGCATCCTGGATGTAAACCGCCTCGGTAATGCCCTCGAAGCCGCCACCCGAGATGAACATCCGGCGACGGATGTAGTCTTGGTTGGCCTGCGCGATGCCCACGCCTGTCGCCGCCTGGAGGGCGGTGTTGCGCAGCGTGACGCTGCCGCCGTCGAGGAACGCATTGCCGGCCGTTCCGCCGTTGCGAACCGACAATTGGTTCATGGTCGTGTCTTCGTGGTCGTACCCGAAGCGAACATGGTGTTCGCCCAACAGGTTGAAGAACACGTCGATGTCAGCCCGGTAGAACGTACGCTCGCTGTTGAACGGGAATGTCGTCGCGGAAACTGGATTGGCGCCAGAGACGAAGCACGGCGCGCTCGGGTCGCAACCCGCCTCGCCCATGACTTCGCCTTGATTGAACACCTGCGGCACGGTCTGCAAGTTGTTGAGGGCAGCAGCGTCTGTTTGGCTGTTGCCGTACGCAGCCGAAACCGTCAGCCAATCCGTGAACGCGCCGGTGTAGCGCCCAACCCAGTTTTCGCCGCCTTGGAACGTCTCCGTCAGCAAGATCGGGTTCGGATCCAGAAGTTGGTTCGTGTTCGGATCGAACTCGAATTGCTGTCCGTTGATCGTCGCGGTCGTATCCCAGAACGTGTACTCGAGGTGGTGATCGTCGGTGACGAACGCGTCGATCTTATAGCCCCAGAACGGGTCGTCTTGAGTCGTCCGATTCACGACGCCGCCGGTCGAGGCAGTCTGTTGCTCGATGTCGCGGTGCTCATAGAGGCCATAGAAGAACAGGTGGTCACGAAGGATCGGACCGCCGAGTTCCACCGTCGCGGTAGTCTGCTCCGAGTCATACATCGAGTACTGACGGAACTCAGCGTTCGGGCGATCTTCGAGCAGGTCATTCGGCGCAAAGTTGACGTGCACGCCGCCGCTGAAATCGTTCGATCCCGACTTCGTAACCGCGTTCACGACGCCGCCGATGGCGCGGCCGAATTCGGCTTGGTAGCCGCCGGTCTTCACTTCAACGGTCTGATAGAAGTCGAACGGCACCGTGGCGCCGCCGAGACCGTTGATGAAGTTCGTCGTGTTCAGGCCGTTGATGAAGAACGCGTTTTCCGCGCCCGTCGCGCCGTTGATCGAGGCCGGCGCCAAGCTTTGGCCGCTCGCCAGAGAGAACGCCGTGTCAGACGGAACCGCACCCGGGGTGAGCAGGATCAGGCCCGTCACGTTGCGAGCGATTGGCTCGCGTGCGGCCAGTTCGGACACGTCGATCGAGGTGCCGGTGGTCGTTTGCGAGAACTCGACTTGGCGGGTCGCGGTGACGACGATCTCGTCGCCCGTTCCAGCCGCAGCCATCTCGATCTGGTAGGCGTTCGCCGTACCGACCTGGACCCGGATGCCGCGCGACGTCGTGGTCGAATAGCCGTCCGCGGTCACCACAGCCGTGTACGTGCCCTGCGGAATCTGCGGCACGCGCCAGTTGCCGTTTGCGTCCGTGGTCGATGTCCGCGTGAAGCCCTGGGCGTCCGAGGTGATGCTCACCGTCGCGCCCGAGACCGGCGATCCGTTTTCGTCAACGATCGTGCCCGTCAGGTTGGCGTTGGTGTAGTCCTGCGCAAGCGCATCAGTGCTGGTCGCCATAAAGGCGGCGCCACCGACGGCGAGCGGCACGCCCAGGCTGGCGACGCCAGCAAGCAGCGTCGAAGCAAATAGACGCTCTCTATTTGTTTTTCTCACGGCGAAATCCCTCCAAAGCGCCCCCGCCTCGCTCGAAGCGAAGACCGACCGCTCACCCTAGCCAAACGAACGATTTCGCCTGGCGCAACAACTCGGAGGCATCGAATCCCCAAGACGAGATCGCCAACAGCCTCTGCTGGCAGCGATCGCCTCCGAACTTAGGGGCGACGCTAACCACGCCGATTTTGCACTGTCAAACGATGGACACTTTTCGTCCGCAATTGGTGCGCGCAGTGTGGCGAACAGAGCGGCAACATAAGGAGGCCGTTTCCCCTCATTCGACGCGTGGGATCACACTCAACTCATTGATTCCCATGCGTCATGTCCCGCGTCATGACCTCGGAGTCACCGAGAGGACACAACTGCGGCGAATGATCGGTTGAGTACGACGAAATGCGACCAATGACGGCAACTGGCGCAATGTCGTCACGGCGCCTACCTTGCGCCCATGCCTCGCACGCCTCCGCCCCATTCCGTGGCCGAATCAGCCGCCGTTTTCGACGCTAACGCTGCGGCATGGACGCCGCATCGGCCTCAGCGCGCGTGGGAAAAACTCGAGGGCGGCCAGCGCTTCAACCTGGTTTCCGACTACGAACCCGCCGGCGATCAGCCCACCGCGATCGCGGAACTGGTCGATGGGATCCAGCGCAAGGAACAAGACCAAGTTCTGCTCGGCGTCACCGGCTCGGGCAAGACCTTCACGATGGCGCAGATCATCAGCAAGGTGCAGCGCCCGGCTCTCATCCTCGCGCCGAACAAAACGCTCGCCGCCCAGCTCTACGGCGAGTTCAGGCAGTTCTTCCCGGAGAACGCCGTCGAGTACTTCGTTTCGTACTACGACTACTACCAGCCCGAAGCGTACGTGCCGCGCACGGACACCTACATCGAAAAAGAATCCAACATCAACGAGCAGATCGACCGCATGCGCCACGCCGCAACGCGCGCGATCCTCGAACGCGACGACGTCATCATCGTCGCCTCGGTCAGCTGCATCTACGGTATCGGCTCCGTCGAGACCTACACCTCGATGACCTTCACCGTGAAGGTCGGCGAGGAGTATGGCGCGCAAGAACTGATCCGCTCCCTCGTCGCACTCCAGTACAAGCGCAACGAAGCCGGCTTCGCCCGCGGCATGTTCCGCGTTCGCGGCGACACCATTGAGCTTTGGCCCGCGCACTTGGAGGACCGCTGCTGGCGCTTCAGCTTCTTCGGCGACACCATCGAGAGCATCACCGAGTTCGACCCGCTCACCGGCCGCAAGACCGCGACCATGGACGTGGTGAAAGTCTATTCCAACTCGCACTACGTCACGCCCAAGCTCACGCTCGAACAAGCCGTCAGCTCCATCAAAGACGAACTCGCGCACCGCCTCGCGTTCTTCCGCGAGAACGGCAAGCTCTTAGAAGCGCAGCGCCTAGAGCAGCGCGTCAACTTCGACATGGAGATGATGCTGGCCACCGGTTCCTGCGCCGGCATCGAGAATTACAGCCGCTACCTCACCGGCCGCAAACCCGGCGAGCCGCCGCCGACCATGTTCGAATATCTCCCCGACAACGCCCTCGTCTTCACCGATGAAAGCCACGTCACCGTCCCGCAAATCGGCGGAATGTACAAAGGCGACTTCAGCCGCAAATCCACGCTCAGCGAGTACGGCTTCCGCCTGCCCTCGTGCATGGACAACCGCCCGCTCAAGTTCGAGGAATGGGACCGCATGCGGCCCGAGACCGTGCACGTCTCCGCTACGCCTGGCCCGTGGGAGCTCGACCGCACCGGCGGCGTCTTCGCCGAACAAGTCATCCGCCCCACCGGCCTGATCGACCCGCCGGTCGAAGTGCGCCCCGTGCAAGCGCACGGCCACAGCCAGGTCGACGACGTCATCGCCGAGGTGAAAGAGGTCGCCAAGCGCGGCTATCGCAGCCTCGTCACCGTGCTCACCAAGCGCATGGCCGAGGACCTCACAGAGTACATGCACGAGCAAGGCGTGCGCGTGCGCTACATGCACTCCGACATCGACACCATCGAGCGCATCGAAATCATCCGCGACCTCCGCCTCGGCGCCTTCGACGTCCTCGTCGGCATCAACCTCCTCCGCGAAGGCCTCGACATCCCCGAATGCGGCCTCGTCGCCATCCTCGACGCCGACAAGGAAGGCTTCCTGCGCAGCGAGACCAGCCTGGTGCAAACCATCGGCCGCGCCGCGAGAAACGTGGACGGCAAGGTCATCCTCTACGCTGACCGCGTCACCGGCTCGATGGAGCGCGCCATGGCCGAGACATCGCGCCGGCGCGAGAAGCAGCACGCCTACAATCTCGAACACGGCATCACGCCGCAATCGATCAAGTCGCACATCAAGGACATCCTCGACAGCGTCTACGAAAAAGACAGCCTCACCATCGACCCGCGCGACCCGATGGCCTGGAAACGCGGCGCCGGCGGCGACAAGCGCGGCCGCGGCGTCGGCGAAGACACCACCCCGTTCATCGGCCACAACATCAAAGGCTACATCGCCGACCTAGAACGCCAAATGAAAGACGCCGCCGCCGATCTGGAGTTCGAAACAGCCGCGCGGCTGCGCGACGAGATCAAACGCCTACAAGAAACCGAACTGCTCATCGCCGACGATCCGCTAGCCCGCCAAGAAACGCTGCGCGAAAACGTGGAGCAAGCCGTGGCGACGAGCCGGGCGACGCTGACGGGGGCGACGGTGAAGCCGAAGCGCAACGCGTATCGCGGACGACGGCGGAAAGGGCCGTGATGTCCGGCGAGTTCACTAAATCGCACATAGTTTCCGAGCTGCAGCGAACGGCGTCGGAAAATGAAGGCGCGTCGTTAGGAGCGAAGCGCTTTGAACAAGAAACCGGCATTCGCCCACACGAATGGCAAAGGTATTGGCCGCGATTTTCCGACGCGCAGAAAGAAGCTGGGCTCATGCCAAATGAGCGCAATGCAGCGATTTCAGATGAGACGATGCTTGAACAGCTCGCTCGCCTGACGCGAATGCTGGGTCATCGTCCGACTGTGAGCGAGTTGCGTGTCGCGAAACGAAGCAATGCTGCGATACCTGGCGTCGAGGCTTTCCTGCGAATGGGAGACTTCGACGCGATCACGGAGCGACTGCGCCAGTTTGCGTTGGAGCGCTCGGAATACTCCGACATCACCGCCCTATTGCCTTTGCTCCCCGAAAAGCTCTGCGAGGCAACGGACGTGCAGAGCGATGCGCCCTTCGGGTTTGTGTATCTGCTGAGAAGCGGTCGGCACTATAAAATTGGAAGATCCAATTCCACGGGAAGGCGAGAGCGCGAGTTGGCGATCCAACTTCCCGAGAAGGCCGCCATCGTCCACGAGATTAAGACGGACGACCCGATCGGAATCGAGAAGTATTGGCATGGTCGCTTCGCCGAGAAACGGCTGAACGGTGAGTGGTTCGCGCTTTCCCAACAGGACGTTTCCGCTTTCCGCCGCCGCAAGTTCATGTAGCTATTTTCGCCCAGCCGATTGGGCTGGCGCCGGAACGGCTCAGACTCTACCTTAAGACTCTGGTATCGCGGCGCATGAGAACAACCGAATCGGTGGGGCTTCTGACACGACGAGGAAGTCATGGCTGAACTGGACATGTCCGAGGCGATCTCCGCGTTTCACGCGCAAAGACCGCGCCTCCTCCAAGACCACGGCCCGAGCTGGGTCGTCTTCGTCGGCGCCGAGTTTAAGGGCTCGTTCAAAGAGTTTGACGACGCAGCAACCTTCGCGTTGGACAAACTCGGCGCCGCAGACTTCCTGATCCGCCACACCGAGGAGCACATTCCGCACATCCCGCTTGTGGTCGTTGAGGCGGCGTGAATCCGCTCTCGCAGGCGCCCGGTCCCGTAATCACGATCGAAGGCATCGTGATCGATGTCATCGTTCACCGCGAGCCCAAGGCGGCGCCGGAACAAGACGTCCCTGACTTTCTCGAACACGGCGCGATGATCGACACGGGCGCCTCGGACACGTGCATCGACTATCGCATCGCACACGCGCTGAAGCTTCGTCAGATCGACCAGCGCACGATCGGCACTGTCGGCGGACCAATCCAAGTCGCGGTCTTCCTAGGCGTCCTCGAAATCCCGCAACTCGGCTTCAAGCGGCTAGACCGTATGTTCGCGCCGAAAATTGAGCGCATCAACTACAGTGTCTTGATCGGGCGCTCGGTGCTGCGGGAGTTTCTCTTCACCTACGATGGTCCCGCGAACGTCTGCCACTTCGCGCGTCCGCACGGCCAGCCCGACCACCACGACGATTTTGCGACCTAAATGCACCTCCCCCACCCCCGCATCGCACCCCTCTCCGACGCAGAGCTCTCCCCCGAGCAACGCGAAGCGCTCGCGCCTGCGTCCTATCCCGGCACGCCGCCGCTCAACATTTTCCGCACGCTCGCGCACGCGCCGGATGCGCTGAAAGCGTTCCTCGCGTGGGGCACGTACATCCTGCGCAACAATTCGCTGACGCCGCGACAGCGCGAGATCGTCATTCTGCGCACCGGCTATCTCTGCCGCTCCGGCTATGAATGGACGCAGCACGTGCGCATCAGCTTGCGCGGCGGCATGAGCGAAGACGAAATCGCCGCGATCAAAGCCGGCGCAAACGCGCCGCTCTGGCAACCCGCCGACGCCGCCCTCCTCGCCGCCTGCGACGAACTCCACGCCAACCAATTCGTCAGCACCGAAACCTGGGCCAAACTCAAAGCCCACTTCACCGACAAACAATGCATGGACGCCGTCTTCACCGCCGGCCAATACACGCAAGTGAGCATGATGCTGAACACCTTCGGCGTGCAGCTGGATGAAGGCCAGAAACTTGATCCGGATTTAGATAAGCGCAAAGCCCCCTCCCCTTGAGGGGAGGGGGTTGGGGGCGGGGTGAATCACCGACACCAAAAGTTCTGCGTAGACGAAATCACAAACAATACGCATCACCCCACCCCCTGCCCCCTCCCCTCAAGGGGAGGTTCAAGTATGAGGAGACGCAGCGCGCTAGCGCCGCATGATCACGATTTCATTTCCGGCGGCGCGTCGGAAATCTCGATGACTTCCGATACGCCATCGCCGGCGACGGCGAGGAATTCCTTGACGTCGGCGACCAACTCTTCGCGCGTTTCCGCTTGCAGTAGCGCCCAACCTGTCGCGCCTGCCCACGCCGCGCCGCCGTTTTCGATCGTCGCCGCGCCGTTCTTCTGCCGAATGCGCAGCCCGTTCTTGTCGCGCAGTTTGAGCCCACCGGTGGAGATAAGCTTGCCGGCCTTCTTCTGCTTGTCGATCAGCGCGCCCATTTTCTTCATGTGTTCGGCGTCGGGCGGACCCATAGAATCGGCGGTGTAGAGCGCTAGGAATTGCATGATGTTCTCCGGGGGGGAAATGCGCGAGATTTCGCGCCTCACTACCCAAGAACGTGCGAGCCGCATCGTTCCCGACACATCGCATGTTCCCTCTCGTCTTCACCGCAAGTCAGCATGATGCTGAGAGGGGGAATGCGCGGATACACACACCTCTATCCACGCCCCAACACCGTTCCCGCCCAACAAAATCAAGCACCCACACAAAATCTATCCGACCCACTTGCGCGCACCCGCACACTGCGCCCCGCATGAACGCCTCAGCAGCCCCCTCCCCACCGCCGACACGCCACGCGCCGATCGCGCTCTGGCGTGTCGCTGAGGCGTTCATGCACACGCTCTACGCCTTGTTCGGCGCGCCCGAGGACGTCGCCGCCGACCACACGCTCACGCGCGCCGCGCACACACTGATGGCGTCCTGGATTCGCTGCGCCGAAGCGATGCTGCGGCGCCTGCTCCTGATCGAAGCGAGCGTCTTCCCCAAACCCAACACCCGCCCGCTGCTGCACGAGAAGCGCAAGCGCACGCGCAAAGCGATAGGCTTCGACGCCGACAAACCGGAAGCTTGGCGCGTGAGTTTTCGGTGCTTCGCTCCTATGGAGCGCCGGCGTCCTCGCTGGCAAATGGTTGGGCCTGACGCAAACATGCCGGCGAGACGCCGGCGCTCCATACGCTTCCGCTCAGCCTGGCCGCTCGCGGAGCGCTACGAAGCCCTGATCCGCGTCTTCAACAATCCCGAGCGCTACGCCCGCCGTCTCGCCCGCGCACTCCACGCGCTGCCGCACCGCATCCGCGAACTCTTCCGCAAACCGGAGGAGGCGCAGCACCGCGTCGATGACTGGGACGTGTTCGACGCCGGCGCGCAAAGGGCGTGGCCGGTAGCCGATACAAGCTGAGCGGCATCACTTCGCCGGCGGCGTCTCTTTCGGAATCGCCGTCGTCTTCACCGAGCGAATAAACGACTCGATGTCGCCCGCTTCGTGCGCGGTCTCGTCGCGATCCTGCACGATCGCGGCCTGGTCGATCAGCAGATCCTGCAGATCGTCCGGCAGTTGGTCCCAATGCAACACCACGGCCTGACCAAGCCGGCGCAGCAGAGCCTCCTGCGCGTCCTTGTACTTCAGCGTCACCGCCATCGCTTGCGGCGGCCGTGGTTCCGGACGGTTAGTCATACTGCACGGATTCCAGCCGCGCTTCGTCGATGATGCGGTCGAAATTCTCGCCCTCACCGCGCACACGATATTGCTGCGGGCCTGAATCGCGCGGCAGCGGCGTCACCACCGAACAAAAACCGCCGGCCGAACCGAAAGAGTTTCCGCGGCTGACGGAAACGCGTTGGCCGACGCTGAACTTAGTCTGCGCCATGGAATGCCCTTTTCTGGAGAGAAAGCGCGACGGAGCGGCGCTGTCTTTCAGGACATATGGGCGCTCGGGGGTCCAAAGGCAAACGGCGGCCCCATTTGGGGTCGCCAAAACCGCGCTCAAATCGTCTTCGCCAGCGCTTCCAATTGCCGAGCCGTTTGCGTCCAACCCGGCTCAAAGCCCATCTCTTCGTGCTGCTTCTTGGTCTCTTCCGACCAATGCCGCGCAACAGCACGATACTTGGTCTTGCCGTTGCCGAGATCCTCGAACGTAATCTCCGCCACCATGAACGGCCCCGACGGCTGGAACTCATCCGGCGTAATCGCATCAGTCGTGACGAGGCGCTTATTCGGTTCAACCGCGAGGAAGAGACCTTTGTTCGGAAACTCCTGGCCCTCCGGCGACGCCATCACGAAATTGAAGCGGCCGCCGGGGCGAACGTCGCTGTCGACGCTTTTGATCGTCCAAGGCTTCGGCGCGAACCATTGCTGCAACAACTTGGGATCGGTGTAGCAGCGATAGAGCTTCTCCGCCGGCGCATCGAGTTCGAGTTCGATCTTCAGTTCATGTGACATCGTCGTCTCCTGTTGTCTGAACCTAGGACGAACCACCTCAGAGAAGACCGACAAGGCGACGAATTATTTGTGCGCCGACAACGAATCCAAATGCTGCCGAATATGCGCAGCCTCCGACGGCGTATTGGCCAAAGCGATCGCGCGATTGAACGCCTCCCGCGCCTCTTTCGAGCGCCCCAGCTCTTTCAAATAAGAACCGCGCACACCGTGAAAATAGAAATACCCGTCCAATCGATCCGCCAAAGGATCGATCAACGCCAGTGCAGCTTCCGGACCCTCAGTCTTCGAAAGTGCAACCGAACGATTCAAAGTCACCACCGGCGAAGGCGTATGCACTTCAAGCGCCCGATACAGCCCCTCGATCTCAACCCAATCCGTTTCGCTTGCCACACTTGCATGCGCATGGACGCCAGCGATCGCCGCCTGAATCTGATACGGCCCAGGTCTGCGCAGCCGCATCCCCTTCTCGATCAGCGCCAAGCCTTCCTGCATCGGCGCCCTCTTCCACTGCGACCGATCCTGGTCCTCCAACAGAATAGCGTTTCCAGCTTTGTCGTACCGCGCCGCGATCCGCGAATGCTGCAACAGCATTAGCGCCAGCAAGCCCATGATCTCCGGCTCCGCCGGATACATCCGCAACAACAACCGCGCGAGTCTGATTGCTTCATCACAAAATGCGGCGCGCTCGTCGTTATCGCTACCGGCGGAGTAGCCCTCGTTGAACACCAGATAGATCATCGCCGCGACCGCAGCCAAGCGCTCGCCTCGCTCCACCGCATCCGGCGCCTCAAACGGCACACCAGCGCCGGCGACCTTGCCTTTGGCCCGCGTGATCCGTTGCTCCATCGCGCTTTCGCCAACCAGAAACGCGCGCGCGATCTGCTTCACGCTCAAACCGGAGACGATGCGGAGCGCCAACGCGATCTGCTGAATCTGCGGCAAGTCCGGATGGCAGCAAATGAACAGCAACCGCAAAACGTCGTCGCGATAGTCCGCTTCATCCAACTTCTGAACGACCTCAGCCTCGGTATCGCTCAAATCCGAAAGCTGATCCTCATCCGGCAGCGGCGCTTGCTTTGCCCGCCGCCGGGTCACATCGATCGCCGCGTTGCGGCCAACCATAATGAGCCAAGCGGCCGGATCGCGCGGCGGGCCGTTGCCAGGCCAGTTCTTCAATGCCCGGAGGCAAGCGTCCTGAAACGCTTCCTCCGCCAAATCCAAATCGCGGAAATACCGCAGCAGCGCCGCGACAGCCTGGGGGCGGGCCGAGACCAGCGCCGCATCGATCCAGGCCATGTCCGCCATTGCCTACCGCTGCTCCACCGGCGAGCCGGGGTTGTAGAGCATGATAGGCCGCAGCTCGTAGGCGCCGCCGGGGTTGGCCACGGTCAACTCACGCGCGAACTCCAGGCCCTCCTCCAGGCTCTCGACATCGATGATGTAGAAGCCAAGCAGCTGCTCCTTTGTCTCCGCGTACGGTCCATCGAGCACCGCATCGTCCTTCTTGCGAAGTGTGGTCGCAGCCGAGGTCGGCAGCAGGCGGAGCGAGGGCTTCAGCTTGCCGCTCTTTTCCCACTTCTGATGCACCACATCGAGCCGCCCCATGACGGCGTCGTCTTCCTCTTTGGACCAGGCAAAGACGGTGGCTTCGTCGTTGTAGCAGAGCAGCGCGTAGAGCATCGGTGTGGGCCTCATCGAACCAAGGACGCAGCCATAAGGCGCATCCCGACACGGCGTCGAGAATTTCCTCAACAGCCAGCTGGTTGCCTTATCAGCTTAAGCCTCAGCAATGTTCAGCGATCCCGCTTGACGATGGCGCGTCCGGCTCTGTTCTACCAGGGCGAGAGGGAGCGGAATGGCGGAGGTCTTTATAGCTGCGGCGCCGGGCGAGGAGGCCCAGGCACGCGGCTTGGCGGAAGCGCTTCAGGCGTTGGGCCTGGACGTCGCCTCCGGCACGCCCGTCGAAGCCGAAATCGCGAAGACGGCGGAGGAGAGCAAAGCCCTAGTGGCGCTGTGGTCTCCGGCGGCGGCCGCGGCGCCTTGGGTGACGGCGCTGGGCGTGATGGCCCAAGAGCGCAAGAAGCTGATCTCGGCCGAGTACAAAAGCGGCGCGACGCCGGAGCTGTTCAAAACGGCGCCCAAAATCGATCTCGCCATCCGCGACCGCAATGCGTTCAAGGAGCGCTTCCAGGCGCTGGTCACCGAGCTCGAAAAGTTCACCACGGCGAAGGCCAAACCCGAAGCGCTCTCCGACGCGTTGATCAAGGCCCGCGCCGCCATCCTCAATCCGCCGATGACGCCAGCGCGCAAGCAAGCGCGAACGCTCGGCGTCTTTGCGCTTGGCGTGGCGGTGCTCTTCGCATTGGGCTTCGGCACGGGCCGGCTGATCCAGGCCGTTCGCTCCGGCACATTCCTGGTCGCGACCACGCAAGCAGACGCTGCGCCCGCGCAAGCACAGACCACATCAGCCACCACTACGCCGACGACGCCGACAATCACAGCGGCGATGTTGGAAGGCGAAACCTGGCAAGCCTCCGCCGCGCGCATCAACGAAACCGTCGCCACCGACATCAAGCGTCGCGCGCAGGATGGCGAAGCCTCGGCGCAAGCTCTCGCGTGCCTGGGTCACATGGCCGGCGCACAGGGTTTCCTGCCGAGCCCAACCGCCGCCCGCGAACAATGCGATGCGTCATCCGAACAGCACAACGCAGCCGGGCTCTATTATTCCTGGGTGCTCCGCCGCACCGCGCCGCATGCGGGCATCGACGAAGCCACCGCGCGCGGACGCCTGGCGGAAGCATCGCGCCTGAACTGGTCGCCGGCGCAGATCGATTACGCGCAACTGTTGGCCGGCGAAGCGTCGGCGCAATCGCAAGCCGAAGCAGGACGGCTCTTTCTGGCCGCCGCCGAACGCGGCGATCCACGCGGGCAGTTCTTCTACGCCCGCTGGCTCCGCGACAGCTCCGCAGGCCCCCGCGATCCGACAGCAGCTACGCCGTATCTCGAACGCGCGGCCGAGCGCGGCCAAGTCGATGCGCTGCACATGCTGGCGACGTTGAACCGCGACGGCATCGGCGTCCCCCGCAACGAAGCCCGCGCCAAGACACTCTACGAACGCGCCG
The DNA here is from genome assembly GCF_009792355.1 of Terricaulis silvestris. Taxonomy (NCBI): domain Bacteria; kingdom Pseudomonadati; phylum Pseudomonadota; class Alphaproteobacteria; order Hyphomonadales; family Hyphomonadaceae; genus Vitreimonas; species Vitreimonas silvestris. The sequence continues at coordinate 3,117,799 of NZ_CP047045.1, forward strand.
CGCAGCAGAATTACCCGGCCTCGATGTTCAACCTGGCCGACATGCTCCGCTCCGGCACGGAAGCCGAGCGGACCCGCGCCATCGCGCTCTATTCGCAACTAGCGTGTATGCGCGACGAACGCCAGATCCAGCCCATGGCCGTCGCGCGCCTGCGCGCATTGCGTCAGAGCGCCACCTGCCGCTAACAAGCGGCGTGACTTGGCGAAAAACCTACACCGGCGCAGAACCGCTGCGCGTCAACAAATGGCTCGCCAGCGAAGGCGTCTGCTCGCGCCGCGAAGCGGAAGCGTTGATCGCGGATGGCGCGGTGCGGATCGATGGCCAGCGCGTGGAAGATGCCGGGCGAAAGATTGAGCCGGGACAAACGATCGAAGTCGCCAAGGCCGACGCGGGCGCGCTGATCACGGCAGTCCTGAACAAGCCGATTGGCTATGTCTCCGCGCAGCCCGAGCCGGGACAGGTCCCCGCCGCGCGCCTTTTGACGAAAGAGAACCTGGTCGGCATTGCCGATACATTGCCGACCAAAACGACAAGCCTCGCACCGCTCGGGCGTCTCGATCAAGATTCACGTGGGCTACTATTGCTGAGCGAAGACGGCGTGTTGGCGAAAGCGTTGATCGGCGAAACGTCGAAGCTCGACAAGGAATACCTGGTTCGTGTCAGCGGCCAGATCACCGACCGCAAACTCGCCCTGCTCCGCCACGGCCTCGCGCTCGACGGCAAGCAGCTGAAGCCGGCGAAGATCGAACACGTTGAGCCGCAACGCTTGCGCTTCATCCTCAACGAAGGCCGCAAGCGCCAAATCCGGCGCATGTGTGAGCTGGTTGAGCTTGAGGTGAACGATCTGCTGCGCCTGCGCATCGGGCCGCTGAAGCTTGGTGATCTGAAGGAAGGCTCGTGGCGTGCGCTGACGAGCGCTGAACGTGATGCGTTGATCCAGGCTTCGAAATAAGAAAATTGCCCTCAACACCCATTCCCGGATTGGCGCGCAGCGCCAACTCCGGGACCCATTGACTCAGGCGCGTCGACGAAAGGCTCGGCTCGGTCCGCGCATCTCTTGAGAAGCTAGGGTCAATGGGTCCCGGGTTCTCGGCTGCGCCGAGCCCCGGGAATGGGTGGCGGTTACTGCTCGAATCGCCGGCGCAACTCGGCAAGCAACTCCGCATCGAACACCTGCGGCGGCGCTTGGTTCAGAGACTGAACGAACGTCGTCACGTCGGAACGCCGATGCGCGTCGTCGAAGCTTTCGCCCGGAATGACGCCCCGGCGGAAGAGATACTCATCAGAGCGGCCGGTGAGAATATAAGCCGGCGCCCAGCTGAACCCGGCAGCCTTCGCCAGCTCATTGGTGCAGTTCGAGACCACCGTGTTGTAGTAGCGCGGCTGCGTTTCCAAGGACTCGGTGCGGTGGAGCAAGTTCGCCAGCAGCATGCGGTTTTGCGCATCGGTGATCGCCACCGGATACACGAACACCTCGTGATCCAGCATCACCGCGCGCCTGATCAACAGATCACGCGCTGACGCCCAGATGTAAGTGAGCTCGAACGCGTTGAACTGCCCGCGCAGCGCATCGTACTCCTCGCCCTCTTCGCGCCGTGCTTCGATGGTGAGCCCAAGCAGCCGATCGCCCTCAAACTCAAACAGCAACAACGTGTGAGCTGCGAGCTGCGAGCCCGGCTGCGGTTCGATCATGAACCAGACATTGCGCAGCTGGTCGAAGCGATAGGAGGCTTCGGTGTATGTAGTCGCGGTTTCGCGGCCCCAGTCGTAGCTCCAATCGCTTACCGGCGTGACCGCGAAGTCGTCAGTGTTGATTGTGACGTCAGTCGTGTGGCTGAGGTACGGATACCAATTCCGGTCCTCGCGCGGCGGCGTGAATATCGGCGCGAACGAGCCGAGCACCAGGATCAGCGCGATGCAGGCGATCGCCGGGCGCAACGGATTGGCGCCGAACCACGAGACGATGCGCTTCAAGGTCAACCTCCGCCGCCAACATCCGTTGCCTCGCGCGATTTGCTCCCCATCTCAAGAGCCCAAGCGCGCGCACGGCTTTTCCTAGCGGCGCCCGCGTCGCCGTGCTATCGGGCCGCTTGGCCCGCAAAGGAGACCTCCATGGCTCTGCGCATCAATGACAAAGCTCCCGACTTCGAAGCCGAGACCACCCAAGGCCGCATCAAATTCCACGATTGGATCGGCGACAGCTACGCCATCCTGTTCTCGCACCCGAAAGATTTCACGCCGGTCTGCACCACCGAGCTCGGCTATCTCGCCAAGCTTGAGCCGGAATTCGCCAAGCGCAACGTGAAGGTGATGGGCTTGTCGGTTGACCCCGTTACCGATCACGAACGCTGGCGCGGCGATATCAAGGAAGTCACGGGCGGCGACGTGCAGTATCCGATGATCGGCGACAGCCATCTCAACGTCGCCAAGCTCTACGATATGCTGCCGGGCGATGCCGGCGATACGAGCGTGGGCCGCACAGCCGCCACCAACGCAACGGTGCGCACCGTCTTCATCATCGGCCCGGACAAGCTGATCAAGGCGACACTGCAATACCCGATGTCGTCCGGCCGCAACTTTGATGAAGTGTTGCGCCTGGTGGATTCGATCCAGCTCACCGCCAAGCACAAGGTGGCGACGCCGGTGAATTGGAAGAACGGCGAGGACGTCATCATTGTGCCGGCAGTGTCGGACGACGAAGCCAAGACGCGGTTCCCCGAAGGCTGGACCACGGTGAAGCCGTACCTCCGCATCGTGCCGCAACCGAAGGGCTAATGCTGCGCTGCAACCGCCCCGCCCTGGGCGGCAGCGGTTGCGCGAGCGCTGCGAAAGTAGGACTCTCCCCTCTAAGGAGACGTCCATGATTTTCGAGCAAGTCGCCAATGGCGGCTGCCAATCGTACCTGATCGGCTGCAGCGAAGCCTGCGTCGGCGCGCTGATCGATCCGGAAGTGCGCAAGATCGACCGCTATCGGGCTCTCGCGGCCCAACACGGCGTGCGCATCCAGTACATCATCGACACCCACACCCACGCCGATCACTTCAGCGCCTCAAAGCAGCTCAGCGAAATCCTCGACGTGCCGGTGATCGCGCATCGTTTGTCGCCGGCGCCTTATGTCGATCTTCGGATCGACGAAGGCGATGTGATCAAGGTCGGCAATATTCGGCTCACCGTGCTGCACACCCCGGGACACACGCGCGACTCCATGAGCCTGGTCGCTAGCGACCGCGTCTTCACCGGCGACGCCTTGCTGATTGGCGCCACCGGCCGCACTGATCTGCCGACGGGCGACCCCGAGCAGCTCTATGACTCGCTCTTCAACAAGCTGCTGAAGCTCAGCCCCGATCTCCGCATCTATCCGGCGCACGTGTACAAGGGCAGCACCTGCTCTACGATCGAAGAAGAGCTCCGCTCCAACCCACGGCTGCAAAAGCGCGACCGCGGCGAGTTCGTCGAGATGATGCGCACCCTCTCGCTCTCTATGCCGGAGCATTTGACGGAAGCGCTGCGCGTGAACATGAGCGGCGGCGTTAGTGTCGCGCAGCTTTTGAGCGAGGCCGCCGCCGAAGTCCCGTTCATGTCGATGGAGGAAGTGAAGAGCCGCGTCGAAGCCGGCGCCAACGATTTCATCGTGCTCGACGTGCGCGAACGCGATGCGTTCGACGCGGCGCACATCCCGAGCGCCAAACATCTACCGCGCGGCCAATTGGAGCTTCGTGTCAACGAAGCCCTACCCGATCCGACATTGCGGATCGTCACCTATTGCGAGGTCGGCAAAATCTCGACCCTCGCGGCCGCCACGTTGCGGCGGATGGGCTTCACCCGCGCCGTCGCGCTCGATGGCGGCATGAAAGCGTGGAAGGAAAAAGGCTACCAGACCGAGGCCACGCCTCAGGCCTGAACGTCAGCCGTGTCTGGGTGCCTACGGAAGTACGCCACGGCGAAGGCGCAGCTGGCGCGCAACTTCCGGCTCGTGCCACGTGCTTCGGACACCACTTCCGCCATCAGCTTGGACGCATAGCCGCGCCCCCGCGCCACCACCGGTGTCTCCACGTGCATGATCACCCGAACGCCGCCAATGTCGCGATAGTCGGCCCACGACATGCCTTCAGGCGCGTCGAGCTCGTAGCGGTGGCGTTCAATATTGTCGCGCAACGCGTTCATGTTTGCTCCGGCGTCGGCTTCGGCTCCCACAACTCGATCTTGCGGCCTTCGAGATCGATGATGTGGGCGAAACGCCCATAGGACTCTTCTTGTTGCTTCACCGGCCAGACGCCGGCCTCCTTAGCGCGGGCGAGCATGCCGTCCATGTCGTCGACGATCAGGTTGAACATGAACTCCTTCTCGGACGGTTTGAAATAATCGGAGTCGGCGCTGAAGGCGCTGAACACAGTTCCAGAGCCGGGCTTGTCCTTGACCATGTCGGGAGTGAAAAACATGCCCCAATCGCTGATCTCAAGGCCAAGCACGCGGGCGTACCATTCGCGCAGCGCGGCGGCGTCCTGAGTCTTGAAGAAGATGCCGCCGACGCCGAGGACCTTGGCCATTCGCTTCACTCCCGCTAAGCGCTGCTCGTGAACTACCGCCACGCCTTCCACGCCGGCAACCATGCCGATGTCCTGAAGCACGCCGTGCTGTTGTACTGTTTGGATGCGCTGAAGCGCAAACCCGCGCCGTTCGCGGTGTTGGATACCCATGCGGGGCGCGGCCTCTATGATCTGCAGGGCGCCGAAGCGGCGCGCAGCCCCGAATGGCAGGACGGCGTGGCGCGGCTGTGGGACTGGCGCGATCCGCCGCCGCTCGTCGCGCGCTATCTGGACGCCGTGCGCGGCTTCAATGCCGACGGCGCGCTGCGCACGTATCCCGGCTCGCCGGCGCTGGTGACCACCAACCTCCGCGACGAGGACGTGCTGATCGCGTGCGAACTCCATCCGGAAGAACACGCAATGCTCCGCCGTGCGCTGCCGCGCGTCGGAAACGTACAGGTCCACGAGCGCGATGGCTGGCAAGCCTTGAACGCGCTGCTGCCGCCGCCGCAACGCCGCGGACTGGTGTTGATCGATCCGCCGTACGAAGCGCCGGACGAACTGGCGCAAGCTGCGCGCGCTCTCGGGCCGTCGCTGAGGCGGTTCGGCCACGGCATGTATCTGTGGTGGCGGCCGCTAAAGAGCGAGAGCGCGCTCAACGCCGCCGACGCTGAAGCCCGCGCGCAAGGCGTCAAGGAAATGCTCCGCGCCGATTTGTGGGTCGCCGCGCCGACGCCGGAGGGACGGCTGGTTGGATCGAGCGTGTTGCTGATCAATCCGCCGTTCGGCCTGCGCGAAGCGCTGCAGGACGCGTTGCCGTTCCTGGCCGACGCGCTGACTAAGGGCCAAGGTGGCTGGCGATTAAGTTCCTAGAGTCATTCCAGACACGCGGAGCGTGATCTGGAATCCAGGGCCAACGACGGAGCGGTTGCCCTGGATTCCAGATCGGCCTCCGGCCGTCTGGAATGACTCTAGCTATTTCAACAACGGCTTCGGCCATTTGGAATTACAAATAAAAGGGCGCGGATTGCTCCGCGCCCTTCCCCCTTGCCACGAGCGTCGCCCTACCAGGCGACGATCATCGCGGCTTGGTTCACCGTCGCAAACGCGGCCGGCACGAACACCGCAACCGCTGCGATCAAACTGTAAAACCTCGACATGGCGTGCTCCCCGGCTCGAATTTCATCGCGTCGTTGCGATGCATGAAAGCTAGGCGCCCGCCCGTCGGCTCGCCGTGACATCTGTCACGCCGCCGTCAACTGCGGAGGAACCGCAGCGCGGCTGGAACCGCCCAGACCCTCTCCAGTTAATCCCGCTGGGAAGGGACGCCCATCAATGTCGCACGCCGCCGAGCACCGTGAGGACTGGCGACAGCCAATCGTGTTGGTTGTCGAAGACGAGCCGCTGATCCGGATGGCCATGGCCGCCGCTTTTCGCCGGGCCGGGCTCACCGTCATCGAGGCCTGCGACGCCGCGGAGGCGCTGGACATCGTCCACACCGGCGTCGAGCCAGATGCGCTGCTGACCGACATCCTCATGCCGGGACCGATCGATGGGCTTCGTCTAGCGGCGTTGCTGGAAGCCACGTTCCCAAGCATGGAGGTGTTTGTCTCTTCGGGCTACCTGTCCGGCTCCGACCTAAAGCTGCGCCTGAACTTCATCCCCAAGCCGACGGAGCCCGACGCGGTGGCGCGCGCAATCAAGTACGTCCTTATGCGCGGCAAACCAGAGGTTGGGCCGCAGCCGGACTGGCGCTTGCCTGACTAGCCTGGCCATGCGCATGAAGCGCGCATGACCTTCGATTCCGCGCTGGCCTTCCTGCAGCAGCCTCACATCGCCATCCCGATCGTGGCGGCGACGGTGCTTGTCATCTTCCTGATGAAGCGGCCTTGGACGGCGCTCTATGTTGGGTTGATGCCGCTGATCAACTGGGCGTTCGCCGGCATCGACACCATCGCGATCCCGGAAAACCTCGGCGGCGGCGCCTGGCATCCCTTCACCATCGTCACCGGCCTCGTACTGGTGGTGCGCGACTTTGCGCAGCGCGAGATCAAGCACTGGATTCTGGGCGCGATGGTCGTGGGGCTGGCGCTCTCGACGCTGACGGCGTGGCCGGTGATCGTGGTGGCGAGCGGCGTCGCCTTCCTGATCAGCGAAACGGCGGATTGGGCGGTCTACACCTTCACCAAGCGGCCACTCTCCCAGCGCATTTTGATCTCAAGCGCAGTCGGCGCGCCGATTGATCAGATCGCCTTCATCGGTTTGGCGTCTCTCGTCGTGCCCGGCATTTTCGCCTGGGGCACGATTCTGACAGGCATCATCTCAAAGCTGATCGGCGCCTACATCGTCTCCCGGATCGTGGCGCGCCAAGAGCGCAGGGCCGCGCAAATCGAGATGAATCCCGTGTAAACCCTTGATTTGCCGCTTGCGTGGGGGAAACCCCTCGCTCATAAGCGCAGGGTGAGAAGCTGGCGTGTTGCCAGCAAGTGGTGCGAAGTTCCGCGGCGTGCGGCAAGTTTTTGAATCCCCAGCAAAGCTGAAATTCGCGGTGACGTGCGTGCGCATAGGCGTGCGCGCGGCTTTTGGCGTTCGCCAAGAGCCATAATCAGGACAAGTGGAAATGAGTTTCGACGACGAAGAAGGCGACGACGACAAGACCGACGATCGCAAGAAGGACAAGCGCGCGGGACGCCGCGACAAGACAGCAGAACCCACGCCCGAGTTCGGCGGCGGTGACACCGGCGGCAGCAGCTTCGGCGGCGGCGGCGGTGGTTACGGCGGCGGCGGTGGCGGTGGCTACCGGGGCGGTGGCGGCGGCGGTGGTGACCGTGGCGGCGGCGGTGGCGGCTATGGCGGCGGCGGATATCGCGGCGGCGGTGGCGGCTTCGGCGGCGGCGGTGGTGATCGCGGCGGTGGCGGCGGCGGATATCGCGGCGGCGGCGGTGGTGGCGGCTACGGCGGCGGCGGTGGTGACCGTGGCGGCGGCGGCGGCGGATATCGCGGCGGCGGTGGCGGCGGCGGTTATGGCGGCGGCGGCGGCGGTGGCGGTGGCTATCGCGGCGGCGGTGGTGGCAGCGGTGGCGGCGGCGGATTCCGCAGCGGCCCGCGTGAAGGCGGCGGCGGCTTCGGCGGCGGCGATCGTCCTCCGCGTCAGCCTCTCGGTGATCCGCAGGACGGCGTTGTGAAGTTCTTCAACGGCGCGCGTGGCTTCGGCTTCATCACGCCGGACGGCGGCGGCGCCGACGTGTTCGTGCACGTCAGTGCCGTTGAGCGCGCCGGCCTGACGCAATTGGTCGAAGGCCAGCGCGTGAACTTCCAGACCCTGCCCGACACCAAGGGCAAGGGTCCGAAGGCTGTGAACCTGAAGGTCAACGACTAAGATCGGCAGTCGGCAGTCGGAAATCGGCAGTCGGATGACTCAAAAACGAACTCCCCGGGCGCAGGTCCGGGGAGTTTTTATTTCACGACTGCCGACTGCCGATTGCCGACTGCCGACTATTGCAGCGGCATGTAGATTTCGAGCCGCGTCGGCGTTGAGCCATCGACGGCGCCCTGGTTGTGTACGACTTCCCACGGCAGACCGTTCTCACGCATCGCAATCCGGTGGGCCTGCATGTAGGCGTTCATCTGCGCGTAGGCCGTGCGCACCTGGGCGCGTGAGCCTTCCACCAGCACATGCATGGCCTCACCCGATGGCGTCTGGCCGAGTTGCACGCCGACCACTGTGAGCGGCGTCGGCCCCGAGAACGGATAGCCGACGCGGAAGCTCATGCGGTTGGTGGCCTGATCGTATTCCGTGACGACGCGCACCAGCGGCCCTGCTTCAGTGAGCTGATACTCGCTCATGAAGCGGCGCACCTGTTCAAGCCCCATCGCCTCGGCGCGGTTCACTTCGGTCAGATCGACGGCGGAGGTTTCAACGACCGAGTAGACGAAGTTCTGCGGTTCGATGGTGTCGAACTGGGGCGAGAGGCCCTCGAAGTTCACGTTGGGCAATTGCTCGGTCAGTGTCTTCAGCCGGGTCAAGCCGCTTTCGAGCTCGGCGCCAACGGCGCCGCGCATGATCAAATTCATGTACCGGCACGGCACGTTCACCGCGCCTTCCGCGCAGTCAGCGGTCACGGTCCACGCCACCGACGTAGCGTTCTCACCCGGGCGCAGCGCGATCACGGAATTCAGCGTCGCGCGATCGCCCATTTCCAGGATTGACTGGACTTCTTCGTTCTCGCTGGAGCTGACGATCGACATCCGCCCACGGCCGACTTCGCGGACGTTGGAGATCCAGCGCATCGACTGGCCCTCGCCAGGATCGCCGTTGAAGGCGTAGTCGGCGTCAGGGTCGCGCGCGTAATACGGCGACCATTCCTTGGCGATCCTGAGATCGTTGATCATGGCGAACACCGAAGCGCGCGGGCGCTCGATCGAGGCAGTGCGGGTGACCTCAAGATTGTTCGGCAGCAGGAAGCGGCCAACGCCGTAGAGCACGCCCGTGATGAGCGCGACCACCAGCAATAGCCAAAGAAACCACCTCATGCGCCGCCCCTCGCGCCCAAGTTACGAATTGGCAGCGCGTCCAAGGCCTTATCATCGCAACGGAATCCGCGCCACGCGCCGCCATGCATGCTTGCAAGCGCGCTCCGGCCCTCGCGCCAAGCGCGAACCGTTAAGCGTTCGATTGTCATGCGTCACCCACCCCGGACGACGCCCCCTCAGATGGGTTTTGTTACCACAGGGAAATGTGGGCCGTCAGCCGGTTGCTGCAGTGCAACTCAGGTTTGACTGGCCTTACCCGGCGCCCGCAGCTCGTCCCAGACCTCGAATTCGTAGGCGATGCAGCGTTCCATCATCTCGCGCCAGACCGGCTCGGCGATGGCTTCAAAGGACAAGCCCTGGCGGGCGCATTCGGCCTTCACCTTGGCCAGCACGTCATTGATGCGCTTTTCGTCCCGGACCACGTTGCGGTCGGTTTTGATGCGGGCGGCGGCGTCCATGTAGCCTTGGCGGCGGGCGATCAGCGCGACCAGCATGCGGTCGATTTCGTCCACGCCCTGGCGGACGTCGGTCATGTCCCGGCAATCGTCCGGGTCCGGCGCTTGGAAGGTTTTGACGGCCTTCAGGGCCGCCGGGCGCGCGTCATCCATGCCCAAAGTTTGGGGGTGAGCGGGTGAACCGTCCAGGGGGCGCGGAGCCGCAGGGACATTCCGCCCTGGGATCGGACCAGGGCGGCCCCCATCTCAATGCGCTATCCTTTGAACGAACCATGACAGGCGCCGACAAACCCATCACGCCATCGCTGGAGCACCTGCCAGCGGAAGACGCGCCGCCGCCCGCGCTGAAAGGCATCGAGGCGCTGCGCGATGCGTGGAAGCGGCTGCCCATGAAGCCGGGCGTCTACCGCATGATCGGCGGCGACGGCGAGGTGCTCTATGTCGGCAAGGCCAAGAGCCTGAAGAACCGCGTCGGCCAGTACGCTCAAGGCCGCGGCCACACCAACGCGATCTACCGCATGATCCACCAGACCGTGTCGCTGGAAGTGATCGTCACCGCCACCGAGACAGAAGCGCTTCTGCTTGAGACCAACATGATCAAGCGGCTGCGGCCGCGCTACAACGTGTTGATGCGGGACGACAAGAGTTTCCCGTTCATCGCCATCCGCACCGACCACGCCATTCCCGCGCTGCAGAAGCATCGCGGAGCCAAGAGCTTCAAGGGCAAGTTCTACGGGCCGTTCGCGAGCGCCGGCGCCGTCAACCGCACGCTCAACACGCTGCAGAAAGCGTTCCTGCTGCGCTCGTGCTCGGACTCCACCTTCAGCGGCCGCACCCGCCCCTGCATGCTTTACCAGATCAAGCGCTGCTCGGCGCCATGCACCGGGCTGGTGAGCGATACGGAATATGCGGCGCTGGTGAAGGATAGCGCCGACTTCCTTGAAGGCCGCTCATCGCAGCTGCAAGAACGCCTCGCGTTGGAGATGCGTGACTCCTCCGACAAGCTGGAGTTCGAACACGCCGCGCGCTTGCGCAACCGCATCCGCGCGCTCGCCAGCGTCCGCGCCTCGCAAGGCATCAACCCGCACACCTTCCAGGAAGCCGACGTCTTTGCGCTCCACTGCGAAGGCGGACAATCCTGCGTGCAAGTCTTCTTCTTCCGCGCCGGCCAAAACTGGGGCAACCGCGCCTACTTCCCGCGCCACGGCGGCGAAGAGCAGCCCGCGGAAATTCTTTCGGCCTTCATCGCTCAATTCTACGACGACCGCGAACCGCCAAAGCTCGTCCTCTGCAACGTCGAGCCCACCGATCGCGAATTGATCGAAGAAGCGCTCTGCCTCCGCGCCGAATGCAAAGTCGAGATCCGCACGCCGGAGCGTGGCGAGAAGAAAGAGATTGTAGACGCCGCGTTGCTCAACGCGCGCGAAGCGTTGGGTCGGCGTATGGCCGAAACCGGTAGCGTCGCGAAATTGCTGGATGGCGTGGCGGAAGTGTTCGGCCTGGCGCAGCGGCCGGAGCGGATCGAGGTTTACGACAACTCCCATATCCAAGGCACGAATGCGTTGGGCGCAATGATCATCGCCGGCCCCGAGGGCTTCGTGAAGAACCAGTACCGCAAGTTCAACATGAAGGCGGAAGAGTTTCAGGGCGACGACTTCGCCATGATGAAAGCGATGATCCGCCGCAGGTTCGCGCGGATGTTGGCGGAGCGAGAAGAGACGCCGAACGAAACCTTCTCCCTTGCGGAGAAGGTGGCGAGCGACAGCGAGCCGGATGAGGGGCGTTCCAACGATCAGGCGCCTGACCAGTTGAACGCCCCTCACCCCCCAACCCCCTCTCCGCAAGGGAGAGGGGGAGCGATCAGCGACGGCGGTGTCGATTTCTCTAAGGAGCGCGACGAGCCGGAGCGCGACTCCAAGTTCGGCGCCTGGCCGGATCTCGTGCTGATCGATGGCGGCGACGGCCAGCTCAATGCTGCGCTGGAAGCGCTCGATGAGCTTGGCCTCAAAAACCGCATCACCATCGCCGGCATCGCCAAGGGCGTCGACCGCGACGCCGGCCGCGAGCGCTTTTTCATCCCCGGCAAGCCGGCGTTCCGGCTCGATGAGAAGAGCCCCGTGCTCTACTACCTGCAGCGCATGCGCGACGAAGCGCACCGCTTCGCCATCGGCGCCCATCGCGGCAAGCGCTCGGCCAACATCACCAAGAACCCGCTCGACGAAATCGGCGGCATCGGTCCTGCCCGCAAACGCGCGCTGCTGGATCGCTTCGGCTCCGCCCGCGGCGTCTCGCGCGCGGCTCTGGCGGAGCTGGAAGTAGTGGACGGCGTCAACAAAGAACTGGCAAAGCGCATCTATGACTTTTTCCACGACAACAAGCGCTGACGCCCCCGCGCGCAAAAGCGCGATTCCGGTGATGCTCACTGTCTTCCGCATCGCGATGTCACCGGCGATCGCGGCGCTGGTGCTGTGGGCCGCAAACGAGACCTATGCGGACCGCCTACTCGCCGGCTTCATTTACACGCTGTGCTTGCTCCTCTTCATCCTTGCGGCGCTGACCGATTGGCTTGACGGCTATCTCGCGCGAAAGCTCGACGCGGTAACGCCGCTCGGCGCAGCACTCGATCACAGCGCCGACAAAGTGCTGATCACCTGCGTGCTGGTCGCGCTCGCCTATGCCGCGCTGCCGTTGCCGCTGGTGGCGGCGTCGGTGATCATCCTCGGCCGTGACGTCGCCGTCGCCGGTTTGCGCGAAGGCATCGCGGCGCAGGGGAAGACGCTGCCGGTGAGTTCGCTTGGCAAATGGAAAGCCGCGGCCGAGATGGCCGGCGTCGGCGCTTTCCTCGCCTTTCAGGCAAGCGCGCTGTTGGCCTCGGCCATGAGCATGCCGGTGAGCGTTGTGCTGGGTTTGGATTGGGCCGCGCGCATCTTGCTGTGGAGCGCCGCGGTGTTGGCGTTGATCAGCAGCGCGCAATACGTGGCGACGCTGCTGAAGCGCGGTTAGTCCGGGCGCCCGAATTCAACGATGTTGAGCAGGAAGATCGCGGCGATGAAGACGCCGATGGCGATGAGAGCGGCCATGGAAAACCCCGAGATTCGATAACAAGTTGCCCCGGCTCTACCCGATCCGGCCGGACCCCGCCAAGGGGCGATGCGTCACACGTGCTGGACCACCGAGAGCAAATTCAGGTCAGGGTCGTGAAACCAGGCCACTTTTGTGCCGTCCGGGGCGGCCCAAATTCCGCGCGCGTCCTGCACGAAGAAGCCGTAACGGGCAAACACGACGCCCTTGGCGGTGAGGCCATCAACCGCCTTCTCGATGTCATCGACCTGGAACGCCAGCACCGCATACTGCGCCGGCATTACAGCCGGCACGCGCGACACGCGCACACGCGCGTTCTTGCCTTCGAACACCATCGCGTAGCTGTCGTCGGTGATGAACTTCAGCCCCAGCGTATCGGCGTAAAATGCCTTCGCCACTTCCGGTTTCATGGTGCCGACTAGAGCCGTAACCGTCGCTGATCCGAGCATGTGCGCCTCCGTGCGAGCGTGGCGTAGCACGGCCGTTAAGGTTGCTAAAGTGTTGGCGCCCGGTTTGCGTCAGCCGTCTCGCAATGAAGCGCGACCAGACCGACCGGCACGCGCTTTACGCTAACGGCGTCCGCCGCGACGCGTGGCGCGCTGAACTGCTGCACGAAGAGCTGGCCGAAAAGGCCGCCGCGCGGCGTGCGTCGGGGCGCATGCGCTGGGCGATCGCCGCCGGATTCGTGTTGGGCCTGGTCGGCAGCTACTTCACGCACCTCGCATAACAAAACCGCCGGCGTTGCCGCCGGCGGTTGATGCTTCCGAGCTTTAGGCGCGCAGTCTAAGCGCCCTGAGGCTGGGCTCCGCCCCATCCGCCTGGATGCGGTGCGGGCTGCTCGTCTTCATCCGTCACCGGCAACGCCGGCGTCGGCGCCGAAGGGACCTGCGGCGAGTCTTCCGGGCGATCGAGCTTTTCGCCCTTGATCACCTTGTTGATCTCCTCGCCGCTCAGCGTTTCGTATTCGAGCAGCGCTTCGGCCAGATACTTATGCTGGTCTGCTTGCTCGGTGAGGATGCGCCGGGCCTCGTCGTAGCCCTCTTCGACCAAGCGCTTCACTTCGGCGTCGATCTTCTTGGCGGTGTCGCTGGAGATCGCTTGCTGGCGGCCCATCTGCATGCCGAGGAACACTTCGTCATTGCCCTCGCCATAAGCGACGAGACCAAGAACGTCGGAGAAACCCCAACGTGTCACCATCATGCGCGCGAGGTTGGTCGCGGCGCTGATGTCGGACGATGCGCCTGATGTCACCTTGTCCTTGCCGAAGACGATCTCCTCGGCGACGCGCCCGCCCATCATCACCGCGAGACGCGACGTCATCTGCGTGAAGTTCATGGAATAGCGATCGCCTTCCGGCAGCTGCATCACCATGCCGAGCGCACGGCCGCGCGGGATGATCGTCGCCTTATGCACCGGATCGCTCTCTGGCGTGTAGAGCGCGACGATGGCGTGGCCAGCTTCGTGCCAAGCGGTGAGCTTCTTTTCGCTTTCGCTCATCACCAGCGAGCGCCGCTCGGCGCCCATCATGACCTTATCCTTCGCGTCCTCGAACTCCTTGTTCGTGACCACGCGCTTGCCGCGGCGCGCCGCGAGCAGCGCCGCTTCGTTGACGAGGTTGGCGAGATCGGCGCCGGAGAAGCCCGGCGTGCCGCGCGCGATCGTCTTCAGATCGACGCCCTGCGCCACCGGCACGTTGCGGGTGTGGACGCGCAAGATCTTTTCGCGGCCGCCGACATCGGGGTTCGGCACCACGATCTGGCGATCGAAACGGCCCGGACGCAGCAGCGCAGGATCGAGAACGTCGGGGCGGTTGGTCGCCGCGATCAGGATGATGCCTTCATTGGCTTCAAAGCCGTCCATCTCGACGAGCAATTGGTTGAGCGTCTGTTCGCGCTCATCGTTGCCGCCGCCGAGGCCGGCGCCACGGTGACGGCCGACCGCGTCGATTTCGTCGATGAAGATAATGCAGGGCGCGTTCTTCTTGGCTTGCTCGAACATGTCGCGGACGCGGCTGGCGCCGACGCCGACGAACATTTCGACGAAGTCCGAACCGGAGATCGAGAAGAACGGCACGTTGGCTTCGCCGGCGATGGCGCGCGCCAACAGCGTCTTACCCGTGCCCGGAGGGCCGACCAGCAGCGCGCCTTTCGGAATCTTGCCGCCGAGGCGTTGGAACTTGCCCGGGTCCTTCAGGAACTCGACGATCTCGCCCAGCTCTTCCTTGGCTTCATCGATACCGGCGACGTCATCGAACGTGATGCGGCCCTTGGCTTCGGTCAGCAGCTTGGCTTTCGACCGGCCAAAGCCCATCGCGCCGCGCCCGCCGCCCTGCATCTGGCGCATGAAAAAGAACCAAGCGCCGATCAGCAGCAGCATCGGCAGGATCGAGAGCAGGATATTGCCCAGGCTCGGATTGTTGTTCGGCCGCTCGGTTTTCACGTCGACGCCAGCCTGGTCGAGGCGATCGACCACGTTCGCCATCGTGCCTTGCGGCAAGTAGGTCACGAAGCGCTGCTTCTGGTCCGAGCCGATCGAGATCAGCGCGTCCGGCCGCGTGGTGACGCTGGAGATTTGCTTCTCCGCGACGCGGTCCATCAGTTGCGAATACGGCAGTTCCGTCGCGCCGCGCGCGGGATCGCTGCCGCCATTCATGGCCGTGAACAACACGACCAGAACGAGGGCGACGACGCCCCAGATAAGCAATGTGCGGATGTTCATGAACCGACCTTCTGGGCGCGCGCGAACGTCATGATCCGCGCGGAAACTCTTTGTTCAGCAAGATAGGGACACTGCCCGCCCCTGAACACCCCTTACTCTGCCACGGTGCAGGTCAAGGCGGGGTGAACGCGAGAGCTGAAAATTCACCAGGATTTCGCGGTGTTAATCACGTCCCAGCACGTGCTGGACGCGCTCTCTAAGCAACCAATGCGGCGACGCGACGGCCAGCACCGCACGTTCCTCACCGCGCGCTAACCAAGGCGCGCGGTTTTCGACGACCACAGACCAACCGGACTGCGGCGCCGTCAGCGCCAACCGGGCGTCCCAAACCGTCTCGACGCCAGCCGCCAAATGCAGCGGCGCGATGCCCGGAGTTCCATCTGCTCGCCCCTCCAACGCGCCGCGATCGCGAGAGAGGACGAGCGCGTCGCCGCGCCTGCGCAGTAGTGCGCCCGCCAACGTCGCGCCTGTGAATGAGCCGGCCTGCACAGCATCGTCGATCGCAGCGACATCGTCGGCATCTGGGCCGCGCGCGTGGCCGCCCGCAGCGGTGATCAGTACCTGAAGCGCGCGCTGACGCACCGGCGCGTCAGCGTCGGAAGGCGCGAGCGTGATCTCATTGTCCTCAAACATCGCGGACGCGGCAATCAGCGAAGACGCGCCTTCATCGATCTGCGCCATCACCGTTTGCAACCGCGCCGCCACCGCCGCCAACCGCATTGTATCGATGCCAGCGCCCTCTTGTTCCGCAAGAAAGACACGTGCACGAACGCGGGCGTAGATCTGGTTCTCGTTGGCGGGATCTTCGATCCAATTGAGCTGGTGCGTGCGCAAATAGTCGCGAACAACTCGCCGGCGCACCGAGAGCAGCGGTCGCGCCAGCCAAAGCCCACGCCCCTCTGGCCAGATCGGCATCGGCGCGAACGCACGCATTCCCGCAAGCCCACGCAAGCCAGAGTCGCGCTGCATCCGCATCAGCACCGTCTCGGCCTGATCGTCCTGCGTATGGCCGGTGACGATCACACGCGCCCCGCAGTTGCGCGCCGCAGCGCACAGCGCGCGATAGCGCGCAACGCGCGCCGCTTCGTGCGCACGGTTGGCGCCTTCGTTCCAATGGAGTTTTTCGATTTGCGCTGGCCGGTCCAAGAACTCGGCGATATCCGCCGCGCGCCGCGCGTCTTGGTCCGATCCCGCGCGCAGACCGTGATCCACGACAATCGCGCGCACGTCGCGATCGTGGAGCGTCTCCGCCAACAAGTCCAGAAGTGCTACGGAATCGCCGCCGCCTGAGAGCGCAACGAGGATCGGGCCGTCGCCCGCCTTCGCCGTCATCTGCTCGATCGTCAGCCGATCGAGCATGACGTCACATCAGGCTGCGCACTGCGCAGCACGCGCTTCGCGCGCCGCCAGATCGCGGATGTTGCGCGCTGCGTTGGGATAGCGCCGCACCAGGCTGCTGAATGCTTGGCAGGCTTGCGCGCGCTGTTCCATGCCGGCGAGCGCCATGCCAAGCCGCACCTGCGCTTCGGGCGCACGCGGGCCTTGTGGCGTGTCTCGCAGATACTGGACGAAATTCGCGGCGGCATCCTGATAGTTATTGCGCGCCAGCTGCGTGAAGGCGAACCAGAACCGCGCATCCGCCGCCGTCGGGGCTTGCGGGTAGCGCTGTAAAAAATCCTCGAACGCGACTTCGGCCTCGGCGTAGTTGCCGTCGACCAGCAATTCACGGGCGCGGCTATAGGCGTCGGCCGGGTCCATCACCGGCGTCGCCGTGTCTGTGGTGCTGGCTGACATTGAGCCCAGCGTGCCAGTGGCGGCGCGCTGCGCGCCGGTCAGTTCCGAGGGCGCGGCCTCGGCCGAACCGCCTGAGCGTTGCGTCGGCGCGGGCGTTGCGCCATCCGCCGGAGCAGGCGCCGTCAGCCCTTCTTGCAGCGAGCGGTTCACGCCCACCGCTTCGTCAACCAGGCCCTGAAGCCGGTTCACATTGCGGTTGGCTTCGTTGAGCTGGCGCTGCAGCTGTTCGTTACGGGCCTCCGCCTCGCGGAGCTGGGTCTCCAGCTCCTCGATCCGGTCCTGCCGGGCGTCAGCCGTGCTGGATACCGCGGGCGGCGGCAGCCGCGTTTGCGCCGCTGCCGGCAGGGCAAAAAGAAGCCCGGCCGCGGCGATGATCGCCGCGAGCCGGGCCGTTCTCGAAAATGGCGCCGAATGATCCGTCATAAGCTCACACCTAGTACGGGCGCTCGGGCCAAATTTGGGCGCTTACGAGGTCGTGCCGCTGACGATGTTGGAGTGTGCGTTTCTGTTCACACTCCAGGCTTCCTCGTTCGAGCGGGGGTCGAGCGGGCGTTCCTTGCCGTAGGACACCGTCTCAAGCCGGGCGGCCGGGACGCCGAGCGACACCAGATAGTCGCGCGCGGCGGCCGCGCGGCGGGCGCCGAGGGCCAAGTTGTACTCGCGGGTGCCGCGTTCGTCGGCGTTGCCGGCGACCAGCAGGCGCACGTTCGGATACTGACGGAGCCAAGCGGCCTGACGCTCAAGCACCTGGCGCGCTTCCGGCGTCAGATCGAAACGGTCGTAGCCAAAGAAAACGCGGTCACCGACGGAGACGCGGAAGTCTTCAACCGAACCCGGCGTCGGGCCGGACGGTTGCGAAGGTTGCGACGGTTGCGAAGGCGCATCCGGCGTCGGGGTAGGCTCAGGACGGCTGGCGCACGCGGACAGCGCACCCACAGCGGCAAGAGCGATCAGGACATTACGCATTGGCTCAAAACTCCCTCAAGCGACGTACGCTTTCGGCAACGGGAAATCCCCACCCGTGCTGAATGCTATAATTACCGACGTGGTTCCTACCGTACAATCGTGTTCCCTTCACGGCAGCAAAGGCGACCAGGCGGGGTCGGAAGCGTCGGTTTGCGTTGGAATCTGACGCAAATTTCGCCCCGTAAGGTCAACAGACCATAACCGCGCGCCGGTGCCGCGACCTTCGCGGAAGAACATAATCACGCGCCCATTAGGCGACCACGTTGGCGCTTCGTCGAGATAGCTCTCGGTTAAGATGCGTTCACCAGAACCATCGGGGCGCATCACGCCGATCGCGAACGCACCGCCGGATTGGCGCGTAAACGCAATCAAATCACCGCGCGGCGACCACACTGGGGTTGAGTAACGCCCTTCGCCGAAGCTGACGCGGCGCTGCCCCGAACCATCGGCGTTCATCACATAAAGCTGCGGAGAACCGCCGCGGTCTGAGTTGAACACGATCTGCGAGCCATCCGGCGAGTATGACGGTGATGTGTCGATCGCGGCGTGGTTGGTCAGCCTTTGGCGTCCGCGCGAACGCAGATCCATCGCGTAGATTTCGCTATTGCCGTTCATATCGAGCGTGAACACCACGCGCGAGCCATCCGGCGCGAACCGCGGCGCAAACGTCATGCCCGGGAAATCGCCCAGCACTTCGCGGCGATTGGTTTCGAGATTGTACAAGAACACGCGCGGCGCGCCGGTCTCGAAGCTCATGTAGGTGATCATTTGCGTCGAGGGCGAGAAGCGCGGCGTCAACACCATGGCGTCGGCGCTGGTGAGGAAGAACGGATTGGCCCCGTCCTGGTCCATGATCATCAGCCGCTTGATGCGGCGCGTGCGCGGGCCGGACTCCGAGACGAACACGATACGCGTATCGAAATAACCGCGCTCGCCGGTGAGCTGTTCGTAGATCTGATCCGAGATGCGGTGCGCGATGCGGCGCCAATTGTCCGGTGTCGTCGCGTACTGAAAGCCGGTCATGGATTCCTGAGCCAGCACGTCCCAGAGCCGGAACTCGATGCGGATCCGCCCGTCCGGCAGCGGCGTCACTTGGCCAACCACCAGAGCTTGCGCGTCGATCACCCGCCAATCGGAGAAGCGCGGCGGCACTTCCATTGCCGTGATGCGCTCGATGAAAGCGGCGGGCTCAATTGGACGGAAGAGCCCCGAGCGATCCAGATTGGCGCGGATCACGCCCGCGACGTCACGGCCGACTTGCTGCGCCGGTCCACTGCCGCCGATAAAATCGGTGACCGCGATCGGCATCGGGTTCAGGTGGCCCTGATTGATGTCGACGTGCACACGGCCGATCGGCTGCGACGTGTCCTGCGCGAACGCTGGCGCTGAGATACAAAGCGCGGCCGCGACCAGCGCGAGGGCGATCATTCTGATGGAGCGCATGGGCATTTCCTCAAGACGGCTGATTTAGCCCGAAAGTGAATTCCAGCTCGTCCCACGCGTCGTAACGCGAGCCAACGACCGGGTCTTCCGGGAAAAAAGTGAAATCGCAAGAGCGCACGGCGCGCAGGGCATTCTCCACGGCGGCGCGCATCGGCGCGTCGAACGTATAATTTGTCGGCCGAATAACGCGCGGCTGGCCGCGCAAGTTGCCGTTGCGGTCGAGATCGAATTCCAAAGTGACGTTGAGCCGCTCCGGGTCCGGCAAATCCGACGGCATGCGCCAGCAGCGCATCATGGCGCGCCGGTTGAGCGCCGTGACGCGATCGCGAATGGCGACGGTGTCGCCTGTGCCGGCGCCCGCGCCGGGCCGGGTGGTGTCGGCGGTTTCGCCGGTCTCCTGACGTCTGCCGCGATCTTTGTCGTAGTTTCTGAGAAGGTCTTCAAAAGAGTCCCGAGCCTGGTCTGGACGCTGGCGCGGCGGCGTCGGCGTGGGAACTGGCCTCGGCGCAGGCACGGCCTCGCTGATTTCATCGGCCTGCTCTTCGCCCTCGACCTCAACTTGTTCGGCAAGCGCACGCACGTTCGACTCGAGCGAGACGTCGACGATCTCGACCGGAACGACGATGCCCTGCCCCGCGGATGGCAACGATGAACTCGCTTCCCAGGCCAGCAGGGTCATCATCACTGCGCCGACGTGGCCGATGATCGAAACGATGACGCCGGGGCGCATGGCGTCACGGGCTCGCGGCTTGAGGCGGCGGACGCGGCGGGCCGTCGTTGGTGTCGGTCACGAGCTGCAGCTTGGTGAAGCCCGACGAACTCACATTCGCCAACACCTGGGCCATGGTGTCCCACTGCGTGCGCGCGTCGCCGCGAATGTAGATGGCGCGGTCGTAGCCTTCGTGGGAAATGGCCCGCAGACGTGGCACCAATTCTTCCAACGTGACCCGCGTTTCCTGCAGGAAGATCGTGCCATCGTCTTGGATCGTGATCGCGAGCGGTTCGGTCTCCGCGGCCGATTGCTTGGCTTCAGTGCGCGGCAGCTCGATCGGGATCGACACCGTCAGCAGCGGCGCCGTTACCATGAACACGATGAGCAGCACCAGCATCACGTCCACGAACGGGGTGACGTTGATCTCTGAAAGACGTGACCGCCGCGCCGACCTGCGTCCGCGCCCGTGCCGCGACGAGGCGGTGATCCCGCCGGCCATCAGGGTCGCTCGCTGAGGCGGCGCGAGAGTCGTGCCGCGACTTCATCGCTGAAGGTATCGAGCCGATCACCAAAGCGATCGAGGTCGCCGGTGAACTTGTTGTAGAAGATGACGGCCGGAATGGCGGCGACGAGGCCGAGCGCTGTCGCGAACAGCGCTTCCGCGATGCCGGGCGCCACAACGGCCAAATTTGTTTGCTGCTGCGAGGCGATGTCGGTGAAGGCGTTCATGATGCCCCACACGGTGCCAAACAGTCCGATGAACGGCGACGAAGCGCCCACCGTCGCCAGCACGCCGAGATTGCGCGATGCGCGCCCCATCTCGCGCGACACTTGCGCGGCCATCAGGCGATCGACGCGATCCAGCATCAGCTGCGCGTTTTCGCCGGCGACGCCAACGCGGCGCGCCTCGCGCCACTCGCGCGCGGCGGCGGCGTAAACGCGGCTCAGCGCATCGCGCGGCCGATCGCTGCGGTCCTCCATTTCGTCCAGAGAACGCCCCGACCAAAACTCGCGCTCAAACTTGCGCGCGTGCTGTTCGAGGTCTCCGAACTGGAGCCATTTGTCGACCGCGACCGCCCATGACCAGATCGAGGCCACGGCCAAGATAAGCATCACGATTTTCACGATCGGGTCGGCGGTCAGGAAGAGTGACCAGACCGTGATCTGTTCTGCGCCGGATTCCATGCTCGCTCCCGCTATCGCGGCCTTCTGATTCTCAGCCGCGCCCCTCAGCGTCCGGATTCGAAGTTCGCCCGGCGCTTGGATCACCCCTCCGAGGCGAACTTCGAATCCATAAGGACGCTGAGCAAACCTAAAGTGCTTTAGTGCGGCTTATGAACCTGAAATTCGCTCCCGAGACCTCCATCACGACCGGGCGAATTTCAGGTTCGCCGCACTAGCGTGTAGAGCCGGATGAGTTTGTCAAAAGCTGGACGTGGAGCCGCCTAAGAATGGTTTAAGCCGCTCCAAAAGCATGGCTGGCGGCTTTCTGGGCCGGCCCGTGAGCGAGATGCAACAAACCGTCACCTTGGCCTTCACCAAGATTTCGCCTCCCCGCTCAAGCTGTTGGCCAATGAAGATGCGCGGACCTTTGGTTGTTTCGAAGGTGGTTTTGACCAAAAGCGCATCGTCGATCCGCGCCGCCTTGAGGAACTCGAGATGCATCTCGTTGACCGCAAACCCCAGCGGTTCGGCGCCCGCCAGCAACTCACTGTGGTGGACGCCGGCGACACGAAGAAAATCGCTCCGCCCGCGCTCGAAGAAGCGCAGATAATTGGCGTGATAGACGACGCCGGTGAAGTCGGTGTCTTCGTAATAGACGCGCGCCGGCAGCACATGCACGCGTCCATCGAACCGCCCCGCGCTTGGCGCATCGCTCATGCTCAAGCCTCCGGCGCCAGCATCATCGCAATCGCCGCGGCGCGCACGCGAATTTCCGGCACCGCTGTAGATTCCCAAAACGCGCCCTGCGTGATCGGTCCAATCGCGAACAGATTGTCCTGAATAGCGCCCTCCGCAGAGAGCACGCGACCATCGGGATCGACGTCGAAGCCCAGCCCGTTCGGATGCGCCCGCGCCACGCCTTCATCGAGCAGCTGGCGCACGAACGGATCGACAGAGAGCCAGGGGTCGAGCGCTGCGCCTGTGCAATTGACGATGCCGACGACATCGAACTTGTGCCGCACAAAGCTGCCGCGTTGGCGGTGCTGCAGGTGGAACACGCGCCCCTCCTGTTCCACTGAACTGATCTCGCCCGCCAGCACTTTAAGTCGTCCCGCCGCCTGCAATTCCGCAACCCGCGACGCGGCTTCCGGCGCCGCGCGATGGCGGTGCACGTCCCACCACACCCGCAAATGCCGCAAAAACCGCAGCTGCGCGTCCAGCGGCAAACGCTGCCAAAGCTCGGGCGAGCGCGCGCGTAGCCGATCGATTGAAAACTGCCACGGCTCACCGCGCTTTACGCGTTCGCGCTGATCGCGGCGAAATTCATGCAATGCTTCGCTGAGCGGGATCGGCAGATCCAAGGCCGCAGGCGTCGCTGGCGCAGGGCTGCTCAAGTGCCCGCGCGGCGCGAGCCCACGCCGCGACAGTGCGAAGATTAGACCCTTGCGCCGGCGCCTGCCCAACGACACCGCGACGTCCACCATGGTGAGACCAGCGCCAAGCAACAGCACATCGCCAGGCGGTAACCGCGCCAACGCCACGCTGTCCCACGGATCGATCAGCGGCACGCCGTTTTGTTCGAAGATGGTCGGCGCCGTCGGCGGTGGATTGCCCGTCGCTATCACGACGGCCTCTGCTTCGATGCTCTTGCCGGACCCCAGCGCCAGCACCCAGCGCTCACCGTTCCGGCGACATGCAATCACGCTGTCGCGTACGCGCGTCAGCCTGGGTCCGAACCATCCGCTCGAAGCACGGCGCAGCACCTGCTCGATGTATTTGCCGAACCGCGTACGCGGCATAAAGCGCGTCGGGTCGCCGCCGATCCAGCGCGCGAAGTGTTCGGGCTTGTCTGCGAAGGCGCCGAGGTTGGAGGCGCGCACATTAAGCAGATGGCCGGGATCGCTGCCGCCGTAGGCAAGCCCCGGACCAAAGCGTTGGCGCCGCTCGATCAGCACCACGTCGGGCGCCGCTTGGCCGCGCTTCAGCAGATTGGCGGCCAGGGCCGCACCACTGAATCCCGCGCCGACAATGGCTATACGCCGGCGCTTCATTCGTTGTCGCTGGTCCCGACCGGGCGCATCGCGCTCCTCCTGCTGCCGCCATTCTGCCCCACGCAACGTCCACTTCCCCATCCAATCCCGCATGGCTTGCGGGCCGTCCCGGGACCACACCTTGACAGGCAACCATTTGGTTGCATATTATCCCCTCAGTGGCTCACGCAGAGGACGAGGCAGACACAAACGTTTTCCGGGCCCTGGCCGATCCCACCCGGCGCGCCCTCTTGGACGCATTGTTCGCCGCCAACGGGCAGACGCTCAGCGATCTCACCGTCGGCATGTCGATGACGCGCCAAGCGGTGACCAAGCACTTGGCCATCCTGGAAGGCGCAAATCTCGTGGCGACCATCCGTAGAGGCCGCGAGAAACTGCACTACCTCAACCCCGTGCCCATCCATGAGATCGGCGATCGCTGGATCTCCAAATTCGACCGCGCGCGCCTCACCGCGCTCAGCGATCTGAAAAAGGCGTTGGAGAACGAGGATGACGAGTGACGACTACGAGATTCCGCCTGACGTCGTGTACGTCACTTACATCAAGACGACGCCACAGCGGGTGTGGGATGCGCTGACGCGCGGCGAGGAAACGCAACGCTACTTCTTCGGCTTCCGCATCGAGAGCGAATGGCGCGTCGGCGCGCGATGGGCGTTCTACGGCGATGAAGGCGTGCATGATGAAGGCGAAGTGCTGGAGTGCGACCCGCCGCGGCGGCTGAAGATCAGCTGGCGCGTTGTCGCGTTCGAAGATGCACGCGACCTGCCGCCCGCCTTCATTACCTACGACATCGAGACCGCTGGCGAAGCGGTGAAGCTTACCATGACACAGCATCAACCCGGGGCAATTCCACGCAAGTACATCGAGGGCGGCAAGCAAGGCTGGGCGATGATCCTCTCTTCGCTAAAGACCCTGCTTGAGACGGGGCAAGCGCTCAATATCAGCATGGAGCCTCCACAATGACTGCACCGATCGTCAAAGCTGAAATGCTGATCCGCAAGCCGCCGGCCGAGGTGTTCAACGCCTTCGCCGATCCGGCCGTCACCACCAAATTCTGGTTCACGAAATCGAGCGGCAAGCTCGAAGCCGGCAAGCGCGTGCGCTGGGAATGGGAAATGTACGGCGTCGGCGACGATGCCGACGTGAAAGAGATCGAGCCCAACAAGCGCATCGTGTTCGAGTGGTCGTTTCCGAAATCGAACATGGTCGAGATGATGTTCGCGCCGCACGCCAAGGGCACGCTCGTGACCATCACAAATTCCGGCCTACGCGGCGCAGATGTCATCGCGGAAGCGCTCGATCTCACCCAGGGCTGGAATCTCGTTCTCGCCGCGGCGAAAGCTTGGCTTGAACTCCGCGCCGATCTCGACATCGTCGCCGATTCCGGCGCCGACCATATTGTCCCAAGCTGGGAAGGACGCAGATGACCAAGCCCGAATTCGTCTACGTCATCTACATCGAGGCGCCGCAACAGCGCGTCTGGGACGCGCTCACCACGGGCGAGGACACCGTCCACTTCTGGTCGCGCTATGTGCAATCGGATTGGCAGCCCGGCGCCCGCGTCGAATTCCTGCGCGCAGACAAATCCAAACTCAGCCACGATGGCGAAGTGCTGGAAATCGACCCGCCCAACCGCCTGGTCATGACGTTCGACGTCAGCGCAGAAGGCATGCGCGAACCGCCCTCTCGCGTGACCTACGAGCTTAGCCACCAGCACGGCGCCACCAAGCTCACTGTCACACACGACCAATTCCCGCCCGACAGCCAAGTGCTGCCAGCGATTTCCGGCGGCTGGCCGCAAATCCTCTCCAGCATGAAGTCCTACCTCGAACGCGGCGCGGCCATGGGCATTACCGACGCGATGCGCAAAGCGCGCGGCGAATGACGAATGCGGGATTGCGGCGGGCGGACCTTGCCAACGCCGTAATCCCGGTGTTCCTTGCGGCGATGAAAATGCGCTTGCTGGCAGCTGCCCTGATCACCGCGCTCGCCGCTCCAGCGGCCGCGCACACCTCTTACCTCAAGCCGAACCAGTTTTGGTCAAACGGCATCGTGCGGTTCGAAGGCGCCTACGCCACCACCTTCTTCACGCCCGAGATCGGCCTCTCCGCGAACTTCGCCGTGGTACAGCCCAACGGCGCGGACGGCTTCTACGACCAGGTCGAAGTCACCGGCCAAGCCGCGATGCTCCGCAGCACGCTGCACGACTACGGCACCTACCGTTTCACGACGGGCGAGCAGGTCGGCGCGGTCTCGAACCTCGTCGGCATCGACGGCGGCTGGCGCCCGGCCGTGCCCGGCGAGCTGCTGCCGCCGGAAACACCAACGACGACGCTGCAATCGGTGACGCTCGCTGAAACCTACGTCACCCGCGGCGGCCCAACGCGCGGCGCTGTCGACCGCAACATCGGCCGCCTTTCCATTCGCCCGGTAACGCACCCGAACCAGATTCTCGTGAACCAGCCGTTCCAAGTGCAGATCCTGTTCGACGGCCAACCGCTCGCGAACACCGCGCTGGTCGTCTACGCCTCTGGTGAACCGGAAACCGATCTCGATCGCTTCTCGCCCACCGACGCCAGCGGCACCGCCACCGTCACCTTGGATCAGTCCGGCCAATACATGCTGGCCGCCCGTCACCGCGCCACCGCGCCCGCCGGCGCCGCCGCCGCGATCCAGAGCTACACCACGACGCTCACGTTCGATGTCATGACGACCATGCCGGCGATCGAAGAACCGCCGGTGCAAGAACGTCCACGTCGCCGCCGGTTCTGAGCGCCGAACTCCAGCACCAACGGCCCCTCAGCGAGAGGGGCCGTTGTCGTTAGGGCTGGTCCTGACGCGCTGAGTGCATACATGCTGCGCGAGGAGGTCGCATCATGAGCACAGCACTTGTCACCGGCGCCAACCGCGGCATCGGCCTTGAACTCACCAAGCACCTGAAGGCGCGCGGCGACGATGTCGTTGCCGTATGCCGCACGAGCGCGCCCGATCTCGACAAACTCGGCGTGCGCATCGAAGCCGGCGTTGACGTTAGCGACGCTGCGTCCGTGGCCGAACTCGCGCAACGCCTCAATGGCGCCGAGATCGATCTGCTCATCAACAACGCCGGCATCCTGCGCGGCGAAAGCCTCGACCGCATGAACTTCGACAGCATCGAACAGCAATTCGAAGTGAACGCACTCGGCCCGCTGCGCGTCACCGCCGCGCTGCTGCCGCTGCTGCGCAAAGGCGCGAAAGTCGCCATCATCACCAGCCGCATGGGCTCGATGGCCGACAACGGCTCCGGCGGTTATTACGGCTACCGCATGTCGAAAGCGGCGGTGAATGCCGCTGGTGTCTCGCTCGCGCACGATCTCGCAAGCCAGAACATCGCGGTCGCGCTGATCCATCCCGGCATGGTCGCAACCGAGATGACCGGCCGCAACGGCATCCCGCCCGCTGACGCCGCACGCGACGTGCTCACGCGCATCGACGCCCTAAGCGCGGCGACAAGCGGCAAGTTCGTGCATGCGGGAACGGGCGAAGAGTTGCCTTGGTAGGGCCAGCGCCTGTAGCCGATCTGCGTTGATCGCTCGCTGTGTGACGTGCGCTGCGCCAAAGTCCGGACCTGAAAACTCAGGAGGCGATGTGATGGATCAAGGTATGCAGCCCTTAAGCGGCGTGAAGTTCGCGGTGGCCCTGCTCGCCCTCCTCGCGCTCGCCGCGTGCGGTCAGAACACGCTGCTCACCGTACACGCCAGCGCCACCACACGCACGGCGCCCGATCTCGCCATTGTCACTTTGGGCGTGTCAGCGCGCGGCGACACCGCACGCGCCGCGCAGCAGGCGCAGAATACGCGCATGGAAACCGTACTCGCGGCAGCGCGGGCGGCGGGCGTCGAGGAACAGGACGTGCAGACCGTCGGCTTCTCGCTCGAGCCGCAATACGCCTACCCCCGCAACGCGGCGCCGCGCATCACCGGCTATGTCAGCCGCAACATCGTCTCGCTCCGGCTGCGCAATCTGAACGCGGTTAGCGGCCTGATCGACGCCACTGTCGCCGAAGGCGCAAACGAGCTGCAAGGCATCCAGTTCACATTCCAGAACGAAGAAGCGTCGCGCAATGCCGCGCGGGCCGAAGCGCTGCAAACCGCGCGCGCTCGCGCCGACACCTACGCCGAAGTCGCCAACATGCGCGTCGTTCGCATGCTCGCCATCACCGAACCGGGCGGCGTGGCGCCGCCCCTCGACGCCTTCAGGCGCGGACTGCTTTCGGCGCCCGTCGCCGTCGAGCAAAGCGCGGACGGCGCGCAAATCCGCCCAGGCGAACTCGAAGCGCAGAGCGCGGTCAGCGTGGTGTTCGAACTGCGCTGAAACGATCTGGCCGGTCGAAAAAGCGCTGGGTGAACACAGCGTCACGCCGGAACCTTTAGCGCGACAAGGCCGTTGCATCTCCAACTTGGGAGTTTGCGATGCTTGAGCTTGCCGCAATGCTGGTCGTGTCAGCCGTGGCGCTGACGTTCCTCATCGATGCCACCAGTGGCACGATGAAAATCGTCCGCTCCGCCCGCCGCCGCGACAAGATCCGCGTCGCCGACCACCACTAACGCCGCCGGCATTGCTGGCTTATGCTGGGCGCATGCCGCAGACGCCGCATCAACGCGCCGAAGCCGAACTCATCGCCTTTGGTCTGACGTTTCCAGACACGTCGTCAGGCCCTGCGTGGCAAACCACGCGCGCGCTCTATGTGCGCAAGAAAATGTTCTGCGTGTTCGGCGAAAAGGCCCAAAAGCTCGACGCGCTCACGATACTGATGAAGCTACCGATCTCCGCCGAGATGGCCGAAGAGCTCCCCTTCGTCCGCCCCGCGCGCGGCTGGTACAAACAGCACCAATGGGTGACCGCGTACTTTGGCCCCGACGATGACGTGCTGTCGGAAATGACAACGCTAAAGGGCTGGCTGAAGCAGAGCTATGTAGCGGTTGCGCCGAAAACGCTGGGGCGGCAAATCATGCTCGCGTGAAACATAGTTCATGTAACATATATTGACTGTTGTCACTTGGTCGCCGATATCGCTCCCTACAGCAAGGAGCCTTCACATGCGCACACGCCGCCTCGGAAAAACTGGACCCACCGTTTCAGCCTTCGGCCTCGGCGCCATGGGCATGTCGGACTTTTACGGCGCCGCCAGCGAGCCGGAATCCATCGCCACGGTCCACGCCGCGCTCGAAGCCGGCATCACCCTGATCGACACCGGCGATTTCTACGGCATGGGCCACAACGAGATGCTGCTGCGTGAAGCGCTCAAAGGCGCCACGCGCGAGAACGTTGTGCTCAGCGTGAAATACGGCGCCCAGCGCGACCCCAAGGGCAATTTCCTCGGCTTCGCCTCCGACGCCAAGTCAACCAAGACCGCGCTCGCCTACACGCTCAAGCGTCTCGGCACGGACTACATCGACATCTACCGCCCCGCCCGCGTTGCCCCGCACATTCCGATCGAAGACACCATCGGCGCCATCGCTGACCTGGTGAAGGAAGGCTACGTCCGCCACATTGGGCTCTCCGAAGCCGGCGTTGAAAGCATCCGCCGCGCCCACGCTGTGCATCCGATCGTCGATCTGCAAATCGAGTACTCGATCATCACGCGCAGCGTGGAACGCAACATCCTGCCAGTTCTCCGCGAACTCGGCATCGGCGTCACCGCGTACGGCATTCTTTCGCGCGGCCTAATCAGCGAAAGCATGCTCAACGATAGCGCGGTCAGCGGATTTCGCGCCCACTCGCCGCGCTTCCAAGGTGAAAACCTCAACCAGAACCTCAACCTAGTGCGCGCGCTCAAAGCTATCGCCAACGAAAAGCGCTGCAGCGTCGCGCAGCTCGCCATCGCCTGGGTCGCCGCGCGGGGTGAGGACATCGTGCCGCTGGTCGGTGCACGCAAGCGCGAGCGGCTGGCCGAAGCGCTGGGCGCATTCGACGTCACGCTCACGCCGGAGGACTTGAAGCGCATCGACGCGGCCGCCCCGCCCGAAGCGGTGGCAGGTCAACGTTACGCACCCGAGCAGATGGCGATGCTCGACAGCGAACGATGAGGCGGGCATCACTCCCCACGTGAGCACCGACTCAATCCGCGACCGCATTCTCGACGCCACCGTCGACGTGCTGCGACGCCACGGCCCCGCCAAAACGGGCGTCGTTGACGTCGCGCGCGCGCTCGATATGAGCCACTCCAACGTCTACAAACACTTCGCGTCGAAGAGCGCGCTGTTCGACGCCGTCGCCGAACGCTGGCTCGCCAACGTGATGGCGCCGCTCTCGAAGATCACCGCCGACAAGAAAACGCCCGCGCCGAAACGGCTCAAAGCCTGGGTGCGCACTTTAGCTGAAATCAAGCGCAAGAAAGTGCTCGACGATCCAGAGCTGTTCGCCGTCTACCGCTCCATCACCGAGAACGCCCACACCGTCGTCGCCGCGCACGTGAAGCACATGCACGACGAACTCGCGGAAATCCTCCGCGACGGCGTCCGCGAAGGCGCCTGGCGCGTCAGCGATCCGAACAAGACCGCCGCGCTCATCCTCAACGCCACGTCCCGCTTCCACCACCCCGCCATGGTCGCGCTGCATGGCGCCGAGACGGACTTGAAGCAGATGGACGCACTAAGCGATCTGCTGATCGCGGGACTGCAGAGCTAAGCGCGCGAAACTCTCAATCTTTCAGCGCGCGCGGATGATTAGACCTAACGCAGCGGCGTGTCGCCAGTATCCAACAGGAACGCCGCGCCGGGCGCTAGCGGGAAGACATGCGTCGCGTGCGGCGAGCCTTCCATAAAATACGCCTGCTGCGGATCGCCTGCTACTGCGCCAAAGAACCAAGCAACGCACCGATACTGCGTCGCAAGCGACGGATCGCGCCCCGCGCTGGCATTGGCAGTCAGCACGACGTCAGCGCGATAGGCACCGCCCGTGATCGCGATCCGCTGGCCTGCGACAGCGGTGATCCGCGACCGGCTCGATTCCATCACCTGACACGTGACCCACACGGTATGCACGTTCGCAGGAAGCCCGCTGACGTTCACAGGCACGGTCAACGTAAAATCCTCGGCGTGCGCGGCCGGTATGGCGAAAACGCTAAACGCAAGAGCAAGCAGCCACTTTCTCATGTCGCTTCTCCAATGCTCATGGCGGCGCTCCGGTCAGAGTCATCGTTTGCGTGCGCACTGTGACGGGCGCGAACTCGCCCGGCGCCAGCGCGCCCGTTCCCGTTAAAGTCATTGTATTGGTCCGCACCATTACCGGACTGAATCCGCCGCCCAGCGCGCCGGTGCCGGTCACAGTCATCGTCGCCGTGCGCACACTGACGCTGGAAGCACTCGGCGCCGGAGAGGGATTGCTCGGCGTGGGGCCAGAAATACTCGGTACGATCACGCGCGGCCGCGGCGCACGGACCACCGACGGATCAAGTGTTATGCGCGGCCGCACCTGGGCGTTGCACTGCGCCAGTTGCGTCGCGTTGAGCACAGCGCCGGGGCGTCCATAGGACGCGATCGCGCCCACACGCGCCGCCAACGCTACGCACGCCGGCACGCCCGGCGCGGGCCACGGCCCCGTCACCGTGCAGGTCCGCCCACTGCACTGCCAAACGATTCCGCCAGCATCGACTTGGCCCGTCGCCAGCGCGTCGCCGTTCAGTTGTGCTGTGTAAATGAAACGGCGGGCAACCGGCGTCTGCGCATCAGCGCTCGATGCCGCCACAAAGATCAGGCCCGCTACAATGAGAAGGCGTCGCAACATGTTGCGTCCCCTGCACCATCACAAGCGGTACAGGACACTTCCCCCAACTTCAAGGCGAGCCGACAGCGTTCCTGTCAGTCACTTCTCCTCGAACAAGCTCCCACTAGCCGGCGGTGGCGCGCTTGGCGCCTTCTTGATCTGAAGCAGATGGACGCGCTCACCGATCTGCTGATCGCGGGGCTGCAGAGCTAGGCGGGGACGCAATCCGCGCCCTTAGGCCCTACCTGAAGCAAAGCTACGTCGCGGTCGCTTCGAAGACGCTGGGGCGGACGGTGGAAGATCACATTCAAAGCTGAATTCTTATTCCCTCTAATAGGTGGCGGTAGCAATCGTGCGCGACATCGCCACTCCAATTTGCAAAATGGAATCCCTGGCGCTCTCCGAAGAACATCGGTGGTTGGCAGTCATCCAAAAAGACCTGAATCAGCTTGTTTCTATCTCTGCCATACCTCGCCTCTGCCTTCACGCTCTCGCTCTTTGTTGCCTCGTGGGACCAACAGACGACTACTACTTTCGAGTTCGAGATGTTCTTCTCAATTGTCTCTTCCCATGGCGCTTGGGCAGGGATGTCAGCATCCCACCAGACGACTAGTCCATCCATCCGCAATCTATCTACCAATTTCCGGACAGCTTCTTTTTGCTCACGCCGATAAGAAACAAACACGTCGTGTTCGTCTCGCCTTGCGCCTGCCGGAATTCCGACCTTGGCAGCAGCAACCGCCTTTTCGAGATCAGTTATGCGAGCAATCGCCATCGACAGCTGCTGTTCCAACTCAGTGTTTCTGGTTTGCCAACCCGCGAGCATCTCTGTTGAATCACGAACTCTAAATTGGGCAGTAGGCGTCCTTCGCGGTAAACCGTGCGCAATGTAGTTCACTGCGTCGTAACGCGTCATGTCTTGCTCTTGTAGGAAGAACGCAGCATGACTCTCGCGTTCGGAGAACAAGGCGACCAACACATTCGCACCTGTAACTTCACGACCTCCGGATGAATCGACATGCAACATCGCGCGTTGCAGCACGCGTTGAAATCCCGCAGTTGGTCGTGGGTCTTCGACCTTTTCTCCCTGAGCAACAACAAGACTGTCTAGTTCGTCTTTCATATATTTTTCGAGGTTGCCGCGAAGCACTTCGAGATCGACCTTGCACGCTAGCATCACCGGCGGCGCGTCTTGGTCGTCAAGAAGACCGAGAAGCAGGTGCTCAAGAGTCACGTACTCGTGGCGGCGTTCACTCGCGAAATCGAGCGACCTTCGCAATGTTTGCTCTAGGGACTTCGAGAAAGTAGCCATCGTCCGACCTGGTCCGAGACAATCTTAGGTGGTGCAATAACCTATCAACTACTTCTCCCCGAACAAGCTCCCGCTCGCCGGCGGCGGCGCGCTCGGCGCCTTCTTTCCCAGCCGCTCGTACGCCTTCGGCGCGGCGACGCGTCCGCGCGGCGTGCGCATGACGAAGCCTTGCTGCATCAGGTACGGTTCGATCACATCCTCGATCGCATCGCGCGCTTCGGCGAGCGCGGCGGCAAGCGTATCGGCGCCCACCGGCCCGCCCCCGTACGTCTCCACCAACGCGTGCAGATAGCGCCGGTCGAGCAAGTCGAGCCCGTCGCCATCCACTTCGAGCCGCTTCAGCGCTACATCCGCCAACTTCGCATCGATGCGCTGATCGCCGGCGTCGGCGAAATCGCGCACCCGCCGCAACAACCGCACCGCCACACGGGGCGTCCCGCGCGCGCGCCGCGCGATCTCCACCGCGCCCTCCGGCGTGATCGGGCAGCCAAGCTTATCCGCCGCGCGCGTCACGATGCCGAGCAAATCTTCCGTGCTGTAAAATTCCAACCGCACCGGAATGCCAAAGCGATCGCGCAGCGGCGTGCCGAGCAGACCAGCGCGCGTCGTCGCGCCCACCAGCGTGAACGGTGAAAGGTCGATGCGCACGCTGCGCGCGCTCGGCCCTTCGCCGATAATGATGTCGAGGTGATAGTCCTCCATCGCCGGATAGAGGATTTCCTCCACCGCCGGCGCGAGGCGATGGATTTCGTCGATGAACAAGACATCGCGCGGTTCGAGATTGGTCAGCAGCGCCGCAAGATCGCCCGCGCGCGCAATCACCGGGCCCGACGTCGCGCGAAACCCAACACCCAACTCACGCGCCAAAATTTGCGCCAGCGTCGTCTTGCCCAAACCCGGCGGGCCGAACAGCAGCACGTGATCCATGGCGTCGCCGCGATTGCGCGCCGCGTCGACGAACACTTTGAGATTGGCCTTCGCCGCCGGCTGGCCGACGAACTCGTCGAACCCCTGCGGGCGCAGCGCGCGGTCTGCGCCCTCTCCGGGCATGCGTTCAGGCGTCGTGAGGCGTTCTGCGGGCTCGGCCATGGCTCTCCTTAGCAGATTCGGGGTTTCTGGATTGTTCCAGCCAAAGCGCCCACCGGGCCTGTGGATAAATCCCAAAACGAAATGTCGGCTTTTGGGACAGGCCTTCGTCCTCCGGTCAGCGCCGCTTATGGCCAGACCCAGGAAGGACCACTCCATGCGCTACATGTTTCTCACCTCCGGCGCCGAAACCGGGCTCGTCCCGCCACAGCGCATGATCGACGAGATCGAAAAGCTGAGCGAACGAGAGATGGCCGCGGGCCGCATGATCGCGCGGGGCGGCCTGGCGCCGACGGCGATGGGCAGCGCGCGCCTTGAATCGCGCCGCGGCAAGCTGAAGCTAACCGACGGCCCCTTCGCTGAGAGCAAGGAAGTCCTCGGCGGCTTCGCCATCTTCGAGTTCGCGACACGCGAGGAAGCGCTCGCCTCGCTCCGGAGCTTCATGGAACTGCACCGCGAGCATTGGCCGGAGTGGGAAGGCGTCTGCGAGATGCGGGCGATGTTCGGCTTCGGCGCCACCAGCGCCGCACTCGCCCAACCGGACTGAGGGCCTTGTTCACGCTGGCGCGCGCTCTACCCTCTAGGGCCATGAGCCGCGCGTTTGTCAAAGAGGATGACGACGCCGTCGAAGATCTGCCCGATCGGCCGATCTCGACGGCGCCTAATCTCGTCACCACCGAAGGCTTCGCCGCCATCGAGGCCGAGGTCGCGCACCTCACCGCCGCACTTGCCGCCGCCGGCGACGATCGCGGCGAACGCGCCCGCATCAACCGCGATCTGCGCTACTGGACAGCGCGGCGCGGCAGCGCCCACCTGCAGCCGCCGCCGGCGGATTGCAGCATCGTGCGCTTCGGCTGCACCGTGACGGCGGACCGCGACGACGGCCGCAGCCAAACCTTCCGCATTGTCGGCGAAGACGAAGCCGATCCCGAACGCGGCACGCTCTCCCACGTTTCGCCGCTAGCGCGCGCCCTGGTGGGCAAGGAAGTTGGCGACAGCGTCCGCGTCGCCGGCCACGAGATGGACATCACCGCGATCAGCTAGGCGCACGCAAAGGGCGGCCCGCTTGCGCCGGCCGCCCTGAACTTCGCGTGCGTTTCAATCAGCGCCGTTGCGACGAACGCGCTCTGACGGGACGTTCGCCGCCTTCGTCGTCTTGGCCATCACCGGTCACATCGCCAACCGCGACGTTCACGCTGCCGTCGCTCCCAACGGTGATGCCTCCGATCGAGAGCGAAAACACACGGCGCCGCGGCCGTTCCTCGGTCGTCGCAGCGACCGGCGCCGCGGCAACGTCCGCACCGCAATGGCCACACACCGGCTGCTCAGGATCGCGCGGCGCACTTTCAGTTGCGCCCGTGCGCCGAGCATCCGAGCTGCAATGAGCGCAGATCGGCAGTTCAGGCATCAGGCCCGCGCCGCCCGTCGTCACATCACGGGACGTCTCGGCAGCGGCGCCATCGGTTGTCTTCCAGATGCCGCCATTGGCGGACCCGATGGCGGTGTCCGCGCCGCAATGGCCACAGATCGGCAATTCCGGCATCACGCCTTGGCTTCGCGCTGCGATTTCAGCGGCGCGAGGAGCCGAGGCGCCGCCGGAGGGCAGAGTGCCGTCGAGAACAACCACGCCATCGCCCTGCGGCGCACTCGCTGCGGCTTCGCGGATTTTCTGCACCGCCGGCACAAGCAGCGCTGCTTCGCGCATATCCGGCGCGATTATGCCCATTTCGGCTGCAGGCGCGTTTTGCGGCGGTGGCGGCGGCGGCGGTGGTGGGGGCGGATCACGGCTTTCGCCCTTCACCCCGTCGATATCCAAAAAGAAATCGAACCCGGCCTCTGCCGGCTGGGTTTGAACCCCTTGGGGACCGTTCTGCTCGTCCGCGAAGGCAAAAGTGGCGGCTGCAACGACGGCGGTTGCGGCGATCAGGCTGATAAAACGGGCTTGCATTCGTCATTCCTCCGGGTGACCATCTAGAGCAACACTCTAGATCAATACTCTAGAGTAGTACTCTAGCGCAAGCGAAATGAATGTGACTCAGGTAACGCTCCCCTCCGCATGACCGCCCAGCCGCCCTCCGCCCGCGACCGTATCCTGGCGGCGGCGATCGAGCTTTTTCTCGCCCAGGGGGTGGAGGGCGTGTCGGTGGCGGAGGTCTGCCGCGCCGCCGGCGTCTCCAACGGCAGCTTCTTCCACCACTTTCCGAGCAAGGATGAACTCGCGCTCGAAATCGTCTTGGCGCTGCGGCGGGAATATTGGGATTACCTGCTCGCGGTGATGGAGCCGTGCAGCGACGCTATGGAAGGCGTCGCAAACGTGGTCCGCGCGGCGTTCGCGTACCAGCGTCTGCACCCCGACCGATATCGCCTTAGCCGCAGCGACGACGCGCTCTGGATGCGCGGCCAGGAACAGCGTTTTCGCGATGACAACGCGCCCTATCGCGGCCGTGCTGGGCAATGGATCGCCAACCACGTCGCCGCCGGCCGTCTGCCGCTGCTGCTGCCTGAGATTTACGGCGCGCTTCTGTTCGGCACGCCGCACTGGGTGGCGCGCAACGCGCATTCGGGCGCCGAACCCACAGACTTCAACGCCGCCGAAGCTCAGCTCGTGCAAACCGTGCAAAAGGCGCTGAAGGTCTAGCGTCCAACGCTCGCAAAAATAAAATGTCGGCTTGCGTGTGGGGGCGCCGTCCTTAGACCGGACGCGCATCCCGTGCGTCGCTGACATGAGGGTCCCATGCGCTACATGTATTTGATTTCAGCTATCGAAGACGGGAAACCGCCGCCGCAACAGCTGATGGACGTGATCGGCAAGCAGGCCGAGCAGGAACTCGCCTCCGGCCGCATGCTGTCCCAGGGCGGCCTGTTGCCCACTCTCATGGGCGCGGCGCGCGTGACGCTGAAGCAAGGCAAGCTCAGCGTGCTCGACGGGCCCTTCACCGAGAGCAAGGAAGTGCTCGGCGGCTTCGCCATCTTCGACTTCGCTACGCGCGAGGAAGCTTTGGCCTCAGCCGTCGACTTCATGGCGCTGCACGCCAAGTACGGGGAGGGCTGGGAAGGCGTCTGCGAGATGCGGCCGATGTTCGACGAAACCGGCGGCTGCGCGGCGATCGAGGGCGTCGCAACCGTCGTCGCCTAGCGGCTGACTTCCTTCAGCGCGGCGCGGATGAGCTCGGGTGCGGGCGCGTCCGCGTCGAATTGTTTCGATGCACTCGCCACCGCGCGCGCGGCGCTGGATTGGTCGATACCGAGATTGACCAGCGCCGACACAGCCTCCGCGCGGGCGCCGCTCACCGGCGCGCCATTGCGTGGGGCGATCCCGCTCGCGCCGCCGCTGATGAAACCTTTCGGACCCTGCTTGGCCGCCAGCTCCGTCGCCAACCGCGCCGCAAGCTTTGGCCCGACGCCATTGGCGCGCGCGAACGCGGCTTTGTCCTGCAGCGCGATGGCATCGATCAGCACCGCAGGCGGCATCGCATCCAGAATGCCCAGCGCCACTTTCGCGCCCACGCCCGGAATGGTTTGCAGATGCGCGAACCATGCGCGCTCTTCTTCCGAGCCGAATCCGAACAGCCGGATCGCGTCTTCGCGCACGTGCGTCTCGATGAAGAGCTTCACCGTCGCGCCAACACTGAGCCGCGCCAACGTGCGCCCGCCCGCCTGCACCACATACCCCACGCCGCCGACTTCAATCAGCACGTGCTCCTCGCCAACAGCCGCAACCACGCCCTGCAATGAGCCGATCATGTGAAACTCCGCCGTCCCTCGTGCGCGGATTCGGGGGCCGAACGAAATGAGTGGGCTGAAACGAAGCCAGTTGCGAAACACTCTCACGCTTACAGCGCTGCAACGTCGTGTTACGATTCCCCTCGAGGGATAAGGGTTTTTGCGACTGCTTCGCAATGTGAAGCAGCCGCCACGTGAGGGGACGTTCGATGTCTGATGAAAAGAAGCGTTTGAATCGGCGTTCGTTCATGAACCGCTTGATCGGTGCAGCAGTGATCGCGGGCGGCGCAACTGCCGCCATCACCGGCGACGCGTCTGCGC
Organism: Terricaulis silvestris; assembly: GCF_009792355.1. Classification (NCBI taxonomy): domain Bacteria; kingdom Pseudomonadati; phylum Pseudomonadota; class Alphaproteobacteria; order Hyphomonadales; family Hyphomonadaceae; genus Vitreimonas; species Vitreimonas silvestris. The sequence goes on from NZ_CP047045.1 coordinate 3,155,430, forward strand.
AAAACTACACGGGCCGCACAGACTCAGACTCAGGCAGCGGCGCCGATCGCTCCGGCTACGGGCGCACCGGCATCAATGATAGCGACAGCGGCAGCGGCAGCGATCGTGCTGGCTACGGCCGCGGCGGCGGCTCCGGCGTCACCGACAATGACAGTGGCGCGTACGCCGATCCCGCAGGCCGCGGACGCGGCAGCTCCGGCGTCACTGACAATGACAGCGGTACGTATGCAGACCCTGCCGGTCGCGGACGCGGCGGCACGACCGGCGTCAGCGACTCCGACACCGGCCAGTACGCAGATCCCGCAGGGCGCGGACGCCGCGGCGGATCGCGTGGCGCAGCGGCGACCGGCTACACCGACAGCGATTCCGGCGCGATGTCAGATCCAGGCGGCAACGGTCGCGGCGGACGCCGCAACGCGCAGACCGGCATCTCCGACGCTGACACTGGCTCAACCGCTGACGCTGGCGGTTACGGTCGCGGCACTGACCGTTAATACGGAAAAGCTAAGTGTCTAAGCGCGAGCAATGGCTCGACGATCCGCTCGGCTATCTGATCGGCGCCGATCGCGTCGCGGATTTTCATGCGCGCATCTATGAGCGCGAAGCGCTGGTGGTCGCGCACAACGATGCCAAGCGCTTCGAAGGTCTGCTCTCGATCGATGACGTCGACCGCATCGTCACCAATGTCGATTTGCGCGAAGGCCAGCTTGATCTCGCTGACGCGTCGCGGCAGATGGCGCGTTCGGATTACGTTGATAGCGCAGGCTTCGTCGATCGCGGCGCCGTCGCGGATTTTCACCGCGGCGGCGCCACCATCATCCTGCAGCACGCCCACCAGCTCGAACCGGCGCTCGGCCGCCTCTGCCGTGCGCTCGAACGCGCCTTTTCAGCGCATCTGCAAACCAACATTTATCTGACGCCGCCCAACGCGCAGGGCTTCCGCACCCATTACGACAATCACTGCGTATTCGTGCTGCAAGTCGCCGGCGAGAAGGCCTGGCGGCTCTACGAAAAACCGATCGACACGCCGTTCCGCGGCGAAGCGTTCGAGCCCGGAAAATACGAAAGCGGCGACCTGAAGCAAGAGTTCGTGTTGAAAGCCGGAGACTGCGCCTACGTCCCGCGCGGCCTCATGCACGACGCACAGACGTCCGGCGCCGAACCTTCGCTGCACATCACCGTCGGCCTCATCACCCGCACCTGGGCCGACTTGATGCTCGAAGCCGTCTCCGAAGCTGCACTCCGCACGCCGGAGCTGCGCCGGAGTTTGCCGGCCGACTACGCACGTTCAAGCTTCGATCGCGACGCGGCGCGAGCGCACTTGAAAACACTTGCCGCCAAGATCGCCGACACCATCGAACTCGATCCCGCGCTCGATCTGCTGCTCGACACCTTCATCCGCTCACGCGCCAGCGACAATCGCGGCGCGATCCGCGACGCAACCAAGCCAATCACCGCGAAAGAAGGCTTCGCGCTGCAGCCGCTGGCGCCGTTCCGCATCGCTGAAGACGGCGACAAGCTCGTCGTCATCTCTGCTGGCGGTGAACTGGACTTCAAACCTGAAAACCGCAGCGCCCTCGAACGGGCGCTCGGCGGGCCAAAGTTCACACCCGCCGACCTCGGGGGCGAAGGCGCCGAGGCGCTCACAGCCAAGCTCCTCGCCTACGGCCTAATCGCCCGCGCCTGACCGGCAATCGCCGCGTCTGACATGCGCTTCGTCTCATTGCGCTTGAGACCTCATTTTGGCATCGCTTGATCGCAGGCTAGCCATCGTCTCGGGGGACTCACATGACCACCTTCACACGCCGCGCCGTCACGGCGTCGACACTCGCCCTCGCCGCCGGCTGCGCCTCCGGCGCCGGCACAACCACCGCACCCACCGCGCCGATCGGCCGCGCCGCCATCGGCTCGTTCGGCATCGACATGACGTCCATCGATCCAAGCGTGAAGCCCGGCGACGATTTCTTCCAATACGTCAACGGCACGTGGCTCAACAATCCGGCCAACGCGATCCCAGCCGACCGCACCAGCTGGGGCACCAACGTCATCCTCTCGGAAAAAGCCGAACGCGATGTGCGGGTGATCATCGAGGAGGCCGCGGCTGCGGGGGGCGCGTCCGGCTCGAACCAACAAAAGATCGCCGATTACTACAACGCCTACAATGATCAAGACGCGATCGACGCGCGCGGTCTCGAACCGCTGCAGCCAGTGCTTTCCGCCATCGCGGCATTGCGCACGCATGAAGACGTCATGCGCCTGATCGCGAGGCCTGACGTCGGCATTTCCGCGCCGATCGATGTCAACGTCACGCTGGATGAAGGCAACCCTGATCGCTACATCGTTGGCGTGTCGCATGGCGGCCTCGGCTTACCCGAGCGCGAATACTATCGCCGCAGCGACGGCGAATTCCCGACCATCCGCACCCAATACGCGGCTGCCATCGCGCAAATGCTCGGCCTCGCCGGCCAAAGCGACGGCGAAGCAAAAGCCCAGCGCATCCTCGCCTTCGAAACCGCCATCGCCGAACGCCACTGGCCCATCGCTGATCGCCGCGAACGCGAACGCACCTACAATCTCCGCGACCGCGCCGGCCTTAGCGCCATCGCACCGAACTTCCCATGGGACGCGCGCCTCGAAGCCGCGGGCCTCGGCAACGCCGACGCTATCGTCGTCGCGGAACTCAGCGCCATGCGCCCGCTCGCCGACCTCTGCATGGCGACGCCGGTCTCGACGTGGAAAGACTACATCACCTGGCACTACGTCCGCGGCTGGGCCAACGTGCTGCCGCGCGCCATCGACGACGCCAACTTCGCCTTCTACGGCCGCACCTTGAACGGCCAGCCGCAACAGCGTGAACGCTGGAAGCGCGCCATCGCCTCGATTAACAACGTGCTGGGCGAAGCCGTCGGCCAGATTTACGTGCAACGCCACTTCCCGCCGGAAGCCAAGACGCAAGCGCTCGAACTGGTCGAGAACATGCGCCGCGCCTACGGAGAGCGCATCCGCGCCGTCAGCTGGATGAGCGAGGAAACCAAGGTTGCCGCGCTCGAAAAGCTCGCCACCTTCCGCCCCAAGATCGGCTACCCGGATCAGTGGAAAGACTATTCACGCTACGAAGTCCGCGCCGGCGACGCGTTCGGCAATTCTAAGCGCTATGCCGAGTTTGACTGGCAGCACGACGTCGAACGCCTCGGCCGCCCGAGCGACCGCGAAGAATGGTTCATGGCGCCCCACGCCATCAACGCCTACTACAACCCGCCCTTCAACGAGATCGTCTTCCCTGCCGGCTATCTGCAGCCGCCGCTGTTCGATCCCTACGCCGATCCGGCTGTGAACTATGGCGGCGTCGGCGGCGTCATAGGCCACGAAATGGGCCATGGCTTCGACGACCAAGGCGCCAAGTCCGACGCGCGCGGCGTGCTGCGCGATTGGTGGCGCGCGGACGACGTCGAGCGCTTTAACGCGCTGACCGGCCGCCTGGTCGATCAATACAACGAGTTCCAACCGTTGCCTGGACTCAACGTCAACGGCCGCCTCACGCTCGGCGAAAACATCGGTGATTGCGGCGGCTTGCAAGTCGCGCTGCACGCATATCGCATTTCACTGAACGGCGCCGAGCCGCCCGTGCTCGAAGGCACCACCGGCTGGCAGCGTTTCTTCATGGCGCGCGCGCAGCACCGCAAGGAGCACCGCCGCGATCAATCGCTGCGCAACCAAGTGCTGACCGACCCGCATTCACCGTCGCGCTACCGCGTCAACGGCCCGGCGCGCAACGTCGATACCTGGTACGAAGCCTTCAATGTGCAGGCCGGCGATGCGCTTTATCTCCCGCCGGATCAGCGCGTCACGATCTGGTAGCGCGCCGGAAACCGCCGTGCGCTGCGTGGCAAAGCGCAACACCCAGCGCGTCGGCGGCGTCAGCGGTAACATCACCCGCCGTCGGCAACAGCCGGCGCACCATAAACGCGATCTGAGTCTTGTCCGCGCTGCCCGATCCGACCACGGCTTTCTTGATCGTCGTCGGCGCGTATTCCGCCACCAGCACGCCGCGCCGTGCCGCCGCCGCCAGCGTCACGCCACGCGCCTGACCCAATGCAAGCGCCGCGCGCGCGTTCGAGTTCACGAACGTCTCTTCCACCGCGCATTCGTGCGGATTGTGCTGATCGATCACAGCGCCAAGTTCTTCGAACAAGAACAACAAGCGCGACGCCAACTGCTGTTGCTGCGGCGGCTTGATCACGCCGTGCGCAACGTGGCTGAGCCGCGAGCCTTCGCTCGCAACCAGGCCCCAGCCGCACCGATTGAGTCCCGGATCGATGCCGAGAATGAGTGTAACGCTCACGTTTTCCGCTCCCGCGCATCCAACACGAGCCGTGCCGCGACCGCCACGTAGATTGTCCAGAACACATTGTTGGCTTGCATCGCGTGGCTTTCGCTCATGGTGTAGAGCGCGAACGCCGCCAGAAACGCCGGCGCCCACAAGCCAGCGCGCGGATCCATGATCGCGCCCGCGCCACGCCACAACGTCGCGATCAGCTGTAGCGCCAACAGCATCACTCCAACGCGGCCCATGCCGAGCGCCATCTCAAGCCAACTCGAGTGCGCCGACGCCACTTGCCACGCCACCGCCTCGCGTACCCAAAACGCAGGCCCATTGTCCGGCAGCCAGAACGCGTAATAGCCGTAGCCAAACCACGGCTGCGCCGCGACAGCCGGCGCCGCGGCGTCCCAAATCTCGGTGCGCCCCGTCAGCGTCAAATCGCGCCCAAGCACCGCAACGATCACGTCCGGCGCCAGCAACACAATGCTCGTTCCCACGATCACAACGCCAAGCACGCCCGCACCCACAAGCAACGCCGGCAACGGCCCCCGCCGCACCAGCATGCACGCGCCGATCACCGCAACGCCCAGCATCGAGGCGACCAGCGCCGTCTTCGACGTCGATAACAGCACCAACGCAAACGCGCCTGCCGCCCAAGCAAACCAGAACCGCCGCCGCTTCGGCTCAACCAAAGCCGCGCTCACGCACACCGCAACGCCCAGCGCCATGATGCCGCCCAGCGTGTTCTTGTGCGTCCACAACCCAGACCACGCGCCCGGGTGCTCGAACGTCATGCGCCCAACGCTCGGCGCAACCAAGCCCAGCAGCAGTGATCCCGCAATCAACACCACGAACGCGCCGCCGATCACCGTGACCAGCCGCTCCCACTCGTAGCGCCACGCGAGATAAAGCCCGAACGCCATCGTCAGCGTGAGCCACACCACGCGCCGCAACGTCGCGCCGCTATCGATCGACCACAGCGTGGAAGCGCCGGCCAACACAACCAAGCTCATCAGCAACGGCGCCGCCCAGGCCGTGCGCGCGGCCAGCGCGCGATCGCGCCACAGCACGAACGCCAGAAACGCGTACACCGGCAGAAAGAAAATCCGCGCATAGCCCGGTGGCTCGGCCAAGCCTTGGCTCTGCGCGATCGCGGCGAACAGCGGTTCAGAAAATTGCGCCAAGCACAGCGCCGCGGCGACGCCCTCCCAGCGCGCGAAGCCCGCGCGCGCGGGCGCGTCGGCGTCGGCGGAGGCGTGCGCGATGGTCATGGGCGCTTAGCCCTGCGCCCAATCCCTTGCCAAAGCGCTAACCCGCCTCCAGCATGGCCGAAACGACTGGGGAATTTCATGCTTCGACGTCTGCAAACGCACCTTCTCGGCGCGGTCCTCATGTGCGGCCTCGCAACCGCCGCGCAGGCGCAAACGCCGAGCACCGCCGAGCGCACCGAAGCGCTGGAGATTTACCGCCACATCGTCTCGCTCGACACCTCTATCGAAGGCGGCCAGACGCCGGCGATGGCGAACTACCTCGCCGACCGTTTCCGCGCTGCGGGCTTTCCAGCCGAAGACGTGCACGTGCTGCCGCTCGCGCAAACCGCCGGGCTGCTCGTGCGCTATCGCGGCGACAGCTCAGGCGGGCGGCCCGTTCTGCTCATTGCGCACATGGACGTGGTGCCCGCGCGCCGCAGCGAATGGGAGCGCGATCCGTTTACGTTGGTGGAGGAGAACGGCTACTTTTTCGGCCGCGGCGCCTCCGACAACAAAGCCGGCCTCACCCATCTCGTGCAGACCTTCATTTCACTCCGCCGCGAAAACTTCCGCCCGACGCGCGATCTGATCATCTGGTTTTCCGGCGACGAAGAAACCAGCGGCGCAACGACTATGGCGCTCTTGGGCGAACACCGCGCGCTGATCGGCGACGCGGAATTCGCGCTCAACGCAGACGCCGGCGGCGGCGTGATCAACCCAGCCGGTCAAGCGCTCTACGCTTTGCAAACCGCGGAGAAAACCTACGCGAGCTACAGCTTCACCGCGCGCAACCAAGGCGGCCACTCCTCCGCGCCGCGCGAAGACAACGCCATCTACGAACTCGCCGCGGCGCTCACGCGCCTGCGCGCCTTCCAATTTCCGGTGATGCACAACGACACCACGATCGCCAGCTTCCGCGCCGAAGCGCCGCTCGATCAAACCCCGACCGGCCGCGCCGCGCTGCGCTTCGCCGAAAATCCCGGCGACCGCGCCGCCGCCCGCACGATGTCGCGTAATCCCTATTATGCGGCGCAACTGCGCACCACGTGCGTCGCCACCATGCTCTCCGCCGGCCACGCTGAAAACGCGCTGCCGCAAACGGCGACAGGTACCGTGAACTGCCGCGTCTTCCCCGGAGTTGCGCTTGCCGACATAGAGAGCGAACTGCGGGCCATCGCCGGCGCCGGCATCGAAGTCGCGCTGATCGCGCCCGCCAACGCGAGCGATGCGTCTCCGCTCCGCGCTGACGTGATGGGCGCCCTCAGTGCCGCACTCCGCGCCAATCACCCGAACGCAGTGATCACGCCCTACATGTCAGCCGGCGCCACCGACGGCCTCTTCTTCCGCGCCGCCGGCATTCCGGCCTACGGCGTCGGCGGCATCGTCAGCGCAGACGAAGAAGACAACGCCCACGGCCTCAACGAACGCATCCCCGTCGCCGCCTTCTACGAAGGCTTCACGCACTGGCGCGTATTGCTGACGACGCTGGCGGGGCGAAACTAGACGCCTCGCAGTCCCGCCGTTTGGTGCTATATTGCCCGCATGTCCAATTCGCTGACCCTCCCGCCTGACTTGGCCGCCAAGGTCCAGGCGCACATCGATAGCGGCGCGGCGACGGATCCAATCGAGGTGGTTCGGGCCGGCCTGGACGCTCTGGAGGCGGCCGAGGCAGCCAAGCTTGACGCCGTGCGCGCAAAGCTAGCGCGCGCAATGAACGATCCCCGGCCCTCCGCGCCAGCCGACGATGTCTTTTCTAGAGTGGAAGCGCTGATCAACGCTGCTGCAAAGAAATGAGCCGCATCGTCTTCCGCCCAGAGGCGGAGGCGGACTTAACCGCAATCGCATTGCACATCGCAGCGAACAGCGCGGCGCGCGCGCATCGTGTCGTCACGCGTTTGCGATCCCGATGCGAAATTCTCAGGCAACACCCGCTCGCGGGTCGGCCACGCAATGAACTCGGCGAAGGATTGCGATCGCTCTCCGAGCGACCGTTCGTGCTGATATACAGGACCATGGGAGACGACGTCGAAATCGTCGCCATTCTTCACGGCGCTCGCGATCTGCCCGCCGCCATCGCCCGCCGCATAGACCGCGACGATCCCTAAGCGCTCTGCGCTTCCTGCGTGCCGTGGCAATATTTGAACTTCTTCCCAGACCCGCACGGGCACGGTGCGTTCCGGGAGACCTTGCCCCAGGTGTTCGGATTGTGCCGATCGAACCCATCCGGCGCGAGCGGGTGCACGTCGTCGCGCGCGCGCGACATTTCGTTTTCGCCGGTGTCCGGGTTCTGGTGGATCTCGTAGGTCTTCGGCGGCGCCAGCGGCGTCTTCGCCACTTCGTCGGCCTGGCCGATCTGCAGGCGAAGCATCATGCGCGTCACGGTCGTGCGCAGGTCGAGCAACATGCGCTCGAACAATGTAAACGCTTCGGTCTTGAACTCGTTCAGCGGATCGCGCTGCGCGTAGCCGCGCAAGTGGATCACCGAACGCAAGTGATCGAGCAAGCTCAAGTGCTCGCGCCAGCGCATGTCGACGACGGAGAGCAGCACTTGCTTCTCCACCGCACGTAAGCGCTCCGGGCCAAGCTGCGCCGCCTTCTGCGCATAGGCTTGATCAATCTCGCGCGTCAGCCGTTCGATGATCTCGTGCTGCGCGATGCCTTCCTCCGCCGCCCAGCGGTCGACCGGTATCGCCAGGCCAAAGATTTCTTCGCCTTCGATCATCAGTTCAGGCGTGTTCCACTGCTCGGGATAAGCCTTCTCCGGCATGTGCCGCCAGACCAACTTCTCCACCACGTCGTGGCGCATGTCCTTGATGATCGGCGCGACGTCGGCGGTGCGCATGAACTCAATGCGCTGCTCGAAGATCGCCTTGCGCTGATCGTTGATGACGTCGTCGAACTTCAAAAGGTTCTTGCGGATTTCGAAGTTGCGCTGCTCGACGCGGCGCTGCGAAGTTTCGAGCGCCTTGTTCATCCACGGGTGGATGATGGCCTCGCCTTCCTGGATGCCCAGGCTGCGCATGATCGAATCCAGGCGCTCCGCCGCGAAGATGCGCAGCAGATCGTCTTCCAGGCAGATGTAGAATTTCGACTTGCCCGGATCGCCTTGGCGTCCGGTGCGGCCGCGTAGCTGGTTGTCGATCCGGCGGCTTTCGTGGCGTTCGGTGCCAAGCACGTAGAGGCCGCCCGCGGAGAGCGCCACTTGCCGTTTGGCTTCGATGTCGGCCGCAAGTTGCTTCTTCAGCACCGCGATCTGGTCCGGCGTTTCGTCGCCCTTCAGCGCCGCCTTCACCCGCATGTCGAGGTTGCCGCCGAGCTGAATGTCGGTGCCGCGGCCGGCCATGTTGGTGGCGATCGTCACCGAGCCCGGCACGCCGGCTTGCGCGACGATGCTCGCTTCCTGTTCGTGATAGCGCGCATTCAGCACCTGGTGCGGGATGCCGCGCTGCTTCAGCAGCGCCGACAGCGTTTCCGATTTCTCGATCGACACCGTGCCGACCAGAACCGGCTGCTGGTTCTTATGCGTCTCTTCGATGTCGGCGATGATGGCTTTGTATTTCTCTTTCGCGGTCCGATAGACTTCGTCGTCGATATCGGTGCGCTTGACCGGGCGGTTGGTCGGAATTTCCACCACGTCCAGCTTGTAGATGTCGCCGAATTCCGCCGCTTCCGTCGACGCCGTGCCGGTCATGCCGCCAAGCTTATCGTACAGGCGGAAATAGTTCTGGAACGTGATCGACGCTAGCGTCTGGTTTTCAGGCTGGATGTTGACTTGCTCTTTGGCTTCGATCGCCTGGTGCAGACCTTCCGACAAGCGCCGGCCATGCATCATGCGGCCGGTGAATTCATCGACCAGGATCACTTCGTTGTCTTTGACGATGTAGTCCTTGTCCTTGTGGAACAGCTTGTGCGCGCGCAGCGCCTGGTTGGCGTGGTGCACAAGCGAGATGTTCGCCGGCTCGTAGAGCGAGCCTTGCAGCAGCTCGCGCTCGACCAGCATTTCCTCGATCCGCTCCGAGCCCGCTTCGGTGTAGGTCACCGAGCGCTGCTTCTCGTCGTGCTCGAAATGCTCGTCGCGCAACAGCGGCATCAGTGCGTCGATCGATTTGTAGAACTCACTGCGATCTTCGGTCGGACCGGAGATGATCAGCGGCGTGCGCGCTTCGTCGATCAGGATCGAATCGACTTCGTCGACGATCGCGAAGCGGTGGCCGCGCTGGACCATCTCGCCCAGCGAATACTTCATGTTGTCGCGCAGATAGTCGAAGCCGAACTCGTTGTTCGTGCCGTAGGTGACGTCCGACGCGTAAGCCTGGCGGCGCTCGTTGTCGTACAGGCCGTGCACGATCACGCCGACGCTCAAGCCGAGAAAGCGATAGACCTGCCCCATCCACTCGCTGTCGCGCTTGGCCAGATAGTCGTTCACCGTGATGACGTGGACACCGCGGCTCTCGAGCGCGTTCAGATACGTCGGCAGTGTCGCCACCAGCGTCTTGCCCTCGCCGGTGCGCATTTCAGCGATGTTGCCCTGGTGCAGGAACATGCCGCCCATCAGCTGCACGTCGAAGTGGCGCATGCCGAGCGTGCGTTTCGAAGCCTCGCGCACCGTGGCGAACGCTTCCGGCAGGATGTCCTCGATCTTCGCGCCACGTGCGAGCTTGTGACGATATTCGCTTGTCTTGTTCCGGAGCGCTTCGTCGGAGAGCGCTTCGAACGTCGGTTCCAAGGCGTTGATCTTGGCGACGAGCGGCCGGAGTTGGCGGGTCTTGCGCTCGTTGACGGAGCCGAAAATCTGCTTGGCGAGGTTCAGCATGGGCGCATTCTTAACGTTGATGCGCCGTTCAAGACAGGGCGCGGGAGGATCGGTGGAAAGCGTTGAGCTCGTTGGCTTTTCTGTGTCACACCGACGCGCGACCGGGTGCGGAAACACTCTGGACGGGTGCGTGGGCGAGACTTAAGAGCGGCCCTGGGCGGTGTCAATGCGACCCAGGGAACGTAGCCTTGGGCGCAAGCCTTGCACGACGCCCCATCCAGAGAGCAGAACGCATGGCCCCCAGCAAAAAGTTCCTGTCCGTCGCCGGTCTGATTGGCGTCGGTCTCGCCATTGGGCTCACCCTCTCCGGCTGCGGCCTCGGTCGCAACGACGACAGCCCCGGCAATGTGCGCGACCCTGTTGTCGCCGCAACTGTTAACGGGCGCCCGATCTACATCGAAGACGTGCGCGCCCACGCCGTTGCGCGTGGCCTGCTGCAAGAAGGCGAAGACCTCGACGCCAATTCCGACGCCTTCTATTTCGCGCTCGAAGAGCTGATCCAGTTCCGCCTCTTCGCCATGGAAGCCGAAGCGCGCGGGTTCGACCGCCAGCCCGACGTCCGCCGTCAGCTTGAGAACGCCCAAGAGCGCGTTCTCGCTGCCGCGATCTACGAAGAGATCGACCAGCAAGCCACCAACCCCGACGCCATCCGCCGTCTCTACGAAGAGAACGCCGGCCGGTTGGGCCAAGGCACCGAGATCCATTTGCGGCATATCCAGTTCAACTCACGTGAGGCCGCGGACGCGGCCAAAAGAAGGCTCGATGCGGGCGAAAGATTTGAAGCCCTCGCTTTTGAGCTTTCCACCGAACGCGACACCGCCCCCGATGGCGGCGATTTGGGCTGGAGCCTGTTGAGCGACGTTTCCCCGGCGATCCGCGCGGCGGTGCAAGACGCCAACGTCGGCCAGCTGATGGGTCCGATCCAGATCGACAACACCTGGCATGTCGTTCGCGTCGAAGACCGCCGCGAGCGTGGCGTGCCGAGCTTGGAAACGTTGCGTCCCCGCATCGTCGACTGGCTGCGCTTCCAGGAAATCACCCGCCTACAAGAACGCCTCGAACGCGACGCGCGCATCGAGCGCCTGCGCGAACAAGAGCAAGGCGCCGAGCCAAGCGACGACGTCCCGGTTCCGCCGGACGCCACTGCGCCAGAAGAACCGCTCCGTCCCGCGCCCGATGCCGGCGCCCCCGTCGGCCAAGCGCCGCCACCGTTCCCGTTCCCAATGGGCCCGGGCGGCGTAACAGGCGGAGCGCCAGCCGCCCCGGCCGCTGAAGCGCCACGCCCACAACCCGCCGCGCCGGCGCCTGCCGAAGAAACGCCCGCCGGCCCGACGCAATAATCTCTGAAAGGTTGGAGCGCGGGCCTCCTGGCCCGCAAGCGCGCCGGAGGCGCGCGCTCCAACCTGCAAACACTTGCGTTCCGCTCATAGGCGCCGGAAGAGCGCGCCCATGGCCGATAAAATCTCCCCGCTCGCGCCCGCGCGTTTCCCCGATCTGCCTGCAATCGCCGGTCTCGAAGCCGCGATCGGCCGCGCCGGTTTCTACAAGCACGAGCGCCCCGATCTGCTGCTGATGCGTATGCCCGCCGGCACCAAGGCCGCCGGCGTCTTCACCACCAACGCCGTCGGCTCGGCGCCGACCGATTGGTGCAAGCAAGCGCTCGCCGCCGCGCGCGGCAACGCGCGCGGGCTCCTCGTCAACGCCGGCTGCGCCAATTCCTTCACCGGCCCGGCTGGTGATGCTGCGTGCAAACGCGCGCTCACCGAAGCCGGCGCCGCCGTCGGCGTCGAACCGCGCGAAATGCTCGCCGCCTCCACCGGCGTCATCGGCGTCGTGCTCGACGACACGAAAATCCCGCCCGCGCTACTTCAAATGAAGCTCGCACCGGTGAACTGGCCCGACGCCGCCGCCGCGATCATGACGACCGACACCTTCGCCAAGGGCTCAGGCGCCAGCTGCACCATCGACGGCGTCACCGTGAACATCGCCGGCATCGCCAAAGGTTCCGGCATGATCGCGCCGAACATGGCCACCATGCTCGCCTTCGTCTTCACCGACGCAGCACTCTCCGCGCCGATCCTGAAAACGCTGCTCCGGCACGAAACCGAAACCAGCTTCAACAGCATCACCGTCGACGGCGACCGCAGCACCAACGATTGCGTGCTCCTGTTCGCCACCGGCCAAACCAACGTGCCGCCGATCCCCGACGCGCAGGACGAGCGCCTCGCCAACTTCCGCGCCGCACTCAGCCAAGTGCTGCGCGATCTCGCCATCCAGATCGTGCGCGACGGCGAAGGCGCGACCAAGCTCGTCACCGTCAATGTCGAAGGCGCCGCCAACGATCTGAGCGCCAAGATCATCGCCCGCACCATTTGCGAAAGCCCGCTGGTGAAAACCGCCATCGCCGGCGAAGACGCCAACTGGGGGCGCATCGTCATGGCCATCGGCCGCGCCGATCAGCCAATGAAGCGCGAAATGATCAGCGTCCGCTTCGGCGACCTCTACGCCGCGCGCGACGGCATGGTCAGCGCCGAATACGACGAAGCCGCGATGAGCGCCTACATGAAGAACGCCGAACTCGAGATCACCGTAAACGTCGGCCCCGGCGCCGGCCGCGCCACCATGCACACCTGCGACCTGACCAAACGCTACGTAGAAATCAACGGCGACTATCGGAGCTGAGTCTGCTCTTGGCCCGGAGCGGACGTTCCCGCTACTTCAATGATCGGAGCGGATCATGTCGAATATCAGATGCAAATGCGGGTTTGTGATCTCGGACGTTTCCGCGCCCTGTCCGATGAAGTGGCGTCTGACGGCAGATGACAAGTGGGAGGATATTGTCGAGGGCATCGTATCTATCGCGAAGGGAAAGCAGGACTTAGCTCGCGCATACTTCTTGTTCGCATCGGAGAGTCTGGAGGTATTGAAGTGCCCTGAATGTAGCCGCCTCCTCATATTCGAGGACGGCCAGCACGCCACATTCTATGTAAAGGAATGATTCCCGCAGTGTCCGATATCGGCGAACAGCGGACACAACGCCCGCGCCGAAAGCGGCGCGCTCATCCGTTCACCACGAAGCCATAAACAGCCGAGCCGATGAACCACGCGGTCGCGCCCACGACGAAATAGACCCAAAGATGCGTGCGCGCTGGTGCGGACTTCATGTGCAATCCCCGAAGCGGGAGCGCTTTTGCCTCTCCCAGCCGCCGGAGCGCCTCACAACGGAAGCCGACGATGGAACACACATAGGCGCGATCGCGCGCCGGCGCCGACATATTCGCACTTATGTTCCCAAAGGCGCGGCTGACTGTGCGCGTGCAATTGTCTGTCTAGTTCACACCAAGCGTGCTACGCTTGACGCTTCAGCAACAAGACGTCTCGCTTTGCGCCGCCCGCACGGGCGGCCGAACGCGCGTGGAGCGCTAAATGATCGCAATATCAAGGCTGATCGAGGTCACGGCATGAGCGCGCTGCCATCGACACTGAACATCACGCTCAGCCACCGCATCTGGCGCATCACGCTCGACGGCGCCTTCTACGGCGACTATCGCACCCGCCGCCACGCCACCGACAGCGCCGACGCCGCAGCCGCCGCACTGCGCAAGCAAGGGCGCGTGGTGACAATCATCGACCCACCGGTGACACCATGATCCTCCGCGCACTTTTCCTGGCGCTCGCGCTCTCATCTGCGATGACGCTGCCGGCCTCTGCACAACACGCCGCAACACCGCCCGCCAACGCGCATGCCAGCGCCTACGGCACGGGTTGGGAGTGCGATTACGGCTACGCCGACGCCACCAGCGCGTGCGTCGCCATCGCGCTGCCCGCTAACGCCCGCCTCGCCGCGCGCGGCGATCGCTGGGAGTGCGTGCGCGGCTTTCGCACCGATGGCCGCGCCTGCCGCGCCATTGTCGTGCCCGAGAACGGCTACCTCTCAGAATATGCCGGCGGCAACGGCTGGGACTGCAATCGCGGCTTTGTCGCGCGCACCGATCGCTGTGCTGCCGTCGCCATTCCCGCCAACGCGTACCTCAGCGAACGCGGCAACGATTGGGAATGCGCGCGCGGCCATCGGCGCGAAGGCGACGGCTGTGCAGCACTCGTCGTGCCTGAAGGCGCTTATCTCAGCCGCAACGCGACGCGTGGCTGGGAATGCAGCCGAGGCTACGCGGTGTCCGGATCAATGTGCGTGACCGTCGCCCTCCCCGAAAATGCCTATCTGAGCCGACGCGGTGACGATTGGATCTGCGGGCACGGCTTCGTCCGCGCGGGCCTGACATGCGCTGCGCTCATTCTGCCTGAAAACGCGCATGTGAGCTCAACCGGCAACGCATGGGATTGCAACGCACCATATCGAAAGAGCGGGGATGTCTGCGTACCGGCCGAGGCCAGGAGCTAAAGATGTCGGACGAATCCTTCATCACGCTGCGCACACGCGCATACGAACTCGCCGACACCGGACGCTTCAAACAATGGAGTCAGATCGCTTACGCGCTGCAGGCCGAAGGCTTCCTGCCGTCGCTCATCACGCGTCTGAACATGGACGGCCTCGCCGTGATGATGATCACCCGCTGCTGCACACTCGCTCGCGCATGAACACGCACCGCGCCATCGCCCAAGAAAGAAGCTCATGAATCAGCCAGACCCCACGGCCCATCGAAATGCGTCCGGCTTCTTGCTGAACCCCAACCGCGCCGTGCCGGTGGTCGAAACCCCATCGCGCTGGCCCGGACTTCTGATGACATTGTTCTATCTCGCCGCGTGCGCCCTGGCCGCGTTCTTGGTCTTCAGCGCTTAATCTCGAGGACACACACCGGCCAACCCGGAGGATACGCGAACGATCCTTCTCCCTTGCGGAGAAGGTGGCGAGCGAACGCGAGCCGGATGAGGGGCGTTCAAACAAGCAGACGCCTGATCAATTGCACGCCCCCTAACCCCCTCTCCGCAAGGGAGCGGGGGAAATGGGAGGATAGATTCAAATCAATCCGACCCACTTCACACCGCGCTACACTCCACGCATCGTCCTCGCACGGAGGGCAGTTGGATCCACTGTTCAGCCAACCGCGAAGGACGAGGTGATTGAGCGTGAAGCTCTGATGCTTCCGCAAACCATCGCGGAAGGCGTCGCGGACCTGAGGGCGAAAACGAGCCTCATCCTCCCGGCGTATCGCATCAGCAGGCTGAAGCCCGCGGGATCAAAACCGCGAGGAGCGCACCGGGGACTTGTGTGAACAGCACGAACCCGCACGCCGTCGGCGAGCCGACCAGAGGAGTGAAAGACCTCCTTGCGCGGAGCCGATGAAGCCAGTCACGGAGACGCGAGGCAAGCGTCCGGCGTTGGCGCAATCCAACGCACACTGAACCACCTTCGACGCGCCCTCGCGTCTCCGCCCTCCGCTGGGCGCTGCAATTTGAAGCCGAGGCCGAACCTCTTGCGCATTCCATATTTCCATGATACTGGAATCATCGAAATGAAGAGCCCCGACGCCGTCTCCGCCCTGAGCGCACTCGCCAACGAGCATCGCTTGGCGATTTTCCGCCTGCTGGTGCAAGCCGGCCCCGAAGGCCGCGCCGCGGGCGCGATCGCCGAGAAGTTGGATCTGCCAGCCTCATCGCTCTCGTTTCACTTGGCGCACCTGACGCGCGCCGGCCTGATTGAGCAGCGCCGCGAGAGCCGTTCGCTGATCTACTCCGCCGACTTCGCCAACATGAACGCGCTGGTCGGCTTCCTCACTGAAAACTGCTGCGGCGGCGCAAGCTGCGCGCCGGTCGCCGCGCCCAAGCGAAGGAAAGCATAATGAAACGCTTGCACGTCCATGTCGGCGTCACCGACCTCGATCAATCGATCCGCTTCTATTCCGGCCTGTTCGCCAGCGAACCGACGGTGACGAAGAACGACTACGCCAAGTGGATGCTCGATGATCCGCGCGTAAACTTCGCGATCTCGACGCGCCCGGACGGCGGCGGCGTCCGCCATCTCGGTATTCAAGTCGAAACGCCCGACGAACTCGCTGAAGTCTATGCGCGGCTGCAAACCGCTGACGCGCCCGTGTTCGAAGAAGGCAAGACGACGTGCTGCTACGCCAAGTCCGAGAAATCCTGGATCAACGATCCGCAAGGCGTGCCGTGGGAAACCTTCCTGACCACGGCCGAGTCCACCACCTATGGCGGCGGCGCCGAAGGAGCGGCGCCTGAATCGCATGCCGCGTCGAAGCCGGCTGCGTGCTGCGGCCCGCGCGAACTGGAGAGCGCGGTATGACCAACGTCGCCCATCGCCCGTACAACGTGCTCTTCCTCTGCACCGGCAATTCGGCGCGCTCGATCATGGCCGAAGCCATCCTGCAGCGTTTCGGCGGCGGCAAGTTCAACGCCTTCTCCGCCGGCTCGCAGCCAAAGGGCGCCGTGCATCCCGAAGCGATCGCCCTGCTTTCGCGACTGAACTTCAACACCGGCGGCTTCCGCTCCAAGAGCTGGGACGAATTCGCCGCCGACGCGCCTGCGCTCGATTTCGTATTCACCGTTTGCGACAACGCCGCCGGCGAAGTCTGCCCTGTCTGGCCCGGCCAGCCGATGACCGCGCATTGGGGCATTCCCGACCCCGCCGCTGTCGAAGGCTCCAATGTCGATATCGCGCGCGGCTTCGCCAACGCCTATGGCGCACTGCAAAACCGCATCGCGGTCTTCGTCAATCTGCCGTTCGAAGGGCTCGATCGCCTCTCCCTGCAAGCGCGCCTCGATGGCATCGGTCGCGCCAACGACGCCAACGACAATGTTGCTTGAGATCGCGCATGGCGAGGCAGCCTTCGCTGACTTCGTCGCCGCGCTCCGCCAAGCCGGCTTGCCAACTGACGATCTAAATGCGGCGCCGTTTCGCTACTTCTGCCGCGACGGCGTCGCCTGGGGCGGCATAGGCCATGGCGATGACGCGTTGCTTCGATCGGTCGTCGTTCAGCCGAGCGTGCGCGGCGGCGGACATGGCGCCGCGATTGTGGAAGCGCTCGTGACGCAAGCGCGCGCCGACGGAACACGCCGCCTCTGGTTGTTGACAACCGATTCGGCGCCTTTCTTTGCGCGCCTTGGCTGGCGTCCGGTGGATCGCACCGAAGCGCCTGCGCCCATCGCGGGCTCACGCCAATTCAGCGACGTTTGCCCTTCCTCCGCCACGCTCATGATGCGCGCGCTGTGAACACGGCGCCCGACAAACGTCTCGCCGCCGAAGCGCTGGGGTCTCTGATCCTGTCCGGAACCGTCATCGGCTCGGGCATCCTTGCCTCGCGCCTTTCCGGCGGCAATGACGCCATCGCACTCCTCGGCAACACGGCGGCGACTGCCGCGATCCTGTTCGTGCTGATCACCGCGCTCGGGCCAATCTCCGGCGCCCACTTCAATCCTGCCGTCACACTAGTGATGGCGCTGCGGCGCGTCATCAAGCCGATGGACGCTGCGCTCTATGTCATCGCTCAGATCTGCGGTTGCGTCGCTGGCGCCATGCTCGCGCACGCCATGTTCGAACTGCCGCTGCTGCAACATGGCGCGCAAGAACGCAGCGGTTTGAGCCAAGCTTTGTCCGAGGGCGTGGCGACCTTCGCGCTCGTGTTCGCGATCCTGCTCGTCTCACGCGCACGCCCCAAAGCGATCCCCGCCGCCGTCGCGCTGACAATCGCCGCCGGCTATTGGTGGACGGCTTCCACCTCCTTCGCCAACCCGGCAATCACCATCGCGCGTGCGCTCACGGACAGCTTCGCCGGCATCCGCCCAGAAGACGCTCCAGCTTTCATCGCCGCGCAAATCACCGGAGCGCTTTTGGCGCTCGTTGTCGGGGGCTGGCTGGCGAACGGCTTGAATTCGGAGGCTTCTTCAGAGCCGTCGCATCATTAAGTTGGCTTTTCCGGCGAAATGGCCCATATAGCGGCCATCGATCCTCGTCGCGTCACGCTTTGATCCCTCGCTTGCGCGCCGGATATATGCTGTTTCCCTCGAAATCGGTGCTTACCGGGGAAGGTCCCCGTGAGCAATTTGACCAAGGAGATGGCAATGGCTGTCGGTACAGTAAAGTTTTTCAATACCCAAAAAGGCTTCGGCTTCATCGCTCCGGACGGCGGCGGCAAGGATGTGTTCGTTCACATTTCCGCCGTGGAACGTTCGGGCATGTCCTCGCTGAATGACGGCCAGAAGGTTTCGTTCGAACTCGAACGTGATCGTCAGGGCCGCGATTCCGCGACCAACCTGAAGGCTGAATAATCCTCGTGGAGATCGATCAGCGCATACCTGATCTCTCCGACAAGGAACTGGAGAACCTCCACGCGAATGCACTTCGCTTGGAGCAATCCGGCTCGCAAATGCAGCGGCAGCACGCCGAAAGGTTGCTGCCGCTGTTGAGCGCCGCCATGGAAGAGCGCCGCGCCGCGAAGCTCGTGGTGCAGGCAGAAAAGAAGGCGACCGCGACCGCCGCTCGTAAGAGCAAAGCCGCTAAAGCAAAAGAAAGCTAGGACGCGCGCTCCGCTTCGCGCCGCAACGCCGCCAGCGTCCCGCGCACATTATTGATCAGCAGCGATTGCGATACGCCCGCCGGCAGCATGCCGTTCATCGCCGCGTCGATGCGATATTCTACATGCGTGCCGCGCCCGCCATCGATCGGCGTCAGCACCCATTCGCCATCCGAACGTGTCCAGTCCCCTTCCACACGGTGGAACGACAAGCGCCGGTTCGGCTCCAGCGTCACGCGCGAAACATTGCGCATCACCGGCCGCAGCGGCCAACCACGCACACGATGCTCGCGCACGTCCCAGCCATCGCCCTGCTGCAGCACACGGCAGCTCAGCAGCTGGCGCATAAAGCGCCTGGCTTGTCCGCAATCGCTCAGGACCGACCACACGGCAGAAGGCGACGCGTTCACATCCATCGTCGCGCGCGCCTCGCCGCCATCGCCGTTCCGGTGCGCGACCACAACCGGCGCGGCACGATAGTCCTGCGCCATCGCTGGCGCGGCGAACGCGAGCACGAAAAGGAGCGGTGCAATCCGCATGACGCATCAACATAGCACGCGCGCATCGCGTTCCGCGCCCGCCGTCACAGTTCAGACGAATGGCGCCGCCAGCACGCGCTTGGCGGCGCCTCACTGATCAGTTGTTGCTCGCGTTGAACCGGCAATCGGAGCGATATTGCCCGCTGGGCGTGGTGACTTCGTGCCCCGTGCAGGTTTCACCGCCGACGGTTGACGTCACTTCACGTCGCACGGCTGACGTCGGGCGCGGCGCGCCTTCCGGCAGCGTGCCCTGATCCTGGTAGCTCACAAGAACGAGAGCGCCGTTGCGATCATTGCGGGTGACCACGTGGTAGTTGCAGGCGGCGTCAAACGTATAGGCCCCGTTTGCGTCCGCGACTAAGCAGCCTTGTCCGTTCTCGGCGACGGCCGCGTTCTCGGCCTTCGCGAAGGCCGCGCTCGGCGCCATAGAAATGGCGACAAGCAGACAGCTCGCTAGTGCAGGAATGATAGCTTTGCGCATTCGTGCGTCTCCTTGAACGTCCCTCGTTCAAGCCCCTCCAAGCAGACGCAACTTGCGCCGCGCGACCCTTTGGTCAAGGGGAACATCCGCGAGATCACCGAATGAATGATTGGTTACGCGTAGGACTTCACCGCGCCGGACGTCGCGTGTTGTGCGCGCATTCGGCTAGAGCCGCACCAGCACGTCGGTCACATCGCTGACACTTGAGGCGTGCGAGAGGCGCGTTACCTGATCGCCCATCGCTTTCGGAGACCCCTGATGAAACTGTTCTACGCCTCTGGCGCCTGTTCCCTCGCGCCGCACATCGTCATCCGCGAAGCCGGACTGGACGTCGAGCTGGACAAGGTGAGCTTCGGCGCGGAACGGCGCACGGCCGACGGGCGCAACTTCTACGACATCAATCCGCAAGGCGCCGTGCCGGCGCTGGAGTTGGATAACGGCGAAGTGCTCACCGAAGCGCAGGTGCTGATCCAGTATCTCGCCTCACTGGCGCCAGCGAAGAACCTCGCGCCGCAAGACGGCATGGCTCGCTGGCGGCTGCTTGAGACGCTGAACTTCATCGCCACCGAATTGCACAAAGGCACGTCGCCCCTCTTCAAGAAGCCGTTGCCGGAAGTGCGCGAAGCCGCCGTGAAGAATCTCGTTAACCGCTTCGGCCTGCTCGACGGCAAGCTCGGCGACAAGCCCTACCTGCTCGGCGATTTCACCATCGCCGACGCTTACGCCTTCGTGATGTTGCGATGGGCGCGCGCGTTCGAGATCGATTTGAGCAGCCTGCCGCGCTTGCAATCATACTATCAACGCGTCCAACAACGCCCCGCCGTGCAGCAAACGCTGCAGGAAGAAGACTTGCCAACGTCGTGAACGGTCGTGAAGGTTTACGCCGCTAAACCATCCCGGCTCACGGCTTTTTCATGCAAACGAGCGACAGTCCCGGTTCATCGCGGCGCCTCCTTCTGGTGGCGGCGGCTGCGTTGTTCGATTCATCGGGGCGGGTGCTGATCACGCAGCGGCCGCACCATAAGCAGCTCGGCGGCCTCTGGGAGTTTCCCGGCGGCAAGGTCGAATTGGGGGAAGCTCCCGAACACGCACTGGTGCGGGAGCTTAAGGAGGAACTGGATTTGACCGTCGAGCCTGACGCTCTCGATCCGTTCGCGTTCGCTTCGCACGCTTACCCGGATTTTCACCTGCTGATGCCGCTTTACGTCGTCACCAAATTTGGCGGCGTGATGAGACTTGATCCGAACGCGGCTCAGGATGCGGCCTGGGTCAAACCAGCAGACCTGCGTCGCTACGAGATGCCGCCGGCGGACGTCGTCCTCGTCAATCGCCTGATTGAACGGAACGCGACATGATCAAACGTTTCCTCACCGACGAAAACGGCACGACGTCCATCGAGTACGCCGTTATCGCCGGCCTCATCGCCATGGTCGTCATCGTCACGGTCGGCTTGATCGGAGAAGAGGTCGGGGCGGTCTTCACCAACGTTGCGGCCGGCTTCCCCGACGCCTAAAGGCGCGAATATTTCAGTTCTGTTTCAGCGCCGACCGATTGGCGCAACGATCCCCGGCCATAAGGCGCGCAGTCTTACTCGGGGAACGTCATGGACTGCGCCCAAGCTCTCGCCATCGCCGCCGCCGCACTCGTCATGGCTCAAACCGTCCATCCCGCACGGAGCGTAACGCAACGTGCGGAAACCTTCGTTGAGGCCGCGCTCACACGCGCGTCGTTCGAGCACCCGCGGGCGATGATGGCGCCGCAGCAATGCAGTGAAGCGCCCAAGGCCATTCGCCTCTAAGCGTCCAGTTCGACGTCCCAGTACAGATAGTCCATCCAGCTGTCGTGCATGTGGTGCGGCGGGAAGCGCCGGCCGACGTGTTGCAATTCATGCATGGTTGGACGCCGCGGCTTGCGGCGCGGACGCATGGCGGCGTGATGGGCGTACTTGCCGCCCTTGCGCAGATTGCACGGCGCACACGCGGTGACGATGTTTTCCCACGTCGTCCGTCCGCCACGCGAACGCGGCACGACGTGATCGAACGTCAGATCGCTCAGATCGCCGCAATACTGGCAGGTGAAGCTGTCGCGCAGGAACACGTTGAACCGCGTGAACGCCGGCGGGCGATCCTGGTGCACGTAGTCCCGGAGCGAGATGACGCTGGGCAGCTTCATCTCGAACGACGGCGAGTGCACCACCTGGTCGTAGTGCGCGACGACGTCGACGCGCTCCAGGAACACCGCTTTCACGGCTTCCTGCCAGGGCCAGAGGCTCAGCGGATAATAGGATAGCGGGCGGAAATCGGCATTGAGCACCAGCGCCGGACAGCCCGCCAAAGGGACGCTGGAAACGTTCATTGGCGGCCGCTCCAGAGGGGCCGCTGAACGATCTGGGTATGGTCGAGGGTACTCTTGAAGACACCGCTCCTTTCGCTGCCGCCAGTATAGCACATCGGCTGGTGGCAAGCGCGAACCAGCTATACCTGATTTGGGACGACAGGTTCGTGACACGGCGGCAACGCCCGCGAAAATCTCAGCTCGCAGCCAGGATTTGCTTGGTTTTCAAGGCCATGGCCAAGAACGCGCCGCCCAGCTCGAGCCCGTCTGGCCCGATCGAGTGAGGGACGCCGTACGAAACGTGCCATTGTGCGCCGTGCCCGGAAGCGGCCAAGGCCTCGGCTGAGTCGAACAAGGCGGGGATCGGAATGGTCGGGTCGCGGTCGCCGTGGATCAGCAGGATCGGCGGCTTCGAGCGCATTTCCTCCTTCAGCGTCCGCGCGCCCACCAACACGCCGGAATAGCCCAGCACGCCCGCGACCTGCTTCTCGCGCCGCAAGCCGACATGCAGCGCCATCATTGTGCCCTGGCTAAAGCCAACCAGCACAAGCCGCTCTGGTGGCAGCCCATAGCGCTCCAATTCGCGATCAATAAAGCGATCCACCGATTGCGCCGCATGGCGCGCGCCCTGCTCCATCAGGTTCGGATCGAGATTGGAGATCGGAAACCACTGATAGCCGCCCAGCGCGCCCGGCGCCGGCTCGATGGCATTGGGCGACACAAACGCCGCCGTCGGCAGCGCTTCGGCCCAATACGGCGCAAGGCTGATAAGATCGGCGCCGTTGGAGCCGTAACCATGCAGCAGGATCACCAGCGCATCGGGCTTGCCGCCACGCACCGGCGGAACGCGCGGGCCGCCTAAGAACACTGTCATGACCGCCTAGCTAGCGGCTCGCGGGCGCGAACGGTAGCCTGCCCCTGCCGTGAGTTTCGTCACCCGCTTCGCACCCTCGCCGACAGGCTACCTGCACCTCGGCCACGCCCTCTCGGCGCTGACCGCGTTCGACGCCGCGCGCGAGGCTGGCGGGCGGTTCATTCTGCGCATCGAAGACATCGACCAAGGCCGCGCGCGGCCGGAGTTTGAAGCGGCGATCTTTGAGGATCTCGCTTGGCTTGGCCTGGAATGGGAAAAACCCGTTCGCCGCCAATCCGAGCACATGGCCGACTACGAAGCGGCGTTGCGCCAATTGAGTGAGCGCAACCTGGTCTATCGCTGCTTCCGCACCCGCAAAGAGATCGCCGACGCCATCGCCTCCGCGCCGCACGAAGCACAGGAAGCGTTTCGCGGCGAAGCGCTGCCGCCGAGCGAGGAAGACGAGAAGCTCGCGGCTGGCGAGCCGTTTGCGTGGCGCTTGTCGTTGAAGAAGGCGCGCGCCGCGCTTGGCCCCGCTTACTTCGCGCTCGTGTTTGAAGACGAAACCGGCCTCGTCCGCGCCGAACCGGAAAGGCACGGCGACGTGATCCTCGCACGCAAGGACTTCCCAACTAGCTATCACCTCGCCTCGGTTTGGGACGATGCGCTGCAAGGCGTAACGCACGTGATCCGCGGCGAAGATCTACGCGACGCGGCGCATCTGCACGTGTTGTTGCAGAAACTGCTCGGTCTGCCGCAACCCGTGTATCGCCACCACCGGCTTGTACTCGGTGAAGACGGCAAGCGCTTGGCGAAGCGTGATCAAGCCGCGACACTGCGTGTCCTGCGCGAAGCCGGCAAAACGCCTGACGATGTGCGTGCGATGTTGGCTAATGCGCCTTCACCATAACGCGCGCGTTGCTATGCCGAATGGCCGCGACAAAGCGCACATGCGAAAACACGCCAGCACCACAAATCCCAAACGCAATCCTAACCAAAAAAGTTGACACTGACGTCACGCAGAAAGCGCCAGCCGCAAAATGCGGCGATGTGAACGACAATGTTATGGGTGGACACTAACTATTTCGGTCCGGACCGCCGCTGCAAGCGCACGATGCGTATGCTCGAGCGCCGCCGCGAAAACTACGCCGGCCCTGCGCCGTCGCTGTCGATCGCCATGCGTCAGCTCCGTATGCGCGTGCTCGATGCACAAGGCGCGGCCGCGCCAGCGTTCGCCGAGCGCCTCCGCGGCGTCGCGCAGATCGCACGCATGCACAACGAACCTGGCGCGTCGAATGCGCTTAACGCGCTGTCGACGACGTTGACTGGCGCGCGCGGCGCCGACATGCGTCAAAAACTCTATGACGGCCTCGATCGCGCCAACGCAGCGTTGCGCGCCTAATCTGGATAGTGCCGGTCGCCGGGCCAGCCTTCGATCGCTTCGATGGTCTCGTGCGCGGACTCGAGCTTGTGGTCTGGCACGTTGGAAATACGCGCCGCTTCGATCCACGCTTTGATCGCCGTCGGCGCCAGCCGATCGCGGCCGCAGAGCAGGAAGAACGGCTCGTCCTTCGACAGCGCTGAAAGCGAGCCGTGCTCCAGATTGGCGGCCAGATACTTGAAGCCGGCGTCACGCAGCAGCTTCGCCGCTTGCAGTTTCGCGTCGCGTCCTTCGTCCGACATTTCGCGCCTCCTTACCGATCGCCGTAGGCGCCGATCACGCGCGTCGCCCAGTCGCCCAGCGCATCCCACGCTTCGGCGCCGCCGTCAAAGCGCCCGAGCCGCACCAGCACCAAGTCTTTTGATGGCACGACGACAACGATCTGCCCTTCATAGCCCTGCGCCGAAAACGCATCCGCAATACCAGGGTCGGTAATCAGCGACCGCGCCGGACGCCCCGGCCCTTGCGACGGCGTCAGCCACCAACCGGCGCCATACGTGTCGGTATTCTGAGCCGGCCCAGGCGTGCGACCAAAATCGACCCAGCCTTCCGGCAACAGACGTTCGCCGTCCCATACGCCGTCGCGCAGATAGAGATAGCCGAACCGCGCAAAATCGCGCGCCGACGCCCAGATCAGCGAGCTGCCGTAAAACGTCCCCTGCGGATCGAACTCGACGACCGGATGCATGCCGATGCGATCGAACAACTGCTCGTTCATCCATGCCCGCACCCGTGTGCGGCGATCGTTTGCGTCGCGCGGATCGGACACGATCACCCGTGTCAGCGCGTCCGACACCAAGATCGTGTCGGCGGAGGAGTAATTCCAGGTCGTGCCCGGATCGTGGATCAGCGGCCTTTGGGCAGCCCAGCGCGCGATATCGCGGCGGCCATCGCCGAACAGCATGCGCGCATTGCCGGCGAGCGTGACATCCTCATTGCTCTCCTGATAATCGAGCCCATCGACCATCTGCATCCATTGCCGCCAAGTGATCGACGCGCGACGATCGCCCGCACGCCAGAGTGGATTGCCCATCGGCGCATCAATCGAGACTTGCCCATCCATCACCGCGGCGCCGACCAAAGCATGCGTGATCGATTTCGCCATCGACCAAGACGTCAGCCGCGTCTCGCGCGTGTAGCCGTCGCCGTAGCGCTCGAACACGACGCGCCCGCCTTGCACGATCAACACCGCGCGCGTTTCGCCGAGCTCTGGGTGCGGACCAGCAAACGCCTCCGTCATCGCCAGATCGAACGTCGCCGCGTCGAGATCGCGCGGTTGTGGCGCGGCTTCCCAATCCGCGCCCGGCCACGCCACGCCCGCGGGCTGTGACTGCAGCGGCGCCAAGGTCTGAGCGCTCGCGCTTGCCGCGACGACAACCCAAACCAAAGCCACCAAAGCATTCCGCAGCATGACGTGTCCCCTCGCCTTCGCTATGCTCGATTGCGGAAGCATAGGGGGAGGCGGCGGTGTCGCGCAAACGCTGGATGGTCATCGGCGGACTGGTGCTGAGCGCGATCGTGCTTTCGAGCGTGGTCTGGTCGCTCCGCGACGATGTCGCCTACGCCCAGATCGCCGCCGGCTATGCGGCCAAAACCACCTGCTCGTGCCTGCACGTCAGCGCGCGCAGCTTAGACTCCTGCCTCGCCGACCTACCGGAAGACGCGCGCGGCAATTTCACCATCACCGAAGACGCCGACCGCGTGCGCGCCAGTGTGCTGTTCGGCGCCATCAGTGCGGAAGCGATCTACGAAGACGGCTTCGGCTGCCGGATCGAGAACTAGACCAGCCACCCCTTCGGGTTCGGCACGGGCTTGCGCATCGTCGCCAACACCAGCCCGATCAACGCGCGCAAACCCGCCCAAATCAGCACGATCACGTTGCCCCAGAACACGATCCGCACATACCAAGTCATCACGGCGCCGGAATCGCGCGGCAGCACGAGGCTTGGCAAGCTCAGCACCGTCGTGATCGCGAACGCGATGATCAGCGTGCGCAGCGCCTGCTCGTGATGCGTCGCCGCCCACGGCGTCGTGTCGGCGCGGCTCGAAAACGCGATGACCCCCGCGGCAATGCCGAGGCCAAGACCAACGAACTGCATGACCTGTCCGCCGATCAAGAACGGCAGCAGGAAGCACAGGATCGTCAGCGCGTGCACCAGCACCGCCTTGCCGCGATGCGTCTTGAATCCCATGCCGCCGCTTTGCTGCGGACGGACGGGGCGCGGCGGCGGGCGGCGAAACGGTGTGACGTTATCGTGGGACATTATGGTTATGGCAGTACGGCAATAGGGCAGTAGGGCAAAGGCCCCGCTAACATACTGCCCTACTCACCTACTTGCCCTAACTCCCTTACAGATTCAGCAAATGTGGATCGCCGCCTTGGGCTGCGATGTTGACGCTGATGGCGCGCTCTTCGGCAAAACGCGGCAGGTAGAACGGCCCACCAGCTTTCGGCCCGGTGCCGCTTAAGCCCGAACCACCAAACGGCTGCACGCCAACAACAGCGCCCACGATGGTGCGGTTCACATAGACATTGCCCGCCGGCACCGCCTTCTTCACGTCGTCCGCGAAGCTTTCCAGCCGCGAGTGGACGCCGAGCGTTAGGCCGTAGCCTTTCGCCGCCAGCTTGGCGCCGACATTGGCGATATCCGACGGATCGTAGCGCACGACGTGCAGGATCGGGCCGAACACTTCCTTGTCGATCTGATCGAGCGATTTCAGCTCGATCACCGCCGGCCCAAAGAAATTACCACCAAGCTTCGAGACATCGAGCT
Source organism: Terricaulis silvestris (assembly GCF_009792355.1). Classification (NCBI taxonomy): domain Bacteria; kingdom Pseudomonadati; phylum Pseudomonadota; class Alphaproteobacteria; order Hyphomonadales; family Hyphomonadaceae; genus Vitreimonas; species Vitreimonas silvestris. The sequence goes on from NZ_CP047045.1 coordinate 3,182,722, forward strand.
GCTTCAGCACCTTCGCCTCGGTGCGCATCTTGGCGATGTGTTTGTCGAGATTGGCTTTCGCTTCAGCATCGATGATCGGGCCGATGTCTGTGAACGGATCGGCTGGATCGCCGATCACCAGCGTGTCCATGGCGCCAAGCAGCGTTTCCAATATCCCGTCCGCCGTATCGTTCGGCAGGAACAGCACCCGCAAGCTGGAGCAACGTTGGCCAGCGCTTTGGAACGCCGACGCGATCACATCGTCCACCACCTGCTCTTTGAGCGCCGTGGTGTCGATGAACATGCCATTCAGCCCACCCGTCTCCGCGATCAACGGCACGATCGGGCCATCCTTGGCCGCGAGCGTACGATTGATGATGCGCGCGACTTCGGTGGAGCCGGTAAAGGCCACGCCGGCGATGCGCGGATCGCCGACCAGTTCGCCGCCGACCTTGCCGTCGCCTTGCACCAGCTGCAGCACATCGCGCGGCAGACCGGCTTCGTAGAACAGATTCACCGCCGCTTCCGCGATGCGCGGCGTTTGCTCGGCCGGCTTGGCAATCACCGCATTGCCCGCAGCAAGAGCCGCCGCGAGTTGGCCCGTGAAAATCGCCAGCGGGAAATTCCACGGGCTGATGCAAACGAACACGCCGCGCCCGTGCAACTCGAGATGATCGGTCTCGCCAGCCGGCGACGGCAACGCGATTGGCCCGGCCAGTAAGCGCTCTGCCTCCGCCGCGTAGTAGCGGCAGAAATCAATCGCCTCGCGGACTTCGTCGATCCCGTCCTGAAGCGAGCGCCCAGCTTCGCGCGCAATCAGCGCGCACAAGGGATCGTGGTTGGCTTGCAACGCATCGGCCATCGCACGCAGGATCGCGCCCCGCTCCGCGCCACCACGCGCATCCCATTCCTTATGCGCCTTCAGAGCCGTGGTGACCGCCACATCAACGGCAACGCTTGTCCCGCTCTCGCTCAGCTTTTGCTTCGGCTTACGCAGAGCCTCACGATCCGCCTCGACCGAAAGATCGCGCCCAGTCGAATTCTTCCTGCTCGCGCCGAACAGTTGCGGCGGCGGTGGCAAACGGCGGTGACGATGCGGATTGGCCTCCAACGTCGCCATGGGATCGGCGGCGACCACATCCGGCGACACGTCATCATCCAGGAACGAGTGCACGAACGACGTGTTGGCGCCGTTCTCCAACAACCGCCGCACCAAGTACGGCAACAGATCCTCGTGCCCTCCAACAGGCGCGTACACGCGCACCGGCACGGGATGCTCAAGCGCCGCGTAAAGCGCTTCGCCCATGCCGTGCAGGCGCTGAAACTCGAACTGATCGCGCCCAGCACTCGCGCCCATGCGGCGCACCGCAGCAACCGTGTGCGCGTTGTGCGTAGCGAATTGCGGGAAGATCGCGCCGCCGGCGCGGAAGAGATCGCGCGCGCAAGCCAAGTAGTGCACGTCCGTCGCGGCCTTCGTGGTCCACACCGGGAAATCGACGCGCCCCTGAATTTGCGCGCGCTTCACTTCACCGTCCCAATACGCGCCCTTCACCAACCGCGTCTGGATCGTGGTGCCGCGTTTGCGCGCCAGCTGCGTCAAGAACTCGATCAGCGCGCGGGTGCGCTTCTGATACGCCTGGATCGCCAGCCCCAAGCCTTCCCATCCCTTCAGCGACGGCTCCAGGGCCAGCCGCTCGAACAAGTGCATCGACATCACCAAACGGTCCGCCTCTTCGGCGTCCATGGTGAGTCCGATGTTGTATTTCTTGGCTTGCTCCGCGAGTTGCAGCACCCGCGGATAAAGCTCGTGCATCACCCGCTCTTCCTGCCGCGTCTCGTAGCGCGGATGCAGCGCCGAGAGCTTCACCGAAATGCCGTTCGACGCATGCGGCCCCTTGTTGCGCGCGTCCTCACCCACCGCATCGATAGCATTGGCGTACGCCGCCAGATAGCGCACCGCGTCCTCATTGGTGCGGGCGCCTTCGCCCAGCATGTCGAACGAATAGCGCGTCGCGCCACCCGCGCGCACCATGCTCGCGCCGCGCTTCAAAGCCGCGTTGATGTTGCGGCCGAGCACGAACTGCTCACCGAGGATACGCATCGCCTGCATCGCGCCGGCGCGCACCACCGGCTCGCCCATGCGCTTGGTCAGCTTGCCGACAACTTCGCTCGCTTCGCCTTTCAACTCCTGCGGCAGGTTCACAACGTGCCCTGTCATCATCAGGCCGAACGTGCCGGCGTTGACCAGCCAATGATCCGACTTGCCCAGGTGCTCCGCCCACTGCCCGGTCGAAATCTTCTCGGCGATCAGCTTGTCAGCGGTTTGCTCGTCCGGCACCCGCAACAGCGCTTCGGCCAAGCACATCAGCGCCAGACCCTCGGCGTTCGAGAGCCCGAACTCCTCCAGAAAGCTTTCCATCACGCCCTTGCGGCGCTTCAGCCCGCGCGCCCGCACCACCAGATTGCGCGCCTCGGCAGCGACGCTGGCGCGGCCCGCAGCGTCGAGCGGCGCGTCAGCCAGAAGCGCTGCTACAGCAGCGTCCTCGTCGACGTATTTTAGGGCGTCGAGTTGATCCCAATCGATGGCGGCGGACGGGTGTGGCGTCGGGGCTGATTGCATGGGCGCCATTTGCGCGTCTTGGGCCGTAAGGGCAAGGCGGCGCCGTGTCCCCCTTGCGGCGCCCGGCCCCCTGGGGCAAACCCCGCCCGTGACAACCGAAGCCCCGGCGCCTGCCACGGCGAACCACGACAGCGCGACTGAGACGCCGCCGCTCGCCACCAAAATTCTGCTCGTAACGGACGCCTGGGAGCCGCAGGTGAATGGCGTCGTGCGCACGCTCTCCAGCACCAACAACGAACTCAAGGCCATGGGCTGCGAGGTCGAGGTGGTCTCGCCCGCGGACTACCCCAACACTGTGCCGCTGATCACGTACTCGGAAATCCGCCTGGCGCTGGGCGCGCGTGAGGACGTCGAGGACCGCTTCCTCGCCTTCGCGCCGGACGCGGTGCACATCGCCACCGAGGGCACGCTAGGCTGGGACGCGCGCGCGATCTGCCTCAAGCACAAGTTTCCGTTCACGACGAGCTACCACACCCAGTTTCCGGAATACGTCCACGCGCGCTTCAACTGGATTCCGCTCTGGGCTGGCTATCGCTTCATGCACGCGTTCCACGACAGATCTGGCCGCGTCATGGTGGCGACGCCGACGATGCAGAAGCAGCTCGAGCTGCAAGGCTTCCGCAACACCGCGATCTGGAGCCGCGGCGTCGACATCGAGCAATTTCATCCGAGCAAGCGCGGCATCGATGGCGGCGTCTTCAAGGATCTGCCGAAACCGGTGTTCGTATATGTCGGCCGAGTCTCGGTTGAGAAGAACATCGAAGCGTTCGTCGCGCTCGATCTGCCGGGCTCCAAAATCGTCGTCGGCGGCGGACCCGCGCTTGAGGAGCTGAAGGCGAAATATCCGAACGTACACTTCACCGGACCCAAGTTCGGCGAAGAGCTCGCGCGCCACTACGCCGACGCGGATGTCTTCGTCTTCCCGAGCTTCACCGACACGTTCGGCCTCGTGATCCTTGAAGCCGCCGCCTGCGGCACGCCGGTCGCCGGTTACGTCGCGCCCGGCCCACAAGACATTCTACCGGGCACCGGCGCCGGCATTGTCGACACGGATCTGCGCAAGGCCTGCCTGGAAGCGCTTCAGCTGCGCCGCGAAGACGCGCGCGCGTTGGCGGAGCGATATTCCTGGCGCTCTTGCGCCGAGGAATTCCGCCGCAACCTGGAGCCGCTGCCGAAAGAGCGCGGCCGCCGCTTCTGGCACAAGCTCCGTGACCTCCGCGCCCGCGCCAAGGAGCGCCGCCGGCTCGCGAAGGAAAAGAGGGTGCGCGAACGCGCCGCTAAGGGTCAGCCTACCACTTGATGCTTCGGCGCAGCCTGTAGCGCAGGAAGATCGCGGTGCCGTTCATCAGCAGCGTGATGCCGAGCAACACGAGGCCCGCCGCCGCCGCGATTTCCAGGAACTCGGCCTGCGGCCGCGAAGTCCAGTTGAACATCTGGATCGGCATCACCGTAAATTCCGAGCCAAGCCAATGCGTCGGCGACCAGCTTGCGACCGCGTCACCCCACGTCGCCACCGACTGCACGGTCGAGCCGTGCGGCAGGTCGTACGTCTGCCCGCCAACCACCGGCATTTCGGTGAAGTCCGGCAGCACCACGACGCCGTCGTGCGCGATGCGCACGCTTTCGGTCGCGTCCGGCGTGACCGGCGCGCCGTATTCATCCACTGCGCCGATGACTTCGAATGCCGCATCGCCGGGCCGCGTGATCGGCAGGAACGCCACGAAGGTGAGGCCGCCGATCATGATCAGCGGCGCTGTCTCGCCCAAAGCGCGCGAAATGCCGATGATGACGCCGGTGACGACGCCGGGCAGCGCGTACGGCAGCACGTGATGCTGCGTCGTCTGCCACTTGGTGGCGCCGACCGCGAGCGCCCCTTGGCGCATCTCCTGCGGCACGCTGCGCACAGCTTCCCGCGTGGCGACGATGACGACCGGCAGGATCAACAGAGAGAGCGTGATGCCCGCCGTCAGAATTGATTGGCCGAACATGTCCGCCGCGGCCTCACGGAAACCTTCAGGCAGAAAGGCAAACCAACGGTTCGGATTGCCGAGGAATTGCACGAAGATGCCGACGGCCATCAGGCCGAACAAGATCGATGGCACGCCGGCCAAATTGTTCACTGCGATCTCGATGGCGCTCGTGACGGGATTCTTGTGCGCATACTCTTCGAGATAGATGCCAGCCATGATCCCGATCGGGATAGCGAACAGCGCCGTGGTGGCGATCACCAAAAGCGAGCCGACCCACGCCGAGAGAATGCCAGCATCAGCCGCCTCGGATGACGGGAAGCTCCAGAAGAACGCCGCGGATAGACGATGGCCGCCGTCGTGGATCAGCTCGCTCACGAGCGCGACGAGGGTGCCGAGACCGATGATCGTGGCGATGATGCCCCAGATCACGAAGGCCGCGTCCTTGAACTTGCGCGTGCCGAGGCCCGGCGGATGCTCCGTGATATCGCGAACGCGTTGCACGTCGACGGCAGCCATTAGTAGGCCTCCCGGTAGCGGCGCTGCAGGAAGAACGCCACGAAGTTGAAGAGCAGCGTCAGCACCAAGAGTGCGAGGCCCGCCGCGAAGATCGAGTTGTACTCAAGCGTGCCGAACGGCAGATCACCGAGCGCGACTTGCGCGATGAACGCTGTCACCGTCGCGCCACCTTGCGCGGGAGTCGTCACCATTTGCGGCTGCGTGCCGCCGGCGACAACCACGATCATGGTTTCACCGATCGCGCGCGACATGCCCAGGATGACGGCGCCGACAACGCCCGATACTGCCGCTGGCACCACGACGCGGAACGACGTCTCCAGGCGCGTTGCGCCCATGGCGAACGAGCCCTCGCGCATCGAGCGTGGCACAGCGCGCATCGCGTCTTCCGAAAGCGACGCGATGTAAGGAATGATCATCAGCCCCATCACGAGGCCGGCGCTGAGCAGATTGAACGACGGCAGCTCGATGCCGAGCGGGCGGAGCGCTTGTTGGAGCATCGGCGTCACGAACAGCAGCGCAAAGTAGCCGTAGACGACAGTCGGCACCGCCGCGAGCAGCTCAAGCGTCGGTTTGATGGTTTCGCGGGTGCGGTGGCCGGCGAACTCGGAGAGCCAGATCGCCACCAGCAACCCGAGCGGGACGGCGACGGCGAGCGCCACGAGCGTTGACATGAAAGTGCCCGTCAGCAGCGGCGCGATGCCGTACTGCGGATTGTCGAACAGCGGCGTCCACGTGGTCGAGGTCAGGAACTCGATCGCCGAAACCTGAGCGAAAAATTTCGTCGATTCCGACACCACGACATAGACGATGCCCAGCACGATCGCGATGGCCACCGCGGCGGCGGCGAAGAGCAGGCCTTCCATGATGCGCTCAGACACGCGCACCTTCTTCTTTGTGAAATCCCGTTCCACGCCCTGCCCCTTCGACTCACGCGTTTTGCGCGGTTTCGAACCGTATAGCGGAGTTGGGGCGGGGGGTTAACGCCCCCCGCCCCATCCGTTTTGCAGTGCTGTTAGTCGTTGACTGGCGTCTGAACCAGACGGCGAGCCACAACGTCCTCGATGCTGGCGCCGATCGCCGCGCGGCCACCGAAGGCGGTGCCGATGCGGCGCTGCTGCGCGCGCTGCAGGTAGGCGGTGTAGGCGGCGGCCGGCAGGGCCACATAGCCAACGCGCTCGGAAACCGTGGCGGCGTTGTTGATGTAGTACTGCACGAACTGCTGCACTTGCGGACGGCGCAGAGCGGCGGCGTTCACGTAGATGAAGATCGGCCGCGACAGCGGCGCGTATGAGCCGTTGCGAACCGTGGCTTGGCTCGGCGTGACCGGGCCGTTGCCGTTGTCGATGGCGACAGCGTGCAGACGGCTTTGGTTCTCTTCGTAGTAAGCGAGGCCGAAGTAGGCCATGCCGCCCGGGTTGTTGGCGACGCCTTGGACCAGCACGTTATCGTCTTCCGACGGCGTGTAGTCGGTGCGCGACGAACGCGCCGTGCCATTCACGGCTTCCGTGAAGTACTCGAACGTGCCTGAAGCCGAGCCCGGACCGTAGAGTTGCATGGCCAGATTCGGGCCGCCGACAGCGCTGAAGTTATTCACACGCGAACCGGTCGACCAGATTTCGCGGAGCTGAGCGACCGTGAGCGAGCGAAGCGGGTTGGACGGGTTCACAACGACGGTGACGCCATCGAACGCAACCGGGATTTCCACGTATTGGATGCCGGCGGCTGCGCAGGTCGCCATTTCGCTCGAACGGATCGGGCGTGAAGAGTCGGCGATGTGAATTTCGCCGCGGCAGAACTTGCGCAGACCAGCCGACGAACCCGACTCGCCAACCGCGACTCGGATGCGGCCTTGGGTTTGTTGCTGAAAGCCTTCGGCAACCGCTTCCGAGATCGGAAACACCGTCGATGAGCCGTCGATTTGGATGGTGAAAGGCGCGCCGGCCTGTTGGGCCTGCGCCGGTGCGGCGACGAGCGCGACCATCGCGGCGGATGCCGCGATCTTGCTCAGCGCCTTGAAGAATTGCGTTTGCATGTGAAGTGCTCCGATTGAACCTGGTCCCTCAGGTGGGTGGAGGCGCGGCTCTTGGGGACCGCGCCTCCGTTGCTTCGGGGGTGTGTTAGAAATCGAACTGCGTGCGCAGGCTGATGACGTCAGCTTCGGCGTCGGGGGCCGAAATGCCCGGCGCAACCGGGAACGTGTTCACAACCCGATCCATCTCCGTGCTGGCGTAGTTCAGCATGAAGCGCACGTGATCGATCGGCACCCAGTTCACGCCGAAGGCGTAAGCCGTTTGCTCGCCGCGGGCAGTGCCGGCGTCGATGTCGCTCAGGTCGATGAAATCGTAGCGTGCGATCAGGCCCCAATGACCCCAGCCGCCTTCCGTGACCGGATTATGCGGAACGACCGGGCCGAACGAACCTTGGTTGCCGCGATAAGAACGCGCTTCGCCCGTGAGCGACCAGGTCAGATCGACATAGTAGCCGTCGGACTCGACTTGCACGCCGGCGGGGGTTTCGCCTTCAAGTGTGATGTATTCGCCCGTGAAGCCGAACGCATTCCATTGGCCGGCGACTTCAAAGCCGTAGCTCAAGTCGTCTTGCGTGGCGCTGCCCGAAGAGCTTTCAACCCAGCGCGAGCCGCGGCCATTGAGCGGGCGCGGACGATAGCGAAACAGCGCGTCGTCACCGTTGTAGCGTTGGCGCGCGGAAACCCCGAGGTGGAGCAGAGTGACGCCGTCCGGCGACGTTTCGAAGATCGGCGCCCAGGTGAAGCGGCCGCTTATCGAGGTCTGCTCACTGTTGGCGAAGTTGCTGTCGGAGTTGTTGAGCGAGTCGCCATAGACGCCGATCGCAGCCATCCAGTTTGCGCCCGTGACCAGGCCAGCAACGCCCGCCGCGCGACCGTAGCCGTACGCGTTGATAATGCTGGAGCGCTCAAGGAACGGAATATCGAGGGACGACGTGCGATCTTCCAGCGGCGCGGTGACGTTGTTTTCGCCGATCACGACCGAGAAGAAATCGCCCGCGTATTCGAGATAGGCGTCGTCAACCGCGACAGCGGCGTCGCCGGTGGTGGCGTCGTCACCGCTCGCGCCCGGGTTCAGAACAAAATCGACCTTGTAACGCCAGTTGTCGCTGAAGCGGCCCTGGACGCCGAGAAACGCGCGACGCACATATGAGCGTGAGCCGTCCTCAGCGTCTACGCTTGGCGAAACAAGCGGAGAATCGACGCCGGCGTCCCACTCGTTCGAGTATACGTCGTACTGCAAACGGCCGCGCACCTTGAACCGCTGCTCGCCATCGCGAATTTCCGGCGCGCCGTTCATCGGCTGGATCGTCGGCGGCGGTGGCGTTTGCGCGTGCGCGGCACTGTTTACACCGGTGACGCCGCCCACCGCGAGGGCCGCGAGCGCGACCTTCGAAAGTACATTCTTCATAGAGACCCCCTGGTCAAAACCGAGCCCCAACGTGACGGTTGAGAATCTCTCACCGCTCCTCGGGCGAGGCGGGGGTTAGAACCGCGCGATGACGGCTGCGCGAACGTTCCGCTAAGCAGCGGTGACAGTTCGGTCTCAGTTTTGTGACGTGGCCGGAACACCTCATTTGCGCTTTTGCATGGGCGCGACGGGGGCGCGGTGTGGGTTCAGCGCATCATTCTGACCGCGCAAGGGAAATTAACCATCAATGGCTCTTTACATTGGGGAACGACGCACATACTTCGCACCGTTACCGGCGGACCTGGAAACAGCGTCCACTAACGCCCCCTCGGCCCAGGCCACCTGGTCGATCGCAAGCAACGGGAAGCAGGAAGCTTCTTGGCGATCGTCCGGCGCAAGCTCCCAAGGGCGGACCTGACATTAAAGCATGTCCGACTAACGCCGGCCTGGGAATGAACTGAACCGCCCGAAAGCGGTTACAAGTTTGGGAGCTGCCGGATGGACTCTGTCCTCTCGCCTCTTGATCTGACGGCGCGCGAAGCGCCCGACGGTCCCGTGGCTATTGCCCGCCCGCACCGCGTCCGCGCGGCTGCGACCTGGTTTCGCGAGAACTTTCCGGGCGAGGTGTTTTACGCCGTTAAGGCGAACCCGTCTGAATGGGTGCTCGACGCGCTCTGGGAAGCCGGCATTCGCGGCTTTGACGTTGCTTCCGATGTTGAAGCAGCGCTGATCGCTAACAAGTTCAAGGACGCGCAGATCGCGTTCATGCACCCGGTGAAGAGCCGCCGCGCCATCGGCCGCGCCTTCCACGATTACGGCGTGAAGACCTTCGCGCTCGATAGCGAAGACGAGCTCGACAAAATCCTGGCCGAAACCGGCTTCGCAAAAGATCTGACGCTGGTCGTCCGCTTCGCCGTGCCCGGCGACGGCGCGGCGTACCCGCTTACCCGCAAGTTCGGCGTCAGCCCGGAAGAAGCGCCGGCGCTGCTGCGCAAGACACGCCAAGCGTCGGAAGAGATGCTCGGCGTCTCGTTCCACGTCGGCAGCCAGTGCATGAAGCCGGACGCCTACCGCACCGCGATGGACGGCGTGAACCGCGCCATCGTGAACGCGGGCGTTGTAGTCGACATCGTCGACGTCGGCGGCGGCTTTCCGGCGATCTATCCGGGCATGAGCCCGCGGCCAATGATCGAATATGTAAACGCGATCAAGAACGGCTTCGAAGAAATGTTCGTCGCCCAGAACGCCAAGCTCTGGGCCGAGCCCGGCCGCGCGCTCGTGGCGGAAGCTGGCTCGACGGTCACGCGCGTCGAACTCCGCAAGGGCGACGCGCTTTACCTGAACGACGGCGCCTTCGGCACGCTGTTCGACGCCACGCACCTGAACTGGGCTTTCCCGGCGAAGCTGCTGCGTCAAACGCCAAGCCGCGCCAAGCTCGCGCCGTTCCGTCTCTACGGTCCGACCTGTGACAGCATGGATGCCGCCGCTGGCCCGTTCATGCTGCCGACCGACATCCAGGAAGGCGATTTGATCGAGATCGGCTCGCTCGGCGCCTACGGCACCGCCATGGGCACGCGCTTCAACGGCTTCGGCGAGACGGTGACGATGGAGTCAAACGACTCGCCGTGGCCCAGCATGTACGGCGAAGCGTCCTCGGTGGTCGCTCTGCCCAAGCGCAAGCGCGCGCCGCGCAAGCCGAAGCAGGCTTAAGCAGAGCGTCTCAGAGGCCCGCGCAAGCGGGCCTCTTTCGTTTCAGCCGCCCGTGATCCGCGGCAGCCACATCACGATCACCGCGCCCGCGACGCCCACCGCCGTCGCACCCGCCGCGAACGTCACCACGCCCGCCGTCGCAAGCTTCGCTGCCGCGCCACCGCGCTTGGCCCAGAAGTAAAGCTCCAGCACCGCCAGCGGGATCAGGTAGCTGCCGAAGCCAACGAACAAGTCCGTCGGCCCATTCATCTCATCCGTCGTCCCCGGCGGCCGGCCTTGCGCCGCCAAGATCAAAAAGCCGTACATTACGCGCATGAACCAGACGGCGCTCACCGCAAGAAACAACCGCATCGCCCAGCGCTGGTGAACATCGAATCGCCGCGCCATCGCCGCGCGCCACGCCATCGCTGCGAACACCATGATCAGCACCCCGTCGATTGAAATGCCGACCGCGCTCACTACGCCGCCAAGCTGATCGCGCGCCCATGTCATGTAGATGCCGGCCGCCGCGGCCACGAATGCGATCAGAATGTAGAAGCGACCATTCCAGCGGTGAAACGCGCGCGCATTATTGCGCACGAACGGCATCAGCTGCAGCGTGCCGGCGACCGTGATCCAGAACGCGACGGCAATGTGCGCCACCATCGCGACATTGCCCCAGAGATCGCCGGCGATGAGGCCGTTGACCATAATGTCGTTCCAGCTCGCCCAATTTCCGGCAAACGCGCTCGCGCCGTACTGGACGGCGATGTAGTACGCAAACACCCACTGCCCAATCGCGGCGGGGATAAACCACAGCACGCCAGACGCGCGCAGAATCGCATCCGCCGACACATTTGGCGCCGGGCGCACCGCAACAGCTTCGCTCATTCGGTTCTCCGTCGCGCCGCAGCAGAAAAGCGGCGACTATCGAATGGCGATACGATATCGTTGGCATTCGATATGACGCCATGACGCCACGCATCAAAAGCATGATCGCACGTAGCACCGCCAATGCGTGAAGAGACCGTCTCCTCAGGCTTCGTTCTCGGTCTGCTCGGCTACGCCGTGTCACGCGGCGCCGATCGCGATGCGCTGCTTGCAAGCGCCGGCGTCGACGCATCCGCACTGCAAGATCGCGACACGCGCCTGCCCTACACGCAATACGTTGCACTGATGCACGCGGCCAAAGACGCCACCGGCGATCCCGCGCTCGCGCTGCACTTCGGCGAAGCGGTCGACGTCTCGGACATCTCCATTGTCGGATTGATCGGCAAAGCCTCGGAAACGATGCTCGACGCGTTCGAACAGCTCAACCGCTACGTCCGCCTCATCGTCGATGTCGCGCTGGACGGCGAAAACCGCTTCGCGATGATCCGGGACGCCTCCGGTCTTTGGTTCACCGATATGCGCGCCGCTCCGAACACCTTTCCCGAGCTCACCGAAAGCGCGTTCGCCCACATCATCTCCGGCCCCCGCCGGTCCGGCTTCCCGGAATGGATCAAGGAAGTGCGCGTGACACATCCGCGCCCTGCCTACGGCGACGAGTACGCGCGCGTCTTCGGGACACCAGTCGTGTTCTTCAGCGATCGCAACGCCATGCGGATGGAAGAAAGCATCGTAACCATCAAGGTCGGCATCCTGCCGCGCTACGTGTTCGGCGTGCTAACGGAGCACGCCGACGCGCTGCTGCGCGACCCGGAAAACGCAGGCACCTCACGCGGCCGGGTCGAAAGCCTGCTCATGCCGGTGCTGCACAAGGGCGAAGCGAACATGGACGCCATTGCCGAGAAACTCGGAATCAGCCGGCAGACGCTCTATAGATCGCTCAAAGAAGAGAACGTTACCTTCGAACAGGTTCTGGACGATCTCCGCCACAAGCTCGCGCTCGAATATCTGCGCGCGCAGAAGACCACCGTGAACGAAACCGCCTATCTCGTTGGCTTCTCCGACCCCGCCGCCTTCTCCCGCGCCTTCAAACGCTGGACCGGCAAAAGCCCAAGCGAAATGCGCGGCAGTTAATTTGGCATCGTCTGCGCGCGAGCCTAAGCTCGTCGCATGTCACACTTTGTCGATCTCAGCCACCACATCGAACACGGCATGGAGACGTTCAAAGGTCTGCCGGGGCCGGTGATCTGCGATTACTGGACACGCGAAGCGTCAGAGGCAAACTACGAGGACGGCTCCAGCTTTTCCATCGGTCGCATCGACATGGTCGCCAACACCGGCACCTACGTCGATGCGCCCTTCCACCGCTACGCCGACGGCCGCGACCTCGCGCATCTGCCGCTCGCTTCGATCGCCGAACTCGATGGCCTCATGGTGCGCAACCCGCACGAGAACGGCCTCGCTACAACACCCGAGCATTTCGCCGGCCTCGATGTGCGCGGCAAGGCCGTGCTGATCGCCACCGGCTGGGACGCGCACTGGCGCACGCCTCCCTATTTCAGCGACCACTCATTCCTCACCGAAGAGGCAGCGCGCTATCTCGCCGACAACGGCGCGGCCTTCGTCGGCATCGACTCCCACAATATCGACGACACCCGCACCAAGCGCCGTCCCGTCCACACCATCCTACTGGCCGCCGACATTCCCATCGGCGAACACCTGACGCGCCTCAACGATCTACCGCCGCAAGGCTTCACCTTCCACGCCGCGCCGCCGCCGGTCGTCGGCATGGGCACGTTTCCCGTGCGCGCGTACGCTGTGCTCCGCTGACGCACGCGGCGGCTAGACGCATCCGTTACGGCAGAGGCTGGCGCGCTCGCGCAAACTGGCAGAGCGTTAGCGTATGAACCTGTTGCTCATCGTCTCCGCGATCGCAGGCTTCGGCTGCGCGATTGGCCATTCATATCTGAGCGAGCGCTATATCCTGCGCCCGCTCTACGCCGCGACGAACGGCAGCCGTATTCTGGAAAACCCCGTCAACCGCCGCCTCATGTACGCGATGTGGCATCTGCCATCGATCGCGTGGTCGTTGGTCGCCGCAGCGACTCTCTGGATGTTCTTCGCGCCGCAATGGTTCGACGCCACGGCGAGCACGCTGCTACTCTATTTCGGCATCGGCATCTACATGCCCGCCGCGCTCTGGAACGCGATTGCATTTCGCGGCCCACACGTCGGCAACATTCTGCTGACGATTGCCTCGTTGGCGCTCTGGTTCGGCGTGAACGTGTAGCACTCACATCGCCGTCATGCCGCCATCGACGACCAGCTCGCTGCCCGTCATAAACGCCGCTTTGTCCGACGCCAGAAACGCCACCGCGTTTGCAACATCGATGTCGCGCCCCAATCGCCCCATCGGGTGAAACGCGGCAAAGCGTTCCATCATGTCATTGACGCCGCTCGCGCCCGCCATCTGCTCGGCCGCGTCGGTCATCATCTGCGTGTTGATGATGCCGGGGTGCACCGAGTTCACGCGCACCTTCTGCCCAGCCCGCGCACACTCCAGCGCCGCCGCCTTCGTCATCAGCCGCACCGCGCCCTTTGAGGCATTGTAGGCCAGCGTCATCGGCGCGCCGACAAGCCCCGCCACCGACGACAGGTTCACGATAGACCCGCCGCCATCCCATTTCTCAGCTCGCTCGGCGATGACCGGAATGGCGTGCTTCAGCCCGAGAAACACGCCCTCGACGTTCACCTGCTGCATCTTGCGGAAGCTTTCCAGCGTCTCCATCGCCAGCGGCTTGGCCCAAAAGATGCCGGCGTTGTTGACGAGGATATCGAGCCCGCCGAACGTCTCCTTCGCGAACGTTATGGCCGCGATCCATTCATCTTCGCTAGTGACGTCATGCTTCACGAACGCGCCGTCGATGGCGTTCGCCGTCTCGCGGCCATCGCTTACGTCGCTCACGACAACCTTCGCGCCCTTCTCCGCCAACGCCTTCGCCGCCGCGGCGCCCAGCCCTCGCGCGCCGCCTGTCACCAACGCCACGCGCCCTGCAAGTTCGCTCATGTGTTCCTCCCTGCGCGGGAGATTGCACGCTCGACGCGGCGTAGCGCTAGGCCTTTTGCGGTTCGTCGTCGATTGCGACCGCGTTGGCCGCCATCGCGTCAATCGCCGGCGCGCCCGCGCCGGTGTCGGGCGCTTCTTCGACATGCGCCGGCCCCATCCGCGATTTACGCCATCCGCCCCAGCGATAATACGCAACGGAGAGCAGCATCGACGTCATCATGCTGACCGCGAAGCTCCACCAGATCGCATCTGCGCCCCAGTAGGGCTGCAGCAACACCGCAAAACTTATGCGCACAACGAAAAGCGAGAACGCCATGATCAGTAATGGCGGCGTCACGGCGCCCGTCGCGCGCACGACGCCGAACAGCACGAACATCACGCCGAACCCGACATAGGCCCAGGCCCCGATATTGTTGATGTGCTCAGCCAGCGCGATGGCTTCCGGATTGCCCGGCAGGAACAGCTGCACCAAGTAAGGATCGACAATGTAGAGCACCACGATCAGCGCCCCCGTCAGCGCAACATTGACGCCGACTCCGGAGCGCGCCGTCGCGTCCACTCGGTCCCAGCGCTTGGCGCCCACGTTCTGCGCAGCGAACGACGACACCCCCATCCCGATCGCCATCGCCGGCATCTGCAGATAAGTCCACAACTGCATCGCGACGGCGTAAGCGGCCGCCGTTTGCGCGCCATAGCTATTGATCATCGCCATCATCACGACGGCCGAAATCGAAACGACGAGCATCTGCGCACCCATCGGCAAACCCTTGACCACCAGCGTCTTCATGATCGCCGGATCGGGCTTCAGAAAGTGCCACTCGCCGCGGTAAAGCACGATCTCCGACTTGCGCCAGTAGAGATACGCCACCATCACCACCATCGAGATCGCTTGCGACAGCAAAGTCGCCATCGCGGCGCCGGCAATGCCCATCTCCGGCAGCGGCCCGACGCCAAGGATCAGCAGCGGGTTGAACGCAATGTCGAGCCCGACAGCCAGGATCGAAAACCGGAACGGCGTCTTCGCATCGCCCGCGCCGCGCTGGATCATGATCAGCAGCGCCGAGACGAACATGAACGGCAGCGACAAGAAGATCACCCGCAGATACGTCACCGCCAGCGGCGTCACTTCCGGCGGCGTTTGCATCAGCCGCAGGATCGGCTCGCTCAAAGTGTAGCCGGCGATCGCCGTGACCGCGGAGAGGATGATGAAAAACGTCATCGCCGTGCCGACGATGCGCTTCACCTCGTCCGGTTTCTTCGCGCCCACCGCCTGGCCAACCAGGATCGTCGCCGCCATGCCGACGCCGAACACCGCGCCCAGCATGAAGATCAGAATGAGCGTCGCGTTGGCCGTCGCCGTCAGCGCCTGCTCGCCCAACAGCCGCCCGACCCAGATCGCATTCACCGACCCGTTCAGCGACTGCAACACACTGGTGCCAAGCACCGGCAGCGAGAACATAACGAGCGTGCGGGTAATCGGTCCCTGTGTGAGATCGACGTGGCGAAGTTTCGGAGTGCTGGCCATGGCGCGCTAGCTAGTCCGAACCGCGCGCCGCGCCAATTCTGGTAATTCGGCCAAGGCGCCCTATCTATTCTATGAGGCAGGGACGGCGCGGCCTCACT
This sequence comes from Terricaulis silvestris, assembly GCF_009792355.1. Lineage (NCBI taxonomy): Bacteria > Pseudomonadati > Pseudomonadota > Alphaproteobacteria > Hyphomonadales > Hyphomonadaceae > Vitreimonas > Vitreimonas silvestris. The sequence continues at coordinate 3,198,511 of NZ_CP047045.1, forward strand.
TCCCCACAGCTCAACCACCTTAAGCTGGCGCGTAGCGCTGCAGCACGGCTCTCAAGCAGACGCAGCGGTCTTCGCCTACTGTCCTCGGCGAAGAGCGGCGTGCCCGCCCCAAGCAAAATGGGATACTGGATCAACCGTATCTCATCGAGTTGATCCATCAGTGCTTGAGCCGCACCAGCGCCGGCATAGAGCGCGATCGGCCGCTTCGCGTCGCGTTTTAGCCGCGGCACGTCTTCGGCGCGAATTGCGTGCGAATTGTTCCAGCCGGTCTCCTCGCCGCCATGAGTCAGCACATACTTCGGCATCCGGTTCATCAGCTCCGCTTGCGCCTTCAACTCGTCCGACGCGCCTTTCTGCTCGCCCGCCGTCGGCCAGAATTCCGCGAGCAGCTTGTGCGCCGTCTTGCCGAAGATCATCCCGTCCACGCCGCGTAACACGTCAGTCATGAACGGATCGATCGAGGGGTCTTCAATCATCCAGCCAATGTCGTGATTGGCGTCTTCGATGTAGCCATCGAGCGAGGTTGCGATTTGCAGGAAGAGCTGCGCCATAGCTTCCGAACCCAGCGCCGGCGCGCCGGTTCCGGAAACTTCTTGCATTCCCGCTGGATTACCCTATTTGCAGCCGCGTCTCGTGTCGGCGGAGCGTCCGCGAGACGGTTTAGCTCGACGCCGCCCATAGGAGCACCTCCCATGGCTGACGCCAAAATCGACTCGAACCGCAAAGCGGAACTTCTCTCCAGCCCCGTTGAGCACATCGACATCGCGTCGTTCGACGCGCGCCCGATCATCGACGCGTGGGGCAAGATGAGCTTCACTTCACGCGATGCTGCACGAGCGGCCGCGATTCTCAACATGGCGCTCGAAGATCAGAAGTGCTCGACCTGGCTGATCATGGCCGGCTCCACCGGCGCGGGTGGGTGTCTCCACGTCTGGCGCGACATGGTCGAGTACAACATGGCCGACGCCATCGTCGCCACCGGCGCCTGCATCATCGACATGGATTTCCTCGAAGCGCTCGGCTTCAAGCACTACCAAGCCAAGGAAATCCCGAACGACAACACGCTGCGCTCGCTCTACATCGACCGCATCTACGACACCTACATCGACGAAGAAGAGCTGCAGAACGTCGACGGCACGATCTACGAGATCTGCGAGATGCTCGAGCCGCGCCCGTACACGTCGCGCGAGTTCATCTATGAGCTCGGCAAGTGGCTCGCCAACGGGAACGCCAAGAAAAAAGATTCGCTGATCCAGCGCGCTTACGAAAAGGGCGTGCCGATCTTCGTGCCGGCGTTCTCCGATTGCTCGGCCGGCTTCGGCATCGTCAAGCACCAGGTCGAGCGCCGAAAAGCCGGCAAACCCTATCTCACCATCGATAGCGGCGGCGACTTCCGCGAGCTGACCGAGATCAAACTCGCCGCCGGCACCACCGCCCTCTTCATGGTCGGCGGCGGCGTGCCGAAGAACTTCGCGCAAGACACCGTCGTCTGCGCCGAAATCCTCGGCCACCACGACGTCGAAGTGCACAAATACGCCGTGCAGATCACGGTGGCGGATGTGCGCGACGGCGCCTGCTCCTCCTCAACGCTGCAAGAAGCCGCCAGCTGGGGCAAAGTCAGCACCGTGCACGAGCAAATGGTGTTCGCGGAAGCGACATCGGTTGCGCCGATTATCGTCAGCGACGCGTATCACCGTGGCGGCTGGAAAAAACGCGAAGCGCGGAATTGGGCGAAGCTGTTCGCGTAACTACGTCGCCCCCTCTCGCTCCCTTGGGAGGGAGAGGGTTGGGATGAGGGTGGAGCGCCGAGTCCGAACGATTAGCGCTCGTACATTTGCCGACGGAGCCGCCCCCTCACCCTGCCCTCTCCCCTCTCGGGGAAGAGGGTTCTAACGAGAAACGAAGGCCGCTCCGAAAGGAGCGGCCTTTTTTTTCGAAACTCTCACTGCGGCAATTGCTGCGAGGCCGCCCCATTGCTGGGCGAAATGAAGATCGGTGCTGTCTCAGGTGCGGCAACTGGTTGCGGAAGCTCTTCTTCCCGCGGGAGCGTCGGTTCGAAGACTTCAATCGCCCTGCTCGCAGCGTTGGCCGCCCGCAAGTCACCAATGTCAAGGCTCCGTGCAGCCTTCCTCGCCTTGTCGGAAAGCGTTCTGAAGTCATCGTGATGCTTGCCGAGAACGTCGTAGAACTTGATTCTTTCCCACCATTCCGGCGATCGACGAGTGTGGTTGCCGATCGAGCGCTGAGCGTTGCCGTCTCGCAAAGAGAGCGCGAGGCGGAGCTTGATGTAAGCCTTGTCCCACCGCGTATCGACAAAATCATTCTTGTCTTCGGGCGTTTCCAGAAGCACAAGCTGATCATCGAGAAGATGACCTGCAGACATCATCTGCAAGCGCACTATTTTCTTCAGCTCGCGCTCTGACTCCATCGCGGCCGCTTGCATGCGCGTTTCAATTCTGACGCATGTATCTTCAGCGCGCTTAGCCGCGTCTTGAACATTTTGAAGCTGCTCACCGAACAATAGCGGCACAAGCACCGCCGCCCACGCAGCGCCAAACAGGAAAACCACCTGCGCGAGCACCGCAGCGTGAGCGTCGCTTAAATTTTCCCAGTAAGGGGTAAGCCAGCCTGTATAGAGGCCATAGGCAATGCCCCCAACGGCCGCTGATGTCAGCAGCGTGAGGACCACAAATAGTGCGATTAGAAATACTGGCTTCTTCGGCGCGACCGATACCTGCTCGCTCACGGTTGCCTCCCAATTTGGCTCGTCCGCAGACGAGAGACCACACCCGCCACGATTGCAGTCCCAATTCGGGTCAGTTGCAACAGAAAGTTGCCGGAACGGTAAGTGGGCTGGGCGAGTAGCGCCCCTAAGCCGGCGCGTACGTCAGCTTCAGCGCCTGCTCCCCAATCGGCTCACTCCGCACCAGCCGCAGCTTCGGCGTCACGCCAGCGAAGAACGGTTCGCCGTGCCCGAGCACGACGGGATGCAGAAAGACGTGATACGCGTCGATCAGGCCAAGCTTCGCCAGGCTCGCCGCGAGTTTCGGCCCGCCCACTTCGATCTCACCGTCGCGCTCGGTCTTCAGCTTGCGGATCGCTGTTTCGAAATCTTCGCTGATGAGCGTCGCGTTCGGGCCAACGTCCTTCAGCGATTTCGACACGACCCATTTCGGCATCGCGCGCCACGCCTCCGCGAACGCGCGCAGATCGTCTTGCGCCCGACCATCCTGGTTCCAACCGTCGCCATCCCAGTAGCGCATGAGCTCGTACAGGCGCGGCCCGTATATGCTGCCGGCTGTCTTGCGCGTTTGCTCTATGAAATAGCGGAACAGCGCCGGATCAGGCGCGAACCTGTCGTAGTCGACGTACCCGTCTAGCGACATGTTCATTCCAAAGACCAGCTTCGCCATGCAAATCTCCACGTTCCGTATAACTCGAAACCGCGACGCGTTGGTCCTCTCCCCTTGTGGGAGAGGACAGCGTTTGCGTCAGCAAGCGCAGGTGAGGGGTACCGGCGCTGAACGCTCAGAATGCAGCACCAGCACCCCGCCTCTGACCTCCGCTTCGCTCCGGTCTGTCTCCGCCCACAAGGGGCGGAGACCAATTACCGCGTGTTTTCCCACGCCGCCAACTGCGCCGCGAATGCGCGCTTGTAAGCTGGCCGCTCCTTGGCGCGGGCGACATAGGCCGCGAGATTCGGATACTCTTGCAGGATATCCGTTCCTTCCAACCGCCGTAGCACGTGCACCATGATAATATCGGCCGCGCTGAAGGCGCCATCGAGCCATTCGCCGTCGCCAAAGCGCGCAGAGAGCTGGTTCAGCCGCCCGCGAATGCGCTCGTCGACCATGGCATAACGTTCACCCTGCCAACTCTTGCCATCCTCCGCATACTCGACGATTTCGCGATCGACGATCGGCGGCTCCACCGTGCTCAGCGCCGCGAACATCCACATCAACGCACGCGCCCGCGCATCAGCGTCTTTCGGCAGCAAACCAGGAAAGCGTTCAGCGATGTGCCACACGATCGCACCTGACTCGAATAGCGTGAGGTCGCGTTCTTCATAGGTCGGAATCTGCCCGAACGGATTGCGCGCGATGTGCGCCTCTTCCTTGAACTTTTCCCACGGAACCAACCGCGCCTCATACGGCTGACCCACCTCCTCCAGCGCCCACCGCACGCGCATGTCTCGCGCCATGCCGGCGCCCTGATCGAGCGCGGCTGCAAAGGCGGTAATGGTGATGGTCATGGGTTCCTCCTTGATCAGCCCAAGGACGGTCCAGAGGTACCATTCCCGACACGGAGCGCTAGTTTTTCGAGGGAGCGAAAGGAGCCTCCCATGAACAAGAACACCATCTGCCTCTGGTACAACGGCGACGCGGAAGACGCCGCGCGTTTCTACGCCGAGATTTTCCCCAACACCCGCGTCGGAGCCGTGCAACGCGCGCCCAGCGACTACCCGGCCGGCAAACAGGGCGATGTGATCGTCGTTGAGTTCACAGTCGTCGGCATTCCTTGCATCGGCCTCAATGGCGGACCGACGTTTCCGCAGACGGAAGCCTTCTCCTTCCAGATCGAAACCGAGGATCAAGCCGAAACCGACCGCTACTGGAACGCAATCGTCGGCCATGGCGGCAAGGAAAGCGAGTGCGGCTGGTGCAAGGACAAATGGGGCGTGAGCTGGCAAATCACGCCGCGCACGTTGAACGAAGCCATGTCAGCCGGCGGCGCCGAAGCCAAGCGCGCGTTCGACGCGATGATGAAGATGAAAAAGATCGACGTCGCCAAGATCGACGCCGCGCGGAGGGGCTGACGCGTCGCGCTCCTGCGGCTATGACGTAGACTGGTTGCAGGAGAAAGCCATGGCGCTCAAGACCTACCACGGCAGCTGTCATTGCGGCGCGATCCGCTACGAGGCCGACATCGATCTCACCCAAGGCGCGGGCAAGTGCAATTGCACTTATTGTCTGAAGGCGCGTGCGTGGACGACATTCATGAAGCCCGAGGCGTTTCGCGTGATTGCGGGGGAAGATCACGCGGTGAGCTACCACAAGCACGATCAGGCGCCGGTCAAATTCCATTGCCCCACCTGCGGCGTGCACGTCTATGGCCGCGGTGACGCCGATTATATGGGTGGGCCTTTCGTTAGCGTGTTCGTTGCCACGCTGGACGACGCAACGCCGGAGGAACTCGCCGCCACGCCGGTGCGCTTCTCCGACGGACTGCACAACAATTGGCAAAACCCGCCCGCCATCACGGGCTATCTCTAAAGTCGAGGCCGCTCCGAATGGAGCGGCCTCAATCATCTCACGACGCTTTCGTTACGCGCTCTTGCCGTCCTGCAGAAACGCCTCGCTGTGCGCGTGACATTCCCAGCCATTGGCGCCGCGCACCCACGTTGAGCTATCCGCCGCGTGGAGTTCCTGCTTTTTGCCGTCCATCGTGACCTTCTGCTTCACCGTGTACGCAATGATCGCGACGTCAGGCGCCGGCGTGACGACTTCGACGTCGTCGAACTCGTACGATTCCAGCGTCCAATGACCGTCCTCGGTCATCTTGCCCATCTTGTCCTTGGAGATCGTGGTAACGCCGCGCATGCCCGTGGTGAGCGATGTCTTGCCTGAAAGCTGCGACGTGCGCTGGCCGTCCTTGCGCTTCATCGCTTCCCAGTACGACGTTTCCAGCGCGATGATTTCTTCCTTGGTCGCATTTGTCATGTGTTGCTCCTGGATGCCTCCATGGAGAACCGCGCTTGATCCGGCCAGTTCCGCCAATCGCCGAGGTTCCGTGCGCCTACAGCGCCGCGAACCTCTGCCGCGCGAAAATCATCGCGCCAACAACGCACGCCGCGAATAGCCCGCCTTCAACCCCGCCGGTGACGCTCTGCGTGATCGACCCAAAACCGCTCTCGCCAAACAGCGCTCCAATCTGATCGACCTGCAAACGCGAGTTCGGAAACTGCCGCGACAACAAATCGAGACTGCCGCCCAGCATCCGTCCGCCCAGCACAGGAATGATCGCGCCAGCCGCGCCGCCCGCCAAAGCCGCCGGCGCAATGCGGCGCACGAACGAACCGGAGACACGGGCGCCGAGCCAAGCGCCAAGCCCAACCGCGCCGCCAACAATCGCGCCTTCAGCCGCGCCCGTGATCTCGCCCGGTGTTTGCCCGAGCAGCAGGTTGAACGCATCGAGCCCGAGCAATTTTCCGAAGGCGCCGACAATCAATCCGCCAAACCCGCCGCCAATCACGCTCCACTGCAACAGCTGTCGCGGTGAGAAGGCGGCCGCCGCAATGCCAAACCCCACACCAGCCGCCGCAATCAAGCCAAGCAGAATGCAGAGCACGACGAGCACCAGCAGCGCGGACAGCCCGCCCGCGCCCGCTTGCGCGCCGGCGAAGCCGTAGAACAGTCCCACGAAAACCCCGGCGACGCCGCCACCGAGCGCGCCCGCGCCGCCACGCACAAAGAACTGCCTCCAAGAAAACGCCGTCGCGGTGCCCACGCCCGCTCTGTCCGCGGACGTCACCGGCGCAATGAACCGGTACCCGTGCTTCGGCACCGTCTCGATAAAGCGTGGGCTAGCCGCATCGTCGCCGAGCTGCCGGCGCAGCGTTTTAATGCACTGCGTCAGCGCCTCGTCCGTCACCGGCACGCCGCGCCAGACTTCCTCCAGGAAGCGCTCCTTGGAAACCAGCTTGCCCTGCTCGCGCACCAACAGCGCCAGCGCGTCGAGATAGCGGCTGTTCAGCTCCACGGGCGCATCGTCCAGCGTCAGCTGACGGTCCTGCAGATCGAGGCGGAAACGATCGAAGCGAAATGCGCCGGATGCCACTGCTCAGTAAATCCTCACGACTTGCTCATGCCGCTCACGCGACGCGGCAGGCAGGTTGAAACCTCAACGTTCAACGGAGGCAAGGCAAATGGCGGCAAGTTCACACAATGGCGGCGGCGGGCGGTTTTTTCTGACGACGGCCTGGGTTGCCGCCACCGCGCTGATCCTGCTCGCGCCGCTCGTGGCGATGCGCATGAACGTCGAGGGGGTGAACTGGACTGTGACCGACTTCGCCTTCATGGGCGGTCTGCTGGTCGGCGCTGGCCTCCTCTATGAACTGGCGACCTGGAAAGTCACCACGCTGCGCACCCGCCTCTTGATCGCCGCGGCGATTGGGGCCGTCGTCATGATGATCTGGGTCGAGGCCGCCGTCGGCATCTTTCACTGAGCCTCGTGACGACGGTCTAGCTGGAACCGGCGCGCATGCTTTAGACTCGCTCGCGAGTGAGGAGGTGCGCGTGCCCGACAAGCCCACACAACGTGACTATTGGAGCGGCAAAGCGGGCGAAGAGTGGGCGGCTTACGCGCAACGCATCGACGTCATGCTCGCGCCGATCGCAGACGCCGCACTCGCCGCCGCCGACCTTCAGCCGGGCCAGCGCGTGCTCGACATCGGCTGCGGGTCCGGTGCGACCAGCCTTGAGATCGCACGCCGCGTCGGCGCGTCCGGCAACGTGGTGGGCGTCGACCTATCGCCGCAGCTATTGCAAGTCGCGCGCGAGCGCGCAAGCGAAGCAGGCATCGCCGCCGATTTCGTCGAAGGCGACGCTGCAACCGCAACATTCGCCGAGCGCTTCGACCGCGCCTTCTCACGTTTCGGCGTCATGTTCTTCGAAGCACCGAGCGCGGCCTTTACGCACATCCGCGGCGTGATGCAGCCCGGCGGCAAGCTGGCTTTCGTTTGCTGGGCGCCGATGCCGGAGAATTTGTTCGCCACCGTGCCGATCGCCGCGATCGAGCCGATGCTGAAAGCGCCGCTACCAGCGCCCGATCCCGATGCGCCCGGACCTTACGCTTTCGCCGACTCCGACAAGGTCAAGCGCATCCTCAACGAAGCGGCGTGGCGCGACATCGAAGTCTCGCGCTGGGACGGTGAGATCAATGTCGGCGGCGGCGGCGCACTCGAAGACATCGCCGCGTTCCTGTTGCGCATCGGCCCCTGCTCACGCGCCATCGCCGACCAGCGCCTCGATGCCGAAGAAGCAAAGCGCCGGCTGACGGATGCGCTCACGCCGCACTATCGCGATAGCGCCGTGCTGTTTCCCGCCGCCTGCTGGATCGTCACCGCAAACGCGTGAAAAGCAAAGGGCGGCGCCTTTCTGCGCCGCCCAGTCCCCGTTCTCGCCTAGTCCTTATTGCGCGCCGGCCGGGCGCGGCGTGTGCAGATCGAAGCGATCCAGCTCCATCACCTTCGCCCACGCTTTGACGAAGTCCTTCACGAACTTCTCCTTCGCGTCGGCGGCGCCGTACACTTCCGCCAGCGCCCGCAATTGCGAGTGCGAGCCGAAGATGAGATCGGCGCGCGTGCCGGTCCACTTCACTTGGCCCGACTTGCGATCGCGCGCTTCGAAGTCTTCTTGGCTGCCGCCAATACCCTTCCACTGCGCGCCCATGTCGAGCAGGTTGACGAAGAAGTCGTTGCTCAACACGCCAGGCTTGCTCGTGAGCACGCCCTTCTTGTCGTCGCCAACTTGCAGCACGCGCAAGCCGCCGATCAGCACCGTCAGTTCCGGCGCGGACAACTCAAGCAATTGCGCCTTGTCGATCAGATGCTCTTCCGTCGCCATGATCGGCTTGCGAACATAGTTGCGGAAACCGTCGGCCTTCGGATTGAGGAATTCGAAGGAATGCACTTCCGTTTCTTCTTGCGTTGCGTCGGCGCGGCCCGGCGTGAACGGCACTTTCACCGTGACGCCGCCGTCCTTCGCCGCCTTCTCAACCGCCGCTGCGCCGCCGAGAACGATGAGGTCCGCTAGCGAGACCTTGCCGCCGGACTCCTTCTGGATCGCCTCGAGCTTCGACAGCACATTCGAGAGTTGGGCCGGCTTGTTGACTTCCCAGTCCTTCTGCGGCGCCAAGCGAATGCGCGCGCCATTGGCGCCCCCGCGACGGTCGGACCCACGATAGGTCGAAGCCGAAGCCCACGCCGTTTCGATCAGCTCACGCGTCGAGAGCCCGCTGGCGAGAATTTTCGCCTTCAGCGCGTCGACATCGCCACCGCTGATCGTCGATTTCGCGCCTGAGATCGGGTCTTGCCAGATTAGCGTTTCCTTCGGCGTCAGCTTGCCCTTGTAGAGCACCTTCGGCCCCATATCGCGGTGCGTAAGCTTGAACCACGCACGCGCGAACGCATCGGCAAACGCCGCCGGGTCCTTGTGGAAGCGGCGCGAGATTTTTTCGTACTCAGGATCCATGCGCAGTCCCATGTCCGCCGTCGTCATCATCGGCTGGTGCTTTTTGCTCGGATCGTGCGCGTCTTCGACGTTGCGACCAGCGTCGCCCTTCGGTTTCCACTGGTGCGCGCCGGCCGGGCTCTTCGTTAGCTCCCACTCGAAGCCGAACAGCGTGTCGAAATAGCCCATGTCCCACTTCGTGGGGTTAGGCTTCCACGCGCCTTCGATGCCCGACGTGATCGTATGGCCCGCCATGCCGCTTTCGAACGAGTTGATCCAGCCCAAGCCTTGCAGCTCGATCTCAGCGCCTTCCGGTTCCTTGCCAACATGGCTTTCCAGACCGGCACCGTGCGCTTTGCCGAACGTGTGGCCACCAGCGACGAGCGCAACAGTCTCTTCGTCGTTCATCGCCATGCGCGCAAACGTCTCGCGAATATCGCGCGCCGACGCGACCGGGTCTGGATTGGCGTCCGGGCCCTGCGGGTTGACGTAGATCAGACCCATCTGCACCGCGCCCAAATCGCCATGCAGTTCGCGGTCACCTGAGTAACGCGTCGCAGCGTGCTTGCTATCAGCAAGCCACGCATCTTCCGCGCCCCAGTTCACGTGGTTCTCCGGCTCCCACACATCGGCGCGGCCGCCGCCGAAACCAAACGTCTTGAAGCCCATCGAGTCCAGCGCGACGTTGCCCGTGAGGATCAGCAGATCTGCCCACGACAGTTTCGCGCCGTACTTCTGCTTGATCGGCCACAACAAGCGCCGCGCTTTGTCGAGGTTGCCGTTGTCCGGCCACGAGTTCAGCGGCGCAAAGCGCTGCTGCCCACGGCCACCACCGCCGCGTCCGTCGCCAACGCGATACGTGCCGGCCGCGTGCCACGCCATGCGGATGAAGAACGGACCGTAGTGTCCGTAGTCAGCCGGCCACCAGTCCTGCGAGTCCGTCATCAAAGCAGTGAGATCTTTCACCACCGCATCGAGATCGAGGCTCTCAAACTCCTTGGCGTAGTTGAACGCCTCGCCGTACGGATCGGACTCCGCCGTGTTCTGGTGCAGCACGCTCACATTGACCTGGTTCGGCCACCAATCCCGATTCAAACGTCCGCGCGCATGCGGGACCGGGCATTTTGAGTCATTTCCGTCAGCAGCTGCCATGGGGAGTCCTCCTAAGCGGTGGAGATAGACCCCGGCGCCCCATCGGACCAATCGATTTTACCCACGCCATCCATAGAGCGAACCACTACTGGTTCCGGCGGCGCCGACGCTCTAGTCTGCGTGCAACTTAGAGCCTGGGGATAACATGCTCAGAACACTCACAATCGCCGTCGCCTTCGCGCTCGCCGCCTGCGCCACGCCTGCTCCGGCACCCGTCGCCGCGCCGACGCCAAGCACCGAACCGACACATCCCGCCACTCCCGAACGCAATCCCGCCGTTCAAATCGACCCCAGTGTCTTCATCCCGCCGCCGCCCGTTGCCGACGGCCCACTCGAACTGGCCGAACGCGCGATCGTGCACGGGCCGTGGACCGCCGAACGGCGCCAGCAAGCCGTCGAAGACAACCAGATCGATCCCTTCGCCGCGTTCGACTCCGTCCTCGGCGCCAACTTCACCGGCGCGAATTTCCCCGCCACCGCCGCCGTGCTCGACCGCGCCGGCCGCGCCGCGGGCTTCGCCGGCGATCCGATCAAGTTCGTCCATCGCCGCGACCGCCCATTCGTGCACGACGACAGCATCGTCACCTGCATCCCGCGCCCAACGAGCTATTCCTATCCCTCCGGCCACGCCGCACTCGGCTTCGGCTGGTCGCTCGTCCTCGCCGAACTCGTCCCCTCGCGCGCCGACGCCATCATCAACCGCGGCCGCGACTTCACCTGGAGCCGCGTCGTCTGCGGCGTACACTACCCCAGCGACGTAGAAGCCGGCCGCACCGTGGCGTCCGCCGCCATCGCGCGCCTGCATGCCGATCCGGATTTTCAGCGCGAGCTTACGGCAGCGCGCGCGGAGTTGGCTGCAGCAGGTTTGGACTGAGCGTGTGCGCACCTCTCCGCGCGTTCCTAGCTGCCCTTCTATCGATCACGCTCGCGAGCTGCGCCAAGGCGCCGAAGCCAATCGAGGTAGGTTTCCCAGTCGGAGATCAGTGTTTCTTCGAGGTACTGGAGCGCCCTGAGGACTGCGTATTGCGGCCACCCTGCATATACGCTGACGCGATCGTGCGCCTCACGCCGAGCGATCAAGATGGATTCTCTGTGACGGCGTCGCGCGGCGGAGGACCAATCGTCCGGTGGCCACACGAATTCCTGCCTCAAAGACAGGCGCCAACGTCGCAGAACGCTGCGGAGCAATTGCCGGCATTATTCGAGGCTCTCAATATTGCGCCGAGGCCGATTGCTGAGACTTGTATCATCATGCGCGTCGATCAGGACGCGACGGTCGGCGACTTCGTGAGCTTCTATCGAGCGCTAGAGCAGATGGGCTTCCGCGCCATCCGAGTGTTCAGCGAACTCGCCGAGGAGCCGAGACGCTTCGGACGAATCGACCTCAGCGATGAGCCCAAGAGAATCGCGTTCGTCGCGCACATGCGCGCCTTCGCCAGTGCGCATGGCCTCGAATTTCACCAAGAGCCGTGGGACGAAGACGATGGGTTCTACATGACAGGCGACGGGATGACGATCACGTGCATGCGTTTGCGCTCCGCGGAAGACTACCAGATAATGCTCGAGCTGCGGCCCAGGTCGAACGGTCAGACGCCAACGGAACCGATGATGGACGAGCTGGTCGCGCAATTCTCAACCGCTCTTTCCGCCATCGACGGCGCGGCCTTTGTGGTGGAGCGAAGTTCGCGCGACACTTAGCACGCTGTCACGCCAAACTTTTCCGCTGCTCCGACAAAAACCTAATCACCGCCGCATCGCGCTCACGCGCGATCGCTTCGTCGTACGCCGCGCGCGCATCGTCCACGCGCCCAAGCTTCGCGCACAGATCCGCGCGCAGCGCCCAATACGGCTGATAGCTCTGCAACGCCGGAAAACGCTCCACCAGCGCGCCGAGCGCGGTCAGCGCCTGCGCCGCGCCATCGCGCCGCGCCGTCGCCGCCGCGACGTTTAGATGCGCAACCGGCGAGCCCGTCAGCTGCGCCAGCGCTTCGTACAAAGTGACAACCGCATCCCAGTCCGTCTCACGTTCAAACGCCCGCGCTGCATGCGCCGACTGAATCGCGCCCTCAAGCTGATAGCGCCCAATCCGCCCCATCCGCGCCGCTGCGTGCAGCAAGCGCTCCGCCTCCACTATCTCGTCATGCCGCCACAACGCCACGTCCTGCTCCGTCAGCGGCACATAGCGCCCATCGGCGCCACGCCGCGCCACGCGTCGCGCTTCGAGATGATGCATCAGCGCCAGCAATCCCAGCACCTCCGGCTCATCCGGCAATTGCGCCGCCAACACGCGTCCCAACCAAATCGCCTCTTCCGCCAAGCCGCGCCGCTCCGGATCAGCGCCCAGCGGATCGCTCCAACCCACGCCATACGCCGCATAAATCGCATCGAGCACCGCATCGAAGCGCTCGGCCCACTCCTCCGCCGGCGGCACATCAAAGCCCACGCCGGCATCGCGGATTTTCTTCTTCGCCCGCACCAGCCGCTGACCCATCGCCGCCGGTTCAACCAGGAACGCCGCCGCGATCCGCTCCGCCGAAAACCCCAGCACCGCCTGCAGCATCAATGGCGTGCGCACGTTCTCGTCGATCGCGGGATGCGCGCACGCGAACATCAGTCCCAAACGATGATCCGGCGCCTTCTCCGCGCTCATCTCCGCTTCCAGCTCCTCGATGCCGCGCACAATCTCCGCTTCACCGAGCGCCGCCGTTTTTGCGCGCCGCGCGCTATCGATCAGCTTGCGCTTCGCCGCCGCGAACAGCCACGCTTCGGGATTGTCCGGCGCGCCGGTGTGCGGCCACGCCTTCAGCGCCGCCGCGAACGCTTCGGCCAGCGCGTCTTCAGCGGCGGCGACATCGCGCGTGCGCGCCGCGAGCAGAGCGAGCAGTCGCCCATAACTTTCGCGCGCGACGCGTTCGGCAATCCGCGCTTCGCTCACCGCACCATGACTGGGCGCAGCTCCACGCCCCCGCCATGCAACATCGTCGGCGCCTGCTTGGCCCAATTCAGCGCATCCGCATCGCTCGCGCACTCGATCAGATAGTAGCCGCCGAGCGCTTCCTTGGTGTCCACGAACGGACCGTCGACGATGCTTGTGCCGCCAACACCGCGCACGCTCTTTGCTGTGGCCACCACATTGAGCTCATCGCCCGAGATATGGACGCCGGCCTTTTTCAGCGCTTCGGTGTAGGCGCCATACGCGCCCATGATTTCACCCGCGCGCTCAGGCGTAACATCTGCCCAGTCGGATTCTTTGCCGTAGACCAAAATCAGATACCGCATCGGACTTCTCCGGAATTTCAGCGGGCCAATCGCCCGCACTCCCGTGACGCGCGGCGCCAGCGCATTTCGACGCTCACGCCGCTTTTTTCTGCGAATCCTTCAAGAGCCCAAGCTCCACCAAGCTCTGCGCCGTCGCCGTGATGCATTCTTCGTTGGAGCGGAACGTCCAGCCCAGCACCCGCCGCGCCTTCTCGTTCGAGCCATTCTTGCGCTTGCCCAACTCCGGCAAAATCTGCTGCACCGCCGGATCGCGCATCGCCGCGAGCCGCACCATGAAATCCGGCAGCTCCATCGTCGGCACGCGTTTCGCCGCCGGCCCCATCGTCCGCTTCAGCATGCGCGCTATCTGCGCGACCGAGAGAAACTCACCCGCCAAAGCCAGGAACCGCTCACCCTTCGCGGCGGGATTGGTCATGCACGCAATGTGCATCCCCGCCACGTCGCGCACATCCACACAGCCGAAATAGAGCCGCGGACAGCCCGGCAGCGCGCCGTCCATCAAACGCTGCACCAGCAGGATCGAGGTCGAATAGTCCGGCCCCAGCACCGGTCCGAACACGCCGACCGGATTCACCACCGAAAGCTCCAGCGCCCCGCCCTCGCGCGCAATGAAATCCCACGCGGCCTTCTCGGCAAGCGTCTTCGACTTCACATACGCGCGCACATCGTCGCCATTCGGATCGGTCCAATCCTCTTCGGTGTTGGGACGGTTCTTTGGCTTCTGTCCGTATCCGATCGCCGCATAGGACGACGTCAACACAACACGCTTCACGCCGGCATCCCGCGCCGCGCGCAGCACACGCAACGCGCCCTCGCGCGCCGGAATGATCAGCTCGTCTTCATGCTGCGGAATCGCCGGCGGAAACGGCGACGCCACGTGCAGCACGTACGCGCAACCCGCGACCGCCTCCGGCCAACCCGCATCGCTCGTCAGATCCGCCGCGACAAACTCCAGCCGCTCACCCGGCTCGACGCCGCCTTGTCGGATCATGGTGCGGACGTCTTCCTCGCGCGCCAGATTGCGCACCGTCGTGCGCACCATGTAGCCGGCATTCAGCAATTGGATGATGCAATGCGCGCCAATGAAGCCGGTGCCGCCGGTGACGAGAACCAATTCTCCGGCCATGTCGGCCTCCGTTTAAGCGTGAGCGGGGACGACGCGTTCAGTCAGTGAATCGAACGCGGCCCAGAATTCAGCGCGCTTGTCGTCGCGCTCCATCAGGATTTCGTGCTTGGCGCCGGCGATGGTGATGTGCGTCGCGTCGGGCAGATTGTGAATCACGTCATCGTGGCTCGCGTTGTCGATGAGCTGCTCGTCCGCCGCCGTCGCCACCAGGATCGGGATGCGCAGATGCGCCAGCGCACCGGGAACCTGGAAGCCCTCGATCGCATCAGCCGCCGCCGCCACCCAGCCAATTGTCGGCCCCGCCAACGCCAGCCGCGGCTCTTCCGCGATCAGACCTTGGCAGCGCGAATGCCGCTCCTTGTCGTTGGTGACAGGGTTGCGCTTGAAGTTCTCACGCTTCCATTTCTTTTCAACGCTGGGCGCGAACGTGCCGCCCAAGCCGAGCGACACCATGAAGCGCGCATACTTCTTCTGAAAATCCTTCAGCCCCGGCAAGCCCCACATCGGCGCCGTGAACGCCGCCGCATCAAGCTCGATCCGCCGCGTCTGCAGTGCGCGCAACAAGATCGCCCCGCCCATCGAATGCGCCAGCCCGATGTGCGGACGCGGCAAGCGATCGGCGAGCAGCTTCAGCGCCGTGGAAAGATCGTTCACCGGGTCGTCGAACGTAACGAAGTGGCCCTTCAGCCCATTGTCGACTTCGCGGCCCGACAAGCCTTGCCCGCGCCAGTCGATGCAGAACACGGCGAAGCCACGAGCTTGCAGCTCGCGGATCACTTCGAAATATTTTTCGATGAACTCGGTCCGCCCCGGCGCGACAATCACCGAGCCGCGTGGCGCCCCACGTGCAGGCGCGGTCAGCACGCGCACCTTCACGCCGCCGCGCCCCTCGAGCCAGTGCTCTTCGGCGCCCTCGGGAATGTCATTGCCTGGGACGCGGACGAACGCCATGCGTCGTGTGTTCCTTAGCCCCGCAGCTTGGCCATCACGCCTTGCAGCTGCATCGCAACGCCCATGTCGCCTTCGACGCGGAGCTTGCCCTGCATGAACGCAGCGGTCGGGTCGAGCTGGCCTTGCGCCATCGCGACGAAATCTTCGAGCTTCACTTTGATAGTCGTGTCGGCAACGGCGTCTTCATTCGAAACGGCGTTCGCGCCGCCATCGAGGAAAATCTTGCCGGCGTCGCCGAAGTCGAACTTCACTTTTTTGCCGGGAACGACAACCGTGCCTTCTTTGAAGCGGTTCAGGATTTCATCGTACGTCATCGCGCATCCTCCGGCGTGCTCTAGCCTCGGCCCCTTACACACCAGCAGCGGCGCCGCCGCAAGGGTGACGGCAGCGTCAAGGTTGCGATTCAGCCGGCGGAATGGGCGCCGTGACGGCAGCGCCGGTCGGTTTTCTGAACTTCAGCGTCATGCGGTCGCTTTCACCGATCGCTTCGTAGGGCGACGTATCAAAGCCCGGATCCTCCGGTTGCCCGAGCGGCGCCGATTGGAACGTCGGCGGCAGCGTCCAGACGCCGAACGGATGATCGCGGGTGTCGCGCGGATTGGCGTTCACATCGCTCGCCGCGACGAACTCGAACCCCGCCTCCTGCGCCAGCGCCTTCACGTAAGCTTCTTGCACGTAACCTGTTCCCGCCAACGGATCCTGCAGACCCGTCGACGCCGCGCGATGCTGCTCCACGCCAAACGCGCCGCCCGGCTTCAGCGCGGCAAGCACATCGCGGAACACGCGCTCGGCGATGCCCTCCGCCATCAGCGTGTGCACGTTGTTAGGAAGGATCGCGAGATCGACGCTGTTCGCCGGCGCAAGCGCCGCGCCGCCAGCAGTGACAGCCGTGCGCGTAATCTCGCCATAGACGTCTTCGTCGCGCGTGAAGCGCTGCTCCCACGTCGCCAGCGTTTCGCGCTGCGCCAGCGTGCCGCCGCGCGGATCGAAACCGGCCGCGATCAGATGCCCGCCGTTCGCATTCAGATACGGCGCGAGGATCGACGTGTACCAGCCAAGCCCCGGCAAAATTTCCAGCACTGTCATGTCGCCCTGCAGACCCCAGAACAACAACGTCTGCAGCGGGTGGCGATACTGATCGCGCTCGGCATCGATGCGCCATGGCCCCGCGATCGCCCAGCCCAGCGAGCCCGCCGGCGGCGCATCGGCGGCGCTACGGTTGTCGCCGCAAGCGGCGACGCCTGCTGCAAGCGCGAACACGGCGTGGCGGCGGGTCAGGAGCGTCATGGCCGATGCGCTACGCCGGAAGCGCTAACATTGTCAAAACGCCGCGCCCGCAGCGCCCCCCTTGAACCCGTTTTTCGGCTTCCCACGTAGTTTGCACGCGGCGCTCTTCTTCGAGGCCGCGTGGCGGGACGGTCAGTCGCCTTCGGGGACAAACCCAGCGCATATCCGGCTCCCTCTCGGGAGCGCCTGTTGTCGCTTTGAAAGGACAAACACATGGCTTCTAACGAACTCAATCCGCTCTATCGCACCCTCGTCGGTTTCGACCGTATTGCGTCGCTGATGGACACGGCCGCGCGTTTGGACGCTGCGCCGGGCTATCCGCCCTTCAACGTCGAACAAGTTGACGAAGACTCTTTTCGCATTGAACTCGCCGTCGCCGGCTTCGGAGAAGACGATCTCAATATCGAGTTCAAACAAAATTCGCTGCTCGTCACCGGCACACGCAAAGCCGCTGAAGCGCAGCGCAGCTATCTCCATCGCGGCATCGCCGAACGCAGTTTCGAACGCCGCTTTGGTCTGGCTGATCACGTCCGCGTCGCCGGCGCCAAGCTGGAGAACGGGCTTCTGACCATCGAGCTCGTGCGCGAGCTGCCTGAGATCATGAAGCCGCGGAAGATCGCGATCGGCAACGTAACCAAGGCCAAGTCCCAACCGAAAGTGGTGGACGCGGCCAACGACGAGACAGAAGCGGCTTAATCCCCGCTTCGCCTGCCGCGCGGCTCTCCCCTCCCCCCATGCCGCGCGGCGGGCCCCTCAATCCCTCAAGCCTACGGCGTGCTCTTCCTCCCCAGGGCGCGCCGTTTTTCTTTGCGCGTCGTTTTTGTCTGCGCTAGCTGGCGATAATTCCTTTTCATTCACGCGCGTTTGAGTGGCGTTTGCTGCAGGCCGATGCGCTTCATCGGCGTCCATGCTAGACCTCCCCACCGCGATGCCTGACGCCCCCCAAACCCGCAGGCTCGCCGCGATCCTCTCCGCCGACATCGCCGGATACTCGGCCCTCTCGGAGCGGGACGCGGCGCTAGCCATTGCGCATGTCGCGCGCTTGCGCGAACGCGCACGCGCCGCGTGCGAGCGGCACGGCGGCCGCATCTTCAACACCGCCGGCGACGGCGTGATGCTCGAATTCGCAAGCGCCACCGATGCACTCGGCGCCGCCTTCCAGCTTTGCGACGCCAGCCAAGACGCCAAGCTCCGCATCGGCGTGCACTTGGGCGAAGTGACGCCGGCGGAGAACAACGATCTACTCGGACACGGCGTCAACGTCGCCGCGCGGTTGCAAGCCGAGGCGATCGCTGGCGGCGTTATCGTTTCGCAGATCGTCTACGAAAGTGTAGCGCCTGAACTCGCCTCCAAGCTCACCGCGCGCGGCCGCGTGCGTCTGCTCAAGATGCGCGAGACCATGCGCGTCTACGGCTTCGACCCCACCGGCGCCACGCGCGCGCCGGTTTCCGCGACACCCGTCATCGCCGTGCTCGCCTTCGACACGCCATCGCGCGAACATTCCACCCGCGCCTTCTCCGATGGCCTCTCCGAGGAAATCCTCTACGCCGTCTCGCGCCTGCAAGGTCTCCGCGTGCTCGGCGCCACATCGAGTTTCGCCTTCCGTGGCCGCGACAAAACCAAAGCGGCCAAAGCCCTGAACGCCACCCACGTGCTCGACGGCTCCGTGCGACGCACCGAAGATCGCGTCCGCGTCTCCGCGCACCTCGCCGAAGCCGAAACCGGCATCGTGCTCTGGTCTGACCGTTACGACCGCCCGCTCGACGACGCGTTCCAGCTGCAAGAGGACATCGCGACTGAAGTCGCCAAAGCGCTCACTGTCGCCCTCGGCGAAGCCCGCCGCGCGCGCGCGCCCAAGCTTACTGCGGCGCTCTCCGACGCCTACTTCGAAGCTCGCGAAAAAATGCGCACCGGCGCAGTCGCACAGATGCAGTCCGCCGCTACCGCGCTAGAACGCATCGTCCGCGAAGCGCCTGACTTCGCCCGCGCCTGGGCTGGCCTCGCCACCGCCAAGCTCGAAATCCTGCGCCTCTCCCGCGCCGACCGCGCGCGTCTGGTCGAAGACGCACGCGAAGCGGCCGAGCGCGCCCTCGGCGCCGATCCCAGCATCGGCGAAGCCTACGCCGTGCTCGCGGCACTCGAAGGCGAGTTCTTCGGCCGCTGGCGCGAACGCGAAGCGCTGATTGAAAAAGCGCTCGCGGTCGATCCCAACAATCCGCTGCTGCTCTTCCGCCACGGTCAATTCCTGGTCTCCACCGGCCGCGTCGGCGCGGGCTACGCCCAGCAAGCCGCCGCGTTCGAACTCGATCCGCTCGATCCGATGTTCGGGGCGTTTCACGGTTACAATGTCTGGTCCAGACGAGACAAAGCCGAAGGCCGCCGCATCCTCGACGAAGCCGCGCAGCGTTACCCGGACTCGCCCTTCGTGTGGTTCATGCGGCTGAACACCGCGGCCCTCGACGGCGATTTCGCCACCGCTGAAACACTCCGGCCCGAAGGCGCGCGGCTCGTGCCCGGTCTGAAAGATTCCGCCGCCTACAAAGCCGGCGAGCGCATGCAGCAGCTGATGATGGCGCCCTCGCCTGACGCCTTCATGCAGCTCGGCGTCGATTTTGCCGCCATGGCTGAAGCCGAACCCGCCGCAGCCCTTGATCTTGGCGTTGCACTCTCCGTGCTCGGCTTCACCGGCCCCGCGCTGCAACTCTTCGGTGACGCGCTCGACAATGTCGACGCCTGGCGCGCCGGCGCACTCGAAACCGCGCGCCCGCACATCGGCTACGAAACCGCGCTGCTGTTCATTGGCGAAACCATTCAGCTCCGCATGAACCCAGACTTCGCCGCGCTGTGCGTGCGTTTGGGACTAGCGCGCTACTGGCGCGAGACGGATCAGTGGCCCGATTGCGCGAGCGAACTGCCCTACGATTTCAAAGCGGCGTGTTCGGGCTAGTCACCCACCCATCCCCGGATTGGCGCGAAGCGACAAGTCCGGGGCCCATAACCACAACTGCAAAAGGAAAAGAGCGCCCCAGTGGAGCGCTCTTCAAACCAACATCCGTGTTTATGGGTCCCGGACTCGCGGCTGCGCCGCGCTCCGGGAATGGGTGTGAGTTCAATCCTCTGAATCTTCACCATCATCGCCGTCGTCGCCTTCCGGCTCTTCGAGCGCTGCATCATCCGTCACGCCCAGCAAGAACGCATCGCACCCAGTTTCACCCAGCAGCGCCGTCAGCGCCGCGTCATTCACTGCGCCACGCTTGCGCTTCAGCTCCGCGAACGCCTTCGCCGCATAACGCTGCGGCTTCTGCGTAAAGGTATGCCCGGCAGCCTCAACACTCACGCCCGACGCATCGTTCGCCACCGCGTTCGCATTCGCCGCCATCCATTGCAGATAAGCGCCCGCGATCTCCTCGCGCAGCAACGCCGCAACCGCATCGCGCACGCTATCCAGCGACACGAAACCGCCGCCCGCTTTCGGATTGTCCATGCGCTCGATCCAGCGCACCAAATTCGGCGCTTGCGCGCGGATCATCGCGCCCGGCGTCGGGTCCGACAGCAGTTGCGCCAGCTGGCCGGCCAAACCGAAATCCGCCAACGTCGGCTTGCCGCCGAACAGATAATCCTTGCCGCCCAGCAGCGCATCCAACAGCCCGATCACGCGCGTGAACGAGCCTTCGATGATCGGCGCCGCTTCCGGTGACGAGCCGACATGATGCAGCCGCCCGATCATGCGCGTGCGCACGCTTTCCTCGATGCCCTCCGGCGCCTCGGCGCCTTCGAAGATCATCGCCACGATCCGCTTCGCGGCACTGTCCTGATCGTCCGGATAGCTCCAGCGATAATGGAACATCGCCTTGTTGAGCCATTCGTCCGCATAGTCCTCCAACAGCGCCGCAACATACGCCAACGCCGGCTCATCCGGCGTGATCGACGGCGCATCAAACTGGCCTTCCAGCGCCTCGATCATCGGCGTGGAATCCTGCATCGCGTCGTCGTCGGCATCGACCAGCACCGGCACCAGCGGCAGCTTGGCGTATTTCTGAAACTCTTCCTGCTTCGCGGCGGTGCGCTGCAGCCACTCGAACGGCACGCCCTTGTAGCGGAGGTACGAGCGCACCTTCACCGAGTACGGCGAAAGCTCAGCGCCATAGAGACGGAACGGTGCGGTCATTGTGCTTCTCAACTCTCTTAACGTGTTTCGATCGTCGTCATTCCGGGGCAATGCGCAGCATTGAGCCCGGAACCCAGGGGCCGCAAGCTCAGCACTCTGTCACCCCCTGGGTTCCGGGCTCTCGCGTGCCGCGAGCCCCGGAATGACGAGAGAGTGGTGTCGCCCTTAAAGCAAAAGATCGCCGCGTTACTACGCACGGCGATCCCCTAAGTTCAGTCACCAACGCCGTTAGACCGGCTTGATGTTCACCGCGGACGGCTTGTTCTTACGCGGATCGTTCTCCACGTCGAAGCTCACCGCTTGGCCTTCACGAAGGCCAGTCAGGCCCGAACGTTCGACAGCACTCACGTGTACGAACACGTCCTGGCCGCCTTCATCCGGCGCGATAAAGCCGAAGCCCTTCGCCATGTTGAACCACTTCACCACACCCGTAGCCATTGGGTAGCACTCCTCGAAAACGCACCGGGGTCACGAGCGACACTCGGCTGGACCTGCTTGGTAGAACGAAAGCCGGCGCAATGAGGCGGGGATGGCTCGACCGTTAGTCCGGGCCGCATAGGGCGGCAGAGGCACCCCCAAGTCAAGAAAAAGCGGCGACGCGAGACTATTTCCGGAAGCTAATACGCCACAGCTTCCCACTTGGCGACGCGCCAAATCACAAGGCCCACCAACGCGCCCACGCCGGCAAAGATTGACGTCATCCGAAGCGTTTCGTCCTGGCCGGCGCCTCCCGGCGACGCGCCGAAGATGAGCAAGCCAATTGCGAGGGGCATTGCAATCATGCTGATCGCGCCAGCGAGGACGGCGCCGAGCGGACCACGCAGTCCGACCCTTTCCATCACCCACCACGCGGGCATGTGAAACACCGGGATCAAGATCAGCAATGTCAGCGTAGTCGCGAACCAAAAGAGACCGAGGATCGCGATATTGCCAAGGCTCATCTCGCCGAACAGGTGGAACGCCAATGGCAGCGCCAAACCGCCAACCACTGCGCCCGCCACGACTCCAAGGATCAGGCGATCCATCGTAGGCGCGTTTTCCGTCACCGCACCCCAGCCGCCAACAGATCGTGCATGTGCACCACGCCCACCGGCCGCCCGTCCTCAACCGCGAACAGCAGCGTGATCCGCTTCGCGTTCATGATAGCAATCGCATCCGCAATCGGCGCATCCGGCGCGATGGTTTTCGGCGCGGCTGTCATGATGTCCTTCGCGGTCTTCGCGAACATTTCCGGCGTCAGCTTCCGGCGCAGATCGCCGTCCGTGATAATCCCGATCAGCTTGCCGTTCTCGACCACGCCGGCGGCGCCAATGCCGCCAACGCTCATCGCCTTCATCGCATCCGGCACGGAGATGTCCGGCGATACCAGCGGATCCTCGCCGCCGACGCGCATGATGTCGCGCACGCGTTTCAGCGCCGCACCTAGTTTGCCGCCCGGATGGATGGCGCCGAAATCGTCCTTGCTGAAGCCACGCGCCTTGATCAGCGCCACCGCCAGCGCGTCACCCAACGCCAAGCACATCGTCGTCGACGTCGTCGGCGCCGGCGCATCCTCGCTGGCTTCGCCGCACTCCGGCAACACCAACGCCGCGGTCGACGCCTTCGCCAGCGACGAGCCCGGCTTGAACGTCATCCCGATCACCGGGATCGACATCCTCCGGCAGTGATACAGCAAATCCGAAAGCTCAGCCGTCTCGCCCGAGCGCGAGATCGCCAGCACGCAATCGTCCTCCAGGATCATGCCGAGATCGCCGTGGCTGGCTTCCGCTGGATGCACGAACTGCGCGGGCGTGCCGGTCGACGCCAACGTCGCCGCGATCTTGCGCGCGATGTGCCCGGACTTGCCCATGCCCGAGACGATGACGCGCCCCTCCGCGCCGATCAGCAGCCGCGCCGCTTCCACGAACGGCTCTTTCAGCTCGCCCGCCAACGCAACCGCCAGCGTCTCCAGCGCCTTCGCCTCGGCCCGAATAGTTTCCTGCCCCGCAGCCACCGCCGCGTCGGGATCAATCCTGTCGCTCATGGCGGCGTGTTCGCATGGGGCGGGGCCGTTGTCATGGGGGCAAATCGCTGGGCGCCCTTCGCTTACCTGGGACAGCCGCTATCGTCCTTTGCACTCTTCACCAGGCTCATCGGTGATTACGTAGTCAAAGGGGAGCGCCGGTGATTGCGGTTCTGCGTGAAGACGAATTGCGTTATCAAACATGCGCTCGACGCGACGGCAGAACGACCCACCCGAAGCAGGCGCAACGCAGAGCAAGTCGCCGTTGAAAGCGTAGGTTCCAGACCTATCGGAGTGGCCAGCGCCGGTCGTGAACCACCTTCCGTCACACATGAACATTTCAGTTGAAGGAAATTCCGGATGCACGGGGCCAGCGGTTACGTGGATGCTTCGGCCGCGAAGAATTTCATTCCACCCTCCCCGTGGGACCGACTCGACGCGCGCTAAATGCGTTTCTTTAGAGATGAAATCGCCGCATGCCGCGCAAGATAGCGCCAACATCAATGACGTTATTTGGAGCACCACCGAACGCTTCAAGTTTCCACCGGCTCCAGTGCCCTCTTGCCAGCGCCCAACAAATTCAGCCGCTGCAACAGCCGGTCGTTCCACACTTTGAGATCAAACTCCGCGCGCACCCGTGCTGAGCCTGCTTCGCCCATCGCCGCCCAACGCTCCGGCGCGCGCGCGAGCACCGCCATGTTGGCCGAGAGCGTGCGCCAATCGCCTTCCTTGCAGAGCAAGCCCGAAACATCGTGCTCCACCAGCTCCGGCGTGCCGCTATGGCGCGTCGCCAACACCGGCATGCCCTGCGCCATCGCTTCCATCAGCGCGACCGGAATGCCTTCCATGTCGCCATTCGCCGCCGTCTTGCTCGGCAGCACGAACATGTGCGCCTCCGAAAGCTCGCGCCGCACCTCCGCATGCGGCAACAGCCCCGCGAACCGCACCAACCCGCCGAGGTTCAAGCTGGTTGCAAAGTTCTCCAAGTAATCCCGCATCTCGCCATCGCCGATCAACGTCAGCGTCGCATTCTCGAAGCCATGCTCGCGCCGCAGCGACGCAAACGCGCGCACCGCATCGTCAAAGCCTTTCTTCTCCACCATGCGGCCAACGCCGATGAACTTCACCGGCTCGCCCTCGCGCAACACGCGCGGCGCCAGCTTAAAGCGCGACGTATCCACGCCCATCCTGTGCACCAAAGTTCGATCCGCCGGCGCGCCCAGCTTCAATAGCTTCTCACGCCACAGCTCACTGATCGGCAAAAACAAATCGCCGCGCTGAAACAGCGACGCATACGCGTCCGGATTCTTCTTCAGATACGAAGACATATCCCGGCCATGAAACACCGTCGCGATCGGCCCACGGATCAGCCCCAGATCTCGCAGCGCGCAAGCGAACCGCCCCCAGCGACCATAATGCGCCAGCCACACGCGCGGCTTCGGCGGCTCCTTCGGCCAGCGCGACGCCGCGATCAGCAGCCGCAGCGAAGACGCGTCATCGCCAAAGCGCCCGCCATCGAAGACGGCGGGAAATGCGCGCTTGTCCATGAACGCTTGCGGCGCAGCCACTAGCCGCGCGCCCAAGGTCTTGGGCAACGGCACATAGTGAACGTTGAATCTGTTTTCCCATTTCAAGCGAAGCGCGCCGAGCCGTTCGGGATCGCCCGCAGCGAACGCCGTGATCTCAACCGAAGCGCCGCGCTCCAGCAGACCCTCGGCCTGTGCCTGGATGAAGGTCTCAGACGGATTGGGAAACCGTGAGACCAAAAACGAGATGGGCGCCGCTGTCGCCATGACGAGAAAGCAATTCGCACGGGGCTGGGGCGCCTGTCAGGCGAAAACTCCCGTGAACAAGAAACGGGACCGCGTTATGGGCGAACGCGGCCCCGTTTAGGCGAGCTATGGTGAGGCGGGAGGGAGCTAAGCTCACGCCACCACAGCAGCGCCGAGGGCCAGAATGGGCAGGGCGATGATGAGGAAAAGCACCGCGGCTACCGCAACCGAGGCCGCTTTGATCGAGGCTTTGGAGCCTTCTTCGAGGAAATGCAGATACATGGCTCAACTCCTGAATTTGCCGGCTGGGGAGGGATTGGCGCGCCGGCTACAGGGTGAATTTGATCGCTCTGCCCCTTGAATACGAACCACACTTGGACGACCTGGATGTGAGCGGAATTCACAAGCCGCGAGGGTCCGCCATGAGCTATTTGCCGTCCCTACAAACGCTCCGCGCCTTCGAGGCGGCGGGCCGTCTGAAGTCCTATTCCAAGGCCGCCGAAGAGCTTGGCCTGACCCACGGCGCAGTCAGCCACCGCATCCGCGAGTTGGAGGAGCGCCTCGGCGTCACCCTCTTCCGCCGCGTCGCCAACACCATGGTGCTCACCGCCGACGGCCAGCTCTTGGAGGTGCAAGTGCGCCAAGGCCTCTCGCTGCTCGAGCAAGCCTTCGCCCCGCGCTCACCGCGCCCCTCCGCCAAGGCCAACCGCCACATCGTCATGACATCGGTGCCGAGCCTCGCATCGACCTGGCTCTTCACCCGCCTCGGCCAATACCGCGCCGCCAATCCCGACATCGATATCGATCTCCGCGTCTCCGAGAAGCTGAGCGACTACAAGAAGGAAGGCATCGATCTCGGCGTCCGCCTTGGCGCCGGCGGTTGGTCCGGCCTGAACGCGATCAAGCTGTTCGACGAAGCGCTCACGCCCGTCTGCACGCCGGAATATCGCGATCGCTTGAATTTGCGCGAACCCGCCGACCTCGCGCGCGCCACGCTACTGCGCAATCCGTTCACGCCGTGGGCGCAGTGGTTCCGCGCCGTTGGCCTCGATTGGCCCGAGCCCAGCACCGGTCCCAAGTTCGACGACGCACCGCTGTTGCTCCGCTCCGCGCTCGACGGCCAAGGCGTCGCCCTCGGCCGCCAATGGCTCGCGGTCGACGAACTCCGCTCCGGCCGCCTCGTCACGCCATTCGACCTCACCATCCAGGACGACTTCGCCTACTGGCTGGTATGGCCCACCGGCCGCAGCGCCAACCCCGAAGCCACCCGCTTCCGCGAATGGCTCGAAGCCCAAGCCGCGCTGGAAGAGCCACCCTGCCCAATCGGCGCGCGGATGAGCTGACGATCGGCAGCGTCAATCGCGAGATAGAGCGGTCCAATTTTCGTCGCAGCGCCAAGAAGGCTACTGAAAGGAGAGGCTCCCCTGCACGGCGCGTGGTTGAGCCGAAACCGCGTCCGGCCTATGTCTGAGCCTCGCAAAGGATTTCCATGAACCCCGCCTCCGTCATCCGCATTCCGCGCGTTGAATCGACGCCGCTCGAGATCGGCAACAATCTGCCGCTGACCTTCATCTGCGGCCCCTGCCAACTCGAGAGCCGCGCCCACGCGCTCGAAACGGCGGAATTCCTGCGCGACGTGTTCAAGCGCGCCGGCGCCGGCTTCATCTACAAAACCAGCTTCGACAAAGCCAACCGCTCCAGCCTCTCCACCAAGCGCGGCGCGGGCTTTGAAACCGCAGCGCCCATCTTCGAAGAGATCCGCAAGAAGATCGGCGTGCCTGTGATCACCGACGTGCATCTGCCCGAGCAGTGCGCCGAAGTCGCTGAAGTCGTCGACGTCCTGCAAATTCCGGCCTTCCTCTGCCGCCAGACCGATCTGCTGATCGCCGCCGCCGAAACCGGCAAGCCGATCAACGTCAAGAAAGGTCAGTTCCTGGCGCCGTGGGACATGAAGAACGTGATCGCCAAGATCACCGGTTCGGGAAATCCAAACGTGATGGCATGCGAACGCGGCGCCTCGTTCGGCTACAACACGCTCGTCTCCGACATGCGCGCAATCCCGATCATGAAAAGCTTCGGCGCGCCCGTCGTGTTCGACGCCACGCACAGCGTCCAACAACCCGGCGGCCGCGGCGACACGTCGGGCGGCGAACGCCAGTTCGTCCCGATCCTCGCCCGCGCTGCCGTCGCGATTGGCGTTGCAGCCGTCTTCCTTGAAGCTCACCCTGATCCAGACAACGCGCCAAGCGACGGCCCCAACATGGTGCCGTTCGATCAGCTCGAAGACCTGGTCCGCGACCTCGTCGCCTTTGATAAGCTCGCCAAGCAAACCGCGGTCGCCGCGGAATGACCGAACGCTTCGAGCGCCATCGTCAGCCCTGGCGGCAAGACGAGATCCAGAAGCTGCATCAGTTCGCCGGCAAAGGCATGTCGCTGAAAGCGATCGCCAAAGCGCTGACGCGCAGCGAGGAATCCGTGAAAGACCGCGCCAAGGCCGATGGCCTAACGATCGCCAAGCTGCGCTAGCCAACGCGCAAGTGACAGCGGTCACGCTGTTTGCGGTGCGCCCTTCCCACCTCCGTTTAGGCAGCGGAGTCGGGCCGCGAGATGTGGCGTTCCGCCTCGCAAGCGACCAGGCATCTTCTCCCGAATCCGCTGCCGCCCTTCACGCAGCCCACTCGTGAATAGGAGGATAGACCAAGCGACTATCCACGCCCCGCGACCTAAAAACCCAACGCCATCAACGCACGCCGCAAAATCAATCCGACCGACTTCACACCGCCTCATACTGCACTCTCTCCTGCAGGGAGGTTGTTTGAAGTCGACCAACACCGAACAGCGCAGGAGAGCGGTTTGAACGTGATGCGATGGAAGCCCGTGAGGATGAAAGTCGCTGCTCCGTGAAGAAAGTAAGCGGAGGTCCGTTGCGAAGAGTTGGTCTTCGCACGCACGTCAGCCGGGAACGTGAAGTCAGGCGCTAAACGTCTGTCGGTTTGCTAGCGTCGTGGGTGCTCGGTCTGTGAAGAGCAGCAGCGGGAGAAGGTCCGCGCCGAGCCTTGTTTCGTGACCTTCACGAAAACCCATCTGTCCGAAAACGCGCGGTAACATCGAGACGGCTCGAACGCCTTAAACTTCCGCCGGCTGCAAAACAAACCGCGCAGGGCGCGCCTCGGCAAACCCCACACTTGAATCTTTTGAGCTCACGCCAAAGCGCGCCCTGCTCTCCCGCCCTTTCTCCGCAGCGCAGACGCGCGTGCGGCGCCAACTCACGCAACTAGCCTTCCCCCTTGTGGGGAAGGCGCCCGCGAAGCGGGCGGATGGGGGTAACGGCGGTGATCCGTCCGGACACGACACCGCCCGCACCCCCACCCCCGCCCCTCCCCACAAGGGAGAGGGGTGATTTGATCGCGAAACCCCACTAAGCATCGCGTCCATGTTTGAACGGCGCGTCCTCGTCACTGGCGGCTCAGGCTTCCTCGGCTCTCACCTTTGCGATCGCCTGGTCGCGCGCGGCGACGACGTCGTCTCCGCCGACAATCTGTTCACCGGCCGAAAGCGCAACGTCGCCCATCTGATCGGCAAACCGAACTTCGAGTTCCTGCGCCACGACGTGACCTTCCCGCTCTATGTCGAGGTCGACCAGATCTACAATCTGGCCTGCCCGGCGAGCCCCGTGCACTACCAGCACGACCCGGTGCAAACGACGAAGACGAGCGTCCACGGCGCCATCAACATGCTCGGCCTTGCCAAGCGCCTGCGCGCGCGCATCTTCCAGGCGTCAACGTCCGAGGTGTACGGCGATCCCGACGTGCATCCGCAGCCCGAAGAATATTGGGGCCGCGTCAATCCGATCGGCATTCGCTCCTGCTACGACGAAGGCAAACGCTGCGCCGAGACGCTGTTCTTCGATTACTACCGCCAGCACAAACTCGACATCCGCGTCGCCCGCATCTTCAACACCTACGGCCCCCGCATGCATCCGAACGACGGCCGCGTCGTCTCCAACTTCATCGTGCAAGCGCTGAAAGGCCAAGACATCACGCTCTACGGCGACGGCCTGCAAACGCGCAGCTTCTGCTACGTCGACGATCTAATCGACGCCTTCATCGCCTTCATGGACAAAGACGGCGACCTCCCCGGCCCGATCAATCTCGGCAATCCGGTCGAATTCACCATGGTGCAGCTGGCGGAAACCGTAATCGAACTCACCGGCGCGAAATCAAAACTCGTCTATCGCCCACTCCCGAGCGACGATCCCAAACAACGCCAACCCAATATCGAAAAGGCCAAAGAGCTGCTCGGCTGGCAACCCAAAGTCCCGCTCCGCGACGGCCTCACCAAGACGATCGCTTACTTCGACGGCCTCCTGAAAGAAGGCGATCCGCTGATCGTTGGGCGGTGAGGCGAAAGTTGCGGGCATGACGCGCCTCGCCTTGCTTCCGATTTTGCTCGTGTTCGCCTGCATCGTGGCGGGCGCATATGGGGCGATACACGATCAGATCTCGTACACCGTTGCGCCAAGCTACTATCACGACTTCAAGTTCACGCAGTTCGCGATTGACCCCACCCTGCACAACAGGCTCGGCGCAAGCATTGTTGGATGGAACGCCACCTGGTGGATGGGCCTGCTGATTGGGCTACCCCTCTACATCGCGGGGCTCTTCATCCGCGAGAACGACGAATTCTGCCGTCAGTACATCCGGGCCGCCATTCTAGTCGTTTCGACGGCTCTGCTGATTGGCCTAGCCGCGCTAGCTTTCGCGTTCGTGTCGATCGACGAGCATCACTTGCCGACTTGGATGGCGGGTCGCCCCGTCAGCGACCCAGTCGCCTTCGCGCGCGCGGGAACGATGCACAACTATTCCTACATCGGCGGCTTTGTCGGTCTTCTGTTGGCGCTCGGCTCAATGATCATGGCCGCTCGTAAATCGCAGGATCCAGCGAAGGCGATCCGCTGATCGTCGGCCACTTGCCCAGCGCGCGTCGTGTTTGCTAGCGTCGCCGCAGGGGAGACAATCATGATACAATGGCTATGGCAGCTCAAATGGGCGCTTGTAATCGCGATCTTCGCGGGACCCGCGTTCGCGTATTACAGTTATAAGAACGAACAACGCATCGACCACGTGATGCGCGAAGGCGCGCCGTTCACCGCCGTTGTTACGGGCGGCAGGGTAGAGCGTCACCGCCGCGGCGCCGACGAATACAAACTTGAATTGGCTTGGCCCGATGCGAACGGCCAACAGCACGCGGAGACGCTGAACATCAGTTCAGACTACGCCAGCGAAATCTTCCAAGGCGATTATGTCATGCTCGACACCGCCGAAATCCGCTACCTTGCCTCGGAAACCGACGGGCCGCTGGTCGTCGCCGCCGACGCGCCGCGGCAGATCGCCAATCAACACACCAACATGTTGCTCGGCATCGCCGCTGGCATCGCCGGCTTGATCCTATCGCCGGTCTGGTTCTGGGTCGAAGCCCGCCGCAAGAAGAAGGACGAAGAGGAAATCGAAGAAGAACTCGCCCGCATCCGCTCAAGCCAGGCGCAACCTTAAGGGCGATCCCAGCGCGAAAAGAACGCGGCGTTGAGCGCGCGAGCTTCGGCATCCATCACGCCGCTCGTCACTGCGATGCCAGCAGCTCGTAGCCGCGCCACGCCAACGCCCGCCGCGAACGGATGCGGATCGCCCGTGGCGATCACCACGCGCGCAACGCCCGCGCCAATCAGCAAATCCGCGCACGACATCCCGCCCGTACTCCGCCGCGCGCACGGCTCCAGCGTCACGTAAACATCGCCGCCGCGAGCGCGCTCGCCCGCTTGCGCCAGCGCAAACTCCTCCGCATGCGGCCGGCCTCCAGCGGCCGTAGCACCCTCGCCGATAACAACATCGCCCGCCACGATCACGCAGCCAACGGAAGGATTATCGCCAGTCTGTCCCACACCTGGCGCCGCAAGCGATAATGCACGCCGCATGAAATCGACATCGGTCATCGCAGGCACATTCCCCCTCTCCCTTGCGGAGAGGGGGTCAGGGGGTGAGGGGCGTTCAATTGATCCGGCGCCTGCATGTCGGAACGCCCCTCACCCCGCCGCTTCGCGGCGACCCTCTCCGCAAGGGAGAGGGTTGAAGAGCGGCGCTTCATCACGCGGGACTCGCAGGCAACGTCTCGGCTCGGCTCGCGTCCAAATACCGCGCGCTCTTGGGCTTCAAGCTCGCATCCAGCTCAATCAGCAACGGATTGCCCGTCGGCATCTCGACGTGAACGATCTGATCGTCTGCCACACCGAACAGATGCTTCATGATCGCGCGCAGCGAATTGCCGTGCGCGGCGATGATCAGATTCTTGCCGGCGCTCAGATCCGGCGCGATGCGCTCATCCCAATACGGCAGCACGCGCTCCAGCGTCAGCTTCAGCGATTCCGTCTTCGGCACATCGACGCCAGCGTAACGGCGATCGTTCGACAAATCGAACTCCCCGCCGTCCAGCGGCGGCGGCGGCACATCGTACGACCGCCGCCACACCGTAACTTGCGCGTCGCCATGCTTCGCCGCTGTCTCGGCCTTGTTGAGCCCGGTCAGCGCGCCATAGTGGCGCTCGTTCAGCCGCCAGCTCCGCTCCACCGGCAGCCACGCCAGCTTCGCGGCGTCCAACGCCAAATTCCCCGTCCGGATCGCCCGGGTCTGGACCGAGGTGTAGAGCTTGTCGAACGGCACGCCGCTGTCGGCCAGCAGCACCCCGCTCCGCCTGGCCTGCGCCTCGCCTTCGGGCGTCAGATCCACGTCCACCCAGCCGGTGAAGCGGTTCTCGAGATTCCACTGGCTCTGGCCGTGGCGCAGAAGGGCGATGAAAGTCATGGGCTTCCAGTTCCAGGCGCCGCCTATGCCGTCAAGACCTATGCCGTCGCGCCCCTAGCCGCTAAACCGGCGCGCATGCGTTCCTGGGTGTTCCATCCGCTCATCTTTTACCCGCTGGCGTTGATCCTGGCCGTGCTGGCCGTGACCGTCAGCCTGAAGCCGCAAGCCTGGCCGCGCGACCCCGCGCCGGTGGCGGCCGCCAGCACGCAAGGCGCGCTGGTGTTCAGCGGTGAAGCCTTCGATTCACCACAGCCGAGCCCCGATCAGAACCTCACCGTGATCCGTGATTACTTGGGCAAGGCGCAGACGCTGCGCATCGCCGTACATGAAGACCAACAATTGCCGCCGACGCCGAACGACCGCGGCGTCCGCTTGCTGCTCACGCCGCAAGACGCTGCCGCGCTAAACGGCCGGCTGCTCACGGTCGAAGTCAGCTTCGACGCGCTGCCGGTGAACGCCGCGCAGGCGCTGGCTGTCAGCGTGCAAGGCGACGGCCCGGTCGCCTGGGCGAGCCAGCCGCTGCCCAACGAGAACGCCACTCTGCGCTTTGAACTGCCGGCGCAAACTAACCCTAACGCCATCGGCCTCCGGGCCATCAATGCTGGCGGCGACGCCGCCTTCGGTGTTGAAATCACGCGTATTCGCATCATTCCGCACGCCTGAGACACGGCGGCCAATTGCATCTTTCCGCCATTTCGATCACTAGAGCCGCCACCCCCGGCCCCGTCCACGGAACAGACCCATGCTGCCTGCGCCCCGCGCAAGCCTGAGCGCTAATTCATTGGAATTTGAGTCGCTTCCGTTGGTGAAGCCGACGGGATTCCGCGAGTACGACGCGCGCTGGTGGTTTGGCATTCCAGGCGCTGAAAAGCCGCCGGAGCTGAACCTGCTCGGCGTGCAAGCGCTGGGCCTTGGTCTTGGCACGCTGATCCACGACTACGGCGTCGCGCCACGCATCGTGGTTGGCCACGATTATCGCTTCTACTCGACCTCGATCAAACAGGCGCTGACGCTCGGCTTGATGCAGGCGGGCATCGAGGTGAACGACATCGGCCTCGCGCTTTCGCCGACCGCGTACTTCGCGCAGTTCGCGCTCGACATTCCGTGCGTCGCGATGGTGACGGCCTCGCACAACGAGAACGGCTGGACCGGCGTGAAGATGGGCGCGAACAAGCCGCTCACCTTCGGCCCTGAAGAAATGGGCGCGCTCCGGGACATCGTGCTCGGCGGAAGGTTCAAGGAACGCGCGGGCGGCGTATACAAGCGCGTCGAAGACATGCGCGAGTGCTACATCGCCGACGTGTCGAGCCGCGTGAAGCTCAGCCGTCCGCTGAAAGTCATCGCCGCCTGCGGCAACGGCACGGCTGGCGCATTCGCACCGGAAGCGCTCCGCCGCATGGGCGCGGAGGTGATCGACCTCCACACCGCGCTCGACTGGACCTTCCCGCACTACAACGCCAACCCCGAAGACAGCGAAATGCTGCACGACATGGCCGCCGCCGTCCGCAAGCACGGCGCCGACGTAGCACTCGGCTTCGACGGCGACGGCGATCGCTGCGGCGTGGTCGATGACGAAGGCGAGGAAATCTTCGCAGATAAGGTCGGCCTGATGCTGGCGCGCGATCTCAGCACCACACACTCCAACGCCACCTTCGTCGTCGATGTGAAATCGACCGGGCTTTACGCCATCGATCCAGTGCTGAAAGGCAACGGCGCCAAAGTCGATTACTGGAAGACCGGTCACTCCTACATCAAGCGCCGCACCAATGAACTCGGCGCGCTCGCCGGCTTCGAAAAGTCCGGCCACTTCTTCTTCCGCCCGCCGCTGGGCCTTGGCTATGACGACGGCATCGTCGCCGCCTCCGCCGTGCTGGCGATGCTGGACCGCAATCAAGGCAAGAAGCTCAGCGACCTGCGCAAGGCGCTGCCGAAGAGCTTCACCTCGCTCACCATGAGCCCGCACTGCGACGACGAAACGAAGTACGGTATCGTCGATCGCGTCGTCGCCGACTACCAAACGCTCGCGGCCGAAGGCGGCAAGATCCTGGGCCGCAGCATCCGCGACGTGAACACCGTGAACGGCGCCCGCGTTACGCTGGAAGACGGCGCCTGGGTGCTGGTGCGCGCTTCATCGAACAAGCCGGAGCTCGTCGTCGTCGTCGAAAGCATGACCAGCGACGACGACATGCGCGCGCTGTTCCGCGACGAAATCAAACCACGCCTCGCCCGCTTCGAAGAAGTCGGCGCTTACAATCAGGAGATCTGATCCATGCGCGTTACCATGATCGGGACAGGCTATGTCGGCCTCGTCTCCGGCGCATGCTTCGCCGACTTCGGCCACACCGTCACTTGCGTCGACAAGGACGAAGGCAAGATCGCGCGCCTCCAAAAGGGTGAAATCCCGATCTTTGAACCGGGTCTCGATGAGCTGGTGAAAGACAATGTCGAGCAAGGCCGGCTCTTCTTCACCACAGACTCGACGCAAGCCATCCGCGAAGCCGACGCCGTGTTCATCGCCGTCGGCACACCGTCGCGCCGCGGTGACGGATACGCCGACCTCTCCTACGTCTACGCCGCCGCTGAAGAGATCGGTGGGCTGATCGAGGGCTATACCGTCATCGTCAACAAATCGACTGTGCCGGTCGGCACCGGCGATGAAGTGGAAGCGATCATCAAGAAGGTCCGCCCCGACGCCGATTTCGCCGTCGTCTCCAATCCGGAATTCCTGCGTGAAGGCGCGGCGATCAACGACTTCAAGCGTCCGGACCGCGTTGTTGTCGGCACCGATGACGAGCGCGCCCGCGAGCGCATGAAAGAGCTCTATCGGCCGCTCTTCCTCAACGAAACGCCGATCCAGTTCACATCGCGCCGCACGTCTGAGCTGATCAAGTATGCCGGCAACGGCTTCCTGGCGATGAAGATCACCTTTATCAACGAAATCGCCGATCTCTGCGAAGCAGTGGGCGCCAACGTGCAGGAGGTGGCGCGCGGCATTGGCCTGGATAACCGCATCGGCCGCAAATTCCTCAACGCAGGCCCTGGCTATGGCGGCTCGTGCTTCCCGAAAGACACGTTGGCGCTGATGAAAACCGCACGCGACAACAAGGCGCCAATCGAGCTGATCGAAACCACGGTGCGCGTGAACACGGCGCGCAAGCAGAAGATGGCGCAGAAGATCGTCGACGCGCTCGGTGGAAACGTGAACGGCAAAACCATCGCTATCCTCGGGCTAACGTTCAAGCCGAACACCGACGACATGCGCGACGCGCCGGCGCTCGACATCGTGCCGACGCTGCAAGCTGAAGGCGCCAAGGTCCGCGCGTTCGATCCCGAAGGCATGACCGAAGCCAAGCACATGCTGAAGGACGTCGCCTTCGCCACCGGCCCCTACGATTGCGTTCAGAACGCCGACGCGGTGGTGATCATCACCGAGTGGGATCAATTCCGCGCCCTCGACCTCGACCGCATGAAGGACGCGCTGAAAACGCCGGTCGTCGTCGACCTGCGCAACATCTACAGCCCGGCGGAGATGCGCGCGAAGGGCTTCAACTATGTGAGCGTCGGGCGAGCGTGATGGGTGAAGCGATGCGCCCGCTGACACGTCGCGCATTGCTTCTGGTTCCTTGTGTCCTGGCGATGGTCGGCTGCCAACCCGAACCGCTTGAGGTCTGGGTTACGAACGATGCAGGCGGCGTTGTCATTACCTCTTCAGGCGACCTGCCCTGGAGACAAGCCGGCGCTTCAATCGCCACTGTCGCCATATGGCCGAAAGATTCTGGCTACGAAGATCGGCTGTGGGAGATTCGCTCCAACCGGTGTCCGACAAACATTCACGAAGTGCATTACGGAGTCAGCCCGCCCGATTTCCATCAAGAGCCCGCAGCGCAGCCACTCGTTGAAGGCGCAGATTATGTGGTGTGGGTAGATCGCTGCGACGGCCGCCAAGGTGGCGGCACCTACTTCAGAATGATCGAAGGCCGCGCATCAATGATCTTGCGCTCAGTTGCGCGAGTTGAGTGATCACATTCGCAAGTTTTTTTTCGGAACCGTGAAAACTCGCCGAAAAGCCTATTGGCGGAGCTGGTTTAAAGAAGCGGCCGACGTAGTACCGACGGGATATCCCCTTGCCCCCTCTCCGCAAGGGAGAGGGCTGACGAATTGCTGCACTGCCGCGTGCGCTCGCTCCCACTCCGCGCTACAACGCCGCCATGACATATGCCGCCATTACGGGCTGGGGCGCGGCCATGCCGCCGTCCGTGCTCACCAACGCCGACCTCTCTACCTTCCTCGACACCAACGACGAATGGATCATTTCGCGCACAGGCATGAAGGAGCGCCGCGTCTCCCATATCAGCGGCATCGAGATGGCGATCATCGCGTCGAAGCGTGCGCTGGCGTGCGCGGGCCTCGAAGGCAAGGACATCGACCTCATCGTCTATGGCTCGTGTAGCAGCGATGAGCAGGTGCCGAATTCGTCCTCCGGCGTGCAGGCCGCGATCGGCGCGAAACACGCGGCGTCGATGGATGTGAACACGGCGTGCACCAGCTTCCTCTATTCGCTCTCCACCGCCACCGCGATGATCCGCACCGGCGTGGTGAAGAAAGCGCTGGTGATCGGCGTTGAGATCATCTCGCCGTTCATGGATTGGGAAAACCGCAACGTCGCCGTGCTGTTCGGCGATGGCTGCGCCGCTGTTGTGGTGGAAGCGAGCGACAAGCAGGAAGGCGTGCTGGGCGAACAGCTCGGCTGCCTCGCCGACGTACGGCACACACTGCGCGTGCGCGGCATGGGCACGGCCTACTGCAATCTCGACGTCACCGCCGGCATCACATCGTGGGATTTCGACGGCCAGGAAATCTTCCGCCACGCGGTGCAAGGCATGGTCGCGGCCAGCGCCGCGGTGATGAAGAAATGCGGCGTGACCGCCGAGGACATCGATCTGGTCGTGCCGCACCAAGCCAATCTGCGCATCATCGACGCCGTCGTCAGCCGCGCCGGGATTCCGGCGGAGAAGGTGATGCTCACTGTCCAGCGCTACGGCAATATGAGCGCCGCGACCGTGCCGGTGGCGCTGACGGAAGCGCTCGACGAAGGCCGCGTGAAGCCCGGCAGCTTGATCCTGATGCCGGCGTTCGGCGCCGGCCTCACCGTCTGCGCGCACCTAGTGCGCTGGGGCGATCGCGTCACGCCGCTGGGCGTCAGCGACGCCGACTTCCCGCCGGCGAAGAAGACGGCGCTGGAGCAAGTGAACGCGATCCGCGGGAAGAAGGCGGAAACGGCGGTGCGCTCAGCTGAAGGCATGAAGCACGCGCGGTTGGTGGAGACGGGGGTAAAGTGAGCTTGCGACATCGCAAGCAGGTTGGAGCGCGGGGCTTCAGCCCCGCATGATTGCGGCGCCGCCTCGTTGCGTGGAAAGATGCGCGCCTGAAGGCGCGCGCTCCAACCTGCAAAGGTCTGCTTATCCAAACACGCCCGGCTCCACTTTCGCGTGCCACTTCCACGCGTCCGCGATAATTGCGTCGATCCCGCGGTGCGGCGTCCAGCTGAGTTCGCGCTCTACCAGCGTCGTATCGGCCACCAAAGCCGGCGCAT
Organism: Terricaulis silvestris; assembly: GCF_009792355.1. NCBI lineage: Bacteria > Pseudomonadati > Pseudomonadota > Alphaproteobacteria > Hyphomonadales > Hyphomonadaceae > Vitreimonas > Vitreimonas silvestris. The sequence continues at coordinate 3,235,925 of NZ_CP047045.1, forward strand.
CGCCGTCGCGGCGCGGGGCGGGTGTGGCGTCCACGCGTTGGCCTGTGACGCGTTCGATGGCGGCGAGCAACTCCAGCACGGTGACGCCGTCGCCGGTGCCGAGGTTCGCGGCCAGCGAAGCGCCGCCGCCGAGCAGGCGCTCGACGGCGCGGACGTGGGCGTCGGCGAGATCGAGGGTGTGGACATAGTCGCGGAGGCAGGAGCCGTCGCGCGTGTCCCAGTTCGTGCCGAAAATCTTGAAGCCGTCGCGGCGGCCGAGCAGCGTGAACAGCGCCAGCGGCAGTGCGTGGCTCTCGGGCGTGTGACGTTCGCCGATGCCTTCATCGGGCGCGGCGCCAGCGGCGTTGAAATAGCGCAGGTGCGCGAAGCGCATGCCGGTGGCGGCGGCGATGTCGCGGCTGGCGCGCTCCGTCATCAACTTGGTCCAGCCATAGGGGCTGACGGGCGCTTGCGGATGATCCTCGTCCATCGGCAGACGTTGCGGCGCGCCGTAGATGGCGCAGGTGGAGGAGAACACGAACACGTTGCACGCCGCTTCGCGCATCACGTCCATTAACGTCAGCGCGCCGGTGACGTTGACGTCGTAGAAGCGATCCGGGTGCTTCACGGATTCGCCGACTTCGATCAAAGCCGCGCAATGGATGACGGCGTCGGGCTTGTGCCTAGCGAATACCTCGGCGAGCCGCGCCTTATCGCGGATATCGCCGCGCTCGAAGGCGCCCCATTTCACCAGCTGTTCGTGGCCGTTGTAGAGATTGTCGTAGACGACGGGGTCATGACCCGCGCGCTTCAGCGCCAGGCAACAATGCGAACCGACATAGCCCGCCCCGCCAGTGACCAGAATTGTCGCCATGCCCGCGTCCTGTTAGAGCCTTGCCCCCATGAACGCCACCCCCTTCGCCGCCGTCGCCGCACACGCCCAGCGCTTGAAGCAGAAGACGCTGCTGGAGCTGTTCGCGGCGGACGCGAACCGCGCCGAAGCGCTCACCTTCGAGGCGCCGCACCTGATTGCGGATTTTTCCAAGCAGCGCATCGATGCGGAGGCGCTGGCGAGCATTGGTGCGCTAGCGGAGGCGATGCAGTTCGACGATTGGCGCGCGAGGATGTTCGCGGGCGAGATCGTCAACACCACCGAAGGCCGCGCGGCCAAGCATTGGGCGTTGCGCATTCAGGATCCGCCGGGCGGCGACAACGAGATCACCGCCGTGCTCGATCGCATGCACAATTTCGGACACGAGATCGCTGAGAGCGGAGACTTCGACGCTATCATTCATCTTGGCATCGGTGGTTCCGACTTGGGGCCGCGCGTAGTGCTCGACGCGCTGAAGGCGCACCGGCGCCCGAACCTACAAGTCCGCTTCGCAGCGAACGTGGATGGCGCCGATGTGGCGGACGCGATCGAAGGGCTCGATCCGAAACGCACGCTGCTGATCGTCGTCTCCAAGACTTTCACCACACAGGAAACGCTGGCCAACGCCGCGTTCGTCCGCGCCTGGGGTCCAGCGCGCATCGCCGCCGCGACCGCCACGCCGGATAAGGCCGTGGAATGGGGCATGGCGGAAGAGGACGTGTTCCCGTTCTGGGATTGGGTCGGCGGCCGTTATTCGCTGTGGTCGAGCGTGTCGCTGGTCTGCGAGATCGCGCTGGCGCACGGGGCGTTCTTCAAGATGCTCGAAGGCGCCGAGGCGATGGATGAGCATTTCCGCGATACGCCGTTCGCGCAGAACCTGCCGGCAATCTCAGCCGCGGTGCAGATGTGGAATCGCGAAGCACTGGGCCACGGCTCCTACGCGGTGATCCCCTATTCCGAACGCCTGCGCTTGCTGCCCGCTTACCTGCAGCAGCTCGAGATGGAGTCGAACGGCAAGCGCGTGACACGTGATGGCCAAGCCATCGAGCGCTCAGCTTGCGCGGTCACCTGGGGTGCCGCCGGCACCAACGCCCAGCACTCGTTCTTCCAATTGCTGCACCAGGGCGTGGAGGAAATTCCGGTCGAGTTCATCATCAACGCCGGGGCGCACGAAGGCCCGCAATCCCACCGCGCCAAGGTGTTCGCAAACGCACTGGCGCAAGCGCGCGCGCTGATGGTGGGCAAGCAAGGCGTCGAACCGCACCGCACGTTCCCCGGCAACCGGGCATCCACGCTGATGGCGATCGATGCGCTCTCACCCGAAGCTTTGGGCGCGCTGTTGGCGTTCTACGAACACCGCACCTTCGCGCAGGCTGTGCTCGCGGGCGTCAATCCGTTCGACCAGTTCGGCGTGGAACTGGGCAAGGAAATGGCCAATCAGCTCTTGCCCGCGCTCGAAGGCGGACAAAAGCTGGATACGGACCCCAGCACCGCTGCGTGGCTGAAACGTCTAGGCTAGGTCTCGGCCGCGGGCGCTTCGCCCCGGCCGCGTCCCGCCAGACGCTGCAGCACCCGCTCGGCGACGACCAGATCCTGGTCTTCCGCTTCCATCTCGGCGCGCATCTTCTCGAGCGCCGACAGTTCATTCTGAACCGCCATGCGCCGAGCGATCACTGCTTCAAGGTCAGGTTTGCTCATGGCGGCAAAGATATCCACAGCGGGCGCGCGGCCAATCGCACGCGCGTGCGAGGTGAACGGCGCGTACGAAAACACGCCCACCAGCGTATGCAACGCGGCGGCGCCGGACTGTGATTAGCTGTTTCGTCTCGCCAGGAGCGTTTTAATGGCGCTGACCGTACGCTGCCCGAGCGGCTCGTTGGCGTACTCCTCCGCGTATTCCGCCGGCTCTTCCGGCATCAGCCGCTCCAGCCGGTGCAGCACGCGCTCGGTGACGGCGAGCTCTTCCAGCTCGGCCCGCAGCGCCGCCACCTTGGCGTCGTAGCCATCGACGAAGCTTACAATCTCGGCCCGGCGGGCCGCCACGGCGCTCAGATCAGACGTGCTCATGCTCTAGTCATAGCAAGCGCGGACGCGCGACCAACGCGCCGCACCGCACTGGCGAGGCATGTTTGCAGTCCGCGCGCGTGGGGCGTGCTAGCGCGGGCCGTTAAACAAGCCGACCAGATCGACCAGCACGCCGAAGCCCCAGGTGCGGTCGAACAGGACAATCAGCCCCGTCATCGCGGCCGCCCAAAGAATGCTCGCGAGCGAGCCGATCAGGAAGTACTCGGCGTTGTTCTGGTCATCGAGCTTGGCGTAGCGCGCGACAGTCTTGAGCGCGATCACGGCGGCGAGGATCTCCCAGCTGCTGGCGATCAGGCCTAAAAACACCAAGAGCCGTTCCAGAATGCCGATGGTCCGGCCCGCTCGCAGCGAAACCTTTTCGCCCGTTTCCGGCGGAGTCTTGGTCGCGCTCATTTTCAGGACGAGCTTGCAGAACTCATTGCCGCCGACGGTCAGAAAAACCAACAGCACGGCGTAGGCCAAAACCAGAAGCGAGGCGATCATTTGAGCCCGTATTGTTGATCCAATGCAGCAATCGTATCCTCAATGACGGCCGACTGACGCGCATGAAAGTCCGCCCGCGCGGCACGGAGCACTTTGTAGAGGCCGCGTTCGGAAATGCCCAGCGAAGCCGCAACTTTGGCGTTGGTGCGCTCACCGCGGCTGGCGACATAATAATTGAGCTGCGTCTCTGTCCAAGCTGCTTCGTTTTGGGTCAGGCTATCCCCCACAGCATCGAGCAGCGCCCCGATCAGATCGTCGCCGGGCAGCGAAAAGCGGTAGGCGTTATCAACATCCTTTTGGTTCAGCCGCGCGCGCGCGTCGGCAAGGCCCGGTCCCATCATGTTCCAGGCGCGCGTGGTGTTCACCGGGGTTTCGACCTTGACCGCGCCAATCACAAAACGGCAGCGCACGCCGCCCTGCAGCAACTTGAGCCGCAGCGCCAAGGCAACTTCCAGGGCTGCCGACAGCGTGCGGACCAAGCCCTGAAATTCGTCGCCCAGCGTGATCGTAAGCGGCGAGACGATCGCCGCCGCGTGCTTGCGATTTGCGCCAGCGACCGCGCTATTGAAGACTTGATGCATCCGCCTGACAGACGGCGCGGCTTCGCTGCCGACGATATCGCCCATAAGGACAACTAAAGAAGCGCTTTTTGCGGACATGACCCAATTCCGGTACAGGTTTGCCTATATGAACCTAAATTGGTTCATATTTCAATACCTGAACCTTTTTTGGTTCATGCCGCCTTTGCGGCCGCCACGACTGCGGTCTTCACCGTGGCGATGGCTTCGCGGACGAGCGCCTCGTTGTCGCCCTCGGCCATGATGCGCACCAGCGGCTCGGTGCCGGACTTGCGGACGAGTAAGCGGCCATTGCCTTTCAGCGAGGCTTCAGCCGCTTTGATGGCGTCCTTTACCGCGACGGCTTCCATCGGGTCGGGCTTGCCCTTCTCGTAGCGCACGTTCTCCAGCACTTGCGGCGCCGGATCAAACAGCTTGCAGACTTCGCTGGCCGGCTTGCCGGATTGGACGATCACCGCAAGAACTTGCAGTGCGGCGAGAAGGCCGTCGCCGGTGGTGGAGAAGTCGCTGAGGATGATATGGCCGGACTGCTCGCCGCCGACATTGTAGCCGGCCGCGCGCATCTGCTCGACGACATAGCGGTCGCCGACCTGGGTGCGTTCGAGTTTGAGCTTTAGGCCATCGAGGAAGCGTTCGAGGCCGAGATTACTCATCACGGTGGCGACGATGCCGGGCTTGGTCAGCGTGCCATTCTGCTTCCAGCTCATCGCGATTAGCGCCATGAGTTGATCGCCGTCGATGGAATTGCCCTTCTCATCGACGATGACCACACGGTCGGCGTCGCCGTCCAACGCAATGCCGAGATCGGCGCGATATTTGAGGACGGCGTCCTTCAGCGCACGAGTGTCGGTGGAGCCCACTTCTTCGTTGATGTTGAAGCCGTCGGGATCGACGCCGATCTTGATCACCTCGGCGCCGAGTTCGTAGAGCGCCACCGGCGCCACTTTGTAGGCGGCGCCATTGGCGGCATCGATGACGATGCGCAGGCCCTTCAGGGTCAGCTTCTTCGGGAACGTCGCTTTGACGATTTCAACGTAGCGCGCCTGGGCGTCGTCGATGCGGCGGGCGCGGCCGAGCTTGTCAGGTGCGCACAAGTGCTCGTCGAGCTTGGAATCCATCAGTCGCTCGATCTCGATCTCGGCGTTGTCGGAGAGCTTGTAGCCGTCCGGGCCGAACAGCTTGATGCCGTTGTCGGCGAACTTGTTGTGCGAAGCCGAGAGCATCACGCCGAGGTCAGCCCGGAGCGAACGTGTGAGCATTGCCACCGCGGGCGTCGGCAGTGGGCCGAAGAGCACGACGTCCATGCCAGCCGCGGTGAAGCCAGCCGTTAACGCCGGTTCGAGCATGTAGCCCGAGAGCCGGGTGTCCTTGCCGATTACGACCAAATGGCGCCGGTCGTCAGCGCTCATGAAGCGCTTACCGGCGGCCAAGCCAACACGCATGGCGACTTCCGGCGTCATGGGGTATTTATTCGCGGTGCCGCGGATGCCGTCTGTGCCGAAATAAGCCCTGGTCATAACTGGGCGAGCTCCAAAGTTCGTCGCATGTTGAAAGACTAATTGAGATGCAAATCAATGGCCGAACAGGCATGAACCGCCGCTCTAACGCAGGGACGCAAGCTTAACCATGTGCGGGATCATTGGAATCCTGGGATCGACGCCAGTCGCGCCCCGGCTCGTTGAGGCGTTGAAGCGCCTCGAATATCGCGGCTACGACTCCGCTGGCGTCGCCGCGCTGGAAAACGGCGCGATTGGGCGCCGCCGCGCGGCCGGCAAACTTGCAAACCTGGAAACCGAATTGGCGGCGTCTCCGCTGCCGGGAGTCTCTGGCATCGGCCACACGCGCTGGGCCACCCACGGCGCGCCGACCACTGGCAACGCCCACCCGCACGCGACCGATAAAGTGGCGATCGTCCACAACGGTATCATCGAGAACTTCCGCCCGCTGCGCGAAGAGTTGATCAAGGCGGGGCACAGCTTCGCGTCGGAGACCGACAGCGAAGTCATCGCGCACCTGATCACGGAGTATCTGAACAAGGGCCAATCGCCCGAGCAGGCCGCGATCGCGGCGGTACGGCGCCTGGAAGGCGCGTTCGGCATCGCCGTGCTATTCGCGGGCCAAGACGACATCCTGATCGGCGCGCGCAAGGGCTCGCCGCTAGCGGTCGGGATTGGCGACGGCGAAATGTATCTGGGCTCGGACGCTATCGCGGTGTCCCCCTTCACCACGCGCGTGATGTTCCTGGAAGAAGGCGACATCGCCGTGCTCTCGCGCGCCAAGGTGAAGGTGCTGGACGCCAACGGCATGGTGGCGGAACGCCAAGTGCACACCTTCGCCGGCGGTGCGGCCGCCGTGGAGAAAGGCAACTTTCGCCATTTCATGCAGAAGGAAATCTACGAACAGTCCGAAACGACCGCCCGCACCATCACGCGGTACGTCAACGCCAATGACGAGAGCGTGCAGATGCCGGACCTCGACGGCGTCGATCTCGGCGCCGATAGCGCCATCGTCATTGGCTGCGGCACGGCGCACTATGCGGGACGCGTCGCTGAGTACTGGATGGAGCAGTACGCCGGTATCGCGGTTGAGACTGACATCGCGTCGGAGTTCCGCTACCGGAAGCCGGCGTTCGCCAAGAAGAGCTTCGCGGTGTTTGTCTCGCAATCCGGCGAAACCGCCGACACGTTGGCCGCGCTGCGCTACTGCAAAGAGCAAGGGCTGAAGACGCTGGCCGTGGTCAACGTTCCGGAGTCCACAATCTGGCGCGAAGCCGACGCGCGGCTGCCGACTTTGGCGGGACCGGAGATTGGCGTTGCGTCGACCAAGGCGTTCACGGCGCAGCTTTCGGCGCTGGCGGCGTTGGCGATCGCGGTGGGCCGTGCGCGCGGGACGTTGTCGAGCCAAGAAGAAGCGCGGCTGGTGCATGCGCTGATGGAAACGCCGCGCTTGATCGCGGATGCGCTGAAGGTCGAGCCGGAGATCGAGGTGATTGCGCAGGAATTGGCGCAGGCGCGGGACGTGCTCTATTTGGGCCGCGGCGTGCACTACCCGATCGCGCTCGAAGGCGCGCTGAAGCTCAAGGAAATCTCGTACATTCACGCTGAGGGCTATGCTGCGGGTGAACTGAAGCACGGACCGATTGCGCTGATTGACGAACACACGCCTGTCGTGGTGGTGGCGCCGCATGATGCGCTGTTTGAGAAGACGCTCTCGAACATGCAGGAAGTGAACGCGCGCGGCGGCAAGCTGATCGTGATCACGGATGCGGCTGGCGCGGTGGCCTGCGCGGAGATCGCGCAGCACATCATCATGGTTCCGGCCTGCGATCCGTTCGTGGCGCCGCTGGTGTATTCGATCCCGATTCAGTTGCTGGCGTATCTGACCGCCGTGCAAAAAGGCACCGACGTCGATCAGCCGCGCAACCTGGCGAAATCGGTGACAGTCGAATGAGCAAGCTGCGCGCAGGCGTTCTTGGCGCAGGCGCCTTCGGGCGCATTCATGCGCGCAAGTATAGCGAAGACGCGCGGGTGCAGTTCGTCGGAGTGTTCGATCCGGATGATGAGCGGGCAACGGAACTTGCCAACACGCATGGCGCGGAAAGCTTTGCTTCGCTCGATGCCCTGCTCGGCGCCGTCGATACTGTCACCATCGCCTCGCCGCCCTCGTTCCACGGCCAGGCCGCGCTCGCGGTGCTTCATGCCGGCAAGCATCTGCTGATCGAAAAGCCGATCGCGACCGATATCGAGACCGGCGCCGACATCGTTCGCTTGGCGAAAACGAAGGAGCTTGTGCTCGGGTGCGGCCACCAGGAGCGTTTGGTGTTCGACGCAATGGGGTTGCTCAACACGCCGGAGACGCCGACGCGGATTGAAAGCGTGCGCGAGGGCCCGTGGACTGGGCGTAGCGCCGATGTCTCGGTGACGCTCGATCTCATGGTGCACGATTTGGATCTGGCGCTGCGGCTGATGAAGGCGAAGCCGAACAGCATTCTGGCGACGGCAAAAGCCGAGAAAGGCCACACCGCGGATCGGATCGAAGCGCGACTTGCCTTCGCGCCGCATGGGGAAGCCGTTTTCATCTCGAGCCGCGTTGCCGCAGAGCGCCGACGATTCATGCGGGCAGTGTACCCGTCGGGCGAAGTGAAAATCGACTTTCTCGCCCGCACGTTCGAGAACACCACGAACTTCAAGCTCAATGCGGCGTTTGCCGAGACACGGATCGGGGCCGATCCGCTTGGCGCCAATGTCGCGCAATTTATCGACGCTGTGCTCGGCGTCGCGGAACGACCTGTTGTGAACGGCGAGGAAGCGCTCGCCGTTTTGGAACTGGCGCTGGATGTCGACAAGGCGTCCGGCCTGCCCTCGCTCAGCTAGAGAGAAGACCATGATCCCGTTTATCGACTTGCAAGCGCAGCGCGCGCGCATTGCCGACAAGATCGACGCCGCCGTGTCCAAGGTGATCCGATCGGGCGCGTACATCTTTGGCCCCGAGGTGAAGCAGCTCGAAGGCCAACTCGCGGCATTCGCCGAGACCAAGCACTGTATCGGCAACGCCAACGGCACCGACGCGCTTGTTTTGCCACTGTGGGCGTGGGGCGTGGGCGAAGGCGACGCTGTGTTCTGTCCGTCGTTCACGTTCGCGGCGACGGCGGAGATCGTGCCGTGGACCAACGCGACGCCGGTGTTCGTGGACGTGTTGCCGGACACCTACAACATCGATCCCGCTTCGCTGGAGGCGGCGATTGCCGGCGTGAAGAAGGACGGCAAGCTGAAACCGAAGGCAGTGATCGCTGTCGATCTGTTCGGCCAGCTAGCGGATTATCCTTCGATCGCCGCCATCTGCAAACGCGAAGGGCTGAAGCTCATTGCGGATAGCGCGCAGGGCTATGGCGCGACGCTGAACCACAAGCATCCGATGACTTGGGCCGACGCGCAGACCACGTCGTTCTTTCCGGCCAAGCCGTTGGGCTGCTACGGCGACGGCGGCGCGACACTGACCAACAACGACGATGACAACGTCCTGATGCGCTCCCTCGCCTTCCACGGCGCCAGCGGCGACGACAAGTACAATTGCGCTCGCATCGGCATGAACTCGCGGCTCGATACGATTCAGGCCGCGATCCTGATCGAGAAGCTCGCGATCTTCGCCGACGAAATCCGCGCGCGGAACGAGATCGCTGATCGCTATGCGCAGATGCTGGAGGGCGTGGTGACGACGCCTAAGGTGATCGAAGGTGGTGTCTCCACCTGGGCGCAGTATGTGATCGAGGCCGACGATCGCGATGGTCTGGCCGCGAATCTCCGCGAAACCGGCATCCCGACGGCGCAATATTATCCGAAGCCGCTGCACAAGCAGACGGCGTATGAGAACTATCCAGTTGGCGCCGGTGGCTTGAACGTCAGCGAAACTATTGCGCACCGTGTGCTGGCGCTACCGATGCATCCGTATCTGGACGGGCAGACGCAGTCGAAGATCACCAACGCTATTCGTGATTTCGTGAAAGCCGGCAGCTGAGACAAAACGCGCCCCGCGTGGAAGCATCGTGCGTACGCGCATGAGCGCGGACACTACCAACCGACTGCGTCGTCATCGGCGGCTGGCCCTTGAGCCGGTGGCGTGGGCAGTCACGAGTAAGCCGGTATCTGCCGAATTTCTCTAATTTCGCGCACTTTTACCGTTTACACGGGGGCGGTAGCGTCTGTGCGCGCGCCTTTCGCCGGGAAAACTGCCAAGTTTCCGTGGGTTGGCCGATAAGGTCGCCTGAAAAATATCAGGCGCAAAACAGGCCGGAAACACGCTCCAAACACGCCATTATGAGGCCCCTAGCAGGACGCGAGTACGCCGCCATTAGGCGCCCTTCACGCGTCATCTGGGCGGCGCACGGCGGCAATCCCCTTCCCTATGACGCCAACTTGCGCGCGGCGGATATTTTGCTACCCTAAAAAGGGCTGATTAACGGGTTTGGGCAGTGGAGCAACGCAGTTTCGGCCGCGGTCAGGTGGAATGGGCGCTGTGGCGCGCCGTCCATGGCGTTAATTGGCGCAACCAGCCCGTACCAAAGGCTTTTCTGACGCGCATCAAGCGATTGCTCGAAATCGACCGCGATCCGGCGCTGATCGACGATGTCGAAGTTCCCCCAACGGCGGAATACGCATTCGCACCGCCGCCAGATGAAAGCGCCGAGTCCAGCTACACCTTGGCCGATGCGGTCTGCCTGGCCGTTGCGCTCGACCTCTTGGACGCTGGCTTCAAGCAGCGCGAGATCGTGGTGCGGATGCGCTATCTCCGCCCGGACCTTGAAAAGCGTCTGCGCAAGCTGATTTCGCTACCCCCGCCGCTCACCCTAAAGCGCCTGAAGGACGACCACAGAAGCTTCATCGTGCTGGGCCAAGTTGAGATGACGGAAATGTACCCCGTCGCCACCAGCCGGCGCATCAAGGGTCCAATCCTGCTTGAGCCGGTCTTTTGCGATGGCCTGTCCGGACTCACACAACATCTTGAGAAATTGATGCCGATGCAGCGCCGCGTCGCTGTGATCGTCGAGATCGCTGGATTGGCCCATGCCGTCTCGGGCGCGCTTGAGCGGGCTCCCGTCATCCGCCGCGGTCGTCCCAAAAACTGAAATAGAGGGCTAGGCGCCATTTTCATGCACACCTATATTCAACCCTTATTGGGGTTATATTATGCAAACGTCCTCTCTCCAAATCTTGGAAAGCGCCGTCGAGCTGCGGCCGATCGAATCGCTCAAGCCGTATGGGCGCAATGCGCGCATTCATCCAAAGCGGCAGACCAAAAAGCTCGCGGCTGCAATCACCGAATTTGGCTTTCTTATCCCAGTACTGATCGACGAGGATGGCTGCGTTCTAGCGGGTCATGCGCGCATTGCGGCGGTGAAGATGCTGGGCTGGACGGAAGTGCCAACACTTCTAGCGTCCCACCTCACACCCGCGCAAAAGCGCGCCTTTATCCTGGCCGACAATCGGCTCGCGGAAGACGCGGTTTGGGACAAAGAAGTCCTGGTGCTTGAGCTCAAGGACCTGCTCGATGAAGCATATGAGCTCGACGCCACAGGCTTTGAAATCGCCGAGATGGACTCGCTGTTCGATGAAGCGAACGAAAAGCGAGCGCCAGATCCAGACCGCGCCGACGAAACTCCGCCCCTGCCCGCACCCGGCGCGTGCGTCAGCCGGCCTGGAGATTTGTGGCTACTCGGTGATCACCGCCTTTATTGCGGCAACGCGCTTGAAGAGGTCTCCTTCAGAGCGCTGATGGCCGACGAACTGGCGGCGCTGATTTTCACAGACCCGCCTTTCAACGTGCCCGTTGCCCATGTCAGCGGCCTGGGCAAGCACCAGCATCGTGAATTTCCGATGGCGATCGGCGAAATGTCGCCGGCTGAGTTCAAAGTCTTTCTCGCGACCGCTTTCGGCCGCATGGCCGTGTATTCCAAAGATGGCGCCATTCATTTCGTCTGCATGGACTGGCGCCATATGGGCGAAATTATCGCCGCCGGTGCGGAAGTTTACACCGAACTGAAGAATCTCATCGTTTGGGCCAAATCGAATGGCGGCATGGGCACTTTTTACCGCTCACGCCACGAATTGATTTTCGCGTTCAAGCACGGCACGGCGCCGCACACCAATAATTTTGAGCTTGGTCAGACCGGGCGTTACCGCACCAACATCTGGGAATATGCCGGCGCCAACGCGTTTGGCGCGGCGCGTGACGCCGAAATCGCCATGCACCCAACGGTCAAGCCCGTTGCGCTGATCGTTGACGCCATCAAGGATTGCTCGAAGCGCGGCGAGATTGTGCTCGATGCGTTTGGCGGCTCTGGCTCAACGCTGATCGCCGCGGAAAAGACCGGCCGCCGTGCGCGGCTCATAGAACTCGACCCAGCCTATTGTGACACCATTGTCCGTCGCTGGCAGAATTTCACCGGCAAGCGCGCCCTGCATGCCGGCGAAAACCGCGCGTTTGAAGACATCGAAGAAGCGCGCGCTTCATCAACCCAGGGCAATGAAAGGAACGCAGAATGCGTTCTCGAAAAGTAAAACGTGACAAGGGCGGCCGCTGGCAGAAAGGCACGCCTTCCCCCAACTCCAAGGGCAGGCCAAAGCGGAAGAAGCCGGCAAGGCCTTTCGATCTAACCGACCCTCGTGATTTCTTGAATCAGCAAGTGGTTATGAAAGATGGCACCACGAAATTCCGCGGGGAGCTGCTCCAGCTGAAGATCTTTGAAGACGCGATGAAAGGCAAAGTGACCAATCAGCGTTATCTGCAAAAACGTTTCGATGAAGCTATGACGGCCAGCGCCTGGCTGAGCTTTGAGTATGGCCAACTTGTGCTGAAGTGGATCATCAATAACGAGAACCTTGCGGATCCGAACTATAAGGTGCCGCCAGATCTTGTTTCACTAATGAGCCGATGGCACGTGCTTCTGCACCGGGAAAACCCAGAGCAATTTCCCGATCATATGACGCCAGAACATATGATCGACGTTTTTCGAGAGCGGCATTGGCGCAAGAAAAAACAGGCCGCGCGCCGATGAGAGAGTGCTTCAGCTAGATGTTCAATATCGTCCATGAGCGCAGCCCACTTGCTAGCCGGCCTCTCGCGAAAGCGAGGGGCCGGCGCTTTTCCGTGCCAATGGACTAATCCAGCGCGGGCTTATCGCTTCGGGCGAGCTCGATTGCCCGCTGTTGATCTATTTCTAGCATCTCCGCGCAACACACCGCTGGACCGGGATGTGACGATGAGAGGGTTTACGTTAATCGCCGCGTGGGCAGCGCTTGTCGGACTTGCCGCATGGAGCGTTACTCTGTGGGACGTTCCAAGCGCACCCACCGCTCAGATTGAGGCCACCGACGTAACAAAGCCGCTGCACGTGAGTTCGCCCACCGTGACTAGCCGTCGAACCACCCGCGACCGCGATTGCCGCGACTTCTCGACCCATTCTCAGGCGCAAGCATTCTTTGAGAGCGAAGGCTTAGGAGATCCGCACTTGCTGGACGGTGACGGCGACGGAATTGCCTGTGAACGGTTGCCGTAAGCTGGTCTCTAAAACCCACGTGCAAGACGGATCACCCGATCAGGCTTGCAACAAAGCGCGCTTTTGCGCCTCAAACTCATCTCGAGACAAAAATCCCCGATCGACCAGGCCAGCGAGCCGTTCAAGCTCGCTCGCCACGCCGCCTGTGGGCGCGGGCGCTGCCGACGCAACAAGTCGTCTCTCCATCTCGGCTCGGAGGGTTTCGAATGTATTCTGCTGGCTGCGTTCAAACAGAACAGCGTTTTCGTCCTTGGTCGCTTCGAGAATTCCACCTGGCCGGTCGAAACCGCCAAGAAGACTGAACTGAATGTAGCCCGCCATGAAACCCGACGCCGGCCTAAACTGGACCGACGTAACATTTGAGACGGGGATGACCTTTTCCCCCTGGAGGCCCTTTGTCATAGCGCTCGCCCAACCCTTGTGGCGAATTCTAAGCTGATCCCCATCCAGGGTGACCGAGCCGTTGGATCCCTCTGCGTGCATGTTCGTTCCTCGGGCCAATGTTGAACGTCTTGTCGTGCAAGGCGCAAACACGTGCACGCAGATCGCGAGCAGCCATCCAGATTTCGTCCGAGAATCCGCGGGCGATTAGCGCTTGGAGTGCGAAGCGATCGATAAGATGTCCATCGCCTAGTCTTTCAGGCTTCTGGCTTCGAGCCTTTCGCATTCCGCCCCGCCGCGTCAGAGAGCCGAGGGAGTAGCAGCGCCAAAGCGCTCAACACGAAATACACGCCAGCACCCCAGGCGGTCCAATTCTGTCTGAAAGCGAGCGCCAAACCTAAGAGCGCCAACGAAGTCCAAAGGTAGCACCACGTCATGCGTTCTTGTGACTGCTCAACAGCGGCGGCTTCGGCCTGTTGCTCCTCGGGGGTCAAGGCCGCGATACGGTCAGCTTCTTGCTTTGTGGCGAGCCATTGATTGTGGCGTTTGACAAGCTCAACGCACTCATGTGCGGAGACCGTTTTAAGATCCTGGCGACCGTCGCTGTACGTGACTCGCACAGTCCGTTTCTCGTTGCGTCCGAGTATTGAACCCGCGACCATTCCCGGCCCACCAAACAGCACAGCGCCGGCGACTGCGGTCGGGACGCCCGATGTTTTCTCAGTGGCGACAACTTCGATGGCTTCAATGCCATCTGGCCATCGACGAATGAGGTCTTGAGGATCGCGAGTCATTTGTCCCGCGTCCTAAAAGGCAAGATCGATTTCGTGCACAGATCGAGAGCCATCGGAGTATTCCTCTGTCACGCGGAGGGCGTCTCTGCGCCTTGCTATCGCTACGCTGATGCGCGAGTCATCCGGTCCGTTTCGCCACCGCCCCAGTCCCGATCCAGGTCCGAACGCATCGATCGTTCGCCATACGACAGAGCCGTTCTCCATTTTACAGCGCGTGCGCCAAAGCATGCCGTCGCTAGGGCGGTTGTAACGAACATCGGCTTCGTTATCGCGAACCCGTTCGACATGCATGATTTCGATTGGATGGCCCATCAGCGCAGCCACAACCGCTTGGCAGACAAAGCCAACTTGTGCGCCGCTCGATACGCCAGTTAGCGTAGTCCACTCGTCGTCCTGAACTTGAGTGGCAGAGGTTTCCGGGTTGAATACGCTCCGTTCCATCGGAGTCGCTTCGACTTCAATTGCCGAAGTGGCAGTTGGCGAGGCGAGATAAGCGATGGCTCCAAGAACGCCGAATAGTAATACGCCAAAGCCAACTATGATCAGCTTGGCTGTTGGATCGACCGGCGAAGGGCTGCTAACGCCGGTGCTGAGATGACCGGTTGCAAGCATTGGCTGAGCCGCCGGCGCGGACCCGCAAGCCGTGCACTTGCCCTTCTCCATCGCCTTGCGCACGGGCTCGATTAGCCATCCACCGAGGACGTAGTAGGCAATGAGCGCGAGCACCCAAAGACCTCCGGTAATTAGAAGCAGGACGATGTGGGTCGCCGCAGACATGTACTGCTGCACATGCAAGGTCTGCCTTGCGCAGTTATTGCAGTGCCGCATGACTTGACGCGTCGCCACTTCCGCCTCCGTGAGAAACTACACAGAGTTGCAGAACGCGCTGCGGCGCGCGAATGCCTTCGCTTATTCGATACGCCTATGCGCCAAGTCTCAATCAGTTCAGGCGAACCATTAACCAAACAAACTCGATATCAGGCGCGCGAGAAAAGAGAGGACTGCTCCCGAAGCTGGATGCGCAATTTCTCAAATTGGCCCGAAACAGATGCCCGGTCGCGATCAGTCCGGGCGCTCACCAAAATCCTGCATACGCACCAGCGAGCGCACTGCGCGGTTGAAATGCCACCGGCGAACTGAGCTGATCGATGGGCTCTGTCCGTGTTCGGCCTCAGACCGGACACTTCCGCTGATCGTGCTCAACGGCCGCAAGGGCCAGCCTCGCCCCGATCGACAAATTTCGTCAATGGCGCAGTCGATCTAATACGGTCAGTGGCTTGAACTCTGCGCGACCGGCGCGCTCTCGCCGGAAGCGGACGTTGAACCCGACACCGGCGGGGTGCCCTCGCATCACTCAAGAGCTAAGCACGCTTCGTCGTGCGCGTCCTCTTGATGGGACCAAGCTCAATCCAAGTCGGCGCGTGATCGCTCGCCTTCTCCCAACCCCGCACATGCTTGTCGACGCCGGCCGCTTTGAGCCGCGGCGCGATCAACGGATTGAGCAGGAAGTGATCGATGCGCAGGCCGGCGTTACGCACGTAGGCATTCCGGAAGTAGTCCCAAAATGTGTAGATGCGCTCGCTTGGGTGAAGGTGGCGGATCGCATCGACCCAACCCTGCTTGACGAGGTTTGCATAAGCCTCCCGCACTTCGATCCGGAACAGTGCATCGTCGGTCCAGCGCTCGGGCTTGTAGACGTCGAGCTTGGTCGGCATGACGTTGTAGTCACCGGCGAGAATGACGGGAACGTCCGCGGCCTGCAGCACGTTCGCGAGTTTGGTCAGACGTTCAAACCATTTGAGTTTGTAGTCGAACTTGGGGCCGGGATAAGGATTGCCATTGGGTAGATAGAGGCAGCCGACCACGATCTCTTTCACGGCCGCTTCGATGTAGCGCGCATGCAGATCGTTCTTATCTCCGAGCAAACCACGCCGCGTTTCTTCCGGTGCGTCACCCATCGCCAAGATAGCGACGCCATTCCAACTCTTCTGCCCGTGCCATATCGCGCCGTAGCCGGCTTTCTCGATCTCTTTGATCGGAAACTTCTCGTCCGGCGCTTTCAGCTCTTGCAGACAGACGATGTCGGGCCGGCGCTCTTCCAACCAGCGCAGCAACACTGGCAAGCGGCCGTTGACGCCATTGACGTTGAAGGTGGCGACAAGCATCGGCGCAGCGTGGCTAGCCTAGGTCACGGCGTCAATTTCACGAGTGGCCAGCGCGCTCCGATCCGGTCAGACGCGCCCTGCCCGCGCGAACGGCTCACCATCGCCGATTGCTGACGGTCGCCAAAGTGATCAGGCCGCGCGCGCCCCTGTGCTGATTCAGAGTGCTTCAGCCGTATAACCGCGCGTGCACCAGGCCCCGCTCAACGCAAATAGGTCAGCGGGTCGACAAGCTGGAACTCATGCGCCTGTCTAAAATACTGGTCGAGCAGCGCCTTGTGGCCGTGGCCGTAGATTACGAGGATACGGTCGCCCGGCTCAGCGATGCGCGCGATACCGGCGAAGATGTGAATGTTGCGACCCCACCACGCCGCCATGTCGTGCGCGCCGATCGGGTCGGCCTGCGCGCCCATCTGCGCCATTGTCATGTAGAAGTCGTTCCATCCGACAACTTCCGGCGAGTTCACGTCGATCAGCCGATCGCGCACGGAAAGATCGCGCGTCGCGGCTTGGTGCGCTTCGATACTCGCCATGCCGGCGCGAAATTGTTCGACCAAATGGGTTTGACCGGCGGCCTCCGCGGCGGCGAGCATCTGGTCGAAATGCATGTCGCTGTCGGCGTCCGCCGCGTAGAGCCGCTCCAGGCCCAGCCGGTTCGCGAGCACCATGCCCAATTGATCGCGTTCGTTGACGCCGAGCGTCTCGGCGCCCGTGCGATAGCGGGTGTAGCGTGAGTTGAACTCCGCTTCCCGATTAGGATCGAGTTCAACGACGATCTTGGTCGGCTGGAAGCGCTCGAGTCGGTCCAGCACCTCTGCGATCTCGGTCTGGCGGCGTGGCGAAAGGTGATCATCGAGCTGGTTGGCGACGTAATCGCTGCCGCCAGCGCGGAAATGATAGACGCCCAACACCATGACTTGCGCGCGGGCTTCCGTGAACGGCGCAGACGTTTGGGCCGAGGCGCATCCCGCGAGCGCAAGGCACAAGGCGGCGAACACAGTCCTGGCTTGCATGGTCATCCCTCCATTCGTGAGATGCGCCGTGCATTGAGGCCGGATGCAGCCTGCGTGGTGAAATCTCCAACGAAGATCCACCTTCGACTATGGTTGAGCGGCGTGCTCGATCCAATGCGGTCGTTGACACCCTGCCCGCGGCGACGGCGCGACCTCGCCGACAACTGACGGTCGCAGCTCCCGGGTTGAAGCAGGTGCGAAATCAGGTTCTTTCTTCGGGATGAAACTCCGCCAAACACTACTTCTACTGGCGATCGCCCTGGCCTCCTGCGAGACGCCCCCGCCGCCGCCATCAGCGCTGCCGCCATCGCTTGAAGGATATTGGCGTGGCCAATTCCAGAGAGGGGATGCAACACTCCCCGTCGAGTTGGATTTCACGCGCACGGACGGGGCGTTGGCGGGACGCTTTTCCTCGCCCGACCTGCGCGCCCTCGGCATCCCGCTCCAGGACGTACGTCAAGATGGCGCTGCCGCGCACTTCGTGCTCGCGGGCGATCGCACCGCGGCGGTGTTCGACGGCGCAGTGTCCGCGGGCGCGCTTTCCGGCGCCTACACGGAAGCGGGCGTCGATGGACGCTTCATCTTTGCGCGCGTCACCGCGCCGCCTGCGTGCACCGAGATTCCGGCGCAGTTCAGCAACGGCGCTGTCGCACTTTCGGGATCGCTGGTTTTGCCAGCCCACACGCCTGCGCCAGCGGCGGTGCTGTTCCTGCACGGCTCGGGCGCTGAAGCGCGAGACGCCTCGCGTTTCGAGGCCAACCTGCTTTGCCGCGCCGGCTATGCGGCGCTGATCTACGATAAGCGCGGCGTTGGGCGCTCGACCGGAGATTGGCGCGAGGCGACCTTTCAGGATCTGGCCGCCGACGCAGGCGCGGGGCTCGAATGGCTCACGGCGCGGCCCGAACTCGACTCAGCGCACATTGGTATCTACGGCCACAGCCAAGGCGCCACTATCGCGCCGCTTGTCGCGACGCGCTCCGGTCATGTCGCTTTCATCATCGCCGGCGCCGGCGCGATCGGCAGCACGGCCGATGTCGAGCGCTACAGCTTGCGCAACACGGTGAACGGCGACGTGCATAGCGAGGCGCAGCGGCGTGAAGCTTACGCGTTCGTGGACCGCGTCGTCACGGCAGGCTCGAGTGGGCGTGGACTCCGGGCGCTGCTCGCGGATGCGCCGCACTATGCCGACCGCGCCTGGTATTTCCCGCTGCCGGCGGCGGAGTCGTATTACTGGGCGTTCCAGCGCCGCATCGCCGACTATGATTCCGCGCGGTACTGGGCGGAGGTGCGAATTCCCGTGCTGCTGATCTATGGCGAGGACGATGCGCGCGTGCCGCCTTCGAGCGCCGCCTCGATTCGCTCCGTGCTGCCTCGCGCAACGCCGGCGGAAACGCTGATCATCTCAGACGCGGATCATTCTTACATGCGCCACCGGGACGGCGAGCCCTGGCCTCACCTCGCGCCGGAATTCCAGCAGACCCTGCTCGCGTTCGTGCGCGCTCACGCCGCATCCTAGTTCCTCGGCCAACCACCGACGTAACGGCGCTTTTCACTCAATCACGACAGTCGGCGCCTACTCAGCGGGTCGGCACGATCTCGCCGATTGCGGACGTTGATGGCGTCCGCAATATCCGGCCAGCTACATTCGAGCTTAATCCGAGCATCGTCCAACCCGCATCGACTTTGCGCGAGCCGTCGTCGCTGAATGTCGGGGCGATAGCGCCGTCGCGGTGTGCGTGGAGGCATTTGTCGCGCCGCGGGCAACCGAGACTGTGATGACCGGGCGGGGCCGGTCAACGCGGCGCAGCTGCAGTCGCTCTCGAACTCCGCTACGGCGGACCAGCAAACGGCGGCGGCGAGACTCAGGCACCCGTGCCCTAAGGTCGCCTGGGCGTCAGGCGCGTGAACGTGAAGGTCATGCCCTCGCCAGGCGCTGTAGCAAGCGTGGTGTCGTCGCATGAATATTGTGCGCCCCCGCCGGTCCCCGCTTGGCTGCCGATCGAGGTCACGAATACGCCGCCACGCCCAACCGACGTCGACATTGCGTCGCCGCCTTCGTCAACGCACGCCAGCAACCGGCCACGCTCGGCAGACCAACGCCCGTTCGATGCTTGAATCTCGCCGTTGGTATCAACCGGCCCAAGCTCGTCGCCCGGATCGACTTGATAGTCCATGGCTACATTCCGCGTGGAGTACGTGCCATCGCCGCGCATCGTGACGACCATACGGCCCATGGCGTCGCGGCTGATCGGGGCGCCGTAGCGGCGCAAGAACTCCATCGGCCCACCGCCGGTCATTTCCCAAGTGCCGATGAGGCACCGGTCGATGACAGCGCGTGTCAAACACGCCGCGCAGCTCTCGCGCCGCTCGACGTTCAAATCGAAGTCGACATCGACACTGCCTGGATCGGTCAAGATCGCTGCCACGCGATAGCGGCGGCCGCTGGTGGCGGACTCCCGCGTGTTGATTTCGCCAGGCCATGGCGACACCCAATCGGTACGGCCGTCCTCGTGGATAGCGAAATTGGCCTCGGTCGCCGTGTTGCCCCAAACGCCGCACGCATAGTTGGCCCATCCAAGCGCGATCACGAATGGCCGGAACTCGCGGCGGAAGCGCACGTCGTCTTCGATTTCCCAGCTTTCGCCATCCAACTGCTGACCGAAGCGTAGGCGTGCTCCGCTTGGATAAACGATGCGGCGATCATCATAGGCTTCTACGAACTCGAGCCACTCTCGATCCGAGAGGACATCGTGCATCGCAAGCTTCTGTGCGTAGCCCGTTCCCTCCTCGGACATGAGATGCAGAAATGGAATAAGCGCATCAATTCCGTTTTGCTCGTTGTACCAATAGAAAAACACCGCCATGCGGTACGACATCTCGTAGAGCGGCAGTTCTTCGGCGACGGCGGCGTCGAACCCGGGCGCTCGGTTCCAGCGTTCCTGCGCACCGGCGGCGAGGGCTGCGAACAATTCTGCCGAGCCTTCAATCCACCACAGACCCGACCCTGACTTGGTTGCGTTCTGCTCGTCGGAGAGGGTCGCCTCCTGAACGCAATGGAACAATTCGTGCGCGACTGCATACGCGATCTCAGACGCTGTGAAGTCCGGCTGGATGAACAATGTGACGTGACATTCGACGTATCCGTCTCGGCTCGCTCCAGGCAGCGTCCAGGCGTCGGAATAGCCAAACTCCGGCTGCACGTCGGTTGGTCCAGAGGGTATGCTTGAAATCAGGATCGTGGTGTCGTCGAGATCAAAGTTGCCCAGCGCGGGAAGGTGACGTGCGGCGCGGCGGACCCCTGATGCAATGGCGTCTATGCCGCCGGTGGGAAGGCCTGCCGCGACATTGGCGTCGCCGATTCCGCGGATCGAAATCTCACCGGAGGGTGTGCTCACGGGAATTCGAAAGTACTCACGGCACTGTATGGCCCCGGCGCTCCAATCCGGGTGGGCGCCGCGAGCCGGCACGTCGAAACTGCGGATATATGCGTCGGTGCAATCGCCGTCCTGCGCGCGAGATTGATGCACGCCTCCGAGGGATAACGAGAGCAGAAGTCCCAGCAGCACCAATGCACGTCGCATGAGCCGATCCCTCCCAATAGTCCACGCCGCCAAGAGCTACCACACAGCGTCAACCTTCGCCAACGCGGCGGCGCGCGTGAACGGGCGCTCAATGGTTGCTCAGGCAGGGCGCGTCATAAGTGATGGAAATGCACGAGCCGCCTTCGTTCATTGAAGCTGCGCGCGGTGGCGGTGAGGGTCGCGTGCGCCACATCGCGACTAGCCGCGATTTTCACCGAATGGCCGACCCGCTCAAGACACGACGTTGATTACATTCGCTGCAATGCGGCACGACATCGCCGAAGGGCGTCATTCGCGACGCCAATCTCGTCTACGTCGTTGAGATCCCTTTCGGACCTCGGGCCACAACCAAGCCCAAGCCATCAATGACGCGATAACACTTAGCGCCGTGCACAGCCCGCGCGTTCTCGAAACCCGTCATCGCTACCGCCGCGGCTTCCGTTCGGTCCCGCGCTGCAACCTTGTCTGAAGACAAGGCCTTGCTGGCTACGTCCTCAGAATAAACGATCTCAAACCAGGACATCCGATTTCTCTCGCACGATTCCAACGTCCGGGTCGCCCCAATCGGGCAGTGGTTCCCACCGAGAATGGGCGGCGCGATTTCGCCGAACTCGGTCATCCGTAAGGTAGCTGTCGCAGCGAGGCGATTACTCCTCCCAAGAAAAACACAGGCCAGATAAGCAGAGCCAAGTTGGGCAAGAACCAGAAGGGATCGAACTCGCCAAGCAGCGTCCAATATCCAACAGCCATCCCGCCGGCGACCATTGTCAGCACCAATGAAATAAGCGTCAGCGGTTTCCAAAGTGGATTTGCGTGTCGGGCGCAGCGAATAGCGGTGAGCCCAGTCAGTGAGAACGCCAAGTCCAAAGGAAGAAACGACCAGTTCCACGCCACAACGCGCGGATCGTCGGCATCCGCGTAAAGCCAATCCGCCGGTATCGGCAACACCCCTGCGAGATGAAGGGCAGACACCAACCAGTACGCCAAGAAGACAATATCGGTGATTGAAAGAGCTAGTCGGAGTCTTTTGCCCATGCTGGCAGGCTGTACCTCAACGGTTGCCCTGCTCCAATCGCGCCGTTGATCACCCGCAGCAGCTACGGCACGCCATCGCCGGAAGCTGACATTGCCTCACTTATGGTATCCGAACGCCAGCCATGCGTTCACGCGACGGAGACGGTTCGATTTTTGGTTGCGCAGCGCGGACATTCACGAGGGCTATCCCTGTCTCGCAAATAGTCCTCGACAACACAGATCGGCGCTTCGTTACTGTTTCACACGTGCACTCACGCGCTCTACGTGCGAAGCCGCAGCGTCTTGCGTTTCGGTGGTCGCCGCGCAGATTTTCTAACGGCGACCGACGAACGCTCCCTCGAATACGTTGCCTGAGGGCGAAGGCGCAGTTGCAAAGGTGCCGGCGACTTCCGCGGCGTTCGGACCGGCAAAAATGCCGCCGATCGTGCCCGTGAGCACGCCGTCAGCGGTCGTGAACGGGCTTGAGAATTGCGTGCCCGAGATCGTGCCCGCGAAGGTGAAATCGGCGTTCACACCTGGAAATGGGTTCTGAGTTTCGATCATGTCGAGCGCACCGCTCAGCGCGCCCGTGGAAAAGTTGGCGGCCATGGTGAACCGGCCATCCAAGGCAGTTGTGTTGCCGCCTGTGCGATACTGTCCAACCGCGACACCGTCGTACGCGGCTGAGCCGGTCGTGGGCATCGCGTTGGTTTGCTGACCGAATGCGAAAAACCCGTCGGGATGTGAGGAATCGAAATAGTGCCCCAGGCTTGCATAGTTGAGACTCACGCCGGCAATGCGCTCGATGATGGCAATGTTGAATGGGCCGGCTCCGGAGGTCTCGATCTGTTCGTATCGAAAGAATACGCCACCGCCGTTGGGATCGAAAACGTGGCTAAAGCGATTGAGGCCCTGCATGGGCGGGTTCGGCACCGTCACGTTCACCACAAACGCGTCGCGCGTGAAGGCGAGCGCCATTGCGTCGTCTGCCGTAGCTCCTCCGCCCCTCGTCCAAGAGAAATTCAGGCCGTCCATCGGCAGGAGCGAAGACAGAAAATTTGAAGCGCCCGGAGCGGTGGAGAAAGTTTGTGGGAGGCCTGTGTTGATGCCCAGCGTCGGATTCCGCCCTGCGACGTATACGCCCGCGAAGTTCGCGAGACCCGGCGAGGAGAGCGAGAACGAACCGCCGATCTCTGCGGCCGCGCGCGAACTGGGGCCGTAGAAACGGCCGACCACGGTGCCATTGAAGGCGCTGGCGGCCGGATTGATACCGTAGTGAAGTACAGCGTTGGTCGCTGTAAACGTCTCCCCAAACGGCGCGCTGAAGCTTAATTCCCGCCCCAGGAATCCGACAGCGTCAAACGTACCTGGGCCGTCCTGATTGTAGGGAACGAAATTGTCGATCGCGCCGGCGAGCGTGCGGGTCGCAAAGTTCGCGTTGATACTGACCTGACCGTTCACGCGAGCGAGCAGGCCATCTGCGAAATTTTGGTACGAGCCAACGGCTTCGCCGAGGAAGGTAGCCTCGCCCATCGTCGGCAAATCTCCGAGCGGCGTTGTTGCACCAATCGTGGTGTAGAGATCGAACGTGGTGATCGCGAAGGGCCCGGAGGGCAGCGATATCCGATATTCGAGCGCCTGTGCAAAAATCGGATACTGAGTTTGGCCGTCGCGGACGATTGGCAGGGGGTAGCGATAGAGTGCGCCACCACCGCTCGCCCAGAATTCTGGCACGATGCGATACATTTCTGGCGCCCCGGAATGCTGGCGCGTGGACGCGTCAAACAACGGGCTGCCGAATATGACGCTACCGCCCCCATTCGGAATCGATGCGAGGAGGTCGAATCCGTCATCGGTCTCGATGGGGGCGTTGGGCGTGAAGGTGACTTGATTGTTGGGACCTGAGGTGATGCCAGTCACGCCCATCGTGTCCGAGCCGGCAGAGCGCGCGATATAGGCGTATTGGACCGATTGCGGAGACGGAATGGCGAGACTGTCGGTAATGCGCCCCGCTACAAAGGCGCCGACAAGCTGGCCTCGGCCCGGCGCGAGAAAGCTGAACGCCGCGCCGGCCTCAAGATCTCCGGCATTGCCGTAAAACTGACCGTTGAGACTCCCACTCGGGGTTCCGGACAAGAACGGAAAGCTTACGCTCGTGCTCGTGAAATTCGTTCCGGACCGATCGGCCACGAACGAGAAGTCAAGCTGCGAAAGATCGTTCGGTTGCACGTTGGGTAGGAGATACTCAACGCCACCCCGAATGGCGCCGGTCGTTTGCGAAAAGTCGATTTCCATGGCCGCGCGGGCGATGAAATCCGTGCGCTGCGCCGGGGCGCCTGTCGGCACAAACATCCCATATGCATCGCCGCGGAAGTGCGCCGATCCCGTCGTGGGAAGGTCGGACAGCGCAGCAGACGTACCAATCAACTGATAGCCGCTTCGTGTTCCGTTCGCCCAGTACTGTGGCGCAGAGGCCCATTGCAGCAGCGTGACGTGATCCGCTGGATCTGGAACCATTCCAGGGTCGGATTGCAAATAGCTGCTGGCCGCATCAATCCGGCCTGATCCGCCCTCCTCCAATCGCAGCAGCTGATACTGGCTAGAATCCCAATAGTAAGAGTCGATGGTGCGATCGCCGACACTGAACCCGCGCAAGGCGTGAGCGCCCGGAACATTCGCAGTCTGGCCAGAAAACTGCGGCGCGGTGACGATGAGCGTCTCGTCGCCGTCCAGGTTGAGTTCCGCATACGTGGTTGCGTTGGGCGCATCCGGATCACGCACCGCAACACGCACGTTGCTGCTCGGAGCGCCGGACTCCCCCACACCCGTCGCAAACACGACGGCCGCGAACGGGCCCAGCAGAGTCGCAGCCGGCGGCGGTGGTGGCGGGGGAGGAGGTGGCGGCGATACGATTGGCCCACCACCGCCGCCGCCGCCCCCACCGGCGCAACCGCCTAGGATTGCGGCGGTGAGCGCCAGCATCGAAACGCGAAGCAGCTGCACTGAACTCATGACTTTCCCCACCCTTTTTAGAACGTACGCGTCAGCCCGAATTCGACGCGCGTGCGCGAATAATCTTCCAACTCGATATTGCTGTCGTTTTGCGCGACCAGCGCGCCGAGATACGGATTGTAGCCAAAGACGCGCCAATCCCGTTTGATGCCGCGAAGCGAGAGCGAAATTTCCAAGTCCTCGCGCGCCACGCCAAACAACGGGGCCGCCTCGTCGAAATCTCGTTGCTCGACGGCGGCCTCGGCCCAGACGCCAAAGCCGGCCGGAAGCGCGTGATAACCGCCCGCAGACACGCGCGTCGCCGCGAAGGTCTCGGCATCACTTTCCGCATCGACCAGTCGGAGCGCCGCACCTGCACGCCAGAAGAAGATCGGCGAGACGTAGCGCGAACGGTCCCAGTCTAGCGAATATACGTCCGCGTCACGATCTACGCTGTCGTCATAATCTAAACGGCTGGCGGACAGGCTGACGTCGTGCACCGTCCTGCCATTGCTGAGACGTTGTCGGAATTCGAGGCCCGCGCTGCTCGATAGCCAATCGCCGCCAAACCAGCGACGATCGCCGATGAGCGCCAGTTCAGATCGCGCGCCCATGCTGACGTATTGCACGCCGAGCCGGCCCGACGCCGCCGCATCGTCGAACGCGGTCTGCTCGTTGTCCGTGCCGCGAAGGCTCACGCCGACGATACCGCTGAAGGGACCGTCGGTCGCGAACGCGCGCTCGGCGCCGGCTGCAGCTGTGATGTTCAATCCCGATGTGCGACGCGCTTCGTCAGAGAGTTCGAACGGCAAACCGAAAAGTTGCGCCTGCTCGGCGTCCGTCGCCGCATTGACGTTGGTGTCGGGCGCGACAGCAAGATTGACCGAGAAGCGCCACCGGTCGCGGCGCTCCAATTGCGTGAGCGCATCGTTCACTACCGCGCGCACCTCCGGTGGAAGGTCCGTGGTCAGCGCCAGACGGTAATTCTGCTCCGCCGCACGGTCGTCGCCGAGTTCGACGAAAGTCTCCGCCAATTCGAGCCGAACGCGACCAAGCGATGCATCCTGATCGAGAAGCCGCTGATACAATTCTATGGCGCGACGTGGCCGACCGCGCTGGCGTGCGATGAAGGCTTCAATGAACAGCACTTCCGGCGCCGCACGCTGATCGGGCGGAAGAGCGTCAATCAGCGCTTGAGCGTCGTCCCACCTGCGATCGCGAATGAAAGTTCCGAGCGCAACGCTGCGGTCTGTGATCTCATCGCCGCTTGCTGGCGACGCCATCGCAGCACAACTCGAAAGCCCGAGCCCACCGAAGGTGACCAAGGCCCCGAGCGCGGCAAGGTATGCGCCCCGCGCGATCGACCGCTTCACTCGTCGTCCCCACCATGCCCGAACGGTGCGATTGCCCGCGGGTCAATGTCTCGCAGCGTTTCCATACGATCGACCGTTGTCAACATTAGGTTGAGCCGTCTCGCGAAACACGATGTTTTGGCGGGGCTAGCGGTGCGCGGGCGCCACGTTGTGTAAGCTCTCGGCGCACCATTGGTGCGGACGCAATTGGGTTCCAGCACCACCACGAGATTGGCTTCGATCTGACCGCCATCGTGCGCCATTCGACAATGTGGTCGAATGGCCGACGCGCGCCGATCCAACGGGTGGCGCCCGTCTCTTCAGAGCGGCGCACGTTCGCCGAGCGGCGGGTTTGGGCCATGGCGCGCCTTTGCGTACGAAATTACGAGCGGCGAAGGCGCTCAATTCGTGACGCTCGGGTCAGCGTCGGATGGTCGGCCTGATGTCGCCGGAAAACGCCGCTCAAGAACTGCGCTATTCTGCTCGGCACACTGAGCTTAGCGCCGGCTCAAGGAGCATCACGCGATTGTCCCTAAGCGCCAGGTCGGGACTGAATTCCTGCATTCCCTCCACCTGCATGCGCTGAAGCCTTATGCGCAGGCCGGCACCATTGCGCTCAATGGTGAAGCTGCCGCCATCGCCCTCGATAACGCAGGAGGCAAGAGCGCCTTGTGGTTCGCAAATAGCGACGCCCGAGTATGTGTCGGCGTCGTCCAACACTTTAAAACGAAATGCCAGATTGTAGTGCGCAGGCGCCTGGGTCTCGACCCAGTCCGGCCCTGGATCGCCTAGATAGAAGTGCGTCACGGTCTGATCCGGATGCGAACCCAAGTGCGCTTGGTCATAGATGCGCGCGAAGCAAGCGCCGTTGTGTGCGAGAGTGTCGTACAGCGATTGCGCCTGCGTCGACCCGCAAGCACCCGTCACGAAGGCGGCGGCGGTCGAAATCAGCGTGCAGCGCTTACTCATCTCGGCCTCCGTTCTCAGACCCTATCACGGCTTCTGGTCGTTGCGAGTGCGCTCACCGGCAGCGTCGCCCCAATGCGGTCAGGGTGTTGGCAGCCACAGCAACGGCGCGGCATCGCCGACAACGGTCATTGCCCCGAATCCTGAGACACGCGCATGAAATAGGCGTATCGCGACGCATGGCCGAGAAACTGCAAACAATCGCTGAACTCATCGCAGGTGCGCGCAGCGCCGTGATGAGCCCACGAGGCAGCCGTCGCCATCTCACTTGCGCTGCCTGCGGCCAGATGTACGACAGGACCGATCCAGCGCAAGTGAGCCACCATCTTAGCGTGGAGCATCCGAAGTGGACCCCTTGACGTCAGCGACGTAGTCGCTCGAATGCGGTCAGCGCCTTAAGCTCTGCGACCCGCGTGATCTCGCCGGTTGCAGTCATTCGCCGGCACGTAACGATTGATAAAGCGAGATAGTGCCGACCAACGCGGCGTTGATGTCGTCGACCAGCTATCGTTCTGTCCGAGGCATGTCTTGCGCGAACGCGCAGTCGTTTGCCTGTGCCAATTCACCGAGGCGCTGACCGCGCATCATCGCCGGCATCATGTTGGACATGTTGCCGATCATTCCGGCCATTTCGCTCTGGCTCTCCGCCGCGTCCGCCTGTTGCTGGGCTGCCTGCGCCTGCATCGCGGCGGCTTGCGCATAGCCAGCGCCCGGAACGAATGAGCTGATCACCCCAGTGACGATGCCAGTTGTCATCTGGCCACGCGCTCGTTCGCTCGCCTCCTGCTGAAGTTCTTGCTGGCGTTGCGCCGATGCCTCGATCTCCGACCGTTGAGTCCGCATGGCGTCTGTGTTCATTGTCGTGCCCATTTCGGTTTGGATCTGCTCGCACGTTAGCAATTCATCGCCGGGGCGCGCGGCATTGGCTTGCGCGAGCGCTTGCTCTGCTTGCATGCGCTCGCTAGCGGCTTGCATGGCGTTCACGCCGTCTTGCGCCAGAGCCGACCCCGGAGGGAGAACCAAAGGCGTCGTCAAAATCATTGCGGCAGCAATCACCGCCAGGCGTTCAACGTTCTTCAACTCGCACCTCCCGAACTCGCCTCAAGACAGAGATTGGCGGGCCAGGACGCGCTCAATATCGCCAAAACGCCAGCGAAATCCGAGGCAATGTCACCGGCGACGTCGGAGAATGGCCGGCACGTGCTCGCATCGATCAGCGAATGTTTGGGCCGCTCAAAGCAAGAGGCAGATCACAATCGGTGAGCTACGGCGCGCTTTCGCCGTTAGCGAACGCTAGGCCTCCGTAGGAGCCACGTCGGCCGCCCGTAAAATCTGTTGCGCATCAAGTCTCGCGCCGAAGCCTATCCGCCGTGAAGCAAAGCGAGCGTCTCTCTAGTGGTCAGCGCGAGTCGTTGCCGTTCCCACAGTTGTCCCATTCGCACGCGTTTGCGGCGCCGTCGTTGCCGTCGCTGTGCCGCTGGGCATTCTTGACACGCGGTTCCGCGCCGGCCGGATTGCCGTGGGAGAACAAATGCCAAAATGGCATTCATAGGTCTGGCCGAAGACTTTCGTGCAGACGTAGTAGTACGACGCCTCCGAAGACTGCATGCAGTACCAACCGTTCCGCTCCAATTCGTCCTGCGACACGGCCGTGCCGCTCTGCGAGTTGTTTGTGGCGAACGCGGGGGACGCAATGGCGGCTGCAACAGCGAAAGCAGCGGCTGCGCAGAGTGTTGAAATGGATTTGGCGCTGCGCATTTGGGTCCTCCATGGTGTGTGCATGACGTAGATGGGATCGACGCGGATGGGCGCTGTGCCGACAGTCACGCTGCGCTCTCTGAGGACGGCCGAACCGCATGCGCTGAGCGTTGGCGCGGCGGATTGAATTGCCCGTTTCTCGCCGGCAACAGACATACGAAGAGTTCGCGGATGAGCCACCTCTCCCGTGTTGGCGGAGGCCACCGAGGGGACTATCGTTCGAGTAGCGGTGTTCGGGAACGCGACATGAGTGAAGCCGACCAGCTGGCGGACGACATCATCGTGAATGGCTTTGCCATTGCTGAAAGTCGCCTCGGCGTTTCAGTGCTGGATCGTCTTCGTTGTATCCCTACTGAACAGCTTGCGTCCTCTGCCGTCGGCGCCACACGCACTTCCTCGGACGGCGGCAACGCACGTGTCCGCCTGATGCCGGACTGCCCCGACCTCTGGCCATTGCACCAGGATCAGCTTCTGTTGACCGTAACGGCGCGCGTTCTGCGCAATCCGTTCGCCCTAAAGTATCTTCAATCCCGCACCGTCCATTCCGGATCCGCCTGTCAGACGCTGCACATGGACTGTGACGTGGGCACAGGCGCCGGCAAGTTGCTCGCCTTCATCTGGATGCTCGACAGTTTCGACACGAATAACGGCGCGACACAGTTCATCCCGGGCTCGCATCGCAGCTCTCCCGCCGGTCCGCCGATGCTGGCTATCGGCCCAGCCGGCAGCCTTATCATCTATGACCGCGCCGTCCTGCATGGTTACACGCCCAACCAAAGCAATGCCGACCGCAGATCGATCCAGGGCGGCTTCGATCCCACAGCTCCCTGATACGAGTGTGAGAGTCTGCTTTGGGCCAGGCCCAGACCGTAACTCCAAATTCCTCGACCGGCGCGCTCGCCCCAAAGCGGTCAGAACACCACAGTTTGCTGGAAACTGAAGGCGTAGCGTAAGCCGCTTTCAGTATCTCGCCGCTTGGGCTAGCTTCACCGCGGGAGGCAAGCGCAATGAAGCGGTTCCTGCTGGCCACGGCGCTGATCGCGTTCGCGACGGCCGCTGACGCGCAGCAACCGCAACTTCCCGCACCGCAACCGATCCCGCGCCAAACGCCGACACTGCCGCCGCCCACACTCGGTAGCGCGACCTTCGTCTACACCGCGACCACGGGTGCGCCTGTGCGTCACTCCGGCAGTGTGACGGCGGGAACGCTCACCTGGACGTGCCGCGACACGACCTGCACGATCCGCGGGCCCTGGCCCCAGCCCGGTGTTGCGGCTTGCGCGGCGCTCGCGCGTGAAATCGGCCGTATCGTTTCGTACGGACGCCCGGGCGCAATGCTGAACACCGCCCAGATCACGCAATGCAATGGAAACCTGCCGCCATCGCTGCCACCGCCACCGCCACCGCCGCCACCGCCGCCGCCTCCCGCGCCGGGCATCGAGATAGCAACGTCACTCGTGCGCGCCGAAGGCTCGCCTCTCGCGCACGCGCCGCCGCCAACGGGAGCATTCACCCCCGTCGACATCACGACCTCGACGGTGCGTGCGGAAGGATCACCTGAAGCCGTGGCGCCGCCACCCGGACCATTCTCGCCCATCGACATTACCACCAGCACCGTGCGAGCCGAAGGAGCGCCGCCATGAAGTCCCTGTCCGCCCTCGCCGCCGCCGCAGCGCTCACGTTTGCGGCGTGGGCAACGCCGACGCTCGCCAGCGCCGGCGACTTCAACCTCACTGTTCCTGTAGAGCTGGTGAACATGCCGGCTGCGGTCAATCGCGGCCGAGTAACGTGTACGGTCTATGTCGGCTCAGCGATCGGCCCCGCGGCGGGAGAGGCCAATTCGGCCGAATTCGCGGTCAGCGACGGAGCGTATCGCGGCTCGGCGCGGGTCGAAGTCGCGGTGCGCTCGGGGTTCAGCGCCAACTCGATCACCAACTATGCTTGTCATCTCTGGTTCTATGTGACGCTACCGGGAACGCGCAGCGGCTGGTACAACGCTGAACACCTCACGCAGGAAGGCTACCCCATCGAAGCACGGCTGATCACGCAGCCGCGCCGCGGCAGCGTCGCCTTCGGCACGATCTCGCGTTGACTATTCCGGCGGCTACGTAATCGGGCCAGCGTGTGCCCTATCGCGATTTTTCACGACAGGCGTGGTCGGTCAATCGCTTAGCGCTCGCGCGTCAGGCGCGTTGTCGCCGAACGCGGACATTGGCCGCTTTAGCGCCGTCTGGAACGAACGCATCAGTTATTCCTTGTCTGGTTTGGTGAAGGAAATGCCGGTCCAGTCGATCCGGATTGCCTCGGGAATGGCCTCGCCACGTGCGGCAAAGAAATCCTTCACTGCGTTCGCGCACGCGGGCACCGCGTAATAGTCGTCGATGATCACGGCGCCGCCCGGCGCCACCCGATCGTAGAGCGCCGTTAGGGCATCCATGGTGGATTCGTAAAAGTCCCCGTCGAGCCGGAGGAGCGCTAGTTGATCACAAGGCGCGCTCGCCAGTGTGTCTCGAAACCAACCCTCGATGAAGACAACGTTGCCGCTGAGCAGCCCATAGGCGTTGAAATTGCGTTCGACGATCGCGCGGGAGATCGCCAGTTCGGGCGCCTTACCGCGGCTGAGGTCCAGGTTGGAGTCCTCGGGGCGGCTCGACACTGGCAGGCCGCGAAAACTATCGGCGACAAGCACCTTGCGGCTCGTCATCCCGTGCGCCTGTAGATAGGCCGCCATGAAGATACAGCCGCCGCCGCGCCAGACCCCGCATTCAATTACGTCGCCCGGAATATCGTTCTTGCGGATCTGTTCAAGGCAATCGTGCAGATTTTCCATCCGCTTGCGCCCCATCATTGACTGCGCGAAGCCGAGATTGGAGAGGCTTCGCTCGAAAAGGAGCCCTTCATTCCGCGCCGCCTCGAAGGCGGCGTAGCGTTGCGGATAGGCAGCGCGGAGATCGAGATAAGTTGCGGGATCGTACTTTGCTTTTCCTTCGAGACATTCCCGCAGATAGAGCAATCGGAATTCGTCCTCCAGGTAGATCTCATTCAGAATTGAGCACTTTATCAATTCCAGATAACGAAGAAGCGGTCCGGTGCGCCTCGGCGAGGGATGTGCCGCCACATGAGCAGCCACGTATGGCGCGAGCGCCTCTGCGGGCGCCACCTTCAACAATTCGCGAATGCCATCGGTAGTCTCCGCCGTCCATTGCCCAGTTTTGATCCGCTCCTCGATTTCGGCATACGCGTCACGCAACACGATATTGCCAGGATCGAGATTGCCAATCACCGCGATGCCCTTATCAAAGTCGAGAATCGTCGCATCGAAGACCGCTATCTCCAAATCGGGCCGGTATTCCCGCAAAATCGGAATCATCCGATAAACATCGCCTGTCCAGGCTTGGCTCTGTCGCTCTCGCTCGGCCCACAAGATGTCGCCAGGCGCCACGTCATCGATCACGATCAGCGAATGCGGCGCGGCGTGCGTTTCGAGGTTGATAAAGTCGCGCAGTGCAAACTCGGCCAAATGCATGCCGTCGATGAACGCCAAATCGGGTTTTTGGCCAAAGATGGCGTCGACATCGGAACGGGCGAAAAAGGCATCGCTCGTTTGGCGGTAAAGCCGCGTCGGCTGGGTCAGCGCCCCGGTGATCTTCGGTTCGGGGTCGATACCGAGACGGGGACAATCAGCCAGCTCCAGGCTTGCGCCTGCCAAACAACCGATCTCGACATAAAAGTCGGGGCGGACCGCGGCATGGATTTGCTTCAGCGCGTCGAGATAGTTCATGGCGGGCTGCTTTCGGCGTTCCAACGGGGCTCGGCCGCCTTTATGCACGCTGCGACCTCAGGTCGGAACTGGCCCAAAAGCAGCGGTATCTGTTGGGAGAACTGAAACGCTTTGCCGTGGATCCCGTGATATTGCGCCATGTAGCGCTGAACCTCGTCGGCAATCGTCTCCGCTGGACGGCTCGACATCACACCGCCATGGATCTGATGAAACGTCGCCTCCCCGAAAAGCGAAATCAGCGTGGCGCCCGGTAGCCCGCCAACGCAGTTGTAGAAATCGAGATTCGCAATGCCGCCGCCGGGAATATCGAAGCGCGGATCAAATCCGCCCGCCTCCTCGTACATGGCGCGGGAGAGAAAAATCAGGTTGCTTTCCGCCATTGGCCCGAACCAGGCCGCCGTGTTCACCCCGGTGAGCACACTGACCTCGAAAAGCTTGTATCCGTTCTCGCGCCATGGGACCGATGCGAGAAGCGCATCCTCGACCTGCTGGTTATAGCCGGTCTCTGCCGCCCTGGTTTGCATTGCTGGTCCGAGATGCAGCCCGATCGTCGCTACTACAGCCCTGTTGAACCCCTTCAATGCCTGGATAGCCAGCATCAACACGCCAGGGCTCGCGATCCGCGCGCCGTCGATCATGATCCCGACGAAGGGCGCCCGAGCCATGGCAACGCCGGCATTAATCGCGGTGCAAGGCGAAGGCAGCGCAACATCCCGCGAGATGTCGAGATAGCGGAAGTTTGGGCCAAAACTTTCGGCCCGTTCGCGGCTAACCGGTTGCCGCGAGCCGTTCTCCACCACGATCACCTCGTAGTCCTCGGCCCCGACTTGGCTTTGATAGGCAGTTGAAAGCGAAAACAGCGACCGTTCCGACTCTCGCACCATATCGTACAGGACGACGATCACCGACAGAAACGGCGTGCGTTGCACACTGGGCACGCCGCGAGGCAAGTTGCTATCTCGATGGCGGGGCATCTCGGACTACCTAATTTGAATCGCCGACCGAACGACTGCAAGTTGGTGGCAAGGGGTGACCCACGCGTTGCGTTTCTGGGACTCACACTGGCGTGAGGGCATTAATTGAGCGCCGCAAGGATGGGTAGGTTTCTCGATTTAAGGCGCCATAGAAAAGCGGCCCTCGCTTGGATTTTGCAAACGCCTTTCCTCTCAGTCGCATATACTCCTCATGAAATTGCTCCCACGGCGAAACGGGATTGTTGGTGGCGATACCGCCATGGACTTGATGAAAGGTCGCCTCGCCCAACAACATGATGAGCGCACCCGAGTGATCCTCACAGACGCGCAACCAGATGTCGAGGTTCGCCAACCCTCCTCCGGGCGTTTGAAACCGTTGATCGTAACCGCCGAGTTCCCGCCAATGTCGCGCCGTAAGAAAAAGTGCGTTGGTCTCCGCCGGCGTTACAAACCAACCATCGTTCGAGGAACCGGCGAACGCAGACACGCCAAAGAGTCGGTATCCGTCCGTCTCCCAGCTCGAACTATCCAAAAGCTGGTCTTCGACAGTCTGGTTGTATCCCTTGAGGACGCTTTGCATTTGAACCTCGGGTCCAAGATGGAAGGCAAGCGTGCCAATCATAGGCTTGGCGTGAAGCTTGGACGCCGCTAGTGCGGTGGAAAATAAACCAGGGGACGCCATTCGAGCGCCATCAATGCAAACGCCAACAAGATCGCCGCGCGCCAGCTCGAGACCGAGGCGAATAGCCCCAACGGGCGACGCGGATGGGTTTTGTACCCGATGGATTGAGAGGTTGGGGGCCAAGCCGAGCAATAGATTGGCGTCGAATGGCTGGGTTGATCCATTGTCCAGCAGGATAAGCTCATAGTCAGAGTCGTGAAGGCCGCGCTGCATGGCGGGGGACATAGATCTGATCGTCCGCGGAAGCTCGCGCGCCATGTTATAGCCGATTATGATCACAGAGAGTTTGGGGCGTTCGGACGCGACCGTCATATAGCTAACCTTGTCGAACGGATTTTCGATGTATCCTGCGGGTCCAATCAACACCGCACAATATTTCCTTCAGGCGAACACCACCCTAACGGCGCAGGCACAGTTTTTACACAAGCCGGTGAGACCCCAACTTGCCCAATGACCAACACCGAGCACGCCCACAGTCCCCGGATCAGGTTCGCGGCCGGTCCTTCAGGACTGCGCTTTCTGCAGAGACATTATCGTCTATCCAAACTGGAGCCCTTCAGACTCTCTATCGCGACAGAGGCTTCCTCAAAAGCCCATTCGATGTTGCACTTTATCTGCAGCTTATCGGTCGATTGCGCCCAGCGTCGATTATCGAAATAGGAACGAAGCACGGCGGCAGCGCGCTCTGGTTCGCCGATCAAATGACTGCCCACGGACTCCGTGCCCGCGTTGTTTCCGTGGACCTCTCGCCCCCGGCCGACTTATCGGACGCGCGCATACAGTTTGTTGCGGGTGACGCTCACGACCTGTCCGCTGCCCTGACGCATGACTTGCTCGCGAGCCTCCCGCACCCTTGGCTGGTTTCGGAAGACAGCGCCCATACGTTCGAGGCCTGCACAGCCGTATTGCGCTTCTTCGACAATCATTTGGTCGTGGGCGACTACATCGTCATTGAGGATGGCGTCTTATCCGACATGGCCGAGCGGCACTATGAAACTTACGAACATGGCCCCAATCGCGCGGTAGAGAGGTTTCTCAGCGAGCACGTCGACACCTATGAGATAGACGGCGCGCTCTGCGATTTCTTCGGCCAAAACGTCACTTGGAATCCCAATGCGTGGCTGAGGAGAGCA
The DNA here is from genome assembly GCF_009792355.1 of Terricaulis silvestris. Lineage (NCBI taxonomy): Bacteria > Pseudomonadati > Pseudomonadota > Alphaproteobacteria > Hyphomonadales > Hyphomonadaceae > Vitreimonas > Vitreimonas silvestris. The sequence goes on from NZ_CP047045.1 coordinate 3,271,555, forward strand.
CGCTGATCAACGCGGCGCGGCGGTCGTTGAAAGCGTGCTTAGCTGGTCCTGCTAGCCGGTGGCGTGGGCCCCCGAATGTCCGCTTCCGCGCGGTCCAACGCCACTCCCAATGGAGGCGCACACACTCTTGGCTCATCGCATTGAGTTCAAGCTGTCGGCTGCTCCGCGCGCATTGCGATGAAAGAAAGTGCTTTGGCTAGATGTGCAATATTGTCCGCGAGAGCGGCCAACTCTTGGCCCCTCTTACGAAAACGCATTGAGGACGAGCTTCCTCGCGCTTTCGGAATCGAACGGCTGATCCTCAAAAGCTGTCATTCTTCGCGTTCTGTATGACGACAGAAGGGGCAAGTGCAGCGTCGTGTAACAACGGCGTTTAGATGTCGTCTCACACCTTTGTCGAAGCCTTGCCGGCAAGAAAACGCCTTATTGCCCGGCGCGCGGGCGCGCCCAGTTTCGTGGTAGCGTCGTTGTCGTTTAGCTTTCGCCATCCTCTGAAGGTCAGAAACGGTTTTGACGCGATGACACCGCACAAACGTAGTTGGACGGAAATCACGGCGACCTATCCGCGAAGCGGCCCAACAGCGCTGCGGCTTCAGCCAACGTCGCGAGGTCAGCGGCAAGCGCACGGAATATTTCGCCGCGCGCGATGCAAGGATCGTCTCCGCGCGGCGCGCTCGCCCCACGGTCAAGCCCCTCCTCTAAGAGACCCATGATGACGCTGTAGAGCGCATCTGAGGCGGCGCGCGCTTCAGCTTGATCGATCATCGCTGGACCCGGTGCACTTTGGCGCCGCGTCGCCTCCGTCATCGGCGCCATCCGGAGACGATTGAGAAAAGTCATTCTCGCCAGAACAGACCGCGCACGGGCAGCGGCGCGTCACAAATCCGTTCAAGTGCCGGCGCAGCGTTTTTGAGAACCCCTGCTTGGCGGCTGAGTTGAAGGGCGACCAAGTCTTCGCTGCACGTGAGCGACCGGTTTCGTGGTAGCGGCGTTGACGTTTGGCTTTCGCGATGCGGCGGAGATCTTCGACAGTTTTAGTGCGATGGCAACTAACACAAAGAGCTGCCCAATTGTCTGGCGCATTCGATCCGCCCAGACCGAGCGGAACGACGTGATCGAACTCGGACGCGACTAAACGCTGGTCACAGGCGAGGCACCGACCGCCTTGTGCATCCCAGATACATTGCTTCAGCCGTCGCGAGGGTCTCTGGCGGCAATGAATCTCATTTGGCTTGCCTGCGCGGGTTTTCATGAGCCAACGCTTGCGGTTGGCGGGGCCTGCTTGGGGGATTGCGGATCTCCTTGGTGCGAGCCCGCAGGCGGCGCCTCGGCGCTAACCTCTGTGTTCGCTTTTCCAAAGAGCCGGCGCGCTTCGCTGATTTGTTTTAGCGCAAACGCATCGCTGGGCGCCCATTCCCACAGCGTATGCAAGCTCGTGCTGTTAACTTGGTCAAAGCGCTCAATCTCTTCGACAGACGCCTCCGCATAAAAACCGCGCAGCCGATCGAAGGCCTCATGAGCCAAAACTGGATTGAACCCGCCGTCGCTTCCGAACACAAACCAAAGCGTCCGTGTTTTGAGCAGGCGCCGCTTTGCAGCTTCATCGCCTTCGCGCAGGACTTCGGATGCGGTTTGCTCGGCTAAGCGAAGGCCATGCAGTTCTTCCTCGCCGTACAGACCGGACAGAATGTCGGGCCAGCCGCGGCGAAGCGCCTGGGCCTCAGCGCACTTGGCGATCATGACGCGCCCCATGCGCAACCACACGGGATCGAGCTGTCTCTTGCCCGTCGGATGATGCTGCCCGGTTGCGTCCGCCGCCCACTCTTCTCGTGTGGGCGCGTACTCGTCCCACCATGCCTCCCCCGCGACCGGATGCCAGACGCCGTCGCTTGATTTCCAAGCGCAAACTTCCGCGCGCGTTATGCCAAGCGGATTGAGATCGGCATCGAGACGGCTCTCGTCCCGCTCTATCAAGGGCGCCGTTTCCATCGGCCGATAATCGCCTTGCCGAGCCGCAATGACGCGAAGCCCGTCGATCGTTGCCCATGGCACCATTCGTCTGCGTTCGGGATCGCTGGCGTTCAAGATTAAGGGCGCCATTTGCCGCCGGAGCGGATCAAGGCCGGCCTGAACGGAGACTGCTATGAATTGATCAAACTCGATCTCGGTGCACTGGCGCGCAATGGTGCGCCGGATGAGTTTGAGCTGGGCGGAGGTGAACTCCCGTTTCGTGGCGTCCTTGTGTGCAGACCAACCGGACATCTCAGCGTCTCCGAACGGTAAGGCTGATAGAGCCGTTGGACAGCCTGGCGCCCGGGACTTCCTCGCCGCTGGTTAAGGCCTCCTTGGTCAGGCGCCGATTGAGCGTTGGCTTGAGATCGAAGAAGCGCGATGGAATTTGCGCTTCTTCCTCGACAATGAGGTTTGGGGGCCGCTCGGACAGAGAAAGTGTGGCGACAGGACGTTCGAGGGACTTGCGTTCCATCAACAGCAGCGCCTGCTCCAATATTGCGCGACGCGATTGACGACGTTCTTCGATGCGATGGAGGCGCACCGCGAGTGTGTCTTTTTGCGTTTTCAAGCCGTGCAGCAAGCCTTCATCGAAAAGATCGGCTTCCAGCATGAAGTCGAGGGTTTCGAGCAGCGAGGTTTCGCCCTCGGCGAGCATCAACATGAGATCTGGATCTTCGAGGGTTTCGTGGTGAACCTCGAGATTGGCGCGAATGGCCGTCAAGATTCGCATTTGCTCTTCGGCGCTTTGGCTGAGCTTTCCGTGGTCCGCCCGCGAACGCGGCCGTTGCCGGCTTGGTGACGAGAGATGGATTTCTGCTTTCGCCGCTCTATTTTCGACACCGTGTGCGGCGTCGGAATTGCTGGACATATTTTACCTTGATGAGACGGAGCCAGATCGGCGTTGCGCGCCAATCAGGACGGCGATTGTCCGCCCCACTGCCCTAAGCCCCCTGAAAAATCGTTTGGGGGCGAGGATGCTCAGCCCGCTTCGTTCGCGGATGCCTCCCCATCACTACCGCTCCAAAGTCGGCGGCAGTCCAGCGCAATTTTAGGCTCGGGCACGCGAAAGTCCTTAGTCGCCGCTGATGTTTGGAAGGCGAGCCGAACGCCAGTGCATAAGTGCGCGCCTCCAGTGAACATCGCGCCTTGTCCGGTGCATTTCCGAGCCGAGAACCGCTAGATTTTGCCCAACTCGATGCACAAGAAAGAGTCTTCTCTCAACCACAACATCAACAGTGTTCAATTTTCGTTTTGGCGCTTCAGCAATGGCGGCGAGTCCGCGAACTAGAGCCAGTTCGGGCTCAGCGCTTTCGTTTCTTCGGCCTCAACGGGTTGTTTGAAACGTCAGGCTCCTGCCAACCGCGCCTTCGACAATGCGAGCGAAGCAAGTTTGATCGTCCCCGCCCAGCTTGACGCGGTTGGAGCAGCGGAAATCGCAGTGAAGAGAAGAGTCGAGCCCACAAGTGAGGTCGAGGCGACGACGGCGTGGAAGGCCTCAAGACAAGGCAAGAGCGCCGACGACAGCATCTGACATCGACAAAGAGCTGGCTTTCACCACGGCCTAGGGCGCGATAAATGCCCTGGCTTCCTCGCGGCTCAGATAGGTCTGCGCGAAGATGGCGTTCGCGACGGCGTGGTCGCGCGCAATCTGCTTGAGCGTAGCGGCCGAAAAGATGTCGCTACCGACCACATCTTCGGACGCGTTGACAAGTGCGGCAACGATATGCGGCCGCATCGGGGAACTTGGCGCTGCACGATCAAAGGCCTCGAGGCAGGGCACGAAGGCGGAAGACAAGGTCGGATTTTCCTGCACCTCGCCCATATCCGCCGGCATTTCTCCTGCGCCAATGACATCGAGGAAGTCAGAAACGGAATCGCCCTTAAGGAAGCGGCGATCGTACAGGCGCACGCTCAGCGCCTGGCGGCCAAACTCGATCGCCCACGAGTCGAGCCGATCGCTCATGAAGAACGACCGCTCCGCGAGACACACCTTGTAGAATTGTTCGATAGTAGCGTTGGTCAACTGACCGGCTTTGAGCTTTTCCAGATACGAACTCGCAATCAATTCAACAGGCCGGCGCGCATAGAAGATCACGCGTACGTGGTAGGACGAAAGCAATTCACCAATGCGACGGACAACGCGCGGGCGGCAGAAGCAGAAGCCTTCGGATGAAAGAATCGCGTTCGGCGCGGATTGCGCATCTAACTCTTCAAGCAAAGCCTTGAAGTACGCTTCGATCCCCACACCGAGGTCGTCAACATCGAACGCGGCAAGTGAATGATGAGCGGCTGTCCCGTTACGTCCTTGCTGAGGATAGTAAAATCCGCAGTCCGCTAGCGCTTGCGCCGAATTCGCAAGCATATGCTGGATGGAGGATGTACCGGTCTTCCCGATGCCAATGTGAATATAGAGGCGCAATGCCGTTTCGTTCCCGCCGGTTGAGTGAATTCTGCGGTGGGGCCAAATTTGACCTCAATCGCACCTGAGGTATCAGTTACATCTTTCTGACCGCGTCCAACGCGCGGCCGGCAACTGCTCGACCTATCGGATTCATCCTGCGACGCGCGCTGGCCGCTGCAGCCGCTGGTCCAAGCACGCAAACACGCGCTGGCGAACCACCGCATTCTCCATCGTGCGCGCGAGCGCTTCGAAGTGCGCCACATCGGCAGCAGTGACGTAAGCGTCTTCGGCTATCGGAGTGACACGGAAAACCCCGGGGAGCGTCGTAGGCGTGATCGCCTCACACTCATCGGCGAGCTGCTCCTTTAGCTTCTCTCCGGGCCGAAGGCCGGTGATCTCGACGGCAATCTCCTTCCCCGAGGCGCGGATCATGTCGCGGCCAAGCTCGATGATCGAGATCGGCGCTCCCATCTCCATGAAATACGTCCCGGCGCCCTCATCGCCGTACGCCGTGACGCTGAGGATAAGACCAACGGCCTCCTGCACCGACATGAAGAAGCGCTCCATGTCCTCGTGCGTCACTTCGAGCGGGCCGCCCGCCGCGATCTGCGCTTCAAAGCGCGGCAGCACCGAACCTTGCGAACCCAATACGTTGCCGAAGCGCACGGCCTTCAGGCGCGTCGCGGTCGGGCGCTCCATCTGGAAGCCGGTCAGGTGCAGCTCTGCCAGGCGCTTGGTGGCGCCCATGACGCAGCTTGGCGCCGCGGCCTTATCCGAGGAAATCAGCATGAAATGCCCAGCGCCAGCGTTCACGGCCGCACTTAGCGCGTTGCGCACCCCGAGCAGATTGGTCAGCACGCACTCGACTGGATGACGTTCGCCCAAATGAACATGCTTCAACGCCGCGGAATGGATGACGACGTCCGGCTCAATGCGGCGCACCCAAGCGTCCAAACGGCCGCTGTCGCGCACGTCGCAGAGGGCTTCCGTGATCTGCAGTTTCGGCGCGATCCGGCGCACGCTTTCGACGATGTTGATGAGGCCGTGATCGAACTGATCCAGCATCGCCAAATGCGCACAGCCAAGGCGCGCCAATTCGAGCGAAAGCGCAGATCCGACGCTGCCTGCGGCGCCCGTGATAAGAACGCGTTTATCGGCATAGAACGCCTTCAAGGCGGCGAGATCGAACCGGACTTCAGGTCGCCCAAGGCAATACCCAGTCATCGGCGCCCAAGCCCCCAACGCGTGCCTCTAGACAGGCCTAGTCGATAGCAGCCCGCCCCGCGCTGAACCAGCCGGCTGCGGAATAACCGGCGCGTGTGTGACTAGCTGGGCACGCCGGCGAACTGGGCGTCGTGACGTACCGCAAGCGATCGCGCAGTTCGATCATGAAAATTCATGACAAGATGATTTGAAGTATAGGTAATCCAATGCCGCCAGACGGTGGTGCGAACCGCAGTTCTTCTCTACTTTCGCACAGGCGAATACGCATTCACCATAGCTGTTGGGTTAACTTCCCGACTGGATTGTTTAACCAAGAACAGTTCCCCGTACTCCGTACTTCCCCGCGAGCTGGTTACACTTTGTCCGAACTCAATCGGGGGGACCAGCGTCACCTGCCCACGGAGGTAACGGGAAATGCAATTGAGACTTTTTAGCTCAGTCTGCGCCGTCGCTCTGGGCTTGGCGTTCGCGCTGATGGCCTGGGCCGATGACGGGTCGAGCACCGACGAAGGCAGCGCAAGCGCCGTCGAAAACAGCGTCGCGGCTCGATAACAGCGAAACCAGCACCGAAAACGAGTTCGAAGCCGAAGACAGCTTCAACACGGAAAACAGACCGAGATCGACACCACGAGATCGAAACGGAAGGATCTTTCAACACCGAAGAATCCTTCAACGACGATCACTCGACCAGCAATCAAGTCGATAGCGAAGTGAAGACGGACGTTGACGTCGAAGACTCTTTCAACACCGACAACTCGATCAACACGGAGAACGAGTCCGAGATCGAAGAATCCTACAACACGGACGTCGAACTCGAAGAATCTTTCAACACCGAAGTTGAGAACGAAGAGTCCTTCAACACGGACAACTCGATCGACACCGACAACTCCGTTGAGAACGAAGAGTCGTTCAACACCGAAACCAAAAACGAAGAAGAATGGCGGCCTTGGGTGGTTGCGCCGCTTGATGCGGCCTTGGTCCAGTCTCGCCATCGGACCTGATGCGCAACATGCCGGAGCTTTATCAGCTCTCGCCGATGACGCCGGGATGAAGCGCGCGCGGAGGCGCGGGCCGCGCTTGGCGTCGATGGACTCGATGATGCGAGCGGCATTGTCATCATCGACGAAGCGGGCGTTACAGCGTTCGTCCACAACGTCACCAACGGCGCGCTGCAGAACATCATCAGCATCAACAGCGCCACCGGCCGCGATCTGGCCCAGGATATCGACGTCACGCTGACCTTGCCTGGGTTCGACGCCATCCAGGATTCGCTCCTGGTCGAGCGCTTTGGGCATCCGCATCGACGACGACATGCGAGTACGCTTCTAACCCGTCAAATTTCGCTGAGTTGGGGCGATTGGTACGGCGCGGTCCCCGGACGGATACTCCGGAATGATGAGGCCGAGTTGCCTCCGACGAGCGTCCTGCGTAGATGAAGGCGCTCATCGAGGATGTTAATGCAGGTCGTGGTAGTGACAGGTGCGGCCGGGCTGGTCGGTCAGAACCTGATCCCTCGCCTGAAATCTCAGTTTCGGATCGTCGCCGTCGATAAGCACGCCCACAATGTGGGGGTGCTCCGCAAATTGCATCCCGACATCGAAGTCATCGAAGCGGATATGGCGGAGGCTGGGAACTGGGAAGACCGCGTCACGCAGGCTGATGCAGTGATAGCTTTGCAGGCGCAGATTGGCGGCCTCGACCCCGAGCCTTTCCATCGCAACAACGTGCTCTCGACTGAGAGACTGATCGCCGCGGCCAAACGCGGCGAGCGCCCGTACCTAGTGCAGGTGAGTTCATCGGTGGTGCGGTCCGCGGCATGTGACCTCTATACCGAGAGCAAGAAGGCACAGGAGACCCTGGCTCTAAAATCCGGATTAGAGCACGTGATCCTACGACCGACGCTGATGTTCGGCTGGTTCGATCGCAAGCACCTGGGCTGGCTGCGGCGATTTATGGAAAGAACGCCAGTGTTCCCCATCCCGGGAAGCGGCGACTATCTGAGACAACCGCTTTATGCAGGCGACTTCGCCGCGATCATCGCTTCAAGCCTCGAACGGCGAACGCAAGGCATCTACAATATTTCTGGCCTTGAGCGCGTGACCTACGTGCAGATGATCCGCATGATCAAGCAAACAGTCGGTGCGAAAACGGCCATCGTGCACATACCCTACGCGGCATTCTGGACGTTGCTCAAGGTTTATTCGTGGTTTGACAAGAATCCCCCATTCACGACCCTTCAGCTTCAGGCCTTGGTCACGCCTGACGTGTTCGAGGAAATTGACTGGCCAGCCCTCTTTGACGTGCAACGGACTCCGTTGGAGCGCGCGCTGGAGGAGACCTTTCTTGATCCCACCTACAGCCACGTCGCGTTAGAATTCTGAGCCATGGCCAAAGTTATTGTCATCGGCGCCGGCCCAATGGGACTTGCCGCCGCCTATGAAGCGCTTAAGCGCGGCCATGAAGTCGATCTTCTCGAGGCAAGCGACCGGCCGGGCGGCATGGCCGCGCATTTCGATTTCGACGGGCTCTCGATTGAGCGCTTCTATCACTTTTGCTGCCTATCGGACCGCGACACGATCGCTCTGCTCGACGAACTGGGCCTCAACGGCGCGCTGCAATGGGTATCGACAAAGATGGGCTACTTTGTCGATGGCAAGCTCTATCGTTGGGGCGATCCGTTTGCGCTGTTGACGTTTCCCAAGCTCGGTCTTGTCGATAAGATCCGCTATGGCGTGCAGGTTTTTCTCAGCACGAAGCGCTCGGATTGGCAGCGGTTGGACAAAATCAGCGCGAAGAAGTGGTTCACCGAGTGGCTAGGCGAAGACCTCTATAACAAGCTCTGGCGCCCATTGCTTGAACTCAAATTCTACGAGCTCACCGACAAGATCTCCGCCGCATGGGTTTGGCAGCGTATCAAGCGGCTCGGCAACTCGCGCAAATCACTGCTGGAAGAGCGCCTGGGCTACATCGAAGGCGGATCGGAAACGCTGGTGAAAGCGCTTGTCGGCGCCATCGAAAACAAGGGCGGACGCATCCGCCTGAAAACGCCGGCAAAGACATTCCTGATCGAGAATGGCGCGGTGCGCGGCGTGGAGACCGCATCTGGTGAAACCATCGCCGCGGATTTCGTCGTATCGACTGCGCCGATGCCGCTGGTGCCCGGCATGCTCTCGCAGGCGCCTGAGTTGAGACCAGCCTATGAGCGCATGGACAATGTTGGCGTCGTCTGCGTGCTGCACAAATTGAAGCGCTCAGTGAGTGACAATTTCTGGATCAATATCTCTGATCCGGACTTTGAGATTCCTGGGCTGGTAGAATTTTCCAATTTGCGGCCGCTCGCCAACACCGTTGTCTACGTGCCGTACTATATGCCTGCCACGCAGCCCAAATGGGGCTGGTCTGACGAACAATTCGTCGCCGAGAGTTGGGGCTATTTGAAACGGATCAACCCGGCCCTCGCTGACGATGACCGCCTCGCATCGCATGTCGGGCGATTGCGGTACGCGCAGCCGGTGTGCGAAGTGGGCTTCGCCGAGCTGATACCGCCAGCCCAAACGCCGATCAAAGGGCTTCAGATCGCCGACACCTGCTTTTACTATCCAGAGGATCGCGGGGTTTCCGAGAGCATCCGCTACGCTCGGAACATGATCGCGGAGATGGGTGCGGCTTGAAGCTGTCCGGAGAGATCTTGCGGTTTGTTGGCGTCGGCGCTTTCGCCGCGTTGGTGAATTGGGTGTCGCGGATTGCCCTGAGCGTGGTGCTGCCGCTGAGCGCCGCGATCATTGTCGCCTACCTCATCGGCATGATCACCGCGTATGCGCTGAGCCGGAAATACGTGTTCCAACCCACGGAACGCGGCGTCGGCAGCGAATTGACTCGCTTCGCTTTGGTCAATGTGGTGGCCCTTGTTCAGGTGTGGGCGGTGACGATTGTGATGGCCGAGTACGTCCTTCCCGCGTTGCATGTCGATTGGCGCCCGCTGGAAGTAGCGCACGCGGTGGGCGTCGCCTCGCCTATCGTGACTTCCTACCTCGGCCATCGCTATTTCAGCTTCGCGCAGGCGCGGAAATCCGGTCGTGGCTAGCGCAATGAACACAGAAGCCGCGTTCGATTGCCCACTAGTGGTGGATATGGACGGCGCACTGCTGCGGACCGATACAACATTCGAAGGCTTGGCGCGCGCGCTCTTCGCAAAGCCCGTCACGACCATGCTGGCCTGCGCTTCAATCTTGCGCGGGCGCGCCGCCTTTAAGCGTGCGATCGCGGAGATCGTGCAGATCGACGTAGAGTCGCTGCCGCTCCGCGAGGATTTTGTCGCTCACCTGAAGCAAGAGCGTGCGCGCGGGCGACACCTGCATCTTGTGTCCGGTTCCGATCATCAAGTGGTTGAGCGCGTGGCGGCACGCCTGGGCCTATTCGAAAGCGCCCAAGGCAGCAGTTCAGGACACAATCTCAAGGGTGCGAACAAGGCGCGCTTCCTGGTCGAGCGTTTTGGCCGGTTCGCCTACGCCGGAGATTCGCCAGCAGACCTGAAAGTGTGGCCCCACGCGCAGAGTGCTGTGCTGGCCGGCGCTTCGCCCGAGACCGCGCGCCGCGCTCGCAAACTTGCCGTCCCTATTGAACGCGAGTTTCTCGATCCACCCCGAACGGTCAAGCATTGGATGCGAACGCTTAGGCTGCATCAATGGGCGAAGAACATCCTGCTATTTGTGCCGCTGCTGTTGAGCGGGCATTTCACGGACGCAGATCTCGTGCTCCGTTGCGGGTTGGGATTTCTTATTCTCGGGCTAACTGCCTCAGGCACTTATATCGTCAACGACCTCGCGGACTTGGCTGCTGACCGGCGCCATCGGAGCAAGAAGGAGCGCCCGTTCGCGGCGGGCGTCCTCAAGGTCTATCAGGGATTGATGGTCGCGCCGGCGTTGATCGGCGGAGGTCTTGTCGCCGCCTTTTTGCTGTCTCCTGCCTTTGCAGCGGCGTTGCTCAGTTACCTCGTTTGCACGCTTGCCTATTCGCTGCGCCTGAAGGCGATCCCGTTCTTGGACGTCATGTTGTTGGCGTGGCTCTATACGCTGCGCCTGTTGATGGGTGTTGCGCTGGCTCAATCTACATCATCCGTGTGGCTTCTGACGTTCTCGATGATGTTCTTCTTCTCGATGTCGCTCGCGAAGCGGCACGTTGAAGTCGCGGCCGCTTCACCAGATCAGGATGAAATCGCGGGACGAGGCTATCTGCCCATGGACGCGCCGGTGACGTTGGCGTTCGGCATATCCAGTTCGGTCGCATCGCTGCTGATCATGACGCTTTACCTGATGGAAGAAGCGTTCCCGTCCAATGTGTACGGCCAACCGGCGTTGCTTTGGCTGGTGCTGCCGATCGTCGGCCTGTGGACGATGCGGATCTGGTTGCTCGCACATCGCGGCGAGCTCGATGACGATCCGGTGGCGTTCGCGGTGAAGGATAAAGTTAGCATCGTGCTCGGCAGCGCCATGGCCCTGGCGTTCGCGATCGCGGTGTTCGGATGAGCACTGCCTACGTGAATGACGACACGCGTCTGTCCTGGGGGCGTGTCGTCCGTTCGCACCACTTGATCGCCAAGCCTCGATTCGTGGATGAAATAGCACCAGCGCTGGCGGATGCCTCGGTCATGGGCCTTAGAGCGCTTCCGGTGGGCCTTGGCCGCTCATACGGCGATTCCAACCTCAATCCCGGCGGCGCGCTGATCGATCTCTCAAAGCTTGATCGTATTGTCGCATTCGATACTCAAAATGGCGTGCTCCGCGCCGATTCCGGCATCAGCCTCTCCGACATTCTTCGGTTTTCGGTGCCGCGCGGTTGGTTCTTGCCGACAACGCCGGGAACGCGCTTCGTCACGCTGGGCGGCTCTATCGCCAACGACGTGCACGGCAAGAACCATCACGCCGCGGGTTCGGTCGGGTGTTCGATCAGGCGCGTTGGCCTCGTACGGTCAGACCGAGGCGCTTTGGAACTCGCGTCGGATATCGAACCTGAATTGTTCGCAGCAACGATTGGCGGCCTGGGACTGACGGGTGTGATCGCTTGGGCCGAAATTCAGATGGTCCCGATTGTGTCGGCCTATATCGAGCAAGAAGTTTTGCCGTTCGACGATCTCGACAGTTTCTTTGACATCGCTGAAGCGAGTCAGAACACATTTGAACACACCGTGGCTTGGATCGATTGCACGGCAAGCGGCCGGCATCTCGGGCGCGGCCTGTTCACGCGAGGCAACTGGGCGCCCGAAGGCGGGCTCGACGCCCATTCCGACAAACTAAAACTCACAATGCCGGTGGACGGCACGCCCCTCGCCTTCAATGCGCTTTCCTTGCGTGTGCTGAACACCATGATCCGCACGGCGCAGAGTTTCAAAGCCGCGGAAAGCCGGGTGCACTATGAGCCGCACCTTTATCCGCTTGACGCAATCGGCGCGTGGAATCGACTCTACGGCCGCGCCGGCTTCTATCAATATCAGTGCATCGTGCCGCCTGATGGACGCGCGGCCATCGCTGAATTGCTGTGTGCAATAGCCGACGAAGGCGCAGGGTCAGTGCTAGGCGTTCTGAAGAGCTTTGGCCCAAAGCGCTCTCCGGGCTTGCTATCGTTTCCGATGGAGGGCTTTACGCTGGCGATGGATTTCTGCAACGCAGGTGCGCGCACGCATGCGCTGTTTGCAAGGCTGGACGCGATCGTCCGGGCGGCGAACGGGCGGCTCTACGCCGCCAAGGATGGCCGCATGCCAGCAAGCATGTTTCAAACGAGCTATCCTGAATGGGCGCGCTTTGCGAAACAGATTGATCCGCTTCTCACGTCCGCCTTCTGGGACCGGGTTTCACAGTGAGCAACATGTCTGGGTCAAACCGTCGCGTGATCGTGCTTGGCGCACTCTCGGCCATGGCGGAAGCGACCTGCCGCATGCTCGCGGAAGAAGGCGCTCAGCTGGCGTTGCTCGGCCGCGATGCGGAGCGCCTGGACACGGTGGCGCGCGATCTCAAAACGCGTGGCGCTGCCGGCGTGCATGTGTTCGCACGCGATTTGCTCGACACGTCCGACACGCCCAGCGCACTCCAAGCCGCGGCTGACTCGATGGGCGGCGCCAATGCCGTCCTCATTTTCTACGGTGTTCTTGGCGATCAGAACCGCGCCGAGACGGATCTCGAGGAGGCCCGGCGCATCATAGCCGTGAACTTCACCAGCGCGGCGGCCTGGTCTCTCGCCAGCGCTGATTTGCTTGAGCGTTCTGGCGGTGACGGCGCGGTTTTGGTTGGCGTCAGCAGCGTGGCCGGCGACCGGGGACGGCGATCGAATTACGTTTACGGGGCGGCCAAAGGCGGCCTTTCCATTCTGCTGCAAGGCATCGCGCATCGCTTCGCGGCCAAGCCGGGCGGCGCTCGCGCGGTAACGGTGAAAGCCGGCTTCGTCGATACACCGATGACGGCGCATCTAAAAAAAGGACCGCTTTGGGCCACGCCACAACAGATCGCGCAGGTCGTCCGCCGCGCCATGGATCGGGGCGGGCCGATCCTCTATGCGCCGTGGATATGGCGTTGGATCATGCTCGCGATCCGGCTGATTCCCGATGCGGTGTTCAAGCGCGTGAATATTTAGCGGACTTCCAAAACCGGCGGCTAGGCCATGATTTGGGGCTTTCCTAGAACGAGCACGTCCTGGTGCCCGGCCCAGCCGCGTTCGGTGAAGCTGAAAACACGGACATCGGGAACGGCAAGCGCCATCTCCATCAGCGCCACCGGCGTGCTAAGCGATATGCCGTAGTCGCCTTCGATGTATTGCTGATGTTGATGACCGCGGAGGTAGCTGGCGTAGCCGTAACCAGTGGATTCGTATTCAGCGAGAATCGCACGCCACTTATCAGGTTCGATGTATTGGATCTCGGCGCCATTCGCGGCCGACCAGCGGCCATGCCACGTCGTGATCAAAATTCCAGTGGGCGAAAGCTGGCGCGCAAGATGCGCGAGCCAGCGTTCGGACATGGTTTTCGACAGGTGTGTGAACAGCGAGCCCACCCAGATGCAATCATATTGCACGGGAAACGCCACCTCTTCCGGAATTTCCTTCGAGAGGATCGGGTGCGCGCCGAACTGCGACGCGCAGAACTGCAAGCCGGCTTCGTCGATGTCGCACGCATGGATCGCCGCGTCTGGAAACAGCTTTGTCAGGTGACGCAATATCCGGCCATGGCCGCACGGCATGTCCAGCACGGTGCGGACTTCGCTCAGCCAGCTGCCCACGCATGCGCTGTAGATGACCTGGGCTGCGCTATGGCCGACGGGGACATACCATTGGTTCTCCATCGACTCGACCGACGAGCGCGTCATATCGACATCGGCAACAAGGTACGCCCGATAAAGCTCCAAGAAATGCGCCGTGCGGGCGAGCTGTTGGGGCCTGCCGTCAGTGCTCATGTCACGTACTCCGAAACTCCGGTAACTCTCGGGCAATCCATCATGTAGCTCCGGCGCGCGCGGTCAGGAAAGCGCGAGATCTCACGGCATTCGCAATTGCCATGGCCGATCATAGGCTTGTGAGGCCGCCCTGACATCAGTAACACTGCGGAAGACAAGGGAGCCGAGCGCGCTGAGCGATCTGTGTGGGGGAGGATAGCGTGTCAAAGGCGCTCACGACCAAGACTGTGGTTTGGGACGAACTTCGCGCACTCCCCGGTCATCGACTTCTGATTGGCTTCATCATTGTCGCCGTTTGCTTGCGTTTGATTTTCTGGCTCTACACCGGCCGAACGTGGGAAGACGCGATCATCTCTCTCACTCCTGCTCGAAATCTGTGGGATGGTTTTGGGTTAACTCACCACGCGAGCGAACCGCGGGTACACAGTTTCACGTCGGGCCTGGGCGAAATTGTCCTCATCATCGGTGAGGCAGTGAGGGCCGGTCTAACTACGATGCGCGTAGTGAGCATTTTCGCCGCCGCGTTTGCTCTCTACTATGCTTTCCGCGTTGGCGTGATTCTATCCTTTCACTGGTCGGCGCAACTCTTGGTGCTCGCCTACTTGGCGGCAGATCACCTGCAAATATTTTTCGGCATGGGCGGCATGGAAACGCAGCTTGCGACCGCGCTCGTGCTTGCAAACGTCTATTACTATCTAAACTCCAACTGGACGAAATTAGGGATCGTCGGCGGACTTGCTGTGATCTGCAGGCCGGAACTCGGATTGTGGGGACTCATCCTTGGCGCAGCCATTGTTCTTTGGCATCGCCAAGCGTTCGTTAAGGTCGCGGTCCCAGCGATATTGATAGCCGGTGTGTGGTTTGGCTTTGCGGCGCTGTATTACGGCTCACCGATTCCGCACACGATTACGGTCAAATCTGGCGCCACTATGATCAATAACGACATTGGCCAGATCGCTACGTACCTATCTTCATTTTGGTCTCATATCGCACCCTTCCTGCAATTTTGGCAGGTGGGTGAAGCGCCAGTTCCAGAGATCCTATTGCAAGCTGTCGTGGCGTTGCTCTTGCTTCTTGGCAGTGCAGGCGCGGTACATGCCGCTCGGTTTCAACCGCGAATGTTGGCGGTTTTAGCGCTGCTGTTGGCCTTTTTGTTGTACCGCGCCTGGGGCAACGTGAACCCATATTTCATGTGGTACATGCCGCCTTTTGTTGCGCTGCTCTTCTTGTTTGCAGCCGCGGGAATTTCTTGGTTGGCGCAGAAATACACTTCCGCGGCCATCGGCATCGCGTGCGTGCTCGCGCTTGCCTATTCGGCGCCGGTTTTCCTGGCCATGCCGCTCGATCGCGCTCAACAACAAGTCATCGAAGACAATGTGAGAACACGAGTTGGCGCGCGGCTGAACGAACTCATGAGTGCCGATGACGCGGTTGTGCTTGAACCGGCGGGGTACGTTGGGTGGGAAATCCGACCGAAGACGATGTACGACTTTCCTGGACTGACATCCCCGAGAGCGTTCGAGGCGTGGAAGAAACATCACCACATGACTGGTCTAATCATTGAGTTGAATCCCCGCTTTGTTGTGCAACGTCCTCCGGAACGTCTTGAGTTTGAGGAGCGCGAGCCTGAGTTGGCTGCGAGATACGAGGCCGTAGAGACGTTTCGTGCTGAACCCGGGTTCCACCTGAGCAACGCGGGCCTATTGTATTGGCCCATTGATACAGAGTTCACGATCTATCGACGACGTGACGAGTGAGTTAGCGGAAACGGAGCGGCACCCCGTGCGTTATATTCGGTACGGCTCGGCCGTTCTCGTCCTGCTCTTCCTTTTGTGTGGCTTGGCCATCGCGCTCTGGCCGGAGCCAGCGCCGCGCGCCCTGGTTTCCTCCGAAGGGTGGCTCACGACCGATCAGATCGGACGCGTTGACGTCGGCTCGCTTCCCGAGACGATCCGGCAAACCCATCGCTCGCTTCAAAGCACAGCGTTCCGAACCTGGACACCTGAAAGCGGTGCACGGCGCGGCGAGGTCGTTTCACCGGGTTTTCAAATTTCGCCAGTCATGGCCGTGACCATCGCCGGATCCACCGCGACGGCCGACGGTGGGGCGTCGGTGAGCATAGTGTGCGACTCGCATACACAAAGCCTCCCCGTCTTTCGTGGCAACGTGAACACCCACTTCACAGAGGCCATCTTCGAAGTCGACGAAGGCTGGTGTCCGGGGGAAGCGAGACTCCAACTTCGCTCTCGAGAGCCTGGCGTAAACGTCGGTGTCGGCACCGTGGCGGAGGTGTCGCGCATTACGCTTTGGAAGCGTTCCGCGATCGGGCTGTTTCCTTTTCTTGTGCTCGCGTTCGTCGTGCTTGGCGCATTATCGATTGTTGGCGTTCTTGTCGCTCGCGCGGCCCGACTGACGATCCCCGCCGCGTTTGCTGGATTAACCACAATCGGCGTGGCGGGCCTTGCGACATTCCTAGCTTACACGCTGGGTCCGTCGTGGGATTATGGATCCGCACTTGCCATCTTACTTGTTTTGCTGCTGGGCGGGATTGCCGTCGCCCTGCCAAGGGCTCTGCGTCAAGCTGTGATCGATTTGAGTCCTGCCGGCGCAGTCTGGCTGTTGAGCGCAACGGCTTTCTTCTTTTTGAGCACGCTTGCCTACAACGGACTGGGACATTGGGAGCCTAACTACAGGTTCTCACCCGCCCATTGGTCATCGGATAACGAACTTCCCTGGATGTTCGCTGAGACCCTTCGACACAATTGGAACACTGAAGGCGTTCTCGGACCGTGGTCCTTCTCTGATCGCCCACCGCTCATGACTGGCGCTTTGCTATTGACTGCCGATCTTTTCGATCTGCTTCAAACTGGAAATGACGGAAACTGGTTGCGGGGGCCTGCACACAACACGTCCAGCATACTAATCAATACTTTGTGGGCCCCGGTCTTCTTCACCGCGGCCAAGCACTTGTTCAAGCTCGACACCAGGGTGGCCGCGCTCGCCACTCTGATCACGGCGATTATTCCGTTCTTCGTGTTCAACTCCATATACGGCTGGCCCAAACTCTTTGGCGCCGCCTTTGCTGGTGTAGCAATTTGGTCCGCGATTGATCGCAGAAGCAGTATTCCGATTTCGGATCGCGCTGTCGCATTCGGCCTCGCGTCGGCGCTTTCCATTTTGAGTCACGCTTCGAATGCGATCTTCCTGTTGCCCTTGGCTCTTTATTTTTTGCCATCGTTGCTTCGCGCGCCAAAGGCTTTGATCGGCGGCGTTCTTGCGGGCTTGGTGATGTTGGCGCCGTGGATCGCCTATCAGCACTTCATCCTTCCGAGCAACGACCCGCTGCTTAAATACGCGCTCACCGGCGACTTCGGATTCGCCGAGCCTGCTCGCACAACGCTTGAAAGCGCCCGCGCATTTTACGCACAGCTTTCCCTTGAATCGTGGCTTCAGACGAAAGCGGCGATGGCTGCGCAGCTGTTTTGGCCCGCTTCAACGCCGCTTTCACAACCGCCCATTCATACCCTCTTCGGGATGCACGGCGTCGATGCGCTGCGGCAGTGGGATTTCTATTTTCTCTCCGCCGGCAATGCGCTCTTGTTGGCGGCAGCTATTGTCAGCGCGTTCAAAGGTAGGCGCGACGACAATCCCATCGGCGCGCTGCTCTGCGTCACTGGATCGTCATACTTGCTTATCCTCCTCGTTTTCTTTCATCCGCTTATTCTGCATCACGCGCCCTATGGCGCGTTGATCGCACTCGCGCTCGCAGGATTCGGCGGACTGGCCGCATACGCACCGGGCTGGTTACGAGGAATCGGACTCCTTGCAGGTATCTATGGCGGTGTAGTGTGGGGGCTTTCTCCACTCCGGAGCGCGCTAAGTATCGATCTTATCGCAGCGCTCGGCCTAGCGTTTTGCCTTGGCGCGGCACTTTGCTCGACCCTGTCCGATTCACGCAGCACAAGCTCCGTCGAGGGATAGGACCGGGCGCCGGTTCGTTAGGCATCGCCGGATGCGGTGCGCCAGGAACCAGGTGATTGGGAGACGAATTCTCGGTCGCCTCGCGCATGCCTGATCTGCACCTTGCAAACCCCTGCGAACATCAAACAGGGTTGTTTTTGGGCGAATACAGGGGCTGGCGCAGGCGCTGTTGTTAGGCTAACCGAACGGTCGGTGCAGTTGCGGCGGGAAGACAGGAGCTTTCGAAATGACACGTCAGTTTGCGGCATTCGTTATGCTTGCGGCCCTCTCGGCCTGTGGCCAACCGGCCGAGCAAGCTGCGCCAGGCGAAACCAGCGCTCCGGTTTTTCGTACGGATGCCGACCTAGTCGCTGTGCCCCTCGACTCCATCATCGGAACCGCTGACGGCTTGGGCACGCAATACATCGAACAGATTTCACCAGGTGGTGGCGGTCTGCGCAGTGAACCGGGTCCCTCCGGACCAACGCCGACGATTGTTGCACCAACGCCGACGACCTTCACCGTTACGATACCGGCCAACAGTCAGGAATTCGTTGTTATGTATGGCATGTCGCCGGAGTCATACACCAATGGGGGCACGACCAAGGGTGCCTGCTTTGCCGTCGCGGCGGTTGAGATTGGTGGGCCAAGAGAGCTCGCGCAGCGCTGTTTGACGCCGGTCGAAACTTCGGCCGACCAAGGGTTTCAGGAGTTCGCGGTGCAGGTGCCGCCCGGCGTGACACAGTTCCAGCTTCAAACCACGCCAGCCGCACCGAGTGGCGAGCTCACGTGGGGATGGTCGTTCTGGGCCAATCCGCGCGCCAAATAAAGCCAAGCTGTCTGCGCGCACTAACAGATGCGCGCGCAGACATAGGTCTCCGTGAATTCGCCGATGATCGCGTGGTGACGATCGCTGAAGCGCACCACGCGCACCTCGAAGGCGGCCCAACCCGCGATCAATTCCGGAAAGTCATAGCCATATCGGAAGGTTACAATCGAGCCCTGCGGATTGATTGGATTACCGTGGTACTCCGGCTCTCGATAGAGCTCTAGTTCGCCATTCTCCAATAACCTTGCCGCCCGTTCAGTCCGCACGCCTTCTTTGTAGGTGGGCGCTGTGAAAATGTAGGCGCCGCCCGGTTTGAGGGTGCGCCAAATCTCCCGGAAGCATGCTTCGGGATCGTTGATGTGCTCCATCACGTCGAGCGACACGACGAGGTCGAATGCGCCATCCTCAAAGGTCTGCTTCTCGAGATTTTCGTTACGATAACCTTCAATCACGGCGCCAAGCGGAGCATCAGGCCGATATTGCGTGGGCACGTAATTGGCGCACTCCTGGGCCAATTTGCGCGAAACTCCGCGAAATTCCGGTGATGACTCATGGATACGCAAGGTGCGCCACCCCGGATGGAGCTCATTGAGCAGCAGCGCCACGGCGCGCTCGCGTGGGATTGACTGACACTTCTCGCAAAAAAGGTGATCACGGAACCACGCATGTTCGGAGTGAAACGTCGCTGGCGCCTCACAAACCGGGCAGTACCCTTGCAAGGAAAGCATCGCGCCCCGCTTCCCGCCGCTTCAATCGGCGGTTGCCGTAACATCGCCAAGTACGGCGAATAATCAAGTCTGAGCTACGCCACCTCTGAGCGACATCAACTTCGCGTCGTTCGCCACGGCGGCGTGATTGTGCATTTCCGCGAAAAATTTCGGCACGATTTCCGCTGGCGTTCCGTAGCCGGCGACGGCGCCGCGATCGAGCCACAGCACCTTCGTGCAAACGGAATTCACGAGATCGAGCGAGTGCGTGGCGAGCACGACAATGCGCGTGTTCTGCATCATTGATGCAAGGCGCGTCTCAGCCCGCTCCTGGAACTCGATGTCGCCTGCGCCCAGCCATTCGTCCAGCACAAGAACGTCGGCGCGAATGGCCGTGCAGATGGCGAAGCTCAAGCGTGTCTTCATTCCCTCCGAGTACGTCCGCACCGGCAAGTCGATGAATGCGCCCAGTCCGGTGAATTCGGG
Source organism: Terricaulis silvestris (assembly GCF_009792355.1). NCBI lineage: Bacteria > Pseudomonadati > Pseudomonadota > Alphaproteobacteria > Hyphomonadales > Hyphomonadaceae > Vitreimonas > Vitreimonas silvestris. The sequence goes on from NZ_CP047045.1 coordinate 3,291,613, forward strand.
AATGTCACGCTTGGCTGCGTTCACTTCTTCGGTAGTGGCGCCCAAAAGCCGGAGCGGCAACTCGATGTTGGCCGCTCCGGAAAGCTCGGGATTGACGCCCAAACCCTTTTCGATCAGCGGCACAACGCGACCCTCGATCGAAAGCAATCCCTCTTGCGCAAAGGCAAGGCCAGCCGCCAACCTGAGCAACGTCGATTTTCCCGAACCGTTGCGACCGATGAGTCCGAGGCGGTCATTGGGTTTCAAATCAAACGAGACATCGCGCAGCGCTTGCACATTCACGACGCCGGAATCCGCGCTAATCGTGCCGCCGCTCAGTTGGCGGAACAACGACGCCTTCAACGACCGGCCCGTCATAGCGAACACCGGATAGCGGAAAGAAATGTTGTGCGCGGTTACATGCACCATGACTGTCTCACAGCCACAAAAAGATGCGTCGCCGGCTGACCGCCTGTGACGCTATCGCCAACACGCCGGCGATGCCGGCAGTCCAGAGACTAAAGGTCCAGTTCATCGACGTCGGAGCGCTGCCGAGCAGCGGCGCCCGCACGATCTCGAGCAAATGGAAGAACGGATTGAACTCAAGCAGAGCGGTTTGCACCATCTCCGGCCGCGGCACCCAAAAGATCGGCGTCAAGAAGAACATCACCTGTAGGAGGCTCACAACAATCTGCGGCACATCGCGGAACCGCGCACATATCGGCGCCACGGCAATCGAAACCAGCAGGCCCAGCACGATGTAAAGCGCATAGCCAGGTAACGCCCACAACGCGAAGGGTGTCCATGGCTTTCCCAGAAGCAACAGAATGATCCCAACCACCAGCACGTTGTGCAACAGCACAACGATGTTGCGATAGACGATGCGAGCCGAAAGCAGCGGCGTGGGCAGCGATACGTTGCGCAAATGCGCCTCGTTTTCAATGACGGCCTGACAGCCCTCGCTAATCATGGTGGACAGAAATGTCCAAGCCACCATGCCGCAACCCAAATAGGTCAGGAATTCTCTGTACGGTTGCTGTTGGACTTGGGCGTAGAGAAAGCCAATCGACAGAACCATCACTGCCATGACTGCCGATATCCAGAACGGCCCAAGAAAGGACCGCCGATAGCGCATGGAAATGTCCTGGTTGCCCATCAGCAGCCAGGTGTGCCAGCGCGCAAAGATCGTCATAAAGTCGCGAGCCACGCCGTACAAAACACCCGCCTCCGTCCCCTGGCCTCGGCGGCGAGGTGTTGCATAAGCACCCAGTGAATTCAACCGAAACGCTGATAGTGATCAGGCGGCCTTCAACAGTGACCGCAAGTGCAGATGTCGACATCAAAAGAACTGGCAAGACTCGCTAGCTGGAACCAGAGCGACATAAAGAAAGCAGGACCCAGCTCACTTGGCCTTCAAACCGGCGCCGTTACTTTCGCGAGTTCGCCGAGACGCCAGGCCAACGCGCGCGCGAGGCCGTCGCTGAGCTCCGTGCGCGGCGTCCAGCCCAACTCAGCCTGCGCGCGTGAAATGTCCAGGACGCTTCTTGGCGCGTCGATGATGCGCGCGGCTTTCTCTGTGCGCTGGATCGGCCGTCCGACCGCCTCAGAAATCGCGCCAATCAGTTCGTTGAGGCTGTGGCCCCGCCCGCCGCCGATGTTGAAAACGCGCGATGGCCCGTCGTGCGACATAGCCGCTATGATCGCTTCGACGACATCGGCGACATAGACGTAGTCACGCACTACACTGCCGTCGCCCCAGACTTCGATAGGTTGGCCGGCGAGCGCCTTATCCATGAAAGCCGCCACGACGCCCTGCCCCTTCGCTGCTGATTGAAACGGGCCGTAGGGATTGGCGACGCGAAGCGCGCGATACTCAAGTCCATGCAAGTGACGATAAAGCGAGAGATAGCGCTCGATGGCCAGCTTCGACACGCCGTAGGCGGTGATGGGTTCGGGGGTATAAGTTTCAGGCGTCGGGATCACGTCTGGCACGCCGTAGATGGTTCCGCCAGAAGACACAAAGATAACCCGCTGCACACCGTGACGTCGGCATGCGTCGAGAAAATGCAAGGTTGCGACGACGTTGTTCATGACGTCCGCGATCATGTCGGTATTTGCGCTCGCGGGCGTAGATGCGCCCACGAGATGGATCACCGCGTTGGCGCCCGCCAGCGCGGCGTCGTAAGCGTCGGGGTCGGCAAAATCGCCTTGCACCCATTCGACGTTCTGCAAAGCGTCAGGCGGTGCGCGCCGACCAAAGCCGACCAAGCGACCGACGCGCTCCTGCAGCGCCAGGCAAAGGTTCGCGCCGATGAAGCCGCCTGCGCCAAAGACGGCACAGCGCGTCTGCAACAATGCGCTTGATTTCACAGTCAACGCCTGGCCTCGGCCATGACGGCCTCGATGTCTCGCGCTGGGAATTTTTGCGAGAGGTCGAATTGTTTGACCAAACGGTCGAGATAGGCAGCCGCCATGACTTTCGTCGCGGGCGGAACGTCGAACTCGGCCGCAATGAACGCCTGCATGCGTGCGATTTCAGCCAATTCATTGAGGCCAAACCGGGCGATGGTGACGCTGTCGCTGTGGCGTCGGTGGTTGTTCAGCGCAAGCGGGCTGTAATAGGCCTTGCCGTCGCGCAGGACGTTCACATAGACGCACCAATCGCCGGCAACGCGGTACTTCGCGATCTCAGCGCGCCAACGATTGAGCACCGCGCCAAGCGTCGAACGCGCGAACACCACCGCGCTCACGTTCGGAATTGTGTTCTTCACGGCCAGAGCATCGACGATCTCGCGCGCGCCCTCGCTGACATAGCCGGTGGCCCAGCGGGCCATGCCAAGTTCGGAGACGTACTGAAGGTAGTCCGACGCCATGACGTCGCCGCGTTGGTCGATCTGCTTGGATTGCGTGTAGCTGAGCACGACTTCAGGATCGGAGAACCCTGCGGTCGCATTGGCGAGGAATTCAGGCGCCGCCCAATCGTCGGCCTCCGCAATCCAAACATAGTCGCCGGACGCCTGCTCAACGCCCTTGCGCCACTGCGCAAACACATCGCCGGAGTTCTGCTTGTTCGGCACGATCTTGTAACCGATGTCGGTGGTTGCAAGCAGGCGAGCGGCGGCGTCCAAGCTGTCGTCGTTCGACGCATCGTCGAGAAAAATGATCTCGTGAGGCGGCAACGTTTGCGCCAGGATCGAACAGAGCCGCTGCTCCAAATAGCGCGCGTAATTGTAGTTCGGCACGATCACTGACACGCGCGGAATCGCATCGCCCGCCGCGCGCAAGACTTCGCCAACGTAACTGGCAAAGCCAAACTCGGAGCGAATGAGATCGCGCCCAATGAGGCCCATTCGGCCGCGCAGCGCGTCGTCGCCCAGCAATCGGCCCGCCGCTTCCGCAAATGCCAAGGCAGAGTCCGACGGCAAGGCGACGACACAGCCTTTCTCGACCAAATCTTCGACGCCACCGGCGCCGGACACCATGATCACGGGCGCCGCGGAGGCCAGCGCATCGAGCGCCGTGGACGGAAACGGATCTTCACGAGACGACAGCGCGTAGAGGTCCGCGCCCGCATAGAGATCGGTAAGATCGGGCGTAAAGCCGAGAAACTTGATCCGTCGCGCCGCTGGCCCAGCCTCGGCCAAGAGTGGTGCGCAGGCCTGATGCATCTCTTCTCTGAGCTCGCCGACCCAAATCGCATGCGCGTCATCGCGGGTTGCGATGAGAGCGAGCACCCAGCGCACAAAGATGTCTACGCCCTTGCGCCGATCGCCATATCCGACGCCCAGGACGATGCGGGCATTCGCTGGAAGATCAAGGCGTTCCTGCAAACGGCGTCGGGCCGCATCTTTCTCGTCTGGATCGCCCTTGCAATCGCGCTTGAACAAACCTTGCGGCAAGATGCGCGCATCCTGCCAAGTCAGATCAAGCGCCGCGCCGACGCGATCGCGTACGACGGTTGAAGGGAAGATCACCGCACGCGCGTGCTTATTCATCGCGCGCACGCCGTTCTCGAGCTTCATGTCGGCGATGATCTTCGGCAATTCGTGGATCAAGGCCACGCATTCCAAACCCGCCCGATCGAGATGCTCGGTCATCCACCCAGCCGCAGCGGAATTAACCAGCGCGGTGCTGTAGCCTTCCCTGGCCAGAGCCCGCGCCACCCGCTCGCCAGTTTCCGGCGTCACGTAAAGGAGCTTGCCGATGGATTCGAATTGCGGCGCGAGACCTCCCTCTCCGCACGTAATGGTCGCGATTTCGTAGCCGAACCGCTCCCGCAGGGTCCGCGCCATATTAAGTGCTAGGAATTGCGCGCCGTGCATCAACAGGTCGTGGACGACGACGACGACGCGCTTGGTTGGTGGCGCGAGCGCTTGGCGCGTCGCCTCAAGATACGCGTAGCCGTACGTTTGGTCAGGCTCCAGGTACGCACCTTCGGCCCACTCATTCCATGCGTTGATAAAGACCAGGCGCTCTTCGGGATTCGATACGCGCTGCCGCGTCTCCTCCACCGCGTTCGTCAGCCAGCGCCCATAAGCTTCAGGCGACGAGCTGAGTAGCACCGTGCCCTTGTTCTTGCGCCGGGCGGTGTTGTCCCAAGAGGGATTGACGCCGCGAAACAGTTTATAGGCCGGCGCCTGGTACGCCTCGCTTCGGCGCGCCAGCACCGTCCAATCGTAGACTTTGCCGTCGTAGTCCGCGCTAAGCGGCTCGGCGTCGATCAGCGTGAGGCCCATGTTGTTGGGCGGAAACTCGATCGCGGCATCGAAACCATACTCGGCAGGATCGGTGATCTCGAAGCTCTGAGTGTAAGCAAGGTAGATTTCGCCGACGCCATTCTTGCGGCACCATTCACGCCAACGCGCCGCCGTCTCACGCGCTGAGGGCAGCAGCGCCGGACGATAGACGAGTAGAACCGGCCGCGCGTCGATCCTGAAATAGCGCGGATTGCGCATATAGCCGGCGATCCATTTGATGAACGCTAGATCGTCAGTAGGCGAATGATCCTGTGCGATCAGGATTTCCTGGTCCAATCCGTCCCAACGCCGGCTCCAATTTTCGTTGGCCCAGCAGAGCAAGAACGGAAAATCGAGGTTTGGATCGTCAGCGAAAGCGCTGATTGGCTGTTCGAGCAGCCGTTTGCCGGCAAACCAATAGGCGTAGAAGCAAAACGCCTCGACCCCGTGCAGCTTCGCGAGCTCAGCCTGGCGGCGGCGCACATCTTGGTCTTGCACGAGATCGTAGTAGCCAAGCTCGCCCGGAACGCGTGGCTGATCGTGGCCTTTGAAGTGAGGAACCGCGGAGCGGACATTGGTCCACTCGGTGAAACCCTCTCCCCACCAAGCATTGTTTTCGGCAATTGCGTGAAACTGGGGAAGGTAGAATGCGATCGCGCGTGCACGCGCATCTGTCACCGGCGCGGAGGCCGTGAGATCGACGTACGTTGACGTGCGGGGCTCACCAGCCGTAGCCGTGGTCGCGGGCAAACTGGGCACATCCTTGGTTTGAGCCCAGGCGCGATACGTTGCGGTGCGCTCAAAGACCTGCGGCGCGCCACGAAACAAGCGATCGCGAAGCGCCTGCTTTTGCGGTCCATTCATCGGCAGAAGTCGCCAAACGGCCCGCGCCGCCAAAGACGCGCTGGCGCGTGCTGTCGTAACTGGACGCCGCACGGCGTTTGTAAGCACGCGCAGCGGCGCCGTTATTCGCCACGACGAACTGCGGCGCATGGCTGCAACGTCAGAGCGCTCGTGATCCAGGGCGGCTTCCAACTGCCTGGCATGAGTGGACCATTCATCGATCGCGCGATCGCGCGCCTCGTCGCGTCGTTTCTGCGCGCCCAGCGCGGCTTCCAACTGCCGGGCATGGGTGGACCATTCATCGATATCACGATCGCGCGCCTCATCACGCCGTTTTTGAGCCTCAAGCGCCGCTTCCAGCTGCCGGGCATGGGTGGACCATTCGTCGATGGCGCGAGCGCGCTCTTCGACTACATGCTGGACGGATGCCAGCGTGTTGGTCATTTCGCCAAGAGCGCGTTCGCGCTCAGCAAGTACCGCGCGCGCCTCACCCAACCGCTCAGAGACGCCCATCGCGTCCTTAGTGAGACGCTCGAACGCCGCGTCGCGTTTTTCCGACTGTGAGCGCACCTCCGCCAGTAAGCCTTCGAGCGCCGAGGCCTTCGCGGCAGACTCAGCGAGCGCTGCTTCCAGCTGACGGGCATGCATAGACCATTCGGCGATGTCCCTGTCCCGCGCTTGGTCGCGTCTCTCGGTCGTGTCCATGTATCGCAGGACCGGCCACAGCGCTTCGTAGTCTCTCCACATCCGATCCAGCGCGTCTTCTTGCGATGTGCTGAGCGTGGCGCCCGCTGCGAGCATTGACGCAATCCTATAGAGTTCAGGCAGGCAGGCGGGCGCGTCGGTGGAGCGCTCGACCTCGGTATCGGGCAACGAGAACCGCCTGAGACTGGATTCCAGGAAATTGCCTTCATAGTCGGCGAGCTTCTTTTTGTCCGGCTTCGGCAAGCCGAGCGCATCCGCTAGGCGAGTGAGCTGCTCTTTTGGATGCTCCAGCATCGCCGCATACGAGATGATCACCCGTGGACGACCGCGCGTATCGATGAGCGCGCGCAGCATGTGCTTGGTCCAAAGCAGCAGCGAACGCGGTGGCTGGAAGCCGTCGCGACGCTGCAGGGACGCCGCCACTTCAAGCGGGTTGCGCAGGGCGATGACGTATCTGTCATCTAACGAGAGGTTGGAAAATACTGGCCGCCAAAACGCCAGCAGGATCGATGTGCGCGGATCCTTGAACCCGAAGGTGGCTCCAGAATTCAGTTTGCTGGAAAGCAGACCCCGCGCCGCGTCGCGTTCGGCCCGCAACGCCGCGTTGAGATCCTCGCCATCCAGAGGCGCCAGGCTGTCGTAGCTGCTGCCCAGCCTTGCAAGAATGCCGTCGTTGAAGGCCGTGAGGTCGGCGTCTTCCCAAAAGCCCTTGTCGTTGTCGCCGACAGATGGGCCGAGGAGATTGTCGCCAAGATCGACGCCAAGCGTCGTGAGGCCGCGCGAAATGGCGCTAGTGCCTGATCGGTGCATACCGAGAACGGCGATTATTGATGTTCCCGACGACATTCCGCACTCTTGCCCGCCCGGGCCGCCTTATCCAACGCCGAGGATGTGATCGCAAGTCCGCACAACCGCGGCGGTTAGCGCCGTGTTCAGCAGATAAGCGCGCGCGCCGTAGCCGACAGGTACGCCCGCCCGAATGCCCGATCCGGCTCGAGATAGGCCCCCTCCGCCCACTCATTCCAAGCATTGATGAAGACCAGCCGGCGATCATGTGGGAGAGTTCGCTCAGCGCGTGAAATCGCGGCGCGCAGCCACGCGGAATAGGCCTCAGGCGTGGAGCGGTGATAGATGGTGCCGGCTCCAGGCCGTCTCGCCTCATTGTCCCAACCTGGCATCACACCAGGAAAAAAAGGATGCCGCCTTTGGCCCGCCGCGTTCATGCGGCGCACCTCCGCTGCCGCAACCGCCCCATAATCGTACACTGCACCGTCATGGCTTTGGTTGAGCCAGCGCAGCGTCGGATCAATACGATCAGCGACAAAGCCATGCGGTGGAAACTCGACAAGCGCGTCGAAGCCGAGACGCGCCGGTTCATCGAAGCGAAATGCATTGGTGGCGACGAGGTAGACGCCATTCCAGCCGCGCTTCGCGGCCTCTTCGCGCCAGAGCGACGTCATCTCGTGCGCATTCGGTATAATGTCTGGCCGGTAGACGACCAGAAGTGGTTTGCCGTCGATGCGGAGGTAGCGGGGATCATCCATGTGGCGCGCCAGATCGGCGAAGACGCGACGATGATCATCCAAGCTATGGTTCTGAGCGATCAGGATTTCATTGTCGGCGCCATCCCAACGCCGGGTCCAGTTCTCGTTGGCCCAGCATAGGCAGAACTCTAGATTGATCGATCGATCGACGACAAACGCGTCGAGCGGCGCTTCCAACAGGCGCTTTCCGGCGAACCAATAGTAGTGAAAGCAAAACGCCGCGATACCATGCGCGCGCGCCAAATCTGCTTGCTGCTTAAGCAAGCCCGGGGTTCGAAGGTCATAGAAACCGAGTTCGCCAGGCAGACGCGGTTGCTGGTGGCCAAGGTACTGCGGCGCTGCCTTTGCGACGTTAGTCCATTCGGTGAAACCCGCGCCCCACCATGCGTCGTTCTCCGAGATGGGGTGAAACTGCGGCAAATGAAATGCAACCAGTCTCGCGCCCGATCGTGACGGCGCAGGCGTGGCCGCTCCATCTACATATGCCGCGTCCCTCGCCCCGCGGGCGACTGCGAGCCGGTTCTCGAAATCGGCGCGCAATGCGGCGTCATCGTCGCCGCCCTCGCCGCCAACGATGATGCGTCCGCCATTGCGTGCTTCGGTCGGCGGCGCCGCTGCGTCGCGCACACGCGCCAGCCATTTCGCGCGCTTGGCGGAGCCAACTACGAAGCGGCGCACGCTCTGCGGCAGCTTTCTAAATGTCGCCCTGGCGACGATCGCCGCGACCCCGGTCAGACTGGGCACCGGCTGCTCATGGTAGTTGTCGGTGCGGACGTTGGCGCCGACGAAGATGAACGTGTCAGCACCCTGAAACAGGATGTCGAGCGCTTCGATGGTCACCGGCGTCGTGAATGCGCTGCGCCAGATTCCGGGCGCGGTGCTGACGAGATCTGCGTTACGCCGACCTCCGCCCGCCAACACTGCGCTGAGTTCGAGCCGCAGAGCGCCTTCGAGAGCGCGCGCCTGCACTTCCACGAAGTACTCTCCCGGCGCCAATGCCGTTGAGCGGCCCTGTTCGGCGCTGAGCCGCCCACGGGGGCCGCTCCCTGTGACTCGCAGAACCGGAAATGCCAGCGCACCATCTGTTTCCAAATCGCTCAGCGCGTCGAGATGAAGCTTCACGTCATGCATAGAAGGTCGTTCGCAGCGAAGGCGACACGAACCACTTCACCGTTCGTCTGCGATCTTGAGCAGATATTCGCCATAGGTCGACTTGGCAAGGCGCTGACCACACTGGCGCAATTGCTCGCGGTCGATGAAGCCCATTCGGAATGCCACCTCTTCGAGGCAGGCAACTTTGAGTCCCTGGCGCTTTTCCAACGAGCGCACGAACTCCGCCGCCTCAAGCAAGGAATCCGGCGTCCCCGTGTCGAGCCACGCAAAGCCGCGGCCCATGCGCTCGACGGTCAATCGGCCCTGCTCCAGATAGACGCGGTTCAGGTCGGTGATTTCGAGTTCGTTGCGCGCCGATGGCTTCAAGCTTCGCGCCAAATCCACGACCTGTGCGTCGTAGAAGTAAAGCCCCGTTACCGCCCAGTTTGATTTAGGATTTGCAGGCTTCTCTTCGATTGTCTGAACACGTCCCGTTTCGTCGAAGGACACGACGCCAAACCGCTTAGGGTCGGCCACCTGGTAGGCAAACACGGTAGCGACGTCGGTGCGGGACGACGCTCTGGTCAATTGTTCGACCAAGCCGTGGCCGTAGAATATGTTATCTCCGAGCACGAGTGCTGCGCCATCGCCGGCGAGAAATTCTTCGCCGATCAAAAACGCTTGCGCGATGCCGGCGGGGGCGGGCTGCGCGGCGTAGCTAAAGCGCACGCCCCAATCGGCGCCATCACCCAGGAGACGCTCGAATTGGGGGAGATCTGCCGGCGTGGAGATGATGAGGATGTCACGGATGCCGGCGAGCATCAGCGTGGAGATCGGATAGTAGATCAGCGGCTTGTCATAGACGGGCGCCAGCTGCTTCGAGATCGCGCGCGTGATCGGATGCAGGCGCGTGCCCAGGCCTCCAGCCAGAACAATTCCCTTCATTCGACTCTCCAACCGCGGGCCGCGATATCGTCGACGCAGGCCGCCAAGGCCTCCCGCCACGGCCGCAAGCGCACGCCATAGTCAGCAGCCAGCTTCGAGCAATCCAATCGCGAATTGGCCGGACGCGCCGCGCGTGTGGGATAGTCGCGCGCAAGGATGGGCGCAACCGCGGCTGAAGGTCCACCGCGCGCTGCCGACAGGGCAAAGGTCTCGGCGGCCAAGTCCGCCCAAGTCGTCTCACCGCAGCCGGCGCAGTGATAGATGCCAAAGGCGCCGCCATCGCTGACTCTGTCGGTCACGGCGAGGATGGCCTTGGCCAGGTCTTCAGCGAATGTGGGGCAGCCGAACTGATCGCTCACGACGTTGATCTGACCGCGCATCTTGGCCAAGCGAAGCATTGTGCGAACGAAGTTCGAGCCCTCCGTGGCGAACACCCATGACGTTCGCAGCACGATGGCGCGCGGATTGGCGCCAAGGACGCGCTGCTCACCTTCGAGCTTGGAGCGCCCGTACACGGAGGTCGGCATGGTTGCGTCGGTTTCGACGTACGGCGCGCGCTTCGCGCCATCGAACACATAGTCAGTCGAAATCTGGATCATAACCGCGCCGCAGCGGGCCGCCGCCAGCGCCACCGCCTCGGGGCCGGTTGCATTGACGGCAAAGGCGCGGTCCGGCTCGATCTCGGCTTGATCGACAGCGGTGTAGGCCGCTGCGTTGACGACCACGTCGGGGCGGATGTGCTCGATCGTCTCCACCAGCGCCGCGGGCGCCTCCAAGTCACTCTCGGGACGACCTAAGGCTTGGACCGCGCGATCGCGTGCGCCGCTTCTCAGCGCGCGGGCAACCTGACCGCTTCGACCAATCACCAGTACGTTCACGCGCGCTTCGCCTTATCGGCCAAACCGAGACGCTCGACGCCAACGCCACGCGCACGCAGCGGCTCCCACCACGCGCCGTTGTCGAGATACCACCGCACCGTGCGCTCAAGCCCGCTTTCAAAGTTGTCGAGCGCACGCCAGCCGAGCTCATTCTCCAACCGGCTCGCATCGATAGCATAGCGCTGATCGTGGCCGGGCCGGTCGGTCACGAACTCGATCAGGTCGCGGTGCGAGCGCGCTTTTGGCGCGAAGCGATCCAGCAAGTCGCAGATGCCGTGCACCACTTGTAGGTTTGTTCGCTCGTTGCGGCCGCCGACATTGTAGGTGCGCCCGGGTTTGCCCTTCTGCGCGATGAGGCACAGCGCAGCGACGTGATCGTCGACATAGAGCCAATCACGCACGTTGGAGCCGTCGCCGTAGACTGGCAACACGCGCCCATCGAGCCCGTTCAAGATGACGAGCGGAATGAGCTTTTCCGGCAGATGATACGGCCCGTAATTGTTGGAGCAATTCGAGATCATCACCGGCATGCCGTAGGTATGACTCCACGCGCTCGCGAGGTGATCGGCGCCGGCCTTGCTCGCCGAATACGGCGAGCGCGGATCGTACGGGGTGTCTTCCGAGAACAAGCCGGTGGCGCCGAGTGAGCCATAGACTTCATCCGTCGACACGTGAACGACGCGGAAGACCTCGGCGCGCTCTCGGCTCAGCTGCTGCCAGTAGGCGCGGCTTGTTTCGAGCACGGTGAAGGTGCCGACGAGATTGGTCTCGATAAACGCGGCCGCATGCGTAATCGATCGATCGACATGGCTCTCCGCCGCGAGGTGAAACACCAAGTCCGGTTGGTGCTCGCGCATCGCCGCATCCATCGCAGCGCGATCGCAAATATCGGCTTGGACGAAACGAAAGCCGGGCGAATCGGCGATTTCCGAGAGCGATGAGAGATTGCCGGCGTACGTGAGCTTATCGATCACGACGGCGTTCCAGCCGAGATCGCGCACGACGTGGCGCGCGAGTGCGGAGCCGATGAACCCCGCGCCGCCGGTGATCAATGCTTTCATGGCAAACGTCCTGGGCTAGAAGTGCGCGCCAAGCGCGCCAAAGGATGGAAAAGCACGATCTCGCTCCGACATCGAAATTTCACGCGGTTCAAGCGTCCAGTCGATGGCGATGCTGGGATCGTCCCAGACGATGCCCTCTTCGTGCTCGCGGCTGTAATAGTCGCTGACTTTGTAGAGCACCTCGGTATCCGGCTCGAGCGTCACGAACCCGTGCGCAAAGCCTTTCGGCACGAACAGCTGCGCGCCATTTTGGGCGGACAAAACCGCCGACACCCATTGGCCAAAAGTCGGCGAAGTGCGCCGGATATCGACTGCGACATCCAAGATAGAGCCGCGGAGCACGCGCACGAGCTTATCCTGCGCGCGCGGCGGATGTTGAAAGTGCAGCCCACGCAGCGTGCCGCGGACATGCGAGAGTGACTGATTGTCCTGCACGAACACGGCGCCGCCGAGCGCGCTCCGCAGCGTCTCAGCGTTGAAGGTCTCACTGAACCAGCCACGTTCATCCTCAAAGCGGCGCGGCGTGAAAATCCAGACGTCGGCAATCGCCAAAAGCTGGATTGGCGACGCCAGATTCGGATAATCCTTTGCCTGATCCGAGCGACGTTTCTCGTCCGACACCCTTTACTCCCATCGACTTAAGGCGCTCGCCTCTTCCAACTTTTGCGTTCTTTTCCAGGCTTCCATTGGCGGCAATTCGAGACGCGTCGCGAGGTACCGCGGCCGTTGCTCCGAAACCACGAATGCTTTACTCGCCTGTCGATGTTCGCGAAATCGTAGTCGTTGCTGCGAGCGAAGTCGAGCTAACGGGCCAGCGTGACGCCTCTCGCCACTATCATCGTCGTGACGCACAACAGCGCGCGCTGGATGGCGCGCCAGCGTGCGGCGCTGGAGGCCCAGACGGATCGGCGCTGGCGGCTTGTGGTGATCGACAACAGCTCAAGGCCGGATCAACGACCGACAGCAGTGGACCTGCCAGGCGGCGGGCAGTTGATCCAAAGCGAAATCAATCTGGGTTTCGCCGAAGCCAATAATGTCGGCGCGAGCGGCGCCGAGACACCCTACCTCGTCTTCCTCAACCCCGATGCGTTTCCCGCGCCGGATTGGCTCGCCACCTTGATCGAAACGGCCGAACGCCACCCCGACGCGGCGGCGATCGGCTCGACACAAGTGCGCGCGGACGCCGAAGATGTGTTCGACGGCACCGGCGATGTGCTGCACGCGAGCGGACTCGCCTATCGCTCCAATTTCGGCAAACGGCGCCAAATGACGCCGCCGCTCGGCGAAACGTTCTCCGCGTGCGCGGCGGCCATGCTTGTGCGCCGTGAGGCGTTCGAGGCGATTGGCGGCTTTGACGCGCGGTATTTCTGCTTTTTCGAGGACGTCGATCTCGGCTTTCGCCTGCGGCTCGACGGAGGCCGTATCTTGCAATCGCCGTACGCGGTCGTGGCGCACGTCGGCGGCGGCGCGACGACCGGCACGGCGTTCGCAAGTTTCCATGGCGCGCGCAACCGGACCTGGACGTTCTTCAAATGCATGCCGGCGCCTTGGTTCTGGCTGCTGTTGCCGGCGCATCTCATCGCATGCGCGCTGGCCGCGACAATTTCACTTTTCGCCGGACGTGGTTTTGCAGCGTGGCGCGGATTTTTGACCGCGCTCGTGACGCTCGACCCGATCCTGCAAGCACGCGCCATCGTTCAGCGCGCGCGTGTTGCGCCGACCCGCGACATTGCAGCGGCGTTGGCTTGGAGCCCGCATCTTTTCTTTGGGCGCAGGCCCTTTATCCGCCCACTGGACTAGCGGCGCGCGATCATCGGTAACACGACCATCAACGCCGCGCCTGCACCTTCGCCGAGCCACCGTTCCAGTGGCGAGCGCGCGAACTTACGGAAGTATCGCGCAAAGCCCCGCGCCTTGTGCCGCGCGATCTCGGACGCGGGCGCTGCACTGGTGGCGCCTGCATGCGCGCCGTGTGGACCGGGAACGAACAGCACCGGCCAGCCGGCCTCTTCCGCGCGGCGGCAAAGATCGACGTCTTCCACGTGAAGGAAATAGCCTTCGTCGAAGCCACCCAGCGTGGCGAGATCAGTGCGGCGGACGCAGAGCAGAGCGCCGCTTACCGCGCCGGTGCGGATCGGCGCGGCAGGCAGCGGATCACGGTGACGGTTGAAGTCGCGCAGCGCTGGCGAGAACCGCTCCAGGTGCGAAAGACCGGTGAATGAGACGAAAGCCCGCCACAACGTCAGCCGCTCACGGCGTGCGCCGCGCCCAGTGCGCCCAGAGGCGTCCCGGAGATCACCGCCAACGATTGCGGGCGGCGGCGCGGCTGTAAGCGCTTGCGTGAGCTGTGTGATGGCGTCCGGCGCAAGCGACACGTCAGGGTTGATGAATGCGAGCACGTCCCCGCGAGCCTGCGCCGCGCCCAGATTGCACGCCGTCGCAAAGCCGACATTGCCGTGGCCGCGGATGATGCGCACGCGCGGATCGCTCGCTGTAGCGTCTATGGCGCGAACTTCGGCGTCTTCGTTGCCGTTATCGACGAGGATGATTTCGTCGATGCCCGACGCGGCGCTCACCGACGCGAGGCAGCGCGCGAGCGCTGGGCCCGTGCGATAGGTGACGATGATCGCACACGCGCTCAAGACAAAGCGTTCCTACGCCATGATGACTGGCGCGTGTCTTATAGCGGTTTGTGAAAGCGAGCCTAGTTGCTCTGGTGCGCGAGCAGAAGCTCGGCCAGCTCAAGGTCGCGATCCGGCGTTGCCATCGGGCTCGCGGCGTAGCTCGCCGTAGTGATGTAAGCCTCGACAGGCGCCGTCTCGACTGGCTCAGCGGTGCTGAGACGCAGCACTGGCGCTTCGACCACCTGCGGCGCCGGCGCAAACGTGGCGCCGCGATCCGTCAGCGCGATGGAGCGGATGTGCTCGATGCGCTCTTCCGTCGCCGCGCGCGTGATTTCGAGCGAAGCGGTGGTGCGCGCGAGTTGGCTGCGGATGGTTTCGAGTTCAGTCGGCGACAACGGCGACGGGAACGCGGGCAGCGAGGCGTAGGGATCGTCGGCAGCGTTAGCATTCGGATCGAGACCGAAACCAGAGGCGAGGCTGGTGCCAATCAGCCCGCCGAAACCGGCAGGCGAAAAGATGGTCACGGCAAGCACCGTCGCGGCCACGCCGGTAAGGCTGGACTTGACGATGGTGTCGCGAACTTCCCGTCCGTAGTCCGCTGGCTTGTCCGACATAAAACGCTCCCACGCGCCGGCGCGGCTCCCCCGCTAGGGTCCCCTATACGCGCCAGAAGCGTACCAAACCTTAAATCCTGGTCGGCGCCAAGCCTCATGAGCGATAACCCAGTGACGATGCTGAAATGTTGCTTACGGAATGGAGGCTGCATGCCGACGCCGCGGGCGCGCCGATGAAGCGCGGATTCACCGCTGCGAGCTTCGCAAGCGCGGCGCTGTTCGCCCTCGCACCCGGCTTCGCCGTTGGCGGCGCGCTTGGTTTTGCGATGCTGCTGCTCGTGGCGGGGCTCTTGAGCATCCGGCCTTCGCTTGTCCTCACCGCTTGGAAAAAGCGGCCTGTTGTCATTGGCTTGCTTCTCACCTTCACGGCCTGGGCGGTCCTCAGTGTGGCGTGGTCTCCCTATGAGGCCGCAGAACAGGGCCTGAAAGTCGCCCTCCTCGTGCCGGTCGGACTCATGTTCGCGGCCGCGGCGACGGCGGACGCCGACATGCGCCGGCTCACCGCCGCGGGCGGGTTGGCGACGGTCATTGTGCTCATCGTGCTGCTGGCGATCGAGGCTGGCCTGGATATGCCGTTCAACCGCGCCGCCCAGCCGGACATCGACCCCGGCCAGCTCGTCCGCAACGTCGGCCGGGGCGCGGCCTTCCTCGTTGTGGTCGCTTGGGGGGCGGTCGCCGGCCTGCTCGCCATCGGCGGTGGCGCCCGATTCGCTACTGCAGCGCTGGTGTTGGCGTCGACTGCCGCGATCTCACTCCAGTTTGATCAGTTCGCCAACGCTGTCGCCCTTGCGGCAGGTCTTTCGGCGTTCGCGTTCGCTTTCGCGCTACCACGTTTCGGCGTGCTCGTTGTGACTGGCGGCTTGGCGCTTTGGGCGCTGATCGCGCCATTCGCGACGCCGCTCGTTCTTTCGAACCAACGCTTGGTCGATGCGCTGCCGCTGAGCTGGGCCGCGCGCGCAGGGATTTGGGACTATGTGTGCGCGCGTATTCTTGAGCAGCCGCTGATCGGACACGGACTCGAAGCATCGCGCACGGTGGAAGATCGCATTCAGGTGCGCGAACTCGATATGCGCGGCATCCCCATGCATCCGCACAGCGCGAGCTTGCAGATCTGGTACGAGACCGGCGCAATCGGCGCCGTGCTTGCCGCGGCGGCGTTGCTGCTCGGCGGACGCTGGCTGGCGCGCGCTTATGGAGACGATCGCGCCAGCGCTGCGGGCGCGGCCGGAACGATTGCGGCAGTCGGCGTGATCGCAAACGTCAGTTTCGGCGCTTGGGCGGAATGGTGGATCGCGACGATGTTTATCGCCGCCGCAATCGTAGGATCAGTCAGAGCGCGCTGAGCTTTGGCTCCAAACGCAGCACTTCGGTGAACGCTAGCAACAGATGATACACGATCGACGCCGGCACGGCTTCGGCCATTGGCGCGCCGTCGCGATCAAAGCGATCGACCCAGAGACCGGGCTTGGAGCCCGCAAAATAGCGGTCAAACAGTAGATTTACGCTTTCGGCAACTTGAGCGCGCGGATCGCGACCTGTGAGTTCGTAGAGCGCAAGCCAACCCTTTATGCGTTCAGTGTTGGTCCAGGCGCGCGACGCGCCTTGCAGCACCGCGCCGTCATCCCACACAGTGTCGAACACGGCGCGGGAGCGTTCGTCCAAGCCAAACCGTTCGCCGAACGCGATCAAGGCTTCCGGATATCCTGCGACGCTTTCACCCGTTAGCCGCTGATGCTGCGCGAGAATCCAAGGCCATTCGAAATGGTGACCCGGTTCAAGCACACGCCCTGCTTCACTGTCGAGGCGCGTCCAGTCCGGCCCGAAGCGTTCGCCCAAGGTCACGCCATCAAAGAGTTTGGATTTGAACAGGCCGATCAACTCACGCGCTTGATCGAGGAAGCGCTGATCGCCGCTAGCCTCGAAAGCAGCGAGGCAAGCCTCGGTCAGGTGCATGTGCGGGTTTTGCAGCAGCACGCCGTCATCCGGAAGCTTGCTGACAAAGCCGCCATTCGGCGCGCGCATGCTGCGTTGGATGTAGTCGAGCGTCGCGTACGCGTGAGCGAGCGCTTCAGCGTCGCCGGAAGCGCGATAGCGCCAAGCCATGGCGAAGATCACAAACGCTAAATCGTAGAGATCGGGTGTCGGATCGATCGCGCTGCCGTCGCGCGACAGCGACTTGGCCCAGCTCCCGTCAGGCTGGCGTGCATGCGCGACGAGATAGTCGTAGCCCAGCTTCGCCATCGCCGCGCCCGGCGCCCAACCAAGCATTGCGGCATGCGAGAATCCGTAAATCTGGCGCGCCTGGACGCGGACGCGCTTGAAGTCGCACGCGGTCGGCGCGCCTGAATGTGAAAGCTCTTCCAGAAAGCCGCCGTGCTCCCGGTCAACGCCATGCTCCGCCCAGAACGGCAGCGCATCGCGGAAGATCCAGTCGCGGATGGCGGCAAAGGGAATCTGCGTCACGCGCGATCTTTGCCGAGGCGGCTTCCCGCGCGCAAGAACATGCGCGAGAACGGGCGCATGACTCACCGCATCATCCCCGCGATCATGTCTGGCGGCGCCGGCACGCGGCTCTGGCCGCTCTCCACCGACGCGCAGCCGAAACAGTTTCACGCTCTGGCAGGGGACGAGAGCCTGTTCGCCACGACGGCGCAGCGCGTGCGCGGCGTTGTGGGCGACGTGTCGTTCGCGCCGCCGATCGTGCTTTGCAACGAGACGCATCTCGCTATGGCGCGCCGAGAACTCGGCGGCGAAGCGGCGGTGTTCGTGCTGGAACCTGTGCCGCGCAACACCGCCGCTGTCGGTGCGATTGCCGCCGCGGTGGCCGCGGAGATCGATCCGGACGCGCTGGTGCTCCTTCTGCCGGCGGATCACATCGTCGCAGACGCTGCCGCGTTTCACGCCGCCATCTCTCGCGCCGCACCGTTCGCGCACGAACGGATCGTCACGTTCGGCATCGCGCCGGACCGGCCGGCGACCGGGTACGGCTATATTCAGCGCGGAGAAGCACTCGGCGACGGCGTGTTTGCGATCGACTCGTTCCGCGAGAAGCCGAATGCAGAGACCGCGCACCAATATCTGACGACCGACGCCTATTCCTGGAACGCCGGCATCTTCCTGTTTCACCCGGAGCGGCTGTTGGCGGAGTTCGATGCGAGCGCCGAGATTCGAGACCGCGCGCTTGCCGCGCTTTCAAATGCCTCGCGTCACAACGATGAGATTCATCTCGATGCAGGCGCCTTTGCAAGTGTGCCCTCACAGCCGCTCGACATCGCAGTGATGGAGAAGACGGCGCGCGCCGCTGTTGTGCCATGCGACATCGGTTGGGTCGACATCGGCTCCTGGGATGAGATCTGGCGCGTCTCACCACAAGACGACGCGGGCAATGCAACACACGGGCCGGTGACGACTCTCGACGCTTCGCGCAACTTGATCCGATCCGAAGGCCTCACGGTGTGCGTAGCCGGCGTCAGCGATCTGATCGTGGTCGCGACGGACGAAGCGGTCATCATCGTTCCGCGCGATCGCGCTCAGGATGTGAAGGCGATGCGGGAAGCGGTGCTGAGAAAGCTCTAGTGCGCAGCGCGGAGACCGAAGCGCAACACCGTGTCGGGCGCTGCGCCATCTATGTGGCCGGGATCAAGAACGAAGAGCGCCTCGCCGAACGCGGACAGCGTTTCGCCGGCGAAGTAGCGATAAGCCAAGGCAAAACGCAGCTCGCGGCCTGATGGCGTAGGGCTGAACGTCCGCTCTTCGTAGGTCAGACTCTGGCGGCCGTATTTTGTCGCGGTGGGGGCCATGAAGCTCAACGTTCCGCCCTCGATGCGCAGCGGCTGCGCCACGGACAGCGACAACGCGCCATCACCGTTCGCGAGCCAAGCTGGCGTCATGGCGAACGTCGTTTCCAGTGAGAACGCCGTTGTCCGAAGCGGAGACGACACGTCGAGCCAGCCGCTTCCGCCCAATTCGGCAACACCGAACTCCGCATTCACGGCCACTTCGACGCCTGGCGCGACGTCGGCCTGCGCGGCGATGCCGGTTAAGCGCGTTTCGCCGGCCGGTGTCACGCCGAAATCCTGGGACCACGCCAAGCCGAGCAGACCGCTCTCCTCTTCCACGCGCCCGACGGTGAGATCGAGGCCGAACGCGCCCCGGTGGAACGAAGCCCGCGCGGCGGTCGCGCGACGGTCCGAGGGCGCAAGAAACGGAGTCCTTGCGGCGTCGCCGCTTTCCGAAAGCAGTGACAAGCTGAGCCCTTCTCCGAGTTGGCGGGTCAGGCGGAGCGACAGGTCGGCGTTGACCAAATCGAGGAGCCCGACGACGTCGCCGCCGCCCTCATACATTGTGCGCGCGCCGTGCGCGGCGATGGAAGCGGTCAGCCCAGGCGCGATGTCGGCGTCGATGCGCGCTGGCGCCTGCTCGAAATCGTCGCGATCAATCGGGCCGCGATACGAGTCGGGCAGCGTTTCGCCGCCGAAGGCGATCTGCATGCGCGCGCCTTGCTCGCCGCGCGCCGTTCGCCAGAGCAGAGGCGCCTGCGCCGAGCCGGAAGGGCCTGCTGCGGCGCTCAACCAGTTGTCGGCGAGATTCACCGGGAAAGTGCGGTTGTAGTGATCGAAACCGGCGACGGTCCACGCCGCGGTGTTGACCGCCATGCCATCGCCAAACGCGGCGCCCACGCCACCGAGCGTTGTGCCAGAGTCTAAGTCAGGTGCGCCCGGCATCATCATCATCGTGGGCACTGAGAGCGGACCGACTGGCTGGAACGCACGCCCCACGTTTAAGCGTCCGCGCCCGTTCACGGCGTCCGTGCCCGGCGCGCCGGTGTCGTCAGCAGTGGTGAACAAAAGATCGACAACTTGTGTTGGCGTCAGACCGGGGAACGCGTCCATCACCAACGCGACGGCGCCGGCCACGTGGGGCGACGCGTAGGACGTGCCCTGGATACGGCAGAGATTAGCGGCAAGGCCAGCCGACGCGCCACAGCTCTGAAATCCCGGCACGGGTCCCACGGGGCCATAATCGGGCACAATGATCTGCCAGCCGGGCGCAGTGAGGTACCAATCGTCTGCGCTGCCCGGCGGATTGGACGCTGGGTTCACTGTGCCGTTCGCGTTGAGACCACCGGCGATCATGATGAGGCCGTTCGACACCAGCGGATCGATGGCAAGGAAACCGGGATAGTTCGGGCGCGTTGCGCCGATGTCTCCATCATTGCCGGCGGAGACCACGATGATGACGCCTGCCGCAGTGGCGTTGCGAATAGCCTGCTGGACGTTGGCGGCCGTCGGCGAACTGGAGCCGAGCGAAAGGTTGATGACATCGACGCCCTGCTGACGCGCATAATCGATCGCGCTGGCTAGGTCGTTGCTTTCGAACAATCCAGAGCTGTTGTCGGCGCGGATCGCCAGGATAGTGGCGTCGAAGGCGACGCCCACGGTTTGCGCGCCGTTATAGTTGCCGGCGATCAGTGAAGAGAGTTCGCTGCCGTGGGTCTCGTTGGTGACGAGCGCATTGCGGCCGGGACGAATGTCGATCGAGTTCGGCGAAATCCGGCCGGTTAGTTCGGGATGCTCCGGGTGGATGCCGGTGTCGATCACGCCGACGAGCACGCCTTCGCCCGTCGCGCCGTTTTGCCAAGCGACTTGTGCGTTGACGCCGCCAACGCCCCAGTTGGCCGTGAACTCGCTGCTGCCCGTGGCAGGAAAATCGCCGTCCGCGTGAGGAGGCGCGGGGGGCGGAAACACGGGTGGGCTTGGCGGAGGCGGGGGCGAGACGATCATACCGCCGCCGCCACCTCCACCGCCGCCGGCGCAAGCGCCGAGCAGCGCGAGCACGATCGCGTTCAGCATCAGCCGGCTCGATTTTAGATCGTTCATCGGCGAGGCTCCCCCTCGACGCTGTTTTATCTCATCGCCGAGCGCGCGCTAGCGCGCCGGTGCATCAGAGCAGCTCTTTTGCCGTTTCGACTAGCGCTTCCGCCGTGATGCCGAAGTGCTTGTAGGCGTCCTTGGCCGGCGCTGACGTGCCGAAGCTCGACATGCCGACGAACGCGTCAAGACCGAACGCTTCGAACCAGCCCTGCCCGATCGCGGCTTCGCAGCCGATCTTCAGCTCTTCGTCGTCGCCGCAGACGGCGTTCTGGTAAGCTTCGTCCTGCAACTCGAACATCTCGAAACAAGGCGCGGAGATAACGCGCGTCGGAATGCCTTCGGCTTGCAGCATTTCGCGCGCCTTAGCCGCGAGCGCGACTTCAGTGCCGGTGGCGAAGATCGCGACTTTCGACACGCCGCCCTCGGCCGGCAGCAGTTCGTAAGCGCCGCGCACAGAGAGGTTTTCGCTCGCGTCGTCGCGCAGCGCCGGCGTGGCTTGGCGCGAAAGCGCGAGGATGCTGGGTCCATCTTCATTGAGCAGCGCGGCTTGCCAGCATTCAGCGGCTTCCACCGCGTCTGCGGGACGGAAGACGTGCAGGTTCGGGATAGCGCGCAGCGCTGCGAGCTGTTCGACCGGTTGGTGCGTGGGGCCGTCTTCGCCCAGGCCGATGCTGTCGTGCGTCATGACGTGGATGACGCGGATGCCCATCAGCGCGCCCAGACGGATCGCGGGGCGCGAGTAATCGGCGAACGAGAGGAACGTGCCGGAGTACGGAATCACGCCGCCGTGCAGCGCCATGCCGTTCATCGCCGCGGCCATGCCGTGCTCGCGGATGCCGTAGCGCACGTAGCGGCCTTCGCGATTCTCCGGCGTGAAATCCGCTGAGCCCTTGGCGTGCGTGTTGTTGGAGCCGGTGAGATCGGCCGAGCCGCCGAGCAATTCGGGGCACGCGTCGAACATGGAGTCGATTGCCGCGCCGGAAGATGCACGCGTGGCGAGCGACGGCTTCTCCGCCGCCATTTTCGCGGCCTGCATGCCGAGTGCGGCGATCGCGGCTTCGACATTGCCGCCGCTCATCGCCGCAACGAACGCGTCGCGCAGCGGATCGCGCTTCATTTTGGTTTGCCAGAGTTCGCGTGCGCCGGCGCTGCGTGCGCCGACTGCGCGCCAAGCTTTGACGATGTCGTCCGGAATTTCGAACGGGCCGTGCGCCCAGCCGAGCGCGGCTTTCGCGGCGGCAAGTTCTTCAGCGCCCAAGGGCTCGCCGTGCGCCTTCGCGGTGCCTGCTTTCTTCGGCGCTCCGAAACCGATCGTGGTCTTGCACGCGATCAGCACGGGCTTGTCGGATTTCGTCGCGGCTTCAAACGCGCGCGCAACGTCGGCCATGTCATGGCCGTTGCACGAGAGCACGTTCCACTGGCTCGCAGCGAAGCGGGCTTTCTGGTCGGTGTTGTCCGACAGCGAGACCGCGCCGTCGATCGAGATCGAATTGTCGTCCCAGATCACGATCAGCTTGTTGAGTTTCTGGCGGCCGGCAAGCGCGATGGCTTCCTGGCTGATGCCTTCCATCAAGCAGCCGTCGCCGGCGATCACCCAGGTGCGGTGATCGACGAGATCGTCGCCGAAGCGCGCGTTGAGATGCGCTTCCGCCATCGCCATGCCGACAGCGTTAGCAAGACCTTGGCCGAGCGGGCCGGTTGTGGTCTCGATGCCGGAAGCGAGAAAGTTTTCCGGGTGGCCGGCCGTCTTCGAACCGAGCTGGCGGAAGCGCTTGATCTCATCGAGCGTCATGTCCGCGTAGCCGGTCAGATAGAGCAGCGCGTAGAGCAGCATCGAGCCGTGGCCCGCGCTCAGCACGAAGCGGTCGCGGTCGGGCCAATTCGGTTCGGACGGATCGTATTTGAGGAACTTCGAGAACAGCACGGTGGCCGCATCCGCCATGCCCATCGGCATGCCGGGGTGGCCGGACTTCGCCTGCTCCACCGCGTCCATCGCCAGCGCGCGGATGGTGTTGGCGAGCTTCTGCGCGTCGACGCCTTCGATCAGTTCGCTCTTGCTCATGCGTGATCCTTGCCCAGGCTGTGTTTAGCGCCGATTCGGGCGCTTTGCCTGGAAAGCTCAGTCGCGTATCAGCGGCGGAGAGCTGCGGGAATGCGGCAGCGGAGCTTCATATGCAGATTTTCATCGACAGCGCTGACGCGAAGGAACTCAGCGTCCTAGCGCAGACGGGCCTAGTGGATGGCGTCACCACCAATCCGTCGCTCGTTGCGAAAGCGGGCCGCGATTTCTTTGAAACGCTGAAAGATATCTGCGCGTCTGTGTCCGGCCCGGTCAGCGCAGAGGTTGTGGCGCAGGACGCCGAAACGATGCTGGCCGAGGGCCGCAAGCTGCGCACGGTGGCAGACAACATCGTCGTGAAGCTGCCGCTGACGCCCGAAGGGCTGAAGGCGTGCAAAGTGTTTGAGGAAGAAGGCGTCCCAACCAATGTCACGCTCTGCTTCTCGGCGGTGCAGGCGCTGCTCGCCGCTAAGGCTGGCGCGACCTTCGTCTCGCCGTTCCTGGGTCGGCTCGACGACAACGGCGCGGACGGCATGGAGCTGATCCGCGAAATCCGCGCGATCTACGACAATTACGGCTTCACTACGCAGATCCTGGCCGCCTCGATCCGCACAGCCAATCACGTGAAGGACGCGGCCCTGGCCGGCGCCGATTGCGCGACCATCCCGCCGGCCGTGTTCAAGAGCCTCTACAAGCACATCCTAACGGACGTGGGGCTTGAGGCCTTCCTGAAGGACTGGCGCGCGACTGGGCAATCGATCCTGTAGGATCGCCCAACACGCGAATTTTAGCTGTTGGCTTAGCGGCCCGAGAGACGTTGCAGCTGGGCCATTTCGTCGGCCGTGCTGTCGCGCATCGTGGTCATCGCGCGATCAGCTTCCGCCAGTTGCGCTTCGATCGCGGCGACATCCAGCGGCTCGATCGCCGGGGCGCGCTGCTCCACGGTCGCGGCGAACGCGTCGCGCACGCTCAGGCCCCCTTGCATGGCGACCGGCGCGACAAGCCCGAGAAGCACCATGGCGCCCGCGCCAGCAGCGAAGCTGGCCACGACCATACGCGTGGTGGCTTTGACTTGAGACGGCGACATTTGTGGAAAACTCCCGGACCGGCGGCGGTCTGTTAACAAAAGGTTTGCACGATAGCAATTGCTACTTTGCGGCGCCGAAGAGAGATCGTCCGTGACGGCCGTCACTTCTCGGTACACCCCATCCACCGTCTTTCGCGGTTTCGAGCAGATCGTAATCGATAAAGCTGAATTCAAGCCGAATCCGGCGTTGAATTGCTGTTGAAAGTGTCACCCCTGCGCGGTCTATAGGCGCACCCAAACGTCCCGTGCTGCGGCGCGGCAAAAGGACTACAATGGCTAGCGCTCCAACGACCCGCCGACCGCTACGGAAAGCAGTGCTCCCGGTCGCCGGATTCGGCACCCGGGTACTCCCCGCGACCAAATCCATCCCAAAAGAGCTGCTGCCGGTGTTCGACCGGCCTGCAATTCAGTACGTGGTGGACGAAGCTTTGGATGCCGGCATCGAGCACATTGTCTTCGTCACGGGGCGCAACAAGGGCGCAATCGAGGACTATTTCGACCGCGCTTATGAACTCGAAGTAACCCTGCGCGAGAAGGGAAAGACAACACAGCTGAAGGAAATCGAAACGCCGGTGCGACAACCGGGCGCAATGAGCTTCACCCGCCAACAGGCCGCGTTGGGACTTGGACACGCGGTCTGGTGCGCGCGCGACATCATCGGCGACGAGCCCTTCGCGGTCATGCTGCCCGACATGCTGATGATGGCGAAGCCCTCGTGCCTGGCGCAAATGGTCGAGACCTACAATCAAGTCGGCGGCAACGTGATCGCGGTGGAGCCGTGCGACGATCCCTCCATGTACGGCGTGATCGATCCCGAAAGCCGGGCCGGCCGCGTGATCAAGATGAGGGGCATGGTCGAGAAGCCCCCGCGCGATACGGCGCCCTCGAACCTCTTCATCAGCGGCCGTTATATCCTGCAGCCTGAGATCTTCGATCTGCTTGCCGATCAGGGCCCTGGCGCTGGCAACGAAATCCAGCTGACGGACTCGATGGTGCGCCTGATGCAGACGCAGCCGTTCCATGCACTCGAGTATGATGGCCGCACGTACGATTGCGGCGATAAGTTAGGCTATCTGCGGGCGACCGCGGCGTTTGCGTTGGCGCACGAGGAGTTCGGCGCGAAGGCCGCGGCGACGTTAAAACAGGCGCTGGCTGACAAGGGCCAATGATCCCAAACTTCGAGACGTTCGCTTCGCGCCCGGCACTGATGAAGGCGGGGGCGGCGCGATTGGCTGCAGCGCTGGAGGATGCGATCCGGCGTCACGGTTCAGCCTGCGCCGCGCTGTCAGGCGGATCGACGCCGGAGCCGGCCTACCGCGATCTCGCGACGATGCCGCTCGATTGGCCCAAGATCACGTTCGCCCTGGTGGACGAGCGCTTCGTGTCGCCGACGGACACCGCGTCAAACCAGGCTTTGATCCAGCGCACGCTCGGCCCGGCGTTCGACGCTGGTGCGCGACTCTTGCCGATGGTCTTTACGGCAGCAACGGTCGCGGCCTCCGCCGACCAAGCCGATGCCACCTACGCACCGCTCCGCATCGACATCGCGCTGATGGGCATGGGCGAGGACGGCCATACGGCGTCCTGGTTTCCCGGGTCGAGGGAATTGGGCAGTGCGCTCGATCTGGACAATTCCCGAACCGTGATCGCCGCGCACGCGCCGCAAGCCGCGGGCGCGGCGGATCGGCTAACGCTCACGCGCGCGGCGCTTTCGCGTGCGGGCGCACTGATGTTGGTCATCACCGGCGACGACAAGCGCGCAAAGCTCGAGAGCGCGCTCACGCAGCATGATGCGCCAGTGAGCGCGCTGTTCAACGATCGCCTTCCCGCGCCCGTCGTGATGTGGGCGCCGTAACGCCAGCTTGCTCGGTTCCCTCAACGTCGGCATCGTACTGACGCGCGCGGCCTCACGTTGCGGCACGCGCGACGGGCGGGGACGACATGAAGCGCATCTTATTGTGGACCGTTCTCGCGGCCGTCGTGGCTGGCGCTGCGCTCTACGTCGCGCGAGACACCGTCGCGCTCTCGCTTTTTCGGAGCGCGTCGCAGAGCGCCGTCGCCAACGACATCGTCGCCACGCTGCCAGACGGCCTCACCGCCGGCTTCTGCGGCACCGGATCGCCATTGCCGGATCGCGAACGCGCTGGCCCCTGCACCGCCGTTGTCGCTGGCGGACGGCTCTTCATTTTTGATGTCGGCGAAGGCGCTACGGAAACGCTTGCGTTGATGGGTTTGCCGGTCGCGCACGTCGAAGCGGTGTTTCTCACCCACTTCCATTCCGATCACATCGACGGCCTAGGCGGCCTGGCCGTGCAGCGTTGGGCGACAGCGGCATCGACGGCGCCAATCCCGATCTATGGCGGCGAAGGCGTTGAGCGCCTCGCCAACGGTTTGCGCGAAACCTATGCGCTCGACAGCACATATCGCATCGCCCACCACGGCGCTTCAGTCGTGCCGCCCGGTGGCGAAGGCTACGTGGCGCATCCGTTTGCGATTCCGGAAGGCCAAGAGAGCGCGGTGGTGTTCGATGACGGTGGCGTGCGCGTCACGGCGTTCGTCGTTGATCACGGGCCGGTTCGGCCGGCGTTCGGTTATCGCGTCGATTACGAGGATCGCAGCCTCGTCATCAGCGGCGACGCTTCCGCTTCTCCCAGCTTGGTGCGCGCGTCACAGGGCGTCGATCTGCTCATACACGAAGCGCTCTCGCCTGAGCTGGTGGGCCTCATGGAAGAGAATTTGACCGATCGCGGCCTCACTGGCGTTGCCCAGATTTTCCGCGATATTCCGGACTATCACACCGCGCCCGCTGGAGCTGCTGACATGGCCAATGAAGCCAATGTCGGCGCGCTTGCGCTAACACATCTCATTCCACCGTTGCCCGTATCCATCATGGAGGGTCCGTTCCTCGGCGATGCGCGCAAGCGCTATGATGGCCCGCTCTGGATCATGCGCGACGGCGATCTCATCATTCTCCCTGCAAGCGGCGGCCTCGAACGGCGGCACACACTATGACCCTGACGTTCGACTATTACTTCTCGTTCCGCAGCCCCTACTCGTACCTGTCGACGCCGCAAGTCGAAAACCTGGTCGCGCGCTACGACATCGCGCCACGCATGCGCTTCGTGCTGCCGATCGCCGTGCGCATTCCGGGCTTCTTCAAGCAAGTGAACCCGCTCTGGCCGCCCTATTTGCTCCGCGACACGTTCCGCATTTCTCAGATGCACAACATTCCGTACCGCTGGCCGAGGCCCGACCCGATCGTGATGGATTACGCCGCCGGCGATGTCGCCGCCGAGCAACCGTACATCTATCGCGTGACGCGCCTCGGCGTTGCGGCGGAACGCGCCGGCAAAGGTTTTGCCTTCGCGCAGCGCGCATCGCGCGCGATATGGTCTGGCGAGGTCGATGACTGGCACGAAGGCGATCATCTGACACGCGCGCTTGTTGACGCCGAGCTGGACGCCAACGCCGTCGAAGATCTCGCCGCCACGCACACCGCCGAACTCGACGCTGAGGTCGCCACCAACGAGCGCGAGCAGAAAAAGGCGGGCCATTGGGGCGTGCCGCTCTTCGTCTTCCGGGACGAACCCTTCTTTGGCCAGGACCGCCTGGATCATCTGATCTGGCGCATGCGCCACGCCGGCCTCCAGGAGCGGTAACGCCCGCCGCACACCCCCTGCACGACGCAGATTGACCAATGACACCGGTGTCGGTAAGGATCAGCGGACAGACCGGCGGGCAGCCGGCGGGGAGGTTTCCGACGTGGCCAGCTCAGCGCGCGAGATCGCCGGCGCCTTTGTCGCCGCACGCCGCGAAGCGCGGGCGCTGCCCAACTTTCCGGGCGCGCCGCCAGCCGACCTCGCCGCCGGTTACCGCGTCCAGGATGAGGCGATCGCGCTTTGGCAGGACGATATTGTCGGCTGGAAAATCGGGCGCGTACCGCCGCACCAAATCGCCGAACTCGGCGCAGAGCGCCTCGCCGGCCCTATTTTCAAACAGAATCTCTGGCGCGCCGAGCCCAACACAAGCGTCGCGTTCCCCGTCTATGAGAACGGCTTCGCCGCCGTTGAGGCCGAGTACGTTTTCCGCATCGGCAAGGACGCGCCAGCGAAGAAAATGGAGTGGACCGCCGCTGAAGCCGCCGACCTGATCGGCGCGATGCTCGTCGGCGTCGAGACGGCAGGTAGCCCGCTAGCGACCATCAATGATCTCGGCGCCACGGTCGTCGTCTCTGACTTCGGCAACAATCACGGGCTGATTCTCGGCGCTGAAGTGCCGGATTGGCGGGCCAAGCTCGATAAAGGGCTAACCTGCGAGACGTTCATTGAGGGACAATCGGTCGGCAGCGGGGGCGCGAGCGCCGCAGCAGATGGTCCGCTGGATGCGCTGGCGTTTCTAGCCGGCCATCTCGCCCGGCGCGGCAAGCCGCTGCGCGCTGGCCAATATGTGACGACCGGCGCGGTGACCGGGGTGCACGATATTCGCATCGGCCAAGGTTCGCGCGTGAGCTTCAACGGTTCCGGCGATATCCTCTGTTCGGCGGTGAAAGCCGTAGCGAACGGAAGAGGCTTTGCATGATTTCGCGGCGGACGCTGCTGGGCTCGGGTGCGGTTGTAGCCGCCGGCGCGGGCGTTGCGACAGCGCAGTCGGCGGGCCGAACAACAATCACCGCTGTGGATGTGCATCCGACCGATTATCCGACTGTCGAAGCCGTGCGCTGGATGGGTCAAGAGATCGAGCGCGAGACCAGCGGGCGGATCAGCTTTCGCATCTACCCCTCCGGTCAGCTCGGCACTGAAACCGACACTGTGAACCTGGCGCGCTTTCAGGTGCTCGATATCGCGCGCGTCTATCTCGGCGCCGTCAATAACATGTTTCCCGCGACTCAGCCGCTAGCGCTGCCGTACGTGTTTCGCGACGAAGCGCACATGCGCCGCATCTGTGATGGCGCCGTCGGCCAAGCCATCCTGCACACCTTTGAGCGCCGCGGGCTTGTTGGCCTCGCCTTTTACGATTCCGGCTTCCGCTCGATTTACAACGCCCGTCATCCGATCCATACGCCGGCCGACATGCGCGATCTCAAGATCCGCGTACCGCGCTCAGACATCTTCATCGAGATGCTCGACGCCATGGGCGCGAACGCGACGCCAATTCCATTCGGCGAAGTGTTCACGGGCTTGCAGACGCACCTGATCGATGCGGCGGAGAATAACTGGGCGACATTCCAATCGACGCGCCAATACGAAGTCGCGCGCTATTGGTCGCAAACCGATCATTGTTGTGCACCGGAAGCATTGCTGATGTCGAAGGCGCGCTACGATGCACTTTCGAGCGCAGACCGCGATCTCATCCGCGCCAAAGCGCGCGAGTCCGTGCCGGTCATGCGCGCGCTGTGGGACGAGAAGCAGGCGACGGCGCGCCGCACCGTGCTTGAGGCCGGCGTTCACTTCAACCAAGCCGACACCGAAGCGTTTCATCGGGCCGTCGGACCGATGAAGCAACGCTGGATGCGCGATGAAACCATCGCAACGACGGTAAGGCGCATCGACGCGCACGATTAAGACGACGCCGAACGGCGCGTGGGGAGGAAGTATGGCCGCGCTCGAAAGCGCTTTCGCCGCGCTGGCGCGGTTGACGGTCTTCATCGCCGCCGCATCATTGTGCGCGCTGGTGGGACTGCTCGCGTGGCAAGTGTTCGGCCGCTACGTGCTCAACGCCTCGCCAAGCTGGACCGAGCCGTTGGCGCTGACGCTGATGAGCGTCGCCGCGTTGTTTGGCGCGGCCGTCGCCGTTCGCTCAGAATCGCACTTCGCCTTCCCGACGCTGGTCGAGAGTTCACCCAAAGCCGTCCGCGGGGTGCTGAAAGTATTCGCGCGGTTGATTGCGTTGGTATTCGGGGCGGCGCTCGGGGGTTTCGGCGCGTTCATGATGGCGGATTCCTGGGCCGTGCCGATGGCGGGTGCGCCGATCCCGGAGGGCATGAGCTATGTTGGCCTAGCCGGAGGCGGCGCGTTGATCGCGCTGTTTGCGCTGGAGCGCCTCATCTTCGGCGATGCGCCCGATCCGCACCACGAAGCGCCGGCGGAGGCCTGATCCATGGAGATCGCTCTTCTCTTCGGCGTCTTCGCCATCCTGCTCATCGCCGGCGTCCCAATCGCGTTCGCACTCAGCGCCGCAACACTCGCTACGGTCGTCTATCTCGGCCTGCCGCCGATCGTTGTGGTTCAGCAGGTATCGTCAGGTTTTAACAAAGTCTCGCTTCTCGCGATTCCGCTCTTCATCTTCACCGGCGAGTTGATGATGCGCGGCGGTATATCCGACCGGCTCATATCGCTCGCGTCGTCGCTCGTCGGCCATTTGCGCGGCGGCCTCGGGCAAGTGAGCGTGTTGGCGTCGACAATGTTCGGCGGCGTGTCCGGCTCGGCGCTGGCGGACGTGTCCGCGATCGGCCCGACCATGATCCCGCAAATGGCCAAGCGCGGCTTCAGCAAGGATTACGCTGTCGATGTCACGATCTCAGCGGCGCTCGTAGCACTACTGCTGCCGCCGTCGCACAATTTGATCCTGTTCTCCGCCGTCGCCGGCGGCGGCGTTTCGATCGCCGACCTCTTCGCGGCGGGCATCGTTCCCGCGCTTTTGCTGGCGCTCAGCGTGATGGGCGCCGCGTGGTGGTTGGCGAAAGTACGGGGCTATCCGGTGGAAACCTTCCCCGGGTGGGGCGCTGTGTTGTCACGCCTCGTCGCCGCCATTCCCGGCTTGCTGATGATCTTCGTGATCTTCGGGGGCATCCGCGCCGGCATCTTCACTGCTGTCGAAAGCTCGGCCATCGCCGTGCTCTACGCGCTCGCGGTGATGCTGCTCATTTACCGCACGCTGGGGTGGAAGGATTTCTCGGGCGCCGCCGCGCACGCAGCGCGTGCGTCAGCCACGGTGCTGTTCGTGATTGGCGCAGCGGGCGCGTTCGGCTGGCTGATCGCCTATCTCGAAATTCCGTCGTTCGTCGTCGAAACTCTGAACAACCTGACAGACGAGCGAAATGTCGCGCTGCTGCTGATGGTGATCGCGCTTCTGATCATGGGGACATTCCTCGATCTCGCACCCAAGATCATCATCGTGACGCCAATCTTCCTACCGGTCGCGCGCTCCTATGGCGTCGAGCCGCTGCACTTTGGCGTCATCATGGTGCTCGCGGGTGGCATCGGGCTCATCATGCCGCCGATCGGCTCGGTGCTGTTCGTCGGCTCGGCGATCGGCAAGATTTCGATCGCGGAGGCGATGAAATCGATCTGGCCGTTCTTCATCTCGGCCATCATCGTGTTGCTGCTGGTGACGTTTATCCCCGCGCTATCGCTCACACTGCCGGCGCTCTGGAGGTAGCGCCGCTATTCTGAGTAATCGCGCCCACGCCAGAGATTGGCGGGACATGAAGCGTTCCAGACGCCGAGCCCCGCCACGCGCGCCGCTGCTTCCTCTTCGGCATACGCGCCACCGCTATCGCGCGGCACTTCGCGGGCCCAGCCGTTGGTGACCATGTATTCGCCGAGGTCCGCGCCCTCCACCGAGCATTGCGCGATATCGCGCCCGCTGGAGTCCGGCGCATCGCTGATGCGACAGCTCACCTGGTTCGATCGTGTAATCTGCCGCAGTGCGTCCGCGGCGCCCCGATAGACATTGACGTCACCGCACATGCTGCCCTGCCCCGGCGTCGCAACCCCATCGAAGCGAATACGCCGCTGACCGATCCGGATCGTGCTGCCGTCACTCACCGTGGCGACGCCAACAATCTCAGAGACAACACCGGAGTCCGCCATCATCGGCTCAGCCTGCTTCGCCGGCTCCGGCGTGCAGGCCGCCAGCACCGCAACCAGTGCGGCAGACGCGTATCTCATACGAGCGCCCACTATGTCCTCACGGCTCACAAAACCCGCTTACACCAACTGGGCCAACCAGACAGCATGAAGCGGCACGCATGGAATTCATGCACGCCGCTTTCAGCGGCGCAAAGCCAGACAGGTGGGCGCTCGCGCGCCACTTCGTTGAACCGTAGGGCGAAACCGGAAAATGGCCTTACGTCCGTCCGAACGACGCCGCTGTAGGTCAGAAGCGCTGGATCCTAGCGCGAACTCCGCAGCAAATCGCGGTTGCGTTCCGCGACTTCGTAATACCGGGGCGAAGCCGTAACCGCGGCCGCGAGCAGACGGTCGGCGACGGCGATGTCGCCGCGGCGGGCCGCAGCAATGGCGACATTGTTCAGAGCCGCGGGAAGATCTTCCTCGCTCACGCCCGCGAGCGCCGCGTCGTAAGCACCCGTCATTGCGAGCGCAATGCGACGATTGCTTGCGGCGGCGACGAGATTTGGTTTGAGCCGAAGCGCTTCGTTGAAAGCTGGAATTGCGGACGCCGGGGAGCCGCGCTGCAGCAGCGACATGCCCTTGTTGTTGTGAATGCCGGCTTCATTCGGCGCGGCGGCAATTGCGGCCGCCCACGCCGCGTCGGCGGCGTCCCACTCGCTGCGGGTATCGGCAACGACGCCAAGACCGTTCCAGGCGCGCCAGA
The DNA here is from genome assembly GCF_009792355.1 of Terricaulis silvestris. NCBI lineage: Bacteria > Pseudomonadati > Pseudomonadota > Alphaproteobacteria > Hyphomonadales > Hyphomonadaceae > Vitreimonas > Vitreimonas silvestris. Next base: position 3,324,209 of record NZ_CP047045.1, read on the forward strand.
GCGCCGGGTTTGCGTCCACCGCAAGCCGGAGCTGGGCGCCGGCCGCTTCCATGTCGCCGGACATGAGATGCGCAAGGCCCAAGCCTTGGAGCGCGGCGGCGTTGTTGGCGTCACGTTCGAGAATGGTCTGGAAGTAGACACGAGCAGAGGCGAAGTCGGCTTCGCCGAGAGCGCCCTCACCCATCCCGAGGCGCGCTTGAGTGTTGTCGCGCTCGACGCTGAGGATCAGCCGATACTTAACACAAGCTTCGTCGAATTGTTGGCTCGCGAGCGCCTGATCGGCTTCGCTTAGAATGCGCGAGACTACGGCGCCATCGACGCGGCTTCGTCGCGTGGGCTCCTGGATCGTTTCGTTGTATGAACACGCGGCATGCGCTGCCGGAGCAATCGCGAGCATCGCGATGCCGGCGGCAGCCGCCATTCCAAACTGATGCAATTTCATGGTCACGATCCTGTCCCAACTTGAAAGAGGATGCGGACGAAGCGGATGACGATGGGCGTGAAGATGATGCCCATGAGGCACGGGAAGATGAAGAACACCAACGGGATAGCGATCTTAATCGGTAACTCGGCCGCCTTGTGTTCGGCCTCGATCAAACGCGTCTTACGCAACTCCTCCGCATAAACACGCAACGTCAGCGCAAGTCCGGCGCCAAGCTGATCCGATTGAATAACAAGCGTCAGGAACGTCTTCAGGCGATCGTCGGGCACGCGTTCACCAAGATGGCGGAGCGCCTCCGCACGGCTCGAACCCGCCTGCATTTCCAGGAGTGTGATCTGAAGCTGCTCGCTCAAGATTGGATGGACGTGCTTCAGTTCGTTGCCGACGCGCTGCAGACCCTGGCTCAGCGATGAACCGGCCTCCATGCAGACGACGAGCAAGTCGATCGCATCGGGCAGCGCAAGCCGGACGTCCCGCATGCGTTCCGAGACGCGCGCCTTGACGATCATAACCGGCGCAAACAGGCCGACCGCTGCGCCAAAAACGACGAGAACAGAGCCGATCAGGGCATTGTCCACCTGGAGCAGCAGCAGTCCGAAGCCGGCGGCAAATCCAAGTGCAAGCGCGAGCAGAACGCGCACGGCGGTGAATATTTCAACAGCCTTGTCTGCGTAGATGCCGGCACGCAGCAGCTGCATGCGCAACGCGCCAACTTCTGCTTCCGTGCTCGACTTGTTCGAGCGCAGCCGTTCGCCGACGCTGACCAGCCACGACAAGCCGTGATCGGAGACGCCGGTGCTGGAGTCACGGCGGCCGCCCGCGGCCAGCGATAGGCGTCGGCGGACGCTTTCGTCGGCGAGATAGATCATCGCCAGCGCCACGGCAAACAGCGCCAGTGAGAGACCGATAACAAAAGAAAGGGTCGAACCGCTCAGCATATCGCCCTCTAAATCTTGAAGTTGACCATGCGCCAGATCATGATCGTACCGATGACAAGCAGGATCGGCGGGGCGGTCATCATCGGCGCGAACAACGGATCGTTGGCGACCAGGCCGTAGAATTCAGGACGGAGCAGGCTCAGGATCGCGAACAGGAAGATCGGCAACGCGACAAGGACCATACACGAAAGCCGGCCCTCGGCGGTGAGCGCTGATACCTTCTTGCGCAAGGTGGCCTTGTCACGGATCACGTCCGACAACTTCAAAAACACTTCGGCGAGGTTGCCGCCGGTTTCGCGCGTAATCTGAATTGCCGCCACAAACAGGTGAAGCTCGGCTGTCGGGAAGCGCTGCACCATGTTGGTGAGCGCCTCATCGCGGTCGAGACCGAACGCCATTTCGTCGATCGCGATGCCGAATTCGCTTCCAATCGGATCGGGCGCTTGTTCGGCGACAATGCCGAGCGCCACGGGGATGGGGTGACCCGCCTGCAAGCTACGCGCGACGAGATCGACGGCGTTGGGGAACTGGTCGAGGAAGGCTTTCCTGCGGCCGTTGGCGCTCATGGCGATGACGCCGAATGGAATGCCGAAGCCGGCCATGGCGCCGAACACCAGCGCCAGAATAAACGGCGCGCCGGTGATGGTGACCAGCAGAATGAACAGCAACGACAGGCCGCCACTCAGACCCAGCAACGCAATGGGCGAGATCTTGGCTCGCGCCATCCACAGCATTTGCGCAAGCCATGGCGCGCGGCCGGTGATGGCGCGCGAAAGCGGCCCGCCTTCCCGCTCCTTCATGAGCGAAAGCGCGGCCTTGGGATCGTTGCGCTGGGCGATCACGGCCAGGCGGCGATTGATTTCGCGCGATTCCGGAGAGACGGAGCGCACAAACAGCCACACACCCTCAACGGCGAGTACGACCGCCACGAAGATGAAAGCGTAAACGATGTAGGCGAAGGCTCCCGACATTCTTTACCCCTACGCCATCTGCAATTCGGCCGGGATTGGAATGCCCAGCGCCTCGAAGCTGCGCAGGAAGTTCGGCCGGACGCCTGTCAGCAGGAAGCGGCCTTGCACGCGCCCGCTGGCGTCGACGCCAGTTTGTTCGAAGCGATAGATCTCCTGCATGGTGATCACCTCGCCCTCCATGCCATCGATCTCTTGAACGCTGACAATGCGGCGCGTGCCGTCCGGGAAGCGCTTAATCTGAATGACGACGTTGATGGCGCTCGCGATCTGCGCGCGCATCGACTTCGTCGGCAGGTCAATGCCAGCCATGCCGATCATCTGTTCGATACGTGCGAGCGCATCGCGCGGCGTGTTGGCGTGAACAGTGGTGATCGAACCGTCATGACCAGTGTTCATCGCCTGCAGCATATCGAACGCCTCGCCGCCGCGCACTTCGCCCAGGATGATGCGGTCCGGCCGCATCCGCAGCGCATTCTTCACGAGGTGGCGTTGTGTAACTTCGCCCTTGCCTTCGATATTCGGTGGGCGGGTTTCGAGACGCGCCACGTGACGCTGCTGGAGCTGCAATTCGGCGGCGTCTTCGATGGTGACGATACGCTCGCTGTGGCTGATGAAATGCGAGAGCGCGTTGGTCAGCGTCGTCTTGCCGGTGCCGGTGCCACCAGAGACGACAATGTTCAGCCGTGCGCGCACCATGCCCGCCAGGAGCGCAGCGCCGCTGCTCGTGACCGAGCCGATTTCGACGAGACGATCAAGGTTGAACGGAATTTTCGAGAATTTGCGGATCGACAGCAGTGGACCGTCCAACGCCACCGGCTGAACCACGGCGTTGACGCGCGAGCCGTCGGGCAGGCGGGCGTCCACCATCGGTTGGGATTCATCGACGCGGCGGCCAACGCGATCCACGATGCGCTCGATGACGCGCAGCAAGTGATCGTTGTCGGCAAAGCGCACGTTGGTGAGCTCGATAACGCCGGCGCGTTCGACGTACACTTCGCGATAGGTGTTTGCGAGAATGTCCGACACCGTCGGATCGCGCAGCAGCGGTTCGAGCGGACCGAACCCTTTGAGCTCATCGATGAGGTCGTCGGTCAAGCGAACTTTTTCGCCTGAGTTTAAGGGCAGTCCTTCCTGCATCAGCAGATCGGTGATGGCGCGATCGACTTCCGGGCGAAGCTGCTCAGGCGGAATTCGGTCCAGCGACGACAGATTCATTTTCTGAATCAGGGCGCGGTGAATGCGCGCTTTGAGATTAAGATAGGCCTCGGCTTCGGCGTCTTCGGCTTGCGCGGCTGGAGTCGGCGCGGCGAACTGCGCCATCACTGAAGGTGCATTAGCGGCGGGTGGGACGTTTTGGCCGCCACCGCCAGCCAACTTGGCACGATCCGTAAAGGAAAGACGCATGACCTATCTCGCGAGCTGGCGCTGGGCGCGTGGATACTGTTTGCTCTCGATCATCTGGGTGATCTCGTTGCACAACGGGCGAAGCTCTTTGGCGAAGCGCGTGTTCGGCGCGGTTTCCCAGATCATCCGGCCGCGATCGCAAGCGAGGCGTACGGCGGGATCTTCGCAGATCGAGCCAATGACGGTGGAACCCAGGGCACGGCGGGCTTGGTCGACGATGTCGTTTCCGTCGAGCACGCTGTTAAGTCGATTGAACGCGAGCGACCAACGGCCGGGCTCGACATTCATTTCAGCGGCTGCGTCGAGTACACGCCGCGCACCGGCTACGCCACGCACGGCCGCGGTCGACACCATCATGAGATGATCGGCGCGCCGGAGCAGCGTGCCGGTCCAGTCGGTCCAGGCGCCAGGCAATTCCACGATAACGAGGTCGTAGTTGCCGACGGCGACATCGACGATCGAGAGCGCGACATTGGCATCGATCGCATCCAGCGGCACGACCTTGGACGGTGCACAAAGCACATGAACGCCGCTGCGATGGCGCTCCATCAGACCGTCAAGGAAGTGGCTGTCGAGGCGCTTCGGCGTCCGCAGGATTTCGGTGATGTCCTTGCGCGGCTGGATATCCATCGCCAGCGCGGCGTCGCCGAGTTGAAGATCGAGATCGAGAATCGCGACCTTCAGCGGTTCCAACCGATCGCCGCGTTTGCTGCGCGGCGGGTTGGCGAAATGGCCGGCGATGTTCACAGCCAGCGTCGTGGCGCCCACGCCGCCGGCGGCCTTTACGACGCCGAGTACGAACCCATTGGAGTCGCCATTCTGACCAGGGCCGATCGATTCACCAAGTGATGTGAGAATCTGTTCGTGATTCACCGGAAGCGAAAGCACGTCCCGCGCGCCGGCGCGGAACAGACGCCGCACGTCTTCCGGTGACGCGTCTGCACCGGCGATGACGATGATCTCAGCGGATGGACAGCCTTCGCGCGCCGCTTGCAGATCCTGCAGCGCGGTGTCAGTCCGCAACGCCTCCAGCACAACGACGTTGGCGTCATGCAGAATGGAATCATTGGCGACGACGCCCGACCAGTGGACGAGACGCGCACGATACGTAGCCGCCGCCGCCTTCACCGCGGACAGCAGGTCTTCGTCATACAATCGTGCTGCGATGCGAATTTCCGCCATCGCTAAACTCCCGCGCCGTTTTGGTCTTCGCCAATAAGCGTCGCGTCGAACCCCGGCATGGGCGCTACGCCGAAGCCGAGCAGATCGTCGATGGCGATGAAGTCGTAGGTCATCCCAGTCAGCCGCACGGTTATCAGCGGAACAGGAGCGCCTCGACCGACATAGCCGAGCCCAGAACCACGAAGCACCACCTGCACGTTCTGTGCCTCTATCTCTGGCGCGAACTGCTGCATGCGGGCGACGAGCGCGTTAAGCACAGCTGACTGACAAGCACCGGAGGGCGAGCCAGCATTGCACGTGATCGTCCACGTGCTCGATCCAGACACCGAGGCGCAGTTTGTGCCAGCGGTGGCTGACGTGGCTACGCCGCAGTCGGAAATGCCGGTCACGACCGGCCCACGGGTCGCGATGTAGCGCGCGCCAACACTCGTTGCGGTCTCGGCGGCGTTGTATTGGTGAAAGGCGATGCCGAATTCAATCAAGCCGAACGTCAGCACCATCAGCAACATGAAGACGAGCGTGTACTCGATCATCACGACACCGGACTCGTTGTCGGCAAATCTCTTTACGGGGCGCTTCATCGCTATTCCCCGATCCAAATCTGCTGGTGTGTGGCTTGGAGATTGATCGCGCCAACACCGATGATCGTCAGCAGGCCGAGATCAACATAAGGCGCGCTGGCCTGAACTTGGATGATCGGCATCTGCGTGCGGCCGCGATACGTGCCCGCCGAGTTGTCGACGCACTCTGCGATCGAGACCGCCACAGTGTTGGCGTCGGCCCAATTCGGCAACAACGCCGTGCCGCCGGAGGTCCGGCCCGTGACCGCCAGATTGCGCGCCGCTGTGGCGGCCGATGCGTTAACCGCGCAGCCTGTCATCGGCACGCGCGCCAGGTAGCGGCCGGCGTCGCGCACGCCCTTCTCCATCACGTGGTACTGCCGCATCGCGTTGGCGAACTCGGCCATGCCGCACATGAGAAAGACCAGCAGCGGCGCGACGAGTGCGAACTCGACTATCGCCGCGCCGTCGCGGTCCTTGAAGAAACGGAGAGCGGCGCGCTGCTTCATCGATAGAGCTGCACGATATCGTGTAGGACGCCGTCATCGTCGCCGAGCTGCACGATGTCGACGATCTCGCCCATGATCTCGACGCCGGAGGGGTCGTTGACGGGCTCGGTCAGAAACACCTTCAAATACGTCAGCGGCCGGACCGACATGCTGCCGTGAACATTTTCATCGAGGCAGTTCACAACCGCCACGTAGATGATGCGCCGGTCGGCCAGTTCGTTTGCGGCGTTTGCGGGAGACTGCAGATCGAGCCCGTGGGCAATCTCGTATTCGTACTGCTCAAAGCGCGTGTAGCCCGACGTAGACGCGGTGCAGCCCGCCGGCTTCGGAACGCTGGAACTCGCGAAGTTTGCGCTCCAATAGGCGTTGCAGTTCCAATGGCCGTTGCCAAACCGGTTGGCGGGGCCAGTGAAAACGAGGTCCCGCGGCATGGCGCGGACGTTCACATCCGGCGCGAAAGTGGGATTGTTGCTGGCGTTCCCGAAGCCGGGGTTCTGATAGATGCCGAAGCGCACATTGAGAGCGTTGCTGGCGCCATTCTTAGCGCCGGGCTCCGTCGTGACGGACCGTCCGTAGCAAATGTTGCCGCCGTTGATGGAGGCGAGCGCGTCGCGGAGCGCATTCGCGCCGCTGCCGTTGACTTCCAGATACCCAAAGTTTCCTGGCGCCCAGGATGCACCGGCGCCGCCTTGATGCAGGAATTTGATCTGGCGGCCGCGCCACACGTCGATATCAAAAGAAGCGCCGGGATTGCCTTGCTCGGCGGGATTGCAGATCATCATGGGTGGCGCGCGGCAGATCGCTTGATTGCACCCCGCGACCGCGTCGGTCGAAATGTTGATGCTCGGCGTCGCGCCAACAGCAAGCAGAAACGTGTTTGAGTGCGATAGCGGCGCCGTCGTCACTTCTACGAAGCGCGCCAACAGTGGGTCCGTGGTGACGAAGGCGCCAGTGATCGGGGAATTGTCGCTGGACGGCAGACCACTGAGAAAGCGGACGCTGGAGAAGGAGACTGGCCCCGGCCCAGTGGAAGCAAACCGCTGCGAGTTCTCCACGAGATTCGCAATCGCAGTGTTGGCGCGGGCAATGGCGCTTGGCGTGCCGTCAAGCTGCGAAGCTGCCGCGAGCGCCAGGGCGTCGGCGCCGGCTTGCGCTTCCGATCGAACGATCATTGCACGCGAAACATCGACGGCGAGGCCGACGATGCCGAACGTCACGGTCGCTGTGAGGGCGACATAGATCGCAACCGCACCGCGCTCTGCCTGGGCAAACCGCGCCGCAATCGAACGGAGGGCCGTGCGGGCGGTCATCTACGCTGGATCAGTTTGTCGTCGATGGGTTGGCGATCGACGAGCTGCTTGGCAGCAGTGGCTTCGTAGTCCCGGCGCGATAGCGACTTTGCGCTAGCACGCCCTGCGAGCCGCTGCCTTCTGGCGGCGCGGCTTCGACCACGACCGGCGTCATTTGCCGATCACGGTTCGCCTCGGTCGCTTCCCCGAAGGACGGTGCGCCGCTGTTATCGATCGGGTGCGTGCAGGCTGCGCCGAGAGCGGCAGCGGCGAGAGCGGCGAACAAGCTATACTTCATTGGACCACGTACCCCACATCTTGATCGAAGCGACCGACGATTTGGTTTTGCGTTTGCGCGTTCGCGTTGATCGCTTGCGTCCGCGACGGCGCTTCCACTTGGCCGCCCCAGAAGAGCTGGAACTGGCTCGGTGCGTTGAAGAGGTCGGTCGGTGTCACCAGGCGATCGAGCGTCGTCGGATGAGCTCGATGCGCAGTGACGATGATGACGACTTCAGTTTCTTGGCGCTCGAAGCGCGTAGAGCGGAACAGCGCGCCGAGGATCGGCATGCGTGACACACCCGGCAGGCCGCTTACGCTGTCGGTGAAGTCGCGGCGGATCAGGCCGGCAATGGCGAAGCTTTGGCCGTCGCGGAGTTCAACCGTGGTTTGGGCGCGGCGTGTCGTGATCGCCGGAATGTCGGTGCCGTTCAAGCGTATGCCGTTGTTGCGGTCGAGCGCGCTGACTTCCGGGGCGACGTGCAAGTTGATGGTGTCGCCGACGACCGTCGGCGTGAACGCGACGGAGACGCCGAATTGTTTGAACTCGATGGTGATGCGGCGGCTGTCCTCATCGTCGTCCGCGGCCACCGGGATTGGGAATTCACCGCCAGCAAAGAAGTTCGCGGTCTCACCGGAGAGAGCGACCAAGGTCGGACGCGCCAGCGTTGTCACCACGCCGCGGCGCTCAAGCGCGTCGAGGACGGCGTCGATCGTGTAGTCGCCGCTCACCACGCTGCCTGCGAGCAGGCCGAACGCGTCTGGATTGATAACGCCCGAAAGCAATTGCGCTGCATCGGCGCCATTCTGCCACAACACGTTGGTGGAAAGGCCCATTGCGGTGAGTTCATTGCGCTGCACCTCAGAGACCCGCACCTCAAGCATGACTTGTTCCGCGGCGCTGATCGTCATCGAATTCACCACGCGGTCGGCCGCGAAACGCTGCGCGATCAAGGTCGCGCGGTCGGCGGCGGCGGACGAAGACACAGCGCCCGAAAGCACCAGGCCGTCGCCGGCGAGACGAACTTCGACCTCTTCATCCGGCATCACATCGTGCAACGTCCGGCGCAGACCGAGCGCGTCAACGCCGACTTGGACCGTGTAGGTCGCCAGCGGAACGGCGCGCTCGCCGCGTTCCATGATCGTGAGCGACGAGGTGCCGGCCTCCTTGCCGAGCAAGTAGATGGAGCGATCCGTCAGCGCGATGACGTCAGCCACCTCGGAGTTGCCGAGATAGACACGGCCGACCGGACGGTCGAAGCGCAGGATCTGAGCGCCCCCAACAGGAAGGCCGATGCCGCCCGTGTGCGAGGCGTCTTCGTGGCCAGTGCGCGATTGCGCCATGGCGGGAGTCTGAACACCAAGCCCGAGGATCAGGGCGGTGGCGACGATGAAAGCGGCGCGCATTGCTGGTTCGCTCCGAGGGCTATTCGCTGGTGACAGAGGCGCGGTTCGACGTTGAACCGCGGATGATTTCGATGGACGGACCGGCCGGCGCGGACGCGGCCCGGGTACGGACTGGGCGAGGCGCCGTGGTGAGTGTGGCGCGTTCGGCTTCCGCACGCAGATCTTGGATACGGATGGTGGTGACGGGCGCGCGGTTGGCCTGGCCGATTTCGTCGGGGCGGCGCAGCGCGAGCGTGAGCGTGCCGATCTGTCCTGCAAGCGCGACCTTCTGGCCACCTTCAGGCGTCACTTCGATGGTGACGGCGCGGGCGACCTGCGGGTCGTTGCTGCTTTCGCTGGCGCTTTGATCGATCGCGAGCACCCGCACATTTGCAATCAGCAGATCGGTGCGCATGGTCGCGCTGTTGTTGCCCTGCCCTTCTTCGCGGGTGAGCAGCACGTCCACGGAATCGCCCGGCAGAACAAAGCCTGCGACGCCGACAACGTCGTTGACGCGAATGGCGACGGCGCGGTGGCCTTCGGCAATCGTGGCGGAAAGGGTGGCGCGGCCGCCGGCGCCGGAAATGCGCGAGGCCAGCACCGGCTCATTCGGCTCGATCGTGCGCAAGGCCACGTGGGTTTCGCCGGTGAGTTGCTGAATTTCGGTGAAAGCGCCCGGGGGCGTCGCGCCGGCGGGCCACGCTTGCAGGCGAAGCATGTCGGGCGTGAGCGTCTGGCCCAGCGCAATGGCGCGATCGGCAACGACCACTCGGGTCGCGTTGTTAGCCGCGGTGCGAGCGTTCTGCAGGTTGAGAATGCCGAACGTTGCAACGCCGCCGAGGAGGATCGCGATCGCAAGAACGATGAGGCCGAGTCTGCGCATGAGCGTTAATTCCGTGTCCCGGTTTGAGACTGTGGGGCGGCCGCGTCAGCGCCCGCCCCACGAGTTGCAAGACGAAAGCCTTAGCAGGTGGCGCCGACGGCGGTGCACAAGCTGGTCCACTGGGTTTGGGCCCAACCGCCAATCCCAAAGACGGCCGCGACGACCAGAACGGTGATGAGGCCGATGAGCAGCGAGTACTCGACCAGCGTCGCGCCCGATTCGTTGCGCTTGAAGCTGTTGAGGGCGACTTGCGCCTTCACGATAAGTTTGTTCATGGTTTCCTCTGACAGTCAGATGTGAACGGCGAAATTGCCGGGGGCGTAATTCCGCCCACACACAATGGTCTAACTGAGCGCGTCAGGCGTGCTGTCACAGAGCGCCGCTCTGCTTTCTTCTTTCTCGATATCGCGCCGCAGCCTCACGCGCCTTGCGTTTCAAGGCGTGTGGTCCGTCGTTTGCATGCAGGGAACTGCCACGCAGCGGTGGAAAGCGGTGATGGTTGCGGTGGGTTTGGTCGCAACGAGCGTTGGTCAAACACGCTTGATCGGCGAGAAGCCGCGGCCATGGCTCTTTTACAACCCTAAGCAGCTCAGCTAATCGCGCGTTCGCTCTCGGAGAGATTATTTTGGCCCTCGTCGATGCAAATCTCGCCCAATGGGAGGGTAAAGGGTGGCGCTGCCCCGTCTGCCGTCGCGCCACGCGCGCACGCGACGGACTTTTGTCGCTTCCCAACAATCCTTTGATCGTTGCGGCGGTGCAGGCGCTTTGTGCAGGCGGACCCCACGCGCGCGCGTCCGAGAGCGGTTGGCGCAAGGATAAATCCGGCGCGCCCTACTACGATTTCTGGAGCGGATCCGGCGGGCGGATCAAAGTCTGGACGGCTTCGGATGACAACGGCGCCGCCTGGAGCGATGTGGCCTCGTACTCTGCGTTGAGTATCGACGTAGCGATCACGTTGCTGTCGGCGCTCGCGTGCGATTCCCTCCGCGCTTCGACCTGCGCGCCGCGGCGCGACGCCGTTTGGCTCGGCGGCTCGGCGGTCATGTACGCAAAACACTATAAGCGCTACGGCGCCGAACGTCTCGAATTCGCACAGTCTGTGGACGTGGAAATCGAGCGCTTGCTGCGCCTTCGGTTCGACGTTCTGAGCTACCCTGGATTCGATCCCGTCAGCCGAACCTGGAAACGGGATGGCATCACGCGTTTTGGCGTCAGTCTGTTCGATCTCGACGAGGATCAGCCGCCGGTCGCCAACGACACCTGTGCTGGCGCAATGCCGCTGCGCCTCGGGGCCTGGGCTGATCATTGGCTGAACGCATCCGGGCCCATGTGGGTCGGTTCCCTGCCCGACGCGCTGCTCAAGCTCGATCACCGCAGCAGCCGCGGCGCCGACGTGCTGGCCAAGAAGCTTGGCCTCTTACTGACGCTAAGCTGGGGCGCGTCGCGCAACAAAAAGCATCAGGATTTCGAGATCAGATCGCTGCTGCGCCGATTGGGCGAGTTGCGATCGCCGGGTGGAATCGACGCGCATTATGGCGGCCGGTTGGCGGATCGGTTTGAGGAAGCGATGCTTCGTCTCAGCGAAGCCGGCCTCTTTCAGCACCACCTCCACGCGGTCGACGCCCAGGCGCGTCGGGCGGAAGGACGTCAGTGGTTCGAGGAATGGCTTGGCGCGAAGTTGACAGTCCAGAGACCCTCCTTCTTGACGCGCGTCGAGCAAATCTAATGGCGGCAGCGCAGTGTCACGATGAGCGTCTGCTTCTGTCATCCGCTTAACTATCAGAGCACGTCCGCTGATGCGCCCGAAGCGGTCGTCCGATTGTGCGAGTATCCGCTGGACTTCGCTGCGGAAGGGATCGGGCATGGCCCCGATGAACGAGGCCATGTCGCACCGCAACAACGCATCGCGCTGACTTAGCGCGCCGCCCCACGCCTGGGCCGCGCACCCCCGCTTTGCCGGGGCTTGCGGTCGTACCGGCGATCAGCCGGCGAAGCAGCGGCGAGAGAGACCCTCGCTGAAAGACGCTAGATGGCGGGCTTTCACTCGGCGTCTCTGACCACCCGTTGCGTGGAATAGCGCCGCGAAGTCCGCCGCTTACGGGGCGCCCACGCCAACGCCGTGGCGCGGTGAAATATGGTTGGTGGTGTGGACAGTCACGAGTGAACCCGTATCTGGTCGAATTCCCTGATAAACAGGGAATTTAGCGAGCAAATGCAGGATATTCGGCAGTTGTGGCGCCAGCAGCGAGTCAAAGGCCCTGAAATGTCCGGCTAAAACGGCAGCGAAGCACGCAATTCAAAACAGGGAATTTCTGCGCGCAAACAGGGAAGCTGCGCCGCAAAACAGGGATCGCTTTTTTCCCCGCGTGACCCCCTCTCGCGAGGGTCGAGGGCGTTGACAGATTCCAGGACTTGAGCATGCTTGGTCCGTCATAGGCGGAACCCGACTTGGCGGCATGGCCGCTCATGTCGCCGTCGTGAAGCAGCTCCGGCGCATGGCCGTCGGCCTGCTTGAAAAGACCCATTCCAACCCATGGCGGAAGGCGTGGCTTTCGGATTGATCCGGAGCTCGCGCGCCTTTGTTTGTGCCCAGCTCCGCCTAAAGGAGCTTTGGGTTTTGACGATACTTGCAATCCTCAACCAGCCGGTTGAGGCGATGCGCCCGCGTTCGACCAACACGCGCACGCACACCGCTAAACAGATCGCGCAGATCGCAGAGTCGATCCGGCGATTCAAATTCACGGTCCCCATCCTAGTGGACGATGAGAATGGCGTGATCGCCGGGCATGGGCGCTTGGCCGCCGCCAAATCGCTTGGCATCGCAGAGGTCCCAACCATCCGCCTGTCAGGAATGAGCGAGGCCGAGATCCGCGCATACGCCATTGCTGATAATCGGATCGCGGAACGGGCCGGTTGGGATCGCGCCCTGCTGGCGCAGGAATTTCGCTATCTCGCCGAACTGGAAATCGATTTTGATTTGACCATCACGGGCTTCGAAACGGCCGAGATCGATATTCTGATCGAAGAACTCAACGCTGCGCCGCCTGGCGAAGATGACATTCCTGGGCCGGCCGCAACCGCCGTGACGCGGCTTGGCGATGTTTGGCAAATTGGCTCTCACCGGCTCATTTGTGGTGACTCAACTCAAGCCGAGACCTATGCGCGCCTACTCGGCGAAGACCGCGCCGACGCAGTCTTCACCGATGTGCCGTACAACGTGAAGGTCGATGGCCACGTTTGCGGCGGCGGCGCCATCAAGCATCGTGAATTTGCAATGGCTTCGGGCGAAATGTCCGAAACGCAATTCACCACATTCTTGACTGATGTGTTCAAGCATTTGGCCGCGTACTCAAAGGCCGGCTCGTTGCACTACCAATGCATCGATTGGCGCCACGTCGGTGAAATGCTGACCGCCGGCAAGGCCGCCTACGGCGAACTCAAGAACATCTGCACTTGGGTCAAGACCAATGCCGGCATGGGATCGCTCTATCGAAGCCAGCACGAGTTTGTATTGGTCTTCAAATCTGGTGATGAAGCGCACACTAACAATATTCAGCTGGGCCGCTTCGGCCGCAACCGCAGCAATGTCTGGAATTACGCGGGTGTAAATTCATTCGGCGCTGCGCGCCAAGATTTGAGTTTGCACCCTACCTGCAAGCCGGTGGCGCTGGTCGCTGACGCCATCCGTGATTGCACGCAGCGCCAAGGCTTGGTCCTAGATGCTTTCGCGGGCTCGGGCACAACACTTGTCGCGGCCGAAAAGACCGGCCGGCGCTGCGCCGCCATAGAACTCGATCCGCTCTATTGCGATGTCATCCTGGCGCGGATGCAGAAACTCTTTGGGCTCCAGGCGCACCTGCAGGCGACCGGCGAGGAATTCTTCGCTGTCCAGGCAAAGCGGGCCGCCGCGTCTGAGGAGGTCCACCCGTGAGCACCGATCGCGACTATGAGGTTGGCTATGGCCGCCCGCCAAAGACCAGCCAATTCAAAAAGGGCCGCTCGGGCAATCCAAGCGGCCGGCCCAAGACCAAAGGCGCAGTCGCTGTTGATCTCGAAGCGATGCTCAATGCGCCGGTCACAACAATTGATCCGACCGGCCGCACGCGGCGCATCTCGCGCAGCGAGGCGCTCCTCCGCAAGCAAGTTGACCGGGCGCTTGGCGGCGATCTGCGCGCGCTCTCCGCCGTCTTCAAGCAGCTCATTAAACATGACGCCCTGAAACTCGGCGAAGAGATTCATGACTACGGCGCCGTCGTTGTGCCCAAGGATATTCCGATGGATCTCGCTCGCATCCTGGTGCCCACGTTCGGCAAGCCGCCTTGGAGCACCAAGGAAATCGTCGAGGCGTCGATCATCTGGGAGAAACAATCGCCTGCCGACGCCGCGCCCTTCATTGCCAAACGCAGAGGCAAACCATGAGCAAAGCATCGCCCCATCGCCGACTATTGCCACGCCGCGGACGCGCCCCCGGCGCTGCCGGGCATAAAGCCCTCGTGCAAAGAATCGCGCGTGAAAAGCGAATGGCAAAGATTGACGGCAAGAGCCAGCGCGTGACCACCGCCGATGCGCTTGTGCTTGTGCTCATCGCGCGCGCGGCCAAGGACGTCAAAGCCTATGAGATGCTGCAGGACCTGCGAGCCAAGCTTGGCGACACTCTCCTAGGCGGCGGCGGTTGTGTGCTCACTCCCGAACCACTGCCAGATGAAGAGTGGATCGCGCGCGAAATGGAGAAGAACAAGTCTCGGGAGCGCCCGGTGCTTCCGCACGAATTGGCCGAGCATGATGAAGCGGAAACGCAAGCAGCTGCTGAGGTCAGTCCCGAAGAGCAAGCATTCGGTGATCTGAAGTTCGGCGACCTCTGAAGCGCTAGCCGCCCTCCTCGCAAGCGTCCTAATCCAGCAATGCGCTCGCCGTGGTCTTAAGCGCCTTCGCCAAGCGCTCCACGATCACGATCGTGGGATTGCGCACTTGTCGTTCGATGCCTGAAATGTAAGTGCGGTCGAGACCGGAGGCGTCTGCCAAATCCTCCTGAGACCAGCCGCGCTCGCTCCGCTCGGCTTTCACGTTGCGCGCCAGTCGACCCCGGATATCCATATCCAGAGAGCGCCGCCTTGGAGACGATCAGACCACGGACGATGAGTCTCATTTTGCTTGACTGCCAGCGGCGGCGGAGCGTTGCTTGCGCATGCTGAATGTGACTTATCGTCTACAGCGCGAAAGATGCGGCATCGCATTCGCCCGGGCGGCGTGCGCATGCCGCTAACGTTCAACCTGTTGCTGTCCAACGCTGGGCTCGACCCCAAAGAGGTGTCCTTGCTCCGCCATCAAGACGGGCGGGCGCGGCGCGGACGCTCAATCTATCAACTTTGGCGCGACGATCGCGCTGTCTTCGAAGACTACCAAAGCCGACAGCGCCGGGGCGTGAAGCTCAAATTCAACCGCCCGCTCTGGGCGAGCTTTGTGGCCGCGCCCAATGGCGAGACATTGTTCGCTGGCCTCTACCGCGTCGGCATCCCACACCCCAGCGAAACGGATTGGCAGGCGCCGCACTCGGGCGAGGTCGTGGCCGCTGGCGCAGATCACGTTTTTCCGTTCGAGCGTTTGAGCGCACTGAGCGAGTTCGTTGGCCTGCTCACCGTAGACTGGGGCGGCGGCACCCGCTCGTGGGTCCAACGCGCAGACCGGCGCGACAAGCCAGTGCTAGAATTGCGCTGTGCGCTCAAAGAACCGGACTTTCCAGGTTATGGAGCGTTCTTCGCGCAATTGTCGGACCTCGAAGCGATGCCGCCTTCATGGACCGTCGCGCTCAGCGCTAGTCGCGGGATCTATCTCCTCACCTGCCCGCGCACGGCAGAACAATATGTCGGAGCGGCTCTTGGCGCAGACGGTTTTCTCGGCCGCTGGCTGGCGTATGCGCGCTCAGGCCACGGCGGCAACGTTGGTTTGAAGATCCGCGACCCGAGCGACTATCGCGTTTCGATTTTGGAAGTCGCAGCATCGAGCGCCAGCACCGAGCACATCCTGGCGATGGAAGCGCTCTGGAAATCCAAGTTGCAAAGCCGCGAGATGGGCCTCAACCGTAATTGAGTCAGCGCGAAGAGAGGCCCGCATTGTTGCGGCGGTCGCGCAACCTTCGCGCCCGCGTAGCTTCCGCTTCCCCCTCGCTACCTGCGCTCGCGCCCAGCTCCCTCAGCGGCCGTCTGGGATCGTGGTCAGCAGCTCGGCCACACGGGCGTCACGGCGCTTGCCGCCGCGCGCCAAGTCAGCCGACGACTTCACATCGAAGGTCGACATCGCGTTGACCATATGAAGCACGCGTCGGTCGAGCACGCCCAGGCCCTGGTGCAAGCTGGAGGCTTGCGCAGGCCCCGCTCCCAACGCGGGGCGGGCATCATCGGGCGCCGAGGCTGCGTGTGCCGTCACAGGATCAGGCTCTCTCAACGCTGAGCGCAGCGGGTCACTCAAGCGCTGAGTCTTTTTCTTCGACGCCCACGCGCTGTTGCGCGACAACCATTCATCGGCAAGCCCGTTGTCATCGCCGCCGCCTGCGCCCATCCAAGCGAACGCTGACTTACCGGGTCCTGGCACGGCAAAAGGCTTGGCGCGCGCACGCTCGTCGGCGGTGCGGCTTGGCCGGTCTTCTGCCGTGGCGGGCATATCGGCGTCATAGACGAGGCTGACATCGGCGGTTTCACCGACGCGGCCGTCGCTTCGCACAAATGTGCCGTAGGCATGAACGATGTTGCCGCCGCTCCGTTGCGCCGGCGCTTCCGTGCGGGTCAGCCCGATCGACGCGATCTCCGCATCCGCGAGCGATCTCAATTCGCCCGCTTCGCTGACGCCATCGCCATTGGCATCTTGCCAGACCAGGAACGTCCCGAACGCCGCGTCGCCCTCGTCGATTTTGCCGCTCAGGTCGGAATCGTAGGCGGCGAGACCTTCAAGGTCTGTCATCGCGCCGGCGAGGTCTTGTTTGAACGATATCTCAAGGCCGTTATTGATGAGACCATCGCCATTGCGGTCGAGGGCCAAGACGCCGTCGCCTGCGCTGAACCAGCCTGTGCGCTCGACATCGCCATCGCCATCGGCGTCGAACCTGGCCTTCGATTGACCGCGCGAAAGCAGCTTCACGCCGTCGCCGTTCAGATCGAACACGATGGGCGGCAAGAGTGCACCTGCGACATCGAAACCAGTTTCTTCGGCGACGAACGCTAGCATGACGTCGCCAACTTCGCCCGAGCTGCCGTCGGCGCGGTAGAACACCGTCCTGCCGATGACGAGATTGTCGTACTCGTTCTCCCGCACCGCGCCCGTCTCTTCGATCGTCAGCGAAATGGATGCGATGCCAACGCTGGTGAGGCTCTGAAGTTCTTCGCTTTGGCTGACGCCGTCTTGATTGAGGTCGCGCCAAATTCTGAAGTCGGCGAAGCGTTCATCACCTCCATCGAAGCGGCCATTCAAATTGGTGTCGAAGGACGAGAGCCCCTCAAGATCGGTCTGGCCGCCGGCGACATCTTCATTGAAGGCGATTTCGCCCCGTTCGGTGATGGCGCCGTCTCCGTTGCGGTCAAGCACCAGGATGCCATCGTCAGCGCCGACCCAGCCGGTGCGCTCGCCTTGGCCGTCGCCGTCCATGTCGAAATAGATCTGTTTGGTGGCGATAGAGGAAAGCTCCAAGCCATCGCCGTCGAGATCCAACACAATCGGCGCAGCCAGACCAAACTCCGCGCCCGCGTGATGGACGGTGTACTGACGCGCCACATTGGCGCTATCGGTGATGGTCAACACCATGTCGAAAGCAGGCGGCGTGGGCACATACTCCTCTGGATCCTCGCCGGAAGCGTCCATATTCCACTTCTGCTGCGTGCCGACGCGATTGACGTCGATGGTGGCGCCGGAGGCGAACGTGACCGATGTGCTGGTGAACGTCGCACTGACGCCGGGCGGTAGGATGACGCTGGTGATGGCGACCGAAGCAATAGTGGTTTGGAACGGCGCATAAGTATCTGGATCGTTGAAGGTGAGCTCGGTCCAGGTGTTATAAATCCCCTTGTACGGGATGTAGACTTCTCTCGGCGTGAAGATGGGCGCGGGCGCCTCGTTCACATTGTTGACGTTGATCGTGATCGTGACCGGCGATGACGCCAGACCTTGGCCCACCGCGCCGCCATCCCACACTCTCGCCGACACCGAGTAGCTCGTCTGCGCTTCCCAATTGAGCGCACCGTGCAGTTTCAATTCGCCGGTCACGGCATTGACCTGGAAGACGCTGGTGTCGCCGCCCGTCAGCTCATATCGGAGCTGCTTGTTGCCGGCATAATCGTCCAAGTCGCTCGCGGCCAGCGTACCAATCGTGGTTTGGCCCGCGCCGGGCATATTTTCGTCCACCGAGAAACTCTGCGCGTTCATGGTGGGCGCGGTGTTGGTCTCGATTACGTTGACGCTAATGTGGCGCACGCTTGGTGAAGCAAGCGCGCCGTCCCAGGCTTCGACATCGACGGAGATGGCGGGCGTCGTTCCATAGTCGAGGGTGGCGACATTGGCTTTGAAGCGAAGCTCATTGCCGACGATCTCGAACCAGGGGCTCGGACCATTCTTGATCCTGAAGCTTGGCGCCGGTCCATTGAGATCGGTTGCTGCAAGCGTGGCCACCACCTGGCCGTTCACGCCACTGTCCTGCACGTTGGTGACAGGCTGAGACACGATTGTGGGCGTCGTCGGCGCGATGGGCTGGGTCGGCGACAAGGTGTCGACGGCGACGGTCTGAATCACTTCGTGACCGGCCGCGTCCGTTATCTTGATCTTGAAACTATCCTCTCCCACCCAATCGGTTGAAGGCGTGTAGGTCCAAGCACCGGTCGCTGCGTTCAAGTTGATCGCGCCATGGTCGGCGGCGTCGAACAGCGTGTAGCCATTGGCTAAGATGTCTTGGTCATGATCGATGGCGCCTGCATTGCCGTTGAGCACCGTGTTCCAAGCCAATTGCAGCGACTGATCGGGCGCCAATGGCGCGACCGGTCCGATGTGCCAAAGCCCGACGGAGAGATTTGCGATCGATTGCGGCATGGAAGCAGGCGCCACCGTCGAGATGGCGGTCATCGCGGTGATGAGCGGTCCGGCGAAAGCTAGGTAGATCGTCCCATCCGACGCTTCGACGCTTTTGATCAGCCCAGGCGAGCTCGAGCCAAAATAGTTTGCGACGGTGATCGAGGACGATGCGGGATCTTCGCCGATGATCCCGATCTTCAAGTCAAAGCCAACGCGTGCGAGCCAGACCTTTGACGCGGGAACGCCCGCAAGCTTGATGGTATTGACGCCCGCCGTATCGGTGATGATGTCTGCGCCATCGCCGGCTTCGAACACATAAACGTCGTCGCCAGCGCCGCCCTGAAGCGCATCGTTGCCGAGGCCGCCGAGCAATTCGTCATTGTCATTGCCGCCTTGGAGCGTGTCGGCGCCCGCCTCGCCCGCGAGCTGGTCGTTTCCGTCGCCGCCTTGCAGAAGATCGATCCCCTCTCCGCCGGCCAAGGTGTCGTCGCCTGTCGATCCCGCGACGGTGTCGTCGCCGTCGCCACCCACGACCATATCGTTGCCGGCGTCGCCATTTAGCGTGTCGTTGCCGGCATCGCCCATAAGGACATCGTCATCATCGCCGCCGCTCACGGTATCAACGCCATCGCCGCCAATAATGTTGTCTGCCCCCGCCTCGCCATAGAGCAGGTCGTTGCCCGCGCCGCCCGCGATGACGTCATCGCCGCCGCGTCCAGAGATGGTGTCGACGCCATCCAAGCCCTGGAGCCGGTTATGACGGGCATCGCCCACGATGGTGTCGTTGAACTGGCTGCCGGTGACGTGCTCGATAGTTGAGTATCCGCCCACGCGAACAATTTTATCGCCGGCCGCGTCGCCGCCAGTGAAGGCAAGACTGCGCGCCGCGTTCGCCGGATCGACGCTGGTCAGATCGATGTTGACCCCTGCGCTCGACGTAACATAGCGGATCGTGTCGCCCCAAGTGCCTTGCGCCGCGCTTAAGGCCACGCCTGCGGTTTGCTCATCGCTGCCGCCATCCAGAAGGTCGGCGCCCGCGCCGCCTTCGAGGACATCGTTACCGTCGCCGCCTTGCAAGGTGTCGTCGCCCGCCGCACCCGACAAAATGTCATCGCCGGCGAGCCCAGCAAGCGTATTGGCCGACGCGTTGCCGAACATGGCGTCGGCGTTGGCGGTTGCGACTTCCGCGCCGGCGCGGACCGTTACCAGATCGATGACAAGGCCATCATCGAGATGGATGGTTTCAACAGCCTTTGCCGCGGTGCTCTGTCCTGAGATCAGAACGGAATCGGTTGCACCGTAGGTGATGCGAAGATCTGCGTTGCTGTTTTCCCGCAGGAACGAGAGCTGTGCCAGCGAAATGCCTGCGCCAAACTCGATTGAGTCCGCCCCGCCCTCGCCCGTGCCCACGATTTCTCGTCCGACCTGGTAGCCGTTGCCGGTGCGCGCAACGCCGTTCTTCCATTGCGCAGCGCTGAACGGCCAGACCGTCGGTGAGGGCTGCGGCATGGCGCCGACACTGTTTCCGTAATATTCGAAGTCGGCGAAGTCATTGGAACGATAGATTTCGACGGTCTGGCCGTTGACGACCTGAGTGACGATGAGCCTGTACCAGGCCCAGGATTTATAAGGCGGCTTCCAATTGCTCTCTTCGTCGACCTCGGTGCCGATCAATTGCCACGACACGGTGTAGCCGCTCGCCAGCACGCCCGCTGCGCTCACGATCTCTTGGGTCGTGATCGCGCCTTCAGCGATGGTATCGGCGCCCGCGCCAATCAAGAATTCGTAGGTGTCGTCGCCGGCGCCGCCACGCAGCAGATCCGCACCCACAAGCCCGCGCAACACGTTAGCGTTTTCGTTGCCGGTTAGCGTGTCGGCGAAGGCCGAACCTTCTAGACCTTCGATGCTGTTATACTTGTCGCCCGCGGCCTCGCCATTACCGGCTTGGAGCGGGCCTAGGGTTGTAATGACAGCCGCGGTTGAGTTGGCGTAGGACGCGAGATCAATGCCCGCGCCGCCGAACAATTGATCGGCGAGCAAGCCGCCATTCAGAATGTCAGAGCCGTCTCCCCCATAGATGACGTCGGCGCCGTCTCCGCCTTTGATGGTGTCGTGATCGTTGCCGCCATAGAGGATGTCAGCGCCGCCCGCGCCGTCCATGATGTCGTCGCCGTCGCTGCCGGTCATCCAGTCGACGCCGGTCCCGCCGGCCGTGGTGTCGGCGATCCCCGTGCCTGCGCCGATCGACCAGGAGGTGGTCACAACCGTTCCGATTTCGGTGAAGACGAATTTCTCGATCGATGCGATCGCGCCCGCGGCGAACCAATCCTTGATCAGGATGCGGTCGTCTACGTTTTCAAACGGTGTGACGTCGCTGTCGTTTTCGCGGATCGCGATGTCGAGGTCGTTGCCGACGCGGCGGAATTCCAGATGTTGAATGTCGATGCCGAAACCGAACTCTAGCGTGTCGGTCCCGCTATTGGCCGCAATCGCGCCGCTGACGGCGCCGACTTGGCGCTTCAGCGTGTTCGTCGACTGAACCCAATCGTAGCGCCCAAGCCATTCCGAGCCGTCGAAATAGACGACACCGCCCTTGGTCACGGTGCCATTGGACTGCAGCGCATAACCGTTGACGTAGACGCCGTTCTGGAAAACCGTTTCCCAGTTGTTGACGTATTCATCGATCAGCGTGTCGGCCCCATCACCGCGATTATAGCGCACAACATCGTTGCCGGCGCCTGTGACGACGAGGTCGGCGCCTTTGCCGCCTGCGATGATGTCGGAATCGGCGCCGCCATAGACTTGATCGTCGCCCGTATCGCCGAACACGGTGTCGAGGCCCGTACCGCCGGTGACGATATCGTCGCCGCTGCCGCCCGCGACCATGTCGCTATCGCCGTCGCCCGAGATGAAGTCAGAGCCGGAGCCGCCAAAACCGAAATCGTCGCCGGCCAGAGTGTAAACAGTGTCGTCGCCAGCGCCCGCCACCACGAAGTCGGCGCCGGAGGTGCCGATGATGACGTCGTTGCCGCCGGTGCCGACGGTAAAGCTCGAGAGGTCACCGATCCTGATATCTTCGCCGTCGGCGAAGCGGAACCACTCCACCCGGCGGGTCTGATTGAACCAATCCTTGATGACGAGTTCGTCGCCCGTCAGCGTCATCACGCCATTCACTTCGACCTGAAGCTGAACGATGAGATCATTGCCCGGCGCCTGCGCCGTCCCCGAGCGCTTCAAGACGATATTAGTAATGTCCATGCCCGGCGCAAACACGATGGCATCTTCGCCGCCGCGAACATCGCCATTTTGTACATAATCGCCGCCGCCCGCCCAGTTTCGCGCTTGAGTGCCGGCCGCGAATGCGGCCATGCGCGCTGCAAACGAGTCGGTCCCACCCGGTCCGCCTGCAGGATCGCTCTCGTCGAAAATGACATCCTTGCCGTAGCCCAGACCAAACACGTATTGGTCCGAACCCGCTCCGCCCAGAATGGCCGCGAGCCCCACGCCTGCGCGATCGTCTCCTGCTCCACCATTTAGGATATCACCGCCCGCGCCGCCGACGAGCCGGTCAACACCATCACCGCCGTTCAGCCAATCGGAGCCTGTTCCGCCATAGATGAGGTCGTCTCCGCCGCCGCCCTCGAGATAATTGCCGTTGCCGCTGTCTATCGCGATAGCAGCGCTTTCAGTCACGTTTCCATCGCTAACGGCGCCCGCAAAGAGTTTGTCGGCGCCTTCGCCGCCGAACATCCAATCGTCGAGCGCGCCGCCGATCAACACATCGCCCCCGTCGCCGCCGATGAGATCGTTGCCCTGATCGCCAGCGCGGATCGTGTCATTGCCGGCACCGCCATCGATGACCGCCGCGATTCGAATAGCGTGAGCGCCCGGTGTTGCAACTTCACCATTGAGTTGGTGAGCGCTCGTCAACGTGATCGACCCGTTGGCGACGGTCAGCGTATCGGCATTTGAGGTTCCTCGAATCCAATCCTTCGAGCCGCTGTCGATCGTATCGCCAAGGACGCCGATGACCGCACCATCCCCGTCGATGAAGCCGAACAGGCGTTCGCGTGTCTCGGGATCGAGCTCAAGCAAGACATTCGACGGCGCAAACGCAACGCCGTCGAGTTTGGCGTCAAACGATTCATCGAAGAACGCGGCCCAGCCCCCCAACCAATCGCTCTTCCAACGCCGGTCAATGCCCAATTCCTGGGCCTGCGCCAGAGTAATAAGCCAGGTCGCGGCGAAACCGCTTGTCGCTTGCGCCGCCATCAGCGAATTCACGAACGCGGAATTGGTCAGATAATTCGCGAAGTCTTGGGCGACCGCAATGTTGCCCAACAAGGTCTCGGCTTCAAAATCGCCCGCCGAATAAGCGGAATTGTTGTCGGGATTGCCGTTTGCTTCTTTGACCGTCGCCATTACGGCGCGCTTGACATAGACGTTGCCGCCGATCAGCCGTTCAGACAAATCGGCAAGCGCGATGAACGTGCCGTGGTTGATGATCTTCTGTGCGTCTTTGGAGCTATAGGCATAATTGCCCGACGCGCTTGCCTTATAGATGAACTTCGAACCCTTGGTGTCGTAAGCGCCCGTTTGCACGCCCGCGACATCGGTGACGCGCGCACCGGTTGAGGCGATGACCGCGTTCAACACTTCGCCAACTTGGCTGGCGATGGCGCGAACGCTGTCCTTCGATCCGCCGTTCTTGGACCAGACGCGTCCTACCGCAAAACGCCCGTCGTGTTCGTTCCATCCCAGCGCCGCGCCCGATTTCGGCGTGCCGCCAAAGAGCGAACCGATGAGCCCGCCCAACAGGTAGCCGACGAAAGCGCCGATGAAGGCGCCAACCGGTCCGCCAACACTCAAGCCGATCTTCATGAGCGCGTCGGCACCGTACAAGGTGCCGATCGCCGAGCCGACCGCCGCCCCGATTTGACCACCTATGCTTTCGAACTGAACGAGTTCGGCAGCGAGCTTCGCGCCCAAGAACCCGCCCATCAGATTGGCGGGATTGACCTCGGCTAGACTGGTGAAGTCTCCGGTCAGGATCTGCGGCAGGTGGGTGATGACTTGGGTGAGATACGCCGCGTGATGGGTTTGCAGCCAATCGCCGTAAAGCGTGCCTTCGAGCCCCATGGCGTCGATCAGATCGGCAACCAGGATCGAAGAGATGACGCCGGCGGCGCTGTTTTGCAGGTTCTGGATGAATTCGTTGGAGAAGCCTTCAAAGGGCCCGCTGAGTTTGTCCGCGACCGCCGCGGGCACGCCGGCCAAAGCTTCGCCGTCGTCTATGAGTTGGCCGAGGTTGAGCCCAATGGTGCCGATCAGCGTGCCTGCGAGCGTCGCGGTCCAGATGTCGTCGGTCGGAATGAGCCGCGCGAGGTTGGAGCCGAAAATGCTGCCGATCTGCGCGAACGATATATTGAGTTCGGGGCCTGTTGCGATCTCGGCTGATTCCGGGGCGCCCTCTGACGCCGTCGCCGAGCGTTGGGTGGTGACGCTGCCGTCGCCATTGGTGATTTCAACGACTTCGATGGTCCAATTGTGTCCAGGCGCGCTGGCGGGCGCGTTCGAGACCGTCCGCCAATCCTTGCCGTCGGCGGAATAGAGCGGCAGGCGAACAACGATGTCCTTGGTATTGTCGTTTGGCGCCCAGGCTCGATAGACTTTGTAGCTTGCGGCCTTGCCGTTCATCACGCCGTCGAATTTGAGCACATGGCCGCCGTCGGGAAGCGTCAGCTCGGAGATGAGCGTTAGATCATCGAGCGCGTCATCGTTCACTTCGACGACAGGATCGACGAGAGTGTTCGTTGCGGTGTCGAGCGTGTAGGCCGTGGTGTGGACGCCGTCGGACGCCGTCAACAAAATCGTACCTTCGCTGTTGCGTTCGAGCGTCAGTTGAACCGATCCGCCACGGCCGTCGGGCATATCCACAACGAGCGGCCCGTCGGCTTCGTCCACCATGGCTTGGAGCCGCATCGTCGTGCGGTATTCGGGCGGGATCTGGTTTAGCAGGTCCGCTGGCGCGTTGCCTTGCAGCACGGCGCTTTTCGCCATCACGTAGGCGAGTTCGGGCGCCGCCTGAAGCGATGCATAAAGCGTTCGCTCGCGCTCATAAGCCGAGATCAAGTCTTGGCTGGCGCCGGGCGGGGGCGGCGTCGGTTCTTCAGCGGCGGCGGCCGCTGTTCCGAGCGCGCCAAACAAAGCAACGGCGGCCACGATTTCTGGGAAGAAGATAATGCCGCCCACCACAAGAACGCCAAGCACGACAGCGCCGCCTACGATCCCAACCGTTGAGGCCCAACCTTCGGAATCTTCGTCGGCCGGACGCGGACGCGGCGCGCCGAGCGGCGCGCGGCCCGTCATCGCGTCGTCGAAAATGGTGACTGTTGCGCCAGCGCCGCCGCTGGGGGGCAAGCAAAGATCTTGAACCGCCGCCAGTTGGGTCAAGATGTCGGCGAGGAACAACAACTGGAAGCCGCCGCCATCGGCTGGGACCAGCCTCGAGGCCCAGGCTTCGACGGCGATGCCGTTGATTGTGACATTGCCCTTGCTGACCAGGATCGGCAATTCGACCATGGAGAAGGTTCGCGACGGCAGAGCCCCTTCTACGAACGCGATCACCTCGCCCTCGGCGGCCATCGCGAACTTTGTCGACGCAGCTCTCCAAACTGCGTCGGCTTCCGCGCGGGTCAGCAAACCACGGATCACGAGCGCGTCGGCTTCCCCGCCGATAGCGCCGACGCCGGTGTCGTGGATGCTGTAATATTGGTTAGGGTAGGAGTTGACGCAATTGAGCGCGAGATTCTGATTTGCGCCGTTGCCGCCTGAATAGAACACCGCGGTGCGCCCGGCCACAGACGCCGAGGCCGTTTGAATGCGGACGAGGAGATCGCTCAGAACTGACATCGCCTCGCCCCCTAATTTTGTACGACAACACGCGAGAGCGCGAAGTCACGCCGCCCGGACGAGAGCGTTCTGTTCAAGACTGTGACGCCATCGATGACGTCGGCTCTTATCTGGGCCAGCCGATTGGCGGGGACGGATGATGCGAGCGCCAATAATGCGCCATCAAAGATGAAGACGACTTCCGCGGGATTGATGACGTTCGGATTGCCGCGCTCGAGGAGACGAAAATCGAACTGACAGAGCGGCGATTGATAGCGATACGATGTTACGCGCTCGGGCCCGTCCGTACGCGCATGCAGATGAGTGATTTTCGAGCCATCATCGGCGGTCGCCGTCCAACCGGTTACGGCGCTGGGACCTGGATCCAAGACTTGCCAAACACGTTGCGTCACGAGCTTCCCCTTCATGGCCAATGTCATCGCTCTCTCCCCGCTTCTTCGACGCGCCGTTGCAGCGGTGAGAGCAGAAATTCGATAATGCGCCGCCGTCCGGTGCGGATTTCCGCGGTCGCGGCCAACCCGGCGCTGAGCGGCGTCGCGCGTCCGCCGACATTAATCGAGAATTGCTGAAGCTCAACGCGCGCTGGAAATACGAGGCCAAGCTCTTCGTCCTGCACCGCGTCTCGGCTCAAGAACGTCAAGCGTCCTTCGACAACGCCGTAACGTGTGAACGGAAAGGCTTCGAGCTTAACGCGCACCGGCTGGCCTTCGCGCACGAAGCCGACATCCCGGTTCAAAACCATGGCGTCGACCACGAGCGTCGAGCCCTCCGGCACGATGACAAGCAGCGCATCCGCCGGGCGCACCACCGCGCCCACGGTGTGCACCTGCAATTGCTGCACGATGCCGGCCGCGGGCGCGCGCAACAACGTGCGGCGGTTCTGTTCGGCGGCGATATTGGACTCTTCTTGCCGGAGCCGCGCGGTGGCGTCGGCTTCATTGAACGCGTCGAGCGCTTCGCGCCGGAACTGGGCGTCGAGGCTGGCAAGCTGGGTCGCTGCTGCGCCTTCGGCTGCAGCCGCGCGCCTCAGCTCGGCACCGCGGATGACGCGGTCCTGGCGCATGCCGATCGTGCGTTCCTCGACCTCGGCGACCCGTAAGCGCGGCGCAAAGCCCCGCGCTTCAAGGTCGCGGTACGACTGCAGCTGCTGCTCGGCCAGCGGCAATTGCTGCTCGATGCGCTCGATGTCGGCCGCCACCATGGCGCGGTCGGCGGCGCGCTGACTGCGCTCTTGGGCGAGGCCTACGCGCCTAGCGCTATGTTCAGCAATGCGCGCACTCACGATGGCGTCTTGGGTGGCCCGCGTCGCGTCGTCGAGACCTGCGGGCCACTCGACGGCGGCGCGCCGCCCATTGGCGTGATCGAGGAGCGCGCCCGCGCGTGCTCGATCGATTTGGGCCACCAACAGCGCTTCATGCGCGCGCTCGAGTTCGGCCGCGGAGACGGTTGGATCCATTTCGATCAGCGGATCGCCTTCGGCGACGCGCTGACCGTCGTGGACATAGACTGCGCGCACGACGCCGGAATCGGGCGCTTGGATAGTCTTGATGCGCCCGTCTGGGATGACGCGACCTTGGGCCACGGCGACGACGTCGATCTGGCCGAAGCACGCCCAAGCGAGCGCAAGCGATAAGAACGCCATGATGACCCAAAGCACGATCCGCCCCAGCGGATTGGGCGGGGTCTCCAACACCTCGAGTGCAGCAGGCAAGAATGCGGTATTGTCATTGGCGCGCTCGACCCGCTCGACGTCGCGCGCAGCCTTCAAGCTCTCCCGCAAGACGTTGACATGGCGCATGAGACCCATGGACCCCTCCTCACGCCGTCATGGGCTTTAGGCCCATCTGTTTGCTGTAGAGCTGCGCATAGCGGCCGTTCTTGGCCATCAGCTCTTCGTGGCTTCCCATCTCGGTTAGCCGTCCCCGTTCCAATGTGACGATGCGGTCTGCGCCTCTAACCGCCGACAAACGGTGCGCGATAATGATGACGGTACGGCTTTCAGCGATCGCGGCCAGATTGGTTTGGATGATCTCTTCGCTTTCGGCGTCGAGCGCCGAAGTCGCTTCATCGAGGATCAGAATCTTGGGATCAATCGCAAGCGCGCGCGCGATGGCGATGCGCTGGCGCTGGCCACCGGAGAGATTGCCGCCGCGTTCGTCAATATGCGTGTCGTAGGCTTCCGGTAGCTCCAAGATGAATTCGTGCGCGCCGGCGAGCTTGGCGGCCTCCACGACTTTTTCCATCGGCAGTGCTGGGTCGGCGAGCGCGATGTTTTCGCGGACAGTGCGGTTGAAGAGAAGGTTCTCCTGCAGGACCACGCCGACTTGGCGGCGGAGCCAAGCCGGATCGACCATGGCGAGATCGACGCCGTCGACCAGGACGCGTCCGCGCTCGGGCGTCTGCAGGCGCTGCACCAGTTTGGTGAGCGTCGATTTGCCTGATCCAGAGGGTCCCACAATGCCCAGCATCTCGCCCGGCGCGATCTGAAGATCGATGCCGCGCAACACTTCTTGCGTATCGGGTCGATAGCGAAAGCTCACGCCTTCAAAACTGACGCCGCCTTTGATCTCTGGAAGGCTTGCACGCGAGGCCGACATGATGGGCTCAGTTGGCGAGTTTAGAATATCGCCTAGGCGATCGACCGCGATCCGGGCTTGCTGGAAGTCCTGCGCCAATTGAGCAAGACGCAGGATCGGCCCCGCAACTTGGCCCGCCAGCATGTTGAACGCGACGAGTTCGCCGACCGTCAACTTGCCCTCGATGACGAGTTTTGCGCCAAAGAACAGAAGCGCCACCGTGCCAAGCTTTTGAATGAGTTCGATCGCCTGACGGCCCCAATTGGCGAGCATTGCGGCCTTGAAGCCCGATTGAATGTAACCCGCGAGCTGGCGCTCCCAGCGCTGCTGCATCTGCGGTTCGACCGCGGCCGCCTTGATGGTCTCGATGCCGGTTACGCTCTCGACCAAGAATGATTGGTTTTCGGCGCCGCGCGCGAACTTGTCGTCGAGTTGACGGCGCAGCATGGGCGCCACGAGCCATAAGACGCCCGCATAGAGCGGCAGCGTGATCAAAACGATCAGCAGGAGCCACGGGCTATAAACGAACATGACGGCGAGGAAGACGATGGCAAAAAAGATATCGAGCACCACCGTCAGCGCCGACGACGTCAAAAATTCGCGGATGGTTTCCAATTCGCGGACCCGCGCGACGGAATCGCCGACGCGCCGGGCTTGGAAATATGCCATCGGCAGGTGCGTCAGATGTGAGAAAAGCCGCCCGCTCAATTCGGCGTCGACGCGGCTGGTGGTGTGACTGAAGAGATAGGTGCGCAAGCCCCCCATAACGACGTCGAAGATCGAGACGCACAGGAATCCGATCGCCAACACTTCAAGTGTGGTGATGCCGTTGTGGACCAGCACCTTGTCGATGACGATCTGGAAGAAGATCGGGCTGATGAGCGCCAGGATCTGGATGAAGAAGGACGCCACGAGCACGTCGCGGAGCAAATGGCGGTACTTGACCAGCGACGGAATAAACCAGGTGACGTCAAAGGCCCGGGCAACGCCTGCCACCCGCTCCCGCGTCGTCATCAAGAGCAGTTTGCCGGAATAGTTCGCCGCCAGCGTCGCGATCGGCACCGCTTGAGGCTTGTCAGCCTCATGATTGAAGACGAGCGCCTTCTCCGCGGTCGCCTGCAAGATGAGATAGAAATGTCCATCCGGCGACGAGGCGATCGCCGGTAGCGGCTGGCGATGAAGCTTTGTGGCCGCCACGCTCACTTCGCGCGCGCGCACATCCAATTGTTTGGCGAGGCGTAATAGGTCGGACCCGTCGAGTGCAGCCCCACCCTTGCCAGCGGCGTGACGCAATTGATCGGGATCTGCCGGCTTTTGCAAAAAGCTCAGCATCAGGACGAAGGCTTGGAGCGCCGTGTCTCCGCCAACGTCCGTTTCCGAACGTGATCCACCCACCTCTTCCACGCCGGCATCCCCTCGCCGCACGCAACCGATTAAAAAATCGAGCGCCTCACCCCTCAACCGCACAGCGAGTGTTCCGGACCGCGCCCGCGACAGGAAGAGTGTGAGGCGGCTAAAGCTGTGGAAAATTCGACTTGGCGCCATCGCAACGCAGCGGACTGCGAAACCGCGAACGTGCTTGTCGCAAAACCTTCATTCCCAATACCGTAGATGAGGTATCTCCGCTCGCCGCGAGTACGCGGCAGCGATCACAGCTCCTTTATGCGCAGCCGCGCAGTCTAACAGCAGGTCGCGGCCTGTCGGCCAACGCGCCAACGCTACGCGCAAGCTAGTTCGGCTTGGCGCCGGGCGCCGCAGGTCCGGTCTGCAGATGACTAGCCATGTGAACCTTGTCGCGTCGGCCGGTCTTCGGATCGGTGCGATGGAGGTTGAAGGCGGTTTCGCGGAAAGGACCTTGAATGAGGTCCATCAGCATGGCTTCGGAAAGTTTGTTTTGCGGTGTCGCGAACGGCGAGATCAACTCCACGAGCCAGACGCGTTCGCCTGAACGCCATTCGCCGGCGTCTAGCCGTTCGCCGCGTTCGAGCTTGGCCTCGGCCGTTTCCGAAAGCTTGGCCCAGATCGCAACGCCCAGCGGCATCTGTTCAAGGCCTTCCTTGGTCAGCCCCACTTTGGCGAATTCGGCGGGATCCAAGTTTTCACTTCCAGGCAGCGGACCGAAGCGGAACAGCCGGAACTGCTCATGGAGAATCGGCGGCATGAACGCCCACTCGAGATCCTTGATCTTGAGCTCACGATGGATCGGAGACTGGGAGAGAACCCAGGTAATCTGCCCCAGCGCCTCGGCAATTGTGCGCGGCGTTCCCGGCGCGGGCTGTTTTGTGCTTTCGCTCATGCCTTCGAACATCTCCCAACGCGGTCCTACGATAAATCCGCGGGCTGCAAAGATCGCGCGCGGCGATCCGGCGCGCAAGGTGGACCGTGTCCACGCCTTCCGCGCCGGCGGTTCCCGCCGCATCGACGCCCAGCCGGCATCAGAGCCGGGTTACAAGGAGAAGCTGAGGCGCTGCTCGGCAGAAAAGCGTGGGGCCATCTTCGGCTGACGCGGCCTTTGCAATCCTTCTTGATGTTTGGCATGGGCCCGCTCTCGAGCGAGTTATATTAGCCACCGCATGCTCAGCGGTCGGCTCGGTCCTGCACCTTAGTGACATTGGCGGCGGGCCGAGAATGGTCGCTGTCAGGGCTCTTGCCGCATCTACCTTCCGCAAAGAAGGCGCTGATCCGAAGGCGGCCTGGGTTCGCTGGTTGAACCTTATGTCCAAGCTAGAGACAGACGCAGCATCAAACGAAAGTTGATACGAATTTGCAGTGCGTTGCGCGCCGCGCCAACTCTATTTTCGATCTTTGATGCGGAGCTTCTCGTCGGCGGCCAGCGAGCGGGCGATCTGCAACAGCAACCGGCGCCCTTCGGCATTTAATTTTCCCATCACTGCGCCGATGTCTTGGGCTTGGGGATCGTCTAGCCAAATCTCGCGCGAGCCGGTCTTACTCTCTCTCGGATAGAGCGCCTCCACGCCGACCCCGAGCGCGCGCGCGATTTCCATCAAGGTGCTGGCGGCAACGCGATTGACGCCCTTCTCATACTTTTGCACCTGCTGGAACGAGACCCCGATCGCCGCGGCCAAGGCCTCCTGGCTCGTGCCGGTCTCCAGCCGAAGCGCACGAATACGCGCGCCGATGTGACGATCCGCGCCGGAAGCCGCTCGCGGATCAGTTTTCTGGTCTTTCGCCATGCTTTATCCCCGCGCGTCGTCGCCAGTTTCGAGCGAGAGCAGCGCCGATAAAAGCAACTTCACGGTGCAGTGGGCCGCTGACCTTATGGTGTGGAGGCGTGTGGCAAGGCACGGGACTGGCGCGTTCCGCGCGCTCTAATCACCGGACACGACTAACGCTTGCGTTTGATCTCGCCCGCCGTGATCGCGTCTTCGAATTCGTCAGGCTGGATGAACTCCTCGCGAAACCAGGGATTGGCCGCCGGATCGAAGACACGCCGCAGCCACTCGATGGTTTCGCGGAGCCTCGGCAATTGCCCGCGCTCGCGGTCGTAGACGAGCCAGAACCGGACACGCGCCAATTCGCCGCCGACCTCGAGGCAGACCAGACGTTCATCGACGCGGGCCACATAAGTCGGCATCGACGATATCCCGCCGCCGCTCGCGGTGGTCTCGACCAGTGCCGGGCCGCAATCGGTGCGCACCGCGTAATCGAGAATTTCCTGCAGCGGCTGTTGCTTTGGCTTCCAGCCGGCTTGAGCGATATAGGCGGTATGCATCAACATGCGGTGCTGAAACGCCTCGCCAATATCTTGCGGGCCGCCATAGAGGTCGAGATAGCTCCTGGAGGCGAAGGCGACATGGTGCACCCACCCCAAGCCGATCGCGACATCCTCCATGCGTTTGGTCTCATGAAACTGGATCGTGATGTCGCTGACCGGTTCGCCGTCGCCAGCCTTCGATTTCAACACGAGCTGAATGCTTGGATGCACGCGGTGTAGATTGGCGACGGCTGGCGCAATAAAATAGGTCAAGAGCGCATCCGGGCACGAGATCGTCACCTCTCCCGCCGGCGCGTGATCGCGCATCGCCACTTCCTGCCTGATCTGCTTGACCGAGCGCGCCATCGCAACGGCCTGCTGGGCGACAAACCGCCCCTCCTCGGTCAGCTGGATCCCGCCGGTTGACCGGAGCGCAAGTGTTGCGCCCAACCGGCGCTCAAGTTCGATTAGGCGCTTCGATACCGTAGGCTGCGTGGTGCGAAGCCGCTTTGCCGCCTTGTTGAGGCTCTTCTCTTCGGCGACCGCCAAGAAGAAATTTAAGTCGTCCCAATCGAGGTCCTGACTGGCAGGGACCGGCTTATCGTCATTTCGAATACCCATGCTTCGAAACTAGCTGAATGTGCGCCGCGCACGATCGCGCAGACTTGCCCCGTCAGAAATTTGGCACGGGGAGCCGGCGATGCAAGCTGAAACAGCGTTTATGGCGGGCCCCCAAGAGATCCGCTCGTTCATGCACGCCCGCGGCTTTGCGCCGTGTGATACAAAAACCGATACCGAGGCTTTGCGCCAACTTGCCTGTCGGCTTATTCCCGGCGCGATCGCTTCGACCGCGGTATTGGCCGATGCACACCGCCGAACCGGACATAGTTTGTTTCTCTGCCGCGAGAACGGCCGGCCTACGGCCTTTATCGCCTGCCTTTCATTGACCCGAGCCGGCGCCAATGCGATCCGCTCTGGACGCTTTGACGGCTTAGCGATCGCACCCGAATGGATCGCGCCCTTTGGGCCTCTGGTGCACGCAGGATACATTTGGGGGCTGGGCGGCGTCACGCGGCGCGCCACGTTTTCGGCCATGCGTGCGCTGCGCATTATGCGCCAACGCTTCTTTTCGCATATCGACCTCTTCGCGCGCGCAAGCACCCCTGAAGGCCGCCGGATCATGGCAGGGTTCGGTTACCGCGCCGCTGCCGGCCCGGATCCCGACGTGATGCTGGCGCCCGCGATCGGGCCCGCGGCACTGGCGCGTGCGTCATGACCACCGCCGCCATCGACGTTGGCTTTCTCTATAGCGGGCCGCCGGCCAATCACGTGCGCGTTCGGGTGGCTCGCGATTTACCCGACCTCATGCGCGTCTTTGCGCTCCGCGCCATCGTCTACATGGCCGAACAGGTTTGCCCCTACGACGAGGAATTCGACGGCAATGATTTTGCTGGCGCGACGCACCTCTTAGCCGAGATCGACGGCGAGCCGGTGGCGACGCTCAGGCTCCGTTGGTTTGCCGACTTCGTCAAAGTCGAACGCGTTGCAGTAAAGGCCGAGCATCGCGGTGGCGCCGTGGTGAAGAGCTTGTTTGGCGAAGCGGTGCGCCTTGCCGCCAAGCGCGGTTACACCCACGCCATCGGCCATATCCAGGCAAGGCTTGAACCCTTCTGGCGCCGGATGGGCTTTTTTCAGCGCCTAGACCGCGCTCGCTTCCGGTTCTCCGACCACGATTACATCGAAGTCGAGGGCCGCATCGAACGCGATCCCGAAGCGCTCTCGACCGAGACGCCGCCGCTCGTGCTGCTTCGACCCGAAGGGTGCTGGGACGCTGAAGGGCCCCTCGACAAATCGGCGTCCCGGGCGGCCACCTGCCCATGTTGAACGCGCCGCTTTTGCTTTGTCTCGACATGCAGCGCGGCTTTTTGGAGCCCGGGCCGTTGCACGCGCCCAACGCGCCGCGCGCACTGGTGCACGGCCGGCGCATGCTGGGACACGCGCGCGAGCGACGCTGGCGCATCGCGCACTGCTTTCGCAAAGCCGCGTCCGGCCCCTCGCCCATGACCGACCACGGCGCGCGCCCGATTGACGGCTTTGAGCCGCGCGTTCGCGAAATGGTGTTCGAACGCAAAACCCTCTCTGCCTACGGCGACGCCGATTTCGCCGCGCTCATGAACCAGACCAGCGCTGGCGCGCTCGTGACCGGACTCTCGGCCTCGCTCACGGTTCTCGCCACCACGATCGACGCGTTTGAACGCGGCCATCGCCTCATCTTCGCCAGCGACGCACTCGCGGGCCTCGCTGGCTCTGAGGCTAATGCCAGCGCCCATGAAGCGGTGGCGCGCGATGTGGCGCGCTTTCTCGGTTTCTTCGTTGGCGCCGCAGACGCGCCGCCAACGCAAGCGCCGTTCTTTTTAGAGGGTCAACGCTGGGGAGCGCCAAAATGAGCAACGTCGTCCACTTCATGCAGGCTGAAGACCGCAAAGCGCTTGAGGTCATGCAAAGCCTTCTTGCCTACGCACAACGCGAACTTGGCGATTTGAAAACGCCCCAGCCACAGCTCGCCGCGGTCGTGAACAATGCGTTGCAACTGTCGAGCGTCATCTTGGGTGAGCACGGCAGCGGCCAAGAGATCCCAACCCATCGCGCGCGCGGACTGTTCGACTTATGAAGGCCGCCCGTCCGGTCGCAGCCAACTCAGCGCCGCTCTTTACGCCTTCGCATCCGATTCCGCCGCGGGCCCAGCTGCCGCGGTTGCAATCGCTGCGCGTCATGCTCGATAATCCAATCGAAGGCTGGCCTTCGGCCGTTTACGAAGAGCCGATCTATGTGCCGCCGCGGCGCGATTTTCCGCTGGTCTACCTCTGCGACCCCGACGCTATCCGCGCCGTGCTGGTCGAGCGCGCGGCGTTCTTTCCAAAGGGTCCGCTTTGGATGCGGCTATTAAAGCCGCTGCTAGGCGAGGGCTTGCTAACGGCTGAGGGCGCCCATTGGCGCTGGCAGCGCCATGCGGCAGCACCCGCGTTCCAACCAAGACAGGTCTTGCAGTGCAGCGACGCTATCGGCGCGGCAGCCGAGCGCGCGGTTGAACGCTGGCGGCGCCAAGCGCCCGGCGAGACGTGCGACGTGGCGGCCGAATTTGTCTCCATCACTTTCGAAGTTATTCTCGACACCATGTTCGGCGGCCGCGAGGGCTATGATGTGAAAGCGATGAGCGCCGCGTTCGCGCGCTATGTCGCCGAGCTTGGCAAGCCCACGCTTTTGGATCTCGCCAGCGCGCCGCGTTGGCTGAAGCGCTTTACCGCACCGGGCGCCAACGAAGCCATTGATTATTTACGCGCCAAGGTGGACGACACCATTGCCCGGCGCCGCCGCGAACCCCCGCGGGGCGACTTGATCGACGCGCTCCTCAGCGCGCGCGATCCAGAAACCGGGCGCGCCATGAGCGACGCTGAACTGCGCGACAATCTTCTAACCTTTCTGGCCGGAGGCCACGAAACCACCGCGCTTGCGCTCACATGGGCGATCTTCCTGCTCTCGCAACATCCCGAGAGCCAACACCGCATTTATCGCGAAGTCGTGAGCGTCGCCGGCGCCGGCGCCATCACCGCCGCACATGCGGACGAGCTTCAATTCACCAAACAGGTCATTCAAGAAGCGATGCGGCTCTATCCGCCGCTGCCCGCACTCTCTCGCGTCTGCCGCCAAGATTGCGAGCTTGCAGGCCGGCCGACCCGGCGCGGTGAAATCGTCGTCATCCCAACCTATGCGCTCCATCGTCATCGGCTCTATTGGGACAATCCAGATTGCTACGATCCCGACCGTTTCAGCCCAGGATCGCCATTGGGGGCGCGCCGTTACCTTTATATGCCCTTCGGCGGCGGTCCGCGCGTTTGCATCGGCGCGAGCTTTGCCATGCTCGAAGCGACGATCATTTTGGCGACCTTGGTGCGCGCCGCAAACTTCGAGACGATCGAGGGGCCGCCGGTGCGTCCGCTGCTTCGCATCGCGCTTCGCCCAGAACATGGTTTGCCGACGCGTGTGACATTGCGCCGAAGCGAACCCAAGATACGCGCTGCGTGAACAAGGGGCGCACGGCGGACGCCGCCACGCTGGTTTACGCCGCTTCTTTTCCGCGCTTTGCCCTTCGCGTAACCGGCGATGTAACGCCCTCGAAGAAATAGTCTAACGGTGCATTGAGCGCCGCCGCGATGTCGAAAAGCCGGCTTGCCGCCACGCGGTTCACGCCCTTTTCGTATTTCTGCACTTGCTGAAACGTAAGCCCAAGCAATTCGGCCAGGCGCTCCTGGGTCATGGCGATCGCGAGACGGCGCGCGCGGATGCGTTTGCCGATGGCAGCGTCCGTCGCGGTCGCTCGCCGTTCATCACGCTTCATCGTCTTTAGGCCCATCCGCTGACCTTGAAGCGCCTTGCCCGCCTCATCAAGGCAAGTTCGCGCAGAACGTGTGCGTTTTCTGAGGGCGTATGATTCAAAAAGTCCCCGCGGGGGAAATCATGAAGCATGGGCACGAGGTGTGTTCGCTGTGCGGGCGTGCGCCATCCGAGAATTTTCCAGAGTGGCCGGCCCGCTCCGATCCGGGCCGTAACGCGCCCGCATTTCGGTCAGTCGGTGACGCTGCAAAGTTCGCGCGAACCTCGCAGAGGGCTGGAACCGACTCTGGCACGCGATTTCCCAAATAACATTGAACCTGAATTATGCTCTGAACGGTTCGACTCCCTGCTGTGCGAGAACACGGCCGCGATCGTTTGAGTAGCAGCGCCAGATTGTGTCGATACTCGTTCCGACCAGAATGGGCCTAGAGGATTCATACCAGCGGCCGAAACAACCTCGCGCCATCGCAATCTCGGTGATGAGTTTGGTGGTTGGATTGAATATGAATGATGCGCCGCCCGTCGATTGAGCTGATCACCACTCTTGGCGCGACGTTCCCAGGGAAATTCGCGTTCTGAAACGCAGGCGTCGCGGGAGTGATGTCATGGTGTTTACGATACGGTCTATGAGGCTTGTGGCCTTGGCTGGCGCTTGTGCGCTGTGGGGCTGCACTACCTCGCTTTCGTCTGCGCCGCACACAATGGGCGGCCCGCCAGGCCACAGTTGCTTAACGCTGGCTGTGGCGGCTACTCGATCGGCGCTCAGCTCTGGGACGAGGTCGCGGTCTCGGGCCAGCGTACGACTTCGACGTGCGTGATAGCGCCCAAGGTGCGCGTGATTCCTCGCCACCGCTCGCGCGACCTCCTCGCGCGTGCACCGCCCGCTCTCGCAGTTCGCTCCTTGCTCTCAGTTCGGGGCGTCGAAGTCAGCGACCCATACTTCGATTCACGAATCCGAGTTGTCTGAATGGCTGACGCCGCAGCGTCCTCTCGGGCAAGCGGCCCGTCTCTAGAGCAAGCCTGAGGGCAGCGCAGCGCGTCGTGTGCGCTGGGTCTTAGAATGGAGACGAAGCTATTGCTGCGTCCTGCGATACTCAGAAAAAAACTCATTGCCCGTGTCCGGCAACGGCCCGGCGCCGATATCTTGCAACGTGGGTCTGGATACACGCAGCCCTGTCGACATGATGGTGGCGCACTGCGAGAGATTGGCTGAAAGGGTAGTGATGTTTGGAGTAATTCTCTGAATCTCGGAGACTTGGCGCGAGATTCGATTGATGAGCGTGCGCGCTTGATCATCTGCGCTCATAACTCCGGGCGCTCCGGCGGGAGGCTCCGACGTGCCAGCGGGCGGCTCATCCTTGTTGGCAAACGCCATATTTTCTTCAACCGTCGCCCCGATAGCTTGAACAAGAGCGGCGAACCCAATTTCAGACCTGACCGACCTTACCACAATACTGTTATAGATCTCGTTGCGGACATTCACGACTGCCGCCGGGAAGTTGTAATACGCGTTCACTTGAGAGGTGGCGCGTTCGATCTCCGCGGTCGCGGTGGCGATTGTTGCACGCGCCTGTTCCGCGAGCGCGTCATTTGGGATTGCGCGCGCCGCGACTTTGCCTTCCAACTCCGCGACGCTTTCGCGCAGGCCTCCGGCGCCAAGCAGTTCGTCCTCCACCCTTCGAACGAATGTTTCTCGTTCCAAGACGAGATATGTCGTGTCCGCAACGCATTCGTAAGTGAAATAAGCGCGAAGGTTGGTATCGCGTGAGCCTACTGGGCTGTAGATTTGGTTTGTCGCCTGCAGCAGCGCGATGCCAAGCGCCGTCTCACGAAGGTCCGTGGTTTCTACCTCAGAGAGACCGCCCGGATTTAGCGCCAGCGTCGACGCCCCGTACGCTGCGGCGCCAAACGTGACGATGTTCTTGAGATCGACAAAGCGCGAGTGGGTGCGCGCCTCTACGAGATAGCCGTCGGCAAAGCCCATGACTTCGCAATACTGCGACCACAACAGATGCTGTGGCGCGGTTGACGGAGTGTCCTCATTCGCATCGCCCGCCGGCGCAGTCACGGGCGTCGGGCATTGCCGCGCCTCAGGTCCCGTGCGCTCGAAGTGAAATTGCGGCCGATCCGGCACGTGTCCGCAGGCGGCCAGTGTAAGCGCAGACAATGCGGCCCATGTTCGCGTCATGGATCACCCCCTGGCTGCACTCCATCGTCCGGCAGCCGCCATCCCTAGGTTGTAGTAAACCTTATCCAGGGGGCCTGCAATCGCAATGTCTAAGGCGGCAGCGAGCCGTGCGGCTCAGTGTTGAGAATCTCGCGCGCCCATACCGGTTTGCCGGTCGCAAGAGCGACCGCGCGGATTTGCAATGGCGTCTCGATCAGGCGTCCACCCGCTCTTTGGATTTGCGGCCGGTTCTCGAATACCAGCAGGCCATCGTGAACGAGGAACGGCGCATAGGCGACATCCATCACGACTTCAGCGAGAGGGCGCTCGGCGCCAGCGCCGGTGATGGTCCACACGTAACGGGGTTGACCCGACGACTCGATTTGGCGACTGGACATATAGAACTGCCGATCAGCGGACGGCGCGCGAAGAATACCTGGAGCGCCGTCGGTTCTCGGAGTGATTTCGTCCGCGGAGACGCCTTCCTCAAACAGACCAGGGCTCGGCGCGCTCGGAGGCGCCGACGTGAGCAGACCGGTGCGAGGCGTGAAAGTAAAGCCGCCTTCAAGATCGAATGAATCGGTGAGATCAGCCTCATCTAAGGCCTCACTACGAAACACTCCGCCAATTCGCTGCCGCTCGAACGTCCACCTGAGCAGCACCCGATCCCCGACGGGCGCGGCCTCCGCTTCGAAGGCGCCGCGTAGTGAAGGCTCGAGCGAGAATTCAGCGCCGGATGGAAGATTCGCGGCGCTTCGTGAGAAAGCGACGCCGCTTGACGCCTCAAGTCCGATCACGGCGAAACGGGTGCGCACACCCGGCTCTTCTGTGATGGCGGTTACAGCGCCGCGCGACACAGCGATCGGCATGGCGCGCTCCTCAGTGACCCACTTCAGCTCACCTGAGTTGAGGTCGATCGCTTCGACGCGGCCGTTCGGGTTGGTAAGAACAATTACGCCGCTCGACGGGTCAGCGACGACACCCTGCGTAAGATCAATAGACTGGGCGTTCGCACCGGTCGGCGCACTCAACGTCAGCGAAATGGCCAAGCACAAAGTCCGGGCGAGCATGAGATTGGTATAGAGGACAAACCCTAGATTGTATAGGCTCCTCGTCCGGAGGGGCGTCATGAGGGGAGCAATCTTTAGCGTTGCAGCATTCGTGGGCGCTGTTGTTGCGGCGCAATCGAGCCATGCGCAGCGATGGACCGCGCAAGGACCCGGGCCCTCTGTGGATGGGCAGGTTGAGATTTTGCCCGACCGCGAAGTGGTCGGGGCCGTGCACGATGTGGCCCCTCATCCGTCCGATCCAAACATATTGTTCATAGGCACAACCAATGGCGGCGTTTGGCGCTCAGACAATGCGTTAAGCGCCCAACCCCGCTGGACGCACCTCTCGTCAACGCTTCCGTCACAGTCGATTGGAGCACTGGAGTTTGATTTCACGGATCGCTCGTTCAGTACGCTGGTCATCGGATTTGGCCGTTTCAGCTCCTATCACCGAGGCGGACCGCTAAGCGGCGTTGCCCGCACCACAGATGGCGGCCGCACTTGGAGTGTTCTTGATGGAGGAGGCCAAATCGTCGGGCTGAACATTTCCGGCGTCGCTGTGCGCGGACAGACAATTGTCGTCACCGCCAATAGTAGCGAGGGACTCCTGCAAAGCGGCGTCTGGCGAAGTACAAACCTCGGTGCCTCATGGACCAGGATTTCAGGCGCCGCGCATTCGAACTTGCCCAGCGGGGCGTCGTTCGACCTCGTAAACCTCCCGAGGTCGGAGCGGCTTTACACGAACGCCGGCTGGAGCGGCATATACCGAAGCGATGACTTTGGCGAAACGTGGAGTAAAGTGAATACAGCCGCCCTGGACGCTGCGCTCACCTCCTCGGTTAGCAACGTGGAGCTGGCGCTTGGACCAGACAGCCGCGTTTTCGTTGCCGTGGTTACTCACGGACAACTCAGTTCGCTCTTCCAGTCGAGCGATGCCGGCGCGACTTGGGGTGAACTCGACCGGCCGCCTGGCCTTCACCCAGGAGCACAGGGCCAGATCCATCTCTCCATCGCTGCTGATCCCACCAACGCAGAACGCGTTTATGTCGGTGGCGACCGACAGCCCGATCAGGGCGAAGAAGCGCCGGGTTCGCCAAGCCAATGGCCAAATTCCATAGGCGCCGTCGACTACACGGGGCGACTGTTTGTGGTGGACGCATCGCGCGCGCGCGGACACCAAGCTACGCATATCACGCACAGCAATACCCAGAGCGGAAGCGCACCCCATGCAGATTCCCGCGACATGGCGTTTGATGCAGCTGGCGAGCTCTTAGAAGCCGACGATGGGGGCGTGTATCGCCGTCGGCGCGTGGGCGCATCGTACGACTGGTTCTCCCTCAACGGGGACCTCCAATCGAGTGAAATGATTCACGTGGCCTGGGATGCGGTCGCTGACATCGTGATCGGCGGTTCGCAAGACATTGGCACTCCTCAGCAGGATGCGTCGAACAATGTCCGGATGCGCAGCTTCAATACTGCTGATGGCGGCGACGTCGCCGTGGATGATCTGAGCACGCCGGGGGTGTCGATACGATATTCTAGCTCACAATACCTCTACAATTTTAGGCGGGCGTTTTACACCAGCGCAAACAAATTCCTGCGCGCGGACTTCCCCGCCCTTCAGCGCGTCGGACAATCGAGGCCGCTGGAGCGACAATTCTACACGCCGATCGCACTCAACGCAGCCGCGCCCAATCGGCTCATTATTGGCGCAGACAACGCAGTGTATGAATCATTCGATCGTGGCGACACAATTCGAGAGATCGGCCGCGGCATTCGCGTCAACGCAGAAGCGGCTGATCCAATTGCGGCCGGCGTGCCATCAAATCCGGACCTCCTCTTTGTCGGCGATCAAGAGGATGTGTATGTGCGCTCAGCGTCTGGCGGCAGGCTTGCCCGGTCGGCGGCGTATCCTGGCAGGAGCTACGTTGTCGACATCGTGACCGATCCCAGCCAGAGCAGCACCGCCTTCGTGGTCGCTCTTGAGGGCGTGTTCGTCACCAACAACGCCGGCGCGACTTGGACACGAGCAACGGGAAATCTGATGTCGCTAGAGCCTGGCGCTTTGCACTCCGCGGCGTTCCGAGCCGGTTCCCGACGCACTTTGATTGTTGGCGCCGCGAGCGGCGTGTACCTTGCTTATGAGCCGTTTGATCATTGGAGCCGGCTTGGCGAAGGCCTCCCGCTCGCGCCAGTGCTGGATCTCGAGTATGATGCCGCTGATCGGATTCTCGTCGCCGCTACACTCGGCCGCGGCGCGTGGACACTCAGCCTTCCCGACTAAGCTTGGATCACCCGCGAATGGAGTCGCTTCCGCGACGCCGCAACCGTTTGGGGATCAGGCTCGCCGCCGCTAGACGCGGGCAATCCTGTGCACAATCACTCATTATACGCTAAGCGGTTCGACTCCCCGTCCCGCTCTCATAACTCGCTGTTATCGTCGCATGTGGAGGTGATGCAGCATCGATTACGCGCTGAACGGTTCGACTCCGACCGCCGCATACCCGAAGTCATCGATACATCGGCCACATCATCCGCATCATCCCAACAACTCTCGCGCGACCCCGCCGTTTAGCGGACATCCGGCGACCGTTGTTCGCTGTGTGTGGACAGCGCTTAGCAGACAACAGCTCTCACCGAACGTCTGCCCTCACCAGTCTCTGACGCGCATGACTCCCGCGTCGCAATTGCACGCGGCTTACATTTCAACTCTCCGAGGATGTTGCATGCCGCGTCTGATCAGCGATCGGACAATCCTTTGCTCCACGCTTGCAGCGCGAACGAGTGTGTTAGACCGGCTTCACGCCGCTTCCCGGGGGCCGCGTGTCGATCTGATTAAATCTAGCGGCGAGCATTCGGCTGGGAATAGCCGCAGTCGTTCCCGTAGCCACCATTTCCGCCACAACTTGGCCAACCCTTGGAGCCATGGTGACGCCTAAGCCGAGAAAGCCGAGCGCCAAGATTGGACCCTCGCCTTCGACCAATCTTCCCAAAATTGGAAAGTGATCTCGCGAGCGCGGTCTCCAGCCGGACCATCTTCGCAATACCTCCGATCGCCGGACTTGCGGCAAGAACGCGGCACAAGCTTCCGTCACGTCTGCTTCTGTCGTTGCTCGAATAGACTCTTTTGCTCGATCCGTTTCGCCAATCGAACGCGGTTCCTCCAACACATAGGTCGACCCCAAAAGGCACGTCCCATCCATTCGGGGAGTCACGAATCCTTTTCCGTGGTAG
The DNA here is from genome assembly GCF_009792355.1 of Terricaulis silvestris. NCBI lineage: Bacteria > Pseudomonadati > Pseudomonadota > Alphaproteobacteria > Hyphomonadales > Hyphomonadaceae > Vitreimonas > Vitreimonas silvestris. The sequence goes on from NZ_CP047045.1 coordinate 3,367,142, forward strand.
ACGTGGCGAAGCAAATGCGGGGAGTCGGCTGGCAATCGAACCCTCAAACCCTCGCCGCGAATCCACTCCATCTCCGGTCTTGGAAAACCCAAGACTGCAGTTTCACCAAGACCCGTTGCGAGCACTATTTCTCCAGCGGCCACCCTCTCACCGGTGTCCAAGCATACAGCGCTGGCATCAGTATCAACGCTATCTACTCGGGTTTTCAGCTTGATCGTGCATTTTGGATTTCGCGCCAAACGGTCTTTCACGCTCTGCAAAAGTTGCTCCAAGTCGATCCAGGGCTCGTCATAAAGAAGCGCGCCGGCGAAGTCTCCGCGAAGCGCAGGTTCAAGAGCTAGCACTTCCATCCGCGACAGCGGATTTGGACCTCTTAGTGCTCCTGCGCACCCTTTGGCGGCACTACGAGATTCTTCCAGATCATCCATCGAGGCGAAGAGTTGCAGCAGGCCCTCGTCAACGAAGTCCAAACGCGAGTGTCTCGCGAACTCTGGCACGATGTTGTTGCGGTATAGTCGAACGGATTGGTTCGCGAACTCGGCTATGTCACCATCAAAGAAAGGGTCCGAGAACGGCGTGAGACTCCCGAAGCCGGCTGCGGAAGTTGCCGTGAGTAGATTCTCCCGAGCTTCAACGATCATCACTCGGCAGCCGATATCGCAGAGCGCCTGTGCGGCACAACACCCGATAATTCCGCCACCAGCGATCACGGCGTCGAATGCCATCTCGTCCTCCCACCGAGGTCAGATCGCCTCCAGCATGTCCACCGCCATGCGAGGCCCGGCGTACACAGCGGCTTCATCCCTAAGTCGCACAGACGCTTGCTTGACAGTCAACGCATCCAGCACCGAATGGATCGCCACACACAATTTTGATGCGTCGCCGATTGCGGCTTTGTCCGCCAGGACGCCGGCGCCTAGCGCAACGATTTTCTCGGCGTGGTACCGACGCTCCGAGTCCGAGAAAGGCAGTAGCATCTGCGGCACTCCGTGCCGGACCGCGAGCATCATGGTGTTGGCTGTTCCAGCATGAAGGCATATGTCTGCAGACGACATAACACCGCCGCCGGGTAACCAACGTTGGATGGCCAACCGCGGTTGCGTCATTTCGTGCTCTCGCGAAGCCGCCACGATGGCTAGATCAGAGATCCCAACCGCGTCTTGCAGCGTCTTAACCCAAATCGATTCCTCGAGATCGCTTGTGCCGAGATAAACGTAGACCCTGGGCCTAGACTTGAGCACCGCGCCAACGGCGGCGGGCAACTCTCCGTATTCCAATGAATGGAAGAGCAAGTCACCCACGAATCTGAAGCGCGCATGGTCGGATAGCTCAGGTTCAAGGCTTGGCGTCATAGGAACAAGAATGAGCTGAGCGAACCGCACTGTGAGGTCCGACAAGTCTGCGATTGGTTCTACTCCCATGCGTTGAAGGGAATCATTGTGACGATCCAAGCGAGTGGGAGGCACGCTCGACCTCATCCCTTGAGTTGTTAAACTCAGCGAAGACGTGTCCGCCCAAGTAAACGTGCTCGCCAGCGGAATATGATCCTCCAGACAGGTAAGAGGCATGGTGACATTGGACTCAACGAACACTGCGTCCGGCTTGAACTCCTTAATGGCTTTCCGCTCCACCCGCTGCGACTGATCGACGAAGTCATTTTCTGTCAGCCCCAGATAGGCGGCGATGTCTGTCCAGGTGTCGCCTACTTGACTCAGTTGAACTTGCTTCCTTGGTTCCGCCGCCAATGACCCGCTGAAACCGTGCTTTTCGAGCAAAGGGACAAACGACTGGCGCACCAAGAAGCTTACGTCGTGTCCCCGCCTCCGCGCTTCGTCTGCTACGGCCATTGATCGGGTAAGAGGGCCAAGCCCGCGACCCCCTACCATCGGCGCAAAAAGAACTTTCATCGCACTTCTTCGCAGTTGCTCAAGGAACGATCTCGATCGCTCCTAGTTCTGGTTTGTCATTCCACAAACACATTCTGGGGCGCGCCGTGGATAGCCGAAACAATATTTCCAACCCAAATGTCTCGCAGCAGCGCCAGCGATTCATCGGAGAACCATGCATTTTCGGCCGGCATGCTCACGGAATCCAGCTTTGCTAGGTCCAGAGCAATTGTCGTCGGGTTGCGACCGACAGAATAGCCCGCGAAGCGCCCGCTAAGCATTTCACGATACAGTGCATCATGATCCACCAGCTGGATGCCGGCCAGGTTGATCAGGATCGTCCCCGGTTGCGCACGCACGAGCAGCTCATCGCTGATGGCGCCGACGTTCCTTTGCGCGCCTTCCGTCACAGTTTTTAGGCACAAGCAAATAACATCGCAACGCGCGAAGAGATCGGGCAACGATACTTGTGTCACGCCGGTGAGGTTCAGAGGCGTTCGATTCCAAGCGATCACTCGCATACCGATTGCGGAGAGCACCTCTGCGACACGGGCCCCTATGCTTCCTAGACCGACTATGCCCGCAGTTCGTCCCTTAAGATTGATACCCTTTCGGATCTCCGGCTCGCGTCCCGCGATCATGTCCTTGTAACCTAGATGCAACTTGCGGGAATGCAGGAGCACCTCAGCGAGCGTCGACTCCGCGACGCTTTCCGTCGAATAACGCGGCGTATTCATCAGCAGCACGCCGTGACGTCGCGCCAAATGCGGATTCGCCCACTCCATGCCCGTAATATCCACGGATATCGCCTTCAATGCGCGAACCGCGGGCGCGGCGTAGAACCCATCCGTGAGCGTTTTGACGACATCATAATTCAACATCAGGTAGTCGGCTCCGGCGCAAGCTAACGCCAACTCCTCTTGAGTTAGCCGCGCCTCCTCGCGGTACACCACCTCCGAAAGTTCTCTTAGCGGCTTCAACTCCTCGTCGCCGATCATGCCTGGCACTGTTGCCACCAACGTTTTGATCGAGGTCATGCATGTGCCTTTCGCAAGCGATTCACTGCGCGCCGCGCAAGGCAATCGAGTCGAGAACTCGCCGCATTGCAAGGCTGTAGTGCGAATAGTGGTTGTTTCTGAAATCGACCGAGCGAACATGGTCCACGTGCTGACACACGTAGTAGGCAACAGTTTCACGCCAATACGCGCCCCGTCCTGCCGATAGCAACACACGCTCACACACGGTAAAAACGTAAGCGACGTACCTCTTGTATCGCGCATAACTCGTTGGATCGCTTCGAACGACTTCATACGCTGGTGGCGAGAACTCGGGGAAGTCCACCATATTGCGAAGCAGACCTGCGTACGCGTCCTGTGCCGCGATCTCATTCGATATGCGCAGCTGTGCCAAAGCAAAGAATGCTGTGACGACCGCCAGGATCACACCCACGGCTGTGGCCACGCCGCCGACGATTTGAGCGAGATCGAGCCAATTTGTCATGTGTCCGCCAAAGTCATCGAGCGCCTTATGAGCGCATCAGCCATACGCCAAATGCTGCGAGCGCTGCTCCGGCGAACACCTTCAGAGTCAGTTGTTCCGCAAACATCGCCATCCCTATTGGCACAAGCGCCAAGGTCGTAACCGCCAAGATGCTAAGGGCGCCCGTACCTATGGGAAGTCCCGCTCGGTACGAATAAATGTACCCGACTTCTACCAAGGCTACAGCGATACCAAGGCCTAGTGCGGGAATAAGCGTGCGCAACGAGATCAGTCCTCCGACAGACATTTGTTTTGTCGCAAGGCCGACCCAGACGACGGCGATCAACCCGAACAAATAGGCCGCGGCAATGAGTTCGAACGGTTGCCGCGACGGACCGACGGTTCGAGCTATGGAATGATAGATCACTTGGCCAAACACGGTGATCGCGAAGGCGATCGCCAACGCAAACGGCTCTACTCTCATGACAACACCTGCATCATCTGCATGACGGCCTCTTCGAAATAGTCTGCGCGCCGCGCGAGCGCGAGGCGAATGTAGTGCTCCGGTTTCCAACTCGAATGAAAGAATATGCTCCCCGCCACCGTGCCGACGCCATTTGACAACAAACGCTTTCGGATCGCCTCATCCGCCTCACCGGTCCGACTCACGTCAATCAAAGCAAGAGAGCCCGCCTTGGTCGGGAAGAGGTCGAATGACGGACCCACCAAGCGCTCCAGCGTTTCGAGATTGTTCGCGCAGAGTTCGTTCAGTTCGCGCACGTGATCATAATAAGTTGCCAGGCGAAAGAGTTCGGAGAAAAAAATCTTTGCTCTGCGCGCCACACCAAATTGAACGACGGCTAGCGCCGCATCAATCGCGCGACTCGTTTCCGCATCGCCCGAGATCAGAAAGCCGAGTTTGTCTTCATTTAGTCCGAACGTCTTTCCGGTGTCCCAAATGCCAATCCAGTCACAGAGCTCAGATGCGGCGCTCCACACAGCCGCCACATCTTTCGGATGGTGAACGCCCGCCACCGCAAAGCAATGATCGACAATGAGCGTTGCATCGGCGGCCGCGCATTCTCGCGCGATGTGCATCAGGTCTTGTTCGGACCAAATCGATCCCGTCGGATTTTCCGGTGAACACACGAGGACAACGATGTGTTCGCGTTCGTCCTTCGCACGGACCTGAGCAAGTTTTTGTAGTACGGCCTCAGCGTCCAGGACTCCAAGTGCGCCGTTCTTATTGCTCGCCACGAATGCCGGCTTAACGTCCGCCCTTTCCAACAAGAACAGCTTCATGATGTCGATGCATGGCGTCGTCGTGATCACCGCGATCTTCTTCTTACCTCTCTGCCGAGCAAGCAATTGTGCTGTTGCGAGAGCTCGGTCGAGCGCAATTGAGCCGCTGAACGTAGATCGAATTTGTATGCGAGGACCCTCTGGAATCATGAGGAAGCGTCGCAGCGCCACCTCCAAATCCGCGTCAACTTGCGCTTGCTTCTCTGGCGACCACGTAGGCGCGAACTTCAGACTGAGATCCTCTGCAGTGGAGTCGAGATAGAGACGGCGAACATACGGAGGCACATCAAGCTGAGGATACCCGGGTCCCAAATCATGCCGCGCCAGATATGCGGCCTGAAGTTCCTGCTCCGTCAGTGTTCCGTCTGCAATTTTCATTCGATGGTCACAAACAATGCAACGAGGCAAAAGCTACAACGGCAAATAGACGGCGATGCGAAAACCAAGATCAATGTACGAACTAAATGGTGGATCGCAGAGTCGATACGCAGGGTTCCACGCTGCTTGCTCGTCCCTAGAGAAGAACGATCCGCCGCGCACTGCGCGATAGGACAAATCATTGTCCTCATTGACGACATCTCGCAAAGGATGCCGGGGGGTCTGCTCCCCTTGCGCGTCGACGTCATCCCATGCCGTCGGACCAAAGTCCGCGTTCTCCTCGGCCGCGGTGACGATACGACCAAAGACTCGAGACCTCGTCCACTCCCAAACATTGCCGACCATGTCTGTTGGCCCCTCGCTCTTCGGCGCGAGCGAGAGTCCAACGTGCAGAGGGCGCAAGACATTGTGCACTCGCCCGCCTTGGGCGCTTGTCATGGCCATCCGTGTGTGAGCCGGGAAACGACCCGCAGGAAAAGCAGGCGCATCCACTGAGCCTTCAGCCTCGTAGTAGAACCGCCGAACGGCCTCCCACTCCCAATCGGTCAGGAGACCCGCAGTTGAGCCCGGCGGGAATCCGGTGTCCGGCAACTTTGCGGACGTCCACCAGTCACAGAAAGCCATCGCTTCCCACCAATTGACGCCTACAACTGGCTTTCCCTTGGCGCTGAACCTCTCATCCGTTTGAGTCGGATCCCAAAGCGCGACTTGGGCTGGATCGTTTGGGGCCAGTGCCCGCTTGCGCGCCAATTGCAACGGCGTCGGAATGGCGCTCGAGGCCCCCGAAAGCACCAAGGCGTCTTGATCACGCGTCTCTTTCCAAAAACAGCGCGTCGCCGTTACATCAAAGGAGCGCGCGATTTCTTCGCGCAGCGCGGCGTCTTCCCTTATCCATTGCCGTGCAGTCGCCTTGTAGTGCTTCTTTCGCCCTTCGCTGTCCCAGAATTCTAAGAACAGCTCATTGGTGACCAGAAATTTCGCGACCCACAGAGGCCCCACTTCAACGCCTTCGCGCCGAAAAGGGAGAACCGGTTTGGCGCTGTCCGCCCGAACTGGAACGTGATCAGACCCGATCTCGATTGTGGTCTTAGGAACGGCTACGAAATAGCCTGACTCAGGTCCGAACTTCGCCCTAGCCGCCCTTTTCAATCTTGGATCGCCAACGTCGGACAACGCATCTGAAATGTCCCAGAGCAGCGAACCTTCGTCGGTTGTCTCAACGCCGCCCGGAGCCGACCTTTTCTCAATCATTCGCATGCAGCGCTCGCGCAGAACGTCCGCCGGCGCCTCATCGCGTAGTCGACGAAAGGCGTCCGCCACGCGTCCCTGAATGAAAATGGGATAGTGGGCTTGAGCGATCTGCTGATCGCCCATGACGAAGTCGCGTAGATCCAGCTCAAAACGCTCTTTCAACACTTCACCGCGCGCGCGACGAAGGGATTTCATATGAGAGAGGATGATCTCAATTGCCGGGATGACATTTTGGCACTTAACGACGTTCTCAAAACGCTCGCCGCGCGTTACCACCGCAGACGCGAGCAAGACATTTCGATATCCATCATGAACAAAGCCATTCTCGCCAATAATCCCCGCTAAATTCGGCGTGCGATCGGCATCCAAATTGCCCAGAGCACATTGAACGAGATCAGCGAAACTCCCACCTAACTCGGAGACACGCTGTTCAATTGATCTCTGGAAAACCTGCAGAGGCGTGAATGACCCGTCGATACTCATCGACTCGTCCATAGAGATGGCCCTAGCCGCTTGTTCAAAATAGAAAGGGGTCTGCAAAAACCGCTGATCGAAATTGCCAGCGAGCTTCAGCAACTTTTGGGTCGCGACCGCATCAAGCCCGAACTTCTGCGAGATCGCGGAGATACATTCATGGAACAGCTGTCGCGTGGGTTCGAACGGCAACATCGTCACAGCCTTGTCGGCCGGTCGGCCCAGGCGACGTTCAGCAATGTCCATCGTGGCTGGCCGCCCGAGCGCGATCACTGCTCCGTCTTTGTCGATCGCGACCTTTATTCGCTTTGCGAATTCGTGAGCTGGCTCGAGATCTTCGGCCTCTAACACCACGCAGGTTTCGAGAACGTTCGACGCTTGCGGATTGGTGGGAGCCGATTGTTTGCCAACTCTCCGGAGCTCAAGCCGAACCATCGGCACCAGCGTGGACTTGCCTATGCCCAACTCGCCACGAACGAAGATAAGATGACTACGGTTTCCCGCCTCCGCCGCGCGCTGGATCTCCTGGACGATCGCCTTGTCGAGCGGCGGCTCAACGGCCCTTTGCGTAACACCCTCGCCCACTTCCCATTGGTATTCCCAACGCGGAGGGACAACTTCCGCAGGAGGTGGTTGCACCGCTGGACGCGATGGTGTGGCCACCGCTATCGGGTGGGCTGGAGCGCGCTCGCTTGCGCGAGGCCTCTTCAATTTGTCCGTCGCCCAGCGTGCAATCTTGAAGCCGAAGTAGATAATGCTTCCAACTAGTCCAAGGACAGGAACGACCCAGGCGATCTGCTCAAGCGGATTAAGCGCCTCGTAAGCCGCGACGGCACTTTCGATCCATTGGCGTTTGGCGTCCGACATCCCTGCTTCCCCCACCGCTCTGATTATGACGAGGATTGTGTTCGCGCCTCGACGTTTTTTGCCGGCCGCGCGTCGCACGCATCGGTGTTGTGCGACCAGCGAACCCGCACAACTCACGCCTCATCCGAATTCAGAGACAGCCCCTCCCGAAACCGTTCTTATGTAGCCTTTGAATTTCCCTACCGAAGTCGATCGCAATCCACGTCTGTGACCCCGGACTAATTGAACAGAGGATTGGAGGCGAGTTCGGCGACGCTCTCGCCGGCAGCCATGCGCCTCATCATCTCTATGACGGTGTCTGGAACCAAAATTTTGCGCTCGTGATCCCGATCGAGAGAAATCGAGTTCCTTCCACGATCGCCCGGCGCTCGAACCGGAACCGAAGGATCTTCTGGTCGGCTACCGCGAACCGCAACCAGCAACCTTTCAAGCCCTTGCGCAAAGCCCTCAGCGCCGGCCCCAGCAAACTTCGGATCAATCGCGATAAAGAAAGCGCCGCAGTCGAATTCGCTTTCACACTCCATGCCAGCGCGCCCGCCCGGCAGTATCCCCGCGAGAATCTCAATGGCCAGATTTAGCGCAAATCCTTTGCGTCCGCCAAAACCTCGGACGGCATTTACTTCCGATGGTATTGTGGTCACATCACCTGCGGCGTCCAGAAACGGCCCCGTTGGAAGCGCTTTGCCTTCGATGGCAGCCTGACGAATTGCGCCCCAAACGACCTCGGAGGTCGCAAAGTCAAACGTCTGGACTTGTCCCTTCGGTTTCGGAAACGAGAAGCAGATGGGGTTCGTACCGGTTAGCGGATCCACCGAGCCAAAAGGGGTGACGGCAGCCGGGCCGGCCGAATTTGCAAGCAATGTCGCGTAGCCTGCTTTCGCGACGCGTGACGTATAGGGATACAGAGAACTGTAGCGGCTGAAGTTGTGCACAAATGCTGCGGAGATTCCGTTTCGTGGACATCTCTCGATGAGCATTCCAGCTATCTCACGAAACAGCTTGAAGCCGTTGCCTCTGCATCCATCGATCGAAAGCAGCGCGCCATGTTCCTGAATCTTGGGCGCCGCGTTTAGGTCTCCCAAGTTCAACGAAACCAGTTTTCCAATTCCGTGCGTCTTCACACCTGCAAGTTCTGCGACAACAAACTCTTCGGCGACTTCCCGCGCCAAGCCCTCGCTCATGCCTTGGCCAACGAGCGCTTTTGCTGCAAGCGCACAAAGGTCTCTTGCCGTCGATTCAGCCACCGAACCCCCCTCAAATGTGATTGCGCCCTGCCTAACCACAGGTTGCCAAACTAAGCTACGACACGCAAGGCAGGCCCTCTAGGCGAGGCGCACCTGCCTCGTGTGCTCCCTCACCTTTGCCCCGAAAGTCGAACGCGGCAACTTCTCTTCCGGGCAAATGTTTCGCACCCATAGCAGGAAGCGCCGGGGTCCAGCCAATTGATTGACTTCGCTGAAGTTTAGCACCTTATCCACGTGTACCAACGTTCGAAGTGCCGGAAGCCAATAAATGGCGGAGCGTGGCTTTCAAGGCTGGAAGATCGACCTCGTGTCAGTGGACAACGCCCGCGGGGACGATTCTCTCACCACCCGTTGAAACACCAACACGGCCGATGCCGCAACGCCCTCTTCGCCATGAACCCCCGCCCCCGATTACGCGCTGAACGGTTCGACTCCATCTCGCCTCGAATAACCCGAAGTTATCGACACGTGAGAGACGAGCGTATGGCTAGGCGTCGGGCGCAATATCCCAAGCACTGTAGAGCCTCGCGAGCAGCGCATTCTGGCGATCTTGCAGTACTGTCGGCGTCCATACGTCCTCACCGAGAACCTGCGTGGTTATCACGAACGGTGACACTCCTCCGCTTTCAGAAAAATATCGCTCCTTCTTTGTTGCGAAGTCCCAATTGCTCGCCTGAATATTCTTCCGAAGCGTGAGCAGCATTAGATTGGCAAGCTTGTGAGTCCACGTCTCTCGCTCAGCTTCGTCAGGAAAATCTTTCAGCCATTGGCTGCTGGCACTGGGAGTTTGAGGCAGCACATGTTCGACGGAAACGACATCATAATTGTATGTCGCACCGCCAGAAGAGAGCTCCGCATCAAGCCGAAGAAGCAGAGGCAGGCGAACTCTCGTAATTTGATAGATGGGGCCGTCAAGGTGAACGCGAAACGCGACCTTGTCCGCCGCCGATAGCTGCATAGACTCACCGTCTGGCACTCCATTGGCCAAGTCCGTGAGGACAGCAGCGTATCTACGAATACGTTCGTTGATGTCCGCGCGCGTCACGAATAAGAAATAGGCGAGCGTCTCTAGTCGCCGCATGAATTGCGCTGCTTCTTCCGGTTCTGGCTCGGCCTCAGCGAAATACTTTAGTGCAACAGGCAACCAATCGCTGTTGTCCAGCTTGGTTATGTATCGAAGACGCTTTGCACTCTCCTCGCCATAGTGCACCGCAAAATCAAATGGAGAAACCAGCCTGGCATAGGTCGCCCCGAGCGGCTGCAAGACTTCCCTCAGGAACCTCTTGTGGTCGGAGAAGTCGGTCACAAACTTTTTAAACCCAACCTCAAGCCTCTCCCTTGGCTTGTCGCGCTGGTAAATCATCCGAATGTGCTGAAACAGCTCAACGAACCGCTCGCGTCCGAGCTGCTCTTCGATTGCTTCCCAGGCGTCCGCGTAGTCCCTTTCATCTTGTGGCGGCACGCGATCAAGCAAATCCGCTTTAAGGATGTCCGCTGGCGTAAGATCTAGTCCTCGTGCATTGAGCACGGTGAATACGCGATGTGCCATGTCGACATTTGCGACGGCGATGACGACCAAATAGCAACGCTGCAAAAGAAACGCGACTAAGCGGTCGCGCAATTCCGGCGTCATAGCTTTTGCTCGATCGCTGAAGATTTTGGCTGCTTCGACGATCCTTAGTCGGCTATCGGTCAACCCCTTCGCGCTCGGCAAAGCGCCCGTTGTGTCTTTCCTCTGGATGGTCTCGCGAAAAAATTCTTCGTCGCGTTTCCGGAGCGTGAGACGGTATCGGCTCTTTGTGCCTTTGTCTGGGTCGCCGTCCTCGCAAACATAAGAATGACGCCTTATTGCGATCTCCGGCGTTGAAAGATCTCGCAACACCGAGAACAATATTGTGAGGGTCGTAAGCCTCTGCTGTCCATCGACGACTTTGGCGTCGGGCGAGCCAGGCTGCTTGATAAGCACGATGCTGCCTAGAAAGTACGTCACTGGCTCGCGCGTATCAGTCGCATCCGTGAGCGCGGAAAGAATATCGTCGAGCAACGCTTCGACTTGCTCTTTTTCCCAAGCGTAAGGGCGTTGGTAAGTCGGAATCGCGAAAGCGAATTCATCACTGAATACGCGGCTCAGTCGCTCCTGCCCCGCCTTGATGGGCTCAAGCTCCATGGGCTCAAACTGCATTCACGCCCCCCGCAAAAAAAACGAAATGGTCACCTTCTCGACCACAGCTCCGCGATTGACCAGTTCGCGCACAAACTGCGCGTGAGCTCGGCGCACCCTGGCGTCAGCGATGGCGTATGGGTCGAGGATGTGGAGATGAATAACTCTCCTGCCGCTGAACGGCGCCAAGATCTCGTCCAAAGGCCGTGGCTCATTTGGCGATAGCCTCCATCGCCCAAAGCTCATCCGTTGTACGAGCCGCTCGCTTGGCGTCGGCACAATAGGCCTCGCAGCGTCCGACACTTGGCCAGTGACCGTTGGCGCTTCATTCGTCGTGCTCGTATTCTTCGGCCCACCGCCCGAAATCGCTTCAAATAGGGCGGCGATATCACCCGTATCTCCTTCAGGCGCCACCAGCATCTGTTGCGAAAGGGTACGCTTCTTCTCGATGAGATCGTGCAGTCGCAAATCAAAGCTCATTGGACCGAGGTCTGGATCTGGATGCTCTGCGAGCGGAAGGTAAACATGCACCGCCTTTTCCTGCCCAATCCGATAGGCGCGGTCGGTGCTCTGATCCTCGACCGCCGGGTTCCACCACCTCGATAAGTGAATCACATGATTGGCGGCCGTCAGCGTCAAGCCTACGCCTCCTGCTTTCGGCGAGAGGATCATCACGTCAAAGACGTCTCGGGTTTTCTGAAAGGCTTTGACGAGCTCCTGCCGCTTTGCACCGGGCACACCACCGTGAATGCGATGCGGCCTCTGTTGTAGCTTAAAGCGTTGCTGAACAATCGCAGCGAGACGCTCCTGCATTGCCAGACTTTCGACGAAAATGAGCACCTTTTCGCGCTTCAACGCGATCCGATCGAGCTGCTCTATCGTCCACTTCAACCGCGCGGACTCGGCCGCGTACGCAGCTAGATCACAAGGTTCAACTTCCGGGTCGACAGGATGCAACGATACGCCACGCAACGCGTGCAGGACCTGCAACATCATTCCTGGGGCCGGCTTATCGATCTTCGCCGCAAGTGCACTACGGACGATGCCGGCATAGGCGTTCGCTTGCGTCGCTGGCATTTTGAGGCGCTCTGCCTGGACGTGCTTGGCTGGCAAAGCGAACAAACCATTCGTCGAAGAGCAGGCGCGTCGCTCGTTCCAGAAGCGCCATTCGACGTTCGTTGTTCGTCACAAGGGCATCATAGACCCTTAGCTTTTCAGCGATGCTCATCTGCTCATCGACGCTCGGCAACGTAATCGAAAAGCGACGAAGTTCTCCAAGCAGAAGATTTTTCTGAGCAGCTCCCGCCGAGGCATTGACCAATCTCTCGCGACTATCAACGAGCGCGTAATAGAGAAACCTTGGGTCAACCAACTCACGAATTGGCTTCAAAACAGCCACGCTCTTTTGAAAGGTCGTGCAGGCGGTACGGTCGTCTGCCTCCGCAATCGCGATGCGACCGATGGTGCCGCTATTTGTTACGAGGACATCACCTTCGCACAAATCTGTTCGTCGGTGTGTTTCTTCAAAGTCCGATTGTGTGATTTCGCGCGCTCCCAGGTAGTTCACGCGCCCGTCTCGGATGTCCTTCGCACTGATAAAGAAAAATCCGGAGTCGTCCTGGTCACGACAATCGCCATGTTTGCCGTCTGTGATGAGGCTGCAAATCTTTCCAAGGGTCACTTGAGGACGCATTACAGGAGCAACTCAAGGTTCGACGCGATTTGCGATGCTAGTTCCACAGATTCGGCGTTCAATTCTTCCAACTCGCTGTGAATCTCTCGCATGGTTTCGTCAAAATCGAAATCCTCATCGATTTCTTGCGGAGCTACCCCAACATAGCGTCCCGGTGATAAGCTCCAGTCGTTGGCATCCAATATTTTGAAGTCGACCAGCTTGACTAGGCCATCTACGTCGCGAAGCTTTGCTTCTGGGAAGCGCAACTGTAACCAGTGTGCATGTCGCGCAAAATGGCGCACGCGGTTGAGCGCATCCGCTGCGAGTCCACGCATCTCTTCCAGCGCTTTGATAACCTGCTTTGCGTCGCGCGTGCCTTTGCCATTTGGCTCCGCGCTATCGGTCAGGCGAGAGAGCATTTTTGTGACGTGGTCGATGTCCTTGGCCAAGACGTGTCCGCGTTCTGCGTATGTCGCTATGGACTCCGCACTTACGTGGAGCGTCTTGTTGTCTCTTTTCGCCTTTGCCCAGTTCGATTCAACAGCGGTCGTCGCATCCCTGAAGTCACCTGCTTCTTTGCGCAGTTTTTTTGCTAATGACGCAATTTCAGTAAGTGCGGCGGGTTTCTTCCCGTTGCCGACTGAAGCGATGGTTTTCTCCACGCCTGCCAGTGATTTGAGGAAGTTATCCAATGGTTCGAGTGCAGCCCGGCCAGCCTCAGTCGCAGTTTGGAGGTGATTTGTCACGAGTGCGAGGAACCGGTCGCTTTGTCCCCGATAGAGCCACACGATAGCGGTCAGGTTGGCAAGTTGCTCGGGTGAAAAGTCGAAAATTCTTCGTGTAACCTTCCTGTAAACGCCGCGCGCGTCGAGCATCAATATTTTGTCGGCGTGTGCTTTAGGCCTGTCCTTATTCAAGAACCACAGTTCACAAGGCACGCTCCGCGTATAGAAGAAGTTTCCTCTAATGGAGACCATGGCATCGACGTGACCGCTCTTAATCAGGTCGCGCCGCACAGTCGCTTCTTGACCACTCGCACTCGAAGCCTGCGAGGACATGACAAATCCTGCACGACCCTTGCCGCTCAGGTATGCGTCAAAATATGAAATCCAAACGTAGTTTCCGTTGGAAACTTTGCCCTTGTTGTTCACCCCTGGCAGCCCGTAAGGCAGCCTCGGGTCGCGCCTAATTTTGTCGGCGTCAATTTCATCGACGTTGAACGGCGGATTCGCCATGACGAAATCCGCCTTGCCGACAAGCTCATGGGAGTCTTCGTAGTAACTGATCGCTTTACTGATGCGCCCCTCCAACCCGTGAACCGCGAGGTTCATTTTCGCGAGACGGATGGTCGTCGGGTTTTTCTCCATGCCATAGAAGGTGACGCTCTTGGTCGGGTCCTTCTTCAGGCTTTCAATAAAGTGCGCGCTCTGCACGAACATGCCGCCAGAGCCGCAGGCGGGGTCGAGAACCTTGCCGTGCTCCGGCTCGATGACGTTGACGATAAGTTGGACGAGCGAGACGGGGGTGAAGAACTCGCCGCCATCGTGCGCCTTCAGGTCGGCAAACTGGGTGAGGAAGTATTCGTAGATACGCCCGAATACGTCGCCATTGGCCTTTTGCAGGGCCGGGTCGTTGAAGACGCGCAAAAGGTTGCCAAGCACGTCGTTGTCCAATTCTGTATATTCGGACTTGGGTAGCGTGCCCGCGAGCGAGTCATAGTCGCCTTCAATCGACTCCATTGCGGCGATAATGGCCTTGGCGCGGTCTGCGCTATCGGGCAGCGCGGCCAGATGGTCGAACTGGGCGGTGGGTTGAAGGTAGATTGCGCCTCGACCGGAAAAATCCTCCTTGGTGAGCGCGCGTGTCTGACCTGCACGCTTGGGAAGCGCCGGCTCAATCTCCGCTCGGACCTTTAGGAAGCGGCTGTAGGCGTGACGGAGGAAAATCAGCCCCATCACGGGCAGGAAGTATTCGTTGCTCGCAAAATTGGAATTTGCGCGCAGGTTATCGGCGCTAGACCATAGTCGTTTCTCGATTTCGCCGATGTCGTCCATTCGCGAGCTCGTCCCCTAACCTTCACGACGTTGACGATCCCGCCTCTTGGTGGGCGCGCGCACTTTGCCTGCGCTCTTGGTTTGGTCGGTGAATCGCTGGACGTATCCTCGCATAAACTCGCGCAGGACTTGCGCGGCAGGGAGGTCTTGAGCCTGACACGCGCCGAGAAATTCCTCTCGGAGCGCCTTCTCAACTCGAATGCGGAGTCCTGCGTCCTTGGCCGACATTCTCCAAGTGTATCCAACGGATACACAGTGAAAAGCCGAATTCGAAGCGGCGACGATGTATGAGGCCTTCCAAGCACTCCGCTGGCCCTTCGATGTCGCCTTCAATTTATTTCATATTGTCCGTGGGTTACAGCGTGGGTACGCGGCCTCGGGCATCGGGAAGCCTTGAAAAAATAGGGCTCCGCGGAGGACTCCTTTCCGCCATCGATGGAGCGTCGTTGGGCCTCTCCACCGACGCGGATCATCGCGCCTCGCACGCGCGACAGTTGATTGTCCGCTTACCCAGCCTGACGACAGGCCGGCATGTCGCTTGATGCCCCGAAGCGGTCGCCCGATTGTGCGACTATCCGCTGGACTTCGCTTCGGAAGAGAGCGTGCATGGACCCGATGAACGAGGCCCATGTCGCACCGCAACAACGCATCTCTTTGACCTAGCGCGCGCCCCACTCCTGGCGCGCACACCCCCGCTTTGGCGGGGCTTGCGGTCGTACCGGCGACGGGCCGGTGCAGGAGTAAGAGACATGGCCAAACAAACCGCGAAGCAGCGCAAGACGCCGCCCAAATCCCCATCCAGCAAACTCGATCAAATCGTAACCGCGCTGCGCGCACGCAAAGGCGCAACGATCGGGCAACTCGTAACGCTAACCGGTTGGCAGGCGCATTCCGTGCGCGGCGCGATGTCAGGCGCACTGAAGAAGCAGCGGGGCTTCACGATAACGTCGACCAAATCCGGTAGCGAGCGCGTCTACAAAATCGAGGGCGCGCGATGAACGTTGCCGAAGAAGCTGGCATGGCGCTCGCGCATGTCTGGGAAACTATGGTGGTGTTGGCGGAGGCCGGCAACGACATGGTTGTTGATCAACAGCGCCTGGCCCCCGCCAATGGCGCTGGCGAGATCGCGAAGATCGCCGCCGATCTATCCGCTCTTTCGCGCGCAGCGGAGGTGTTGGCGAAACTGAGGGATCGGACGTGATGGCGCCCATCGACTTTGACGCGCTGACGCTTCATCAGGCGCGAGTTCTGTGGGCAAAGCATCTCAAAACTCGGCTTCCTCGCCACCGCTCGCGCGACCTTCTCGCGCGCGCCCTTTCGTATCATCTGCAGGCGCGCACAGACGGTGGCCTTACGCAAACGCTTCGGCGCAAACTCGACGATCTAGCGCCACGCTTTGTTGCGGACAAAGACTTCGCCCCTGCTCCAGCAGAACGGCCCAAACCTGGCAGCGTTCTGGTGCGCGAGTGGAACGGTGTCAGCCACGCCGTGACGGTGACCAGTACGGGCTTCCTGTACGACGGCAAACCGTTCGCCTCGCTGACTGCAGTCGCGCGCGCCATCACGGGCACGCACTGGAATGGTCCCCACTTCTTCCGCCTCAAAGACGGAGTGAGGAAGAAATGAAGACCAAACGGCAATGTGCGATCTACACACGCACCTCGACGGAAGAAGGCCTCGCTCAGGATTTCAATTCGCTGCACGCACAAGCCGAAGCGTGCACCGCTTTCATCAAGTCTCAAGCAAGCGAGGGGTGGATTACGGCGCGACGCATCTACGAGGACGGCGGATATTCCGGCGGTTCGATTGAGCGCCCAGCTCTTCGTGAGCTGCTTGATGACATCGCGGCCGGCCGCGTTGATGTGGTCGTGGTCTACAAAGTCGACCGCCTCACGCGCTCATTGGCGGATTTCGCTAAGATCGTTGAAATCATGGATGCCGAAGGCGCATCGTTTGTTTCGGTCACACAGTCATTCAACACCACGACCAGCATGGGACGGCTGACGCTGAACGTCTTGCTGTCCTTCGCGCAGTTTGAACGCGAAGTTACTGGCGAGCGCATCCGCGATAAGTTCGCAGCATCGAAGGCTAAGGGCATCTTCATGGGCGGGACGCCGCCACTAGGCTACGACATTGGTGAGCGTGCGTTGGTCGTCAATGCTGCCGAAGGGGAGACGGTTCGCTTCATCTTTCAGCGTTTTCTCGAAATTGGATCGGTGTCGTTGCTAGCGGACGATTTGCGCGATCGCGGCATAAAGTCGAAGCGGCACACGAGTCGAAAGGGCAACACACGGGGCGGCGTCACGATCTATCCCGGCGCACTGGCGCAAATACTCGACAACCCGATCTATTGCGGCGTCATCCGACATAAGGGCGTTCAACACGCTGGCCAGCATGAACGGATCATCGACCCTGAGCTTTGGGAGGCCGTCCAGGAATTGAGAAGCAAGACGCGCGGCAAAGGTCGCAGCGCTCAACTACGCTCGGGCGCGCGGCTGATAGGCAAGGTGTTCGACTCGCTCGGCAATCCGATGAGTCCGACCATCACCAAGAAGCAGTCAATACGCTATCGCTACTACATGACGCGCGAGCACGGTCTGGAAGGGCCGAAGGGTTCAATCCACCGCGTCCCGATGACCGCATTGGAAGGTGCTGTCATTGCAGAAGTCACGCCGCAGTTGGCTCCGAGTTGGCGAGGCGACGTCCACGATTCCGCGCAACGCGCCATGGAGGCGGTCCTCCGCGTTCGGATCTTTCCGACCGAGTTGCTGATCGACATCACCGCAGACGCTGTCGGTGGAGACACCGATGCAGAGCCGGTCATTCTGAAATGCGAGGTGTCCTTCGAACGGCCGCGCAATTCGACAACGCTCATCCGAAGCGGCGCGCCGGCGCCCACGAAGGTCGATCGTTCTTTGGTCCGCGCAGTTGTGATGGCTCGTGCCTGGGTGAAGCGACTAGAGGCAGGCGAGCCCCAATCCATCAAGGGATTGGCTCGCGAGGAGGGTATTTGCGTGCTTCACACGGCAAAACTCCTGCCCCTCGCTTTCCTGGCACCTGACCTGGTGGGCCGGATTCTCGAGGGCCGGCAGCCGCGAACGCTGACGCTGACCGCGTTGATTTCTGAGCCTCTCCCCCTGGGTTGGGCCGATCAACGCGCGCGGTTTGCCGCCTTTGCCTGATGCAGGCAGCGGCGAAGAGCTAACTTTTTCGATACGGCGAGAGAGACCGAGGCTCAGTGGCGCCGTATCGCGCGCTTTCTGGCCAGCAGTTCGCGTTCTCTGACCACCCGTTGCCCGGATTAGTGCCGCGAAGTCCGGCGTTTGCGGCGGCGGCGACCCGCGGCAGCGACACACAGGAAATGGGTGGTGGTCGGACAGTTCGATCGAACCTCTCACAGTGTGGATTTCACGCGCATCCATGCGCAGATGCATGGCTCAACGAGCTCGCGCTCGGCTCAAACCTGGCAGACGATCCGGTCCATCGCGGCATCGCCCCGCTTGTATCCCGGCCGCGGAGCTTGCGACGCCTCGTCGGTCAGATGCGCGGAAAACGTCTCATCGGCGCGCATCAGCTTCCAGCCAGAGCGCTCACCGCTAACGCTGCCACCGCGCACTTGCCACACGCGCATGATCGCGTTTCCGTCCTTGGAGTAGCCGGCGGCATGCACCTCAACCACGCGGCTGTAGCCATCGTAGCGAAGCTCCAAACACTTCTGCGCCCGAAGGGCTGCGCAAGCGGTCTCAAGCCACATCGCCTGACGCTACACCGACTCGCTCTGCCTGTTCAGCCGCGCCCCGAGCGAGCAGCATCCCCTGCGTACTGTGGGCTTTCGAAAGTGTTTAATGCGATCAGCGCCCGCGCGAATGCGCCTTTGCGAGCGAAGGCCAGGCAATGAACGCGTGTGCGACACCCGACATACGGGCACCGCGCGCGCACTCAATGATGCACTCAAACGCGAAGAGCTAACTTTCTCCAGACGGCGAGAGAGAGCCCGCGCAAACAGGCGCATTCTCGCGCGATTTGGACCACTAGTTCGGCCGCTCTCACCAGCTCGTCCGCGAAGAAAGCGCCAATTGTCCGAGGCTTAGGGTGAGAGAAAAATCACTGCAAAAACAGCATGTTATGGGTGGTGGACCCTAGCGGGATCGAACCGCTGACCTCCTGCATGCCATGCAGGCGCTCTCCCAGCTGAGCTAAGGGCCCATTTTCCGTCGGGACGCTTGAGCAGTCCCGAGTCATGGACGGCGCGGAACCTAGGCCACGCCTCCCACCGGTTCAAGCGGACTTAGCGTCCGCTGTCGTCGTCCTCGTTCTCGCCGGCGACGCCACCGAGCTCGTCTTCGGGAAACTCTTCTTCGTCGTCGATCAAGGGCACGGTGTCGTCATCAGCGGCGTCTTCGCCCAGATCGGCTTCTTCCTCAGAAAACCCTTCGGGCAACTCGTCTTCCGAGCTTTTCGCCGTGGCGTCCTCTTCTTCGTCGTCCGTTACGATCGGGTCCGGTTCGGCCTCAGCGTCAACTTCCGTTGCCTCCTCAGCCTCTTCTTCTTCGTCCTCATCGTCGTCGCCGGTCTTGGCCTTCTTCTTCTTGGCGTCGACTTCCTCGTCATCGTCATAGGCTGGGTCGTGCGCGGCGACGCGGGCGCGGCCACGCTTGGCGCGGACGCCTTCCTCGGCCGGATCGAAGCTGGTCGTGCACTTGGGGCACACCGCCGGGCGACGGCGAAGATCGTAGAACTTCGCCCCGCAGTTCGGGCAGACCTGCTTGTCGCCCAAATCGGTCTTGGCCAAATGCCTCTCCTATCCGCTCTACGTCGGGCGTTTCGCCCCGTACGCGGGGCGCTCGCTTGCCACCTCCCGGACCGCCTGTCAAAAGCTTTGTCCCCTCCTTCCAGCACTTGCGGGCAAAGGTTTCGTGATGCGTCTCAAGGCGCGATTCGCAGGCCCCCTGAGCGGCCGCGCACGGCCGCCGGGGGACAAATCGATCTCCCACCGCGCCCTCATCATGGGCGGGCTGGCTCATGGCCGCACCGAGATTGGCTGCCTGCTCAACGCCGCCGACGTGCAGAATACCGCCGCCGCCGTTCGCCGCTTTGGCGCGACCGTGGAGCGCGGCGATGGAGACACTTGGGTCGTCACCGGCGCCGGCGGCTTCAGCCAACCGAGCGAAACCATCGATTGCGGCAACTCGGGAACCGCCGCGCGTCTGCTGCTGGGCGCGGCCTCTGGCTACAAACTCTCCGCCCGCTTCGACGGCGACGCTTCGCTGCGCAAGCGGCCCATGAACCGGGTTATCGCCCCACTCACCCAAATGGGCGCGCGGTTCGATGCGCCAAACCAGCGCATGCCGCTGATCATGCATGGCGGGCGCCTCAAAGGGATCACTTACCGCTCGCCGGTGTCGTCGGCGCAAGTGAAGTCGGCCGTGCTGCTCGCGGGTCTCGAGGCGGACGGCGAGACCGTCCTGATCGAACCGGAACGATCGCGCGACCATACCGAGCGCATGTTGGGCGTATTCGGCGCCGCGATCGATGACGTCGAGATCGACGGCGCGCGCCACCCGCGCGTGCGGGCTGGCAAGCTCACCGGCGCCAACATCTATGTTCCGGGCGATCCCTCCTCGGCCGCTTTCCCCGCCGCAGCGGCGCTGATCGTCGCCAAATCGGAAATCCGCATCGAGGACGTGCTGGTCAATCCGCTCCGGCTCGGCTTCTACGAGACCCTGCTCGAGATGGGCGCGAAGATCACCTACGAAGAACGCCGCGATCCGATCGGCGAACCGATCGCCAATCTCATCGTCAACGCCAGTAAACTCCGCGGCGCAAACCCACCGGCCCGGCGCGCACCTGCTATGATTGACGAATTCCCAATTCTCGCCGTCGTCGCCGCGTTTGCCGAGGGCGAGACGCGTATCGTAGGCGCCGCCGAACTCCGCGTCAAAGAGAGCGACCGCATCACCATGATGGTTGACGGATTGCGTGCATGCGGCGTTGACGCTGAGGAATTGCCGGACGGGCTGGTCGTGCGCGGCCATGGGCCAAAGAGCGTGCGCGGCGGCGCGAGCATCCGTACCTTGGGCGATCACCGCGTCGCCATGTCGTTTCTGGTGCTTGGTCTGGCGTCCAAGGAGCCGGTGGTCGTCGATGACGCCGACATGATCGCCACGTCTTTCCCCGGCTTTGCCGACTTCATGCAGGGCCTAGGCGCCGACATCGCGGCGGCCTGAGATTTCACAGTAAACCGTAATTCACCACGCTCTTGCGCGCTCCCTTAACGAGCGGTGTGCATAAGCTTCACAAAACAGGTGGGGCTCATGCGAGCTTTGGGTATTCGCGCGCTTGTAGCGAGCGCGTGTGCGATAGCAGCTTTCAGTTCGACGGCGTTTGCTCAGCAAGCGCCGGAGACGCCGCAACAGCCGCCGGAATGGGTGGTGCGCGGTGAAGCGCTCGCGCGCCGCATCGACGCTGAGAATCTGCTCATCACCCCAGAGAACCGTCACTCGCGTGAAGCAGACGCGCGCCGCCTCAGCGGCGAAGCGCGTTTGCAGGTTCTTTACGATCTCGCGGCCGACGATTATGTCGCGTCCGACGTTGAAGCCTCGCGCTCGTCGATGGCCATGCTCGAATCCGAAGCCCGGGCGCAAAACAACGCCCGCTTCACGGCCATGTCGAATATCCTGCGCGCATACGGCCCGGCGCTCGATGGCGACTACGTCGCGTCGCGGCAAAACCTGGAACAAGCGCTGCGCAACGTCCAGGATCCCTTCGTGCGGGCCGCTGGCTCGCGCCTGCTGGCTTATTCTTTCACTGACCTCGGCCTCTTCGGCAACTCGCTCGAAGCCGCCCGCGCCGGGCTGGTTCACCTGCCGGATTCACCGGCGACCACGACGCTTCGTTCGGGCCTGCACGACGCAATGGCCTACAACGCCGTCCGCGTCGGCGACTACGAAACGGCGCTGCAGCACCTCGAACGCACAGTTGAACTCGACACCTCGGTCGGCCGCCCCGTCGATGGCGCCGTCATCGTCAACAACCTCGCTGGCATGTTCGCGCTTGCTGGCTCGACCGAGGAAGCGTTGCGCCTCGTCACCATCCACGAGTCGCTGGTGCAACGGACCGGCCAACCCAATCTGCAGTTCTTCGGCTATCTGATCTGCGCGCGCGTGAACTTCATTGCCCGCCACTACGAAGACGCCGTGCGCTGCTCCAATAGCGGCCGCGCCATGGCCGAGGCGCCGCCCGAATACATGCCACGCCTTCTCGTTCATCGCGTCCACGCGCTGGCCCGCCTCAACCGCGGGACGGAGGCACGCACAGCGTTGCAAGAGCTGCGCGCAATCGCCGCCGAACGTGGCGACCCGGGCCTGACCGAACGTCTAGACATTATCGAGCCGGAAGTTCTCGCCGCCGAAGGTCGCTACGAAGAAGCCTTCACCATGCTCCGCGACGCTCACGAGAGCGCCGAGACGAACTTGATGTCGCGCTTCAACAACGGCGTGCGCGAACTGCGCGCCACCATGGAAAGCGAAGTCGCCGACGCCGAGCAGCGCGCGCAATCCGAGTCGATGCGCTCCGAGCTGCAGGCCCGCACGCTTGAGAAGATGACGCTGGCAACGCTGCTTGCCGGCGCCTGCCTGATCGGCCTTGGCGCTGTCGCCGTGCTGATCTATCGCAGCCGCCGCAACATGCTGCGCGCTGTCGGCCGCGCCGAAGAGATCCTCGCCCGCCGCGGCCAACCCGTCATGGAAGCCGCCAACGATACACCGACGAAGAAGGTCGGCCCGACGCAGCGCTTGCGCACCATCCTCGACGAAATCGAGCACCGTGACGTGGAGCTGAAACGCGCGTTCGAGGAACTTGAGAAAGCACGTGTCGCCGCCGAACAAGCCAGCATCGCGAAGTCGCAATTCCTGGCCACCATGAGCCACGAACTGCGCACGCCGCTCAACGCGATTATTGGTTACGGCGAAATGCTCAAGGAGAACGCGGAAGATCGCGGCGACGAACAAGATGGCGCCGACCTGATGCGCATCCACGGCGCGGCGCATCGATTACTCGCGCTGATCAACGACGTGCTCGATCTCTCCAAGATCGAAGCCGGAGGCACGGATGTCTCGCTGGAGCCCGTCGATCTCGATGCCCTGCTCCACGAAGCCGCAGAAACAGTACGCCCGGCCGCAGCTGCCAATGGCGCAGAGATCGTCGTCGAAACGCCGGCGCCGCTTGGCGTCGTGGAGACGGACGGCTTCAAGCTCAGCCAGTGCTTGCTAAACCTCGCCTCGAACGCTGCGAAGTTCACCAGGGACGGTCAGATCAAGTTGAGCGGGCGCCGCGAAAGCGAAGCCGGCGCAGAGTGGTTGGTGTTCGACGTCATCGATACCGGCATCGGCATCTCGCCCGAAGCACTCGGACGCTTGTTCCAGCCATTCGTTCAGGCCGACGCATCCACCACGCGCGCCTACGGCGGCACCGGTCTGGGTCTCGCGATCACGCGGCGCCTCGCCCGCATGCTGGGCGGAGACGTGACAGTGGTCAGCGTTGTCGGCCAAGGCTCGACGTTCACACTGCGCGTGCCCGCGCTCGCACTCGCGGAACAAGATCAAGCGCGCAGCGCGGCTTAATCGGGTTCCGAACGCAACTCCCTGCTCGCGCGCGCGTTGTCGCGCCAAAGCATGAGGAGTTCGCCATGCGTAAAGTGTTCGCCGCCGCCGTCCTGGTCGGCGCAGTGTCTCTTGGCTCAATCGCGCTCGCGCAGGTTAAACCGCTTGGGCCAGACGGCCAATACCAGCCGAGTCTCACTACCCAGCAAACGATGACCGCCGATCCCGCCATGACCGAGCCGGTGGATGCAGCGCCACAGGACGCGCGTTCGATCGCCAGCGACCAGGAAGTCGGCGAAGCGCGCCGCGCGTACCGCGCCGCTTGCGACCGCTACGAATCCACCAGCTTCTGCGAATGCGTGACCGCAGGCGTCGCCCAGGCGCTGCATCCGTCTGAAGTGCGCATCGCCGCCCGCACCATCGGCGACCGCATTACCGCGCAAGGTGATGCCGCGATAAGCTCTGAGACCGACAGCACCGCTGGCCTCCAAAGTTCAGCAGCGCGCATCGAGCAAGTCGAAGGCCACTACGCCGACGCCTGCGCACAGTTCCGCGGCTAGCCTTCGTCGGCCACGGCCGCGGCAATATCATCCTCGCGCGTGCGCCCGCGCGCGAGGATTGATGTTGCCGCCAAATCACCGGTGACATTGCCGAGCGTGCGGAAGATGTCGGGGAACACTTCGACCGCAATCAGAATGCCCAGAACTTCCGTCGGCACGCCGAGCGCCAAACAGATTGGCGCGATGGAGGCGATGAACGACACCTGCCCGGGCAAGCCCACCGACGCGACACTCATCGCGTAGGCCACAAACACGCCGCCTGCGATCTGCAGCGGCGTCGGCTGGATCCCATAAAGATGCGCTACGAAGAACACGACCGCGAGGTTCGCCACCGGGCTAGTAAAGCGGAAAATCGCCACCGCGAGCGGCAACACAACGTCGGCCACGCTCGGCGGAATGCGCAAGCCCCGCAACGCCGCATCAAGCATCGCCGGTAGCGAAGCCAGCGAAGACTGAGTGGAGGCAGCGATAGCCCACACGGGCGTCGCAGCGGTGGTGAAGCGCCCAATCGGCTGGCCGCCCAATGTGATCGCGATGAGCCAGGCAACCACGGTGATGCCGGCCGTCACCGACGTCACGATCACCACGTATTGCGCCAGGGTGCCTGCAGCCCCGAAGCCGGTGTGCAGGCCAACGCCTAGCGCCAGGGCGAACACGCCGAGCGGTCCGGCCAACAGCACCCAGCCAACGATAACGATCATCGCTTCCGAAACGGCGCGGAAGAAACCGACGATCTGATCGCGCATTGGCGGCGCTAGCCGCGTCGTGGCGAAACCGAAGAACACGGAGAACACCACCAGCGCCAGCACGCCGTCTTCGGCGGCCGCTTTCACTGGATTATAAGGCGCAAGCCCCTGCAGCCAGCTCGCGAACGTCGGCGGCTCGACGACCCTCACCGCCTGATCGCCGACGCCGGCGATAAAGGCCGCCGCTGCCTCGCGATCGACGGGCCAAGCTGCGAGGAAGCTGTTGGTCGCGATGACCGAATACGTGGCGGCGAAGAAGATCAGCACCGTGAAGAGGAGGATTGCCCGCAGCACCAGACCGCCGGTCTTCCCAGCGTCCGCGACTGAGGCGATTCCCGTGATCAACAGCGATACCACAAGCGGGATCACCGTCATCCGGAGTGTGTTAAGCCAAAGCCCGCCAAACGCCTCGACGCCCTCGCCGACCGCCGTCAGCTGCGGCGCCTCTGCGCGAATGAGAGCGCCCGCGGCCAATCCAGCGATCAGCCCCGCGAACACGAGCAAGCTCAAACTAAGTTTCAAACGCGCGCCCCAATTAACTCAGAGCGCGTGTAACGCACCTGCGAACAGCGCGCCAGCGTCAGGCGAGTTCGCGGGCGCGATCAGGCGCCGAAGCGGGCGCTGCAGCCGGCGCGCGCTCGAACTTCAGCACGCCATCCTCGAGCGGGCCGAACCGCAGGTCGAAGATGTCGTGCATATAGCTCTGGTTCTGCTTCCAGGGCGCGGAACTGGTCTGCTTCGGCATCAGATGCTCGGCGCGCCTAAAGTAGCCGGACGAGAAATCAGCGAACGGCAACGCCTCTTCCGGCGGCGCTTCCATCACGGGCGTGGCCGACGCCAGATCGTAATCATCGAGATATTTGATCAGGCGGCAGGTGTATTCGCAGATCAGATCCGCCCGCAGCGTCCACGAAGCGTTGGTGTAGCCAAACACGAACGTCATGTTCGGCACGTTGGAGAGCATCGAGCCTTTGTAGGCGTAGCACTTGCCGGTATCGATCTTGGCGCCATCGACACTGATCTCCGCCCCGCCGAGCATGCGCAGATTGAGCCCGGTCGCGGAGATGATGATGTCGGCCTCCAGCTCCTGGCCGGAGGCGAGCTTGATGCCCTTCTCGGTGAACGTCTCGATCGTGTCGGTGACGATAGACGCTTTGCCATCGCGGATCGCCGTGAACATATCGTTGTCCGGCACCAGGCAGAGGCGCTGCTCCCACGGATTATAGCTGGGCGTGAAATGCGTCTCCATGTCGTAGTCAGGGCCGAGCTGTTCGCGGATGAGCGCTAGCAAACGCTCCTTCGTCTTGCCCGGCCGCGAGCGCGCCAAGCGGAAGAAAAATTGCTGGAACAGAATTTTCCGCATCCGCGTCAGATCGTAGGCAAAGTGCTTCGGCAGATTGCGCCGGCCCCAATTCGCCAGCTTATCCTCTGACGGCAGCGAGACCATGTAAGTCGGCGAACGCTGCAACATGGTCACGTGCGCGGCTTTGTCCGTCATCGCCGGCACCAATGTCACCGCCGTCGCGCCTGAGCCGATCACGACAACGCGCTTGCCGCTGTACTCCAAATCTTCCGGCCAGTGCTGCGGATGGATCAGCGTTCCCTTGAACTGCTCCGCGCCCGGAAACTCCGGCTGATAGCCCTGTTCGTAATTGTAATAGCCCGCCGCCATCAGCACGAACTTGGCTTTGAAGCGCTTCACCACGCCGTCTTGCTCGGCCTCCACGGTCCAGCGCGCCTCGCGCGAATCCCACGATGAGCGCACCACACGATGCTTAAAACGGATGTGTTCGCGGATGCCGTATTCGTCCGCCGTCTCATTGACGTATTTCCAGATCGACGGCCCGTCCGCGATCGCCTTCTCTTCGGCCCACGGCTTGAACGCGTAGCCCAAGGTGAACATGTCGCTGTCGGAGCGGATGCCGGGATAGCGGAAAAGGTCCCAAGTGCCGCCGATGGCGTCGCGGTTTTCCAGGATGACGTAGCTATGATCCGGTAGATCACGCTGTAGATAATACCCCGCGCCGATGCCGGAAATCCCAGCGCCTACGATTAGGACGTCGAACTCATCAATGCTCATGCCTTGAATCCGCGCGTTAGCGGCGCGCGTGTCAAGCCGACGCAAGGGAACATGACTGCAAACGCATGGCCTGCTAGAGCCGCCCCATGATCATCGCCATCGATGGACCCACTGCGTCGGGCAAGGGCACGGTCGCTGCCGGCGTCGCCCGGCACTACGGGCTGAAGCGCCTAGACACCGGCGCGCTCTACCGCGCCGTGGGCCTCGCCGTGATCGATGTGGGCGGCAATCCATCGGACGAAGCTGCCGCCGTCGCCGCCGCCAAAGCGCTGGATCTCACAGCCATCGACGAGACCCGCATCCGGTCGAGCGCCGCTGGTCTTGCCGCCTCCAAGGTCGCCAGCCAGCCAGCCGTCCGCGCCGCACTCCTCGCGGCCCAGCGCGCCTTCGCCGCCGACCCGGCGGGCGCGGTGCTCGATGGCCGCGACATTGGCACCGTCATCTGCCCGGACGCGGACGTGAAGCTCTTTGTCACGGCTGACCTTCCCGTCCGTACCGAGCGCCGGCTGAACGAACTCCGCTCTCGCGGCGAGCAGATCAGCTTTGAAGAATTGCAGGCCCAGATCGCCGAGCGCGACCGCCGCGACACCAGCCGCGCCGATGCGCCGCTCCGCCAGGCCGAGGGGGCGCACTTGCTGGACACGACCCATCTTTCTATAGAGGGCGCGGTTGAGGCCGCTTGTCGGCTCATCGACGCGGCGCTGGCGCGTCCCGGGGCTTGAGGGCCTGCGGGGCGTTTCTCATATGCCGTGCCTCAGCCAAGCTAGTTCGGACGGCCCCATGGTGGGGCCGAGACCGCCGGAGCCAACCGGTCGGCCCGTTTTGAACGTTGGAGTTGAAGTAAAGTATGTCTGTCCAAACAATGACCCCCACGCGCGACGATTTCGCGGCTCTTCTGGATGAAAGCCTTGGAACACGCGGCATGGTGGAAGGCCGGGTCATCCCGGCGACCGTCGTGGCGATCGAAAACGATTTCGTCGTCGTCGACATTGGCCTCAAGACCGAAGGCCGCATCCCAGTCCGTGAATTCCTGATCGATGACGGCGCCGGCGCTCCGAAAGTGGGCGACATCGTCGAAGTCTATCTTGAGCGCATCGAGAACGCGCTGGGCGACGCTGTCGTCAGCCGTGAGAAGGCGCGTCGCGAAGAAGCGTGGACCCGTCTCGAAAAATCGTTCGCCGCGCAAGAAGCGGTCAACGGCGCGCTCGTCGGTCGCGTCAAGGGCGGCTTCACTGTCGACCTCGGCGGCGCCAATGCGTTCTTGCCTGGCTCGCAAGTTGATATCCGCCCCGTGCGCGACGTCGGCCCGCTGATGAACATCGTGCAGCCGTTCGCGATCCTAAAAATGGACCGTCAGCGCGGCAACATCGTCGTCTCGCGTCGCGCCGTGCTCGAAGAGAGCCGCGCTTCGGAACGCGCCGAAATCGTCGGCCAGCTGAAGGAAGGCGAAGTCCGCGAAGGCATCGTCAAGAACATCACCGATTACGGTGCGTTCGTTGATCTCGGCGGCATCGACGGCCTGCTGCACGTCACCGATATGAGCTGGAAGCGCGTCTCCCACCCAAGCCAAGTGCTCAATGTGGGCGACACCGTCAAAGTCCAGATCGTCAAGATCAACCCGGAAACCCAGCGCATCAGCCTCGGCATGAAGCAGCTGCTCACCGATCCGTGGGATGGCGTTGATGCGAAGTATCCGGCGGGTGGCAAGTTCACCGGCCGCGTCACCAACATCACCGACTACGGCGCTTTCGTTGAACTCGAGCCGGGCGTTGAAGGCCTGGTGCATGTCAGCGAAATGAGCTGGACCAAGAAGAACCTGCACCCGTCGAAGATCCTAAGCACCAGCCAGGAAGTCGACGTGCAAGTGCTCGACGTGGACGGCGAAAAACGTCGTATCTCACTCGGCATCAAGCAAGTGCAGAACAATCCGTGGGACGCGTTCGTCGCCGACCACCCGGTTGGCTCCGTCATCGAAGGCGAGATCAAGAACATCACCGAGTTCGGTCTGTTCGTTGGCCTCACCCCGGAACTCGACGGCATGGTTCACCTCTCCGACATCGCTTGGGACGTGCAGGGCGAAGAAGCCCTTGCTCGCTTCAACAAAGGCGACGTCGTGAAGGCCAAGTTGCTCGACGTTGACATCGAGAAGGAGCGCATCTCGCTCGGCATGAAGCAGGTCGACAACGACCCGATGGCGGATGCCGACTACAAGCGCGGCCAGATCATCACGGTCGAAATCGTCGACGTCGCCACTGGCGGCATCGAAGTCGCATTCGGCGAAGGCAACGCATTGCGCAGCTTCATCCGCAAGTCGGATCTGTCGCGCGATCGCCAAGAGCAACGTGCGGACCGCTTCTCCAAGGGCGACCGCATCGATGCGATGGTGACCGGCTTCGACAAGTCCAGCCGCAAGGTGGCGCTCTCGATCAAGGCCATGGAATTGGCCGATGAGAAGGAAGCGATTGCCCAGTTCGGTTCGTCGGACTCGGGCGCCTCTCTCGGCGACATTCTGGGCGCGGCCTTGAAGGACAAGAAGTAAAGCCTAAACCGCTACCACAGCGGAAAAGG
Source organism: Terricaulis silvestris (assembly GCF_009792355.1). NCBI lineage: Bacteria > Pseudomonadati > Pseudomonadota > Alphaproteobacteria > Hyphomonadales > Hyphomonadaceae > Vitreimonas > Vitreimonas silvestris. The sequence continues at coordinate 3,396,467 of NZ_CP047045.1, forward strand.
CGAAGGCCCGGCGCGGAAACCCCGCGCCGGGCCTTTTCTTTGTGCGAATTCAACCAGCTGGCCAGTTGACGAGCGCCCCGCCGGGGCTTCTAGTCGGGCCTTGGGGATGACGGGGAGCACCGAATGCTTCGATCCGAGCTGGTAGCCAAACTGCAGGAAGAAATGGCGCCGCTGAAAGCGGCCGAGATCGAGCACGCTGTTGACGTCGTGCTCGACGAGATTTCCGTAGCGTTGGCCCAAGGCGGGCGCGTTGAGCTGCGTGGATTTGGCGCATTCTCGGTGCGGAAACGCGAAGCCCGCACCGGCCGCAATCCGCGCACGGGCGCGGCGGTAAAAGTGTCGGCGAAGAAAGTGCCTTTCTTCAAGCCTGGCAAAGAGTTGCGTCTCAAGGTCAATGGCGGCGAGGAGCCGTGACGCGAAAATAGGCGCCTGACTTCAGATCAAAATGAACAGCACACGCAACGTTGGCGCCGGTGCGCGCGCGTGTTCAACATCCGGCGTCTTCACTCACTCGGAGCTTCCATGCGTATCTTATCGACACTTGTGCTTGCGTTGTTGGTTCAGGTGTCCGGCGCTGCCGCGCAAACACTTGACGATCCTCGTCTGCAGCCCATGTCGGCGCACTACGTGCGCCTCTCGCAAGCATATTCTGAGGGCGATGCGGCAATGATCCTCGCGTATCGCACACCGGACTTCTTCGTCGAAACTCCGGGGGGCGGACGCATCGAGGCCGACGTCGCCTCGCAAATCCTGGTCGACTTCCTCGCCAACAGCCGCCCGCCCATCGAGCAACGCACTGACGTTTTGTGCGCGGGCATGGCAGGCGAGAGCGAAGCGCTTTTCACGGTTGTCCAACACACGACGCGCACCACCGATCTCAGTGGCTCTGACCACCGTCTTGAGAGCGCGATCACACAGACGGAAACCTGGCGTCTAACCGCTGACGGCTGGCGCCTTGCGTCCGTGTCCAACATGCACGACACGCGCCGCTGGGTTGATGGCGCCGAGATCGATCCATCGCAGCCGTACGATCCACGCGCGCGGCGCGCTTTCACTTACACCCCCGGCGTACCTGAAACCTGCGCCGTGCAAGCGCCGGCAGAGCCGGGACCGGGTCTGGAATAAAATCAAACAAAGCGTTTCGCTTCGAAGGCGCGGTCGGCAACGGCCGCGCCTTCCTTGTTCCGCCTTGCGCCAAGCACTGAAATCGTGTCGCTTGCGGCGCAAGAAATCGCGAGGGTCGCCGATGTCGATGCTGAAAGAATTCCGTGAGTTCGCCCTCAAAGGCAGCGTGGTCGATCTCGCCGTCGGCGTCATCATCGGCGCGGCGTTCGGCACCATCGTCTCGTCACTTGTGGACGACGTCATCATGCCGCTCGTCGGCGCAGTGACGGGCGGTCTCGACTTCTCAAATTATTTCTTGCCGCTCTCCGGCGCGGTGACGGCGACAACGCTCGCGGAGGCGCGCGAGCAAGGCGCGGTCTTCGCTTACGGCAAATTTCTTACTGCGGTGCTGAAATTCATCATCATCGCCTGGGTGCTGTTTTTCGTGATCAAGGCGATGAACACGATGAAGCGCAAGGAAGAAGCCAAGCCCGCGCCCGTCGCCGAAACGCCAGCCGACGTAAAGCTGCTCACCGAAATTCGCGACCTGCTAAAGAAGTAATAGAGAGCGCCCCTCCCTACATGCGTAAACATGCCTGACGCGAAAATTTGCGGCATCACGACGCCGGAAGCGCTCGACGCCGCCATCGAAGGCGGCGCGCGTTTCGTTGGCTTTGTCACCTACCCGAAAAGCCCACGCTTCCTCACGCAAGACAAGCTCGCCGCACTGGCCCGCCGCGCGGCCGGACGCGTGGAGACGGTGCTGGTGACCGTCGCCGCCGATGATGCGCACCTTGTCGCCGCCATCGAGGCCGCCCAGCCGGACTGGATCCAGCTTCACGGTGGCGAGGCGCCTGGCCGGGTCGCCGAGGTCCGCCGCTTCGCCCGCCGGGGCGTCATCAAAGCCATGGGCGTCGGCCGGCGCGAGGACCTGATGGCCGCCAGCGCCTACGAGCCGGTCGCCGATATGCTGCTGTTCGACGCTCAGGCGCCCTCAGCGGCCGCCCAGCCGGGCGGCAACGCCATGGCGTTTGACTGGAGCCTTCTTGGCAGCTGGACCTTCGGCCGCCCCTGGCTGCTTGCCGGCGGATTGACCCCGGTGAACGTCAGAGAGGCGATCCGGGTCTCCGGGGCCGACCTCGTGGACGTGTCCTCTGGCGTGGAAAGCGCCCCCGGCCTAAAGGACCCCCTCCTGATCGCCCAATTTCTGGCGGCTGTGGAAGTTTAAAACCCGCCCGATGGATGCGCGCCGCAACTGGCAGGACCTACCCGACGCCGAGGGCCGCTTTGGCCAGTACGGCGGCCGGTTCGTGGCCGAGACGCTGATGCCGCTCGTGCTGGAGCTGGAGCGCGCCTACCGCGAAGCGCAGGCCTCGAATGAATTCAACGCCACCATGGCGGACTTCTGGACCCACTACGTGGGCCGCCCGTCGCCGCTCTATTTCGCTGAACGCCTGACCGAGCATCACGGGGCTGCGAAAATCTACTTCAAGCGCGACGAGCTCAATCACACCGGCGCGCACAAGATCAACAATTGCCTCGGTCAGATTCTGCTGGCGATGCGCATGGGCAAGACGCGCATCATCGCCGAGACCGGCGCCGGCCAGCACGGCGTCGCCACCGCCACCGTGTGCGCGCGCTTTGGTTTGCCGTGCGTCGTGTTCATGGGCGCGACCGATATCGAGCGCCAGAAACCCAACGTGTTCCGCATGAAGCTCTTGGGCGCTGAAGTCCGCCCCGTCACGTCAGGAGCCGCCACGCTGAAGGACGCGATGAACGAAGCGCTGCGCGATTGGGTCACTAATGTCGCCGATACGTTCTACTGCATCGGCACCGCAGCCGGTCCGCACCCTTATCCGGAAATGGTGCGCGACTTCCAAAGCATCATCGGCCGCGAAGCCCGCGAGCAAATCCTCGAGCGCGAAGGCCGCCTGCCCGACGCAGTCATGGCGTGCGTCGGCGGCGGCTCCAACGCGATCGGGCTGTTTCACCCCTTCATTGCCGACGAGAGCGTGAAGCTCATTGGCGTCGAAGCGGCCGGCCGCGGCATCGACGATCGCTTCGAGCACAGCGCCGCGATCAGCGGCGGACGCCCAGGGGTCCTGCACGGGAACCGCACTTACCTGTTGCAGAACGAAGACGGCCAGATCCTCGAAGGGCACTCCATCAGCGCCGGCCTCGACTACCCAGGCGTCGGCCCGGAGCACTCGTACTTGGCCGACATAGGCCGGGCGACATACCTGTCCGCCACTGACGACGAAGCTCTAGCTGCATTTCAACTGTGCGCGAGGCTTGAAGGCATCCTTCCTGCACTAGAACCATCCCACGCACTCGCCCGCGTGGGAGATATCGCGAGGGATATCGGCAAGGGCGGCGTGATCATCATGAATCTCTGTGGGCGCGGCGACAAAGACGTGTTCACAGTTGCGGATGCGCTAGGAGCCAAGCTTTGAAATTCGCACACCTCATCTTCTGCGGCGTCGCCGCTTTCGCCCTGCCCGCTGTCGCCGTGCCGAAGGAAAGCGTTCGCGCCGCTCCTGTCGCGGCGACGGCAACCTCCTCCACGCTCTTCCCGGGCGAGCTGGATATTCCGATCGCTGACGGCTCGAACGTCCCGTCCAATTGTGAGTTTCCCTCATCGCTGACCGCGAGCGGCCTGGAGCTCGCCTGCATCGTCGCCGACGGCGCCGCTGAAGACGAAGTTGGCATCGAGTACATTTCGTGGCTGGGCTCGAACGGCTTCCGCCACAGCGCCGACATCATCGGCGGCTTCGTCGCCGCTCGCGAAACCGGAAACGGCTGCGAGCAGACGCTCAACATCTACCCGCATGGCGAAGAGGGCGAGACCGCCGGCATCTGGTTCGCGCTCGAACGCGAGCCGCGTTGCGCGGCGGCACAACCCGAGACGCCATGACGTCACGTCTCGATCAGCGATTTGCCGCACTCAAACGCGACGGGCGCTCAGCGCTCGTCGCGTATGTGATGGCGAGTGATCCTGATGCGGAGACGTGCTTCGAGATTCTGAAAGGCCTTCCTCTCGCCGGCGCTGACATCATCGAACTGGGCTTCCCGTTCAGCGATCCGATGGCCGACGGCCCGAGCGTGCAGAAGGCAGCGTTGCGCGCGCTGAAAGCCGGCGGCTCACTCAAACAATCGCTCGATCTCGCGCGCCGCTTTCGCGCCACCAATGCCGACACGCCGCTCATCCTGATGGGCTACGCCAATCCGATCGAGAGCCTGGGCTACGACGCGTTCGCCGAAGCCATGCACGCATCCGGCGCCGATGGCGCGATCATCGTCGATCTGCCGCCGGAGGAAGACGCCCCGCTCCGCGCGGCGTTCGACGCCCGCGGCCTCTCCATTATCCGCCTGGCCACGCCAACTACGGATAGCAGCCGGTTAACCAAGGTGCTCGAAGGCGCCTCCGGGTTCCTGTATTATGTCTCGGTCGCTGGGGTTACCGGCGCCAATCAAGCCGCCTCCGACAGCATTCGCGCCGCCGTGGAACGCCTGAAGCGGGCCACGACTTTACCGATTGCGGTTGGGTTCGGCGTGCGCGAGCCGGAAGCGGCGCGCGCGATCGCGAAGACCGCTGACGCCGTGGTTGTAGGCTCGGCGATTGTGGATGAGATCACCGCCGGCCCAGAGGCCCAAGCGGTCGAACGCGTCTTGCGCAAAGTCGCTCAATTGAGCGAAGCTGTGCGATCAGCGCGTGCACTGGAAGGGACACCGGCATGAACTGGCTGTCGAATTTCGCGCGGCCCGGCCTCTCCAACAAGAAGAAGCCCGAGGACGCGCCAGGTACGCCAGACAATCTCTGGATCAAGGACCCGCTGAGCGGAGACCTGATCTATCGCGCCGAGCTTGAGCAAGCCGATTGGGTCACACCCTCCGGCTTCCACATGCGCATCGGCCCCGACGCGCGCTTCAAACAAATGTTCGACGACCAAGCCTGGCAAAAAATCACGCTGCCCAAGGTCGCGACCGATCCGCTGAAATTCAAAGACGATAAGAAGTATGTCGATCGCCTGAAAGCCGCGCGCGCGAAAGTTGGCCGCGACGATTGTATGGCCGCGGGTTACGGCCGCATCGGTGGTGCGCACGCGGTCGTGCTGGTGCAGGATTTCGAGTTCATGGGCGGCTCGCTCGGCATGGCCGCGGGCGAAGCCTTCATCGCCGCCGCTGAAGCCGCGGTGCGGCGCAAGGCGGCGATGGTGGTCGTGACCTCGTCCGGCGGCGCGCGCATGCAGGAAGGCATCCTCTCGCTGATGCAAATGCCGCGCACCACGCTGGCGATCCAGCTGCTGCACGAAGCGGGGCTGCCGTACATCGTAGTGCTCGCTGATCCGACGACTGGCGGCGTTACCGCAAGCTACGCCATGCTCGGCGACATCCACATCGCCGAACCCGGCGCACTGATCGGCTTCGCCGGCCCTCGGGTGATCGAAAACACCATCCGCCAGAAGCTGCCCGAAGGCTTCCAGCGTTCGGAATATCTGCTCGACAAAGGCATGGTCGATCTCGTTGTCGATCGTCGCCAGCTCAAGGCTACCATCGCCACGCTGCTGTCGGTGCTGATGCACAAGCGCGCGATGAAGCAGGGCGATAGCGGCGAGACGATTGAGCTGAACGAGCTTGCGTCGGACGAAGAGGCCGAAGCGCCGGCCAAGTCCAAGCGCAAAGCGCCGAAGCCGACCCGCGCGAAAGCGGCGGAGTAGGTTTGCGCGATCCCGCGCGCGAACGCTTCGAAGCGCTGTTCGGCCCGGAGTTTGGCCACGGCAAGCCATTTGATCTGAACCCGCTGCGGGCCTCACTGAGCGCGCTTGGCAATCCGCACGAAAAGCTCCCGCCTGTCATCCACGTCGCCGGCACCAACGGGAAAGGCTCCACCATTGCGTTCACGCGCGCGATCGCCGAAGCAGCGGGCCTTGAAGTGCACGCCTTCACCAAACCGCATCTCTTCACGCTCAACGAACGCTTCGTGATTGCGGGCGCACCTACGCAAACGGACGCGCTGATCGCCGCCGCAGAACGAATAGCTGCCGTTGCACCCGATTTCACCCAGTTCGACGCGCAGGTCGCCGCGGCCTTCTTGTTGTTCAGCGAAACGCCAGCCGACCTCATTCTGCTCGAAACCGGAATGGGCGGACGCGACGATTCCACCAACGTCATCGCCAAGCCCGCGCTCAGTGTGATCACGCCGATTGGGCTCGATCACCAGGACGCGCATGGCGCGACGCTGTCCGAAATCGCGGCCCACAAGGCCGGGATCATCAAGGCAGGCGTTCCGGCGGTGATTGGGCGCCAAACCGACGATGCCCGCGATGTTCTCGAAGCAACCGCCGAGCGGTTCGGCGCGCCGTTGCATCGCCAAGGCGTCGAGTGGGACGCCTACGCGAATTCCGGCCGCCTTGTCGTCCAAACCGAAACCCGCGCGCTCGATCTGCCGCTGCCGGCGCTCTACGGCGCACATCAGATCGACAATGCCGGTCTCGCCTGCGCGGCGCTGCTTGCGCAATCACACTACAAGATTAGCGATGACGCGTTCGCCGAAGGTGTCGCAAACGCGGTTTGGCCGGCGCGGCTCCAACCACTAACACGCGGTGGGTTTAGCGCCCCTGTTCGCGCGATAGGTGGTGAAGTCTGGATCGATGGCGGCCACAACGCGCACGGCGCACAAGCGTTGGCACAAGCGCTGAGCGCCATGCGGCGCAGACGCGAAGCGCCAACGGTCGCCATCATCGGCATGCTCGCGCGCAAAGACGCCGAAGGTTTTGTCCGCGCCTTTGCTGGCGCGGTCGATCACATCATCGCCGTGCCGCTCCCCGAACCGCACGTCGCTCCAGCACTAATCGCGTCCCAAGCCGAAGCGTACGGCATTGTTGCAACCACGACACCATCCCTCGCCGCCGCAATGCAAAACGCGGCGCAGTTTCCTGCGCCGCGTGTGCTGATCTGTGGCTCGTTCGTGTTGGCGGCTGAAGCGCTTGCCGCCGAAAGCGATTAGGCGCGCTGCGCGTCGGTCGCCGGAATGCTCTCGTTAAGCCACTCGACGATCTTCGACTTCGGCATCGCGCCGACTTTCGTCGCGGCGACTTTGCCGTCCTTGAACACCATCAAGGTCGGGATGCCGCGCACGCCGTAGCGGCCGGGGGTCATCGGGTTTTCGTCGATGTTCAACTTCACGACCTGAACGCGCTCGCCCATCTCGGCGGCGATTTCCTCCAGCGCCGGGCCGATTTGCTTGCACGGCCCGCACCACTCAGCCCAGAAATCGACCAGCACGGGCGTGCCAGACTTCAGCACGTCGGCTTCGAAACTATCGTCCGAGACTTTGTTGGTGGCCACGCGGAATGCTCCTGTTGGGCAACGGATTCGTTGCTTCGATGTAGGGGGCGCCGGTTAACGTTTCAACCTCGGCGGAACACCTCGAAAACGGCGTCCAGACGGGGATCCGGCAACTCCATGAGGAGTGGTTTTTCCGTCCAAAGCAGAGCGCAAGTTACGCGCTTGCCGGGAAAGATTTGCCGCAGAACTTCACGATAAAGTGCAAGCTGCAACACGTAAGCGTCGGGCGCATCTGTGGCGTTCGCCGGCGCGGGGCGATCCGTCTTGAAGTCGAGCACGATCACGCGATCGCCGTCGACCGCAAGCCGATCGACAATTCCGCTCACCGCCTTGCCCGCCGCTTCGCCAACGATCGGCGCCTCGGCACGGCTCTGCGCGCCGAACACCGCAGCAAAGCGCGGATCATCGATCACCGCAATCGCTTCGCGCGCATACGCTTCAGCTTCGGCAGCATCGGCGCCCTGCCGCTTCAGCCACGCATGCGCGCTCTCAACGCGACGCGCGGGCGCGACATCCGGCAAACGCTCCAGCAAGCCGTGGATCAACCGCCCGCGGCGGAAGCGCTTGGCGCCATCGCCGCGCGGCGAAAACAACGCGGGGTCAATGCGCTTGATCCGCGACGGCGCCGCAAGCTCACGCGACACGCCGCCAACCGCAGGCTTGCGCGCCCAGTCTGGCAACGCAAACGAAGCGCGCTCAGCGACGGCCTGTGCCTCCGCAATCTGCGGTGCGCCAAAGCGCAAACCTTCGCCGTACGGCGTTTCGATCGGCGCTGCGCTCAACCCTTGCAACGCTTCCTGCACCGCAAGCCGCCAGCTTTCCTTGGTCTCGCCGTCCTTCGAATTGCCGTGCTGCGTGCCGCAAACGATCAGCCGATCGCGCGCGCGCGTCATCGCCACATAAAGCAGGCGCCAATGCTCGCCCTCCATGCGGTCTTTGTGGGCTTGGCGCGCAGTGGCCACCGCCGCGTCGTCGTCGCCAGCGCGGAACGAGATGAACGGACCCTTCTCGTCGTCGAACATCAGGCCGTCATCGGGTTGGGCCGCAGATGGGCCGGTAGAGTCCGGCAGAATCACCAGCGGCGCTTCCAGGCCCTTTGCGCCGTGCACAGTCTTCACGCGGATGGCGCCGGTTTCCGCTTCCAGCTCGCGCTTCACCTGCCCGGAGTCGACTTCAATCTCGTAGAGGAAGCGCTGCAACGTCGCCGCGCCCATCATCGATGGCTTTAGCGCTCGCTGCAGCAATTCCTCCAATGGATCGCGCGACTCCGCGCCAAGGCGCGACAGCACCAGATCCCAACCGGCGCGCGCGTCACGATGCGGCGCCTCGAGCGCCCAGCTCAAGAACGCGAACGGATCAGCGCCAGCGCGAACGCCGAGCTCGGCCACAAACGCTCGAGCGAAGGCGTACTTCTCGTCCGCGCTGGCGTTCAACCGCTGCATCAGCGTCTCGCCGCGCCCACGGCCGTAGGCGAGTGGAAAGATGTCCAAGTCGTCGTCATCAAGGCCAACCCATGGCCCCTTCAGCGCGCTCGCCAACGCCAAATCATCCGCCGGATCAAGCGCGACGCGCATTAGCGCGAGACAATCCTCCACGGCGAGTTCATCGCGCAGCACCATACGATCGGCGCCGGCAACTGGCAGCCCCGCGCGCTTGAACGCCTTGATCAACTCGCGGAACATCGCCCCACGCGTGCGCACCAGCGCCAACACGTCGCCGGGCCGGAGCGGTCGCATGCGGCGCGTGTCTTTGTCCAACACCGCCTCGCGCGTATCGATCATCTCCTTCACGCGCTTGGCGATCGCCTTGCTCAGCTGTGCATGCACGGTGACGCCAGTCTCGACGTCCATCGGCGCATCCCACGCGACGGCTGGTTGCGCAACCGGCCGCATCGCCAGAGGCCAGACCTCAACAACGCCGCCCTCTTGGTCCCGTGCCGCCAAGTGCACGACCTCATCGTGCTTGCCGGGCTCACCCGCAACCAAGCGTCGGCGCGGATCCGCAAACACGGCATCGACGGCACGCAGAACCTCAGGCGCGGAGCGAAACGATGTGCGCAACTCCGGCGCGGCGAAGCTTTGCTTAGCTTTGCGTGAGCGCTTCTCGAGCACGCGCGCTTCGTTCAGGAAGCGCTCCGGGTCGGCGCCCTGGAAGGCGTAGATGCTCTGCTTCGGATCGCCGACAGCAAAGACCGTGCGCGGCCGTTCGCGCGCGCCGACGCCGGCGAAGAACTCTTCTTGCAGCGGCGCGATCAGTTCCCATTGTGTCGGGCTGGTGTCCTGGCCTTCGTCGATCAGAATGTGATCAATGCCGCCGTCGAGTTTGTAGAGCACCCAGGGCGCTGCATCGGCGCGCTGCAAGAGCTTTTGCGCGTTCGCGATCAGATCGTCGAAATCGAGCACGCCGCTGCGCTGTTTCGCGCGCTCATACGCGCGATCCAAGGTCATCGCCAACTGCAGCGCGGCCGCTGCGTCTTCGGCGCGCTCGATGGCGTTGAGCTTCGCCCGCGCATCGGCCGCATCCTCGGCGACGCGCTGCAGCAGGGAATCGATCCAAGGGAAATCGTCCTTGATCTTCTTGGTCGCGAACGCGCTGCGCAACTCGCCCTTGTCGGTCAGCGCGAACTTGAAACACGACATCAACGCATCGCGTGGCGCATGCTCCATGCAATCGAGCGCCGCACGCAAACGTTCCGCTGCATCCTGATCCTTGGCGCTACCCGTCTCCAGCGCCGCCGCCGCTTCGCGCAAGGCGCGCCAATCCTGCCGCGCCAGGAAATCACGAATGAACACGTCGGCGCTCTGTCGCACGTTGTGCCGATTGCGGATCGCCGCCTCGGCGTAGATCGCATTGTCGTGCTTTGCCGCGAAACGATGGAAATCCGCGCGGCGCAACGCGAGGCGATCGAGGAAGCTGTCGAGCGCATCGCCGTTCATCCGGGCCGCAAAGCGCTGAAACGCTTCCGCCGGCGCCTCCGCGCCGAGGGCCGCGCTCGCCCGCGCTTCGCCGAGCATCGCGGCGGCGCGTGCTTCGTCGGCGATGTCGAACCCTGGCGGAACGCCGGCTTCGAGCGGGAAGCGCGCGAGCAAGCGCTCGCAAAACGCGTGGATGGTTTGAATGTGCAAACCCCCTGGCGTCTCCAGAGCGCGCGCAAACAGTGCTCGCGCCGTGCCCATATCGCTCGCACTCGCGCCGAGCTTGGTCAGTTCGGCTTCGAGTGTTGCGTCATCCGCAACGCACCAGCTGCCCAGCCGCTCGAACAAACGCCGCTGCATCTCGGCGGCGGCTGCCTTGGTGTAGGTGATGCACAAGAACGCGGACGGTTTTGCGTTGGGCAGCAGAAGCAAGCGCGCGATGCGATCGACCAGCACCTTGGTCTTGCCCGATCCGGCGTTCGCGGTGACGAACACCGACGTGCCGGGATCGGCCGCAACGCGCTGTTGCTTGTCGGCATCCTTCAGCGCGCGGGCGCTCATTCGTCGCCCTCCGCGTCAGCCCATTCCTTGCGCCGCGCCAGATGGTCGTACTCGGTGTACGGCTTCACGAATTGCACGCGCGGCTTGGACAGAAACGGCTGATCTGCCTGCGCGTAGCGCTGCAACAAGCCGCGCAACGAAGAGAGAGCTTTCTCCGCTTCCGCTTGAGCGTCGAGATCGAGCGGCTTTGGTGTCGGATCAGCGCCGCCGAAGCGCCAGTAGAGCAGCTCGGTCGCCACCGCCGCCGGCACGCCTTCGAACTTGCCGCGCGCAAGCATCACAGCGAGCAAAGGCAGTTGCGGCGACAATCCGCTCTCAACTTGGCTCTTCGTCGCTGGTGCGCCCGTTTTGAAATCGAGCACCGCGACATGCGCCAGGCCAATTTCGATGCGGTCAGCAACGCCTGAGAGCTCGACGCCCTCAACCGGCAACACGCCCTTCGCCTCGCGATACACGATCGCGTTGTGCGCGCGCCGCTCGGCGAACCAGTCGATCAGCGCCGACACCGAAAGCGCCAGCCGCGCCCGCTCAGCCGCCCGACGCTCCGCCGAAACACCGGCGTGGCGCAATTGTTCATCGAGTAAGTCGATCAGCTTGCCGTGATCTGCGCCGTCTTCGAACAACTCGATGGCGCGGTGAACAGCGGTGCCACGTTCGGCTGGTCCTGCGGGCGCGCCGATCGGCTTCAAATACTCCAAACCGAGAATGCGCCGCGCGTAGACGGCATAGGGATCGCGGATGAGGGATTCCACCTGTGTGACACTGATGCGCTTCAGGCGTTTGTCCGTGGGCGGCTTTGGGCGCGGTATTTTCGGCGTGCGCGCCTTGCTCGGCGCATTGAGCGCGCGCGCCCAGGCCAGGTGCTCGTCGGCGTGGTCGAGCTTCGCGTGCGCGCCTTGGACCAAGGTTTGCAAGCGCCACAGCCAGCGCGACGCCAAGGTCGGCGAACCATCGCGCCGCAGCGATCGCGTCAGCACCACGTTCGGCGCATTGGCCAGTTGCGCGAAGTCATGCGCGGCCAGCCCAATGCGCTGATCGAGCGATGGCAAGCCCAACGCCTCGCGCATCGTGCGCGAGAGAAACGGATCTTCGCCGGGCGGCGCAGGCCACACGCCTTCGTTCAGTCCGCCGAGGATCATCAGGTCGCGACGCTGAAGGCGCGCTTCGAGCGGCCCCCAGATCGCGACGCGCGGATCGCCGCCAGAGGCCGGCGGCGCTTCCTTGCCGTCCATTAGGCGCAACAGCACGCGAGGCGCAGCGCCCGGCGACATTGCGCCGAGATCAGCGCCGTGCGCGATGGCGTCGCGCAGTACTTCCGCTGCGATCTCGCCGTCGCGCTCTTGCCAGACGTCTGCGCCGGTCGCGGTTTCGGCGCCTTGTGCGATGGCGTCAGCAAACTGCGCCAGCGTGATTTGCGGTTGCGCCGTTACCGCCGTGAGTGGCGCCAATGCTTGCTCCACGCTCGCAACGATTGCGCGCGCGCGGTCGTACTTGGCGAGTTTGTCGAGCGCCGCGAGGTCCTGCAGTGTTTCATGACGCCGCGCGCCGCGCAGCGCTTCGTGCTCCAATGTAGCCAGCGCCGCTGCATTACCGGCCAAGCGCACGCGCGGATGCTTCAGGAACGCCGCTAGCGCCACGGGCTCGCCTGGATCGCGCGCCAGGTCGCACAGCAACGCGATCAGTGCGCCTGCTTCGCTCTCGCGCAACGGGCGTCCGTGCGAAACGGACGGCACGATGCCCCAGCGCGTCAGCTTCGCTTCGACCCGGCGCGCCAAGCCGGCGTCCGGCGTTGCGAGCGCGGCGCTGTCGCCCTTCTCTAGAGCTTCGCGCAGCAGAATGGCGATTGCGCTCGCCTCTTCGTCTTCTGTTGTGGCCTCGACCAAGCGCAAGCCTTCAGCGCCCGCTTTCACAAATGCGGCGCCGCCGGCAGCGTCCAGGCGCTTCAGCCAGTCCGCCGTGCGCTCCGCTGGCGCCAGCGCTTCGCGCATTAGCACGCGCCGCGCGCGGCCTTGGGTGGTCTCCTGCACCATCGACCGAATGTCGCCCCGCGCTACGCCAAGCGCCGCCAACGTTTCCTTCAGCACATGCTGCGGATGCTGATCACCGACCAACGCCCAAGACTCGTCATCGAGATCGACATCCAGTCCTGGCAGCACGACGACGCCACGCGGCAGCGCAGCGACGACCCGCATCAGCGCGCGCGTAGCGCCCATTGAGCCAGTCGATCCCGCAATGATAACTGGCCGCGTCGGTGGTTCGCGCGTCCAATCGCGGGCCAAGGCGTGGAGCATCTCGGCACGCCGTCCACCGGGATCGCTCAAACCGTCTAGCTTCAAGCGTTGCGGCCAGTAGTTCGCGATGATCGCGAGAAACTGCGCCGACGCTTCCCAGTGCCGCGCCAAGTCGCGCTCCTGCACGAGCGTCGGCAACTTGTCCCAATGCACTTCGTCGGCAGCAGCCGCACTATCGAGCAGCTTGCGCAACTCGTCCGCCAACGCCAATGCACGCGCGGGATCTTCGACGCCGCCCGCCGCCTTGTCGCGCGCACGTATCAGCGCAGCGAGCTCCATGCGTTGGCGCGTGACATCGATCGCCGACGCAACGTCGAGCGCAATCGGATCGGCGCCCCAAACTTGCGGGTCTTCGTCGAGATCGCCGAGCGGGCGGATCGCGGGCAAAATCGCAGCACCACCGAGGCGCTTCTGGAATGCATCGATCAAGCCGCGCGCGGCGCGCCGGTTCGGCAACAGCACCAGCGCGTCGGAGAGCGCGAATGGATCGTCTTCGCGCACAAGCGCTGCGACCATGGAATCGGCGAGCACGTCGAGGAATGGCGCCGACGCAGGCGCTGCCCGGAGCCTTGGCGCCGGGCCTTCAAACAGTCCGAGCGGCGATGTCATGGACTGGGCGCCGCGCTCGCCAGGCGCGCTTCGGCTTCGCTCCGCGCGTCGGGGTCGCCGACGTGCATCCAATAGCCGCCGAGCGGCGCACCGTGGAGCCGCCCTTCTCGCGCCAGCCTCCGCCACACGCGCGTGAACGAGAACGGCTTGAGCGGCTCTTCATCAACGATGCGCGGATCGATGATCTGTGCACCCATGTAGGCCCACGGCGTGTGCGGCAGCGCATCGCGGAACGAGAGCACGCCGGCTTCGTCCATGAAGAAATCGCCATCGCCGTCGTAGCCGAGCTGGGCGTTCATCGCCGCCAGCATAAGGCGCGCGCCCATTCGCGTGGAATCGAAACCTTCCGCCAGACGCGCGAGCGCCGAGCCATACGGCTCCTCCCAAACGCTGTCGATGTTGCAGACAATGATCGGGTCATTACCAAGCAGCGGTCGCGCTTGGCGAACACCACCACCGGTTTCCATCAATTGTGCCCGTTCATCTGAGATCACGATCTCGATGTCGGCGCGGCGGCGCACATGCGCTTCGAGTAAGTCTGCGAACGAATGGACGTTCACCACTGCGCGCCGCACGCCCGCGGCGACAAGACGATCCAGCACATGATCAACCAGCACGCGCCCGCTGACTTGCACCAGCGCCTTCGGCCGATCGTCCGTCAGCGGCTTCATCCGCGTGCCGAGGCCCGCGGCGAGCACCATGGCGGTGTGCGGCGTCAAGCGGCTTGCTCCAGGTAGGGCCGCGCCACGCTTTCGACGAAGGCTTTCGCCTCGGAGAGCGACGGGTGCTCAAGCGTCCGCGCCAAGTGTCCCCACTCGCGCGGCATGAAGGCGAGATAGCGCTGCTTGCCGTCACGGCCCGCGAGGCGCGAGAAGATGCCGAGGATGCGCATGGCGTTGATTGCGCCGAGCACCGCGAGTTCGCGCTGAAATTCAGCTTCGCTTGCGCCGGTCGCGTCGAGATAGGCGCGGATCGCGGCTTCGTGCGCGGGATAACTCACGTCGCGCCGCGCATCGTGCAGCAGCATGGCGAAATCCCACGCCCGCCAGCCCCGCACCGCGTCCTGGAAATCCAGCAGCCCGACGCGCTGCAAGCCATCGCGCTCAGGCAGCCAGAGCAAGTTCTCGGCGTGGTAGTCGCGGATCGTGAACGCGCGCGGGAAGCCCAACGCTTTCACGATCAAGCTATCGCGCACCTTTTCCCAACGCGCCCGCGCGGCATCATCAATATCAACATCGGCGGCGCGCGGCAGCCAATCGACGAACAGGTCCGCGTTCACTTCGAGTGCAAGGGCATCGTAGTCTTGTACCGGCCACGACGCGCCGCCCGTGCCTTCAAGCCTGCTCGGTGCTGGCGCTTGGTGCACATGCGCCAGCACACGCGCGGCTTCTTCGTAAAGCGCGATCTCGTCCTGGCCGCCGTCGCCAATCACATGCGCGTAGAGGCTGTCGCCGAGATCCTCGATCACCGCGTATCCGGCATCACAATCGGCGCCGTATATGCGCGGCGGTGAGAGACCGATATCTTCGAGATGCTTCGCCACCGCGACGAACGCCTCAACCCGAGAAGCGGCCAGCCGGGAGGTGGCGTTCCAGCCCATGGCGCGGCGTTCCGCCGGAGTCGCCCCTGGCGGACAAGGGGCGCTTTCGTTCGACCGGGGCGCATCCATGAGCATGGCGCGGCGGTCACCCAGCTTCAGGCGCTCGTAGCGGCGCGTGGAAGCGTCGCCGGCGAGCGGGGTGCGCTCGGCGCCGGCGAAGCCGGTTTCGGCCAACAACCGCTCCAGCGCCTCGGCCCTTACGGAAGCCAACGAATCGTTAGGGGATTTCAATGTCACGGCGGCGGAATCTGCCTTGCGGCAAGCGCCGCATCAAGGGCCGCTTGCGCCCCATACTGCTTGGCCTTTAACACTAAGCCGCTGTGACTATGGGCGAAATCAAACGCATCATCATCATCGGCGCTGGCCAAGCCGGCGGCGAGACCGCGCAACGGCTGCGCCAGGGCGGTTTTGCCGGGGATATCACGCTGATCGGCGAGGAGCCGGCCGCGCCCTATCAGCGCCCGCCGCTGTCGAAGGCCTACCTCAAGGGCGAACTCAGCATGGACCGGCTGCTGCTGCGGCCGGCCGAAATGTACGCCGAGGAAAACATCACCCTCCTCACCAAATTGCGCGCGGTCTGGATCGATCGCTCCAACAAGAAGGTGCGCGTCGAGGGCGGGCGCGAACTGCCGTACGACGCGCTGGTTTTGGCCACCGGCGCGAAGCCGCGGAAGCTGCCGCTGGTCGGCGCTGACCTTGAGGGCGTGTTTCTGTTTCGCACGGCCGGCGATGTTGACCGCGTGCGCGAGCGCTTCGTTTCGGGCGCCAGGCTCGTTGTGATTGGGGCTGGTTACATCGGGCTCGAAGTCGCGGCGGTTGCGCGGCAATGCGGGCTTGAAGTCACGGTGGTTGAAACCGCTGTGCGGCCGCTTGCGCGGGTGACTAGCCCGGAAGTTGCTGGGTTCTTCCTGGATGAGCACACGCGCCAGGGCGTGCGCTTCGTGCTTGGCGGCCAGCCTGCGGTGCTGAAAGGTCAGGACCGCGTCACCGGCGTTGCGCTCACCGACGGGATGGAGATCCCCGCCGACATCGTCATTGCCGGCATTGGCGTGACGCCGGACATCGCGTTGGCGGAGCAGTGCGGGCTCACCGTCGCCAACGGCATTCTCACTGACCGCCATTGCCGCACCGCCGATCCGGCGATCTACGCCATCGGCGATTGCGCGGCGCGGCCGATGGTGCATTTCGAGGGCCGCATCGCGCGGCTGGAGAGCGTCCATAATGCCGTGGAAGGCGCGAAGGTCGTCGCCGCCCATTTGCTCGGGGCCAAGGATCACACCGAGGAAGCGCCCTGGTTCTGGTCGGATCAGTACGACCTCAAACTGCAAATCGCAGGGCTGTTCCACGGCTATGAGCATGTCGCGTTCCGTGGCGTTATGGCTGACCGCGCCTTCGCGGCGTTCTACTATAAGGGCGAGCGGCTGATCGCTGTGGATGCAGTGAACAAGCCGGCGGAGTATCTGGGCGCTAAGATGCTGATCCAAACCGGGCGGTCGTTACCGCCCGCCGTGTTGGAAGACACATCGAGGCCAATGAAAGAGCTTGTCGCGTCCGCGCGCTGAGGGTTTGAACGACTTATGCCGAAGATCACCTACATCGAAGACTCCGGAAAAGAGCATGTCGTCGAAGCGCCGGTTGGCCAGACGGTGATGGAGGCGGCCGTGAAGCATGCCGTGCCGGGCATCGACGCGGATTGCGGCGGCGCGTGCGCATGCGCGACGTGCCATGTGTATGTCGATCCGGAGTGGTTGGCGAAGACGGGCGAGCAGAACTCAATGGAGCAATCCATGTTGGATTTCGCCAACGACGTTGAAACCAACTCGCGGCTTTCGTGCCAAATCAAGGTGACGCCGGATTTGGACGGCTTGGTTGTGCGGCTGCCGAAGAGCCAGCACTAGTAGGTTATTAGAGTCAT
Source organism: Terricaulis silvestris (assembly GCF_009792355.1). Classification (NCBI taxonomy): domain Bacteria; kingdom Pseudomonadati; phylum Pseudomonadota; class Alphaproteobacteria; order Hyphomonadales; family Hyphomonadaceae; genus Vitreimonas; species Vitreimonas silvestris. The sequence goes on from NZ_CP047045.1 coordinate 3,413,810, forward strand.
TCCCGTGCATCGCGCGGGTAGTGTGGAATCTATCCTCGGAATATCCGTCAGCTTTTTCGCCGAAAGCTGGCGAGAAAGTGAGAGGCCGCTCGGCATCCTGCGGCCTTCCGCTGGCGACCTGGGGTTCGTTGACATAAAGTCGCACTCAAATCTATCAGCCCGGCGTGGCGGAGGACGATGATCTTGTCAGACACGCGAGAGGCCGCTGGCGGGCGGACTTTGTTGCTCCACGCGCATCCCGGCCACGAACTGCGGCTGTTCGGCTGGATGGCGCAACAAAAGCCGACACTGTTCCTGATGACGGACGGGTCAGGCGCCGGCGCCCCGCGAACACATCATTCGCTGCAATCTGCCCTACGTGCGGGAGCGCGCCCGGGCGCCGTGTTCGGGCTGGCCCCGGATCGCGACTGGTATGCGGCTATTCTAAACACAGACCTGACGATGTTCGACAAGGTGATCAGCGCAATTGTTGAGGCAGCGACCGCGAAAGGCAGCACGCTGATCGTGAGTGACGCCGTCGATGGCTACAATCCGATGCATGACCTTTGTGAAGTTGTTGCCGCTTCGGCCACACTGAGACTGAGGCGTCAAGGACGAGACGTTTCACATCTGGTTGCCCGCGCGGTTGCGGGCGGCAATAGCGATGACATCGTCACCGAGATTAGGCTCGACAGGGACGAGCAGCAGCGCAAACAGGAGGCTGTCGATGCCTACGCGTCGCTCGCCGAAGAGGTGCAGCGCCTACTTGACGAGGACCCCGCAGCGCTGTCTCGCGAACGGCTGCGGCGGCCGACGTTCGCATGGGATGCGCGTTGGTCGCCTTCATGGGAGAGCATCGGCGCATCGCGCGTCGCGGCGAGCAAGTATACGCAACGGATCGAGTACGAGCGGCATGTGAGGCCACTGGCGCTGGCCTTGTTAGAACGCTGGTCGGCTGAGCCAATCGGGAGCGGGGAGCGCGTCGATTGCGCATCCTGATAACCAACCTTTACCTGGCCAACAATTCCGGGTCCGAAGTCGTTGTGGAGCTGTTGGCGGATGGGCTGCGCCGCGCAGGCCATCAACCGATGGTGCTGGCGCCCACGCTTGGCCCCCAAGCGGCGCGGATGCGAGAACGCGGCCATATCATTGTCGATCGCGTGAGCGCCCTGCCCGCGGCGCCCGAGATCATCCACGCACAACATATATCCGTGGCGCTGGCCGCCTTAGCGGCGTTTCCGGAAACGCCCGCCGTATTCGCCTGTCATAGCGCCAATTTCGAAATCGAGGCGCCGCGGCCTCATCCGCAGATTCGGCGCTGGATTGCGGTGGATAATCTTTGCAGGGATCGCTGCCTGTCACGCGGCGTTCCCGCCGATCGCTTGACCGTAATCCAGAACGCTGTGGACCTGGAGCGCTTCGCACGCCGTTCGCCACTTCCCGAGCGGCCGCGACGAGCACTCCTACTCACCAAGAATGCGGGTCACGTCGAAGCCGTCCGCGCCGCCTGCACCAGTCAAGACGTCGAACTCGCCGAACTTGGTCCCGCCTTTGGGCGCGTGAGCGATCAAATCGAACGCGACCTGCCGAACTATGACCTCGTTTTCGCTACAGCGCGCATGGCCCTGGAAGCCGCCGCGATCGGATGTGCGGTCGTCGTTTGCGACGGGCGCGGCTTTGCGGGACTTCTTACCGCGAAGCGGCTTGCGGACTGGCGTCGGTTCAATTTCGGCGCGGGGCTATTAGCGCGGCCGGCATCGCAACAGCTGGTGGCTGAAGCGATTGCGGCTTACGACGCGGGTGATGCTGGCCTTGTCACCGATCGGTTGCGGGCCGAGGCCTCGTTGACGGACTGCGTCGCACAGCATGTCGCCATCTACGAAGCGGCGCTCGCTGACCCGAAGCCGAACCCACGGGATGTCGCTGCCGCTACTGCATCCTGGATCGAAGAGCTGGTCCCGATGTCGCCGGGGCGAAGCTGGGCGGTTATCGCGCGGGAGCTGTTCGGCGTAGAAGCCGAGACCTTAACGAGGGCGCTAGCGGACAGCGAACAGCGGCTGGCGCAAGAGATGGCTCGGCTTTCGGATCAGAATGCCCAGCGCATCATCACGCGCATCGAGAACCCGCCGATGACGTTCTTCAGCAACGCTTGGCGAACAATCATGCCGGGCGCGATCCGCGCTCCGCTGTACAAGCTGCGGCAGCGCCTGCTTGGCCACAAAATGTCTTGAAATTTCGCCGTTGGGTGCACCTGCGCGCGGACCAATGGCCGCTTCGGCGCAATCAAGAGCGAGCCCTTTTGCGAAGGGCTGAAATCGAGTTGAATGGTCAACGGCTGGAAAGGGCCCAGAAGCGGACCTAAGCCGCGCGTCTCTCGCCTGGTGGTGTTGGCGGTGGGCCAGCTTGCGGGGCGTGTACGGGCAAATGGCACGTCACCGTGACGCCGCGGCCTGGTTCGCTGGCTAGCGCGACCCAGCCGCCGTGCATTTCTACGAACGAACGCACCAGCGCCAAACCTAACCCCGCGCCGCGGCGGTCGCCGGATTCGAAGCTGTCGAAGGCTTTGGCTTGTTGGTCGAACGCCATGCCTTTGCCGGTGTCGGCCACGGTGAGGCGGATGACGCCGTCGAGGCGATCGGCGGAGACGGTGATAGTGTCGCCGCGCTCGGTGTGACGGAGTGCGTTGGAGAGCAGGTTCACGATCACTTGGGTGATGCGCTTTTGGTCGGCGTCGATGGCGCCGATCTTCGGATCGCACTTCACGCGGATCGGCACTTCAGTGTCGCGCGCCTTGGAGGCGGCCATCTGCACGGAGTCCGCGATGGTTTCGTAGACATCCATGGGCGCGAGATCGAGCGCGACATTGCCGGCTTCGACCATGGCGACGTCGAGGATGTTGTCGATCAGCTTCGAGAGATTGCCCGAGGCTTCGATGATGGAGCCGACTTGATCGATCTGGCGATCGTTGAGCGGGCCGAACACCTTGTGCTGCAGCATTTCGGCGTTGCCGTAGATCGCCTGCAGCGGGTTGCGGAGCTGGTAGGAAACGTTCTCGACGAACTGGCCTTTGAGCTTGTCGGCGGTTTCGAACGCTTCGGCGCGCTCACGCAGCGCTTCTTCGACGCGGCGGTCGGCGGTGATGTCCTGGAATGCGACGAGCGTGGCGCCGTCCGGCAGCGGACGGGTGAGGAATTTGAGCACGCTCTCGTCGCTGCGGCGCATTTCGCTGCGATATTCGGTGCGCGCCTCCGGGGACGGGTCGGTGATGCGGGCGCGGACTTTCGCCCACTCGGCTTTGTCGTGGAACAGGTGCTCGCAGGCGGCGACGACTTTGTCGAACGGCATGTCGTCTTCGAGCGCGCTGGGCTCCAGCGTCCACATTTTCGAGAATGCGGCGTTGGAGAGCTTCAAGCGCCCGTCGAGGCCGAACACGACGATGGCTTCGTGCAATTTATCGAGTGCTGCCTTCTGCGTTTGCAGTAGCGCGTCGTAGGAGCTCTTCAGCGACACTTCATTGGTGATGTCGGAGAAGATCAGCAGCAAGCCGCCGCTGGGGTGACGCTGGCGCGCGATGCGGAGCATGCGGCCATCGGGCAGCACCCACATGTCTTGCGGCAGTTCCGCGACTTCCTGGTAGAGCGCGAGTTCGCCGGCGCGCCACTCGGCGTAGTTGGCGTGCGCCGGGAGTTTGCGCTTCTCTTTGAGGTAATCGAGCCACGCGGCGTGCACCGGGCGATCCTGCAAGAAGGCGGGATCGAGACCCCACATCGCTTCGAAGGCGCGGTTGTGAAAGACGAGGCGCTTTTGCGCGTCGAACACGGCGATGCCTTCGGCGAGGTGGTCGAGCGTCTCGTCGTGCGCGCGCTGTTGCTTGGAGAGCTGCTCGCGCGAGGCTTCGGTGTCGGTGACGTCGATGGCGATGCCGGCAGCGCCCCCGGCGACGGGGCTCATGCGGATGCGCAGTGTGCGGAGCTGGCCGCCGACAACGGCGGAGCGGGTTTCTTCGACGGCAGCGCCGGCTTCGATGGCTTTGCGCGCCAGTTCGGTGGCGCCTTGGTCGAGCTGCAGGTTGCGTTGGATGGCTTGGTCGAGCGACTTGGCTTCGAGTGCGGCCAGATAATCCGGGTTGGCCCATTCGAGCTTCAGCGCGCCATTGACGCGCCAGGCCATGAACGGCGCTGCGTTCCACATTTCGAGGAAGGCGGCGGGATCGCGGGCGATGACTTCGCGACCGCCTTCGATGCGGCCACGGGCGCCGCCCTCTTCCACACCGCGGACGCTGGCGTCGAGCATCCACACCACGGCGCGGGCGCCGGCGGTGCGGCCGTCGACTTCGACGTAGATGCCGTCGGGCGTCGAGATCTTGATCGAGAACGGCGCGCCTTCGCGGCGGAGCCTTGCGAGTGATGGCGCGAGGCGGGTGACGTTGCCGGTGGCGTCGTTAGCGTCGAACAGCGTCAGGCCCTGCAGGATGCGGATCGAGGGCTCGGCGGAGACGGCGCTGTCGGAGAAGCGCAGCAGGCTCGCGAGCGCGAGCGGGCTGCCATAGATGCGCGGGCGGCCCCACTCGCCTTCGCCGTCGGTGACGAGGTCTTCCCAGATCAGCACGACACCGGGAAACGCGCCAAACACGGCGTCGGCCCAGGCGACTTTGTCTTCGAGTTCGCGGACGCGCTTCTTCCAGACTTCGACGGTGCCTCGCGCGCCATCGGTTACGCGCAGCGCCCACAGGAGCGATGCTACCGCGATGGCCGCTGCGCCAGCCGCCACAAGCAAGCTTGCGAATCCACCGTCCAAGGCGCCGACCCCTAAATTCCATCCGAACAGCGAAACGAATCGCTGCAACCCCGCGCTCATTCTTAGCTGCTTCGCGGCTAAAGCCATGGGCGCGGCTGGGCTTAAGCGTTAACAACAACTTAAAATGATGAACGCGCGGTTAAGTTAAGAAAGATCAACGTCTTAACGTGCCGCTCAGCCGGTGCGGCGGATTTTTTCCACGGCTTGCTGCGCGGCGTGGAGCGTGGGGCGGAGTTTCCGCGCGCGGCGGCCGCTCTCTTGCACCTTCGCGGCGCCGGCGATGCGGAAGACGAACGGGATGCGGTAGCTCGAGCCGAAGCGGACGTGGGTGTCAGGCTTGGGTTGAAACTTCGCGACGGTGAGCGCTTCGCGTGCGGCTTCGTAGAACACGTCGGACGGCCATGCATAGACGCAGTGGATGTTCTTGGCGACGCCGTTGGCGCTGACTTCGAACTCGGCCACCGCCACGCCTTCGACGCCGAGGCGGCGCGCGAGCTTCGGGTAGCGCGCATGCAGGGGTCCGGCGATTTCCCAGGGCATAGCGTTGGGATCGTCTTCGTCGCGCTGCGCCGGTTCGGCGTTTTTCCAGACCACACAGCACGGGCCGCCGGGTAGTCCCTGCTTCATGCGCTGCACTTCGCGGTGCGCGGCGCGCCTCTCGCGCGCCCAGTCGGCAAAGTTCACCATCAGCAGCACGAGGCCGAGCACGACGGCGCCTGAGGCGAGCAAAGATGCGCTTGGGCCCCAGCCTTGCGCGCGCAACGCGCCGGTGAGGCCGAGATGGACGACGACGACGATGATGAAGAGCGCGCCGTAAAACAGCGCGCGCATGGTCAGCGTCGAGAGCGTGCGTGTGGCTTGAACCAGCATGGCGCGTCGTTATCCCCAGGCGTTCATGCCGAACGCGCGTCGCCCGCGCAATGATCCCGCGCACGCGGCGGGGCGGCGCTTGTGAGTAACGCTAGCAAACGAAAGACGCCGCCCCTGCTTGGGACGGCGTCTCGCGTTCTGATCGTTGGCCGCCAGCTTAGTAGCGATAGTGATCCGGCTTGAACGGGCCGGCGGTGGGCACGCCGATATAGTCGGCTTGCTCTTTCGTGAGCGTCGTCAGTTTCACGCCGAGCTTGTCGAGGTGGAGCGTGGCGACCTTTTCGTCGAGGTGCTTCGGCAGCGTGTAGACCTGGTTTTGGTAGGCTTTGCCGTTGGTCCAGAGTTCGATCTGCGCCAGCGTTTGGTTGGTGAAGCTGGCGGACATTACGAAGCTCGGGTGGCCGGTGGCGTTGCCGAGGTTCACGAGGCGGCCTTCCGAGAGCACGATGATCTTCTTGCCGTCCTGGAATTCGACGTGGTGGACTTGCGGCTTGATCTCGTCCCACTTGAAGTTCTTCAGACCCGAAATTTGAATCTCGGAATCGAAGTGGCCGATGTTGGCGACGATGGCGTTGTTCTTCATCGCGCGCATGTGATCGACGGTGAGGACGTCCTTGTTGCCGGTGGCGGTGACGAAGATGTCGGCGAGCGGCGCGGCCTCTTCCATGGTCACAACCTGATAGCCTTCCATCGCCGCCTGCAGCGCGCAGATCGGATCGACTTCAGTGACCATCACGCGCGCGCCGCCTTGGCGCAGCGATGCGGCCGAGCCTTTGCCGACATCGCCGTAGCCGGCGACGACCGCGACTTTGCCGGAGAGCATGACGTCGGTGCCGCGGCGGATGGCGTCGACCAGTGACTCACGGCAGCCATAGAGGTTATCGAACTTCGACTTGGTAACGCTATCGTTGACGTTGATGGCCGGGAACGGGAGCTCGCCCTTCTTGGCCATTTCGTAGAGGCGATGCACGCCTGTGGTGGTTTCTTCCGAGACGCCCTTCACCGAGGCCTTGATGGCTTCGTAGAACCCAGGCTTGTCCTTCAGATACTTCTTCATCGTGGCAAAGAGCGCTTCTTCTTCCTCGTTGGAATGATCGGCGATGACGCCGGCATCCTTCTCCGCCTTCGGGCCGAGCACGCAGAGCAACGTCGCGTCGCCGCCATCGTCGAGGATCATGTTGGCGTATTGGCCGTTCGGCCATTGGAAGATGCGGTGGGTGTAGTCCCAGTACTCCGCGAGACTCTCGCCTTTCACGGCGAACACCGGCGTGCCCTTGGCGGCTATGGCCGCGGCGGCGTGGTCTTGCGTCGAGAAGATGTTGCACGAAGCCCAGCGCACTTCGGCGCCGAGCGCTTGCAGCGTCTCGATCAGCACCGCGGTTTGGATCGTCATGTGCAGGGAGCCCGCGATGCGCGCGCCCTTCAGCGGCTGCTTCGGGCCATACTCGGCGCGCACAGCCATCAGGCCGGGCATTTCGGTTTCGGCGATGTTGATTTCCTTGCGGCCGTAGTCCGCGAGGCTGATGTCTTTCACGACGTAATCTTTAGCGCTCATCGCGCGCCCTCCTTCGAGAGTTCGCGAGCGTCGTTTTCCAATTGGAAAACCCGTCGAGCCTGGCGGAGTGGATACCGTCGCAACGCTCCTCGGCGGGCGGCGTGGCATAGCAAAAGACGGGACGGCTGCAAACCCCGCCCGTCAGCAAAGAGCCGCCGGTTTCCCGGCGGCTCCTATGCTTTTCCGTAGATTAGGGCATTATTCGCCAGTCCACCGCGCCAGCAGTTTCTTGGCGGCGTCGCGTCCGCCGACACCGAAGGCAATCGCGACCGCGACCGCCACCGAGCCGAGGATGAGGCCGAACGCCAGCACGATGATGTCGTTGGCGAGGCCCATGAACCGGAGGCCCACCGCCGTCGCCAGCGCGATCACACCCCAGCGCACGAAAGCTGAGATGATCTCGGACGAAGGCTTGCCTTCCTTGGTCGAGGCGGCCGCGAAGATGTTCGCGAGCAGGATGCCCAAGGCGATGATCACGGCGCCGAAGAGAACGCGCGTGGCCAAGGTGAGCACTTCGCCCAGCATCGACGCCATGGCGCCGAACTCGAGCAGACGCGCTGCTTCGACCGCGGCGAACAGGACGATGCCGATCAGCACCGCGAGGCCGATCATGCGTGATGGCGGGAATTTCGCGAAGTTGATGGTGTCGACGCCAGGCGTGAGATCCATCTTCTCGCGGCCGACGCGGATCGGTTCGGCGTTGGCGATCGAGGAGATGATGTCGTCGAAGCCGATCGACTTCAGGCCCTCTTCCGTCAGCGTCATGATCCAGCGGCCGACGACGTAGGCGATGAAGATGATCAAAGCCGCGCCGATGACGCGCGGGATGGTCATCAGGATGTTGTTCAACATCGCCGTAGCCGGATCGGAGATGGCAGTGATGTTCAAGACATCGAGCGCGGCGATCGAGACCGGGATGATGATGAGTGTGAACACCAGGATGCCGAGCAGACGCGCGAGGCCAGGGCCGCTCGGGGTGTGGGTAAGGCCCGCATCGACCAGGCGGCGATCGAGCTCGACCGCTTCGACCGCGGCCTCGACCATGCGCCGCACGATGGTGGCGAGCACAAAACCGATGAAAAAGATCAGCGCCGCGCCGACAACCGCCGGCAGATAGGCCAGGAAGCCGCGCACCATGTCATAGAGCGGCGTCACCACTGCAGTCAGCCGCAGCACAGTCAGCGCCGCCATGAAGCCGAGCAGCCAGACCAGCCAGTAGCCGACCTCGCCGACACGTTCGCCGACATCGACCATGGGTTTGGCGGTCGCTGGGCTGGCGCCGTCGCGGCGCGAGAAGAACGGGATGCGATCAACGCCTTTGGCAATCGCCCACTTCACGGCCTTCGCCGCAAAGTGCGCGATGATAAGAATGATGATCGCGCCGCCAATGCGGACCGCCCAGTCCTGAGCAGCCACATAGTCAATGGTAATCGGCATGTGCAGTCTCTCCCTCGTGAGCTGCGTTAAAGATGCGCCGAGGATCGCCGGAACGCACGCAAATCATAGGATTTGCACGCGCTAGGCGTGCGTTCGCCATGCTGCGACCGCGAGATATTCGCTTTTTGCGCGCGTTGCGCTGCGCTTAGTTCAACGCTTCGGGGAAACGCGGCATGGCGTCGAAATCTTCCTGCACGTGCTCACGAATCACCAGCGCCTCGTTTTCGCGGGCAAGGGCTTCGACTTTATCCATCGAAGCGATGGTTTGGGCGCGGTCGGTGTTGAAGCTCGGCACCAGGCGTCGTTCGCGACTTTCGGCGAGGTGCCACATGTCGCCGGTGACCAGCACGGCGCCGGCGTTGGGTAGCTGCACCAGGAGCACGGTGTGACCCGGCGTATGACCTGGCGCTTGAATAACTCGCACCGAGCCGTCGCCGAACACGTCGTGCTCCGCATCGCCTTCAATCAGCTGGGTCTCAGCGGTTTCGAGGCGGTTGTAATTGTTGAAGTCCTGCGGATCGGCGCGGTGTTCAGCGTCGAACATGCGCGTGCGCTCGTCCGCATCGACGATCCACGTTGAGGCGGTGAAGAGATTGCCATTGCCGGTGTGATCCGAGTGCATGTGGGAGAACGATACAAACTCGATGTCGGCGGGCGTGAGGCCAAGTTGTTGTAATTGCGCGGTGAGCTTCACCGGAACGACGAAGTGTGCGGGGAAGCCATCGGGGCGCCAGCCGTCGGGCATGTCGGCGATCGCTTCGGGCAAACCTGTGTCCCAGATCAGATCGCCGCTCGGGTGGCGGATCAGATAGCAAGGCACGACGAGCGTGCGGCTTTGGCCGTTCATGGAGCCGTCGTCGGCGAACATGCCGATGTCGGAGAACGTCGAGTGACCGCAATCCATGGCGTAGAGCTGCACGGCTGGCGGATCAGGTTCAGGTGCGCCGGATTGATTGCACGCCGCAAGCGCACACGCCGCCGCAGCCAACAACGCATTACGCAATGCCATCGCGAACTCCCTCACATTCGGCGCCGTTCAAGCGCGTCCGTCGCCGAAACGCAAGCGGAGGACGAAGATGACGCTTACGAGAACAAGGCATACGGCGTTCGCGAGCATCACCGGCCAAGAACCACTGAGCGCGCCGTAGATCGTCCAACAGATGAAGCCGACAATTGTCACTGCATACATGCGAAGCGAGACGCCTGAGGCGTCTCGCTCGCGCAGCATCTTCACAATCTGCGGCACGAAGCTCGCCATCGAACACAAGCCGGCGGCGACGCCGAACGCGTTTATCAACCAGATCGGCGCGTCGGGCATGCGCGCTAGGCGCGTTTGATGACGCGCACGATCAGCAGCAGAATCACGGCGCCGATGAAGGCGGTGATGATGGTGTTGATGATGCCCGGCATGAAAGCGAAGCCGATGGCGCCGAACAACCAGCCGCCGAGAATGGCGCCCAGGATGCCGACGATGATGTTGCCCAGCAGGCCGAAGCCGAAGCCTCGTACGACAAGGCCAGCGAGCCAGCCGGCAACTGCGCCGACGATAATCCAGATGATGAGGGTTTCAGCGCTCATTACCAATCTCCCAGCGCCATAGGGCGCTTTCGTGAGGTAACGGGCGAATGCAGGCAGAGTTCCCTTCCGCTCAACCGCCGCCGAGAACGGCGCGGCATTGCGCGAGGCGCTCGCCTTCAAGCGGCGCCTCAAGCACGAATTCCTGCAGCGTGTAAGAGCCAGTCCCGCGCGGCATGAAGCGAATGGTGCGTTCGGCGTCGCCGTCGCGCACGATGTAGACGATTTCGACGTCGGCGTTGCCGACCTCGCCGGCTTCGCGGCGCAGAATTGCCATGCCGTCACGCAAGCCTGCCGCATACGCCGGCGATTGCGGATTGAGGCCGGTGACGACGTTGTTGTTCGCGGTCGTGGCTTCGACATCGAAACCGCGGTGAAACCGCGTGACCTCGCGCGTCGTGACGCGGCCACACGGCGCGAAGGCGTCTTCAGGCAACAGCACCGCTGCGCCCTGCTCGACATAGGTTTGCAGGTCGTCGCCCAGCGCTAGCCCCATCTCCGGCGCGACGCGCGCGAAGAGATCGGTGGCATAGACTTGCGGTTCGCGCGCCATCGCGCCGGCCATCGAACGGCGCTTCATCTCCAGCACGACGTCGTCGAAATCGCGCCCACCGCCGGCGGCGCGAAGACGGTGATCCCAGATCGTCGCGAGCAAACGCCCGCGCTGATAGGGCAGCGAGCGCACGTCGGGATCGTTCCAGAAATCCACATTGATGCGCGCATTGGTTTCGGTACGCGCGGGCGACCCGCCGTAGGCGCGCAGCATACGGTTCAGATCGCTCGCGAACTCCTGCGGCGTCCACAACCCCGAACGCACCATGACGCGGCCGGTGTAGAAATCGGTGAAGCCTTCGGAGAGCCAATATTGCGAGGCCTCGTCCACTTCCGAAATGCCGCCGATCCGGCGCGGCACCCACGTGTGCTGGCCTTCGTGCGCAAGCGTGCGCGCGATCGCGGCTTCTTCGGCGTTTGGCGTGGCGAAGAACGCGAACGCGTCGGCTAGGCCGGTGCCGCCGAGGCTGCGGAAACCCGGGGCGGTTTGCGCGAGCTGCGTCATCGTCACCAGGAACGGTTCGTCACGGTCGCCCCAGAAGGCGCGCTGCGCCGCGAGGATCGCGCCGATGCGATCGGTCAGCGCTTCATCAGTGAACGCCCAGGCGCCACGGATCGCCACGCGCATCGGTCCGCGCGTCAACACCCGATAGTCGCCGCCGACAAGCACGCTTTGATGAACCGCCTCGAGCGTCAGACCACGATGTTCGAGATCCGAGGCGAAGCTCCAGCCGCGTGGAAAACCGCGTGCGCGCACGGACACCCGCGTGGCTGCATCGAGGTCAGGCGTGATGAGCGCGGTCTCGCCGATGAGATGGTAATAGGTCGAGCGCACGATTGGCCGATACGGATTGCCGCCGATGCCCGTGGGCTCGCCGTCCCAATCCTGGATCACGCGGTACGAGATGCGCACGCGCGCGTTCGGACGATGGCGGAGCACGCGTTCGCCCGCATCTCCGGTCTCGACAATCTCGGCGCCGGAGGCGCTTAGGCCCTCGATGCCGCGCCAGAGTTCGGACTCACTGGCCCATGAATCGGGAAGTCTGATGCTGGTTTCGCCGTCGGCGTCGCCACGGAAAGAAAAATGAACCGCGACCGCCGTAAGCGCGCCGTCGCGCATCACCGGCGACAGCGTGTACTCAACACGCGGCGCCGGCGCGAACGCGGCGCAGACCAACACCGCCAGTGCAGCAATGAAGCGCTTCATTCGTCTTCATAGAATTTGGCGGCGAACAGCTTTTCGACTTCCGCCATCGCCTCTTCGGCCTGCGGCCCGCGCGCTTCGACTTCGACGTCGGAGCCGATGCCAGCGCCGAGCATCATCAGATCCATCAGCGAGCGGGCGTCGGCTTCATCCTCCTCGCGGCGGACCATGATGCGGGTGCTCTCATAATTGAGCGCAAGTTCGGCCAGCCGGCGCGAGGCGCGTGCGTGCAGGCCCTTCTTGTTGGTGACCGCTATCGTGCGTCTTACGCTCATGCCAGCTCAGCCGCGCCCCTGTTAGGCCGCACCGCCAGCGAGTTCGATCGAGGCGACACGGATGTAACGACGGCCGGCATCCTGCGCGGCAAGAGCTGCTTCGGGCAAGCTCACTTTGTCCCGGACCTCGGCGAGCTTGATCAGCATGGGCAGGTTCACGCCGGCAATGACTTCGGTCTTGACCTGGTTGATCACCGAGATGGCCAGGTTCGACGGCGTGCCGCCGAACATGTCTGTGAGGATGACGACGCCGTCGCCGGTTTCAACGGCGCGTACAGCGTCAATGATGTCGCCGCGACGCTCTTCCATGTTGTCATGAGGCCCGATGGCGATAGCGCGCATCTGTTCTTGAGGCCCAAGGACGTGCTCGGCGGCAGCGACGAACTCGTCAGCAAGCCGGCCGTGGGACACCACGACTACGCCAATCATTTAGTGCTCCCGCCACCCGCCAAGGTGGGCCTGCTTCGAAGGGCCGGACAATAGACCTTCGCGCCCTCGATAAAAGCGAAAGCCGCACGCCGCTTACAGTTTTCGACGAATAGTCGCAGCATCAAGCCCTCGCGGCTGCCGCAAGCGGCAATTCCACTATTAGGCGTGCTCCACCGCGCTCGCCACGGCCTAGGCCGTCGAGATTTTGCGCGAAGATGCGGCCGCCGTGACTGGTCACGATCTGGCGAGCGATGGAGAGGCCGAGGCCAGAATTGCCGCCGAAGGCCACGCCCTTGGGGCGCTGGGTGTAGAAACGCTCGAACACGGTTTCGAGATTCTCCGGCGGAATGCCCGGGCCTTGGTCTTCGACCTGCGCACGTACGATCGAGCCGTCTTTGTTTTTCAGAATCTCGATCGTGACCGTGACCATGCCGCCGGGCGGGCTGAATGAACGCGCGTTGTCGATCAGGTTGCGGAACACCTGGCCGAGCGGGCCCTCTTGGCCGAGGACGATCACGCCCGCGGGCCGATCGCCTTTGAATACGACGGGCGCTTTCAATTCTTCGTCCGGCGCCGGCGCATAGGCGCGCGTCAGTTCGTAGAGCAGCGCGCCGAGATCGACTTTGCCGAGATCACCGCGTGCGGTCTCCGCTTCGATGCGACTGGCGCGGGCGATATCGGTGACGAGGCGGTCGAGCCGCTGCACGTCTTGGGCGACGATGGCGAGCATTTGGGTTTGCTGCGCCGGCTCGCGGGCGTTGCGGGCGGATTCCACCGCGGACTTGATCGACGCCAGCGGGTTCTTGATTTCGTGGCTGACATCGGCGGCGAAGCGTTCGTTGGCGTCGATACGATCGGCGAGAGCGCCGGTCATGGCTTCCATGGAATGGCTGAGAGCGCCGATTTCGTCCTTACGACGTGAAACATCGGGCAGCGAAAGGCGGGTTGAGCCGCTGAGGCGCAGACTATCCGCCGCTTGCGCCAATGTGCGCAGCGGGCGCGCGATGAAGAGTGCGAGCAGCAGCGAAGAGAGGAAGATCGCGACGGTGGCGCCGAGCACGAACGGGATCATGCTAGCGCGCTCGGCGACCAGGATGCGCTCCACGTCGGCGCTTTCGATAGTGACGGTGCCCATCACGGCTTGGACGCGCCGGAGCGGCAGCGTCACGGAGACAACGCGCTCACCTTTTTCGTTGAGCCGCTCGCCGCGCGCGATCTCACCGCGCTGGGCGCGGGCAATTTCTTCTTCCAGTGAGATGGTCGGCCGCCATGGCGTGAGCCGTATGTATTCGACGCGCTGCGCGGTGCGGCGGATCGACTGGCCGATGCTTTCCTCTTGGCCGACTTCCGGCAGCGCCGTTTCTTCAAGCCGATCGTAGATCACGTCGCTGTCGGCGATCAGCCGCCCGTCGTCCGCGAACATCCGTACGCGTGGCTGCCCGACGCCGCCCCGTGCGCCCTCCGCGATGGGCGGCAAGATGCGCCTCAGCGTGTCGCGCACTCTGACCTCGTTCACATACGGATAGGGATCGCCCTCAACCGTACCGGTCTCGATCAGCAGGTTGGTGATGAGCTCGCCCTGCGTGCGCAGATTGCGGAACTGCGCGTCGGTCAGGCCTGCGCGCATTTCGGTGAGCAACAGCACGCCGAGCACCAGGACGAACAGTCCGGCGAAATTCCAGATGAAGATGATGCGGGCGATGCGTGAGCGCGCAACCGCGCGCAAGCCCTCGCCGCGACCGCCTTCAGGCTTCGTTGTAGCGATAGCCGACGCCATAGAGGGTTTCGATCGCGTCGAAGTCGCCGTCGATGTCGCGGAACTTCTTGCGGAGCCGCTTGATGTGCGAGTCGATGGTTCTGTCGTCGACATAGACCTGATCGTCATAAGCCGCGTCCATCAGCTGATCCCGGCTCTTCACGTAGCCCGGGCGCTGCGCGAGCGCTTGGAGGATAAGAAATTCGGTGACCGTGAGCCGCACTTGCTCGCCCTTCCAGGTGCAGGCGTGGCGGTTCGGATCGAGCGTGAGTTCGCCACGCACGATCGGCTTTTTGTCCCCTCCCGGATCGGCGCCAGGCATGTTGGCGCGCGTGCGGCGCAGCAACGCTTTCACGCGCTCACTGAGCAGGCGCTGAGAGAAAGGCTTTTTGATGTAGTCGTCGGCGCCGACATTGAAGCCGACCACTTCGTCCATCTCGTCATCCTTCGAGGTCAGGAAGATAACCGGCAGGTTCGACGATTGGCGCAGGCGCCGCAGCACTTCGACGCCATCCATGCGCGGCATCTTGATGTCGAGAATGGCGATGTCCGGCGGCGCCTCGGCGAGCGCCGCCAAAGCCGTGGCGCCATCGGTGTAGCTGCGCACGGTGTAGCCTTCCGCTTCGAAGAAGACCTTCAGTGAAGCGAGGATGTTCTCGTCGTCGTCGACAAGGGCGATGGTGGCCATGGGGGGCTGCGGTTCCTGACTTTGCCGTAATGAACTGGCGTTGGCAGTCTTAGCCGTCAATGCCGGGGTTGGAAACAGGTTCTAGGGCCGCGCGCGCCCGCTCTCTGGAAATTGACTGCGCGATTGTGCCGGCGGCGAGCGCGTGGCGCGAATGATGATGAAACTGTGGCGGAAAGGCTGACTGGACAAGTCTTTGCGCCGCTCCAGATCAACCCGCATGCCTACCTATCATCGCGGTCGCCTCGTCGACCATGTTCACCTCCGTGTCTCGGATCTTGGCGCTTCAAAGCGCTTCTATCGCGACGTCCTGGCTACGCTCGGACGCGAGCCGACGATCGAAACTGACGACGCTATCGGCTTCGACGAACTCTGGATTGACGCCGCCGACAGCGCCGGGCCGAGCCACGTCCACCTCGCCTTCCAGGCCGCGGATCGCGATGCGGTGAAACGGTTCTACGAAGCTGGCCTCGCAGCCGGCGGGCGCGACAACGGCAAGCCGGGCGAGCGCGACTATCACCCCGGCTACTACGCCTGCTTCCTGCTCGATCCGGATGGGCACAACATCGAGGCGGTGCATCACGGCCCGTTTACGCGCAACGTAGAGTCGGTTGAGTTCAAAGTCGGCTAGGAACTCGGCGGCGGGTCCGATAGCGGCCAGACTTCGAGGGACGACGCTCGCACTCTCGCTCCAAGTTCAAAGGAGCGAACATGAAGGTGCTTGCAAACAAAGTAGCGATCATCACGGGCGCCAGTTCCGGCATCGGCCACGCCGCGGCGAAACTGTTTGCCGCCGAAGGCGCGCGCCTTGTGCTTGTCGCACGGCGGCAGGCCGAACTGGAAGCGCTCGCCAGTGAAATCGGCGCGCATGGCGGCGAATGCGCCATCTTGGCTGGCGACGTGCGCCATGAAGAGACCGCGCTGGACGCGGTCACTCTAGCGCAGCGCGCTTTCGGTGGGCTCGACATCGCCTTCAACAATGCGGGCTCACTCGGCGAAATGGGCGAGGTCACCGAGATTTCGCCCGACGGCTGGCGCGACGCCATAGAAGTGAACCTCACCAGCGCCTTCTTCGCCGCACGCCACCAAATCCCGGCCATGCTCGCGCGCGGCCGCGGGTCGCTGATCTACACCTCGACCTTCGTCGGCCACACCGCAGGCTTCCCCGGCATGAGCGCCTATGCGGCGAGCAAGGCGGGCGTGATCGGACTCACGCGCAACCTTGCGGCGGAGTACGGACGCAAAGGCATTCGCGTGAATGCCCTGCTACCGGGCGCTGTCGATACGCCGATGGGCCGGAGCGTCGCGCACAGCGAAGAGATCCGCTCTTTCGTCGCCAACTTAAACGCCATGAAGCGCATTGCCGCGCCCGAGGAACTGGCACGCGCGGCGCTCTTTCTGGCGTCGGATGCGTCGAGCTTCATGACGGGCGAAGCGATGCTGGTGGACGGAGGCGTCTCGATCAACCGGACTTAGTGCACGTCGGCGCGTGCGCGGCTGAGCGTGAAGCCGTGGCCGGCGGCGCTGGCGCAGGCGACGCCGGCGTCAGTGATGTCGCAGGTGTACGGGCCTTCGGCCCAGCGATCGCCGTAGGCGATGGTCTCGCCGCTGCAACAGCCGCGCTCGTCGGTTTGAACGATGCGCGCCTCGCCGTTTTCCGGCAGCACGACGCGGACGTATTCCGGCTCTGCGCGGTCGCACTGCAGCTCGGCGCCGGGTTCGGCGGGTTGGTACACGTCCGTGCCGCCGGACGGGATGTAGATGCAGCCGATGTTCCCGGATGGCGCCATAAAGGTGACGGCCGCGCCAGGCGTGGCGGCAACTTCCACCGCTGGTTCGGCGGGCGGTGGCGCTGCCGGCGAACACGCGGCGCACGCCATCAGGGCCAAGGCGAGAAAGAAGCGCATGAGAGCAGTCTGCGCTCGCGCCTGCTTCGGCACAACGGCGGACTAGTCGTCAGTGCGCGATTTTTGAAACGCCGGCAGGCCGTCGCCAAACTTCACCCAATCGAGATCGTGGGCGAGCCAGGAATGGTGCGTGGGCGGGAAGGCGTTGGGTTTGTCGAGGCTGGCGGTGGTGACGTCGATGTAGCTGTCGTCGTCGGTGCGGCGGTAGGTGAGCTGCGTGCCGCACGCGCCGCAGAACGTGCGCTCGACATGCGCGGAGGATTTGTACTTCTTCGGGCGGCCTTGAGTGACGGCGTAGGCTTCGGGCGCCACCGTGATCCAGGCGACGACCGGCGCGCCGGAGACGCCGCGACATGTCTTGCAGTGGCAGATCATGCTGTTGGTTGGCTTGGCGGAAATGGCGTAGCGGATCGCGCCGCAGTGGCAGGCGCCGGTGGCTTGCTTTGACATGCTCACTCCGCCGACGTGTCGACCTTCTTAAATCGATCTAAGAGCAGGCCGATCAGGCTCGCGATAACGACTATTACAATGAAAACGATTAGAAAGAAGGACGACCAAGTCGCCGATGATGAGAGAACTGTCGGGGCAATGTAATCCAGAGCCGGCAGGGCACGTCGCCACGGCAATTCGCCCCTAGCAACCATGAGCAGCACTTCAACAATGGCGGCGCCACACAAATAAAAAGCCATCAGCAGAAAGAGCGCTAGCCAACCGCCAATTAGCCTTAGCACGATGTTGCGCAGAGCGATCCCGCGCGCGGTCAATGCGCTGCGCCCCAGCTCGCGCCCGCTTTCGCTTCCACAGTCAGCGGCACGCTGAGCACTGCCGCCGGCTCCGGTGCGGCTTCCATCACGTCTTTCGCCAGCTTGCAGAGTTTATCCGCTTCATCCTTCGGCGCTTCGAAGACGAGTTCGTCGTGGACTTGCAGCAGCATGCGCGACTTGAGTTTGGCTTTCGCCAGCGCCGGAGGAAGCCGGACCATGGCGCGGCGGATGATGTCGGCGGCAGCGCCTTGGAGTGGCGCGTTGATGGATTGGCGTTCGCCGAAGGCGCGCTCCTGGTGGTTTTTCGATTGCACGCCTTTGACCCAGATGCGGCGGCCGAAGATGGTCTGCACGTAGCCGTGCTCGCGCGCGAACGCTTTGGTGGATTCCATGTAGTCGCGGATGCCGGGGAAGCGTTCGAAATATTTCTTGATATAGGCGCCGGCTTCTTCGCGCTCGATGCCGAGATTGCGCGCGAGGCCGAAGGCGCTGATGCCGTAGATGATGCCGAAATTGATCGCCTTGGCATTGTTGCGGATTTCCTTCGGCATGCCTTCGACCGGCACGCCGAACATTTCCGACGCGGTGCGCGCGTGAATGTCGACGCCGTCGGCGAAGGCTTGCTTCAGCTGCGGAATGTCGGCGACGTGCGCGAGCAGACGGAGTTCGATTTGGCTGTAGTCAGCGGAGACGAGGACGTTGCCCTTCTCCGCGATAAACGCATCGCGGATGCGGCGGCCTTCTTCGGTGCGGATCGGGATGTTTTGCAAGTTCGGGTCGTTGGACGCGAGGCGCCCTGTGGTGCTGGCGGCGAGCGCGTAGGTGGTGTGAACGCGGTTTGTTTGCGGATTGACGGCCGCTTGCAGCGCCTCGGTGTAGGTGTTGCGGAGCTTCGAGAGCTGACGCCACTCGAGCACTTTTGCCGGCAGTGCGTGCTCTTCGGCGAGCCCGCTCAGAATGGACTCGTCGGTAGACCAGGCGCCGGTTTTGGTTTTCGAGCCGCCTTGCAGCTTCATCTCGTCGAATAGCACTTCGCCGATCTGCTTGGGTGAGCCGATGTTGAACTCACGGCCAGCCAAGCCATACGCTTCGGCTTCGTACTGAGCCATGCGCTGCGCGAAATCGCCGGAGAGACTCGACAGCATTTGCGGGTCGATCTTGATCCCCTCGCGTTCCATCGCCGCGAGCACCGGCGGCAACGGGCGCTCCAGCGTTTCGTAAACCGTGACGAGGCGTTCGGCGCCGAGTTCTGGCTTTAGCTTGCGCCACAGGCGGAGCGCTGCGTCGGCCTGTTCGCACGAATAAGCCACGGCGCGCTCGATGGGCGCGAGATCGAAGGTGATTTGCGCTTTGCCTTTGCCGGTGACATCGGCGCGGGACGCCAATTCGTGGCCAAGGTGCTTCTCGATCAGCGCAAACTTGTCGTGATCGTCCATGCCGCCATAGAGCGTGTAGGAGATCAGCATCGGATCGTCGTAGGGCGCGAGCGTGATCTTGTGCTTGGCGAAGAGCGCGATGTCCCATTTGACGTTGAGGCCGACCTTCACGACGGACGGATCTTCCAGCAGCGGATGCAGCGCAGCGAGCGCTGCGGTGAGCGGGATTTGTTCGCCGACATCGGGCGCCGCTTTCTCCGCCGGGACTTCAGACGCGAACAGTTCGCCTGCGCGCGAATCCGCGCCGCGGTGCGCGAGCGGCACATAGATCGCATCGTTGGCGCCGAGGGAGAGTGAAAGGCCGACGAGTTGCGCGCGCGTTGCGTCGTGCGCGTCGGCTTCGGTGTCGAGGCCGACGGCGCCGGCGGCTTTGGCGCGCGCGATGTAGGCTTCCAGCGTTGGGAGATCGCGGACGGTTTTGTAGGCGTCGCGCTTGAATTCTTTCTCTACGGCTTCAACAACGCGACCGGGCGCGCGCGTGGATTGAGCGGCGGCTTGTGGGGCTGCTGCTTGGGCGGCGGCGTATTGGGCGACGATCTCTTCGCCTTTTTCCTTCGAGTAGTAATCGCGCACGCGACGGCTGAGCGTGCGGAATTCCATGGCTTCGAGGAACGTCAGCAACATGCCGGGATCGGGTTCGCGGACGGCGAAGTCTTCCCACTTGTCTTCCACGGCGACGTCATCGCGCAGCGTCACTAGCTGGCGCGAGATGCGGATTTGGTCGGCGAAGTTGATCAGGGTTTCGCGGCGCTTTTGTTGCTTTACTTCGTTGGCGCGTTCGAGGATGGCGTCGAGCGAGCCGAACGTGTTGATGAGTTCGGCGGCGGTCTTGGGGCCGATGCCGGGGGCGCCGGGGACGTTGTCGGTGCTATCGCCGATCAACGCTTGCGCATCGATCACCTTGTCCGGCGTAACGCCGAACTTCTCCATCACTGCTTCGGGGCCGAGCGCCTTGTTCTTCATCGGATCGTAAAGCTGGATCACTTCATCGACGATGAGCTGCATCAGATCCTTGTCGGACGAGATGATTTTCACCGTGGCGCCGTTCGCGGCGGCTTGGCGCGCGTAGGTGGCGATCAGATCGTCGGCCTCGAAACCGCCCATCTCGATGCACGGCAGATTGAACGCGCGCGTGGCGTCGCGGATCAGCGGGAATTGCGGCACCAGATCTTCTGGCGCCGGCGGGCGATGCGCTTTGTATTCGGGATAGAGTTCGTTGCGGAAGGTTTGCTCACTCTTGTCGAAGATGACCGCGAGGTGCGTCGGCGCCTCGCTCCCCTTCATCTCGGAGAGAAACTTCCAGATCATATTGCAAAAGCCGGCGACAGCGCCGACGGACACGCCATCAGACGCGCGCGTCAGCGGCGGCAGTGCGTGATAAGCACGAAAAATGTAGCCCGATCCGTCGATCAGGAAGAGCCGCGGTGCATTCTGCTTCTTAGCCATCGCGCCTATCTAGGCGCTTCGCGGCAGCGCCTCAACCGAACAGCTTGTTGTAGTCCGGCGGCGTGCCGCGGCGGGCCCAGAGGGCGTCGGCGTCGCCGTCGCGCAGGAATTCCTCGGTCGATGCGATCAGGGCGGCCATGGCGATGGTGTAAGGCGACGTCGCCGCGGACATGCGCTTGACGCCGAGCGCTTTGAGTTCGTCGAGCTTCGGCAGGCCGGGGCGCGCCATGATGTTCACCGGCATCCCTGCGCCATCGACGACGGCCTTGATCTCATCAGCTTTCACGATGCCTGGCACAAAGAGCCCGCTCGCGCCTGCAGCTTTGATCGCAGCCGCGCGGCGCAGCGTTTCGGCTTGCGCCTGCTCGGCCGGGACGAGTTGCTTCAAGTAGACGTCGGTGCGGGCGTTGATGAAGAGATTGACGCCTGCCTTCTCGACGGCGTTGCGGATGGCTTCGATCTTTTTCAGATGCAGTTCGTGCGGCTGTTTGCCGTCTTCGAGATTGATGCCGACGGCGCCGGCGTTGATGAACGCCAGCACGTTCGCCGCTGCTTGCTTCGGATCGTCCGAGTAGCCGCCTTCAGCGTCGCACGTGATCGGGACGCTGACGACGCGGGCGATGTCGGCGACGGTGATGGCAAGGCGCTCTGGCGGGAAGTGGTGCCCATCGGCGTAGCCTTGCGACCACGCCACGGCGGCGCTCGATGTCGCGATCGCCTTGGCGCCCAGATCCTGCGTCACCCGCGCCGAGCCCGCGTCCCACGCATTGGGCAGCAACAGCAGCTCCTTGTGCAGAGCATGAAAGGCGGCGGCGTCTTGCGGGCGTGCGGGCATGGGTCTCTCCTTTGCAGCGGAGATAGTGCGTCGGCGCCGCACTCACACGCCGCAAACGGACTCTAGCATTTCTTTTAGGTTGCGGGCACACGGGAATGCGGGGAAAATCTTCGCGATGAAGCTATCGCTCCTGGCCGGTTTGGCGTTCCTTGCGCTTGCCGCACCCGCACAAGCGCATGCACAGGTCAGCGGGCTTGCCGTCGATCCGCCACCGGCGCCGAATCCGGAAGAGGCGGCGCCTTCCGCAGAGCGCGCGGCCTTCCTCCAGCGTTACGTGCAATCGGATGCGCCGCGCCATGAGCGCGATCGCGCTTTCCGGCGCCTGCTCAGGCGGTTGGAGACGGGTTCGCAGGAGCACCAGCGCTGGGTTGGGCGCTACCGGGACTTTCTCGTTCAGCAGGCCGGTTTGATCGCGGCTGAGCACGCGGCGGCGCCTCGACCGGCTGTCACCGTCTGCACGGTGGCAAGTGATGCGCCATCCGGCATGAACTTTATTGGGCTCCGTCAGTATTGTGCGCCAGATTTCGCCGGTGACTCGGCCTACGCGGACGATCTCGATCTGATGGCGCGTGCAGCAGCGATCGAGGGCAACCAGGCGCGACGCATCGCGCTTATGGAATCCGTGACGATCCTGCGCTGGTGGCGCGTGCCGGATCAAACGCGGTGGGCAATGTTGGCGCGTGACGCAGCACGCGCGGGGCTTCGCGATACCGCCATCGGATATTGCTCAGCGACGCGCATCTATCCGATCTATCAAGCATTCCCGGATGCTGCCGGCGCCGCGCCGGACGCGGTTGAACGATGCATCGAGTCGCTCAGCGGCTAGTGCCCATCGTCCGCGCCTTCGGCCAGCACGAAGCGGCGGTCGCAGTAGAGGCACTCGACGAAATTGTCTTCGCCCATGTCGTAGAACACGACCGGGTGACCGAGCGCGCCGCCGCCGCCGTCGCATTTCACGCGCTTGGCAGTCACGGTTACGACTTCCGGCGCCGGCATCGCGTCGGGATCGCCCGGCGTCATCTGGTCGGTCCTCGGATTGTCGTGAAGCTTGCTCATTATATTGCCGGTCCGGGTTGAAGCGTTTGGCGCGCGCCCGTACCTAAAGCGCATCGCGCGCCCGCGCAATGCGGCGCCTCCCCCAGGACTTCCATGCTCGCACCCGCCGCGCCGCCCGATTTCGCGATCCAGGCCAAGGGGCTGGACAAGACGTACCGCGCTCAGGGCAAGGGCAAGGCGGTGCATGCGCTGAAGGCGATCGATCTGGAGATACCGCGCGGCTCGTTCTTCGGGCTGCTGGGGCCGAACGGCGCCGGCAAATCGACCTTCATCAACATTCTCGGCGGCCTGGTGGTGAAGAGCGGTGGAACCGCGTCGATCTGGGGCAACGACATCGACGGCGATCCGATGAACGCGCGCGGCGCGATCGGCATCGTGCCGCAAGAGCTGAACATGGATCCGTTCTTCTCGCCTGGCGAAGCGCTGGAGATTCAAGCGGGCTATTACGGCGTGCCGAAGAGTGAGCGTAAGACGGAAGAGATTCTGAAGGCCGTCGGGCTTTGGGATAAGCGCGATGTGTACGCGCGCACATTGTCTGGCGGCATGAAGCGGCGGCTGTTGGTGGCGAAGGCGATGGTGCATGCGCCGCCCGTGTTGGTACTGGATGAGCCGACGGCTGGTGTGGATGTCGAGCTGCGGCGCCAGCTTTGGGATTATGTGCGCGAGCTGCATGCGAGCGGCGTCACGATCGTGCTGACGACGCACTATCTCGAAGAGGCGCAAGAGCTTTGCGATACGATCGCGATCATCAACCACGGCAATGTGATTGCGTGCGAGCCAACGTCGAAGCTGATTTCACGGCTGGATAGTAAGACTTTGGTAGTGACGCCGACCGATCCGATCACGCTGCCGGTGCAGGGCTTCGAGGACGTGACGTTCGCGATGCGGCCGACGGGCGCGATCGCGGTCACGTATCACACCAAGGAACACAGCGTCGAAGAGATGCTGGACCGCGTGCGCAACGCCGGCATCGCGATCAAGGATCTCTCGATCGAAGAGCCAGACTTGGAAGACGTGTTCGTGGAGCTAACGGCATGATTCAGAGTCATTCCAGGCGAAGCGAAGCGGAGACCTGGAATCCAGGCAACCGGTCAGCCGTTGGCCCTGGATTCCAGATCACCGCTCCGCGTGTCTGGAATGACTCGAAGGTGGTATGACCAATGAAATATGTAAATCTCGGAACGTCCGGCCTCAAGGTCTCGCGCATCTGCCTCGGCACGATGACGTATGCCGACGCATCGAAAGGCCTGCACCCTTGGGCGCTGAGCGAAGAGGCGTCGCAGCCGTTCTACAAACGCGCCATCAAGGCCGGCATCAATTTCTTCGACACCGCGAACGCCTATTCCTCCGGCACCAGCGAAGAATTCCTTGGCCGCGCCATCAAGAAATACGCCAAGCGCGACGAGATCGTGATCGCGACAAAAGTCTTCTACGACATGCGGCCGAACGATCCGAACGGCAAAGGGCTTTCGCGCAAGGCCATTCTTGGCGAGATCGACAACAGTCTGAGACGGCTTGGTACGGACTACGTCGATCTCTATCAAATCCATCGCCTCGATCCGGAAACGCCGATCGAGGAAACGCTGGAGGCGCTGCATGATGTCGTGAAGGCCGGCAAGGCGCGTTACATCGGCGCGTCGTCGATGTGGGCGTGGCAATTCATGCAGGCATTGGCGCTACAGAAGGCCAATGGCTGGGCGCGTTTTGTCTCGATGCAGAACCATTTGAACCTGCTCTACCGCGAGGAAGAGCGCGAGATGCTGCCGCTCTGCCGCGATCAGGGCATCGGTGTGATCCCGTGGTCGCCGCTGGCGCGCGGACGCTTGGCGCGCGCCGCGGACGCCAGCACGGATCGCAGTGAGACGGACAAGTTCGGCCAATATCTCTATCGCAAGACTGCCGAAGCCGATCGCGCCGTGATCGACCGCGTTGGCGAGATCGCCGCCGCGCGCGGTGTCTCGCGCGGACAAGTGGCGCTGGCTTGGCACTTCGCGAAACCTGGCGTCACGGCGCCGATCGTCGGCGCCACCAAGCTGGAACAGCTCGACGACGCCATTGCCGCCGTCGAGGTCACGTTGTCGCCCGAAGACGTCGTTAGGCTGGAAGAGCCTTACATCCCCCACCCTGTCGTAGGATTTGCCTGAGACACCGCCATGTGCCGCAACATCAAGACGCTCTACAATTTCGCCCCGCCCGCGACCGACGATGAAGTCCGCGCCGCGTCGCTACAATTCGTGCGCAAACTTTCCGGCTACAACACGCCGTCGAAGACCAACGAAGCGGCGTTCAACACGGCGATCGATGAAGTGTTCGCCGCGGCGCGGAAGCTGATCGACTCGCTCGAAACCAACGCGCCACCGAAAGATCGTGAAGAAGAAGCCGCCAAAGCCAAGGCGCGCTCGGCCGAGCGCTTCGGCCGGCCAGCGGAGGCTTAAGATGCCGTACGTCAACATCAAAATCACCAAGACCGGCGCGACGGCCGAGCAAAAGGCCGAGCTGATCAAGGGCGCGACCGAGCTGTTGCAGCGCGTGTTGAACAAGAACCCGGCCACGACCGTCGTCGTGATCGATGAAGTAGAAACCGACAATTGGGGCATCGCCGGCGAGAGCGTCACCGCACGCAACGCGAAGCCGCGTCCATGAACGCGCCGACACTTGCGTTCTATATTGCGCTCTCCACGCTGGGCGGCATTCTCATTCCGATCATGGCGGCGCTCTCCGGCGCGCTGGGGCGCACGTTGGACAATCCGTGGGCGGCGGCGACGATTGTGTCGGCGGGCGCGTTCGCCACGGTGCTCGCGTTCACGCTGCTCACCGGAAGCATGCACATTTCGTTCGACGCGCTGAAACAGGCCAAGCCGCTGCAGCTCCTCGCCGGACTTGGCTTTGCTTATTATCTGCTCTCGATCACATGGGTCGGACCGCGCTTCGGCATCGGCAACGCCATCATGTTCGTGCTTGCGGGCCAGATCTTATCGTCAGCTGCGATCGATCATTTCGGGTTGTTCGGCGCGCCGCAAAAGCCGATCGACGCGCTGCGCGCATTTGGGCTCG
Organism: Terricaulis silvestris; assembly: GCF_009792355.1. NCBI lineage: Bacteria > Pseudomonadati > Pseudomonadota > Alphaproteobacteria > Hyphomonadales > Hyphomonadaceae > Vitreimonas > Vitreimonas silvestris. The sequence continues at coordinate 3,439,422 of NZ_CP047045.1, forward strand.
TGGTTATGGCGACGGGCATCGCGATTGCGCAGATCGCGGCCAACAATACGCGGCCTGCGACCTAGAACCAGGCGTCCGCACAAACAAGTGCAAGCGGGATCAACGCAACGGCGTCGACCAGCGCGACGCTGCGCAGCGGGCCTTTCGGTGCGCCTGAAGCTGCGTACACGATCAAGAATCCTATCAAGCTGATCGCAACAATTAGCGCCGCGAGTTGGCGCGCTTCCGGCGCCGTCGCCGCGTAGACGCACGCGACTAGCACAGCAGCGAACAGCACGCCGCGATGCGTCAGCATGACTCTCAGAGCCCCGTCGGACTCAATGCCATAGAGCCGCCGCCGTAAAGCCGGGGAAAATGTAGCTAGTGCCGGCATCAGATGGACAAGCGCCAGCGCCGCCCACGCCAGCACGATCCAGGTTTCGCTCACGCCGGCCGCTCAGCCACCACACTGACGGAGATGAGCCGCGCGCCGTCCGGCGCGCAGCGTTCATCGACGATGCGCCAGCCTTGCTGCGCGAGCAGCGCCGAAGCTTGGCCGATCCGCTCCATACCGCTCCCGGCGCCGGCGAAGTTTGTGTGCCGTTCCGGATTTGGCGCACGCTGGGTGATCACCAGCCGGCCGCTCGGCGCCAGCACGCGCGCGATTTCGCGCAAGCCGCGCGCGGGGTCGGGCCAGAATTGAAAGCTGTTCACGGTGAAGGCGCCGTCAAACATAAGATCGCGGAACGGCAGATCGGTGACGTCCGAGCGCAGAATGGCGGCGCGGCCGCTCAGCGTTGCATTGTGCGCGACATGCGCCGCGAAATGCGCGGCTAGCGGCGATTGATCGATGCCGGCGACGAAGCCGCCCTTCCCCACCCGCTTCAGCGCGGCGCGAATGCCCATGCCCGGCCCGCAGCCGATTTCGATCACGCTGTCGCCGGGCTTCGGCGCCAGCGCATCGAGCGCGGCCTTGTTCTGGCCGCCGTTCTTGAACGCCATCGCCACCAGCGCCGCGTTGCCGAACAGACCGCGCGGATCGCCCCAAACGCAGCCAATCCCTCGGCAAGGTTCGCGTTCCGCATTGGCCGTCATTGACGCGCGCATGGCGATCTCCCAAGGTGACAATTAATCTGTCATTTTCGACAAGCGGATTGTCAAGTGAAAAAGCCATTACAAGCGAGCGCCGAGGATATTCTCGAGCTCTCTGTCACTGTCATCGAAATGTATTTCAGGATCGAAGCGATCACCCAGGCCACGGCAGGGTTCGCGACGGCCGGCGGCGAATGGGGCGTGTTGCGGATGCTGGCGAAGGAAGGGCCGCAGACGGTGCCGGAGATGGCGCGCTCACGCCCGGTGTCGCGTCAGCACTGCCAGACCATTTGCAACACGCTCGAAGCGCAAGGGCTGGTCGAGTTCGTCGACAATCCAAAGCACAAGAAGAGCAAGCTGGTACGTGTCACCAAAAAGGGCCGCGACCGCTTTCAATCCATGCGCAAACAATTTCTCGCCGCCGCCGGCGTGTACGCGCCATTCTTCACCGCCGCCGAAGTTAACGTTGCGACAGAGGTCTGCCGCCGCGCGCGTGAGATGATACAAGTCTAGCAGCGAAAGGCGCTCCTATGGCCGTACGTCCGCTCTCCGAAGCTCCCGAAATCTCGTTCGATGCGCCCGGAGATGCGCACGCGGTGCTGAAACGCCTGCGCGAACAAGCGCCGCTGGCGCGCACGCCGATCGGCATCGTGCTGGCACTGCGTCACCGCCACCTCGAACTCGTCACCAGTGACGCGACGCGGCAAATGGAGACGGAAACCAAGGTGATGCAAGGCATCACCAGCGGCCCGATCTGGGATCTGATGACGACCGGCATGTTGTTCGCCAATGGCGATGTCCACGCTCGCCGCCGCGCTCCGGTGGCGCGGACCTTTGCGTTCAAACTGATGGACGCGATGCGGCCGAAGGTGATCGAAGTCGCGACCGAATTGGTTGAGCCGCGCGTCGGCGCCGGCCCGATCGATTTCGTGAATGAGATCGCCGCACAACTTCCGGCTCGGATCATCGCTGACATTCTTGGCGTTCCGCGCAGCGATCTGCCGATCTTCATGCAGTGGATCGCCGACACCGCGGAATCGCTCGGTTTCATCGACCTGACGCGCCGCCAGCAGATCGAAGACAGCCTGACCGCTTTCAATGCTTACGTCGGCGACTTGCTGGAGGATCGCCGCAAGACGCCGAAGGGGGATTTCTTGTCTGACTACGTCGACGCAACCGCGCGCGACGTTCAGCTCAGCGAAGCGGAAATCCGCACGCAAGTGCTGGGCCTCATCCTCGCCGGCTCCGACACCACGCGCGGCTCGCTCTGCATGACTCTTGCCCACCTGCTTCGCCATCCCGATCAGTGGCGCGCGTTCCGCGCCGATCCGGATGGTTTGAAGAAGGGCGTGGTCGCCGAAGGCTTGCGCTACGAGCCGATCGTCTCCGGCGTGCCGCGCGTGGCGCTGCGGGACCTCGACATTGATGGCTATCTCGTGCCGGCGGGTACGCCGGTTGCGGTGTCATTGATTTCCGCACTTCGCGATCCGGAGGTCTATGCCGACCCTGATACTTTCGACATCACACGCACGGACCATCCACGCTGGCATCCGATCTTCGGCGGCGGCGCGCACCGTTGCGTCGGCGAAGCGCTGGCGCGCGCGGAGATGGAGGAAACGCTAGCGGTGATCGCGCGGCTGGCGCCGAACACCGCGCTGATCGGGGATTTCCCGACCTTGGCGCAAGGCGCTATCCGGCAGGTGAGCGCGATGAACGTGGCGTTTGCCTAAGTACAAGTGAGCCCGGCTTTCGCCGGGCTCGTAACGTTCGATTGACGCAGCCTGTTACGCTATCGCCAGAATGATTAGCACGCCGACGCCGATCAGAATCCACTCGGTCTGCGAGAAGGCGCCAGCCTGATACGCTTCTGCTTCTTCGGGCGTCAGCGCAACGACGGTGTAGCCCTGCTCTTGCAGCGCCACGCCTCTCGCGGCGTCTTCGGAGCTCAGCCCATAACGCTGCAGATCCTCAGCCGTGAACGATTGCGGTGCAGCGGCGCGGAATTGGGCAGGAGCTTCCGGCGTTTCCGCATACGCTGGGACGGCGAATTGAGCCATCGCCAAGCTGGCAGCCAGTGCGCAGATAAAACGAGTTTTCATGGTCGACTCCTTACAAAAGGGCGTGGTCAACGTGCAGCGCTGATGGATTTCGCGCAAGCGCCCGCGCGTTGTCGGGCTTGGACTAATTTCGGCGCGCCACCTTAATACGGGGTTACGTTTGGCCGAGCGTCAGACGCCCGGTCACGCCGATCGCCTTCAGGAAAGACTTGTCGTGGCTGACAACGAGAAGCGGGGCTATTTGAGCTGCTGCATGATGGACAACGCATCCATCAGGTTCCAACTTTCAACCATGCGCCCGTCGGCGTCAAAGCGATGCAAATCCCAGAATGCGGACTCGATCCTCCGGTTCGTCGGCGCCACGCCCATGACGGTGTTTGAATGCGTGGCGACCGCGACGCTTCGGCCCATCACCCAATCGTCTTCAGCGACCGCCTGCTCGACGGAGATTTGGATGTCCGGCCAAACAGCGATCGTCTCTTCGAAGAAGCGCCGGATCGAAGGTGCCGCATCGCCCTGCGGGCGCGCCGACACCACACGGTGGTTGGCCGCGTAGAAGGCGACGCAGGCATCAAGATCGCGCGCGTTGAACGCCGCTTTAGCGTCGAGATAATTTTGCTTGTTGCGCTTGGCTCGATCCATGACGCGTCCTTTCAAGCCCGCGTTTAGATTCGGGCGCTGAGTGCAATGAAGAAGTAGCGCCCAGACTTATACCCTGGACCCGGTTGGAAATCCCACCCTTCAACGATTTGCGTCCCCTCGGGCCAAGCGTTGCCGTCGAGTTGGACATCTAGCGCGGTGCGTTTCCCATTCAAGAAAGCGAAGAATGCTTCCACCCAATGCACTCCACTCGGTGAAAGCGTCGTGAACGCGTTCTCAAGCGCCGTCTGCACGGCGCCAAACGGAACAGACGCCGGATTGTCGAAGCCCTGCGTAATCAGGGGAGAGTCGCAGATGCTCCATTTGCTCCCGCCTTCGTTGCAGAGTTCTCGCCACTCCTCGCTCCCCTTCGAGCAAACATGGCCACCCAAAGCGCTAACAAGCACGTGGAACGGGCCGAGTAGGAATTTCATGAAGCCATTTTTAATGGCGGCGCCTTCATTTTCTCCCACGCCCGCAAATACATTCCATATCACGCGCCCGTCGAGCGCGGCCGCCTCCGTGGCAAACGCGACCTGCATCACAACACTATTGGGGTGAACCGCACTCTTTTGAACATCAGTGCGGAACGCCATAGGAGCGTCCTGGAGCACTAACGCACCGCCCTCTCGGCTGAAGCGAATCCCGTGCGCAACCAATGCCTCCGCTAGCAGCTCGCTGAGCAAATCCTGCGACATGCCGAACCCTAGCTGCATACTGAAGCGGCGGAAACTGGTGGCGCTACCCACCTCAAACGAAAACGGCCGGCGCTTCGTAGAACGCCGGCCGTCTCGACAACCCCGAATGGGGTCATTGTTTCTTGCGTCGTGTGAGCGCCTTAGCGGCTGCCCATCACTTGCGCCTTCATCACCGACGATTGGCGGAAAGCGAGCTTCTTCGACGCCTTGATCTTCACCGGCTCACCCGTTTGCGGGTTGCGGCCCATGCGGGCCTTGCGGTGGCGGACCATGACCATGCCGATGTCGCCGATCTTCACCTTAGCGCCCTTCAGGACGTAGGCCTTCACGACGTCGGTGTATCCTTCGACCATCGTCTTGGCTTCGGACTTTTTCATGCCCATGTGGTCGGCGATGGTCTGGAGCAGAGCGCTCGCAGTAACCGTCTTGCCGGCGACCGCAGTCACCTTCACGGCCTTCGCCGGAGCCGGAGCCGCCTTCTTGGCCGACTTCTTACGAGCCGGAGCCTTCTTCGCTTTTGGTGCTTTCTTCGCTGCCTTTTTGGCCATCTTGCATTCCCCTGTTCAAAGGTTGTCGTGCGTTAAACTCAACGAACCGCCGGTAAATCATGGGTTTCTGACGACCCTCATCACCGCCGGCCTATGAGTGATGCCATTCAATTCTTGATGGAGCGTGACCGCGCCTCTCGAGAAAATCGCCGAAAACCCGCTAAAACCGCTCGTTTTCGTACGATTGCGCCGAATCCCTCGCATTTCACCGCGAGAGTCGCAACGCAAAAAAGCTGATTTGACTGAGTTTCTGCGACAATATGCACAGCGGCGTGTTCCCGGCACACGCCGCTTTCACTGCAAAACCGCTGTTTTGGAGCGCGTCGACCTAGCGCAGGCCCATCCGAATCGCGCCGTCGATGCGCACGTCCTCGCCGTTGAAGTACGGATTGCGAATCATTTCGAGCGCGAGAGAGGCGTATTCTTCGGGGTTTCCGAGCCTTTTCGGAAACGGCACCGACGCTGCCAACGCTTCCTTCACCTTCGCCGGCGCGCCCAGCATCAGCGGGGTTTCGAAGATGCCCGGCAGAATGGTGTTGATGCGGATGCCTTCGCCAGAGAGATCGCGCGCGATCGGCAGCGTCATGCCGACAACGCCACCCTTCGACGCCGAGTAAGCCGCCTGCCCCATCTGGCCGTCTTCTGCGGCCACAGACGCCGTCATCACCATCGCGCCACGTTCGCCGCCTTCGAGCGGCTCCAGCGTCAGCATCCCGGCCGCGGATTTGGCCACGCAGCGGAAGGTTCCGATCAGATTGATCTGGATGGTCAGCTCGAAGATGTTGAGCGGGAAATGTTTGATCTCGCCAGTATCCTTGGACCGGCTGGCGGTCTTCATCGCCGAGCCGATGCCGGCGCAGTTCACCAGGATGCGCTCCTGGCCGTTGGCCTTGCGCGCGGCCTCGAAGCCGGCGTTGACGCTATCGTCGCTGGTGACGTCGACCTTGCAGAAAGTTGCGCCCAGTTCATTGGCGGTGGCGTTGCCGCGATCCTCGTCGCGATCGAAGATGGCGCACTTCACGCCCTCGGCGCGGAGCTTCTCAACCGTGGCCCGGCCTAGGCCCGACGCGCCGCCCGTCACAACTGCCGCGATTTCCGACGAAAGCCGCATCGTTCTCTCCCTCAGGTTTTGTTGAGGGCGTTGTAGCGAGCGTATTCGCGAACGCAACGCGACGCGGCGTCAGTCCGGTTGGCGGCGCTGTTCGCGTAGCTCTTCGATCCGATGCTGACGGCGCTCCAGTTCTGTCTCTTGATCGTCCGGCTGCTGCGGCACGACAACGGGCTCCGGCGGCGGTGGTGGTGACGCCGGTGGTGGTGGTGGCGCAGGCGGCGGTGACGGCGCAGGCGGTGGCGTCACCGGTGGCGGCGTGGGCGGCGGTTGCACAACAGGCGGTGGCGGAGAATGCGGGCGTGGCGGCGGCGCGCCTGGCGGCGGCGCAGGCGGTGGTGGCGGCCCTGGCGGTGGATTGGCGGCGGCGTCGCGGAGTTGGCGAACGCGCCGCGAGGCGTGGTCGCGATACTCGCCATCCGGCCAAGCGCGGCGATAGTCCTCGTATGACTCGATATTGTCGCGGCGCACGGCGCGATCCCAAGCCAAGCGATCATCCGAGCGGATCTGGTAGATGCGGCGCTCGGCATTGGCGCGGTGATAGCCGTCAGGGAATTCCCGGATGTAGCGCTCGTACTCGCGAATAGAATCGCGGCGGCGTGCATTGTCCCAAGATGAGTCGTCCTGAAACTGGAAATAATCGAGCTGGCGGCGCGCTTCGGCGGCGTAGGTCGAACGCGGGTAAGCGCGGATGAAATCGGAATAGCCGCCGGGCGAGCTCAAACGCTGCGCGCGAATCCAGGCGCCTTCGTCGGTATTCCAAAGATAGTCGAGCCGCGCCCGCGCTTCTTCCGCGTTGGCGCCATCAGGCCAGGCGTTCAAAAATGCTTCGTAGCTCGGGATGCGGTCGTCACGTTCAGCATCGGCCCAGGCCGCGCGTTGTTCGGCGGCAAGGCGCGGCGCCGCCAATGTGGCGCGGCGTTGATCCGCTTCCGGCGCTGCCGGCCCCCACGAATAAAGATTGAGAAAATTGACGTAGGCGTCCTCGGTGTTGATGCGGCGCGCTTGCGTCCATGCCGCGCGCTCTTCGGCCATCAAGCTTTCGATCCGAGCGCGGGCGCCTTCGGCGTTGGGCCAATCGCCGTAGAGACGGAGATACTCTTGGTAGGCGTACGGCGAATCCGCGCGTTGCGCGCTGACCCAGGCTTGCGCCTCGAGTTCGCCGGGCGTTGGCGGCGGCGGTGTTGCGCACGCGGCCAGGAGCGCCGCCACCGAGGCGGCCGTCAACATTTTCAAACGCCAGAAATGAGAGCCCCGCGTCATGCACCTTCCCCCCAAACGCTTCCTAGGCGTCCCAACCTTTGTGTACCACATTGACCTGAACGGCGGTGGAATCGAAGGGCCGAATGATGGGTATGGAATTCGGCCCCGTGTTCTGGGCGCTCGCCGCATTGAGCGCCGTGGCTGCCGTTACGTACGGGCTCTATTTTCTCAACCGCCCGTCGAGCTTTCTCCGCGCCATCGTCAAAACGATCTTCATGGGCGCGCTGACCGCGGCCTTCGTCATCGCCGGCGCCCCCTTCCCTCTTCTGGTTGCGCTCGCTGCGGCGGCGGCCGGCGACTTCTGGCTGGCGTTCGACAAGCCCGCGATCCTGCCGCTTGGCATACTTTCCTTCTTGCTCGCGCAGCTTGCGTACCTGGCGATCTTCTTCGGGCTCTGGATGTTCTCCGGCGACAACGCGCCGCGCTGGCCGCGCTACGTCGCGATGATCGCGATCGCAGCCGCGCTTGTCGTATATTTGCTTTGGTTCTGGCGCGATGAACTGAAAAGCCGGCCGATCAGCGGCGGCCTCGCCGTGCTGACGCTGTTCCTAACCGGCGCGCTGCTGCCGTGGTTCATCCTGATTGCGATCAGCGCGTCGACCTCGGACGAGCCACTGGCGTGGACCGCGCCTCAGATTGTTGGCCCGCTCGTGCTGTTGGTGGTAGCGCTCGTGCTTGGCTGGCTGCGGCGCGAAATGCGCGCGATCAAGTTGGGCGGCATGGTCTATGGCGGCGCGATCACGGCGATGGCGTTGCAAGCAATGTGGCTGCCGTGGATGGGCTGGCCGGCGATGCTGGGCGCGGTGTTGTTTCTCACCAGCGACTTCGTGCTCTCCGCCGAACTCTTCCGCCTCGCGCCGGATTCACCCGCGCGCCGCCTCACCGCGCCTATCGTGTGGTGGACTTATGCCGGCGCGCAGGCTCTCATCGTCACCGGTGTTGTTCTCGTAGTCCTGCAGTCGTGAAGGAGGCTCGCATGCGCGCTTTGGTTTTCGCCCTTGCTCTCGCCGCGTGCGGTCAAAGTGCGGCGCCGCCAGCGCCGGAGGCCGAGATCGCCACGACGAGCGGCTTGGATCTGAGTGGACACCTCATTGCCGTCGGCCCCGAATTCCGTTTCGACGCGCTCCCTGTCCAGAACATCGCCGTGCTGGTCTATCCCGCCTACGAGCAGACCGTATCCGAACCGTACGCCCTGCCGCAGGCGACGGACACAGGCGCGGTGCTTCAATCAGGCGACATCACGCTGACGCTGACACCCGGCGCGTGCACGCATGACGGCGCCACGTTCCCGATGCGCGCCAGCATCACCATCACCAACGGCCGCCCGGCCGAAGGTTGCGCGCTGATCGCGTGGGATCACCATTTGCTTGAACTGATCCCGCAGATTGATGCGTGCATCGCACAAGCGCCGACCCAAAACTGGGTGAGCTACGCCGGCCGCAACGGCGAGGACGTCATCGTGCGCCTGCAAGGCAACGGGGCCGCTCTGCATTGCGTCGTGCGCGGCGGGACGGCCACGATCGCGCCCGCGCAGGGCGAGCCGAAGATCGCTGGCGACGGCGAAGCGCTGTTCGTCCGCGGGTCGAGCGGCCCGAACCCTGGCGGAGAATGCACGGAAGCGCCGGAAGTGCGCAGCGCCAGCGGCGAAATGCTGGGCTGGATGATGGACCCGTTGGGCTGTTAGTCCAGCGACGGCAAATCCAGCCCCTGCTCCTCCGCGCACCGGATCGCTTCTTCGTAGCCCGCGTCGGCGTGGCGCATGACGCCGGTGCCTGGATCATTCCACAGCACGCGCGCAATGCGCTTCGACGCGGCCTCAGTGCCGTCGCATACAATCACGACGCCGGAATGTTGCGAATAGCCCATGCCCACCCCACCGCCATGATGCAGCGAAACCCACGTCGCGCCGGACGCGGTGTTGAGCAATGCGTTGAGCAGGGGCCAATCGCTGACCGCGTCGCTGCCGTCGCGCATCTTTTCTGTTTCGCGGTTGGGCGAAGCGACGGAGCCAGAGTCCAAATGATCGCGGCCGATCACGATTGGTCCGATCTCGCCCCGCGCCACCATCTCGTTGAACGCGAGTCCCAGGCGATGGCGCTGCCCTAAGCCAACCCAGCAAATCCGCGCAGGTAACCCTTGGAACGCGATGCGCTCTTTCGCCATATCGAGCCACCGATGCAGATGCGCGTCGTTGGGGATCAGCTCTTTCACCTTTGCGTCTGTGCGCGCGATGTCTTCCGGATCGCCGCGCAGCGACGCCCAGCGGAACGGGCCGATGCCGCGGCAGAACAACGGGCGCACGTACGCTGGCACAAAGCCCGGATAGTCGAACGCGTTCGCGACGCCTTCGTCCTTCGCCACTTGGCGAAGGTTGTTGCCGTAATCGACAACCGGGATGCCTTGCTTGTGAAAGTCGAGCATCGCCTTCACATGTATCGCCATCGACGCGCGCGCGGCTTCGGCAACAGCTTCTGGATTCTGCTCGCGCGTCTGCACCCAGCGCTCGACGGTCCAGCCCGCGGGGAGATAGCCGTTCACTGGATCGTGTGCCGAAGTTTGATCCGTCACCGCGTCGGGACGAATGCCGCGCTTGACCATTTCCGGCAAAAGTTCAGCGGCGTTGCCGAGCAAGCCGACGGAAATCGCCTCGCCTTTCGCGCACGCGTCGTTGATCATTGCCATCGCCTGATCGAGCGTCTCGGCGCGCTTGTCGAGGTAACGCGTCTGCAGCCGCTTCTCGATACGATCGCTCTGGCATTCGATGGCCAAACAGCAGGCGCCGGCCATCACTGCGGCGAGTGGCTGCGCGCCGCCCATGCCGCCGAGACCTGCCGTCAGAATCCATTTGCCGGACCAATCGCCGCCGAAATGCTCGCGGCCCATTTCGGCAAAGGTTTCGTACGTGCCCTGCACGATGCCTTGGGTGCCGATGTAGATCCACGACCCGGCCGTCATCTGGCCGTACATCATGAGACCTTTGCGATCGAGCTCGTCAAAATGCTCCCACGTCGCCCATTTCGGCACGAGGTTGGAGTTCGCCAGCAGCACGCGCGGCGCATCCGCGTGCGTCTTGAACACGCCAACCGGCTTGCCGCTTTGGATCAACAGCGTTTCGTCGTCTTCCAAGCGTTGCAGTGTTTCGACGATCTTGTCGTACGCCACCCAATCGCGCGCGGCGCGGCCGATGCCGCCATACACAACGAGCTCTTCCGGATGCTCCGCGACATCCGGATCGAGATTGTTCATCAGCATCCGGAGCGCTGCTTCGGTGAGCCAGCTCTTGCACGTACGATCGTTTCCACGCGGCGCGCGAATAACACGCGACGGATCGCGGCGGGGGTTCATGATGGGCTCCGAAAGTTCGTTCTAGTTTAGACCACGCGACCCGAAAGTACACGCTCTCGCAACAGAGGCGCGCCGATCCAGTACGAAAGCTCGGCAGGCGTTTTCACATTCCAGATGGCGAGGTCCGCCGCCTTGCCGACTTCTAGCGTGCCGATGTCATCGAGCAGGCCGAGCGCCCGGGCGCCTTCGCGCGTCATGCCGGCGAGCGCCTCCTCCGGGGTCAGCCGAAAGAGCGTGCACGCCATGCTGAGCGCGATCAGAGGCGACGTCATCGGGGATGTACCGGGATTGCAGTCCCCTGCCACGGCCATCTTCACACCAGCAGCGCGGAGCGCAGCGATCGGCGGCAGTTGTTTTTCGCGCAGGAAGTAGAACGCGCCCGGTAGCAACACGGCGACCGTGCCGGCGCGCGCCATTTCCGCGATGCCTGCGTCGTCGAGATATTCAAGGTGATCCGCCGAGAGCGCCTTATGCCGCGCCGCCAAGGCCGCGCCGTGGAGATTGCTGAGCTGCTCGGCATGGAGCTTAACGTCGAGGCCGTGTTCGCGCGCGGCGGCAAAGACATAGTCCACCTCTTCCGTGGTGAAGCCGATGCCTTCGCAGAATGCGTCTACTGCATCGGCCGCGCCCGCCGTGGCGATCGCCGGGATCATCACATCGGCGACGAGCTGCACGTAGGCGGCGCGGTCGTCGCGAAACTCGGGCGGGAGGGCGTGAAGGCCAAGGAACGTGCGCTTGACGCGGACGTTGGCGCGCGATGCGAGGTCGCCCGCGGCTTCGAGCATCTTCAGTTCCGTCTCGAGATCGAGGCCGTAGCCGCTTTTGATCTCGATCGTGGTGACGCCTTCACGCGTGAGCCCTGCCAGCCGACGCGCGGCGCTTTCAATCAACTCATCCTTCGACGCCGCGCGCGTTGCGGCAACGGTGGAGACGATGCCGCCGCCGGCGCGGGCGATGTCTTCGTAGCTCGCGCCCTGCAAGCGCATCTCGAACTCGAGCGCGCGATCGCCGCCGAACACGAGATGGGTGTGGCACTCCACCAGCCCCGGCGTGATCCAGGCGCCGTCACAGCGGCGCACGTCGCGCGCTTCGCTGGGCGCATCCGCGGCGTAGCCGACCCAGGCGATGCGGCCGTCCTTTACGCCGATGGCGCCCCGTTCGATCGCGCCATAGGCCGCGCCGCCTTCGCGCATGGTGGCGAGATTGCAATCAGTCCAGAGCGTGTCGAACATCGCGTCTCTATGGACCGCCGGCGCCCTCGCCGGCAACTCCGGTGCTGGCCGGCGCGGCGCCGGCGGTCCATAACACACCATGAATTCCGACTCCGATTGCCGCTCCTGGTTCTCCGCCGCCGATTTATTGACGCAAGACGGGACCGCGCCCGTTGCGCTGATCGGCGCGCCGTTGGGCTTGGGCTCGATCACGCCGGGCCGCTGCGACCTCGCGCCGGAAACCGTGCGCGCGGCGATGAAGCGGATGAGCGTCTATGATCTGGAAACCGAAACCGATCTCTCCAGCGTGCGAATCTTCGACGCCGGCGACATTGGCCTTGAGCGCACCCAACCGGCTGAAGCGTTTGCGCCGATTGTGGAAACGCTGATGCCGCTGACGCGCGAACATCAGCTTACCATCGTGCTCGGCGGCAACAATGCCGTGACACGGCCATGCGTTCATGCGCTCGACGCCATGCTGCAGCGCGTCGGCGTGCTGACACTCGATGCGCACTTCGATCTCCGCGACACCGATTGCGGTTTGACCAACGGCAATCCGATTCAAGCGTTGCTCGAAGACGGGCTTCCCGGTGCGCACATCGCGCAGATAGGCCTGCTGCCGTTCGCCAACACCAGGAAGGCGCATGACAAAGCGAAGTCAGCCGGCATTTACGTCGCCACCGCGGCGGCGTGCAAAGCGCAAGGCCTAGCCGTCATTGCCGAAAACGCGCTCGCGCGGCTCGCGGCCAAGTGCGACGTGATCCATGTCGATTTCGACATCGATGTCGTCGAGCGCAGCGCGATGCCGGGCGCGTCGGGCGCGCGGCCTGGCGGCGTCGGCGTCCAGGATTTCTTCGACGCCACGCGGTTCATCTGTGCGCATCCTAAAGTGAGGAGCGTCGATCTCACCGAGTTCGATCCGTCGCTCGACGTTGCCGCGATCAGCGCGCTGACGGCGGCGCGTTGGGTTTGCGAGGCGCTGGCTGGGTATCAGAAGCGCTAAGTGCGCACTTTCGCAAACGGGATCAGCATCGGCACGCGGCGGCGATAGGCGCCGTACGCATCATCGCCGAGGTCACGCCGCAAGAAGCGCTCCTCCAGCTTCGCGCGCAGCGATACTGCCGCGATCAGCACCAACGCGCCTGCGACTGCCTCGACGCGGCCGCGCTCCGCCGCCGTCGCGATCACTGCAAGCAACAGCCCGGCGTACACGGGATGGCGCACGATGCCGTAGGGGCCGGTGTCGACGATGCGGTGATCTTCCGTCGGCGCTGAAGTGCTTGACCAGAGCGGCCCCAGATGCAGCCGCGCCGCCCAGGTGAACAGCAAACCGCCCGCGACCAACGTCAACGTCGCCCAGCCGACCAACGGTGGCGAAACCCAGAGCACGCCAAAGCCCATTGGCCAATACGACGTCATGATCATCACGATCGCCGCGAGCGTCAGCACGCGGCTGGGGCTTTCCGATCCGAGATCATGATGCGACGCCGTGCGCGCGCTCCAGCCCGCAGCCAGCACCCAGGTCAACAGCCACACAATCCACGCCGCGGCGATCGCGGCGCCGGGCGTCATCACTCCATCACCACGACAAGCTTGCCTGTCGCGGTGCGATCGCTCAGCGCGCGGATAGCTTTGCCGCCTTCCGCAAGCTTATAGCGCGCCGAGATGCGCGGCTTGATCTTGCCTTCGGCGTAGAGTTTGAAGAGGTCGCGGACGTTGCCTTTGTGCAGCTCGGGCTCGCGCACGGTCGATGCGCCCCAGAACACGCCAACGATCGACGTTGACTTCAGTAGCGTGAGATTGAGCGGCGGCGTTGGAATGCCGGCTGGGAAACCTACAACCAGATATCGCCCGTTCCAGTTCATCGCGCGCAACGCCGGCTCGCAGTAATCGCCGCCGACCGCGTCATAGACGACGTCCGCGCCGCCATTGGTGGCCTGCTTGAACGCATCCGCCAGCGCCTTGCTTTGCTCTTTCGCAAAGGCGCTCGCCGGATAGACCACCGTTGAGTCCGCGCCGCAGGCTTTGGCGAACTCCGCCTTCTCTTCGCTCGACACGGCGCCGACGACACGCGCGCCCATGGCTTTCGCCAACTCGATCGCGGCGACACCGACGCCGCCAGCAGCGCCGAGGATGAGCACGGTCTCACCAGCTTTCACTTGGCCGCGGTCCTTCAGCGCGTAGTACGAGGTGCCGTAAGTGAGGATGAAGGCGCTCGCTTCATCGAACGGCATCGCGTCCGGAATCGGCATGGTGCGCGCGGCGGGGACTTTCACCTTCTCCGCATAGCCCCCCCAACCGAGCGAACCGATCACGCGCTGGCCGACCTTCACATGCTCGACGCCCGGGCCGACGCTCTCAACCACGCCAGCGACTTCGCCGCCCGGCGAGAACGGGCGCTCCGGTTTGAACTGATATTTATCCTCGATGATCAGCACGTCGGGGAAATTCACGCCCGCGGCCTTCACGGCGATGACGACTTCGCCCTCGCCCGCCACCGGATCGGCGATCTCCGCCAGTTCCAGTTCTTCCGGCGGCCCCGGCCGTGTGCTCAGCAGCGCTTTCATCGATGGCTCCTTGTTGCTCACACGCTAGTGGATAGCACCGCCCGCGCACAAGGCGGCGCTTGCCGGGCAAGCGCGCGGTGCTAAGGTCCCGGCCCAGAGGTGCGGGGATGTTCAGGACACTGGCGGCCGCTCTGCTCGTTGCGATTGTCGCGACCGCGCACGCGCAAACGGTGCAACTGCCCCCGGCACAACAGATTCAGCGTCAGCAACCCACGCTGCCCGCGCCCCAACTGCAACTCGGCACGTACGTCTACACCGCGCGCACCGCCGCGCCTGTGCGCCGGTCTGGCGCGGTGACGGCGTCGGGGATCACTTGGGCCTGCCAGGGCGCAAGCTGCACCGTTACCGGGCCGTGGGCGCAACCGGGTGTCGGCGCCTGCGCGGCGTTGGCGCGCGAGATCGGCACAATCGTCTCGTACGGCCGTCAAGGCGCTATGCTGAACGCCGGGCAGCTCGCACAGTGCAACGGCGTGCCGTCCAACACGCCATCGTCACCGCCGCCACCACCACCACCACCACCACCACCTCCGCCACCACCACCTCCGCCACCGCCGCCACCGCCGCCGGCGACTTCTTCAGGGCCGATTGCGGTGACCTCGCCGGAGCTGTCCGTTATCGGCGGCGGCGCGTACGTGCCGCCGGCTGCGTTGCCGCCAATCGCCGTCACATCATCGGAAATCAGTATTATCGGCGGCGGCGCCTATGTGCCACCTCCAGCCGCGCCGCCGATTGCTGTTACTTCGCCTGAACTCTCCGTTATTGGTCAATGAGGATCTCGGCCATGCGTATGCTGCTTAGCGTCATCGCCTTCACCACCGCGCTCTTGTCGGTCGAAGCTCGCGCAGAGGATTACGTGTTCACCCTGCCGGTTCGCATTGAAAATATGCGCAACATGGAAAGCGCTGACGCGACTTGCGGGGTGGAAGGCCTGCGCCGACTGCCGGCGGGCGCGGGCTACACCTACGTTCCCATCCCGCTTATCGACGGCGCCTACAACGGAACACTCACCATTCGCGTCACTCTGCCAGTCGGCTTCACACGTGCGGACTTTCCGCGCTGGGCATGCGGAATTATCTATCGGTGGCGGCGACCCGCGGGAGCATCTGCAGGCTATGGTTCTGGCGAGCAGAACCTTCTTTATGCAACTGAGACCGGGCAGACCGTCGCGAGCTCGGTCCTTCGAACTGAGGGCGCTTTCCCGCGATGACGCAACGCGGTTATTTTCTGAGGCTGGCCTTCTCCATCGTTATCGATCTGTTCGATTTCACCCTGGGCCGCATCCCGATCTTCGGCACGGTGACCGAGGGCGTGGGCACGATCGTGCTCTACGCCCTGTGGGGACCAGCGGGGCTCGTGAACTTGCTGGAGATGGTCGATTTCACCGAGCAGGCCGACGCCTTCATTCCGACCGCGACCCTGGTCGCGCTCTATGTGGGGTGGAAGGAAGGTCATCTGTTCAACAAGGGTTCCACTGTCGCGCCGCGCGAGTAGCGCTATAAGCGGCCCATGACCGTGACTTGGGCCTTGGCGCTCCATGGCGGCGCCGGCGCCATCGCTGAGCGCGCCTACAAACAAGAAGAAGCGCACATGGCCGCCCTGCTCGACGAGGGCGCGGCGATGCTGACGCGCGGCGTGAGTGCGCTCGACGTGGTCACCGCGATGGCGGAGGCGTTGGAAGCCAGCGGCTTGCACGTTGCCGGCAAAGGCGCCGCGCCGAACGCGGCCGGTGTCGTCGAACTGGATGCGTCAATCATGGACGGCGACACGCGCAACGCCGGCGCCGTCGCCGGTCTGCGTGGTTTCGTCTCCCCGATCCGCGCCGCGCGTGCGGTGATGGAACACACGCCGCATGTGCTGCTGGTTGGGGATGGCGCCGGGGCGTTCGCCGCCGCGCAGAACCTGGCGCGCGTCGAAGACCCGAAGAGCTACTACACGCCCGCCGAGAGCGGCCTGCCCGGCCCAGAGAGCGGTTCGGGCACGATCGGTGCAGTGGCGCTCGACATTTCCGGCAAGCTCGCCGCCGCCACCTCCACCGGCGGTCTCGGCGGCAAGATGCCGGGCCGCGTCGGGGACACCCCGATCATCGGCGCTGGGTGCTGGGCCGATCGGCGCGCCGCTATCTCCTGCACAGGCTTGGGCGAATATTTCATACGCGTAAACGCGGCAGCCGACGTTTCCGCCCGCATCGCCTATGCTGGCCAGACGCTCGAGTCCGCCGCCGCCAGCGTCATCGAAGACGTGCGTGAGCTGGGTGGTTATGGCGGGCTGATCGCGGTGGACGCGCACGGAAACATTGCCGCCCCGTTCGCAAGTCAGGGTATGAAACGGGGAATCGCGTCCTCATCCGGGCGGCGCGAAGTAAAGACGTTCCAATAGAGGTGATCCGATGAAGACGCTCCTCGCCGCCGCCGCCGTCCTTTCACTCGCCGCGTGCGCCAGCGGCGGCGCGCCCGGCGGACCGCGCGTCGATTGGGACTGTGACGGCGCCGCCGCCTTCTCAGCGCGGATCAACAATAACGGCGCCGCTGAAGTGTTCGCGGGTGGCCAGGTCTACGTTCTTCCGGGCGTGGCGGCTGGTTCGGGCACGCGCTACACCAACGGCTCGGTTGAATATTGGGAGCATGGCGGCGAAGCGACGCTCAACGGCGCCCATGGCGGGCCTTACAATAATTGCCGACGCTGAACGCGTCGACTACGAGGGACAGACATGAAGAATTCAATCCTGCTCTGCGCCGCGCTGTTGACGCTCGGCGCCTGCGTTTCGCACGATTTCAGCGAAGGCGAACGCACCAATTATACTTGCGACAGCGGCCGCGAATTCAACTCGCGCGACGTCGCGGGCAGTGTTGAAGTGTATGCGGGCGGCCAAACCCAGCGGCTGTTGCCCAACGGCGAAGGCAGCTATTCCAACGGCACGGTGACGCTCACCAAGAGCGGCGGCAGTGCTACACTCACCGGCGTCTCCAGCGGTTCGTTCGAAAACTGCCGCGGCCGCGCGCTGAACAGCTGGTTGCCAAGCCTCTGGTGATGCGCGGCTATTTCGGCATCGGTGCTGAGGAGATTTCGAAGCCAATGAATTTGGGTGCGCTGATGCGCACCGCTCATGCGTTCGGCGCGAGTTTCTTCTTCACCGTCAACGCGCACCCCAAAGTGCGCGAAGCCTATAATAGCGACACCTCCCGCAGCTTCGATCACATGGCGTACTATCCGTACGACACGCTGGACGATCTGCGTTTGCCGAAGGGCTGCGCGCTGGTCGGCGTCGAGCTGACCGACGACGCCGTGGAGCTGCCGCGATTCCAGCACCCGAGCGCCGCCGCCTACATTCTCGGCCGCGAGCGTGGCTCGCTGTCCCCGGCGCTGCTGTCGCGCTGCGCCCACGTCGTGAAGATCCCGACCAAGTTTTGCATCAATGTAGGCCTCGCCGGCGCGCTGGTGATGTACGACCGCTTGCTCGCGCACGGTGGCTATCCAGCGCGCCCGATCATGCCCGGCGGCCCGCCGCCGGAGATGACGGAGCGGTTGAAGCAGCGCACGTGAGCGAACCGGCGGCGCCAACCAGCACAGTCTCGCGCAACGTCCGCGGCGCGCTCTGGATGCTGGGCTCAGCGCTCGCGTTCACGCTGATGACGACGCTGGTGAAGTTCCTCGGCGACGATTATTCGCCGGCGTTGCAGACGTTCTACCGCCAGGTCGCGGCGACTTTGGTGCTGCTGCCGATCATGCTGCGCGATCCAAAGGCCGCGTTCAGCACCAATCGGCCAGGCATTCTGCTTTACCGAGCGCTAGTCGGCACCTTCTCGGTGATCCTTGCCTTCTACGCCTACCAAGAGCTGCCGCTGGCCGAAGCCAACGCGCTGTCCTTCACACGCACGCTCTGGATCGTGCCGCTTGCCGTGCTGGTGCTGCGCGAAGCGATCGGCACATGGCGCATCGGCGCCACGCTCATTGGCTTCGGCGGCGTGCTGTTGATTTTGCAACCAACCGTCGCCGGCCACGGTGGCTGGCCTGCCCTTGCCGCGCTTACGTCGGCTGCGCTGTTCGCCACCACTATCACCGGCATGAAAATCATGACGCGCGACCACAGCGTCCTGGTGTTGACGGTTTGGAGTGCGGTGCTCGGTCTCGTGCTCGCCATTCCGTTCGCAATTCTGGAATGGCGCTGGCCGACTTGGCCCGATCTCGGCTTACTCGCCGCCATGGGAGTCGGCGGGCTCGTCGCGCAAATGTGCTACATCAAGGGCATGTCGATCGGCGACGCTGTCGCCATGGCGCCGATCGACTACACGCGCCTGCTGTTTGCGCTCGTTGTCGGCTTCGTCCTGTTCCAAGACATCCCCAACCCGCTGGCCATGGCGGGCGCTGCCATCGTCGTCGCCTCGACGCTGTTCATCACCTTCCGCGAAGCGCGCTTGAAACTGCCGAAACGTCCGCCGAGCGACCAGTAGCCCAGCGGACGCTCAGACAAGCCTCAGGGCTTGTTCAGCGCCGGCCACTTGGCGAACGCGAACCAAGCGGTGAGGATAACTGGCACCAACCAGCCGATGAACGGAATAATGATTGCGAGGTTAAGGAGCGAAAGCGCCCCGCTGTAACCTGCCTTCGCGAAAATCTTCCACCAGCAGAAAATGTAGAAGACGAAGAATGCGAGGCCCACGATTAGGAACACCGCAACAAACGGCCCCATCGCCGCCATCATGGCCGTTGGATCGCTGGCGCCGCCGTATTGAGAATAGTCGTTCATATGATCCCTCCCCGGATTTGGAACCGCGGGAGCTAAGCCTGCAAAATCCCTGGCGGCAAGCGATTGCAGAGCCCGCCTAGGCGGTGTTGGGGATTGCGGCGTTGCAGCATCATGCCCATAACCCGCGCGTGAGCGCCGCTCTCCCCTCCCTCGCCGGCCTATCCAAGACGGAACTGGCCGAAAAGCTTGTCGCCGTTGGCGTCGAGCTGAAGAAGGCGCGCATGCGCGCCGAGCAGCTGTGGCGCTGGATCTACCATTACGGCGTCACCAATTTCGCCGCGATGACCAACGTCGCGAAGGAACTCCGCGCAACGCTGGCGCAGCACTACACGCTGGCGCGGCCGGAGATCGTCACGCAGCAGATCAGCACGGATGGCACGCGCAAGTGGCTGATCCGTCTTGGCCCCGGCGTCGAAGCTGAGGCAGTGTTCATCCCCGGCGTCGGCCGCGCGGGTGCGCTTTGCGTCAGCAGCCAAGTCGGCTGCACGCTGAATTGCACGTTCTGCCACACGGGCACGCAGAAGCTGGTGCGCAACCTCACGGCTGCGGAGATCGTCACGCAAGTGATGATCGCGCGCGATGCGTTGGCCGAATGGCCGACGCAAGAGCGCCCACTCAACGATGGCGACCGCCAGCTCACCAACATCGTGTTCATGGGCATGGGCGAGCCGCTCTACAATCTAGATAATGTCGACACCGCGATCGCGGTCATCTCGGACGGCGACGGCATTTCGATCGGCCGCCGCCGCATCACCGTCAGCACCGCTGGCGTAGCGCCACGCATTCAAGAGCTCGGCGAACGCACCGGCGCGATGCTGGCGATTTCGCTGCACGCCACCAATGACGAACTCCGCAACCAGCTCGTGCCGCTGAACAAGAAGTACAATCTCGAAGACCTCTTCGCCGCGATCCGCTCATATCCTTCGCTCAACAATGCCAAGCGCGTAACGTTCGAGTACGTCATGCTGAAAGGCGTGAACGACTCGCTGCCGGAAGCGAAGGCTTTGGTGAAGCTGCTCGCGGGCATTCCAGCAAAGATCAATCTGATCCCGTTCAATCCGTGGCCGGGCACAAACTATGAATGCTCGGACTGGGACACGATCGAGAAGTTCGCCGAAGTGCTGAACCGCGCCGGCTATTCCTCACCGATCCGCACCCCGCGCGGCCGCGACATCCTCGCCGCCTGCGGCCAGCTCCGCAGCGAAAGCGTCAAAGTGCGCGCCAGCGAACGGGCGAAGGCGGCGACGTGATTGATCCACGGAAAAGTCACCCCATGGAAAAGCTCCGCCCCCGGCGCTAGGCTCGGCACGGGAGGGACGACATGGGACAGCGCAACATCAGCCGCCGCATCGCGGGCGACCGTGGCGTCGCGGGTTTCTTCGCCTTCATCGCGGCGCTCGTGCCTTTCGCCGGCGTCGTGGCGATGGGCTATCTCATCTATCACCTCTTCACCGACCCAAGCACCGACTTCGACTCTGATGGCGGCTACTTCTGGGTCGGCGTGCTCGCGCTAAGCGCGCTGCTGTTCTGGACTGTCACGCGCTGGACATACGACTCCGTCCACGCCGCACTGACGCCGCAGCGCGTGCAAGCAATGTGGCTACGTCGTTTCCAGGCCGAAGGCGGCGATGCGTTCCGCACCTCGCGCGTTATCGACCGGCTCTCGCGTTACGGCGTCAGCGCGCTCACACTGCAAGACCGTGACGTGCAGCTCTCGTTCGAACAACGCCGCAATCGCTTGGCGCCAGTGTTCTGGCTGCTGTTCATTCCGATCGCCGCGCTCATCACCTACGCCGTCTTCACCGGCTGGGAGAATGCGCAGGCCGACATTATGGACCTGCCGCCCGCGCAAGATCTGCAAACCGGCATCGGCAACGCGCTTGGCGCCGTGTTCGCACTGATCGTGGTCGGCCTTCTGCTCTTCGTTGGCCTCTTCCTCGGCATCCTGGCGACGGTGCTGATCGTGATGATCTCGGCCGCACTCGCCGGCCCGATCGGCGCGATGATGTCGAAGAACCGCGACGATTTTCGCACGCTGCCCAATCTGCTGAAACGCTTGCAACGCGGCAAAAGGCGCGGCGCCTCGGTTGTGCGCGTGTCCGACGCCAATTGGCGCGAAGCGGTCACGTCATCCCTGGGCGCTGTCGATGTCGCCATCATCGATCTCACCAACGTGAGCGATCACGTCGCCTGGGAGATTGGCGAAGCGGCAAAAGCGTGCTCGCAAGCCGGCTTGGTTTTCATCTGCCGCGACGGCGTCGACGTCTCGCCCGCCGCCAAAGCCGCGATCCGGCAGGCGCTTGGCCGCGAAGGCGTCAGTGTCGTGCATTATCCTTCGCGACGCGGCGCGAGCGACAAGCACTTCGCCCGTGATCTCCGCACCCACATCTACGACGCCGCCGACCTGCGCGCCGCGTACCGAGCCTGATGCCGACGCCAGCCACTCTCGAAGCGCCCGGCGTGGTGCTGCGCCCACTCGTTGTCGGCGACGCGCAAGCGCTGTTCGCCGCGCACGGCGATGAGCAGACGCACCATTATTGGTCCGGCCCCGCGCACGCCAACGTCGCGCAGACCGCGCAATACATTGAAGAGACGCTCGCCCTCCCCGGCGCACAGTGCTGGGCCATCACCGAAGACGGCGGCGAAGCGCTCGGCCGCATCGGCTTGTTCGTGCAGCGCGAAGGCGTCGCCGAAATCGGCATCATCATGCGCCGCGACGCCACCGGCCGCGGCCTCGCCTCAAAAGCGGTGACGCTCGTCTGCGACTACGGCTTCACCCACCTCAACCTCCACCGCATCGCCGCCGACATCGACCCCGACAACAACGCCAGCATCTCGCTGTTCTTGCGCGCCGGATTTCAGCGCGAAGGCCTGCTGCGCGGGAATTGGAAGACGCACCTCGGTGTGCGCGATACGGTGATGATGGGAAAGCTGCGGGAGTAGCTACGTGACCTGCGGCGGACCTATACAATGACTCGACACACCAGATCGAGCTCGGAAGGCGCGTGACCGATGATCGAAACCCTGACGGTTTTGACGACCTTGGTGCTTGGGCTATTCGCCGGCAGCCTCCTCACGGAAGCGCTCCTTCTTGTCCCCTATTTCAGGGCATTGAGCTTTGACGAATTCAACCGGCTGCACGGCGAGTTCGGGCCGCGTCTCTATCGCTATTACGCGCCGCTGACGATCAGCGCCACGCTGGTCCCTCTGGCGGCAGCGGCGACGACGCTTCTCGACTATCCGCGCATCAACCTCTTCGCTTGGTTGGCCGCGGCTTTGGTTCTCGTGATCCTGGCCACGTACGTGTTCTACTTTCGCGCCGCCAATCTCGCCTTCGCCGAGCGACGCCTCGACGAACCAGCGCTCGCCAAAGAACTGACACGCTGGGCCGGCGTTCACACCTTCCGCACCGCGCTCGCTCTGTGTGCGTTCATCGCGTCCGTACTGGCGGTGCTAGGAACGATCGGCGTGTGAGGTCGCGCACCTAGTTTAACGCCTACAGGCGACCGCTCTTCATTTCTTCCAGGTCATCGACCCAGGGCAATACGTCTCGCAAATGGAAGGGATACTCCTTCTCTATAATCTTCCCGCCGATTTCTCTATGCACGCCGGGCAGAAGCCAACCTGTGAAACTTTCAGTAGCAGCGTGGCGCACGGACTCGAAGAACCCCGCCTCGTCGGATTCCATCAGCGTCTGTTCAAAATCTTTCACTGCGCTGAACACTACTGGCCGCTTGTCTGCCTCCGAGATGCCGGGGTCGTCGGCGGCCATCGCATCAGCCATCCTCAGAACTTCTGATCGCAACCCTCGGGACATAAGCAACCAAGCGTCGAGCGTAAGCACCAATCCATGAGCTTCAGCATCGATTTCTGCCTGCACGATGCCCCTGCGAATATGTGAGAAGTATCGCCAGACTTGGTAGGCACCCTTGGCAAGTTGTTTGTATCCATCCTCTGCGACAAATGCCGGATCCTCGGAATACTGTGCATCCAGATTGAGTTTTGACGCCTTGCACTCGATAGCCAGCGCGAGCTGGCCTCTCCTCGACAACAGCACATCGGGAGAACGAAACTCCTGGCCACTAACCCGATAGATTTTCTCCGGCTGGACCAAGAGGCTCGGCATAAGTTGCCGACATAGATTCTCACAGTAAAGTTCGAAGCGTCCGCTCGCTTCGTTTCTGAGCGCCTGACCACCACCTGTCAGATCATAATAGATGCCCGACGTGACACGTTGGAGGATCAACTCCGGCAACGGAGAACGAAACATACTGTTGGACGTTTCGACGACTGGAAACTGTCGAAAGACGCTTGGTCGATACGCCACGGACGGAATAAATCCCCAACGCGCCCGGACATCTTCGAAATCGCGAGTGTACTTGGATCGAACGGTAGTGAGAGGCGCACAAAACAAACGAAACGCCGCGTCACAGGTTTCTGCCGAGACTCCCACCGACAATAAATTGAGCCTGCCGCCATATGCTGGCTGTCGCATGAAGTGCATGTACGTCGCGAAACCAACCAATGAGAACTGATTCTGAGTCAGCCCGTGCAGGCGTTCGAAGTACTCGCCGCACTTACTTCCTCCGTAAACGAAAGCGTTCCGGTAAAACTGAACGACGTTGAAATAGCCTGACTGCCAAGGAAATTCTCGCTGAGCGATGCGGTGCAGCTCGTCCAGGATACTGACGCGCTTCAAATAGATTCCTGACTCTTCGTTCTCCAATTTGCGCAAGATACGGACCAACGTCGCCAATCCACCAAAATTACCAACGTTCAGAATTCGATTGGCGCCGTCGCGAGGTGTGAACTTCTCAGTAAGCAAAAGCTCACCGAGTAACGTCTCGATCTCCCACGGATAGATCGAGAACTTGGACTCGAAGCGAGGAGTGGCAGCTCCCAAAGGATAGGCAATGAACCGTCGCGCTTCGTCTTCTCTGCCGGTCTGCAAAGCGTTGACCGCCCAACAAAGGTCAAAAAACGCCTCGTCCGGCGCCGTCGAAAGCCAACGCCTGAGCTTCTTCTGCACTTGTCGTCGCTCAGTCTGTCCCATCGGCGGAAGTATTTCACGAGTCGTCTATCCATGGATTCCGGCGGGATTCGCGTGTAAATTCAACACCCGCACAAAAATCTATCCGCCCCCTCCCCGCGCAGCCGTACACTCCTTGCATCCCGTTTCATCGGAGGGGCGTTCGGTACCAGCCCAAGCGTGAAGCGGAGTGTGATGAGCGAGAGTTAGGCGGCGGGGCTTGAAACCGTCGCGGTCCGGGATCGGAGGCGTGCGCAAGCACGCTGTTGGATCCGACCCGCTCGCCGCCGGCGTCCGGCTCCGGAGCGAACAGCTCCTCACCCGGTGCGCTGGCGATAAATCATCACGGAGACGTCGGCTCGCGCACACGTTTCCCTTTTGCCTATGGCGCCCAGTGCGCCGAGCCGGCGTCTCCGCCCTCCGTTTTTCTTCACACGAGAAACGAAAACGCGAACCCATGCACGAAACCAAACGCCGCCACTCAAACGAACGCCGCACCCGCAACGCCAGCGCCAGCGCCATCGCCGAACGCGCACTCTCGATCGCCGCACGCGGCGATCACCGCGAAGCCGCCCGCGCCGCGCTGCTCGCCGAACGCTTGCTCCGCCTCGAACCAAAACTCCGCGCCGCCAAAGCCACCGCGGAAACCCAACGCATTCGCGCCGAAGCCGCAATCGCCGCGGCGCAGGCGCACGTCGAAGCGCTCTGCGCGCCATCGCCGCCAACGCCGCCGGTGAAATCCAAACCCTTGTATGAGTTCAAGGACAGACCCGACGGCCCCGTCGCCGAACTGCGCCGCCGCGGCATGATCCCTTGAGTGTAGCGCCCGCTCCGCAATTCCGCTGCACGCGGCGGAACGTCTGCCCTCCTTCCCGCATCCAATGCACGAACCGGCGCGCTTCGGCGGGGCGCCGCGCTGGTCTTGCTGGAGGACGTCATGAGCACACCTGTCAAACCTGAAACATCCGCGACGCGCCGAACGGTGGTGGAGGCAGCCGGCGGCGCGTTGATCGCAAGCTCGATCCTCGGCGTCGAAGGTTGCGCCACGCCTGCCGCGACTGCGCAGGCGGATGCATCGCTCTACGACCGTCTCGGTGGCGTGTTTTCGATCGCCGCCGTCGTCGATCACTTCAGCGACGCGGTGGTGCGCAACCCGATCGTCGGTCAGCAATCGCAAAACCCACAGCTGCGCGAATGGCACACGCGCAACCTGACACGTTTGCCCGGCCTCAAATTCATGCGCACGCTTTGGGTCTGCAGCGTCTCCGGCGGCCCGTACCAATACACGCCGACGAGGCCGGGCCGCACCAACGTCGGCCTCGAGGTAGCGCACCGCGATCTGCGCATTTCTCCCGCGGAGTTCGACGAAGTCGCCGCC
This sequence comes from Terricaulis silvestris, assembly GCF_009792355.1. Lineage (NCBI taxonomy): Bacteria > Pseudomonadati > Pseudomonadota > Alphaproteobacteria > Hyphomonadales > Hyphomonadaceae > Vitreimonas > Vitreimonas silvestris. Next base: position 3,465,080 of record NZ_CP047045.1, read on the forward strand.
GAACTCGGCCGCACGCTCGATCACTTCGAAGTGCCGGCGCGCGAGAAAAGCGAGGTGCTCGCGGCCTTCGCTGCGCACAAGGACGAGGTCACTCAAGGCTGGCGCGCTGCACAGAGGTAACGCGGGACGATCATACCGCGCCCGGTCCGACTTCCGCGCGGGAATCATGCTAGGCACGTGGCATGGAAGCAGTCGCTCAAGCCACCGCCATAGTCCTCGCCGGCGCATCGATCGGTTGGATCATGCTGTTCTCGTTCGTGCTGTCGCCGGTGGCGTTCAAGCAATTCGACGCCGGGCGCGCCGAGCGGCTGGTCAAGCACGTGATGAACCAGGGCCACGGCATCCTGGGTTTGATCGCGATCTGCTCCGGCATCGCTGCTTTGATGGCAGGCGCTGTTGCGGGCGCGTCGGTTGCGGCTGTCGCCGGCATCTTCGCGTTCATGTGCAAGTTTGCCCTTGCCCCGCGCGACGACAAGCCGATCAAAGGTCACCGCGTGCTGAAGACCGCGCGCATCGTGGCGAGCGGCCTCACCGCGTTCATCGCGCTGATCCTGATCGCCGCGATCGTGCTGACGATGTTGGGAATCTAGGCGGCGTCGCGCCGATCGACCAACGCGTAGTCTTCAACGCCGAGCACTTTTGCAAACCGGCTGCACTCGAGCCGCGCCTCGGCCGGATGATCGACGATCATCGTGTCCGAGGTCTGTTGCGTTTCGCCATCGACCTCACGCGTCGCGTGCATGACCAGACGCAAGCCGTCGGTGGCGTCGTCGAGAATCGCTTGGATTTGCCAGGTCGCGCTCATTGCTTGCTCCTTCAGGCCGCCACGTTGGCGGATTGCGACGCACGCCGCGCCCGTTCGATCCAGGTTGCGACGTCGTCCTCGGTTGGCGCCTCGGCCGAACCCCACGCGCGTTGGCCTTCTTCGGAAAGGCCCCAGCGCGCGACGGCGTCGCAGAGTTCGGTGGCATCGAGTTGCGAAAGTTCGGCGACATCGTTGACGCCACACGCCACCAGCGCTTGCGCTTCGCGTGACTTCAAGCCGGGCACCGTGCATGCGAGCAGCGCCTGCGATTGCCAGTCGCGGATCACCTGCGCGGAGATGTGGCGCGTATCGATGCTGCGCTCGCCCTCGTCCGCGTTCATCGCCAGCAGATCAGACACCGTGCGCACGCCGACAGCTTCCAAGCGCTTCGCAGTTTTCGGCCCGATCGACGGCGCTTGCACGACCGGCGCACCTTCGCTCAGCGACGGCTTCGGCAGCACTTTGTCTCTCTTCGCCAACGGCGCACCCACCGGCAACTCGCGCGGCACTCGAATTTCGCGCTTCGGCGTAGGCGGCGGCGCTTCAGCTACGACTGCAACCCTCCGCACTGGCGGATCAAGTTCGATCACCTTCGGCTTGGGGGCAGCGGTCGGCTTGGCGATTGGTCTGGTAACGGTCTGCTTCGGCGCGGCAACAGCCTTCGACGTCGTGCCGCGCGCTTCCGCGCCCTCGCCTGCCTTGGCGCCGATCTCGCGCGGCCATTTGGCGTCGAGCGACGAGAGCGGCGTCTTCAGCACTTCAGCCGCGTACAACTCACGCACGACCTTGTCGTCTTCGCCCAATGTCGCGCGCACTTTGCCGGTGCGGCGGAATTCTTCGTACTGCGCCGCGACTTCCTTGCGCGCCGCCGCATCGTCCATCAGCTTCAGTACGGCTTGGATCGGCATTTCCAACGCGAGGAAAAACGCATCGAGCCCAGCCGCGACTTGTGGCGGCTTCACGGCGGCTTCCGCGAACGCGCGATCCAATATGCGCGCCAAGCCGACGGCGGCGTGACCGACCAGCTTCGCGATCGTGTCCTTCAGCTCTTGATCCAACCCAGCCGGCGGATCCTTCACACCACGCGCGAAATCGTAGTGCTCGATGATGGTTTCGTAGTGCGGGTTGGACGCCTTGGCGCCAGCCTTCACCATTTCCGCCAGCCACTTATCCCCGGTCGGCGTGGACATGGTAGGATAGCCGCCGAGATCGTTCTCGAGGATGTGCTGAAAGGCTTTGTACGACTTGGAAAAACTCCACTCCACCGCGCGATGGATGACGTTTTCTTCTTCGGTTTGGTGCGTATGGAACGGCTGAATCGGATCGACGTAATAGTGGCTCATCACGCCGGCGCACCATGCCGCTTGCTTCCAATCTTTTTCGGCCAGCGCGCGAACCGTGCGGCGATACCATTCCTGGCACGCTTCAATCGCGCCGCCCCAATCTTTGTCGCGCACGTGGAGGACGTGGTTCTTGAAGTCCTTGAATTCTTCGTCGGGCGCCTTGGCGCCTTCGAGATATTCCTTGTGATGATGCAAGAGCAGATCGCGCCAACGCTCCGCGCGCGGCGCTTGCAAGTGGCGCAGCGCATCCACCGCGATGCGGTGATGATTGGATCGACAGCGGCTCGCGAAAACGACCGCGTACAACAACGACATGCGCCGGGCCCCAAAAGTGAACGCGGCGTTAAACTCGGCGCGAATCCGTTAGCGGGGCGTTAACTTAGGCCGCTTGGCTCCCCTGCCCGCCCCCTTGGATCAGGCCCCAATCCTCGCAGAGGATGCGCACGAGCTTTTCGTGACGCTCCTCAATGGCGCGCATGGTCCATTCCTCGATCGGAACGATATCGCGGCTGAGCGCATAGATGGTCGCGCCCTGCGTGTTGAAGATCACCTTGCGCTTGTCAGCGTAAGGACGCGCCGCCGCCGTCGAGTTCTGGTCGTAGGTGATGAGCGTCAGATTGCCGAGGAGGTTCGACGCTTCGGTGCGCATCGCCGCATCCGGGAAGCGCTCATTCCACCACGCGCCGCCGTTCTTCGGCAGGATGTGTTCGACCGTGACATCGTCCGTCATCTGCAGATGATGTCCGCCCGGCATCGCTGCTTCGAGCCGGATCAACAGCAAGCGGCGCTGACGATCGCGCTTACGCGATTTGTTCAACGTCGCCAGCAGCTTCAGGTGCTCGCCGTCCGTGAGTTCGAGCGCGCCTTTTGGCCCATAGAGCATCTTGTCGTCATCGCAGTGCGTCACGGCGCGCGAATAGCGCCCCTGCTGCACGCGGTTGTCGATCACCGACAACTCGCAAGCGAAGGTGAAGCGATCGAGCGCTTGAAAGAAACGCCGCGCGCGTTCTGGTTCGCCGGAGTGCTCGGCCAGGAAGGCGATTGCGGCGGGCGCCCAATCCCATTCCTCGACCTGCTTCATCATGCGGATGCGGCGGTTCACCTCCGCACTGGCCGAGCCGACGTCGACGGCGCCGGCGAAGATCGCGCGCAATGCGTGCGCGTAACGTGGCAATTGTTCAAACAGGAATGTCCGCACGCCGCCGGCCTTATCGACCGCCGCGCGCATCGCGGCGAGATCGCCGGGCGACAGGATCTGCTCGCCGGTCAGCAGGAACGGCATCATGTCCAGCAGCTTGGCGAAGTTCTCTCGCTCGAACATCGCCTCGGTCTGCTCCCATTTCCGCGCTGCTGCTTCGGCTTCGGCGTCGGAGAGCTTGGAGTTCTCGATCAGATCGCTCTTGATGATGTCGGCGCCGGACAAAGGCGATCCCCGCTTGTTCAGCGTGTTAAATACTGTCTGCGCGCAGCCGCGTTCGTCAGCGTCGACGACGTTCAGCGTGCATGCGCGCGCCACATAGGACATGAACGCATCGAGTTCGCGATCGTCCATGCCTTTGAGTTCAGTCTCGATCGTTTGCGCGGCGGCGCAGAGCAGGTCCTTCGACTCGATGCCGATTTCCGGCAGCTTCGCCATCGCCGCTATCTGACCCGGCTCCTGCACGTAGCCGCGATAGAAGCTCGCGTCTTCTTCGCGCAGAATGAGGCGTGGATGGTCGCCGTCCATGATCAATTGCTGAAAGTGCTTGGCGCGGCCGGGCAGGCGATCGCGCACGTAGGCCATGATCATCGTGAGCGTGGTGAGGCGCTGCTGTCCGTCTGAGATTTCGAGCTTGCCGCGGTTCTTCACCAGCACGATCTGGCCGATGAAATAAAACGTCGCGCCACGCTTGAAGGCGCGCCGCAAATCCTCGATCAGCTGACGCACTTCTCGCTCGGACCAGGTGTACGGGCGCTGATAGCGCGGCACTTTCAGGTGCAGCTTGCGCATCAGCACCGAAGCCAGATTGAGAATTTGCGAGGAGAGCCCGATCGGCGTGTCGCCAAAAGGTCCGGCCATCAACTTCCCCCATACGCACGTTTCTTCTTGAGCCCGATGGTTGCGCGCCGAAAACGCCCACGCAATCCGCCGTCTGCCGAACATAGGCGCTCAGCGACAAAGCGTTTCCAAAACGACACGTTGGCTAATCGACCGCCGCCAGTGCGAAATCGGACGATCCGATGCGCGAGACGCCCTCGAACCCCCGTGCGCGCAACGCCGGGGCGAGACCGTGGGCATGTTCCATGTCGGTGAAGCCCACATATTGGGCGCGCGTAACGCCGGTTTCAGCGCTCAGCACCTGGACAACGCGGCGCGCGATTGCAGCGCCGGAGTCCAGCCACGTCGCAGGGCGCGGCGACGCGGCGGAAAGCTCCTCCGCCAACAGCGGAAAATGGGTGCAAGCCACCGCCACCACGTCGATGTCCCCTCCGCCCGGCGCTCCGAACAAACCTTCGATCGCCTCTGTGATCGCAGACCGGTCGGGGACGTCTCCTCTCAGCTTCTGCTCCGCAGCCTCAACCAGAGCAGCAGAGCCAAACCGGACGACGGTCTTGTCCGGTGCGAACTGGGCGATCAGATCATCCGTGTAGGCCCGCCGAACCGTGGCTGGCGTAGCCAGCAAACCGATCGTTCCGGTCTTGGTCAGTGCGGCAGCTGGCTTGATCGGCGGCACGACGCCGACGACGGGGATCGAAAGCGCGGCACGCACGTCTTCGAGCGCAATTGTCGACGCTGTGTTGCAAGCGACAACGACGGCGTCGGGCACCCAGTGTCTAACCATCGCTATGAGCAAGGCCGGCACGCGCGCCTTCAGTTCAGCGTCCGACTTCAAACCGTATGGCAGCCACGCATTGTCTGCGGCGTACGAGAGCTCAAGCGCGTGTCCGCTCGCGGCGATTGCGTCGAACACGGAGAGCCCGCCGACGCCGGAGTCGAACACCAAAACGCGCTTGGCGCTGTTAACCATTGTGGCAGCGCCCGTTGCAGCTGCGCATTAACCAATTCGCTGATTTTGGAAAGGTTTTCGCGCGCGGTGGAGTAACGGCCCTCACCTGTGGAAACCACTCCTTAACCGAGTTTGCCAGAATCATGGTTTGGGTTAGTGACGTTAGGTGGGGTCTTCGTCAACGCGCCGTGGCGCGCGTTCGGAATTGGGGTCGGAACATGAATGCCATCGGAAAATCCTCTGTCGTCTTCGTGACGCTGTCAGGTCTGTTCTGGAGCGGCTGGGTTCTGGGCTCTCAAACGCCCGAGGGCCAAGAAGCGCTTGCGCGTGCGTATGAAGCGTACTCGGAGCAGCAAGCCACTTCGAACGAAACACTCTTCAACACAACGGCGCTTCGCGCAGTCGTCTGCGGCGACGCTGACGCTGAAAACGCGCAACCGTGCCTCGCCATCATGGCGGCAGGCCGCATGTTCATCGTCGATGCTGGCTCCGGCGCCGCAAGCACACTGAACGGCCGCAACATCCCGCTCGATCGTTTGGACGCTGTGCTGCTGACCAGCGCGGGCCTGAACCAAACCGCGGATCTCGACGAACTTTACGGCGCTGCCTCGCGCGCGCGCGATAACGCGCTGCTGCCGGTGTACGGCCCAGCCGACACGCAACGCATGGTCGATGGCCTGAACCAAGCCGCCGGCTTCGACGGCATGGAGCGCGGCCTGCAAGCGTGGGGCCCGTCACCTGAGCCGGGCACGCCGGTGATCGTGTTCGAGGCTGACGGCTTGGTCGTCTCCGCCTTCACGACGCAAGAAGACGCCTTCTCGGGCCGCGTCGCCTATCGCTTCGATTATCGCGGACGCTCGATCGTCGTCGGTGGCGATGGCCGTGTGGCCAACGCACCGGCCGCGGCGAACGCGGACGTCGTGCTGCAAGCGCAAGCCGGCGTGGAAGCTGCCGGGTCAGACGCTGGCCTGCTGATGCTCACGGGTGCGGAAAACCCGATGGCGGGCCGCATCCAAGTCTCGGAAGCGCGCGCGGCTGGCGTCGAGAACGTCACCACGGCGCGCGTCGGCATGCTGGTCGAGCTGCCGCTCGACAACATGGATATCAACGTCCGCCCGCTCTAACGCAGGCAACAAGCAAGATCGGAAGGGGAGCCTCACGGCTCCCCTTCTTCGTTTGGGCGGCCTCTTGGCAGCGCGCGCGATGGACTTAGCGCGCTCCGGCCCCATAAAAGCCCGGTGCGCATAGCCATCGCCGCCCTCGCTCTAGCGCTCTGCGCCGCGTCGCCCGCGGCGGCGGATCGATTTTCGCTGACCTACGATGCCTCGGGCCTCGGATTTGTGCCGCTGGGCGCGATGACGGTCGACGCCAACGTCTCGGCCGAGGATTACGAAGTCACCGCCACGATCCAATCGCGCGGCATCCTCAATCTGTTCGAGCGCACCAATCTTACCGCGACCTCCTCCGGTCTGATCCAGAACGGCGCTGTGCACTGGCAACGCTACGATCTCGATCACCGCTACAGCCGCAAGCGCCGCGTCATCGCCATGCAGGCGACGGACGCGGGCGTGACAGCCGAGATCACGCCGAACTACCGCATCTGGGGCAGCCCGCCGACAAGCGACGAACAGCGCCGTGCTTCGCGCGATCCGGTGTCGACGCTGATCGCGATGGCGATCGATGTGGGCGAGAACCGGCGTTGCTCGGGCGTGTACCCGACGTTCGACGGGCGCTTCCATTATCTGATGCAGCTGAGCGGTGGCGACATCGATCACTTCCGTGGCGGCGGTTACGAAGGCGAAGTGCTGAAATGCGATCTCGCTTACATCGCGGTTGCTGGGTATGAGGCGCGCGATGCGGGACGACGCCGGATTCCAGAAGGCGAAGTGTGGTTCGCGCTGATGCCAGACACGACGTTCGCGCCGCCAGTGCGCATTACGACGCCGCTCTCTGCCGGCGCAGCAAACATTCGTCTCGCCAGCTATCGCCGCGCGCGCGTGGATATTGAACTGACCGCGACCACGCCTTGAACGCCCGCGTCGCCGCCGCCGAGTTGCTCATCGCCGTGATGGATCGCGGTCGCGCGCTTGAAGATGCGCTGGAGGAGACGGCCAGTTTCAATGCGCTGGAGGGGCGCGATCGTGCATTCGCGCGGGCGCTGGTGACGGCGGGTTTGCGGCGTTTGGGCAGCGTCAATACCGTGCTGTCGCGGTTTCTGGAGCGACCGCTGCCGGATACGGCGTATCACGGGCGCGCGTTGCTCCACATTGGCGCGACGCAATTGTTGGTGCTCGGCACACCGGCGCACGCGGCGGTTGGCGAAACGGTGGAGGCGGCAAACTCGCTGCGCGAAGCGCGCGGGTTCGCGAAGCTGATGAACGCGGTGCTGCGGCGCGTGTCGCGCGATGGCCCGGAGATTTTCGCGTCACTGCCGCCTGGCTCGGATTTACCGCCGTGGCTCTACACGCGCTGGCGTGCGGCCTATGGCGAAAGCGCACCGCGCATTGCGCAGGCGCTGCTGCAAGAGCCGCCGCTGGATGTGAGCGTGAAGGATGATGCCTCGGGCTGGGCCGAGCGGCTATTCGGTACGGTTACGCCGACCGGCAGTGTGCGCCTGGCTTCACCTGCACCGATCGACACCCTTCCCGGCTTCGGCGATGGCGCATGGTGGGTGCAGGACGCCGCCGCCGCATTGCCGGCGCGCTTGCTCGGCGACATGCGCGGCAAGCGCGTGCTCGATCTCTGCGCCGCGCCGGGTGGCAAGACGCTGCAGCTCGCGGCGACAGGCGCGCGCGTGACCGCCGTGGACAAATCCGACGCGCGGCTCAATCGGCTGCGCGAAAATCTGGCGCGCACCAAACTCAGCGCCGAAGTGATCGCCGCCGATGCGTTGGAATACCGCGCGCGCGAGCCGTTCGACGCCGTGTTGCTCGACGCGCCTTGCACCTCCACCGGCACGCTGCGGCGTCATCCGGATGTCGCGTGGCTGCGCCGCCCGACCGACGTGCGTTCGTTGGCGGAGTTGCAATCGAAACTGGTTGCCGCTGCGGCGGCGCTGCTGAAGCCGGGCGCGTCGTTGGTCTATGCCGTGTGCTCGCTCGAGCCGGAGGAAGGCGAAGGCGTGGTCGCCGATGCGCTTAAGCATGGCTGGAAACGCGAGACGATACGCGCCGGCGATGTTCCAGGCGCGGACGAATTCATCACCGCCGCTGGCGATCTGCGCACCCTGCCCGCCCATTGGCCGGAGATCGGCGGCCTCGACGGCTTTTACGCAGCGCGCCTCGTCCGCAATTAGTGCGCGAGCGGAACCGTCGGCTTGCCTCCAAAGGCGGGCGCCGCTAGCAACGAGCCATGGCGCGGACGCTTATAGCCCCCTCGATTCTCGCCGCTGATTTCGCGCGCTTGGGCGAGGAAGTGCGCGCGGCTGAGGCTGCGGGCGCCGACATGATCCATGTCGACGTGATGGACGGCCATTTCGTGCCGAACATCTCGATCGGACCGAGTGTGGTGAAGTCGATCCGGCCGCATTCGAAATTGCCGTTTGACGTCCACCTGATGATCGCGCCGGTCGATCCATTCATCCAGCAATTCCGCGACGCCGGCGCCGATATCATCACGGTCCATCCGGAAGCCGGGCCGCACGTGCATCGGACTCTGCAGGCGATCCGCGCGAGTGGCGCGAAGGCCGGCGTCTCGCTCAATCCTGGAACGCCGGCCGAGGTGGTCGATCCAATCATCGATCTGGTCGATCTGATTTTGGTGATGAGCGTGAACCCAGGCTTCGGAGGGCAGAGCTTCATCGAGACGGCGCTGCCAAAGATCGAAAAGCTGCGCAAGAAGATCGACGCGACCGGCCGCGACATCATTCTCGAAGTCGATGGCGGCGTGAACGCGAAGACCGCGCCGCGCGTGATTGAAGCCGGCGCGACGGCGCTCGTCGCCGGCACCGCCGTCTACGGTGGCGATCCGACCAAGTACGCCGATAATATCCGCGCCATACGAGGCAGCGCCTAGGCCATGTCAGCCCCGGCCTCCCCCACCCGGCGGCCCCAGCGCCCGCCTCCAGTGCATGAGCACTGGCGGTCAAACCCGTTCCATCGCATGCGGCTGGGCGACGAGACACCAGATCGCGTCGAGAGCTGGGGCGCCGATCCGCGCGTCGGTGACGCCGAACGCGGACGCGAAATTGGCAAAGGCATTTGGCGCATCGCCGCTGAGCGGCTGAATGGCGAACACGCCATGCCGTGGTTGCCGAAACATCCGTCGCGCCACTTCACGGCGCGGCTGCATTCGTTCTCGTGGCTGATCGATCTTGCGGCGGTCGGGCCGTCCGCGAACCGGCGCATAGCGGAGCTGATCGACGCTTGGGTGCGCGAGCACGGGGAATGGGACGACATCGCTTGGGATCCTGAACTCACGGCGGAACGCCTGTATGCGTGGCTGTGCTGGGGTCGGCCCGCGTTTGAGCATGGCGATCCCGAACAACGCGCGGCGTTGCTGCGCTCTGCCGCACGGCAAGTGCGCTTGTTGCTGGTGGCGCAGGAAGAATTGCGTGAGCGGCACCTCGGTTCGATCAAGGCTGGTGCGGCGCTCATACTTGCTGGTGCAGCGGGATTTCCGGAAGCGGAGCGGTTGGCGCAGGAAGGCGAAGAGCTGCTGATCGAGGCGTGCGCCAAGCAATTTTTCCCGGATGGCGGCCATCTTTCGCGCGCGCCCGAAGCGACGGTGGAAGCGCTCTATGATCTTGTCGCCGCGTGCAGCGCGCTCGCTGATCCAGCGCCGATCATCAAGGAAACGCTGCCGAAGATCGCCAACATGGTGCGCATGCTGCGCCTGGGCGATGGCGGCTTGGGCTGCTTCCAGGGCGGCTCGGAGGGCTCGGCGGCAGCGATTGATTCCGTGCTGGCGCGCGTTGTCGGTGACGTGCGTGCGTTTCAGTTCGCGCAGCACACCGGCTATCACCGCATCGAAGCCGGCACGACGCGCGTGTTGTTGGATGTCGCCGGGGCGCCGCCGCTTGCCTATTCGGAGCGCGGGCATGCGGGTGCGCTGTCGTTTGAACTGTCGAGTGAGTCGGAGCGGCTGACCGTCAACATTGGCGCGGCACGCGAGCTGGAGCCGACTGGGCGCTTCGCGGCGCGCACCACCAACGGGCACTCGACGCTGACTCTTGGCGACGCGCTATCGGCGACGTTTGACTCTCCGCGGCGCGGCAACGGTCCGCCGCGTTTGGTTGGGCCGACGCTGGATGATGTCCGGCGCTCGTCCGACGAAAGCGGCGTCACGCTGCAAGGGCGGCATGACGGCTATCGCGAGAAGTTCGGCCTGCTGCATCGGCGCTACGTGTTCGTCGACACCGAAGGCAAGAATCTGCGCGGCATCGATGAGCTGATCCGGCCGACGCGTCACAAGGGGCCGACGCCAAAAAACCCCGTCCCCTACGCCGCGCGCTTCCACCTTCATCCGGACGTGCGCGCGCGCTGGATCGAGCACCAAGTCGCGCTGCTCGAAACGCCTGGTGGCCAGAAGTGGCGATTGCGCACGGATGCGCCGGATATCGCGATCGAACCGTCGATTTATTGGGGCGGCAAAACCGTGCCGCGCGATGCGTTGCAGATCGTGCTTTCAGGCGAAGCTGATCCGATGGGCCACGGGCTCGCCCCGCCAAACCGCCTGCGCTGGGCGCTAACGCGGCACGCCTAAGCGCGACGCGGCAGCGCACGCACCAGTTGGCGTCCGGCAAAGCGCACGTACGAGCGCAGCAGTACCAAGGCGCCCCACCCGATCGCGAACATGACTGGGCCAAGCGCCGCGACGAGCCACGGCGACATGCCGCCTGTTTGCACATGCGGGAGATGCACGCCTCCTGCTTCCAAAAGTCCCAGCACAAACAGAAGGATGCCGGAGAGCACGAATGAAAGGCCGATCGAACCGAGAAACGTCACAACGATGAGCGTCAGCAGGCCGCCGAACGCCACGAGCGCCAGCAGTTGAACAAATCGCGCGATGTTTGAAGTCTCTTTGGGCTTTCCCATCAGCAGCTCGACCGCATAAGCGCGCGCTAGCGCCTTCGGTGTGCCGAGCGAGGTCAGAACCTCTTCGAGCGGCTTGCCGTACTCGACGGCCTCGTTGATGTGGCTGCGCACATCGTTGGCGATGTCGCTCGCTTCATTCAGACCGAAGCCGCGCGACTCTCGTTCGAACGCCGCCAGGTAGTCGGACACGCGGTCAGTCATTCTTCGCTCCTTTGCCGAGGCAGCGCTCAACAGCGCGCGCCATTTCGGTCCATTCAGTTTGCAGATCGGTGAGGTGCTGGCGTCCGCGTGCGCTCAGGCGAAAGTATTGGCGCGGCGGGCCCGTCGGTGATTCCACCGCATAGCCTTCGAGGTAGCGTTCGGTTTTGAGCCGCCGCAGCAATGGATAAACGGTGTTTTCACCCGCGGAGAGCGGGCCGAACTCGGCCAGCGCGGTGACGATCTCGTAGCCGTAGTTTGGTTTGTCGCGCAGGATGCGCAGCACGCACAATTCCAGCACGCCGCGTCGCAATTGGGAGGTCCATTCGGTCTCGGCCACGATGCTTGTCTCTTCCGTGCGCTGCCTAGTGTGTGTTGCACACTACCTCACTAGTGTGTGGCGCGCAATAGCTTTCCTGCATTTTGTTTGGCGGGCGGTTGTGACGCCCTACCCCATGGCGCGGCGAATCCTCTAAAAGCCGCTCCATGACAGACATTCTTCCGATTAAGCGCGCGCTCATTTCGGTGTCCGACAAGGCGGGGCTGATCGATCACGCCAAGGCGTTGGCCGGTCTCGGCGCGACGCTCGTCTCCACGGGCGGCACACATAAGGCGATCGCGGACGCGGGCCTGGCGGTCAGCGATGTGAGCGCTGTCACCGGTTTTCCGGAGATGATGGACGGGCGTGTGAAGACGCTGCACCCGAAGGTGCACGGTGGCCTGCTCGCACTGCGCGACGACAAAGAGCACGTCAAGGCGATGAAGGAGCACGGCATCGAGGCGTTCGATGTGCTCTACGTGAACCTCTATCCGTTCGAAGCCACCGTCGCGCGCGGCGCCGATTTCGATACCTGCATCGAGAACATCGACATTGGCGGCCCCGCCATGATCCGCGCGGCGGCGAAGAATTATGGCTTTATCGCTGTCGCCACCGACGCAGAGGATATGGCGGAGATCCTGGAAGAAGCGAAGGCGCACGGCGGCACGACATTGGCGCTGCGCAAGAAGCTCGCGGCGAAGGCGTTCTCGCGTACGGGCGCGTATGACGCGGCGATCTCGGCTTGGTACGCGGAGCAGCTGGAAGACAAGGCGCCGACCTATCGCGCACTGGGCGGCAAGTTGCGGCAATCGCTGCGCTACGGCGAAAACCCGCATCAGAGCGCCGCATTTTATGTCACGGGCGAACATCGCTTTGGCGTGGCGACGGCAAAGCAGCTTCAGGGCAAAGAGCTCAGCTACAACAATTTGAACGATACCGACGCGGCGTTTGAACTGGTCGCCGAGTTCGATCCGAAGGAAAGCGCGGCCGTCGCGATCATCAAACACGCCAATCCGTGCGGCGTCGCGACGGGCGGCACCCTGCTCGAGGCTTATCAACGCGCGTTCGAGTGCGATTCCGTTTCCGCGTTCGGCGGCATCGTGGCGCTGAACGGGCGGTTGGATAAGGCCACCGCGGAAGCGATCGCGGAGATTTTCACCGAAGTCGTGATCGCGCCGGAGGCGGATGAGGACGCGGTGGCGGTGTTTGCGAAGAAAAAGAATTTGCGATTGCTCGTCACTGGCGGTCTGCCTGACCCCGCGAAGGCTGGGCTTTATCTCAAGACCGTGGCCGGTGGTTTCCTCACGCAGGATCGCGACAATGGCCGCATCAGCGCGACTGATCTGAAGATCGTCACCAAGAAAAAGCCGAGCGACGCGCAGATCCGCGACATGATTTTCGCCTTCCGCGTCGCCAAGCACGTAAAGTCGAACGCCATCATCTACGCCAAGGACGGCGCCACCGTCGGCATCGGCGCGGGGCAAATGAGCCGCGTGGATTCAGCACGCGTGGCGCGGTTGAAGGCTGAAGACGTCGCACACGCGCAAGGCTGGCGCGAGCCGAAGACGATCGGCAGCGTCTGCGCCTCCGATGCGTTCTTCCCCTTCCCCGATGGCTTGCTGCAAGCTGCGCAAGCGGGTTCGACGGCGGTAATCCAGCCGGGCGGCTCGATCCGCGACGAAGATGTGATCAAGGCAGCGGACGAAGCTGAGCTGGCGATGGTCTTCACCGGCATGCGCCACTTCCGGCACTAGCGCCGGCGTTTGTCTTCCAACAGCAGCGCGCCTTCACGCTTCAGCTCGCCTGCGATCTTGTCTGCGAGGCCAGCGAGAAAGGCTGGCAGATCCACTTCGATGCGGATGTCGCTTTCATTCACGTCGAGACGACCGGCAACGGTTTGACCAAGCGTCTGCGCGCGGAAGCTCAGGCGATCACCGTCCCAGCCTTGCTGAAAGTTGGCCAGGTGGGCGCCGACGACTTGCGATGAGAGCTTGTCGAAGCCCTCGGAAATGCGAGCGCGCGCTTCGGCTTTACCGAGCTTGTGCGGGATGGTGATCGTGATCGGCTGCGCCATGCATCTCTAACGATCATCGCAGCGTGTTAGTTTCCCGGCAGCGACGTTGGTGTGGCAGTCGCGGGCACTGCAAGCGCCTGGGTGATCGCGGCGCGCAGCTCCTCCGATGTCGGCTCCACGTCCGACGGGAACGCCGCGATCAGATGGCCGTCGCGGCCGATCAGCAGCTTATGGAAATTCCAGCCCGGCACGGCGCTGTCGCCGAGCTGCGCTTGCGCCCATTTGTAGAGCGGGTGCGCGTCGGCGCCCACGACTTCGGTTTTGCCGGCCATCGGGAACGTGACGCCATAATTGAGTGAGCAGAAATCCTGGATCTCTTGCGCACTGCCCGGCTCCTGCCCGGCGAAATTGTTCGACGGCACGCCGACGACTTCGAAACCTTGCGCGCCGTACTCTGTGTAGATCGCCTGCAAACCTTCATATTGCGGCGTGTATCCGCAGCGTGACGCGGTGTTCACGACCAGCACGACTTCGCCTTCGAAGGCGGTCAACGGCAGGCGATCGGTCCACAATCCGGTGAACTCGAACTGGTAGGCGCTGGCGGGATCACTTGCGTTCAGGGGCGGCGCGGCGGCAAAACGGGTGCGCTGTTGCTCGACGGCGGCGGCCACGGCGGCGCTGCGCTCAGCTGCGACGTCGGCGCTCGGTGGCGGCGGCGCCTGATTGCAACCGACCAGAACCACGGCAAACGCGGCCAGCAGGATGTTGTAGTTCATGAGCTTCGACCTTCCGTCCCTAAGCGGCGGCACCATGGCGCCGCCTCGCGCGCTGCGCCAGCCTTGCACGACGAGCGCCTGCGCACCCATCTTAGTCGTCGCCCTGGCGGCGCTGGTTCTCTTCATGCCGACACAAGCCTTCGCTGAAACCCTGCAACACCGGATCGATCGGCTGACGCCGCATTTTACGATCAACCGCCCCGATGCCGAGGGGCGCGTGCCTGTTGTGCTGATGATGCACGGCTGTGGCGGACAGCGCCCGTTCATGAATGAGATGGCTGAGATCGCGGTGAGCGCTGGCGCGGCGGCGGTGCAAATAGATTCCTACGCGCCCAGGCGTATCAGCCGCGCGTCGGCGATTGCATCCGTATGCACCGGCGCGCGACTACACGGGCGCGAACGCGCAGGCGATCTCTACGCGACCTTCGCTTGGGCGAAGACGCAGAACTGGATCGATCCTAATCGCATCATTGTACTCGGCTGGAGCCATGGCGGCTGGACCATAATGGACGCGCTCGCGCTGCGAAGCGGTGGAGAAATGCAGCGCGCAACAGGATTGACGGAGCTTCCCGATGAACCGCTCGAGGGTATTGCCGGTGCGCTGATCGTCTATCCCTACACGGGGATTGGCACGTACGTCGGCAGACGCGACTGGCGCCTGGCGCCGCGCAGCATCGCAATCGTCGCCCAGTACGACTACATCGTCGGCTCCACCTACGCCGCGCTCGAACGGCAACGCGCCCGCGGCGCACCGCTCGACATCCAAGTCTTCGAAAACACGACGCACGCGTTTGAGGATCCGTCGGCGGAAGATCCGCGCGTGCGCTACAACCCCTCCGCGGTCGCCCGAGAACAGGCCATGCTGCGGGAGATGATCGAAGCGTTCTAACGCACCGCCGCAGCGAATGCGTTGAGCTCCGCTGAGATCAGCATCAACTTCGCGAACGTCCACGGCGGCTGCGCGTTGAGTTCAGCGTACGCGGAGCGGACACGAAGCGCTGGCTGCCCGAGGCTCGTGATCCAGCCTTTTGCTGCTTCCCCGATCCCGTGGGCGTCGGCGTTGTTCGGTGGCGCGCCGATCGCCTTGGCGGCGGCCTCCGCCAGCTTGAGCTGAGTTTCGCCGAAATCCTCGCCGACGCGGCGAACGACAAGGCGATCCCAATGCTGCTCCAGCTTGAGATTGCTGGCCGCGTCGCGCAGCGCATCGATACCGAACTCAGCGCCAACCACGCAATGCAACAGCGCCGCTTCGTGGACGGGCCAGCCGCTGCGTCGCGCGAGGTCCGAGACGTCGAGCGCGCTGGTCAGCGGCAACAGGAGACCGGCCTCCAGCGCCAAGTCTTCCGGCGCCCCCAATTCCATCAGTGCAGCCTGCCGCGCTTCAGCGCGTGCACATTCGACGGCGCTCATCTCTTCCCAGAGGTGCTTGCGCTGCGCGGCGACCGGCTCGCGATAGAGTTTCACAACATCCAATATGCTGGGCGGCGTATCGAGTTCGAAGCCGGCCGTGCGCGAGAGGTAGGTGGTGGCGCGGCGCAGTGCACCGCCGACGCGCTGATGCAGCGCGATTTGCGCGACCGCAGGGACCTTGTTGTCCAGCGCATTGATGCGGTCGACCAAGTCTTCGAGTTCGAAGATGCGGCGGGATGCTTCGAAGGCGCACGCAACAGTCACGGTTTTTGCGCGGGAAATATCCTTGATGCGATCGACGAAGGACGGTCCGCAGCGATTGACCAAATCGTCGGCCAATTGCGTCGCCACGATTTCGCGGCGCAGCCGGTGCGTTTTCATCTGCGCTTCGAACTTCCACAATTCCTTCGGGAAGTAGCGTTTCAGCGGCTCCTCGAACGCCGGATCGTCCGGCGTCGCCGAGGCAACCAGCGCGTCGAATAGATTGATCTTCGAATAGGCGACGAGCTTGGCCAGTTCCGGGCGCGTGAGGCCGAGCTTCGCGGCGCGGAGCGAGGCAAACTCGCCAGTCAATGGTAAGCCTTCGACCCGCCGATTGAGTTTGCCTTCGGATTCGAGGCGCTGAATGAAGCGCTCGTGGCTGTCGAGATCGTTGACGGCGCTCGCCTGCGCGATCGAGATCGCGCCGGTCTGATCGTAATTGTCCTCCAGCACCAGCGCGCCGACTTCGTCGGTCATGCTCTCGAGCAGTTTATCGCGCTTGTCGGCTTTCAGAGCGCCGGAGCGGATGACCTCGGACAGCAGAATCTTGATGTTCACCTCGTGGTCGGAGGTGTCGACGCCGGCGCTGTTGTCGATGGCGTCGGTGTTGATGCGCCCGCCGGCGCGCGCGAAGGCGATGCGGCCTTTGTGAGTGACGCCGAGATTGGCGCCCTCCCCGACCACTTGCGCGCGCACGTCTTCAGCGTCAACGCGGACGCCGTCATTGGCCTTGTCGCCGACATCGCCGTGCGATTCCGCGCGCGCCTTGATGTAATTGCCGATGCCGCCGAACCACATCAGTTCGCACTGCGCCTTCAGCAGAGCGGACATCAGCTCGGTCGGCGTGACCGAGGCTTTGTCGATTCCGGTCAACGCGGCGATCTCGGTGCTGATCTCGATGGATTTCAGGCTGCGCGAGAACACCCCGCCGCCTTTGGAAATGAGTTTCTTGTCGTAATCCGCCCACGACGTGCGCGGGGTGTCGAACAAGCGCTTGCGCTCGATCCAGCTGGCTTCGCAATCTTTCGGATTGGGATCGATGAAGATGTCGCGGTGATCGAACGCCGCGAGCAGGCGGATCTTGCGTGACAGCAACATGCCGTTGCCGAACACGTCGCCGGACATATCGCCGACGCCGATGACGGTGAATTCCTTTTCCTGGATGTCCTTGCCGATTTCGCGGAAGTGACGCTGCACGGCTACCCACGCGCCCTTGGCGGTGATGCCCATGGCTTTGTGGTCGTAGCCGACAGAACCGCCCGACGCGAACGCGTCGCCCAGCCAGTGGCCGTATTCGGCGCTGATGCCGTTGGCGATATCGGAGAACGTGGCGGTGCCTTTGTCGGCGGCGACGACGAGGTAGGCGTCGTCATCATCCCAGCGGACGACATTGTTCGGCGCCTTGATTGAATCGCCGACGATGTTGTCGGTGATGTCCAGCAAACCGCGCAGGAACGTCTTGTAGGCTTCGATGCCAGCTTCCTGGTAGTTCGCCGCGCCGCGCGCTGGCAGGCGCTTTGGATAAAAACCGCCCTTGGCGCCGACCGGCACGATGATGGCGTTCTTCACCTGCTGCGCTTTGACGAGATCGAGCACTTCGGTGCGGAAGTCGTCACGCCGGTCGCTCCAGCGCAAGCCGCCGCGCGCGACCGGGCCAAAGCGCAAATGCACGCCTTCGACTTGCGGGCTCGCCACCCAGATTTCGCGGTACGGCTTCGGCGCTGGCAGTTCCGCCACGGCGTTGGAGTCGATCTTGAACGACATGTAGGGCTTCGGCTGGCCATCGGCGCCGGGCTGATAATAGTTCGTGCGCCGGATCGCCTTCACCAAGTGCGCGATGCGGCGGAGCGCGCGGTCTTCGTCAAGGCTGACAACTTCGGTCAGCGCCGCTTCGACCATGAATTCGAGCTTGCTCGACCGGATCTGCCGCGTCTCCATCGTCTCCGGCAGGTTGGGGTCGAAACGCGCTTTGAAGAACGCCAAGATCAGCGACGCGATCTTCGGATTGTTCGCGAGCGCTTGCTCTTGCACTGATTGGGTCGGATCAAGGCCGCTTTGCTGGCGATAGCGCGCCAATGCGCGCACGAGCGCCGCTTCGCGCCACGAGCACGAGAGCGCCAAGATCAGCCGATTGAAACCGTCGCTCTCGGCCTTGCCGGTCCACACGGCAGTGAACGCTTCCTCGAATTTGTAGCCCGCACGCACCAAATCGATCGGCGCGCCGTCGGCGGAGCGGGTTTCGATGTCGTGCACGTAGATACGTTGCGCCGGATGCAGCGCACTGGCTTTCAGATTGAGTTCGAAATTAATTTCGGAATCGACGAACAAGCCTAGGTTTTCAAGAATCGGCACAACAGCGGAAAGCGCCAACACATCGCCGCGGGTGTAGAATTTGCAGCGCACGGTGTTCAGCGCGTCTGATTCCATTCGATACGCCCGGGCGCGGATGACTTCGCCATCACTGGCGCCGAGAATCTCGATCGTGTCGGTGATGCCCTCGTCGACGCCATAGCGTTCGCGATAGGACGCGGTGAAGGCGTCGTCGAAGCGGTTGGACGCTTCTTCGCGCGCAGCGGCATCGAACAGCGGCGAGCGCATGAGCTCGGCGCGGAAGGTGTCTTCCCAGGTATGGGTCAGCGTTGCGACTTCCGCGTCCAACTGCTGTGCATTGGGCTCGGGACGCGTCTTGTCGATCTCGCCAATCACAAACAGCACGCGAGCAAGCTGCCCTTCCCCGAGCTGAGGCTGGAAACTCTCGACGATACCGCCATAGGCGCGCGCGATCAGAGAGCCGACTTTCTCCCGGATGTCGGAATCGTAGCGATCCTTGGGGATGTAGACGAGTGCGGTGACGAAGCGGTTGAAGCGGTCGCGGCGTGTGAACAAGCGGGCGCGCGGACGGTCCAGCAAATGCAGGATGCCGCGGGAGATGCGCAGCAATTCTTCACGTGACATCTGCCACAGCTCTTCACGCGGGTAGTACTCGATGATCTTGCGCAGAGTCTTGGCGTTGTGTCCGCCCGGCGCGAACGCGGCCTGGTCCATCACCCACTCGGCTTTGCGGCGCAGCATCGGGATGTTGCGCGTGGATTCCGTGAAGGACTCGCTGGTGAACAGCCCGACGAAACGGACTTCGCCGGTGGCTTCGCCCTTGTCGTTGTAGCGCTTGACGCTGATGTAATCGGCGGTGGCGCGCCGGTGCACGCGAGCGCGGATGGTGGACTTGGCGACGACGAGCGGCGCGGGTTCCGCCACCAGGCGCTTTAATTCCGGCGTCAGCACCATGGGTTCAGCCGAAGTGCGCAGGACGTAGAGATCGAGATCGCGGAGCACGCCGAGGCACGAGGCGCTCAGAATCTCCGGTTCGTCTGGCTTGTAGCTGCCGTCGGCGAGGCGCGTGTATTTGTAGTCGCGCGAACCGAGGAAAGTGAACTTGTCGGCGGCCAGCCACCGCAGCAGCGCAACGGCCTCAGCCACCTCCTCCGGAGGAGCATTGGTCGTCGCGGTTTCCAGCTCTTCGGCGGCGTGCAGCATGCGCTGACGCATGGCTTTGAAATCGGCCACCGACGCGCGCACGTCTGCAAGCGAACCGCGCACGCCATCGTGCAACGCCTTGGCGCGCTGCGCCGACAGACGCGGCAAATGGATCTGAATCAGCGAGTCACGGTCGCGGCCGTTGGTGGCTGGCGCCAACGGGTGGAACATCGCCAGCGTCGTGATGCCTTGATCCGAGATTTCGCCCATCACCGAGTCGACTAGGAACGGCATGTCCGGCCCGGCAATTTCAAGGATGTCGCGATCGAGTTGGACGCCGTTCACACCGACAGCGCGGCGCACCCGGACGCATTGCTCGTCGCATTGGCGCTCAGTGCGCCAAATCCAGAAATCGTGCGCGATGGCGGCGAAGTCTGCGACCGAGAGATCGCCAAGCTCGTCGTCAGAGGCGTCCTCGTAGAGGCCACGCAGGAAGGCCTCAGCGGCGGCATCCATGGCGCCATTGGCCTTGAAGGCCGGCCATGGCCCTTTGACGACGGTAGCGACGAATTGGTCAGCGGTTTTAGGGAGTTCCTGGCGCGCGGCGGCGTCCATCGGGCGTTTCCTTATTTTGGCGCGAACCTACTCGCCCCGGCGTCAGGTGCAACCGGCACCGCGCATCCGTGCGATCCAAGTCTGGATGGGACGTTAAAATGCGTCTGCGACATCCGGTTAACCGGATCGAAGCGCTGAGCGCGGCGCAAAATGGCCTACGCGTCGTGGAAAGCTTGCGCCAAAATTGGCGGCGCCGCCGAGCGGGGACAAGCTGCTCGACGGCGCCTGCAGGCCTCGCAGCAGGCTGGGTGGGGGACGCACGCGGAGGCCTGGTCCGATGAGGACGTATAGTCCGCTCTGATGAAGCCCCCCAATGAGCCCACGCGTGCGGAAAGACACGTCGAATAGCACTCGAGCGCGCCGAGAATTTCGGAAGCTATACGGTTTGCGTTTGCCGTAAACGCCCCTAGCCCCGGCGACGTTCTTCACATCAGCGATACATCTTCGTCGCCGATTCGCAACATCATTTTGATCCGGACTCGGACTTACTCAGACGTGGCGAGTCAGGGGTTGGTTTGCCGTCCGCGGAGAGCAGAATTGCGATCCACCGCGTGGTCGGAAATTGCGCCAATACAATCATCAACATCACCGTCATCGGCGCCGCGAGAAAGGCGCCGACGATGCCCCACACCGTGCCCCAGATCGCCAACGCGAGCAGCACTACGACGGCGGAGAGGTTCAATGAATCTCCTGTCATGCGCGGCTGAATGAAATTGCCGATGACGAATTGCCAAACGCCAACGCCGGCGAACACACCAACGACGGGGCCGAGTGTAGGAAATTGCACAAGCGCAACGGCCGTGGTGAGCACGACGGCGGCGATCGAACCGATGGTCGGAATATAGTTCAGGAAGAAGATCAGGAACGACCAGAACAACGCGTTCTCAAGGCCAATGATCGCGAGCGTGGCGTAAGTGAGCGCGGTGATGATGAGGCTCATCACTGTCTGCACCCACAAGTAACGCTCCATCGACTCCCTGATGCGCATGAAGACGTCGGCCGCCGCCGCGCGCTGGGCTTTGTTGCGGAAGATGAAGTCGAGCTTGGCCGACATGACGCCGGCCGCCGGGAAGATGAAGGCGAGATAGATCAGCGTGAACATCGCCGCTGACGCCGCGTTCTGGATGCTCTCGCCTATTTCCGTGGTGAGTCTCGCCGGATCGAACTGCGCCACCAGATCGCCGACCGTGGGCGCGCGCCCCGGGCCGCCGACTGCTTGATGGAGCTGACTTAGCACCTGATTCAGCCGGAATTCGTAGCGGGTCAGATCGCCGATGATGGCGGCGATGTTATCGACCACCACCCAGCCGATCAGCGCCACGATCGACAGCACCACGATCAGCGCCAGTGGCAGCGCCAGCCAGCGCGGCAGGACCGGGATGCGCTTGTCCAGGGTCTCGGTGAGGCCGTCGATGGCGAGCCAGAGGATGATGGCCATGGCGAACTGCGTCAGCGGCTCGCGGAAGAAGTAGAGCCCAACCGCAATGACGCCGGTGGCGACGATCCAGAGCGCCCCGCGCTGCGACACATCCATGGTTGCCATGACTTGCCTCTTGCGTCCGCCCGGCCTGCGGCGCAAGGCCCGGCTTGGCCGGAAAGGCCCAATGCGCCAAGCTGTTGGCGAACCAGGAGTCGCGAGAATGGCGTCTGCAATCGAATTTGGCGCGAGCCCCGAAGGGGTTCAGAGCCTCGCGCTGAAACGCGCCAACCGCCACGGGCTTATTGCTGGCGCCACGGGCACCGGCAAGACGGTGACGTTGCAGATGCTGGCGGAAGCGTTCGCCCGCGAGGGCGTCAATGTTTTCGCCGCGGACATCAAGGGCGACCTGTCGGGTTGCGCTGGCACGGACCCAACCCCGCCTGGCTGGGCCACCGCCCGCGCTGCCGAGATCAATCTGCCGCTGACGCCGGAAGCGGCACCGGTCGTGTTCTGGGACGTCTATGGCGAACTCGGCCACCCGGTGCGCACGACGGTGACCGAAATGGGCCCGGTGCTGATGGGCCGCGTGCTGGAAGCGACCGACGCACAGGCCGGCGCGCTGACCATCGCGTTCCGTATCGCCGACGATTGGATCAAGGAAGGCAAAAACGAAGGCCTGCTGCTCGACATCAACGACCTGCGCGCGATGCTGACCTATCTCAGCGAAAACGCAGAAGATATCGGCAAGCAATACGGCCTGGTCACGCCGCAATCGATCGCGGCGTTGCAGCGCAAATTGCTGCAGCTGGAAATGGACGGCGCCGAGCGCTTCTTCGGCGAGCCGGCGTTCAAGCTCGAAGAATTGCTGAAGCCGCGGCCGGACGGCAAAGGCACGATCCACGTGCTGGCGTCCGAGCGGCTGGTGCAATCGCCGCGTCTCTACTCAGCGTTCCTGCTCTGGCTGATGAGCGAGCTTTGGGAAGAGCTTCCGGAAGTCGGCGATCAGGATAAGCCGAAGCTCGTCTTCTTCTTCGACGAAGCCCACCTGCTCTTCCGTGACGCGCCGAAGGAGCTGATCAACAAGGTCGAACAAGTGGTGCGGCTGATCCGCTCCAAGGGTGTCGGCATCTATTTCGTCACGCAATCGCCGACGGATATTCCGGAGATTGTGCTCAGCCAGCTCGGCAACCGCTTCCAGCACGCGCTGCGCGCCTACACGCCGACCGACCAAAAGGCCGTCCGCGCCGCGGCGCAAAGTTTCCGCGCCAACGAGAACGTCGACGTGGCGAAGGAGATTCAGGAGCTGGGCGTTGGCGAAGCGTTGGTCTCCACGCTGGACGAGAAAGGCGCGCCGACGCCTGTCGCGCGGACTAAGATCCGTCCGCCGAACGGCCATGTCGGCCCGATCTTGTTGGCGGACCGCCAAGCGCTGATGCGCGCCAACACGGCTGGTCGCGTTTACGAGAAAGCCATCGACCGCGAAAGCGCGCACGAAATCCTGAGCGAGCGCGCCACGCAGGCCGCCGAAGCTGTCGCGCGCGAAGAAGAACGCGAAGCGCGGGACAAGGAAGCAGCGCGAAGCTCGCGCACAACCGGCACGCGCTCCAGCGGACGCACCAGCGCACCACGTCGCACTGGCGGATCGCGGACCACGGCGGTGGAACGGCAAACCGGACGCGTCGCCAGCGGCGTATTCAACACCATCGTGCGCGAGCTAATGCGGGGAATTCTCGGCACGCCGCGCCGCCGCCGTTAGAATTTCTCGCGTCTGAAGATGGCGTAATCGTTGGTCGTGTGACTCCGGTCACGGCGCGATGATGAACGTTCCCTTACTTGGAAACCCAACGAAGTTCCTCTGCGTTGCAGAGTTCGAAGGGAGAAATCCAATGTTCTTGCGTTCCACCATCCTCGCTTGCGCTGCCGCCATGATCGTTGCGCCAACCGTCAGCGCTGAGGCGCCCGCGCGCTGCGAAGAAACGTCGTTCCGCGTGTATTTCCAACACGGCTCGGCCTCGCTCAACGCGATGACGAACGAAATGCTGCAAGCCGCGGCGCGCAACGTCGCCGATTGCGACTATGCCGAACTGCGCGTCAGCGTCTCCGGCCCGCAAGCGGCGCAACGCGGCCGCGCTATCGGCGCTGCGGCTGGCGATTGGGACGCGGTGCGCGTCGGACAGCGCGCGACGCATCAAGCCGGATACGGCCCGGAATACGCCGAAGTGACGATGTCGCCGAACCGTTCGCCCGACGCGCTCACGCCGCCGACCGAGAACGACGCCGGCGTCTAATTACTCAACGATCCCGCTCTTCCACTCCGCGTCGCGGCGTGGAAGGGCGAGATACGTTTCGCTGCGCATTTCCATGAGACGCGACGCCGTGCGCTCGAACTCAAAGCTCTGATCGCCTTCCGGATAAAGCGCCACCGGCACGGCTTCGGCCGAGGCAATAAGCTTCACCTTCGCCTCGTAAATCGCGTCCACCAAGGTCCGAAACCGCGCCGCCTCTTCGCGCTTTGCGGGTGACAGTCGCGGAATGTTCTCCAGCAACACAGTATGGAAGCGTTCGGCGATCTCCAGATAGTCCGCCGCGCCGAGCGGGCGCGCGCAGAGTTCTTCGAAGCTGAACCGCGCTACCCCTGCGGCCTCGCGCTCCACGCGCAGCGCACGCCCACCGACATCGAGGGTCACCGCTTGTGGCACGGCGCCCGCAGTGAGCCGCCGCCAAGCTTGGTCCATCTTTTCATCTGCCGCTGGGCCGAGCGGCGCGTACCAGACCGGAGCGGCCATCAGCTGACGCAGGCGGTAATCGTGCGGACCCGACAACTCGATGACGTCCAGCTTCTGTTTGAGCATTCCGATGAACGGCGTGAAGAGTTGGCGGTTGAGGCCGTTCTTGTAGAGATCGTCTGGCGCGCGGTTCGAGGTGGCGACGATCACCACGTCTTCGGCGAACAAACGCTCGAACAACCGGCCGAGGATCATGGCGTCGGCGATGTCGGTGACTTGGATTTCGTCGAAGCACAGCAGCCGCGCATCGCTCGCCACATCCTTCGCGGCTTCGGCGATGAGCTGATCTTGCCCTGGACCACGCGCTCGCGCGTCGCGCAGAAACGCGTGCCGCGCCAGCATGAATTCGTGGAAGTGGACGCGGCGCTTCTTCTTCACCGGCGCCGTTTCAAAGAACAAATCCAGCAGCATCGACTTGCCGCGACCGACCGGTCCCCAGATGTACAAGCCCCGCGGCGGTGTGGTCTTGCCGAGCCACGCATCAGGCCGCCAGCGCGCGATATCCTCCGCCAGTGCGTCGAGCCGCATAGCCACCGCTTCTTGTGCCGCGTCCGGCGCGAGATCGCCGGAAGCGAGGCGGTCGCGGTACGCGGCCAGGACCGATGTCATTGCGTCTCCAAGAGAATCCGGCGGAACGGCGCTGCACAAAGCCTGCGGAAACGTCCCAAAGCAAGCCGCCCCGCTCTGGAACACGCACGCCGCTTCCTTAGAATGCCGCGAGTCGCCATGACACAAACAGACGCCCTCGCCCGCGCCACGCCAGCGCCCGCCGCCACGGCGCAGAAGCACATCGTCGATGTGCTGATCGAGGAGCGCGCGCCGAAGCTTTCGACCAGCTCGATCTGGCCGGTGCTGCGCCCGATTCTCTACGCGGTGCTGAATTACGACAAAGCCGTGAGCATGGCCGACGCGATCGCGCCGATGGGTGGACGCGAGGCGCTGGTCTACATTTCGCAGCTGCTCGACGTGAAGCTCGAGATGACTGGCCAAGAGCGCATCCCGGCCGACGGCGCATTCATCATCCTCTCCAACCACCCCACCGGCATCACCGACGGCGTCGCGCTCTATGATGCGTTGAAGCCCGCGCGGCCCGATACGTTGTTCTACGCCAACTCCGACGCTGAGCGCGTTTGCAAGCGTTTCGGCGAAGCTTTGATCCCGGTGGAATGGGTGCTGGCGAAGCGCACGCGGGAACGCACACGCGTGACGCTGAAGATGACGGACGAGGCGTTCGAAGCTGGACGGCCCTTGGCGATCTTTCCTGCCGGACGCCTCGCGCGCCTGCGCGACGGCCTGCTGACCGATCCCGAATGGATGCCGACCGCCGCGAGCCTCGCGCGGAAGTACGAGCTGCCCATCCTCCCCGTGCATATGAGCGGCCCTTACTCGTTCTGGTTTCACACCTTCGCCAAGTTCTCCGCCGAACTTCGCGATATGACGCTCTTCCATGAGCTGCTGAACAAGCAGGGCAAAACGTACAAGTTAACGTTCGGTCCGCTCATTCCGCACACGGCGGTCGCCGGCGACACGGCGTCATCGATCCGCAAACTGAAACATTATATCGAGCGGGTGTTGCCGGCAGCGTCCGACACGCCGTTCGATCCGAACGGCCCGGAATGCCAATGGCGCGATCCGCCGAAGCCCGAGGCTCTCAAGCCCGCGTGATCGGCGCGATTCTGAATTTTTGGCCATAGACGACGGTCACAACGCAGAGCAGAGTGATCGTGCGAGGGGCGAAGTATCGGAGGCATGCTTCCATGCGCGCCCGCATACTGACGATTGTTATGTGGCTGGGTTTGGCCGCGAGTACGGCTGCAATCCCATACATTCCGCCACCGCAACCGGTGTACGAAGCGCCGATCGATCGCGCGCTCGCGAATGTTACGGAGATGCCGGATCTGCAACCGGCACAGCGCGAGCAATTGCTGGGGCGGCTCAATCTGCTCGCCTACGCGCGCAACGATCCGCAATTCACGTATGTCACCGAAGACAACCGGCTCGTGCTTGCCGGCAGCGTGTTGTGCACCGAAGTGCGCCCTGTCCGCTACGACCCCGCGCCGGCAGACGCGCCGACGTTCGGCCCAGACGACCGCTGCGCAGCCTTCGATTTCCAGCTCGGTCCTTGGCAAGAAACGCCGGAGGCGCCGCCGGCCGAAGCCAGCGCCGCGGCCAACGCGCGGCTTGAAACGGCGCGCGGGCACTATGCGCGCGCGCTCGAGCTGGAGCCAGAGAACCTGCGCTCGCGCCTTGGCTACGCTTACGTGCTCGACCGCCTCGGCCGCACCAATGACGCGCGCCGCGAACTGCGGTGCATTTTGAAAAAGGGCATGCCGCGCCTCGCGGGCGAGACGTCGGAATGGGAGGACCACGCCGTCCTCACCGAAACCGCGGCGCACCTCGCGCACATCGCCACGTCCAGCAGCGATCGCCGGCGCATGGAGGGTTTGCGCGAACGTCTGCAAGCCAGCCAACCGATGATCTATGTGACGCCAATCGTGGTGCCGCTCACCGACGCGCCGTTCGCCGAGATGATCGACAATGGTTCCGACGTCGCGTTCGATTTCGCCGGCACCGGCGACACACGCGCCAGCGGCTGGATCACGCCAAATGCGGCATGGCTGGTGTGGGATCCGGAATGGCGCGGCGACATCCGCTCGGGCTTCGACATGATCGGACAACGCACCTGGTCTGTTTTCTGGAGCGACGGCTTCGAGGCCATGCGCGCACTCGATGACAATCGCGACGGGGAGCTCACGGGCGGCGAACTCGGCGGCTTGTCGCTGTGGCGCGACGAGAACCGCAATGGCGTCAGCGATCCGGGCGAAGTGCTGCCGGCGAATGTGCATGGCATCGCGGCGCTCGCCGTGCGCGGCGACACCACGCGGTCGGGCTTGATCACGGCGCCAACCGGCGTCCGGTTCGACGATGGCCGCACGCGGCCGCTCTATGATTGGACGCCGGGCGTGGGCCGCGCGCCTGTGAGCTAATCGGCGCCGAGCCGGCGCGGAAAAAGTCCGGCCGCCCCTGATGAAATCGGCGTGCCGACATGCCACCTACGGGGCCGGTCCAACGTCCAGGGGAAATACGCATGCGCTCCACTCGCCGTTTCGTCGCCGCCGCCATCGCCGGCGCCGCGCTTTTGTTTGCTGGAGGCGCAGCCGCGCAAGTCACGGCCGATCCGGCCGCTGCTGGCGCCGGGACGTACACGATCGATGCGCGCCACACCGCGGTGCTAGCCCGCGTGCCGCACGCTGGCTTTTCGTTCGAGGTTTTCCGCTTCGGCGCCGTCGAAGGCACGCTGACATGGGATCCGGCGAACGCCGCCGCGAACAATCTCACCGTCACCGTCGCCACCAACTCCATCGCGACGCCGGTCGAAGGCTTCGCTGCAGAATTGCAGGGCGAGCGCTTCCTGAACAGCGCCGGCTATCCGAACGCAACGTTCGTCTCCACGGCGTTTCGCCAAATCGATGCGACGCATGCTGAAGTCGATGGCAACTTTACGCTGAAGGGCGTGACCAAGCCGGTGACGTTCCGTGTCGAGCTGATTGGCGCAGGCGCGAACCAGCGCGGCACACCGACGATCGGCTTTCGCGCCACCACGATGATCGACAATGCCCACTACAATTTTCCGGGCTTTATCCGCGGGCAGAGCGAGATTGTCGTGGATGGCGAGTTTAACCGCCAGCAGTGAGACAAAGCTGAAGCTCCAAGAAACCGCCGGTGCGAAAGCGCGCCGGCGGTTTTGTCTTAGAGCTTCCGCTCAACCATCGCCTTCTTGATTTCGGCGATGGCCTTCGCCGGGTTCAACCCCTTCGGGCAAACCTGGGCGCAATTCATGATGGTGTGGCAGCGGTAAAGCTTGAACGGGTCCTCGAGTGCGTCGAGCCGTTCGCCCTGGTTTTCGTCGCGGCTGTCGTTGATCCAGCGATAGGCCTGCAGCAACGCCGCCGGGCCAAAGAAGCGATCAGCGTTCCACCAATAGGACGGGCACGCCGTCGAGCAGCAGGCGCAGAGGATGCACTCGTAGAGGCCGTCGAGCTTGGCGCGCTCCTCCGGACTTTGGCGCCATTCGGCGTCGGGCTCCGGCGTGACGGTTTGCAGGTAAGGCTGGATCGCCGCATATTGCGCGGTGAAGTTGGTGAGATCGGGCACCAGGTCCTTCAGCACCGGCTGGTGCGGCAGCGGCGCGATGGTGATGGCGCCCGGCGGCAAGTCATCCATGCCCTTGGTGCAGGCGAGCGTGTTGCGCCCGCCAATGTTCATCGCGCACGAGCCGCACACGCCCTCGCGACAAGAGCGGCGGAAGGTGAGCGTCGAATCCATATCGTTCTTGATGGCGATCAGCGCATCGAGAACCATGGGCCCGCAGCTATCGAGATCGAGGTCGTAGATATCCCAGCGCGGGTTCTCGCCGGTCTCCGGATCGTAGCGGTAGATCTTAAACTGCCGCACGCGCTTGGCGCCTGTCGGCGCCGCGTGGCGCTTGCCCTGCTTGACCTTCGAATTGCGCGGCAGCGTGAGTTCGACCATGAGCCGGGTTTGGCGAGGGTCGGCGCGCCCGTCAAGCGCGCCGATTGCCCTACCCTTACTGGCCTGTGGTGGTCGATACGCCGCGCCCGTACCAATCGATCCGCCGCGTCGCGATCATGCTGGCGGCGATCACAGCGAAGGCCACGACCGACCCTGCCAGAAGCGCGAAGTCTTCCAGCGTCATCAGCACGTACATCGCGAGATACAACAACGAGAGCCCAACCAACGCGCGGAGGCCGACCGCGCTCGAGTTGAACGAGGTGGCGGCATAGTAGCCAAGCAGCCCCACCGTGGCGGCGGCGGCGACGAAGAAGGCCGGCGTGAAGCCGATGATTTCCGTTATGGAGAGCAGCAGCAGGTAGAACACGCACTGCGCCAAACCGACCAGGATGTATTGCGCCGGGTGCGCCTTGCGCCCGCTGACCGCCTCGAAAATCAACGTCGCCAGGAACACGATGCCGATGAACATGATGCCATAGCGCACCGCGCGCATGACGCCGGTGTAGATATCATCCGACGCCACGAAGGTTACGGCCATGTCGCGGCTGGAGGCAGCGCCGAGATTGAAGCTGTTCAAGTCCGCCGCCTTCTCCACCCCGCGCGCCACAAACGGCACGCGCCAGGAAACGGCAAAACCCTCGTCGGTGGCTTGCAGCGCTTCGTTGGATTGGAAGAAGCCTTCTGCGCGGACATCCTGACGGTCACCGCGGATAGTGGCGGTGGTATCCTGTGCGAACGCGGCGATCGAGAAACGTTGTGCGCCGGTCAGTTCGAGCCGCGTTTCGACCGCGAAGTCCGCGGGCGTCGCCGAAAGACGAGCGGGTGCGGCGAACGCGACCAAGTTTGACGGCAGCGGGGCGGAGGGCGTCGAGAAGACCTCTGGCCGCGAGTAATCCGGCGAAGGCGCCGCAAGGCTCAGATCCGACACCGGCTCAAACGTCTCCGTTGTCCCGTCGGCAAAGCGCAACTCGGCGGCGTTGCGGATCGAGCGGCTATCGCTGACGAACATGACGACACGGGCGCGCGTCCAATCGAAGCGATAGGATTCATCGACGCCCTGCAGCGTCGCGGCGGGCCGGAAGCTCGCGTCGAACTCGGTTTGGGCGGTGTAGATGGCGGCGCGGTAGATGCCGACGCGGCGATCGGTGACGCTGAGCGTCGTGTCGGCCGTGCCAGTATCGGCGAACACCACGTAAGAGCCGCGCTGCGTGGTGCGCTGAACTCGGCCCTCGGTGTCTGTGGTTTCGACTGCGCGCTGGTACGGCACCAGCAACATCGGACCGCCGACGATCTGGGAGCCGCCAGCGCCCGCGCCGATTTCCGCTGTGACCCTGGTGGCGTTGACTTGGCGCTCGGCCACGAGGCCGGCGACAATCAGCAGCGGCACGCCCATCGCCAGCACCAGCAAGCAGACAAGCAAGAGCTTCAGGCCCAACGATCCGCGCGGGATCAGGCCTGAGATCGGATTGGTCGCCACGTCATCCCTCCCTGCGGATCAAGGCTCATGACCCGCGCGTAATATCTTCGCCTCGATCAAGGCGAGATGTCGACCGGAACGGAGGTTTCCGGTGGCGTCCACTCGTTAGGGTCAATTGGCGCCGGCGGTTCGGCGCTCCACGCGATCACGAACGCGGCAGCCCCCGCAAGAGCGCAACCGAACGACCAGAGCAATGCAATCCAGTCATAGCTCACGCCGACTTTTTCAGGCGCCGCGCCCTCACGCGCCAGCGCGGCTTGGCGGCGAGCGTCGATCAGGACGTAGCCGATCAAAAACACAAAGGGCACGGCGAAACCCCACGGCGCCGCGCCCGGCATCCATTCGCGCACGAACAGGCCCAACGATCCAACGCCCAACCCCGCCAAAACAAGGAATTCCGCGATGCCCTGCCCGCGATCCCCCAAAGATGCGCGTAAACGCCGGCGCCGCGCGCCCATTTCCGCAAACATTGACGACAAAAACCCAGCCATGGCCGCCGCAATAGCTTACGTCGCGGCGAACGCAAAGACGCATGGGCGGCTCGCTTTCGCCACGCGGGGGCACTAAATCTCGCCTCAGCGAGGGAATGATGAACTTTCTGAAGAAGCTCAACTGGAAACTGATTGGCATCAGCTTGGGCGCCGTGCTTGGCGTGCTGGTGCTAGCGGCTGGCTTGTTCATCGCGTTCTTTCCCAAGGATTTGGCCGCCCGCGAAGCGGAGCGCCGCATCGAGGAAGCCACGGATCGCGACTTGGTGCTGGGCGGCAATGTCGAACTGACGTTCTGGCCGGCGCTTGGCTTTTCGGTGGATCAAGTCTCGCTCTCAAATCCGCGTGACTTCGACTCCGTCGCCCGCCGTGGCGGCGTTGAGGCGGCGGAGACGCCATTCCTTGCCGCTGATCGCATCGTGTTCGCCGTCGCTGTGATGCCGCTGCTGCGCGGGGAGATTCAGGTAAAGGATTTGATCCTGCAAGGCGCCGATGTGCAATTGCGCGCCAAGGAAGACGGCACCTCGAATTGGACCTTCCCCACCGACGAGGAAGAAGACGAAACCACGCTCGAAGATCTGCGGCTCGACAACGTCCAGCTGATCGACAGCATGATCACGTTCCAAGGCGCCGAAGACGAAGCGCCGCTGACGTTTGAGGACGTGGACGCGACGTTGGCGCTGGAATCGCTCGACTCGCCGGCGCAAATCCAAGCCGCGCTCACCTATCGCGCAGAGCGCTTGAACGTCGACGCCGGCATCGGCCTGCCGCGCGCGGTGCTCGAGAAGGGCGAAACGCCGATCACGGCGCAGTTGCGCTCGGCGCCGCTTGAAGTCGATCTAAGCGGCACGTTCAACGCCGAGACAGGCGCGCTCAATGGCGCGATCCAAGCCAACGGCGCCAGCGTGCGCCGCTTGCTGGCGTGGGTCGGTTCACCCATGGCCGAGGGCGACGGCTTCGGCGCCTATCGCGTCACCGGGCAAATGGCGCGCGAAGGCGAAACCACCGCGCTCACCGAGCTTGCGCTACGCATGGATGCGATCGAAGCCAACGGCGCGCTCAATCTGATCAACCAGGAAAACGGCCGGCTCCGCGTCACTGGCGTTCTGAACGCACCCACTCTCGATCTCAACACCTATTTGCCCGCACCGGCGCAGGGCGACGGCAGCGGCGTCGAGGTCGACACGGCGTGGAGCGCCGATCCGCTCGATCTGAGCGGCCTACGAGCACTCGACGCTGACCTGAACCTCACGCTCGGCGCGCTGCGCTTTCAGCGCATGAGCTTCACCAACGTCGCGCTGGCGCTGCGCGTCGCCAATGGCGCGGCAGATGCGCGGCTCACGCGCATCGCGCTCTACGACGGCGGCGGCACGGCGCGGCTGATCGCCGATGGCGCAGGGCCGACGCCGCGGATCGCCATTGAGCTCAACGCGGAGAATATCCAGGCTGAAACGCTGCTGCGCGACGCGATCGGTTTCGACAAGATCGTCGGCCGCGGCCGCCTCACCGCTTCGCTGGTTGGCACAGGCGCTTCACAGGCCGCGATCATGCGCAGCTTGCGCGGCACAGCGTCGTTCAATTTCAACGACGGCCAGTACAAGGGCGTGAACCTCGCGCAGATGGCGCGCACGCTGCAATCGTTCACCTCCGGCCAACAAGCGCAGGCGCAAGGCAACGCCACCGACTTCGCCGAACTCTCCGCTAACTTCGCGGTCTCCGAAGGTGTCGCGGCGACGGATAGCCTGCGCATGCTGAACCCGTTCGTGCGTCTTGAAGGGCGCGGCCTGATCAATATCGGCTCGCAAACGGTCGACATGCGCCTCACGCCGCGCGCGGTGCGCTCGATCGAAGGCCAAGGCGGCGACGCGACGGTCGCGGGCCTCGGCATTCCGTTTCGCGTCTCCGGCCCGTGGTCGCGTGTGAGTTTCCGGCCGGCGCTGGAAGACGTGGTGCAAAACCAATTGCGCGACATCCTCAGCCGCCAAGGTGGTGACAATCCGCTCGGCTCACTCGGCGAAGCTCTCTTCGGTCGCACGCCGCCAGGCGAAGCCACAACCGAAACGCCAACCCCAACCGCCGAAAGCGGTGACGCAGCGCCGACGCCTGCGCCAGAGGAAGAGAGGCAGCGCCCGCGCAATCCGCTTGAGGAGATCCTGCGTCGCGCGACCGAGCGCAATCAGCAGAAGCAAGAAACGCCGACGCCTGCGCCGAGTACGCCGTGACTATGGAGCGCCGGCGTCCTCGCCGGCGTTGACTGCGGTGCGTGGCGTCGCCCTTCGACAAGCTCAGGGTGACGCCATAGTTGGTGTCGCGCTTTGCTACAGTAGAGTCGTCGTGAGCCCGTCGAAGGAGACGCGGGCCAAGAAACGCCGGCGAGGACGCCGGCGCTCCACACTTAGCGCTACTTTGGCCTCGTCCCCTCGCTCGCGAAGCCAGCCATCAAGTCGGCGTAGCGTTCCATCGGCGGGAATTGGTCGAAGCTGTGCGTCGCACCTGTCTCGGCTCCTGGCAGTTTTTCCGTCACGTACGATTCCACATACGGCACGACCCAGCTTGCGTCTTCGAGCATGGTCGGGCGGAAATTGGTCATGCCCTGCAGACCGGGCGCGGTGGTGAAGAGCCAGCTTTTGCATGTCGGGCAATAGTGATGCTGGCTTTCAGCGCGCCGCAGCGCACCGAGCACTGGTTCGCCTTGCGTGACTTCAAACCCGCCCGGCGGCAGCATCAGCGTCAGCGAGTACGCACTGCTCGTGAGCTTCTGACAGCCGCGGCAATGGCACGCCATCGCCACCATCGGCGGCGCAGTGACACGCATCTTCACCTCGCCGCAGAGACACGATGCGTTCCAAGGGAGTTTCCAGTCGCTCATGCGCGTTGTTTAGTGGTCCCGTTCTCGATCGACAACACGCCTGCTCCTATTGCTTGAACTTTGCCGCTTCGTCCGAGCCGGTCGTGGCGTTGCCGGCGCTATAAGAATGCGCCCCGGTTCCCGCGAGCTTGCCATCGCTGACGATGAGGTACTCATCGCGGATCGGGCGGTTTTCGAAATAGCATTCAAGGATTTCCCGGACTCCGGCGGCGTAGCGCGTCTGCGCCGAGAGCGACGTGCCGGAGATGTGCGGCGTCATGCCGTGATGGGGCATGGTGCGCCACGGGTGATCCTGCGGCGCCGGCTGCGGGAACCAGACGTCGCCTGCGTATCCCGCAAGCTGGCCGCTCTTCAGCGCGTTCGCCACTGCATCGCGGTCGCAGATTTTGCCACGCGCCGTGTTGATCAGATAGGCGCCGCGCTTCATCGAGCCGATCATCTTGGCGTCGAACAGATGCTCAGTTTCAGGATGCAGCGGGCAATTGATCGTAACCACATCGCAGTGCGGAACCATCGCGGCGGCGCTTTCGTGGAAGGTCAGACCAAGCTCCTCCTCCTCCACGGCCCTCGGCAGCCGGTGCCGGTCGGTATAGTGCAGCTTCACATCGAACGGCTTCATCCGGCGGAGCACGGCCAGTCCGATGCGCCCCGCCGCCACCGTGCCAACCTGCATGCCCTCCACGTCGTAGGATCGTGCGGCGCAATCGGCGATGTTCCAGCCGCCTTTGACCACCCACTGGTAGGACGGGATGTAGTTGCGCACGAGGCCGAGGATCATCATCACCACGTGCTCGGCCACGCTGATCGAGTTGCAGTAGGTCACCTCCGCGACGGTGAGTTTGCGATCCATCGCCGCCTGCAGATCGGTGTGATCAGAGCCGATGCCGGCGGTGACGATCATTTTCAACTTTTTGGCGCGCTCGATGCGCTCGCGCGTCATGTAGGCCGGCCAGAACGGCTGCGAGATGACGATCTCCGCGTCTTCCAATTCGCGGTCGAGGCGTGAGTTATCGCCGTCCTTGTCGCTGGTGACGACCAGCGTATGGCCGTTCGCTTCGAGATATTTGCGCAGACCCAGCTCGCCGGACACGCTGCCGAGCAGCGCGCCCGGTTTGAAGTCGATCGCCTTCGGCGTCGGAAGCGTCTGGCCGTCGGGATAGCGTTCCAGCCTCGGCAGATCGGCGCGCGGATACGACTTCGGATAACCGTCAATGGGATCGTCGTAGAGAACGCAGAGCACCTTGGCCATGACTTCCTCCCTCGGGCCTTCAGTACGCCTTGGCGCAGCTTCTGTCTGTTCACATGATCGGCGCTAACGACCGTCCGCAGGGGCCTCGTCCGCGGGCTTAATCAAATAGATGTCGACGATCGCTCCCGAGCGTTCGTCGCGCCAGACAACATCCTTCGGCGCGTACTGCTCAGGATAGAGCAGGACGCGTTCCCACGAATCCTCCCAAGTGTCGAAGCCCGGACGTGGCCCCGTACCCTCCACGACATCATCACAGGCAAACATCCAGCCGGGCGGGGCTGACCATATTCGCAGGCAACGTTTCGGAGGACCCTCGCTATCGGCAACGAAACTAAACTCCGGCTCCTCCGAAGGCGCATAGGTGACCGCCGCGCCCAGTTCAGATTCTGAGAGTTCAGGAAAGCGCCTCCTAACCTCGTGAGCATACACACCCGGCTGGCGCCAATACTCTTGAACCTCCGTGACTGTAATCGATGTGCCTTCGACAAAGGGCTGCCCATCGAACTTCGCAGGATCGGTGATAATCGGGCGCGTCATCGCATCAATAAACCACCACGCTCCGGATGCTTTCGCCCTTGTGCATCAGATCGAACGCTTCGTTGATGCGCTCCAGCGGCAGCTTGTGCGTGATCATCGGGTCGATCTGGATTTTCTTGTCCATGTACCAGTCGACGATTTTTGGCACGTCGGTGCGCCCGCGCGCACCGCCAAACGCCGTCCCCTTCCACACACGGCCCGTGACCAACTGGAATGGTCGCGTGGCGATTTCCTTGCCGGCTTCAGCAACACCGATGATGATGCTCTCGCCCCAGCCGCGATGGCAGCTCTCAAGCGCCTGGCGCATAACGGTGGTGTTGCCGGTGCAGTCGAACGTGTAATCAGCGCCGCCGCCGGTAAGCTCCACCAAGTGCGCAACGATATCGCCGGTGATGCTCTTCGGATTGACGAAGTGCGTCATGCCGAACTTCTTGCCCCACTCCTCGCGCGCCGGATTGATATCGACGCCGACGATCATGTTGGCGCCGACTAGCTTCGCGCCTTGGATCACGTTCAGGCCAATGCCGCCCAAGCCGAACACGATGACGTTAGCGCCCGGTTCGACTTTCGCTGTATTCGTCACAGCGCCCACGCCTGTCGTCACGCCGCAGCCGATGTAACACGCTGACTCAAACGGCGCGTCTTTGCGGATCTTCGCCAGCGCGATCTCGGGCAGCACAGTGAAGTTCGAAAACGTCGAGCAGCCCATGTAGTGCGCGACGGGTTTGCCCTTGTAGGAAAACCGCGACGTGCCGTCCGGCATCAGGCCCTTGCCTTGGGTGGCGCGGATCGCGGTGCAGAGGTTGGTTTTGCGCGAGAGGCAGCTTTTGCACTGGCGGCATTCGGGCGTGTAGAGCGGAATGACGTGATCGCCCACGGCGACGCTGGTTACCCCTGCTCCAATTTCGCGCACGATGCCAGCGCCTTCGTGGCCAAGGATCGAGGGGAAGATGCCTTCGCTATCCAAACCATCCAGCGTGTAGGCGTCGGTGTGGCAGATGCCGGTGGCTTTGATCTCGACCAGCACTTCGCCGGTCTTCGGGCCTTCAAGATCAAGCTCGACAATCTCCAACGGCTTCTTGGCTTCGAACGCGACTGCCGCTCTGGTTTTCATGAATGTCTCCGCTGGCGCGTTTATAGCGCGGCGGATGCGCGACGCTAGCGGTTGCGGGCTCTCGCCTTGGCCTTCGCGGTCTTAGGCGCGGCCTTCTTCTTCGCGGCTGACTTGGCGATGCTCTTGCCGATCCGGTTCGGGACTTGCGCCACGAAGGCGCGCGCGGCGCGATCGATTTTCTGACGGATGCCGGCGTCTATCTTTCCGCCGAGGCCGGCCAACATGTAGATCGCCTCGACGGGAACCAGCGCGGCGACGGTTCGTCCGTAACGATCGAACCCGATCACCGCGCTGTCCAATTGCGTCGTCTCAAGGGCCTCAGCAAAATTCGCGCGCGCTTCCGAGGTCGAATAGACCGGTGCGGTCCTTGCGGTGCGCTTAGCGGCTTTGCGTCTGAGTTCCTTGACTGACTTCATGCAACCTTTTGTTCGTCTTCCCCCGGCCTACCGAAAAGCCAAGACTCCCAGTTGGGATATTCGATCTCGATCTCAAGCTTACCGAACAGCCAGGATTCCCAATCCGGACGTTCGAAGTTGTACAGGACCAATGTGAAGCCTTGACGGATCTCGATCCTGCGCGGCTCCACATGCGTAAGCGTTCGAACCTCAGACTCGAAGTCTTCGATGAAGAAACTTCTAACGTCAGAGAGTTTGCGGCCGAGCCATCGTCCGCCCGCGCGTGCAAACGCATGCACGGTATCGCGCGACAGCAGGCAGAGCGCCTTCATCTCAACGACACTGGCCCCGAATTGGGACTCGATGTGCCGTAAGCGCGGCGATCGCCGCACTCTCCGCAGCAGCACACGTGTTCTGCACAAGATTCGCGCGGCCTTGCGCTTCGCAGGCGCAGCAACCTCGCGCCCAGCGTCTGCCGGTCGCTTCGAAGCTTGGTCCGCGGGCGGTCGGCGGCGGCGGCCACGCAGCGGCGGGGCGCGCCGTTGCTCCCGGCGCGGCGGCGGCAGGTAGAAACCACCACTCAGGGTGAGGTCGACGCCGCCTCCCCCCATTGGTCCTTCCGGCGGGACGTCAGGCGCAGCAGCCGCGCCGTCATCGCCGTCGTCGGGCTTCTTGGCGATAACGCCATCGAGCTCCCAAGCTTCGAAATCGGCATTCCAGCGCAGCATGAATTGGCGCTGGAAACGAGTGAAGCCCATCCATGTGCATTTGCGTTGTTGCAACATGGGCTCTGGGTTCATTGCATTGAACACT
The DNA here is from genome assembly GCF_009792355.1 of Terricaulis silvestris. NCBI lineage: Bacteria > Pseudomonadati > Pseudomonadota > Alphaproteobacteria > Hyphomonadales > Hyphomonadaceae > Vitreimonas > Vitreimonas silvestris. The sequence goes on from NZ_CP047045.1 coordinate 3,502,998, forward strand.
TCAACCCAAGAGTTGAACGCATCCAGTCTTTCGATGAGAAGGTCTTCGACTTCGTGATATACGGTCGATGCATGCGGGCCCGAAAGATTGAGGGCCAGAAGGTTTGCTCCGCGTATAAATTTCATTTCGCGTACCCCTTTTAGATGATCTCGATTTCTGCGAGATCACGCGAGATTTCTCATTGTTTCACGCGCCGCTCACTGCCGGGGGGAGGGCTTGCGCACTCTGCACAAACGCGCCGCGCCTTCAACCCGTGTGTCGAATTTACAATTGACGCCCACGGCAACCTCCAACGTGTGTTGTTCACGTCAACACAACGCAGCGTCGCATATTTGATGTTGTACAAAACCGCGCAAACGCTTGACGGCGCTTCGCGGCGACCTATCCCTCTTGCGCGGGCGACTGGGCTGCTGATGGGCGTGCGCCGGTCTGGGCTGTCGGGGCCAAGCCGGCGCACGTTTCCCAAGCCCCCAGCTGCGAAGACCAACGTTAACGATGACTGGGAACTTCGCGCGCCTAACGAGCGAAAAATATTTCGGCGAACCCTGGAACTGAGCGGCCGGCGGATCGTTGATTGCCTGGCGCCGACCTACTCCCCCCGCCCAGGCGCCACCGCAGCACGGGCCGGATCTCAGGATCCGGCCCAACTGCTATGTGCTGCAGAGTGTCATAAGCCCATGAAATGGCTGGCTAAACCGCCGGTGTCGGATCTGACGTGCAGCATCCAGCCGGGCTGTTCGGCCGTTTTCGGCGCGATCTTTTGGCCGGGATACATGGCCAGCCCGTACACCCAGGACGTCGACGGCGCGATCACCACTGGTGCATGCGCGACCTGCCCTACCGCCACGCGATGGTGGTGGCCGCAGATCACCCGCTCTACTTGGCGATGACGTGCGATCACAGATGCGAACAAGTCTGCATCCAGCAAACCGATATTATCGAACAGCATGTCGTGCGTGAGGAACGGCGGGTGGTGCAGCGCGACGATCGTCGGCTTGTCAGGCGCCTCCGCGAGCGTGCGATCGAGCCAGTCAGCGCCGGCATGGGTGATCAACCCATGTGTCTCGCCCGGCACAATCTGGTCGATGACGACGAGCCGCACCGGAAAGTCATCGATCGCAAATGAGAGAAAGCCCGAGCGCGGCAGATAGCCATGGCGTGGAAACGCGTTACGAATAAGCGCGCGATCGTCGTGATTTCCCGGCATGAGATACAAAGGCCGCGACACATCCTCGATGATGCGTGCAAGCAAATCGTATTCGTCCGGCCGTTCGTCATTCGCGAGATCGCCAGTCAACAGGATCACGTCGGCGCGGTATTCGTGCGCTTCGGCCAGCGCACGCTCCAATTGACGCGCGGACAAGCCATCATCGTCAGCGCGGATGTGCGTGTCGGAAATCTGCGCAAGGATGAACTGGCCGCTCATGCGGCTCTCCACGGCTCAGCAAGCAAGAAAAAGTCCCTCCCGCGCGCAATGTGTAACGAAGGGCACGCTTTGTCTGTGCCCTCGGTCACACAATTTGAGCGAAATCGGGTTGACGCGTTCCTAGTCGAGCGTACGTGCGACGCGAAAACCAACGCCGGGCTGACGCAATGCTGGCGCACCAGCCTTGCGCGCGGCGGCGCGCAGAACCGGCGCTTGGTCGGCGAAGCCGCCGCCGCGATAGACGCGACGGCCGCATTCGTCGGCCTGCACCGCGCCGCCATTGATCGGCGCGAGCTCGTAGTTCGCCGCGTAGCAATCATCCACCCACTCGCCGACATTGCCGTGCACATCGAACAGCCCGAACGCGTTGGCTTCGTGGGCGCCCACTGGCGTCGTCTGCCGCGCCCGGTACGTCGCTTGCGTTTGCGTTACGCGCGCGCCCGTTGCGTACGCTTCAGTCTGACCCGCGCGCGCCGCGTATTCCCACTCAGCTTCAGTCGCCAACCGATAGCGCAGGCCGCCGGCGCGCGCATTGAGCCAATCGAGATACGCTTGTGCATCGTCCCACGACACGCCCGTCACCGGACGATTGCCGCGTCCCCAGCCGCGATCGGGCGGCGAATAGCCGTTGCAACCGCCGCCAGCGAGGCATGCATCCCATTGCTGGAAGGTGACTTCGTACTTGGCCAGCGCGAACGGAGAGATCGAAACTTCGCGTTGCGGACCTTCATCACGACCGCGTCCAGTCTCGGTCGTCGGCGAGCCCATTACGAACAGACCGCTCGGCATCACCACCATTTCCGGGCAATTTTCGCAATCGTTGAAGGTTTCGCCTGGCGCCGGACCCGCGGGAATCGGCGATGCGGCGGGACGGAAATTGTCGTCCGCAGGCGTGGCCGGAGTCGCGGCAGCGGCTGGCGCGTTCTGCTCAGACAAGCTTTGCGCAAAGCGAAGCAGCGTCGGACTAAAGTACGCCAGCGCGATCAGCACAGCCGCTGCGACTGTCATACCGCCAACGCGGCGCGAAGCGCGCGCGAACTTCTGTCGCTTCGAGAGAATCTCAAACGTCTGCACGCGCTGATCAATGTTATCGAGCGGCTTTTGCCCCTTGGATTGAAACGCCGCCGTCGGGCTGGTGCGCGCCATCGATCGGAATTCAGCGGAAACCAGCGCCGTCCCCGGCTCCGCCAATTCCTGCAGCCGCGCCGCGACGTTCACGCCGTGGCCGAGCAGATCGTCTGTCGCGGTGACAACGACATCGCCGACGTGCGCGCCAACGCGGATCGGCGGCTCGCCTTTGCCGCGCTTGTCGAGAATGAGTTGGATCGCGTTCAGCGCCGAACCGGCCGAGCCGAACTCCAGCATGAAGCCGTCGCCCGCGGTGTTAAACAAACGCCCGCCGCTGCTATCGGCGACGGAGACGATGCGCGCGCGCAGGTTCTCCACCTTGCGCGCGGCGTTGCGCTGATCGCGCTCCGACATTGTTGAGAAGCCGACGATGTCGATCGCAACGATCGACGCCAATCGGATAGCCCGTTCCTCGCCCTGGTCACTCACTGGCTCAGTTCCCCACGTCCCCGCGAGGATAATCCCCGCCCGGGGACATATCCACCCTCCTCCTACTCGCCTGAATCGAGGCTGAGCAGAAGGGCGCTCATGTTTTGGATGAAAGCGCCGGTCGAAATACCGGTTACAGGGTCGTTTGTCGTGTGTGGCGAGGTATCTGTCGCGTCGCCGACCAGGGTTTGCGAGAAATCGCCTGCCGCTGGCGTTTGGGAACCATCGCCCGCATAGGGATTGCTGGTCGAGACCAGCGGCGTCGGCCAATAGCCCTCAGCGTTGAGGCTGGCCGTGAGTTCCTGGACACGCTCCGCGGTCGGACGCTGCACAGCGCCCGAACCGGCGTTGGAGTTGAGATCCGAGACTTCGATGTTTTGCGTCGTGAAGTATGGCGGCAGCCGGAAATCCGCACGCGCGCGCAGCAGCGTTGTTGCCGCCAAGCGATCGGCGCTCATGCTGCGCAACCGCTCGTAACGCGCACGCAGCGCTTCGACATCGAGGTTGCGCCATTGCGAGTAGTGCGTGATCGGTTTGGCGACGTCGTAGTTCCAATAGTATTCGCCGTTGAGGACGTTGGAGCCGCGCCTATGCACAATGCGAGCGCGGTTGGTTTCGAGTTCGATGAACGTCGGATAGTGACGGCCCTGCATTTGCACGGCGGCGTCCGGCAAGCGCACGGACTCTAGCCACGCGATCGCTTCCGGAACGCGCGCGAGGAAACGCTCTTCGCCGGTCCATTCATAGAAATTCATGAGTTGCGAAATATTGTTGGCGGTCGTGTGCGTGGTCAGCGCTTCCGGCTCATACGTGCGCGCGCCGATCGGGCGCAGTGTTTGTGCATCGTGCTGCAGCCCCCACCCCGCTTGCGGCGCGGGCTGTTGCGTGGCGACAAAAATATCCATGGCGCGCCGGATCGCCGCGAGCGCGCGTTCATCACCCAGCGTTTGGTAGATCATCAGCAAAAACTTGATGTTCTCGCCAGCGACATCGTCGTTGAACGTGATTTGCCGCGTGTAATCGGCACGGCCGTGCAAACCGGCTTCGCTTGTCAGAGGAAAACGTTGCGGCCAGCCGCCATTAGCGAACTGGCTGTCGAGCACAAAACTGAGCGCCTTTTCGACCGGGCCACGCAACCGCGAAGCGCGCCGCTCGGCATATAAACGCAGCAGGAATTGCGATGCTTCCGATGTGCCGGCGTCATCAAACGTCGCATTGCCGTAATAGTGGTGGAATTCCTCAAGCCGCCAGCCGTTCTTGCCGATCGTATCGTACCAGCGGCGCGTGCTCTCTTCGCCCGCGAAGTCGTGGAGATAGTTCCAGCCGCCTGCCGGATGCTGCGCGGCGATCAAGCCCTCGGCGACATCCATCGCGGCCTGGTAGTAGAACTCGTCACGCGTCGCGTGGAAGCAATCGAGATAGAGATGGCCAACTGTCGCCGTGCCCGGCGGCTGGATCCAGATCATTGTCGGGAACGCTTCCATCTCGCCCCAGCGCCGAGAGAAGTCCGGCGCGTAGCTCCAAAGATAGCCGCCGCGATACGCCACGCGCTCGCGCATAAAGCGCGCCGCGCGCTTCATCGTGCTCAACGTTTCGCGTCGCAGCTCGCTGTTACCGGTGTCATCGCTCGCGGAAAAAAAAGACGCGCAACCGCTCGTCAACACGGCGCCGGAAGCGCCCGCGAGCAACGCGCGGCGCGAAGCATTTCGCACTTCGATCATGACGTCTCGCGTCCCCTCTTTGCTGCTCAGCGCGACGGCGCGTTCGGCGCCGGCGTGAGCAGGTGCTTTCTAATCTTGCCCGCGGCAGTACGCGGGAAGTCGTCCACGAACGTGACGTGGCGCGGGGTTTTATAGCCAGCCAGATTGGCGCGGCAAAACTGAATCAGCTCTGCTGGCGCAACCGCCGTCGTACCCGGCCGCAATTGCACGAACGCATGACCGACCTCGCCCCATTTCTCGTCGGGAACGCCGATCACGGCCGCTTCCAGCACGCTGGGGTGCCGCGCCAGCACGTTCTCGATCTCGGCCGGATACACGTTCTCAGCGCCGGAAATGTACATCTCCTTGATCCGCCCGGCGACGTAGTAGCAGCCGTCCGCGTCACGCCGGCCGATGTCGCCGCTCCTCAACCAGCCGTCAGGAGCGAAGGCCTTCTTGGTCTCTTCCGGCTTGTCCCAATAGCCCGGCGTCAGTCCCGGCCCGCGCATCCAGATCTCACCGCTCTCACCGTCGGCGACGTCATTGCCACCCGTGCCGACGATGCGGACATCGAGCAGCATTTGCGGCTTGCCCACTGAGCCGATCTTGGTCAGCGCATCTTCCGGCGCGGCGATGAAAGCGGTCGGGCCGGTTTCGGTCATACCGTAGCCGTTGCAAACGCGTACGCTCTTCGCCGCGTATTTCTCGACCAGCACATCCGGCAGCGGCGCGCCACCGCAGCCCCAGGTACGAATGCGCGAGAAATCCGCGCCGTCGAACGCCGGATTGAGCGCAAGCTGCTGATAGATCGCGGGCACGCCAAAGAAGATATCGAGCCGCGGCATCAGCGTCATCACGCGCTCTTCATCGAACGCCGGCAACACGATCACGGTGCCGCCCGCGATCAAAGTCGGCAGCGTGACGAGCTGAATGCCGGCGGTGTGGAAGAGCGGCAGATAGTTGAGCGTCGTGTCGCGCGGCCGCAGATCGAAGGCTTGCGTGACATGGAACGCGTTCACCGCGCTCATCTGATACGTCTGCATCACGCCCTTCGGCGCGCCCGTGGTGCCCGACGTGTAGCTCAGAAACCAGATCGCATCGCCGCGCCAGCTCCGCACATTGGCTTGCGGCGTAACAGTGGGAAGCGCGGCTTCGTAGCCCCCATCGAGTGCCAGCGGCTTGCGGTGAGCGCCTAAAGCCGCCGCCATTTCTGCGTCTTCGCGGCCAAAAACCAGCGCAACCGGCGCGCAATCGGCCATGATCCCGGCAAGCTCGCCCACCGGCGAGCGCCAGTTCAGCGGCACGAGGATCGCGTCCAACTTGGCGCACGCGAACATGATCTCGAAGAATTCGATGCGGTTGCGGCAGAGGATAGCCACGCGATCGCCGCGCACCACGCCGAGCTCCGCCAGCACTTCCGCCGCACGCGAACAACGGTCATCCAATTGCGCGTACGTCAGCGTGCGCCCGGTCAGCGCATCCTCGAATGCGATCACGTGCGGCGTCAGCTCTGCTCGCTTCGCCGTGATGTCGACGAGATCGAAACCCATCGTCACCCTCCCAAGCGCGCCCTCTTCAAGTGGCGTCGCCGTTTTTGACTCGCGGCGCGAGCCCGTTGATCATCAAGTCTGCCGCGGCTTCCGAGACAGCGTCCACGTCCGCGTCGTTTTCCCACAAGCCGTACTTCAAACCCAGAAACGTTGAGGCGCCCATCAGCGCCCACACTCGGACTTCATCGTCGCCTTTGCTGATCTCACCGCGCGCCGCCGCTTGCGAAAGCTGTTGGCGATAAGCGTCCGAGAAAACCAGATAGTACGCCGCGTAGGCTTCCGGCGCGACGAACTGCGCCTCCATGACAACGCGGTAGAGCGACTTGTTCGCGCGCGCGAATTCCAGGAACGCGCGGATGCCAAGCCGTTCGGCCTCAAGCCGGTTCGGCGCATCCTTCACCGCGTCAGCCAGCGCATGCCGCGTACGCACGCCCATGTCCGCGACCAGGGCGCGGAACACTTCCTCTTTGCTCTTGAAGTAAACGTAGAAGGTGCCCAGCCCGACGCCGGCACGCGTTGTGATGTGGCTGATCGCGGTCTCGTGGTAGCCGCGCGCCCCGAACTCCTCCCCGGCCGCATCCAGCAATTTCCGCAGAGTTCTCCGCCCGCGTTCGGTTTTTGGGCCGCTCCGCTCGTCAATCTCAGAACCTGAATGTTGACTCATGTTTCAAGTCTCCGATATAAGGCTCAGCAAGACAACGAAAAAAGTGGCTCGAAAACGGGCCCAAATAGGGGGAAGCCGGGTTGCCGGTATGCGCTTTGCCAGACGGGGCGGCCATGGCCTACGCCGATGACGGCGCCGGCGCTCCCATTATTCTGGTGCACGGCTGGGCGGCGCACGGCGGCTTCTTCGACGATCTCCGCACCCGGCTCTCGAAAACCCATCGCGTTCTCACCCCCACGTTGCGCGGCCATCCCGGGTCGGGTCACGGCACCGCCGAGCTCACGATCGAGACGCTCGCAGACGATATCGCGCATTTCGCTGAAACGCTCGACCTGAAGGCCGTGGTCGCGCTGGGCTGGTCGATGGGCGCGATGGCGCTCTGGGCCGCTGCGCCCAAGCTCGGCGTGCGTCTCGGCGGGCTGATCGTCGAAGACATGTCGCCGCGGCTGACCAACGACGCCTCGTGGCGCCACGGCATCGCCGGCGATTACGGCGTCGCCGACATCGCCATCACCCTGAAAGAGATCAACGGCGATTGGCCGAGCTACGTTTCCCGCTTCGCGCCGCGCATGTTCGCGCCCGGTCTCTGCAAAGAGCAGCCGGAGGTTGCTGCGTTCGCCACCTCCGAAATGTCGAAAGCCGATCCGGAGAACATGGCGTCGTATTGGGCGTCGATGGCGCGCCAGGATTTTCGCGCCGCCCTCGCCGGCATGACGATGCCGATGCTCGTGATCCACGGCGCCGACAGCCAGGTCTATCCCGACGAAGCCACGGCTTTCATCGCCAGCGCCGCACCCAATGCGGAGCGCGTCGTCATTCAAGGCGCCGGCCATGTGCCGCATCTCGAGGCGCCAGACACATTTTTCAATCATGTCGAGGCTTTCGTCCGCAAAACGCGGCAGCCGGAACTGAGGAGCGGAGGAGCAGTCCCATGAAACGGTTTGGAGAGTCAGCGCGGTATGCGCTGTTGTTTGCGAGCGTATGCGCGGCGCCGTTCGCACTTTGCGCACCGGCGCTGGCGCAGGAGACTGCGTCCGCCGAGGAAGAGGAAGCGATCACGGTTACGGCGCGCCGCCGCGAAGAAAACCTGCAGGACGTGCCGATCGCAGTCACCTCCTACTCCGCAGAGGCGCTCGAAGCGGCCGGCGCCCAGGATATCACCGCCATCACGCAGACAACGCCCAACGTCACGCTCGAGAACTCACGCGCCACCAACACCACACTGACCGCGTTCATTCGCGGTGTTGGTCAGCAGGATCCGGTCGCCGGCTTCGAGCAAGGCGTAGGCATCTATCTGGACGACGTCTACCTGAACCGACCGCAAGGGGCGGTGCTCGATATCTACGACATCGAACGCATCGAAGTGCTGCGTGGTCCACAGGGCACGCTCTACGGCCGCAATACCATCGGCGGCGCGGTCAAGTACGTGACGCGTCGTCTCAATGCTGACGACCCGACACTGCGCGCCCGCTTTGCGTATGGCAGCTACAATCAGATGGACGCCGTTGTGTCCGGTTCACTGCCGCTCACCGACACGTTCCGCGTCGGCGCGGCGGTCGCCGGCCTCACGCGCGACGGTTTCGGCGAAAACCTGACTACGGGCGAAGACAACTACAACAAAGACATCTTCGCCGGCCGCTTCTCGGCGGAATGGGAGCCAACCAGCAATTTCCTGGCGCGCCTCTCCTACGATTACATCGACGACGACTCTAACGCGCGCCAAGGCCATCGCCTGCTGCCGAGCGCGATCAGCGGCAACTCTCCGCTCGACAATGAGTTCGATACCGAAGCCGGCATCAGCAACCAGCCGTGGAGTCTCGGCGGCAACAGCGTGATCGCACGCGGCGTCCAAGTGATGCTCGATTGGCAGCCGGCCGAGAACTGGACTGTGCGTTCGATCAGCGCCTACCGCGACGACAGCTCGCGCGCGCCGATTGACTTCGATTCGACCGCGGCGCCGACAATGGATGTGCCCGCGGTCTATCAAAACGAACAATTCAGCCAGGAACTGCAGCTGCTCTACGAAGGCGAGCGTTGGAATTTCCTGGCCGGCGCCTACTATCTCGACGCCAACGCTTTCGACGCCTTCGATGTCATCTTCACCAGCGTCGCGAGCTTCACACTGGGCGATATCGATACCAAGACATGGGCGGTGTTCGGCGAAGCAACGTGGGATTTCACCGATGCCCTCAGCCTCACGATCGGCGGACGCTACACCGAGGACGAACGCACCGCGCTCATCCATCGCCAGGGCTTCGCCTCGGCGCCGTCGCCGTATTTCGGCGGCCCTGGCGCGCTGGGCGCTGGTTCGCCGGTGCCGCGATTCGAGGGCACTCGCACTGACGACGCCTTCACGCCGCGCGTCATCCTCGCGTATGAGGCGAGCGACGATCTCAACCTCTACGCTTCGTATTCCCAAGGCTTCAAAGGCGGCGGTTTCGATCCGCGTGGCAACTTCGCCAACGCCGACGTGCGTGAGGGTTACCTGCCGGAATACGTCGATACCTACGAAATCGGCGCCAAGGCGACGTTGTGGGGCGGTCGCGCTCGCGCGAACACGGCGATCTTCTTCTCCGACTATACCGACGTGCAAATCCCGGGCTCGGTCATCATTCCAGGCCCCTCGTTCGTCGGCACCGTGACCAATGCGGGCGCCGCGGAAATCTATGGCGTCGAGTTCGAGGGAACGGCTCAGTTCACCGACAATCTGAGCGGCGCGCTTTCGATCGGGTACGTCAGCGCCGAGTACACCGAGTTCGTTCTGAACGGCATCGATGTCTCCGAACAACGCGACGTGCAGAATACGCCAGATTGGACCGGGAGCGCTGGGCTCACCTACAGCGTTCCGCTCACGCTCGGCACGGCGCCGGGGGAAATCTCTTTCACCGGCTCAGGCGCCTATCGGAGCGATACGCAGCAGTTCGAGTTCGCGATCCCGCTGCTCGATCAGCCGGCGTTCTGGCTCTATGACGCGGCCGTCTACTGGACTTCCGACGATGATCGGCTGCGCCTCGGCGTCTATGGCCGCAACTTGGGCGACGAGCGCTACATCACGTCGGGCTACAACTTCCCGACCGTCGATAGCGGCGTCACGGCGTTCTACGGCAATCCAAGAACAGTCTCGGCTTCGGTGGAAGTCCGGTTCTAAATCCCTCCACTCTCGCGGCGGCGCGATACACTCGCGCCGCCGCTTTGTTTTGTGACACATGACAGAGATGAGCAGTTCCGCCGCGACGCCGCCTTCGAGCGGCTACCGCTATGTTGTCCTGGCGCTGCTGTTCATCGTCTACACCTTTAACTTCATCGACCGCCAGATCATGGGCATCTTGAACGTGCCCATTCAGACCGAGCTCGGCGCCAGCGATTCCGAGATGGGTCTGCTCGGCGGGCTTTCCTTCGCATTGTTCTACACCGGCCTGGGCATTCCGATCGCTTGGCTTGCCGATCGCAGCGACCGCACCTGGATCATGACCGTCGCGCTTTCGCTTTGGAGCGGGTTCACCACGCTTTGCGGTTTCGCGACGACCTACACGCAGCTCTTCCTGGCGCGCATGGGCGTGGGCGTGGGCGAAGCTGGCGGAGTCGCGCCGGCCTATTCGCTGATCTCCGATTATTTCCCGCCGAAGGAGCGCGCCCGCGCGCTGGCGATGTATTCGTTCGGCATCCCAATTGGCAGCGCCGCCGGCATCGCTCTCGGCGGCATCGTCGCCACCAGCGTCGACTGGCGCGTTGCGTTCATCGCCGTTGGTCTTGGAGGCCTGCTGGTTGCGCCGGTGTTCCGCATCTTCGTGCGCGAACCCGAACGCGGCCGCTACGACTCGAAGCAGGGCTCCACGGCACGCGCCGGCTTCGCGCGCTCGCTCGCGACGCTGACCAGGAAGCCGAGCTTCTGGCTGCTTTCGTTCGGCGCCTCGTGCTCTTCGATCATGGGATACGGATCGTTCTATTGGATCCCGACTTTCCTGCAGCGCTCGTACGGTTTCACGCTGCTGCAGGCTGGCTTCTACTATGGCGCCATCCTGCTCATCGGCGGTGTAATCGGCGTTTGGCTGGGCGGCCTACTCGGCGACAAGCTTGGCGCCAAGCGCCGCGCCATGTTCGCGCTGGTGCCGGCGGCAGCGTGGATACTCGCCGCGCCGTGCTACGCGCTCGGCCTGCTTTCCCCCTCGCCCACGATCGCCTTCTTTCTTTTTCTTGCACCCACCGCGCTCGGTCTCGTGTGGCTTGGGCCCGTCATCGCCGCAGTCCAGCATTTGGCCCCGGCCAGCGCGCGCACCACCGCTTCCGCAAGCTTCCTGTTCATCAACAACCTGATCGGCATCGGCATCGGCACCTATCTGCTCGGCGCCATCTCGGATGCACTGACGGAGCGCTTCGCCGAGGAATCGTTGCGCTACTCCATCCTCGCTGGAACCGGCTTCTATTTGCTCGCCGCGCTCCTCTATTTGGTCGCCGCCAGATCGCTGAAACGCGACTGGGTGGACTAAAGCCCGCCCGCGCGGCTCTGTCCTTTCATCACTCTCATTTCTGACCAAGGCGGCGCTTGCGCCCCTTTCGCCCGTCCCCCCGAATTATCCCTTGCATATAACTGACTGTTCAGTTATATAAGTGGAATGAGCCCATCTGCCTCATCCAAACCGGAAAAATCCGCGACGCCGCGCTGGCGCCGGCGCTCCGACGCGCGTCCAGAGGAAATCCTCGACGCCGCTCTGGCCGAATTCACCGCCCGCGGCTTCGAGGCCGCCCGGATGGAGGACATCGCCAAGGCGGCCGGGCTCTCGAAGGCGGCGATCTATCTCTACTTTCCGTCGAAGATGGCGCTGTTGGAAGCGCTGATCGAAGCCAAGGTCGCCCCTCTCGCGAACCAGGCCCAGTCGCTCGCAGCCGCCGGCGCGGCCGATCCGCTGATGGCGCTCCGCATGCTTGCCACCGCCGCCGCATATCGCGCGGGCGACGCCAAGGTCTTCGCCGTGCCCCGCCTTGTCATCGGGATTTCCGGACGCTTTCCCGAGATCGCCGACTATTACCGGACAAACGTTGTCGAGAAGGCGCGCGCTGCGCTCGAAGCGCTGATCGACGCCGGCAAGGCCAAAGGCGTCATCCGCGACATTGATAGCAAGGCCGTCACCCGCGCCTTCATCGGCCCACTCTTCTTCGAGGCGATGTGGACCCACGTTTTGCGCGGCGAAAGCGCATTCGCTGACCCGCACACGCTCATAGAGCAACACTTCGACATCCTGCTGAACGGGCTGGAGCAACGCGCATGAAGCGCATCCTCATTCTTTCGCTGGCGCTCCTCGCAACCGCGTGCGGCGAGCGCGCATCCGATGTCATGCAGGGCTACGGCGAGGCCGACTACATCTATCTCTCCAGCCAAGATGCCGGCATCGTCGGCGAAGTGCTGGTGCGCGAAGGAGACACGGTCGAAGCTGGCGCCCAGATTTTCCGCCTCGATCCGGAACGTCTGAGCTATGGCGCCCAAAGCGCGGAAGCACAGCGCGCGGCCGCGGCGGCCGCTGTCACGACAGCGCGAGCCGAAGCTGTGTTGGCCGAACGCAATTATGCGCGCGGCGCCCAGCTTGCGGCGCAAGATTTCTACCCCCGCGCCCGCCTCGACGCCGACCGTGCCGCCCGTGACGCCGCCAACGCGCGCCTCGCGCAAGCGCGCCGCGAAGCCAGCGCCATGAGCGCCGAAACCGGCCTCGCCCGCGAACGCTTGAACGACCTCGCCGGCGCGGCGCCTGCCGCCGGCACGATCGAGCAAATCTTCCATCGGCCCGGCGAAGTGGTGGCCGCCGGCCAGCCGATCGTCGCGCTGCTGCCGCCGGAGAATATGAAGGTGCGCTTCTTTGCGCCGGAGGAACTGCTCTCGCAACTCCGCCTCGGCGCGCGCGTGAACATCAGCTGCGACGGCGAAGGCTGCGCCGAGCCGATCGCGGCGACTATCAGTTTCATCGCGCGCGAACCACAATTCACGCCGCCCGTGATCTACTCGCTCGATCAGCGCGAGAAGCTCGTCTATCTCGTCGAAGCACGCTTCACCGGCGCCGTTCCGATCCGTCCGGGCATGCCCGTTGATGTCCGGCTCGCCGCCAATGACTGAGCTTGTCATCGATGTCCGCGATCTGACCAAGAGCTTCGGCGACCGCGTCGTCGTCGATCACTTCGATCTGCAAGTGCCGCGCGGCGCTATCTATGGCTTCTTGGGTCCAAACGGCTCAGGCAAGACCACCACCATCCGCATGGTCTGCGGCCTATTGAAACCCGAGAGCGGCGAAGGCACGGTGTTGGGCTTCGACGTCTTGACCGAAAGCCCGAAAATCAAAGAACGCGTCGGCTACATGACGCAAAAATTCTCGCTCTACGAAGATCTTTCGATCCGCGAGAACCTCGAATTCATCAGCCGCCTCTACGGCCTCGATCACCGCGCCGAACGCGTGGACAAAGCGCTTGAGGATCTCGGCCTCAGCGAGCGCCAACAGCAGCTCGCCGGCAAGCTCTCCGGCGGTTGGAAACAGCGCCTCGCGCTCGCCGCCTGCATGATCCACGAGCCGGAGGTGCTGCTGCTGGACGAGCCAACCGCCGGCGTCGATCCCAAAGCGCGACGCGATTTCTGGGACGCCATACGCCGCTATTCCGCGCAAGGCGTCACGACGCTCGTCTCCACCCACTACATGGATGAAGCCGTGCAGTGCGATTCCATCGCCTACATCGCATACGGCAAGAAGCTGCTGGACGCGCCGGTTTCAGAAATCCCGAAAAAGATCGGCCTCGCCTGCTGGCGCATCGCCGGCCGCCCGCTCCTGCCGGCGCAGGAAATGCTCGAAGGCGCACCCGGCGTCGGGCTGGTCGCGCGCTTTGGCGCCGAAATTCATGCCTGCGGCGAAGATCCCGTCGCGCTCGAACAATCCGTGCGCCGCGTGAAAGCAGCGCAGCCGCACGTCGAGATCGAAAAGATCGAAGCCGGCTTCGAGGAGATATTCATCTACCTGATGGCCGGCAGCCACGATACCTTCCAATGAAACGCCCACACCTCCCCGATCTTTCCGGCCTGCTCGACGTTTCGTGGTCGCGCATCTTCGCCGTGTTCCTGAAAGAGCTGGTGCAGATGCGGCGCGACCGGCCGACCTTCGCCATCATGATCATGATGCCGGTGATGCAGCTCGTACTGTTCGGCTTCGCCATCAATACCGATCCGCGCCATCTCCCCGCAGTCGTCGAACTGCGCGAAGACACACCGATGACACGCGCCTTCCTCGCGTCACTCGATGCGTCATCCTATGTCGATATCGTCGCCGTCGCGCGTACGGCGGAGGAAGGCGAAGCTGCGCTCCGTTCCGGCAATGCCGCCTACCTCATCTCCATCCCCGAGGGCTTCGAACGCCGGCTCGTCCGCGGCGAACGTCCGCAAATCCTGATCGCCGCCGACGCCAGCGACCCCGTCGCCGCAGGCGGCGCGCTCGGCGCCATCGAGCGCATTGCGCAATCCGCGTTCGCGCCAGAGTTCAACGGGCCGCTCGCTTATCTCCAACAAGCGCCGCCGCCCTACGAGATCGTCGTCCACCGCCGTTACAATCCCGCCGGCGTCAGCGCGTTCAACATCGTGCCCGCGCTCTTGGGCGTCATCCTTACCATGACCATGGTGATGATCACCTCGATCGCGCTGACGCGCGAAACCGAGCGCGGCACCATGGAAAATCTGCTCGCCACGCCGGTGCGTCCGCTCGAAGTGATGATCGGCAAGACCACACCGTACATCGGTGTCGGCGCTATCCAAGTCGCCATCGTGCTGACCGTGGCGGCGCTGCTCTTTCGCATCCCGTTCACCGGCTCTTTCCTGGCGTTCCTGGTCGCGGTGACGCTCTTCATCTTCGCCAATCTGATGCTGGGTTATCTCATCTCCACGGCTGCGCGCACACAGATGCAGGCGATGCAGATGACGTTCTTCATCTTCCTGCCGTCGATCCTGCTGTCGGGCTTCATGTTTCCGTTCGCGGCGATGCCAGGCTGGGCGCAAGCAATCGGCGAAGCGCTTCCGATCACGCACTTTCTGCGCATCGTCCGCGAGATTGTGCTGAAGGACGCCGGCTTCGGCGACATCCTAGGCGACCTCTGGCCGCTCACTTTGATCTTGCTGGTGTTGGCGAGCCTGGCGCTACTGCGCTTCCGCCGCACGCTGGACTAGCCGGCGGCGGCGCGTTCTTTCTCGATCGCGATCGGCGTCACCGCCGCGAACAAGACTTCGCGCACGTCGACATCCGCGCCTTGGCGCGCGAGCAGTGTGAGCCGCTCCATCGTCTCGTGCATCTCGCCCAGACCGCGCGGGGCAGAGAACGCCGCGATCACGCCCGGTGCCACGTCCGACTCGATCCACTCGTCGGACGCCACCAAAGCTTCGTGCAACTTTTCGCCGGGCCGCAGGCCAGTGAACACGATCGGCGTGTCTTCGTCCGGCCGCAGCCCTTCGAGCCGGATCACTTCGCGCGCCAACTCCACCACCGGCAACGCTTCGCCCATCTCAATGACAAATGCCCCGCCCCGCTTCTCGGGCTGGCCCAGCCCCACCGCCGCCGCGTGCAGCAACGCATTCGCCGCCTGCGGGATAGTGAGGAAATAGCGCGTCACTTCAGGATCTGTCACCGTGAGCGGCCCACCGGACGCGAGCTGCGCTTCAAAGATCGGTGAAACCGAACCCGTCGAGCCCAGCACATTGCCGAGACGCACCGGAATGGCGCGACGTTCGCCACGACGATCCAGCGCCTGGCAGTACATCTCGCCCAACCGCTTCGAGGCCCCCATCACGCCGGACGGATCGACAGCCTTATCAGTCGAAACAAAAATCAGCTCGGCGCCAACGCCGTGTGCGGCTTCCGCAACATTGCGCAACCCGCTCACATTGGTCAGCACGCCTTCGCACGGAAAGCGCTCGACCAGCGGCACTTGCTTCAGCGCCGCTGTGTGAAACACGATGTCCGGCTTTTCCGCGTTGAACCAACGCCGCATCGCCGGCGCGTCGCGGATATCGGCCAGCGCGATCTCTGAGTCCTTCAGATCAAGGCCGATGCGATAGAGGTTGAACTCAGAGCTATCGAGCAGCGTCAGCCGCGCGGGCGAGAGTGATGCGATCCGGCGCGCAAGCTCACTGCCGATTGAGCCTCCGCCGCCGGTGATCAGCACGCGCTTGCCTTCGATCAGCGCCTGCATCCGCGCGCTGTCGATAGCGCCCAGCGGACGGCCGAGCAGATCGTCCAGGCGCATCCGGCGCGGCGCACCGCGTTCGAGCAAGTACACCTTGATCCGCGCTTGGGCGGCGCGCTCCAGAATAGCGCGTCCGGTCGCCCCATCCTCGGGCGGCGCAGCCAACACCAATGCCCGCACACCGAGCTTGCTGAAGTCTAAGCTCTGCCAAAGCGGTGCGCGGGAAAGAACGGGAACTGAAGCGTCGCCTGGCCCGATCAGCACGGCCCCTTTCACGCGGAGACCCGAACGGTCCCAGCGATCCAGCGCCGCCAAAGCGTCGCCCACGGCTTGCGCCGATCCCACCAAAGCGGCTTGCTGCAACTTTCCCCTTCCCGAACGTCAGTTCAATCCGACGTGTAGTCGTGCGGTGCAACTAGTGTCCACCCCGTTACCCAGTCATATCCCTCACGTATTGTTTCGCAAACGTACGGCAGCTGGAATTCCGTCGGCGTTGCTCACATGATTCAAATCTGAGCAGCGATCACAGCGGCAAAGGCGCCTTCGCATTGCCCGCCGACACTTCCAACGGTTGATCCAGGGCCGTCCCCTCGATGCGGTATTCTCCACCCGCCGCTTTCACCAGCGCGCAACCCGCCGCCACGTCCCAGATCATGGATCCAGACTCGCGGTAAGCCTCGGCCCGACCTGCCGCGACATAGGCTAGCGCCGTCGCGGCCGAGCCAATCATCCGCACTTTCCGCCACGTGGACAGCCGCTCTTCGAACAGCTGCATCGACTCCGCGCTCGCCCGCGAGGGCACGCCAGTCTGCAAGATGCCGCCGGCCGGATCGGCGATGTCCGAGACGCGGATTGGCTTGCCGTTGAGCCACGCGCCTTCGCCGACCGCGCCGGTAAATCGCTCGGACAAAACAAAACAATCCACGACACCGATTACCGGCGCGCCATTGTCCAGCAATGCGATCGACACGGCGCAATGTGGATATTCTCGCAGATAATTGACGCTGCCGTCGAGCGGATCGACGGCCCAGACGAAGCGATCGCCGCGCTGTTGCGCGCGCACCCAGCCCGCCTCTTCGGAAATGATTGGATAGTCTGACGCCTTGCTGATCGCCGCCAGGATCAGCGCCTCGGCGTGCTTATCGGCGTCGATCTTCACCTCGCGGCCGATCTCGGCCGCGATCACGCTCCACTTGGCGCGGTTCGCGGCCAAAGCGGCGCCGGCCTCCGCCGCGACCGCCTCCGCAATCGCCAAAAGCTGCTTCAACTCGCTCACCAGAGCCTGATACCCCGCCCATTCCTCTTGGAGAAGCGCGCCATCCGCGCTTTAAGAGCGCGGGAGCTGGCGCACATGGACGGGGGGCAAACCCGAACGCCGAACGGAGCCACCCGCCCGGCCGCGAAACCGCCGCAGGGCATGAGCGCGGCTGCGCTCGACAAAAAGCTCGGCCTGAAGCACCGCGCCCGCGAAGACGCCGCCCGCAACCTGCCCCGTCATGACAGCGACGACCTCTCCGCCGCCGAGCTTGCCGCGATCGAAGCGGTCGCCGGCGAACGCGCCAAAATCGATCAAGCCCGCAACGACGCCAAGGCGGACGCGGAGCGGCGGCTGCGCACGTTGGCGCCAACACCACAAGATTTCACCGGCCCCGCGCTCGACGCGCGGCTGGCGCTGAAGCAAACAGCCGGGCGTCTCGCGCACGATTGGACTGAAGCAACCGAGCGCGCCACGCAGGGCCGCGGCGATCTCGACGCCTTCAAGCGCGCCAACGAACTCCGCCGCGCCGCAGTCTACCCGAAATCGACGCTCCTTCAGTCCGGCCTATTGTTCTGCGCTGCGGTGTTCGAAGCACTCTTCAGCGCAGCACTCTTCGCCGAAGACGACGCACGGGGCCTGCTCGGCGGGGCAATCACCGCGATCGGTCTCTCCGGCGCCAACGTCACGCTCGGCTATCTCGCCGGCTTTCTGGGCCTGCGTTACCTCCAGCACGTCAAGCTTCCGATCAAAGCGACGGGAGCGCTCGCTTTCGCCGCGCTCACTTTCCTCGCCCTGATGCTGAACCTGTTCGCCGCCGATTGGCGCGATCAGCTTGCGGCGGCGGCTGGCCGTCAGATTGATCTCGGCGCCGACGCCAGCTTCCATCTCTGGTCGCTACTTCAGCTTGAGTCGCCGCAATCGATCATCCTTCTGATGCTCGGCGCCGGCGTCTGGGTGTTCGCCGCGCTCAAGGGATACTCCGGCTTCGACGATCCCTACCCCGACTATGGCAAGATGGACCGCGCCGCGCGTGACGCCGGCGACCATCTCTCCGACTTCCGCGCCGAGGCTCGCCTCGAACTGGAAGCGCCGGTCAACGCCGCACGCACGGCGCTGGCGGCGCGCATGGAGAAGATGCGCGCCGAGTACGAAGCCATGAACAAGGCGTTCGACGCGGCCGCCGCCAAGATGGAAACGCTCGACGCCAAAGCGCGCGCGCTCGACCAAGCCGCCGCCGACGCGATCTATCTCTACCGCCAAGAAAACACCGCGCTCCGCACCGCGCCCGCGCCTGCCTATTTCGGTTCGCAACCACCGGCGGCCGGCCCTGCGCTCGACGCCCTCGGCGCCGCTGCCACGATGATCGACGACGCCCGCGCTCGCCTCGCCGAAGCGCAAGCACAATCGACGCGCGCGCTGGAAGACTTGCTTAACGACCTCGACGCCGCCACCACGCGGCTCGACCAAGGCGCTGCCGCATGAGACGCGGCCGCGGCGCGGGCGCGCGCAACGCGCTCGGCCTCGTACTCATTGGCGTCGCCATGCTCGTGCTAGGCGGCCTTGCCGGCGCTTCGCTCCTGCTCCGCGCACCGCCGACGGATGCGGAAACGCTCTGCCGCATCGACGCGCCGCTCGGCGCTCACACAATTATTCTGGTCGATGCAACCGATCGGCTGGAGTCGCGCCATCGCCGCAAGCTGCGCGCCGTGCTGGCGCAGGAGCGTGTCCGTCTCGCGCAATACGACCGCCTCACCATCATGCGACTTAACGTGCGCCGGCCGCAGGAGCCGGCGATCCTGTTTTCCAAATGCCTGCCGCGCCCGCCAGAGCAAACCAATCCGCTGTTCGAAAACGCGCGCATGACTCAGCAGCGCTGGGACGAGGATTTCGCGCAAGCGCTCGACAGCGCACTGCGTAGCGCAGGATCATCCGGCCCTGCCCGCGCCTCGCCCATTCTTTCAGGCGTGCGCGCCGTCGCCGCCGACCCTGATTTCGGCGCCGAAATACCGCGCCGGCGCTTAGTGTTGGTCTCCGACCTGCTCGAGCACGACCCAGAAGGCTTCTCGCTCTACGTTTCGGATGCGAACTTTGCTGCCTGGCGCGCGATAGCACCGAGTGGCCCGCCGGACCTGGCGCGCATTGATCTGCGCGTCGTGCCAATCGATCGCCCCGACCATGCCGAGCGCCAAGCTTACGCTTTGGAAAACTTCTGGCCCGCGTTCTTCGACGCCGCCGACGCGCAATCCGTGAGCTTCGATCCGGCGCCGTAACCGCCGCTGTCATCGGGACTTTTCAGCTCCGCCCCGACTCACTCTAGATTCCCGCCGGGTCGGTACGACGGAGGGGCGTTTGAACACTTTCAATTGGCAGGGCGCGAGCGGCCGCTGGTACGAGTTCGAGATCGCACGCGCGCAGCGTGCGTGGGAGCCCGTCGGTGGCATCTACATGTTCGTGAAACCGCACGACCAACCGTCGCTCGATTGGGGCGGCCCGATTGCGCTCTACGCTGCATACACCGACGATTTCTCGCGCAGCCTCGCGCGCCACGACATGTGGCAAGCGGCTGAGAATCTCGGCGCCAAGGAAATCCATCTACTGGTGATCAAGGACGACGCCACGCGCGCCCGCGTCGAGGCAGACATTCTCGAGGCGCAAACGCCGATCCTGAACCGCAAGATGCTGCGCCGCGTCGCCTAAGCGCGCGCGGCCACAGCCGTCGCCGGAAAATCCGTAATCACGCCATCGACGCCCGCGGCGTAAAACTCGCGGGCGTCTGCCTCTGCGTCGCCGTGCAGTTGCAGATAGTTGGGTGCGTTCGCGTCGCCGCGGCGCAGGTTCGGCGGCAGGAAGAAATTCTCCGCCCGCAATGTCCATGGATGCACCACCAGGCCCGCCGCGTGCGCACGCGCCACCAGATCGGTGGCCGGCGCGCGCGATAGATCGTTGTTGCGCGGGAAGATCAGCACGTTGTCGGCGCCAAGGCCGCGGGCGTAGGTCGCGATGTCGCGCAGGCCGCCATCCGTCAGCATCTGAGCATAAGTCAGATCGGGGCGGTCCACTGGCCCGCCGTCGATCGAAACCAATTGCGTGCAGCTCCAGCGGATCGACGACATCTGCGTCAGCGTCACCAGCGCACCGATCTCGAAGCTTTGGACGAACATCTTGTCCGCCATACTCTGACCGCCGGCGGCATGAACATCCGCGATGAGCGGCGGCAGCGGATCCTTGCCGATGCCGCGCAAATACGACGGGTGCTTCAGTTCGCAATAGACGCCGATATTCGTCTCGGCCGACAGCGCCAGCACTTCCGCGAATGTCGCGATTGTGTCCTGGCCATCGAACGCTACGTTGGCAGGGCGCAGCTGCGGCAACCGTTCCTTGCAACGCAGCGTCTTCAGCTCAGCGAGCGTGAAATCCTCGACCCACCAGCCCGTCGCGGCCACGCCATCGACCGTTTTCTGAACGCGGCGCGCGGCAAACTCCGTGCGCGCGGCGACGTCGGTGGTGCCTGAAAGTTCGTTCTCGTGCCGGCACACCAAGACGTCATCGAGTGTCATCACTACGTCGAGCTCGACGTAGTCGGCGCCCTGCTCCGCTGCGCGCCGATACGCAGCCATCGTGTGCTCCGGCCGTTCACCGCTGCAGCCGCGGTGCGCGATCACGACCGGTCGCCGCGTCGGCGCTGGCGCTTGTGTTTGCGTTTCACTCATGCTCGCGCACCCCGCCAGAACCGCGCTCGCCCCAGCGCGCGCAATCAGCTCGCGCCGCCTCATATGCGCTCATCCTGCGGCGCGAGCTGCGTCATGAACAAACCTACCATCAGGATCGACCCGCAAAACAACAACGACCAGGCGCCAAACGTGGCATCCAAGGTCGGATCGATGTTGGGCAGCGTCGTGACGAATTCGTGCGTCATGAAGCCGTTCAGAAACAGCGACGGCAAGGCGATGCCGATCGCCGCCTCGCCCTCATCGCCGCGCGCTTCGTGCAGCAATCTCAGCAGCAGAAGCGTGGCGATCACGCCGACGACTGGCGCGGAGATATACGCGATCAGCCGCCCATCCGGCAAAAAGAACATCTGCCCCGCAAACCGAAACACCGCGGCGACCGCGAGCCACAACACAAACCCCAGCCCCATCGCGCGCAAGATCATATGCTGCCTTTCCGTACCAACTGATGGCTCGATTTAGAACCACTCAAGATTTCAACAACTCGCGCGCGACGATCACGCGCATGATCTCGTTGGTGCCTTCCAGGATGCGGTGCACGCGCAGATCGCGAACGATGCGCTCGACCTCGTAGTCCGCCAGATAGCCATAGCCGCCGTGCAACTGCAGCGCCTGATCGGCTACCTTGAACGCGGTGTCAGTGACAAAGCGCTTGGCCATGGCGCAAAACTTGGTCGCGTCCGGCGCTTTTGCATCGAGCTTTTGCGCCGCCTGATGCAGGAGCGCGCGCGAAGCGGCCAAATCCGTCGCCATATCGGCCAATGTGAACTGCGTGTTCTGAAAGTCCGCGATGCGCTTGCCGAATTGCTTACGCTCTTGCACGTAAGCCAGCGCGCGATCGAAGGCATCTTGCGCCCCACCGAGCGCGCACGCCGCGATGTTCAAGCGTCCGCCATCGAGCCCTTTCATCGCGTACTTGAAGCCCTCGCCTTCCGGGCCAACGCGATTGTCCACCGGCACTTTGCAATTATCGAACGCGACGATTGCCGTGGGTTGGGCTCGCCAACCCATCTTGTCTTCCATCTTGCCGAACGAGAGCCCCGGCGTGCCGTTCTCGACCAGCATCGTGGACACGCCCTTCGGCCCGTCCTCACCCGTCCGGCACATCAGCACATAAAGATCAGAGAACCCCGCGCCAGAGATAAACGCCTTCGAGCCGTTGATGACGTACTGCGAATTGCCGTCCGCCTTCGCCGTGGTGCGCAACGCGCCTGCATCAGAGCCCGAACCTGGCTCAGTCAAGCAATACGAAGCGATCTTCTTGCCGGCAGTGAGTTGCGGCAGCCATTCCGCGCGTTGCTCGTCGCTGCCGAACGAGTCGATCATCCACGCGCACATGTTGTGGATCGACATGAACGCCGACGTGGCGATGCAGCCGCGCGACAATTCTTCGAAGATCAACGCCGCGTCATGCCGCGTTAGTCCAGAGCCGCCATGCTCTTCGCGCACGTAAATGCCGGCGAAGCCGAGCTGCGCCAGCTCCTCAAGCACACCACGATCCAGCCCCTCTTCCTCCCAGCGCGCCGCGTTTGGCCGCAACCGCTCCTGCGCAAACGCGCGCGCGGTTTCGACGATCATGGCTTGGTCTTCGGTGAGCTCGGCGGCCATTGTTCCCTCTGCCTGTGCTCGCTTTATAACCGCCCCGCCTCGCATCGCCAGCGTTCCCGTTCAGGAACCAGCCGCGGGCGCTGAGGAGGTCTTGCCCCTTCAGCGCCGCTTTTTTGGAACCGTGTGGTTTTCGTCGCGTTCACCTTCCCGGCGGCGGAACAACACGTCGTCCGAGGACGGGACATTTAGGAGAAATGCATGTTGAAGCCTGTGTTAGCCGCGCTTGTAGCGGCGAGCTTCCTCACGCTCGGCGCTTGCACACAAGAAACGCGTGTCGAGGACGAGCCCACTGCTGAGCAAGCCATCGAGAACGCTGGCGACAGCATCGAACAAGCCGGCGACAACGCCGCGGATTCCATCGAACAGGCGGGTGAAAACGCTGAGCAGTCGATCGAAAACGCGACCGACAACAACACGGCCACAACCCCGTAACCACTTCACTGCAGGAGAGAGAGCAATGAAAACACTTCTGATGACGGCCGCTGCGGCGGCGATACTGGGTCTGGCTGCGTGCGGCCAAGGCGCCAACGAAGAAGCCGGCGAAGCCGCCGACACCGCGTACGAACAATCCACCACCGGCACCACCGACCTCGGCCAAGGCCCGCAGGAAGAAGCCGGCGAAGCGGTGGACCAAGCCACCGAAGGCGCGCCGGCAGCCGACCCCGCCGCTCCGGCCCCGACCACGCCGTAACGCGATCCTTCGCTGTACGGCAGAGCTCCCCTCGCGCCCTCGGCGCGGGGGGAGTTTCCGTTTTAGCGGCGTGCGAACAACGGGATTGCGGCAACCGCCGCGCCGGCCACCAGCATCGCAAGCGCGATCGCCGCCGCCATTGCAAGCACTGGCGATTGATCCGGCCTCAGCAACTGAGCCGCGAAGACAGCCGCTGTGGCACAGACTCCTGCTACAATAGCGGGCAATCCCTTCTCCAAGACGGCGGGGCCGCGCGCGGCGCGCTCGAGCCGCCGACGCAACGCCGCCTTCCACAACAGCGCTTCAGCCGGCGGCGAGCATCCTGGTAGCTCCGCGTTCCTTAGCGCCGCGATCGCCGCGTTGACCGCTTCATCACTCATAACCGCCTCCACGCAACGCGGCCTCAAAACGCCGCCGCGCCCTATGCAACATCACGCGCACGCTCCCTTCGCCAAGTCCAAGCACAGTTCCAATCGCGGCATGATCGTCGCCTTCGACATAAGCCAGCCAGATCAGCTGCCGCTCTTGCAGCGTCAGTGTTTGAAACAAACGCGACAGGTCGAGGCGCAAGCCCTCTTTCTCAACATACACTGCATCCGCGACCTCTACGCTTTGCGCGGCGCGCTTTTGCCTGCGCCATGCATCCCGGATCAGATTGCTAGCGATGCGAAAGAGGTAGGCACGCGCTTGCGGCAAGCCCGTCGGAAACGTGGCGCTGCCCAGCGCGCGCAAATACGTCTCCTGCACGATATCGTCGGCCGCCGCGACACTGCCCAGCACACGCGCGGCGTAGCGGCGCAACGGCTCTGCCGTTTCTTCATGCATCTGTTTGAAGGTGCGTTCGTCCACGCCGCGGCTCGCTCAGGGCCGCAATCGCCGAGCGAGCCATGCGGCGCCCAGAAAGCCCACGCCGAGCACGCCGGACAACACCGCCAATGTCAGCCAGACATCCGAAACGCCGAGCAGGTTGTAGGCCATCAAGCCCAACAGGCCGGCCGTCGCGGCCAGCGACACAACGCCCACCTGCGCCGCCCGCGCGCCACGGGCAGCCTCGCTGCCCTCATCTGCCCGCACCAACTCCGCAACGATGCGTGCAACATCATCACCATCCATGGCGTTCAGCCGATCGAGCACCTTCAGCCGAAAGGCCAGCAGCTGCGTCAGCCGATGGCGTCGGGCGAGTTCGGAAACCGCGAGCCACAGCACGAATGCGCCAGTCGTCAGCACCCCCGCGATCAAGACCGCTTCGCTGATTGCCGACGCTGTCGCGACGGTTTGCAAGTCACTCATGTCAGTGCTCCTGGCCATCGGGACTAAGACGCGCCAAAGCGCCCGGCGTTAACAATCCTCAGCAGAAATTTCCCGTGTTAACGGCCCAGCCCTCCCGGCGTTGAAGGCGCCAGGAGGCACCATGCACAAGATTGCCGGACTCGTTGGGCTTTTCCTATTCGGAGGGATCGCCAGCTTGGCTGCTCTGCTCTTCTTTCAAGGTCAGCGCCCAGACTACACGTGGCACCCGAGCGCCACGCCGCCTGCGTTTGTCAACGCGCACCCACGCGTCCTCATCGACGAAGGACATCACAACGCCTCCACCGCCGGGCTGTTCGGCCGTTACATGCCGCTGGCGCGGCTGCTCAAGGCGGAAGGCTACGACGTGGTGCGCGGCAATGCGCGTTTCACTGATGGCACGCTGGCAAGCACCGGCATCCTAGTCATCGCCAACGCCTCGGGCGCGGCCCGATTGCAATTCTGGGGCTTCAATTTGCCGATCGGCGATCGCGGCGATCGCGGCGCGGCGGCCTTCACCGCACTTGAAATCGAAGCCGTGCGCGCGTGGGTCGAACGTGGCGGATCACTGCTCCTGATTGCCGATCACGCACCGTTCGGCGCCGCCTCCGCGCAACTGGCGGCGGCGTTCGACGTTACGATGCGCGGGGGCAGCGTCGAAATACCCGGCGCGACGTCGGACCCATTGCCGTTCGAACAGGGAGCGCTTGGCGATCATCCGATCCTCTCTGGCGTCGACCAAGTCTTCACCTTCTCGGGCCAATCGCTAAGCGGCCCGGCGGACGCCACGATCCTACTCCGCCTTCCACACAACGCGATTGAGTACGTCGAAGTCAGTCGTGACGAAGCCGCCGGAACGACGACGTTCGAAGATCAGCCTGCCGGCCCCGCCCAAGGGCTTGCGCTGAACTACGGCGCGGGCCGCGTCGTGGTTCTCGGCGAGGCCGCCATGCTCACGGCCCAAGTGAGGGCGGGCCGACCGTTCGGCCTCAGCGCCCCCGGCGGCGACAACGAGCGCTTTGCACGCAATGTGATGCGCTGGCTAGCGCACGACGATTGACGATTGCGGTTAGTTCTCCCTCGGGCCAGAAGCCCCACGGGAGTTTTCATGTCCGTGCGCGCGTTTCCGCCGGCCTTAGTGCTGGTGCTAGCGATCATGGCCGGCGCGTGCATGGACGCGACCATAAAGTATCTATCGCAGACCAACCCCGTGCTGCTGGTCGCGTTCGGGCGATACTTGTTCGGCGCCATTTTCTCGTTCGGCATCTATTGGCAAGCCGGCCGCCCGGCCATCAGCTCTGAGATGTGGCGCGCGCACGGCGTGCGCGGATTTCTGATCGCCGCATGCGCGGTCACTTTCTTCTGGGCGCTCAGCGTGCTGCCACTCGCCGAAGCGGTGACGCTCTCTTTCATCTATCCCCTTCTCGCGCCCTTCGTGGCGAGCCTGCTGTTGAAGGAACGCATTCGCGCGTCGAGCATGATCAGCGCCGTGGTCGGTTTCGCCGGCGTCATCGTCGCCATGCAGGGCGCGCCGAGCGAAGCGGAATCGCCGCAGCACGATCTCGGCGTAGCGGCAGTGCTCGTGTCCGCCGGCTTTTTCTCCTTCGCCATGGTGCTCTTGCGTGAGCGCGCGCAGAAAGACGGCGCGCCGATTGTCGGCCTGATGACGAGCCTCATTCCCGGCATCATCCTGCTGCCGCCGACCATCATTTTCGCCACACCGCCCGTGCTCGAAACCTGGCCGTTCTTCCTGCTAATGGGCGCGCTGGCGGCGGCGTTCATGTACTTGATGGCGCGCGCCTACGCCGCCGCTGAAGCCCAACAGCTTGCGCCGATCCACTACACCGAGCTGATCTGGGCCACCGCAATCGGCTACGTAGTTTTCCAAGAGACGCCGCACCTCGAAATTTATCTCGGCGCCGCGCTCATCATTGCGGCGTGTCTTTTCGCGGCCTACGACGAACGCCGCATCGCACTCACCAAGAGAGAAGCCGCGCCATGAACTTCGCCGACCAGATTCCGTTCGCCAAGACCATGGGCGTCGAGATCACCGAGGCGACGCCCGAGCGCGTCGTCGCCCGTCTCGTCGTACGGCCAGAGCTTTGCACTGGCGGCTCCATTCTACACGGCGGCGCCATCATGGCGCTCGCAGACTCCGCCGGCGCGGTTGGCGCCTTCCTTTCGCTGCCGCCCGGCGCCACCGGCACCACCACGATCGAAAGCAAGACCAATTTCCTCGGCGCCGCAAAAGCCGGCGTCACCATCATCGCCGAAGCCACCCCCGTGCACAAAGGCAAGCGCACCAGCGTCTGGCAAACGCGCGTCGCCACCGAGGACGGCAAGGCCGTCGCCCTCGTGATCCAAACGCAGCTGGTGCTGAGTTAGCTACTTCCTTCGCTTCGGCCGCGGCATCGCGACGGCCTTGCCAATATTGGTCATCGCAACCGTGATCGCTTTCGGGTCGTCCGTCTGCTCCGCCTCACCTGTCGCGAACAGATCGCGGCTGACGTCCCACGCTTCCAGCGCCAGCTTCTTGCTCGACGTCGCCACCACCCAATCGCCAAACCCGATCTGAGCGCGAAACACTTTGATGCGGGGTGGGAGCTTTGCCATGGACGGAAGGTTACCCGCTTGCGGCCTATTTTCCACTGCGCCGGAACTTGCGGCGCGGCAGGTTCGCAGTCTATATCGCCGGACCCAACGGTCGGGCGCGTAGCTCAGCGGGAGAGCACTACGTTGACATCGTAGGGGTCACAGGTTCGATCCCTGTCGCGCCCACCATCCTACGCTCGCGATGCCGCGCGTTGGATGTCCTCCGAAGCCTTGGCGAAGGAGGACTACATCTCCATCCGCGAGCTGCGGATGGCTCCGCTGTCCAAATCTTGAATCAAGCTGCCGCGATCACGCGTTCGATCTCCACCACGAGATCCTTGAGGTGGAAGGGCTTGGACAGCACCTTCGCATCCTTCGGCGCCTGGCTTTGCGCTGAAAGCGCCACGGCGGCGAAACCGGTAATAAAAACAATCTTCATCGCTGGATCGGCTTCAGCGCCACGGCGCGCCAGTTCGATGCCATCAAGGCCCGGCATCACGATGTCCGTCAGCAGCAGATCATAGGTGCCGTGCTCCAGCGCTTCCCAAGCGCTGTCGCCGTCGCCATGGCCCGATACGTCGTGGCCGGCGCGCGTCAAGCTCTGCACCAGGAACCCCCGGAGCGAGTCGTCGTCTTCCGCCAACAGGATACGCGCCATCCACAGCTCCGGAACGTCCGGCCCCCTTCAAACCGGTAGCCCCTACCACACCACCGGTAAAGGCCGGCTGAACCGTCACACACAGGCGGTAATCATGTGGAAACGTTGACGGCCCGCGCGGCTGCGGCGAACAATGATTCATGGACTTGACGGATCTTGGCCAGAGCGCGCTCAGCGCCCGCGCGGAAGGCGAAAGCCTCGCCGAATCCGTCGTCGAGCCGCCCTTTGTCCTGATCGAACCGCTGAGGCGCACCGCGCCGCTCATCTTCTCTTCACCACACAGCGGGCGACGTTATCCAGCGGAGCTACTGGCCGATACGCGCGTGCCGCTGATCAGTCTGCGGCGCTCGGAAGACGCCTATGTCGACGAGCTGATCGCGGGCGCCGCCGCGCACGGCGCAACCGTGCTCTCGGCGACTGTCGCGCGCGCTTATGTCGATCTGAACCGCGATCCCGCAGAGCTTGATCCGGAAATGTTCGACGAGCGGCCACCGCCTAGCGTGCACCTCACTTCCGCGCGCGTGCAGGCCGGCCTCGGCGCCATCCCGCGCGTCAGCGGCGACGGCCAGGCGATCTATCGGCGCAAACTTTCATTGCCCGACGCCGAACGCCGCATGGCGCAGGTGCACCGCCCCTATCATGCGATGCTCGCGAACCTCGTCGCAGAGACCAAGGAAGCGTTCGGCTGCGCGGTGTTGGTGGATTGCCATTCCATGCCCAGTAACTCACGCGGCGCGCATGCGCCCGACATCGTGCTGGGCGATCGCTTCGGCGCGTCATGCCACCCATCCGTCACCGCGCTCGCGGAAGCGACGTTGCGCCGCTTGGGGTATCGCGTCGCCCGCAACGCGCCGTTCGCCGGCGGCCATACGACGCAAACCTACGGCCGCCCCGCTTTGCACACCCACGCTCTGCAAATCGAGATCAGCCGCGCGCTCTACGTCGACGAACGCACGCTCGAGCGCACCAACGGCTACGTCCGCGTCCGCGCCGACATGAGCCGGCTGGCCGAAGCGCTTGCCGCGGCGACGCTGCATAAGAGCTTGGCTTAGCGCGCAGCCCGGAGTCCGCTGCTGACCCGGAGCGGACTCTGTTGCATTTGAGCTTAGTCGTGTTGAAAGTAGAACCACTGGTGAGGCGGCTCTGTGAGAGGCCTTTCGCCATGTTGAGGCGGGCCGGGCAAGCGGCGGTAGGTAATCCCGCTCATGACGCTCCCAAATGCCGTTCCGTCGTCTCCGTTCACAAAGGTAACGCGCCAGCGACCTTCGTCGACGATAGCAGACCGGTACCGAAGTCGGTGAAGTTCTCGTGCAATTTCAGCGATGCAACCGGCGCGCTGGTTTTGACGCGCTAAGAAACGCGAGGCGTCCTCACACGCCACCGCAGCTTCGGCAAGCTGTTGCAACTGGTCACGATCCCTCTGGAACTGAGCGGATGTCTCCTCAAAAGATCGGACATCGCCGCAAGCAGCCAGCAGTAGGACGAAGACGGCCAGAAACTTGGGGCGCATGGCTTACATATAGCTTGTGGGGCCGATGTCCCCACTCGGCGAAGAACGGACTCATGGAAAAACGGGGATTGAGCGCAGCTCAATCCGGAGGATACACACTATCGCCTGCAGGTTGGAGCGCGCGGCTCCGCCGCGCTTAGCGCCTCACTTTCAAGCCTTTTGCGCCAATGCGCGGCGGAGCCGCGCGCTCCAACTTCAAAATATTTGCGCTAATCTATCCGACCGAATTGACTCCGCCGTACTCTGAGTCCGTCCGCACACGGGAGATTTCTGAGACGTCCGAAACTTTGGAATGTGAGGGACACGGTCGGTGGGATTTGTTTGCGGGGAGTGAAACCGCAAAGTCCAAGGTTCGGAAGCCTTGCCCACAGAACCGGCGAATTGGGAATGGAGCTAAGCCCCAAGGGATCAGTCTTCGGTGAAGGCTTGTCCCGGAAGCGCACCGTGCAGGAGGCGAGCTGGCCATCGTCAGCGTTCTACAACTCCTCGTCCCAGGCCGGGAAAAACGATCGGCAACCGGGGCGCGCGAAGCGCGCAGCGTTGGTTGGAGACAATCGACGCACCCTACAGAGACTACTCAGCGCGGATCGCGCGCCCCGACTCCCGACTTCGCGTCGCGAAGTCGTCTCGCCGAAGCCTAGGCGAAGGCGGACAAGAGCGAAAAGAAACCCGCATCGGCGGCGTTTTCGCGCGCTCAAGAAAAAACCGCCGGGCTTTGAGGCCCGGCGGCGGAAAGGTAAAATAGGGAGGAAACGCCCGATAGGGCGGGTGCGGGATCGCGAAACCCCGCAACGAGGAAAACCTATTTCGCAGCGCAGCATTTTGCAAGGTGAACACAGCGTCACGTTTATGTAATCAATCATACATGACTGTTTACGTTTGATTTTTTGGAGCGCTTTGCTATGCTGCGCTGCACACATGCATATTTGGATGGATTGTGCCTAAGGAATTGCGCCGTCTGCCGTTGAAGCAGGCGCCTTCGGCAGGCAGAACCCGCGGCTATTCCCGTTGAAAGCTCCTGAAATGGCCGAGCGCCTTCGTAATCTCGCGATCATCGCCCACGTCGACCATGGCAAGACCACCTTGGTCGACCAAATGCTCGTCCAAGGCGGCGCCTTCCGCGCCAACGAAGCGCACGCCGAACGCGCCATGGATTCCAACGATCAGGAGCGCGAGCGCGGCATCACCATTCTCGCCAAGTGCACATCGATCCATTGGGGTGACGATTGGCGCCTCAACATCGTCGATACGCCCGGCCACGCCGACTTCGGCGGCGAAGTCGAACGCATTCTCGGCATGGTCGATGGCTGCGTGCTGCTGGTGGACGCCAGCGAAGGCGTGATGCCGCAAACCAAGTTCGTGCTGTCGAAGGCGCTGAACCGCGGTTTGAGGCCGATGGTCGTGCTCAACAAAGTCGATCGTGCGAGCGCCGATCCGGACAAAGCGCTGAACGAAATCTTCGAACTCTTCCTCGCGCTCGGCGCCAGCGACGAGCAAGCCGATTTCCCGATCCTCTACGCCAGCGGCAAAGAAGGCTGGGCGAAGACCGACATGACCGGCGAGAATAAAGATCTAACGCCGCTGTTCGAACTCATCGTTCGCCACGTGCCCGATCCCCAGCCGATTCAAAAGAAGGACGAGCCGTTCGCATTCCTCGTCACCATGATCGATTCCGATCCGTTCCTCGGCCGCATCCTGACCGGCCGCGTTGAGGCGGGCCGCGTGAAGGTTGGCGATCCGGTGCGCGCGCTGTCGCGCGAAGGCAAGGAAATCGAGAAAGGCCGCCTCACCAAGCTGCTCTCGTTCCGCGGCTTGAAGCGCGTGCCAGTCGAAAGCGCCGAGGCCGGCGACATCATCGCCATTGCCGGCCTGGTCGAAACCACCGTCGCCGACACCATCGGCTCGCCGGACCTGGCCGCACCGATCCCATCGACGCCAATCGATCCGCCGACGCTGGCGATCACCGTATCGATCAACGACTCCCCGCTCGCCGGTCGCGCCGGCGATAAGGTGCAGAGCCGCGTTATCCGCGCGCGTTTGCTGGCGGAAGCGGAATCCAACGTCGCCATCCGCGTCACCGAGACTGCCAACAGGGACGCCTACGAGGTCGCTGGGCGCGGCGAACTGCAACTCGGCGTGCTGGTGGAAACCATGCGCCGCGAAGGCTTCGAACTTTCGCTCTCGCGCCCGAAAGTATTGACGCGCAGCGAAAACGGTCAAACGCTTGAGCCGGTCGAAGAAGTCGTGATCGACGTGGATGATGAATACACGGGCGTCGTCATCGAGAAGATGAGCATTCGCAAAGGCGAACTACAGGACATGCGCCCCTCAGGCGGTGGCAAGACGCGGCTGGTGATGTACGCGCCGGCGCGCGGCATGGTCGGGTATCACGGCGAATTTCTCACTGACACGCGCGGCTCTGGCGTCATGAACCGCCTCTTCCACTCCTGGGCGCCATGGAAGGGCGAAATCCCGGGCCGCCGTAACGGCGCGCTGATCTCCAACGACAAGGGCCAATCGACGGCCTTCGCGCTTTGGAATCTTGAAGATCGCGGCCAGATGTTCATCGCCGATGGCGAAGACGTCTACGAAGGCATGATCATCGGCGAGAACAGCCGCGGCGAAGATCTCGACGTCAATCCGCTGAAGGGCAAGAAGCTCACCAACGTGCGCGCGTCCGGTAAGGATGAATCGATCCGCCTGACGCCCCCGCGCCGGTTGACGCTCGAACAAGCAATGGCTTGGATCGAAGACGACGAACTGGTGGAAGTTACGCCCGCCGCGATCCGGCTGCGCAAGGCGTATCTCGATCCGAACGAGCGCAAACGCCAATCGCGCGCTAAGGAAGCCGGTTAACCCTCGCGCGGCGCATCCACATGCACGCCACGCCGCCATTCGGCGCGGCGCTGCGCAACTTGCGCACCCACATCAACGGGCTCCGGGCAGGTGTAGCTGACCTCGCGCAGTTGCGTCCGCTCCGCCTCGCTCACCTCCGCGCCATAGCAACCAAACTGCGTCAGCACCGCATTGGCCGCCGCACCCCACCACAACGGACCGAGCGTTGCATCGTTAGCGTAAATGGTGGCGTTCTGCGTCAGCAGGCTCGCCAGCGGCTGCGGGTCGCCGCGCTGGATCAGGACGGTTTGATCCTCGTGGTGAAACCAGAGCTGGAACCGCTGATTGCCGACGAACACGTCCGCATCAGGGTTACCACCCTCATAGCTCAACGCCCGCTGCGTCGAAGCGCACGCGCCAAGCGCGAACAGTGCAACAACCGGAAAAGCGCGCAGTCTCATGATGAACCTCATCCTGCGCGAGATGTTCGCGCCCGAAGATGCGCCACAAACGGCAATGCGGCGGCGAAAACACGGCGCGCGCACGTTTACCAATCGCGCGGCGCCAAAACGGTGCGAAGTTCGCGCTGCACGGGCCTTGCACGTGCATGAAACCCTTAACGCGATACAATTCGCGTCACCGGGACTTGGCACGCGTCGTGCTCTCCAAACCGCACATAAGGCGGGCCCAAGTGGGGGAAACCGCCGCGAACAAGGGCGCACTCACATGGCTAACGCCATCGACCTCCACGTCGGCAAGCGACTCCGTCGCCGCCGCCGTCTTCTGGGCCTCACCCAGCAACAGCTGGCTGAGTCCATCGGCATCCGCTTTCAGCAGATCCAAAAGTACGAATGCGGCGCCAACCGCGTGACTGCGAGCCGTCTTTACGAACTCGCCGTCGCGCTGAACGTGCCGGTCAACTATTTCTTCGAAGGCCTCCAACAAGTCGCCAACCCGGCGGCCCCTGGCGCGCCGGCGAACGATCGTGACCTGATCGCCGCTGACGTTCTTTCGCAGAAAGAAACGCTCGAACTGATCCGCGCTTACTACAAGCTCGGCGAACGTCCGCGCCGCCGCCTGCTCGACCTGGCGAAGGCACTGCAAGACGAAAACACCGACGCAGCGTAATCTCCCTTCCCACGCTGCGGAGGAACGGCAACGGGCTCGCCACTGGCGGGCCCGTTTTTCGTTTGCACAAATCAATCCCACACCAGCGGCGCCGCGCTATAGTGAACTGATGGATTTGCACACCCAACGCCGCGAACCGCCGGCGGGTCGCCGATGACCCCCCCGGAAGCCCCCCGCCTACTCACCTTTGCCGACACGTTGGCCGACGCCGCACGCGCGGCAATCCTCCCGTATTTCCGCGCCGCGCATACGGTCGAAAGCAAAGGCGCGCTGTTCGATCCTGTCACCGACGCCGACAAGGCGGCGGAGCGCGCCATGCGCACGCTGATCGAGCGAGAGTTTCCTGACCACTCCGTTCTTGGCGAAGAATACGGCGGCGAACTCTCGAGAAGCGGCTACCAATGGATCCTCGATCCGATCGACGGCACCCGCGCCTTCATCTCAGGCCTGCCGCTCTGGGGCGTGTTGATCGGCCTCTATCACGACGGCCGCCCGCTGATCGGCGTGATGGATCAACCCTATCTCGACGAACGCTATCGCGGCTGGAACGACGGTGCGAATCTCACCGCGCAAGGCGTGACGCGCCCGCTGAAGACGCGCGCCTGCGCCGGTCTTGGTGATGCGATCCTCTCCACGACCGATCCGTATCTGTTCAAGGGCGACGAAGCAGACGCCTTCGCGCGTGTGCGCGCAGAAGCCAAGCTGACGCGCTACGGCTACGATTGCTATGCGTACGCCATGGTCGCGTCCGGCACGATGGATTGCGTTGTCGAGTCCGGCCTCAAACCCTTCGACATCGCCGCCCTCATCCCCATTCTCACCGGCGCCGGCGGCGGCGTGTGCGCATGGGATGGCGGCGACGCAAGTGCTGGCGGCCGTGCATTGGCGTATGGCGACGAGCGCATTCGCAACGCGGCGTTAGATCTGCTTGCGCGCTAATGCCGCGTATCCGTGGCGATCCAGTTGTCGATCCAGCTCACGCCACCGTCCGCGGAGTAGGATTGAACGAAACGCGCGGTGTTCGCGCTCACATCCGAAATCACGAACCGCACCAACACGACGCGACCGTCAACACTATCCTGCCCGTAAAACACGCCGCGTCCGTTCTCGAACCCGCCATAGACCGGCGACGTCAGCTGCCCATCGCGCATGCTGGCGAAGTTCAGGCTCCACTGCTGGGTCTGCGGATTGAACAACCGAAGCGAGACGCCCTCAATCCGCCGATCACCGTTGACGACATTAAGATCGACCAGATTTGCGCGTCCGTCCGCGAACGCATGCACGATCGAGGCGCCGCGAAATTCGGTCCACGCGCCGTCCTCAGAAAGTGGTGCGCGGACGCGGACGTGCGTATTCCACGCACCGATCTCCCAATCGAAATCGCGCGCGCCGTCGGACTGCGCTACCGCGTGCGGCGTCAGCACGCAAAGCCAGCCGAAGACGAGCAGCACGAAGAGTATTCGCGCGCTGGGATTGCGAAGCGCCATGTCGATCGTTCCATGCTAAACCTGCGTGCATCTGGCGCCGACGCGGCGCGCCGCACAACGCACCTCGGGGTAACCGCATGACTGCGCACCTGAAACAGCCCGGCGAACCGATCGCCGAAGATTGCCCGATGCGCGCAGCGATGAGCGCCATCGGCGGCAAGTGGTCGCTGATACTGCTCTACTGGCTCGACAAGGCGCCGCGCCGCTTCAACGAACTGCAGCGGCTCGTGCCGGATATCTCACACAAGGTGCTTACCGAGGTGTTGCGCACGCTGGAGGACGAAGCGCTGATCACGCGCACGGTGTGCGGAACGAACGTTGAGTAC
Organism: Terricaulis silvestris; assembly: GCF_009792355.1. Classification (NCBI taxonomy): domain Bacteria; kingdom Pseudomonadati; phylum Pseudomonadota; class Alphaproteobacteria; order Hyphomonadales; family Hyphomonadaceae; genus Vitreimonas; species Vitreimonas silvestris. The sequence continues at coordinate 3,538,201 of NZ_CP047045.1, forward strand.
GCCATCTCACCGCACGGGCAGAGTGCCAGCCCTTTGATCGATGCGATTCACGACTGGGGCCAAGCGCACTTGGCGCGATCCATGAGCGCTCAGCGATAAAACTCCGTCCGCCGATCGCGGAAGAAGCCCCACGCGGCGCGGTGGCGATCGAGGAAATCCAGATCGAACGTATGCACCAGCACGCCTTCGTCGGCGCGCTCCAAGCTCTGCACCAGATCGCCGCGATGGTCGGCGATGAAGCTTGAACCGTAATAGCTCTGCGTGTTCTTCCCGACTGTCTCCGTGCCGATGCGATTGCTCGCCACCACCGGAATCACATTCGACACCGCATGCCCCTGCATCGCGCGCCGCCACGGATCGCGCGTGTCGAGCGAGGCGTCGTGCGGCTCGGAGCCAATCGCGGTCGGATAGAACAGCACTTCAGCGCCTTGGATCGCCATCGCGCGCGCGGCTTCGGGAAACCACTGGTCCCAGCAAATGCCGACGCCAATGCGGCCGTACGCGGTGTTCCAAACCTTGAAGCCCGTATCGCCTGGCCGGAAATAGTACTTTTCCATGTAGCCCGGGCCGTCAGGAATGTGGCTCTTGCGATAAACGCCGAGCTGCTTGCCGTCCGCATCCACGATGACGACGGAATTGTAGTAGAGCGGCCCATCGCGCTCGTAGATCGAGACGGGGATCACAACGCCCAGCTCTTTCGCCACCGGCGCCATCGCCAAGACGCACGGATGCGTTGCCGCTTCATGCGCCGTCGCGAACCACTTCTCTTCCTGCGCCGTGCAGAAGTACGGACCCTGAAACAGCTCAGACGGCAGGATCACGTGCGCGCCCTTGTTCGCCGCCTCGCGCACGAATCGTTCCGTCCTCTCGATGTTGACCTTCATGTCGTCGCCGTACGACGTTTGAATCGCGGCGACTGTGATCGTCTTGGCCATCACGCCGGCTCCTGCTGAGTGATGCAATGGAACGAGCCGCCGCCCGTGAGGATCGCGTTGGACGAAAGCCCGATGATGCGGCGCCCTGGAAACAACGGCGCGAGCGCATTCACGGCATCATCGCCGCTGCCAGAATAAATCGGTACAACCACTATCGTGTTGCCGATCAGAAAATTCATGTGGCTCGCTGGCACTGCTTCGCCATCCTCATCCTCAACGGCGCCGACAGATGGAATCCGAATCACTTCAAGTTTCCGCCCCTTCGCATCGCGCATCGCGCCCAACTCAAGTGCGATTTCCTCCAGCACGTCAAAATTCGGATCGTCGCGGTTTGCCGGCGCCTGGCACACGACTTTCCCCGGCGCCACGAAGCGCGCCAGGTTGTCGATGTGGCCATCGGTGTGATCGTTCAGCAGTCCTTCGCTGAGCCACAGCACCTTCTCAACACCCAGCGCGCGCTTCAGCGCCACCTCCGCGCCCTCTTCGGTCCAATGCGCGTTGCGGTTCGGGTTGAGCAAGCATTGTCGCGTCGTAAGCAGCGTGCCTTCGCCGTCCATCTCGATGGCGCCGCCTTCGAGGATAAAGTCGTGGCGACGATAGTCCGCCTTCGCCAACAGCGCCACGCGCGCGCCGACTTCATCATCGTGCGGCAGTTGGTACTTGCCGCCCCAGCCGTTGAACTTGAAGCCATGCGCGACGCCCGCGCTATCGAAGATCGGCCCAGTGTCGCGAAACCAGATGTCGCCAAACGCGCCCGGAATAATCTCCGCGCTCTGCCCGATCGAAAGCTTCGCTGACGCTTCCGCCTCGCGGCCGTGCGCCAGCACGCGCATCTTGTCGCCCTTCCCACCATCGTTGAGCGCGCGCACCATCGCCGCCACTTCCGCGCGCGCCGGCTCCAGGTCTTCTCCCCAGAGATCTCCGGCCGACGGCCAAGCGGTCCAAATCGCCTTGTGCGGCTGCCATTCGGCGGGAATCGTCGTCATGGCGGGTCCTTAGCCCATGTGAATGACGCCAGATAGGCGCTTTCAAACCCTACACAAGTGAGCTTGCGTTCTGGCGCGCGCAGCGGCCATCCGGTAAGACCTAAGCGGGGACAATCCGAGTAGCCGATGCCATCAGCCCGAGCCGCCTTCGACCGCGCGACGCTCGCCTTTCTGGGCGTGCTGATCGTGCTGACGTGGCTGCGGATCGAGGCGCTCCGACTCAATCCGGTCGGGCTCTATTTCGACGAAGCGCAATACTGGATGTGGTCGCGCACGTTCGACTGGGGCTACTTCACCAAGCCGCCGCTAATCGCCTGGGTGATCGGCGCTACCACCACGCTGATGGGCACCGACGCCGAATGGGCGATCCGGCTCGGCGCACCGATCGCGCACGCCATCGCGGGCGTCGCCATCTACGCGCTGGCGCGCAACATGTATGGCGCTTGGGCCGGGTTCTGGGCCGGCATCGGCTATCTGCTGATGCCCGGCGTCGTATTCTCGTCGAACTTGATCTCGACCGACGCTCTGTTGCTTCCTCTTTGGTCGCTGGCGCTGTTTGCGATGTGGCGACTCGTGGTCACTCGCGCTTGGATTTGGGCGATCGCGCTGGGGCTGTTCGTTGGCGTCGGTTCCTTGGCCAAATACGCCATGCTCTACTTCATCCTCTGCACCGCGCTCGCGGCGTATTGGATGCCGCCGGTGAGGCAAGCGCTGGCCAAAGGCCGCGGCATCATCGCGTTCTTCATCGCACTGGCTGTGCTGACGCCGAACATCATTTGGAACGTCGAGCACGGCTTCGCCACGGCGCGCCACACCGCCGCCAACGCGCGCCTCGACGGCAGCGATATGTTCAACCTCGACGAATTGTTCGAGTTCGTCAGCGGCCAGATGCTGCTTGGCCCGATCATCTTCTTCGTGCTGATCGGTTTCGCCTGGCGCGCATGGCGGCGCGCCTCGGGGCTATCGGACGAGGACAAGTTCCTCATCTCCTACATGCTGCCGCCGTTCCTGATCGTGGCGACCATCGCCTTCATCTCGCGCGCCAACGCCAATTGGGCGGCGGTCGCCTACCCCGCCGCGTTGATCTGGGCGACGGGCGGCTTGTTCGCGACCTCGAAGGGCCGCAAGTGGCTCGTCACCGCAATGGCGTTGAACGTGCTGATTGCCGTCGCCTTCCCATTCGCCGCGCTCGATCCCGTCATCGCCAACCGCTTCAAGGGTCTGCGCACTACGCAGGGATGGGAAGAGACCGCGCACGAGATCGCGCTGCGCGCAGCACCTCAGCCAGGTGAACCTCCATTCACCGCGGTGCTCGTCGATGATCGCGTTACCTACTTTGAACTCGCCTACTACTGGCGCAACGCCCGCCGCGCGGAGGTGCCATTGCCGCCGGTGCGCATGTGGCTCCTGCACGGCGAAGCGCAGAACTCGGCCGAATCCACCGATCCGATGCGCCCTGAAGAAGGCGGCCGTGTGCTCGTGGTCCACCTGACGCCGGACTATCTTCCGTTCGTGGCGGGCGACTTCACCGTGTTCCGCACTGTCGAGCATTTGACCGTTCCGCTCGGCGGCAGCGTCAATCGCGAGCTGGAAATCTCTGTCGGCGAAGGCTTCGCACCGGCGCCGCGCGACGAAGCGTTCGCGCAGCGCCTACGCGATCAGCGCGATCAGAATCGCCGCGACTAGGCCGGATCGAAGTCCGGAAACGCTGAACCGCCGCGCTCCGCCGAACAGGCGTGCGCCCGGAAAAGCGAGAATAGCTCGCGCCCTACTCCCCGCGCGTTCCCTGCAATATCGAGCTGCGCCGGCGCGCGTTCGCGCCAGTCCGCCGGCGACACCACATCGAGCGCGCCTGCATTCGCGTCCACACGCAGCACATCGCCGTCACGCACCTTCGCGAGCGGCCCGCCCTCGGCCGCTTCCGGCGTGACGTGAATCGCCGCCAGCACCTTGCCGCTCGCGCCCGACATTCGCCCATCCGTCACCAGCGCGACGCGAAAGCCACGATCCTGCAGCGCGCCCATCAGCGGCATCAATTTGTGCAACTCGGGCATCCCGTTGGCGCGCGGCCCCTGCCCGCGCACGACGATGACGCAATCGCGATCCAAGTCGCCGCGCTTGAACGCCGCCTGCACCTCGCCCTGCGTGTCGAACACCGCCGCCGAAGCTTCCACAGCGCGCTTGTCGTCCGCCACCGCGGATACTTTCACGCACGCGCGCCCCAAGCCGCCAGCCATCAAGCGCAGGCCGCCGTCGGCTGAGAATGGATTGCGCGCATCGCGGAGAACGCTGTCGTCAGCGCTGACACTCGGCGCATCGCGCCACGACACGGTTTCGCCGGCCAGAAACGGTTCCTGCGCGTACGCCGCCAAGCTCTCGCCGCCGACCGTCGCGATGTCGCCGTGCAACAAACCAGCGCCCAGCAATTCGCGGGTCAGAAATCCCATGCCACCCGCGGCGTGGAAGTGGTTCACGTCCGCCGAGCCATTTGGATAGATCCGAGCCAGCAGCGGCGTCACACTCGAAAGCTCGGAGAAATCATCCCAGTTGATCTCGATGCCGGCCGCCAGCGCGATCGCGGGCAAATGAATGAAGTGATTGGTGGAGCCGCCCGTCGCCATCAGGCCGACCATGGCGTTCACGATCGCCTTCTCATCCACAACGCGTCCGATCGGCCTATAGTCGTCCCCTAACCCCGTGATCTTCGCCGCCCGCCGCGCCGCCGCGATCGTTAGCGCCTCACGCAATGGCGTAAACGGATTGACGAACGCGGCGCCGGGCAGATGGAGGCCCATCACCTCCATCATCATCTGATTGGAGTTGGCCGTGCCGTAGAACGTGCATGTGCCCGGCGCGTGATAGCTCTCGGCTTCCACCTGCAGCAATTCCTCTCGGCCAATCTTGCCTTCCGCGAACAATTGGCGCCGCGCCGCCTTCTCCTTGTTCGGCAAACCCGACGGCATCGGCCCGCCGGGCACGAGAATGCACGGCAACCACGGAAATCTGAGCGCGCCGATCAGCAGCCCCGGCACGATCTTGTCGCAAATGCCCAGCAGCAGCGCTGAATCGAACGTCGCGTGAGAGAGCGACACTGCCGTGCTCAGCGCAATCACATCACGCGACCACAACGACATCTCCATGCCCTCGAAGCCTTGCGTGACGCCATCGCACATCGCGGGCACGCCGCCCGCAACTTGGGCCACCGCGCCCACTTCGCGCGCCGCTTTGCGGATGATCTCGGGATAGCGCTCGTACGGCGCGTGCGCGGAGAGCATGTCATTGTAAGACGTGACGATGCCGATCGACGGCCACTTGCCGCCGAGCAGATCGATCTTGTCCTGCACCGCACATCCCGCCGCGCCATGCGCGCGGTTGGCTTCGGACACCTTCACGCGCGCGGGCTTGCTCGGATCGTAAGCGTCAATCAAATCCAAATATCGCCGCCGCCTTTTGGCGCTGCGTTCAACAATGCGCGCCGTGACCGCTTCGACAATTCGATTGAGCGCCATTATTCGGGATCCCACCAAGCGCGGCCATCGCGATCGAGCATCAGCGCCGATTGCGTCGGGCCATTGGCGCCCGCCGCATAGAGATGCGGCTCGCCGCCATTCTCATCCCACGCCGCCAGCAACGCATCCGCCCACTTCCACGCTGCGTCGACTTCATCACGCCGCATGAATAGCGCGAGGTTGCCGCGCACCACGTCCATTAGCAGCCGCTCGTACGCATCCGGGTAACGCACGCCGCCAAACTCTTCCGCGAACGAAAGATCGAGTGGCGCGGTCTTCACCCGCAACCCGCCCGGCCCCGGCTCCTTCATGTTGAGCCACAGCCGCACGCCCTCGTCAGGCTGCAGTCGCAGCACCAACTTGTTCGGCGAACCTGCGCCCGCGCCGAAAATCGGCACCGGCGTATCCTTGAACTGAATCACGATCTCCGAACGCCGCGTCCCCATGCGCTTGCCGGTGCGCAGATAGAACGGCACGCCGGCCCAGCGCCAATTGTCCACCTCGGCCTTGATGGCCACGAATGTCTCGGTGCGCGTCGGCTTGCCGACTTCCTCGGAATAGCCCGGCGCTTTACTTCCGCTGACCAATCCAGCCTTGTACTGCCCACGCACCGTTTTCGCGGGCGCCGCCTTCGCATCGATGCGCTTCAGCGCCGACAGCACCTTCAGCTTCTCGGTGCGGATCGCGTCCGCATCCATCGAGTTCGGTGATTCCAGTGCGACGAGGCAAAGCAATTGCAGGATATGGTTCTGCACCATGTCCCTGAGCGCGCCGCTCTTATCGTAATAGTCCGCCCGCCCCTCGACGCCGATCTCCTCAGCCACCGTGATCTGCACGTGATCAATCGTCTCGCGCGACCACACCGGCTCGACCAGCATGTTGGCGAAGCGCAGCACGAGCAGATTCTGCACCGTCTCCTTGCCGAGATAGTGATCGATCCGGAACGTGCGCTGTTCATCGAACACGGCGCCCACGCCATCGTTGATCGCACGCGAAGACGCCAGATCGCGACCGATCGGCTTTTCCAGCACGATCCGCGACTCCTGTGTCGCCAGCCCCGTCTCACCCAGCTTCTGCGCAATCGGCACGAACAAGCTCGGCGCCGTCGAGAGATAGAAGATGCGGACGTTACCCTTGCCGTTCGTCAGCGCATCCTTCAGCGGCGTCCAGCGTTCCGCCGGCGCCGTCGCATCCAGCTTCACGTACTCAACGTGGCGCAGGAAATCCTCGCACTTGGCATGATCGACGCAGGCGCCCGGCGCGAACTCCTCGCGGCTGTCATGGATCAGCGTGCGGAACGCCGAAGTATCCATGTCCGACCGGGCCACCCCGATCAGCCGCGACTGCGCCGGAATCTGGCCATCGAGAAAGCGATGGAGCAGCGAGGGGAAGAGCTTCCGAAGCGATAGATCGCCAGTCGCGCCGAAGACGACGAGATCAAACGGGGGGACGGGGATGAACTCAGCCATGCGCCCTACAAACTAGGATTTGCGCGTCCACGCAAACAGGGGCGCAACCATTTGTCGCCACGAAAATGTCCCGCGACAATTTCGTTGCCAAGTCAACCGAGGGACGCCTAAGTTCCGGGCACATGGCAGACGATGACAACCAGCCCCGCCGCCGCGGTCTAGGCGGCGAAAAGAAGCCCACGATCAACGACGTGGCGCGCCTGGCCGGCGTCTCCAAGAAGACGGTTTCACGTGTCATCAATCAGTCGCCGTTCGTGAAGGCGGACACCCGCGAGAAGATCAACGCCATTATCGCCGAAATCGGATTTTCGCCCGATCCGCAGGCGCGCGGCCTCGCCTTCCGCCGCTCGTTCCTGATTGGCCTCGTCTACGACAATCCGAACCCGCAATACGTCGTGAATATGCAACTCGGCATGCTCGATGCCATGCGCGGTTCGGGCTACGAGTTGGTGGTACACCCCTGCAATCGCGGCAACCCGACTTTCTTGACCGATTTCCGCCGTTTCATCGAACGCCAGAAGCTCTGGGGCGTGGTGCTGACCCCTTCGGTTTCGGAAGACGATCGCGTCAAAATCATTCTCGATGAAATCGGCTGCGGTTATATCCGCATCGCGTCGGTGCCAGTCGATGAACCCGCGCACATCATCGTATCCAACGACCGCGTCGGCGGCCGAGCCGCCGCGCGCCACTTGGCCGAACTCGGCCACACCACAATCGGCTTCATCTCAGGCCCGGGCACTTTCCGCTCCTCACACGAACGCCGCGGCGGCTTCGAGGAGGAGCTGAAAGACCGCAAGCTCAAGCTCACCGACGACTACATCATGCAAGGCGCCTACACGTTCGAAACCGGCATCTCGTGCGGCGCCGAGCTGCTAAAACGAACCCCCCGCCCCACCGCGATTTTCGCCGCCAATGACGAAATGGCCGCCGGCGTGCTTCACGCTATCCGCCGCGCCAACCTGCGTTGCCCGGAAGATGTCTCCGTCATCGGCTTCGACGATTTCCAGATCGCGTCCTCGGTTTGGCCCCCACTCACCACGGTGCGCACGCCCACACGCGAGATCGGCCGCATGGCCGCTGAGAAGCTGATCGGCCACGGCGGAGAAGAAGGCGAGGACCATTCACGCGAAGCCGCCTCGGCGACATCGCCCGCCCTCGTGGTTCGGGATTCCACTGGCCCCGCGCCGCGCTAAGATTGGCTGGCGCATCCGCTTGTCATGGACTCTGACACCGGTTACCAAGGCCCAAAGCTTGAGCCAAACAGGGACCGATCCTATGAAAATCGCGCTCGTCATCGAAAACAGTCAGGCCGCGAAGAGCAGCATCGTTCATGACGCACTGAAATCGGTGGCGGAGCCGCTTGGCCACCAGGTGCATCACTATGGAATGTACGGCGCCGAGGATAAGGCCTCGCTCACCTATGTGATGAACGGCCTGCTCGCCGGGATTCTAATCAATTCGAAAGCGGCGGACTTTGTCGTCACTGGATGTGGCACCGGCATGGGCTCGATGCTGGCGTGCAATTCGATGCCCGGCGTGTTCTGCGGCCTCATCGTCGATCCGACGGATGCGTTTCTGTTCGGGCAGATCAACGACGGCAACGCCATCGCCATGCCGTACGCCAAGGGCTTCGGCTGGGCCGCTGAGCTCAATCTGCAGGACTGCTACCGCAAGCTTTTCGACGGCGAGCGTGGCCTGGGCTACCCGAAGGAGCGCGCGGCCATCATGGCGAAAAACCGCGGCATCCTGAAAGAGCTGAAAGCCGCATCGTGTCACGACATGCTAACGGTGCTGAAGTCAGTGGATCAGGATTTGTTGAGGGCCGCCGTCGCCGGTGAACGCTTCGAAGAGCTCTTCTTCGCCAACGCGCAGGACACCGCCATTGCCGATTACATACGGCGCGTGCGTGCGTCGTAAGAGGGAGCTATGAGCGCCAATCCGTTCAGCCTTGAAGGCAAAGTCGCGCTCGTTACGGGCGGCAATGCGGGTCTTGGACAAGCCATCGCCGTCGCGCTCGCGCAAGCCGGAGCCGATATCGTGTCCACCAGCCGCCGCCCGGCGTCGGAAACGCAGGTGCAGGTTACTGCACTCGGCCGCCGTTTTCTCGCACTCAGCGCCGATCTCACCACAACCGCGCCAATCGCCGGCATCGTCGAGCAAGCCATCGCGTTCGGCGGCCTCGACATTCTCGTCAACAACGCCGGCATCATCCGTCGCGCCGACAGCGTCGATTTCACCGAAGCCGATTGGGACGATGTCATCGACACCAATCTCAAGTCGGCGTTCTTTCTGGCCCAGGCCTCCGGCCGTCACATGATCGCGGAGGGGCGCGGCAAGATCATCAACATCGCCTCGATGCTTTCCTTCCAAGGCGGCATCCGCGTGCCCTCTTACACCGCCAGCAAAAGCGGCCTCGCCGGCATCACCCGGCTCTTGGCATGCGAGTGGGCGGGCAAGGGCATCAACGTCAACGCGATCGCGCCTGGCTACATGACCACCGACAACACCGAAGCGCTCCGTGCCGACAAGGCCCGCAACCAGCAGATCTTAGATCGCATCCCGGCCGGTCGCTGGGGCGAAGCTTCGGATCTCGGCGGCGCAGCCGTCTTCCTCGCCAGCAGCGCCTCAGATTACGTAAACGGCGCGATCATTCCGGTGGACGGGGGCTGGCTCGCGCGCTGAGTCGGCCTTAGAGGACAAACGTGGCTCGTATCGTCTGCTTCGGTGAAATCCTGCTCCGGCTCTCCGCGCCGGGCCGCGAACTATTGCTGCAAACGCCAACGCTGCAAACGCACGTCGGCGGCGCCGAAGCCAACGTCGCCGTTTCACTCGCGCGTTTTGGGCATGACGCGCGCATGGTGAGTTTTCTTCCCGACAACACGCTGGGCGAAAGCGCACGCGGCGAACTCCGGCGGCACGGTGTCGAAACAACGTTCGTCGAACACGCCGCCGGTCGCATGGGACTCTATTTTCTCACACCCGGCGCCGGCCAGCGCGCCGCAGACATCATCTACGACCGCACTGCCTCCGCCTTCGCCAACATACCAGCGACCGATTGGCGCGCCGCGCTCAACGGCGCCGATTGGTTGCACATTTCCGGCATCACGCCGGCGCTCAACGCTACGACGACCGACGCGACGCTCGGCGCGATGCAAGCCGCGCGCGCCGCCGGGGTGAAGGTGTCGTTCGACTCAAACTTCCGCGCCAAATTGTGGGAAGCGCGCGGCGACGACCCGCGCCCCACGCTCAACGCGCTCTTTGCCGATGCCGATCTCCTGTTCGCCGAAGCCCGAGATATCGGCCTCGCCACCGGCGAACGCGCCGCGAACGCCGATGAAGCTGCCGCCATCGCCTTCAAGCGCTACCCCAACCTGCAGCGCATCGCGTCCACGACCCGCACCATTGTCAGCGCCGATCACAACGACCTCGGCGGCGTCATGCATACGCGCACCACCGCGACACGGTCCCCCGCCCGCGCCGTCATCGGCATCGTTGATCGCATCGGCGGCGGCGACGCCTTCGCCGCCGGCCTGCTCCATGGCCTTGTCACGGGCTCGACGGAACAACACGCGCTCGATTTCGCCGTGGCCGCAGCGGCGCTGAAGCACTACATCCCTGGTGACTTCAACCTCGCAACGGTCGCCGACGTGGACTTCTTCCTCTCCAACTCAGGATCGGACGTGCGCCGATGAGCAAGCTCGCGGCGGACGACGTCTTCAAGCTCTCCCCGGTGATGCCGGTCGTCGTCATCGACGACGCCGCGCAAGCCGAACCGCTCGCGCGCGTCCTGCTGGCAAGCGGGATCCGCACCATCGAAGTCACGCTGCGCACGGACGCCGCGCTCGACGCCATCCGAGAGATCGTCAAGACCGCGCCAGAGATGATCGTGGGCGCCGGAACGGTGCTGAACCTCACCGATCTCGAAGCCGCCATCGAGGCCGGCGCACGCTACGCGCTCTCGCCCGGCGCCACGCCGAAGCTGATGAAGGCTGCGCGCAACGCCAAGATCCCATTCATTCCGGGCGTCGCCACCTCGAGCGAAATTATGCGCGGCCTCGATCTCGGCTACACGCACTTCAAGTTCTTCCCCGCCGAGCAAATGGGCGGCGTCGCGGCGCTGAAGGCGCAACACGGCCCGCTGCCGAACGCGAAGTTCTGCCCCACCGGCGGCATCAGCGCCGATAAAGCGCCGTCGTACCTCGCGCTGCCGAACGTGCTTTGTGTTGGTGGCTCCTGGATCGCGCCTGCGGACAAAATCAAAGCGCAAGATTGGGCCGCGATCGAATCCGCCGCCAAGCAAGCGGCGGCAATGCGTTAGAGCCGATCGCGCAGCGCGTACCAGAGCATGCCCAACACATAGAGCGGTGACCGCAGCGCGGCGCCGCCCGGAAACTCCGGCGGCGCAATGCCGGCGAGCACATCGAAGCGCTCCGCCGTCCCCGCCATCGCTTCAACCAGCACTTTACCCATTAGCGCCGGCAGCAGCACGCCGAGCCCTGAATAGCCATGCGCGAAGAAGAGATCGCCCATCCGCCCGATGTGCGGCAGCCGCGTCATCGAGATCGAAACCAGTCCGCCCCACGCGTAGTCAATCCGTGCATCCCGTAGCTGCGGAAAGATGGACGCCATGTGACCGCGCACGAACGCCTCGATGTTCCCGGGAGGATGCGGCGAATAGCGCTCACCGCCGCCAAACAGGAGACGTCCGTCTTCCGTCATGCGAAAATAGTTCACGACGAAACGGCTATCGCTGACCGCCAAATGATCCGCGATCAGCGTCTGCGGATCAGGCACGGGCTCAGTTGCCACCAAATAGTTCGCCACCGGCATGATGCGCCCGGCAATGCGCGGCTCCAGCCCTTCCAGCAACGCATCGCACGCCAGCACGCCAAACCGCGCCTGCACGACACCGCTTTGCGTGTGCGCAACAACACCTTCAGTGCTCTCGATCCGCACCACCCGCGAGTCTTCGTGCAGCACAACACCCGACGCACGCGCCGCATCGGTCAAGCCCAGCGCAAAGTTCAAAGGATGCAGCTGCCCGCCGCATTCATCGAGGAAGCCGCCGTGGAAATCGACACTGGCGACCTTCGCTTTTGTTTCACTTGCGCTCAGCACCCGTGCGTGCGGATAGTCCATAACGCTCGCGAGCGTCTCCATTTCCGCGTTCATCCAACTGAGATCAGAGGGCTTCGCCGCCAACGTCAGGTGCCCGTTCACATGCAAATCGCACGCGATGCCGTGCTTCGCGATCCGCTCCATCGTCAGCGAACGCGCGTCGAGCGCCAACTCAAACAAAAACTTCGCGCGTTCGCGCCCGAACCGCGACATCAACTCCGTCGCGCTCTTCCGCCAACCGGGGATGGCCTGCCCGCCATTCCGTCCCGACGCGCCCCAACCAATGCGCCCAGCTTCCAGCAAGATCACCGAATAGCCGCGTTCCGCCGCATTCAGTGCCGCATGCAGCCCGGTGTAGCCGCCGCCGATGACGACAACATCCGCCTGCGCCTCGCCCTCCAACTTCGATGCGCGCGCAAACGGATTCGCGGTCGCTACGTAGTACGACCGCTCCATGCCCAAGCCGGAGTTGAAGCCCTCAACCAAGCTCTTGCGCAAACATGATGCGATGGCCGTCCACGGTGCGCACGGGCATCTCGCGCATGCGCCACGGCTTATCCGCCGGCGCCGCGATGATCTCCGCTCCCTTCGCCGCAATCTCAGCATGGTAAGCGTCGAGATCGTCCATCACGACGTAGGCGAAGTACGAATGATCGCCCAGATCTGCGGGCGCGATCGCATCCTTACACTCACCCAGATGCACGCCGACGGAATCGCGGAACATGAAGCTCCAATTGCCAGAATCCTCGAACCCCAATTCCCAGCCCAACACGTCGCGCCAATACGCCGTCGAACGCGGCAGATCGTGCACGGCGAGTACGAAGCTCACGCGTTGAACGTGTGGCGTGCTCACGTCACACCTTCAAGAGCAAGTGGTCGCGCTCCCAAGAGCTGATGACGCCCTCGAAATTGCTGAGCTCGTGCGCCTTGATCATCTGGAACGCCGTGCAGAAATGGTCACCCAGCAATTCGATCACCGGTTGGCACTTCTGGAAGCGATCCAGGCCTTCGCTCAGCGTTCGCGGCAATGTCCGCGCCCATTTGTAAGCGCTCCCCTGCACCATCTCCGCCGGCGCAACCTTGTCGCGGATGCCAATATACCCGCACGCTAGCACCGCCGCGATTGCCAAGTACGGATTGGCGTCCGCGCCTGGCAAACGGTTCTCGATGCGCCGGTTCTCGGTTTGCGAGATCGGCACACGCAAGCCGCAGGAGCGGTTGTCATAGCCCCACTGCAGGTTGATCGGCGCCGAGAAGTCCGGCCGCATGCGGCGGAACGAGTTCACGTTCGGCGCGAACAGCGGCGTGCATGCGCCGAGATACTTCTGCAACCCACCGACGAAGTTGCGGAACATCTCGGTGTTGGCTTCAGCGCCCATAGCACTTTGTGACCCGAACAGGTTGTTGCCCTTCTTGGCGTCGACCAGCGAAACGTGCAGATGCATCGCACTGCCCGGTTGGTTCTCGTGGGGCTTGGCCATGAACGTCGCATAGACGCCGTGCTTCAGCGCGACTTGCCGAACAATACGCTTGAACACCAGCACCTGGTCCGACACATGCACCGGATCGCCGTGATTGAAATTGATCTCGAGCTGCGCCGTGCCGCTCTCGTGGATCATGGTGTCGAGATGCAGCGACGCCAGTTCGGCGTGCTCGTAGATCGTTTCGATCAGGTCTTCGTATTCGGTGATCGCTTCAAGCCCGTAGGGCTGCGGGGACGTTTCCGAGCGGCCCGAACGCCCGGCCGGCGGCATCAGCGGCAAATCCGGATCGGTGTTCACCTGGGTCAGATAAAATTCGAGCTCCGGCGCCACCACCGGCCGCACACCCATTTCCTCATAGAGCTTCAGCACACGCCGCAGCACGTAGCGCGGCGCGATGTCGTAGGGTTCACCGCTGGTGTGATACGTATCGGCAAAGACGAACGCAGTCGGCGTCTTGTAGCCCGGCGCCACGCAGATTGTATCGATGTCGGGCCGCAGCACGACATCTGGATCTTGCGTAGACATCGCCTCGTCGGCCTCGTCGGCATACTCGCCGGTGACAGTCAGCAGATAGATGCTCGACGGAATCCGCAGCGATCCATCGCGTTCGCTTTGCAGAAATTTCTGCGCCGGAAACACCTTGCCGCGAAGGACGCCGTTCAAGTCGGGAATCAGACACTCGATCTCACCAATGCCGCGTTCCTTGATCCAATTCGAAAAGCTCATGACACACACATATTTGTGCGCACGCAAAAGCGCGTTGCGCCGAGACGGCGCGCGAGAACCGCAACTGAATTTCTTTCAAACGGGCGCGGCGCAATCCCAGAGCGGGCGCAACCCATGTGGGCCGCTAGCAAACCGCGCCCATTCGCCTTCGGAGGAAGGCCGCGGGGGCGCATAAGTCACCTGATACGGCACTATGGGTGTTGCAAATAGGCCAAGTCAAGCTGGCCCCCCGCATGGTTGAGGCGCATTCGCCTGATGTTTTTTGGTGATTTTCGCTTGGGTTTGGGGTTACTGACGCTTGATGATTACCAGCGACACCAAAGAAGAAGGCCTGAACTCAGCAATCTATGCTGAACTTCGGCAAAGACTCGTGACCGGCCGCATGGCGCCTGGTCACGAGCTATCCACACGTAGTCTAGCGGCGGAATTAGGCGTTAGCCAAACACCGGTGCGTGACGCGCTCTCACGTTTGTCCGCCGAAGGAGCAGTGTCGATCCGCTCCAAGCGCCGCGTGCGCGTGCCGCCGATGACGAGCGAACGGTTCGACGATTTGCTCAACTGCCGCGTCACGTTGGAGACCGAAGCAGCGTCACTCGCGCTCTCGAACTTGACGGCGCAACACGTCGAAGAACTCCGCCGCATTGATGCCGAACTTGATGCCGCGATCGCCAAGGGCGATCCCGATGCGTACATGATGGCGAACTATCGCTTCCACTTCACACTCTATCGCGCCTCGAACCGGCCTACGTTGATCCAGCTGATCGAAACGGTGTGGCTGCAGTTCGGGCCGTTCATGCGCGTCGTCTACGGCCGCCTCGGCAACGCGCATCTGCACGACAACCACCAAAGCGCGATCAAGGCGATCCTCGCCAAGGACGAAGCCGCGCTGCGCAGCGCGATCGAGCATGACATCTCCGACGGCATGGCGCTGATCAAGCGCACCGGGCTGGCAGTCGAAGGCGGCGTCGCGCCTTAATCCGCCTTCAGCGCCCGCAACGCCGGCTCGGCTTCACGCAGTGAGCGGCCAATAATGTCGATCATGCGATCGATTTCGGCGTGCGTGATGATCAGCGGCGGGCACATCACGACGCTGTCGCGAATGCCGCGCACCATCAGCCCGTTCTTGATGCAGGTATCGCGCACGATCGGCCCCGCCTTGCCTTCCTTGCCGGTGAAGCGCTCGTTGGTTCCCTTCTTGGCGACGATCTCCACAGCGCCGATCAAACCGAGCGAACGCACTTCGCCAACCAGCGGATCGCCTTCGAGCCGCTTCAGCGCCTCGGCGAAATATGGCCCAGCATCGTTCTTCACGCGCTCGACCAAGCCTTCGCGCTCGATGATCTCGATGTTCTTCAGCGCCACCGCAGCCGCGACCGGGTGACCCGAATACGTGTAGCCATGCGCGAACTCGCCATTGCCGTCGCGCAGCACCTTCACGATGTCGCTCGACACGCCGACCGCCGAGATCGGCAGATAGCCGGACGACAACCCCTTCGCCATCGGCACCAAGTCCGGCGTCACGCCGAAATGCTGAAAGCCGAACCATTCGCCCAGACGGCCGAACCCGGTGATCACTTCGTCGACCACGAGCAGAATGCCGTACTTCTCGCAGATAGCTTCGACGCGCTTCCAATAGCCCTTCGGCGGAATGATCACGCCGCCGGCGCCTTGCACCACTTCACCGATGAACGCCGCGACGTTCTCCGGCCCCACCTTGATGATGCGGTCCTCGATCTCCTGCGCGACACGCGCGCCGAACGCTTCTTCGTCCTCGTTGAAGCCTTCGTTGAACTTGTAAGGTTGCGCCACGTGTTCAATGCCGGGTATCGGCAGCCCGCCGATTGGATGCATATGCGCCATGCCGCCGAGGCTCGCGCCGGCCATAGTCGAGCCGTGATAGGCGTTGCGACGGCTGATAAACACCGTGCGCTTCGGCTCGCCCTTGAGCGACCAGTAATAGCGCACCAGACGCATCACCGTGTCGTTTGCTTCCGATCCCGACGCATTAAAGAAGACGTGCTGCAGCTTGCCGCCGAGTTTCTCCGCCAGCTTCGCCGCCAGCATCACCGTGGGCGGTGTCGCTGTCTTGAAGAACGTGTTGTAGAACGGCAGTTCCTGCATCTGCTCGGCCGCGGCGCGCACCAGTTCCTCGCGCCCATAGCCGACATTCACGCACCATAGCCCCGCCATGCCGTCGAGGATTGCATTGCCTTCGCCGTCATAGATGGTCGACCCTTCGGCGCGTGTGATTATTCGGCTGCCGCCGATGCGTTGCAGCTCCGCGTAGTTGGCCTGTGCCGGCAAATGGTGTTCGACATCGAGCCTGCGAAGCTCCGGAATGTTATAGTTGCGCGCAGCCATTGTCGTTTCCTCGTATTGTTCTTGTTGCGCTGTCGTCGCGGCTCAGGCGACCAGCGGTTCGCGGCGCAGTGCTCGACCCAAGAGCTTAAAGAAGGTTTGGCTCTGTGGGTTCTCGTGCGCTTTCCATTCGGGGTGCCATTGCACCGCCAAGATGGTCGCGCCGTTCACATTCCCCGAGATCGCTTCAACAACGCCATCCGGCGCCTTGGCCTCGACCGTCAGCCCCTTCCCGAGCAGATCGACGCCCTGATAGTGAACGCTGACGACATTGAGTTCGTCTGTCTTGTAAGCGCGCTGCAGCACGCCGCCTTCTTCCAACGTCACCGGATGGATGTGCTCGAAATACTCAGCGAACGTCTTGTTGTCCGGCGCGTGGTGCGGGATCAGATCGGGATTATCGCTCATGTCGCGACGCAGCGTGCCGCCGAACGCGACGTTGAGTTCCTGAAACCCGCGACAAATGCCGAACACCGGCTTACCCGCTTCCAACATCGCCTCGATCAGATGCGCCGTCATCTCGTCGCGCGCCGGATCGAACGGCCCCGGCGCGTCATCGACAATCTGGCCATAGCGCTGCGGATCGAGATTGGACGGCGTGCCCGTCAGCAAAATGCCATCGAGCCGCGGCGCGACTTCTTTGGCGTGCATCAGCTCCGGCATCGCCGGCACCAGCAACGCTGCCGCATCGGCGTACTTAATCGCGGAAACCAAATAGCGCGTCATCACTGCCTGCGCGGCCTGCGTCTCCACGGTGCGGTTGCAGCTGATGACGCCGAGTACGGGACGTTGAGCGTGAGTCATGGGCCTAAGATAGGAGCACCGCCGGCGAACAGGCGTGCCAAGCCAGCCATACAGGCTCATCCCAGGTAAAATCTTCCTGATCGTAGCGCGTCAAATTCGACCGAAACGTCTTTACGCGGCGTCCACCATCCAGCTCGATCTCGTAATTGGTCTCACTACCCAGATAGACGATGTCGCGGATCACGCCCGGCACCACGTTGGTTCCCGCCGGGGCATCCTCCATCTTCATCGCCGTTGAGCCTTCGGCCCGTTTGTGCATCTCGATCTTCTCAGGCCGCAGCGCCACCCACACGGTCGACCCCTTTGCGCCGGTCACGCCGTGATCGAGGTAAACCGGCGCCGCAAGCTCCGGCACGCGCACCAAAGCATGGTCCGGCTGATCCTCGGCAAGTGTCCCCTCAAACATGTTCACGCTGCCGACGAAATCGGCGACGAAGCGCGAGTTCGGGAACTCGTAGAGATCGCCTGGCGACGCCACTTGTGTCAGTACCCCGCGGTTCATCACCGCGCAGCGCGTAGCGATGGCAAGCGCCTCATCCTGATCGTGCGTCACCATCATGAAGGTGATGCCGACTTTCTCCTGCAGACTCGTCAACTCTGAACGCATCTGATCGCGCAGCTTCGCATCCAGCGCCGAGAGCGGCTCGTCCAGCAGCAGCACGCGCGGCCGCTTCACCAGCGCACGCGCCAGCGCCACGCGCTGACGTTGGCCACCAGAGAGCTGATCCGGCATCCGGTCGCCCAGCCCACCGAGCTTCACCAACTCCAACGCTTCTTCCACGCGCGTCTTGATCTCGCCGCCGGCGACGCCATCCATTTTCAGCCCATACGCAACATTGTCCGTCACCTTCATGTGCGGGAACACGGCGTAGCTTTGAAACACCATATTCACCGGCCGCTTGTTTGGCGGTAGCTGCGCGATGTCCTTGCCGTCGATCAGGATGCGACCCTCGGTGGGCGTCTCGAACCCCGCCAGCATCCGCAGCAACGTCGTCTTACCGCAGCCCGAAGGCCCAAGCAGCGCGAAGAACTCGCCCTCTTGCACATCGAGATTGACGTTATCGACCGCCACCATCTTGCCGAAGCGTTTGGTCACACCTTGGAACGAGATGATCGCGTTCTCTTTCACGTGCGGCGTCGGCTTGGCGGCCGGGGCGTTAGAAACAGCGGCGTCAGTCATGTCAGGCCTTCTTTTCCTTCGGCGTGTTGTTCTGCATTTGCAGACCAACCGCGGTCAGGATGACGGTAACAACGATAAGCACGGTGGATGCCGCGTTCACTTCCGGCGTCACCGAGAAGCGCAGCATCGAATAAACCTTCACCGGGAACGTGATCGTATCCGGGCCGGCGGTGAAGAACGTAATCACGAAATCATCAAGCGACAGCGTGAACGCCAGCAGCGCGCCCGCGATCAAGCCGGGCTGCATGTGCGGCACCAGCACATCCCAAAACGTTCGCCACTCGCTCGCGCCCAGATCTTTGGCCGCCTCCTCCAACTCGCGATTGAACGAAGAGAGCCGCGCTCGCACCACCGTCGCGACGAACGGAAACGCGAACGAGACGTGCGCGATGGTGATGGCGCCGAGGTTCAGCGGCCAGGGCAGCCCCATCGGCCACGGCATCACCCGTGCGAAGAACACCAGCATGGCGACGCCGAGACAAATCTCCGGCACCACGATCGGCAGCGCCATCGAGCCTTCGACCACCGTCTTTCCGGGAAACCGGAAGCGCCACAGCATCACCGCCGCCAGCGCGCCCAGGATCACCGAGATCACCGTGCAGAAAAACGCGATCATCAACGAATTGATGAAGGCCTGCAGCAGCGAGTCGTTGTTAAACGCCTTCACGTACCAATCGGTGGTGAAGCCCTGCCAGACAATGTTGCGCCGGCTGGTGTTGAACGAAAACACCATCAGCGTGATCAGCGGCAGATATAGAAACAGCAGCGTCAGGCCGACGATGACGCGCAACGGCCACTGCCGCATGTACTCCAGCGGCCCCGGCTTTTCCTTCGCCGCGGCTTTGGGCGATCCGACCGGCGGGATCGAGGTCAAGGCTTGGTCGGCCATCAGCCCCTCCGCTCGGCTTTGCGCTGCACGAACGCCTGCGCCGCGATCGCGATGAAGGTGAGGTACATCAGCAAGAACGAGAGCGCCGCGCCGAACGGCCAGTCATTAGCGCGCTTGAATTGCCGTTCGATCACGTTGGCGATCATCTGGCTATCGGTGCCGCCGAGCAGGTCAGGCGTCAGATAGGCGCCGAGCGCCGGAATGAACGTGATCAAAATCCCCGACGCGATCCCCGGCGCCGCCAACGGCACCACCACTGACCAGATTGTGCGCAAATGCCCGGCGCCGAGATCGAGGCTCGCCTCCATCAGCGAACGATCCATGCGGTCGAGTGCAGAATAGAGCGGCAGCACCATGAACGGCAAGTGCACGTACACGAGCCCGATGATCACCGCCGTATTGTTGTAGAGCAGCGTCAACGGCTCGTATTCGCCGAGCGGCTGTAAACCCACCAAACTCATGAACCCGCTGGCGTTGTTCCACATCCATTCAAGCGCGAAGTTCACATAGCCCTGCTCCCGCAACACGGCGATCAGCGCGAAGGTGCGGATCAGCAAGTTCGTCCAGAACGGCAGCATGATCAGCAGCAGCAGCCACGCTTTCGCTTTGGGCGAGGCGAACGCGATCGCCAGCGCAACGGGAAAGCCGACGATAAGGCACAACAGCGTCGTCAACCCCGCGACGATAATGCTCTTCCAGAAGATTTGAAGGTAAAGAGGTTCGAGCGCCCGCCCATAGTTCGCGAACGTGCCAGTGAAATCGATGGTGATCGGTCCGGTATTCTCACCGAACGAATAGGCCCAGATCACCGCCAACGGAATGAGAAAGAAGAAGAGCAGCCAGCCGATCGGCGGCACGGCAATCGCCGCGAACGCCGCCTTCGCCTGTTTCCAAGTCTGCTCCATGCGCTCCCTCCGCCGCAGCGAAAAAACCGCCGACCCGAGGGTCGGCGGTTTTCGACCTTAGGCCGCGCTGATGCGGGTGAAGATTTCTTCGAACTGACGCGCCTTCTCGTCGCCTTCGAATGCGCCGTATTCGCTCTTCGCCATCAAATCCGCCGACGGGAAGATCACCGGATTGTTCTTGTAGCTGTCCGGCATCAGATCGCGCACCGCCGCGTTCGGCGTCGGATATTGAATTTCTTCCGTGATCTTTTTGCCGGCTTCCGCATCGAGCAGATAGTTGATGAACGCATGCGCGTCTTCGACGTGCGGCGCGCCAGTCGGGATGCACAGGCAATCCGAGTTGATCAGCGTGCCTTCTTGCGGGACCACGAAGTCGAACGCTTCGCCACCCTCGGCGCTCATCAACTGCGCCATATCGCCGTTATATTCGAGCACGATGTCGATCTCGCCCGCCGCCAGCAAATCCTGGCCGTCGTCTTCGTGGAACGCCTTGATATGCGGTTTCTGGCGAATGAGCATTTGCTCGATCGACGCCAGGTTCGCTTCCGGAATCGCATTCAGCGAAATGCCCTGATACTTGGCGCAAAGCCGGATCAGGTCCGCCGATTCCGACAGCAACGCCATGCGCTGCGTGAAGGTCGGGCTGTCGAACAGGTAGCGCCACGAATTCGGCACCGGCACGCCCTTGGCTGCGCACGCGGCCTTGTTGTAGCCGATGCCCAGCACCAGCCAAGTGTACGGCATCGAATAGCGCCGGCCCGGATCAAACGCCGCGTCCTGGAATTCCGGCAGCAGGTTTGTGAAATTCGGGATTTGCGCGCGATCCAATTCCTGGATCATCTGCGCCTGGCTCATGCGCGTAACGAACTCGTTCGACGGCACGATCACGTCAAAGCCTGGATTGCCGGCGCGGAGACGCGCGAACAATTCGTCATTAGTGGCGAACAAGCTCATGTTCACCGGCACATCGGTCGCGGCCTGGAAGTCGGCCAGCGTCGTCGGCCCGATATACGTATCCCAGTTATAGAAGTTGACGGTGCGCCCGCCGCCGCCTTGTCCGCACGCGCTCAAGCTGCCCGAGAACGAAATCCCGATCGCCGCCGCGCCGAATTGTTGAAGCAAAGACCGGCGCGAAGCGCCTCCCAAAAACTTGCTCTTCGCCATGTCGTGTGCCCTTCTTTGTTCGACCGCCTTGCAGCGTCCCCGCCATCTAAGTCTTTGACACTAAAGACGCGCAATCCGCGATCATTTCAATATCTGTGATCACGGCTGGCGCATAATTCTTAGTCGCCCGGTTCGCCTATCGGGCGCCCTTCGCCTCCGCGTTGTGCTCACCGTGGAGGAAGCGCTCGATCCGGTTCTGGTCGTCGAGCAGCGCCACCGACGGCCGCACGGGCTGATCGGTCAGCTCAAAGCCCATAATAATGACCTGCTCGCCCGCGCCGATCAGCTTTGCTGCGGCGCCGTTCATCGAGATGACGCCGGTCCCGCGCGCGCCGGCGATAACATAAGTCTCAAGGCGCGCGCCGGAGGTGTTGGAGACCACGAGCACCTTCTCGCCCTCCCAGAGCCCGACAGCATCCACGAGGTCCATGTCAATCTCGATCGAGCCGACATAATTCACGTTTGCATCCGTCGTGCGCCCGTTGTGCAGTTTGGAACGAAGCAGCTGTCGCATCAGATTGGTCCACCGGGCGTTTTCGCCCTCAGCAGGTGCGCAGATACCAGTCAAAATCCGTCGAGGGAATGACCGCTTGGTAGCGATCCTGCTCGACGCGCTTCACCGTCGAGAACATCTTCACGAACCGCTCGCCGAGATAGTCCTTCATCGCCGCGGAGTCCGCGAACCGATCGACCGCCGCGAACCAGTTCACCGGTATCCTCTCGCCGGAACCTTCGGCTTGCGCATAGCCGTCACCGACGATTGCCGGTCCTGGATCAATTTTGTTCGTGATGCCGTGATGCACCGCAGCAAGCAGCGCCGCCAAAGCCAGCGCCGGATGTGCGTCGGCGCCCGCGACGCGGTGCTCGATATGGCGTGTGTTTGGCGCGCCAGCCGGCACGCGGAACGAGACTGTACGGTTGTTAACGCCCCAAGTCGGCGCCACCGGTGCGTAAGAATTGGCTCGGAAGCGCCGGAACGAGTTGGCGTTCGGTGCAAAGATCGCCATCGAATCCCCGAGCAGCGCCTTCATGCCGCCAACGGCGTGCGCCAGCACGGGCTCGCCCTCGGGCTTGTCCGAGGCAAAGATATTCTTGCCCGCCTTGTCGTTGACGCTGACGTGCAGATGCATGCCCGAACCGGCCAGCTCACCGAATGGCTTGGCCATGAACGTCGCTTCATAGCCATGCCGCAACGCGCAGCCCTTCGCCGCGCGCTTATACAGCACCGCATCGTCCGCCGCGCGCAACGCGTCAGCATGATGCTTCAGCGTAAGCTCCAACTGCCCGGGTGCGTATTCGGAGATCGCGCCTTCCAACGGCACGCCCATCGCGTCCGCCGCGATCCACAAATCGCGCAAGAAGCCGCTCGCCTCCTCCACTTCGCGTAAGCCGTAGACTTGATGCTGCGTCGGCCGCTCGCCTGTCAGCGGCGATTTCGGCGGCTGGATACGGCCATCCGCCGTGCGCTCTGCATCGACGAGATAATACTCCAACTCGCACGCCACGACCGGCACGAGCCCATCTGCCGCAAAGCGGTCGATCACGCGCTTCAGCACGTGACGCGGATCGAGATCGTGCGGCGTGCCGTCGAGTTCGTACATCGACACCGGAATCTGCGCGACATCATCGCCGAGCCATGGCGCCGGCGTCAGTCGCCCAGCAATCGGCCGCGCCATGCGATCGGCATCGCCATCTTCCCAAACCAGCCCCGTCGCCTCGACGTCCTGTCCCGTAATGTCATTCACCAGGATCGAGCCCGGCAGAAAGCGCCCCTGCGCGTACACGGCTTCGATCTCATGGCGCCGCAGCCGCTTGCCGCGCGGCACGCCGCACATGTTCGTAAACAGGATTTCGAAGAACTGGATTTCTGGATGCTTCTCCAGAAACGTCTTAACTTCTTTCGGGTCGGCGATCGTCATGCACTCTCTCTGGCGAACTCTTCGGCGAAGCTATCGACCGCCGCGACCAGCCGGTCAATCTGTTGCGTCGTCGTGGCGGGACAAACCAGCATCATCATGTGAAACGGCGCGATCAGCACACCGCGATTGATTAAGTACAAATGCAGCGCATGGTTCAGCTCGCCTTGCGCGAGCGCCGGCCGCATCTCCGCCGCGTTCCTCGGCGGCTCCGGCGCAAACACGATCTCCGCCCGCGCGCCCACATGCACCACGCACCACGGCAACGCGCGCTTGGCGATGACGGCACGTAGCTTCGCCACCAGCGCCTCGGCGCCAGCGAGCATCACGTCATATGCTTCCGCCGTCGCCACCTCGCGCAGCGTCGCGCCAATCGCCGCGATCCCCATCGCGTTGCCGGCGAGCGTCGTGCCGATCCCCGATCGCCCGCCGCTCGTCTTCGCCGCCGTAATCTTCTCGCCCAGCTCTGCGCTGACACCCCACACCGCCGCCGGAAACCCACCCGCGATCGCCTTGCCGATAACCAATGCATCCGGCGCCAAACCCCAAGTCTTCGTCGCACCACCCGGCCCTGTCGACAAAGTGTGCGTCTCATCCAGGATCAGCAGTGCTCCGGCCTTCGTCGCCAACGCCTGCGCGCGCTTCCAGAAGTTCGGCTCCGGCAGTATCATCCCGCAATTCGTCATTGCAGGCTCGGCCAACACCGCCGCCACATCGCCCTGCGCCAGCGCCGCTTCCAGCGCACCAATGTCATTGAACGACACCGCGCGTGTCGTCCGCGTCATGTCGAACACCTGGCCGATCAGTCCCGCATCCGGCCGCGTTCGCCCGTGACGCAGTTCAACTAAGCAATCCTCGACCATGCCGTGATAGCAGCCGTCGAACACCACGATCACGGACTTGCCTGTCACCGCTCGCGCCCAGCGGATCAATGCACGGTTCGCATCCGATGCCGACAACGTCGTTTGCCAAAACGGCAACCCGAACCGCTCCGCTAGCAACGCGCCAACTTCCGCGGACTCTTGCGTCGGCAACATAAACGTCGCCCCACGCCGCGCCTGCTCCGCCACCGCGCGCGCGATCTCCGGCCGCCCATGACCAAACATGCCCGGCGTGTCGCCGAGGCAGAAATCGTCGTATGTGTTGTCGTCGATATCCGTCAGCACCGCGCCTTCGCCGTCTTCAGCGATGATCACCACCGGCGCTGCCCAATCCTTCATCCAGTGAAACGGCGCGCCGAACAGCCAATGCGCATCGAGCGCCTTCGCTTGCGCAGCGCTCTTCGGGTGTGTCTCCAAGAAACGCTGTGTCTCGCGCGCGATGAGATTGGCCAGGCTCATGTATGCGGCTTAACCAACTCTAGCTCCATCGTCATCCCGGAGCCGCGTAGCGGCATCCGGGACCCAGGGGATCGCAGAGCGCCGCGTTTGCCCCTGGGTCCCGGGTCTCGCTTCGCTCGCCCGGGATGACGGAAGGGCATGCTTGAGTTTGTGCGTACGGGCAGACAAGTTGCGCCGCGAGGGGATCACATGAAGAAGCTCGCGGCGCTTGCTCTGACGTTTGCGCTCGCCACCTGCGGCCCGCCGCCCGCGACGCCGCCAGCGGAGAGCTTCTCCCCCACCATCACCCGCAACGAATACGGCGTGCCACACGTCCACGGTCGAACCGACGCCGAAGCCGCCTACGGCATGGCCTACGCCCACGCGCAGGACAATTTCGAGACCATCCAGATCACCGTGCTGCTCGGCCGCGGCAAACTCGGCGCTCATCTCGGCGAAGAAGGCGCCAAGTCCGATTTCCTGTGGCACCTGCTCGGCATCCAACGCTCGGTCGACGAACGCTACGAGCGCGACCTCTCGCCCGAATTCCGCGCCGTCGTCGAAGCCTACGCCGCCGGCCTCAACGCCTACGCCGCCGAACACGCCGACGAAGTTCTTCCGGGTGCGCGCAACATCACGGGCCGCGATGTCATCGCCGGCTCCGCGCTCACCGTCCCTTTGTTCTGGGGTTTTGAGCGCACGCTCGGTCAGGTCGTAACGGAAGACGCGCATCCCTGCTCGCCGCTCCAAGCCAGCGCAGAGCAGATCGACTGGGGCTCAAACGCCTTCGCCGTCTCTCCGCGCCGCAGTGACGACGGCCACACCCGTCTCATCGTCAACTCGCACCAGCCTTGGGCCGGACCGGTTGCGTGGTACGAAGCCGGCATCTCGTCCGACACCGGCTGGCGCATGCACGGCGGCCTCTTCCCCGGCTCACCCTTCCCGGTGCTCGGCACCAACGGCCACATCGGCTTCGCCGCCACCGTGAACTTGCCGGACCTCGCCGACATCTACCGCCTCACCACCGACGACCAGCATCGCGGCCAGTATCAAATCGACGGCGGATGGCGGCGCTTCGAAGAGCGGACGATCTGGCTCTGGGTGAAGATGGGCTGGTTCACGATCCCGATCGCCCGCACGCTACGCTACACGGTTCACGGCCCTGCTTTCGAAACCGCCGACGGCTGGGTCGCCGTGCGCTACGCCGGCCAAGGCGAACTCCGCGCGCTCGAACAATTCTGGCGCATGGGCCGCGCGCAGAACTACGAGCAGTGGCGCGAAGCCATGCGCATGCGCGCCATTCCGTCCTTCAATTTTATGTACGCCGATGAAACCGGACGCATCTCGTACCTCTACAACGCCATCATCCCGCGCCGCGCTGCGGGCCACGATTGGAGCGGCTGCGTCGCCGGCGACACCAGCGCCAACATCTGGCCGATGGACGAGTACGCTGAGACACCCGAGCTGCTCGATCCCGCCTCAGGCTGGGCCGTAAGCACCAACGGCGCGCCCTGGTACGTCACCGACGAAGCCTCGAACCTGTCGCCCGCACAATTCCCTGACGCCGCGCCGGCCATCGAAACCTACGTCACCAATCGCGGCTACCGCGCCGTCGAAATCCTCTCGCCGCTGCGCACCATCAGCGACGCGCAACTGCTCGCCGCCAAATTCGATCTCACCTCCAGCGAGCGCTCAGCCACCGTCGCCGCCGTCAACGCCGTGCTCGCCGCCGATGCCAGCAACGACGCCGAACTCGCCGAAATCCAAACGCTGCTCCGCACCTGGGATCGCCGCGCCGCCAACGACAGCGCGGCCGCAGCGCTCGTCGGCCTGATCTATCAGCCGATCTACAACGCCGGCCGCGCCGCCACCGATCCGCCCGACCGGGTCGCCACCGCACGCGAAGCGGCGCAACGCCTGCGCACCCACTTCGGCCGCATCGATCCGCCACTCGGCGATCTGCTGCGTCTCCGCCGCGGCGACGTCGATCTTGCTCTCGAAGGCGCGCCCGATGTGCTCCGCGCGCTACGCTGGCACGACGATCCCGATGGCCGCGCCGTCGCCGATTTCGGCGATGGTCTGATGATGGTGATGGACTGGGCCCCCGATGGAACGCTCACCACACGCGTCATCCACCAATGGGGCTCAAGCGAACACGCCGACAGCCCGCACTACAATGATCAGTCCGCCATGTTCGCACGGCGTGAGTGGCGCACCGTGGAGTCGCCGCCCGCACAATAAAGTCACGCGCGGGTGTTGCGCGTGTGATCGCAGCGGCGGACAATGCGCGCATGCCTGACACGCTGCGCCCCAACTCGCTCGACTCGTTCTGGATGCCATTCACGCCGAATAAGGCGTTCAAAGCTGACCCGCGCATGGTCGTGCGCGCCGGGGGCATGCACTATTACACGCCCGACAACCGCGCGATCCTCGACGCCACGTCCGGCCTTTGGTGCTGCGCCGCGGGCCACGGCGTGCCGCGCATTGTCGAAGCCATCCAACGCGCCGCCGCCGAACTCGACTACGCCACCACCTTCAACCTCGGCCACCCCAGCGCGTTCGAGTTCGCCAACCGCCTCGGCCAAATCCTGCCCGACGGCCTCGATCGCATCTTCTTCACCAACAGCGGCTCAGAATCCGCCGACACCGCGCTCAAGATTGCGCTCGCCTACCAGCAAGCGCGCGGCAAGCCCGGCAAGTATCGCCTGATCGGCCGCGAGAAAGGCTATCACGGCACCAATTTCGGCGGCATCAGCGTCGGCGGCATCGTCCGCAACCGGCGCACCTATGGGCCGATGGTGTCAGGCGTCGATCACCTGCCGCACACGCTCGACGTTGCGCGCAGCGCCTTCTCACGCGGCCAGCCCGCGCAAGGCGCTGAACTCGCCGACGCGCTCGAACGCATCGTGCAACTCCACGATCCGAGCACCATCGCCGCCGTCATCGTCGAACCCGTCGCGGGCTCCGCTGGCGTAATCATCCCGCCGCAAGGCTATCTGAAGCGCCTGCGCGAACTCTGCACCAAGCACGACATTCTGCTCATCTTCGACGAAGTCATCACCGGCTTCGGCCGTCTCGGCACGCCGTTCGCGTCGCACTTCTTCGACGTGAAGCCCGACATCCTCACCATGGCGAAAGCCATCACCAACGCCGCGGTACCGATGGGCGCCGTCGCCGCCTCGCGCGAGATCTACGACACCATCCTCAACAACGCCGAAACCCCGATCGAACTCTTCCACGGCTACACCACCAGCGGCCACCCACTCGCTTGCGCCGCCGGCATCGCCACGCTCGACACCTTCAAAGAAGAGCGCCTGTTCGAACGCGCCGCCAAAATCGCGCCGTATTGGGAAGACGCGCTGCATTCACTGAAGGGCGAACCCCACATCGTCGACATCCGCAATCTCGGCCTCATCGGCGGCATCGAACTCAGCCCCCGCGCCGACAACAACCGCGCCGGCGAAGTCTTCCGCAAGTGCTTCGACGCCGGCGTCTTCGTTCGCTACACCGGCGACGTACTCGCCTTCTCACCGCCTCTGATCATCGAGAAGGCGCAGATTGACCAGATCGTGGACACGGTGCGCACGGCGCTGAAGCAGGTCACCTAACGATGGACATCGGCGAACTTGAGCCGTGGCAAATTCTCCTCGGGCTGGTCGTGGTGCTATTTGGTGGAATTCAAACTTGGTGGGACTTCGCCGAGGGACGCGTCCAAGGTCCCATCGGCACGTTTGATCGCAAAACCAATCCAGCGGGATTTTGGTGGATTCAGATCGGACGAATTGTTTTCGTCATTCTTGCGATAGTCATGATTGCAACGTCAATTTTCCGATAGCGTTCAGCTGAATCGCCCCCGCGCCCGCGCAGCGAGATCAATCTTCGGCAGCGGCCCGCGATCTTGCACGCCATCGACGCCCTCCCCCGGCGCCCACGCCATCTGCTCGAACTTCGGCAGAATGTTCGTCGGCACAAAGCGCGAGCGGATCGCATAGACGTGCTTGTCGCCGCCCTTGCCCTGCTGCGTGTGATAGAAACGCTGCGGCGTGATGAGATGCAGCTCATCCTTCGCCCGCGTCATCGCCACATAGAGCAGCCGCCGCTCCTCCTCCAACTCCGCCGTCGAGCCCGCGCCCAAATCCGACGGCATGCAGCCATCGACAACGTTCAGCACGAACACGTTCTTCCACTCCTGACCCTTGGCCGAGTGGATCGTCGAGAGGATCAGATAGTCATCATCCTTATGCGCCGGCCCTGACTCATCGCTGGTCGAGTTCGGCGGATCGAGCGTCAGCTCCGTGAGAAAACTCGTGCGCGAGCCAAACGTCGAACCAATCCGCTGCAACTGCTCCACATCGCCCGTCCGCACACGCGCATCCTCATAGCGCTCATTCATCAGCGGCCCGTACCAACGCGCCGCCAATTCCAAATCACCCGGCCACGTCGCGCCGCGCAGATCATCGAGCATGCCTTTGAGCGTATCCCACGCCTCGCCCGCACCCGCCGGCGGCGCCGTGTTGCGCACGACGCCGTAAGCGCCCGTCTCATCCATCGCGTCCAAGATCCGCGCCGCCTTCGCTGGCCCAACACCGGGCACCAGCTGCAACGTGCGGAAACCCGCAATGCGATCGCCACCGTTCTGCGCCCAGCGCAGGATCGCCAGAAAATCCTTCACGTGCGCGGCTTCGAGAAACTTCAGCCCGCCAAACTTCACGAACGGAATATCGCGCTTGGCCAACTCCAACTCCACTGGCGCCGAAAAATCCGCCGCGCGGAACAGCACCGCTTGCTGCGTCAGCGCCACGCCGCGCTCGCGCGCCTCCAGCACGCACTCGGCGACATACGACGCTTGCGCCACCTCATCGCGCACGCTCACCAGCTTAGGGGCGCCGCCGCCGCTCCGCGTCGTGCGCAGATTTTTGGTGAAGCGCTCCTGCGCCAAATCGATCACGGCGTTCGACGCCTCAAGGATCGGCACCGTCGAGCGATAATTTTGCTCCAGCGTCACCAGCCGCGTCTCACGCGCGTACGCTTTCGGAAACTCCAAGATGTTGCGCACGTCCGCCGCGCGGAACGAATAGATCGACTGCGCGTCATCGCCCACGACAGTCACGCCCTGCCCATCCGGCTTCATCGCCAGCAGAATGCGCGCCTGCAGCTTGTTCGTGTCCTGATATTCATCGACCAGCACGTGATCGAACCGCGCGCCGACCTCGCGCGCCAACGCCGGCTCATTCATCGCCTCGGCCCAGAGCCAAAGCAGATCGTCATAGTCCAACACGTTCTGCTTTTGCTTTGCTTCCACATACGCCGCGAACAGCCGCTTCAGCTCCGCTTCCCACTCGCGGCACCACGGAAACGCCGCCGCCAGCGCGTCGGCCACGCTCTCATCCGCATTCACGACGCGCGAATAAATCGCGAGGCACGTGCCCTTCATCGGAAAGCGCTTCGCGCCCGTCGCCACGCCAAGCTCCTGGCGCACCATGCCCATCAGATCGGCGCTATCGCTGCGATCGTGGATCGTAAATTCCGGATCGATGCCAATCACCGGCGCCAGTTCGCGCAACAACCGCGCGCCAATCGCGTGAAACGTCCCCGCCCACGGAATCCGCACATCGCCGGCCATCACGTTGCCAATGCGCGCAATCATCTCACTCGCCGCGCGCCGCGAAAACGTCAGCAACAAAATGCGCGACGGATCGGCCCCCTGCGCCACCAGATGCGCAACGCGGCACGACAACGTCTTCGTCTTCCCCGACCCCGCGCCCGCAATCACCAGGAGCGGCTCAAGCCCATGCTCAACGGCAGCGCGCTGCTCCGCGTTCAGATCGTCCAAAGCTGCACTGATGATTCGCGACATGCGCGAAGGCTGCCGTGTTTCGTCTTTGTTCGCAACGAAGGGAGTGTTAAGATTGCTTGTGAGCGACCATCCACGCACCGACGATCGGCGTTTACGGAATGCGATCCGCAACGTCCGTTGGAGTAACCTTCGGGCAGACCTAGTTCGCCTTCGCCCGTATTTGTTGGTTGGCGGTCTTCTGGTGGCCGTTCTCACCTACGGTTCGACTGAACCGCGACAGGACGCAGGTATCGAATCTGGCAACGTGATCAGCACTGCGCGCTCGGACTCCAAGTGGCCCGAGCCATTGCAGACAGTCACCGTGCGCTTGGATGACGGTCGCACTGCCGTTGTGACGACTCGAGGGCGCTTCATTCTTCACAACGGCTCGCGTGTCACGCTCCGCGAAACCAGACATTTGGGATGGTGGAGACGCTCGACCTTCAGGTTGGAGTCGGCTCCATGATCTCCAACGGCACCGTCCGCGACGTCGCAAGCACAGCGTCCCTTCTCCTGGTTGAGAAGGTGGCCCGAAGGGCCGGATGAGGTTTACTGGAGGTGCAAGGATGAAGCACGATCCTGACTCCGTCAGCCGTGCGCGAGCAAGCCGCAAGGATCAAACGGGCGCTGAAGCAAAGTTATGGTCGCTCTTACGCAATCGACGCCTGATCAAGCACAAATTCAGACGCCAGTATCCGATCGGCCCATGGGTGGCGGATTTCGCATGTCCAGCCATCAAGTTGGCGATCGAAGTAGATGGCCCGTCGCACGACACATCAGACCAACAAGCGTGGGACGAGATGAAGACCGGATATTTGAGAACATCCGGCTGGCGCGTCATCCGCGTCAAGAACGCCGATGTCTACCAAGCTCTCGGCGAAGTCGAAGCCGCATCATCGCAGAAGTTGGCGACTAAGGCGTCCCCTCTCCCGGTTAGGGAGAGGGTGTCAGTGAGCGAAGCGAACGACGGGTGAGGTTTGCCGACCCATCGGAATGAGACTCAATCTGCTGCGCGCGGTAAACCTCATCCGGCGCTTCGCGCCACCTTCTCCTTAACCAGGAGAAGGAACGCAGTGTCTGAAGCAGTAGAGCTCCCCATGATCTCCCCAAACGGCATCGCCCACATCCAGCTCACCGTTCGCGACGTTGACGCGTCGCGACCGTTCTATCATCGCCTGCTCGTCGAAACCTTCGGCATGTCGATCCAGTACGATGTGCCGACGCAAATCTTCTACTGCATCGGCGCGCGCACCGGCGTACTGATCCGCCCCGCCGCGCCCGAGCATCGCGACACGCCGTTCGATCAATGGCGCGTCGGCCTGCATCATTTCTGCTTCCGCTTGCGCTCACGCGAGGACGTGGACGCACTGCACACCTCGATGCGAGAGTTTGGCGCCACCATCATCCGCGCGCCGCAAGAAGATGCTTGGGCGCCCGGGTATTACTCGATCCTCATGGAAGATCCCGACGGCATCCGCATCGAAGGCGTGTTCATCCCTGGCAGCGGCAATCTCGATCGCATCAAGGACGCGCCGCTAACGCCGACGCTGGTCTAAGCCGCGCTTTGCCGATCCAATTGCGCGTCGGTGACGATGCGGTCGCGGCCGCCGTGCTTGGCGGCGAGCATGCAAGCTTCCGCCCGCGCGGCCAGATCGCCCGATTGATCCGCGTCGCGGAAGCGCGCGATCCCGATCGACACCGTGATTTCGCCGATCACGTCGCCCGTCGATTTCAGCGACAGCCGCTTCGACTTCACCGCGCGGCTGATGCGCGCCGCCAGCGCCTCGGCCAGGTTCACATTGGTGCGCGGCATGATCAGGGCGAATTCCTCGCCGCCGAACCGCGCCGCCAACACGTCGCCCTGCGCATGGGCGCGCATCACCGACGCGATGTAGCGCAGCACCTGATCGCCCAACGCATGGCCCCAGGCCTCATTGATGCGCTTGAACTGATCGATGTCGAACACCAGCACACAGAGATCGCTGCTATCCGCTGCCGCGTCGTTCATACGCCGGCGCAGCGTTTCATCGAACATGCGACGGTTGGCGAGCCCGGTGAGCCCATCTGTCAGCGCTTCGACCTTCACGCTCTGCAGCGCCGTTTGCAGCTCCTCGACCTGACGCGATTGCGCCTCGATCTGCTCGGCCAGCTTCAGATTGCTCTCGACCATTTCGTGCGTTGTCACCGCGAGGTGTTCGACGATGGTGCGAAACTCGGCAGAATCCACGCCGCCTTCGAAGCGGCTCGCCGCTTCTTGCAGCACTTTCGCGTACGATCCCGCCTGCCCGCCCGCGCCGCGCAGGCTCGACACCGTATCGTCGAGTTCGCGTGCGATGGTTTCGCTGGTTTCCAGCATCTGGATGGAGAGACGCGTGTTGGCGAAGAAGCGCTCGAACAGTTCTTCGTTGGTCTCGTCAGTGAACGCTTCGCCACGCTGCAACCGCGCTTCGATCTCGCGGCTCAGATCCGGCTTCACGCCGGCGACGTGGGTCGTCCAGATTTCGTAGTTCGCCGGGCTGGTCGGGATTTGCTGCTTCCCCATGCGCTCGATGATTTCGCGCGCCCGCTCCACGCCGGGAGGGCCGCGAAACAGGGACAGATCATTGATCATGGATGCTCCGCATCGACGCGGGAGAATTCACGATCAGCCCTAAAGGCCCGGTTAACTTTTGTGCGCTTCGGCAGTTACGCGACGCTCTCCATCGCCTCGCTCGCCTCAAGCCAAGCCGCCTCCGCCCGCGCCAGCGCGGTCGCCGCGTGCGCGCGCTCCTTCAGCAAGCTCTCCCCGCGCTTTTGATCCTTCGTGAACAGCTCCGGATCGGCCAGCGCCGAATCGATCCGCGTTAGCGCTTCGTTGGCCTGCTCGATCTCCTTCTCTGCCGCCTCAAGCTTGCGTTGCAGCGTGTACTTCGAAGCCTTTGGTTTCGGCGTCACCTGCTCAACCAGCGCGGCAACATGCTTCTCGCCGTCATCCGCCGGCCGGTCCGCCGCCGCGACGAGCTTGCGATAATCTTCCAGGTCGCCGTCATACTGCCGCGCGCGCCCGTGATAGACGAGCCACAACCGATCCGCGCACGCTTCGGCCAGATAGATGTCGTGCGTGATCAGCAGCACGGCGCCTTCATATTCATTGATCGCGTGGATCAGCGCTTCACGGCTATCGATGTCCAAGTGCGACGTCGGCTCGTCGAGGATCAGCACATGCGGTTTCGCGTGCGCCATCAGCCCGAGCAGCAAGCGCACCTTCTCGCCGCCGCTCAGGTTCTGCACCTTGGTGTCGATTTTCTCTTGCCCAAACCCCATCCGCGCCGCGAGCCCACGCAAGCGCGGCGGCGCCCAATCAGGCTCCAGATCGCGCACGTGCTCCAGCACCGTTTCGCCTTCGCGCAATTCGTCGAGCTGATCCTGGCTGAAATAGCCCATCACCGCTTTGCCCGAAGCGACGCGCTTGCCGGAGAGCAACGCCAGCCGCGCCGCGATCGACTTCACCAATGTCGTCTTGCCCTGCCCGTTTGGACCGATGACGACGACGCGGTCGTCGTGATCAAGCCGCAGCGACACCTTCTTCAGCACCGGCTTGCCTTCGACGTAGCCCAGATCGGCTTCATCCAGCACTACAAGCGGCGAAGCGAGCTGCACTGGGTCTTCGAAATGAAACGGGATCGTGCGCTCTTCGAGCGGCACGGCGATGTCCTGCATCTTTTCAAGCTGTTTGATCCGGCTCTGCGCCTGCGTGGCTTTGGAAGCCTTGGCGCGGAAGCGATCGATGAACTTCTGCAAGTGCGCGCGCTGCGCATCCTGCTTGGCCTTCATGCCGACAGCGAGCGACATGCGCTCGGCGCGCTTGCGCAGATACGCATCATAGCCGCCGACAAACACTTCGAGCTTCTTATCGTCCAGCGCCAGAATGTGCGTCACCGAGCGGTTCAGCATTTCGCGGTCGTGGCTGACGCACACCACGGTGTGCTCATACTCGCGCAGATATTCTTCGAGCCACGCCGCGCCTTCGAGATCGAGATAGTTGGTCGGTTCGTCGAGCACCAACAGATCGGGCGCCGAAAACAACACGCCTGCCAACGCCGCGCGCATGCGCCAACCGCCGGAGAATTCGCGCGCCGGCCGGCGCAATTCGTCTTGCTCAAAGCCCAGGCCGACCATGATCGCGCTCGCCCGCGCTTCACCGGAATAGCCGTCGATCTCGGCCAGGCGCATGTGAATGTCGGCGATGCGCTGGGGATCTTCCGCCGTCTCCGCTTCGGCGAGCAGCGATGTCATCTCTGCGTCCGCCGCCATCACTAGGTCGAGCAGCGGCGTGTCCACTTGCGGCGCCTCCTGCGCCACGAACCCGATCCGCGCACCGCGCCGCACACGGATCGACGCATTGGGCTTGCCCACCTCGTCCTGGATCAGCCTGAGCAGCGTCGACTTGCCGGTGCCATTCCGCCCGACGAGCCCGACCTTCCAGCCCTCCGCGATGAACGCGTTGGCGTTCTCGAACAGCGGCCGCGCGCCGACGCGATAGGTGAGGTCCGAAATTTCAAGCATGGGAGCGGGGTGCTTAGCGGCAGCGCGGCGGTTTGCCTATGTCAGACACGGGAACCAGCCCACATCGCGCCGTTCCTCCTCGCCATGTTTGACGCACTCCCCTCCGACGACCCCGATATCGCCGGCCACGAAGTCTCCGAAGACGGCTCGATGTGGCGCCCATTCGATCCCGAGCGCGACCAGGGGCGCACGCTGCATCGCCGCATCAGATTCGCCCCGATCGACGGGTGAGCAAGCGCAAGCTTCTCGTAGCGGCAGTTTGCGCGGAGGCTTGCCTAGCCGTAGCTGCGCTGTGCAGTGGTCCGCCTTCGCCGTGCGGGCTTCGGCGAGGCAGCTCGCTCCGCTTTCGCGCAGCGAAGGATGGTGGTGTGGACAGTCGCGAGATAACGGCCCTCTGGTCCAAATTCCCTGCAAACAGGAAGATACAGGGAAAAAGAGCCTCACCCGCTATCGCAGAACTTGACGGCTGCTGAAAACCTTTGAAACCACGGCAAAAGTCGTAGTTGGAGCCGGTGATCGCGCGTTTCGCGAACAGGGAATGACAGACGTTCGATTCAACCGCCGAACGGGCAGCCCGAAAACGGACATCCAAGGTCTTTCGCCGCCGCGCAGACTCTGTTCGCGACAGAATGAGATGTGGGGAGTAAGCTCCACCCAACGGGAGTTGGGACGGATGCGTCTGCGGGACCTCGTTGCAGCGTGCCTTTTCGCAGCGTTGACGGCGTGTTCGCCGCCGCCGGCGCCGACGGAGCCGCCCTTCACCGGTGTGTGGAGCGGCCCGTTGCCGGTCAGCGCCACCGAGCAACGCACCTTCGCCGTGGTGCTGCACGAACGCGCTGATCTGAAGCTCATGGGATATCAGCTGGGCGGCACCTCGGATCGTCTCTTGCAAGGCGCGTTGCGCAGCGGTGATCGCATGTTGATGGCCTTTCGCACCAGAAGTGGCGAGGGCGCTCAGATCCTGCTGAGCGGCGCAGTCTCCGGCGATACTTTGACCGGCACGGCATTTCTCGACGACGGCGAGTTTCCCGTTACATGGACGAGAGGCACGGATGCGCTCGATGTGCGCAGGTTCGTGTTGGCCCCATCCGTCGAGGGCGGAGGCGCGCCGAGCGAACTCTCAATCGTGCAGGACAGTGCGGGCGCGCTGGTCGCAGGCGGCTTCACCGGTGGTGATTGCGCGTTCATCACCTGTGCGGCGTCGGTGACCTCATTCGCGGAAACCCCCGCAGGCGGTATCATGATTGGCCTCGCTGCGGACGGCGCCTGCCCGGGCGCCAGCACAATCACGGCGTCGTTCAATGCCACCACGTCCCTTTACAACGGCGCATGGACGCACACCGACGGGGGCGCGTGCGGCGGCGCGACGACGACTGGGGCGCTGATCGGAGCGCGCGATCTGGGCACGCGTTCCGCTCACGTCGCGAGCGTCCTGGCCAACCTTGGCCAGATCGCCGACGACATCGAGGATGGCGCAGCATTTGGGTCGATGCATGCAGCGCTCGCGCCGGCCTATCTGCACTTCGGTGAAACCGCGGCGGACTTTCTCGCCGCGCGCAATGCTGAAGTCGCCGCGCACCCGGACGCGCACGTGGAACTTCACAGCTTTACCTCCATCCGCACCGTGACGCCTGCGGGCCATCACCCGATGCTGTCGAGCACGCTCGGGGTGACGTTTGCTGACGAGCGGCGCGATGGGTCTGGTGTTTACCGCTCGGCCACAGCAGGCGCGCCAGCGCAAAGCGGATATTATTATCTCGTCGAGGACGCCGGGTCATGGCGGCTGAATGGCAACCAAGTCGGTCCGTTCGACCTTCCATTTGCCTACACGGTCGGCGCCGAGCGCCTGATAGTGCCGACATCGATCGCGGACGCGCCCTTGCACTTGAGCCTCGGCGGCTGGGGCGCGCACTTCGGTCCGCAGACCGGCCACCTCGAAGGGAACGCCAAGATCGACATGATGGCGCAGTTCGTGGGCAGCGTCGGCGATCTCACTGAACTCGTGCCCGGCGCCGGCGGCACGCCCGAGACGTGCGATCAGAATTTGGTTTGGGCGGGGACAGAGATTTGCGGCGTGTGGGGCGGGCTTTCGGGCGAACTCATCCGCGCGCGCATTTTCACGTATCGCGCGCCCTATGCCGGCACGGTGACTGAGGTCGCCTACGAAGAACGCCCGCGCCTGGCCTCGGCCCCCACCACGCACTATTTCGACAACGTCCCGCATTGGAGCGTCACCGTCGAATTTTCCGGCGGCATGACGATTCGCTTTGGGCATCTGGGTCAAATCGTCGGCTCGGTGCGCGCAGGGCTGATGGCCAACGGGATCAATCCGGATACCTACACGCCATCCTCGACCGTCGGCGCGTGGAATTATTGTCCGCCCTCGCCGGGGCGCTGCCGCGTCAATGTTCTGAACGGCGCGACCTTCACGATCGCGGCTGGCGATGAGATCGCGAAAGCCCAGACCGATGCTGCGCGAATTTCCGGCCATGACGGGTACTATCGCGGCCAACTCGGGCCATCGATCCCGCCTTGGAGCCAGGTCGAGTTCTTCATGAGCGAAGCGCTTGGCTTTCGCGGCGCCGACGTCTGCGCCTATCAATACCTTCCAGCAGCGCGACGCACCGAACTTGCCGCGTTGATGACCGCTGACATGCTGAACTCACACTCGCTCCGCTACGCGGAGAACGGCTTCGTGCGGGCCTGGAAATTTCGCGCCGAGGCCGAGCTTTGCAACAATGACGGCTATCTCTTGCGTGACGAGAACGATTTCCGCTCGATCCACGCTCAGCTCGGCGGCTGGTTCGAGCGACCGGCGCCCGGCGTCACGCCCAACGAGCAATTTTCCATCGCTCGGATTCACCAGGCCGCGAGCGCCTATGACGCCAGTCTCTACGACGTGTTGCTCGGGACCGCCCAGCCAAGCGAGTATCTGATCGGCCGCGTGCGCACCGATGGCGCGGCCTTCTCCTGGACCGTACCCGGGATCGCCGTGCCCATCGCCGTCCACTATCCAACTGGGGAAGTGCTCGAGCTGAACGACGGAGGCTTTGTCGTGAAGTGGCGCGAGATTGGACCGGCCTCGCTTACGCTCTATCAGCGCGCAGCTTACGAACTCGATGGCGACGGCTTGCGCATCCAGTGGGGCGGCCTCGCAACGACACTCGCCGGCGCGGTCGCGCCGGCCATGACGCCCGGCGCGGCCTGCAACGATACGACGACGCTTTGCTACGACCACTCACGTCATTAGCAAGTTCGACGTCCTGTCCCGACAAATCCCACAAACCGACATTCCCCCTTCGCGTTCCCTTAGCGGATATGGGCCGCGAGACGGACGCTTCGGTGCGCTCGACCTGCGATCGAAAGCGTTGCTATGGCCGCACGCGAGCTGCTCTGCTTCGCCAGCGAATTGGTTTTCGATTTCGAGAGGCCGCTACGCAATGCCATTGCCGCCGAGGGCAAGTGCGTTGGCGCGCGCTATCGGCGAGCGCGGCGACGTTCTCTCACCTGGCGCGAGCGACGAACTCGATTCCGGTGATTGCGCGGTTTCCGTTGGCGCGACTTAGTTGCACGACCACGTCGATGACGCCGCGCGCATACTCCAACACGTCCGTGCGCGTGAGGTTCGTGCCCGCTTGCATCGCCATGAAGGCTATTTGATCGAACGCGCCCCGCGGGCTGTCAGCATGGACGGTCGTCATCGACCCTGGGTGGCCTGTATTGATGGCGCGCAAGAACGAGAACGCCTCCTCGCCCCGGATTTCGCCGACGAGCAGCCGATCGGGCCGCATGCGCAGCGCCGCCTTCAGCAATTCCTCGGCGCCGACGCGCGTTTCGCCGAGCTCGCCGCGCACTGCGACCAGGCCGACCGAGTTGGGTTGCGCGATGTGAATCTCCGGCGTGTCCTCGATAACAATAACGCGCTCCTCGCGCGGCACTTCCTTCAGAAGCGCGTTGAGGAAGGTGGTCTTTCCCGACGCCGTGCCGCCGGAGATCAGGAACGTCTTACCGGCGCGCACGGCCATGGAAAGAAACGCCTGCACTTCACCCGCATCGAGCAAAGCGGACAAGCGCACGTCCATTTCATCCTCTTCATCGCCACGGAGCCGCGCGACGTGTGAAAAGACACCACTCGATGCGTAGTCGTCGAGACAGAGATCGCCGATGTCGTGCTTGCGAACGGCGAGGGCGTAGTGGCGGCGTGTGGCGGGCGGAGCGACCACCTGCACGCGGGCGCCGCTCGGCAGGGTCGCGGCCAAGAGCGGATGTTCGCGGTTCACACCCTGATGCGAAGCGGCGGCGATCTGCTGTGCCAAGCGCTGCAGCATGACTGCACTCACCTGTGGCGCGTCCACACGCGTCAGCGGCGCGGAACGGGTTTCGAACCAAACTTCGCCGGGTTCATTGACAAGAATGTCCGTGACGTCGGCGCGATCGAGCCAAGGCGCCAGCGGAGCGAGGAAGGCGCGCAAATAGACGCCACCCTCGCCAAGCTCCGCCGCGCTCATGGCGCTCGGCCGCTGACGTTCGAGAAATCGAGATCGCGCGCGACGAAAATCCGCACTGGCGTTCCCTGCGCGACGCTGATGGTCGGTGGAATGTTGATCTCCTCGGAGAGCGCCGCCGAAGCGGCGTCGCTACCTCCGCGCGCGACGCCGACAATGACCTGGGTGTCGTTGTCATCCCCCACCGCGTCGGCGGCGCCGCCAAGCAACGTCAGCAGAATGGCGCCGCCGAAGCGGCGCAAGAAGTGCCTGTCCGTTTCGCCCTCTAGGCCCCCGCGCCCGAGTGCGTCGGCGCCTGGCGAGTTGATATCGATCGACACACCGTCGGGGCGGATCAGACGCGTCCAGATCACGAAGGCGCGCGATTGGCCAAGCTCGGAACTCGCGCGATACTGTCCGATCAATCGACTCCCGCGCGGTACGAGAACGGCGCCGCCATCGAAGGCGCGCACATCGCGGCTGACCAGCGCGCGCGCATAACCGGGGAGATCCGAATTGATCGCCGTCTCCAGTACACCGGCAATGATCACGCCCTGCGGGATCGTCATGTTCGGATTAGCGAGCGGGCGCGCATGCGCCGCCTGCCCCGCGCCGTAGCGCGCGGCGAAACGCTCATTGCCCGAAAGCGCATCGCCGGCAACGGCTCCGGCGATCGCCTGCGCATTCGGACCGCCAAGCGCGCCTTCCGATTGACTGAGATCGATGATCAACGCTGGGGAGTGAAGACGCGCATCCGGGCTTAGCGGATCGGACGCAGGCGTCTCAATCGGCATTGCTTCGACGGCGAGGTCCTCCTCGAAGGCCAGCTCAGGCTCGAGCTCCGCATCGTACGCCGGCGGCGCGACATAGGTCGGCCGCTGAACCACACCACTTTCGGGTGGAGACGGCTCGATCTTCGCGCTTTGCAAACGGCTCCCATTGAGCGCTGCAAAAATCAGGAGTCCAAGCACGGCGGCGCCGAAGATTCCAAATCCCACCGCCCATGGCGAAGAGGCGACGCCAACGCTCGGCGCTGCTTGGAAGGCGGAGAGGTTGTCTCGTCGCAAGGGTTCGAGATCGTCGGCGGCGGTCATGATCGCCTGCCCCGCCGCGTACTGGGCGGACGTTCGCGCGCGTCGGCCGGAGGGGCGACGCCGCTGCGCACGATTGCCGCGTCCCGGCCGTAGCGGAGCACGAATGCGTCCGCAACCCGATCGACGATCGTAATATCGCCGCGCATCTGCGAGTTGACGAGTTCTTCTTCGCCGTGGCTGTCCAAGGCAAAGATAGCGGGGACTTCCCCGCCTTCTCGCATCTGGAAGTAGGTGAAGCGTCCGTCGTCAAAAACCTGGAGCGGCGTGAGCGTTTGCGATCCCGTCGTCGCATAGTTGAAGTTGAACGCCGACGGCGCGACTACTGCTTCCGCCGCGGCTTGCCCCCCGGCATAACTGAAACGCAGTCCGTAGATGATGCGCGCATCATCCGGCCCGACCGGTTCCCGTGCGCGCAGCGTAAAGGCGTAACGCCGGCGCGTGGTCACGACCGTCATGTTGGTGACGGCATGGGCGACAATGGGTTTGACGAAGAGCAGCGTCGCGGCACGATTGGGCGTGATCTGCCAAGCGAGGCTATCGCCGATGGAGACGTTTTCGATTCGCTCCTGTGGGTCGAACTCGATCATCATCTGATAACCGAGGTGACCGTCGAGCGAGATCACTTGGCCCTCCTCATACGGCAGCACCTGTAGCCGCGGATCGCGCGGCGTTTCCTGCGCCAGTGCGACGCCGGCCACGCAAAGGAAGACTATGAAAGCGAGCGCCGACTTCATGCGTGCCCCCCACTCGTTCTGAGCGGCGCGCGCGATAGGCGGCGATAGGATTGACCGAGGCGTTCGTTCACGGCGAG
Organism: Terricaulis silvestris; assembly: GCF_009792355.1. Classification (NCBI taxonomy): domain Bacteria; kingdom Pseudomonadati; phylum Pseudomonadota; class Alphaproteobacteria; order Hyphomonadales; family Hyphomonadaceae; genus Vitreimonas; species Vitreimonas silvestris. Next base: position 3,579,733 of record NZ_CP047045.1, read on the forward strand.
GCGTTCGAATTGCGGGGCCTCGCGCACGATCTCGGTCCGCCGCACCAAGGCGGCCGCCGGAGTTGCGTCGGTCCGGCTTGCCTCAGAGGCTAACGGCGCGCCCGCTGCGCTCGGCTGACGCGCGAAGCGCATCTCCATCATCACATCGCTGGCAACCGCCTCGCCCCGCCGTGCGCTGTCGAATCCGCCCGCAATCGTTGCGGTTGCTCGCAGCGCCATGCCCATGACAATGGCGAACACGGCGACGATGAGCCCAATCGTGACGATCGGCCCCATGTCGAACACCTCCGCCGTTGCATTCTCCGAGAGCGTGCTGAGAAACGGCGACATCATGATGAGCATGGCGGCGGCGAACACATTGGCCGCAAGCGGCGCTATGGCGAAGGCGATCGTGGCGCGCAGCCAGCCGTCGAACAATCCGCGCGTGGTGTCGAACAGGAAGAGCGCTATGAAAACGGGGCCGATCGCCAGCAGGAAACCCAACACGATCTTCGAGGCGAGGATGACCCCCACGGTAACGAGCAGCAGGCCCAAGGCGGAGAGCCAGAGCAAGCCCGACCCCAGCATTGGCCCGCCCTGGAGGATGTTCGCCGCTGCATCGGCTTGCCCGCCATAAACTCCGGCGGCAACCGACAAGGTCATGTAGGCGCCCTCCACGCCGTCATAGACGTCGCGGCCAAAGCCCATGGGAGACAATAGAACGCCCACCAGTTCGCGCGGACCGTCGAACAGGAAGGAGAAGATCACCGTCTGATACGCAGCCCAGCTGGTGAGGAAAGCCATGATCAGGCCGATCTTCAGCGCCGTCACGGGCAAGACTGTCAGGCGCAGATTTCCCCGCCCCAGCAATAACTGATAACCGATCAGCGCGATATAGATCGTGAGCATCGCGGTAAGCACGGCGGCAAACGTCGTGCCCGGCCCTACAAGGTCGCGAAACGATTCCTGCACCAGCACGCGTATGTGGCAATCGATCGTGTCGATCAGGCCGCCGACGAGGCTGTTGGAGGCGGGGCACGCCATCATGGATCAGCCCACCCTCTCCAAGAAACGCGGCAGCCAAGCCTGCGGCGCATCGCCCGTTTCAGCCCGCAGCTCGTCGAGCAAGCGAATGGTGCGCTCGCGGCCCGACAGCACGCTCAATGTCCCTTTCATGCCCGACAAGTCCAGCCGCGCCACAACGCTGTCGCCGCCATGACGGATCAGGAAGCAGCGCGACGAATCCGGCAACGAGGCGATGATCTCGAACTCGTGCTCTGTGAGGCCGAAGCCCTCGCAATAGTCCTTCGCTTGCGCCTTGGGATTGGGCAGGAAGATTTGCGTCGGCGATTGCTCAATGATGGCGTTGGCGATGCGGCTGTCGAGCGCGTCGCGCGCGCTTTGCGTCGAGAAGCCAACGATGCCGTTACGCTTGCGGATGGTTTTTTCCCAATCGCGAATGCGCGCGACGAAGACGTCGTCATCCAGCGCTTTCCATCCCTCATCCACCACGATGATCGAAGGCTCTCCGTCCAGCCGCTCCTCGACGCGATGGAAGAGGTACATCATCGCCGGCGTGCGGCCGACGACGTCGTCTAAGAGCTGCGTCATGTCGAAGCCGATCATGCGCTCTTCGAGGTCGAGGAGGTCAGCGTCGTTGTCGAAGAGCCACGCACGCTCGCCCTCGCCGACCCATGGCAGTAAACGCGCCGCGAGATCGCCCACGGTTGGCCGGCGCCCGCCGGCGAACAACTCGCGGAAGTAGCGCAGGCGCCGGAATTCCCGCGCCTGCTCGAAGTTCGCCGACACCGCTTCGGCGATCACGTTCACATCGTCGGCCGACAGCGTCTCGCCGTTCGACGTCAGGAGCTTCGCCGTCCAATCGTGTAGGAAGCGCCGGTTAGCGGGCGTATCGGGCAATTGCAGCGGGTTCATGCCCGAAGGCGAGCCGGCGCGGAGCACATCGTAGCGTGCTCCCATCGCACGCAGGAAAATCTCGCTGCTGCGGTCTTTGTCGAAGAAGACGAGCCGTGGCGAGAACCTCTGCGCCTGCGCCAACAAGAAGTTCAGCAGAACGGTTTTGCCGGCGCCCGAAGGGCCGATGATGAGAAAATTGCCGAGATCGCCCTGATGGAAGTTGAAATGATATGGAGAGGCCGCGGTCGTCTCCAGCACCGTGACAGCCGGTCCCCAATGGTTTCCCGCGGCCTTGCCGGTCGGGTGGTTGTGGTAGCTCGCCAACCCCGCGAAGTTGGCCGAAGACACCAGCGCCTTGCGCGGGATGAAAGCGCCATTCCCGGGAAACTGCCCCCAAAAGCCCGGCTCCATCGCGACGTCTTCGCGCACGCTGATGGCGCCAATTTCGGTGAACGCGGCCTGCACGTCGGCCACGCGCTCATTGAGCTCGCGCGGGCTTGGCGCTTTCACCATGATGGTGAGGTGATGCTCGCCGAAGGCTTGTCGTCCCGCGGCCGCGTCATCCTTCGCCGCGCTCAAGTCGCGCCGCAAGGAAAGCGCGTCGTCATCGGCGGCGCGCATGCGGCGAAGCGCCAGGTTCATGCGGTCAAGGGCGATCTGGCGATCGACGAACGCAAAACTCTCCGTCAGCGTGAGTTCGCAGGGAAGCGCGAAGAGCGCATCGAGCTGCCCCGGCGCGGTGTGGGGCGGATACTCCTTCACCGCGATCATCGCCGCATAGGCTCTCTCGCTATCGCCGGTCGCGGACAGCTCGAACATATCGAGGCCGAAGCTCACCCGCCGCTGCGCGATCGCCTCGCCCGCCTCCCCCGCGGGCATCAAGCGCGGGCGCAGCTCGCCATCGAACACGCAGCCGAGAAATTCGAGCGGTTCCGAGCAGCGCCGGCTTCTCGCCTTGTAGGTTGTGAGCAGACGCGGCTTATAGGCGGCAAGCGATGCGAGAACGGAATCGCGCGCGGCGTCCAGCTCGCGCAGATCGCGTGCCATAGACGCCGCGTTCATATCGGCGCCGCGGCCGAGGACATCGCCCAGCAGGCCGCTGCGAAGGGAAGCCGGTTTGCGCAGCAAGGTAATGTAGAGGTCATTCACGTAGAGACGGCGCGCAGCCATGCGCTGACGCCATTCCGCATCGAGCGTCTGTGCGAATGCCGCATCGATCGCGCCAGGCGCCTCAGGTGATACACGCCGCCGCACGACGTGGTGGTAGAGGCTGAGCCGTGACGAGGCGATGGCGCGGAGCATCGTGTTGCGCACGCCCTTGCGGTAGTTCAGATCGTCGCTATCGGAGGTCTCGAAAGCGAGGCCGCCGATCTTGATGACCTGCATCAGCGAACCATCGCGCGTAAGCAGCGTCGCGTCGTCGACGTGACGCACGTACGGCAGCATGTCGGTGATGGTTTTCTCGCGCCGCCAAAGGCGAAGCCGGTCAGCCGCGGTCAGAGACGCGCTTGTCATGGCGCGTACGAGTTGCAATGCCAGAAGCCGAAGTTCGCCACGCGCGGGCATTTGCTGCCGCGCAGGATCCAGAGATCGAGAAAGCGAGGTTCGCGCTGGCACGCGACCCAGCCGACTCCATGGAGAATAAGCGCCGCGACAATGGCCCAGAACGACTTGGTGATCAGGAAGATCTCGGTGGTCACTACGAGATTGAGCACAAAATAGGAGTAAGAGACCCCCGCGAACATCTGCGGACGGGTGAGCGCCGTGAACACGATATCGCGATCGAGCGGCGGCATCGTTTCTATCCTCCAGCGGCGCGGGCGGCGGCCTGGATGCCCGCGACAATGGCGGCGGCGCCGAACAGGATGAAGCAACCGAGAATGACGGTGACGCCGTGGCGCCAATTCATCCGACCCGTCAGCATCATGAAGCCCACCACGGCGACGGCGATCACCGCAACGCTCGTCGCCACGTTGCCGAGCAGCGTGCCTTGAATCCATTGCATAGCCGCGAGGATTGGCCCCGCGCCCTGCGGATTATTCGTTTGAGCGGCGGCGTCACTCCAAACCGCGAGCCCAGCGGCGAGCGGTGCAACAGCGATACTCTTCATGGCGCTCCTCCGCTTGCGACCGCGCGCACAGGCTGCCTCACGCAGCCGCCAATCCCGCACACCTGACGCGCGGTCGGAGAATTCCTCCTGCATCACGCACCCGCGGGCATGCATTGTGTACGCTTCTGGCGCCGCCCTGGAAATCGCTGCAAGCCCCCCGCCAGAGCTGTGCTGCGTGTCCACGCCTAAGGAACGACCTGGCCCGCCTCGTTAAGTGTGACGGAGTATGTTCCGACCATTGTGCCGCCCTGTTGGACCGAGGCGCGGAATACATAGTTCGCCGCGTTCAAATTGAGAGGGATGCGATAGCGCGTGTCGCCGACTGGCGCCGGCAGCCCACCGCCGCCAGCATTGGGCAGCGTTATTGTTTGCCACGAAGCTCCGTTATTGGAGGAGTATTCGACGACGATCCGATCGATCTGCGTGGTGAAGATCGGGCTGACCGCTGGCAGCGGGTTCGACGAGAGCTCAACCATTCGGTCTAGGTTGCTGCCGGAGACGTTGTCGTCATCCACAACGGTTGGGTCTGTCGTGCAGTTCGGATCGGTCGGCGTTGGGTCCGCCGCGCCTATGCACCAGAGCACGTTGTAGTAACGAATGGTAGATGTGTTGTCGTAAACCCAGGCCTGCGCGAAGCCAGGCGCCACATTGATGATCGAATTCACGATCGTGATTTCGGTGTCATCCCAGGCTCGCAGGCCCCGATTGGCGCTCGTGAACGTGACGTTCATCAGGCTAACGCCGGTCGATTTCGTATCGACGCCGCCGTCGCTTACGTTCCTGGCCGTCGCGCCGCGAACGTAAATCGGCGCGCCATTGAACTCCACGCCAAGGAAATCGACGTTCCGAACGTAGGTTGGATCCGGCTGTTGCTGCTCGTCGGCGAACACACGTTGAATGTAGGTCGGCGCCGCGGATGATCGCTCGAGCTTGATGGCGGCGCCGTGAATGCTGCCGCCGCCGTTAAACCCAACCGAAGAATAGTTATAGATTGAGACCGCGCCCGATCCGATGATGTGTGCGCCATACTTCTCTTGCGTGACGTGCGCATTGCTCACGAGTGTTGTCTGACCGCCATCGATATCAGGCACGGAATTGACGTTGGCGAAGGTGCGCTGCGGGCCGGCTGGCGCGAACGGATCATAGATTTGCTCAAGCACACGCACGTACGCCGTCCCGTCCGGATCGCGTTCAACAAATATCTCCGGACGATAAACGCCAGGCGGCGGGGGTGGCGGGGGCGGGGGAGGAGGGGGCGGAGAACCACCGCCCCCTCCTCCTCCCCCGCCGCCGCCGCCGCAGCCAGCGAGAACAAGCGCCAGAATAAGGACGAGCTGAAAATTCTTGCTGGATAGCGTGGCCATTGCCGTCCCTCCACGAACCCCCGCGCCCGCAATACAGAAGACCCCGAAGCGGTCTTGTGGCATTCGGCAACCACGTTCGCCCGATAGGCGAAGGCGGACGGACTAGGGATCAATCCATCGCGTTCCGATGACGGGGCTGGAAGACGCTGTCTTTGGAGAAGTCACGCCGCATCTTGCCGCGACCTGGAACTCAGAGATCACCGATACTGCGCTTCGCGCACTTGATGCTGTGCTGCGCGTTCGGGTCTTTCCCACGGAACTGCTGATCGACATCATCGCGGAAGGCCTAGGCGCAGACCCCAGTGCTGGGCCTGTCACAATCAAATGCCCGGTGTCCTGAGACCGCGCGATTCGACAACGCTGATCCGAAGCGGCGCAGCGGTCCCGACCCAGGTCGATCGCTCCCTCGTCCGCGCTGTTGTGATGGCTCCTGCCTGGGTGAAACGACTAGAGGCCGGCGAGCCCCACTCCATCAAGGGATTGGCTCGCGACGAGGAGATCTGCGTCCTTCATACGGCAAAGCTCCTACCCCTCGCTTTTCTGGCGCCCGACTTGGTGGCGCAGATTCTGGAGGGCCGGCAGCCGAGGACTCTGACGCTAACAGCGGCGAGAGAGACACGCGCTCAAAGGCGCCGCGTGGCGCGCTTTCACGCCACCACTACGCCGTCTCTCACCACCTGTTGCTCGGAATAGCGCCGGGAAGTCCGCCGCTTGCGGTGGGCACTCCGAACACCGCGTGCGCACGAAAAGTGGTTGGTGGACCCGAGGAGGATCGAACTCCTGACCTCTGCATTGCGAACGCAGCGCTCTCCCAGCTGAGCTACGGGCCCTCACCTTGGGACGGGGGATATAGTGCCCCCTCGAACGGGGCGTCAACAGCGCTTGCTGGACGAATCTGCGCCGCTCGGGCTATGGGGCATAATGGATTCCAACGGCGGCCTTTTGGCCATCCTTTTCCGGCTCGTCGACACGGTCATCGGCCTCTTCATTGTGGTCTTGATCGTCTATGTCGTGATTTCGTGGCTATTCGCCTTCGACATCGTCAGCCGCCGCAATGGCTTCGTGAACGCGATCTTCGAGTTTACGCGCCGGCTGTGTGACCCGATCTTACGTCCCCTGCGGCGCTTAATCCCGCCGATCGGCGGCGTCGATCTTTCGGTGTTGGTGCTGCTGCTGGTGCTGCAGGGACTCGTTCGCCCCGGCCTCTGGTGGCTCCACGGCGTGCTGACCGGCAACGGTCCGGTGCTCTGAGCAAGCTCCGCGTCCGCCTCACGCCCGCCGGCGGCGCCGACCGTATCGACGGCCGCGCCCAAGACGCTGACGGAAACACCTACTTGAAGGCGCGCGTCCGCGCCGCGCCCGAGAACAACGAAGCCAACCGAGCGCTAGAAGCGCTGATCGCCAAGGCGTTCGGCGTGCCGAAGAGCAAAGTCACCGTGTCACGTGGTCAAACTGCGCGACTCAAAGTGCTAGAGATCGACGGCACCGGCGACGCCGAGATCGCCGCGTTCGTCGCCAAGTACGAGGGAAAGTCATGACCGCCCGCAGCATCGACGGCAAAGCCATCGCCGCCAAAGTCCGCGCCGATGTCGCGGCAGCGGTGAAGCAGCTCTCCGCTCAACCCGCGCTCGCCGTCGTTCTCACCGGCGACGATCCCGCGAGCCAAGTTTACGTCGCTTCCAAAGGCAAAGCGACGATCGAAGCCGGCATGCGCAGCGTCGAAATCCGCCTCCCCGCCGACACGACCGAAGCCGATCTCATTGCCCGCGTCGACGCGCTCTCGCGCGATCCGGACATTGACGGCATCCTCGTGCAGCTGCCGCTGCCGAAGCACATCAGCGAAGCCAACGTGCTCGCCGTCATCGATCCGTTGAAGGATGTTGACGGCCTGACGGAAGCCAGCGCCGGCAAACTGGTGCTCGGCAAGCCCGGCTTGCGCCCCTGCACTCCGGTCGGTTGCGTCATCCTCGCAAAAACGGAACGCCCCGATCTCAGCGGCGCCAACGTCGTCGTCATCGGCCGCTCTATTCTGGTTGGAAAACCGGCGGCGCTGCTCTTCCTCGAACAGAACGCCACCGTCACCATCGCGCACTCCAAGACGCGCGATCTCAAAATGGTCTGCCGCGGCGCCGACATTCTGGTCGCCGCGGTCGGCCGCCCCGAAATGGTGCGCGGCGATTGGATTCGCCCCGGCGCCATCGTCATCGATGTTGGCACCAACCGCGTGCCTGCCCCCGAGAAAGGCGAAGGCAAGACCAAGCTGGCTGGCGACGTGCACTTTGCTGAGGCCATCGAAGTCGCCGCCGCCGTCTCTCCCTCTCCAGGCGGGGTCGGGCCGATGACCATCGCCTGTCTGTTGCGCAATACCGTGATCGCCGCCTGCGCTCGGCGCGGCTGGGACCTTCCCGCCCAACTCGCAGGGTGACGCCTGTAACGGCGCCCCACTCGCATCGACGCTAAGTTGCAAGCGGCCCAATGGAGGTCGTCATGCTTCGCTTCACATCTACAGCCGTCTGCGTCGGGTTCGTCCTCTGTCTCAGCGCGCACGCTGCTCCCGCACAAGCTCGCACCATCCCGCCCATCGCGCTCTCGGAGGACGCCGAGTGCTGGTATGGCGAGCTTTACGGCATCACCGGCATCATTTGCCGCGACGACGGTAAACTCTATCGCTGCACCGTCGCGCGCACCGAATGCTGGTTCGCCATACCACCCGGCCCCTACACGCGCGGCAACGGCTTCAATCCGCTTTCTGATATCGCGGTGTCACCGACTGCGACGCGTACGCGCCGCTAGGTCGTCCTGCTGCGCCTGCGAAACGCGCAAGCCGGCGCCCCTTTAGCGCGCATTGCTGAAACAAAGCTGCGTTCAGGCGGCGTGGACCCGGTTAATTGCGACCCTCGGCGCTTGTGCGCCCCTAACACCCTCGTTAGCTTCCGGCCCCACATACGAACCCAGGGAGGGGATCGAACGTGGCAAACACATCGAATACTGGCGGCGGCAAAGTTACGCCTCCGCTCGGGCGCCTGTTCATGCGCAAGAGCGTCGAACAGATGCACGCCGAGCACGCGGGCGGCGAACTGAAGAAGTCGCTCGGCGCGCTCAACCTCGTTCTGCTCGGCATCGGCTGCATCATCGGCACCGGCATCTTCGTGCTGACCGGCCGCGCCGCCGCCAATTTCGCCGGCCCCGGCATCATGATCTCGTTCGTGATCACCGGCTTCCTCTGCGCCTTCGTTGCGCTCGCCTATTCCGAACTGGCCGCGGCGATCCCGGTCTCCGGTTCCGCCTATTCTTACTCCTACGCCTCCATGGGCGAGTTCGTCGCGTGGATCATGGGTCTACTGCTGTTGCTCGAATACGGCGTCGCCGCTTCGACCGTCGCGGTCGGCTGGTCGGGTTATGTGGTCAGCCTGCTGCAAGATTTCGGGATACACATACCACCCGCACTGACGGCCGCGCCTGGCGTGATGGCGACCGATGCGGTTACGGGCGCCGAAGTCGCCGGCATCGTCAATCTGCCAGCGCTCATCGGCATCATCGGCGTCACGTGTCTACTCTCGATCGGCATTTCGGAATCGGCGACGGTCAACAACATCGTCGTGGCGATCAAAGTCACGGTCGTTGTGGCGTTCATCGTGATCGGCTCGGCCTATGTGAAGCCTGAACTCTGGGACCCGCTGGTGCCGCCACGCGAGCCGGCGCTTCCCGAAGGCATGTCGCTGTGGGCTCAAATCACCGGCGCGCTCGGTGACGTCATCAGTGGTCAAAACAACGGCAAGTACGGCATCGGCGGCCTGATCCAAGGCGCGGCGGTCATCTTCTTCGCCTATATCGGCTTCGAAGCGGTCTCCACCGCGGGCGCTGAATCGAAGAACCCGGCGCGCGATATGCCGATCGGCATTCTCGGCTCGCTGGCCATCTGCACGGTCCTCTACATCGCCACCTGCGCGGTGCTGGTTGGCATCGTGCCCTACACTGAACTCAACACCCCCGCACCCATCGCCACCGCAGTCAACGCCATCGGTCTGCCGTGGTTTGCCTTGCTGGTGAAGCTCGGCGCGGTAGCAGGCCTGACTTCGGTGATGCTGGTGCTGCTCTACGGCCAGACGCGCATCTTCTATACGATGTCGCGTGACGGCCTGCTGCCGTCGATCTTCGCCCGTGTAAACAAGAAGACGAAGACGCCGGTGCTCAACACGATACTGGTCGGCGCGGTCGCTGCGGGCTTCGCGGGCTTCAAGGGTCTCGACTTCCTGGGCGACATTACCAATGTCGGCACGCTCGTCGCCTTCGGCTTGATCTGCATCACGGTGATTTATCTGCGCTTTGCGCGGCCCAACTTGAACCGCCCGTTCAGCATGCCCGGCTGGCTCGCGATCACGATCGCGGCGATGGGCGCCATCATGTGCTTCATCCTGTTTATGTCGCTGATGTCCAACGAGCACATGCGCCAATTCTTCGGCTGGTATTTGGCCGGCGGCGTCGTGGTCTATTTCATCTACGGCATGTGGAACTCGAAGCTCGGCCGCGGCATCACCGTGACCGGCCACGAACCGCAACCCGATCTGGGCGCCACCGGCCAACAGCGCGACGATACCAACCGGTAAGTTTTCGCGCACAAATCTGCATCAACGCCGCTGTCGCAAGACGGCGGCGTTTTTGTTTGCGGGCATGGGTTCGCGTCGTGCGGACTTGAGGTCCACGAAGATGGGAGTCCGGGGCGCGCGATCCGCGCTGAGTAGTCTCTGTAGGGTGCATCGATCGTCTCCGATCCATGCCGCGCACTTCGCGCACCCCGGTTGCCGGTCGTTTTTTCCCGGCCTGGGACGAGGAGTTGTAGAACGCTGACGATGGCCAGCTCGCCTCCGCACGGTGCGCTTCCGGGGCTACCCTTCGAAGGATCTCCCCTTAGGGCTTAGCTCCATTCCCAATTCGCCGGTGCTGAGTGCGGCGCTTCCGTTGCGCTGGGCTTTGCGGTTTCACTCCCCGCAAACAGAACCACTCCGACCGTGTCCACACATTCCAAAGTTTCGGACGTCTCAGAAATCTCCCGTGTGCGGACGGACGCACTGTAGGCGCGGAGTCAATTCGGTCGGATAGATTGGCGCAAATATTTTCAGGTTGGAGCGCGCGCCTCCGGCGCGCATTGGGCGCTTAAGCCTGAAAGTAAAGGCGTAAAAGATGCGGGCCGGAGGCCCGCGCTCCAACCTTCTTCGTGCGGAAGTGTTGGATAGAGGGGGCATCTATCCCCGCATTTCTGCGCTGGCCGGCGAGACGCCGGCGCTCCATATCTGAGCTGAAGGAGCCGCCCATGCCTGCATCCAAGATCGGCGCCGACGTCGCCCTCGCCCGGCTTGACAGCTGGCGCGCCGTCGAAGGCCGCGACGCCATCACCAAGGAATTCCGCTTCAAGGATTTCAACGCCGCCTTCGGCTTCATGGCGCGCGTCGCGCTCTACGCGGAGAAGCAGGATCACCATCCGGAGTGGTTCAACGTTTACAATCGCGTCGACGTTACGCTCTCAACGCACGACAGCGGCGGCGTGACGGATAAGGACGTGGCGCTGGCGCACTTTATGGATCAGGTGGCGGGCTAGTCCCTCGCCCCGCGCAGCGGGGGAGGGTGTCGCGAAGCGACGGGAGGGGGACAGTGAAACATCCTCCAGAGGTGAACCGCGCAAGGCCTGCGCCAAACGCAAAGCGTCGCAGAGACGGTTTTGTGGGAGCGCTTGCGCCGCAATCAGCTCAACGGTTGGGGCTTTCGCAGACAGGCGCCGCTGGGTGGATATGTTGTGGATTTTCTTTGCCACAAGCCCGCGCTGATCGTGGAAGTCGATGGCGCCGCGCATGACGACGAAGAGCAGAAAACGTTCGACGCAGCTCGAACAGCGAAGCTTGAAGAGCTCGGTTACTTGGTTATCCGCGTGAGGGAGCATGTTGTGCGCGACGGCGTGGAGCATGTGCTTGCGTGGGTCGCGAGGGTTGGCGCGCTGGTTTTGGAAACGAAGTTTGTGCCGGTCTTGCTTCGGAGAATGGATAGCGTCCCCCTCCCTTGATCCCTCCCCCGCTTTGCGGGGCGAGGGAAATTAGAGGATCAGCGCCCGCAGCGCGTATGCCACCGCTGCCACCGCCGCCAAACTCCCGCACCACAGCGCTACGAACCACAGCAAGCGTTTGCCCAGCGGACGCGGGGCTTCGCCGGGTTCGGGCGGGCCTTCAATGATAGGCGGCATCGTCGTCCACCTTGGCGCGGAAGGTCCAATACACATAAGCGGTATACGCGAGGATCAGCGGCAGCATTGGCGCTGCGCCCCACAACATGAACTCTAGCGCGTTGTCGGCGGCGGCAGCATCGGCCGGCGTCATCGCGAAAGGCACGATGTAGGGGAAGAGCGACACCGCGAGTCCGATGTAGCCGACCGCAAATAAACCCACCGCCAACAGATACGGCGCAATCAGCGGCTCGCCTTTCCAACGGCGCCACAACGCGAAGCACACCGCGCCGGCGATCAGGGGCAATGGCGCAAGCTTCGCAAACACCGGCCAATCGACGCTTGTCATCGTCAGACCCCAGCGCGCCGTCACGCGCGGATCGACGCCGAGCGTGGCTAAGCTCACCGCGCCCATCGCCAGCGCCGTCAGCACCGCGAGTTGCTTCACCCAATTGCGCGCGCGCTCGTAGAGTTCGCCGCGCGTCTTGAACACCATCCAGCAGGCGCCAAGCAGCGCGTATCCAGCGACGAGCGATGCTGCGACCAGCAACGAGAACGGAGTCAGCCAATCCAGCGCGCCGCCTGCGAACTGACCGTCGGCGCCGATGGACACGCCTTGAATGAAACCGCCTAGCACCAGCCCCTGCGCCACAGCGGCGACGATCGAGCCGGCGGAGAACGCGAACGTCCACCACTTCTTCCCTGCCCCGCGCCCGTGATGGCGAAACTCAAAGGCGACACCGCGAAAGATCAGCGCGAGCAGCATGAGGTAGATCGGCAAGTACAAAGCCGGCATCAAAGCCGCGTAGGCTTTCGGAAACGCCGCGAACAAACCGCCGCCGCCGAGCACGAGCCAAGTTTCGTTGCCGTCCCACACCGGCGCGATGGCGGACTGCATCTGATCGCGCTCGCGCGTATCCTTTGCGAACGGAAAGAGGATGCCGACGCCGAGATCGAAGCCATCGAGCGCCACATAGAGAAACACCGCGACGGCGATCAGCACCGCCCAGATCATCGAAAGCTCGGCGCCGAAGACCATCTAAGCCTCCTTCACGCCGGCGGCGATCGGCGAGCCTGGCGGTTGATCGGATGTCGGCGGCGCTTCGTCGGTGTCGGGGCCTTTGCCCATCAGCCGCAAAATGTAGAGCGCGCCGGCGCTGAACACGATCGCGTATGTCACGATGAAGAAGAGCAACGATGTCGCCACCGAAGCAGCGCTCACCGGCGATACAGCGTCCGCGGTGCGCATCACGCCGTACACAACGAACGGCTGGCGCCCGACCTCAGCGGTGATCCAGCCCGCCAGCACCGCAACGAATCCGCTCGGCGCCGCGAGCACCAACGCGCGGTGATACCAGCGCGACGTATCGAGCCGCTTCAGCGCCCACGCGCCGGCGCCCCACACGCCAAGCGCCAGCATCGCCACGCCCATCGCCACCATGACGCGGAAGGCCCAGAACACGATCCAAACCGGCGGGCGGTCTTCGGGCGCGAACGAGTCGAGGCCGGGTAGGACGTCGTCGGGTCCAGCGTTGTTCACCGCAGAACCGAGGCCAGGCATGGAAAGTTCAAAATGATTGCGCTCCGCCTCCTCGTCCGGCCAGCCGATCAACACGGTTGGCTGCTGCGTCCGCGTCGTCCACCAACCCTCGAGCGCTGCAACTTTCGCCGGCTGATGCTCACCGGCGACGACGCCGCTTTCGTGACCGACCATGATCTGCACCGGCGTCACCAGCGCCATCATCAGCACCGCCATCCGCAATGCGACGCGGCTCTCGGCCAACGCTTTCTTGCTGAGCAATGCGAAGGCCGACGCGCCCGCCACCACCATCGCTGTCGTCAAAAACGCCGCCAGCACCATGTGAGCGAGGCGCGACGGCATCGACGGATTGAAGATTACTTCGGCAAAATTTGTCGCCACCATCGTGCCGTCTTCGGCGAAGGCGAAGCCTTGCGGCGTTTGCATCCAGCTGTTGGCGGCAAGAATCCAGAAGGCGGAGATCAAAGTGCCGATGGCGACCATGCAGGTGGAGAAGAAGTGCAAGCCCGGCCCTACCCGCTTCCAGCCGAACAGCATGATGCCGAGGAACGAGGCTTCGAGGAAAAACGCGGTCAGCACTTCGTAGGCCAACAGCGGCCCGATGACGCTGCCGACGTGCTCGGAGAAGACGCTCCAATTAGTGCCGAACTGGTAGGACATGACGACGCCGGAAACGACGCCCATGCCGAACGAGATCGCGAATATCTTGACCCAGAACAGGTAGAGATTTTTGTAGATCGGCTTTTTGGTGAAGAGCCAAAGCCCTTCGAGCACGGCGAGAAACGACGCCAACCCGATCGTGAACGACGGGAAGATGATGTGCCAGCCGATCGTGAATGCGAATTGCAAACGCGACAGCAGCAATGCGTCCCATTCCATGCGGAAGCCCCTCCGAAGAAGCGCAGCGCCAACTTAGAGCGCGCCGCATCGCGTCGCTACTTGCGATTTGCCGCGCCGGGGCAGAAAGTCGCGCGACAAAAGTGGAGGACGACATGGCGGGCCGCGTTCAGGGCAAGAAGGTCTTCATCACCGGTGGCGCGCAAGGCCTGGGCGCGGCGATGGCGAGCGCTCTCGCGGCGGAAGGCGCCAAGGTTGCGTTGGCTGACATCAACTTCGTCGGCGCGGAGAAAACTGCCGATGACCTCAACAAGACGTTCGGCGCTGAGACAGCGACCGCCTACGAACTTGACGTCACCGACGAAGGCCAATGGATCGCAGCGCTCGAAGGCGCCAACGGCGCGATGGGCGGCATCTCTGGGCTCATCAACAATGCGGGTATCTCATCGCGCGAAGGCGGGATTGAAGAATTGTCGCTCGAGGGCTTCCGGCGGCTGATGAGCGTGAACGTGGACTCTGTATTCCTCGGCGCCAAGCACGGCATCAAGTACCTGGCCAAGAACCAGCCGGGCTCGATCGTGAACATCAGCTCGATCGCGGGGCTGATCGCGAACCACACCTCCCCCGGCTACAACGCCAGCAAGGCCGCGGTGTGGATGCTGTCGAAGAACATCGCGCTCTATTGCGCCAAGAAGGGCCTCAACGTGCGCTCCAACTCGGTGCACCCGACCTTCATCGACACGCCCATTCTCGATCCGATCCGCGGCATGTTCGGCAAGGAAGAGGCCGAGGCAAAGCTTGGCCGCCAGGTGCCGATGGGCCGGATCGGCAAGCCGGAGGAGATCGGCGCGACGGCTGTCTTTCTCATTTCAGACGAAAGCAGCTTCATCACCGGCGCGGAAATCAAAGTGGACGGCGGCATTTCGGCGATGTGACTTGTCCTTGCCGCAATCCCGAACAAGATCAGAGGCCATGACCTTACGCACGCTCGCTTGCGCCATCGCCGCGCTCACCCTCACCGCCTGCGGCCAGCCGCAACAAGACGGCGCGCCCGCCGCGCCATCCGATGGCTCCGTCACGCTCGGTTCGGCCCAGAGCTTGCCGGATTGGCTGCTCGTCGCCCGTCAGCGCGATTGCCGCGGTGAAACGCCGGCGGAGGAGCGCGAATGCATCGGCGAAGTGCATTTCAATCAGCGCACCATCACCCGCAACACCGCCGACGGCACCGCGGACATCTGGATTCAGGTCCGCCACGCGCAGCCGCAATTGTTCGAAATGGAGTCCGCGACCACGGAAACGCTGATCCGGTTCACCAACGAGCGCCTGCACTATCGCTTCCAATGCCGCGAGACCGACGCCAACGGCGCGCCGTTGGAGAATTTCGGACACTTCATCGTGGTTGAACGCCAGATCATGGGCGAAGCCGAAGTCGTGATCGCGCGCGACGAGCCGACGCCGATCTACCGCGCGCCTATCCGTGGCAGCGTTACTGGGATTATTCAGCCGATCGCGTGCCGGGGTTCGTAAGCGTCAGCCCTGGCGGCGTTGGTAGATGATGTTCACAAGCAGCACGCGCGCGCCTTGGGCGCCGAGGACGCGATCTATCTGCTGTTGCATAATGCGCGTTAGCACCGTTGGGTCGGGCGCGGTGCGGTCGCGATAATAGGTGGAGGCATAGGTCGCCAGCGCGGTGCGCAACGCATCGCGCAGACGCGGCGCGTTGAGCTGGGCGCGACGGCGCAGCGCTTCGTCCGGCACATCGATGCCCATATCGACCACAATCGTGCCGAGCGTCGAACTCCGCTGCAGCACGCCGGCCGAGAGCGTGGGCAGCGGCACAAACGATTCCGCGCTGGTCAGACGCTCCTGGCGGCTCGCCGGCGCCTGCTCCGGCGCAGCGTTGCCGCCGCCGGAGGCCATGGCTGGTCCGGCAAGCGCCGCGAGGACGACGGCAAATGCAAAGGAACGCGCGAAACGCATGCGCGCAACCTCGCTGCTTCGCCGCTAAGGAATCGTTAGCGACTACGCCGCCGTCCAGCCGCCGTCGACATTGAGCGCAGCGCCATTGATCTCATCGGCTGCCGGCGAGGTGAGAAAGAGCGCCACGCCCGCGATTTGCTCGACTTTGACGAACTCCTTGGTCGGCTGGGCCGCCAACAGGACGTCGTTGATCACCTGGTCCCGCGTCAACCCACGCGCCTTCATGGTGTCGGGAATCTGCCCCTCCACCAAAGTCGTGAACACGTAACCCGGTGAAATCGCGTTGCAGCGGACATTGAACATGGCGCCCTCGAGCGCCACCGTCTTGGTCAGGCCCAGCACGCCGTGCTTGGCAGCCACGTAGGCGGACTTGAACGGCGACGCGACATGCGCATGCGCCGAGGCGATGTTGATGATGCGGCCATAGCGGCGCTCCTTCATGCCGCGCATCGCGGCGCGAATGGTGTGAAACGATGCCGACAGATTGAGCGCGATGATCGCGTTCCATTTCTCGACCGGGAAATCCTCGATCGGCGACACGAACTGGATGCCGGCGTTGTTCACAAGCACGTCCAGCCGCCCGAACGCGCCGATGGCGCTCTCGACCATCCCTGTACACGCCTCGGCTTGCATCAGATTGGCGCCGTCGTAGCGCACTGTGACACCGGCCTCGCGCTCCAGGACGCTGCGAATGCTCTCGATCTCGCCCGCGTCGCCTAGGCCGTTGAGCGTCACGTCCATGCCTGCCTTGGCGAACGCCGTTGCTACCGCCAGCCCAATGCCGCTGGTGGAGCCCGTCACCAAAGCCGCTTTACGTTCGCTCATCTGCTTACCCTCGCCTGCTCGCCTTGCGTCCCCGCGCCGGAACCGCTAGCGCAGGCCATATAAGCCAGCTGCGGCTGTTGAGGGACCCCGCTCATGGATTTCACCGCGCCTTTGAACGCTTTCGTTGCGGGATTTCCCGATTTCATCATTCAGCTGGGCGCGGCGCTCGGTCTCTTCATCGTGTCGATCATAATCTACGTGATCATGACGCCACACAAAGAACTGGCGCTGATCCGCGCCGGCAACCCCTCCGCCGCACTTGCCTTCGCCGGCGTCGTCATCGGCCTCGCCATTCCGCTGGGGTCGTGCCTGGCCTACGCCTTCAGCCTGTTCGACCTCCTGATCTGGGGTATCATCACGCTGTTGCTGCAGTTGATCGCATTTCGGTTCACCGACATGTTCCTGCGCGGACTACCCCGGCGCATCGCCGAAGGCGACGTCGCCGCCGCCGTATTTCTGATGAGCGTGAAGATCGGCGTGGCGCTGATCATCTCGGGTGCGCTCGCCGATCCGAACGTCGCCATCTATCGGGGCGGATAGTTTGATCCGTCTCATTCCTGACTGGCTGCTGTACATCATCGTGATCGTCACGGTGGTGTTCGTGCTGTTCCGCATCGACCAGCGCGCCGATGCGCCGGAAGCGCTACCGGATCAGCCCGAGATCGGCGCCTTCTTGCCGCCGCCGTCGATCTACGATCCCGAAGTGCTGGTGGAAGTCGGCCCGGTCGCGTCGGGGCTCGGCAGCGCGTTTGCGATTTCCGAGGACGGCTGGTGGGTTACAGCGCGCCACGTCGTGGACGCCTGCGAACGCGTCGGCATCATTGTCGGCCAGGGCTCGGCGACGCCGGTGACGGAAGTGAAAGTCGCTCTGTTCGCCGATCTCGCGCTGCTGAAAACCGATGGCGCGCCGGCGGCCCTGGCGCTCGATACGTCCGAGCGGCGGTTTCAAGTCGGCCAGCGCGCCTATCACGTCGGCTTCCCGCAGGGGCGTCCCGGCGAAGCGTATTCGCGCTTGATTGGGCGCGAAACTTTGGTCGCGCGTGGGCGCTATGAAGTGGAAGAACCGGTGCTGGCGTGGGCGGAGCTTGGCCGCACCGGGGGCATGCGCGGCTCGCTCGCCGGCATTAGTGGCGGGCCGGCGATCTCGGCCAGCGGTCAAGTGATTGGCGTCACCGTCGCGGAATCGGCGCGGCGCGGCCGCATCTACACCGCGGCTCCGTCCTCGATCCTGCGTCTCCTTCGCGTCGAGCAAGTGGAGGCCGAAGGCCGTCCCTCGCCGCGGCTGACGCCGCAGAATTACGGTGAAGAATCCGACGATCTCCGCCGCGAGCTCATCGTGGCGCAAGTTGTCTGCGTCGCGCCCGGGGATGGACCGCGTCGATGAGCGCGTACGCCGACCGCCTCATCGAAGCGGTGCGCCGCAAGGACACACCGCTCTGCGTTGGGCTCGACCCGTTCACCGATCGCATTCCGGCGCTGTTTGGCGACGCGCGCGAAGACACCAGCGCGGTGCTGAAGTTCGGCGCTTCGATCATCGAGATCGCGCAGCAGCACGCGGCCGTGCTGAAGCCGCAGCTCGGGCTGTTCGAGCAGTTCGGTGAAATGGGTTACGCCACGGCGCGGTTGCTGACGGAGCAAGCGCGCGGAGCCGGCATGATCGTGCTGCTTGATGCGAAACGCGGCGATATCGGCACGACGGCTGAAGGTTATGCACGCGCGACGCTTGGGCCGAAGCCTGGGTTCGATGCCGATTGCGTCACGGTGAATCCGTATATGGGCTTGGACACGCTTGAGCCGTTTCTCAGCGTGGCAGAGCGCGCGAGCAAAGGCGTTGCGGTGCTGGTGCGGACGTCCAATCCGGGCGCGGGCGATGTGCAGGATTTGCAAGTCGGGGGCGCGCCGGTGTGGCGGCGTGTTGGTGAGATGCTGTCGGGCGCGACGCAGCGTTTGAAGGGCGTGAGCGGTTGGTCGGGGCTGATGGCTGTCGCTGGCGCCACCTATCCCGAAGAAGCACGTGCGCTGCGTGAAGTGATGCCGGATGCGCTTTTCCTGGTGCCGGGCTACGGCGCACAGGGTGCAAGCGCGGCGGATGCGGTCGCGGGCTTCGTTACAAAGCCGAAGGGCTTGGAAGGTGGCGTCGTCTCCTCCTCTCGCGCCGTGCTTTATCCACAAGCGGCGCAAGCCGCGAAAAACATGAGCGAATGGCGCGCCGCGATCGGTGACGCCATGGCGGCGGCGGCAGCTGAACTCCGCGCCGCCTGTGCACGCTGACAGCGCGACAAAGCCAAACGAACCCGCTAATCGTTCGACTCGGGGAACGCGCTAAACGGCGAGGGAGAAGTTCCATGCGCAAGAATTTGACGCACGCTTTGGCTGCTATCGCGGCGTTGTTGTTCGCGGCGCCGGCGTTCGCGGACGGCACCGGCAATGCTGGCCCTGACGTGGCCGCGCCGCCGGTGCGCGCGCAACCGCTGCAACCGACGGCCGAGCCTTCGACGGCGGCAGGCCGTACGGGCATCATTCCGCTGGGCGACGCCGGACTCTCGATCAACGTGCCGGACGGCTACCGCTTCTACTCCGCCGAAGAAGCGCAGCGCTGGCTACAGCGCAACAACGCCGCAGCGCCAAGCGGCATTGTCTACGGCCTGCTCGCACCGGCGAGCACCGACATCAATCAGCCGGGCGCGTGGGCGACAGTCGTGAGCTATGACGCGATCGGTTACGTGCAACCGGAAACCGCGTCTGGCCTCGCTGACACGAATTTCGAGACCAGTGTGCGCGACGCGCGCCAAACCCAGAGCCGCACCTTTGAGGGCTTCGCCGCGACGCCAGCGTTCGAAGCCGCCGCGCCAACACTGACCTGGGCCGAGCGCATCGCCGCGCCTGGCTCGGGGGCCAAGGATTTGCGCTACGAGCAGAAGGTGCTCGGCAGGAGCGGCGTCGCTGGCCTCACCTCGATCGGCAGCGCCGATCAGATGACGGAGATCGCGGCGGCCGCTGCCGACATGCAAGCGATGCTGAGTTTCGCCGAGGGCCAACGGCATCAGGACTTCCAACCGGCGTCGGATCAAGTTTCGCAATACTCGGTACCGGGCCTGGTCACTGGCGTGCCGACGGCGCAGGCGCAAGCCTTGGCGGAAAACGCTTCGACCACGGGTGGTACGGGCCAGACTGCGTTTGGCGGTCTCTCAGGCTACTTCCCGTGGATCGCACTCGGCGTGATCGTGCTCGCCGGCGCCGGCTACATGGCCATGCGCAAGAAGGGTGATGACGACGAGGAAGAAGAAGCGGCGTAACTACGCCACGCTGACAATTCCGTCCGAAACAACAACGGCGATGCGCTCCAAGCCATCGCCGTTGCACGGGCCGCCGGCGCAAGCGCCATCTTCCAGCCCGAAGCTTGCGCCATGCGCGGCGCAGACCATGTAGCGGCCTTCTTGCACGACGATGCGGCCGTCTGCGCGTTGCAGCGGATAACCGGCGTGTGGGCACTTGTTGCGAAACGCGGAGATCACGTCGCCGCGCCGCGTTAAGACAACCGACGCGAACGGATCGTCCTCGAAGCGCACGACGATGGCGCATGGGTCAGCGAGATCGGCGAGCCGCGCCAAGACGTGGCCCGGCGTCACGCGCTCTCCGCTTTGAACGGGCGCGAGAGCAGCGCCGTGATGGCTTCGTCGATGCCGATGCGTTCGCCGACGATGGCGTCGACCGCGGCGCAGATCGGCATTTCCACGTTGTACTTCGCCGCCAGCGCGACAACGGCCGGCGCGCTCTCCATGCCTTCGGCGACGGAGCGGCGTTCGGCCAGGATGTCTTTCAGCTTGCGCCCTTCGCCCAGCGCCGCGCCGAGCGAGGTGTTGCGCGACGTGAGCGAGGCGCAGGTGAGCACCAGGTCGCCGAGGCCACAGAGACCGGACAGTGTTTCCGCTTTTGCGCCCATGGCCAGGCCGAGGCGCGTGAGTTCGGCGAAGCCGCGCGTGATCAAGGCGGCGCGCGCGCCGTCTCCGAGCTTGCGGCCCTCGGCGACGCCACAGGCGATGGCGATGACGTTTTTCACCGCGCCGCCAATCTCGGCGCCGATCAGGTCGTCGGCGAAGTACGGGCGGAATGTCGGCAGGCCGATGGTGGCGACGATGCGCTGCGCGAGGTCTGGATCGGGGCTAGCGATGGTGGTGGCCGTGGGAAGCCCGCGAGCGACATCCTTGGCGAAGCCGGGACCGGAGAGCACGGCAGGGACGACTCCGGGGATCTCCTCGGCCAGCACGTCGGTCATCAGCGCCAGCGAGCCGCGCTCGACACCCTTGGCGCAGAGCACCAGGGGCGCGCCTGACCTCAAGTGCGGGCGGAGGCTGCGCAGCACGGCGCGCATGTGCTGGGCGGGCGGGACGGCGAGGATCAGCTCTGCCTTAGCCGCCTCCTCGATCGAGTTGGTGGCTCTTACTTTGGCGTTGAGGGCGATGCCGGGCAGGAAAAGCGGGTTTTCGTGGGCGCTGTTCACGCCCTCGACCACTTCCGGCTCGCGGGCCCACAACGTGACGTCTCGGCCGGCGGCGGCGGCCACTTGCGCCAAGGCAGTGCCCCAGGCCCCCGCCCCCAGGACAGCGACGCTACGGTAAGCCCCGTTCACAATCCTGAATCCTTCATTGAACGTTCAGGCAAAACCCGCTATCCTGTAGGGATGGATGAGAAAAACGCTACCCGGGACCGCATTCTCCACGCGGCCATGAACCGCATCAAGCACTACGGCTACGGCAAGACCACGATGGCCGAAATCGCCGCCGATTGCGACATGTCGCCGGGCAATATCTATCGCTTCTTCGAAGCCAAGATCGACATCGCCGAAGCCATGGCGCGCAACCACTACGAGGAGGAGCGCGCCGAACTCGCCGCGATCGCACGCAAGAAGGATTGGCCGGCCGACAAGCGAATCCGCGAAATCTTCTTCAAACGCATGCGCGATTCCTACTGCATGTTCGAGGAAAACGCGAAAATCCTTGAGGTAGCTGAAGTGCTGACACGTGAGCGGCCGATGTTCTCGAATGAACAAATGGCTCTGGAGCGCGTGTTTCTGGGCGCCGTTCTGGAGGACGGTGAGAAGGCCGGTTTGTTTGCAGCGGGAGACCACACCTTCACCGCCGAGATGATGCAGTCCGCCACCATGAAGTTCTCGGTGCCGCAACTCTTCTCCAAGCTCACCTTGCCGAAGCTCGAACGCGAGCTGGAAGGCGTGCTGAATCTGCTTTTGAACGGGCTCTATGCTCGCAGTGCCGAGGCGCCAGCCAAGGCCCGCTCCAAGGAGAGCGTGAGCTAACATTACATCTCGTTCACCGGTGAACGAAAATGATTTTATTCATTGATCATTGCTTGGGGCGGTGCTACAACAAGCTCATCGAACTTCTGAGCCCTGGAGCAACCCCAATGACCGCCACCCGCCCTTCCTCCATCATCATGACCGCGTTCGTCCTCGCAGCCGCCGTCCTGGTCGCAACCGCCGCCTCGCCGCTGCTGCAGATCGCCGCCTCGGTCATCGCCTAGTCTTCTGCCCCGAAACGCGTCTCCCAGAGCGTTCCGGACCTTGTGCAGGCGCGAAGGCGAAAGCCTCGCGCCTGTCTTTTGTCTGCGTGAATGGGGTGTAATTAACGTTTCGTCTCCATTTCTGCATAGCTGGCCCCGTGTTTTCCTGACTACACCGCGTGACCGAGAAGGCGCATCTACCGGCTCACGGTGTTCGCACATGCAGCACCGCTTCTTTGTTTCGGAGTTTCCAATGTCTGCGCAAGACCTGCCTGCCATCACCCGGGCCCTGTCCGTTGTGGTCGCGATTGCACTGGTCGCGACCGCGCTGGCGCCTGTGATTTTCACGGCCGCACGGATCGTGGCCTAAGCCTCCCGCTCCGGTGCCTGGGACCCCAAGCCCAGCGCCGGAGCGACCCGGCTTCCGCTGAATCATCCAGATTCAATTCAAGAGCCCGCCCTCACAGGCGGGCTTTTGTGTTTTAAGACGCTCCCATGGCTCCTGCCTCCCTCTTCCGGATCGGCGCGCGCGGCTCGAAGCTGTCGCTGGCGCAGACGAGGCTGGTGCAGGCGGCGCTGGCGGCGCGGCTGGGGGTGGAGCCCGGCGTGCTGGAGATCGTGCCGATCGTCACCAGCGGCGACCGCATTCAGGACCGGCGCCTGATCGAGGCCGGCGGCAAGGGGCTTTTCACCAAGGAGCTGGACGAAGCGCTGCGCGACGGGCGCATCGACCTCGCCATTCACTCGCTCAAGGATCTGCCGACAGCGCTGCCGGACGACATCGTGCTCGCGTGCGTGCCGGAACGCGAAGATCCGCGCGACGCGTTTGTGTCGTTACGCGCGAAGGCGTTGGCAGATCTGCCGGCTGGCGCAGTGGTTGGCACCGCGAGCTTGCGGCGGCAGGCGCAGACTTTGTTCGCGCGGCCGGATCTCAAAGTCACGACGCTGCGCGGCAATGTCGATACGCGGCTGGCGAAGCTGGAAGCGGGCGACGTGGACGCGACGTTCCTGGCGCTCGCTGGATTGAAGCGGCTTGGGTTGGAGTCACGCGCGGCGAGCTTGGTTGATCCAGAAGAAGCGCCGCCGGCGGCCTGCCAAGGCGCGCTGGCTATCACGACGCGCGTAGACGATGCGCGTGTGCGTGAGGCGCTTGAAGGCTTCGAGGATTTGAATGCGCGCGTTGAGATCGAGGCCGAGCGCGCATTTCTTGCCGCTCTTGATGGATCGTGTCGCACACCGATTTCGGCGCTGGCGCGCGTCAGTGGCGACGCTATAAGCTTTATTGGCGAAACGCTGACGCCGGATGGAAAAAAGCGTTGGCAGCGCAGGGAATCCGTTGCGTTGGGCGATGATCGCGTTGCAACGGCGAGAGCGCTTGGTGCGCGGCTTGGCGGCGAAATTCGTGACGAGGCCGGCGACGCTATCGTGATGGACGCGTGATGCGCGTCGCGATTACGCGCGCGGCGCCGGAGAATGCCCGGACGGCGGAACGTGTGCGGGCGCGTGGCGGCGAAGCGGTGCTAGCACCGCTGCTCACAATTGTGCCGTGCGGGTACGACACCAATACAGCGGGCGCACAGGCGATCATCTTTACCAGCAGCAATGGCGTGCGCGCGTTTCCCGATGTGCGCGGTGCGCGCAATCGCGTTGTGCTGGCGGTCGGTGACGTAACAGCGGAGGCCGCGCGCGAAGCCGGCTTCACTGACGTGCGAGCGGCCGACGGCGACGTGGAGTCTTTGGCCGCGCTGGTGCACACCTCGCTCGATCCGGCTAAAGAAAAGCTCATTCACATCGCAGGCGATCACGTCGCCGGCGATCTTGGCGGTGCGTTGCGCGCGGCCGGCTTCACGGTGGAGCGACGGCTTGCGTATGCGTCTGTCGCGGTATCGGCCCTGCCCGCCGCCTTCAACGCGCCGTTGGATGCCGTGCTATTTCATAGCGCGCGCGCAGCCGAAACGTTTCTGGTGCTTGGCGCGCCGGGGGCTGTACAGCTCACGGCAGCCTGTTTTAGCCAGACCATTGCAGATGCGGCGACGGCGGCCCCGTGGAAGCGGCTGATCGTGTCGCCGGCGCCACGGGATGAGGCGCTGCTCGACGCTTTGTTCTCTGGGTAAAACTCCCCTGCTGGCGCAACCGCTTGAGCGCCCCGGCGACGGGGCCTAAGTTTCCGCTTCGGCCCGACTCGTTTCTCGCTCGAAACAGCGGAAATGTCAGGGAAAAGTCACGGAAGCTGGCTTGGGGAAAAAGCTATGAGCAGAGACGACGATGAGGGCGAGCGCGGCCGCGCGGAGCCGATCGACGTTGAGTATGAGCCGGCGTACCGCGAGGAACGTCGCGGCGGCATTGGCGGTGGCACGGCTTTGGTGCTGGCGATCGCGGCAGCTGGCGTCGGCGCGGCGGGTGGTGCGGTTGCGCCGCGCGTGCCGGCGGTGGAGTCCGCGCTGAACGCGAGCTTCCCAATTTCAGGGGCAGGCGCTGAAGCAGCGGCCACGCCTGAAGGCCCGGCTGCGCTCGATGCGAGGCTCGATGCGATTGAAGCGGTGGTCAATGCGCCGTTGGCGGTTGCGGCCAGTGGTGATGCCGGTGATGCGGGCACGGCAGCGCGCGTGTTTGCAATACAATCAGGTTTGCGTGACGTGGAAACGCGCTTGAGCGCGATGCCTTCGACGCAGGAAGTGACGGCGCTCGTTGCCGAAGTGCGCCGACTGCAAGAGGATTTGCCGGCGGTGGCGGCAGAAGCGCGTTCGGCGGCCACTGCGGCGCGTGCATCGTATGCGGTGGTGGCGGCGGCGGAAGCGTCGCGCTCATCCGGCCCCTTCCCGCAAGCGCATGCGGCGCTGGCGGCGTTGTTGCCGAACGATCCGAATGTGGCGGCGCTTGAGCCGTTGTCGCGCCAAGGCGCGCCGACGACGATCGAACTGCGCGACAGCTTCGCCCGGCTCGACAACGAGATCATTCGCGCCGCGCGGCAAAGCCAAGCAGGCGCCGGGTTCTGGGGCCGCATCCAAGCGGCGCTGGCGCAATGGATCGTCGTGCGCCGTGCAGGCTCGGGCGACACGCCTGAAGGCATTGTCGAGCGCGCCGATCAACGCTTGCAGGCGGGACGGCTCGATCAGGCCATCGCTGAACTCAACCGCTTGCCCGCCGCGCCGAAGCGCGTCGCGCAGGCGTGGATCAATGACGCCCAGCGCCGTCTCGAAATCGACACGCGGCTCGCGGCCATCCGACAAGAATTGTCGCGGAGCTAACACTCATGTTGCGCGTAGCCCTTCTGCTCATCGTCGCCGTCGTGGCTGCACTTGCGTCGTGGCAAGTGATCAGCACCGACCAGGGCTCGGTCGAGATCAACTGGTTCGGCACCGAGATCACGACCAGCGCGCTGTTCGGCTTGCTGTTGCTCGTGCTGATCATCGCGGTGGCGCTGCCGATCCTGCGGCTGGTCATGTTCTTGATGGATGCGCCGGGGCGGCTTGGCAAAGTCAGCCAGCGCGCGCGGGTGCGTCGTGGGCAAGAAGCGTTGGCGCTGGGCCTGATCGCGGCTGAAGCCGGCGAGTTTGAAGAAGCGCGCCGGCAAGCGGACAAAGCGGAAGATCTGATCGACGAACCGCGCTTAGCGTTGCTGCTGCAAGCGCGGTCGGCGGAAGTCTCGGGCGATACGGCGGGCGCGGAGCGCGCTTATGCCGGCATGCTGCAGAATGAAGATACCGAAGTGCTCGGCCGCAAGGGATTGATGGCGGCAGCGCTGAAACGCGGCGACCGCACCGCGGCGCGGACGCACGCGGAAGCGGCGCTGAAAGCGTCGAAGACGGCGGTGTGGCCGTTCCAGTACGCGTTCGATCTGGCTGTGCAGCAGGCCGATTGGGAAAACGCGATCGAGACGCTCGATGCGGGCGACAAGCGCAAGATCGTTGAAGACCGCATCGCCAAACGTCGCCGCGCTGTGCTGATGACGGCGCAAGCGGCGAAGCTCGAGCGCGAGCGGCGCGCCGATAA
The DNA here is from genome assembly GCF_009792355.1 of Terricaulis silvestris. Classification (NCBI taxonomy): domain Bacteria; kingdom Pseudomonadati; phylum Pseudomonadota; class Alphaproteobacteria; order Hyphomonadales; family Hyphomonadaceae; genus Vitreimonas; species Vitreimonas silvestris. The sequence continues at coordinate 3,606,006 of NZ_CP047045.1, forward strand.
AGCGGCCGAGATGGCGCAGAAGGCGTTCCGCATGGCGCCGGCCTTCGCACCTGCTGGTGCAATGGCGGCGCGATTGCTGGTTGGCGAAGCCAAGCCAGAGCGCGCGGCGGCGATTTTGGAAGAAGCCTGGGAGAATGGTCCGCACCCGGCATTGGCGCATGCTTACCGCGATCTCGTGCCTGGCGAGACGCGCGAAGCGCGGGCTGAGCGCTTGCGAACGTTCGCCGAGAAGCGGCGCGATCATCGCGAGTCGAAGATCGTGCTCGCGGAGCTCGCCATGGAGCGCGGCGATTGGGGCGCCGCGCAAGCGGCGCTCGAAGACGCCTATCGCGAAAATCCCTCTTCACGGATTTGCATCCTGTTCGCGCAAGTCGCGCGCGGGCGCGGCGATGACAACGCGGCGCGGACCTGGCTGGCGCAAGCGGCCGCGGCGCCGCGTGAAGCCGACTGGTCGGATCTCGATCCGGAAGGCCCGGCGTTCCTCTACGACGACAGCGACTGGGCGCGGATGGTCTATGTGTTCGGCGACGGCGGCCAACTCGTGCACCCGCGCATGGAGCGCGGGCAGAACGATGCGCTTGGCCCGGTGCTGGCGCTGCCGACAGCCGCGCTGACGCCGCCGAAGCCGGACCTCACGGCGCAGCCGGCGCCGGACGACGTTGAAGTCGAGGAAGTGCGCTAGGACGCGCCGGCTGATCGACGAGCGCACGCAGCTCATCGACGCCACGCAGCGTACGCGAAGTAAATCGGCTACCTGCACGCGCGGAGGCATTCGTGGCGGATTGGACGCGGCTAGGCTTGTGCGGCGTGCTGGCGGCGCTGGCGTGTGGTTGCGCGACGCAGCCCGGTGCGCCAGCGTTCAGCGTTGTGGGCGAGGCGGAGCTGTTCGCCCCTGGTGTGGTCTCGACAGACTTTGCGGAAATCCGGCTCACGATCAGTCCGGACGGACGTACGGCGTTGTGGTTCAGCCGCAATCGGCCAGGCGGCGCGGGCGGCTACGATATTTGGATGTCGCGGCGCACAGGCGATGCGTGGGGCGAAGCGGCGCCGGTTTCATTCAATACTGCGGGGCGTGACTTCGATCCGGCGTTCAGCGCGGACGGACGGTATGTATATTTCTGCTCGGATCGGCCGGGTGGCTTGGGCGGCGACGATCTCTATCGCGTCGCGGTGACGGCCGATGGGTTTGGCGCGGTGGAGCATCTGGGCGCCGGTGTAAACAGCGCCAGCAACGAATGGGCGCCTATGCTCTCCCCTGACGGCGCGCGGCTGTTGTTCTCAAGCAATCGACCGGGCGGCGCTGGCAGGATGGATTTGTTCGTGGCGGCTCGAGCCGGCGATGGCTTCGCGGCAGCGGCGCCCGTGCCTGGCGGCGTGAACACGGCGGCGGATGAATTCGACTCTACATATCTGGCGGACGGGACGACGATCATCTTCTCGCGCGCGCCGGACTTGGCCGCGGATCGGATCGATCTGGTGTTCGCGGCTTTGACCGCCGGCGCCTACGGCGCGGGCGAGACGCTGCCGCTGGGCGTGAACGATGCTCAGGCCGATACTTATGGGCCGATGCTGGATTGGTCGGATCGGCAGCAGATCACGTTCTCGGGCCGCCGCGGCGGGACCGGCGACATGGATCTTTTTGTTGTGCGCTATCGCCTTGAGGGCGGCGGGCGCTAGATCGGGGCCATGATGGACACGTTTGTCACCGCCCTGCTCTGGTTTTGCGCCATTGGCTGCGCGGTCATTGGCGGGCTCTTCTTCGCGTTCTCGACTTTCATCATGACAGCGCTGGGCCAGATCGATCGGCCGGCTGGAATCGCGGCGATGAACGCGATCAACGTGGTGATCCTGCGCTCCCTCTTCATGCCGGTGTTTTTCGGGACAACGTTGGCGGCGCTGGCGCTGACCGTGATCGGCGTGATGCGCTGGGGCGACCCAGGCGCGCTGGCGATGGCCGCCGGCGGCGTCATCTACGTGCTGGGCATGTTCGTCGTGACGATGGCGTTCAACGTGCCGCTGAACAACGAGCTGGCGCGCACTCCATCCGACGAAGCGTGGGCGCGGTATCTGAAAGACTGGACGCTGTGGAATCACGTGCGAACGATCGCGCCGATCGTCTCAAGCGCACTCTTCATCTGCGCGCTGATCGCGGCAACGTAACGGTGATTGCAGTTAATTGCGGCGCGTATTTGCGGCGCGGATACGCGGTTGTGGATCGGCGCCGCTTAAGCCACAGCGCTGCGGCGCGGGAGCTTCCAGTTCGGCCGGACCCAGTGGCAGGTGTAGCCATCGGGAATGCGTTCCAGATAATCCTGGTGCTCCGGCTCGGCTTCCCAGTACGGGCCGACGGGCTCGACCGTCGTTACGACTTTGCCCGGCCAGATGCCTGACGCATCGACGTCGGCGATGGTGTCCTCAGCAACGCGCTTTTGCTCGTCGGTCGTATAGAAAATCGCCGAGCGATAGCTGGTCCCGACATCGTTGCCTTGACGATTGCGCGTGGTTGGATCGTGAATCTGGAAGAAGAATTCCAGCAGATCGCGATACGAGATTTTCTCGGGATCGAAGAGGATCTCCACGGCTTCGGCGTGCGTGCCATGATTGCGATAGGTCGCGTTCGGGACGTCGCCACCTGAATAGCCGACGCTGCTGCTGATCACGCCCGGCAGCTTGCGGACCAGGTCCTGGACGCCCCAAAAGCATCCGCCAGCCAAAACAGCGCGTTCAGTAGACATCGCTCGCTCCTTGATACCTTGACGCCAATATGTGGCTGCGCCCTGCCCCGCGCCAGCCGCGCGAGGGTGATACGATCGTACCGGTCGGCTAGATACACGGGTAGCGACGCTCGGATAGCGCCTGTTTCCGCGGTCGTGCTTGGGAGTTGTGGTGCCGCCTAGGTGACTCGAACACCTGACCTACGCATTACGAATGCGCCGCTCTACCAGCTGAGCTAAGGCGGCCCCGAACCCGAACTTGGGCCTCCGGCCGAGGCCGGAGCGGGAGGGCGGTTTCCTACGCGCTGGGGCGAGCCAGGGCAAGGCCAGGACTGGTCAAGTTGGGTGGCGGATGGCCGCTATCAGGCCGCTTTGCTGGCGCCGTCAGGTTTCACGAAATCGACCCCGGCGATGGTGCTCTCGAAATCGTGGAGAACCTCGATGGCTTCGTCGGCGTCCATCATCGGCGTCGACGAATCCGGGAAACGGAAGCGCCAGAATGAATCGATGTGGCGGATCACGCCGACCGCCTCCCCAATCGGGATAAAGAGCGACGGCGCCTTCAGGAGGAAGTTTCGGAACGCCTGCGGCTGCCCGTCGGCCAACGCCGCGAATGCGGTGGCGTATTCGAGCAGCGTGTTGTCCACGTTCTGAAGCGCCAGGGCCATCTTCTGGAGGATGTCCTTGCGCGTGTTGGCCAGATCCTGACGCTCGTCACTGGTGGCGCCGGAGATCCGGAGCGCCGCGAAGCGCGGCTTGAAGTGCGCGAGGCCCGGACGGATCTCGTCCATCAGCCATTTGTAGTAGAGGAAGCCTTTCCAGGCGAAGACGCCTTCGATGTATTCCTCGCCAGAGAGGCGCAGCGTTTGGCGCAGCGGATCGAGCGTCTTGGCTGTCTCGTCCGTCATCAACTTGTCAGCGAGGCGTTGTGAAAGCCCGCCAGAGTCGACGCCGCCAGTGGCGAAGGCAAGGTTCACGAGCTGCGCGATTTCGCGGCCGACAAAAGCGCGCATGCGCGCGACATCCGCTTCAGCGATGTCGAAATAGGCCCGGGCGGGATCGACGCCGAGATGGCGCAAGCGCTCGCGCATCAGGAAGGGATCGAAAGACGGCAGCGCCGCCATGACGCGCAGCAATTCGGCGTCGGCGATGAACATGGCTTCGTCTTCGTAGCCGCCCACGGCATCGCGTAGCAGTTTCTCAAAGCGGATTTCATTGATCATGAAACTGATGCCGCCGAGTTCAAGCTCGGTGGCGGCATACGGCAGGATCACTTTGGTGGCGGTCATCGTGGGGCGCGTGAAGAGATCGCGTTCGTGTGGACGGACCACGTGTTTCAGGATCAGCGCGCGATTCAGGCGCGGATTTCGGAACAACGGTTTTGTTTGATATTCCTCGGTTTGGCCAAAACGCTCGAACGTTAGCGCGAGATTGAGCACGCGCGCCGTCGAGCCACTCGCTCGGATCAGCGAAAGATCGCGTCTGCCGTCTTTAGCCACAGGAAAGTCCCCTCGGAGTACCTTCCTCGCACGAGCGGCCTAAAGGATCGATTAACCGGTGGGCGGCAGAGCGCGTTCGGGAATCGCGTCGATCGGCACGCCACGCGGCATGCTCTTGATCACCCAGCGCCAGAACACCGGCAGCATGGCGAGTATGACGGCGACCTTGAGCAAGGGCGCGAAGGCGTACTGATCGAGCGGCGTACGCACGGTCGCCAGCACGAACGCCAAACCACCGAGCGCGAAGAGCGCCAGCAGCAGCAGGAAGAAGTAGCGCTTCGGCGTTTCACCAATCAGCGCTTGAGCGCCAGGCTTGGCGGCAGCGAAACGCTCGGCGGCGGCCCGGACGAAAGGCGTGTAGGCCGAAGAGCGATCCTGGTAGCTGCCGGCGCTGATATAGTGGGCGTTGTCGATGACGATCTTGCGCTTGTGCTTGGGCTGCAGCTCCAAGACGTAGCGCCAGGGCCGGTCTCGCGCGGGTTCGGCGCAGAGGCGGATCGAAGCCATGTCTTTCCAGAGGTAGCGCCGCTCGCGGATGGAATTGCCGCGCGTCACCAGCGCGTCTTCTTCGACGCGCCATTCCCGCTCGCTGCGGGACATCGCATTTCGCCTTCTGCGATAAACGACCGGCTGCATTGTCCCCACGTTGCCACAAGTCTGGCGCACCCGACAGGATTCGAACCTGTGACCTCTGCCTTCGGAGGGCAGCGCTCTATCCAGCTGAGCTACGGGTGCTGGTCCGGAACCCAGCTTGACCGGGCGCGCGGCGGGCGACACCTCTAACCGAGGTCGGCCACAAAGGCGAGCCTGGGAAAACCTCGATGCGCGCCCTCCTTGCCGCCCTGCTCGCCGCGACCGCGTGGGCGCTCGCCGCCTGCAGTCCGCCAGCCGAACCGGCGATGTGGCGGATCGCGGATGAGGACAGCGAAATCTGGCTGTTCGGTTCGGTGCATTTGCTGCCCGAAGAGGTGAAGTGGGACGGACCGCGCTGGCAGGCGGCGTTCGCGAACGCTGAAGAGTTTGTCACCGAGACCGACACCAGCGCGGAAGCCAGCGCCGCCTTTCCACAACTCGCGGCGCAGTATGGGACGTTGCCGGAGGGACAACGCCTCTCCGACCTGATGAATGCCGACGACCGCGCGAGACTAGGACGAGCGGCGGCGTTGTCGGGACTAAATCCCGCCGCACTTGAAGGATTGCGGCCATGGCTTGCGGCGCTGCAGCTTTCTTACGGCTATGCCCAGCGCGCCGGGCACCACTCCGAACTTGGCGTTGAGGGCGTACTCGCGCGCCGCGCGCGCGCCGAAGGCAAGTGGCTTTCGTTTTTCGAAACGCCGGAGGAGCAGGTGCGAATTTTGGCGGATTTGGCGCCAGCGGACGAAGCGCGCTTTCTCTCCATCACGTTGCGCCAGATCGAGGAAGAAGCGGACACGATGCGCGTACTGGATCGCGCGTGGGCGCGCGGCGATGTTGCCACGCTCGACCGCGCGCTGTCGCAAGAATGGACCGAAGGCGGCGCGGCGGTGCACGAGGCAGTCATCCTACGCCGCAACCGCGCTTGGGCTGACGAAATCGAGCGACGCCTACAGGGTTCGGGCCGCATCTTCATCGCAGTGGGCGCGGCGCATTTGATCGGCGACGATAGTGTCGTCGATCTTTTGCGCACGCGCGGCGTCGAGGTCGAAGGTCCCTAGCCTGCCGGCGCCGGCGGGCGAACGACACGGCCTTGCAGGTTGGCCTGCACCTCTCGCGCATCGAAGGCGTCCGGATCGTTCGCGGGCTTGGCGCCGTCAAACATCGCGATCTCGGCCACGGCTTCGTACCGGTTCACTTCGCGATAGCTCGCCGGCTCATCCCAGAACGGATCGTACCAGGGGCTCCAGCCGCGCCGGGGCGAGAAGTACCAATAGTCGTAGGCGAAGCGAGACGGGAACGGGTCGCGGCGCACGCGGGTGTCCTCGTCGGTCGCGCGGTTGGCGACGATGAAATAGTCGTTGCCGCTTTCCAGCGTCACTTCGGCGGCGCGGTAGAGCAGATAGGTCTCGACCGTCTCACGGTCCGTCAGCGTGTTGCCGCGGAAGGTGATGCGGACGCGGTTGTTCTCGATGCGCTGTTCTTGGAAGCCGTATCGGTCGGTATTGGCCGCCTGGTACGGGGTCGCCGTTGCGCAGGCCGCCAACAGCCCCGTGGCCAGCGCAAGCAAAAGGGTTCTCATGGCGAGTTCTCCGGTATCCCTCGCTTTAACTATGTAGGACCCGGCGTGGTTGCGCCAATGTCAATCTAGTGATGCAGGATCACATCGGCCGTCTGGATGCGGGCCGGCGCCAGATGCTCGCCGGTGGCCAGGCGGACGGAATGGATCACGGCATCGATCTCACTGCGCCAGAAATTCAGGAAACGGTGGATGCGCGGGTATTGGGGCGCCAGGTCGAGCGTCTGCCACATGAAGCTCTGCAGCAGCGAGGGGTGGTCAGGCATGTAGTAAAGCACTTCGGCGGTGGCTAAGCGCCAGCCTTTCAAGCGGAGTGAGAGCTCGTCTGTCTCCATGCGGCTGCGAGCGTGCTTGCGCGTTGGTTACCAAGTCAATACCGCGCACCCAGCTAGCACTGCGGGGTCCCGGCTGCTTGATGAATGCGCGAACGGTTAGCGACGCGGGGCTTCGAGCGCCTTGGCCTTCACCATACGCTGTGACGCGAAGTGGCACGCCAGGTAGCCAAGAATGATTGGCGGCGCGCCGATGGCGATGGGCAGAACCGGCGACATGCCCTCCGGCGAGAGCGCTTGCGCGGCGAGGATCAGCGTCGTCGGGAAGCCGACCCCGAGCAGGATCAGGCCCGCCATGGTCAACAGCTTCGCTTCGGCGCGGAGCGCGGCGGCCGTGGGACATGTCGAGCGCATGACTCGACTTCTGCGAAAATCGCGCCACTCGCGAACACGCGCGGCGCGCATGGTTGACGTTGCGCGCGCGCCTCACGCTCACGTGCTTGTGTTGCGTGGAATCCTCGGTCTTCCTCATCAGACATTAAGGCGGAGGAACTATACCTATGTCTGAGGCGTCCCTCAGACAGAACGACTGACAAAGAAGACGCACTGGTATGGCACTATCGGACCTATTGACCGCAGACGAGCATGAGCTCGCAGAGCACTACCCGAACCGGGTAGAGCACGCGGCCGATGGCATAGTGCACGCAGTCGGCATTCTCGCGGCCCTGGTGGGCGGCGGACTTCTGGTAGCAGTGGCCTTGGTAAACCGCGGCGTGCCGATGGCGACCGCGGGCGCGATTTACGCGATGTGCCTGATGGCGATGCTCGCCGCCTCCGCCGTCTATAACCTTACCCGCCCTTCCCGCTATCGCCGGGTTCTGCGCCGGATCGATGAAGCCGCGATCTTCCTGATGATCGCCGGCTCCTACACGCCGTTCACAATCCAGCTGCTGCCGCCGCAATTTGCCGTTAGCGTCACCGTGGCGATCTGGATCGCCGCGCTCGCCGGCGCCGCCGGCAAGGTGTTGTGGACCAAGCTCTCGGACCGCGCCTGGAGCCTGATCTATCTCGCGTTCGGCTGGTTGGCCGTGCTGGTGCTTGGCCCGGTTGTGCCGACGCTGCCGCCGCTGGCGATCGCTATGCTGGTCGTCGCAGGCGTCACATATTCGGGCGGCGTGCTGCTCTACCTGAACCACGCCATACCGTTCCGCCGCGCGCTCTGGCACGCCTGCGTGATCATAGGCGCCGCGGGGCATTACGGCGCCGTGCTCTACGGCCTCGTGCTCTAGGAACTGCTTCGCAAAATTGCGGTTGTTCAAGCTCCCCTATTCGAGAGGAGCGTCCCCATGCCCACAGCCACCGGCCACACCACCGCCATTCGCGCCAAGAAAGTCATCGGCACCGCCGTGAAAGACACGAGCGGCGAAAAGATCGGCACCGTTGAAGACCTTGTGCTCGACAAGCAAAACAACGCCATCCTGTTCGCCGTCGTCGGTTTCGGCGGCGTGCTGAAGATGGGCGAGAAGTTTCACCCGCTGCCGTGGGCGGTGTTAAATTACGACGAGGACGAGGACGCGTATGTCGTCCCGTACACCAAGGACGAATTGAAATCGGCGCCGGCCGACACGATCGGCGAACTCACCAAGAATGACGGCCTTGCGTATCGCGATCAAAGCTTCGCGTTCTACAAGGTCGATCAGTACTGGACCTAAGCGACCAATCGCTTAAACGAAGCGCGCCTGCCTAACGGTGGGCGCGTTTTGCTTTGAGCGTCATGCCGCGATCCAGCCTCATCCAACGCGCCATCTATGACGGCGCCAAGCGAACGCTGGCGGTGACCTTCACCACCGGCCGCACCTATCTCTATTTCGACATTCCGGCCGATATCTATTCGGAGTTCGTCACCGCGCCGTCGCAAGGCCAGTTCTTCAACTGGCGCATCCGCGATCAGTACGAATTTCGCGAGCTGGATTAAGCGCCGCCAAAAGCTGACGCGGGGTGTCAGGTATAGCCGGTTAGAACCTCCTCCAGTCCCTGAGGAGGTTTTTCTTTGTCCGAACCGTCACCCACCCGCCGCGATGCGCTCGTTGCGGCGCTTGCAGCCAGCGCCGCGCTTTCCCTTCCCGCCATCGCACAAACTGGAGATCACACCGTGTCCGACCCGAGCCTCGAACAACATCGTCACGATTGGGATTGGCTTGTTGGCGCCTGGAATGTGCGACATCGCCGCTTGAAAGAGCGGCTGACGGGTAACACGGAATGGGACGAGTTCAACGGCACCAGCCGGATGTGGCAGACCGTGAACGGCTTCGGCACCGTCGATGACGATTGGCTCGACATCCCGGGCGGCGCCTATCGCGCCATGGCCGTGCGTGGGTTCGATACGCAAACACGGCAATGGTCGATCTGGTGGTTCGACGAACGCTATCCGCAAAGCCTAGGCGAGCCGGTGCGCGGCGGCTTTCGCGACGGCGTCGGCGAATTCATCGGCGACGACACGCTGCGCGGTCAGCCGATCAAAGCGCGCTTCCGCTGGACCGAGATCACCGCGACCAGCGCGCGCTGGGAGCAAGCGTTCTCGCCTGACAATGGCGCGACTTGGGAAGTGAACTGGTGGATGGCGTTTACGCGGGCTTAAGGCTCAGCCGTAGCCAGCGGGCTCGTAGACGCCGCCCCACTCGTCGTCCCACGTCATCGCGCCGCTTTCGACTTTGGCGGCGATCATCTCGATGAATTCTGTGAGCGAAGGCGCGATCAGGCCGCGAACGGAATCGTCGTGCCACATCGTGATGATCTGGCCGACGTTTCCACCAGCCGCCGGCTCCATGTCAGCGCACAGGTGATTGCCACCGCCATCGCCAGTGATGGGAATCCATGTGAGCCGCCACCATTCGTCGCCGTGAATCGGCCCTTCTGGGTCGCACGTGAGCCCGTCGGGCTTGAATTCTTCGCGTCGGAGCTCTTCCCAGATGCGCCATTCGCGGACGATCCGTTCAGTCGAGAACAACTCCCAGCCCGGCAGCACTTGCGCCTCGGCGCCGTTGTGTAGGCTGAGCAGGTGGCGCACGTCCGGCGGCAGGACAGAGCCGATCGTCCGTTCTGTTTCGGCAATCTGAGCCAGCGTTGCGCCCGTCGCGAAGTAGCTCATGAAGGCTGGATGCTGCTTGGTCAGCGCCTCGGTATAGCGCCGCCATGCTGCGTTGAAGCGATCCAGATCGAAAGCCATCGGCCCTACTCGTTCTTGCCGCGTTTCTTGTCGCGCTCCGCAAGGATCCGCAGCCGCAGCGCATTGAGCTTGATGAAGCCTTCGGCGTCGGCTTGGTTGTAGCCGCCGGCTTCGTCGAAGCCGACCAGCGCTTTGGAGTAGAGCGAGTATGGCGAGGAGCGGCCGATGGTGCGGACGCCGCCTTTGTAGAGCTTCAGTTTCACGTCGCCCGCGACACTGCCTTGGCTCGCATCGATCGCGGCTTGCAGCATCACGCGTTCGGGCGTCCACCAGAAGCCGTTATAGATGAGCGACGCGTAGCGCGGCATCAGCTCGTCTTTGAGGTGTGCTGCGCCGCGATCGAGCGTGATCTGTTCGATGGCGCGGTGTCCGTACCACAGGATGGTGCCGCCCGGCGTTTCGTAATAGCCGCGCGACTTCATGCCGACATAACGGTTCTCAACCAGATCGAGCCCGCCAATGCCGTGCTTCGAGCCGAGGCGGTTGAGTTCCGCGAGCAGCTCGTGCGCCTTCATCGGCTTGCCGTTGATGGCGACGAGATCGCCGCGCTCGAAGCTCAGCGTCACTGTCTCGGCCTGATCCGGCGCCTCTTCCGGCGTGATGGTGCGGCGATCGCCGCGCTTGGAGACAATGTCCGGCACCTCGACGTCAGGATCTTCCAACGCCAAGCCTTCGCTCGAGGTATGCAGCAAGTTGGCGTCGATCGAGAACGGCGCGGCTTGCTCCTTGCCTTGCGCGATCTGGATGCCGTGCTTCTTGGCGTAGGCGATCAGATCGGGGCGGCCCTCGAACTCCCACTCTCGCCACGGCGCGATCACCTTCACGTCCGGCTTCAAAGCGTAGTAGCTAACCTCGAAGCGGACTTGGTCGTTGCCCTTCCCCGTTGCGCCGTGACAGACCGCATCGGCGCCGACCATGTTGGCGATCTCGATCTGGCGCTTGGCGATCAGCGGCCGCGCGATCGAGGTGCCGAGCAGATACTGGCCCTCATAGAGCGTGTTGGCGCGGAACATCGGGAAGACGAAGTCGCGCACGAACTCTTCGCGGAGATCGTCGATGAAAATGTTGTCGGGCTTCACGCCCATCTTCAGCGCTTTCTCGCGCGCCGGCGCCAGCTCCTCGCCTTGGCCGAGATCCGCCGTGAAGGTGACGATCTCGCAGCCATAGGTGTCCTCGAGCCATTTGAGGATGATCGAGGTGTCGAGGCCGCCGGAATAGGCGAGCACAACCTTTTTCACGCCGCTTTTCGTCACTGCACAGACTCCATGTCGCGGCGCGAGCCATAGCGGCGCGCGTGATTGCGCGCCATATAAATTGCGTATGGCCCGCCTGCCCGCGCCTCTGCAACAGCGCCTCGAAGACGCCGCGCGCGGCTATTTCGACACGCCCGGTCACCGGATCGACTTTACAGAGCCGCAAGGCGCAGCGGCGCTATTCGCGCCGACCTCTGTGGCATGGCGCGTGATGAAGAACCCGGTGGCGTTGGCCATCGGCGGCGTCGCGGCCGTGATCCTGGAACTGGCGGAGCCGCGCGTCCGCACCGGCGTGTGGGAGCACACCACGTTTCGCACCGACCCGGTGGCGCGGATGCGCCGCACCGGCATGGCGGCGATGGTGACGGTGTATGGCCCCGCCGACGCCGCGCGGGCGATGATCGCGGGCGTGGTGCGTGCGCATGGACGCGTTGAGGGCGTGACGCCGGCGGGCGCGCCCTATCGGGCCAATGACGAAGAGCTGCTAAACTGGGTCAACGCAACCGCAGGCTACGGCTTCTTCGAAGCGTACCACCGCTTCGTGCGGCCGTTGTCATCGCGCGAAATGGATCAGGTCTACGCCGAGGGGGAGGAAGCGGCGGCGCTCTATGGCGCGCACGGGGCGCCGAAGTCGGCTGCGGAGATGGCGGCGCTGTTCGCCGCGATGCGTCCAAAGCTGGAGCGATCAGAGATCGTGCTGGATTTTCTGGAGATCGCGCGCAACGCGCCGCTGCTGCCGTCACGCTCGGTGCAGCGGCTGATGGTGCGCGCGGCGGTGGAGCTCACGCCGGACTGGGCGCGCAGCATTCTGGGATTGGGCTCAGGCTTTGGCTTACGTCCTGGCGGCGAAAGCGCACTGCGTGCACTCGGCGCGGCGTCGGATCACATCGTGCTCGAAAGCGCACCGCCGTCGCGGGCGTGCACGCGGCTGGAGCTGCCGGCGGATTATTTGTACCGCTAGACCATCACCTGATTGCCCAACTCCACGGCCCTGCCTGACGGGATGTGGAAGAAGTCCGTCGCATTGGTCGCGTTGCGCGCGAGGAAGATGAAGAGGTGATCTTGCCAGAGCGGCATGCCGCTCTTCTCGCTTGGCACAATGGTGCGGCGGGAGAGGAAGAAGCTCGTTTTCATGATGTCGAACTTCAGGCCGTGCTTGCGTGCTTCGGTCAGCGCCTTGACGACGTTCGGCGTTTCCATGAAGCCGAAGGTGAGGATCACGCGCTTCACGTCTGGCATGAAGTCCTCGACTTTGACGCGCTCGCTTTCGGGCGCGCGCGGCGCGTTGATGGTCTTCACGGTCAAGATGATGATCTGCTCGTGCAGAACCTGATTGTGTTTCAGGTTGTGCATCATCGCCGCCGGCGCAACGTCGGGATCGCCGGTGAGGAAGATGGCGGCCCCACGCACGCGGTGCGGCGGATGGTGAGAGAGCGTTTCGAACAATTTCGCCAACGGCTCGTCGCGGCGGGTGGTTTCCGTCAGCAGCCGCGTGCCGCGCACCCAGGTCCACATTAGGATGACTAGGCCCAGCGCCAGCGCCAGCGGCACGAAGCCGCCTGACCAGACCTTGGTCATGTTCGAGGCCAGGAACACGCTCTCGATCACCAGGAACGGCGCGCACAACAACGCGGCGACCCATTTCGGTTGCTTCCAGAGTTTCCAGATCGCGACGAAGGCGAGCAGCGTCGTCACCACCATCTCGCCGGTGACGGCGATGCCGTACGCGTTGGCGAGGCGCGACGACGAGCCGAACGCGAGCGTCAGAATGATAACGCCGACCAGCACCAGCCAGTTGATCTGTGGCATGTAGATCTGCCCGGCTTGCGTTTCGGACGTGCGGCGGATTTCCATACGCGGCAGGAAGCCCAGTTGGATTGCCTGCTGCGTCAGCGAGAACGCGCCGGTGATGACGGCTTGGCTGGCGATAATGGTCGCCATCGTCGCCAAGATCACAAGCGGCAGGCGCATCATGTCGGGCGCCGTTTCGAAGAAGATGTTTTCCAGCGCTTCCGGCCGCGCCAGCACCAACGCGCCTTGGCCGAGATAATTGAGCGTGAGGCACGGCAACACCAGCAACACCCAGACGAACTGGATCGGGCGGCGGCCGAAATGGCCCATGTCTGCGTAAAGCGCTTCCGCACCTGTCACCGCCAAGAACACCGAGCCAAGCACGATGAAGGCGAGAAAGCCGTGGCTAAGCAGAAATGTGAACGCAGGGATGGGTGAGAGCGCTTCGAGAATTCCCGGATCGTCGCCGATGTGCCAAAGGCCAAGGCCACCGATGGTCAAAAACCAGATTACCGTGATCGGCCCGAACCAAGCGCCGACGCGCCCAGTGCCGCGGCTCTGAACAACGAAGAGCCCAACCAAAACGGCAATGCTAATTGGCAGCACGAATGTGTCGATGCGGCCTTCGAGGCCGGGCACGACCTGCAAACCCTCGACCGCCGAAAGAACGGAGATCGCCGGCGTAATCAGCGCGTCACCGTAAAAAAGTGCCGCGCCGAGCAATCCGATGATGAACACGAACGCTGTGCGTTTACCCAGTGCGCGTTGCGCGAGCGCCATCAGTGCGAGCGTGCCGCCCTCGCCCTTGTTGTCGAGGCGCATCAGCGCGAACACGTATTTAATTGTGACGATCAGTACGAGCGCCCAGAAGATGAGCGAGACCGTGCCGATGACCTCGTGACGTTCGAGCCCGCCGGGGCCCAAGGCGACGTGCTTTAACGATTCGCGCAATGCGTAGATCGGGCTGGTGCCGATATCGCCGAACACGACGCCGACAGATCCCATCGCAAGCGTCCAGAAGCCGCCGTGCACAGCCGCGCGCGCACGGCCGCCGCCTTGGGCGCCGCCGGGAGAGCTTTGAGGTTGAGGCGCGTCGGCTGGAGCCTGCGCCATGCGGAATTCCCCTTTGGGCGAGCGTCGGCCCGAACCCGGGCCGGGCGTTTACGCCCTTTCACCTAGAGGGGCAAATGCTTGCGCCCAGGCGCCTTGTCGCTTCGTTACCTTAACGGCAGCCGCAGCCGCCGCCGCCATGCCCGCCGCCGTGACCGCGTCCGCCGCCGCGCGCGCTGGCCCGGGCTGAAGCAAATGCGAACGCCGAGGCGCTCGTGCTGCCGCCACGAATTATGACAGTCGTGCTGGAATACGAGCCGCCGCCAATGTCGGCGCCAACGCCACCAGCCGAGCCGGCAAAGAATGCGTTGGAAAGCGTCACTGTCTCGGGGCCGCTATATTCGATCGCCGGCGCCGGAGCTGGGGCGACGGGTTCAGGGCGCGGACGCGGACGTTGACGCGCCGGACGCGGGCGTTCGATGCCGTCGGCATACGCGACGCTGGGCGCGGCGAGCATTGGTGTGGCAACCAGCGCAAGTGCGGCAAAGAACGTTAGCGCACGCATTGAGACGTCTCCCGATTGAAGCGGGCGCAGTTTCGCGCGCGATGCGCCGCGTTGCAAAGCCGCTTCGCCAGCAGCGGGTGAAGTTCGCGTCAGTGCAGCGACGTTAATCAGAAATCGGAGGCGATGCCCTTGCGCTCCCAGTCGCCGTAGCGCGTCGGTTCCGGCCCTGCCGGGCCTCCGTGTTCTGGAGGCTGAGCGGCCGCATCCTTGCGCCGCGCTTCAGCTTCGGCGAGCGCACGCTGCGCTTCCGGCGTCAAAGCGCGCTTCGGCTCTTCCGCATCCGCCATATTGAACCTCGTCACGCGCTCGTTTCGACTGGCGAATAACAGCGCAGCGACCTGGTCTGCAATGGACCGCCGCACGCAGTCTGCATTAAAGGCCCGCAAAGGCGCCACGCGCGCTTCCTTCCGCATTGATTTTATGAACTATTCCGTCAGGCGCGGGGTGCGGACGCGCGTTTATGGTTGATGAAGCCTTAACTGCCGCGCTGCGAGCTTGGCTGAAGCTCGCGATGCGCCTTTTGTCCATCCTTCCCGCCGCGCTTTGCGTGGCGATCGGCGTCGCCGCCGATCCGCCGCGCGCGTGGGCGGATTCGCCCGTCGTGCTCGATGGCGTCGATGGCGATACGCGCAAAGCGATCCTCGATCTGCTGCCCGACCGCGACACACCAGAAAGCCTGTTCGACGCCGAGCGCATTGCTGAAGAAGCAGCTGCGCGTGCCTTGGTGTGGCTGCGCTCGGAGGGCTACTACGCCGCGACGGTGACGCCCGAAGCGGAGGAAAACCCGATCGCGGCGCGGTTGCTGATTTCGACCGGGCCGCGCTTTCTGTTTGAGCCGCCGCAGCTCGTTTACGACGGCGACACACCGACCACGACCGCCTCGCAAGCAGCGGCGCACGCGATCAACGCGGTACATGCGAACGCTCCGGCGCGCGCCGCGAACGTGCTGGAAGCGGAAGCAGGCGCCGTCGCTGCGCTGCAGAATGCAGGTTACGCCGACGCTGTCGCAGGGCCGCGGCGTGTCGTTGTCGATCACGCAACGTCGCGCGTCGCGCCAGAGTTTCACCTGAGCGCCGGCCAGATCGCACGGCTGGGGCGCGTCCGCGCTGAACCAGATACGGTGTTTCGACCGGGCTTCATCGCAGGCTTGCAGAACTGGGAGACTGGCGAAGCCTATTCGCCCGATCGCATCTCGCGCTTGCGCCGCGATTTGACGTCGACCGGCGCTGTATCTCTGGCGACAACGCGACTTGCGGAGCCCGGACCTGACGGACTACGCGACGTCGTCGTCGCGGTGGAACCCGCGCGGCGCAACGCTTATGAGCTGGGCCTCGGTTACTCCACGACCGAGGGGTTCGGCATTCAGGCGGAATGGACGCGTCGCAACTTCACTGGCCGCGCCGATTCTCTCAGCGTGGAAGCAACGCTGGCGGAAATGCAGCAGGGCCTAACCGTGGAGCTGCTGCGCCCGCACGCGGCGGGGCTCGGTCACTCCATCACGTACGGCGCCTCGGCGGATCACGAGGAGCTCGACGCTTACACGCGCCAGGGCGTCGCCCTCTTCGCTTCGGTGGATGCGTCCACCCGATTGCGTCTCGGGCAAAGCTACGGTGTCCGGCTTTCGGCGGATGAATATGACGATCTGCTCGGCAGCGTCACCGACGCCATCATTCTTTCTGGCTTCTATAATCTGCGCAACGACAGCACCGGCTACACGCTCGATCCACGCGACGGCTCGATCGTGGAAATGCGCGTCGAGCCGTCGGTGTCCACGGGCGACGAAACACTGGGCTTTGTGCGCGGGACGGCGGAAGGCCGCGTCTATGAATCGTTCGATGACGAGGATCGGCTCACGCTCGCCGCGCGCGTGCGCACCGGTTGGCTCGAACCGGTTGCGGGTAGCGCCGACGATGTGCCCCCAGATCGGCGCTTCTACGCCGGCGGCGGCGGTTCGGTGCGCGGATATGCGTACAACACGCTTTATCCGGCCGAGCGCGACACGCTAGGGCTCACGCCCGGCGGGCAAGGCTTGCTCGAGGGCTCGGTCGAAGCGCGTTGGCGCTTTGGCGATCGCTGGGGCGCGGCAGCGTTTGTCGATGGCGGCACGGCGTTCGACGATTGGAGCGAAGCTGGCGATCTAAGCTGGGGCGTCGGCGTCGGCGCACGCTACGATCTGGGCTTTGCGCCATTGCGTATCGATCTCGCGGTGCCGCTCGATCAAGACGAAACAGACGATGATTTCGCGCTCTATATCAGCTTGGGCCAGGCGTTCTGATGACGGACGCGCCGGACACCCCGCCTCCTCCGAAGCGAAAGCGCCGCTGGCTCTATCCCGCTGTCGGCGTCGCCATCGTCGCCAGCGGCGCCGCGATCGGCATCGGACCGGCTGCGCCGTACGTCGTCGATCACGTCGCGGACGGTGCGCGAATTTGGCGGCTGGGAAATCTAAAGGTCGATGGCGTCAGCGGCGGCTGGCTTGGGGCGCTACGCGCCGACCACATCACGATCGCGGACGAAGAAGGCGTTTGGATCGAGGCGCACGACGTGGCGCTGAACTGGGCTCCGCAGGAGATTCTGTTCGGCCAAGTGCAGCTCAACCGCGCGCGCGCAAGCTCCATTGTCATGCACCGGCAACCGCGCCTGCTGGCGCCGCGGCCGCCGCAAGGCGCTTCGCTCGACGTGCGGATCAGCAACATTCAAATCGAAACCATTGTACTCGAGGAAGCAGCATTCGGTACGCCGGCGCGTTTCACCGCCGATTTCGCGATGGACCTGCAGGACAAGCAGATCCAGTCGCTGGCGCTCGGGCTGCGACGCGAGGACAGCAATGACGACCGCGCCGTCATCGTCTATCAGGGCAGCGCGCTTTATGCGCTTTCTGCCGACATCGAGAGCTTGCCCGGCGGCATCATTGCGCGCGCGCTGGGCGTGAGCGAGCAAGGCGTCCGCGCGACGGCGCGTGGCGAAGGCGACCTCGACACCGGCCGGGCTCAGTTCGACGCGACGATTGGCGAAACACAATTGCTGACGGGCGCCAGCGAATGGGCGCAAGGCCGTTGGTCCACCACCGCACACGCCGATCTCATGGCGCTGCCCGCGCTCGCCGATATTGCGCGCCGGATCGGACCAAGCGCCGATGTCCGCCTCGCCGGCGCATCGGATCGCACGTTCATGGCGCACGCGGAAACACCGTTCCTCGCTGTTGATGCCTCCGGTGCACTGGATGAAGAAGGTCAGCTCGATGGCGGCGCGCGCATCGTAGCGACGACGACGCGGCTTTCCGATATCGCACATGAATCACCCTTTGCGTTGGGCGCGGCGCGTCTGGAGGGTGAGTTACGGCGGGCGCGCGGGACAACGGCGATCGAAGGCGAGTTTGTCGCGCAGGACATCGATGCGCTCGGCCGGCGCGTTTCGCTAAGGGGCCCTGTCAGCGCCTCGTTGACAGATGAGCGCTTTCACCTCGCCGCGCAGCTCGCGGCGCCGGAGGATGCACCTGCCCTGTTCGCGCAAGCGCGTCTGCGCACCGAGCTGAGCTATGATCGCCGCAGGCATCGCTTTGAGTTGGACGAGGCGGAGCTTGTTGGTGACGCGCTCGCGCTTGATGCGCAAGGCTGGGTCAATGGCGGCGACGGCGAGTTCTCGGGGGCGTGGCGTGTGCGCCGGCTCGAAGCGTTGACAGGCGAACTCTCGGGCGAAGCGGGCGGCAACTGGCGCGCCTTTGCGGAGGACGCGAATGGCGCGCGCGTTTGGACGACAGCGGTGGAGGGACAAGGCGCACGCATTGGCGGCTCGCCGGCCGTTGTCGCGCAATTGCTTGGCGCCACGCCGCGTCTCGACGCGCGGCTGGCGTACGTAAACGGCGGCATCACAGTGTCGCACGCGCGCGTCGATGGCGCGCAACTGCGCGCCGGCGCGACGGGTCGCATTGTGCGCGGCAACGCCAATCTCGCACTCGAAGCCACGGCGCGCGGGCCGCTCTCGCTCGGCGGCGCGGAGATCGCGGGCGCGGTCGACGCAACGGGACAGCTGACCGGTCGCATTGCGCGGCCGGCGCTGTCCGCTCGCGCGACGCTTTCTAGCTTCACCGCCGGCGGCGTCGTTGTTGAGCAGCCGATTGTCGATTTCACGCTGGCGCCGAGCGGCAACGCTTATGCTGGGCGGGCCGAAGTGCAAGGCGCCGCGCGTGGCCAAGCGCTGACGGGAATCGCGGACGTCTCCATCGCCGGCGGCGCTCTTGGTCTCTCCAATATAGACGCGCAGTGGGGCGCGCTGACGGCGCAAGGCTCGGCGGCGTTTGCATCGCGCGGCATTACAGCTGATCTCGACGTCAATGGCGGGCTCGATGGAATCGTGCCGGGCGTCACCGGGCGCCTTGTCGGCGCGTTGGCGCTAACGCCCGAAACCGTCACGCTCGATGCGCAGATCATGGACGCCCGATCCGGTGACCTTCGTGTGCGCGCCGCGACGCTCCGCGCGCACGGGCCGTTCGACGCCATCGCGGCGCAATTCAATCTGCGTGGGCGGTTGCGGCAGGCGCCGCTTGCGTTCGAAGGCACGGCCCTGCTTGATGCGGCTGACGAGACGACGCTCAGCGTCGAAGGCCGCGGCACGTTGGCGGACGCCGACATTTTCACGCGCGCGCCAATGCGGGCCGCGTGGCGCAATAGCGCGATCGAGGCGGCGCTCAACGTCGCAATCGAGGATGGCGTCGTGCAGGCGGCGTGGACCGAGCGCGGACGCGCGATCAGCGGCACGGCGCAGATCGAAGACGCACCGCTCGCACCCCTCGCGGCGATCTGGGGCGAGCGCGCGTCTGGGCGCATCGATGGCCGGATCGCGCTCGCGAACAATGGCAGCGGCCTTTCCGGCGAGGCCGACGTCACAATGGACAATGCCCGCTTTGCCGGCCGCCAACGCGGCACGCTCGATCTGCACATCGTCGGCGATCTCGACCCCGGGCGCTTGGCGGCTGTCGTTGACGCAACATCGACGGAAGGTTTGGTCGCGCATTTCGAGGCGGATGCGCCAGTCGTCACCAGCGTTGAGCCGATCCGCATTGCGCTCGCGCCGGAGCGGCGCGGACGTGCGACCTGGTCGGTGCGCGGTCCGGCGGAAAGCTTGTGGACGGCGGCGCGACTGCCTGATCAATCGCTTTCTGGTCTGCTCAATGGCGAAGGCGAGCTTGCGTTCGGCGCCGGTTACCTCTCGGGCGACGGCCACATCGAAATCGTCGATGGCCGCTTCGAGGACAAGCTCACCGGCATCACGTTCGTTGATCTCGATGCGCGCGTCGCGATCGACAATCGCGGCGTCACGATCGAGAACTTCACTGCGGCTGGGCCACGCGGCGGCAGGCTCACCGCAACCGGCGGCAGCGACACGAGCCGCCAAGGTCGCATCGTTGTCACCATCCAGGATATGCTGGTGGCCGATCGCCCTGATGCACGGGCGCGGGCAAGCGGCGAGCTGACGTTGGCCTGGGAAGGTCTGCGCTCCACGATGACGGGTGAACTCAACATCGACGAAGCTGACATCGACATCGCCGCAAACCCCGAAGCCGGCATCCCGACGCTAGACGTGATCGAAGTGAACCGGCCCGGTGATTTCGACGACGAGGAGGAAGAAGCCCCGCCGCTGCGAACCAACGCGACAACCGATCTCAACGTCCGCATCCGCGCCCCGGGCCGGGTGTTCACGCGCGGGCGTGGCGTCGATGCGGAATGGTCGCTCGATCTCCGGCTGCAAGGAACCTCGCGCGATCCGCGCCTTTACGGCCAAGCACGCTCGGTGCGCGGTACGCTTGCGCTCTCGGGCCAGCCGTTCGAAATTGAAGACGCGCGCATCGTCTTCAACGGCGATCCACTCGACGCGCAGATCGACATGACGGCGGTGCGCGACACCGCCGATCTCACCGCGCGCATTCGCCTGATCGGCACCGCCCGCGATCCGGAGATCACCTTCTCCAGCGATCCGCCCCTGCCCGAGGACGAAATCCTGCCGCAGGTGCTGTTCGGCCGCTCGATGGAAGATCTCTCCGCGCTCGAAGCAGCGCAGCTTGCGGCGAGCTTGGCGGCGCTGAGTGGGCGCGCTTCGCTCGACCTGGTTGACGCGGCGCGCGCGGCGGCGGGGCTGGATCGCTTCAACGTGCGCCAGGATGAAGACGGCGGTTTCCTCGTCGCCGGCGGCGTCTATCTCACGCGCGATGTGTACGTCGAAGTCGCGCGCACCGGGCTTGGCCAGGCGCAAACCCGTGTGGAATGGACCGTACGTCCGCGCTTGGTGTTGATCACCAGCTTCCTGGGTAACGGCGATCAGCGCGTTTCGCTGCGCTGGCGGCGGGAAAGCGATTGAGCCGCCACCCCTGCCCAGCCATATAGGGCGCAAATGAAATTCCTCGACCAAACCAAGATCTACATCCGCTCCGGCAACGGCGGCGCGGGCGCGGTCTCGTTCCGGCGCGAGAAGTTCATTCCGTTCGGCGGCCCGGATGGCGGCGACGGCGGCAAAGGCGGCGATGTCTGGATTGAGTCCGTCGACGGCCTCAACACGCTGATCGACTACCGCTACCAACAGCACTTCAACGGCAAGACCGGCGGCCACGGCATGGGTCAGAACCGCCACGGCGCCGACGGCGAAACCATTACGCTACGGGTTCCGACCGGCACGCAGGTGCTGGAGGAAGATAAGGAAACGCTGATCGCGGATTTATCGAAGGCGGGCATGCGTATCCTGCTCGCGCGCGGCGGCAATGGCGGCTTCGGCAACAACTATTTCAAATCCTCGGTGAACCAAGCGCCGCGCCACGCCAATCCCGGCCTCGACGGCGAAGAGCGTACGCTGTGGCTGCGGTTGAAGCTGATCGCTGATGCGGGGCTTGTCGGTTTGCCGAACGCTGGCAAGTCGACGTTTCTGCGCTCGGTGAGTTCGGCAACGCCGAAGGTCGCCGACTACCCGTTCACGACCTTGCATCCGCATCTGGGCGTAGTGACCATCGGCCAAGGCGAACGCTTCGTGATGGCGGATCTCCCCGGCTTGATCGAAGGCGCAGCGGAAGGCACCGGCCTCGGCACGCGCTTCTTGGGACACGTCGAGCGCTGCGTTGCTTTGGTGCACTTGATCGACGCCACTGCTGAAAGTGCAACGGAAGCCTACCGCACCGTTCGCGCTGAGCTCGAAGCATACGGCGAAGGCATCGCCGACAAGCCCGAGATCGTCGCGCTCAACAAGATCGACGCGTTGACGCCGGCCGAAGCCAATCGGAAACGCTCAGCGCTATCTCGCGCGATTGGCAAAGAGGTGCGCTTGGTCTCCGGCGTGTCCGGCGCCGGCGTGCGCGAGCTGGTGAACGAGATCGCCGCAATGCTGCGCGAGCGCCGTATCGAAGAAGCGCCAGAGCAAAAAGAAGAACCGCAATCGGATTGGGCGCCCTAGCTTAGGCCTGCGCGGCGGCGCGCTTCGACGCTATCGCGTGAGTCGAGACCCAGCAGATCGGTGATCCGGCGCATCAGCGCTTCTTCGTGCATTTCGCGGTGACTATCCGCCAAGATGACGCGCCACATCGCTTCAAGAACCGCCTGGCGCTCTTCGTGCGGCACGCCCTTCTTGATCAAGGACGTAAAACGGTAGAGATCGCTCGCCGCCGCTTCTGCCGCTTCGCCCTCAAGGCGAAGCGCAACGGCGGCAGGTCCGGAAAGCTGATAGCGTTGCGCCCAGAACATGCTCGATCTGCGTGCGCTCCACCTCAGCATAATCGTGATCTGCGTGAGCCGCGATCACCAGCAGCGCCGCGACGGCAATGCGCTGATCTCCTCCCGGCAGCACGCCATCGTCTTCAGGGCGGCCGGCGAGGCGGCGCATGATGTCTGCAAGCATGGGGTCGACCTAGTTTCACCTTCCGCGGCACGCAAGGGCGCCTATCGCAGGCTGACAGCGGCGCCTAGATTGATCGACGCATGATGCGCGACCTACCTCTCGCCTTTCCAGGCATGAAAGTCGGCCTGTTCGGCGGCAGTTTCGATCCCGCACACGAAGGTCATGCGCACGTGGCCGAGACCGCGCTGAAGCGCTTGGGTCTCGACAAGGTGTGGTGGCTGGTTTCGCCGCAAAATCCGCTGAAGCCGAAATCGTCGCCGTTCGAGCAGCGCGTCGCATCAGCGCGCGGCCAAGCGCATGGGCGCAAGATGGAGGTGACGGATATCGAGCAGCGGCTCGGCTGCGCCTTCACCTACCAGACGCTCCGCGCCCTCAAGCGGCTCTATCCTGGGGTGGAGTTCTTTTTGGTCATGGGCGCCGACAATCTGGCCAACTTCCGCAAATGGCGAAATTGGCGCGAGGTGGCGAAATCGGTCCCCGTGGTCGTCGTGTCCCGGCCAGGCACGAGCCCGGCCGACCGGCTATGCGCCCCAAAAGACTGGATTTTCCTGAACGCTCGCTTCAACCGGCAATCTTCCACAGCGCTCCGAAAGCCCAAGCGGGCGGCGGTGGCGAAACCCAGGCGGAAGTGATAGCGTTTAGGTTCCTGGGGAAACAAAAGGACCTCGCACCTGTCGCCTGAAATGAAGCGCGCGCCGGCCGCGTCACGAGCCGGAAAAGCACCGCGTGAGGCTGTTGATCGGCCTGCCCGGGGCATTGATGTCGATGCGGCGACGCGCGTGGTGCTCACCTCGCTCGAGGACGATAAGGCCGAGGATATCCTCGCCATCGATATTCGCGGCAAATCATCCTTCGCGGACATGCTTGTGGTGGCCTCCGGCCGCTCGGCGCGCCACGTCGGCGCGCTGGCCGATCACGTCATGCGCAAGCTGAAGGAAGCAGGCGTGAAAGACGTGCGGGTCGAAGGCCTGCCGCAGGCGGATTGGGTGCTGGTGGATGCGGGAGACGTTGTCATTCACCTGTTCCGCCCCGAAGTTCGCTCGTTCTACAACATCGAGAAAATCTGGTCCGGCAATATCGGTCCCGACTCCGCCCTGCCGAGCTAAGCTTTGCGCCTGCTGATCGCGGCGGTGGGCAAACTGCGCGACGCGCCGGAAGCGGCGCTGAGCGCGGACTACATCGAACGCGCCGCCAACGCCGGCCGGCAGATCGGATTCAAATCCGTCGATATCGTCGAAGTGGAAGCCAAACCCTCCGGCGATTCACGCGGCGAAGCCGGCGCCCTCTTCCGCGCAACACCCGATGATGCGCGCAAAATTCTGCTCGATGAGCGCGGCGCCGAATGGACGTCGCGCCAGCTCGCCGAAAAGCTCGCGCGTTGGCGCGATGACGGGTTGCCGTGCGCTACATTCTGGATTGGCGGCGCTGACGGCGTTTCGCAAAGCGTTAAGGATAACGCTGATGAAAAGCTCGCTTTTGGCCGTCAAACTTGGCCGCATCGCTTGGTTCGGGTGATGATTGCAGAGCAAGTTTACCGGGCTCTGACCATTTTGTGTCGTACTCCCTACCACCGAGACTGAAGATTCCGGCGTCGTCCGAAGGGCGACCAACGATGGGATGTGGTGGACATGGCTCGAGGCGCAAAACGCGCCCGCGCCCTTATCGCGTGCGCGCTAATAGCGCTCACGGTGCAGGGAACGGCTGACGCCCAGACGACACGCACGGCTGCTCAGGCCGAACGCGACCGCCGCACCGAGGCGGCGCGCGCCGAGCGTTTGCGCGCACAAGCCAACACCGCGCGCGGCGAAGTCCGCGCCCTGGACACGCGCCTCACAGAATCCGGCCGCCGGCGTTCTGAAGCCGAGGCCGCGGCCACGGCCGCCGAAGAACGTCTCGCGGTGCTGCAGACCCAGATTACCGCGGACGCGCTTCGCCAGCAGCGCTCGCGCGCCGCCCTTGAACGCGCGCTGATCAGCGCCGCGTTTGCGCAACGCCGAATCGAACCCGGCGCCGTGCGCTCAACCGTTTTCGCGCGCGCCGTGGCGCCGGCCATTAACCAAGATCAGCGCCGCGCCAGCGCAACGCTCGCCGAGGCGCGCGCCAATGAAGAAGCGATCTCAACCGAACGCTCCATTTTGGCTGACGCGCAGGCGGCGATCGACGCCGAGCGCGCCGAGATCGTCACCCTGCTCGCGCGCCGCCGCGCCACGCAGGCGCAATTGGTCAACGACGCGACCGCCGCCGAACGCCGCGTCCGCGCCCTCGCTGCCGAAGCGCGCAACCTGCGGGAACTGGCGGCGCGGGTGCAGCCAGCCTCCACCGCGCGGCGTAGCGGCGGTTCCACCGGCGCAACCTCGATCCCCGCCGCTTGGCTCGCGCCGGCGGAAGGCCGGATCGTGCGGGGTTACGGCGTTCGCCAAGGGGCGGGGCCTGCTTCACAAGGCGTTTCAGTCACCACACGCGCCAATGCGCAGGTGGTTTCTCCCGCATCCGGCGAAGTGGCCTATGCCGGTGTGTTTAGAAGCTACGGCCAAGTCTTGATCCTGAACCTGGACGGTGGTTACGCTGTCGTCCTCACCGGGTTAGAAACCATCTCAGCGCGCGTGGGTGAACGGGTGCGTGCGGGGCAGCCGGTTGGCGAAATGTCAGCCAATGCCTCTCCGGCGCCGGAATTG
This sequence comes from Terricaulis silvestris, assembly GCF_009792355.1. Taxonomy (NCBI): domain Bacteria; kingdom Pseudomonadati; phylum Pseudomonadota; class Alphaproteobacteria; order Hyphomonadales; family Hyphomonadaceae; genus Vitreimonas; species Vitreimonas silvestris. Next base: position 3,631,138 of record NZ_CP047045.1, read on the forward strand.
TATGTAGAAGTGCGTCGGGAAGGCCAGCCGGTCGATCCGGGGCGCTGGCTCACCGCACGAGGGCTTGCTGCAGACCAAAACGTGCGGGCTGGTTAGGCGAATCGGGCGATCATTTCGTCCGGGGAGTAGGGACGAGATGCGGATTGCTTGGATTGCGGCGCCGGTTGCCGGCATGGCTGCTCTGGTTGGCGCGCTGGCTTGGTCGGCCCCCGAGGATAATTCCCGCGGCGATGTTTACCGTCAGCTCGAACTGTTCGCCGACGTGTTGGCTCGCGTTGAGCAAGATTACGTGACCCCAATCGACGAGCAGGAAGCGATGGAAGCGGCCATTAACGGCATGCTGGCCTCGCTCGACCCCCACTCCTCCTACATGGATCCGACCGACTACCGGGACATGCAGACCCAAACCCGTGGCGAATACGGCGGCCTCGGCATTGAAGTGACGTCAGAAGAAGGCGTCGTCCGCGTCGTCTCTCCGATCGACGGCACGCCTGCCGCCCGCGCAGGCATCCAAGCCGGCGATTTCCTGACCGCGATCGACGGCGAATCCATCGTCGGCCTCACCCTGAATGATGCCGTCCGCCGCATGCGCGGCGAGTCGGGCACGCAGATTGTCGTCACCGTGGCGCGCGAGGGCACCGAGCCCTTCGACGTGACGCTGACCCGCGAAATCATCAACGTCCGCGCGGTTACCGCGCGCGTCGATGGCGAGATCGGCATCATCCGCATCTCCACCTTCAACGAGCGCACCGGCTCGATGCTCCAGGACGCGATCCGCCAAGTGAAGCGCGAGGCCGTTGGCGGCCTGCGCGGCGTGGTCGTCGATCTGCGCAACAACCCGGGCGGCCTGCTCGATCAATCGATTGAAGTGTCCGACGCGTTCCTCGATGGCGGCGAAGTGGTTTCGACCCGCGGCCGTCAAGCCGAAGACATCCAACGTTACAACGCGCGCCGCGGCGACGACCTCGCCGGCGTGCCGGTGGTTGTGCTGATCAACGGCGCGAGCGCCTCGGCGGCGGAAATCGTTGCGGGCGCGCTGCAAGACCGCAATCGCGCGCTCATCGTCGGCACCGACTCGTTCGGCAAAGGCTCAGTGCAAACCGTGATTCCGCTGCAAGGCGGCCGTGACGGCGCGCTGCGCTTGACCACCGCGCGCTACTACACGCCGGCTGGCCGCTCGATCCAAGGCGCTGGCATCACGCCGGACATGGAAGTCGCGGCGCGCCGTATGACGGCCGAGGATGTCGCCCGCCTGCAACGCATCGGCCTCAGCGAAGCCGATCTGCCGCATGCGCTCGACAATGAATCGGGCGCGCAACGTCGCGCGGTGCACATGCCGGAAGACCAACCGCCGGAAAACTGGACCGAGGGCGAAGACTATCAGCTCTCGCGCGCGCTGACGTTCCTGCGTCAAGGCACCGTGGCGGAACGTCTACGCGCACGCGACCAATCCGCGGCGCGCGCCGGGCGTTAAGGCTTTATAAACCAAGGTAAACGCGTCCGTTTGGTATAGTGACGCTTAAGGCGAATTGCGTGATCTTTCGCGCACATGATTCGCTCGAACCCTCGCGTGCGCTTACCACCGCAACGATCCGCGGCGACGGCGAAGCCACAGCGCCGGTTCCCAAAAATCGATCACCGCATCGCGGCGTTTGTCGCATGTGCGGTGTTCGCGCTGGGCGCGTTTGGCGCGGTGCAATTGTTCGGCGATCCGGCAGCGGCCGGACCGCGCCGTGTGGTTTCACTTGAACCCGGCGCCGCATCCGCCGCGACGGACGCACCGCGCGTTTCATTTTCGGATGCGGCCGAAGAAGGCATGGACCTCGAACACTTCGGCTTGGACGAACTTCCCCAAGCCGGCGCCGAGATCGGTGAGATCGGCGCTGACGGTCAGCTGCGGGTCTCCGTTGTGGAATCCCCGGAAGCGACGGCGGGACGCCCCGCAGCGTCGCCTCTGCCGCGCGCGCCGTTCGCCGGCATGACCGAGAGTGGGCCGAACGGGCCATTGCCGATCATCGCCGCGAACGGACGCACGCCGGGTCAAGCTTACGCACGGCCGTTCACGCGTCAGACCGATCGGCCAATGGTGGCTGTCGTCATCGGCGGCCTCGGCTTCAACGCGCGCGCAACGACGCAGGCGATCGACGAACTGCCGCCGGAGGTGACGCTCTCGTTCGTGCCCTACGCTCAGGATCTGCAAACCTGGATCGATCGCGCGCGGGCGCGCGGCCACGAGGTGATGCTCGAACTGCCGATGGAGCCGTTCGACCCTGACGCGGACGATACCGGTCCGCAAACGCTGCTCGCAACGGCTTCGGGGCAGCAGAACGTGTCGCGCCTCGACCAATTGCTCTCGCGCGGCGCGGGATATTTCGGCGTCACCAATTACCAGGGCGCGCGGTTTGCAACTTCGGCGCAGGCGTCCACTCCGGTTGTGCAAGCGCTGCGGCGGCGTGGCCTCGTCTTCATCTCCTCCGGCATCGGTCAACGCACAGCGCTTTCCGCCGAAGCGCAACGCGCGGGGCTTCCGAGCATGGCGGCGGATCGCATCATCGACGTGCGCCGCGAAGCCGATGCGATCGACGATCAATTGCTCAATCTTGAAGCGCTCGCGCTGCAGAATCAGAGCGCAATCGGCGCGGGTTTCGCGTATCCCGTGACGATCGAGCAGGTCGGCCGCTGGGCCAATGACGTCGCATCGCGTGGCTATCAACTTGCCCCCGCGTCGGCCGTGCTCAATGCACGCGCCGCGCGCCGATGACAGAAACCAGAGACCCGAAACGCTACCGACCAAACGTAGGCCTTGCGATGTTTCATCGCGAGGGACCTGTCTTTCTCGGCAAGCGTTACGGAGCGGAAGGCCCTTATCAATGGCAGATGCCGCAAGGCGGCATGGATCGCGGCGAAACTGCCGTCGAAGCGGCGTATCGCGAACTTGAAGAGGAGGTTGGCGTAAGGGCCGAGCACGTCGATCTGCTCGAAGAAACCTCAGACTGGCTCTATTACGAATTCCCCACGCACGTGCGCACAAAAATGAGGCCGCGCGGACGTTACATGGGCCAAAAGCAGAAGTGGTTTGCGTTCCGCTTCAAGGGACGTGACTCAGATATTAGGCTGGATACTCATACGCCGGAGTTTGTAGACTGGCGTTGGGCGCCGTTGGAAAGCGCGCCCGGTCTGGTGATCCCGTTCAAGCGCCCCACCTACGAAGAAGTGGCGAAACGGTTCAAGAAATATAGCGTGGGGGCTTCGAAATGATTGTCTGCCTTAAGGGCGCGGCGTTCGTGCGCGGCTGATGAAACACTCAAGCATTGTGACGCCTGTCGTGTTCGTGCACGGCGCGTTCTGCGGCGGCTGGGCGTTCGACGCGTTCCGCGAACCGTTCGAGAGCGCGGGCTTCGAAACGCACGCACCAAACCTGCCGCATCACGAGCGCGGCGCCGACCTCGAACAACTCGCGCTGACCGGTCTGAAGGATTACGCACAGGCGATTGCGGACTACGCGCGCGGCTTGCGCGCGCCGCCTGTACTGGTCGGCCATTCGCTCGGCGGCTTGGTGGTGCAGTTGGCGGCGGCGCAAATTCCGGTAGCGGGCCTTGTGCTAGTTGCGCCCTCCTCGCCGTGGGGCGTGCCGCCGACGACCTTGGACGAACACAGCAATCACTTCGGGCTTTCGCTACTCGGCGATTATTGGCGCAGACCTGTGCCGCCGGACTATCGCGTTGCCCGCGCAACGACGCTCGACCGCCTGAGCCGCGACGACGCTCGCAAAACGTTCGCGCGTTTCGTGCCGGAGAGCGGCCGCGCCATTCGCGAAGCGGTGCAGTGGTGGATGGACACGTCGATGGCGAGCCAAGCGCCGGTTTATCGTATCGCCGCGCCCGTGCTGGGACTTGCTGGCGGCAAGGATCGCGTAAACCCATCGAGTACCGTGCGCCGCGTGATCTCGCGCTTCCCCGATGGCCAAGCACATTTCCACGAGTTTCCAGAGATGAGCCATTGGCTCGTCGGCGAACCTGAAGCGCCGGAAGTGGCACAAATGACTCTGCGTTGGCTCGAGGCGCGCGACATTCTGCCGAAGGCAGCGAAGGCCAAGAAAAAGCAGCTCTCGCTGTTCGGCTGGCGCGCCGAAAGCGCCGGCGCTTAAGCGCCTTCGATTGCGGGTTGCGCGTTCGCGGGCCTGATCGTGATCAGCACAATTTCCGGCGGATTGAGAAAGCGCACCGGGACGATGCTCGTGCCGATACCGGCGCTCACATACATCCGCTTGCCGTTCTCTTCGACCAGATGGCAGCCATAACTTTTGTTGCGCAGCGGCAGAATTGGCCGGCCAATCAGCGGAATGGTCACCTGCCCGCAATGGCCGTGACCCGCGAGCATCAGTGCAGGTCCGCGCGGCATGTCCGCGAACGGATCCGGCGAGTGGCTGAGGACGATAGTGTCATGGCCTTCCGCGCCATCGAGCGCGGCGGAGAAATCCGGATCGCCGGTTGAATCGTCCGCAAGTCCGGCCACGACAAAGTCGCCGCCCTCGCGCCCGATCACGACGTTACGATTCCACAGCGCGGCCACGCCCGCCTCCTCCAACGCGCGCGTGATGGTTCCGCGTCGGTACCAGACATCGTGATTGCCAAGCACGCCGACGACGCCCAGCGGCGCGCGCAATGCGGCAAACGTCGCGATGCCGCCGAGCACTTCGCCCTGATTGCGCCCTGAGCGCTGCGCCTCCGGCTCATGGCTGCCGGCGTAGTCACCCAACAGCACAACCAGATCAGGACGCAGCTCGTTCACACGTTGAACGATCCGGCCCATGCGCGCAGCGTCAACATGCGGACTGCCGACATGGGTGTCGCTCAACGCCGCAATGCGCAGCGGCGCGCCATGCCATTCTTCGCTGACGATCTCGACATGGCGCACCACGAGCTGGTTCGGCTCAATGAACCAGGCGTAGACGTTGAGCCAGTACGCGACCTCGACCAGTGCAAGCACGCTGAGCAACACCCAACGCCTGCGCTTGCTCAGCGTCTTCCAACGCGTCACCAGCCAAACGGCAGCTAGCGAAAGCAGGATAATGCCAACAAACGCGCCAACTAGCGCCGGCCAGAGATGCGGATGCGGCATGCGCCGCTAGTCTAGCCGAAGGCGCCTAGCGCGCCAGCGCGGCCTTGATACCCTCGACGCGCGACAGCGCGCGTTGGGCTGCGGCGCGGCGGTCGTCGGTGTTGGCGTCGCGGAGATCGTCCTGGGCGTTCTTGAGCTGTTGCTCCAGCTGCGCGAGATCCACGTCGGCGAGGTCGATGGCTTCTTCGGCCAGGACGCTTAAGCCCTCGGGCGTCACGTCGGCGAAGCCGCCATTGACGAAGATGCGCCGCTCCGTGCCCTCGTTGATCACTTTCAACGCGCCGGGCTTGATGACGCTCATCACCGGCGCGTGGTTCGGCGAGACGCCGAACTCGCCTTCCGAACCCGGCACGACGACGTGATCGACTTCGCCGTTGAAGAGCTCACGCTCCGGCGAGACGAGTGCGAAGTGAAGCTTGTCAGCCATACCTGAAACCTACGGAGAAACGGCCGGCGTCGCGGAAACGAACGCCATCAACATCGGAAATCGAAAAGTGCGGCCCGGCATGCCTGGCTCGCCACCATCGAGCCGCACGCGCACTGGCCCAGAGGCGCCATCGCGATTGAACTCTCGAACGATAGCTTCTGGCGTCTGCGCGACCTCACGCTCGGCATATCCAACCGACGGCGACATGAGCGCTTCGGCCACTTGCGCAAACGTGGGCGCAACGCGCGGGCCGTAGGCCATCACATTGCATTCGCGCTCACTGGGCTCAGAGATCGCGACGATCCCGCGTCCGCTCAGCACGTCCCATGCGGGGCGCCCATCGGGGGTCTGCGTGAATTGCCGTGTCGAGGCGTTGCCTTCGGCGACCAGCGCGCGGTCCAACTCCGCGAGACCCGCAATGCCCACGCCTTGCGCCTGCGCTTTCGCGCACAGCGTAACTGCCTGCACGAAGCCCGTTGCCACCTGTTCGACGCTGACCTGAGCCGACGCCGCAGTCGGGGTCACGAACATGGCAAGCATCATGAACGCAATCGCAGACTCGAAACGGCTCATGACGTCAGAACCAACCTTTTTTCTTCTTCTTGTCCGGCTCGGGCGCAGGCGGCGGCGCAGCAGCGCGCTGCACGGAAGCCTTCGGCGCTGGAGCGTTCTTTTGCGCGGACGCGCCCTTTTGCGCCGGCGCGGCGGTACGCGATGCGCCATTGGCTGCGTTGCGAGCCGATGGATTCGGCCCAAGCTTGTTCACAAACCAGTTCATCGCGTCCCTCCAGAACCTGTCCCTATGCCGCCTCGGCGGCCAGACGTTGCGCTTTCGCGATGGCATCTTCAATGGCGCCGACCATGTAGAAGGCCGGTTCCGGCAGGTGATCGTAGTCGCCATCCACGAGGCCCTTGAAGCCGCGGATGGTGTCCTTGAGATCGCAGAGCACGCCGGGCGTGTTCGTGAACGCTTCGGCAACGTGGAACGGCTGCGAGAGGAAGCGCTCGATCTTGCGGGCGCGGGCGACCGTGAGCTTATCTTCTTCGGAGAGTTCATCCATGCCAAGAATGGCGATGATGTCCTGCAGCGACTTGTAGCGTTGCAGCGTTTCTTGAACGCGGCGGGCGACGTCGTAATGCTCTTGCCCGAGGATCAGCGGATCCAGAATCCGGGACGAAGAATCGAGCGGATCGACCGCCGGATAGATGCCCTTTTCCGAGATCGCACGCGACAGAACCGTGGTCGCGTCCAAGTGAGCGAACGAGGCGGCGGGCGCCGGGTCGGTCAAGTCGTCGGCCGGAACGTAGATGGCTTGCACCGAGGTGATGGAGCCCTTGGTCGTCGACGTGATGCGCTCTTGCATCTGGCCCATTTCGGTCGCGAGCGTCGGCTGATAGCCGACCGCCGAAGGAATACGACCAAGCAACGCCGACACTTCCGAGCCCGCTTGCGTGAAGCGGAAAATGTTGTCGACGAAGAACAGGATGTCCTTGCCCTGATCGCGGAAATGTTCAGCGATCGTCAGACCCGAAAGCGCCACGCGCGCGCGCGCGCCCGGCGGTTCGTTCATCTGGCCGAACACCAGCGCACAACGCGAGCCCGGACCGCCACCCGCGACGTTGACCTTCGACTCGATCATTTCGTGATAGAGGTCGTTGCCTTCGCGCGTGCGCTCGCCGACGCCGGCGAACACCGAGTAACCGCCGTACGCTTTGGCGATGTTGTTGATCAGCTCTTGGATCAGCACCGTCTTGCCGACGCCAGCGCCACCAAAGAGTCCGATCTTGCCGCCCTTCGAGTACGGGCAGAGCAGATCGACGACCTTGATGCCGGTGACGAGAATTTCCGGGACCGGCTTTTGATCGACGAACTCAGGCGCCAGTTGGTGGATGGCGCGGCGCGCCGTCGTCTTCACCGGACCCGCTTCGTCAATCGGCTCGCCGATGACATTGAGGATGCGGCCGAGCGTTTCTTCGCCCACCGGCACCATGATCGGCGAACCGGTGTCCGTCACAGGTTGGCCGCGGACGAGGCCGTCGGTGGCGTCCATGGCGATGGTGCGTACGGCGCTTTCGCCCAAGTGGGTCGCCACTTCGAGCACAAGGCGCTGACCATTGTTCATGGTCTCGAGCGCGCTGTAGATGTTCGGCAGCTCACCGTCGAACTCGACGTCGACAACTGCGCCAATCACCTGCGTCACGCGGCCTGTAGCTTTCTTCGTCATCTCGGGTGCCTACCTTCCAGTTTCGGTCACGACGAGGGACAAGCCGTTCGCGCGCCTGGTCAGCGCGAGCACTTGGCCCTGGTCTACGTTCACACATTGCACGCGGCCATCCGCCTGCACTTCAACTTGCTCAGCGCCAGCGACGCTGCATGAATTGGCGTCGCACGAGGCGACGGAGTTCGGCCCGCCGGTCACCAGTGCGGCGCCATCGGCGATGTCGATCATCACGCTTGGCTCAGCGCAGCGTCCGCCGACTTCATCGGCTTCCGCGCTGGTGAATCGCGCGATCGCGACGCCAGCGCCAGCGGCGACGATCGGCGTCACGGCCATGGCGATGAGGAGCGACCGCTTCATCAGCTTTCCACCACCAGTTCGACCGGAATGTTGCCGCGCGTCGCCTTCGAGTACGGGCAAACTTGATGCGCGGAGTCGAGCAGCTCTTGCACCTGCGCACGATCCATATCAGGGATCGCCAGCGTCAGTTTCGCCGAAAGCCCCAGACCGCCCTCTTCGCGGCCGATGCCGACTTCGCATGTCACGACCGCTTTGGCCGCATCGATCTTCTTTTGACCCGCCACGAACGCGACGGCCGAGTTGAAGCAATTGGCCCAGCCCAGCGCAAACAGCTGCTCCGGGTTCGACCCTTCGCCCGAGCCGCCCAAGCCCTTGGAGTGCTCCATGTGAAAATAGAGCCCCCCTTCCGCGAGCGCGACCTTGCCGCCGGCTCGGCCGCCTTTTGAGACTGCTTTGGTTTTGTAGAGTGTGTCTGCCATTGGTCGTGCCTCCTTAGAGAGCTTCCGCCCCGGAGATGATTTCGATCAGTTCCTTGGTGATGTTGGCTTGGCGCTGACGGTTATAGCGGAGCGTCAGCTTCTTGATCAGATCGCCGGCGTTGCGCGTGGCGCTGTCCATGGCGCTCATCTGCGCGCCGTAGAAGCCGGCTTGGTTTTCCAACAGCGCCTGCAGGATTTGGCCGTTCAAGTATTGCGGCAGCAGCGCTTCGAGGATTTCCTCTTCGCTCGGCTCGTATTCATAGACCGCGCCCTTGAGATCCGGCGGCGTCACGCCTTCCGGCGCGCGCGCTGGGATGAGTTGCGTTGCCGTCGGCACTTGGCTGATCACCGACTTGAAGCGCGAGAAGAACAAGGTCGCGACATCGAATTCGCCAGCGGCGAACAGTTCGAGAATGGCTTCGCCAACGAGATGCGAGGCGTCCGCGCCAATATTCTTGAACGCTGACAGATCGACGTAGCGGACGATCTTTTCGCCGTGCAAACGGCGGAGCTGATCGCGCCCCTTCTTGCCGACCGCGAGAATCTTCACGGTTTTGCCGGCCGCGAGCAGCTCATTGATCCTCTCGCGCGCGGCGCGGACGATCTGAGTGTTGAAACCGCCGCAAAGGCCGCGTTCGCTCGTCATCACCACGAGCAAATGCACTTGATCCTTGCCCGTGCCGCGCAGCAGCATTGGCGCACTGTCGCCGGACACCGCCGACGCCAAGTTCGCGATCACGCGCGCCATGCGTTCAGCGTACGGACGCGCCGCTTCGGCTTGGCTTTGCGCCCGCTTCAGCTTCGCGGCCGCCACCATCTGCATCGCCTTGGTGATCTTCTGCGTGGATTTCACGCTGGCGATGCGATTGCGGAACTCTTTTAAGCTCGGCATCGGAGTCCCTTAGGCAAACGTCGCTGAGAATTCTTCGAGCGCGGCTTTGATGTTCGCTTCAATACCGTCCTTCGAAATGTCTTTCTTGGTGATGATCGCTTTCAGCAGGTCGCCCTTCTTGGCGCGCAGGAACGACGTTAGCTCCTTCTCGAAGCGCCCAACTTGATCGACGGCGATCTTGTCCAAATAGCCGCGCGTGCCGGCATAGATCAGCACCACCTGCTCCTCGACCGGCGACGGCGAGAATTGCGGTTGCTTCAGCAGCTCGGTGAGGCGCGCGCCACGGTTCAGCAGGCGTTGCGTCGCGGCGTCGAGGTCAGAGCCGAACTTCGCGAACGCCGCCATTTCGCGGTACTGCGCGAGTTCGCCCTTCAACGGACCGGCGACTTGCTTCATCGCCTTGATCTGCGCGTTGCCGCCGACGCGCGACACCGAGATACCAACATTGAGCGCCGGACGGATGCCTTGGAAGAACAGTTCGGTTTCCAAGAAGATCTGACCGTCCGTGATCGAGATCACGTTGGTTGGGATGTAGGCCGAGACGTCGTTGGCCTGGGTTTCGATGATCGGCAGCGCCGTCAGCGAGCCCGAACCGTTGTCTTCGTTCAGCTTCGCCGCGCGTTCGAGCAAGCGCGAGTGCAGATAGAACACGTCGCCCGGATAGGCTTCGCGGCCCGGCGGGCGGCGCAGCAAGAGCGACATTTGGCGATACGCAACGGCTTGCTTCGACAAGTCATCATAAATGATGAGCGCGTGCATGCCGTTGTCGCGGAAATACTCACCCATGGCGCAGCCGGCGAACGGCGCGATGAATTGCAGCGGCGCCGGCTCGGAGGCCGTGGCGGCGACGATGATCGAATATTGCAGCGCGCCCTTGTCTTCGAGCGTCTTCACGAGCTGCGCGACGGTTGAGCGCTTTTGGCCGATGACGACGTAGATGCAGTAGAGCTTCTCGCTCTCCGGCGCGTTGCGGTCGTGCGCTTCGCGTTGATATAGGATGGCGTCGAGCGCGACGGCGGTCTTGCCGGTTTGGCGGTCGCCGATGATCAGCTCGCGCTGGCCGCGGCCGATCGGGATCAGAGCGTCGATCGCCTTGATGCCGGTCTGCATCGGCTCGTGCACCGACTTGCGCGGAATGATGCCCGGCGCCTTCACGTCGACGGTGCGGCGCTCGGTGGACTTGATCGGGCCCTTGCCGTCGATCGGCTCACCCAGCGGGTTGACGACGCGGCCGAGCAGGCCCTTGCCGACCGGCACGTCGACGATTTCGCCGAGGCGCTTAACGGTGTCGCCTTCTTTCAGATTGCGGTCTTCGCCGAAGATGACGACGCCGACGTTGTCGCGCTCGAGGTTGAGCGCCATGCCTTTAACGCCACCCGGGAACTCGACCATTTCACCGGCTTGCACGTTCTCAAGGCCGTACACGCGCGCGATACCGTCGCCGACGCTCAGCACGCGGCCGATCTCGGCGACCTTCGCTTCAGTGCCGAAGCCCTTGATCTGCTCTTTGAGGATTGCGGAAATTTCAGCGGCGCGGACGTCCATTACGGTCTCCTCAGGCGGATTTCAGGGCCAGACGCAGCGCGTCCAGCTTGGCTTTGACGGATGCATCGAACTGGCGGGAGCCGACACGGACGACGAACCCGCCGATCAGGCTGTCGTCGACTGACGTTTCGGCCTCGACCTTGGCCCCCAGCTGTTTGCTCAGGGATTCGACGATGGCGGCTTTCTCGTCCGCGCCCAGCGGGCGGGCCGAGATAATCTCAACCTGGCGGGCGCCCCGTTCCTTGGCGACCAGCGCGCGGTAGGCGGTGACGATGCCGGGCAGTTCGGCGGCGCGGCGGTTCAGGGCGGCGACGCCGATGGCCTTGCGGCCCAGTTCGGAAACGCCGAGTTTCGCGGCCACAGCACTCAAAGCATTGGCTTTTTCTTGCGGATCGATCAGTGGCGAGCGGGCCGCGTCCCGGAGATCGGCGCTTTCCTTCCAGGCCGCCGCGAACTTCGCGAAATCGGCCTCTACAGCGTCTAACGCGTTGGCTTCCTTGGCTAATTCGAAAACGGCCCGGGCGTAGCGCGCCGCCGCTTCGGAAGCTTCGCCATCGAAGGTCTCTGCCACGTCTGTCTCGCTGCTTCCGCCGCTGACGATCCGCCGGACCGTCCGCTGACTTGATTGCGCCGCTTGGGGAAAACCCAAACGCCAAAGACCGCTGCGGGTCGATCGCGCGGAGTGCTTTGACGCGCGCGCGAAGTACCATGTCGGCTCCGAGATTGACAACCGGCCCGGCGGCGGCGGATCAGCGACAAAAGAGCCTGATCAGGCGGGGGAAAGCACCGATGACCGACGCACCAGCGTCTTCGCAGACCAGCCCTGAAGTTTCGCCCGCAAAGATGCGCCAGGTGGTAGCCGCGTCGGCCGCCGGCACGGTGTTCGAGTGGTACGATTTCTTCGTCTACGGCGCGCTGGCGTCGGTGATGAGTGCGCACTTTTTTGCAGGGCTCCCCGACGCGCAGGCGTTCGTCTTTACGCTGCTGACGTTCGCGGTTGGCTTCATCGTCCGCCCGCTCGGCGCGCTGGTGTTCGGCAAGATCGGCGACTCCACCGGACGCAAGGGCGCCTTCCTCATCACCATCACCATCATGGGTCTGGCGACATTCGCGATCGGGTTGCTGCCGACAGCGGAAGACATCGGCGTTTGGGCGCCAATCCTGCTCGTCGCCATGCGCGTGTTGCAGGGTTTCGCGCTCGGCGGCGAGTATGGCGGCGCCGCGATCTACGTCGCCGAACACGCGCATCCTAAGCGGCGCGGCGCCGCGACTGGCTGGATCCAGGGCACGGCCTCGATCGGTTTGATCGGCGCGCTCGGTGTTGTCCTCGGCTCGCGCGCGTTGCTTGGCGAAGAGGCTTTCCGCGAATGGGGATGGCGTATCCCCTTCCTGATCTCGATCGGCCTGCTCGGCGTGTCCGTTTGGATTCGTCTGCAGCTTGAGGAAAGTCCGGCGTTCAAGAAATTGCAGGACGAAGGCAAAGTCTCAAAACGCGCCTACGCAGAGAGCTTCACCGAATGGCCCAATCTGCGGATCGTGCTGCTTGCGTTGTTCGGTGTAATGATGGCGCAAGGCGTCGTTTGGTACACGGCGCACTTCTATTCGCAATTCTATCTGGAGCGCATTCTCAAGATCGACAGCCAGAGCGTGAACTTGATCATGATCGCTGTCGTGCTGATCTCGGCGCCGCTCTACATTTTCTTCGCGCGCCTCTCGGATAAAGTCGGCCGCAAGCCAGTCATGCTGTTTGGCATGCTGCTGATGCTGGCGCTGTACTTTCCGGGCTTTCACTACATCACCCGCGCCGGCAATCCGGCGCTGGACGCTGCGTCGCAAACCACACCCGTTTCCGTGTTCGCCTATCCCGGTGACTGCACCTTCCAGCTCGATCTCACCGGCGGCGCGCAGCAATTCGCCACGTCCTGCGACATCGCCAAAGGCGCGCTATCCAACGCAGGCATTTCGTACCGGACGATCAACGCCCCGGTTGGCACCACCGCGCGCGTCGAGATCGGCCGCGATGTCGTCGTCGAAAGCGTGAACGCCGTGGGCCAAAGCGCGAGCGAAATCCGCGCCACGCGCACGGCCTTCAACGACCGCTTGCGCGAGGCGCTGACGCAAGCCGGTTATCCGGCCGCGGCGCCGGGCGCGATGCAGGGCTGGAGCGTGGCTGAGGTTCTGCGGGTGTTTTCTGAAAAGGGCGGCGTCATCGGCATCATGGCGCTTTTCATCGTCGCCGCCTGCGCGCTCTACGGGCCGCAAGCGGCGGCGCTCGTCGAGCTTTTCCCGACGCGCATCCGCTACACCGCGATGAGCTTCCCCTATCACATCGGCACGGGTTGGTTTGGCGGATTGCTGCCGGCGATCGTGTTCGCGATCAACACCGCTACAGGCTCAATCTATCAGGGGCTCTGGTTTCCGGTGATCGTCACCGCGCTCGCCGTGATCATCACATTCTTCTTCTGGCCGGAGACCAAGGATCGCGACATTCACGCTTGATGCGCGATCGTTTGGTTTTCAGACATTCACCAGACTTCTGAACGAGAGATTAAACCAGCGCGTGCATAGTCCTTTGCATGACGGCGTTCCCCCACGCCGCCGAGGCCCTCACCAGCGCCCTTGACCGCTTCGGGCACGCCAGTGCGCGTGTGCTTGAAGCGGTCACTGGCGTCGGTGATGCGGACTTGGGCGAGAGCCTCGTTGAGATGACGAAGGCCAAGGTGCAAGCGAAAGCAAGCATCGCCGTGATCCGTTTCTCCGATGAGATGTGGGACGCGTTGGTCGCGATCGGTAAAGAGTCCAATCACGCTTGATTGCGGTGCGCGACGTTAGTGCGCCGCCTTCTCCGCCGCCGCTTCATCCCTGCGCCTTGCACGGATGTTGAGCAACTCCACACCAAGCGAGAACGCAATGGCGAAGTAGAGGTAACCACGGGGAATGTGGAAGCCCAGCCCGTCCGCGACCAGCGCCACGCCGACCAGCAGGATGAAGGCCAGCGCCAGCATCTTCATGGTCGGGTTCTCTTCAATGTATTCCGCCAGCGGCTTGGCGGCGATCGCCATCACCAGCGTCGAAATCACGACAGCCGCGATCATCACGGCCAGAATGTCGGTCATGCCGACGGCGGTGATCACGCTGTCGAGCGAGAACACGATGTTGATGACGCCGAGCTGCAACAGCACAGCGTTGAAATCATTCTTCGCTTCCGCCTCTTCGTGATGTGTGCCCTGCACTGAGGCGTGGATTTCCTGCGTGCCCTTCACCAGCAGGAACAAGCCGCCCGCGAGCAGGATCAGATCCTTGATGGTGAAATAGGTGAACTCCTCGATCGCATGCGCGTCGGCGCTCATGCCCAGGATCAAGGCCGCCCACCCTTCCGGCAGCGCGAACAACGGGTGCTCGTCGAGCTGGATGATCCAGAAGATGCCGCTGAGCATGATGATGCGCAGGATCATCGCGCCCCACACGCCGACGCGCCGCGCTTGATCCTGCTGCTTGCCCTTGAGCTTGCCGATCGCGATCGACACGAACAGCAAATTGTCGATCCCCAGCACGATCTCGAGGAAGGTCAGCGCCGACAGGCTGACCCAAAATGCGGGGGTGGCGAGAATGTCCATGAACGCGATCTCCAGGCGCACCTAACGCCCGAACTGCGCCGCTACGTCAAGGACGTGCTTCCACCGCAAAGCCGTGCTTTGATGCCCGCTGATCCTTCGGAGACGGCAAGATGCGGCGTTCCATTCTGATTTTTGCTTTGCTCGCAAGCGCGTGCGTATCGCCCGCGCCGGTGACGTCGACGGCCTTGGTGGCCGCGGACGCGGCGACCTCGCTAGCCGTTGGCGAGCGTGTGACCCAAGAGATTTCCTCGCAAGCCGGCGGCGAGGGCATGGACCCGGCGGTGAACCTCACGCTGCGCCACGCCGACGGGCGTTCGATCAGCTTTCAGGAAGCCAACCACACGCCGAACGACATCTTCGTGCAGCGCGCCGGCGGCGCACTGGCGCAGGTGATGGGATTGCGGGGCGAGGAAACCACGACACTCTATTACGTCACCGAAGGCGAGAACGCTGGCTCGGCGTTTTTCTGCGGCCCGCAAGGCCCGGCGGCGATCGGAACACACGAGGCGCCCGACGGAACGCTGCAGGTCGTCGGCTTGCGCCAAGCCATCCAAGTCGAGACGCGGCCCGACGGTGCGACTGAAGCGGTGCCGTACAGCCCGGATCAAGTCTGCGCGCGACTGAAGTTCCGAAGAGGCTGACAATCTATGCGCTGACGCTGCTTCGCATCAGAACTTGCTGAAGCCGCCGTCGATCAGGATCGAGTCGCCGTTGTGGAAGCGCGAGGCGTCGCTGGCGAGATAGACGGCGATGCCGCCAAGCTCCTCCGGCTTGCCCCAGCGCCGATACGGTACGCGCGCGATGACGTTCTTGATGAACACCTCGTTCTGCTGCGCGGCGGCGGTTATGTCCGTCTCGATCCAACCGGGTAGAATAGAATTGGCGCGCACGCCGTAGCGCGCGAACTCGACCGCGATACCGTTGGTGACGGCAATCACGGCGGCTTTGGTGGCGGTGTAGTCCTGATTGCGCGCAGCGCCGAACAACGCGCCGAGACTCGCAACGGCGACGACCGAGCCGCCTGGATCGCCCGCTTCGGCGCGCACCTTCATGTGACGGCACGCTTCGCGCAGCGTGAAGATCACGCCGTCGAGATTGACGGCCATGACGCGGCGCATGTCCGCGCCGCCAATATCGAGAAACGACTTCCAGCGATTGCTCACGCCGGCGTTGGCGAACACAGAATCGACACGCCCAAACTCGGCGAGCGTTGCATTGAAGCCAGAGACGATGTTCTCTTCCTTGGATACATCGACAACGCGCGCGTTCACCTTTGTGCCGTGCTTCGTCAGCGCTTCGAGCGCGCGAGTGTTCTTGTCGGCATTGGTGCCCCAGATCTCGACGCTCGCGCCGGCCTGCGCCAACGCCTCCGCCATGCCCAGGCCAATGCCGCCATTGCCGCCTGTGACGAGCGCGACGCGGCCACTGAGATCGAAGGGTTTGTAGGTCATATCGCTGTTATGGACCGTGATTGCTTATGCGCGCAATCTCGTAAGAGCGAAGTCAAGCGTCATCGTGATCTCGTTCATTCGGCTCTTTGATTTCAATAATTTCCTTTGGTCTGGCATCTCTGAGCCAGCGATACCAGATGGCCCAGCCGATGTAGTAGGCGCCGGTGAAGATGGCCCACATCGCGACGTAGTACCTGGTGTCCGCCCACGTAAACAACGGACCGATGGGTTGCGCTCGCGACAAATACTCGAAGAAGCGCACGACCATTCCAAAGAGCGCAAGCGCTCCGAAGTAGAACGCCGATTTTCCGAACGCGGGCCATTGATGGAGCGGCGCCATTATAAGAACGAATACGGGTCCACGTCGATCTGCACGCGCACCGCGCTGTGCAGTTTCACGCGGCCGGCCCATGCCGCCAGAAATGCGCTGACATCGACGCCGCGATTGGCGCGAATGAGGAAGCGGCGGCGGTGCATGCCGCGGATGACGCTGAGCGGCGCGGGCGCTGGGCCCCAGAGGTCGAGGCCATCCACGACTGGCGCCTTCTCGCCCATCGCTTTCGACGCATCGTTAGCGAGCTGTTCGTTCGGCGCGGAGACGATGATTGCGGCGAGCCGGCCGTACGGCGGCATGCCGGCGGCTTCGCGTTCGGCGATTTCGGCGGCGAAGAAGGCGTCGCGATCCTGCGCGGCGAGCGCCTGCATCACCGGCTCTTGCGGCGCGTAGGTTTGAATTAGCGCCCTGCCCGCCTTTTCGTGGCGGCCGGCGCGGCCGGCAACTTGGCTGACAAGCTGGAACGTGCGCTCGCCGGCGCGGAGATCGCCGCCCTTCAAGCCGAGATCGGCATCGACAACGCCGACGAAGGTGAGGTTCGGAAAGTTGTGGCCCTTGGCGACGATCTGGGTGCCGATCAGAATATCGATCTCGCCATCCTCCATCCGCTTCACCAGCGCACGCACGGCATCGCCATCGGGCGTGGTGTCGGAAGAGAAGATTTCGATCCGTGCGGCCGGGAAGAATTCGCGCACTTCTTCTTCGATGCGTTCAACGCCGGGACCGATCGAGGTGAAGCTATCCGGCGTCTGACATTCCGGGCACGCCTTCGGCTTTGGCATCGAGAAGCCGGTGAGGTGACAGACGAGACGGCCGGAGTAGCGATGCTCGACCAACCAGGAATCCGTTTCCGGCGATTGCATGCGGTGGCCGCAGGCGCGGCAGAGCGTGAGCGGCGCGTAGCCGCGGCGGTTCATATAAAAGAGCGATTGCTCGCCGCGCAGCATGGCTTCGGCGCAGGCGCGGATCAGCTTCGGCGAAATCCAGCGGCCCTTTTCGGGCGCGTCGATCTTGAGATCGATCAGCTCAACGTCCGGCAATTCGGCCGTGCCGTGG
Organism: Terricaulis silvestris; assembly: GCF_009792355.1. Classification (NCBI taxonomy): domain Bacteria; kingdom Pseudomonadati; phylum Pseudomonadota; class Alphaproteobacteria; order Hyphomonadales; family Hyphomonadaceae; genus Vitreimonas; species Vitreimonas silvestris. The sequence goes on from NZ_CP047045.1 coordinate 3,648,579, forward strand.
CGCGACGGGAGTTCGACGTGGGCGTAGCGGCCGGCTTGTGCGTTCACCAGCGTTTCGAGCGACGGCGTGGCGCTCGCGAGGATCACGGCGCAGGAGCCGAGCTTGGCGCGGGCGACGGCGAGATCGCGCGCCTGATAGATGACGCCCTCCTCCTGCTTGTAGGACGGGTCGTGCTCTTCATCGACGACGATGAGCTTCAGGTTCGGATACGGCAGGAACAGCGCCGAGCGCGCGCCGACGATCAGCCGCGCGCGGCCGGCGGCGATTTCGCGCCAAGCGCGGCGGCGAGCTTTGTGTGGAATAGCCGAGTGCCATTCGACTGGCGTCACGCCGAAGCGCGCTTCGAAACGGGACATCGCCGATTGCGTCAGCGCGATTTCCGGGAGCAGCACCAACACCTGCGCGTCCGGCGCCTGCTTCAAAGCCTCGGCGGCGGCCTCAAGATAGACTTCCGTTTTGCCCGAGCCCGTAACGCCGTCGAGCAACGAGACGTGAAAGCCGCCATCGCGCACGAAGGCGCAAACGCGATCGGCGGCGGCTGTCTGAATAGCGGACAGCGCCTTGCCGCTCATGCTGAGATCGGGCGCGGGGAATGGCGGATCTTCGCTGATCTCAAGTTTCGTAAGCGCGCCGCAATCGACCAAGCCTTTAACGACGGCCGACGAAACATCCGCGCGACGCGCGAGTTCGGCGGCGCTGACGTGCTCCTTCGCGGCTTCTTCCAACACACGCGCGCGCGCTTCCGTGACTTTCGGCGGCGTCTCGCCGGTGGGCGCCAACACAATATGAGTCGGCGGCGGCAGCAGTGCTTCGGGCGAGCGCGCCACCATGCGAAGCAGATCGCCGGCGGGGCGAACCAGATACTTTGCCGACCAATCGACGAAGTCGCGCGAGATAGAGGGCAGCGGCGAGCCGGGCAGCACTTCTTCGATGGCTTTGAGGTTCGCGGCGCCCGGGTGATCTTTCTCGACGCGCCACACCACGCCGCGCACCAGCCGCGTGCCGATGGGCGCGATCACGTGCATGCCGGGTTCGATGCCGAGCGAAGATGCGGCACGATAATCGAACGGTTCGGGCAGCGGCAGCGGAAACTGCACGGACACTTTGTCCAACGTGTCGTGCTCGAACGCGGCGCCCTCCTCCGCGACCGCAAACAGCGGCCCGAGCGGCGGCGCGGTGCGCTGGCGCTTCAGCGCTTCCATGGCGCGACGGCGGGCGGTTGAGGTCATTGAGAATGAATCTAGGGGGTCGAGGGATTCGGTGGAAGCACCCGGCGCTGTGGCGAAGCGGATACTCAACGGCGTTTTACCCTGCTTTCTCAGCGCTCCTTAGCCAAGCCGGCGCGATCCTGGGGCGCCATGTTCGCGTCCCTCCTCTCGCGGCTGACCCAGCCGCTGCCCAGCCGCGCACACGACGGGCTGTTCACGACCTTCGCGCCGAACGGCGTTTCGGCGGCGACGTTGCGCGCGCTTTACCATCAGTATGACGACGCGTTTCCCGACGAACCGGTCCCGCCGCAGCATCGCTATTTCCGGTCGCTGGTCGATCAGATCGTCGGACAAAAGACGGACGCCTCAGGCCTGCAACGTATGCGCGCGGCGTATGCGAGTTGCTTCGAGCGCTACGAGGCGTTCGAAGACGCTGTTGACGTCTGGCGCAAGGAGCCGGCGTTCCGCAAGGCTCTGATCGAGGCGAGAGAGCAGATCATCGCGGAGCTGCTGCCGACGGCAACTGCCGAAGCGGCGCGACGGAAGCACTTCAGCCGCTGGCGCGAATGTCTCGCGGCGCCGCTCGATCTGGAGGGTGCGACGCGGCTCGATCTGATCAAGCAAATGAGCCCAGACGATTGGCACGAGATCGTGCTGAACTGGACTTGGGATCACGGCACGGCCGAGCTGGACTGGATCACAGCGCGCCGGGATTGCGACCGGGCGACGGCGGTTGTGGCGCTCGCCGCCGGTAAATGTGGACGCTTCGCTACGCAGATCGCCGGGCCGCACGAGCGAAAGCACGCCGGCTTCGTCCGCACGCTGGCGGCGCGGGTTGAGAACGGATTCTACCCGATAGCGGAGCTGACGCTTGGGCTCTCGATGCGCAAGCGGGCTCAATACGAGGCGGAGCTGGAGACGGCGCGGACGACCGGTGAGAGTCCATGGCGGATACCGGAAGGCCTGCTCGACTGGGAGGGCGTGCGCGCTCATCAGCCGAAATATGCGATTACGGATGGGCGGCTGCACTATCAGTATGAGCACTGGCTGACCCACGGCGCGCCGCGAACTCGCTAACACGATCTAAACGCGGTCATGGCTGAATGCCGATGATGACCGCCGCTTCCGCCCTACTCTCGCACTGGATCGCGCATTTGCGCGATGAGCGGCGCTTTGCGGCCAATTCCACTGAAGCGTATGAGCGCGACGTATCGGCGTTTCTCGATTTCCTGCAGAGCCATTTGGGCGGCGAACCTGATGCGCAAGCGCTGGCTGAGTTGGAGCCGCGCGATCTGCGGGCGTATCTGGCGTTTCGACGGCAAGGGCCGGATGCGCTGGGAGATCGTTCGATCTCGCGCGCTTTGGCGGCCATTCGTAGCTTCTACCGTTATCTCGAACGCCGTCACAGCGTGACCAATGCACGGCTTTCGTTGGTGCGTGGTCCGAAACTGAAGCGGCCTTTGCCGCGGCCAGTTTCCGAAGCAGCGGCGCGCGATCTGATCAGCGAAGCACAAACGGCGGCCGGCGAAGAATGGATCGGCGCGCGGGATGCGGCGCTGGTGACTTTGCTCTATGCGGCGGGTTTGCGGATTTCGGAGGCGCTGGCGCTTGATGGCGGCGATCGGCCGTTGCCGGAGATGCTGCGTGTGGTCGGCAAAGGCGGCAAAGAGCGGCTGGTGCCGTTGCTTGCTGCAGCGCGGCAAGCGGTTGAGCGATATGCCGAGCTTTGCCCATTTGCGCTGACCGAAGACGCACCGCTTTTTCGCGCGGCTCGCGGCGGCGCTATGTCTCCGCGCATGGCTCAAGCGTTGATGGAGACGCTGCGCGGACGTTTGGGATTGCCTTCAAGTGCGACTCCACACGCTTTGCGGCACTCGTTCGCAACGCATTTGCTCGCGAACGGCGGCGACTTGAGAGCGATCCAAGATCTGCTCGGACACGAGTCGCTTTCGACGACTCAGGCCTACACGAGCGTCGAAACGCAAAAAATTTTGCAGTCGTATCGCCGCGCACATCCGCGCGCGTGACGATTTTCGCGCGCATGCACACGCTTACGCGCCTTTGTTTTCAAGGCGCGTAGCGATTTCGCACAATGCTCGCGAAGACAAAAACGCAAGCACGCAGAAAAATGCGCGCGAGTACTTGCGTCAACATCTTGCAAACCAAATTGAGCGAGAAAAATACTCGGAGAGTCAAACAACTCCCGTCCAACCAACCGACCACACTTGTAAAGATGAGGAAACGAAAATGGCTAAGAAGGTAAAGAAGGCGCGCAAGACCGCCAAGAAGACGAAGGCTCGCAAGGCCGCCCCGAAGAAGACCGTCCGCAAGGCCGCGAAGCGCAAGACCGCCAAGAAGACCGCTCGCAAGACGAAGGTCGCGAAGAAGGCGAAGACCGCCCGCAAGCCGGCGAAGCGCAAGAAGATGGCTCGCAAGACCAAGAAGGTCGTTGCGCCGCCCGTCGCGATGTAATCGCATTGGCAGGGGGGATGCTTCGGCGTCCCCCTTCGCCGTTCTAGACACTGCTCAATCGGGACCACGATCACCAAAAGGATCTCATGCGTTCGCCGGTCATAAGAAGCCCCCGCTCCCGCATCGAACGCCGCAGATTGTCCCGTCTCAAACGCTGACTTAGGTTCGGCCCGCTTCTCTCACACCCGATCTTGATCGCCGTCCACGCGCGGCCCAAGCTCTGCTGTTCAAATGACTATTCGCGTCTCCTCTTCGATCCGCCGCAAAGGAAAAGTCGTCGGTCGCGCTACCGCGGTCACGGAGGAGCCTGACGCCCCACGCGCGGTTCGCGAGGTGATTGAGCAAGCTGGGAAGCAGGCCAAGGCTCACGACGTCGCCCGCCATACTGGCCGCAAAGCGTTCAGGAAGAAGCCCATCAAGGAGTAGAGCCGAAACCTTGTTGACAGACGGTCGATCAGAGAGTACTTTGTAATTCAAAGTTGCTCTTGGAGTTGGAGAATGACCGTGACACGCGAGGAATTGCTGCAGGACCTGAGTTATGCGCGGACCCTGGCCGAGGAGGGCCGGCGGGCGCCGCTGATTGGCGGGTCTTACCTGGTCTTGTTCGGCGTGTTGCTCACGATCGCCTACGGCGCTCACGGAGCCATGCTCATGGGGCAAGTGGAGCAACAATGGGCCGGCGCGATCTGGATGGCGTTCGGCGTTTGCGCCGGCCTCGGCGTCTTCATCCTGCGTGGCCGCACCAAGGATTTGCCTGGCAGCTCTTCGATCTCGAACCGCGCTGACCGGACGGTGTGGCAGGCGGTGTCGTTGGCGATCCTGTTCGTTGTCGTGGGCGCGCTGGCGCGGGGCATCGCCTATGACGACTATATCGGCACCTACGGCATCATGGCGGCGGGCTTCGGCCTCTATGGCGTGGCGCTCTATTCGACGGCGACGTTGAGCGGTCATATGTGGCTGCGTATCTTTGCGTGGCTGTCGTGGTCGCTGAGCGCGACGATGTGGCTCTTCCTGGGCGAACCGTGGGCATACGTGATGGGCGCCGTGGGCGCGTTCCTGGTGCTGCTGGTGCCGGGCGTCATCATGATGCGCGCTGAACCCTCCAAGGTTGTGTGAGGGCGCCTTGTCCAAGTTCGACCACACCGAGATTGACGATGTGATTCACGGACGGCTGCGGCTTGGCGTGATGGCGTATCTCTCGACCGTCTCCCCTGCTCCGTTCGTGGAACTGAAAGGCAAGGTCAACGCCACCGACGGCAATCTCTCGACGCATTTGAGCAAGCTTGAAGAAGCGGGCTATGTGCGGATCGAGAAGAAGTTCGAAGGCAAGAAGCCGCTGACGTTGGTGCATCTCACCAAGGATGGGCGTGAGGCGTGGATCGGATATCTCTCGCGCATTCAGGCGCTGATTAGCGCAGCCGAATAAGCGCCGAACGCGCGGTGCGCTGGCGTTGCGGGTCTGAAGACCCGCGCTCCTTTTTTGTGCGAACGTGTGAGGCGTCACGAGGTGTCGGCGAGAGGCGCAGCGTCAGCAAAGGCTTCCACGTCTGCGATCGGCCGCATTTCTGGGCGCGTGCGATAAGAACGCCGGCGCGTAAGGCCGCGCGGCAGGCGCTGCAGCAAGCGCGCGACCAGCGTTTCGACGTTTTGCGAGAGTGCGGCGATGCGCTTTTGCAAATCCTTCGAGCGTAGCGCGCGGCGAATGGCTGAGCCGATGATGGCGCGCCGCCTATGCGTTTCGATGCGACGGCGGGCTGAATGTTTGGGTGGGTTGATGAAGCGCACGTGTGGCGCGGCGCGGAGCATGACGATGCTGACGAGCAGCCGCTCGATGCGGTTCAGCCATTGATGCGCGATAACCGTCGCTTGATCGGAGAATGGCGCGATGGCGCGCGCTTCGTGGAGGAACGCCGCAAACCATTTCAGCCATAGCAACATCCAGCGCTGGGTGCGCTGGAGGCGATGCTCGGAGATAGGTGGGGCGTTGAAACGCATGGGCGCGAGTGTGCGCGTGGTGTGAAGCCGGTCGGATTGATTTCTCGCCCTTCGTGCTCACCCGATAGGGGGAGCTGTCATCGCGATCGATGACTGAGGGGGCAGCGCCTTTGTTTGCAAGCATTTGCGCCCTCCCCTCCGTCGCGTGCACCGCACGCGACACCTCCCCTAACGGAGGGAGGACGAGAGCTAAGTGTTGGATAGAGGGCGCCTCTATCCCCGCATTCCGTTTGTTGCTGGCAGTGTGAGTTCAGCTGATCGCCGCAACGCGTAGCATGCTACTGCGGGGGTTCCCTCGCGGTAGTTTTGCAACAGCGTCGGGTCAAACGACCGCTTCTCGCGTTGCTTGGTAGGATATTCACCAGGATCGCTCTTCATGTTTCTCGGGAGTTCACTTTTTTAACACGGGAAATCACGATGAACCTAAAATCAACTCTAGCAATTTCAGCGCTGCTCGCCGGCATAACCGGTGGCGCCGGCGTCGCGGCCGCTGAAGATTGGTATGTTCGCGGCGATGTGGGCGTGACCGTCGACGGCGAATTCGGCGATCCGAGCTTTGACGACGCGGATTTCGACGACGCCGCGATGTACAGCATTGGCGCCGGATATGGATTCGCCAACGGCTTCCGCGCCGAAGGCGAACTTTCGTACCGCGACAACGAACTCGACGACAACGCAATTCCGTTCCCGGCATCTGGCGACGCGCAAGTCACCGCGCTGATGGGCAATCTCTATTACGACTTCAACCGCGCCGGACGTTGGCAACCGTATGTCGGCGTCGGCGTTGGCGCCGCGAAGTTCGAGTTCGACGGACAAGTGTTCATCGGCAGCTACGAGGCCGATAGCACGAACTTGGCCTATCAAGGCATCGCCGGCATTAACTGGCAGTTCTCCGACCACTGGAGCGCCGACCTCGCCTATCGCTACTTCCAGATCCCTGACGCGGAATACGAAGCAGGCGTCATCCCGCCGTTCACGGAATTCGAGGAAGATTACACCCACCAAGCCGTGACGCTCGGCATCCGCTACAGCTTGGGCTCTCCGGCCGCTGCGCCGGCTCCGGTTGCGCCAACGCCGCCGCCCGCGCCTGCGCCAATGCCAACGACGCCGCAAGCTTCAATCTGCCCGGCTTCTGAGTTTGTCGTGTACTTCGAGTGGGATCGTTCGAACTTGAACCAAGCCGCGCTTGAAACCATCGACGCCGCAGTCAACCGCGCGCGCCAGTGCAACGTTTCTGGCGCCATCGTTGTCGGCCACACCGATACGTCGGGCTCGCCCGCGTACAACGAAGCCCTCTCCGAGCGCCGCGCTTTTGTCGTGCGCGACGCGATGGTTTCGCGTGGCTTCGCCGCAGGCGCAATTCGCACTGAGGCGCGCGGCGAAAGCGCGCTCGCCCGCGCTACCGCCGATGGCGTGCGTGAACCGCTCAACCGCCGTACGGCGGTGACGATCAGCTTCCGCTGATCAGAGCTGATGCGTGAATGAGTGAGGGCGGTGGACGAAAGTCCGCCGCCTTTATTTTTCGTGTCGCTCGCCGCTCGGTGAGCGCCTCTAAGCGCACTGCCCTTCGTCGCGCCTGGAGCAGGATGGATTATCAGCGCGTGCCGGGCTAATGCCCTCGCATGGCGCGCACCAAGCAAAGCCCTGAGTTTGAGATCGACGTGGGTGGCGAGACTTATGTTTGGCGCCTCCAACGGCTTCCCCAATGGTCCACTGATTCCAATGAGTGGCGCGGCAAGGCGATCGCGGTGCGTCACAAGGATGGACAGCGCGAAGTCGTGCTGGAGTTTCCGTCTGGGCCGCCGCCCAAGTTTGGCGCGCCGCCACTGAAGCCGGCGCAAATACCCAAGCCTCTCATTGTGAGGGCAATCGCGTCCGCCATCGCCGAGGGTTGGAACCCGATGTCTCGCGGGAGACCCGTGACCATCGTGGTTGATGAGACGGGCGCGTAGCAGTCGACGCGCGCTGCCTTAAGCCGCGGCGCTCAAGGCCCAGCGCGAGACACCCGGATACGGCGGCTCATTGGTGTCGGCGAAGCCTTGGCGAGCGAGCGTGTGGGCGGCTTGGGCATCTTCGGCGTCGAGGTGGGCGATGACGCGTTGGGCGCCGTTGGCGAAGGCCCAGGCCGCGAGCGCGCGGATGGTTTCGCCGCCGAAGCCGCGGCCTTGGAATTCCGGCAACAAGCCAAAGGCGAGTTCGACATCGCCGGTGAATTCGTCGGGGCGGCCGATCAAGGCGGCGAGGCCGACGAGGCGCGGCGGCGTGCGCTCGCCTTCGCTGGCGACGATGGCCCAGCCGTACCAGCCCTGCCCTTCGGGATCCTTCTCGAGCGCGGTGACGGCCCATTCGAGGCCGGGCTGCTCGAACGGCGCGGGCGGCCAGTTCGGTTCGTGCGTCACCGCGATGGCGTTGAAGAACGCGGAGCGATGGCTGGCTTGCAGCGCGGCCAAGTCACGATCGAGCGCCAGGAGCGCGATGCGCTCCGCGGTGAGTGTCAGCAAAGTCCCGTCCCTCCCTCGCTGTGGATGACGAGGAGAACGCAGATTGCGCGGCGCGGAAAGTGAGCATTCCGCAATTTTCACAGGAGGATGAAGCGGCTCAGCCCTTGTCCTGAACGCCACCGGACCAAGTCACGATAACGAGGTCGTCGATGTCCGGCACATAGCGGTGCCCGGTAACGACTGTCCATGCGTTGGGCGTCGGTAGCGTCGCCGCCGGATCGCTGGCAGGCGCAAGCCGCGTGTATACGACATGACCCTGCTGATAGGCGGTCACTGCTACGATCTCGTCGGCGAAAATTCTGCGCAGCAAATCGCGGGCGTCATCAAGTTTCGCCACATCCTGCTCCGCGGCATTGAGAAACACTCGTGCCCCACCGCCGTGGGTATAGACCCCAGCGTTCCCATGCTCGTTGCTCCAGGTCACCGTGAAGCCTTGTATGGATTCCGGAAACTCTGTCGCCAACGTCAGCAACAGACGCATCTGCGTCTCGTGATCGACGGCGCTCACGCCTGCATGGTCCAGCCATCGACGCCTTTAGCGGCTTCCTTGATGGCTTCGGACATGGTGGGATGGGCGTGGCAGGTGCGGGCGATGTCTTCGGCGGAGGCGCCGAATTCCATGGCGACACAAACTTCACCGATCATCTCGCCGACGCCTGAGCCGACCATGTGCACGCCGACCACCTTCTTGGTCGCGACTTCCTCCAGCACTTTCACCATGCCGTCGGTTTCGTGATTGGTGCGCGCGCGCGAGTTGGCCATGAACGGGAATTTGCCGACCTTGTAGTCGACGCCCGCGGCTTTCAGTTCTTCTTCCGAGCGCCCGACGGTGGCGATCTCGGGGTCGGTGTAGATGACGTTCGGGATGATGTCGTAGTTCACGTGGCCCCACTGGCCCGCGATGATTTGCGCCGCGGCGATGCCCTCCTCTTCGGACTTGTGCGCCAGCATCGGCCCGGTGGTGCAATCGCCGATGACGTAGATGCCTTCCGCCGTCGTTTTGAGATGGCCGTCGTGCGGGATGAAGCCGCGCGGATCGGTCTTGATCCCGACGGTCTCGAGGCCGAGTCCATCGGTGAACGGTTTGCGGCCGATGGCGACGAGGACGACGTCGGCGTCGAGCGTGCGAGCGCCGCCGCCTTTGCTCGGCTCGATGGTGACTTGCAGACCTTGGCGCAGTTTCTCGACGCCGGTGACCTTGTGGCTAAGCTCGAACTTCACGCCTTGCTTCTTCAGCGTGCGCTGGAAGGCGGTTGAGATTTCGGCATCGACCGTCGGCGTGATCTTGTCGAGGAATTCGACGACGGTGACTTCGGCGCCGAGGCGGCGCCAGACGCTGCCGAGTTCAAGGCCGATGACGCCGGCGCCGACGACGATGAGTTTGCCCGGCACTTGTGCGAGCGAGAGCGCGCCGGTGGAGCTGACGATGCGCTCTTCGTCGATGTCGATGCCGGGAAGCGGCGTCGGCACGCTGCCGGTGGCGATGACGATGTTTTTGGTTTCGAGGGTTTGCTTGGCGCCGTCCGGGCCGGTCACTTCAACTCTGCCGGCGCCGGCGATGGCGCCGAAGCCTTTGACGTAATCGACCTTGTGCTTACGCATCAGGAACTCAACGCCCTTGGTGAGGCCTTCGACGGCGTCCTCCTTCTGCTTCAGCATTTGCGGCAGATCGAGCGACAGCCCGGTGATCTTCACGCCCATCGACGGGAACACCTTGGTCGCGGCTTCGTAGTATTCGCTGGCGTGTAAGAGCGCTTTCGATGGGATGCAGCCGACGTTGAGGCAGGTGCCGCCGAGCTTGCCGCGGGATTCGATGATCGCGGTTTTGAGCCCGAGTTGGCCGGCGCGGATGGCGCAATTGTAGCCGCCGGGGCCGCCGCCGATGATGACGAGATCGTAGCTCATGAATGCTCCGGGAACGCGCGTTGAATTTGGCGCGAACCTAGGCGCCGAACCCGGTCGGATCAATGCGCGATCTAGGCGCCCTGCCCTGCGCGTCTGCGAGCGAGGATGGTCCAACCGATGAGGACAAGCGCGAGCGCGGCGCAGAACCAGCCGAAGGCGTCGCCGATGCGGGTGTAGAGCGTGGGAACGTGGCGGGGTTGGATGATACTGCGATCTGTCAATGAGGCTATGTCGCTGCCGCTAGGCGCCTCGGCTAGAACTTGGCCATAGGGATCGCTGATCGTCATCACGCCTTCGCGGGCGCTGCGGATCAGCGTGAAACCGCTCTCGACGCCACGCAGCACCGCCATGCGCGAATGTAGCCAGCCATCGACGCCGAAATCCCAGGCCGGAACCAATAACAAGTCGGCGCCTTGCTCGCCGTAGCGGCGGGAGAGCGCTGGGAAGTCCATATCCTTGCAAATGACAACGCCGGCGCGCAGCCCGTCCACATCGGTGAACAAAGTCGCGGTTCCGGGCGTAAACTCGGATTCGAGGCCCGGGATCATGTGATGCTTATCGTAGGTGCGGACGCCTTCGGCGGTGACGAAGTAGGCGCGGTTGAAGCTGACATCGCCTTGCCGCTCGACGGCGCCGACCACGATCGTCGCGTGGTGCTGACGCGCGATCGCGGCCAGATCATCCAACGCTGACTGCGCCTGACCTTCGCCCAACGTGACGATCTTCTCCGGGAGCACGATGATGCGCGCGCCATCATCTGCGGCGCGGCTCACTTCGTTGACGTACCCTTCCCAAGTAGGCCGCCAATCGGCGGCGTCGAACGCGAGATCGTCGCCGGCAAGCAGCGCGATTCCGATCTCGCGCGCTTCGAGGAGCGGCTCGTCTCTCGCATCGATCAAATGACGCGTGAAACCAAATCCGATCGCCGCCGCGACGATCACGACCGGCGCCGCGGCAGCGATCGCCCTCTTCCCAGTCAGAAAAGCAACCGCCGAAGCAAAGGCGCTGAGCACAAACACAATCGCAGGCGCGCCGCCGAGGGAGGCGACTTGGATCGCCGGGAGGAAATCTATCTGGCTGTAGGCGAGCGAGCCGGCCGAGCCGTGCGGCGATGTGGCGGCGATCAAGGCCTCGACGCCCGCCATCAGTGTCGGAAACACAAGCACGGCCGCCCAGGACGGCAGATGCCGTGCGCCGCCGCGCACGGCGAACGCAATGGCGCCCCAGATCAGCGCTTTCATGAGCGTGATGATCGCTGTCGGCGCGAGGCCGCCGAGATCGAGGAAGTACGACGCCATCAGCGCCGTCGAAAGCGCGCCCGCGAGCGCGCCGTAGAGAAATGCGCCCAAGCGTGTCGCGCCCATGACGGCGATCAGCAGCGGGATCGGCGCGATCCAGGCGAGCGGCCAGAACGGGTGCAAGCCGTACGATTGCGCGAGCAGCGCGCCTGACAACAACGCGGCGACGATGCGCCCGAGCGTCAGCACGTGCTACGCGCCTTGCTTGTCCCAGTAGGAGCGGTCGGCGGCGTCGACGATCCAGATGATGAGGCCGAGGATCAGCACGATGGCGAGGATGCCGACTTGCGCTTCGGTGGTGGTGAGGTCGGAAGCGATCACTTGCGGCTGCAAGTAGGCTTTGGGATCGATGCTTTGGATGGTGGCGAGGCCGTCGCTTTGGGTCCACGCCCAGCGGCCGCCGAAGAGCGCAAAGCCGATGAGCCAGGTCCAGAAGCCTTGGGTGCGGCGCATCAAGCGGATCGCGCAGATCAGGAAGAAGAGCCCGGCGCCCGCGAGCAAGCCGACTTCGATCCAGTTCGCGGTGGCGGCTCCCGAGTTGGCGGCGGCGACTTGCGCTTGTGCGACTTGGCTATCGACCTGATCGACGCCGACGCCAGGGGCTTCAAAGCCCGTGATCGCGCCCGCCGCGGCGAGCGCGCCGGCGAAGGTGAGCAGCACCAGGGCCAACAGCGCCAGAATGGCCGGCCAGCGCAGAATGAACGTCATGGGTGTCCCCTCCCAGCCGCTCCCCCGAGCAGGCCTTGTGCTAAGTTATACTTGGACCTTGCACGCCGCCAGTGGCGAAGCGAAAGCGGTTTGGATTCAAAGGCGAAGATCGGGGCGCCGGCGCGCCAGCGGAGGGAATGCATGACTTGGTTCGGGACGGTGAGTGCGGTCAGCGCGCTGCTAATGGGCGCGATGTTTGGGGTGAACGCGTATTTCCAGTTCGCGACGGGCGTGAGCTGGTGGCTCTACGTGCTGACCGCCGCGCTGCTGCTGGTCGGCGGATTTCGCACGCTGCGGAAGATGTCGGGCGGGTTGCGGTTGCTCGGCGGCGCGTGGGGCTTGGCCGCCGGTGTGTTGGCGGTGCCGTTGAGCGCTGCTCGCGCCGATGGCGCAACGTTCGACACCGCTGGTGCGGCGCTGTTTGCAGTCGCGCTCGCGGGCCTCGCGCTGACGGTGCTGCACAAGGAAACCAAGAAGGCTTAACCGAAGGCAAGCAGCGGGTACGCGATTGCGTTGGTCAGCGCGTGCAGGAACCAGCTCGGCGCGATCGAGCCGTTGCCGACGCGCTCATTGAGCCAGGCCATGATCCATCCGCCGGTGGCAGGAAGACCGCCGATGGCGAGCGCTAGCGCTGGATCGAACTTGGGTCCGCCGGGTATCACAAAGATGAGCAGGTGCACGGCGCCGAACAGAATGGCGTGAAGCGTGTTGCCGGCGCCGAAGCCCAGCCAGCGGATCAGGCGCTTGGCGATGAAGCCGCGAAACAGAATCTCTTCGGAGAGCGCGGTCTTGAACAGCGCGACGATCAGGATCTGGCCGACGACGTCGGCGCTCATCCCCTGCTCGCGGATGTGACCGGCGACCGTGTTTGAACCGGCCGCCATGTCGCGGAGGGCTGGCAGCATGAAAACGGCGAGCGATGCGGGGATGAGAATGACGGCGACGCCGAGTGTCCACAGCATTGCCTTGGACGTCGGTGCGATGAGGCCGAAGTAGCGGGGGAAACTCTCCTGCTTGCGCGCGAAGATCGCCCACACGATCAGCGGGATGAGCGTGAAGACCGCGACTTGCAGCGCGGCGTTGATGGCTTCCTGCAGCATCGCGGTAGTTTATCCACAATGATCCGCCTGCGAAACACGAACAACAAGCGGTTAACACCCGTTGTTAGATCGGGTGGGCGCACTTGGAGGTCGCCATGCAGATCACGAAGCTTCGCAATTCCGAAGAAACCGGCCTGGTTCCTGCCGGCGCCTACTTCAAGCGTCTCGCGGCTGATCTGCAAAAGGCCAACGCCACGGAAGCGGCGCGCCAAGATGATCTTGATGCGGAAGACCGTGCACTGGAGGCGATCTACCGCCGCCGCTCGGCGTCGCGCGAAAATACTTACTCGCACCGAGAACTGAGCGCCGCTCTCTGACACCCATTCCCGGATTGCGCGTAGCGCAAGTCCGGGACCCATAAACACGGGTCGTTCAAAAATGAAACGCGACTCGCGTCGCGCTTATTGTGGATTGGTCCGTGTTTATGGGTCCCGGGCTCACGGCTTCGCCGTGCCCCGGGAATGGGTGGAGACCTACAGGTCGAGCAACATCCGTTCCGGATCTTCCAAGCCTTCCTTCACGCGAACCAGGAAGGTGACGGCTTCCTTGCCGTCGACGATGCGGTGATCGTAGCTCATGGCGAGATACATCATCGGGCGCACGACGACTTGCTTGTCGATTACGATCGGGCGGTCCTGGATTTTGTGCATGCCGAGAATGCCGGACTGCGGCGCGTTCAGGATCGGCGTGGACATTAGCGAACCATAGACGCCGCCATTGCTGATCGTGAACGTGGCGCCTTGCAGATCTTCGAGCTTCAGATGGCCATCGCGGGCCTTGAGGCCGAGTTCGCCAATTTCCTTTTCGATCTCGGCCATGGATTTGTGATCGGCGTCGCGCACCACCGGCACGACCAGGCCGCGATCGGTGCCGACGGCGATGCCGATATCGTAGAAATTCTTGTAGATGATGTCGTCGCCGTCGATCTCGGCGTTGACGTTCGGGATTTCCTTCAAGCCGGCGATGCACGCCTTCACGAAAAAGGACATGAAGCCAAGCTTCACGCCGTGCTTCTTCTCGAAGCTGTCTTTGTATTTGTTGCGCGCCGCCATGATGGCCGACATGTCGGCCTCATTGAACGTGGTCAGCATCGCGGCGGTGTTTTGCGCTTCCTTCAAACGGCGCGCGATCGTTTTGCGCAAGCGCGTCATCGGCACGCGCTCTTCGCGATCGGAGACGACGCGCGCTTGCAGCGGCGGATGCGGCGCGGGCGTTTGAGATTGCGCGCCGCGGTTTTCGATGATGGAGAGCGCGTCGGCCTTGGTGACGCGGCCGTCTTTGCCGGAGCCGGTGACGCCGGAGACTTCAACGCCGCCTTCGGCGGCGATGCGCTGCACCGATGGCGGCGCTTGCTTGGCGGCGGTTACGGCTGCAGCAGGTTGCGGCGCTGGCGGCGCGGCGAGTGGAGGTTTCGGCGCTTCGGCTTTTGGCGCAGGCGCGGCTTCGGCTTTCGCCGGTTGCGCCCCTGCCCCGCCCATGCGGCCGAGAATGGCGCCGATGTTGACGGTGGCGCCTTCGGCGGCGACGATTTCGCTCAGCACGCCGGCCTCCGGCGCTGAGACTTCGACCGAGACTTTATCGGTCTCGAGTTCAACCAGCGTCTCGTCCTTGCGCACTGTGTCGCCGGCCTTCTTCATCCACTTGGCGACAGTGGCTTCGCTGACGCTTTCGCCGAGGGTCGGCACAACAATATCGGTCATCTCAATTCACTCGCTTGGTGGCGCATCATGACTGGGGAGGACGGGTGACTCGGTGTGAGTCCAGAATATCCCGTCATTGCCGTTGTTTTTCTGAACAAGCCGCACGCGCTTGGGATCGAGGCCGCGGATCAGGCGGGCGTTGACGCCGATCTTCTCGGCGTCAACGGTTCCGACGAGCGTGGTGTGTGTCGCGCATCCGCAGGTGCGGCAATGGTGAAACTCTAGCTCGCGATCGCCCCACATATAGATGAAGGTGTCAGGCGGGCTGGCGAAATGCACGTCGCGCTGCGGGTAGTAGGCAATGAGCGATCCGTAGAGCCGGCAATGCGAGCAATTGCAGTCGAGCACTTGCGTAGGCTGCTCGACCTCGAAGCGGACCGCGCCGCAATGGCAGGAGGCGCTGACTTTGCTCAACCGAGCGCGCTTTCGAGCAGCGCTTCGAGTTGCTTTAGGTGCTTCGACATCTGACCCGCGGCCGTGGACGCGCTGGCGGGGCGGCCGGCGTAGCGACCGCGCTTGGCCTTGATGCTCATTTTCTCCAGCGTGAGTTCGAGCCACGGTTCGGCGAAGGTGTAGCCGCCCATGTTCTTCGGTTCTTCCTGGCACCAGACCAATTCGGCGTTCGGGAAGCGCGCCAGTTCGTGCATCAGCGACTTCATCGGCCACGGATAGAGTTGCTCGATGCGCAGCAGGTAGATGTCGTCGAGGCCGCGCTTTTCGCGTTCGTCGAGCAGATCGAAATAGACTTTGCCCGAGCAGAGCACGACGCGGCGGATTTCGCTGTCGCCTTTGAGCTTGATCGCTGTGTGGCCGTTGTTGAGCTGGGCGTCGTCCCAGAGCACGCGGTGGAACGAGGTGCCTTCGGCCATGTCGGCGAGATCGGAGACGGCCTTCTTGTGCCGGAGCAGCGATTTCGGCGTGAACACGACGAGCGGCTTGCGGAAATCGCGATGCAGCTGGCGGCGCAGTGCGTGGAAGTAGTTCGCGGGCGTGGTGCAGTTGACGACCTGCATGTTGTCTTCGGCGCATTGCTGCAGGAAGCGTTCGAGGCGCGCGGAGCTGTGCTCCGGGCCCTGCCCTTCGTAGCCGTGCGGCAACAGCATCACGAGCCCGGACATGCGCAGCCACTTGCGCTCGCCGGACGAGATGAACTGATCGATCACGACTTGAGCGCCGTTCACGAAGTCGCCGAACTGCGCTTCCCAGAGCGTCAGCGTTTTCGGATCGGCGAGCGTGTAGCCGTATTCGAAACCGAGCACCGCTTCTTCGCTGAGCAACGAGTCGATGACTTCGTAGTGGGCTTGGCCAGAGCGGATGTTGTTCAGCGGCGTATAGCGCGCTTCGGTTTGTTGATCGATGAAATGCGCGTGACGCTGGCTGAACGTGCCGCGACAGGAATCTTGGCCTGACAGGCGGACGTTGAAGCCTTCGTCGAGCAACGTGCCGAAGGCGAGATGCTCCGCCAGCGACCAATCGATGCCTTGGCCGTCATCGATCGCCTTGCGGCGCGCCTCCACGACGCGCTGCACTGTCTTGTGCATCTCGAACGCGGCGGGAATGTCGGTGATGCGGCGGCCGATGTCGCGGAGCTTGGAGATGGACGCTTCGGTCTTGCCACGGCGATCGTCGTCTTCCGGCAGCGAGAAGCCGGACCAGACGCCGTCGAGCCAATCGGCTTTGTTGACGCGATATTCCTTGCCAGCGTCGAATTCGCGATCGAGGAAGGCATTGAAGTCGTTTTGCCACTCGTCCATTTCGGCCTGCGTGACGACGCCCTCTTTGAGCAAGCGCTCGCTATAGATCGTGAGCGTGGTCGGCTGATCCTTCACGCGGCGATACATGATTGGCTGCGTCATGGTCGGGTCATCGCCTTCGTTGTGGCCGAAGCGGCGATAGCAGAACATGTCGATGACGACGTCTTTGCCGAACAATTGGCGATACTCGGTCGACACCTTCGCGGCGTAGACCACGGCTTCCGGGTCGTCGCCGTTCACATGGAAGATCGGCGCTTGCACCATCAGCGCGACGTCGGATGGGTACGGCGATGAGCGCGAATAGTGCGGCGCGGTGGTGAAGCCGATCTGGTTGTTGATGATGAAGTGCATCGTGCCGCCGGTCTTGTAGCCGCGCAGGCCCGAGAGCGCGAAGCATTCGGCGACGACGCCCTGCCCCGCGAACGCCGCGTCGCCATGGATCAGCAGCGGCATTACGCGCGCGCGCAGGTCGTGCAGCGCCGCGCCCTCTTCCGTCCACGTCGCGGCGAGCGCTTGTTTGGCGCGCGCTTTGCCCAGCACGACGGGGTTCACGATTTCGAGGTGCGATGGATTAGCGGTGAGCGAGAGATGGACGTCATTGCCATCGAAGCTGCGGTCGGACGAGGCGCCGAGGTGATACTTCACGTCACCGGAGCCCAGCACGTCGTCGGGCGTGGCGGAGCCGCCTTGGAATTCGTGGAAGATGGCTTGGTACGGCTTGCCCATCACGGCGGCGAGCACGTTCAAGCGGCCGCGGTGGGCCATGCCGAGGATGATCTCTTCCACGCCGAGCGCGCCGCCGCGTTTGATGATCTGTTCGAGCGCCGGGATCATGGCTTCGCCGCCGTCGAGGCCGAAGCGTTTGGTGCCGGGGTGGCGCTTGTGCACGAACTTCTCGAAGCTCTCGCCTTCGATCAGCTTCTTCAGGATCGAGCGCTTGCCTTCGGGCGTGAAGGTGATGGCTTTGTCCGGACCTTCGATGCGCTCTTGCAGCCAGCTTTTCTCCGTCGGATCGGAGATGTGCATGAACTCGACGCCGACGGTCTCGCAGTAGGTGCGCTTCAGGATCGCAAGCATCTCGTTGATGGTCGCGGTTTGCAGGCCGAGCACGCCGTCGATGAAGATGGGGCGATCGAGATCGTTCGGGCCGAAGCCGTGATTGCCGGGATCGAGTTCGGGCGCCGGTGGGCGCACCTCCATGCCGAGCGGGTCGAGATTGGCGGCGAGGTGACCGCGTGTGCGATAGGCGCGGATCATCATCAGCGCGCGCACGCTATCGCGCGCGGCTTGCTGCACGTCTTGCGTTGAGGCGCCAGGCAAGCGCGCGGCGACGCGTTGTTCGAGCTTGGCGGCGAGGCCGGCCCAGCCGCCATCCATCAGCGCCGTCGTTTCAGTGGTCTTCGGTTGCGCCAGTTCGGCGCGATACCAGCTCGGGCCGCGTACAGCAGCGGCTACGGCTTCGGGATCGTCGCGCACTTGGTCGAAGAAGGCGCGCCAGGAGGCGTCGACCGAGTTCGGATCACGGGCGTAGCGCGCCGCCATTTCCTCAATGAACGTCGCGTTGGCGCCGTAAAGGAAGCTCGTTTCGAGCATCGCTGTATTGGGCAAGCTGCGGGCGTCATCCGCCATGGAACGCTGACCTCTCGGAAAACCGGTCGAACCCATGAAAAATATAGGGCGCACCGTCAGACGGCGCCCCTTCTAAAGTGCGTCGGTAAAGGATTGAAGGGCTGCGAAGGCGGAAGGGTGCTGGTTTACTCAGCGGCCGCCAACGAGAGTGCAGTTTATCCCGCGGCGGGGCAGCGGGAACGCTGAAAGGCCTGCCATTGCCCATCAGTCATCCGCTCAATAGCCACTGCCCCGGAAATCGAAACGTCTGTCACCACCAACCAGCCGTCTTCGATACGGAGCGGTTCATTCACGCGGCGAAAGAACGCCTCGTAGCCCTCAAGGGCAAATTCGACGTTGATGGAGTTGAAAGCCGGACGGTTCCAGGCCGGTACCTCCGCTGAACGCAGCAAGTGGATTGCTCCCAATCTAAGGGTTCGTGTGAAGGCAGGTTGGGCGCTCCCCTCAGCACCAAGGATGCCCCAATCTTGGTTGCGACCAAGAGCAGCTGCGCCGCGCCGACGTTGTTCTTGTTGTCCCCACATGAACGGCCGGCGGTCATAGGGATCAGCGATCCGCGCGTGGAACGCTGTTCGCGCCGTTTGCGTAGTCGGATCCACGTCGCCCAAGCAGACCGCCGGGCTGTAGTGCTGCGACGACGGCCCAGTGGTGGCGCAGTAGACAGGCGCGCCAACGCCAAACACATCGGCATCGGTGCGGACCACCCACAGCGGCGTTAGCAACGCCCCATCGCGCAGGCCGAGGTCAGGGCGAGGCAATTGGACGGGGCGAGGAGCGAGTGGTTGCAGTTCGAGGGTCGCGACATTTGCCGTCGGATAGAACGAGCCGTCCGACGCCAGCGTTGTTCGCCTAACGCGGAACGCTTGCTCCACGCGATCGCCTGATGAAGCGACTTGGATGCTTGGCCCCTCGGGACACCAGTTGAGCGGATCGATTTGCGCGGACGCGTCGTCTGCCGACGCGATCAAGGCGAACACTGCAACGAGCGGAGCGCGCATCTTCAACCCTTCAACAGCTCGCTCATCGTCCGGCCCAGCGCGGCCGGGTGCGGCGCTACCTTGATGCCGGCGGCTTCCAGTGCGGCGATTTTCGACGGCGCGTCGCCTTTGCCGCCCGAAATGATCGCGCCGGCGTGGCCCATGCGGCGGCCGGGCGGCGCTGTGCTGCCGGCGATGAAACCGACGACGGGTTTCCAGCGACCCTTTTTCTTTTCGTCGGCCAGGAATTGCGCGGCGTCTTCTTCGGCGGCGCCGCCGATTTCGCCGATCATGACGATGGACTTGGTTTCATCGTCGGCGAGGAAGCGCTCGAGCACGTCGATAAATTCCATGCCCTTCACGGGGTCTCCGCCGATGCCGACGGCTGTCGATTGGCCGAGGTCCTCGTTGGTGGTTTGGAACACGGCTTCGTAGGTCAGCGTGCCGGAGCGCGAGACGACGCCGACACTGCCCTTCTTGAAGATCTGGCCGGGCATGATGCCGATCTTGCACTCGTTCGGCGTGAGGATGCCGGGGCAGTTCGGGCCGAGCAGGATCGAGTTCGACGTCGCCAGCTTTGCCTTCACGCGCACCATGTCGAGCACCGGAATGCCTTCGGTGATGCAGACGATGAACGGGATTTCGGCGTCGATGGCTTCGTCGATTGCGGCGGCGGCGTGCGGCGGCGGCACGTAGATCACCGTCGCGTCGGCGCCGGCGCGTTCCTTGGCTTCAGCGACGGTGTTGAAGACCGGTAGGCCGAGATGGGTTTGGCCGCCCTTCCCCGGGCTGACGCCGCCGGTCATCTTGGTGCCGTAGGCGATGGCTTGCTCGGAGTGGAACGTGCCGTTCTTGCCGGTGAAGCCCTGGCAAATGACGCGCGTCGCGGCGTTGACGAGAATGGACAAAGCTTGCGGCCCCCGAGAATGTCGGTGCGGGCATAACCCCTGGGGACCGCGCCTGCAAATCCCAAGCTGACGCGCCCTAGTCGGATGGCCGACGCGACGATAAGGTCGGCGAAAACGGGAGGGGTGGATGAAGATCTGGATCGCGCTGGCGGCGGCAGTGCTGCTTACGGCTTGTGCATCGTCCCGGCCTCAAACCTTCACCGGCCAGTTCACGGCGCCGCCCGCGGGCTCGCGCATCGTGGTGATGACGCCGGATGTGCAGCTCGGCGTGCTGACGGCGGCAGGTTTGCAGGAACCGCGCGAAGATTGGTCGCGTTCGGCGCGTGATGGCCTGGCGCGGGCGCTGGCGGCACAAATTCAGCACGAAGGCCATACCGGCAGCACGCTCGATCCGACCACGGCGATGGAAGGTCGTGTCGGCCAGATCATCCGGCTGCACGACGCAGTGGGCACTTCGATCCTTGCTGTGAACTATGGCGGCGCCAACCTGCCGACGCGGCGCGGCAATTTCGAATGGACGCTTGGCGACGGCGTGCAGGAATTGGCGACGACCTACAACGCCGACTACGCGCTGTTCGTGACCGCGCGCGGTTCGTACGCGAGTTCTGGGCGCGTCGCGGCTATGGTGGGCATGGCGATCCTTGGCATCGGCGTGCCTCTGGGTGGGCAGCAGGGTTTCGCGTCGCTGGTCGATCTGCGTACTGGGAACGTGATCTGGTTCAACGTGGCGCAAGCGTCGCCGAACCAAGACATGCGCGATCCGGGCGGCGCGGCGAGCTTCGTGACTACGCTGCTCAACGACGCGCCGCTATGAGACGCGCGCTTATTGCGGCATGCTTGGCGCTGGCGCTTGCGGCGCCAGCCGCAGCGCAAGACGTCCCTGCCCCGTCGCGACAACGGCCGCTTGAAAACACCGATGAAGGCGGGCTTTGGGGCATGTCTGACCGCGCCGAAGCGCAGGCGCGGGCGTCTGGGCAGATCGAGCGCGATCCGGCGCTGAACGAATACGTGCGCGGCGTCGCGTGCCGGGTGGCGGCGCGTTATTGCGGCGACGTGCGCGTTTACGTGATGAACCGGCCGTTCTTCAACGCGTCGATGGCGCCAAACGGCTACATGGAAGTGTGGTCCGGTTTGTTGCTGCGCGCGGATGACGAAGCGCAATTGGCGTTCGTATTGGGCCACGAGACCACGCACTACGCCGAGCAACACTCGATCGAGATGATGCGCACGGTGCGCGGACGCGCGACGGCGGCGATGATCCTCTCCGTGGGCGCATCGGCGGCGGGCGCGGGGTATGCCGGCGATCTGATTTATCTTGGCACGTTGGCCAGCGTGTTCGGCTATTCGCGCGAGAAGGAAACCGAAGCGGACATGGCCGGCTTCGATCACACCGCGGCTGCCGGCTACGATGTCGGCGCGGGCGCCGCGATCTGGACGAGCCTCATTGCGGAGACGCGCGCGTCGGACAATCCAGATGTGCGCCGGCGCGAGACACGTGGCAGCATCTTCGCAACGCACCCGGTTTCCACCGAGCGCGTGCAAGCGTTGCAGGCGCGCGCGACACAGCGTGGCGCCGGCGGCGAGACGTTCCGTGAGCGCTATCGCGCGGCGATCCGGCCGCATCTCGATCCGTGGCTACGTGCGGAGCTGCGGCGGCGTGATTTCGGACAGACGATGCAGATTCTGGATCGGCTCGCGGCGCACGGCGAGGATCTGGGTGTGGTTGAATATTATCGCGGTGAAGTGAACCGCATTCGCCGCGGCAACGGCGATCGCGATCGGGCAAAGACGCATTATCTGGCGGCGATCGCGCAACCTGATGCGCCTGCGGCGGCTTGGCGCGAGCTAGGTGAAATGGCGGCGCGCGATGGCAACAACGCGGAAGCGGCGCAACTGTTTGCAACATATCTGGAGCGCGCGCCGAACGCGGAAGACCGCGCTTTGGTGGAAGCGCGCGTCGCGCAGATTTCGGGGGGAGCGCAATGACGACACGGCGTGGATTGTTGGCGGCGGCGCTTGGCGGCGCGGTCGCGGCGGGATGCGCGAGCTCGGGCGGATTGCGCTCTGGCGCGTACACCAATGTCGGCACGTTCAACATCACGCTGCCGCGAGAATGGTCGGACATCACGTTCATGCTGGCGAACCGGCCGCGCAATTTGCGCATGCTCTCTATCGATGGACCGCTGCTGAACCGGCTTTATTTGGCGTCGTTGATGCCGGGTGAATCGCTGTTGCGTCCGCGCGATCGCGATACGCCGCGGCCGACGTTCCGCACCGACATGAGCGACAGCGAGTTGGTTGAGTTCGTCGTCGATTGCGTGGCGGTCGAGTATCAATCGCCAGCGGCGAGCGCATTGCGGCCGCAGACGTTCGCAGGCCAACCCGGCGTACGTTTCGATGTCAGCGCTCAAACGGCGGAGGGTTTGAACATTTCCGGCACGTCGCTGGTCGCGCGCGCGAACGACCGGCTGCACATGCTGCTCTTCCTCGCGCCGAGTGAGCACTATTACGGCGCGATGCTGCCAGAAATCGAGACGATCTTTGCGGGGGCTACACCGGCGACGGCTTAACCCATGATGAAGGCGTTGAGCTTGTTGCCGTCGGGATCGCGGAAATAGCCGGCGTAAAAGCCAGGCAGGCCCGGCCGCGGGCCAGCTTCGCCTTCACATTTGGCGCCCATTGAGATCGCCAGACTGTAGATGCGGTCGACTTGGGCCGCATCCTTGCACTCGAGCGCCACCATCACGCCATTGCCCACGGTTGCTGTGTTGCCGTCAAAGGGCTTGGTGAGGCCGATGCCCGCGCCGCCGCCGGGTTTGCCCCAGGCGATGAAGGTGTCCATGTCGAACATACGCCCGACGCCGAGCTCGCCGCAGATAGCGTCATAGAATTTCGCCGCGCGCTGAAGATCGTTGGTGCCCAGTGTGACGTAGCCGATCATGGCGTCTCCCCTCTTGCTTGGCCCTCGCCTCATTGTGCTAAGCGGGGCGGGCATGGTTTAGACCCGCGCGGAGCGAAGCGAAAATGGAAAAAGACCGGCTGCTGGCGTTCAGCGATGGCGTCATCGCCATCATCATCACGATCATGGTGCTGGAGCTGCGCCCGCCGCATGAGGCGACCTTAGAAGCCCTGCGCCAACTGGCGCCGACGTTTCTGAGCTATGTGCTCTCGTTCATCTACATCGCGATCTACTGGAACAATCACCACCACATGCTCTACGCCGCGAAGGCCGTGAACGGCGCGATTTTGTGGGCAAACATGGGGTTGCTGTTCTGCTTGTCGCTGGTGCCGTTCACGACGGCGTGGCTCGGCGAAACCGAAGGCGCCGTGTGGCCGACGGCGATCTATGGCGTCTCGCTGATCTTGCCGGCGTTCGCGTACGTCATCCTGCAAACGCTGATCGTGCGCGCCGACGGGCCCGACAGCGTACTTGCGCGCGCGATCAAGGCGGGTGGCGACTGGAAGGGCAAGCTTTCGCCGCTGGTTTACGCGGCGGGGATTGTGGCGGCGTTCTTTGCACCGGTGGTGGCGTGGGCGCTGTACGTGCTGGTGGCGCTGATCTGGCTGGTGCCGGATCGAAGGATCGAGCGGGTTGTGGCGGGGGGTTAGCGGGGCGCCGCTGCTAGCGTATCCACCGCGTGTAGTTCATCGCGATCGCGTCCGATGGCACGTGAACTTTGGTGCGGATGTCGTTCAAATTGATCACGACGAGATCGCCCTCGCCTGCTTCGTGGCGCGCGTTCGCATCGTAATAGGTCGCGGATCGATCGGCCGAACCGGCGATCGACGCAAACGATATTCCGACGCCAGCGAGGTCGTGTCGATTTGGCTCGCCGAACCGGGCCACCATAAGCGCTCGCACTGCGTCGAAATCCACCGGTTTGGCCAAGAGACTCGCTGTATTCACGGCCGCTATCGGAGTCTTCCGTTCATGCGCGACCGAATGGTCGGCCGTCAGGAAGAAGCCGGGATTGCGAAACGCCGCCTGACGCTTGAGCTTGATAACATCGCGCCGTGACGGGACTTTGAAGTCGAAGCGCTCAAAGCCGCCGCGCAACGCCGCGACTTCCACCAAGTCGATGTCGGCCTCGGTTTCAAAACACAGCTCACAAAACGCGTCGAAGACGACGGTGGCCTGAAGCTCGTTGTCCGCGGCCTGAAGCACGCTACCCTTCACAGCCGCCACGATGTGCGCGCGGCGCGCGGGAGATCGTCGGCGCCGACGTATCCGATCATGGTGCTTCCTACTCCAGTTCGCCGGCGTTGGCGGCGGTCTGCGAGTAAGCGCTTTGCACCGTAATTCGAAAACCGCGCTTGCCGCAGATCTCCATAATCGCATCCATAGCGCCGGGGTGCTCGCTTAGAACCTCAGGCGCGATCTCAAGACCTTCGTCAGGGCAGGGAAAGCCGTCCGTTGGGCCTGCGTAAGCCAGAACTATCAAATTTGTCGTCTGGCGCAAGAAAGCATAGGTGCCCCCATCCCCGCGGGAGTACGTCAAGTCGAATCGTGAGGCCAAGGCCGCGATCTCTTCGTCCGCCACATCCCCGACTGCGCGCACTGCGAATCCACATTCCAAAGCGAACCCATCCTCATGCCGATAGACCCGAGCCATCATTATGGGTTGTTCATTCTCACCAGGTGGCGAGAAAGACATCGTCTCGGCTGTGTTCTGTCCGGGCACCAAGCCACTAGCGAGCGCGAACGGAGCGGCCCGCTCCGGACTCTCGGCGGCGATGAGGCAAAACTCCATCCCTATCGGGATCATGTCGCGCGACGTTTGAGCGAGCGCATTCCCCGGGACGCACGCGACCGCAAATAGCACCGCAGGAGCAAAGCTCGACAGCCTGCGCAGCGCGGTTCGCATCCCTACCCCTTCACAGCCGCCACGATCTTCCGTGCAGCATCTTCCAAATCATCCGCGGCGATCACGTTCAGCCCGCTGTTGCGGATGATGGCTTTGCCTTCGTTGACGTTGGTGCCTTCGAGGCGGACGACGAGCGGCACTTCGAGGCCGACGGCTTTCACCGCGGCGATGACGCCTTCGGCGATGACGTCGCAGCGCGCGATGCCGCCGAAGATGTTCACGAGGATGCCTTTTACCTTCGGGTCGGCGAGGATGATCTTGAAGGCGGCTTCGACTTTCGCTTTGTCGGCGCCGCCGCCGACGTCGAGGAAGTTGGCGGGCTCGGCGCCGAACAGCTTGATGATGTCCATCGTCGCCATGGCGAGGCCGGCGCCGTTGACGAGGCAGCCGATTTCACCGTCGAGCGCGATGTAGGAGAGATCATATTTCGAGGCTTCGATCTCGCGCTCGTCTTCTTCGCCAATGTCGCGGAGATCGGCCCATTCCTTGTGGCGGAACGCGGCGTTGGAATCGAAGCTGACCTTGGCGTCGCCGCAGAGGATTTTGTTGTCCTCGGTGACGATGAGCGGATTGATCTCCAAGAGGCTCATGTCGCTCTTGGTGAAGGCATCGTACAATTTCGGGATCAGTTCCAAAACTTGGCCCGCGATGGCGCCGCTGACGCCGAAGGCGCTCGCGATCTTTTCGCAGTCGGCGCGGGTCGGACCAGTGAGCGAATCGATGCCGACGGTAGTGATTTTCTCCGGCGTATCGTGCGCGACTTCTTCGATGTTCATGCCGCCGGCCTCAGAGGCGACGAACGCGACGCGGCCCTGCTCGCGATCGACGAGCGCGGAGAGGTAGAATTCCTTGGCGATCTTCACGCCTTCTTCGATGTAGATGCGCTTGACGACGCGGCCGGCGGCGCCGGTTTGCAGCGTGACCAGCGTGTTGCCGAGCATCTGGCTCGCGAAGAGCCCGACATCTTCCGGCTTGAAGGCGATGCGCACGCCGCCCTTCTCGCCTGCCGTCGTTTCCTTGAACTTGCCCTTGCCGCGGCCGCCGGCGTGGATCTGGCTCTTCACCGCCCACACCGAGCCGCCAAGCTTGGCGGCGGCGTCGATGGCTTCCTCGGTGGTGAAGGCGGGAAAGCCGCGCGGGACCGGCGCGCCGAAGCTCTTCAGAACTGCTTTGCCTTGGTATTCGTGGATGTTCATCGCGGCCCCAAAAAATTTGAAATCGTGTTGGATTCGGCTCGCTTTATAGAGCCAGAGCGTGCGCCGCCAAGCCCGCGATGGCGCAGGCAGCCAAAACCAACAGCAGATTGGCCTTGAACCGGATCAACGCGATGCCTGCCGCTAGGGCTAGGCCGACCATCCAGAGCCGCGCGGTGGCTGGGTCCGGCAGTTCGACCGGACCGATGTGGATTTGCGCGGTGAAGAGCGCGTGCGCGGCGAAGAAGAGCGCGAGCTTGGCGATGACGCCGAGAACGGCCGCCGTGATTGCGGCGAGTGCGCCGGCGGCGTGGCGGTTGTGCTCGAGACGCTCGGCGATGGGCGCGCCGGCGAAGATCCAGACGAACGATGGCGCAAACGTGCACCAGAGTGCGATGGCTGCGGCCGTGAGCGCGAGTGGGAGGCCGCCTGTGGTCCAGCCGGCGAGGAAGCCGACGAACTCGTTGACGAGAATAAGCGGGCCCGGCGTGGTTTCGGCGAGGCCGAGGCCGTCGATCATTTGCGCCGGCGTAAGCCAGCCGCGCGTGGCCGCTTCGGTAGCGAGATACGCGAGCAACGCGTAGGCGCCGCCGAAGGTGACGCAGGCGAGGATCGAGAAGAGCAGCGCGACTTGGAAGAGGACGTGGTCCGTGCCGAGGGTGACGGCGATGAGTGCTGGTGGTGCGAGCCAGAGGATGAGCCAGAGGATGGCGTGGGCGTATGCTCCCCCGCGCACGGGGGAGCTGTCAGGACGCGTAGCGGCCTGACTGAGGGGGGCGTCCCCCTCCCCTCGCTTCGCTCGGACCTCCCCCGCAAGCGGGTGAGGAATAAGCGCGCCGATTGCGCCGGCTGCGATGATCACCAACGGAAACGGTGCGCCGAGGATGAGAGCTACGAACGCGGCGATGGCGATCCAGATTGCCGTGTTCGTTTTCAGTGCGCGTTTGCCGACTTTCACCAGCGCTTCGGCGACGAGCGCGACGACGGCGCACTTTACGCCGTCGAACGCTGCGGCGACGAGCGGGAGTTCGCCGTAGCTCACATAGAGCCACGACAGCGCTAGCACGATCAACGCACCGGGGATGACGAAGAGCCAGCCGGCGATCAGTGCGCCTTGCCAGCCACGCAGGCGCCAGCCGATGTATGTTGCGAGCTGCTGCGCTTCAGGACCCGGCAACAGCATGCAAAACGCGAGCATGCGCTGGAAGCGCGCGTCGTCGATCCAGTTGCGCTCGTCGACGAAGACACGGTGCATCAGCGCGATTTGTCCGGCGGGACCGCCGAAGCCGAGGCAGCCGACTTTAAGGGATTCGCGGAAGAGCGTTGAAAGCAACGGCGCAGCGTTCATGGTTCACCTAGTTAGCATCGCCCGCGATGCTTCGGCGAACCTCAGCGGGAGATCGCGCATCCCGCACGTCGAGCGCTAGCGTGGATTGGCGACACCTGCAATCGCGCCGGACTCATCTGTGGGTTTATCTTCGCCGTATGCCATTTCACCGGCTGCAACCGAGGTGCCGAGTTGTGGCGCGAATTCTTCCTTGGTGAGCGGGCCCTCGCGGGTGCTGCGGCGCCAAAACATGGCGGCGGCGACGAGCACAGCGGCGAAGCCCGCGAACCAGAACATGCCGGCGACGTCGTAGACATCGACCAGCGGGCCGAGGATCAGCGGGCCGACGACAGAGCCCGCAGCCCAAACGAACAGCAAACCGGCTGCCGATTGCGCGAGTTTGCCGGGCTCGGCGCGGTCCGCCATGTGCGCGACGGCGATGCCGTAGAAGCTGAGCGCGCCCGCGCCCCACAAGAAGAACAGCAGCACGGCGGAAAAGCTGTCGAGCCGGCCGCTCCAGATTGCGAGCGCGAACGCGGCGACGGCAGCGAGCGCTGCCAGTGCGGCGATCACCAAGCGGCGATCGACGCGATCGGAAATGCGGCCCGCCGGCCATTGCAGAGTAAGCGAGCCGAGGAACGCGGCGGAGTAAAACTCGGCCGCGGCGTTGGCGCCGTAATGTTGCGCGGCATAAAGCGGCGCGAGCGCGAGCACGCCGCCGTTCACCAGCCCTGCCCCGAAGCTGCCGATAACGGCGGCGGGCGCGGTGGCGAATTGTTCGACCAATGCGAGTGGTTGCGCTTTGGGCGGGTCCGGCTGGGCGGCAGAGGTAAAGCAGATCGGCACCATGGAAACAGCCGCGAGTGCTGCGGCGATCATCCACGGCTCGGCCGAGTATGGCGCGTAGTTGAAGGCCAGGAACGGCCCAAACGCGAGCGCGCCTTTGGTGAACACCATGTAGACGCTCATGACTTCGCCACGCACGCGCGGGCCAATCGAGAACGCGAGCCAGCTTTCGATCGCCGCGAACATCAGCGCCACGGCAAAGCCCGCGCCCATACGCGCAACGCCCCACGACCAGACGTCGTTGCTGAAGTGCAGCGCAAGCGTCGCGACCGAAAAGATCGCCGCGCATGCGGCGTAGACGCGGATGTGGCCGACACGCGCCAGCATCATGGTGGCGATCATCGCGCCCATCATGAAGCCGGCGGAATACGAGGCGGCGACCAAGCCCAACGCCGTGCTGGAATGGCCCTCCTCCGCGAACGCCAGCGGAATGCGGACGCCGAGCAAACCACCCGCAAGCTGCAGAATGGTGACGGCGGCAATCAATGCAGCGACGTTGCGTAGCAAGCTCGTCATGGGACGGGCCGCTTCTAGAGGTGATTTGCATGCGATGGAACGTGCAAATCCGCCGCGCTATCCCAGCAAAAATTCAAACATGAAGCGGCCAGGCAGAAAGGTCAGCACGCCGGCGATGAGCAAACCGCCGACGAACATACCGGTCATGGCGCGTTTGTGTGCGTCAACCTTACGGTTGCGTATGGCGAAGATCGCCATTGGCAGGCCGATGATGGTCCAACCGCTGAGCAAGTGGATGAACGAATAGAAATTGCCGTTGAGGCCGGTGATGAAAAGGCTGGAGACAGCGGTGGTCGCCATCGCGATCACCCAGGTCCAACCTAGGGTTTTGTGAAAGCCGGTGCCTTTCGGTTTGAACAGGATCACGGTGCCGACGCCGAGCGCCGTCAGCGCCGCCAAGATGTGAAGCTTGATCGTAAGGGGCAGCGCTATCCACAGAGTCCAATCCGGCGCGTGCGGCGCCACATTGGCGAAGGCGGCGCCCAGTTCGGCCCGGAGCGGATAGAGCGCGGCGACCAGCACCGCCACAAGGACCGCCCAGCCGATCCAGGATGCGCGCTTCGCGGTGGGGTTCGTTTCAGCCATGGATCGCTCTCCGTTCGATGCTAGATGCGTGACCGCAGGAGCCGCCTGGTGCAGCCGGAACTACGTGAAAGCTCTCCGTCCGCGCGTGAAACGCCCGCGTCCGCAATTGGCGAAGCGCCAAATGCGGGCTTGTGGGCGCATGATTGGGTGCGCAGCTTCACGGTAGCGACCGCAGCGGGGCTGTTTTTGGCGTTTGTCGGCGCGATGGATTCGGGGCGACTGCCGGTGCTGATACGGCTCGCCTACTGGATGCCGTTGATGTGGGGCGGCACCGCCGTTGGCCACGGCATGTCGTGGCTGGTGAACCGCATACCGCGGGCGCGGAGCAATACTTGGCTGTTCGGCGCCCTGCTCTCAGTCGTGATTGCAGTGCCGATCACCTTCATCGTGTGGGGTTATTCGCGGCTGATGTTCAACGGCGCGCCGCCACTCGGGCCGCTGTTCGGATCAGTCCTGGTGATCTCCGTGGCGATGACGGCGCTAATGATCCTGGTGACGCAGCCAGGACGGGTTACGCATGCGCCGCCTGCCGGCGCCGCTGTTAGTTCGGTGCGGTTTGCGGAGCGGTTGCCGGCGAAGCTGAAGGGTGCGGTGATCTACGCGGTGTCGGCGGAGGATCATTATTTGCGGCTGCACACGTCGAAGGGATCGGATCTGATCTTGATGCGACTGAGCGATGCGATCGCCGAGCTTGACGGCTTGGAGGGGGCGCAGACCCATCGCTCGTGGTGGGTGGCGCGCGATGCGGTGGAGAGCGCGCGGCGCGACGGCGACAAGATGGTGCTGACGCTCAAAGGTGGCGCCGAAGCGCCTGTCAGCCGACCGAATGTGAAGCCGCTGCGCGACGCGCGTTGGTACTAGGCGTTCGCTGCGCCGGGCTTGCCGAAGATCAGATAGATCACGAACAGCACGATCATCACGCTATCGACGATGACGGCTGTCTGCAGGCCGGCGAGATAACGCTCGCCCTGCATCAAGATCAGCGCGATGAATGCAATCTTGCTCGTGCCCGCGACGACGAGCGCGACTTTGCGCGAGGGTGGGTGGAACGCGCCATAGATCAGCAGCGCGCCCATGAGGCCGATCAGGATTCCCCAATTCGGTACGACGACGCTCGCCATCGCGCCTTCGGGCGTCTCATTGAAATACGATTGAATTGCCGCTTCCGGCGACACGGCGGCGTAAAGCATGGTGAGCGTCAACATCCCGGCGACCACCATGACGCCCACGAAAATCTTCTCGAACATGATTTCCTCCGCAGCGGCACAATAGGGTGCAGTGCGAGGAGCGTCACGCGCTTAGAGAGGCGCGCGTTGGAAGCGCAGGATTTCTTCCGTGATGGTTTCGCCGTGGCGAAGGCGGATCGTCATGACGATGCGGTCGGCGCCTTCGCGGCGAATTTCCAGGCCGTTGAAAATGAGCGCATCGGGGCCAGCGGAGACGGGCTCGAACGTCACCCACTCGGCTTTTTCCTCCCAGCCAACCATGTCCGGGTTGAAGTGCTTCACGCGCATGCGGACGCCGCCTTCGACGACATCCATCATCAGGAATTCGTAGAATTGCGGTTGGCCGTCGCGCCAATAGCGGAAGTGGCCGACCATCTGGCCGCCGACGGGCGGCGTCCAGGCTTCTTCCATTTGCCCGCCGAAGCCTTCGCCAACCCAACGCCCGGCGAGCCACGCGGCGTCATCGATGGTGGCGACCGCTAGCGGCGCCGCGGTTTGCGCTTGCGCGGCGCAGGCGCCGCTGAGCAAAGCGGCGGCGATCATGGCGGACTTCAGAAGCTTGATCATAATGACCCTCCTCAGCCCATGACGCGCACCACGCACTCATTTCGACATTACTCCGCGGGCGGGGCCGGCGGTGTCAGCACCCAATCGCTATCCGCCACCAGATAAGCGAACACGGCCCAAGCGGCGACGTTCTGGCGAAGCGCTTCGGGATCGATGGCGTCCAGCGTGTCGTTCGGGGTGTGGTGGACGTCGAAATAGAGGCTGCCATCCTGATTGAGATCGACGATGGCCGCGCCAGTGCGGCGGATGGCGTCGACATCGGCGCCGCCGCCCGTTGTGTTGTTGCCGAGATTGACGCCGAGCGGGGCGAGTTGGCGTTGAATGGCGCGGGCGTATTGCAGCGCGTCTTCGTTAAACAGCGTGCTCACCGAGTAGATGCGGCCGGCGCCGAAATCGCTTTCAGCGGCGACGACATGGGTTTCGCTGCCGTGGACGCGGCCATACTCGCGGCCGCCGAACACGCCGTTCTCTTCGGCGCCCGCGAGCAGAATGCGGATGGTGCGGCGCGGGCGGCGCGGCAGATCGCGGATCAGTTTCGCCGCCGCCGTGATGATGGCGACACCGGCGCCGTCATCGACCGCGCCCTGCCCCAGGTCCCAAGAATCCAAGTGCGCGGCGAGCAGCACGATTTCTTCCGGACGCTCACGGCCGCGAATTTCGGCGATGACATTGCCCGACGGCGCTTCGTCGCGGACTTCGACTTGGATGTTGAGGTTGACGCGCACCGCGCCGCCTTGCGCCAGGCGACCAAGTACGTCGGCGTCGGCCGGCGAGAGTGCAGCTACTGGAAGCGAGGTGCCGAGCGGCATCTGGCGCACGCTGCCGCCTTGGTGCGCGACGCGCTGCGTGTCAGTGCCGACGGAGCGAATGATGCACGCCGCGGCGCCGCGTGCTTGCGCGCGTGACGCGCACCCGCCGCGCTTGGCGACAGCCGGGCCATAGCCTGAGCCGTCTTGCGTGCGCGTCATACGCTCATCGATGAAAACGATGCGGCCTTGCACTTGCGCGCTGGTCGCGGCTTCGAGTGCTGCGAGTGACTCAAAGCGGATCACTTCGGCTTCGAGACCGCCCTCGGGCGTTGGCGCGGAGCCGCCGAGTGCAGCGATCACCATGGGTTGGCGCGAGGGCGAGACGATTGACGCTTCTTCGCGCACCGCATCCCAAAACGGCATCGTGAACGGCTCGATGCGCACATTGCTGAAACCCTGGCGGCGCAGCATGGCGGCGGACCACTCGCGCGCGCGTGCTTCAGCTTCGCTCGCGGCGAGACGCGGGCCGACGTCGGTGACGAGGCCTTCGACGATGTCCCACGCCAGATCGCTTTCGAGCGCTGCGTTGCGCAGGCGTTCGACGTTGCGTTGTTGTTCAGCGCTGATCGGCGCGACGACGGGCGCTGGTTGTGCTTGTTGCGCATTCGCCGATGAGGCGAGCGCCAGCACCGCTAGTCCGAAAGCAAAGTTCCGCATGTCGTCCCCCAAATAGCTAGCGCTCAAGGTGGCGGTGCAGAGCGGAGATTCAAGCGCGAAGCGACGATTGAGCGAGAAAAGGAGCGCCGGTCTTCAGACCCGCATGATCCTGTCAGGTATTGCGATGCGGGTCTGAAAGCCCGCGCTCCTTTAACGCCGCGCTTTCCAGGCCGTTTTGGATTGGCCGTAGATGTCGACTTTGTGCGCCTCATACGGTGGCGGGATCGGCACGTCTTCGCGCTCGACCTGCGCGCCGAGGCGAAGTGCGAGCGCAATCGACGGCGCGTTGGCTTTGTCGATGCAGTGGATGATGTGATCCCAGCCGAGATGATCGAAGGCCCAGTCCATCGCGGCCGTGGCGCCTTCGAGCGCGAAACCCTGCCCTGCCGCGCTTTTCTTCAAGCCCCAGCCGACTTCGTTGCCGGGCCACGCGCCTTCGAGGCCGCCCGGGCGCCACGGACCGAGGCGGCCGATCCATTCGCCGGTGTCGCGGCGCAGCACGGAAAACATCGAGTAGCCGAGCAGCGGCCACGAACCCGCAAGCATCGACATGCCGCGCCACGCCGCATCGCGCGGCGCCACGCCGCCGATGAAGCGCATGGTGTCTTCCTCGAGGGACATTTCGGCGAAGCCGTCGAAATCTTCATGCCGCGGCGGGCGCAAGATGAGACGCGCTGTGGTGAGGGTTGGGCCGATCGTCATTGCTCTAACGTTCGCAGGTTGGAGCGCGGGCCTCCGGCCCGCACAGCGCTAACGTTGCAGACTTCCGCGATGCGCGCCAGGAGGCGCGCGCTCCAACTTTCACGCACCTTAGCCGACAGATGGATCGATACCCTTGCACGCATCAACCAAGCCTTTCACAGCGCCGACGCTGTGATCGAACATCGCGCGTTCTTCCGGGGAGAGCGCGATCTCGATCACTTTCTCAACGCCGCCCGCGCCGATGATGCACGGCACGCCGACATACATGTCGTTCAAGCCGTACTGGCCGGTGAGGTTCGCGGCGCATGGGAGCACGCGCTTTTTATCGCGCAGATAGCTCTTCGCCATCACAATCGCGCTTTCGGCCGGCGCGTAGAACGCCGAGCCCGTCTTCAGCAGGCCGACGATTTCGGCGCCGCCGTCGCGGGTGCGTTGGATGATCTGGTCGAGCTTTTCTTGGCTGGTCCAACCCATCTTCACCAGGTCCGGCAGCGGAATGCCGGCGATGGTGGAGTAGCGCGCGAGCGGCACCATGGTGTCGCCGTGGCCGCCGAGCACGAAGGCGGAAACGTCTTCGACGCTGACTTTGAACTCTTCGGCGAGGAAGTAGCGGAAGCGCGCGCTATCCAACACGCCGGCCATGCCGACGACCTTGTTGTGCGGCAGCTTGGAGAACTGGCGCAACGCCCACACCATGGCGTCGAGCGGATTGGTGACGACGATGACGAACGCGTTTGGCGCGTGCTGCGCAATGCCCTCGCCCACCGCCTTCATGACTTTGAGATTGATCCCGAGCAGATCGTCGCGGCTCATGCCGGGCTTGCGCGGCACGCCAGCGGTGACGATGCAAACATCGGCGCCGGCGATTCCGGCGTAATCGTTGGCGCCTTTGAGCGCGCTATCCCTGCCGAACACCGGCGAGGCTTCGGCGATGTCCAGCGCCTTGCCCTGCGGCACGCCTTCAACGACGTCGAACAGGATGACATCGCCCAGCTCCTCGCGCGCGGCGATGTGGGCGAGCGTGCCGCCAATCATGCCAGAACCGATGAGAGCAATTTTCGCGCGGGCCATGGGGCGCTCCGGGAATCAGGGAAAAGAAGGCGCCCCTCTAGACCTGCTCGCCCGCCCGCGCAACGCGGCGAACTACACCAAAGGCCCCAGGTCGGCGAAGATCTGCCGAGCACGCTCTGCGGCCAACCACGCACCCCTCTCGGTGTCATAGCCTTGAGCGTCCGCCACAATTCGCTGATTTGCCGCGCGGAGGTGCCAGTACCATTGGCCATCCGCCGCTTCATCAACTTCTACGCGGGCCTGACTTTGTTTGAGGAGTGCGGCACCGATCGCGCCACGAAGGGCAGGCCTTATGAACGGGTTCATTTGTAGCTCCTAAGCACGTTACGCGAACAAACCAGAATCGGATGCGCAACATCCAAGCGTAGGAATCCAAGGGGTAAACAGCCTCTTAACGAGTGTGTCAGGACGCTGAACGTGGCCAGCAGGCGGCGATGGTCCAGGCGCCGAGCAGCGCGGTGGCGACGTTGATGGCGATCTCGGCCCTCATGGCGTCGTTGGTGGCGGCGAGCACGTACATGCCGTTCTGCAGGTTGAATGTGACGTCCATGGCGGTGAGAAAGATGAGCGCAGAGCCCGCGAGCAAGCCAAACGGCGGGCCCCATGGTCGGTTGAGCAGCAAACCGGCGCCCGCGGCTATCATGCAGAGCGCCATCCAGCCATCGGCGAAGGGGAATGCGTCTTCGAATGCAATGTACCAGCGCTCGTGGCTGGCCATGACGTCGCCGGCGTTGAAATAGCTCCACCAGTAGAGCGCAGTGACGAGAGCGCCGATGATCAAGGTGGCGCCGAGTGCGCGCCTGGCGATCACTTCTTCACGCAGGTCAGCACGCCATCGCCGATATTGTTCATGCTGGCGTGGACGCGGGCATCCGCCTTGGCTTTGTGCGCCAGGGCGCGGAGCGCGGTGGTGTCGGCGCCGGTGTCGGCCGGATCAGCGACGCGGCCGGACCAGAGCACGTTGTCGAACAACATGACGCCGCCAGGGCGGAGCAGTTGCAAGCCGCGTTCGTAGTAGGCGTCGTAGCCAGTCTTGTCGGCGTCGATGAAGCCCATGTCGTAGCTACCGCCCTGCCCGGCGGCGATGCGCTGATCCAGTGTTTCCGAAGCGGGCGCGATCTTCAGTTCGATCACGTCATCGACCTCAGCTTCGCGCCAATAATCGCGCGCTTTGGTCGTGTATTGTTCGGAGATGTCGCAGGCGAGCAGATGCGCGCCGATTGGATGCATCTCCTTGAGCGCTAGCGCCGTGGCCAGCGAAGAATAGCCGGTGAAGACACCGACTTCGAACGCGCGCTTGGCGCGGATCATGCGCGCGATCGATTGCATGAACGCGCCCTGCTCGGCGCTGATCTGCATCTGCGCGTTGGGCATGGCGTGCGTCTCGGCGCGGCAGCGCGCGAGTGCGGGATGTTCAGGCGGATTGACGTCCGCGAGGTAGCGAACGATTTCGGGTGAAAGGCCGAGTGATGAGGACATGCGCCGTCTTACGACAGGCGCCGCAATTCCTCCACCAGATCGTCGCGTTCCCAGGTGAAGCCGCCTTCATTGTCCGGCTGGCGGCCAAAGTGGCCGTACGCGGCGGTGCGGGCGTAGATCGGACGATTGAGCTTCAGGTGCGTGCGGATCCCGCGGGGCGTGCAGCCGCCCATCAATTCCGGCAGCTTCGCTTCCAGGATCGCCGGATCGATGGTGTCGGCGCCGTGGAGATCGACATAGAAGCTCGTCGGCGTCGCGACACCAATCGCGTAGCTGATCTGAATGGTGCAGCGATCGGCGAGGCCGGCGGCGACGACGTTCTTCGCGAGGTAGCGGCATGCGTACGCGGCGGAGCGATCGACTTTAGTCGGATCCTTGCCGGAGAACGCGCCGCCGCCGTGCGGGCTGGCGCCGCCGTAGGTGTCGACGATGATCTTGCGGCCGGTGAGGCCGCTATCGCCGTCGGGGCCGCCGATCTCGAACTTGCCGGTCGGGTTGATGTGCCACTTGGTTCGCTTGGTGATCAGGCCCGCTGGGAAAACCGACTCAGCATAGGGCCGCACCAGATCGGCGAAGCGCTTCTGCGAGTACGAGGATCCACCGAGCTTTTTCTTGTGCTGATGGCTGACGACAATGGCGACAACTTCAACTGGCTTGCCGTTCTCGTAGCGCAGCGTGACCTGGCTCTTGGCGTCCGGCTCGAGTTCTACGCGTTCACCTGAATGGCGCACTTCGGCCAGGCGCTTCAGGATGTTGTGCGA
Source organism: Terricaulis silvestris (assembly GCF_009792355.1). Taxonomy (NCBI): domain Bacteria; kingdom Pseudomonadati; phylum Pseudomonadota; class Alphaproteobacteria; order Hyphomonadales; family Hyphomonadaceae; genus Vitreimonas; species Vitreimonas silvestris. The sequence continues at coordinate 3,685,338 of NZ_CP047045.1, forward strand.
ATATTGCAGCGTGGCCGGCATCAGCTCCGGCGTTTCGCTGCAGGCGTAGCCGAACATGATGCCTTGGTCGCCGGCGCCTTCTTCCTTCTTCGCCGTCGAGTCGACGCCTTGCGCGATGTGCGCGGACTGGCCGTGGAGATAGTTGGCGTAACGCGCCTTCTCCCAATGAAAACCCTTCTGCTCGTAACCGATGTCCTTCACCGCCGCGCGCACCTTCGGCTGCAGCGATGCGATGATCTCTTTGGTGAACGCCTTGCTCTCGGCTTTCGATTGACCCGGCTTGGAAGCGCGGACTTCGCCGGCGAGGATGATGCGATTGGTCGTCACCATCGTCTCGCAGGCGACGCGCGCTTCCGGGTCGGCTTCGATGAAGGCGTCGACGACGGTATCGGAGATCCGGTCCGCGACTTTGTCCGGGTGGCCTTCGGACACACTTTCGCTGGTGAACACGTACGAGCTTCTGACCACGCGGATTCTCCGGAATTCAGGGATTCGAGCCGCGCTTCATAGGGATTGACGAGGATTCAGGCAAATCGCTTCGCGCGTTTCAGCTGCCGCGCTTGCCCTCGGCGCCCTCTTCCGTCAGCGCTTTAACCAGTTCCACCACCCGGCGGCGGACCTTTTGGCTCTTGATCGCAGCAAACAGCGCCATGAGCTGGGCCCCCTCCGGGGTAGCAAGCGCATCGTCGATATAGTCTTTGGTCGATTCCGCGACGCCTGGACCGCGCCCTGCGGCGATGCCCTCGTAGAAGCGCGCCACCGGGAGCTCGAGCGCCGAAGCGATGTCGTGCAGGCGGCTCGCGGCGATGCGGTTAACGCCCTTCTCGTACTTTTGGACCTGCTGGAAGGTGACGCCGAGAAGTTCAGCGAGCCGCTCCTGACTCATGCCGATCTCAAGCCGACGTGTACGCACGCGCTGACCCAGCTTTCGATCGATGGGTTTCGCCGCGCGCTCGTCGTTCATTCTCGTCGCCCTGTCCCCCGCATTTGCACGGGAGCAAATCGCAGCGCTGCAATGAGTGAAACTAGCAACAGCAGCAACCAATTACCCCACAATGCGAAAGCCGTCTCATCAAGTGCAAGCGGCAATTGCGCTTCCGTCGCGGCGCCTACGCGACGGGTGGACCGAATGTCGCGACCGTACGCGTCGATTATACCGGAGATGCCGCCAGCAGCGGCGCGCGCCATCGGCAAACCTTCTTCAATCGCGCGATAACGCGCCATCGCGAAATGCTGATACGGGCCGCTGCCGTTGCCGAACCAAGCGTCATTTGTAACGCTGATTATCCAACCCGGACGTTCATCGCCGCGCGGCGTGAGGCCAGGAAAGATTGCTTCATAGCAGATCAAAACGATAGCTGGCGGCGCTTCTGGAATGATGAGGCGCGTCGGGCGATCACCAGGGGTGAAACCCGCGCCAATGCGCTGCAACGGCGCGATATTGAACTGGCTAATCGTCGACCAGAACGGAATGTATTCGCCGAACGGTACGAGATGGTACTTATCGTAGGTCTGGCTCAAGCGCGGAACGCCGCTGACTCCATCGATCACCGCAGCGGAATTGTAGAGACGCAAACCGGCAACGCCGCCCTCCCCGCGCATGAATGCGTCGCATCCTGGTTGCGGTTCGCAGCGCGTGATGCCGGTGACAAGCGCGCGGTCACCGAGGGCGGCGCCAATCGCGTTCAGGAATTCCGGATTGTCGAGCGTGAAGAAGTTGAGCGTCGGGATTGCGCCTTCGGGCCAGATCACAATCGCTGCACGGCTTTCATCTTGCGTGCCGGTGACTTCGAGATAGCGCTGCAACACGCGCCATTCCTGGTCAGGGCGATAGCGCCACTTTTCAGCTTGGCTCAAACCGGAATCGGCGACGCGCACGAACGGCAATTCGGATCCCGGCAGATTGATCGGCGCGCGCCCCGTACGCTGCGCGCCCCAACCGAAAATGAGACCAAGCACGAGCGCCACGCCAATCATCGGTGCGAAGCGGCGGCCAGCACTTGCTTGTCCGTCGGCCACAGTCGCGACAGCGCCGGCGACGAGCAGCGTAAGCAGCGATAGGCCGTAGATGCCAACGAGAGATGCGAGCTGCGACACTGGTTCGCCTGGCGTCCAAACGTAGCCCGGCAAAAGCCAAGGAAAGCCGGTGAGAATATTGCCGCGCAGCCATTCCACAACGAAAAGGCTAACCGCGAAGACGGCAGCGCGGCGCAGATCACTGGTCCAAAACGCGATCGCCAGCAAGCAACCCGCACCCCAAAACAACGCGAGGGAGCCGGCTAGCGCGATGACCGCGGCAACGCCCGCACCAATGCCCCATGTGTCGGCGTCGACGAGAAACGCGGAGGCGATCCAGTAGAGTCCCGTCGCGAAGTGGCCGAGCGCGAACCACCACCCTTGCGTGAATGCGGAGCCAAAGCGCGACTTGCTTGTGGACGCCGCGTCCAAGAGCCAAACCAACACCACCAACGCCGCGATATAGATCGGCGTCAGCTGGAATGGCGCGTGGCCAAGCGTGGCGGCGGCGCCCGCAACCAGCGCGATGCCGCGGCGCTGCCATGGCGTGCGCACGGCAAACCAATTCTGGATGCGCGAGTGCTGCGCGGATGTGGTGGTCAAAACTCAGACCTCGCTCGGTTGGGAGCGGCGTTTGGAGCGCGACCGGGCGCTGGCGTCAACCGCGATCAGGCGCTGCGTTCACGCGCCGCAGGCGTCGCCGTGTCGGCGGCGGGCCGACCAGGCGCAGATTCGGTTGTCTTCTTGATACGGATGCGCTTCACGCGCCGCGGATCGGCGTCGACGATCTCGACATCGAAGCCTGCTGGGTGGTGCAAAATTTCGCCTCGCTGCGGCAGGCGTCCGGCCAATGCGACCGCGAGGCCTGCGGCGGTGTCGAACTCGTCTTCGTGATCGGGAAGCGCAAGGCTGACGCTCAGCTTGGCTTCAAGCTCATCAATCGGCGCGCGGCCATCGGCTTCGAAGGCGCCGCCGGGGCGATCGAGCACCAGCGCCGACTCAACGTCATGTTCGTCATCGATGGCGCCGACGATTTGCTCGACCAGATCTTCCATCGAGACGAGGCCATCGGTGCCGCCGTATTCATCGACAACAAGCGCCAAGTGAATGCGGCTCGACTGCATTTTCAAGAACAATGTCGCAAGCGTCATCGATTGCGGTACGAACAGGATGTCGCGGCGGATGCGCGCGAGCGAGCGATCGCTAAAGCGGCCGCGCGACTCGCCCTCTTCCGTCGGCGCCATCATCGTCAGCACGTCACGGACGTGGATGAAGCCTTGCGGATCGTCGAGTGTTTCGCCGTAGATCGGCAGACGCGAATGCTGGCTCTCGGAAAACACACGCGCGGCTTCGCCCAATGTGGATCCAGCTTCGACGGCGACAATCTCCGCGCGCGCGCGCATCACGTCGGCAACCTTCAGGCGATCGAAGCGCGCGGCGCGCAGGATCATGTCCTTGTGCGCGCCCTGGATGATCTCGCCGTTCTCTTCGCGCTCGCGCAGCGCTTCTTCGACGGCAGCGGCGGACCCCAATTTCCCGCGCTGGAACATGCGCGTTAGTTTCTGAACAAGGCCCGCGCGTCTTCGCGAGGGTTCGCCGTCTTCTGTCGTCTCAACCATAATGTGGTCGTCGCACTCCCAATGGCGGCGTCACGCGTAGGGATCTTCTATCCCAATCGAGACGAGGATAGCGCGTTCGCGCGCCTCCATGGCCTCGGCGTCAGCCGGCTTCATGTGATCATAGCCTATCAGGTGCAAAAAACCGTGCACGACCAGATGCGCGGCGTGGTTTTCGAACCGTTTGCCCTGAAAATTGGCTTCCTCGACAATGGTTTCGGCCGCGAGCGCGATGTCGCCCAGGAACCCTGGCTCGTTCTCCCCACCGGCCGCCGGCGGGAACGAGAGCACGTTGGTGGGACCGTTCTTGCCGCGGAATTGTTGGTTAAGGGCGGCGATTGAGGCGTCGTCGCCCAGCATCAACGACACCGAACCGGCCTTGCCTTCGGCGGCGGCGGCTGCCGCGAGCGCGCTGGCAAGCAGGGTCTCGTGGCCCTTCCACAGCGCCGAGCTGCCGAGAATATCGACGGTCAAAGCTTGCTCAGGCACGTCCGTTCTCATCACGGTGATAAGCTTCGACGACGCGTGCGACGAGCCTGTGACGAACGACGTCTTGCGCCGCGAAGCGGATGACTTCGACGCCGGGCAAATCTTCCAGGATCGAGATCGCGTGCGCGAGGCCGGATTGATCGGGGCGCACCAGGTCGATCTGCGATGGATCGCCGGTGACCACCATGCGCGAGCCTTCGCCCAGGCGCGTCAGCACCATCTTCATTTGCAGGATCGTCGCGTTCTGCGCTTCGTCGGCGATCACAAAAGCGTTCGAAAGCGTACGCCCGCGCATGAAGGCGACGGGCGCCACTTCGATTTGGCGGCGCTCGCGGCGCGTCTTCAAATCGTTCTCGCTCATCTGGCTGCGGAACGCGTCCCAGATCGGCTGCAGATAGGGGTCCACTTTCTCGGCAAGATCACCCGGCAGAAAACCGAGCCGCTCCCCTGCCTCGACGGCGGGGCGTGTCACGACGATGCGATCAACTCGTTCTTGCTTCAGCGCTTCCACAGCCGCCGCGACCGCGAGAAACGTTTTGCCCGTACCGGCCGGGCCGACGCCGAAGATCAAATCAACCTTCTCGTCGCGCAATGCGTCGACGTAATGCACTTGGCGCGGCGTCCGTAGTGTGAGCCCGCCGAGTTGCGGCAGCTTCAGGGGGCCAGGCGCTTCGGCGCCACCCTCGGAGAACGAGATGGCGGCCAGCACGTCGCCCTCGCGTACGCTGCCTTTGCGGCGCGCGATATCGGCCAGTGCATCGACGATGCGTTGCACGCGTTCCAATTCGGCGGTCGAGCTGGCGCGGACGGTGAGACGATCGCCTTGTGCGTCGAGCGTAACACTATAGGCGGGTGCGCCACGGGGCGCGTCCGGATCGCGGAACGCTTCCTGGATGTGCGCGAGGTGGCGATGCAGCGGGCCGAACACGGCTTGCGCGACGCCAGCTTCGCTGAGCGTGATCACGCGCTCCTGAGCTTTGCCGTTGCTCACGCAACCTCCGGCGTCCGCGCCAGGCGCGCGCCTGAGAGCGAGTTCTGCGTGGCAGCCTCGATGCGAACGGAGACGATGTCGCCGTTCTGTGCTGCGGTGTCGTTGAAATGCACGGATTGGAGATATGGGGAGCGCCCGTGCTTCTGGCCAGCGCGGCGCCCGTCGCCGGTGACGAGGATGGGCAGAACCCGGCCGACTTGCGCCACGTTGAACGCAGTCTGTTGTTCCCAAAGCAGCGCTTGGAGGCGGAGCAGCCGTTCCGTTTTCACTTCGTCCGGGATCTGCGCCAGCATCGCGGCGGCGGGCGTCCCGGGGCGCGGCGAGTATTTGAACGAAAACGCCGAGGCAAAGCCGATGTTGCGGACCAGCTGCATCGTGTCTTCGAAATCCTGTTCGCGCTCGCCGGGAAAGCCGACGATGAAATCGCTCGATAGCGCGACGTCCGGGCGGACTTTGCGCACGCGCTCGATGATGTCGCGATAGAACGCGCCATCGTGCTTTCGGTTCATGGCTTTTAGGACGCGGTCTGAACCGGACTGCACCGGGAGATGGAGGAACGGCATCAGCTTCGGCTCTTGGCCGTGCAACGCGATGAGATCGTCGGTCATCTCGACCGGATGCGACGTCATGTAACGGAGGCGTTCGATGCCTTCGATTTGCGCCAAGGCGAGCAGCAAATCCGCGAACGATGCGCCACCGTGATAGGCATTGACGTTCTGTCCGAGCAGCGTGATCTCGCGAACGCCTTTATCCGCCAGCGCGCGGGCTTCGGCAATCACATCGGCAAGCGGGCGCGAATATTCGGCGCCGCGTGTGTAAGGCACGACGCAGAAGGTGCAAAACTTGTCGCAACCTTCCTGGATCGAGAGAAACGCGGTGACGCCATCGGGCGCGCGCGCAGGCAACGCGTCGAACTTTTCTTGCGCGGTGAAATCGGCGGCCAAACGCTCGCCGGTCTTGCGCGCGGCGCGGGCGATCAGCTCCGGCAGTTTGTGATAGGCTTGCGGGCCAACGACCAGATCAACCTCGGGGGCGCGGCGGATGATCTCTTCGCCCTCGGCCTGCGCAACGCAGCCGGCGATGGCGATGGTCATGCCCTTTCCTTCGGCGATGCGACGCTCTTTGTGCGCGCGCAAACGGCCGATTTCGGAATAGACTTTCTCCGTCGCCTTCTCGCGGATGTGGCAAGTGTTGAGCACAACGAGGTCGGCGTCATCAGGCTTATCGACTGGCGCGTAGCCCAGCGGCGCCAACACATCGCGCATGCGCTCGCTGTCATAGACGTTCATCTGGCAGCCATAGGTCTCGATGAAGAGACCCTTCGGCGTGCGGGCGTCTGCCATAATTACTTTTTGCCCGCCTTGGCTTTGTCGTCGAGCGGCACGCCGTAGAGTTCGAGCCGGTGATCGACGAGCTTGTAGCCGAGCCGTCGCGCGATCTCCTGCTGCAGCCGCTCGATCTCGGGCTCAACAAACTCCACCACCCGGCCCGTTTTCATGTCGATGAGGTGATCGTGGTGCGTCTCGGGCACTTCCTCGTAGCGCGAGCGGCCGTCGCGGAAATCGTGGCGCTCCAGGATGCCGGCCTCTTCGAACAAACGAACCGTCCGGTAGACCGTGGCGATCGAGATGCCGGAATCGACCGCTGCCGCGCGGCGGTGCAGTTCTTCGACGTCGGGGTGATCATGGCTGCCCGAGACGATGCGCGCGATGACGCGGCGCTGCTCGGTCATGCGCATACCCTTCTCGACGCAGAGTTTTTCGATGCGATCCATGGGCGAGCAATACAACTTGGCGGCCCGTGATGTCCACCGCAGACGCGCGTCAGACGACGGGGCGCGGCAGGGTCCGGTGCATGACAATTGCGTCAACCGAACCGCCTTCGCCCGCATAATAGGCGTGACGCCGGCCCGCCTCTTCGTAGCCTAGCTTGGCGTAGAGCGCGCGCGCGGCGGCGTTATCTTCGGCGACTTCGAGGTGCATGGAGGCAGCGCCGCGCACCAGGGCGGCGACGCCGGCCGACGTGACGAGCGACGCGCCGACGCCCTTGCGCCGGGCTTCCGGAACGACGGCCACGGTGAGCAACTCGGCGTCTCCGGCAGCGGCCCAGGCCATGACGAAACCCTGCGCGTCCGCGCCGCGCGAGATCAGCGCGAACACGGCGGTGTTTTCCATCAGTTTGGCAATCTCGCTGGCGGACCAGCCCTTGTCGAACGCGCGCGCATGCAGGTCGCCAAGCAGTTCGGCCTGCTCGGCCCGAGCCGCTTCGATCACACCACCTGCTCCACCCGATTCACTTCGGGCACGTAGTGGCGGAGCATGTTCTCGATGCCTTGCTTCAGCGTGATCGTGGACGACGGGCAGCCAGCACACGAGCCGCGCATGTTGAGGCGAACGACGCCCTGCTCATGATCCCAGGAGTGAAAGGTGATGTCGCCACCATCGCGCGCCACGGCGGGGCGGACGCGGGCGTCGATAATTTCCTTCAGCTCTTTGACGATATCGGCGGCCTCGCCTTCGTAGACGATGTCGGCTTCGTCAGTTTCATCCACCGGCGCCGATGCGTCGCCAAGCACGGGTCGCCCGGACGTGAAGTGGTCCATGATCGCGGCGAGCACGTGCGGCTTCAGGTGCGGCCACTCGATGCTTTCGCTCTTGGTGATGGTGAGGAAGTCGCTGCCAAGATAGACGCGCTCGACGCCATCGATGGCAAACAGTTCCATCGCCAAAGGCGATGACTCCGCCGCCTCCGCGCCGGCATATTCGCGGCTGCCCTGGCCCAGCACGTCGCGGCCAGGCAGGAACTTCAGCGTGCGCGGATTCGGCGTCGATTCCGTTTGAATGAACATGATGGTCAGGTGGCCCTTCGTGCGGAACCGGTCAAGCGGCAGGCGGCTCTTCCGGCGGCGCCGTGACCGCGACCGGCAGCGCCAGCCTGCGTACCTCTTCGCGGGTCAGCGCGCCGGGCACCACGATCACGGGCACCGGACGCGGTCCCAGCCCCGCGCTCTTGCCGAGCTGAGTCACCAGCGGCCCAGGCCCACCGGGACCGTGCGCGGCGGCGAGCACCACCAGCTTGATGGAGAGTTCCTGCTCAATCAGCTTGCGCAGCTCGGGTTTCAGATCGCCTTCGCGCAGCACCGGCTCGGCGGTGACGCCGCATTCGGCCCAGACCTCGGCGGCGAAGCGCTGCGTGAGTGACTCGGCTGCGTCCTGGGCCTGCCGGCGCATCTCGTCGGTGATGGAGGCCCAGGGCGCGGGATCGGACGGCTCGATCACGCGCAGGATCACCAGCCGCCACCCGGTGTTGCGGCAGATGAGACCGGCGTAGATCAGCGCGTCCGGGAACTCCTCGCTCTCGTCGGCGATGACCAAAACGGCGAAGCGCTCGTCACTCATGGCTTGTGTCTAGCGGCTCGCGCTCACGCGCGCCAGAAGCCGACCACGTCGCGGACCTCCGCCATGATCGGCTGAGCGATGGCGCGCGCCTTCTCGGCGCCGTCCTTCAGGATCGCATCCAGCGCGGCGGGATCGGCGTTGAGGCGGCGCATCTCGGCGGCGATGGGCGAAAGCTTGGCGGCGAGCACCTCGGCCAGCGCTGGCTTAAACTCGCCGAAGCCTTTGCCGCCGAACTCGTTCAGCACGTCTTCCTTGGTCCGCTCGGTTGTGGCGGCGAAAATGCCGACCAGGTTCTCGACCTCGGCGCGGCCCTTCAGCTCTTCGACGCTCGCGGGCACCGGCAGGGAATCCGTGGTCGCCTTCTTGATCTTCGACATGATCGCGTCGGCGGCGTCGGTCATGTTGATGCGCGTCATGTCGGAGGGATCGGACTTCGACATTTTCTTCGTGCCGTCACGAAGACTCATGATCCGGGCGCCTGGGCCTTGGATCAAAGGCTCAGGCAACGGGAAGAATCCCGGCGCGTTGAAGTCGTTGTTGAACTTTTGAGCGATGTCGCGCGACAGTTCGAGGTGCTGTTTCTGGTCTTCACCGACTGGCACGTGCGTGGCTTTGTAAACCAGAATGTCGGCCGCCATCAGCACGGGATAGTCGAACAGGCCAACGCTCATGCGCTCTTCGTGCTTGCCGGCCTTGTCCTTGAACTGCGTCATGCGCTGCATCCAGCCCATGCGTGCGACGCAATTGAAAATCCAGGTGAGCTCGGTGTGCTCACGCACCGCGGACTGGACGAAAATTATCGAGCGCTTCGGATCGACGCCCGCGGCAATGTAAGCGGCCGCGACTTCGCGGCAGCGGCTCACAAGTGTGGCCGGGTCGGGATCGACGGTGATGGCGTGCAGATCGACGACGCAATAAATGCAGTCGTATTGATCCTGCAGCCTCACCCACTTCTGCAGAGCGCCGAGATAATTGCCGAGGTGCAGCCCGTTGGTCGGCTGCATGCCTGAGAATACGCGTTGCGGGCCCTTGTATTGGGGCAGCTGGGCGTCGGTCATGGAAAACTCCGGAACATGAGAACGGGCGCGCGGCTGGCGCGCGGAAGCGGCGTCAGGTCAGGCCCGCCATCGCCAGAGGTGCGTTCTCGTGTTCATGGGGCGGGCTTCTATCAGCCGTCCAAGCCCGGCGGCAAGCCGCCTCCCTCGCCGGCGGGTCCACGTTCCCGCCGGAACGCGGCGCGCACCTCGGTAATGCTGACCGCGCCGACCAAAAAGAGCACGATGAAGTAGGCCGTGCCGCCGCCGAGGATCATCACCGCGACCGCGATTTCCTTGTTGCCGAACAGCGCAACGACCGCGTCTCGATTGAGCTGGCAAAGGTACATGGCGGCCCCAAGCACGGCGGACACCAAGGCGATGCGGATCAGCCGGCTGGTCGCCCGCGCGGAAGGCGCGTAATTGCCCGCTCGGCTAAGCGCGCCGATCATTAGAATGACATTCGCCCACGCCGCGACGCTGGTGGCGATCGCAAGGCCAGGAAAGCCGGCGACGCCGGACGCGCGCAACGCAAAAAAGAAGATGGCGCCGAGCACGATGTTGAGCGCCATGGAGATGAGCGCAAAGCGCATCGGCGCTTTCGTATCCTCGCGAGCGAAAAAGCCCGGCGCATAGATTTTCGCCAGCACGAACGCAGGCACGCCCCAGCCGTAGTGAAATAGTGCGAGAGCGCAGTTGCGGGCGTCCTCCTCGGTGAACGCGCCGCGAGAAAACAAGCCGTCCAGCAGAAATGTCGGCGCCGCCAACATTGCCGCTGCCGCAGGCAATGTGAAAGCCATGGAGAGATTGACGGCCTCGTCCATGGCGCCGCGTGCGCCATCCTGATCGCCGGCCGCGACCAATCTCGACAAGCGCGGCAACATGGCGACGCCGACGGCGACGCCGATCAATCCGAGCGGCAGTTGGTAGAGACGATCGGCAAAATTCAGCAGCGAGATCGCGCCCTCCTCCAGGGAGGCCAGAATCTGGCTGATCATCACATTGATCTGCAGCGCGCCGCCCGCGATCGCCGCCGGCGCGGCGAGCGTCAGCAGGCGAACGACGTTTGGCGTCAGCGCCGGCGCGGCAGGGCGGGTTTTGACGCCGCTACGGCGCGCGCCCAACGCAACCCACAAAGCCTGCAACACGCCGGACACCGAAACGGCCACCGCGGCGGCGTAGGCGGCGATCTGCGGATCGTCGCGGTAAAACCAGAGCGCCGCGACCAAGCAGATGTTCAGCAACGATGGCGCGGCGGCGGCGGCGAAGAAACGGCCGCGCGCGTTCAGCGCGCCCGCAAACAAGGTCGCGGCGCTGATCGCGATCAGATACGGCATGGTGATCTGCGTCAGCACCGTCGCGAGATTGAAAATCTCCGGATTGTCGCGATAGCCGGCGAACAACACCAGATTGATCCACGGCATGCAAAGGATTGCGATCGCCGTGATCAGCGTTGTCGCCAACACCAGCACCGCAAGCGCTTCGCTGGCTAGCGTGTCGGCGGCTTTCTCGCCCTGCTCGGCCAACGTCTTCGAATAAACCGGCACGAACGCCTGGCTGAAAGCCCCTTCAGCAAAGAGCCGGCGAAACAGATTCGGGAAGCGCAGCGCAGCGTAGAACGCATCCGCAATTGGTCCCGCGCCAAGCGCTGCCGCCAGCAACAAGTCGCGCACAAAACCGAGTAAGCGCGAGATCAAGGTGAGCCCGCCTATGACGGCGGTATTGCGGGCAAGGCTCATGTGTGGAAACGACTCAGTGGCGGAGGCATCTGCCTAGCGCGCCGTCGATGCCCGCGCCACCGCCAAGGCCTTTTTCGCGGGATCCGCAGGCGCCGCGGGTTCAGCGGCACGCAAAACGGCCTCAAGTTTGTTACGCAGCGTTGCGATGCGCTGTGGATTGCTCACTTGCCCGCCGCCCTCTTCCTGCACGTAGAACACGTCAGACGCGCGCTCGCCCAGCGTATCGATGTGCGCGCTGACGATGGAGACTTTGGCTTCTGCAAACACGTGCGCGAGCTCCGCCAGCAGGCCAACGCGGTCGCGGCCGGAGGCTTCAAGCACCGTCGAGCACGGCGTCAGCTCGTTATCGAGACGCACCCATGGTTCGATCGAGAACGCGGCGAAGCGGCGCGGGGCGGGTTTGGCGTCTGGCAGCGGGTGATCGCTGAGCGCTGCGCGATGGAGTCTTTCGGTCAACGACACCAGCAAAGCCGGGTCGCGCAGGCCGAACGGCTTGTGATCGGTGGTTTGGATCGAAAACACATCGAACGCCGCGCCATCCTTCGTGGTGTGAACGCGTGCGTCCGCGATATCGGCGCCGCTGGCGGAGACGGCCGCGCTCAGGCTGGCGAACAGACCGGGGCGATCGGCAGCGTAGACAAGAACCTCCGTGACGCCCTGCGTCTCGCGGAACCGTGTCGCAACGTGGGGAATGGCTTTGGCGTTGCGCGCGGCCAGCACTTCGCACGTGTGCCAGACGCGCGCTTCAGCGTCGTGATTGATCCAATAGCCGTCTTCGAGCGCGCCGAGCCAGGGCGCTAGCACGCTTTCATCCTCGCCGATGTCGCCGAGCAATTGCTCTTTCGCGTTGCCGGCAATTTCAGCGAGGTGCGCGCGTACGCCTTCTTCGTCAGAGCGCCCCCCGTGCAGCGCCGCTTCAGTGAGGCGGTAGAGATCGCGCAGCAGCTGGCCCTTCCAGTCGTTCCAGATCGTCGGGCCGACAGCGCGGATGTCGGAAACGGTGAGGACAAGCAAGAGACGCAGTCTCTCGACTGTCCCGACCGTCTCAGCGAATGTCGCGATTGTCCGAGGATCTGAAATATCGCGTTTCTGCGCGACATCGCTCATCACCAAATGGTTGCCGACGAGCCAGGCGACAAGCTCGACTTCTTCCTTCGGCAGACCAAGGCGCGTGCACGCGGCGCGCGCGGATTTGGCGCCTTCGATCTGCTGATCGCCGTCGCCCTTGCCGGTGTCGTGCAGTAGCATGGCGAGGTAGAGCGCGCGGCGGTTGATGATCTTGGAGAAGATCTCCGTTGCGAGCGGGTGCTGATCCTTGTGCCGGCCGTGCTCGATCTCCGACATCGCGTCGATGGCTTGCAGCGTGTGCTCGTCCACGGTGTAGTGGTGATACATGTTGAACTGCATCTGCGCGACGATGCGGCCGAACTCCGGCACGAATTTCCCGAGCACGCCCGCTTCGTTCATGAGCCGCAGCGCTGCGCCTGGATGACGCTCTGATGTCGCGACCTTCAGGAACGACGCGCGCGCGCCTTCGTCCTTGCGCCATTGCGGCGTCATGCGGCGCGTCCGGCGCGCAGCTTCACCGAGGGCGTTGGGATGCACGTCGAGATCGCGGCGTTCTGCGATTTCGAACAAGCGAACAACATTGCTCGGCGTGTCGAGCACCTTCGCTGACTCGATATTGAGACGTCCGCCTTCGATGACAAAGCCGGGCGTATCGGGTCCGACTTGCTTGCGGCTTGGCGGCAAAAACCGTTGCAAACCGCGTGGCGCGTTCTTGGCGTGATCGGCTTCGAGTCGCGCGCAGAGCACGCGCGTCAGCATGCCGACTTCCTTCGCAACCAAGAAATAGCGCTTCATGAAGCGCTCAACGTCGGTCTGGTTGGCGCGGCTGTGGTAGCCCATGCGCTTGGCCATTTCTGGCTGCACGTCAAAGGTCAGCCGCTCTTCGCCGCGCGCGGTGAGGAAATGGAGGTGGCAACGCGCGGTCCACAGGAAGCGCAGCGCGCGGCGGAAAATGAAGCGCTCTTCTTCCGTGAACACGCCGTTCGTGACGTAGTCTTCGGGCTTTTCGAAGCCGTAGCGGTGCCGCGCCATCCAGAACAGTGTGTGTAGATCGCGCAGGCCACCCTTCCCTTCTTTGATGTTGGGTTCGACCATGTAGCGCGACGCGCCAACGCGCTGGTGGCGCTCGTCGCGCTCCTTCAGCTTGGCGGCAATGAAGCCGGCGTGATCCTTCTGCGCGACTTCCTTGCGGAAGCGCACCAGCAACTCTTCAGCGAGCGATTGATCGCCCGCGATGCGCCGCGCTTCGAGAAGCGCCGTCTGAATGGTGTGATCTTCGCGCGCGAGCTTCAGACTCTCATCGACATTGCGCGACGCGTGGCCGACCTTCAGCCCCATGTCCCAGAGCATGTAGAGCATGTACTCGGTCACACTCTCGCTGAAGGCGGTGGGCTTGTAGGCGCGGAGGAACAGCAGATCGAGATCGGAAGATGGCGCGAGTTCGCCGCGGCCATAGCCGCCGACGGCCATTACGGTGAAGCGCTCGCCCTCGGTCGGGTTGCGGGCGCGAAAGAGGTGGACGGTGGTGTAATCGTAGAGTGCGCTGACGACTTCATCGGCCACTTGCGCCAGGAGCCGCGCTACCGCGAGCCCGTCCTCTCCGGCCTCGAGCCGTTCCTTGGCGATCATGCGCCCCCGAAAGAGCGCGTGGTGGAGCAGGTTCTTGACCGACGCCCGCGCGTTCTCGCCCTCGCTCAAGGCGACTGCGCTCAGTTGAGCACGCAGCCTGTGGCCATCGACCACATGCTCGATCCGAGCGGGTTTGAAGCGGGGGATCATCTGGCTGTTATTTCACCGCTTTGGTGCATTGGCGCCACCCTTCCGACTGTAAGGCATGACTTCTTGGTAAATCTTCGCACCCAAACTTGCCTCATTTCCCGGTCACAGCCACAAAGGAACAACGGGCGACCGCCCTGGGAGAGCTATCGATGCGCAGCAAGGGCGGCCGGACCATCAAACTGAACCCGGTCGATGACGACCATCAGATCCACGATCACCCAGCCCGCGCGGGCATGGAAGCGATCATGGATCAGAAGTTGTTCCATCAGCGCATCAAGAGCGAGCGCTCATCCGCCTATTGGTTCGCCGCCTCGCTCTGGGGCGTGACCGGCCTGATCCTGGGCGTCATCCTCGGCGTCTACATGACCATGGTGGTTCAGACTGGCTCGGCCGACATCTGGCGCAACAACTTCATTGCCGGCGCCGCCTCAGACGCCGCGCGTGAATCGGTCGACAGCCGCGAACCGCTGCTGCCATCAGACCCGGCCCAGCCGTAATCAGTTTTCGTCTTTAAGTGACTTCAGCTTGTAGAGCGCATCGAGCGCCTGCTTGGGGCTAAGTGCATCCGGATTGATGGCGTCGAGCGCGGCTTCAAGCGGCGACGTTTTGTTCTCTTCCATCACTTGCGCGAACAGCGGCAGCTCGTCGGCGATATCAACGCGCGTCGCGCCGCCATTGGCTTCGAGCCGCTGCAACACCGCACGGGCGCGTTCAACGGCGCTCTTTGGGACGCCGGCGAGCTTGGCGACTTGGATACCATAGGAGCGATCGGCGGCGCCGGGCGCGACTTCATGCAGGAAGACGAGATCGCCTTTCCATTCCTTGGCGCGGAGGTGCGCGTTGGCGCCGGCTTCGAGCTTGTCGGCGAGGCGCGTCAACTCGTGGTAGTGCGTGGCGAAGACAGCGCGGCACTTGTTGGCTTCGTGCAAATGCTCGGCGACGGCCCAGGCGATGGCGAGGCCGTCGAACGTCGCGGTGCCACGGCCGATTTCATCGAGCACGACAAGCGCGCGCGGACCGGCCTGGTGCAGGATCGCGGCGGTTTCGACCATCTCAGTCATAAACGTAGAGCGGCCGCGCGCGAGATCGTCTGAAGCGCCAACGCGGGCGAAGACGCGATCGACGATGCCGAGACGCAGTTTCTTCGCCGGGACGTATGAGCCAGCTTGCGCCAGCACGGCGAGCAGCGCGATCTGGCGCAGATACGTGCTCTTGCCCGCCATGTTCGGGCCAGTGACGACCATCAGGCGCGGCCCGGATTTACCCTCGGCGTCGAGCCGCGCGTCGTTCGGCGTGAAGCCCTGACCGTCGCGGCGGACGCCTTCCTCCGCCACGGGATGGCGCGCAGCTTCGGCGAGCAGCGCGGTGGTGTCATCGATCTCCGGGCGCGTGGCTTGCGCTTCTTCGGCCCACACCGCGAGGCCGGCGGCAACATCGAGCGACGCGAGTGCTTCGGCGGCGGCGCGGATGTCCTTTTCCTGCGCGGCGGCGCGGGCGGCGAAGTCCTTGAACAACGCCAGCTCGCGCGAGAGAGACGCTTCACCGGCGCGGGAAATCTTGGCGTCGAGTTCGGCCAACTCCGTTGTGGTGAAGCGGATCGAGCCGGCGTTGGTTTGTCGATGGATGAAACGCGCGTTCAGCGGCGGCGCCATCAACGCTTCGGCCTGCTTGGTGGTGGCGTCGATGTGATAGCCGAGGACGCCGTTGTGCTTCAGTTTCAGCCCAGCGATGCCGGTTTCCTCGGCGTAGCTGGCTTGCAGCGCCGCGATGACTTTGCGGCTGTCGTCGCGGAGCGCGCGGGATTCGTCGAGCACTGCGTCGTAGCCCGGCGCGATAAAACCGCCGTCTCGCGTTAGCAGGGGCAATTCCGGCGCGAGCGCGCGGGCCAAAGTTTGCGCGAGGCTAGCGCAGTCGGGATGTGCCGCGACCGAAAGCGCTTCGCAGGCGCGCGCGATTTCGCCGGGCGTATCGCCGTTAGTTCCCGCGCAGCGCGCAGCAGCGCGATCGCCAGCACTCAAACCATCGCGCACTTGCGCCAAATCGCGTGGACCGCCGCGGCCGAGCGCAAGCCGCGTCACCGCGCGGGCAAGATCGCCGGCAACACGCAACTCTTCGCGGACACCTTCGCGTTTGCCGCGCTCGTCGAGGAAGAACTGCACCGCATCGAGACGCGCAGTGATGGCCGTGCGATCGGTCAGCGGCCGGCCGATGCGTTCGGCCAGCATGCGCCCGCCTGCTGACGTCACAGTGCGGTCGATGCAGGCGAGCAGCGAGCCCTCTCGCGCGCCGCGCGTGGAGCGCTCGATTTCCAAACCTGCCCGCGTGGCGGCGTCGATGGCCATGAAGGCGCGCTCGGCGTTGCGGCGCGGCGGCATCAGACGCGGCGCGGCGCCGGCTTGGGTGAGTTCGATATAGTCCAGCAGCAGGCCCATGGCCGACAGCTCGGCGTCACTGAATTCGCCGAAAGCATCGAGCGCGGCGACTTCAAACGCGCTCTTGATCCGGCGCGCTGCTGCCTTGGCGTCGGCCTTCACGGCGGGCCGTTGCGTGACCACGGCACCCGAAATACGCGCAGCTTCGTTGACACGTGGCGTATCAGCCTCAACGACAAGCAGCTCCGCAGGCGACAGCGCGGCTAGCTCTTCCTCCACATCGCGCGCCGCGATCGCCCGCGTCTCGAACGCGCCGGTTGAAACATCCGCCCACGCAATTGCTGCGCTCTCACCATCAAATGCACACGCCGCAAGACGATTGGCGCTGCGCGCATCGAGCAACCCCTCCTCCGTCAGCGTTCCGGGCGTGACGACGCGGACGACGCCGCGATTGACGATGGATTTCGCGCCCCGCTTCTTCGCTTCGGCCGGATCTTCAAGCTGTTCGCAAACTGCAACCTTGAAGCCAGCGCGGATCAGTTTGGAGAGATAGTTCTCGGCCTGGTGCCACGGTACGCCAGCCATCGGGATCGGCTCGCCGCCGTGTTGGCCGCGCTTGGTGAGCGTGATGCCGATGGCGGCGGACGCCTTCACCGCATCGTCGAAGAATATCTCGTAGAAATCGCCCATGCGGAAGAACACGAGTGAATCCGGATGTTCCGCCTTGGCGGCGAGATACTGCGCCATGAAGGGCGACGCCTTCGGCGGCGGTACGTGCGAGGAATCGGCCACCGGCCAGCTTTAGCGTCTCGCGCGCCGGACTTCCATTGACCAGGGAAGTCGCACCGTTAGGGTGCGCCCAAACTACCAACGAGCTCCCAATACATGCCCGATTCCAGGAAGACGTTCACCGACGCTGAGGCGCTGGACTTTCACCGCCTGCCTACGCCGGGCAAGATTTCCATTCTCCCCACCAAACCGATGGCGACGCAGCGCGATTTGTCGCTGGCGTATTCGCCAGGCGTCGCCGTGCCGGTGAAGGCGATCGCCGAGAACCCGGACCTCGCCTACGACTATACATCCAAGGGCAATTTGGTGGCTGTGATCTCGAACGGCACCGCGATCCTGGGGCTCGGCAATCTCGGCGCGATGGCGTCGAAGCCGGTGATGGAAGGCAAGAGCGTCCTCTTCAAACGCTTCGCCGACGTGGACTCGATCGACATCGAAGTGACGACGCAAGATGTCGAAGAGTTCATCACCACGGTGCGCAACATCGGGCCGACGTTCGGCGGCATCAATCTGGAGGATATCAAGAGCCCGGAGTGCTTCATCATCGAGAGCCGGCTGCGCGATGAGTTGGACATCCCGGTTTTCCACGATGACCAGCACGGCACGGCGATCATCGCGGCGGCTGGCTTGCTCAATGCGTGCGAACTGACGGGCCGTCGGCTCTCGGACATCAAGGTTGTCGTCAACGGCGCCGGCGCCGCCGGGCTTTCGTGCATTGCTCTGATCAAGCAGCTCGGCGTACCGCATGAGAATGTCATCGCGTTGGACCGCGAAGGCGTGATCTATCGTGGCCGCGAAAAAGGCATGGACCAATTCAAATCCGTGCACGCGATCGACACCAAGGCGCGCACGCTCGACGACGCGATCAAGGGCGCCGACGTGTTCATGGGCTTATCGGTCGCCGGCGCGATGACGCAGGACATGGTCCGGGCGATGGCGAAAAAGCCGATCATCTTCGCCATGGCCAATCCCGATCCGGAGATCACGCCAGAGGAAGTCCACGCCGCGCGCAAGGATGCGATCGTGGCGACGGGCCGGTCGGACTATCCGAACCAGGTCAACAACGTACTGGGCTTTCCCTACATCTTCCGCGGCGCGCTCGACGTGCGCGCGCGGACGATCAACGAAGAGATGAAAGTCGCCGCAGCGCGTGCATTGGCGGAGCTGGCGAAGCAAGACGTGCCGGATGAAGTCGCCGCGGCGTATCACGGCAAGCGGCTGAAGTTCGGGCCGGATTATATCATCCCCTCTCCGTTTGATCCGCGCTTGATCTCGGAGATTCCGCCCTATGTGGCGCAGGCCGCGATGGATTCCGGCGTCGCACGCAAGCCCATCGCCGACATACAGGCTTACAAGCACAGCCTGGCGCAACGGCTCGATCCGACCGCGGCGATGATCCAGCGCGTGCAAACCGTAGTGCGCCGTACGCCGCGCTGCATCGTGTTCGCCGAAGGCGAAGAGCCGGCGGTGATCCGCGCGGCCTTCGCGTTTCAGGAGCTGGGCCTTGGGCGCTCCGTCCTCGTCGGCCGCGAGGACACCGTGCGCGATAACATGGCGCAAGTCGGCGTGCCGGAGAGTGCGAACCTCAACATCGTCAACGCGCGGCTCTCGCACAACAACGAGATCTACGCCGACCACCTCTACAAGCGGCTGCAGCGCTTCGGCTTCCTGCAGCGCGACGTGCAGCGGCTGGTCAACCAGGATCGCAACGTCTTTGGCGCGTGCATGGTCGCGGCTGGCCACGCCGACGGCATGGTGACCGGCGTGACGCGCAACTACGCCACCGTACTCGACGACGTGCTGAAGGTGATCGATCCCGCGCGCGGCGAGCGCGTGATGGGCATGTCGATCGTCCTGATGAAAGGCCGCACGCTCTTTATCAGCGACACGGCCGTCGCCGAGTTTCCCGAACCGCAGGAGCTAGCGCAGATCGTGCTCCAATCCGCGGCGATGGCGCGCCAGTTCGGCGCGATCCCGCGCGTGGCGCTGCTCTCGCACTCCACGTTCGGCAATCCGAAGATGGAACGTTCGGAGAAAATTCGCGACGCGGTATCGATCCTGGATCGCCGCGAGGACATCGATTTCGAGTACGAAGGCGAGATGAACGTCGATGTGGCGCTCAACGCTAACATCAAGGACCTTTACCCGTTCTCGCGCCTGAGCGAGGCGGCCAACGTGCTGGTGATGCCGGCGCTGCACTCGTCCTCGATCGCTACCAGCCTGCTCGCCACCGCTGGCGGCGCGACGGTGATCGGCCCGGTGCTGACTGGGCTAGCTAAGCCAATTCAGATCGCGCCGCTCGGCGGCACGGTGTCGGACATCGTGACGTACGCAACCGTCGCCGCGTTCCAGGCTGCGGAGGCCGTGGAAGCGAAGGCCTAGGCGGGCGCCGGCGCCTCCTTCGCGGCATCCGTCGCCGGAGGCGTACGACGCATCACGGCGAGCGCAAAGACCAGCGCCGCAATGCCAATGATCGCCGAGTAGATAAAGAACGTCATATAGCCCGCTGCAAACGCTTCGGCGGGAATGCCGCGCTCCGTTGAGAGACGCGCGAAGGCCGTCGGCGACATGCCCGTGAACCAGCCGCGCAGCCAATCGCTCTCCCCTGCAGCGGATGCGGCAACCGCGCCTTCCACGATGCGGCCGGAGATCGCCGCGAGAATCTTACCGGGCAACGCGTAGAGCGAGGAGAACAAAGCGTACTGCGTCGCGGTGAAGCCGAGGCTGGTGAGGCTCGACATGTAGGCGATCAGTGCTGTGCCAGCGACGCCGGCGGAAATGTTGTCGATCGCGATGCACGCGTAGAGCCCGGGTAGTGACGGCCCCGTAAACACAAGGGCGCCGAACGCGATGTTCGAGAGCGGCTGCAGGATTGCGCCGACGACGAGCGACCGCATCAGTCCGAAGCGCGCGACCATCCAGCCGCCAAAGCCAATGCCGATCATCGACATGACGACGCCGAACAACTTCCGCGCGCCGGCGATCTCATCGAGCGTGAAGCCGACATCGACGTAGAACGCCGTCATCAGATTGAGCACGAAATCGGCGATGCGGTAGACGCAGATCATCGCCAAAATCAGCGCGCCGGTGCTGCGATAGCGCTTGAAGAAATCTTCCAGTGGCTCTTTCAGCGTGCCCGCGAAGTACGCGCTCGGGCGTGATTTGATCATCGGATACGTCGCGAACGCGACGATGGCCAAGCCCACGGCGACAGCGAAGACTTGCCACACGGCCCCCCAAGGCTTGCTGGCCCACAGTTCGGCAAACCCGGGCACGGCATCGGTCAGGCCCATCCACGGAAACATGAACGCCAGCGGCTCAGGCTTGCCGGACAAGCCGGCCCCGATGAAGCAGGCGCCGAACGCCATCAGCGCGATGCGCGCGATCCACTCGAGTGCTTCCATCCAGACCGGCGTCGTCCGGGGCGGAAATGGCTTCGGTTCAACGCTGTTCTCGCGCGGCGCCAGCAGTACGCCCAGCACGCCGACAACCATGACGAGCGCCATAGCGGAGTAAGCGCCGGTCCAGCCGATGCGCGACGCGAGCAACAAGGGCGCGGCGCCCGAGACGACGATGGCGATCCGATAGCCCCACTGATACGCCGCAGCCATCGCGCCTTGCCGTTCCACGGCGGCGACTTCGATGCGCCATGCGTCGATCGCGATGTCTTGCGTCGCGCCGAAGATCGCGGTGATCGCGGCGAGAATGGCAACCGTTCCGATCAGGCTTAGGTTCGGATCAGGCTGCACCGCGCCTTCAACGCTGCCTGCGACGGCAGCAGACACTGGTGGCATCGTGACGGCGATCGCCCAAATGCCAAACACGATGCCGGCCTGCGCCAGCAGCATCCATGAGCGCCGCTTGCCGAGCAGCTGGTGAAGCCCGGGAATCTTCACGCGGTCGACGATCGGCGCCCAAAGGAATTTGATGGCGTAGGTGATCGTCACCAGACTGAAGAGCGTAATGACGTCGAGCGGGACCCCGGCCTGACGCATCCACGCGGAAATGGTGTCGTAAAGCAGTAGGTTTGGCAGACCGGCCGCGAAGCCGAGCATCAGCATCACGATGGTGCGATGCTCGAAGAATACGGCGAGGGCGTCCCATGTGGAGCGCTTCGGCGCGGCGGCTTCGGTGGCGTTCGTCATGCGGTATCTCCGCCGCTTTATTCGGCGTCGAACGTGGCGGGGTTCGGGCGGGTGGTAAAGCGTTCAGCGACAGCGAGCAGGCGGTTGGCGTCGATCGGTTTGGTGAGGAAATCGTCCATGCCGACCTTGAAGGCGCGGGCGCGCTCTTCCTCGCCGGCGTCGGCGGTCAGCGCAACGATCGGCGCGCGCGAAGATGGCCCTGCCCCGGCGCGGATGCGCTCAGCGGCCTCTAGCCCATCGACCCGCGGCATACGGATGTCGAGCAGAATGAGATCGTAGGCGCCAGACGCCGCGATTGCGACCGCCTCCTCGCCATCCTGCGCTAAACTGACCATGCAGCCCTCGCGCGTCAGCAAGGTGCGCGCGAGCAGCGCGTTGATCGGGTTGTCTTCGGCTAGTAGCACGCGGAGCCCGAGCAAGGGCTGCTGGGGCGGTGCCGCGTCGGGTTCTTCCACGGCAGCGTCGGAGGTTCCGTCTTCTCCGAGCGCTGCTTTGATGCGCTCCGCGAGTGAGCGCCGGCGGACGGGTTTCAGCGTGTAGTGCACCACGCCGGCCGCGCGGCACTCGGCGATCGCGTCGCGCTGCTCTTGCGGCGCGAGCGCGATGACGGCGCGCGCAATTCGCTTCAGCGCAACGATCTGTTCGGCGCTAACGCCGGCGCGCCAATCGTAGAGCACGACGTCCGGGCGATCATCGATCTCGACCGGCAGGCCGCCCATCGCTGACACTGTCGCGCGTAGCGCTTGGGTCAATACATTGGATTGGCTGAGCACGCAGACGCGGATGCCGGAAATCACCTGGGGCTGCGTGTCCGATTCCACTGGGGCCAACGGCAGCTCAACCCAAAAGCTTGCGCCAAAACCAAGTTTACTGACGAGACCGACCTCGCCGCCCATGGCGGTGGCGAGCTTCTTCACGATAGCAAGGCCAAGCCCGGTGCCGCCGTGCCGGCGCGCAACGCCTGCATCAGCTTGTGCGAACTCCTCGAAGATCAGCGTCTGCTTGTCGGGCGGCACGCCTGGGCCGGTGTCGCGCACGTTGAAGCGTAAGCGCCCGCCTGGACGCGCCGCCATCTCAATGACGACGCCGCCGGTCTCGGTGAACTTCACCGCGTTGCCGGCGAGGTTGAAGAGGATTTGCCGCAAGCGGCCATCATCGCCCATCACCAGCGCTGGCGCGCTGCTGCGCGCAACGACCGCCAATTCGAGGTTCTTATCGTGCGCTTTCGGCGAGAGCAGTTCGGCCACACTTTGCATCGTCGCTTCAGGATCGAACGGCGCCGATTCGAGCGCGAGGTGGCCAGCTTCTAGGCGCGAATAATCCAGAATCTCCGTGATGAGGTCGAGCAGCAATTCACCGGATTGCTTGATGGCGCCGACATAAGTGCGTGCGTTGGGTTCGAGTTTGCCGAGATCGAGCAAACCGGCCATGCCGAGAATGCCGTTCAGCGGCGTGCGTAGTTCGTGCGTGAGCGTCGCGAACAATGTGGTCTTGGCGCGCAGCGCGTCTTCAGCGGCGCGGACGTGGCGGGTGATGTCGTGAGCGACGACGAGCGTCGCGCCATCGGGCAGCTGGCGCTCGACCCATTCGAAGCGGCGGCCATCCGGCGTCGGCGCTTCGATATGGCGTTCGCCGTTTTCGAACGCCGGCGCCGGCGCCCTGCCCCAGGGCGGACGCTGCGGCCCGACCCAGTGTTTGATCGCCGCGCGAAACGCAGGGTTGGCGCGCAGCAAAGCGCCATCCGCCGCGAGGATTGCGGCGGGCGCTGGCAGTGCGTCGAACGCATCGAACGCTTGCACGGCGGCAGGCTGGCCCATGCCCCGATCAAGCCCGCGCCCGGTTAAGAAAGCTTAGCGTTTACGAGGCGCGGACCATGCCGCCCTGATCGGCCCCGGCCCATTGGCGTTTCAGGCTCAAGGCTTCCGCGACATGAATGCGACGGACGGCCTCTGAGCCGTCGAGATCGGCGATGGTGCGCGCGACTTTGAGGGTGCGGTGATACGCGCGGGCCGACAGCGAAAGCGTCTCCGCCGCCTTCGCCAGCAGCGCGGCGCCGGGTCCATCGGGTGCGGCGAAGCGTTCGAGTGAATCGAGATCGAGCACCGCGTTGAGACCGCCGCCGCGTTCGGCTTGCGCGCCGCGCGCGTGCAGCACGCGGTTGGCCGCTTCGGCGGTGCCTTCGATCGGCGGCGGCAGAGCGAGATCGGCGGCTGTGACGGCTGGGATGTCGAGCTGAATGTCGATGCGATCGAGCAAAGGCCCCGAGAGACGCGCTTGGTAGTCGATCGCGCAGCGCGGCCCACGCCGGCATTGGCCCGCGCCTGGGCCACCACCGCAGCGGCACGGGTTCATCGCGGCGGCCAATAGAATGCGTGCGGGATATGTGACGTGATGATTCGCGCGCGCGATCAGCACTTGGCCGGACTCGAGTGGCTGGCGCAGCGCATCCAGTGCTTGCTGTGAGAACTCGGGCAATTCATCGAGGAAGAGCACGCCTTGGTGCGCCAAGCTGATTTCGCCCGGCTTCGCGCGCAAACCACCACCAACAAGCGCCGCCATCGATGCGGAATGGTGCGGCGCGCGGAAGGGGCGCGTGCGTGTCAAACGTCCGCGTTCCAGCAAACCCGCAACAGAATGCAGCATCGATACTTCAAGCAATTCTTCGCTGGAAAGCGCCGGCATTAGGCCCGGCAGCCGTTGCGCCAGCATGGATTTCCCTGCGCCGGGCGGGCCGACGAAGAGAATGTTGTGCGCGCCGGCAGCGGCGATTTCGAGCGCGCGCTTGCCTTGCTCCTGGCCGCGCACGTCGCGCAAATCGGGGACGGCAGCTCCAGAGATCAGATCGCCACGCTCAGGCGGCTTGATCGCAGCGCCGCCGCGGAAATGATTGACCAGTGAGAGCAATGACGGCGCAGCGATCACTTCGCCGCCGGCCCACGCCGCCTCCGAGCCGCACGCTTCGGGACAAATGAACGCCGCGCCCATGCCGTGCGCGGCCATCGCCGCCGGCAGCGCACCCGGCGCGGGCGCCAACGCGCCGTCCAATCCGACTTCGCCGAAGCAGACGACATTGTCGAGCGCGTCGTGCGGCAGTGCGCCGATCGCGGCCATCATGGCGAGCGCGATCGGCAAATCGTAGTGCGTCCCCTCTTTCGGGAGATCCGCAGGCGCGAGGTTGACCACCAAGCGGCCTGCTGGAATTGCAAGTCCGATAGACGCAAACGCAGCCCGCACGCGCTCCCGGCTTTCGGAAACGGCCTTGTCGCCGAGCCCAACAATGACGATGCCGTGCGTGCCGCCGGCCAGTTGTGCTTGAACTTCGACGCGGCGCGTTTCGAGACCCGCGAAAGCCACCGTCACCGCATTGGCGCACGTCTGCATGAGAGCCCCGCCTTTATCCACAGACCGGGTCTCGGTACTGTCTCAGTTTGAAATCGGAACAAGCTTGACCGGGCGTTGAAAAATAGGCCGGAGCGGGCCATGCTTAGCGGCAGGCATGGGAGGCTCGCATGAGCAATATCGATGCGATTGAGACCTACATCGAGCGGATGAAAGAAGCCGCAGACAAGAACATTCCGATTTCGGTGGCGTTCTATGGACACCAAGCAAACGTCGTCGCCACTATGGCCGTCCACCACGAACTTTGGCTGCTGGTCGAAGAAATAAGGGCGCTCCGTTCTGAGTTGGCGCTGGCGCGCAATCCGACATCAACCGCACCGCCGCCACCGCCAGTTCCGCCCCCACGTCCGGCGCCACAGGCAGACCTGAACTATCGCGGCCCATCTCCATTCAAGCGGTTTTGATCCATGCCTAAAGGCCCACGCGGCGAACGCCGCCCCACAGACGTTATAGGCGCCGCCATAAAGGTTGGTCGCCTTGCTGTAGGCGATGACACCGAAGACCTGAAAGACGATGGGAAAGACCCAGCCGCTAAAGCGCTAGGGGCTAAGGGCGGCGCTGCGCGGGCTAAGAGTCTAAGCGCCTCAAAACGCTCGGAAATCGCCAAGAAGGCGGCGGCGAAGCGTTGGGGCTCCCCGAAAAAGCGAAAGTAGAGCTTGACCATTGTCCCAAATTCCTGCATCAAATGATGCAGAGTTTTGGGACATCAATATGACCGACACCGTTCTCCGGGAATCCCACGAAGTCGTTCCCTTCCTGACGACGCTCAGCTTGGACGTGGAAGGGTTGGTCGAGGCGGTGAGGTACGCTGAGAGCCAGCGCGCACTCTGCACCAGCAATGACGTCCACGGCTTCTCTCAGATGACGGTCTACGACAAAGCCGCGCGCGGCTTGCGCGAGGTCTATTGCGGTAGAGACGGCTGGGAAAAGGACGAGACGAACAATCAAGCGGGCATCTGCAATCCCGCTCTGAAAATTCGCGTAGTCCCCTGCAACTTTACGATTGAATGCGGAACGTCGGTTGAGCCGACGAACCGTTCGCCTAAGGGCGAAGTCAGCAAAGCGAAAGCGCGATGCAATGCGACTGGCTGGCTTCCCGGTTTGCCGGACATCGAAGCGCAAGAAGGTAGCGAATACAAAACTTGGATACTTGGAATCTACGCGGTCGGCGGTGAACCGTTGAAAGCGGAGCTTTCTTTCCCGGTCGCCTTCGACGGAAAGTATTTCACGCGGTTTGAGACGCGCGTCATCCTTCTGCGTGGCAGCGAAGACGACGACACGCCAACCGGTCGCCGTGACGCGCCGGAGCCAACGGAAGTGGTAGACATTCCAATCGCACGGCGCTGAGCCATGCCAAATCCTGATCGAATTGAGTTGGTCCGGCGGCGGCTTGGACTGACTAAGAGCGGACTCGCTGATCGGCTAAAGATCGATCGCAAAGTTCTGCAACGTTTCGAAAGTGGCGAGTTCGGATTTCCTGATCCGAGCCTAGATGCGCTGTGTCGAGAAACCGGGTACCCGCGCGCCTTCTTTGAAAAAGGCACGTTCGAATTTCCTAGCGCACACGGCGTGAGCTTCCGTTCGCTACGCTCTTTGACTGCGGGCACCCGCGACGCTGCATTGGCAGCGGGAGCGCTGGCGTTTGAGTTCGATGACTGGATTGCAGCGCGCTACGCATTGCCAGCGCATCAAATCCCCCAGATCGAACAACAGTCACCCGAGCAAGCGGCGGCGTTTGTCCGCGCCAAGTGGGGCATAGGCGAGCGCCCCATCGGCAACATGCTGAACCTTTTGGAGTCTAAAGGCGTTCGCGTGTTCTCTCTCGCGGAGGAGACGCGCCATTTGGATGCGTACTCATTCTGGCGCGATGACAAACAGCCTTATGTGTTTCTCAACACCCTAAAGACGGCTGAGCGCACTCGCTTTGATGCCGCGCATGAGCTTGGGCATTTGGTGATGCACCGGCATTCGGGCTCGACGAATCCTAGCGCTGAGAATGAGGCCAATGCGTTCGCATCGGCGTTTCTAATGCCGCCAGCCGATCTGCTCGCTGAGATTCCTCGTGTTCGTTCGCTAGAACAAATCATCGAGAAGAAAACTCGCTGGGGCGTGTCTGCTTCTGCGCTCTGCTACGCGCTGAACAAGCATGAGCGAATGACCGAATGGAATTACCGAGGCTACAATGTCTCGCTCGCGCAAATGAAGAGCGAGCCGAATGCGTTGCCGCGCGAGACCTCACAAATTTGGACGAAAATTCTTACTGACCTTTGGCGGCAAGGCATCCCGCTGTCGCGCGTATCTGACGAGCTTTTGATTCCTGAGTGGGAATTGAACGCGCTCCTCTTCGGTATCGCCTCCACGCAGGCCCCCGGCGCACCGCCGCCTGCCGCCGCGCCACTCCGATTGGTCGGAGATGCTTGACGCTAAGCATAAAGTTCAGTATAACCGGGGAATGGCAAACGTGCTGCCCCTCGCGAAACGCGTTCAAATCCTGAACCTGCTCAACGAGGGCATGTCGATGCGGGCGATCTCCCGCGTCGCTGACGTGAGCATCAACACGGTCTCCAAGCTCTTGGTGGACGCGGGCGAAACCTGCCTCGATCTGCACGACCAGCTCGTCACGCACGTTCAAGCGAAGAACCTGCAAGCCGACGAGATTTGGTCATTCTGCTACGCCAAGCAAAAGAACGTCCCCGACGCCAAGGCCGCTCCTGAGGGCGCCGGCGACGTGTGGACGTGGACTTGCTTGGACAGCGACTCCAAGCTGATCGTCTCCTACCTGGCCTCAGGACGCACGCAGAGCGCCGCCATTCACTTCATGAAGGACGTGGCGAGCCGCATCACGGGGCGCGTGCAACTCACCACGGACGGCCACAACAGCTACCCTTACGCGGTGCATGTCGCGTTCGGTAAGAACGTGGACTTCGCTCAGCTTGTGAAAACCTACGGCGCGGAAGGCGGCTCTGGCCCCGAGCGCAAGTACTCTCCCCCGGTTTGCACCGGCGCGCACAAGGTTGTGCGCCAAGGCAACCCGGATCAATCGAAGATCTCAACGTCGCACGTTGAGCGCGCCAATCTCACCATGCGCATGGGAATGCGCCGCTTTACGCGCCTGACCAACGCGCATTCCAAGAAGTACGCGAACCACCTCTACGCGCTGGCGCTTTTCTTCATGCACTACAATTTCGTGCGCCAGCACAAGGCGCACAAACTCTCGCCCGCGATGGCGGCCGGGATTACCGATCGGCTTTGGTCTATGGAAGATATTGCAGAGCGGATTGAAACGCGCGTGAACCAGCCGAAGGCACGCGGCCCCTATAAGGTCCGCAAGCCCCGTTCCGAGGATGATGCGCGATAATCGCCTTTTGCATTCTGCGGAGGCGATAATGCGACTAGTGCGACACGGCGACTTCATCGCCGTTGAACCCGACACCGACAGCGACGCTCGTATTCTAGACGCCGCTATTCTCGGCGGGGCCATTACCCTTCAGCCGGCCCCAGCTTCTCAACTAGCCACTCATTCACCGGCGGGAAGCCCCAACCACTCATCGGACGCGCAAGCGTAATCACGTAGAGCGTGTCGTTGTCGTCGAGATACTGGCGAAGCGCTTGCTTGATGGCGGACGCTGAACTCTGCGTCTGAATCGCATACGCGGACTCAGAGAGCTTCGCCCATGCCCACGTCTTTTTAATGTGGGCGAGAAGCTTGTTGCGGTCA
Source organism: Terricaulis silvestris (assembly GCF_009792355.1). NCBI lineage: Bacteria > Pseudomonadati > Pseudomonadota > Alphaproteobacteria > Hyphomonadales > Hyphomonadaceae > Vitreimonas > Vitreimonas silvestris. The sequence goes on from NZ_CP047045.1 coordinate 3,713,891, forward strand.
TTCAACCAACCGCGACGCTCCTTGTTCATATCGTAGGCAACTAATCGTACTGACATTGTTAGCTCCAATCGGAGCCCACTTGACGGCTTTGCCAAACCCTTTGTTAACTCTCAGGACATAGCTTCGCCGTGTCTCGCCGTGGGCATTTTGCGCGAGACTGGTTCACTCGATTTGCCCTCTGCGAGTTCGCACCTCGCAGGGGGATCGAGCTTCCCGTCTTCATCATCATGGATGACCGGTTAATCCGGGGTTGAAGCTGTCCCGCTTCGGCACAACTTTCTCCGCGCATGGGGTCGTCTGGGGAGACGACCATGGAAGAAGAACCGGAGCAGCCTTCGCTCTTTCCGCCGAACGACCGGTTGAAAGACTTGTTTCAACCGAACCCGCACCCGCCAGGGACAGTGATCAAACGCGAGCCGATCAAGAAGCGCCGGCGCCGCAAGGGTCCGCAGAATGACAGCGGCTGGCCGGATGATACAAAGGCCGATGCCTGAGTATTGGCCCCCTCCAGAAGAGCACGAGCGCGAGCGCCGGCGCCTAGATGCGATCCGGCCTTGGCATCAAGCTGTGGCGGCTGGGCTGGCGCTCATGTTGATCGCGGCGGTTGTGATCGCAGTTCGGGGATAACGCGGAACAAAGCGAGCAATATCAACGCACTATAAACTGTGGATAACTCTGTGGGCGGCGCAAACGCCGAAAAGCGCTGCAATAACAGCGCCGTAAGCCCATAAGCATAAGTTTCAGTATTCAAACTGAGACAGTACCCGGGTCTCAGATCGTACACATGAAGAACAAACGCGCAACAAAAATCGAACGCTTTGCGCGCGGTCGGTGCGATAGGCGGTGAGGTTACCCCCAGGTTGGGAGTAACGCTACGGGTCGCCGGGTCCTGGAGAGAATTTTAGTAAGCGCCGTCCTGCGCGCCGTCGGCCTGCTCTTGCACCGGTGCGCCGCGATAATCCGGCGTGGCAGGGCCGCGATACTCAGGCGCCGCTGGGCCGGTGTTGGCCTGCGCGTAGTACGGCGTCGGCGGCGTGCGCACTTGCATGAAGGAGACGACGCGACGAACGCCGCCAACAACGCTCGCGATCTCGGCGGCGCGTTGCAGTTCGTGTTCGCTGCGTGCGGTGCCCATCAAGTACACGTTGCCCTGAAACGTCTCAATGTTGACGTTGATCGCGCGCACGGAGGGGCTCGCGGTCAAACGCGTGCGGATTTGCGCGGTGATCAGTTCATCCTGCGCGTTGCGCACGAGGCTCGAGTGCGGGCCGACGAAAATTTCGTTGTAGAAATTGTCGATGGTGCCAGCGCTGCGAGCGATGGTCTCGGCGGCTTGCTTGTGTTCTTCGGTCGGCACCGCGCCAGAGAGCAGCAGATTGCCGCCGGCGACTTCGACATCGACTTCCTGGAACGCCCCACTATCGGCAGCCATCAGGCGCATTTTCACTTGGTTGGACGCGGCGGCGTCATCAATGCCTTCGCCAATGGTGCGGTCCTGCACCGCATAGACGCCGACGCCGGCTACGGCGCCAAGCGCGGCTGTCATGCATCCGCTGACGGACCCACATGCGGCCATGGCCGCGAGAGTGATAAAAGCTGTACGCATTTGGCACACTGTGCACACGGGTTGTTTCGGGACGTTTAATTTTCAGCCGACGCGGCGCTCATCGAACCACGCGCCGCGTTCATGTCTCGGCAACAGACCTGAACCAATCACTACCAAATCAAAGCGTATCGGCGCTGCGGTGAGCCGCCAGCGGCCTGCTAGTGTTTGCGCGGCGCGGACAATGCGCTGCTGGCTCATTGGCGTGACGGCATACGCGCCAGCGTCGTAGGTATTGCGCGCTTTCACCTCGATGATGACGAGAACGCCGTTTTTCCAAGCTGCGAGGTCGATTTCGCCGTAGGGCGTGCGCAGGCGATGGCCGAGAATGCGATAGCCCTTGCAGGTCAGGAACAGCATCGCCGCCCATTCGGCCACGCGACCGCGCTGCTCGGCCTTGGCGCGGCTCACGCGCGGCCCTTCAGTTCAAGCGCGCGCGCATAGGCGCGCTTGCGCGGCACGCCGAGATCGCGCGCCGCTTCGCTGGCGGCGTCCTTCACGCCACGCGGCAGCGCCTTGAGCAAGAAAGCGTCGAGCGCCTCGTCACTCACCTCGCCTTTCGGCGGTGGCGGGCCGACGAGCACGACAATCTCCCCTTTCGGCGCGCCGGCGTCGGCGTAGTGCGCGGCCAGCGCGTCGAGCGTACCGCGCCGCGTTTCCTCGAACATCTTGGTGAGTTCGCGTGCGACGGCGGCGCTGCGGGCGCCCAGCATTTCGGCCATGTCCGCGAGCGAGTCCGCCAAGCGCGGTCCTGACTCGTAGAAGATCAATGTGGCTTCGACATCGGTGAGTTCAGCCAATTCAGAGCGGCGCGCCCCCTGCTTGGACGAGAGAAAGCCAGCAAACAGGAAGCGGTCGCTTGGCAGACCCGATGTCACTAGGCCAGCCAGCAAAGCCGAGGCGCCCGGAATTGGAAACACGCGATGGCCCGCCTCGATCACCGCGCGCGCCAGTTTGAAGCCTGGGTCGGAAACGAGCGGCGTACCCGCGTCGGAAGTCAGCGCAACGCTCTCGCCGGCGCTGAGAGCGTTGAGAATGTCTTCACGAGCGGCTTCGGCGTTGTGCTCGTGATAGGCCGCCAAGCGCGGTTTGAGGCCATACGTGTCCAGCAGCTTCCGTGCGACGCGGGTGTCCTCGGCATAGACGCGTGTCGCGGCGGCCAAAATGTCCAGCGCGCGCAAGGTGATGTCGCGCAAGTTCCCAATCGGCGTCGCCACCACATAAAGGCCCGGTTCGAGCGGTTGAACGCTTTGGCGGGCGCCGGTACCGTCGCGCGCGAAATCTCGGGGTTGTTGAGGGTCATCCATGGCGATTGCCAAATCATCGGCGCGGACGCGCGTCGCGCCAAGCCTGAAGACGACTGTTGCGGTCAGCTTTGCCGCGCTTATGGCCGCGTGCGCAACCGCGCCAAGCCCTGGACCTGGTCCAAGCACCGGGCCAGGGCCGGTCACGACGCCGCCGCCGGACTCGATCGTCCAGTCGCGCGACGGGGTGACACCGCCCTTCATGCGCGGCCGCCAGATCGTGCGCGTCGGCCTACTTCTGCCGTTCTCGATCCGCCCGCAGGACGCCGCGGCGCTCTATAATGCTGCCGAGCTCGCGCTATTCGACCACGGCAACCAGAACACGCTGCTGATCCCGCGCGACGCCGGATCGGACGAAGCCTCCGCCAACGCTGCCGCACGCGCGCTGCTGAACGACGGCGCCGACATCATCATTGGCCCGGTGCTGCGCGAAGGCGTGGCCGGCGCCGCGAACGCCGCGCGCTCACAGAATGTGCCGGTCATTGGCTTCTCCTCGGACCGCACGGTGGGCGGCAACGGCGCCTACCTCTTGAGCTTCCAGCTCGAAGACGAGATCACGCGTATCGTTGCCTACGCAGCGGCGCAGAACATCCGCTCCATCGCTCTGCTGGCGCCGTCGAACGAATATGGGCGTCGCGTCGAGAGCGCGTTGCGCGCGGAAGCACAGGCGCGCGGCGTCACCATCGTGCAAGCGCAGCTTTATAATCGCACCGATGCAGACGCGTCCGCGGCAGCGACCGCTTTGGCCGGTGCGATCCAAGGCTCGCCCGTGCAAGGCATTCTGATCGCCGAAAGCGGCACGCCGCTGCGTGCGATCGGCGCCGCGCTTGTGCGTGGCGGCGTCGATCAACGGCGCATTCGCTTCATGGGCACCAGCGTTTGGGCCGCGGACGCGCAACGCGAGCCGACCTTGGCGGGCGGCTGGTACGTCGCACCGGATCCGACTGCGCGCACCGATTTCGAGAGCCGCTACCAAGCGGCCTTCGGCGTCGCGCCGACGCGACTTTCGAGCTTGGGCTATGACGCCGTGGCGTTGGCCGCCCTGCTCTCGCGCGATCGCGGCGCGCAAGGCTTCGGCCGCGCGGCTATCGAGAACAGCGAAGGCTTCGCCGGGTCGGATGGGCTTTTCCGGTTTGGATCGAACGGCGCGATTCAGCGCGGACTTGCGATCATCGAAGTGCGGCCGACGGAAGTCACCGTACTCGACGCTGCGCCGCGTCGCTTCCCCGCCAGCGGCACCTAAACCGAAAGCTCAAGCGCGATCTTGTTCGCCAAGGCGCGACCGCGCTTGGTGAGGCGGATGCGTGCGTCGTCAGGTTCGATCAGCTCTTGCTCTGTGAGCCATGCAACGGCGTCGGCTTTCAGCGGCATGCCGCGTAGTTCTTCGAGGCGCGCGATTTCGACGCCTTCATCCGTGCGAATGCCCATAAGCAGCGTTTCGTCGGCGATTTCTTGCTGGGTGAGCGCCGCATCACTGATCCAGCCGACGCCGTGTTCGCTCACCGCGTCGATGTAATCGGCCGGCCTGCGTTGCGCTTCGATAGCGACGCGGGCGCCATTGTGGGTGACGCGACCATGCGCGCCGGGGCCGACACCAATCCAATCGTCGCTGCGCCAATAGAGTAGATTGTGCCGCGCGCGTGCGCCTTCGTCTCGGGCGTGGTTGGAGATTTCATAGGCCGGGAAACCGGCGGCCTCGCAGACCTCTTGGGTGACTTCGTAGAGTTCGGCGCCCGTATCGGCATCTGGCGGTGTGAGTTGGCCTCGATCGACGCGGCGCGCAAACGCGGTCTCCGGTTCGATGGTGAGCTGGTAGAGCGAGACATGCTCCACCGGTAGCGCCAGTGCGCGTGTGAGTTCGGCGCGCCAATCATCCACGCTCTGCCCTTCTCGTGCATAGATGAGATCCAGCGAGACGCGTTGATGCGTCGCTGCGGCGGCTTCGACGGCGCGCAAGCTTGCATGCGCGTCGTGATGGCGGCCGAGAGCGCGCAAGGCGTCGTCGTCGAGAGCTTGCGCACCAATCGAAAAGCGGTTGATCCCCGCCGCGGCTTGCTCGGCGAACAAAGCGGAATCTTCGGGGTTCGCCTCCAGCGTAATCTCGCAGTCGGCCGCGAGCGTGAAGGCGCTCGACGCTGCGTCGATCAAACGCGCGATCTCGTCGCCACGCAGCAAAGACGGTGTGCCACCGCCGAAGAAGAGGCTTGTCGCCTGGCGCTTGCCGAAGCGCGCGGCGTGCCCAGCCATGTCCGCTTCGATCGCGGCGATCAGCGGCGCATTGGTGGCGCCCCGCGCGCGGTAGACGTTGAAATCGCAGTACGGACAGATCGCGGCGCAGTACGGCCAGTGCACATAGATGCCGAAGTCACTCATCTGAGCGCCGCGAGCAGTTTCTCGAACGCGCGCGCGCGATGGGTGAGCGGAAGTTTTTCGTCGTGCGTCATCTCGCCGAACGTTCGCGTCTGGCCGTCGGCGACGAAGATCGGGTCGTAGCCGAAGCCTTTGTCGCCGCGCGGCGGCCACACGATCACGCCGCGCGCTTCGCCCTCGAACACTTGCGTCTCGCCATCAGGCCGACTCAGCGCCAGCGCGCACACGAAGCGCGCGGAGAAATCCTGCGTCCCCTTCTCTTGCAGCGCACGCCACACGCGCTCCATCGCAGCGTTGAAATCCTTCGATGGTCCGGCCCAGCGCGCGGAGTAGACGCCGGGATCTCCGCCGAGAGCGAACACCTCCAGCCCCGAGTCATCGGCCAATGCGGGCAGCCCAGACGCGGCAGAAGCGGCGCGCGACTTGAGCGCGGCGTTGCCGGTGAAGGTCGTTTCCGTCTCTTCCGGCTCGGGCAGGCCCAGCGCGCCGGCGGACACGGCCTCCACGCCCAGCGGGGCCAGGAGCGCGCCGATTTCGTGGACTTTTCCGGAATTGTGGCTGGCGACGACCAGGCGGCCGGCCAAAAGCGCCTGAGGGCGGGGCATGATTGCAACACTTGTTTGACTAGAGGAGCCGGGGTCTATATCGTTTATCAATAAACTCCGGCTAGGCTGGTCCGGAACGAGGTTTCAAGCAGCATGAAAGCCCTGGGCAAAGGCTCAATCGCATCGTGGGTCCGGATCGGGCTCTTGGTGGCGTGGTGGGTGATGTGGTTCTCGGCGGTGTGCCTCGTCGCGTTCGCCGTTGGCTATGCGGCGCTGCTGCTGTTGGTCCAGAACGGCATCATCGATCCTCAGGTGCTGACCGGTGGCGAGGGTCAGGTCCGGCTTGGTGACGCCGACGGCAGCTCGTTCAACATCACCTACGACGAACCCGGCGGTCTCACCTGGCCCGTGGTTCTGCCGGGCATCCTGATTGCCGGCGTCGCTGTTGCCGGTTCGCTCATCATCATTTGGCGCCTGCGCAAACTGTTTGAGAGCTTCACCTCGGGCGAGCCGTTCCGGCGCGAGAACGCGCAGCATCTGCGCGTGATCTGGATCACCATGGTGGTGATCGAAGTGTCGCGATGGATCCTGGCTGCGCTGACCGCTGTGCTGGTGGTCCAGTTCAGCAACGTCGAACACATCAGCATCGAGCCCGAAGGCGATCCGCTGACAACGTGGATGGCGATCTTCGTTCTGATTTGTCTGGCTGAAGTTTTCCGTGAAGGCGCGCGCCTTAAGGAAGAACAGGAGCTGACGATCTGATGGCGATCCGCGTCACCCTCGACCGCATCCTGCTCGACCGCCGCATGTCGCTCACCGACTTGAGCGAAAAGGTGGGCGTGACGCTGGCGAACCTCTCGATCCTGAAAACCGGCAAAGCCAAAGCGATCCGGTTTTCCACGCTGAACGCGCTCTGCCGCGTGCTCGATTGTCAGCCGGGCGAGTTGCTGAGCTACGAGCCGAGCGACAACGACGCGGAGTTGGAAAAAGCCGAAGCGGACTAAAGCGCCAGGACGTACGGCGCGAATACCTGGGCGCCGATTACAACCGCGCCGATAACGCAAATCAACACCGCGCCAGCGGCAATGTCCTTCGACCGTTGCACCGAGGCGTGAAATTCGGGCTGAACCACGTCGCAGAGATGCTCGAACGCCGTGTTGATGGTCTCGGCCACCCAGACAAGAACAATGGCCACCACCAGCCATCGCCAGTCGCTCGCGCTAATCCGCAGCGCGAAACCCGTTGCGACGACCACGAACGTGGCAATCAAGTGCAGCCACGCATTGTGTTGCGTGCGCAGCATGTAGGCGATGCCCGCGAAAGCGTACTGGAAGCTCTTAAGGCGCGCGCGAATAGAAAAGCGCATCAGTGCGCCGGCGGCATCACCGCCGCTTCGCCATCCATGAAGCGCACTTCCATCACCGCTTCGTGCGCCGGTTGGTCAACGGTGAAGAGCTCATAGACAATGCTGCCATCCACGGGTTGGCGGCTTTCGATGACGCGCACCGGTTCGAATCCATTCGGCGCGGCCGCCACCGCGTCGCGCACCACTTGCGGCGCCTCTTGCCACGGAATGTCGCGCTGAATCTCCAGCACCGAAAAACCGGCGCTCGACTGCATGATATCGAACTCGTACGGCGTCCCTTGCGCGTCCGTGCCGCCGATCTCCCACTCGGTTTGCCCGCCAACGTCTTCGCGCTCGACTGTCATGATGGTGAAGCCAGGCATTGCGGCTTCCACCAAAGCGGCTGCTTCGCCCGGCGCTTCAGCAACAACACTTGGTCCAGCGGGCGTCTCGGGTTCAGAGGCGGGCGGTGTGCACCCGGCCAACGCCACTAGGCTTGCGATGACAAAACGCTTCATGGTTCTCCCCTAGCCTGCTGCCTTGAGCTGCGCTTCGAACAAATGCGCGCAGCCGAGTTTGGCCAGACGCATCAGCGCAGCGAACTCATCGTCGCTAAACGGGCGATGCTCGCCGGTCGCCTGAATCTCGATCATGCGGCCATCGCCGGCGAGGATGAAGTTGGCGTCGACGTCGGCGTTGGAATCTTCCGCGTAATCGAGATCGAGTACAGGCGCATTTTCGAACACGCCGCACGATACCGCCGCGACTTGGCCGGTGATCGGCGACGCTTTCAGCACTTTCTCTTCCACCAGATATGCGCACGCCTTGGAGAGCGCGACCCAGGCGCCGGTGATCGCCGCGGTGCGGGTGCCGCCATCGGCTTGGATCACGTCGCAATCGATGGTGATGGTGCGGTCGCCCAGAAGCTTGAGATCGACGACCGAACGCAAGCTGCGGCCGATCAAGCGTTGGATCTCCTGCGTCCGTCCGCTTTGTTTGCCTTGGGCGGCTTCGCGCCGGCCGCGGGTGTGCGTCGCGCGCGGCAGCATGCCGTACTCGCCGGTGACCCAGCCTTTGCCCTGACCTTTGAGCCAACCGGGCACGCCAGTTTCGACGCTCGCCGTGCAGAGCACATGGGTCTGACCGAACTTCGCCAAGCACGAGCCTTCGGCGTAACGCGAAACGGCAACTTCGAGCGCAATCTCGCGCAATTGATCTGGGGCGCGGCCTGATGGGCGCATGTGGTCTCCTTAATTCCGGGCTGCATGACCGAAGCAGCGCGCCGCGTCCAGCCACGCTTGCGTAGCGAGCAAGCGGCGCTACCTAGGGGACGCCATGGCGCTGCCACCCTCCTCCTCCGATCTCTCGACGCTCGACGCACGGGCGCGCGAGATTTTCCGCGAGATCGTGGAGTCGTACCTGACGACGGGCGAGCCGGTTGGGTCGCGGACATTATCGCGCCTGGGCGGCGTCGGGCTTTCGCCAGCGTCGATCCGCAACACGATGGCTGATCTGGTTGGCCTGGGGCTGCTGGAAGCGCCGCACGCGATGGCCGGACGTCGGCCGACGCAGCAGGGTTTGCGCTTCTTCGTCGATAGCTTGCTGCAGCTCGGCGATCTGCCCGAGGACGAAAAGCGCGAGATCGATGCGCGCATCGGCAATGCCGGCGCCAACCCGCAAGACGTGATGGGCGCTGCGTCCGAACTGCTTTCTGGTCTCGCCGGTGGCGCGGGACTGGTCGTCACGCCGGAGCGCGATGCGCCGGTGCGTCACGCCGAGATCGTCTCGATCGGGCCTGGGCAAGCTCTGTTGGTCCTCGTGTTTGAAGACAACCAGGTCGAAAACCGCGTCATCAACACACCGGCGGACATGCCATCGGGCGCGTTGGCCGAAGCCGCCAATTATCTCAACGCCCGCTTCAAAGGCCGCACACTGGCCGAAGCGCGCGCCGAAGCCTCGGACGCGCTGACGCGCGATCGCGCAGCGCTCGATCAAGCCGCCGCGAAGCTGGTGGAAAGCGGCTTGGTCGAATGGTCTGGCGAGGATCCGACGCTCGGGCGCTCGCTCATCGTGCGCGGGCGCGGCAACCTGCTCCAAGATCAGCAGGCCGTCGCCGACCTTGAGCGGGCGCGCCGCCTGTTCGACGACCTGGAAAAGACCCGGGAACTCATACAGGTGCTCGATCTGGCCAAGGCCAGCGACGCCGTGCGTGTCTTCATCGGCTCGGAAAACTCGCTATTTTCCCTGTCGGGGTCGAGTTTGATCGTCGCGCCCTATATGAACGCCGAACGGCGAGTCGTGGGCGCCCTGGGCGTGATCGGCCCGACCAGACTGAACTATGCCCGGGTCATACCCGTGGTGGATTATACAGCACGCGTTGTCGGCCGGGTGCTCGACGGACGCGGCAAGGAACGAGGACGGGAATGACGGACGAAAGCAACGCCACGGTCGATGACGCGCCGGAGACGGACGCTGCCTCCCCCACAGCCGCGCTCGAAGCGGAACTGGCAAAGGCGCGTGACGAAATGTTGCGCGCGCTGGCGGAGGTCGAGAACACCCGCCGCCGCGCCGACCGCACGGTGCAGGATGCGCGTACCTACGCGATCGACCGCTTCGCCGCGGACCTGTTGCCGGTGGCCGATTCATTGTCTCGCGCGCTTGCCGCGGCGCCGCGCGACGATGTCGACGAAGGCTTCCGCAATCTGCTGACCGGCGTCGAGCTCACGGAGAAAGCGCTGCTGGAGGCGTTCGCGCGACACGGGCTGAGGCGCGTTGGCGCCAAGGGCGACGCCTTCAATCCGAACATCCACCAAGCCGTGGCGCAGGCGCCGGGCGACACACCTGCCGGGACGGTGCTTGAAGTGATGCAACCCGGCTATGTGCTGGGCGATCGCACAGTGCGCGCAGCGATGGTGCTGGTTTCGGCCGGCCCCGCTGGTGGCGCGCCGAACGTCGACATCACGGTCTGACCGTTCTCCACAAGCAGCTATGCGCCGGCCTCGCGAGGGTCTGCATTTGCGCGTCGGAAAGCCGTGTTTCGGCCCGAATCCGGCTTTGCGCGGAACATGAATGATCGTTAACCATGGCGACGAGCGGCATTCGCCGTGGTTCAAGTGCGCTCGCTAGAAGGCGGGAATCGAGGAGACGACGATGCGGGGGAAGCTGTTTTTCGGCGCGGCCACGGCTGCGCTTTTGATGTTCACGGCTTCGGCCTCGGCGCAGCAGTCCGATCCCGCCGGTGACGCGAGCACAACAGCGCGGCTGGACGGCGCCGCCAGTGGCGAACTCTCCCCTGCCGGCGACAAGGATTGGTACCGGCTCCGCGTCGAACAAGGCCAACGCTACAGCTTCGCTTTGGATGGCGTGCCGGACGCTGAAGGCGCCGCCGTCGATCCGATGATCGGCATCTACGACGCGGAGGGCAACCAGCTCGCCTTCAACGACGACGCCAACGGCACGCTGAACGCCGCGCTGCAATGGTCGCCGTCGGAAAGCGGCGACGTGTTCGTCGAAGTCGGCGCATTCATGGACACCGGCATGGGTCCGTATCGCCTGGCGGTTTCATCCGGCCCGGCGCCCACTGATGACGTCGGCAACGACGTGAGCACCCGCGCGCGCATTCAGGCAGGACGCCCGGTCACTGGCAACATCGAATACGAAGGCGACGGCGATTTCTACCGGCTCAGCGCCCGCACAAGCCAGCGCTACAGCATCACCCTCTCCAACGCAGGCGGTGACGGCGGGCTGGCGGACCCCTTCCTGCGCGTTGTTGACGGAGAAGGAAACGAACTCGCCAGCAATGACGATGCCGACGACCTGAACTCGGCGCTTGAGTTCGTTCCGACCCAAAACGGCGACGTGTTCGTCGAGGCGCGCGGTTTTGCCGACGCCAATACCGGGGCCTACACGCTCAGCGTTAGCACCGAGCGCGCGCCGAGCGACAACACCTCGGGAGATCGCAACACGCGTGGCCGGATCAATGCCGGTGGCAACGTTGAAGGCGATCTGAGCTTTCCGGCGGATCAGGATTGGTACCGCATTCGCTTGCAGGAAGGGCAATCTTACCGCTTCACGCTGAACAGCGCAGGCGCCAACCCGCTCTCCGATCCGCTCTTGCACGTTTATAACAGCGCTGGCGAAGAAGTCGGCGTGGACGACGATGGCGGCGAAGGCTTCAACTCGTATCTTGAGTTCACCGCGCCCAGCACCGGCAATTACTTCCTCGGCGCCAGCGCCTTCGGCGAAGCATCGACCGGCGGCTACGCGCTCGGCGTGCGCGAGGGCGACATTCCGGCCGACAACACCACCGACGCATCGCTCACGCCCGATGGCGACTATCGCGAAGGCGTGCTTTCGCCTGCTGGCGATCGCGACTGGTATCGCCTCAACCTCGCTGAAGGCCAAGGCTTGCGCGTTGGCCTCGCCGGCACGGGCACGCCGGATACACTCGGCGACCCTCTGCTCGTCCTCTACGGGCCGGACGGCGCGGAAATCTTGCGCGACGATGATGGCGGTGACGCACTGAACGCGTGGTTCGAGTACTCGGCGACGCAAGCCGGGACGCATTACCTCGAAGTGCGCGGCTTCACCGAAGACGCCGCGGGCCGTTATGCGGTTTCCATCACGGGCGGTGAAATCGGCGGCTCAGCGGAAATGGCCGAGTACATCGCGCCGAACGGCGAAGGCCGCGTCAGCACGATCGGCACGCCGGACGACACCGACTGGTATTCAGTCGAGTTGATCGAGGGGCGGCCCTATCGCTTCTATGCCGATGGCATGGATCCCGATCCGCTCGCCGATCCGCTACTCACGATCTACGACTCGCAAGGCGCACAAGTCGCGGTCGATGATGACGGCGGCTCTGGCGTGAATTCGTATCTTGGCTTCACCTCGCCAACCGGCGGTTCGTACTTCGCGGGCGTCTCGTCCTTCAACTCATCGGGCGCCGGGCGATATCAGCTGCGCGTCATCGACACAGACGTGCCGGGCCATGCTTACACCGACGAAATGCTCGATGCCGCCGGCGACGATCGCATCGGCAACATCGAAATCTCTGGGGACATCGATGCCTATCGCGTCGAACTGGAGGCTGGCGTGCGCTACGTGATCGAGGTCAACGGCCACGGCGACGATCCGCTCGGCGACGCATTCCTCACCATTGCCGACGGTGAAGGCACACGCGTCACCTCGGACGATGACAGCGGCTCGGGCATGGACGCGCGCTTGCAGTTCACGCCGGAGAATGCGGGCACTTTCCTCATCCAGGCGAGCGGCCTTGGCGGCTCGACGGGGTGGTATCAAGTATCGATCATGCGTCAGTAGGCAGAACGCCGGGGGATGCATGCGGAGCGGCGGCGCTGGACAAGAGCGCCGCCGCTTTTTTATGCGCGGTGTTTTGAGCGACTAGCTCAGATTAGCCGTGCGCTCGCCGCCTTGGCGCTCGAGCATCCAGCCCGGATATTCCGGCTTCAGCTTCGACACATCGTGCAAACGCTTCAGATCATCGCTCGATAATTCGACGCTGGTAGCGGCGAGATTGTCCGCGAGCTGCTGCTCGTTCTTGGCGCCGATGATGACGCTGGTGACGTGCTTCTGGTGCAAGAGCCACGAGAGAGCGATCTGCGCAACCGAGACACCGCGCGCATCGCCGATCTCCTTCATCACGTCGATGATGTCGTAGGCCTTTTCTTTATCGACCGGCGGGAAGTCGAACGCTACACGACGCGCGCCTTCCGTCGGTGCGCCGGAGCGCGTGTATTTGCCGGAGAGGAATCCGCCAGCGAGCGGGCTCCACGGCAAAATGGCGAGCTGGGAATCCTTGGCCAGCGGCACAATCTCGCGCTCAAGATCGCGGCCGGCGATGGAGTAATACATCTGCAGCGAGTCAAACCGCGCCAGCGCGTTCCTGTCCGACACCGCCAGCGATTTGGCGATCTGCCAAGCGGCAAAGTTGCAAAGACCGATGTAGCGGACCTTGCCGGAGCGCACGAGATCGTCGAGCGCACCAAGCGTTTCCTCCAACGGCGTCACCGGGTCGAAGGCGTGAACTTGATAGAGATCGATGTAGTCGATCTGCAAGCGCTTCAGGCTGTCCTCGACCGAGTCGAAGATGTGCTTGCGCGAGAGGCCCCAAACGTTGGTGTTGTCGAAACGGCGTTGCGCTTCCGGCGAGCGCTCGCCGGCGCCGTAGGCGCCCATGCGGCCGAACACCTTGGTGGCGATCACCAATTCGTCCCGCGGCAAGTCCTTGATCGCCTCGCCTGTCACCTGCTCCGACATGCCGTTGGAATAGATGTCCGCCGTGTCAATGAAGGTGACGCCTTTGTCGAACGCCGACTTCACCAGCTTGGTGACGGTGTCCTGCTCCAGCGCACCGATGACTTTCCAGAAACCGTCGCCGCCGAACGTCATGGTGCCGAGGCAAATTTCGGAGACGGCAAGGCCGGTGCGGCCCAGTTTGCGATAGCGCATGCTCAAGTTCCTTATGGACGCGAAAGTCCGGCCTGCGTTCGAGCAATCGCGGGCGCACGCGTGTGCGGCGTCATGAGAGCGATGTGAGACGTGAAGGTCGGAGAGCCGCGCCAGATTTGGCGCGACCTTCATTTACTAACATGAGATCGGCGTTTTGTCGAGATTGTCGTGGCGTCAGCGCACGCCGTGCTGGCGGAACCACGCCAACGCACGCGCCCAACCATCCGCCGCGGCCTCTGCATTGTAGCTATCGCGATAGTCGGCGTGAAAGCCGTGATGAACGCCCGGATAGACGACAATCTCCGAGCCCGTCGGATTGTCGGCCGCCGCCAAGCCCGCGCGCATGCTCTCGACAGTCTGCAGCGGAATGCCTTGGTCCTCGCCGGCGTAGAGCCCGAGCACGGGCGCCTCGATCAACGCAGCAACGTCATATGGCCATTGCCGGCCGGCCTCATTCGCGAAGCCACCAGGCTCGGGCGACACCAGGCGCCCGTACCACGCAACGCCGGCCTTGATGTTGGTGAGATGTGCGGCCGCCATCCATACAACTGTGCCGCCCCAACAGAAGCCGGTGATCCCAATGGCGTCGTCATTCACGAATGACTGCGCCTTCAGCCAATCGATCGCGCCTGACGTATCGCCCATCACTTGCGAGTACGTCGCCGCGCCCACGATTTCGCGAATGGCGTTGAAATCCGTCATCGGCGCCGGATCGCCGGCGCGGTCGAAATAGTCCGGCGCGATGGCGCCGTAACCTTCGCGCGCAAAGCGGCGGCAGACATCCTTGATGTAATCATGGATACCGAAAATCTCATTGACGACGATGATTGCACCCTTGCGGCCCGCGCTGCTCGGCCGCGCGACATAAGCGGGCAAACGATAATTGTTGAAGCCGGGAATGTGTACGTCTTCCACGATCAGTTCATCGCTTGGCGTCGTCACCGGCGACGCGCACGAGGACACCGCAGCGGAGGCGTAGCCGGCGAAGAAGAGCGACGTCGCAATGGTGCGGCGGGTGGGATCGAAATTGCCTTCGGGCGTCAGCAGTCTCACGCGCGGGCTCCCCTATCGCAAACGGACCGCGCGCCACGCGCGTCCCCTTGCGCGAGATGTGGGGCGGCGTAAGGCTGGCGGCCAGAAAAATCTTGGGGGATCGGGATGCGTTTGATCGGATTGGCCGCGTTCGCGGCGATGGTTCTGTTTGCTGCGCCGGCAATGGCCGCGGCGCCTGCTTTCGACCCCGAAGCCGCGACCCGCGCCTGGCTTGACACCATGGGGCCCGAAGCAACCGCGCGATCGAACCGCTATTTCGAAGGCGGCTACATCATCGCATTCGTCGGGCCGATCCTGTCGATCGCGATTTCGATGGTCATGATGATGCTAGGCTGGGCCAAGAGTGTGCGCTCGGGGCTCGAGAAGACGGTGAAGCTCTACTTCCTCGTCGCGCTCGGCATGGCGCTGTTCTACCAGTTCGTCTCCACCGTCCTCACTTTCCCGTTCAGCTACTACGTCGGCTTCGTGCGCGAACACGAATTCGGACTCTCGACGCAAGATTTTGCGCACTGGTTCACCGAGTATCTGCAAGCCTCGGCTATCGGCTTGGCGATTGGCGCCATCGCGATCGCCCTGCTCTATCTCATCATCCGCGCCACCAAACGCACCTGGTGGATCTGGGGCACGATCTTCGCGGGCGCGTTCGCCGCTGTGGCGGTGATGCTCGCGCCCGTCTACATCGCGCCGATTTTCAACGAGTACCAGCCGATGCGCGAAGGCGCGCTGAAGGTCAGCATTCTGCAAATGGCGCAGGCCAACGGCGTTCCGGTGAACGATGTGCTGGAGTTCGACATCTCGCGCCAAACCAACCGTGTCACCGCAAACGTTTCGGGCTTTCTCGACACTACCCGCGTTTCACTGTCCGACACCTTGATCGAGCGCGCATCGCCTGGCGCGGTGCGGTCCGTGATGGGGCACGAGATCGGCCACTATGTCTTGCGGCACGTGATGTCGATTCTGCTGATGTTGTTGGTGCTGATCGCGATCACATTCGCGCTGGCGAACTTGATCTTCGAGCGCGTCAGTAAAGGCGAGCGATGGGGCGTCCGAGGCGTCGCCGATCCCGCCGGCATGCCGCTCCTGTTCGCGATCATCTCGTTCCTCGGCATCATCTCCATGCCGATCAACAACAACATCGTGCGTTTCCACGAGAGTCAGGCCGACATCTTCGGCTTGAACGCTTCGCGCGAACCGGATGGTTTCGCTGAAGCCGCGCTGCTGCTCAGTGAGTATCGCAAGATGGAGCCAAGCGCGCTCGAGGAATGGTTCTTCTACGATCACCCGTCGGGTTACGCGCGCGTGCGCATGGCGATGCAATGGAAAGCGCACGAAATGGCGGCAGGTCGCTATCCCGCTGGCCCCGGCGGACCGCCTGCCGGTTGGCGACCGGACTTCGTCGTCATGAGCGCGCGTCCTGAAAACGCGCCGAGCGCTACTGTTGCGCCTGCTGAGCCTGCGCCGCCGGCATCGTCACCCGCCGCACCGTGAGATTGATCCGGCCGCCTTTCGGCAACAGCCGCGAGGTGCCCGGCATCACGCGATCGACGCCGTGATACGCGCGCCGGCTTGGGCCCCCGAGCATGCACACGTCGCCTGATGCAAGGCGCACGCTGCGCGTCGGGTCGGAGCGCAACACGCCGCCGATACGAAACAGCGCGGTGTCACCAAGCGAGATCGACAGCACCGGCGCATCCCACGCGTCTTCGTCGCTATCGACGTGAAGGCCCATGCGCGAATCCGTCTCGTAATAGTTCACGAGGCATGCCTCCGGCGGCGCGGCGTAACCGGAAAGCTCGTCCCACAATTCCCGCACGCGCGGCGGCATCGCTGGCCACGGATGATCGGTGTCGGGATGCGTCGCCTGGTAGCGATAGCCGTGCTCTTTGTCGGTGACCCAACCGAGCG
Source organism: Terricaulis silvestris (assembly GCF_009792355.1). Taxonomy (NCBI): domain Bacteria; kingdom Pseudomonadati; phylum Pseudomonadota; class Alphaproteobacteria; order Hyphomonadales; family Hyphomonadaceae; genus Vitreimonas; species Vitreimonas silvestris. The sequence goes on from NZ_CP047045.1 coordinate 3,730,487, forward strand.
GGCCGAAGTTGGTCATGCGCACGCTCATAGGCGCGCCGGATTTCGGCATGCGCGGAATGTAGAGCGGCCCTGCCCGCATCCGCGCGAACACCTCGTCGCGCAACGCCTCCTGCTCGGCGCGGCTGAGCAAGCCGGGCCACAGGCGGAAGCCATCAAGATCGGCGCTCGCGCGGGTCATCTTCTCCGCCTATCTAGGCATTCGGTTTCTTTTTTGTTCCGCCGCCCCGCAACCCATCCCCTATTCCCATGCGGCGAATGCGGATAGGTCGCCGGAAAGGCTTGCACCTTCCGGGGGATACACCACATGAACCCGGAACGAAGGCGGCTCGAAGCTTGAGGGGGCGACGGGCCGATTTAATATTTGGACTAGAGGCAGGACGCGCGCATCGGGGACGCCAAGATTTGGGTCCAAGAAGCCGAGCCGCGCCGCTGAAGAAAGGAATGAGGACGTAGAGATGGGCAAAGTCATCGGGATCGATCTGGGCACGACGAATTCGTGCGTCGCCGTCATGGAAGGCGGCTCTCCCAAAGTGATTGCGAACTCTGAAGGCTCGAACACCACGCCATCTGTGGTCGCCTTCCGCGACGATGGCGAACGCCTAATCGGTCTTACCGCGCAGCGCCAAGCGGTGATGAATTCCGAGCAGACGTTCTACGCCGTGAAGCGCCTGATCGGCCGTTCCTTCAATGATCCGATCACCAAGAAGGACGCCGAGCTTGTTCCGTACAAGATCGTGCAGGGTCCCAACGGCGACGCCTGGATCCAAGGCCGTGACAAAAAATACGCGCCGTCCGAAATCTCCGCGTTCGTCCTGCAGAAGATGAAGCAGACGGCCGAGGATTATCTCGGCGAACCGGTGACGCAGGCCGTCATCACGGTTCCCGCTTACTTCAACGACGCCCAGCGCCAAGCCACCAAGGACGCCGGCAAGATCGCCGGTCTCGAAGTGCTGCGCATCATCAACGAACCGACCGCGGCCGCCCTCGCCTACGGCTTGGACAAAACCAAGGAACCCGGCACCAAGACCATCGCCGTGTATGACCTCGGCGGCGGCACGTTCGACGTCTCGATCCTCGAGATCGGCGATGGCGTGTTCGAAGTGCGCTCAACCAACGGCGACACCTTCCTCGGCGGCGAGGATTTCGACATCCGGATCGTCAATTACCTGGCCGATGAGTTCAAAAAGCAGACGGGCGTTGATCTGCGTCAGCAGAAGGACGCGCTTCAGCGTCTGAAAGAGACGGCCGAGCAGGCGAAGAAGGAGCTTTCCTCGCGCAGCGACTACGAAGTGAATATCCCCTTCATCACGCAAGACCCGAATACTCGGAATCCCCTTCACCTCAATATGAAACTGACGCGCGCAAAGTTTGAAGCGCTGGTCGAAGATCTGGTTCAGAAGACGATCGCGCCGTGCAAGGCCGCGCTGAAGGACGCTGGACTCTCTGCCTCCGACATCAAGGAAGTCGTGCTCGTCGGCGGCATGACGCGCATGCCGAAGATCCAGCAGGTCGTGAAAGAATTCTTCGGCCGCGACCCGCACAAGGGCGTGAACCCGGATGAAGTCGTCGCCGTTGGCGCCGCGATCCAAGCCGGCGTGCTGCAGGGCGACGTCAAGGACGTCGTGCTGCTCGACGTCACCCCGCTTTCGCTCGGCATCGAAACGCTCGGCGGCGTGTTCACGCGCCTGATCGAACGCAACACCACGATCCCGACCAAGAAGAGCCAGATCTTCTCGACCGCTGAAGACAATCAGCAGGCCGTGACCATTCGCGTCTTCCAAGGCGAACGCGAAATGGCGGCGGACAACCGCCCGCTCGGCCAGTTCGACCTCGTCGGCATTCCGCCCTCCCCGCGCGGCATGCCGCAGATCGAAGTCACCTTCGACATCGACGCCAACGGCATCGTCTCGGTCGGCGCCAAGGACAAGGCGACCAACAAAGAGCAATCGATGCGGATTCAGCCCTCGGGCGGTCTCTCGGATGGCGACATCCAACGCATGGTCAAGGAAGCCGAAGAGCACGCCGGCGAAGACAAATCGCGCCGTGAACTCGCGGAAGCCAAGAACCAGGGCGAAGCTCTGATGCACGCCACTGAAAAGCAGCTGGTCGAAAACGGCGACAAGATTCCAGCAGGCGACAAGGCCAGCATCGAAGCCGCGATCGCAACGCTGAAGACAACGCTCGAGACCGACAACACCGCCGAGATCGCCTCGGCTACGCAGGCTCTTGTGCAAGCGTCGATGAAGATCGGCGAAGCGCTCTACGGCGGCGCGGGCCAAGGGGGCATGGGCGGCGACGACGATGCAGGCGGCCAGCCTAACCAAGAAGGCGTAGTTGACGCCGACTTCGAGGAAGTCGACGGCAGCAACAAGAAAAGCGCTTAAGCGCGGATCGGCTTTGAGGTTAAGCGATGCGGCGGCGCTTTCTTCCAACTGACACGAGGCGGCGCTCCTCCTTGCGAGGCGGCCGCCTCTTTCTCATGTCAGTGCAATCATGAGCGCCGGTCGCGATTATTACGAAGTGCTGGGCGTCGCCCGCGACGCTGACGCGGCCACGATCAAGTCGTCCTTCCGCAAGCTCGCGATGAAGCTGCACCCGGACCAGAACCCGGGCTGCAAAGTCTCCGAAGATAAGTTCAAGGAAATCGGCGAAGCCTATTCCGTGCTCTCGGATCCCGAGAAGCGCGCGGCCTACGATCGCTATGGCAAAGCCGCGTTCCAAGGCGGCGGCCCTGGCGGCGGCTTCGGCGGCGCCGCAGGCGCTGGCGACTTCTCCGACCTCTTCAACGAAATCTTCGGCGGCGGCTTCGAGGAGATGTTCTCGCGCGGCGGCCGTGCTGGTCCGCGCAACGGCCCGCAACGCGGCAACGACCTGCGCTACGACGTCGAGATCACGCTCGAGCAAGCTTTCCGCGGCAGCGAGCGCGAAATCGTCGTGCCGCGCGCGCAAGCGTGCGAACCGTGCGGCGGTACCGGCTCTGAAGGCAAAGCGCCGCTCGAAACCTGCGCCACCTGCCAAGGCGCCGGCCAAGTGCGCGCCAGCCAAGGCATGTTCCGCATCGTGCGCACCTGCCCTGCTTGTCACGGCCGCGGTCAATCGATCAAAACGCCGTGCAAGAGCTGCGGCGGCCGCGGGCTCACCCAGAAGGAGCGCACGCTCTCCGTGAAGATCCCCGCTGGCGTCGAAGACGGCACCCGCATCCGTCTCGCCGGCGAAGGCGATGGCGGCATCCGCAACGGCCCGCCGGGCGATCTCTATCTCTTCCTCTCGGTGAAACCGCACGCGCTGTTCGAGCGCGACGGCGCCGATCTCTACTGCCGCGCCCCCGCGCCGATGTGCAAAGCTGCGCTCGGCGGCGAGATGGAAATCCCAACCATCGACGGCGATCGCGCCAAGGTCACCATTCCCGCCGGCGCCCAAACCGGCCGACGCTTCCGCCTCAAGGGCAAAGGCATGACCCATCTCCGCGGCAAAGACCGCGGCGATCTCCATGTCGAGCTCTTGGTCGAAACGCCGGTAAACCTCACCGCCAAGCAAAAGAAGCTGTTGGAAGAATTCTCCAAGGACTGCACCGAAGAAGCCCACCCGCAGTCCAAAGGCTTCTTCGACAGCATGAAGCACTTCTTCGAAGCCAACACTGAGCCACCGACGCGGTAGGGTCGGTGGTTCGAAGGGAGTGGACGTTCTGTCTTCATAGACCTCCGCGAGACCCTCCGGGCTTGGCGCTATGAGGATTTGCCTTGAACGCCAAAGGCAATGCGGATGCGCCCCTGATCCATCGGCGCGCCGCGCGCGCATTCAATGGCCAGCTTGCCGTGTTGGGAGCGTCCTTGGCGCGAACCCTGGGAAGGTCTCCGCTAGCGATGCCGCATCGGGCAAGATGTAGAACACTCCGCCTCTCTCGAACGTGGAAAGGACGACGCTTTCGTAAAACTCGGGCGCGACGTTGATGCAGCCGTGGGTGATACGGTTGTCGTCCGGCGAGGGCGATGCCAAGCGTTCGGCGCGTCTCTCCGTCGCGACGCCCGTAGCGGTAGGGTGGATGGAGACCGCGGACTCGTAATCCACCCACAGCACGCGCCCCGCGTCGATTGACGGGCCGAAACCGCCTATAAAGCGACCAGCAGGCGTTGTGCGATCACGGCCCGGGATTTCGCGAAGCGCGAGACCAGCGATGCCCGGTGCAACATGATCTCCGGTCGCCGAGCCAAAGAGCCCAGGCGCCGCACCGCGAAGACGGCCGTCGGGACCGAACACCAAGATCTGTGCGGCGCGCTTGTCGATGATCGCGAACGGATAGCCTTGGCTATCCCTGGTGGCGACAACCCAGCCCGCGAGTTCAATCGCGGTCTCGGACACATCCTGGCCTGGCGGAAGCTGATCGACGGCGGAATCCGCTTGTGCGCCGGCATCCTCGGCTTCGGCCACGCCGAAGGTCGCGAACGCCAGCGCCAGCGAGCCAACAACGGCCCTGATTGTTTGCCTCCACATGCTCATGAGGCGGTTCCCTATCTCCCCGAGTCAAACCGTCGTCACGAATTGTGCAGGACGGTACTAACCGCGCGCCCGGCGAGCCGGTTGCGTTTCGAGCTGCTGGATGCGGCCTTCCATTTGGTCCAGCCGTTGGTTGGCGCGCTGCGCCGACTGATTGGCGGATTCGGCGCTCTGGGCCGCGCTCTGCACACGCGCGTCGATTGAATCGAGGCGCGAATTAATCGCTTCAATGTCGCTCCGGGTGGCGCAGGCGCCAAGGCTCAGAGCGGCGAAGATCACGACGCCGAGTGTACGCGCCGCTGTCAGATATTGTTTCATTCTAAAGTTCCCTCATTCTGCGCGGTTGCGGATCGCAACGTACCCCCTCACCGCAAGCGGCCTCCCAAGCGGACGCAACGCGGATGGCAAGAAGTTGTTCCTCGGCAGCGTGTCAGCCGCCGCATAACGCGCCGGCTTTCAAGCAAGGAAAACGACCGGAAAACGGGGCGCGCGAAGCGCGCAGCGCGGTTCAGAGATGAACAGCCCTACGGACTACCGATGTGCGGACCGCGCGCCCCGCTCCCACTTTCGTGTGAGCGAAAGTGTCCCGCCGAAGCCTTGGCGAAGGCGGACGGCACGAAGCAAAGGCCAGAAACCGGCGCGCCGCTTGCGGGTAACGCCGCGAACCGTCATGAGGTGAGCATGACTGTTTCCATTGCCGTCGCCGGCGCGGCCGGCCGCATGGGGCGCGCCATCATCGCCGCCGCCGCCGCCGACAACCGCTTCCGTCTCGCCGGCGGCACCGAACGCACCGACTCACACGCGCTCGGCATGGATCTGGGCGCGCTTGCGGGCGGCGACGGCTTCGGCATCGCCGCCGCCGATAGCGTCCACACCGCCGCCACCAGCGCCGATGTCTGGCTCGATTTCACAACCCCCGAAGCAACGCTCGACGCGCTCGATGCGTTGGCGTCCACGCAAGTGAAAGCCGCCGTGATCGGCACCACCGGCTTGAGCGCCGAACAAGAAGCGCGCGTCGCCGACGCCGCCAAGCGCATCGCCATCGTCCGCTCCGGCAATTTCAGCTTGGGCGTGAACCTGCTCGCCGGCCTCGTGCGCCAAGCCGCGGCAAAGCTCGGCCAAGGCTGGGACATCGAGATCACCGAAGCCCACCACCGCCGCAAAGTCGACGCGCCCTCCGGCACCGCCCTGCTCCTCGGCGAAGCCGCTGCGCAAGGCCGCGACGTCTCGCTCGACAACACGCGTCTCAAACTGCGTGAAGGCATCACCGGCGAGCGCCCCGACGGCGGCATCGGCTTCTCCGCCATTCGCGGCGGCGGCATCGTCGGCGATCACGACGTGGCGTTCGTCTCCGAGCGCGAGATCGTCACGCTCTCCCACCGCGCCCTCGATCGCGCCGTGTTCGCCGATGGCGCGCTGGCGGCAGCACTCTGGGTCGCGGACAAACCGCCGGGGCTCTATTCGATGCAAGATGTGCTCGGTCTCTAAGCGCCGCGTTTGGCGCGAAACAACGCCGCGTCCAACGCCGCCGCAAACGACTCGCATTCCTTCGGCGAGAGAAACGCGCCGATCCGCATTTGCCCCTTCCCTGCGCGAATGAGTACACCCGGCCCGTCGCGCGCCACCCGCGCCCACAACGGATTAAGCACCCAGTGCCGTTCGCCATCGGAATCAAAGCTGGCCACATGCACCTTGCCCGCGACGACGCGCACCCGCTCCACACGCCGCGCGGCCTTGTAATTGAACCGAAACGCCAACCACAACGCCAACACGTCCAGCCCAAGAAAACCCGCAACCGGAAACGCGCCCTGCACCCAAAAGAACACCGCCACCGCAACGTTGATCACGATCACGCCGATCAGCATCAGCTTGAACGCGGCGACGCTCAGGCTGCGATGCGGCCGCAGCTCCGCATCCATATAAAGCGCGCCATCCAGCTCCGGCGGCGCGGGCGTGCGTTCCCAGCGCGGGGTCATGCGCGTTAGACTAACGCCGCCGCGCCGCGCGCCAAGGGACCTTTCAGTGGCAAAACGCCTGACCAAAGCCAAAGCCAAAGAGCTCTACGCGCGCCTCGCCAAAGTTCGGCCCGATCCCAAGACGGAGCTGGACTACGTCAACCCGTACACACTTTTGGTGGCCGTGGTGATGTCCGCGCAAGCCACCGACAAAGGGGTAAACCGCGCGACAGCCGAGCTGTTCAAGACCGTCAACACGCCAGAAAAAATGGTCGCGTTCGGCGAAGAAAAACTCGGCAAGCAGATTCAAACCATCGGCCTCTGGCGCAACAAAGCCAAGAACGTCATCGCGCTATCGGAAGCGCTCATCGCCAACCACAACAGCGAAGTCCCGCACGACCGCGAAGCGCTCGAAGCCCTCCCCGGCGTCGGCCGCAAGACCGCAAACGTGGTGCTGATGGAGATCTTCGGCGAAGGCACAATCGCGGTGGACACGCACGTCTTCCGCGTCGCCAACCGCACCGGCCTCGCCGACGGCAAGACACCCGCGGACGTCGAAACACAACTGATGCGCATCACGCCGCCAGCATATCTCCACGGCGCACACCACTGGCTGATCCTGCATGGCCGCTACACATGTCTCGCGCGCAAACCCGAATGCCCGCGTTGCGTCATCGCCGATATCTGCTTGTATCAGCCCAAGACGCGCGCGATCGCGTCGACAAAGAAGCCGGCGCCCTCAGGCGCGAAGTCCAAGAAGAGATAAGGTTCGATCGCCTCGATCTCGATCACACGCCAACTGCCGTCGTTGGCCATGACGAGATCGATGCGAACATAAAGCAAATCCTGCGGCGCTCGAGCCCGCGCCGCTTCGGCAGCTTCCATCGCAGCAGCAGGCGCTGCTTCCGCAACAAAGTGAGTTTTCCCTGGAATGTTCGCCAGCCAATCGCCGCTCGCCGGCACCTTACGGATCGCATGCGAAAACACGCCGCCAAACCAAAACAGCGAGCGCTCCCCTTCCGTCGCGATCGAATTGAGGAACGGTTGGATCATCGCGGCGCCCGGCGGACCGTCGGCGAGATCGCCCGCGCTCCACGCGTTTTTCTTCAAACGTACCGTAGCCACCGAGCCCGCGCCGACTTGCGGTTTCACCACAATCTCGTCTGCGCCAAGCTCGTCAAACGCACGCGTCACCGTGGCTTCATCGACCTTGTCCGCCCACACCGTCTCGATCGCCGCAGCGCCAAGGTCTTTCAGATATGTCTTGCGAAAATTCCAGCGCACAACGTCGGACGAATTCAGCACGCGCAGGCCAGCGCTCTCATGCGCGCTCAACGTATCGAGAAACTGTCGCGCACGGCTCGTGTAATCCCAGCAGGTGCGGATCACCGCCAGCTCGTACCCGCGCGACGCCAAATCCATCTCGTCCCAATAGACGACATCGAACGCAATCCCGCGTGCGGCGCCCGCGTCCTTGATCAGGCCAAGACTTACAGTCTCAGCATCCGGCACCACGCCTGGCGGCAACGGCGTGCCGCGATACGAGCGCCCCGTCAGATACGCAACGCGCCGCATCTTACGAACCGCGGTTCGATGCTTCCGCCGCGCATGTTTCCAAGCTCGGCGCCGGCTCGCTTGGCCGCCGTGCGCTCGGATGCGCTTCCGCGAGCCGCATAGCGTTGCGCTGATCGGCGACGAACAACAGCAACAGCGCGCAATTCTCAAGACGGTACGTCAGCGCCGTGCCCGCACCCTCGTGGCGCTCGATATCGGGTGCGCCAAGCAAGCGGACCACATCCGCTTGGGTTGCAGCGTTATCGCGCCCCGCGGTCGCAAGCATCTGCCCAACACGCGACGACGCCGGCGCCGAAGCGGTTGGCGTGGGGGTCGCGGTCGGCGCTGTTGCCGTCGTTGTTTCGCACGCGGCGAGCAGGGCAAGGGCGACGAGCGGAATGATGAATCGCATGGCGCGACAATGCCGCTCAAAACCCGACACCGCAATGCTTGCCAGACCAACCGCCACGCGCTTAAACGCCTCAACCCCCACAGGATTCCGTAATGTCCAATTCGAGCTACGACGTCGTCGCCGTCGGCAATGCCATCATCGACATTCAGCAACAGGTCTCCGAGACATTCCTGGTTGAAGAAGGCATCACCAAGGATGCGATGACTTTGATCGACGAGCCGCGCGCCGATCACCTCACGGCGCGGCTCACGTCGGCCACGCCAGCCGCGGGCGGGTCTGCCGCGAACACGGTGACAGGCGTTTCAAGCTTCGGCGGCCGCGCGGGGTATATCGGCAAAGTCGCTGACGACGAACTCGGCGCACGATTCACGCAAGAGTTCCGCGCCGCGGGCGTGAGGTTCAACACGCCGCCGCGGTCCGCTCCGCCAGGCACGGCGCGATCGCTGATCGTGATCACGCCAGACGGCCACCGGTCGATGAACACGTATCTCGGCGCATCCACCTTGCTATCGCCGGAAGACATCGACGCCGATCTCATCGGCGCCGGTGAGACGCTGTTTCTTGAAGGCTATCTATTCGACCGCGACGAAGCAAAGGCGGCTTTCGTTCATGCCGCGGAGATCGCGCGTACTGCAAAGCGTAAAGTTGCGCTCACCTTGTCCGATAAATTCTGCGTCGACAGGCACCGCGATAGCTTTCGCCATTTGGTTTCCGGACACGTCGACATTCTGTTCGCGAATGAATCGGAGATCCTTTCGCTGTACGAAAGCGACGACCTCGGCGTGGCCATGGCGGCCGCGCGCAGGGATTGCCCGGTGGTCGCTGTCACGCGCGGGGCGTCCGGATCGTTGATCGCGGCGCGCGGGGCCACGGTCGAGGTAAAGGCTTTCCCGGTGGACCAAGTGGTCGATTCCACCGGCGCCGGCGATCTCTACGCTGCCGGGTTCCTGTTCGGTTTCGCACAGGAGCGGCCATTGGCCGAGTGCGGCAGTTTCGCTTCATTGGCAGCTGCGGAAGTAATCTCGCATATGGGGCCGCGCCCGGAGCAAAATCTCCGCGCGCTCGCGCTGAAGCACGGCTTTCGCGTTTAGAGAATAAACCGCGACAGATCAGCGTTCTTGGCGAGATCGCCAACGTGTATGCGCACGTACTCAGCGTCAACGTGCACGGTTTCGCCGTTGCGGTCCGGCGCAGTGAAGCTGATGTCGTCGAGCAGCCGTTCCATCACGGTTTGCAGCCGGCGCGCGCCGATATTCTCGACGGCGGCGTTCACGTCCGCCGCTGTCGCCGCGATCGCCGCCACGGCTTCATCGGTAATGTCGAGCGTCACGCCCTCAGTTAGCATTAATGCTTTGTACTGCTTGACCAGGCTCGCTTCCGGCTCGGTCAGAATGCGGCGGAAATCCTCCCGCGTAAGCGCTTTCAACTCCACACGAATCGGCAAGCGGCCTTGCAATTCCGGCAGTAAATCCGACGGCTTGGCGACATGGAAAGCGCCCGAAGCGATGAACAGGATGTGGTCCGTCTTCACCGGACCATGCTTGGTGCTGACGATGGTGCCTTCGATCAACGGCAGCAGATCGCGCTGCACGCCCTCGCGGCTGACATCCCCGCCGCCCACCCGTTCGGAACGCGATGCGATCTTGTCCAGCTCATCCAGAAACACGATACCGTCTTCGGCCGTCACGCGGAGCGCTTCCTTCACCAGCGCGTCCTGATCGACCAGCTTGTCGCTCTCTTCGCGGATCAGCGGCTCGTAAGCCTCATCCACGGTCATGCGCACGCGCTTCGTCCGCCGGCCGAACGCCTTGCCGAAAATGTCGCCAATATTGACCATACCCACGCCGGGTTGGCCGGGAATATCGATGGCGCCGAGCGGCGAACCCATGTCCTCGACATCAATCTCGACCGCCGATTGGCCAAGCTCGCTGTTGCGCAGCTTCTTGCGAAACGACTCCCGCGTCGCCGCCGACGAGCCCTGCCCCACCAGGGCATCCAGTACGCGCTCTTCGGCCGCCGCTTCGGCGCGCGCGCGCACTTCGCGGCGGCGCGTCTCGCGCACCATGTTTAGTGCGACTTCAACGAGATCGCGGATGATTTGCTCGACGTCGCGGCCGACATAGCCGACCTCGGTGAACTTGGTGGCTTCCACCTTCAGGAACGGGGCGTTCGCTAGTTTAGCCAGCCGCCGCGCGATTTCGGTTTTGCCGACGCCCGTTGGCCCGATCATCAAGATGTTCTTCGGCGTCACTTCCTCGCGCAGATCCTCCGGCACTTGCTTGCGTCGCCAGCGATTGCGCAGCGCAATGGCGACGGCGCGCTTGGCGTCGTGCTGGCCGACAATGTAGCGATCGAGTTCCGAGACGATTTCGCGCGGCGAGAAATGGGTCAATGGGCCCTGACTTAACGGGCCGGATGGCGCGCGTGAAGGGCGGCGCACGGTCACGTTTCGGACAACGTTTCCACGGTCAGATTGCCGTTGGTGTAGACGCAAATATCGGCTGCAATAGCCATGGATTTGCGCGCGATGGCTTCGGCGTCGTCCATGTGGTCGTAAAGCGCGCGCGCCGCAGCCAGCGCGTAATTGCCGCCGGAGCCGACCGCAATCACTTTGTGCTCAGGATCAAGCACATCGCCGGCGCCGGTGATGAGAAACGTCTCCCGCGCGTCCGCCACGATCAGCATCGCATCAAGACGCCGGAGCGCGCGATCCGTGCGCCAGTCCTTCGCCAGCTCAACGCAAGCGCGCGCAAGCTGACTGGGAAACCGTTCCAGCTTCTGCTCGAGCCGTTCGAATAGGGCGAATGCATCGGCCGTGGCGCCGGCAAATCCCGAGATCACGGCGCCGTTCGCCAGTGGGCGCACCTTGCGCGCATTGCCTTTTAGAATGGTCGGTCCCGCCGAGACTTGCCCGTCTCCGGCGATCACGACCTTGCCGCCCTTGCGCACGCACAGGATCGTCGTGCCATGCCAATTTTGTTGTTCGCTCATGCCGCTGATGTGGCGGACGGACCCGCCGCAATCAAGCCGCGTCTTCGGCTTCGATCTCTTCGCCGGCCTGGCGGCGCAGCATTTCGCCGAACTCGGGCGCCGACACGGCCGCGCCAAAGAGGAAGCCCTGCACCCAATGGCAGCCGCGCGCCGCGACGAAGTCCACGTCTTCGCGCCGCTCCACGCCTTCAGCCACGACTTCCATGTTGAGCGTGCGCGCCAGCGCCAAGATCATCTCGACGATTGCCGCGGACTGTGGATCGCCGCGCTCCAACGCGCGAATGAATTGCTGATCGATCTTGATCACATCGAACGGCAGCTTCGACAACGCGGCCAAGCTCGAATGCCCGCAGCCGAAATCATCGATCGCCAACCGGACACCCGCTTCCTTCAGCGGGCGGATCACGTGTAGCGCCCGATCGGGATCTTCCATCACTACCGACTCGGTGATTTCCAATTCGAGTTGCGAGGGCGCGAGGCCGGCGTGCTGGACGATGCGCAGTACCTGATCGGCGAACTTGTCGCCTCGGAACTGCAGCGCCGAGACGTTCACCGCGACATTCGTCGGCCGCCCTGCTCGCGCCCAGGACGCCGCCTTCCAGCACGCTTCGCGCATGATGGCGTCCGACAAGGCGCCGATCAGCCCGCTCTCTTCGGCGACCGGAATGAAGCGACCGGGGCTGATGATGGTACGGTCTGGACGGATCCAACGCGCCAGGGCTTCGCACGCTTCGATCCTGCCGGTCGCCAAATTGATCTTGGGCTGGAAGTAGGCGCGAAACTCGTTGCGCTCCAATGCGCCGCGCATTTCGCGCTCGAGGGTGATGCGGGCGACAGCTTCGCGGTCGAGAGAGGGCGTGAACACTTTGAGCCGCGCAGGCGCGGTCTGTGCTGCGCCCAAGGCCATGCGTGCGTGGCGGATCACCGAGTCCGCGTCGCGTCCATCGCGCGGCGCCATTGCCACACCGCAACATGCGCCCAGCGTCAGCTTGTGGCCGCGCCAATCGAAGGCTTGGTTAAGCGCGGCGTTCAAATGCTGTGCAAAGCGCGCGGCGTCGGCCTGCGACGCAACCCCAGGGGCGAACACCGCGAACTCCGCGACGCCGATCCGCGCTACGGTTGCGCCGCGTTCGGTCGCAGCACACAAGCGAATGGTGCGATCGACCGTGCGCACAGAAGCGGTCAGGCGTTCAGCCACAACGCGCAAGAACTCGCGCGCCGTGAGGTTGTCCAAGGTTTGCATCAAGCGCGGCAGCCGTTGCAGCTCGAACACCGCAACAACACCAGTTTCCGGCTTTTCGGCCGTCTGCAGGATGAAGTGATCGATTTCACGCACAAACCGATCCTGGTTCGGCAACCGTGTCACCGGATCGACGAACGCGATTTCCTGGATTTGCCGCATCGACGCGTCGAGGCGGCTCGTCATACTGTTGAAGGCGTTTGCCAGGGTCTCGAACTCATCGCCGGTGCGCAAGTCGATCGGCGCCGCTTCTCCCCGCTCAGCGACGCCTTCAGCAAACCGTGCGAGTTCGTCCAACGGCGCGATGGCGCGGCGAACGAGGTAGGCCGTCAACGGAATCGCGGCGAGGCCGATGCAGGCGATGATCAGCAAGAACGGCGCAAGCGCCGAGAAGGCGGCAAACCGGTAAGCACTGCCATCCCACATGATGAGCGCGACACCGACGAAGTGTCCGTCGCGCACAATGGGTGCGCCCAAGGCCAAGCCGTCGTCTCGACTGCGCTGGAATTGGAACGTTTGCGTTTGCAGCACGCTCGCCGCCACGGATTCGATCACCAGTGCGTCCGGCATCGCGCCGCCGCTTTCCATGATCACCGCGCCCGATGCGTCGCGCACCGAGAGCCGGCGTACATCCGCGCGCTCGGCGGTTTGCGTGATCATGGCCCGCATCGTGGCCATGTCCCCTTCGGCCATCATCTCGCCGGTTATCGTGGCCATGTGCATGGCGAGCGCGCGCGTAGTTTGGAGCTGCTGGCGCTCGCTTTCGCGCTGCGCGCCGAACAGCAGCGTCGCCGCCGACACAGCCGCTGTCACGGCGAGCAACAAGCTGGTGAACAGCACCGCGCGCGCAGCCAGCCCCTTGGGGCGGCGCAGCGAAGCGAGGCTCTTAATCGGCCGCATGACGTCTCCAGAGAGCGCGCATAAGCGCGCACGCGCGTGGGACATTTGCGGCGATTTGGTTAGGGCGGGCTGAATAACGCTCTGTTTTCAGCGCGTTTTTTGGAAAGACTCTGTCAACCACGTTTAAGCAAGCATTGCGAAAAGCGGTCAATCCCGCGGACGCTTCAGGAAAACGTAGTACGCGCCAGTGCCGCCATGGCTGCGATGCGCTTGCGCGAAGCCGCTCACGAGCGCACGCAAATCACTATCCGCCAGCCACTCCGGCAAGGCCCGCTTCAGCACCCCCTCCCCACCGCGACCAGCGCCCGTAATCACGATGACGGTGCGCTCGCCCCGCTTTGCCGCCCCGTGCAAAAAGCGGCCAAGCGCAGCACGACCGCTGTCTTGCGTATGGCCATGCAGGTCCAGTGAAGCACCGATATCCAGCTTGCCGCGACGCACGCGCTTTTCGCCGGCGCGGTTTGCCGGCGGTGTGGCAACAGGGCATTTGACGACTGGCGTTTGTGGCCGCGGCGTCGGCGATGCACGCGCCGGTCGCTCGCGCGCGACATCCCGCGCGGGCTCCGGCGACAGCTTCTTGCGCGTCTTTACGTGTGACGCCACGCGACGCCACAGAGCTTTTTCTTCGTCAGTGAGATCGCGGCCGCGCTTGCTCACGCAGCGGTGACACGCGCCAAACGCCAGTTCGGATCGGGCGAACGCACATCGCGCTCGAACGTCCACTTTTCGCGCGCATCGCGCACGCCATGGGCGCCCTCGGCCAATTCCGCTTCGAACTTCACGGTCACGCGCGCGATATCGCCTTGCAGAGCCGCGTCGGCGATCTCGCCGCTCTTCAAGCGCACCAGCTCGGGTCCAAGCTCGCCCTTCTCTTCACGGGCAGTGATCGCCGCCACGTAAGACTCATACACACGCGGCGTAAGCAGATCGCGCAGCGCGTCTTTGTCGCCCTTGGCGAAAGCGTTGACGATAAGTTCATAAGCGCCACGCGCGCCCGAGACGAAGTACTCGGCGTCGAAGCTCGGGTCGGCGCGGACGATCGCCATCAAACCATCCGCTGCGGCCCCACCTTGCAGTGCGGCGGGAAACGGCGTTGGCGCTGCGACATCAGGCGCCAATCCGGCCTGCGCGGGGGCCGGGCGCGGCTCTGGGCGCTCAGCGCCAGTGCGGCGGCCAAGCGTGGTGTAGAGCCGGAACAGAACGAAACCGGCGACGAACGCCAGCACCAGAATCTCGATCGTGCCCTGATCCAACGAACTGCTCCCGAGCGCCCCAAACCGACGGGGTTAGCACATACCCACATAAGATAGTGCCAACAGGCGCCCTCCGCCAGCTTGGTTGCGTTGGCGCCGGACCCGCAGCATGGTAGCGGGCCTCCCCCCGGCCATTTTCAAACACGAGTTGGCGCATGAACCAGCACGCCGCCACGCCTGAAGGCGCCCCTGTACCAGCGGATTCCCCGCATCTGAGAGTTCTCACACAGTACGTGAAGGAACTGTCATTCCGTAATCCTGCAGCCGCCGTGGCGCAGGCCTACGATGTGCAGCCCACCATCGACATGGGCGTCGAAGTAAAGTCGCGGTCGATGGGCGAGCGCAGCGACGCCTTCGAGGTCGATCTCTGCGTCAATGTCACTGCGCGGCGAAGCGACGAGACGATGTTCTCGGTGAACTTGGTTTATTCCGGCGTCTTCCAATTCATGAACGTGCGCCAAGAAGACATCGAGCCGTTGATCTGGGTCGAGTGCCCGCGCCTGTTGTTTCCATTTGCGCGCCAGATCTTGGCTGAGATCACGCGCGAGGGCGGCTACCCGCCGCTGCTGATCAACCCGATCGACTTCACGCCGCTCTACTGGGCCGAGCTACGCGAACGCCAAGAACGGGGCGCGGAGCCGCTCGCAAAGCAAGCCGGCTTCTAGCTTCCGGTTTTCAGCCAGAGCGCGTTGGGGCCGAGCGTCGCGATGAACGCTTCGTGCGCCGCCATCTCTTCAGTGTTCATGCGTGACGCAAGCGGCGCCGTGCGCGGTTCGCGACGCATGAACTGCACCGGCCGCGCTGATTCCGCGCTCTCGATCGGAACTTCCGCCTCGAACACAAGCCGCTGTTCGCGGCCGCCTCTGAGCTGAAGATATACTTCTGCCAGAATGCGCGCGTCGATCAGAGCGCCGTGGCCCCCCGCCCCTTTGCGCGCGGCAAGGTCGAAGCCGTAGCGATCAAGCTGATAACGCCTTGCCAACGCATCGAGCGAGCAGGACGCGCCGGGAAATTTCTTGCGTGCGATCTGAAGCGTGTCGATGAAGCGATCCGACGGCGCCTCCGTGCGGCCGAGCCGGCGTAGCTCTGCGTTGATGAAGCCTTGATCGAACGCGGCGTTGTGCGCGACCAGCGGAGAGTCCCCGACGAACTCAAGGAACAAGTCCGCGACTTCCGCGAATTTGGAGTGCTGCAGCAGAAAATCGCGCGTGAGGCCATGCACGCGCACGACCTCTTCCGGCACGCTGCGCTCGGGGTTGAGATAGACGTGAAACTCACGGCCGGTGCGTTCGAGATTGACGATCTCGACGCATCCGATCTCGACGATGCGGTCGCGGAATTCCGCTTCCGCGTGGTCCGGGAAGACACCCGTTGTTTCCGTATCGAACACGATTTCGCGCATGAATCCGGGCTATTCCTGTTCGCGCAGCGCGTCCAGTACGGCTCTGACTTGCGCCCGAGTCGCGTCAAGTTCGCCGCTGGTATCGATCACGAAATCCGCCCGGGCGCGCTTTTCGGCGTCGGGCAGCTGGCGAGCTAGCAGCGCTTCAAACTTCTCCTCCGTCATACCTGGTCGCGACAGAACACGCGTGCGCTGCACTTCCGCCGGCGCCGACACGACGACAATCTTGTCCACCAGCGCCGAGCCGCCGCTTTCGAACAGGAGTGGAATGTCCAGCACAACGGCGCTGACGCCAGCGTCTCGATTGGCTTGCAGGAACTCTGCCTGGGCTTGCCGGACGAGCGGATGCACGATGCGTTCAAGCCGTGCGATGGCTTCGTCATTGTTCACGACTTGCGCGGAGAGCAGCGCGCGGTCGACGGCGCCATCGCGCACCACGCCGGGAAACGCTTCTCTTACCGGGGCCACTGCCGCGCCGCCGGGGGCGTAGAGTGCATGCACCGCGTCGTCGGAGTTGAACGCCGGCGCGCCCTGCTCGGCGAACATCGCGGCCACGGTCGACTTACCCATGCCGATCGAACCGGTGAGACCAATAACGATCATTTCAGCGCCGCGATCAAACGTTCGCGAGCCTTCGCCGTATCCGGCTTGATGCCGAACCACAGATCAAATGCGCGCGCGCCCTGATGGATCAACATCCCGAGACCGTCCATCCCAAGCAGTCCCCGCGCACGCGCGGCGCGCAAGAACTCGGTTTCCAGCGGGCGATAGACGATATCGGCGGCGATCACCGTCGGCCGGCAATAGTCGAGCGGCCAAACCTGCTCGGGCTGACCGTCCATGCTCAGCGTCGTCGTTTGCACCACCAGATCCGCGGCGCCGAAGCCGCGCTCAAGATCATCCCAGCGCAACACACGCCCGTTGCGGATCGCGCTGGCTGCCGTTTCCGCGCGTGCTGCGGTCCGGTTGGCGAAGTGGATGGTGACGACGTGCGGTGACAGCGCTTGGCCAATTGCTTGCGCCGCACCGCCGGCGCCGAGCATCAGCACGCGTTGCACCCGTCCGCGCCAATCCGGGGCGGTTTCGCTCAGCGCGTCGAGAAAGCCCGCGCCATCGGTGTTGAACGCCGAGACCGAGCCGTCCTCTTCCCAGCGCAACACGTTGGCGACTGCGCCTTCGCTGCGGTCAGCAGCCGCGGCAGCCGCTTCCTTGTGCGGCACCGTGACGTTCAAGCCCGAGAAGCCTAAGCCTTTCATTGCGCGGATAGCGGCGGTGGGGTCGTCGCTCTTCAGTGGCAGCGCGACATAAACCGCGTCCAGACCGTGATCAGCGATCCAAGCATTGTGCATGATCGGCGACAAAGAATGGCCGACTGGATCGCCGATGATGCCGAAAACTTTGGTGGCGGCAGTGATGCTCATGCTTGCGCGATACCGTGTTCGCGCAGGAACGCCAGCAGCGGCAGCAGCGGTAAGCCGAGCACTGAAAAGTAGTCCCCGTCCACGCGCTCGAACAATTGTGCGCCGAGACCTTCGAGCTGATAGGCGCCGACTGAATGCAACGTCGTGTCACCGGCGCGCGCGAGATAATCATCCAAGAAGGCATCCGAGAACGCGCGCATCTTCAGCTTGGGCGTATCGACATGCCGCCAAATGATCGCGCCCTCGCGCGCCACCACGGCGGCCGTCAGCAATTCATGCGTCCGACCACGCAGCCGCAGCAAATGCTCGCGCGCTTCGGCAACGCTCTTCGGCTTGTCCAGCGTATCGCCTTCAATCGCCAGCATCTGATCGGCGCCGATGACGAACCCGTCGCGTTTGCGTGAAACCGAGAGCGCCTTCAGTTCGGCCAGCGCATCGGCCTGATCGCGCGGCTTCAACCCATCAGCGCGCAAGCTGGCCTTCGCCGCTTCCTCATCCACACGCGGCGTTTCGACTTCAAACGTGAGGCCAACGTCCTCAAGCATGCGCCGCCGCGCAGCGCTCCCGGAAGCAAGAATGAGCGTCACGGCTCGCGATGCTCCGCCAGCAAGTTCAACACGGCCGCCGCGGTTTCCTCGATCGAGCGGCGTGAGACATCAACCGTCGGCCACCCTTCCCGCTCGAACAATTTCTGCGCATCCATCACTTCGCGGCGCACATCTTCTTCGTCTGTGTAACTGCCCGCGCGCGTCTCTTTCATCGCAAC
Source organism: Terricaulis silvestris (assembly GCF_009792355.1). Taxonomy (NCBI): domain Bacteria; kingdom Pseudomonadati; phylum Pseudomonadota; class Alphaproteobacteria; order Hyphomonadales; family Hyphomonadaceae; genus Vitreimonas; species Vitreimonas silvestris. Next base: position 3,748,875 of record NZ_CP047045.1, read on the forward strand.
CAGGCGATTGCGCCGGATGTGAATGAGGCGATCTGCCGAGATTAACAGGCCAACCACGAGCGGGCGATCCTTCGCGAACAATTCCGGCGGCAACGGCACACCCGGCACCATCGGCACGTTCGCCGCCTTCACACCGCGGTGCGCGAGATAGACGCTGGTCGGTGTTTTCGAGGTGCGGCTAACGCCGACCAGGATCACGTCGGCTTCGCTCAGCTCGATGTGCTGCTGACCGTCGTCGTGGTACATCGCGAAATCCAGCGCATCGATGCGCTTGAAATATTCCGCGTTGAGCTTCCGCGCCGCGCCGACCCGATGGTTCAGCTCCTGGCCCAAATAGCGCGAGGTGATGTCTAGCACTGGGTCGAGCACGGCCACGCAGGGCATGTCCATTGCCTTGCAGGCATCTTCCAGCAACGCCCGGTGCTCTAGGTTCGAGAGCGTGAACATTACGATCCCAGGCGCCTCCTCGATTTCCTTGATCACCCGCTCGAGCTGCCGGGCGGATCGAACCAGGAAGTAGGAGTGTTCCACTGGCAGGATGTTGTCGAACTGAGCGCAGGTCGCGCGCATGACGCCGGCCAAGGTCTCGCCGGTCGCGTCCGAGACCAAGTGGACGTTGCAATAGATGGCCAGCCGTTCACGCATGGGGTTCACATATCAGCCCTGTAACCGTTGTGGACAAGCTGTTGAGCAAAGCAGGGACTGGGGTGGCTTCTCGAGTGGAAAGCCTCCGACGAGCCGATCCACTCTCCCCTCGTGGGCGATTCCTCCCCGCGATGCTCACAGCGCGACAACGCGTGCACAAAGGAATCACCGCGACCCACTCACCCCACCAAGCCGTTTCCGTGTAAGCACTTTCTGGCTGGCGCCGGCAGGAGCAAGTCTGTGAGCAGCATGTGGAGAACGAACTTCTCCCGCTTTGAATGTCGCTACAACAACGAGTCCCAATACATTCGGATTCAAATTTAAGTTTAAGAGGGAGCAATGGGGACACGGGAGAACCTTCCTGCTCTCTTACGTGTCTTGAGCGGAGAGAGGCTCGATCCTCCTCCGATCTGGATCATGCGCCAAGCAGGGCGATACCTCCCGGAGTACCGTGAGCTTCGAACCCGGGCGAAGAGCTTCCTTGATTTTTGCTATTCCCCTGCCCTGGCGACAGAGGCCGTGATGCAGCCGCTCCGGCGCTTCCCGCTCGATGCCGCTATTTTGTTCTCCGACATCCTGGTCGTGCCCGATGCGCTGGGTCGGAAGGTCTGGTTCGTCGAAGGCGAAGGCCCAAGGCTGGAGCCGCTGATCGGTGAGCAGCGCTGGAGCTTCGGTGAAGCTGAGAAAGCGATCCAACGGCTCGCGCCTGTCTATGAAGCTGTCGAACGGATCAAAGCAGCCATCCCGGCTGGCACTGCGCTGATCGGATTTTGCGGCGGGCCGTGGACGGTCGCGACTTACATGCTGCAGGGTCGTGGTGGCGATAAGGACGAAGCGCGCCGCGCGGCCTACCAGCGGCCCGAGGACGTCGACGCTCTTCTCTCCCTGCTCGCCGAAGCCAGCGCGCAGCATCTCGCGGCCCAAGTCGCCGCCGGTGCTGATTGCGTACAGATTTTCGAAAGCTGGGCTGAGGGGCTGTCGCAGCCGTTGTTCGATCGGCTGATCATCAAGCCCACTCAGCAACTCGTGAAACGGTTGCGCGCGCTTGGCGTCACAGTACCGATCATCGGATTTCCGCGCGGCGCGGGCCTGCTCATTGCTGAGTATGCACAGCACACCGGCATCGATGCGATCGGCTTAGACACCGCTGTTCCCTCCGCGGCGGCGCTCCCTTCTTCAATGCCCGTGCAAGGCAATCTCGATCCACAATTGCTCGTCGTCGGCGGCGATGCGCTGAGGCGCGGCGTTGAAGAAGTGCGCGAGCGTTTTTGTGGAACACCGCACATCTTCAATCTCGGCCACGGCATCACGCCACAAGCGTCGCCCGAAAACGTCGCAGAACTCGTACGCTTGGTGAAAGGCGCATGAGCGCAGTGCCGATTGAAGACGATGGCCCGCGTGAGGATGGCCACGGTCTGCGCGTGATGACATCGCGCCGCGTCGCCATCATTCTCTTCAATCTTGGTGGGCCGGATAAGCAGGATGCGGTGCGCCCGTTTCTATTCAACCTCTTCAACGACAAAGCCATCATCGGCGTACCGCAACCCTTTCGGTATTTCATCGCGCAACTGATTTCGCGCCGACGCGAAAAGTTGGCGAAGGCGAACTACGCACTGATGGGCGGCGGTTCGCCCATTCTGACGGAGACACGCAAACAAGCCGAAGCGCTCGAAACCGAGATGGCCAAACGCGTCAGCAACGTGACGTTTCGATGCTTCATCGCGATGCGTTACTGGAAACCGTTTATCGTTGAAGCGGCCGAAGCCGCGATCGATTGGCACGCGACGGACGCGATCCTGCTCCCGCTCTATCCGCAATTCTCAACCACCACGACAGCCTCGGCTCTCGAGGCATGGACGAGCATTTGCGACCTGCCGGTTTCCACGATCTGCTGCTACCCGGCTGGCCAAAAGCTCGCGCAATCCCATGCCGACGCCATTCTCAATGCCTGGCGTGAAGGCGGCTCGCCGGAACGGCCCCGCGTCCTCTTCTCGGCGCACGGCTTGCCGCAAAGCATCGTCGATCGCGGCGATCCCTATCAGTGGCAAGTCGAGCAAAGCGTCGCCGCCGTGCGCAAATTGCTGCCCGCGGAATGGGACACGCGTATCTGTTACCAGTCGCGCGTCGGTCCAATGAAGTGGCTCGCGCCGTCCACTGAGCACGAGATCAAGGTCGCGGCGAAAAACAAAGCCGGCGTCATCGTCGCGCCGATCGCCTTCGTCTCGGAGCACGTTGAAACGCTGGTCGAACTCGACATCGAGTACCGTGCGCTTGCGAAACGCTTGCAGCTCCCCTTCTACCTCCGCGCCCAAACGCCTTCCGCCGCGCCGCGCTTCATTGACGCGCTGGCGGATCTGACCGAGCGCGCTTTGTCGGCGCCGGGTAAGCTGCAGTCGGAAAGCGGCGGCCGGCTCTGCCCGGCGGCATTCGGCCTGTGCGCGCAGGGAAGCGGGACCTGATGGAACACCTGATCGGCTACGACCTCGCGCGCGGGCTGCACATCATCGCGGTGATCGCCTGGATCGCGGGCCTGCTGATGCTGCCGCGCTTCTACGCCTACATCACCGCCAGCCAGCCCGGCGGCGAGATGGAAGCGGCGATGCTGAAGGCGGCCCGCAGCCTCCGCAGCATCATTCTCATCCCCAGCTTCATCCTGGCCTGGGCGTTCGGCATCTTCCTGTTCGCAACCTACCTGACGGGCGACTGGACTGGCCCGATCCCCGAGGTGCTCTCCCACGTCCCGCACTGGTTCTGGGCCAAGTTTATCCTGGTGCTGGGCTTGAGCGGGTATCAAGGCTTCCTATCTGCGCAGGGCCGCAAGCTCGCTCAGGGCCAGCGCCCCCACTCAGAGAAATTCTGGCGGCTGATGAGCGAGATTCCCTTCCTGGTCGCCATCGCCGCCGTGCTTCTGGCGACACTGGAACCTTAATTTCGGCGAGGGGACCCGGTAACTCCGGCTTGACCCTTTCGGCTGTATGTGGTGTTCCTGCGCTCAAGCGCGCTTTCCCAAAGCGTGTGCGCGACGGCGGCGCCCAAACTTCTCCACCCGCTGAATTTTCCTTTCCCAACTAACGGCCCTGCCCGCGCGACATCACGCGCGAGGTCCGTTCCCCGAGATAGATATGACTGACGAACAAGCACTCGAAGAGCTCACGTCGATGACGCTGCAAGAGCTCAAACGCAAAACCCCCGCCGAAATTCTCGCTCTCGCTGAATCGCTTGAGATCGAGGGCGCCAACACGCTCCGCACCCAGGACATGCTGTTTTCGATCCTGAAGGCGGTCGCTGAGCGTGGCGTCGAGATCGGCGGCGCTGGGGTCTGCGAAATTCTATCTGACGGCTTCGGCTTTCTTCGCTCGCCGCAATCGAGCTATCTGCCAGGGCCTGACGATATCTACATCTCGCCCCAGCAGATCCGGAAATTCGGCCTGCGCACCGGTGATACGGTTGAAGGCCAGATCAAAGCTCCGAAGGATGGCGAACGCTATTTCGCGCTGACCAAGGTGAACTCGGTCAATTTCGAAGACCCGGACAAGGTCCGTCACAAGGTTCACTTCGACAATCTGACCCCGCTCTATCCGACCGAGCGGCTGAAGATGGAAATCGAAGACCCGACACTCAAAGACAAAACCGGCCGCATCATCGACATCGTTGCGCCGATCGGTAAAGGCCAGCGCTCGCTGATCGTCGCGCAGCCGCGCACGGGTAAGACCGTCATCCTGCAGAACATCGCCAAGGCGATCGAAGCCAACCATCCGGAAGTGTTTCTGATGGTGCTGCTGATCGACGAACGCCCCGAAGAAGTCACCGACATGCGCCGCACCGTGAAGGGCGAGGTCATCTCCTCCACCTTCGACGAACCGGCCACGCGCCACGTCGCGGTTGCCGAAATGGTGATCGAGAAAGCCAAGCGCCTCGCCGAGCACGGCAAGGATGTTGTGATCCTCCTCGATTCCGTTACGCGCCTCGGCCGCGCCTACAACACCGTCGTGCCCTCTTCCGGCAAGGTGCTGACGGGCGGCGTCGACGCCAACGCGCTGCAGCGTCCGAAGCGCTTCTTTGGCGCGGCGCGTAATCTCGAAGAAGGCGGTTCGCTCACCATCATCGCGACGGCGCTGATCGATACCGGCTCGCGGATGGACGAAGTCATCTTCGAAGAGTTCAAGGGCACCGGTAACAGTGAACTCCAGCTCGACCGCAAAGTCGCCGACCGCCGCATCTTCCCGGCTATCGATGTGCTGAAGTCCGGCACCCGGAAAGACGAACTCATCACACCGAAAGAGCACCTGCAGAAGATGTACGTGCTCCGCCGCATCCTCTCGCCGATGGGTACGCAGGACGCGGTCGAGTTCCTGCTCGACAAGCTCAAAGGCTCGAAGAACAACGACGACTTCTTCCAGTCGATGAATACGTGAGGCACGAAACGCTATGGCGAACGATCTCTACTACGCAGTAGCGAAGGCGGCGGCGAAGAAAGTGAAAGGCCACCCGATTGGGCAGGAGCGGATGCTGGTCTGCTGGACCAAACTTGGCGGCGGCAACGAGCAAGCGCGGATCAAGCAACGGCTCGCGCAAGAAGGCTGGGACGTGATCGACTTCCGCGACAGCAAGCCTGTGTCGAGCGACGATGACGCCGGCGACGAAGCCATTCGCGCTGCGCTAGACGAAGCCCGCAAAAACGGCTTCGCGTTCATCGTCTTCTCCCGTCCTCCACTCTAAGCGGAGCTCACATGCTCAAAGTCTATCACTCGCAAGGCGCACGCTCGCTGCGCGTGCTTTGGCTGTGCGAGGAAATGGGCGTGCCGTACGAAACGGCGGAAGCCTCGTTCTTCAAACCCAGCGATGAGTTCAAGGCGGTCAACCCGCTCCGCACCGTGCCGGCGATGACCGACGGCGACGTGCGGATGATCGAGTCTGTCGCCATGATGATGTACATCATGTCAAAGTACGGCCCGACCGAACTCGAAGTGAAACCCGATGAGTCGGGCTACGCCAGCTATCTGCAATTCATGCTGTTTGGCGAAGCCGGCGTCGCCGCCTACGGCAACCCCCTCGTCGCCACCCGCTTCATGGCGCCCGACGACCAAAAGCAAAACTGGACCGCGGGCTATCTCAAGACCGCCATCCTGAAGCGCCTCGAATTCGTCGCCGATTGTCTCGGCGGCAAAGACTTCCTCGCCGCCGATCGCTTTACCGCCGCCGATATCTCCGTCAGCTACATCGTCACCGGCGCCAAATTCGCTGGCATCGAGGGCGACATTCCCGCCGGTGTGAAGCTTTACGTCGACAAGCTCTGGCAGCGCCCGGCGTTTCAGCGGGCCGCCGCGGTGAAGTAACTACGGCGCCAGCACCAAGCTGCCGGTCGTCTTGCGGCCTTCCAGATCGCGATGCGCTTGCGCGGCGTCTGCCAATGGATAACGCGCTGGCGCCGCAATCTTCACCGCGCCGCTTTCGAGCACCGCGAACAAACCTGCGGCTGTCTTATCGAGCTTCTTGGTTGTCGCCGTGTAGTGAAACAGCGTCGGCCGCGTCAGAAACAGCGAGCCCTTTTGCGAGAGCACCAGCGGATTGATATCTGGCGGCGGGCCGGATGCGTTGCCGAACGACACCAACATCCCGAGCGGCCGCAAGCTATCGAGCGATGCGAGGAACGTGTCTTTGCCAACGCTGTCGTACACAACGTGCGCGCCCTTTCCATCCGTCAGCGCGCGCACGCGCTCAGCGATGTTCTCGCGCGGCGTGACGATGACGTGATCGGCGCCAAGCGCGCGCACGATATCGGCCTTCTCATCGCCACCAACGATCGCAATCACGGTCGCGCCAAGATGCTTGGCCCATTGCACGGCGATCTGACCAACGCCGCCGGCGGCTGCGTGGATCACGACGACGTGGTCACGTTCCACGCGAAACGTCTTTCGCAGAAGATAACGCGCAGTCATGCCCTTCAGCATCGAGGCCGCCGCAACGTCGAACGAAACCGCTTCCGGCAGTTGGACGGCGCGATCATCTCGTACAACATGCATCTCGCTGTAAGAACCGATTGGCCCGGTGCAATAGCCGATGCGATCGCCGACCTTGAAGCGCGTCACGTCCGCGCCAATCGCATCGACAACACCAGCGCCTTCTTGCCCCAAGCCGCTCGGCAGCGGGATCTTGTACAAGCCGGTGCGATGGTAGGTGTCGATGAAGTTCACGCCGATCGCGTGATTGCGCACGCGCACTTCATGCGGGCTCGGCTCCGGCGTCGCGACGTCCGCCAGCGCCATGACTTCGGGCCCGCCGTGTCGCTCAATCCGTATCGCCTTCATCGCGCGCTCCTCTGCGCTGCAGATATGGGGATCAGCGCGCCGCGGCGCAGCGGAGCGACGCCAGCCCGTCAGCGCCATCATTGGCGTCGAGCTCGCGGGAGGCCTCCACCGGCCGATCAGTCGCAATAATCTCAAGCCCCGTGTCCGCGAACGCCGCATACTGTTCGCGACCCTCGCGCGCAAAGCGGCCGTCCCATGAGCGCTCCGGATTGCCCAGCGTCCCGAAGATCGTCTCCACCCCACGCTGGTCGAGCGTCACGTTGAGCGCGGCGTTCGGCTCTTCCGTTCCGGTCCATGCGAGCATGCGCGACAGATCAATGCCGCGACGCTCTAGCGCGTCGATGTCGCTCGCCTCATCGACTGAGATCGAGAGCATCATCTCCGGCGCGAGGCCGTGCACGCGCACGGCCGCATCGTCGCTGTAGGTAATGAACACGACCCTGCCCATCGCGTCCGCTGCGCGCACTTCGGCGATCACGTCCTCGTACGAGACGCCCCGCTTCACATCGACCTCAAGGATTGCCTTGCCTAAAGCCCAATCGAGCGCCTCGCGCAGCGTAGGCGGATGCGCATCCAGCACCCGTCCGTCATTGTCGCGCAGCCTAAGCGCCTGAATCTCTGCCAGCGTATGCTCGCGCACCAGGCCCGCGCCTGTGGTCGTGCGATCCAGTTCATCGTCGTGCATCAACACGAGCTCATTGTCGCGCGTGCGCGCAATGTCGATCTCCAGGATCGCCGGCGTCCGCGCCACCGTGTTGGCGAACGTCTCGACCGAGTTCTCGGCAAAGCCTGGCGCCGGCCCGCCGCGATGCGCCGCGTCGATGGTGCGGCTGTTCTCGCGCAAGCAATCGAAGAATGCCGGCAGGTTGTACGGCGCCAATGTCGATGTTGGCGCGGCGCTTCCGGCCACCAGCGCGTCTTGAACATCGCACGCACTCAGCGCCAACACCGCAGCAATCAGCGCGAACTTCATGCGAGATACTGATTGAAGAACGCGATGGTCCGGCTGTTCGCCAGCTCGGTCGCTGCCGCGTCGTAGTGCTTGCCGCCTTCGCGGGTGAAGGCGTGATCCTGCTCCGCGTACTCGTGCACGGTCACCAGCGGATTGGGCGCTAGCGTCTCGCGGATCTGGTTCAGTACCTCGACCGGGATGAAAGCGTCTTTCATCGGGTTGTGCAGCATCACCGGCTTTTTGATGCCCCCGGCCTCGCCGAGCGCCGTGTGGATGCCGCCGCCGTGGTAGCAGACCGTCGCGTCGGTATCGGTGCGGCACGCCGCCAAGAACGCGATGTAGCCGCCCATGCAATAGCCCATGACGCCGGCCTTGCTGACGCCCATGCCGCGTGCATGCGCCAACGTCGCCGCCACGTCCGTGACGCTTGCGTTCTTGTCGAGCGCATTCATGTGATCGATGGCCTGCTTCCATTCTTCATCGGTTTGATCCGTCAGTTCGATACCTGGCTTGATGCGCCAGAACAGATCCGGCGCGATCGCGAGGAAGCCTTCGCGCGCCAGCCAATCGGCCTTGCCGCGCATCACCGCATTGACGCCGAAAATCTCCTGCACCGCGACGACCACGCCTTTGGGCGTTCCACTGGGCCGCGCCACGTAGGCTTTGAACGAACCATCCGGTCCCTGGACTTCGACCCAATCACCCATAGCTCGCTCCCAACGCTGTCTCTGAGGCTTTGGCCGCGTTATAGACCGGCAACGCGCACGCCGCGCGCAGGAAGTGGTTCGATGAAGTTCACCGTCAATGTGGAGTGCAGCCCCGAGGAAGCCCGCCGCTTCATGGGCCTGCCGGATGTCACGCCGATCAACGAAGCCCTGGTCTCCGAGATGACCACCCGCATGCAGAAGAACCTCTCGCTGATGAGCGGCGAAAGCATGATGAGCTCGTGGATGAGCGTCGGCACCCAGGCTCAGGACGCCTTCGTAAAGCTGATGACGTCGGGCGCCGCGGCCGCCACGGCTTCACGTGAAAAGCCCTAAACGCGCCTTAGCTGTTTTCACATGAAACCGGACACCATCGCAGCGCTCGCGACTGGCGCTGGCCGCGCCGGCGTTGCGGTGATCCGGCTCAGCGGGCCCGCTGCCGGCGCTACGCTGCAAGCGCTGACCGCCCGCGATCTGCCGAAGCCCCGCGTCGCCACCCGCGAAGCCTTCTGCGATCCGCGCAACGGCGTTTCGCTGGATGACGGCATCGCGCTCTGGTTTCCCGGCCCACGCAGCTTCACCGGCGAGGATGTCGCCGAACTCCAGATTCATGGCGGCCCCGCGGTAATCGCCGCTGTGATCGACGCCTGCCTCAGCCAGCCCGGCGTTCGTGTCGCCGAGCCTGGCGAATACACCCGCCGCGCCTTCGAGAACGGCAAGCTCGACCTGGCCGAAGCCGAGGGCCTAGCGGACCTCGTGGACGCCGAAACCGAGGGCCAGCGCCGCCAAGCGCTCCGCCAGCGCCGGGGCGCGCTGAGCAGCGTCTATGAGGGCTGGCGTGGCCGCCTGATCGAGGCGGCGGCGCTGATCGAAGCCGAGATCGATTTCCCGGACGAGGACTTGCCCGGAGCCCTGGCGCAGCGGGCCGGGCCCGTCCTGCAATCCCTGGCCGCCGACATGGCCAGCCACCTCGACGACGCCCACCGCGGCGAGCGCATCCGCGACGGCTTCCGTATCGCCATCATTGGCCCACCCAACGCCGGCAAGTCGAGCCTGCTTAATGCGCTGGCGCAACGCGAGGCGGCGATCGTGAGCGAGCTTCCGGGGACCACGCGGGACGTGGTCGAGGTCCGACTGGTGCTGGCGGGTTACCCCGTCTGGATCGCCGATACGGCGGGGCTCCGCGAGGCTGCTGACGCTATTGAAGCCGAGGGCGTGCGCAGGGCGCTGGCTCGGGCCGAGGAGGCCGATCTTAGAGTCCTCGCGGTGGAAGCCGGTCCTGATGGACCAGCCTGGGCTCAGCGCCTTCTGCGCCACGGCGATATTTGGCTCCACACGAAGCGCGACCTTCGGTGGGGGCAGCCGACCGAGATCCCGGGCTACAAGCGGCGCATTCGCTACGAAGACCTCATCAAGGCTCTTCCGATGATGGGGACGCATCCGCCGGGTCCAATCCCGTTCTCGGTTCTCGACGAGATCGACGTGGCCAACTTGGTCGATCACATCGCTGCCAAGGTCCACCAAGCCCTCGGCCGCGAGGAGGCGCCGGTGCTCACGCGAGCGCGGCATCGGCGGCTCGTGGAAGAGGCGCGATCGGCGCTGCAGCGCGCGATCCCGGCGCTGGACCAGGCCGCCGAATTGGCGGCCGAAGACGTGCGCGTTGCGGCTGACCAGATCGGACGTTTGACGGGACGCATCGATGTCGAAGATCTGCTCGACGAAATCTTCTCGAGCTTTTGCATCGGCAAATGAGATCGCACGAAAACCCACGTTTGACGCGGGTTTCACGCGAAACTGGTGAATTGAAATTAGCGGGTTGCACGTGAAGCGCTGATGCGTAGCGTCGTGCTTCGACAAGCTCAGCATGACGCCAATTCAAACACTGCGCCGCTCCATCAATCGCGTCACCCTGAGCCTGTCGAAGGGCGGCGCGACGCACCGGCGGTAGTGAGCAAGTGACGCGGCAAACCCGCTCCTATATGAACCCAGCACATGAGCTCTGGACCTGCATACGACGTCATCGTCATCGGCGGCGGCCACGCTGGCTGCGAGGCTGCGGCGGCGGCGGCGCGTCTGGGCGCGCGCACGCTGCTGCTGACGCACAAGCTCGAGACCATCGGCGAGATGAGCTGCAACCCGGCCATCGGCGGCCTCGGGAAGGGCCACCTGGTCCGCGAGATCGACGCCCTCGACGGCGTCATGGGCCGCGTCGCCGACGCTGCCGGCATCCAGTTCCGGCTGCTCAACCGGTCCAAGGGCCCGGCCGTCCGCGGCCCTCGCGCCCAGTCCGACCGCAAGCTCTATCGCCAGGCCATGCAGGCTGCGCTGACGGAGCAGGCCAACCTCGACATCCGCGCCGCCGCCGTCGAGGACCTGATCCTCACCGACGGCGTCGTCACCGGCGTCGCCACGGCTAACGGCCGGCTCTTCATCGCGCCCCGGGTGGTGCTCACCACTGGGACGTTCCTGAAGGGCGTGATCCACATCGGCGACAAGCGCATCGCAGCGGGCCGGCACGGCGAAGCGCCAGCCATAGGGCTCTCGGACCGCTTGTACGGCGCGGGTTTCGCGATGGGGCGCCTGAAGACCGGCACGCCGGCGCGGCTGCAATCCAGCTCGATCGATTGGGCGTCGCTTGAGAAGCAGCACGGCGACGAAGAGCCGACGCCATTCTCGTTCCTGACCCAGCGCATCACTAACGCGCAGGTCGCCTGCGGCGTCACTTACACCAACGCCGAGACGCACAAGATCATCGAAGAGTCGCTCTCGAAGTCCGCCGTCTATTCCGGCGCGATCAGCGGGCGAGGGCCGCGCTATTGCCCGTCGATCGAAGACAAGGTCGTACGCTTCGCCGACAAGTCCGCGCACCAGATCTTCCTCGAACCCGAAGGCCTGGATGACGACACCGTCTACCCGAACGGCATCAGCACGTCGCTGCCGGAGGACGTGCAGGAGCGTTTCATCCGCACCATCGCCGGGCTCGAGAACGTCGTCATCAAACGCCACGCTTATGCGATCGAGTACGACTACGTTGATCCGCGCGAGCTGATGCCGACGCTGGAGACGAAGCGCATCAAGGGCCTCTATCTCGCCGGCCAGATCAACGGCACCACCGGCTACGAAGAAGCCGCCGCGCAGGGACTCATCGCAGGCCTCAACGCAGCCCGCGCCGCATCCGGAGCAGGGCCGTTCGAGATCACGCGGGCCGAAGGCTACATCGGCGTGATGATCGATGACCTCGTCACGCGCGGCGTCACCGAGCCCTATCGCATGTTCACCTCGCGCGCCGAGTACCGCCTCTCGCTGCGCGCCGACAACGCCGACCAACGCCTCACGCCGAAGGGCATTGAGCTTGGTTGCGTCGGTTCGGAGCGATCGCGTGTTTTCGCCGATAAAATGCGGGAAATCGACACGGCGCGAACACTGAGCAAATCACTCCAACTCACGCCGCAGCAGGCGGAAGCGCACGGCCTCAAAGTCAATCAAGACGGCCAGCGCCGCGATGCGCTGCAGCTCTTGGCGTATCCCTCGATCGACTTCGCTCAGCTCGCTGCAATCTGGCCGGAGCTGGGCTCGTTCTCGCGCCAAGCGCGTGAGCAGCTTGAGATCGACGCGCTCTATTCCGGTTACCTCGAACGCCAGGCGCTCGACGTCGAAGCCTTCAAGCGCGACGAAGATCTGCGCCTCGATCCATCGCTCGATTACGCCGGCGTTGGCGGGCTCTCCAACGAAGTGCGCGAGAAGCTCGCGGCCGCGCGTCCGGTCACGCTCGGCCAAGCCTCGCGCATCGAAGGCGTCACCGCCGGCGCGCTCACCGCGCTGCTGGCGCATGTCAAACGCGAACACAGGAAACGTGCATGAGATTGGCGCGCGATACGTTGTTCATCCTGCGCGCGCCGTTCGAGGATCCCGAACTTGAGGGCACGTGGTTCTGCACCTCGTGCGCGACGATGGAAGGCGCGCTGCTCGCCAACCCGCACTGGGCGCGCTCGATCGATGTGAAGCGCTCCGCGTATCCGCGGCCGCGTCACGAGGTGATCGCGCTGATCGGCGAGGAGAACCAATCACTGCCGGTGCTGGTGCTGGCCGACGCCTCGACACCGCCGGACGGCGCCAAGGAATTCGAAGGCCGCTTCTTTCTCGACGAGCCCAAGCCCATCACCCGCTATCTCGCCGCCAGCTACGGCGGAGCAGGGCCGCATCCGTGAGCCATGCTGGCTGTAAGTTGGAGCGCGGGCCTCCGGCCCGCATGCGCGCCGGGAGGCGCGCGCTCCGGCCTGCCAAGGGCGGCGCCACGTGAGCTACGGCCCGGACGAATTTCAGCGGGACCTAGGTTCCACCGTTCCCCGTGAAACAATCGCCCGCCTGGAAACCCACCGGAGGCTCCTGGAGGAGTGGTCCGCCCGGATGAACCTGGTGGGGCCCAAGGAACTGGACCTGTTCTGGTCCCGCCATGCCCTCGACAGCGCCCAGCTCATTAAATTCGCGCCACAGGCGAAATCCTGGGCGGACCTCGGTTCCGGGGCAGGGTTCCCCGGTTTGGTGGTTGCAGCCTTCCTGGCAGACACACCTGGCGCCTCCGTCCATCTGGTCGAATCCACCGGAAAGAAGGCCGCTTTTCTTCGCGCCGTGGCCCAAGAGGCGGGGCTGCCGGTGACCGTCTTCAACCAGCGGATCGAGGACTTTGGCCGGGGCCAGGGCCCCTATGACGTCGTTACCGCCCGTGCGCTGGCGACCTTGCCGCGACTCATCACCTATGCGAAGCCGATTCTGGATCGCGGCGCGATCGGGCTCTTCCATAAAGGCGCAGACGTTGACGCCGAGCTGGCCGCCGCATCCGACGCTCTTAATGGTGGGGCGTTCCAAGCAGACGTGCTGGAGAGCCTCAGCGATCCGCGCGGCCGCATAATTCGTGTCACGAAGGCCGCGGCGCGATCCTGACGCCTCCGAGAAGGAGACGGGGACATGCGTGTTTTGGCGATCGCCAACCAGAAGGGCGGCGTGGGCAAGACGACGACGGCCATCAATCTCGGCACCGCTTTGGCGGCCGCCGGGAAGGGCGTCTTGATCTTCGACACCGACCCGCAAGGCAACGCGTCGACGGGCCTCGACATCCATCCGCACGACCGCACCGTCACGAGCTACGACGTGCTCGTTGGTCAGCTGCCTTTGTCGAAAGCGATCATGCCGACGAAGGTGCCGAACCTTTACATCACTGCCGGCGATGCGCGCCTCTCTGGTGTTGAAGGCGAACTGATGGGCGAAGCGCAGCCGCAGTTTTTCCTGCGCAACGCGATCGACAAATTTCGCGCGGAATCGCAGCTGGGCGTGGATTATATGCTGATCGACTGCCCGCCGTCTTTGAACGTGCTGACGGTGAATGCGCTCACCGCGGCTGATGGCGTGCTGGTGCCGCTGCAAACAGAATACTTCGCGCTCGAAGGTCTCGCGCAATTGGTTGCGACCATCAACGCGGTGAAGGTCAATCTCAACGCCGCGCTCGAGATCCAGGGCGTGGTGCTGACGATGTACGACAAGCGCACCACGCTCTCTGAGCAAGTCGCGCAAGAGGTGAGGGCGCACTTCCCGGATAAGGTCTATGAGACCGTGATCCCGCGGAACGTCCGCATCAGTGAGGCGCCGAGCCACGGCCTGCCCGCGATCATCTACGATCAGAACGCAACCGGCAGCAAAGCCTACATCAAGCTTGCCAAAGAGCTGATCGAACGCGAGCGGATGCTGAACGCAGCGTAGGTTTGGCCGGAAATTTTTACCGGTGGGCAAGGATTGCCCATCAAGTTGTTAAGCATACCGAATCGGGTCGGACGAAGGACGAGGGCGATATGAGCGATTTGAGACCGCGAGGACTGGGCCGAGGACTCTCCGCTCTGCTCGGCGAACCCGTGCGCACTGAAACGCCGCCCGCGCCGGCGAACCAGCAGACCGCGCAACCTGTGCAACAGCGCGCGCCGATCGAGCCGCCGCGCAATGTATTCGAACTGCCGGTCACGCAGCCCGCTGCGCCCGCGCCGACGACTACCGCGCCTGCGCCGATGTCGTCGAACGACGCTGGTCCGCGAGGCCTCGCGATCGACTTGGTGCAGCGCAATCCGCAACAGCCGCGCAAGCATTTCGACGAAGCCGAACTCAACGACCTGGCCTCGTCGATCAAGTCGCATGGCGTGCTGCAGCCGATTTTGGTGCGCCCGATTGCGGGTGGCAAGTACGAGATCGTCGCCGGTGAGCGCCGTTGGCGCGCCGCGCAAAAGGCAGGCCTGCATTCGATCCCGGCCGTGATCCGCGAGCTCAATGAAGTTGAAGTGCTCGAAATCGCCATCGTCGAAAACGTCCAGCGTATGGACCTCAATCCGATCGAAGAAGCGCAAGGCTTCCAAGCGCTGATCGATCGCTTCGGCCGCACACAACAAGAAATCGCCGACTCTGTCGGCAAGTCGCGCCCGCACATCGCAAACATGCTTCGCCTCTTGGCGCTGCCTGACGATCTGCAGGAAATGGTGCGCGACGGCCGGCTCTCGTCCGGCCACGCGCGCGCCATTCTCACTGCGCCCGATCCGCGCGGCCTTGCTCAACGCGCAATCAGCGAAGGCCTGAACGTCCGCGAGATCGAGCGCTTGGCGCAGGTTGCCAAGGACGAAAAGCACGGCCCGCGCGTCAACACCGGCGCCTCGACCGATGGCAAGTCCGCCGACACGCGCGCGCTGGAGCAAAGCTTGTCCAATGCGCTCGGTCTCGACGTGACGATCTCCGAGAAGGGGACGGCGGGCGAGCTGAGGGTCAGCTACAAGACGCTGGAACAGCTCGACGACGTGATCCGGCGCTTGCGCGGCGGCTTCTAAACGCGCGACGCTGTTCGCATGAACAGCGTCTACGCGTCCCTTGGGACCACTGTTTTCGAGACCATGTCACGTCTCGCCGCCGAACGCGGCGCGGTGAATCTCGGGCAGGGATTTCCCGAGGACGACGGACCGCGCGATATTCTTGAAGCAGCGGCGCGCGCCACGCTGGACGGACCGAATCAGTATCCACCGATGCGTGGCTTGCCGGATCTGCGGCAGGCGGTCGCCGCGCACTATCGCGAGCGCCAGCGCGTCGATCTCGATTGGCAGCGCGAAGTCACCATCACCTCCGGCGCAACCGAAGCGATCGCCGCGGCGTTGCTCGCGTTCATCGAGCCGGGCGACGAAGTGGTGCTGTTCGAGCCTTTGTACGATGCGTACGTGCCGATGGTGCGCAGGGCAGGTGGCGTGCCGCGTATTTTGCGCTTGCAGCCGCCGCATTGGCGGCTGGAGCGTGAAGCTGTCGAGGCGGCGTTCAGCGACAAGACTCGCGTCGTTGTCATCAACACGCCGCTCAATCCAAGCGCGTCCGTGATGAGCCGCGCTGAGCTGGAGATGCTCGCGGCGCTCTGCGTGGAACACAATGCGATCGTCGTTAGCGATGAGGTCTGGGAGCACGTTCTGTTCGACGGCGCCGAGCATGTCTCGATGCTGGAGGTGTTGCGCGATCGTACGCTGAAAATTGGCTCGGCCGGGAAGATGTTCTCGCTCACCGGATGGAAGGTCGGGTTCGCGTGCGGCGCGCCGGCGCTCATGGATCAGTTCGCCAAGGCGCATCAATTCCTGACGTTCACGACTCCGCCCAATCTGCAGCGCGCGGTGAGGTACGCGCTCGGGAAGGAGAGGGCGTACTTCGATGCGATGCGCGCTGGCTTTCAACGCGCGCGCGATCGGCTGGTGAACGCCCTCACCGCCGAAGGGTTTGTCACGCTCCCTGCATGCGGCGCCTATTTCGTCAGCATCGATCTTCCAGCTTCGGGCATTGCCATGAGCGACGAAGCGTTCGCCAAGCATGCGGTCGAACACGGCGTGGCGACAATCCCGATCTCGGCCTTCTACGCCAATCCGGGCGCGCCGGCCCTCATCCGGCTCTGTTTCGCCAAGCGTGACGAAACGCTCGATCGCGGCGCGGAGGCGTTGGTGCGGGCCAAACGGGCGGCGTGACGGCGTCCTGCCGGCTAGCGATTTCGGCCGTCCGAGGTTATGGAGCCGCTTCAAGTTTCGAAAAGGTGGGACATGGCTGAATACAAAAAGAAAGATTTTACCGGGCAGAACGTCGCCATGGACGGCAACAAGTACGAGGACTGCAACTTCACCGGTTCGTCGCTGACCTTCAACGGCGCCGCGGCGAACACCGTGGTGCTGCTACAGGCCCTGGCGAAAGATCCAGTGTTGATCGGCGTGGTTCACGGCTTTCTGCCGCAGTTCAAACCGAAATCGTAACGCGACGCGCTAAGTTCGCTGTGTCAGCCGCTCGGTGGCCTTGTTGTCGATGCAGCGAAGCAGGCTGCCGTTGAGATCGATCAGCGCGAACAGTCGAAGGCCGAAAGGCTCGGTCAAGGGCGGCGTCAAGCGCGGAATGGCGCATCGGTCGTTCGTCACGCCAGCGCGCGAGAAATCGGCGTAGAGCGCGTCGAGATCATCAACGCGGATGCAGGCTGAGAACGAACTTTGGAACGGATCGAGATCCGGGAAGGGGAAAAACTCCAGTTCCAGCGATCCGCGCCGCAGGATCATCCAGCCGGAATCCTTCCAGGACGCGGTGAAGCCGAGCGGCGCGTAAAATGCCTCCGTCGCGTCGAAGTTGATCGCCGGCAGGTTTGCGGTGATGCGGTCGGGCATCTAGACTGCGGGCGCAATCGGTTCGGGTTCAGCGGTGACCGGGTCCTTCTCGCCGCGTGAAACAACGGTCGCGACGACGAGATCGCCGGTGACGTTGAGCGTGGTGCGGCACATGTCGAGGAAACGGTCGACGCCGAGGATGAGGCCGATGCCTTCAGCTGGCACGCCGACCATGACCAGGATCATCGCGATCACCGGCAGCGAACCCGCGGGCACGCCGGCGGTGCCGATGCCGCCGAGGATGCAGACCAGCATCACGACGATCTGCTGATTGAGCGAAAGATCGACGCCGAAGAATTGCGCCAGGAAGAGAACCGTCACGCCCTCGAACAGCGCGGTGCCGTTCTGGTTGGCCGTCGCGCCGACCGTCAGCACGAAGCGCGCGATCTTGCGCGGCAGCTTCAGCTCAGTTTCCGCGGCGCGGAGCGAGACGGGCAGGGTGGCGTTCGACGATGCGGTCGAGAACGCGACGACCATCGGGTCGCGGACTTGAGCGAAGAACGCGAACGGGTTCTTGCCGCCCAAGACCCAAACGAAAATCGGATAGACGATGAACATGTGGATCGCCATCGCGGCGACCGCGACGCCGACATAGGCCGCCAGCCGCGCCAGCAAATCCCAACCGAACAGGGCGGCGAGATTGAACATCAAGCAGGCAATCGCGATCGGCGCCACGCTGATGACGATGGTGAGGAGCTTCATCATCACTTCGAACAAGCCGGTGATGGCCTGTTGTAGCGCGTCCGTCGCTTTGGAGCGGACGAGGACGAGGCCGATTCCGAAAAACACCGCGAACACCATGAATGGCAGCACCTGGTTTTCGGCGGCGGCGGCGAACACGTTGCGCGGCACCAGGTCGAGAAAGAACTGGCCGAGATCGACGCGCTCGGGCGCATTCTCAACGATGCCGCGCGCGCTATCGGCATATTGCGCGAGCAAGCTCTGGGCGAGCGCTGGATCGACGCCGTCGCCAGGTCGGAAATAATTTACCAGCGCGAGGCCGATCAGCACGGCGATCGACGACACCACCACGGTCAGCGCCAATGTTTTCCATCCGACACGGCCAAGCGAACCCAGATCGCCCATCTCGGCGACGCCGACGACGATGGCGCTGAACAACAGCGGCAGCACCAGCATGAACAGAAGGCCGAGGAAGAGCTGGCCGATCGGCCCAGTGACGCTCGACGTCACCGTCTGCACCCAGGGCGTCTCGGCGCCGACATAGAGGTTCACATAGAGCCCGACCGCGAGGCCGATGAAGAATCCCAGAAACATCAAGACGTGGAACGGGATGCCGCCCTTTTTTGTCGTGTCCATCGTGTCTCGGCTCCTGGTGTTGAGCGTGGCTAGCGGCGCGAGCGCGGGGGATCAAGCGAACATGCGTTCTCGCCGTCGCTTCGCGGCTGCGAAAGCGAGAGGAGGGCGGAGACGCGGGACGGCAGTTAGTCGCCGGCAGCGGACACTTTTCAGGCAAGATACTTTCACCTCGACGGCTTGGCTGCTGAGGATCGCTGCAATAGTCTTCACCCGCATCCTCATGGGGGTTTCGATGACAGCGACGACAAGCGCTCCGTCGGCGAGCCGAGCCAAGCCGTCTTTTTACGTTTGGATGATGGTGGCATGCGCGGCCACCGCTGTGCTGGGCTTTGCGCCCACCTACTTTTTACCCATGGCGCAAGGCGCCTTTCGCGGCAGCGCTTTGGTGCATATCCATGGCGCCTTGTTCTTCGCCTGGACCGCGTTCGTAATCTACCAGACGAGTTTGGTCTCATCCGGCCGCGTAGCGCATCACCGCGAAGTTGGATTGGCCGGGATCGCTCTCGCGACCACCATGACGGTTCTCGGCATTGTGGTCGCGATTGTCGCGGCCAACCGCCAGATCGCCGCGGGTTTCGAGCAAGGAGCGAAGGCGTTTCTCATCGTGCCGCCGAGCGTGATGATCTTCTTCGGCGTCGTCGTAGCGTTTGCCATCGCCAATGTGCGTCGGCCCGAATGGCACAAGCGGTTGCTACTGGTAGCGACAGTTTCTCTTCTCGAAGCGCCGATCGCCCGCTGGTTCTTGGTTCTCCTTGCGCCGCCGGGCGCCAATCCGCTGGCGCCGCCCCCAGTTGCCGTCGCACTGATGCCGGGCCTTATCAGCGACGTGCTGATCATCGCGGCCATGATTTACGATTGGCGGACGCGCGGCAGACCACATCCGGCTTACCTCATTGCCGGCGGCGCATTGTTGGTGCTTCAGTTGGTTCGCGAGCCTATTTCCGCGACGCAAGCGTGGGGCGCCATAGCCACTTGGCTAACCGCGATTGGCGGCTGACTCAGCGAGCATCCGCATCGGGCCAGCAGTCGCCATCGGAGTTCACGTCGTCGTATCACCCAAAACGCGTGAAGGGCGCTGAGGGGGGAGCAACCCTCAGCGCCCTTCTTCAGGACCAAACCTAAATCGTCAGCTTGGGAGCTACGCGACGATCTGGGCGGCTTGGTTCATGGCGGACATCGCGAACGGCGCGAACACGGCGCAGGCGGCGATCAGAGAATAAAACTTGGTCATCGGACTGGCTCTCTTCGAAACTTGCTTCAGGACA
Source organism: Terricaulis silvestris (assembly GCF_009792355.1). Lineage (NCBI taxonomy): Bacteria > Pseudomonadati > Pseudomonadota > Alphaproteobacteria > Hyphomonadales > Hyphomonadaceae > Vitreimonas > Vitreimonas silvestris. The sequence continues at coordinate 3,768,765 of NZ_CP047045.1, forward strand.
TGATCTGCGCGGCTTGGTTCAGCGCGGCGTAGGCGAACGGCGCGAACAGGGCGGCGGCGAGGAAGAGGCTGTAAAACTTGGTCATTGGTGGCTCCCGTTGGTGAAGCGCCATCGCTTCGATGAAGCTAACCTAATGGGCGCCTAACCTTGTCGCCGTGACGGTGGTCACGCAGCTGCGGCGGGGAGGGCGGATGCGGTAGTTCCGCAGGAACGGCGCTGCGTGCGCAGCCGTTCACGGGCGAACCTCATTCCTGGAGCGCTCCCATGATCGATCTGTCGCCGCTGTTGTGGATTTCGCCCTACGTCGCACTCGCGGCGCTGCTGTTTCTCATTCCCACGGTTGATCGTTGATCGCGAACTAGCCGCCGACCAGCTTCGCAACACCGCGATACGCATCCGCTGCGATCAGCTCCTGCGGCGCGCCGGCGGTTTTGCTGCGGAGTTCGGCGCTCCAAAGCACGTCGTAGGCGGCGTTCAGTTTCTTAGCGGACCAAAGCCGCGCTTGGGCGGCGACGGCGTCGCGTTCTTTCCAGAACACGGGCGGGCGAAGCTTGGCGACGGCGTCGATGGGTGACGCGCCAGCGTCGATCAGCGCGCGCGCTTCGCGGAGCTGGTGCAGGCGGCGGAGCAGGGCGCGCAGCGCCGAGACGCCGGAAAGCGCATCGATCCGGGCGAGCGATTCTACCGCTTGCGCGGCTTTGCCTTGCGCTGCGGCGAGGGAGGCGGCGTCGAGCGCGCTTTCGGCTTCGCTGGCCATCAGCGCTTCGAGATCCTCGGTGGTGACGGCGCGGCCGAGGTCGTGCGTGAACAGCGCGAGCTTCTCGATTTCCTGACGCGCAAGCCCGCGATCGCTTGGCAGGAGCGCAAGGAACGTATCTTCAGCGCCGCGATCGAAGGCGATGTTGAGTTCTTTGGCGAGCGCTTTCGCGAAGACCGCGCGTTCGGCCTCGGTCTCTTCGTAGAACGGAATGACAGCCCCGGCCTTGGCGTTCGTAAACTGTTTCACCAGCGGCGCGGTTGAGCCGAGATCGCCGGCTTCGATGATGAGATAGCCGCCGGGATCGCCGCGCTCGATGGTGTTGAGCGCATCGACGATGGCGTCGTCGGCCGCTTTGCCGCTAATGCGCGCCCAGACGATGGTGGGGCCGCCGAGTAGTGATTGCGCGGAAAGCGCATCCGACAGCTTGGCGCCGTCCTTCTTGATCTCGCCTTCATCGAGCTTGGTCACGGCATACGGATCGTCGCTCTTGCCCATCGCCCAGGCGCTCAAGCGCTGCGCGGCTTCGTGCACGAAGCTTTCGTTGGGGCCGTAGAGCAGGACGGCGCGGACCGCTTTGTCCGGCTTGTCGAGAAAGCGCCGGATCGAGGCGCCTTGGATCTTCACCGTTGCGCGCCCTCGTCGCGCGCTTGCGCCATGCGGAGCGCGAGTTCGGCGCGGAAGCGCTGCGCCATGGTTTCGGCGGCGCGTTCGCGCGCGTCATCCTGCGCGGTGATTTCGCCGAAGGCGGCGGTGGGGATGGCGTAGTTCACGACGGTGAAGACGGAGCCGCGCATCACCTGCGCGCCGGGGGCTGCGGGCGTCAGAATGTAATTGGCGATCAGCCGAAGCTCCGCGCGCGTGGCGGATTCGTCGATGCGGATGCCGAGGGGGGTGACGGTTTCGGAGAGGGTGATCTGCAGCATCGCCGGCGTCGTGCCGTTGTTCTCGACCGAGAGGAGGCGATCGAGCTCGGTTTTTAGAACGTGACCGGCTTTGCCTTCGATCATCTCGACCGTCACAGGTCCGATCGCGGCACCGCCGCCGGGCGGGGCGTACATCGGCGAGAAGCCGCAAGCGGCAACGAGCAGGGTGAGACTGGCGATCAGTGCGCGCATGGCTTCCTCAGTTCGCGACGATATTGACGATCCTGTCGGCGACCACAATCACCTTGCGGACGGTCTGTCCTTCAAGGAATTGCGCCACGGACGGGTGTTTCAGGGCCATTTCCCGCACATCGGCTTCCGGCGCGCCCTTGGGCGCTTCGATTTCACCGCGTTTCTTGCCATTCACCTGGATCGGCAATGTGACGCTGTTGCGCGCCGCCAGTTGCGGATCGGCCACAGGCCAGGGCGCGATCGCCAGCAGGCCCTCGCCGCCGAGCGTCTCCCAGCACTCTTCGGCTAGGTGCGGCATGTAAGGGGAGATCAGCTGCGCCAGGATGCGCAGCGCCTCGCCGCGTGCGTAGATGCTGGCTTCGTCGTCGCCCTTCAGCTTGGCGATGGCGTTCACCAGTTCGTAGCAGCGCGCGATCGCGACGTTGAAGCGGAAATGCTCGATGTCGTCGGTAACGCTTTGAATGGCGCGGTGTGCGAGTTGGCGCAGCGCCAGCGACTCGCCTTCGGCGGCGCGGTTGGGTGGCGTGTCGGTTGCCTTTGGCGCCGGCTTTCCGTGCGCGTCGACCAACGTCCAAACACGCTGCACGAAACCCCACGCGCCTTTGACGCCGGCGGCCGTCCATTCGACGTCGCGCTCCGGCGGTGAGTCGGACAGCACGAACCAGCGCGCAACGTCGGCGCCGAAATCGGTGATGAATTCGCTGAGATCGACGACGTTCTTCTTCGACTTCGACATCTTCTCGATGTCGCCCGTGAGGTAGAGACGGCCTGCTTTCAGAGATTCCCGTTCTTCTGGGAGCAGCCATCCACCCATCGCCACCCTTGTTCCTGAAGCGCCGGCGACACTGTCGAATTCAAGAACGACGGCCGAATGGGGCGACTTTCCGAGCGCTTCCGCAACGGATCTCGCCCTGGAAGGTTCGTCTGGCGGGAGGGGATCGTCTTTGCTGAAATCCGTTGCGGCGTAGTTGTGCGTGAACGGCACGACCTCTCTATACGTCTCGTGCACGACCATGCCTTGCGTGAACAGGCTAGCGAACGGCTCGCCGTTGGCGGGACCTTCGAGGTAACCGCAATCGCGGAGGCCGCGCGTGAAGAAGCGCGAGTAAAGCAGGTGCAGCACCGCGTGCTCGACGCCGCCGACATATTGGTCGACCGGCAGCCAGTAGGCGGCCTTTTTCTGATCGAACGGCGAGGTTTCGTTTTTCGGATCGGTGAAGCGGGCGAAGTACCAGCTTGAGTCGACGAACGTATCGAGCGTGTCGGTTTCACGCGTGGCCTTGCCGCCGCACGTCGGACAGGCGGTGTGTTTCCAAGTCGGGTGGCGGTCGAGCGGATTGCCCGGATGCTCGCGGTCGAACGTGACGTCGTCCGGCAGCGCGATCGGCAGATCGCTTTCCGGCACGGGCACGACGCCGCATTTTTCGCAGTGGATCGCCGGAATCGGGCAGCCCCAATAACGCTGCCGCGAAACGCCCCAATCGCGCAGCCGCCATTGCGTCGTCGCCTCGCCTGCGCCGAGCTTCACCAATTCTTCGACGGCGCGCGCAATCGCGGCGCGTGAGCCGAGGCCATCGAGGAAGCGCGAATTGTAGGCGACACCGTCGTCTGTGTAGGGCTTGTCGGCAACGCTGAACGTCGCCGCGTCTTCGCCGTTCGGCAGCACCACCGGGATGATCGGCAGCTTATACGTGCTGGCGAAAGCGTGGTCGCGTTCATCGTGGCCCGGGCAGCCGAAGAGCGCGCCGGTGCCGTACTGCGACAGCACAAAGTTCGCCGCCCACACCGGCAATTCCCAGCTCGGATCGAACGGGTGTTTCACGCGCAAGCCCAGATCGACGCCGAATTTCTCGGCTTTTTCGATGTCGGCTTCGCTGGTGCCGAGGCTTTGCGCGCGCGTGATAAACTCGGCCACGTCGGCGTTTTCGATCGCGGCTTGCTTGGTCAGCGGGTGATCGGCGGCGAGCGCGACAAAGCTCGCACCGAACAAAGTATCGGGCCGCGTTGTGAAGACTTCGATCTGGTGCTCGCCGCTCGTGCCGCCCGGTTCGCGATCGACAATGTCGAACTTGAAGCGCGCGCCCTGGCTTTTGCCGATCCAGTTCGACTGCATCAGCCGCACTTTGTCGGGCCATTTGTCCAAGCCGCCGATCGCGGTCAGCAGATCTTCAGCGTAGGCGGTGACGCGGAACATCCATTGCTCTAGTTCGCGCGTTTCAACCGGTGCGCCAGAGCGCCAGCCCTTGCCATCCACCACCTGCTCGTTGGCGAGCACGGTGTTGTCGACCGGGTCCCAGTTCACCTTTTGCTTTTTGCGATAGACCAAGCCCTTCCGCCAAAACGCCAGGAAGATGGCTTGCTGGTGCTTGTAATAGCTCGCGTCACACGTCGCGATTTCGCGCGACCAATCGATCGCGAGGCCCAGCAATTTGAGCTGCTCGCGCATCGCGTCGATGTTGTCGTAGGTCCAGCCTTTGGGATGGACGTTCTTTTCGATGGCGGCGTTTTCCGCTGGAAGCCCGAACGCGTCCCAGCCCATCGGGTGCAGCACATTGTAGCCGTTGGAGCGGCGGAAGCGGGCGACGACATCGCCCATCGTGTAGTTGCGCGAGTGGCCGACATGGATGCGTCCCGACGGATAGGGAAACATCTCGAGCACGTAGGCTTTCGGCTTGCCGTTAGCCTCTTCGGGTGAAAGCGCGCGGTCGATGCCTGCCGCGGCCCAACGCGCGCGCCACTTCGGCTCGACTTCTCGATGATTGTAACGCGACATTCCAACGCCCTCTTATGGGGCGTTTCGTGGCGGCAAACGCCCCGCCTGTCTAGTTGCCAACCGTGCTCAGCCGAAGCTGACGCGCGCGCGTAAGGATCGCGTTCTCGATCTGCACTTCGGTGTCCGGATCAACCGTCGCGTCCACCCAAGCGCCGTTCGCTTGCTGCTGGCGGAAGATCGACACGTTCAGCGCGTCAGCGCGGAGGCGCGTATCGAGGATATAGACGGTCGCCTTGAAGCGTTCGCTCGGCGTGGTTGGATCGGAATACCAATCGGTGATGATGACGCCGCCGAAAGGATCAGCCGACGCAAGCGGCATGAAGTTCAGCGTGTCGAGCGAAGCGCGCCACAGGAACGAGTTGACGCCGATGCCGGCATCGCCGCCGCCACCACCGCCGCTGCTGCTCGAGCCGCCGCCGCCGAGTGTCACGCCGCCGCCGCGGCCAGCGTTGTCGTCAGCGCGCGAGCCGCCGCTATCGTCGCCTCGGAACATCGAGCAAGCGGAGAGCGCGAGGGCCGCGACCATGAAAAGTGCGCCCCTGAAGAGCAAACGCCCAGCCGTCATTCGAATTTCCTCCGCTTTCGTGTCGCCACGCCATCCCCAGGCGCTCGCTCCTATATCATGGGCGATTGGCAGGGCCAGTGGGGCACTGCGAAGCTGGCGATGTTGTGACGGGGTTCGCTTAGATGGTTAATCCACCGGAACCGAAACAACTGCCCCGGTTTTGACGAAATATTCGCGGGGGCTGTGTCCTAAAGTTCACTGCGGATCAGTTCCTCTTAAGCTATATTGGCTGGTCAGGTGCTGAAGCTGAGGGGAAAAGTCCGGTGTTTAAAGGGTCTACATGGGTGATCGCGGGAGCCGCCGTCTTGGCGTCGGCCGGCGTCGCGCATGCTCAGGACCGCGCTCCGGTCGCCCCAGTGACTGCGCCAGGCGTGTCCGCCCCCTCGTCGGCGGTACCTTGGTACCAGCGCTTTACCACCTCTAGCGGCGTCACCGAACAGATCACCGGCGAGAGCGAGAACGACCGCTTGCTCGCCCCGGCGTGGACGCTGAACCAGCGTTGGGGTGTGACCCTGGATGTCCGCGAGGCCGAGCGTATCGAGCGCCTGCCAGAAGTCAGCCGCGGCGATCAGGCGTCTGTGGGCGCCTATTACCAGTTCACACCGAGCATGCGCGTGGGTGGTCAGTTGAGCGTCGAGACGCCGGATACGGCGCCGATCACAGCGCAGCCGCAAGAGCACGAAGAGCCGAACGCTGGCGTTCGGATCGAGTCGGCGTTCCGCTTCTAAGCATTCATCAGAGCATCAATTGCAGCGACGCCGGCGAAACCGCGTCCAGCGAGTAGCCGTGCATTGTGCGCGGTGACGCCGCCCAGTGCGATCACGGGAATGGCGCTGCGTTGTGCAAGTTGGCTGGCGCGGAAAACGCCGAGCGGCTCGCGCCGCAGCTTGCTGCGTGTGGGAAAGACGGGACTGAGTATGCACGCATCGGCGCCGCATGCGGCGGCGCGGGCGATGGCGTCAACGTTATGCGCGGCTGCGATTATGAGACCTGGTCCGTCGCGCGCGAGGATGCGTGTCTCCGGCCAGTGCACACCGGCGCCGACGCGGCGTGCCAGTTCGGGATCCGCCGCGATCAACAGAATGAGCGCCCGGGACCGGCAAATCGCGGCGAGTTGGCGCGCGATGTGCGCACGGTCGGTTGCACCGAAATGGCGATAAACCACGGCTGTGCCGCGCGGCAGCCGCTTGGCGGCGGCCACTGGATCGGGCGTGCGCTTTGGATCGGTCAAGAAAAACAGTGCTGGAATCGCCGGGCTGCCCGCGGCGCGGTTGAGCCGGCGCGCCAGCGCGGCTAGCTGATAAGGCGAACCCATGAGCGCTTCTTACTCCGACGTCGCCGCTTCACGCGCCGAGATTCTCGCGCGGATAGCGGCTGCCGCGAAAGCGGTGGGACGTGCGGCGGACGCCGTTGGTCTGGTCGCGGTGTCGAAGCTGCAGCCGGATGAGCGCGTCGACGCGGCGTTAGCGGCAGGGCTGCGCCTGTTCGGTGAGAACCGGGTCCAGGAAGCGCAAGCGCGCTGGGTCGATCGACGTGGCCAGTTCGATGCTTTGCGCCTGCGTCTGATTGGGCCGTTGCAGAGCAACAAGGCCGAGGACGCGGTGCGCTTGTTCGATGCGATCGATGTGCTCGATCGCCCGAAGCTTGCCGCTGCGATTGCAGGCGCCGCGCAGAAGGTGGGGCGGTGTCCCGAGTTGCTGGTGCAGGTGAATACCGGCGAGGAGCCGCAAAAGGCCGGAATCGCACCGCCCGAAGCGGACGCTTTCATCAAGGAAGCGCGCGAAACCTACGGGCTCCCCGTCGTCGGCCTGATGTGCATTCCGCCTCTGGAGGAGGAGCCGGCGATGCACTTCGCGCTCTTGGCGAAGATCGCCGCGCGCAACGGATTGGCTGAGCTCAGCATGGGGATGAGCGACGATTTCGAGACGGCCATCCGCTTTGGCGCGACGCAAGTGCGCGTCGGATCAGCGCTTTTCGGCGCCCGGGTTTAGGCGACAGTCATTCCCTAGTGCATACCTTGTCCTGTAAGCTGGGGCGGACATGACGCGCGAAACCACTATCCTGATCATCGATGACGATACCGACCTCCGCCAGGCGCTGGTGGAGCAGTTCGATCTTGAGCCCGGTTTTGGCGGCGTCGGCGCGGCGAACGCGGCCGAAGGCCTCGCGGCCGCCGAGAGCGAAAAGCCGGCCGTGATCGTGCTCGATGTGAGCCTGCCGGACATGGACGGGTTCGACGCGTGTCGGAAATTGCGCGAGCAGGGCGTCAAGGCGCCAATCATCATGCTAACGGGCGCGGCGCAGGAAGAAGAGCACCAGGTGCAAGGCCTCGACGCCGGCGCCAACGATTACGTGCTGAAGCCGTTCAAGTTCTCGGTGCTGCTGGCGCGCATACGCGCGCACTTGCGCAGCCACGAAGCCAGCGAAGACGCGGTCTATCGCATTGGGCCGTACGAGTTTCGTCCGTCGATGCGGGTGCTGGTCGATCAGACGCAGAAGAAAGTACGGCTGACCGACAAGGAAACCTCGATCCTGCGCTACCTCTATCGCTCCGGCGAAAAGCCGGTCGGGCGCGAGGAGCTGCTGCGCGAAGTGTGGGGCTACAACTCCAACGTCACCACGCACACGCTGGAAACGCACATCTATCGCCTGCGCCAGAAGATCGAGCCGGACGCGCAGAGCCCAAAACTGCTGATCACCGAAACCGGCGGGTATCGGTTGCAGGTTTGATTCAGTGCGAGCACTGATTAACCGCGTCGGCTGCCGCAACTCTTAAATATGCCTTGCTAGCGTGCTCCTTGGAGCATCGGCATGAAACGCTTTTTGGCGGCGATGGTGGTGGTTGGCGCACTGAGCGCCACGACGCCCGCGTCCGCGGATGAATTGTGGATGTACGGCGCGGTGGTCTGCCAGGGCGACCGCGCGATGGTGCGTTTCGCCGCTGCCTACAATGAAACTGCGCCGGTGTTTTCGGCGCCACCCGCCGCGGTCGATCGCGGACTCTCCAGAATTGCGATTCGTGATCCCTCTACTTGCACGTTCGATGACGGTCGCGTCGTTCACCTCGCTCACACCATGCTCGCGGATGCGACCCCGTACGGAATGGCTGGCGGGATTTCCTCGAACGTCTTTACCCTCAGCATCGGCGATCGCGTGCTTTATCGACGCGATGCGATCTGGCGGACCAGAGAGCCATTTCAGACGCTCGCCACCGTCATCATCGAGCCGGAGCGCGTGCTGGAGTGCCGCTACACCGAAGGTAGCTTAGAGCCCGAGCAGCCTGGCCGGCCGCAAACCTGCACGAACGCGTCGCAGCGCTTGGCGGGTCTCGAACCAGACCGTTCGCGCGGCGCGCCGGGGACGCTGCATCTCGAACGGTCAGCGCCGGGTGAGGAGGGTTTCTGCCGCGCGCTCGTTGTGCCGGCGGCGCGGCTATTCAGCTCGCCACTGGATGCCTGGCCCGCGTTCGTGAGCAGCTTGCCCGCGGAGATGATCGTGGATCGAGAAGACGCAAGATATCGCTTGAGGGATAAATTGCTCGCGGACGGCTTTGATCTCGACAATGACGGCGTTCACGACCGTCCGGTCTTGATCGAGAGCGAGGGTAATTACATCGACGCGGCATATTGGGCGTTGCCGCCACGGCCGGTGCGAGAACGAAGGATCATGCGCGCCGACGCGCACGACTTCACCGACAATGTCGATACGCTCCGTGCCGAAGGCTGGCGCGTCTTTGCTGGGGACCAAACCACGTACGGTGAAATCCGCTACGTGACGTTGACGCCGATCTTTCGCTTCGGCGACACCTATTTTCACGCGCGTTGGGCTGTTCCGAACCAGCCGCTCAGCGACCTTGTCATGCGGCCAGGGCCAGATGGCGGCATGGACGAGGTTTGCGTCTTCACGGTCGTCCCGGCGCTCTAAACGGCGCGCCGCTAGCCGAGTTTGGCGAAGTCCGGTGGGCGGCGTTCGAGGAAGGCGGCGAAGGCTTCCGCGGCTTCAGCCGATTTGAGTCGCTCGCCGAACAGTTTGCCCTCTTCATTCATGCGCTCACTCAACGCGGCGCGATTGCGCATTAGGTTCTTGGTGAGCCGCAGCGATTCCGCTGGCTTCTTTGTCAACGCCACGGCGGCCGAGCGTGCGCGTGTTTCCACTTCGGCGGAGGGCAACGCAGCGTTGGCGATGCCGAAAGCAGCGGCATCCGCGCCGCTCAACGGTTCGCACAAGCCGAGCAGCGCGAAGGCGCGGGCGTGGCCGATGCGGGCGGGGAGCGTGAGGCTGGAGGCGTTCTCCGGCACGAGGCCGAGGTCCGTGAACGGCGTTGTGAGTTTGGCGCTTTCGGCGACGTAAACCAGATCGCACTGGAGCAGCATCGTCACACCCACGCCGACGGCGTTGCCTTGCACGGCGGCGACCACCGGCTTCTCCGCTTCGATCATGCGCCGCAGGAAGCGCTCAACATGGCGCGGGCCGCTGACGGACCCAGCATTCTGCGCCGCGAAATCCATCAGGTCGTTGCCGGCAGTGAAGAAATCGCCGGCGGCGGTGAAGAGGATGGCGCGCACGGCCTTGTCTGCTGCGGCGCTCTCCAGCGCATCGGCCATCGCGCCGTACATGGCGTTGGTGATGGCGTTCTTTTTGGCCGGGCGGTTGAAGCGGATTTCCAACACCGCGCCGTCGCGCGTGACCAGGATGTGTTCGTCGCTCATGGGTAGGGCCTCCGAGCGAGTTTCTACACTGCGCCTTCAATCACCGCGAGGATGCGCCGTTAGGTCAGGTGTTGGAAAGCTGGAGCGCGCGCCTCCCGGCGCGCATGCGGGCCGGAGGCCCGCGCTCCAACCTGCAAACAGTTTAGTTGGCGTTCGCTTCTTTCGCGGTAGCGCGCGGTTGGCTGACGCCACGCGCAGCGGCGGCGCGCATCGGCGTGCCGGCCTTGGCGGCGCCGAGGCGATTCACCAGCGCGGCGTACTCGTCCCACAGCCGTTGCGGCAGACGATCGCCGAACTTTTCGTAGTGGCCGGGGATCAGGTCAGCCTCTTCCGCCCAGACGTCGAGATCGACGCTGGTCAGCGTGTCCATCGCTTCGTCGCTGATGGTGAGGCCGCTGACATCAAGAGCGCCTTTGGTCGGCACGAAGCCGATCGCGGTTTCCTTCGCTTCGGCATTGCCATCAAGACGGTCGGAGATCCACTTCAGCACGCGGGCGTTGTCGCCGAAGCCCGGCCAGATGAACTTGCCGTCGGCGCCTTTGCGGAACCAGTTGACGAAGAAAATCTTCGGCAGCTGCGCGCCGTTGGTTTCGCCGACCTTCAGCCAATGCGCGAAGTAGTCGCCCATGTGGTAGCCGCAGAACGGCAGCATCGCGAACGGATCGCGGCGGAGTTCGCCGACTTTGTTTTCCGCGGCGGCCGTACCTTCGCTGGCGACGTTCGACGCCAAGAACACGCCATGCGCCCAGTCGAACGCTTCGGTCACGAGCGGCACGGCGCTGGCGCGACGGCCGCCAAAGAGAATGGCGTCGATCGGCACGCCTTTCGGGTCTTCCCACTCCGGCGCGATCACCGGGCATTGGCCGGCGGGCACGGCGAAGCGCGAGTTCGGATGCGCGGCCGGAAATTTGGAATCAGGCATCCAGCGATTGCCTTGCCAGTCGGTGATGCCGGCCGGCGGCGGTTCGCTCAAACCTTCCCACCACACATCGCCGCTATCCGTGAGCGCGACGTTGGTGAAGACGGTGTTGGCGAAAAGCGTATCGAGCGCGCTCTTGTTGGTCTTGGAGCCCGTTCCGGGCGCGACGCCGAAAAAGCCGGCTTCCGGGTTGATCGCGTAGAGACGGCCATCGTCGCCGTACCGCATCCAGCAAATGTCGTCGCCGATGGTCTCGGCTTTCCAGCCGGGAATAGTCGGCTGCAGCATGGCCAAGTTGGTCTTGCCGCACGCCGACGGGAAGGCGGCGGCGATGTACTTGTGCGCGCCCTTTGGGTTGGTGAGCTTCAAGATGAGCATGTGCTCGGCGAGCCAACCCTCATCCCGCGCCATCACCGAAGCGATACGCAGCGCAAAGCACTTCTTGCCGAGCAGCGCGTTGCCGCCGTAGCCCGAGCCGTAGCTCCAGATTTCGCGTGTTTCGGGGAAATGGACGATCCACTTCTCTTCGTTGCACGGCCACGGCACATCCTTCTGGCCGGCCGCGAGCGGCGCGCCGAGCGTGTGAACGGCCGGAACGAAGAAGCCGTCTTCGCCAAGCTGATCGAGCGCGCCTTTGCCCATGCGGGTCATGATGCGCATCGAGACGGCGACGTAGCCGGAATCGGTGATCTCAACGCCGAGCTGGCTGATCTTGGAGCCCAGCGGTCCCATGCAGAACGGCACCACGTACATGGTCCGGCCGCGCATGCAGCCATCAAACAGGCCAGCGAGCTTGGTGCGCATCTCGGCGGGCGCGATCCAATTGTTGGTCGGGCCGGCGTCGGCTTCGTCTTGGCTGCAGATGTAAGTTTGCTTTTCGACGCGGGCGACGTCCTTCGGATCCGACGCGGCGTAGAACGAATTCGGACGCACTTCCGGGTTGAGCTGCTTCAGCGTGCCCGCCGCAACCAAGTCCTTGGTCAGCCGATGCCACTCGATTTCCGAGCCATCGCACCAATAGACGCGGTCCGGCTTGGCCAGCGCGGCGATCTCTTCGACCCAAGCAACGAGCTTCTTGTGGTTGGTCGGCGCTGGATGCAGGCCTGGAATATTTGCGGACACGGAATCCTCCACGGCGTCGCGGCTCGAAGTGGCGCGGCGCTCGGTCTTTGACGCCCAAAATGTGTGAGCGCGGCTTTATGTCAAACGTGTTCTACGGACCACTGTGACAGGGCCGCGCATTCGCCTTTGCCACCGGTAGCAATCGCCTTTGCGGGGCAGAATTGCCGTAGCGGTTAGCTCCCGAAGGAATGACCCTGGAACGTTAAGCACGAAGCCGGCTGGCCGCCCATTCGTTCATGATGGCGTCGAGAACCGAAAGCGGCACCGCGCCATTGCCCAGCATGGTGTCGTGGAAACCCTTCAGGTCGAACCGCGCGCCTAGCGTGTTCTGCGCCGTCTCACGCATGCGGTTGATGGCCTGGCGCCCGACCATGTAGCTGCAGGCCTGCCCCGGCCACACGCTGTAGCGCTCGATCTCAGTGGCGACGGATGTTTCGAGATCGCCGGTGGCTTGCATCATGGATTGGATTGCTTGTTCGCGAGTCCAGCGCTTCGCGTGCATGCCGGTGTCAACGACGAGACGCGAGGCGCGGAATGTCATCGATTGCAAATAGCCCAAACGGCCAAGCGGATTATCGGCATAGACGCCGAGTTCGTCCGCGAGCTGTTCGGCGTAAAGCCCCCAGCCTTCGCTGAACGCGCTGAAGCCCAGCAGCGCACTCCGGATGAAGGGGATCGAGCCGGATTCCTGTTGGATCGAGATCTGCCAGTGATGGCCTGGTACGCCCTCGTGGTAGCTCAGCGTCGGCAGTGAGAACTTCGGCCATTCGCGCGTGTCGCGCAGGTTGATGTAATAGGCGCCGGGGCGTGATCCATCGAGCGAGGCGCGCTCGTAATAGCCGCCTGGCGCACCCGCTTCAGTGGTGACCGGCACGCGGCGGATTTCGAGCGGCGCTTGCGCCAGCGTGGTGAACGCGTTCGGCATCAGCGCGGTGACGGCTTGGATCTGCACGTTGAGATCGGCCAGCAACTGCGTGCGGCCGGTGTCGTTATTCGGATAAAGCTGCTCTGGGCGGCGCGAGAGCGCTTGGATGCGCTGCGCCACGGTGCCTTGCGTCATGTTCTGACGCTGCAGGATGGCTTCCATTTCGCTGGTGTATTGCGCGACAAGATCGACGCCCACGTCGTGGATTTCATCCGGCGTCATCGATGTTGTGGTGCGCTGACGCAGCGAGACCGCGTACATTTCCGCGCCCTGGTTCAGCCGCCACACGCCAGCGTCATGCGGCGCGCGCGCGCGAATGGCGCGCAGCGCATCGATTTGGCGCTGATACGCGGGCAGAATCTGATCGCGCACGGCGGTTTCGGCGCGGGTAAGATATCCGGCGCGATCGGCTTCCGGAATCTCGCTGACTTCAGGCAAGCGTCGCACCAGCGACTGCACCAGCACGGTTTGCGCCGGTGCAGCTCGTGCGAATTGGTTGAGCTGCGTGATGGCTTTGTCGATCGCAAAGTCTGGAGGGATGACGCCGGTGGTGGCATCGGCCGCGATGATGGCGGTGTCCTGATCGAGTTGGCGGACGTATTCGCCTAGGCGCGCGATGTAGGCTTCCGTTTCGTCGCGCGTGGTCAGCGGATGCTGGTTGTCCATGAAATCCGGCACAGAGGTGTAGGCGCCGGTGAGTTGGGTGACGACATAGGGCGCGCCGGCGCCGCTGCCGATTTCATATGTTGATGTGGCGACGGAGTTTTCGAACGAGGTTTTGACGACATCGAGCGTCACCGCGTCTTGTGGCGCCAGCCGGGCGCGATCGAGCGCATTGAGATCGCGCAGGGCTGTTTCCAGAATGCCGCGATAACGCCGCGCGCCTTCTTTGGAATCATCGCTCAATTTGTCGATGAAGCGCCCGCCAGCCTGTTCTTCAGTCACGCCCAGCGCGGTGCAGCGCTCCGGGGATTCCTGCAGGATTTGAGTGGAGACCCGGTCGAGGATCGTAGTGAGTTGCGCGCCTTGATCGCCGGCGGGCTGTGCGCAGCCGGTCGAAAGAAGCGCAACGCCGGCGGCGCCGGCGCCGAGAACGGCGCGTCGTGTCGTGTTCATTGGAATCCCCACTCCGAGTTCGGACGCAGTTTAGCGGGGGAAATGCGCGGAGCTAGAGTTTCAGCGCCGCAACCACGGGAACATGGTCGCTAGGCCGCTCCCAGGAGCGGACGGGAACATGGATGTGGAAAGCTTCCGCCTGTGAAACCGCTGCGATGTCCGAGGTGGCCCAGATGTGATCGAGGCGGCGACCGCGATTGTTCTTGGTCCAATCCGGGCTGCGATAGCTCCACCAGGTGAAGAGCTTTTCAGGATCGGGCTTATGCAGCCGCGCCAGGTCGACAAAGCCGCCGAGATCGCGGACGGCGTTGAGGCGATCGGTTTCGCCGGGGGTGTGGGAGACGACATTGAGGAGCTGTCTGTGGCTCCATACGTCGAACTCACCGGGCGCGACGTTGAGATCGCCCACGAGCACCGTTGGCGTTTGGCCTTTGCGCTTTTTGTAGAGCGCTTTCATGCGGTCCAGCACTTTGAGTTTGTGCGCGAACTTGGGGTTGCTCAGATCGGGCAAATCCGCGCCGGCGGGGACGTAGAGATTGTGGATCTCGATGCCGTCGATTTTGGCCGCTGCGATGCGGGCTTCGCTCTTGGGACAGATCTTTGGGGCTTCGACGGGTTCCAGCTTCACACGTGAAACAATGGCGACACCGTGCCAGCCTTTTTGGCCGACGACGTGGATGTGTTTGTAGCCGGCTTGTTTGAACGCCTTCTCGGGAAACTCGCCATTACGGCATTTGATTTCCTGGAGGCACAGAACGTCCGGCTTCGCCTCAGCTAAAAAGCGGCAAACGGTTTCGATGCGCAGCCTAACGGAATTGATGTTCCAGGTGGCGATTTTCATGGGCGGGTTCTGGGGGGCCGGGGCCTGAAATGAAAGAGACCCGATCGCATTCAGCGACCGGGCCTCTCCGAGCGCCTTGAGGGAGGCGCAATAAGAGCCGGCAGGGGATAACCGGCAGGCGGACGCCGCGCTGGATCCGTCAGCGGGGGGGACGACGCCAATCCAGGGGGATGTGCGGCGACCGCTGCGTTGTATGTACGCCACAGGGGCGAAAAAATCAAGGGCGGAACAGGAGAATGCTCTTGCCAGCGCAGTGCTGATTTGGGGTGCGCCGCAAATTACCGCAACGCGCTACGGCCTGCCGCGGCGGTTGGGATCGAGCACGTCCTCCAAACGGAAGAGGCTGTTCTGAAAGCTCGCGGGCTGCGTCACGCCGGTGAGCGTGATGCGGGTTCGTGCGCCGGTGGCGTCGATTACATCCCATGAGCGCAGCTCGGCGTTGGGGCCGTGGAATTGCAGCGTGATCTGGCCATCGGTTTGGCCGCCGCGATCGCGCGCGGTGATCATGAGCCATGGTCCTGCGCGCGAGACGCGCAGAATGCGGGCGTTGCGCTCAAGATCGATGTTGGCGCCGAGAATGAGATTGAGCGGCGTTGAGCGCAACGGCGTGCGTTCTGTGGTGCGCAGTTCGGTGTCGCGCATGGCGACGACGCTGCCGTCTGAGACGATCAGCAATGTCGCTGGCGGATCGTATTGGAAGCGCATTTTGCCGGGGCGCTGGATGTAGACGATGCCGCTGGCGCGGGCGCCGCCGGGCGCGGTTTGGGTGAAGCGCGCTTGCAGGCGGGTGAAGCCGTTGAGCGACCGGTTCGCGGCGGCGAGCCCTGCTGCGCGCTCGGCGCCGGTGAGCACGACGGGTGCGGTTTGCGCGAACGCGGATGGCACGAGCGCTAGGGCTGAGAGGCCAAGGAGGGCGAAGCGGCGGTTCATTGGGGTCATGTGCCGCAAACGCGTGGCGGAAAAAAGGGTTCGCTTTGCCCAGAAATGGCCTTTTCGCTTCAGCTTGCGTTCATCGCGGCGGGGAGCGGGCTTGGCGAACGCAGTCCAAGGGCGCTTGATCCTGGCGTTACGATTCGTCGCGGGGGCCCAATGTTCTTTTCCGAAACCGAGCAGCTGCCATCGATCGGCTGGGCTGGCTTCCTTGACGGCACCCACATGCTGCAATCGGCGCTGGCCTTGCTGCTGGCGATCGCGCTGGGCGCCGTCGTCGCGTTTCACCCGACGACCAGACGTAGCATCGATACCCGCGAAGAGGCCGAGCTTCCGAAAGTGCTGATCATGTACGCGCTGATCGGCGCGGTGATTGGCGAGATCGTGCTGAAGTACGGGATGGTCATCGGCTTTGTGATCTTCGGCATCGGCGGCCTGATGCGCTTTCGCACCGATGCGGCATCGACCCGCGACACCAGCCGGCTCATTCTGGTGACGTTGCTCGGGCTGATCGCGGGGCTGAACCTGCCGCACTTTGCGGTGATGGCGACGGTGTTTGCTTGCATCCTGATTTATATTTTCGACGGCCATCCGGTTTATCAGCTCGAGGTCAACGAAATCCCGAAGGGGCGGGTGAAGGAATCGGCGGCGGCGTATCGCGCGGTGTTGGCTTCGCTGAAGTGCACTTTGATTAGCGAGGGCCGGCACTTCAACAAGAGCCGCATTGAGTACGTTTTCCGCGCGCCCCGCGACTCGACGCAGGAAACTTTGCACGCCGCACTTTGCGAACAAGTGCCGGCGGAGGTGCGCGGCGAGATCGATTGGGAAGTCGAATAGGCGCGCGGAAGCGTCGCGCCGTGGCGCGGTTTTGGCGATCAGCGGAGCGGGCTGGCTTTAGGCCGAGCTAAAATGCGGACTCCACGCGCTTTCGGCTTGGTGAGTCATCGCGTCGAAGCAATCGATGCGATGGACCGCTTCGGGTGGGGCGCGGAGCGCTTCGACGATGCGGTGCGGCGTGGCGTGGAGACGGCGCGCGAGCCGGCGCGCATAGGGCGCTGGATCGTTGAAGACGCGGAGCAGCGCTTCGTAACGCTCGGCGAGCGGCCAGGCGGAGTAGAACCGTTTCTTGTCTCCCCCGCGTGCGGGGGAGGAGGAGCCGAAGGCGACGGAGGGGGCGACTTGCCCCTTCGCCTCGCTTCGCTTGGCACTTCCCCCGCTGCCCGCGGGGGAAGATGAGAACACGCGAAAACTCACGCGCCAGGCTTCGGGTTTGTCGGCGTCGAAATAGCAGAGCTTGCGCTCGCGTTGGCGCGACGTGTGAAGCAGCGGCCCGCCTTCGCTGCGCTTCGGCGCGGTAAACCGGGTGTTGGGTTTGGCATAGGCTTGCGCTTCGATCAGCAGAAGCCGCCGCAGCATCGCCTCGGCGCAGCGGAGCCATTGGGCGAGCTGCGCGTGCGCTTTGCGCAGCAGCGTGTGGTCGGCCGCGACATCCTCCGGCGCGCCGAACAGCCCATGCAGCGTATGCAAAAACGCCCCCGCCACGCGCCAAAGCGCGATCGGCGCTGCGCGTGGGGTGCTGGATGGGGCGTCGTCTGCGGACATGGGTGAGCCATGATAATGCTGGCTCAGGAGGGGGCGGATAGATTTATTTTTTGGGGCTGTGATTTCAGCGTATTAGCAACGAACAGGTGCGGGATTGGTCGTTGCGCGCTGAGTGAAGAGAGTGGCGAAGTCGTAACCCCACCCATATAAGCTAACCGGAATTTACCGGTTCGCCGACGCGGTGTACGAGTTGTTGACCATGGAATTCAAGAACGGTCCCCGCTTCAAATCGCTCTCCCTTCACGACCAACCGGTTGCGGAGTCCGATCATTTCATTGCGCTTCCATCGCTCGGTAGCGTTGTGAAAGGCTGGATGCTGATCGTGCCGAAGGCTCCTTTGCTCTGTTACGCCGACCTTGATCGGAGCCTACTCGCCGAGTTCGACCGGTTCGCTCAGCAAGTAGCAGATCATCTGCGGGGTATGTACGGCGAAGTCTTGCTCTTCGAGCATGGTGCTCGAACTGCGGGATCAAGCTTCGGCTGTGGAGTGGATCAGGCACACATGCACATTGTGCCGGTTTCCAGTGATAGGTTCGTGCATGCTGTTGAGTTTGAGATAGCGCGACCAGAGTGGCGTTCGTTCGGAAATCGCTTCCCTAACCAAGCGTTGTTGGGCGAGTACCTTTGGTACCGCACGGACAAAGGATCGATGATGACCAATCCGGTCCGACCGACTTCGCAGTTTTTCCGGCGCTGCGTGGCCAACGCAGTCGGACGTCCGAGCGAATGGAATTATCGTGACCATCCCAACTACGTCCGGATTGTCGAGACTGTGAACGACTACGGTCGTGCTGAAGCCGTCTGAGGGCTCCGGCGCCGCTGGGTCTCCGCAGGAGATGCCGGAGCACGTCCGTATCACCGACAATGATCATCGACCGCTGGGTGAGTTTAGAACACGCTATCCCGCGTCCGCATGGGCGCAGATCGTTATCGAGCTGATGGTTCTGCTCGTGTATCTCTCCGCGTCAATTTACGGCGTGGGCTTCATCCTCTGGGACATTGAACACGCGCCGACAACCCCACTTGAGGTGCGCCTCAGCGCGACTGCACCTTGGTCTGGAATGTTTTTCGCGGGCATTGCGGGCGGAACGCTATTTGCGCTGAAGTATCTGTACCACGTTGTGGCGAAGGCAGAGTGGAATCGGGATCGAGTACTCTGGCGTTTCATCGCTCCCATCAATTGCGGAGTGCTTGCTACGGGATCAGGTTTCGGTATCGCCTCAGGCATCATTCCGTTCATCGACGAGAGTTCATTTCAGAATATCTACGTCGCACTGTTCTATGGGTTCTTCATCGGCCACTTCTCAGACAATGTGTTGGCCGCACTTCAGCGACTCGCGCTGGAATGGTTTGGTACGGTTGATGCCACGACAAAATCGCGGGACGACATCCGTTGAAATATTGAAGTCTGCGCACTTCAGCGCAGGCGGACAACTGCTGTCATCCGACCGGATCGGTGAGAAGGCCACCAATCTGCTGACGATTCCCACGGAATGGACGCCGCCGTTTATCGTTTTCTCGTGTGACCTTCATCACGCGTGGCGGCACGCAGACGATGTAGGAAGACAGCGGCTCGCGGATTTCGTGACGACGACGGCGAACGAGTTGCTTGGCGGCGGCGGGGTCATCCTCCGGTCAAGTGCGACCTGCGAGGACATTCACGCGAGAGGCCAATTAGAGAGCCAGAGCTTCTCGACTAAGCTTGTTGGTGGGCAAGCGCATTCATTTCTTGGCCGGCTGTTCGACGGCGCTGCGGCGCGTCACGGCGATGTCGCCGTGATTGCTCAAGTCTACAGCTCGCCAGAACTCCGCGTTCATCTGTCGAACGAGAAGCGCGTGTCGAAAACGATGAACGAATGGCAGTACGACCAAGAGACGAACGACGGGATCTCTCAACCGCCTGCCGGGTGTAACTCCAAGAAGGCTCCGCTCCCTGCGGAGGACGCTCCAATGCTCATACGGCGGGGCGCGATGCAGCATGACTTGCGGCTGACCCTTCGTCGCTTAGGCCGCTGGGCCACCAGACGATCAAACCGACGACTGCACTTTGAGATTGTTGTCTCAAGCGGTCGATTGTTTGTGGTTCAGCTCGATTACGAGAAAGACTACGGCGGAACGGATCCGCGCAAAACATCCCTTGTCTACAAACCCGGAGACATGGAAGGCGCTTTGACGTTCTTGCAGCGTTACGCGCTTGGGGAAGAGACTCCCTTTGCCAAGCTCAACAACATCGGGGATTTTCATGTCGACAACTACACGCCGCCTCACAGGCTCTTCTGGATTCGAGCCGATGTATTTGAGAGCGCGGTACAGACGTCGCGAGAAGAGCTGATCGCAGAAGTGGAGCGAGTGACCGGCGGTCGGCTGGTTGTGAGGGAAGATCGCAATCTCGCGCTCCGCGAACAGATTCCGGGTAAAAACCTCTTTCGAACCGATACGGTTACAGCCGAACAGGCAATCGCCCAAACCGAGGGGCGGCTGGAGTATTGGCGGTCAAAATCGATCCCATTGCAGCAAGTTTGCTTCATCATACATGGTTTCATTCCTGCGCGGTCGGGCGCGTGGGCGCACTATGACAGGAACCAGCAACGCGTTCGCATACACGCGCTCTGGGGCCTGCCCGACGGATTGCAATTTCTAACGCCGGACGAGTACGAATACGATCTTGCGACAAGAGAGCTATCAGAGCGCATTCACTTCAAAGAGTTCTTCCTTGAAGAAGCGGCTGACGGGAAATGGTTGCGACAGCCGATTTCGCTAAACGCAACTCGATCGCGCGTTCTGCCAGCATCAGAGTTGCTCGAGATCGCTCGAATATCCCGGCTTGTCGGGAACAAGCTTGGATCGGATGTCCACATCATGTTCTTTTGCGGTGTTCCCGAGGCCGTGGGGTTGGGTGAGGTGCTGCCTTGGTATCGCGAGCGAGAAACTATTGCGTACGAGGCCAAGCGCACCAAGCGACTTCGGCGAATTGCCATCTCCTCATTGCAGGACTTGGAGAAGGTGGGCGAGATTGATGCCGCCGGTGTCGTTCTCCTGCTGACCCCAGAGCCTGAAAACTACCGCAACTCGAAATTTCTGCAGCGAGTGGCGGAGGTCGCCAACGAACGGGGCATCCCGGTCGAGATTCAGGGCTCTCCTCTCGCTCATGCATACTATGTGCTTCGCTCAAGCGGCTGCACGGTCTTCACATCCTTCGCGGCAGACTACGAGCGCGTTAGGAGCAAGCGTGAGTTCGGCAAACTTGTGCGCGACCTAGTGGTGCAATCGATCATTGATCGCGGAGAGCAGGTGGTTTCTTTCCGCCTCGGCGCTGACGAAAGATCGAGCGCATTGATGGGTAAACTCCTGGAGGAAGCGGTCGAATTGGTCGGCGCCGAGAATTCGGCTGCCAAACTCGAAGAGCTATCGGATCTATTCGAGGTGGTTCGGTCTTGGATTGAGATTGAAGGGTTTGAACTGGACGAGGTCGTAATGGCGGCTAACGAAAAGCGCCGCCGTCGTGGTGCATTCCTCAACGGAGATGTTCTGGTTGGAACGGGGGCGAAGGCCGGCGCGTCTCTGAAGATTCAGAGTACGCGTAACTATGATCGGCTTACTGCACCCAGCGGTGCAGCAGACACATTGCGGGTGCCAATTGCACGCCTTGGTCTCATTGCGGACGGCGTCGTGAGCGAAACGGCTCTTCCGGACTTGGGCGTGACCCTCAAACTGTCGATTTCGGACGATGCCGAACTGATCTTGCAGGTTGTAACGAATCCCGCGGCACCGCTCGATCCGCAGCAAGGTGATTTGGCTGACTTATGGGCAAGTCGGCCGGCCTAATCCTCGTCCACCACATCGACCAGGATGTCGCGCTTACCGGCCGCGTTGGCTTCCGAGATGATGCCGGCCTTTTCCATTTTTTCGATCAAAGTGGCGGCGCGGTTGTAGCCGATTGAGAGTCGGCGCTGCAGGTAGCTGGTGCTGGCTTTGCGGTCGCGGCGGACGATCTCGACGGCGCGTTCGAACAGGTCGCCGTCGCCGCCCTCGCCGTCGAACAATTCGGGATTGTCCTCTTCGGCGTTGGCGTTCGGCTCTTCGGTGACGTCGGTGCGATATTGCGGCGCGCCTTGTTCCTTGAGCATGGCGACGACGCGCTCGACTTCGGCGTCGGTGACGAAGGGCCCATGCAGACGGCGGATGCGGCCGCCGCCGGCCATGAACAACAAGTCGCCCATGCCGAGCAATTGTTCGGCGCCTTGCTCACCGAGGATGGTGCGCGAGTCGATCTTGCTGGTGACCTGGTAGGAGATGCGGGTCGGGAAGTTGGCTTTGATGGTGCCGGTGATGACGTCGACCGAGGGGCGTTGCGTCGCCATGATGACATGGATGCCAGCGGCGCGCGCCATTTGCGCGAGACGCTGCACGGCGGCTTCGATTTCCTTGCCGGCCGTGATCATGAGATCGGCCATCTCGTCGATGACGACGACAATGTAGGGCATCGGCTCGAGCGGCAGCTCACGGGTTTCGTAGATCGGCTCGCCGGAGGTGGGGTCGAAGCCCGCGTGCACGGTGCGCTCGAGCTTTTCGCCGCGCTCCATCGCTTCGGTGACGCGATCGTTGTAGCCGGTGATGTTGCGGACGCCGAGCTTGGACATGGAGCGGTAGCGCCCCTCCATCTCGCGCACGGTCCATTTCAGCGCGACGACGGCTTTCTTGGGATCGGTCACGACCGGGTGCAGCAGATGCGGGATGCCCTCGTAGACGCTGAGCTCCAGCATCTTCGGGTCGATCATGATGAAGCGGCACTCGTCCGGCGTGTGGCGGTAGAGCAGCGACAAGATCATGGCGTTGATGCCGACCGACTTACCCGAGCCGGTGGTGCCGGCGATGAGCAGGTGAGGCATTTTCGTGAGATCCGCGGCGAAGGGGTCGCCCTCGATGGTTTCGCCGAGCGCCAGCGGCAGATCGCCTTGCGTGCCGGCGAAGCTGGGCGAGTTCAGCAGCGAGCGCAGGAACACGGTTTCGCGCTTGCCGTTTGGGAGCTCGATGCCGATGGCGTTGCGGCCGGGGATGACGGCGACGCGCGCGGCGGTGGCGTTCATGGTGCGCGCGATGTCGTCGCTGAGGCCGATGACGCGGCTGGATTTCACGCCGGCGGCGGGTTCGAACTCGAACAGGGTGACGACGGGGCCGGGGCGCGCGGAGAGCACTTCGCCTTGCACGCCGAAGTCGGCGAGCACGCCTTCGAGCTGGCGGCTCATGGCGTGCAGCGTTTGCGGATCGTGCTGTGTGCTGCGCGGCTTCGGCGTCGAGAGCAGATCGGTGTCAGGCAGATCGAAGTCGCGGCCGAAGTGGAAGCTGGAGTGCGGCTTGTCCTTCTTGGGACGCGACGCCGGGCGCTGTTGGCGCGGCGCTTCGCTTTCGGCGCGCACGCGCGCGGGGCGCTGCGGACGCGGCGCGCGTTCCTCTTCGCGCTCGGGGCGCGGCAAGGGGCGGCGGTGGAGCGTTTCCTGTTCGGGTTCGCGGCGCGTCTTCTCCGAGACGTAGCCGATGGCGCGCTGCGTGGCGTTGGCGCTGGCGCCGACGGCGCGGCGCGTGACTTGGGCGGCGTTCTTCACGTCTTCGGCGCGCACTTGGAACGCCCAGCCGGTGCTGAGCAGGCCAAGAACGGCGCAGAGAATGCCGGTGAGAATATGCGGGAACGGCAGGCCAGGCATCGAAGCGAGGCCGGCGATGAAATCGGAGACGCCGGCGCCGAAGACGCCGCCAAAGCCGGTGGACAGCGGCCAGCCGTCTGGCGTCGGAATCGTTGCGGCGGCGGCGGCGAGCAGCAGAATGCCGGCGAACGACGCGCCGACGCGGCGCTTGTCGATGCGCTGCACCAGCTGACGGCGCATGATGCGCATCACGCCGGCGGCGAGGATCGCGCCCATGGCCAAGGGTGCTGCGGCGCCAAGCGATTGAATCGTGATGTCGGCCAGCATCGCGCCCGGTGCGCCGAACAGATTGTGCGTGGCGCCGTTGGTCGCGGTGTTGAGGCTCGGATCTTCCGGCGAATAGGTCAGCACGGCGCCGAGGCCGTAGGCGCCGAACACGGCGCAGCCGACCGAGAGCGAGGCGCGCTTTAACGCCAGACGCGCGGCGGCCGAAGACCCGGCGGAGGGGATTCTTCCCCCTTGGTGATAGGCGTCGTCAGTCATGTCCGGGAGCGCTCTTCTGGCCGCAAACTTAAGCTCGCGACTGTTGTCCCTCCCGGTAAACGAGGGATGAAGATTCGGCTGCGAACAGGGTTACCCGCGCATTCATGTGGTAGTGCGCGAAACCCGCGTTAATGCAGGTAAAAAAGAATGAAACGCGGCTCCGTTGGGAACCGCGTTTCAAGGCTCGGGGAAGAGATCGTTACGAGTGGTAAGCGACTTCGCCGTGTTCGGCGTAATCGACGCCTTCGGACTCGATTTCCTTGCTGACACGTCCGCCGGTGAGGCCGCGGGCGATGACCCACACGATCAAGCTGCCGACGCCTGACCACGCGATGGTGACGAGAACGCCTTTGGCCTGCGAGATCACCTGCGGAACGATGCCCGGATAGATGGCAGCACCACCGGCTGCGTAGTCGACGATGCCCGCGCCGCCGAAGGCTGGGTTGACGACGATGCCTGTGCCGATGGCGCCGACGATGCCGCCAATGCCGTGGATGCCGAAGACGTCGAGGCTGTCGTCGTACTTGAGCCAGGTCTTGAGCGCCGAGCAGGCGAACAAGCAGATCGGTCCAACGACGAGGCCGAGGATGAGCGCGCCGACTGGGCCAGCGAAGCCCGCGGCCGGCGTGATGGCGACGAGGCCAGCAACGGCGCCGGAGGCGAGGCCGAGCAAGCTGGGCTTACCCTTGAAGATCCATTCGGTGAGCATCCACGACAGTGCTGCTGCGGCCGGCGCGATGAAGGTGTTGAAGAGCGCCAGCGCCGCGTAGGCGTTGCTCTCGAGGTTGGAGCCGGCGTTGAAGCCAACCCAACCGGCCCACAGCAGACCAGCGCCGATCATGGTGAGAACGAGGTTGTGCGGCGGCATCGGTTCTTTGCGATAGCCGGTGCGTGAACCGATCAGCAGGCAGCCGACAAGAGCGGCGACGCCGGAGTTGATGTGGACGACAGTGCCGCCGGCGAAGTCGAGCGCGCCGAAGCTCCAGATCAGGCCGGCACCGGCGGAGACCGCTTCCGCGTTGGCGGGATCGGAGGCCATGAGCGGGCCGCCCCACCACCAGACCATGTGCGCCATCGGATAATAGACGACGACCGGCCAAAGGATCGAAAACACCACAATTGTGCTGAATTTCACGCGTTCCGCGACGCCGCCGAGAACGAGCGCCGCCGTGATGCAAGCGAACGTCATCTGGAAGGCGACGAAGATGAGTTCGGGAATGGCGACGCCGACGGAGAAGGTTTCGATCAGCGTCGAGGTATCGACGCCGGCGAGGAAGGCTTTACTTAGTCCGCCCACGAACCTGTTCAATCCGCCGC
The DNA here is from genome assembly GCF_009792355.1 of Terricaulis silvestris. Lineage (NCBI taxonomy): Bacteria > Pseudomonadati > Pseudomonadota > Alphaproteobacteria > Hyphomonadales > Hyphomonadaceae > Vitreimonas > Vitreimonas silvestris. Next base: position 3,793,644 of record NZ_CP047045.1, read on the forward strand.
CATCGGTGAACGACAGCGAGTAGCCGACAAGCAGCCACATCACCATGCCGATCGCGGTGACGACGAAGACTTGGCTCAGGATCGAGACCATGTTCTTCGCGCGCACCAGGCCGCCATAGAAGAGGGCGAGGCCTGGGATGATCATTATGAGCACCAGCACGGTGGAGATGAGCATCCAGCCGGTATCGCCCTTGTCGACGGTGAGCGCAGGCGCCGCGGCCTCTTCAACTGCTACGTCCTCAACGACGGCTTCAGGCGCGGCCGTTGCTTCAACGGCGGCAGGGGCCGCCTCTTGTGCAAAAGCGAGTTCCGGCGCGACGGCGCCGAGCGCGAAGGCGGCGGCAAGCGCCAACCCGCCCATTCTTATTACGCGCCACACGTCGCGCTGTGTTTCCCTGGATCGATTCATTGCCCCGCTCCCTCAAGCTGTTTTGGCTGGTGGAATTGACCGGGGCGCCATGCGCGCGGGCAAGGTTGAGAGCTGGAAGCATTGTGCAGTGCAGCGTCATCGCTCAAAAAAGCGGCAGGGCGCCTCATGCTTGCGCGTTGAGGCCGCATCGACGGGGGCGAGCGCGGAGGGCTATCGTTCGGCATGAGCAACGGACGCGGTTTCGATGCCGATGTGATTCTGGGCGGCGGCGGCCTGGTCGGGCAGACGCTGGCGTTGGCGCTGGATCAGGCGGGCGTCTCGGTCGCGGTGATCGACGCCTCGAAACCGGCTGACACGTTAGCGCCGACGTTTGATGGCCGCGCGTTCGCGATTGCGTTTGCCTCGTTCCGGATGTGGCGGGCGCTCGGGATCGGCGACCAGATCGACGCGCAACCGATCGAGCAGATCATGGTGACGGACGGACGCCTCGGCGATGGCGTGCGCAAAGGCGGGCCGTCGCTGCTGCATTTGCATTTCGACCGCGCCGAGATGCGCGATCATGACGAGCCGCTGGGCCTGATGTGCGAAGCGCGGCACGTGCGGCTGGCGCTCGATAGCGCGGTGAAGGCGAAGAGCTCGATCCGGATGATCCAGCCGATGTCGGTGACGTCGATCGAGCGCGATCCTGCCGGCGTGCGCGTTGCGCTGGCGAATGGCGAGACATTGCGGGCGCCGTTGCTGGTGGGGACGGATGGGCGGCGCTCGTTCGTGCGCCAGGCTGTCGGCATTCGCACTATCGGTTGGGATTATCCGGCGACGGCGATTGTCGCGACCATCGCGCATGAAGAGCCGCACAACGCAGTGGCGTACGAGCACTTCCTACCGAACGGGCCGTTTGCGATTTTGCCGCTCACAGGCAATCGCTCGAACATCGTCTGGGCTGAGCCGCGCAAGGCCGCGGACGCGCTGCTGAAGATGGGCGAGGACGACTTCCTCGCGGAGCTGCGGTTGCGGTTTGGTGATTTTCTTGGCGAGCTTTCGTTGGAGGGGCCGCGGTTTGGTTATCCGCTGTCGCTGCAATTGGCGGAGCGCATGATCGATGCGCGTGTCGCGTTGGCGGGCGACAGCGCGCATGGGATTCATCCGCTGGCGGGGCAGGGTTTGAATCTCGGTTTGAAGGATTGCGCGGCGTTGGCGGAGTGTATTGCTGACGGTGTTGCGCTTGGGTTGGACCCGGGCGACGTCTCGATCCTGGAGCGCTATCAGCGCTGGCGGCGGTTCGACAATGTGTCGATGGCGCTGGGGATGGAGTTCTTCGACAAGCTGTTCTCCAACGACATTCGCCCGCTCGCGGTGGCGCGGCGGCTGGGCTTGGGCGCGGTGAATGCGGTCGGCCCGGCGCGGCGCTTCTTCATGAAATACGCCGGCGGCGGCGCGGGCGATCTGCCGAAGCTGCTGCGCGGCGAAAGCTTGGCGGCTTAAGCATATTCATTCGACTTTTTAATTCGCCAGGGATGCGGCGTGCGCTTCTGGCTGCCGCGCAGTCGACGTATGCTGCGCTGAATGCGGGTCGTCTTTATCTTCGTGGTTTTGCTGGTGCTGCTCGCGCTTGCGCTGCCGACGACGTTTGCTGTGTCGTACTGGCTGGACGGCCGGGCGGTCATCACTCGCGCTGAGCAGTCAGGCGCGTTGCGCCCGGCGCTAGCAGGGCGGTTGACCACCGCGGAATACATGATCGCGATGAGCGAGTTTCGCGAGACATGGCGCACGCAAGCGCAGCCGTGCCGAACGTTTGCGAATATTTGGTCGGACCTCACGGGTGAGTTCGTCTCAACGGGTATGCCGGTCTCGCAGATGCTGTCCACGTCGTTGCTGGGAGAGCGGCGCGGAACGTCGATCCGCTGGCAGATGCAGCGGCTGATCGTGGCGTGCCAACTGGAGCGGCGGTACGACGACCGACAGATGCTGAGGCTCTGGCTTGAGGACGCTTACTTTGGACGCGAGGAGCGGGGCATCGAGGCTTCTGCGCATGCGTACTTTGGAAAGTCGAGCAGCGAACTCGACAGTAATGAGTCAGCTCGGCTGGCCGCTCTGCTAAAAGGACCCGGCATGCGCAGCAATCCGGAGCGCTGGACGGAACGTGCGCGCTTGATACAGAATCGTGTCGCCGAGATCGCGCGATGACGTGCTAGCGTGTCGCTCAGGGAGACGCGCGCATGACTGAAGCGACGGCGGCATTAGCGCAAGGGAAACCCGCCGCGCGCATTGATCGCGGCGCGTGGTCGTGGGCGCTGTTTGAGTGGGCGCGCAATCCGTGGGTGTTGCTCGGCACGATCTACGTGTTCACGCCGTACATCTCTAACGTCGTCATCGGCGATCCGGTGCGCGGGCAATCCATCATTGCGGGCTGGCACACGACGTCGGGCGCTATCATCGCGTTCACTGCGCCGTTTCTCGGCGCGGCAACCGATCGCATGGGACGCCGCAAGCCGCTGTTGGGCGTGGCGGCGGGTGTGTTGGCGCTGGCGATGGTCGCCATGTGGTGGGCGCTTCCGAATGGCGCCGGTCTGCCGCTGTGGGCGATTGGGCTTGCGGTTATCGTGAGCAGCATTTCGTTCGTCTACACCGAGGTGGTGCACAACGCGATGCTGACGCGCGCGGCGCCGCCGGGGACGCTCTCTCACGTTTCGGGCTTGGGGCTTGCGCTGGGCAGCGTCGCGTCGGTGCTGCTCCTGGTGTTTGTGCTGGTGACGATGGCGTTGCCGGGCCAGGTCGCTTTGCCGTTCCTGCCGGACGCGCCGATGTTCGGACTCGATCCGGCGCAATATGAGCCGAGCCGCATCGTCACACTCTTGTGCGCGGCGTGGCTGATCGTGTTTTCGATTCCGATTTTTCTTTACACGCCGGATTTGACGACGACGGGGGAATCCTTCGGCGCGGCGCTAAAGAACGGCGTCGGCAATGTCGTGCGCACCGTGATGAAACTGCGCGACTATCGCAATGTCGCGCTCTTTCTGATCGCACGCATGCTCTATGCCGACGGCAAGACCGCGATCCTTATTTTTAGCGGCGTCTATGCGTCGGGCACCATGGAATGGAATCTGGTGGAGATGCTGGCGTATGGCATCACGCTGACCATCTTCGCGATCGCCGGCGGGCTCGGCGCCGGACTGCTGGATCACGCGGTCGGCGTGAAGCGCGCTGTGGTGATCGAGATCGGCGTCACCATTCTTTGTCTGATCGGCATGGTGTCGATGGCGCCTGGGTCGATCTTCTTTACGCCGATCGAGCCGAACGTTGCGGTGTGGGATAGCCAGATCTTCTCGACGGCGCCGGAGCTTGCTTATCTCGGCTTCGCCATTCTGATCGCGATCTCCATCACCGCCGCGTATGCATCGAGCCGCTCGCTGATGGCGCGGCTGGCGCCGGCCGGCATGGAGGGCGAATTGTTTGGGCTTTATGCGCTGGCAGGATCGGCGACGGCGTGGCTGGCGCCGGGTCTGGTGGCGTATTTCACCTCGACCACTCAGAGCCTGCGCGTCGGCTTTGCCTCGATTGTCGTCCTGCTGTTGGCGGGCTTTCTGTTGCTGCTGTTTGTGAAGCCGCCGGCGCGTGAGCGCGCGGTGTGAGCGTGGCGCGGGAGTTTTTGCGCTTTGCGGCGGTGGGCGTTGCCGCGACGGCGGCGCACTACGCGGTGCTGATTGCGCTGAAGGAGCTGGCGGGCGTTGATCCGGTGCCGGCGACGGTGGTGGGCTTCGCGGTGGGTGCGGTGGTGAGTTATGTGCTCAATCGCATGTTCACGTTCGCGACGCGGCCGGCGTTTGCGTCGGGGCTGGCGAAGTTTTTGGCCATCGCGACGGTGGGCGCGTTCATCAATGCGGGGATCGTGGCGCTGCTGATTGGGCAGGGCTTGCACTATCTCGTGGCGCAAGTGATCGCGACCTTGGTGGTGCTGGTGTGGAATTACGCCGGCGCGCGGCTGATTGTGTTTCGCCAGTGACGCTTGAAGTATTGCACGTCGCGTTCGTGCTTTTCGGCGGCGGCGCGTGATTTGAAGGTGCCGAGGTTGCGGCGCTTGCCGGTCTTTGGATTCTTTTTACGCGAGTAGAGGCGGTAGCCGCCGGATTTCAGTTTGCGGATCATGCAAATCCGAACATCGTTGGCGATCCGTTCGTTCCGTCGTCATCCTGGGGCTTGGGCGAAGCCAAGAGCCCAGGACCCAGCGGATCGTAGAGCTGTGTGTTTGCCCCTGGGTCCTGGGCTCGCCCTGCGTGCGCCCCAGGATGACGATGTTGGAGGCAGATCGCCGGTTGTGAAAAAGAAGAAGGCCGCGGAGGGGGAGCTGTCCTCCGCGGCCTTCTCTTGTGCGCCGCGCTGAGCTTGGGCGGGCTTGGTTTGTCGTCGCCTTTGGGCTTTGGGGGTCTTAGGCGACGATCAGCGCGGCTTGGTTCATCAGGCTCATCGCGACCGGTGCGCAGACGGCGGCGGCGGCGATCAGGGCGTAAAACTTGGTCATGTGATTGGCTTTCGGTTCGGGGTTCGGATCAGGCGACGATCTGAGCGGCTTGCGCGAAGGCGGCATAAGCGGCCGGGGCGAAAACCAGAGCGGCGATCACGAGGCTGTAAAACTTGGTCATTGGCTTGCTCCGCAGGTCGAAGCGGCTTGCTTCGATAGGGAGAAGGTAGTGGGGCGTTAGGGATGGCGATGTGACGGGGGTCACGGGCGCGTTCGCTCGCAGTAAGCCGTTGGGAAATCGTATTGCGAATGCGTCGCAATTGAATTACGGGCAGATCCTCAATCGGTGGGGATGCAAATGAACAGTTCCGACGGCGCTCGGAAGAGCCTCTTTCTGGCGTGCGCGGCTGTGGCGATCAGCACGGCATTTGCGGCGACCGCCGCCGCGGAAATGACGAGCGCCGAGACGATAACGGTCATTGGCTCGCGCACTTACCGCGCGACGGACACGTCGAGCTCAACGAAAACCAACACGCCGCTGGTCGATGTCCCGCAGTCGGTGACCGTCATCACCGAAGTCGAAATTCGCGATCGCGCCGTGCAGAACTTGGCCGACACCGTGCGCTACGTTCCCGGCGTTTCGTTCGCGCAAGGCGAGGGCAACCGCGACACGCCGATCTTTCGTGGCAACGCATCTACAGCGGACATGTTCGTCGACGGCGTACGCGATGACGTTCAGTATTTTCGCGATCTCTACAATGTGGAGCGCGTCGATGTGCTTCGCGGCTCCAACGGGATGATTTTTGGCCGCGGCGGCGGCGGCGGCATCATCAACCGCATTACGCGTCAGGCGAATGGCCAAGACGTCCGCGGGTTCACCGCGCAGCTTTCGGGCGAGGGCGGCGGGCGCGTCACCGGCGATTTTGGAATGCGCATCGATGACATGGCCTCGTTCCGGGTTACCGGCGTTTACGAGGATTCCGAGGGCTATCGCGACGACGCTTTCTACGAACGCAACGGTCTCAACCCGACGTTCGCGCTGCAAATAGCGCCATCGACGGAGCTGCGCGTCGGCTACGAATACTACGATTACGAGTTCGTCGCCGATCGTGGCGTGTCTAGCTTCGCCGGCCGGCCGCTGGATATCGATCTGAGCACGTTCTTTGGCGACCCGGCGCGGAGCCCGACAACCGCCACCGTTAATGCGCTCAATGTGCGGTTCGAGCACGAGTTCGGCGGTGGGGTGCGGCTGGTGAACCACACGCGGTGGGGCATTTACGACAAGTATTATCAAAACATCTTCGCCGGCGCGACTTCCGGCGGCGGCGCCAATGTCGCGATTGAAGCGTACAACAACGCCACCGATCGCGATTCCTTGTTCAACCAAACCGATCTGACCTTCGATGTCGCGACAGGTTCGCTCCAGCACACGATCCTCGCTGGCATTGAAGTGGGCCGCCAGATCACGGACAATTTCCGAGAAACGGGCTTCTTCACCGATGTTTCGCCGACCGCGACTTCGATCATCGTGCCGGTCAGCAATCCGCGCTACACGGGGCCGGTGGCGTTCAGCCAGGGTGCGACCGACGCCGACAATCACGGCACGGCGACGCAATATTCCGTTTATCTGCAAGACCAGATCGAGTTCTCTCCGCGATGGCAGGCGGTGGTGGGCGTGCGCTTCGACCGCTTCGAGGCTGAGCTTCGCAACAACCGCAACGGCGCCGAGTTCAATGCCGAGGACAATCTGTGGTCGCCGCGCGTGGGCTTGATCTACAAGCCGGTCGAGAACGCATCGATCTATGCCAGCTACTCGCAGACGTTCGTGCCGCGCGCCGGCGAGCAGCTTGCCTCGCTGAACGCGACCAATTCGGCGCTTGATCCGGAAGAATGGGAGAACATCGAGCTTGGCGCGAAGTGGGATGTGTCGCCGACGTTGTCGCTCACGGCGGCGGTGTATCAACTGCGGCGCACCAATATCGCCATCACCGATCCGCTGAATCCGGCGCAGCTTATTTTGGTTGAGGGCCAGGAAGTGCGGGGCGTTGAGCTTGGCGTGTCGGGTGAGATCACTGACGCGTGGCACGTTGTCGGCGGCTACGCTTATCAGGACAGCGAGATACTCTCGAACCAGTCAGCGACCGTGCGCGCCGGGGCGACTCTGGCGCAGACGCCGGAGCATTCGTTCTCGCTGTGGAACCGCTACGATTTCACGCCGTCGATTGGCGCGGGCCTCGGCGTCATCTATGTCGGCGAGCGGTTTGCTACGGTGCAAAACTTGGTGACGCCGGCGAATAACGTCGTGCTGGAGGATTACACGCGCGTCGATGGCGCGGTGTATTGGACGGTCAGCGACAATCTTCGCGTCCAGCTCAACGTCGAAAACCTGTTGGACGAAGAGTATTTCGTGAATGCGCACAGCGCGACGAACATCATGCCGGGCTCGCCGCGCGCGTTCCGCGTGGGGCTAAGCGCGGCGTTCTAAGGCTGCGACAGGTACGCTTTGTTTGCACCACGTCTCACGCCATTGCGTGTGGTGGCGTGGCGCTTTCGCGTTTTGGCTACGCCTCGTCCCGCAACCCACGCAGCCTGAGCGTTTCGCGATACACGCGCAGCTTCTCTTCTTTGTGCGCGCCTAGATCGTAGATGAGGTCCCAGCTGTAGAGACCGGTGTCGTGGCCGTCGTCGAAGACGATGCGGACGGCGTAACGCCCGACGGGTTCGGCGCGGACGATGCTGACATTGGCTTTGCCGGTGACGGGCGCGGGCGCGTCGCCGCCGTGGCCTTTGTTCTCGGCGCTGGGGCTTTCGACGCGGAGCAGTTCGAACGGGATGTCGAACTTGGCGCCGTCGTCGAAGCTGGCGTGCAGTTGCTTTGCGGCGCGGTCGAATTGGAGATCGGTGGGCCAGGGGGCGGTCATTCGTCGGCTCCCAGCTCGCGGGCTTCGTCGATCAGCATGATCGGGACGCCGTCGCGGACGGGGTAGGCCAGGCGCGCCTTATCGCTGATGAGTTCTTGCTTGGCTTTGTCGTAGCGCAAATTGGTGCGGGTCTGCGGGCAGACCAGGACTTCGAGCAGTTTAGGATCGACGTCACTCATTCTCTGGCTCATTGCAGTGTACCAGGCGGCTGGGTGTCGTCGGCGGCGACGTCCCAGGCGAGCAGCGCGATCAGCGCGCGGGCGCGTTCGGGGAGCGTGACAGTCTCCAGCAGCGCTTGCTTGGCGGCGCTATCGAACGGGCAGATTTGGGCGGCGACATTGATCACGGTTTCTGTTGGCGCCTGTTCGACGGAATCCCAATCGACTTGGAAGCCGTGCAGGCCAGCGTAGCTCTTGAGTGATGCGATCAGCGACGGGCGGTCGATGCCGTGTTCGTCCGCGGGCGAGAAATCGGTGGCATAGCCGTCGAAGCTGACCAAAGCCTGGCGATAGGGCGTGCCGGCTTTGATCTCCTGGTGCATGTGGAAGCGGGCGATGCCGGTGAGCGTCACGAGATAGCGGCCGTCGTCGGTTTCGGAGAACGTGGTGATGCGGCCGACGGTGCCGACGTCGGCGAGTTCGGGGATGGTCTCGTGCTCTTCGCCGGTGGCGGGCTGGATCATGCCGATCAGGCGCTCGCCGCCGAGGGCGTCGTCGATCATGTTGAGATAGCGCGGCTCGAAGATGTTGAGCGCGAGCACGCCGCGCGGCAGCAGGATGGCGCCTTCGAGCGGGAAAAGCGCGATCTGCTGCGGCAGGTCCGCAGGCTTACGGAAGCCGAACGCGCTCATGAGAACAGAATCGCCGACAGCTTGCGGCGTCCCTGTTTGGCGACCTCGGAGGTGGGGCCGGCGGCTTCGAAGATTTTGAGGAGCTGCGTGCGTGCGGCGCCTTCGTTCCAGTCGCGGTTCTTGGCGATGATGGTGAGGAGTTCTTCGCTAGCCGCTTCGAGATCGCCACGCGCTGAGAGTGCTTCGGCGTAATCATAGCGCGCTCGCCAGTCGGTTGGGTTGGCGGCGACTTGCGCGCCGAGCTCGTCGTTGTCGCCGACGGCTTCGGCCTTGGCGGCGAGATCGAGCGCGGCTTTGACGCTGAGGACTTCTGGGTCGTTGGCTTTCTCGGGCGGGACGTGCGCGAGGATTTCTTGCGTTTGTTCGGCGTCGCCTTGGCTGAGCGCGATGCGCGCCATGCCGGCGATGGCTTTGACGTTTTCGGGATCGAGCTGCAGCACGGCGGTGTAGCCTTGCGCCGCGCCGCCAATGTCGCCGAGCTTCAGCGAGTCCGCGGCTTGTTCGAGCAGTGGTTCGATCTCGGCGGTCATGTCGGCGCCGGCGAGGCGATCGACGAAGAGTTTGATCTGGCTTTCAGGGATGGCGCCCATGAAGCCGTCGATGGGGCGACCTTGGTCGAATGCATAGACGGCCGGAATCGATTTCACACCGAGCTGGCCAGCGACGCCGGGGTTCTCGTCGATATTGATCTTCACCAGGCGCACTTTGCCGCCGGCTTTGCGCACGGCTTTCTCAAGCGGAGGACCGAGTGTTTTGCAGGGGCCGCACCAGGGCGCCCAGAAATCCACGATCACGGGCGCAGCGCGCGAGGCCTCGATGACGTCGGCCATGAAGCCTTGGTCGGAACCGTCTTTGACCAGCTCTGTTTCGGGCGGCGCTGCGCCGTCGATGAAAGTCATGCGTACTCCTCGTTGGGAGGGAAGATGGGCTGTTCAGGCGCCGGGTTCAATTCTTGACGGCGCGCCTTCGGCGTCGAAGGCGAGCCGGATCGGCTCGCGGCCCAGGGAACGGATGAATTTCAGGAGATCATCCGGGCTGATCGCGGTGGTGGCGTCGTTGCGGAGTGGGTGGAAGTTGACCGGGTCGTGGGCGAGGAAACCTTCGTCCAGCAGCAGGGTGACGTTGCGGTCGGGGTCGTTGATCAGAGCGAACAGCGTGACCGAGCCGGGCGTGACGCCGAGGTGCTGCATCAGCAGGTCAGCGTTGCAGAAGGTGAAGCGACCGGACGCGCCGATCAACTTGGCGACGGCGTTCAGATCGATCTTCGCGTCGCCAAGTGCGCAGAGCAGGTAGAGTCGGCCTTTTTTGTCTTTGAGGAACAGGTTCTTGGAATGGCCGCCGGGGAGGCTGGCTTTGATCTCGGTGCTTTCGGCGACGGTGAAGACTGGCGCGTGCCGGTGGGTGACGTGCGCGATGCCGAGCGCATCGAAGCGGGCAAAGAGATCGGCCTCGGTGGCGGGCGTTCTCCCAGGCGTAGCGGCGGGTAGCGAAGCAATCATTTGGCCCTATAAGTCGCAGCGATGAGGCTGACTTGCTACCCGTTGCAGACCTACCCGCCGGAAATTCGTCCCGGCCGGCCGGAACGCGATTGGATGGACGAGTTCACCGACCGCCACGCGTATCGTTGCCTGCCACTTACGATCGCCAACTGCACCGGATGGGAAATCGTGACGCCGGCGGCGTTTCGCGCCACGTGGAACGGCGGGCGCGATGTCAGCGACGTCATTGTTGAATCCGAGAACGACATTCACAAGGCGTTCGTGATGTCGATGTTCGCGCGCGGCACGCTGACGTTCGGCCCGGGCTGGCTGTTTCGCACCGAGCCCGGTTGGGACATGTGGGTCGGCGGGCCGCCGAACACGATCAAGCACGGCATCCAGCCGCTGACGGGCATCGTCGAGACCAGCTGGCTGCCGCAGCCTTTCACCATGAATTGGCGCTTCACGGCGCCGGGCACGGTTGAGTTCGAGAAGGGCGAGCCGTTCTGCATGATCATGCCGACACCGCACAACGCGATCGATGCGTGCGAACCGGAGATCAAAGCGCTCAAGGATGATCCCGAGTTCGAGGCGGAAACGCAGGCTTGGATGAAGGGGCGCACTGAGTTCATCGCGCGCGTGAAGGCGGGCGATCCGGAGGCGGTCGGTCAAGTCTGGCAGCGCAACTATTTCGCCGGCAAGACGCTGCGCGGCGAAGCCGCTACCAGCGACCACATTCACAAACGCAGATTGGCGCAGCCGCGCGTGGCAGGCGCGGAAGACCAAGGTTCAGAATGAAACTCACGTGCTACCAAGTCGATCCGCAGCCAGCCGAGATGGTGCCCGGTTCGCCCGATCGCGAGTGGATGGATAAATTCTCGGATCGGCATCCGTACCGGTGTTTGCCACTGGTGGTGGCGAACACGACCGGGTGGGCGTTGCTCTCACCGGTGAGCTTTACCGCGACGTGGAATGGCGGGCCGCGCATCGAAGATATTCGGCTCGATCCGGATGACGACACGCCGCGCGCATTGCTCGATCGCTGGGCTGTGTCGCACTTTTCTGGCGGCGTGCTGACGCTTCACACTGGCTGGCTGTTCAAGACGGAGCCCGGGTGGGATTTGTGGGCTGGCGGACCGCCGAACCATCTCAAAGACGGCATCCAGCCTTTGATCGGCGTGGTGGAGACCTATTGGCTGCCGTTTCCGTTCACGATGAACTGGCGCTTCACGCGGCCGGGGATGATCTCGTTCAAGAAGGGCGAGCCGTTCTGTTTTGTGTATCCGCTGCCGCACGAAAAGATGGATGAGGTGCAGCCGATCATCAAATCGATCCACGACGATCCGGAGCTGAAGAAGCAATACGAAGCGTGGGGCGCGAGCCGCACCAACTTCCTCAACAAGCTCGGCGATAAAGATAGCGAAGCGGTGAAGCACGGTTGGCAACGCGATTATTTCCGCGGCCGTACACCGGAAGGGCATGTCGCGCCGGATAGCCATATCAATCGCCGGCGGCTGAAAGCGCCACGCAAGGCGGAGCCGGGCGAGTGAGCGCGGCGCTGCACCGGCCTGGGCGCGTGGTGTGGGACAATCACGCATGCGCGCCGTTGCGGCCTGGGTCGCTGCTGCGCGTGGCGGAGCACGCCTGGCGCACGTAAAAGAAGTTGGTGGGGGAGCCGAAATGACGAACGCGGAAACCGGCAGGCGCCGGCGCAAGGGCTGGTTCACGCCGACCGTAATCACGCTCGGCTTGATTGCAGCGCTGTTCATCTCGCCGTTTGGACTTGGGTTTCGGCTTTACCGGGCGCCGTCGGGATCGATGCAGCCAACGGTTTACCCCGGCGACTATTTCGTGATCACAAAGTGGTCGTACGGCTACAGCCGTTATTCGGCAGCGCCGTTGTCGTTGATGTTTCCGGCGGGGCGCGTGTTCGCGCGTCAGCCGGAGCGCGGCGACCTTGTTGTCTTCCGGCCGGCGCCCGAGCCCGATCGCGATTTCATTAAGCGCGTGGTCGGCGTGCCTGGCGATCGCATCCAAATGATTGACGGCGTTCTGCACATCAACGGCGTCGCTGTGGAACGCGAGTCGCTCGGCGACGTGTCGTTCGGGGACGAATACGGCGGCACGGTCGAAGCGCAGCTCTACCGCGAAACACTTCCCGGCGGTGCGAGCTATCGCACACTCGAACGCGGCGACGGCGAGTTGGACAACACCCGCGTGTTTGTCGTGCCGGCCAACCGGTATTTCGTCATGGGCGACGACCGCGACAATTCCGCAGACAGCCGCGTGCCGTCGGTGGTGGGCTATGTGCCGTTCGACAATTTCGTCGGCCGTGTCGCCTGGACCATCCCGTCTTCGCCCTCGGAGCGATTGCCGGAATAGGGCGGTCGTCGCCCCTTGCTTCCGTGGCGGGGCTCTGCGATATGAGCCGCCTTCTCAGGCCCGGGCGCTAATCTGGGCCACCCCACGGATGCGGGCGTAGCTCAGGGGTAGAGCACAACCTTGCCAAGGTTGGGGTCGTGAGTTCGAATCTCATCGCCCGCTCCATGTTTCTCTCAGATAACTCTTTGGTGGCCCCACCGGTGGTGGGGTTCGTGCGCGTTAGCGGCCGATCGCGCCGTGGTTCATTGCGTCGGTTAGCAGACCGTCGAGCGCCTTCATCTCGGCGCTGCCGGAGAGGCGGAGCAGGCGGTCGGCTTGCTTTAGGGCGTCGGCGCACCGGAAGGCTTGGTTGCGCTCGGCTTCGCTGATGGCGGCGGCCATGATTTGCAGCATGTGGCGGCGATCTTCCGGCGTGCTGAGATCCATCGCTTGCACGCGGAGACGCCGGAGCATGTGGCCGAGAGAGGGAAGCTGGCCGGCTTCCTCGAGCGTTCGCCGATCTTTCCACGGCTTCTTGCCCGTCCGCCGCCGGCGGTCGGGGCCAAAATAACCATGCGTATCGACCCATTTCTCGCGCATTTGGCCCAAACGCTACGCCCGCAGTGCTAACGCGCCGTTAGTGATACGGTACTTCGAACCGCTAGCGCACCGTCAGCCGCGCTGGCGGATCAGGCCTTCCTGCGCCACCGACGCCACCAGCACGCCGTCTTCGCGATAGAGCGCGCCGCGGTTGAAACCGCGTGCGCCGGAGGCAGAAGGGCTGTCCTGCACGTAGAGGTGCCAGCGAGCGAAGTTGGTAGGGCGGTGGAACCAGATGATGTGATCGAGGCTCGCGGTCTGCACGCCGGACTGCCAGCTGACGCCGTGCGGGCGCATGGCGGTGCCGAGCAGAGAGTAATCGGAGGCGTAGGCGATCAGGGTTTGGTTGAGCGCGATGTCGTCGCCGACATCGGCGCGGGCGCGGAACCACGTCATCTGATGCGGCGGCTTCACCATGGGCTTGGCGGCATCGACCGGGTCGATGGCGCGCATCTCGATTGGCAATTCGCGGAGCCAGCGTGTGTTCTCTTCTGGCTGGGTTTTCACCCAGGTTTCGATGAGCTTGCCGATGTGTTCTGGCGAAGGCGCCTCGGGCATTTCGCTTTGGTGCTCGTATCCCTCTTCGGGCACCTGGAACGAGCAGGCCATGTTGAAGATCTGCTCGCCCTTCTGGATCGCAAGCACGCGGCGGGTGGCGAAGCTTTTGCCGTCGCGCGAGCGCTCGACCTGGTAGAGCACCGGGCGCGTCGGGTCGCCGGGGCGGATGAAGTAGCTTTGCAGCGAATGGCAGATGCTGCCGTTTACGGTTTTGTACGCGGCGGTCAGCGCCTGCGCGACGACCTGGCCGCCGAAGATGCGGGTGCGCTCTTCCGGCGGAGAATTGCCGCGGAACAGGTTCTCCTCGATCGGTTCGAGGGAGAGCGTTTGAATCAATGTGTCCATCGGGGACATGGGTGCGCCTAACGGATCGGGGAGAGATGAGCCGCATATGGCGTGGCGGGCGCACTCAGCACAAGCGCGACGCCACGTCAGATCAGGGGATCAGGTTTCCGTCAGCGTTGCACCAGGGTTCGCGGCGGCCGCGCCAAGGGCGAGCGAGGCCGTCGGCGATCAGGGTTTCGCCGAGATCGCGGCCATCGACGCGGACGTAGGCGATGGTGCGGCCGTAACGATCGATGCGGCCGGTGGGGCGGGTTTCGAAGGCGCGGGCGTTGGTGATGAGCGTGCGGGCTGTGCGCGTGGCGCGGTTGCCCAGTTCTCGTTCGGCGGCGCAGCGCGCGCGTGAGCCGGTTTCGGGTGTGTCGATGTTGACGAGGCGATAGGTGATGTCGGTCGTCATGTCTTCGAGCGTGTCGCCGTCGATGACGCGGATATTGCTAGTGTCGGCGTTGGGCGTGATGGATTTCGCGGTTTCAGCGCGGGCTGAGGCGGCGGGGTCGTTGCCGATCGCGGGCAATGCGAAGAAGCCGGCGATCAGCACGCAGGCGAAAACAGCGACGGCGAGCAGCAGATTGGGGCGCGATTTCATGCGCGCCAGCGAGCGCTTAAGGTCTTACCGAAACGTAAATGCCGTGGCGGCTTAAGCCGATTTCACGTCGCGTTCGGCGCTGGCCTCGGCTTCGATGAAGCGCTGCTCGATCATCGCCACCGTGTCGGCGACTTGTTCCAGGGTGCGCACACTGCGTTGCTCGATGCCGTGGATGCGGTCCTCGATGCGGGTGCGCAGATCCTTGAACGCGGCGAGCATGTCGTCTGTGGGGGCGGTGGACGCTGCGGCCGTAGCGGCGACGGGCGCGTCTTCGAGCGTTGCCAACCGTGCGTCGTTGTCGGCGACGAAGCGGGCGATGTCGTTGCGCAGCATATGCAGCGCATCAGTCTGGCGCTGCTCCATACCGGCGACGCGGACTTCGAGTGCGAGCACGAGATCGCCGATATTGGCTTTCTCGTTGAGCGAGATGTGGTCGAGGCGAACGTCGGCGAGCGCGAGTTCGACTTGGTGCGCACGATCCTCAGCACGCTGGGTGCTTTCGACGCTTTGCGCAGCGACGCGGTTCAGCATGCGGGCGACGCCTTGAAGTGATTCATCTGCGCTGGCGGTGCGGGCTTCAATGTCGGCGATGCGGCCGGTGAGTGTGTGTTCGAGGCGGCGGTCGTCAGCGCGTTCGGTGAACGCGGCGATTTGCTGGCGGATCATCGCGAGCGCTTGTTCAGTTTCCGCGATGCCTGACGCTTCTTCGAGCTGTGCGAGGCGTGCGGCGAGCGGGGCGTTGTCGGCTTCGACGCGGGCGAGGGCGCCATCCATGAGCGTGAGGCGTGCGGCGATGCCAGTTTGATCTTCGCGCAGCGCGGTGGTTTCGGTGACTACTTGGTTGCGCAGGGCGTCGAGTTCGGCGCGGGCGCTGCGTATCGCGATTTCGATGTGGTTCTGGGCGGCGGTGTCACTGGAGGCGATGTCGCGGGCGAGCTTTTCGAGTGAGGCAAAGGTCGAGGCTTCGACGCGCTCGATCTCGACAATCAGCGTTTGGCGGAGGTGCGCCGTCTCGCGCTCATTGTTGTTGGTGCGGGCGGAGAGGGCGTCGAAACGGGCGTCGGTTTCGCTTTGCGCGTCGTCCAAAGCGCCGCGCAGGCGGTTTTCGACGGCTTCGCGCACGGCGCCGAGTTCGTTGATGGTGTTGCCGACAGCGACGTCGATGAGCTTGAGGCGCGCCAGTTGCGAGAGCTGATCTTCGCGCACGGCGATGATCTCGGCGCTCAAGGCGGCGCGAGTGTTTTCGAGTGCGGCGCGGCTTTCTTGGCCGGCGAGGGCGATGTCTGCGGCGAGCACGCTAGCGGTTTGGCGGAGGCCCTGGGCGGTTTCTTCCAGCGCGATCTGCGCGGCGTCTTCGACGTCGGCGATCTGAGCGCGGAGCTGTTCGGAGACGCGGCTGTTGAAGCGCTCGTTTTCGGCGACGCGATCGGTCAGGCCGGCGATGCGCTCGGAGGTTTCGGCGAAGGCGGCTTGGACGCGGGCGCGGGTTTCGCTGACGCCGTCAGAGACGCGCTCGTCCAGTACGTCGCGCATGGTGCGGAGTTCTTGGATCAGGTGTGCGACGGCAGAGTCGGCTTGCTCTGCGGCGGCGTCCGCGGCGGAGCGGACGTCGTGCAGGCCGGCGCCGAGGCGATCGGCGATCTCGTGGGCGAAGGCCGAGAAGTCTTCGGCGACGGCGTGCTTCAGCGTTTCGTGGGCGTCGGCAAGGACGGCGTTGGCTTGTTGGGCGGCGCGCGCTTGGCTCTCGACGTAGTCGATGCGGTGCGAGAGGCCGCCGGCGCGTTCGTCTTGGGCTTGGCCGAGCGCGCCCATGTTGTCCTCGAGGACAGCGATGTGCAGCTGCAGGCCGGTGACGACGTTGTTGATCTCTTGCTGGGTCTGGCCGAGCGCATGGGCGGTGTCGCCGGCAAGCGCTTCGGTTTCGCCCAGGCGGGCGGTGACGTCGTAAAGGGCGGTATCGACCGCGTGGATGGCGCCGTCGAGGCCGCCGACAGAGGCGCTGAGGCGGCGTTCGAGCCCCTTGAGGCGGTGGCGGACGGCAAATCCTTCTGGAGATTCAGGCGGTGGCGCAAAATTCACAGCCTCTTCATGCGCAAAAGGAGCAGTTTCAGCCTCGCCGAGGGCGTTCACCTGGTCGATCAGTGCGCTGCGCAGCAGCATGTCGGTGAGGTAGTCGCCGACGTTCACGCCCAGCCGGGCCGCTTCCGCGACCGCCTTCTCGCGGACCTCAGGCTCGACGCCCTTCAGGACCCAGGAATTCTCACTCATCACGATTTGCCTTCGCGTGCGGACCTCCTTGGATGACCCATCGTGCTTAAGGTCGCGTAAAATCTAGGCTTTTGCCTTTTGTTAAGCGGCAGGCCCGGCAATCGTTGCGGCGGTGTTCAATTTTGCCAGTTTCCGGCGCCTGTCCGGCCGCAAATCATGTCATCGTGAGCGTGCAATGGGGCGGGTCGGGCGCTGGTTGCGCTGCGATCTCCTTACGGGCGCCAGATTCACATGGCGTTTTGGTAAGCGTCGGCCGTCGGTCTACCTATGTAGAGTCTGGCGGGGCGCGACGGAGGCACGATGTCTGAGGATATCTTTCGCAGCTACGCCCGCACTTTCGAGCAGCGGCGCGAAGCGGAAATGTCGCTGCAGGACTTCTTAAGTCTCTGCCGTGACGACCCGATGGCGTACGCGACGGCGCATGAGCGTCTGCTCGCGGCGATCGGCGAACCGAAAATGGTCGATACGTCGAAAGACGCGCGGATGGGCCGCGTGTTCATGAACCGCACTATCCGTGCGTATCCGGCGTTCGCGGAATTCTACGGCATGGAAGAGACGATCGAACGGATCGTCGCGTTCTTCCGCCACGCCGCGCAGGGTTTGGAAGAGCGGAAGCAAATTCTCTACCTGCTTGGGCCTGTTGGTGGCGGCAAGTCATCGCTGGCCGAGCGCCTGAAAGCGCTGATGGAAGAGCAGCCGATCTATGTGCTGAAGGCCGGCAATGAGATGAGCCCGGTGTTCGAACATCCGCTTGGCCTGTTTGATCCAGCGGTTTGGGGCGCGAAGCTCGAAGAAGAGTATGGCATCCCGACGCGGCGTCTCACCGGGCTGATGAGCCCGTGGTGCGTCAAGCGGCTCGACGAATTTGGCGGCGACATCACGAAATTTCGCGTGGCGAAGCTCAATCCGTCGCGGTTGCGCCAGATCGGCGTCGGCAAGGTCGAGCCGGGTGACGACAACAACCAGGATGTCTCGTCGCTGGTCGGCAAGGTCGATATCCGGAAGCTGGAAATGCACGCGCAGAACGATCCTGACGCGTATTCCTACTCAGGCGGCTTGAACCGCGCCAACCAGGGCATGCTCGAATTCGTCGAGATGTTCAAAGCGCCGATCAAGATGCTGCACCCGTTGCTGACGGCGACGCAGGAAGGCAATTACGTCGGCACGGAAAACATCGGCGCCATCCCGTTCACCGGCATCATCATGGCGCACTCGAACGAGGCCGAGTGGCAGACGTTCAAGAACAACAAGAACAACGAAGCCTTCATCGACCGCATCTACGTCATCAAGGTGCCGTACTGCCTGCGGGTGCAGGAAGAACGGCTGATCTACGAAAAGCTGATCCGCGGTTCTGAGCTCTCGGAAGCGCCGTGCGCGCCGGGGACGCTCGAAATGCTGGCGCGGTTCTCGGTGCTGTCGCGCTTGAAGGAGCACGAGAACTCCAACGTGTTCGCGAAGATGCGCGTCTACAACGGCGAGAGCCTGAAGGAGGTCGATCCTAAGGCGCGCACGATGCAGGAGTATAAGGACGCGGCTGGCGTCGACGAAGGCATGGACGGCATCTCGACGCGGTTTGCGTTCAAAGTGCTGGCTGCGACGTTCAACCATGACACCACGGAAGTGGCGGCCGATCCGGTGCACTTGATGTACGTGCTGGAACAGAATGTCCGGCGCGAACAATATCCGCAGGAGACTGAGAACAAGCTGCTGGAGTTCGTGAAGGCCGAACTGGCGCCGCGCTATGCGGAGTTCATCGGCAATGAAATCCAGAAAGCATATCTCGAAAGCTATCACGATTTTGGGCAGAACCTGTTCGACCGCTATGTCGACTTCGCCGACGCCTGGATCGAGGACATCGACTACAAGGATCCGGACACCGGCCAGCTGCTCAATCGCGAGCTGTTGAACCAGGAGCTCTCGAAGATCGAGAAGCCGGCCGGCATCGCCAACCCGAAGGATTTCCGCAACGAAGTGGTGAAGTTCACGTTGCGGGCGCGCGCCGGACATGGCGGCAAGAATCCGTCCTGGACCTCGTACGAGAAAATCCGCGAAGTCATTGAGCGGCGCATGTTCTCACAAGTGGAGGATCTGCTGCCGATCATCAGCTTCGGCTCGAAGAAGGACGGCGATAGCGAAAAGAAGCACGAGGAGTTCGTGTTGCGCATGACTGAGCGCGGCTATACCGAGCGGCAAGTCCGCCGGCTGGTCGAGTGGTATATGCGCGTCAAGCAAGCCGGGTAAGCGCCGCCCATGAACATAATCGACCGGCGGCTTAATCCGGGTGGCAAGAGCTTCGCCAACCGGCAGCGCTTTTTGCGCCGCGCCCGCGCGCAAGTGCGGCGTGCGGTGCGGGAAGCGTCGTCGAGCCGATCGATCAAGGATGCCGGCAAGGGCGGGGAAGTTTCGATTCCGGCCGGCGGTGTGCATGAGCCGCACTTGCGTCGCTCAAGCCAGGGCGGCGTGCGGGACTACGTTTTGCCGGGCAACAAGAAGTACATTAGCGGCGACAGCATTCCGCGGCCGGAGCAGGGCGGCGGGCAAGGCTCGAAGGCGAGCGATAGCGGTGAGGGCGAAGACGAATTTCGTTTCGCGCTGTCGGACGAAGAATATCTCGATCTCTATCTCGAAGATTTGGAGCTGCCGGATTTGGCCAAGCGCCAAGTCGCGGGCGCGACGTCGGTGTTGTGGCGCCAGGCTGGGTATTCGACGTCAGGGCCGCCATCGCGGATTTCGGTGCCGCGCACGTTGCGGCACTCGATGTCGCGCCGGATCGCGCTGAAGCGACCGAAGGCGGATATCATTATCGCGCTGCGTACGGAGATCGAAAAGCTTGAACGTGAAGGCGGGCATTTCGATGAGCTGGTGAAGCTGCGCGCCGAACTCGAACTGTTGCTGCTACGTTCGAAGCGGATTCCGTACATTGATCCGGTGGACGTGCGCTTCCGCCGGCTGGAGACGACGCCGAAGCCGATCGCCAAAGCGGTGATGTTCTGCCTGATGGACGTCTCCGGCTCGATGAACGAGCACATGAAGGATCTGGCGAAGCGGTTCTACTCGCTGCTCTATCTGTTCTTGAACCGGCGCTACGAGCACGTCGATGTCGTGTTCATCCGGCACACCCATGAAGCGCAAGAGGTCGACGAGCAGACCTTTTTCTATTCGCGCGAGACCGGCGGCACGGTGGTGTCGACGGCGCTGTTCGAGATGCAGAAGATTGTGCGCGAGCGGTATCCGGTCGATCAATGGAATATCTACGCGGCGCAAGCGAGCGATGGCGACAACACGTCGAGCGATAACGCCGTGGTGTTGGGTCAGTTGCGCGACGTGATCCTGCCGATGTGCCAGTATTATGCGTACGTCGAAGTTGGCATGGACGACGAAGAAGAGGCGCCGGGCGCGGGTGAGCCGAGCACCAACCTTTGGCGTGCATACCGCCGCGTGACGGACGAGCAGCCGTTCGCGATGCGCAAAGTGCGTCACCGCCGGGATATCTATCCGGTGTTCCGGGAATTGTTCGCGCGCCGCCCCGAAGGCGTCGCGGCGGAGGGCGCGTGATGAGCTTGCTAGCGCCTGAGTCCAAGCTGCTGTTCAAAGGCCCCGATTGGGATTTTGATCTGATCAAGCGCGTGCACGAAGCGTGCGGCGAGATCGGCATCAATGAGATGGGGCTCGATCCCTATCCCAATCAGATCGAAGTTATCACCACCGAGCAGATGTTGGATGCGTATGCCTCCACAGGCATGCCGCTGTTCTATCGGCACTGGTCGTTCGGCAAGGAATTTGCGCGCAACGAGGCGCTCTACCGCAAAGGCCATCAGGGCCTGGCGTATGAGATCGTCATCAACTCGAACCCGTGCCTCGTCTACATCATGGAGGAAAACTCCGCGACGATGCAGACGTTGGTGATCGCGCACGCGGGCTACGGGCACAGCCACTTCTTCAAGAACAATTACGTGTTCAAGCAGTGGACCGACGCCGGCGGCATTCTCGACTACCTTGAGTTCGCACGGGCGCTGATCGCGAAGTACGAGGATCGGTACGGGCAAGAGGAAGTCGAGCGCCTCTTAGACGCGGCGCATGCGCTGCAAAGCCACGGCATTCATCGCTTCCCCCGGAAGCGCATGCCGGACTTGCGCTCGGAAGAACGGCGCGAGGAGGAGCGGCGCTTGCATGGCGAGCAGCTGTTCAACGATCTCTGGCGCACGGTGCCGACGGGCAAGCGCAAGCTGAACAAGGACGAGGACGCCAAGCGTAAGGCGCTGCTCGGGCTGCCGGAAGAGAACTTGCTCTATTTCTTGGAGAAGACGGCGCCGCGGCTGCGGCCGTGGCAGCGCGAGATTTTGCGCATCGTGCGGCTGATCAACCAGTACTTCTATCCGCAGCGGCAAACCAAAGTGATGAACGAAGGTTGCGCCACCTACACGCACCATCGCATCATGAATCGCCTGCACGAAAAGGGTCAGATCAACGACGGCTCGTTCCTCGAGTTCATCCACTCACACACTGGCGTCGTGCTGCAGCCTGGGTTCGACGACCGGCGCTATGGCGGCATCAATCCGTACGCGCTTGGTTTTGCCATGTGCAACGATATCGAGCGCATCTGCACCAAGCCGACGGACGAAGATCGCGAATGGATGCCGGCTATCGCGGGCAATGGCGACGCGTACGGCACGCTGCGGGATATCTGGGCGAACTATCGCGACGAAAGTTTCGTCTCGCAATTCCTGTCGCCGGCGTGCATTCGGGATTTCGGCTTGTTCAATGTCGTCGACGACGAGGAGCAGGACGAGATGAACGTGGCCGCGATCCATGACGAGCGCGGCTATCGGCGGATCAAGCGCCAGCTGTCGAAGCACTACGACATCGCGTATCGCGATCCGGACATTCAGATTGTGGATGTGGACTTGGCGGGCGACCGCAAGCTCATCCTTTCGCACCGTGTGCTCGACGGCATGGTGCTGGAGGAGCACGACACCGAGCGTGTGCTGCAGCACGTCGCTGATCTCTGGGGCTATGACGTGAAGCTCGTGGAGCAGGACGATAACGGCAACGTTAAGGGCGAGCACACGGCGAGCCCGCGCCGGGCGTTTGCTTAACGACGCCTGCCCAACGCGGACTCTAGTCGTGCACGGCGCGGCGCTCGCCGTCATCGTCGTCGTCCCGCGCCAGCGATCCAAGCGCGCTGCATTCTGGATCGACGCCGGTGCACGTCCCATCAGCGAGGTAATACGTATTGTGGCTACCGCGGTCGTGGGGTAGCGGCACGCCGCGCGCAATGATGAAATTGCGGGAATGTGCGCCGTACATGCCGGCGGGCACGGTCATCGGGGCAAGCACGACGTAGCTTCGTGACGCGATGAGATAGTCCGATTGGAAGGAGGCGAGATTGCCGCTCCGCAGGCGTCGTGTCGCGGCGCGATTCCAACCCTCGATATCTTGGGCATTGGCTGGCCGAATGATTCCCCGCGATTGAAGCGTCGCTAGACCTCGGTCGCGGGGCGGAACGGCGTCCGATGTAACTTTGACAGTGGCGCGGATGGCGCCCGAGCGCACAATCGTATCGGTTTCGCTATGGCGGAGCGTTGTACCGAACACAACGGAGTGCGCGGCGTAGACGCCATCGAAGCTCTCGACCTCCAGGCCCGTCGCGCGAGTGATGGTGTTCACGACGTGATCGAGTTCTGGGCCGCCTTCGTAAGCATAGCCGAGACGTCCGCAAAGGGTGCGACCGTCCGAGTACATATTGAAGATGACCGGGACGTTGTCCGGCAGGTTGGCAACGGCTTGGTTGTGATAGCCGGACAGTATGACAGCGTTGATCCGCTCAGCCGGCGCACTGGAAAAATCCCATATCGTCGGCTCGTACGCCATTAGCAGCAGGATACGGTCATCTCCCGACTCGCTGCCTGTGACGGAGATCAAGGTCGTCTGGTGCTCATCGTCGCCGAGGCGAACGCCCAAGTTGCGCGCGCCTTCGTAAGCGCCGAAAGCCACGATCGGCGCGCGTTCTACGGCGCGCGGAAGGCAAGCACTTGAGGGCGCCGGCCGCTCGATCTCGGCTTGATGCAAGGCGGCGGTGACAACGCTTTGTCCGCCCGTGCGAGGCCATTGCGTTACGAACGCGCCGCTTGCCGTGTCGCAGCCTGCGAGCACCGCCAGGCAAGGCGCCGCCAAAACTAGAAGGAAAATCCGCAACGTCATCGCCCACGACAACTAAGAGCAGGGTGCAGCTCTAGCAGGAGAGCGCTAACCGGCGTTTACGGAGCTTGGTTAATCTTCAAATGCCCAACCGCGCCAGACCGTCTGCGATCGCCGGATCAACTTGCACATCGCGTGGTGAGAGCGGACGCGTCAGGCGCAGTGTTTCCATGCTGCGCGCGCGGGAGAGTGCGACGTAGGCCTGACCCGGCGCAAAGGCGCCGCGGCCGAGATCGATTTCGACGCTGTCGAGCGTCATGCCTTGGGCTTTGTGGATAGTGAGCGCCCAGGCGGGGGCGAGCGGGAATTGCACGTATTTGAATTCCTCTTTCACCTCCATGCGGTTTTCCTTGGCGTTCCAAGTCCAACGCGCTTGCGGCCAGGTGGCGCGCTCGACATCGACTTCGCCACCGGCATCGAGGACGACTACGATCAGCTCATCATCGAGCGACTTCACGGTGCCGAGTGAGCCGTTGACCCATCGGTCCGCGGGATCGTTCTGCGTGAAGATCACGCGTGCGCCGCGTTTCAGCACCAGCTCCATCGGCGCGGGAAAGCGATCGCCTTGCGACTTGGGTGGTTCGCCTTCGAACGCGCCGGTGTAGCGCGCCGCCGCGGTTTCGAGAGAGGCGAGGCCGTTGGCGTTGTACCTGTCAGCGACGGCGTTGGTGGCGCAGAGAAGGACGGGGCGTTTCGGCAACGAGCGATCGAGGCAAACGGTGTTGAGGATGGTCACCGCTTCTTCGACGCCGCGGCTTTCGCGGATGGAGGAAAGCAGCGCGATGAAGTCTTGGTTGGTTTGGCGATGCACTTCGGTGAGCTGCAC
The DNA here is from genome assembly GCF_009792355.1 of Terricaulis silvestris. NCBI lineage: Bacteria > Pseudomonadati > Pseudomonadota > Alphaproteobacteria > Hyphomonadales > Hyphomonadaceae > Vitreimonas > Vitreimonas silvestris. Next base: position 3,817,461 of record NZ_CP047045.1, read on the forward strand.
GGCGGCGATCGGTGCGTCGCGGAGGCAATGCGCGGAGAAGGCGTAGGGTGTGGAATAGCCGGCGTCTTCCAGGAGCTGCCCTTCCTCGCCGCGCACGACGGGCGGCAGCTGGTAGAAGTCGCCGACCAACAACATCTGCACGCCGCCGAACGGGCGCGAAGATTTGCGTGCGACCTTTAAGTGCTGATCCATGGCGTCGAGCACGTCGGCGCGAAGCATGGAAACTTCGTCGACGATCAGCCGGCTGATCGCGCGCGCGGTGCGTTGGAAGAACCAGTGCGGTTTTTCCTGAAGGCCGATCAGCGGGCGCGGCGGGAAGCCGAAAAAGGAGTGCACGGTCTGGCCGCCAATGTTCATGGCGGCGAGGCCGGTCGGCGCCAGCACGGCTTGAGGGTATTGCGGGTCGGCTTCGACCAGCGATCGGATGAAGTGGCTTTTGCCGGTGCCGGCGCGGCCGACGACCATCACGATCGGCGTGCGATCAGACAGCGCGGCGCGCGCTTCCGCGACGGCGGGATCGGGCTGAGGCGCTGTGGGGAGAATCATCTCCCGACTATATAGGCGCCCCGCCGATCCCGCTAAGTCGCGGCCTCAGCCGTTAACGCGAGCGGCCGCGCGACGTGACCCAGGCGCTAATGTCGTTGAGGCGGCGTTCGCGCGTGGTGATCCGTTCGTTCATGCCGGCGTATTGCGCTTCCGGTTGCCGGCGCGAGGTTGCGGGAACGTCACGGTCGATGGTTTCGCGAAGGCGGCGCAGCATCGCCGGATCGTTCGAGCCGGAGATGAGGCCGGGCAGGAACGTGGCGGCCGTGTCCGGATCGAGCCGCGCTGCGATTTCGGCGCGATGTGCCGCCGCGTAATCGTAGGCGAGTTCCGGATAGTGGTTGGCGACGCCGCCGATGAGGCCTGGGCTGAATGCGGCTGGCACGTCTTCGGTGAACGCCAGATCCAGCACGCGCTGCGCTAGTGCACGATCTCGCGTCGCGGCGAGCGAGTTGAACAGCGTGCGCTTTTCAAGTTGCGAGGTGGAGGCGCGGGCGCTGGCGAGGATGCGATCGAACGTCTCGGGCGAAGCGGAAGCGCCGACGGCGCCCATCACCGCGCCGCGGACGCGGCCGTCGATTTCGCCGGCATTGTAGCGGCGCAGGGCTTCGGCTTCGAACACCGGGTCTTCCAGTTGCGAGAGCGCGTTGATCAGCGCCGCGCGCAGGATGCTGGTGTTGTCAGACTCGCCTTGCTGGCGGCTCCAGCCGACGCGCGCGAACACCGGGTTGAGCAAGCCGCGTGCGAAGGTGCGGTAGCGCTCGCGGCGGGGATCGTTGTCGCCGTAGAGGAAGTCGGCGTTGCTGAGTTCGCCGGCGATGAGCGCCCAGACGTTCGGGTCGGCGGTCTGCGGCGTGCGTGAGGCCAGCGCGAAGAAGTCCGCCGCCGAGACGGCGCCGGCGCGGCCGAGGGCGCGGGTGTCGTAGAGCAAGCCGAGTTGATCGGCGGCGTCGAGCCGCGCGAAGTTTTGTCCGAGTTGGTCGAACGCAGCATGCGGATAGCGCGTGCGGTAGTAGCCGACTTGGCCGGGGTTCACGACGTAAGCGCCGCAGGCGATCGAGCCGGACGCGGTGCGATCATCGCCAGTTAGCAGATGCACGGGAGCGCCGCCGCTCAAGCTTTGGATGGTGACGGGCACGTGCCAGAGCAGGGGCCGGCGATCGACCGGCAGCGACGTGAATTCACCTTGGCGCAGCGTGACCGGCATTTGTCCGCCGCGGCAGCGGCCGGTTTCGGCCGTGATCAGCGGCACGCCAGGTTGGCGCGTGAAATCGTCGGCAATCTGGCGCACCGGTTGGCCCGACGCGGCTTCGATCGATTCCCAGAGCTGAACGCTGCGGGTGTTCTGGTTGGCGTACTGACGCATGTAAGCCTGCACACCCGCGCGGAAGCCGTCGGCGCCGACGTGGTTCTCAAGCATGCGCACGACGGCGAAGCCCTTTTGGTACGTGATCGCGTCAAAGGCTTGCTCGGCCTGATCGACGTTGGCGATCGGGACGATGATCGGGTGCGAGGTTGGGCGCGCGTCTTGGATCATCGCACCTTGCAGTGCGCCTTGGGCTTGGTCCCATAGACGCCACTCAGGCTTTAGTTCGTCGGAGCCGCGGTTTTCGATCCAGCTGGCGAAGCCTTCGTTGAGCCAGATGTCGTCCCACCACACCGGGGTGACGAGATCGCCGAACCACATGTGGCCGATTTCGTGGGCCATCGTGGTGTAGATGAATTGGCGGAGCGCTTCGGACGTCGTCTGCTCATCGACAAGCAGATACGTCTCGAAATAGCTGATGGCGCCCCAGTTCTCCATGGCGGCGAAATCGCCAGCGCCTGGGATGGCGACGATATCAAGCTTCGGCAACGGATAAGGCACGCCGAAATAAGTGTTCAGCCACGGCAGCGTTTCGACGGCGGCTTGCAGACCGAAGCGGGCTTGCTCGGTGAGGCCGCGGCGCGTGTAGACGCTGACCAGCACGCCATCGACGTCTTGCGAGATGCGCTCAAGATCGCCGACAGCGAGGAACACCGGGTAGGTCGACATCAGCGGCGTGGTGGCGAAGCGCGTGCGCTTCAGGCCGCCGGCGATGGCCTGCGACGACGCTTCCGGCATGTTGGAGACGACGACAAGATTGGCAGGCGCGACGACGGTGAGATCGAACGTCGCCTTGAAGCTCGGTTCGTCAAACGAGGGCGCGAAGCGACGGAAGTCGGCGGCTTCGAATTGCGTCGCCAGCATGCGGCCTTCGCTGCCGTCATCGTTTTCATAGTCTTGGGCGAAGAGGCCAAAGGCGCCGGTGTTGATCGTGCCGGTGTAGGCGATGGAGAGGCGGTGTGCGCCGGCAGTCACCGGACGCGAGAAGGTGAAGGTCGCGGTTTGGTCTTCTTCGTTGAAGCTGACTTGGGGCGTGTTGCGCTCATCGAGGCGGACGCGGGTGAACGCCAGGTTCGCGGCGTTCAGCGTGATCTCGTTGCTGGCTTCGGCGAGCGTGAGATCGATGTTGACCTGACCGGTGAAGGTCAGCGCCTCGATGTTGGGAGTCACCGTGAGATCGTAGTGCGTCGGGCGCGCATTCTCGCTTAGCCGGACTTCGCGTTCTGTCTGCGCGGCAGCCGGTAGTGCAAGAAGCAGCGCCATCAGCGCGGCGAACGACCATCTTTTCATGACACCCTCCAAGTGACAGCGGGCTGCCACGTCGGTTTGAACGCAACCAGCGTTTTGCGACGATTGTACAATGTCGCGCGGCGACGCGCCTGTCGCGGCTGGTTTGTTGATTTTCACGGGAATGAAGCTGTCGGCTAGTAAGGCCAGGGGCCGCGCAGGCCGACGGGCGGCAGCGCTTCATCAATAGAGAGCGCGGCAATATCCGCAGCAATCGCCGGCAGCTCTGCTGAGATGAACGTGCGGCGCGTGCGGACCAGTTCTGCTTTGCCCGGTGCGGCGTGCGCTGCGGCGTATCTGGTCCATGACGCAAACGGCGCCGGTACTTCCACCGAAAGACGGGCGACGGTTTGCGGAGCGGCGACGGCCTGCGGCGCAACAGGTGCGGCTTGATGTGTTTCGCCGCTAGCGAGACCAACCAGAAAAGCGTTGTCTTCAGCGCCGACCATTTGCGGGACACGGCCGGTTAGCCGCAGCCGCATATCCATGTCGTAGCGGGCGCCGGATTGTTCGATCACGCGCAGGCGGACGCTGTGAATGGCGCCGTGCTCGGTCGCGAGGATGCTTTCGTCTTTCAGCGTGATCACGCCAAACTCGCGATCGACCTCGAAACGGCCGCCGACGTCATCTATCAGATAGAAGCCAGACGAGGTGAGGTCAGGGGCGGCAGCGGTTGGCGCAGCGATCGCGAGCGCGTGATCGAGCGCGTCGGGCGCGCGGACGAGATCGACATCCAAGGCGTCGAACAGCGCGGAAAAGGGATCGTGCGACGAACTCATTCGCCGCACTCTGCCCTGCCGTGGCTAATAGGCCGTGAAGCCGGCGTTTCCAGCTTGTTTACTTAAGCGGTCTGTTCGCCCCAGCCGTACGCGCCCTTCACTTCGAGGAATTCCTCGACGCCGAATGCGCCGCCTTCGCGGCCGATGCCGGATTGCTTGTAGCCGCCGAACGGCGAACCGAGACCGCCCTGAGCGCCGTTGATGTGCACCATGCCAGCGCGTAGCTGGCGCGCGACCTTGCGTGCGCGACCTTCCGAGCCTTGCACGTAGGCGGCCAGGCCGTACGGCGTGTCGTTGGCGATGCGGACGGCTTCTTCTTCGGTTTCGTACGGGATGATCACCAGCACCGGTCCGAAGATTTCTTCGCGCGCGATGGTCATGTTGTTGTTCACGTCAGCGAACACGGTCGGCTTCACGTAATAGCCGGATTTCAAGCCATCAGGGCGGCCAACGCCGCCGGCGACGAGACGCGCGCCTTCGTCGATGCCTTTTTGGATGAGGCCTTGCACCTTTTGGAATTGGTTGGCGTTGGCCAGCGGACCGATATCACTGCCTTCGGCGTCGGCGGGCGCGCGCACCTTGATGCTCTGCGCTGTCTTGGCGGCGATGGCGACGACTTCGTCGTACTTCGACTTCGGCGCCAGCATGCGCGACGGCGCGTTGCAGCTTTGGCCGGTGTTGTTGGCCATGTGCAGCATGCCGCGCGCGACAGCTTGTGGCAGGTCGGCGTCGTCGAGAATGATGTTCGGGCTCTTGCCGCCGAGTTCGAGTGCGACTTTCTTGATACCAACGGCAGCGTTTTGCATCACCGACGTGCCGGCGCGCGTGGAGCCGGTGAAGCTCAGCATATCGACATCGGGATGCGACGAGAGCGCGTTGCCGACGCCGGGGCCGTCGCCGTTGACGAGGTTGAACACGCCAGGCGGCACGCCGGCTTCGTCGAGGATTTCGGCGAACAGAATGGCGTTGAGCGGCGCGAGTTCAGACGGTTTCAGCACCATGGTGCAGCCGGCGGCGAGCGCGGGGCCGACCTTCGCGCCGATCTGGTTCATCGGCCAATTCCACGGCGTGATCATGCCGATGACGCCGATCGCTTCTTTCAGGATGCGGCGGCCTTTGCCGTAATCGTATTCGAAGTCGAAGGTGTCGAGCTGCTTGCGGGCGTCGATTAGGTAGCCAATGCCGGCGGGCGCCTGCTGTTGCGTGGCGATCGGCATCGGCGCGCCCATTTCCATCGAAATGGTCTCGGCCATCTCGCCCATGCGGCGCTGATAGATGGCGATGATCTTGTCGAGGATGGCTTTGCGCTCATCGACGGTGGTGACGCTCCAGGTCGCGAACGCCTTGCGGGCGGCGGCGACGGCTTTATCGACGTCAGCGGCGCTGCCCAGCGAGATGCGGCCGACCGGCTCTTCGTTGGCCGGATTGATCACGTCATGTGTGCGCGCCTTGGCCGGGGCGACCCATTTGCCATCGATATAGAAATTGAGCTGCTCGCGCATCGCTTCGCTCCAGGTGTCAGGTTTCAGGTGTCGGAAGGCAGTATCAGATATAGGAAGCGGCTGCGAGTTCGCGTCGCGGCAACACTGGCTTGTCTGACACCCGGCACCTGATACCTGACGCCGGGAATGGACGAACACCGCCCCCTCCGCACTTTCGGCCGGATCAAGGCCCGGACCCTGAAGCCTCGCCAGGCTGGGCTGATGGATACGCTGTTGCCGCATCTGGCTGTGCCGGACGAAGGCGCGATTGATGTTGAAGCGCTGTTCTCTTCCCCCGCCCCCACGCGGGGCGGGGGGCAGGGGGGTGGGGGGCGTGCCGACGCGGCTGCCTTTGCCGACACCAGCGCGACTGCACGCCCCCCCTCCGACCGCTTCGCGGTCACCTCCCCCGCGAGGGGGGAGGTTGTTTTGGAGATTGGCTTCGGTGGCGGCGAGCACTTGGTGGCGCAAGCCACCGCACATCCAGAGACGCGCTTCATCGGCGTCGAGCCCTTCATCAACGGCGTCGCGTCGTGTCTGCGGCACATCGAAGACAGCGGCGTCCAGAACGTTCGGCTGCATCAGGGTGATGCACGCGATGTGATCGCGCGGCTGCCGGATGCGAGCGTGGAGCTTTGCTACATTCTGTTTCCCGATCCGTGGCCGAAGGTGCGGCATCACAAGCGGCGGTTGATCCAACCGGCATTCTTGGATGATCTGGCGCGCGTGCTGAAGCCGGGCGCCGAGGTGCGGTTCGCGACGGATTGGGCGAACTATGCGTCGTGGACGCTGGAGCATTTCGTGCGCGACACGCGGTTCGCGTGGACGGCAGAGCGCGCGGAGGATTGGCGCAATGCTTGGCCGGGGCATGTGACGACGCGCTATGAAGCGAAGAAGCTTGGCGATTGCGCGCCGGTCTGGCTGCGGTTTGCGCGGCGCTGATTAGACGATGGTTGCTGCTTCGGCGGCTTTGGCGGGCGCTGGCGCGGCGACGGTTTCGGCGACCGGCATTTGCCAGGTCCCGGTTTTCGGATCCCAGTAGCGGTCGTGGCCGACGGCGAGAACGTATTGGCCGGGGCGCTCGCCGACGGCGCGCTCGATGGTGTCGAGCATTTCGTTGGTGACGCGCACGTCCGAGTCTGCGTCGCCTGCCGCGGCCGGCATTAGGGGATCGCTCCATTCCAGCACGATGCGGTCGCCGTCCAGAAACGGCACACACATCACGATTGGGCACTGGGCGAGGCGCGACAGCCGCGCGCCGCCCAGGGCGAAGTTCTGCGACGAATGCCCTGCAAAGGGGCGTTCGTGTCCGGCGGAGCGACCCTTGGGCCAAGGCACGTCGGCTGAGATGATCATGACCTTGTCCGGCTCGCGCAGCGAGTGAAGCAACCGGGTGGCCACGCTGCGACCGCTGACCTCGACGACTTCAACGTCATCATTCCGCAGACGACGGATGGCCTTAACCATTTCGCCGAGTTGCACGCGAATGCGGAGCGCCCGCGCGTCATGCGTGCCTTGCTCCACTGGCGCGACGACAGAAACGAGCTTCTTGGGACAGGCAAGCGGCGAGAAGACCGCGGCCACGGCCTGTCGGGAGAAGTGACCGATCACGATCAGCACGGACTTTCCCGGTTCACGCAGGATGGCGGGCGGATTTCTTTGTTCAACGCGCCATTGATCGGCGGTCTCGCGGTTCTCGGCGATGCGGGTTACGACGACATGATCCCGGAACGGCCGGCGCAGCCACTCGCGTGCGAGTTTGTCCGTATCCTCGGCAGCGGGAAACGTCGAACGCATCCATTGCCGGGTTCGTCCACCGAGCGGCGAAAGAGAAATAAGCGAGCCCGCGGCATCGGCAAACACCAGAGCCCAAGACTTGGGAAGATAGAGCGCAGCCAAGTAAAGCAGCGCCAACTCAAAAACGCGAACGATATCGCTCGCCTGACCAAACAAGCGGCGCGGAAGTCGGATCATGCCGTCCCACAACGTTGTCGTTTCGCCGCTCATGGGCCCTCAATCCGCGGCAGCCGGCCGGAGAGCCGGACGCGACCGTGTAAAGTTATTATGGTCGCCAGCCAAGCAACAAGCGCGCCAGCGCCGGTGCTGGCGCTTCACTCGGGTTTGCGGCGCCCCGCTGCAGGTATGGCGGAGTTTTCGCGCGTGGCGCTTAGAAAGATCGCTTTTTGGCGTCGCGAGGGTCGCATCACCGCCCTGGTTGCGCGTTGGCGCACCGCGTGGCTACGCCACGCGGTGACGCGCTATGCGCGGTTCACGTGGACGGCGGAGCGCGCGGAGGATTGGCGCAACGCTTGGGGCCGGGGCATGTGATGACGCGCCATGAAGCTAAGAAGCTGGGCGACTGCGCGCCGATTTGGTTGCGGTTGGCGCGAGTGTAGAGATTTGGTCATCACGGCGAATGGCCGCGACTATTCATATCAATGCCTCGGGTGTATCCTTCTCGAGTGGGAGTTGTTGCGTCTCTACGGCTGCTCATTCTTGGAGTGGGCGCGGCCACGGCATGGGCCGCTAACGATTTCCCGCGCGAGCATGCCGCTCCACCCGCGTCGGCGCACGAAATCGTTCTAGACTCCCACATGGGAGAGACGATTTGGGACGCGCGTGTAAGAGACGGCTTCCCTATCGGCTCACCGGTTGGTCGCCTCGTGCATGATCTACGTGAACAAGGCTTCAGCGTGGTACAGTTCGAAGAACTCTGGGCTGGGGGATTCCTCACCTTTGCGTGGCATGAGTGGCGGACGGCCTACAGCTGCAACTGGCGCTTAGCTGTTGAGGCAAGATCAGACCGTGGTGGTTCTGTTCAAGCCACCATCGGGCGTTTGAGGCACATTTGCCCGCACGATTATTTGTAGCGTTCTGGCGGCGAAGGCCGTCAAATTGGGTCTTGGCGCGGAGCTGAAGACCCGCTATATCCACACCACTACATCGCTGATGTCTCCGCTGGAGACGCAGCGGCGGGCCTCGGGTCCGCCGCTTTTTTGTTACCTCGGGAGCCGCCTCTGCGCGCGACGAACCCAGTGGAAGAGCGCGTCATCGCGCTGATCGAACCGACGGCCTCTGGCCTCGGGTTCCGGGTGGTGCGGGTGCGCGTTTCCGGGAACCGCAGGAAGCGGCTGCAGATCATGGCTGAGCGCGTGAGCGACGGCGAGATGGGCATCGATGATTGCTCGCGACTGTCGCGGGCGCTGTCGCCGGTGTTCGACCTGGAAGACCCGATCCCGGGCGGCGAGTACGATCTAGAGATCAGCTCGCCCGGCATCGACCGTCCGCTGATGCGGGTCGAGGATTTCGAGCGCTTCCTAGGTCATGACGCAAAGGTCGAAACGGCCGCGATGCAGAACGGCCAACGCCGCTTCAAAGGCAAGATCGAGCGCATCGAAGGTGATGTGATCGTGCTGACCACGGATCAGGGCGAAGCGGCGGTGCCCTTTTCGGCGCTGTCGGACGCGCGTCTCGTGCTGACCGACCGGCTGATCGAACAAGATTTGAAACGCGCTCGCGCGGCAGAGGTCGCCGAGCAAGAGAATACGGACGAAGGGAAGACACCATGAGCACTGGCATTTCAGCAAACCGGCTTGAAATCCTGCAAATCGCCGACGCGGTTGCGCGCGAAAAGTCGATCGAAAAGGAAATCGTCATCGAGGCGATGGAGCACGCGCTGCAAAAAGCAGCGCGCTCGCGCTACGGCACGGAGCACGACATCCGCGCCACCATCGATACGAAAACCGGCGAAATGGCGCTGAAGCGCGTGATGACGGTGGTGGACGACAGCGTGCTCGATCCAGAGACGCGGCCGTTCAATCCGTCGACCGACATTATGTTGGATGTGGCGCGCAAAACTGATCCGGAAGCCGTAGTCGGCAAGATGTACGACGAACCGCTGCCGCCGATCGAGTTCGGCCGCGTCGCCGCGCAAACGGCCAAGCAAGTGATCAATCACGAAGTGCGCGAAGCCGAGCGTGAGCGTCAATATGGCGAATACAAGGATCGTATCGGCGAGATTATCAACGGCGTCGTGAAACGCGTTGAGTTCTACAACGTGATTGTCGATTTGGGCCGCGCTGAAGGCGTGATCCGCAAGTCGGAGAGCATTCCGCGCGAGAATCTCCGCGTCGGCGATCGCACCCGGGCGTACGTCTATGACGTGCGCCGCGAAACCAAAGGCCCGCAAATCTTTCTCTCTCGCGCCAAGCCGGAATTCATGGCCCGCTTGTTCGCGCAGGAAGTGCCGGAAGTTTACGAAGGTGTGATCGAGATCAAGGCGGCTGCCCGCGATCCGGGTTCGCGCGCGAAGATTGCGGTGCTGAGCCACGACAGCTCGATTGATCCGGTCGGCGCCTGCGTCGGTATGCGTGGCGCGCGGGTCCAGGCGGTTGTCGGCGAAATGCAGGGCGAGAAGATCGACATCATTCCGTGGTCCTCGGACCCGGCGACTTTCATCGTCAACGCACTGCAACCGGCGGAAGTGACAAAGGTGGTGCTCGACCCGGAAGAAGCTCGCGTCGAAGTGGTCGTCGGTGAAGCACAACTCTCGCTCGCCATCGGTCGCCGCGGCCAGAATGTGCGTTTGGCTTCACAGCTCACTGGCTGGTCGATCGACATTTTGACGGAAGCGGAGGAGTCCGAACGCCGGCAAAAGGAATTCGCTTCGCGCACTGAAATCTTCGTGCAGGCGCTGGAAGTGGACGAAATGTTCGCGCAGCTGCTGGCGTCGGAAGGCTTCGAGTCGGTCGAAGAAATCGCATACGTCGATCAGATGGAGCTCGCGTCTATCGAAGGCTTGAATGACGAAATCGCCGACGAACTGCAGGCGCGCGCGAAAGATTTCTTGGACAAGAAAGCCGCTGAACTCGAAGCCAAGCGCGTTGCGCTCGGCGTTCAAGACGATCTCAAGGGCGTACCGGGCCTGACGGCGGAAATGCTGGTGGCGCTGGGCGAGAAGGAAACCAAGACGCTCGAAGATTTCGCCGGCTTCACCGGCGACGATCTGCGCGGCTGGTTCGAGACCAAGAACGGCGAGCGCGTGCGCGAGCCGGGCGTGCTGGAAAGCTTTGCGCTTACGCAAGAGCAGGCCGACGCGCTGATCCTCAACGCGCGCATCGCGGCGGGTTGGATCGAAGCGCCGCCGGAGCCGGAGCCCGCGCCGCCTTTGACAGAAGGAGACGCGGGCTATGCCGACAGCGTCTTCCCAGATCGAAGCTAAGGGCGAGCGCCGCGGACGTGAGCGGCGCTGCATCGTAAGCGGTGAATCGAGTGACGACGCGATCCTGATCCGGTTCGCGTTGGCGCCCGATGGCGTCGTTGTCCCCGATGTAGCCGCGAAGCTGCCGGGGCGCGGCGCTTGGGTGCGCGCGGATCGCGCGAGCCTTCAGCAAGCAGTGAAGAAGGGCGCGTTTGCGCGGGCTTTCAAAACCAACGCAAAGGCGTCCGACGATCTGGTTGATCAGACGGAAACCCTGTTGTCGCGCCGCTGTCTTGATCTGCTCGGCATGGCGCGCCGCGCCGGCGCGATCGCGATCGGGGCCACACAAGTTGAGGCCGCGATCCGCGACAAGCCCATGTTTTTTCTGATCGAAGCGAATGATGGCGCCGAAGAGGGTCGCGAAAAGCTGATGAGCCTCCATATAGGGCTCCGGGGCCGTCCGCCGGCCGCGGTTGGATGCTTTTCCGCCGAGGAATTGGGCGTGGCGCTAGGGCGGGAACGTGTGATACACGCTTGCCTGCTTCAAGAGCGTTTGGCGCTGGCCTGGGCGGCTGAAATTGGTCGCCTCGCGGGGTTCCGCGCCATCGTTCCACACTCTTGGCCCGCTTCCTGGCGCTCCACCGGTCTGGGACTGGGCGGCGCGGACCCTGGAAAAAACCAGGGACGCGGCGAGGCGAAGGACGTTTGAAGTTTGAAGGCCCGCGTTGGGCGCGTGACGACGAATTTAGGATTGGCAACGCGACTGCATGTCTGACGGAAACGAACAGAAAGAATCTCCCTCCGGTCGAAAGCCGCTGACGCTCACGCGAACAGCGAGCGCAGGCACGGTGCGCCAAAGCTTTTCGCATGGTCGCACCAAGCAAGTGACCGTCGAGGTGCGCGAGAAGCGCGCCATCAACCGGCCGGGCGCCGGTGGCGCAGCGCCTGCCGCACCTGGTCCCGGTGTGCCGCCGCCATTGCGCGCGAAGGCGCCTGCTGGTGACGCAGCGCCAGTCGTGCACACGCCGAAGCCGGCGCCGGGCGCGATCAGCGGCGAAGAAACGCGCCGCCGCGAAGATGCGGTGCGGCGTTCCATGGCCGAACGCGAAGCACGCGACCAGCGGCTCAAGGCGGAAGAAGATCAGCGCCGCGCGCTCGATGATGCGCAACGCAAGAAGGCCGCCGAAGACGAAGCACAGCAAGCTGAGATTGAAGCGCGCCGCCGCGAGACTGAAGAAGCCGAAGCGCCTGCGGCTGCTCCAGTGGAACAAACGCAACAGCGCACCGCCGCGGCCGGCGCCGCGCCAGTGCAGCAACAGCAGCGCGATCAGAGCGATGTGCTGAGCGAACTTGGCGGCCGTGTGAAATCGGCGCGTAAGCCGTTGCCGGTGGCGCCGGTGAAGCCCGCAAAGAAGGGCGAACCGAAGCGCCGCGAAGGCAAGCTCACGCTCGACATGGTCGAGCGCGAAGTCGCTGGTGACGACGATCGCGTGCGTTCTCTCGCGGCGTATCGCCGTGCGCAGCAAAAAGAAAAAGAGCGCCGCGCCAAGATGATGGGCGGCGCAGGCGAGCGCGACGTTATCAAGCGCGAAGTCATCGTTCCGGAAAACATTACGGTTCAGGAACTCTCGAACCGTATGGCTGTGCGTGTCGCGGACATCATCAAGTTCATGATGCGCCAAGGCCAGATGATGAAGCAGAGCGATGAGCTCGACGCCGATACGGCGGAGCTGATCGCGACTGAGTTCGGTCATACTGTGAAGCGCGTCGCCGAATCCGACGTTGAAGAGGGTCTCGCCGGCGATATCGTCGATAGCGACGAAAACCTGGAGCCGCGTCCGCCGGTCGTGACCATCATGGGCCACGTCGATCACGGCAAGACGTCGCTACTCGATGCATTACGCCAAACCGATGTCGTGTCGGGCGAAGCCGGCGGCATCACCCAGCACATCGGCGCCTATCAGGTGCGCGTGGCCAGCGGGCAACGCGTGACGTTCCTCGATACGCCGGGCCACGCCGCGTTCAGCGCTATGCGCGCGCGCGGCGCGCAAGTCACCGACATCGTCGTGCTCGTTGTCGCCGCCGATGACGGCGTGATGCCGCAAACCGTCGAAGCCATTCAGCACGCCAAGGCTTCGGGCGTTCCGATCATCGTCGCCATCAACAAGATGGATAAGCAGGGCGCCAATCCGGACAAGGTCCTGAGTGAGCTGACGCAACACGAAGTCATCGTCGAACAGTTCGGCGGCGACGTGCAAGTTGTGAAGGTGTCGGCGCTCAAGAAGGAAGGGCTCGAGGAGCTGGTCGAGCAAATTCTGCTGCAAGCTGAAGTGCTGAATCTACGCGCCAACCCGGACCGTCCGGCCGAAGCAGTCGTGATCGAGTCGAAGCTCGATAAGGGCCGCGGCACAGTGGCGACGGTGCTGGTGCAGATGGGCACGCTGAAGCGCGGCGACATCGTTGTTGTCGGCGCTCAGATCGGCCGCATCCGCGCCATCACCAACGAGCGCGGCCAGCAATTGCAAAACGCCGGTCCGTCTGAGCCAGTCGAGATCATGGGTCTCGAAGGCGTGCCGGAGCCGGGCAATGTGCTGAACGTCGTCGAAAACGAAAACCGCGCCCGCGAAGTCGCCGACTATCGCGCGCGTGCGAAAAAGCAGCGCACAACGGGCATCAAGAGCACGGGCACGTCGCTCGAAAGCATGATGGCAAAGTTCAAGGATTCGACGGCGAAAGAGCTGCCGATCCTGATCAAGGCCGACGTGCAAGGCTCGGCGGAAGCCATTGTAGGCTCGCTCGAAAAGTTGGCGCACGAAGAAGTGCGCGCGCGCGTGGTGCTCTCGGGCGTCGGCGCAATCAACGAGTCCGACGTCCAGCTCGCCAAGGGCTCGGGCGCGCCGGTGATCGGTTTCAACGTTCGTGCTTCTAAAGAAGCGCGCGACCTGGCCGAGCGCGAAGGCGTTGAGATCCGCTACTACAACATCATCTATGACCTGATCGACGACATCAAAGGCGTCATGTCCGGCATGCTGGCGCCGCTCAACCGCGAAACCTTCCTCGGCAACGCGCAAGTGTTGGAGGTGTTCAATATCTCCAAGGTTGGCAAAGTCGCCGGCTGCCGCGTCACCGATGGCGTGGTCCGCAAGGGCGCCAAGGTCCGCATCCTGCGCGACAACGTCGTGATCCAGGAAATGGGCGTGCTGTCGACGCTGAAGCGCTTCAAGGACGAAGTGAACGAAGTCCAGTCTGGTCAGGAATGCGGCATGAGCTTTGGCCCGTTCCAGGACATCAAGCAGGGCGACGTCATCGAATGCTTTAACGTCGAAGTGGTTCAGCGCTCGCTCTGAGGCGTGGGTCCGATGCGGAGTTTCATCCTCGCCGCGATTGCTGCGTTCGGCCTGATGGCCGGCGGCTGCGATCGCAACAATGACGGCGAACAGGCGCCCAATGTGCGCCGCTCCACCGTGGTGGAGCCGGAGACGCGCAACATCGATACGGTGCCGCAGGAAGAGCCAGCGGTGGCGCGTCAGCAATGGCGCGCTGGGTCCGACAGCGCACGGACTGTGACGGGCAATCTGCGCGTCAGTTTGCTGGAACGCCGTGGCGGGCCAGTCGTGTTCGCCTTTGCCACGGGCATCACGGTGCGGGCGCAGCCCTACGCACAAGTCGACTCGGACTCGCGTTCAGGCGTTGGTGGCCAAAGCTATGCAGCCGTACTCGGCGGCGATCCGCGCGTTAGTGCGTATCTCTACCGCGTGCAGGACGAGAACGTGACGTCGTCGGCGCAAGGCGGCCTCTGCGGGCAGGAGCGCACGCGCTACCTCGCGGTCAGCGAATTCGTCGACGGCAGTGGACGTTGGGTGTTCAAGGTTGCGGCCTTTAAGGGCGATGGCCAGCCGGCGCCCGGTGAGAATCCGGAAGTCTGCAATTCATTCGCCTACACGGCGCAGTGACATGAGCCGCAAGGACAGAAATCAGCGGGGCGGCGCGGCGCCGTCGCAACGTCAGTTGCGTGCGGCCGAGCTGGTGCGCCATGCGCTGGTAGGCATTATCGCGCGCGAGGACTTTCGCGATCCCGCTTTGCTGGGCGTGTCGATCACCGTTGGTGAGGTGCGCGCCTCGCCTGATCTGAAGCACATGACGGTCTTCGTCTCGGCGCTCGGGCCAAACGACCCGCAGAATATCGCCGATGGTTTGACACGCGGCGCCGCCTACCTGCGTGGGCGGCTGGCGCGCGAGATCGATCTCCGGTTCACGCCGCAACTGCATTTCCAGCCGGACATCTCCTACGACGAAGCGCGCCACATCGATGAGCTGCTGGCGAGCCCCGAAGTTGCGCGCGATCTGCACCACGAGGACGAGTGATGGGACGCCGCAAGAAGGGCGAAGACGTCTCTGGCTGGGTGGTGCTCGATAAGCCCGACGACATGACTTCGACGCAGGCGGTCTCAGCCGTGCGCCGCATCTTCAACGCGCAGAAAGCGGGCCACGCCGGCACGCTCGATCCGCTGGCGTCCGGCGTGCTGCCGATCGCGCTGGGGGAAGCGACCAAGACGGTGCCGTGGTTGATGGAGGCGCAGAAGATCTACGTCTTCACGATTAAGTGGGGCGTCTCGACCGACACCCAGGACCGCGAAGGCAAAGCGATCGCGACCTCCGATGTGCGCCCGACACCGGACGCGATCCGGGCGGCGCTACCTGACTTCCTCGGCGAGATCGAGCAGGTCCCACCCCAGTTCAGCGCCGTGAAGGTCGATGGCGAGCGCGCTTACGATCTGGCGAGGGCGGGAGAGACGGTGGAGCTGGAGCCGCGCCGGGTCACGGTTTACGAGGCCGAACTGGCCGGAACCGAGGGCGACGACCTCGCCACGCTCCACATCCGTTCGGGCAAAGGCTTCTACATTCGCGCCCTGGTGCGGGATTTGGCGGCAAAACTTGGCGCGGAAGGCCATGTCTGGCGGTTGCGGCGGACCATGGTCGGGCCGTTTTCCGAGGCCGAAAGCGTCACACTGGACGATCTGCAGCTTTTAGGTCAAAAGGGCGCCGCGTCAGAACGCCTGAAGCCCGTTGAGACCGCGCTGGACGACATCCCGGCACTGGCCATTAACGGCGAGGACGCGTTCAAGCTCAGACAAGGGCGGCCCATCGTTCTCCTTCCGCATGTGATGGAGGCGCTGAAGCCGAAATTCCGCGATCGCACCATTGCCGGGCAGGATGCCTCCCGGGCAGCGGTGGCCCTGTTTCAGGGCAAAGCGATCGCACTGGGTGACGTGCGAGCTGGCAAGTTTTCGCCGACGCGCGTGTTTCACATTCCAGATTGAAGGAGTCCCGATGTCGATTACTGCAGAGCGCAAAGCCGCGCTCATCAAAGATAATGGCAAGGCGAAGAACGATACGGGTTCGCCGGAAGTGCAAGTTGCGATCCTCTCCGAGCGCATCGCCAACCTCACCGAGCACTTCAAGACGCACAAGAAGGACAACCACTCGCGCCAAGGCCTCCTGAAAATGGTGAGCCAACGCCGCCGGTTGCTCGACTACGTGAAATCTCGCGATACGGCGCGCTACCAAACGCTGATCGAGAAGTTGGGTCTGCGCCGCTAAGTGCACTCTCGTCCTCTCTCCTCGTGGGAGAGGACAGGCGCACGCGAGTGCGCCAGGTGAGGGGTGCTGGCGCAACTGCTTCAGACCTCACGCGCTTTCACCCCTCATCCGTCATCGCGCTCCGCGCGCTGACACCTTCTCCCCACCGGGCCGTTTCACGGCCCGGCCCAAACAAGAACTTGGGGGAGAAGACCAAGTGACGACCCCGTTCCGATCCGCGGAACGGGCAATTGGCGCAACGAATCCGTCGTTGCGCACCGACAAGGCCTGAGGAAGCACCGGCTTCCGGCCTGGAGTTAGATGTATGTTTGATACCAAATCCGTTTCCCTCGATTGGGCCGGGCGTCCGCTTACGCTCGAAACCGGCCGCGTCGCGCGTCAAGCCGACGGCGCCGTCTACGCCACCTGGGGTGAAACCGCGCTGCTCGCGACTGTCGTGTTCGCGAAGGAAGCAAAGCCGGGGCAGGATTTCTTCCCGCTCACCGTCAACTACCAAGAAAAGTATTTCGCTTCGGGCCGCATTCCCGGCGGCTTCTTCAAGCGTGAAGGCCGACCGACTGAGCGTGAAACGCTGCTGTCGCGCCTGATCGACCGCCCGATCCGCCCGCTATTCGTCGATGGCTTCAAGAACGAAGTGCAAGTCATCATCACGGTGCTGAGCTGGGACAACGAAAACGAGTCCGATCTGCTGGCGCTGGTCGCTGCCTCCGCGGCGCTGACGATTTCCGGCGTGCCGTTCATGGGCCCGATTGCGGCCTCGCGCGTCGGCTGGATCGACGGCAAGCCGGTGCTGAACCCGACCATTCCGGACATGGCGACCTCCCAGCTCGATCTGGTCGTCGCCGGCACCGCGAACGCGATCATGATGGTCGAGTCCGAAGTGAAGGAACTGAGCGAAGAGCAAATGCTCCAAGCGCTGGCTCTCGCGCACAAGGGCATGCAGCCGGTGATCGATGCGATCATCGAACTTGCTGAGAAGGCCGGCAAAGAACCGTTCGCGTTCGATCCGCCGGATCATTCAGCGCTGCAAGCCAAGATCGTCGCCCTGGTCGGATCAGATCTCGGCGCCGCTTACAAGGTGACCAAGAAGGATGAGCGTTACGCCGCTGTCGGCGCGCTACGTGACAAGGCCAAGGCCGCGCTGGTGAAGTCCGACGCGAACCCGGACGGCGCTGACGCCAACGTGTTCAAGGAAACCTTCAAGGCCGTCGAAAGCGACGTCGTCCGCACCCGTATCGTGAAGGAAAAAGGCCGCATCGATGGCCGCGCCGTCGACAAGGTGCGTCCGATCGAGTCGATGGTCGGCTTCCTGCCGCGCACGCACGGCTCGGCGCTGTTCACCCGCGGTGAAACGCAATCGATCGTCGTCGCCACGCTGGGCACCGGCGAAGATGAGCAATTCATCGACGCGCTTTCGGGCACGACCAAAGAACGCTTCATGCTCCACTACAACTTCCCTCCCTACAGCGTCGGCGAAACCGGCCGTATGGGTGGCGCCGGCCGCCGCGAAATCGGCCACGGCAAGTTGGCATGGCGCGCGTTGAAGGCGGTGCTGCCGACGGCGGAGCAATTCCCGTACACGGTGCGCCTCGTCTCTGAGATCACCGAGTCCAACGGATCGTCGTCGATGGCCACGGTCTGCGGTTCGTCGCTCGCGCTGATGGATGCGGGCGTACCGATTTCGGCGCCGGTCGCCGGCGTCGCGATGGGCCTCATCCTCGAAGACTACGGTTTCGAAGTCCTGACCGACATCCTGGGTGATGAAGATCACCTCGGCGACATGGACTTCAAAGTCGCCGGCACCGCGAAGGGCATCACTTCGCTGCAGATGGACATCAAGGTTGCGGGTATCACGCAAGAGATCATGCAAGTCGCGCTCGACCGTGCTCACGGCGCGCGCCTGCACATTCTCGGCGAGATGAACAAAGCCATGGACGCGCCGCGCGGCGAAGTCGGCAAGAACGCGCCGCGCATCGAGCAGATCAAAATCCCGACCGACAAGATCCGTGACGTGATCGGCACCGGCGGCAAGGTGATCCGCGAGATCGTGGAAAAGACCGGCGCGAAAGTGAACGTCGAAGACGACGGCACGGTGAAGGTGGCGTCCGCCAACGCCGAGTCGATCGAAGCGGCGATCAAATGGATCAAGTCGCTGACCAGTGAACCGGAAGTCGGCCAGATCTACGAAGGCAAGGTCGTGAAGGTGATGGAGTTCGGCGCGTTCGTGAACTTCTTCGGCGCCAAGGACGGCCTGGTTCACGTGTCTCAGCTGGCGCGCGAGCGCGTCGAGAAGCCGGGCGACGTCGTGAAGGAAGGCGACACCGTGAAGGTGAAGCTCTTGGGCTTCGACGATCGCGGCAAGGTTCGTCTCTCGATGAAGGTCGTCGATCAAGCCACCGGCGCCGATCTCTCGGCCGAGATGGGCGAAGAAGCGTTGGACGAAGGTCCGCGCCGTGAACGCAGCGATCGTGGCGACCGCGGCCCGCGCCGTGGCGGCGGCGGCCGCGACCGTCCGCGCCGTGAAAGCTCGGGCGACTAAGCTCGGTACAAATGCAAACAGAAAGCCCGTCGCGAAAGCGGCGGGCTTTTTTTGTTGGCGGAGCGGTGCGGAACGAAGCCGGCGCGCGCCGTGTTGAGCACTCATGAAGGAACCGCGCACCAAACCCGAAGACGGTCCGATGCAGGATCGGCGCGAATTGGGCGAGGCGAAGCCTGAACGCCCGACGCCGCGCGATCTCGACAACACGCCTGATCATCAAGGCATCGAGATCGACCACGAACGTGAGCGGCCGCAAGGCGACGACAAGCTGCAATAGCAGCACGCGTGGCGCGCCTTGATGCGCTAGCCTTCGGGTATGGCCGACCTTGTCATCGTCGCCCGGTTTTCTTCGCGGCCAGAAGCGGTGGTCGCGCAATCGCTGTTGCGCAGCGAGGGGATCGAAACGCTGATGCCGGATTTCAATGTGCTGATGGCGGAGTTCGACCCGTCGATGATGGAGCATGGCTGGCGGCTGATGACGCACGAAGACGACGCGACGCTGGCGCAAGAAATTCTGCGTGATGCGCAACTCGGGCCGGAGCCTAGTGCGTAGGCGAGTCCGGTGGACCCTTGTTGGTGAAGGCGCCGATCGCTCCGCCAAGCGCCGCGCCGATGGCAACGCCGATCGCCACGCCAAGCGCGATGTTGTCCATCGCCGCGCCGACGGCCACCCCGATGGCGACTCCAATCGCGATCCACATGGCTAGAGTCATGCCGTGACAACGCGAGTCGCGCCATCGCGGTTCGTCGCGAAATGCAGTTAGACGTCGCCCTTGCCGGGGAAGGCCGCCCAAACCGCCAGCGCCGCCGGAATGATGACAAGGAACACATCCACGCGCGGGTCTCCGCTGCGCCGCAGCGTGAGGTCGGCGACGTGGATCAGTGCATGCGCGGCCATGAACGCGGCGCCGGCGACGGCCGCGGGCCAGTAGCGTGAGCGCCAGGCGCGCGCGATCAGCGCGACGCCGGCAACGAGGTACGCCGCACCGATGTCAGCGACAAAGTGGGGATTGAACGGCCCGGTGTGTGCGAGGCCCGGCACGGTGTCGTACCAACGCGCGCCATCGATCAGCATGAAGACGCCGTTGAGCGCGCCGACCGTGCCGAGTATGGCGGCGAGGGCGCGTTTCAACACGACATTACTCCGCGCCGCCCGTATCCGGCACGCCGACGATGTGGAAGCCGGCGTCGACGTGGACGACTTCTCCGGTGGTGGAGCGGCCGAGATCGGAAAGCAGCCAGAGCGCGCAGCCGGCGATGCCTTCCATGCTGGTGTCTTCCTTCATCACCGACCATTCGCGGCCGGTGCTGATAAGGCCGCGTCCGCCTTGGATGCCGGCGATGGCGAGCGTGCGCATGGCGCCGGCGCTGATGGCGTTGACGCGTTTGCCTTCGGGGCCGAGATCGCGCGCCATGTAGCGCGTGCAAGCTTCAAGTGCTGCTTTGGCCACGCCCATCGTGTTGTAGCTCGGCAGCACGCGTTCGGCGCCGAGATAGGTCAACGTCACCATCGAGCCACCGCGGTCCATGAGCTTCGCCGCGCGCTTGCCGGCGGCGACGAACGAGAACGCGGAAATGTCCATCGCGCGCAGAAAGTTCTCGCGCGTCGTGTTCTCGACGAACGAGCCCTTGAGTTCGCTCTTTTCGGCGAAGGCGATGGAGTGAACCAGGAAATCGAGCTTACCCCAGCTTGTTTTCAGGCGATCGAACACGGCGTCGAGGTGCGCATCATTGGACGCGTCGCATTCGAGCACGATCTGCGATCCCACGCTCTCGGCCAGCGGCCGGATGCGCTTTTCCAGCGCTTCGCCTTGATAGGTGAAGGCGATCTCCGCGCCTTGCGCCGCGAGTTGCTGGGCGATGCCCCAGGCGATCGACTTGTCGTTGGCGACGCCCATGACCAGGCCGCGCTTGCCGCGCATCAGCTCGCCCTTCGGAAACACCCACTCGTCGGCCATCGGTTCGCTCCTGAATTCGATGCGCCGCACCTGCCGACACGGGCGGGGCCGGGTCAACCCCAGCGAAACGACCTCTTGACACGATGCAGTTTAGATATATCTTACAGCTCGATATATCTAAATATAGACGGAGAAAACATGAGACATCGATTTTCTGAGCAGCATCGCGGCATGCGGAGTCCGCGCCGTGGCGAGGGCTGGGGCGCTGAGCACGGCCATTGGGGTCGGCACGGCCATGGACATGGTCCCCGGCGCGGAGGCGGCATGCGCCGCATGTTTGACCAAGGCGACCTGAAGTTCGTTGTCCTGGCGCTGATCGCTGAGAAGCCGCGGCACGGCTACGAGATCATCAAGGAGATCGAGAGTCGCGTTGGCGGCGCCTACGCGCCAAGCCCCGGCGTGATTTACCCGCTGCTGACCATGCTCGAAGAGATGGGCTTGGTGGAACTCAACGCCAGCGAGGGCGCGAAAAAAATGTTCGCCATCACCGAGCAGGGCAAGGCGGAACTCGAAACCAACAAAGCCAATGTCGACGCGCTGTTTGCGCGTATCGATGCGGCGCGTGAAAGTTTCTCAAGCGGCCGTGCGCCCCAGATTGTGCGGGCGGTTGAAAATCTGCGCCTTGCGTTGCGCCTTCGCATGGAACGAGGGCCGCTGAGCGAAGCGGAAGTCGAGAAGGTGGCTGCAGCGTTGGATACAGCAGCGCAAGTGATCGAACGCGCGTAACCGCGCACATCGCTCCTGGAACATCGGACACGGCGCCGCGTTTTGGCCTCAAGCGCGTCAAGCGCGCCGAGGTTCCAGGAGAAATGAAATGGCCGAAGAAGTCCGCGAAACCCACGTAGAGCGCGATGCTGACGGGCGCGTCGTCGATACCAAAGTGACCATCGATCGCCCGAAGCGCAAAGGCGGCGGCTTCGGCTGGGGCCTTCTGCTCGGCGTGCTGGTGATCGCCGTCGGCCTCATCACCTTCGCTTACAGCCAAGGCTCATTCCAACAAGCTGGCGTGCGAGCCGATCAAGCGACCGCGCAAGTCGAACAGCAATCGCGAACCGTGGCTGAAAACGCAGGCGACACGCTGGAAACCGCGGGCGACACCGCCGAGCAAGCCACGAATTAAGACGAGCGAAACCGCGACGTAGCTAACCCCTCGTCTCAACGGGTCGCTTTAGAGCGCCGGTCTGCTCACGCAGGCCGGCGTTCGCATGTCAGGCGGCGACGCGGGTGAAGGCGAGGCTGGCGTTCGTGCCGCCGAAACCGAACGAGTTCGACAGCACGCAGTTCAGTTCGCGGTCGACGCGCTCACGCAGGATCGGCAGATCCTCGAACGCCGGGTCGAGTTCTTCGATGTGTGCGCTTTCGCAGGCAAAGCCGTTGTTCAGCATTAGGATCGAGTAGATCGCTTCCTGCACGCCTGCCGCGCCGAGCGAGTGGCC
This sequence comes from Terricaulis silvestris, assembly GCF_009792355.1. Taxonomy (NCBI): domain Bacteria; kingdom Pseudomonadati; phylum Pseudomonadota; class Alphaproteobacteria; order Hyphomonadales; family Hyphomonadaceae; genus Vitreimonas; species Vitreimonas silvestris. The sequence continues at coordinate 3,839,651 of NZ_CP047045.1, forward strand.
GGTGAGGGACTTGGTGCTCGAGATCATCGGCGGCTTGGCGCCGAACACGGCGCGCACGGCTTCCATCTCTTTCAGATCGCCGACCGGTGTCGAGGTGCCGTGCGGGTTGAGATAGTCGACCGGACGATCGACGTATTTGAGCGCCATCTTCATGCAGCGCGCCGCGCCTTCGCCTGAGGGCGCCACCATGTCGTGCCCGTCGCTGTTGGCGCCGTAGCCTGCGAGTTCGGCGTAAATCTTCGCGCCGCGCTTCTTTGCGCGTTGGTATTCTTCCAACACCAGCACGCCGGCGCCGCCGGCGATGACGAAGCCGTCGCGGTTTTTGTCGTAAGCGCGCGACGCTTTTTCCGGTGTGTCGTTGTACTTGGTGCTCATCGCGCCCATGGCGTCGAACAACACCGAGAGCGTCCAATCCAGTTCCTCGGAGCCGCCGGCGAACATGATGTCTTGGCGGCCGTCGCGGATCATTTCGTACGAATTGCCGATGCAATGCGCGCTGGTTGCACAGGCCGAGCTGATTGAATAGTTCACGCCGCGAATTTCGAACGGCGTCGCGAGCGTGGCGCTTGCCGTTGAGCTCATTGCTTTCGGCACGGCGAATGGCCCCACGCGCCTGGCGCCTTTTTCACGCGTGGTGTCCGCCGCTTGCACGATCGCGCGCGCGGAGGGGCCGCCGGAGCCCATAATGATGCCGGTGCGCTCGTGGGAGACTTCGTCGTGCTGCAAGCCGGCGTCCTGAATCGCTTGCTCCATCGCAATGAAATTCCAGCCGGAGCCTTCGCCCATGAACCGCATGTTGCGCTTGTCGACGACGTCTTCGGGTTTCAGCTGGGGTTCGCCGTGAACCTGACAGCGCATGCCTTTGCCGGCGTACTCAGGCGCGGCGCGGATGCCGCTCTTGGCTTCGCGGAGGCTCGCCAGCACTTCCTGCGTATTGTTGCCGATGGAGGAGACGATCCCCATGCCGGTGACGACGACACGACGCATGTGCGGCTCCTTACTTCATCTGCGTGGCGAGCTGTTCAGGGCTGAACAGGCCGACTTTGAGATCCTTGGCCGTATAGATGGTGACGCCATCGGCTTTGGTGACGCCATCGGCGACAATCATGTGCAGTTTGCGCTGAATGACCCGCTTGGGCTGGATTTCGTAAGTGACGAGCTTGGTCTCGGGCGTGATCTGGCCACGGAATTCCACTGCGCCGACGCCCAGCGCGCGCCCGCGGCCGGGCGAGCCGGACCAGCACATGAAGAAGCCGGTCAGCTGCCACATGGCGTCGAGGCCGAGGCAGCCCGGCATGACCGGATCGCCCTTGAAGTGGCAGTCGAAGAACCAGCGATCTGGCGTGATGTCGTACTCGGCGATCACGTGGCCCTTGCCGTGGTCGCCGCCTTCGTTGGTGATCGAGGAGATGCGATCGAACATCAGCATCGGCGGTAGCGGCAGTTGCGCGTTGCCTGGACCGAACATCTTGCCCTCGCCGGCAGAGATCAGGTCTTCGTAGCTCAGCGAGGAGGGCCCAGTGGCCATGCTTTATCCCTGCAAATGAAAGGAAATTCTCGCCCGGCTTACAGGCCAGGCGCGGCAGGGGCAAGGCAAGGACGGGGCGCTAGCGGCGGCGCGCGGGGGTCTGACGCGTCGGGTCGGGGACGCGGGTTTCCGTGAGTGCCTTCCAGGCTCCAGAAGAATCACGCCGCCAAACAACGACGTAGCGGCCTTGCACGGCTTCGCTGCCGCTCATGACCTGGACGTAGCGGCCGCTGGTCATGCCCATATCGCCGGAGGACGCCACTTCGACCCGATCGGGCTGCCAGTACATCGGCCCAGCACCGGCTGGTGAGGCGAGGCCGCGAGAGACTTCGTCGGGGGTCGAGTAAATGACGCCGGGCCGGATCACCATGCCCTCGCTCGGATCGATCACCGACGCCAGGGCTCCGCCTAGCCCGGACTCTTGCGCCGTGCGGGAGAGTTGGCGCTCAAGCTCAAGCAGCTGCTGTTCGGGTGGCGCCGTGTAACGGGCGGGCGTCGCCGATGTTGCCGTGGTGGATGACGACGACGCGGTCGGCGCCGAGCCGGTTGATGGCTGCGCCAGGAATTCCGGCATGGTCTCGCAGGCGCCGAGCGCAACTGCCGCGAGAAGGAAAACGAATTGACGCATTGAAGCACCCCCGAATGGTTAAGGGGGCGCGTCGGAGGCGAACCTGTCTACAAAATTCGCGTGCGGGGCTTACGAAAGCCCGGCGCAATCGCCTCCCCAGAGCGTACCAGCTTCGACCCAACCAACACGGCCGCCGACAGCGACGCGGCGATAATCGCCGTCGCATCCCGTCAGCGCGCCGATGACGCCGGCGGACAGATAAGCCACGGGCGAGGCGTTCTCGTGCGCGGTCCGGCGCAGTGTGGCGGGCTCGGTGATGTAGACGGTGCGGCGCTGATCGAGATTCTGGGCATGCATCCACACCGTCGCGCCATCGGGATCGACGACGCGGCGCCAGGGGCCGCTCTCGGCGGTCACCTGCAGCGGCAGGCCGGCGCGCTCGTAGATCCAGTCGACGCGATGCTCAAGTCCCGGGCCGTGGCGGCCGTTGGCGCCTTCGGACTTGAGGCTGACGAAGCGCGGGACGGGCAGGTTGGAATCCGTGCCGACCGCCGGCGCGTCCAACGCTGCCGCATTTAGCGTCAATAATGCGGAAGCCGCGACGAACGCAGCGAAAATCCCACGGCGCATCTACCCAACCTTTAGCTTTTTGCCCTTCATGCCGGAAGGGAAGGCGGATGATGCGACGCCTCAGTGAAGGCCGGTTTAACACCGCTGATTGCGGCTCGCCTTGGAGGCGGCGCCGACGTGGTTTATGGAGGCTGAATGTCGAAGAAGCTTAAGGTCGTCGTCACGCGCCGCCTCCCCGATCCGGTGGAGACGCGGCTCCGCGAATTGTTCGACGCCGAGCTCAATGTCGAAGACAAACCATTCAGCGCCGATGATCTCGTCGCGGCGGTGCAGCGCGCCGACGTGCTGGTGCCGACAGTGACGGATCGTATCGACGGCCGCGTGCTGTCGCGGGCGGGCGAGCAGTTGCGCTTGATTGCGCAGTTCGGCGCCGGCGTGGACAATATTGATGTCGCCACCGCCGTGCAGCGCGGCATCACGGTGACGAACACGCCGGGCGTTCTCACCGAAGACACAGCCGACATGACGATGGCGCTCATCCTCGCGGTGCCGCGCCGGATCGTCGAAGGCGTGAAAGTGATCGAGCGCGACGAGTTCGTCGGCTGGTCGCCAACCTGGATGATGGGCCGTCGCATCTGGGGCAAGCGGCTTGGCATTATCGGCATGGGACGCATCGGCCAGGCCGTGGCGCGACGGGCGCGCGCGTTCGGCCTGCAGATCCACTATCACAACCGCCGCAAGGTTAGCCCGCACATCGAGCAGGAGCTTGAGGCGACGTATTGGGACAGCCTCGATCAGATGCTGTCGCGGATGGATATCGTCTCGGTGAACTGCCCGCACACGCCGGCGACATATCACCTGCTGAGCGCGCGGCGTTTGGCGCTGCTGAAGCCGCACGCTTATGTCGTCAACACCGCGCGGGGCGAAGTGATCGACGAAGCTGCGCTGGCGCGAATGCTGGAAAAGGGCGAATTGGCGGGCGCGGGGCTCGACGTGTTCGAGCATGAGCCGGCGATCAATCCGAAGCTGAAGAAGCTGACCAACGTCGTGCTGCTGCCGCACATGGGCTCAGGCACGCTCGAAGGCCGCATCGATATGGGCGAAAAGGTCATCATCAACATCAAGACCTTCGCCGATGGCCACAAACCGCCGGATCGCGTCATACCGGCGATGCTGTAAATACAAACGGGGGAAATCATGCGCGGCGTGCTGTTTGCATTGGCGGCGCTTGCTGCGCTGAGTTCGCCCGCGTTAGCGCAAGAGCCGCCAAAGAATGTTGTCCTCGTCACCATCGACGGTTTGCGCTGGGAAGAGCTCTTCCGCGGCGCCGATCCCGATCTCGTGCGCGATGCAGAGACGCGTGCGCGTTATGTCGATGTGCCCGATCGCGCCCAAGCGCTTGCGCCGTTCCTTTTGGGCTTCGCGCAAACCGGCGCACTGATCGGCAATCGCGACGCGGGATCGTGCGCGCTCGTGAGCAATGACTTCTGGTTCTCGTATCCGGGTTACGCGGAGATGCTTGGCGGCCGGCCCAATCCGCGCGTGCGCTACAACGCGGCCATTCAGAACGACGACGTCACCGTGCTTGAGCGGTTGATCCGCAGGCCAGAGTTTGCTGACCAAGTGCGCGTGTTTGCGGAGTGGAACGCGGTGCCAGCGATCGTCAACACGGAACGCTCGGGCATTCCGGTGTCGCTGCCGCCCGATTACGAGGCGCCGCACGATCCGCAGGTGATGACAGCTGCGCGCGAGGTGCTCGCCGACCTGCCGCGCGTGACCTGGATCAATCTAGGCGGCACCGACACCAACGCACACGCTGGCCGGTATCCGGACTACCTAGCGTCAGCCTCCGCGGCGGACGCCTTTCTGAGCGAGCTTTGGACCTCGATTGAAACCAACCCGCGCACGGCAGGGCGGACCACGCTTATCGTCACGACCGATCACGGCCGAGGCGCCTCCGCGCGCAATCGTTGGCGGGGGCACGGCAGCGGACGCTGGCGGGGCATCGTTGTCCCAGGCCTGCGCCACGTCGGCTCCGACGCGGTGTGGATCGCGGCTCGCGGCCCCGGCATTGGCGGCGGTTCTTACGGGATGGAAAATTGCGCAACGGTCTCGCAGGTGGCGGCGACGATGCTGCGGAGTATCGATTTGGACGAGGAACGCCAGTCCGACATGGCGCCGGCGCTCGACGTTTTCGCGACAGCACCGTGACATTCCCCAACGGTGCGAAAACGGACCTTCGCGCGTCGTTTACAACGCCGTAACCTCGGTTCGGTTCCGAACAAAAATCGTTTAACGGCGCACGTTTCGAGGCGTACAAGGTGGTATCCGGGGTCGGCAAGAAAGCCCGCTCTCGCGAACCCAAGGGGACTGCCATGATCAAGAACCTAAAGCGCACGCTCGCGCTCGCCGCATTGATGGCGGGAGCAGGCGGCGCGGCGCACGCGACCGAAGGCTGGTATGGGCGCGCCGATGCCGGCTATTCCGTCGGCGGCGATCTCGATGTCGACCAAGCGACCGAGGCGTTCGATCTCGAAAACAACTGGATGGGAAGCGTGGGGCTAGGCTACGCGCTCCACAACAGCGGCTTCCGTTTTGAGGGTGAACTTGCGTACCGCGACAATGATCTCGAAGAAAACCCGCCGGCGCTGACCGAAGGCGAGGTGCAGGCGACGTCTCTGATGTTCAACGCCTACTACGATTTCAACCGCGGCGGCCGTTACGAGCCGTATGTCGGAATCGGCGTCGGCGCCGCGCAGCTTGAAGCGCAAGCGCTTTTCAACGGCGCCAACGATCAGTTCGACGAAGAGGACACTGTCGCCGCGTATCAGGCCATGGCGGGCGTCGCCATCGGCCTCAGCGAACGGCTCGATCTCGACATCGGTTATCGCTATTTCGTAGCGCCGGATGCCGAGTTCGACGGCCTGCAAGACAGCGTGGTGCCAACCACGTACGCCGCTGACTACACGCACCAAGCCGTGACTGTCGGACTGCGCTACCAGTTCGGCGCCGCGGCAGCTCCGCCGCCACCGCCGCCACCCCCGGCCCCGCCGCCAGCGCCACCGCCGCCGCCGCAAGCGGTCTGCCCGGCTGCGGACTTCGTGGTGTACTTCGAGTGGGATCGCTCGAACTTGAACCAAGCTGCTCTCGAAACCATTGACGCCGCAGTCAACCGCGCCCGTCAGTGCAACATCGGCGGCATCGTGGTTGTCGGCCACACCGATACGTCAGGCTCGACAGCGTACAATGCGGGCCTGTCGGAACGGCGTGCCGGCGTGGTGCGCGAGGCTCTCGTGGCGCGTGGCATCGCGACGGGTTCGATCCGTTCGGAAGCGCGCGGTGAAACCGACCTCGCCCGTGCGACGCGCGACGGCGTGCGTGAGCCGCTCAACCGCCGCACCGCGGTGACGATCAGCTTCCGCTAATCGCCCATCCACGGCTGAACTAAGCGAACGGGCCCGGAGCAATCCGGGCCCGTTTTGTTTGCTAGAATTCTGTCGTCAGCGTCAGCCGCACGTTGCGGCCCGGGAGCGGGAGTTCGTCCTTCAGGAACGAGCTGTGCACACGGCCAAGTTCATCGGTGAGATTGCGGCCATCGAGACGGATCGTCCACGCGCCGTCCTCCCCTTGCGGCCGGAAGGCAAAGCTGGCGTTGAGGAAGGTGTAGCCGTCCGTCGCCGTTTCGAACGCCGCGAGGCGATCCTGCTCTGCGGTGTCGACGATCGCGACACGCCCCGTCCAGTTCGGGTTCTCCGCTTCAAGACCAAGCGTGAGCGCCTGCGGCGGAATGCGCGGTGGGTGACCGCCATCGTCGAAATCGGCGCGGACGAGATCGAGTGCGGCTTCGCCAGTGAACGTGAAACCCGCTGCCTCGAACAGGCGCGCCGCGACGGAGATTTCACCGCCGCTGAACGTCGCGTCCTGCTGCGTGAAGGTGAACACAGGTAGGATGTTGTCGGCGCCGGCAGGCGCCGATCCTTCGTCTGGTGCGAAGCCGCTGGTGTCGTTGTCCTCGTCGATCCACCAGACGTCGCCGCGCTCCACCAGTGCGATATAATCCTCGAAGCCGATGCGGAAGAGATTGATCTCGAACCGCACTGGCCCGCTGTCATAACGAAGCGAGCCTTCGATGGAGAGCGCGGTCTCCTGACCGATGTCGGGATCGCCGATTTCAAAGTTGGCGGTGGCGAGGTGAGGGCCTTCGGCGAAGAGCTCGATCCCCGTCGGCGCGCGCTCGGTGTGCGCGATTGTGGCGCCGGCGAACCAGTTCTGCGCGGGACGGAAAAATATCCCCGCTGAGGCGCTTACATTGTCGAACTCGCGTGCGCCGTTGGTTTCGTTGTCGATTTCACGACGCTCGAACCGGAAGCCACCTTCGAGCCCCCACCGCCCGAGGTCGTAGCGCTCGACGGCGAAGACACCAAGATCTTGGGTGTTCGTCGGTGTGATGAAGGCTTCGTCGCCTTCGGCGGCGAAGTCGACGTCAGTGGCCTGCAGGCCGATCGCGCCTCGCAGCTGGTCGCCGCCGTGATGCGCTTCGACGCGCGCCTCCCAGCCCTCGCTGGTGAAGCGGGTGCCGGCTTCGCCGCTGCCTTCAAACTCGGTGTGTTCGTAGTCGGACGTCTGCGCACCCCAATCGAGGCGATCGAACGGACCCGCATCGATGCGGATATCGCCGCGGGTTTCGATGCGGGTTTGCTCCATCTCGATGTGCCCACCGGGTTCGCCGACGCCTTCAGGCAGCAGGCCATAATTGTCCTCGGTGCGTTTGATGGCGACGCCGCCGAAGCCCCAGTCCTGCGCCAGCGATGCCCCAACGGCGTAGGTGCGAAGATCTGTCCATGAGTTTGGCGCTTCGCCGATGGGAGTGTCGTAATTGTTGGTATCGCGCGATGCTGCACTCAGGAGGATCGAGACGTCGCCAAGGCCGAAGCCGAGATTGCCGTTGGCTTGCGTGCCTTCGTCGACGCTGGAGTAGCCGGCGAGGCCGTTGAAGGTCACGCCATCGATCGCGCGGGTTGGGATCGATTGGTCGATCACGTTGACGACGCCGCCAATGGCGTTGCCGCCGTAGGCGAGCGCGGCCGCGCCGCGCAGTATTTCGATGCGCTCGGCGTCGAGGCCGTCAGCCGTGACCGCGTGATCGGGAGAGGCGGTGGAAGCGTCGATCGCGCCGATGCCGTTTTGCAACACGCGGACGCGGTCTTCGCCAAGGCCGCGGATGATGGGCCGGCTCGCGCCTGCGCCGAAGAACGTGGTGGAGATACCCGGCGTGGCGTCGAGTGTATCGCCAAGGCCGCCGTTGAGCTGCTCGATGATATCTTCGCGGCGCAGCACCTCGGCGCCTTGGAGGCTTTCGATGCGCGAGCCTTCGAGTGGCGCGGTGACGACGATTTCGGGTTCGTCATCGGTTCGTTGGGCGAATGCGGTGACAGGAAATAGTGCGGTCGCGGCGGCGAGCGCGCGCAGGGATACGGAGAATTTCATGACGTGCCTCTAAGCGTGATGGGAGCGCGCGTGAGACGCGCGCAGTCAGGCGCTCACGATGGGCGAGCGCGTTCGGTGCTTAGGCGGCGATAGGTGGTGCGCGGCTTTGCCAGGAGTGCGTTACGGCGCGGGGCGCGAGGCGGATCGCAACGGCCGCAGCTTCGTTGGCGCCGACGGTGTGGGCTGCGAGCGCACGCGACACCGTTAGTGTCGTGTGGCAGGTGCTAGTGACGATGTCGCAGATCCTGGCTTTGTCATCGGCGTCGGAAACGTGAACAGCGCCATCGGTGTCGCCGGCGGTGCGCTCGTGAGCAGCGACTGTCAGGACGCCCGAGGCGTGGATGTGGGTTTGAACCGCGAACGCTTGCAGGAAAACCGCGAGCATGGCGGCGAACACAAACGCCATCCGCGCGCCGGATCGGCGCGGGCGGGCGTGAGCATCGCTTCTGCGGGTCTCTGTCATCGCGAAGCAGACGTTACAGTGTAACGCCGCCGCTTGACTAGCCCGTTCGCTCAGATTGCGATGAACGCAGCGGAATAGCCGCCGAGCGACACGCCCCCCGGCTGCTCGGCGACCTCGCCGACCGCGAGCTGGAGTGCCCCGGACGCGGGCCGCAGCACGGTGTCTGGCCCGAGATTGAAGAGGCACAGCACGCGCGCGTCGTCGATGCGCCGCTCAAACGCCAGCACCGGTTCCGGGGCATCAAGCGCGAAGAACGCGCCTTCGGCAAGCGCCACGCTGTTGCGGCGAAAGGCAATCATCTTGCGCGTGAAGGCAAGCATGGAATCGTCGCCCGTTTGCGCATCGACCGAGAGTGCGCGATGGCTCGGGTCGAGCGGAAGCCAAGCGTCGGTGGCCTGCGTGAAGCCCGCCATGTTCGCATCGCGCGACCACGGCATCGGCGTACGCGCACCGTCGCGGCCAATGCCCGATGGCCAAAACGCAATCGCCTCCGGATCGCGCAAGCGTTCCAGCGGCACGTCGGCGTGTGGCAAGCCAAGTTCATCGCCTTGATATAAAAAAGCCGTGCCGCGCAGGGAGAGCAACAGCGCAAGCATGAGCTTGGTGCGTTGCGGATCGTTGTCCGCGAGGCGCGTGGGGAAGCGGACGACATCGTGGTTTGACAGTGACCATGACGGCCATCCCTCGGCGCCCTCCCACTGATCCATAGCGTCCTTGATGACGGTGGGCGTCAGCGCGCGCTGGCGCAACAGGAAGAACGAATAGGCTGTGTGGAGGCGGTCTGGACCATCCGTGTAGTCGCGCTGCACCTTGAGTGGCTCTTCATCCTCGATCTCGCCCACCGCTATCGCGCCGTACTGATCAAGCAGCGCGCGCAGACGCGCGACGAACTGAAGCGTTTCCGGTTGCGTGCGATCGTAGAGGTGGCGCTGGAACTGATGTGGACGCGGCGGCGCACGTTTCAGCGTCGTGATCGGCGGATTGTCGCGCAGCTGCGCGTCGTGGGTGAAGAAGTTTACGACATCGAGCCTGAAGCCATCGACGCCACGCTCGAGCCAAAAGCGTGCAACATCCAGCAATGCGTCCTGCACAGCGGGGTTACGCACATTGAGATCGGGCTGCTCCGGCAGGAAGTTGTGCAGATAGTATTGTCGCCGCCGCGCGTCCCAGGTCCAAGCGCAGCCGCCGAACATGGCTTGCCAATTGTTTGGCGGCGATCCATCGGCCTTCGCATCGGCCCAGACGTACCAATCTGCGCGCGGGCCATCGCGGCTGGCGCGACTTTTGGCGAACCATGCGTGCTGATCGGACGAATGCGACCAGACTTGATCGATGATCACTTTGAGCCCGAGCTCATGCGCGCGCTCGATCAGCGCATCGGCGTCGGCGAGCGAGCCGAACAGCGGATCGACGGCGCAATAACCGCTTACGTCGTAGCCGTAGTCCTTCATCGGCGAGCGAAAGAACGGCGAAAGCCAGATGGCGTCGACGCCAAGCGATGCGATGTGACCCAGCTTCGCGATCGCACCGCGAAGATCGCCAACGCCGTCGCCGTCAGAGTCGCAGAACGAGCGCGGGTAGATTTGGTAGATCACCGCGCCGCGCAGCCAATCAGTCATGTGCTAGCCATGGCCGAGGTCGCGGCGCGGTGCAACTGTCAGCCGAGGCTTGTGATCCAGTGATCGACGTGGCGCTCGGCAAGGTCGCGCTCGATGCCGTACCGCGACTGCACGCAGCCGACGAGCGCGTTGCGGCCGGTTTGGGCGAGGCTGAGGTCCTCGTCCGTCAACCGTCCCCAGCGGTCTTGCATATGGCTGCTATAACGTTCCCAATCTGCTTTGATGGACTCCCAATTCATGAAAGCGCCTCCGCAACGCGCTTCTGCCCCAGCGCGTGAAAACGGCCGAGGCTGAGTCGCGTTCCGTGAAACGCCGGCCATGTTGTGGAGAGCTAGACGTTTTGCACGGACCATGCGCCAGGGCCGGCGCTGGAGCTTGCGGCGGCGTTCATGCGCGTAACAATTGGTGTGGGCGCCTGCGGCGTGCGCACGTTGTCGAAGCCGATCCATTCCGCGTTGCAAGACTCGCGCGTAAATTTCAACGCGCCGTAACCGCGGTTGGTGAGTTCGCAAAACGCGAGGTTTGGGTTGCCGGCGCGCATCACGCTTTCGCGCTCGCCGGGTTGTGCGTTGGAGAGCGAGCGTTCGAAGCCTGGCGAGGTCACGCTGCCGCCAGCGAATTCGAGTGCGGCCAGACGCGCGCCGCCCGCGGCGGGCAGATTGTTGACCCAGCAATTGTGGCTGTCGCCGCCGAGCACGACGACGTTGTTGGCGTTGTCGACGCAGGCTTGCAGGAATCGCGCGCGAGCGGCGGGATAGCCGCCCCAGGAATCCAGATTCCACGGCAAGCCCAGCGCGCTAACGCGCTCGCCAGATTCGAACCACGCGCGCGAACCGGCGGGCATGTCTGAGGGCAGAAGGCGCGTTAGCCCAGACGTTGCGAGCTGTTCGCCCATCACCACTTGCTGCGTCACCACTTGCCATGTCTGGCCGCGTTGCTTCGATGCGGCGAAGGTCTCGCTCAGCCATTGCTCCTGCGCGCTGCCGAGCAGCGTGCGACTGGGATCATCCAGCACCGTGCGGCGGAATTCGGCGGCGAGCGCGTTTGCATCGGCGCCGCCCTCGGCCAAGCGCGGCAGCAACGTGTTGCGATAGTCGAGCTGACGATCGCGGCCGATGTAGCGGGTGTCGAGCAGCAGGATGCGGGCGAGATCACCCCAATCGACGCTGCGATAGATTCGCGCGCTCCGCGCTTCAGGGCGGCGGATCGGCATCCAGTCGAAATAGGCTTTCGACGCAGCGACGACGCGGTCGGCCCACGTTCCTTCGAACTCAGGCTGGTGATTCTGCGCGCCCTCGCGCCATGTGTCGTTGGTGATCTCGTGATCATCCCAGACGACTGACATCGGCTTCAGGCGTCGCAGCTCCTGCAGGTCCGCGTCTTCGTGGTACGCGCCGTAGCGCTGATAATAGTCCGAGAGCCGCACGATCTCGGTCAACGGATCGATCAGCCGGCCCGGCACGGTGTCCTGGTCGCTTGGATAATTGCCGCGCGCGTACTCGTAGATGTAATCGCCGGTATGAAGCACGAGGTCGATGTCGTCGCGTGCGGCGGCATGGCCGTAGGCATGGAAGTAGCCGAAGGGAAGATTGGCGCAGGAGAACACGGCGACCGAAAGGCTGTCACCACCCGACGCCGGCGCGGTGCGCGTGAGGCCGGTGAGCGATGGGCCGGACCCGGACAAAAAGCGGTAGAAGTAACGCCGGCCTGGTGCGAGCCCACGTGCATCGGCCTTCACACAGAAATCGTTGATGATCGGAGCGCGCGCTTCGCCGCGCTGAGTCACGCGTGTGAAACTCTCGTCTTCGGCGATCTCCCAGCCGATCGCGCCTTCGCCGCCGACGAAGCGTGTCCACAGCACCACGCCGTCCGGCAGCGGATCGCCGGAGGCGACGCCATGGGTGAAGACGCCGCTCGCAAGGTTCTGCGCCCAGGCGGGGCGAATGGCTGCCGTGACCGAAGCGGCGGCGAGCAGGGTGCGGCGGGAGATCAACATGGCGCCGCCGTTAGCCTGTCTGTGCAACACGGATGTGACGCTACTGTAGCGCGAGTTCGGGTGAATAGACCTGATACAAGAACTCATGCACCGCCATGGCGGACTCCGCCGGTCGCTCCTCCTGCGGAATGTGCCCGACATTCTCAAATGTGATGAGTTGTGAGCCGGCGATAGCGTCGTGGAATTGCTGAGCGTGCTCAGGCGGCACGAGCCGGTCCTGATCGCCGGTAAGGATCAACACGGGCATGCGCAGCGGCGCCAGGCGCTCGGGCGTTGCGAAATTGCGCTCGCGGAAGCCTAGCGTCATTTGCAGCAGAATGTCGCGATGGCCCGGGGCGCGCGCGAGTTCGGAATACCGACCAACCATGGCATCGGTGACCAGTGATCTATCGACAAAGGACGCTTCCAGCCCGTCGCGGATGAGGCGCGTGTTGTCGAGCCGCGACATCGCCGGCCCGAGCACCGGATTTCGAAGTAGCTTGAACACGGCTGGCTCTTCTGAGAGATCCGCCCGGACTTCCGGCCAACCGGACGCATCCACGAGAATGAGCGCGTTCACTTGATCGGGATGCGCGAGGGCATATTCCCAGGCGACGTTGCCGCCCATCGAGCTGCCGGCGAGCGCGAAGCTTGTTAGATTTTGTGACTGCACGAACGCCGCGACGACATCGCGGAAGACTTCGATGGAGGCCTGGTAACCGGCGGGGGCGCGCGTGAGGCCATGACCCGGCAGATCGATCGAGATGACCCGATAGTCGTTGATCCGGTCCTCGCCCGTGGCAAGTGCGTTCACCCACGGCTCCCACGTTTGCAGCGATGCGGAGAACCCGTGGATCAGAAGCAGCACCGGCGCATCCGGCGAACCCTCGTCGCGATAATGCATGCGGATGCCGCCGGGCAGATCGGCGTAGCGTGATGCTGGGCTCTCATAACGGGTGGCGAGCGTCTCGTAGGGGATGTCATCGCGCTTCAGCACGAAGTAGCCGCCGACGACGATCACCGCGATCAGACCGGCTAAACCAAGGAGCCACTTCAACATGTCCACTCTCCGCTGCCGCTTAGAGAAGCGGAAGAGGGGTGAAGGTCAAGCGCGCCAGCCGACGCGGCGCGCCCAGGCTTCGAATTCGGCGCGACGTTGCGCGACATCGACAGGGGCGCGTTCGCCTTCCGCAGCGGCGCTCGCGCGCGTTTCGGCGATGGAGTCCGCAATCGGCGGCAGGCCGACGCTTGCGCGGCGGTCATCTAACGTGGCGGGGTCGCGCGTTGGGCCGGGGGAGAGCTGGCCGTTGGCGTCCCAGTCGAATTGCGTGGCGAAGGTTTGCTCGCCGCCTTCGAAAATGGCGATGCGGTCAGCGAGATACGCGGCGTCGAGCGCGTTGGCTTGGCCTTCTGGGATGGCGTCGAGCATTAGCGCGAGGGCGCGGCGTTGCAGGGCGGGACGCGCGATCGCGTGCTGGATGATGAGAAATGCTGCGCCGGCGCCCTCATCACTGAGCGCGTGGCGGCCGGGCCAGCCGATGGCGCCGATCACGCGCTCAAGCAGATCGGCGTTGGCGTTGTGCACGGCTTCCATTTCTGGGTGGTAGCCATTGAACAACTCGCCGCTCCGCGCGAGACGCGTGCGCGTTTCGATGTCCTTGCGCGCGGCTTCAATCAGCAGCGCGCGCCAGTCCGGCTCACTCATGGCTGCACACCGGGCAGGCGGGATCGCGCCGCAGTGCGATCGTGCGCGATGTCGCTGCCAGGCCATCGTAGAGCAGAAGGCGTCCAGCGAGACCTTCTCCCGCGCCTGCGATTTCCTTGATTGCTTCCAACGCCATGATCGAACCGATCACGCCGGTCAGCGCGCCGACGATGCCGACTTGCGCGCACGTTTCGGCGTCGGGCGGCGTGTCGGGAACGAGGCAACGATAACAGGGGCCTCCGCGTTTGAACGTAGAGACTTGTCCGCTCCACCGGCCCACGGCGCCAGAGATCAGCGTCACGCCCAACGCACGGCACGCGGCGTTGACGGCGAAGCGCGTTACGAAATCGTCGGTTCCATCGAGTACGAGGTCCGCGCCAGCGAGCATTTCGGCGGCGTTCGCATCGGTGATGCGCGTCCGGCGCGGATCGAGATCGACGTTTTGATTAAGCGCTGCGATTGCCTCAGATGCACTTGCGACCTTCGGTATGCCGATATCGTCGCTCGTGAAGGCGATCTGACGCTGCAAGTTCGAGAGCGAAACGTCGTCGTCATCGATTAAGCGCAGCCGCCCGATACCCGCCGCAGCGAGATAAAGCGCTACCGCCGATCCAAGTCCGCCGACCCCGACGATGGCGACGGTAGCCGCCTTCAGCCGCTGTTGTCCCGGCCCGCCGAACTCCTTGAGCAGGATATGGCGCGCGTAGCGCTGGCGTTCGTCGTCGGTGAAACTCACGCGCGCAACGTAGGCGTTTATCTGCGTTCAACCAAGCGGGTCACGGCGCGGGGGCAGGCGTGGGCTGCGCGCAGCTCTGGAAGCGGAAGGCGCCGGGCGGCAAGTCGATGCGCGCGGCGTAGAGCGAAGCGAAAGCGTCAGGCATGTAGACGTAGGCGGGCGCGATAGAATCGTAGCGCGGCATGTCGTTGATGGCGTGCATGGTCGAGTCGAACAGGCTCACCCGCACACGCGCGCCACCAGCTGCTGGGCGGAAGTAGCTTGCCAGCGTCTGATACTTCGGCCCTTGCGGCAGGAACGCGTTATCCGGCGCGAACGTGTAGTTGGTCTGCGTTGAGGTCACTTGAATGACGATGTTCACGTTGCCGGGCGTGCGGAAGCGCTCGTCATAGACGTCCAAGCCATCGCCCTGGTTGATCGCCTCGAAGCGGAGCCGCAGCCGCGCGTCTTCGTTGTACTCATAGACCGCGTTCGCCACGGTGCAATCTTCGGCCACCGGCAACACCGGCGGCGGCGCTTCGGCGAACATGCCGGTCGAAGGCGTTGTTGTGGCCGACTGGCGGTACAAAAAGTATCCGGCGATCCCGATAACAACCGCAATGGCCACAAAAATCAGCGCTCTCATGTGTTGCGTCTCCCTGAGCGCGAGATTACGCGCCGCGCCGCCGGGCGTCGAGGCGATTCCGGAGCGGAACGTCCGCGCTGACGATGCGTTGGCTTTGCATGCGTTATATCGACGAGAGCCTGGCGCCAGGCGAAACCATCATCGCACGCGGCAAATGGCCGACTTTGTTCTGGGTCGGCGCATGGGCAGAGCTTCTCCTGCTAGGCATCATTATCGTCGGCGTTTTCATATTTGTCGGCATGGCGATCAAAATGCTGACCACGGATTTCGCCGTCACCAACCGGCGCGTCATCCTGAAAGAGGGCTGGCTGAACCGCAAAACACACGAACTCGCCGTGGAAAGCGTCGAAGGCGTGTCGCTGGATCAATCGATCTGGGCGCGTATCTTCGGCTATGGCCGCGTGGTCGTGACCGGCACCGGCGAAGCGAGAATCCTGTTCCCGCCAATGGCGCGTCCCGTGGATTTCCGCCGCGCCATCGAGGCGGCGCGCGTCGATTGCGGCGGTGAGGTGCATCTCGCGCACGATGATCGCGCGGCGCTGGAACGAGCCGCAGTCGCAAACGAAGACGCGGCCAACGTCAACGAGCCAGTTGCCGAAGAGGAAGAAGCAGAAAAGCCCCGCCGTCGCCCGCCTAGCTTTATTGGCCTGCGCTCGCGCCGCTAACCGCGGCCTGTGGAGCCGAAGCCGCCCGCGCCGCGCGCGGTTTCGCTCAGCGTTTCGACGACGTCCCATTCGCCTTGCGTCACGGGCGCGAGCACCATCTGCGCAATGCGCTCGCCCCGTTTGATGACGAACGGCTCCTGGCCGAGATTGATCAGGATCACTTTCACTTCGCCGCGATAATCAGCGTCGATCGTGCCGGGCGTGTTGAGGCAGGTGACGCCGTGCTTCAGTGCGAGCCCCGAGCGCGGACGGATTTGCGCCTCGTATCCAGCAGGCAACGCAATGGTCAGTCCGGTTGGTGCGAGCACGCGTTGACCGGGCGCGACCGTCATCGGTTCGTCTTTGGCCACGGCCGCACGCAAGTCCATGCCGGCGGAGAGCGCCGTCTCGTAGGCGGGCAGGGCCAACCCTTCGAAATGCGGCAGGGTGGCGACTTCGATTCTGACAGTCTTGCTCATGGTGATGAACCTAGCCGGATTCGCCTTGCCTTCATATAAGTGGTGGCTTATATGACTCCGCGAGGAGAACGGATATGAGTATCGACGTCCCGAGCCTGATCGGCGCCGTTACGCGTGAAGTCCGCAACGTGGAACGTGAAGGGCGTACGGCTCGCGTTGTATTGGCGACGCGGACGTATGACACCAGCGTCGAGGACCTGTGGGACGCCATCAGCAACGCCGAACGGCTGCCGCGCTGGTTCGCGCCTGTCACGGGCGACTTCAAGCTCGGCGGCAAATACCAAGTGCAAGGCAACGCCAGCGGCACGATCACGCGCTGCGAGCCGCCGAAGCATTTGGCGCTGACTTGGGAGTTTGGCGGCGGCGTGAGTTGGGTCGAGGTCGATCTCGCCAAGGACGGCGACGGCGCGCGCCTGGAACTGCGCCACATCGCGTATCCCGAAGCACATTGGGATCAGTTCGGCGCGGGCGCAGTCGGGATTGGCTGGGAGCTCGGATTGTTGGGGCTCTACTTGCACCTCAGCAACCCGAGCCAAGCAAAGCCGCCGGAAAGCGATCCGGCCTGGGGCGCGACGGATGAAGCCAAGAGCTTCATGCGTGCGTCGGGCGATCGCTGGGGTGAGGCCGAGGCGGCGGTCGAAGATCGCGAAGTCGCGCTGAAGCGCGCGGAGACGACGAAGAAATTCTACTGCGGCGAAAGTTGATGCACGCGTTCGACGTTCTCGGTGATCCAGTGCGGCGGCGGATTCTGGAGTTGCTGGCGGAGGGCGAGCATGCGTCTGGCGAAATCTTGGACGTTATTCAGGCGGAGTTCGGCATCAGCCAACCGGCGGTGTCTCAGCATCTGAAGGTGCTGCGCGAGAGTGGTTTCGCCAACGTGCGGAGCGAGGGGCCGCGCCGCATCTACGCCCTGGACGCAGTGCCGCTCAAACAAGTCGACGAATGGGTCGAGCACTTTCGCGGCTTCTGGGAGATCAAGCTCGACGCGCTGGCGACCGAGGTCGCGCGCGGCAAGAAGAAACGGAAAAGCTGAACCTGCGCGGCTAGTCCGCGTGGCGCTTACTTCTGGCGCGCTTTGCGCGCCGCGTATTTCAGGTCGCGGCGGGCCTTTTGCTCGAACGAGAGGATCTCCGCAGCTTCTGCGTCTTCGGCTGCCTTGCGCACGGCTTCTTCGGCGGCGAAGCGCTCGGCGTCGACTTCGGCCTGGGCCTTGGCTTCGGCGGCGAGCTTGCGCTCGAGCTTTTCGAGTTCGACGCGTTCGCGGCGGCGCTGCTCAGCCTCGACGCGCTTTTCCTCGCGGGCCTTGGCTTCAGCGGCGCGTTGCGCGGCGATCTCGGGATCAACCGGCGCCGTCGCCTTGGTCTTGAACTTGTCCAGCATCGCCTTCTTGGCGGCTTCGGCGGCTTCGCGGCGTTCGTTGTGGTTCTGGAAGCTCATGCGGGTAGCGTCATCCTCTGGGCGCGCGTTCGCGCTCGGGTTTGAGTCGGTGCTCTGATATGAGGAGCGCTACATAGCGATTTGCCGCGACGGGATAAAGACCCCACCGACGCGCAAATTGCCGCTACGTTACTTGCGCTGGCGGGGCTTCGCGCCGAGTTCCGCGGCTATCTTTTCGGCAAGCTTGCGCGCCACCGCTTCCTTGGCCATGCGCGGCCAGGTTTCGGCGCTGTCCTTGGTGATCAGCAGGACCTCGTTCTCGGCGCCGCCCATGACGTCGCCGGAGACGTCGTTGGCGATGATCCAGTCGCAGCCTTTCTTGGCGATCTTGGCGCGGGCGTGGGCTTCGAGGTTCTCGGTCTCCGCCGCGAAGCCGACGACGAGCTTCGGCCGTTTCTTGCCCTTGGCCAGCGTCGCCAGGATGTCCGGCGTCTCGACCAGCGAGATCGCGGGGATGCCGGCTTTGTCCTTCTTGATCTTTTCGTCAGCCGCTTGCGCTGGCCGCCAATCGGCGACGGCGGCGACCATGACGGCGACGTCGAGCGGCAGCGCCGCCTCAGACGCCGCCAGCATCTCCTCCGCGCTTTCAACCGCGATGCGCTTCACGCCTTGCGGGACGGCGAGATTGGTCGGGCCGGAGACCAGCGTCACCTCCGCGCCGAGTTCGGCCAGCGCGGCGGCGATGGCGTAGCCTTGCTTGCCGCTAGAGCGATTGGAGATGAAGCGCACCGGATCGATCGCTTCGAGCGTGGGGCCTGCGGTCACGAGCGCTTTCTTGCCCTTGAGTGGGCCGTCGCTCAGTAGCGCTAGCGCCGCGTCGCGGATTTCCGTGGGCTCGGCCATGCGGCCGATGCCGCTTTCGCCGCTCTCGGCCATCTCGCCTTCGTTGGGGCCGATGAAGCGCCGGTTGTCAGCCTGCAGTGTTGCGAGATTGCGTTGCGTCGCGGCGTTCGCCCACATGTGCGGGTTCATCGCTGGTGCGAACAGAACTGGCTTGTCGGTCGCGAGCAGAACCGCGGAGGCGAGGTCATTCGCGAGACCCTGCGCGGCTTTCGCCATGAGATCCGCGGTCGCGGGCGCCACAATGATCAGATCGCACTCGCGCGCCAGCCGGATGTGGCCGACGTCGAATTCTTGGGCTTGGTCGAACAGATCGGTGAACACGCGGTCGCCGACGATAGCGCCCGCCGCTAGCGGCGTGACGAAACGCTGCGCGGCTTCGGTCATGACGACGCGCACCGACACGCCGTTTTCCTTCAAGCGCCGAATGAGATCGAGGCTCTTATAAGCGGCGATGCCGCCGCCGATGATGAGGAGAACGCGTTTGTTCATGGGGCAGGCGCTGCCTTCTCAGCCTCGGGTTCGGCTGCGGGCGCTTCACCGTTGATCGGTTCGGCCGGCGCATCGACGACAGGCGGCATAGTGGTGTCCGTGGTTGGACGCACGAGTACGGGCGCCGGTGATTCAATACGCGCTGTCTCGGCCATTGGTTGCGCGACGGGCGGCGCTGGGCGCGGGCCGAACACCAGCACGATCAGACCGCCAGCGACAAGGCCCAGCCAGAACACCGGCATCTGGTACCATTGCCGCTCCTGGCGCGGCGCCTCGATCGCAACCTTACGCGCGGCCGCTTCGATCGCGGTCAGCGTGTGCGGCAAGCGCCGCATCGCGGAGAACCCTTGTGCTGCTTCATCGACGGCGCGCCGGGCGACAGCTTCCGCCCCAAGCTCGCGCTCGACCCAGCGCTCCACGATCGGGCGCGACGCCGTCCACATGTCGTGTCGCGGATCGAGCGCGCGCGCGACGCCTTCAACCTGCACCATGGTCTTTTGCAACAGCACCAGTTCGGGTCTGAGATGCATGCCGAACATATGGGTGACGTCGAACAGCTGCAGAAGAAGGCGGCTCATTGAGATGCCATCGGCGGTCTTGCCGAAGATAGGCTCACCGATGGCCCGAAGCGCTTGCGAGAATTCCTCAACCGTGAACTTCTCTGGCACGTAGCCGGCTTCGTGGTGCACCACGGCGACGCGGCGATAATCGCGGCGATGGAAGCCGTAAAGGATTTCAGCGAGGTAGCGGCGTTCCTTATGGCCGATGCGGCCCATGATGCCGAAATCGACGATCCAGAGCTTGCCGTCCTTGCCGTAGAGCAGATTGCCCTCGTGCATGTCGGCGTGGAAGAAGCCGTAGTCGAGTGCTGCGGCCAGGAAGCCGCGTGTGATCGCGATCGCTAATTCGCTGCGGTCGGCCCCGGCTTTGTCGAGCGCCTTGATGTCGGTCAGGGGAATGCCGTCGATCCAATCGAGCGTCATCACCCGCTTAGCGGAGCGGGACCAATCGATATTTGGAACGGTGAGGTAGCCGTCCTTCTCCGCGACCTCGCGAAACTCCGCCGCCGCGCCCGCTTCGAGTCGCAGGTCCATTTCACGCTCAGTGGCGGCGGCGACAGTGTCGATGAATTGCACCGGTTCGAGCCGGCGTGAGCGCGGCGAGAAGGTTTCGATGGCTTGCGCGAGGAAGCGCAGCGCGGCCATTTCCTTGGCCATCTTCTTTTCGATGCGCGGCCGCAGCACCTTGATCGCGACCACGCCCTGGCGCGGCACGATGGCTTGGTGGACTTGCGCGATCGACGCCGCCGCCATCGCTTCGGAGATGCCGGCGAACAATTCTTCAGTGCCGCCGAGTTCTGAGTTGATGGTGTCGAGCGCAATGGTGCGCGAGAAGGGCGGCAGGCGATCCTTCAGGCGCCCCAACTCTTGCGCCACGGTAACGCCGATCATGTCCGGGCGCGTCGCGAGGAATTGGCCGACCTTGACGTAAGCCGGGCCCAAGCGCTCCAGCGCTTTAGCCAAGCGTTCACCAACACTGCGCCCGCGGCGGCGCTTAGCGAAGACGCTCAAGACTGTGTGAGCCGCCTGCAAGCCGGTTGGGTAGCGATCGTAATATTCGCCAGGCAGCAGCACGTCGTAGCGCACCAGCGTCAGCGCCACGCGCAGTAGACGCCGGATATGCCCAACAACGCCGGTGAAGATGCCGATCAGCACCAACGCCGCGATGGCGAAGACAACGAAAGACCAAAACACTAAACCGACCAACCCCAATGCAGCGCGCAAACACCGCCGGCCATGTTGCGATAGGCCGCGCGTGCGAAACCCGCCTCACGGATCATATTGAGAAAAGCTTCCTGATCCGGAAACCGGCGGATGGATTCGACCAGATATCGGTAGGAATCCGGGTCGTTTGCGAGCAATTTCCCCAGCGCCGGGATCGCGTTAAACGAATAGAAATCATAAACCGGCTCAAGCCCGCCGATCGCGAGGCGCGAGAACTCCAGGCAATAGAACCGCCCGCCGGGCTTCAAGACGCGTTTGGCCTCACGCAAAACGGCTGGAACGTCGGTGCAATTGCGGATGCCGAAGCTGATGATGTAGGCGTCGGCGACATGGTCATCGACTGGTAAATGCTCGGCGTCGCCCTCGTGCCATTGCAGGCCGTCTTCGCGCCCATCTTGCTTGGATTTGGCGCGGCCGGCTTCGAGCATCTCGATGTTGATGTCGATAACGTGGATTTCAGGTGGTTCGAGTCCGCGCCGCTGTGCTGCGCCGTCGCCGAGCTTCTTTAGGCGCCGTGCGATGTCTCCAGTGCCGCCAGCGACATCGAGAATGAGTTCGCCCGGCTGCGGATTGAGCTTCGCGGCGGCGGCGTCCTTCCAGAGCCGGTGCAGGCCGCCCGACATCGCGTCGTTCATCAGGTCGTATTTCGACGCCACCGATGAAAACACCGCGCGCACGCGTCGGGCCTTCTCGGCCTTTGGCACCTCTTGGAACCCGAAGGATGCAGTCTCGTCGCTCATCATGTGTCCTTGGGCTGAACCATAGCGGCGCGGGCGGGGAGGGGCTATATCGGCCGGCAATGGATTTGCGTTTGATTTCCGACATTTCGCCGCATGCCTGAGCTGCCCGAAGTGGAAACCGTGCGGCGCGGTCTGGCGCCGGCGCTGGTGGGACGACTCATTACACGCGTGCGCACCAAACGCGCTGATTTGCGCTTTCCGTTCCCGAAGCGGTTTGCGGCGCGTCTGAGCGGCCGTCGTGTGGAGACGTTGGATCGTCGCGCGAAATATCTGCTCGCGCACTTGGACGACGGCAATGTCTGGATCACGCATCTCGGCATGACGGGGCGCTGGTCCATTCTTGGCGCCAAGAAACAGCCCGGCGATTTCTACTACGCGGAACCGCCCGATCCGACGCACACGCATGTCGTGATCGAGATGGAGCAAGGCGCGCGGCTTGAGTTCAACGATCCGCGACGCTTCGGGTACATGGATCTCATCGCTGAAAGCGAACTCGAATCCCATCCGTTCTTCAAAGGCATGGGGCCGGAGCCGCTCGGCAATCATTTTCACGAGCCGTATCTGAAGAGCGCTTTGGCGAAGAAGAAAACGAGCATCAAAGCGGCGCTGCTGGATCAGCGCGTTGTCGCCGGACTCGGCAACATCTATGTCGTGGAAGCACTGCATCGCTCCGGCATAGCGCCGACGAAGGAAGCTGGGCGCATCTCCGCCGGGCGATTGGACAAGCTCTTTCACGCCATCCGCGCCGTGTTGGAAGAGGCCATCGAAGCGGGCGGCTCAACGTTGTCCGACTACGCTGGCGTCGATGGCGCACAAGGCGGCTTTCAGCATCGCTTCCGCGTCTACGATCGCGAGGGCGACAAATGCCCGACCAAGAATTGCGGCGGCACGATCGTGCGGCTCGTGCAGAACGGCCGCAGCACCTTCTGGTGTCCGCGCTGTCAGCGATGATCGTAGTGCGAGAGGCGGCTATGCAGTTCGATCGCCGTCTCACCCAAATGGTTGGTGCGGCAAGCCTCGCCAGTCAGGCCGGCGAGCGAGCCGCCTTCGTACAATGACGCTCGGTATCGGCAATGGGCTTCGATCCAGCTCTCGCTCTCGGCGAGATAAGCATCGAGCCGTACAATTTGTGTCGCGGTTTCGCGCGCGCGGAGGCTCGTGACGTAGCGGTCCACCAGCGCGCCCCAAGCGTGGCGCTCGCGCTGGAAGCAGCGCACCATTTCCATCGTCGAAGAGCTTCCCGCCTCCATGCAAGGCTGCGAAACTACGCCGATGCACGTGCGTCCAAGATCGACTGAGGGCTCGGGCGCTGAACGGAGACACGCCTCAAGGGCGGATGCGTCGCCTGGTTGCGCGGGCTCTTCGCCGTCCTGCGCCACCGCGGCGCCGGCAACGCAAAGCCCGGCAACAAAAATCACCGCAAAAAGACCTGATCTCATCTGCCCCTCACGCGCATGACCCTGATGCCAATTTGCGGCGCGTGTGTGGTAGCCTTTCAGTATGAGTCGAGCCGCCGTTATTATTGCCGCCGTGATTTGTGCGGCGCCGGCTCATGCCGAAACGGCGTACTTTGCGACAATTCCTGACGTGCCGATCGCGCCGGGGCTGCGGGACGCCGGCGACAACTGGGAGTTTTCCGACGCTCGCGCGCGCGTCATTGGCGCGTCGGCGAGAGGCCAAGCCCAGGCCGAGCAGGTCCGAGCTTTTTACCAGACCGCTTTGCCGCCCCTGGGGTGGGCGATCTCGGTCGGCGGCGGGGGCGAGAATGAGGCAATCTATCTTCGCGGCCGGGAGCAGCTATCGTTGAGTTTCCATCTGCGTGGCGAAGAATTGCTGCTTCAGGCGATCGTCTTCGTCGGCTCCGCCCCGCGCGATTGATTTTCCGCATGAGGCGGCGCATCAGACGCCCATGGCTTACGAAAACATTCTCGTCGAAACCGATGGCGGCGTTGGCGTCATCCGTCTCAATCGCCCGAAGGCGCTCAATGCGCTGAACGATGCGCTGATCGCCGAAGTGAGCGCGGCGCTCGACGCGTTTGAAGCGGACGCCGCGATCGGCTGCATCGTCATCACCGGTTCGGAAAAAGCTTTCGCCGCCGGCGCCGACATCAAGCAGATGTCCGAAAGCCAGTTCGCCGATCTCTACGCGCGCGATCCTTTCGCCAATCTCGAACGCGTGCAACGCACACGGAAGCCGCTGATCGCAGCGGTCGCAGGCTATGCGCTCGGCGGCGGCTGCGAGCTTGCGATGATGTGCGATTTCATCATCGCTGCGGGCAATGCGAAATTCGGCCAGCCTGAAGTCACACTTGGCGTCATGCCCGCATGGGGTGGTTCGCAACGGCTGACGCGCAGCGTCGGCAAAGCCAAGGCGATGGATCTCTGCCTCACCGGCCGCATGATGGATGCAGCGGAAGCCGAGCGTTGCGGTTTGGTTGCGCGCGTCGTCGCGGCCGACAAGCTGATGGAGGAAACGCTCACTGCGGCGAAGAAGATCGCGTCGATGGGTCAGCTCTCAACCATCGCCAACAAGGAAGCGATCAACGCCGCATTCGAAACGCCCTTGAACGAAGGGCTCCGGCTCGAGCGGCGCTTGTTCTATTCGCTGTTTGCGACCGAGGATCAAAAGGAGGGCATGGCCGCCTTCATTGCAAAGCGGCCCCCCGATTTTAAGCACCGTTGAGGGTTTGACGGGCGCGCTTGCCAAGGCTATACGCCGCCGCTTCATCGCAGAAACTCACATCTGGAATCGCAAGTCTCATGGCGAATACGAAGTCCGCAAAGAAGGCCAATCGCGTCATCGGCCGCCGCATGGCGGTCAACAAGGCGCGCCGCACCGGAATGCGTTCGACGTGGCGCGGTGTTGAAGAAGCGATCGTCGCGGGCGACCACAAGACAGCCGAAGCCGCGCTGCGTAAGGCTGAAGCGGCGACGATGAAGGCCGTGGCCAAGGGCGTGGTTCACAAGAACCTCGGCAGCCGCAAAGTCTCTCGTTTGGCCAAGCGCGTCGGCGCGCTTTCGGGCGCCAAAAAGCGCTAATACGCGCCACAAAAGAGTTCCGTCCTCGGACGATTCAAATCCAGCGAATCCAAGTATTTCGGGGCCTTAAACCGGCTCTGAAAAAACCGTGCATATCTTCCGTCCACGGACCAATCTCCTGTTTGGCATAGACTATTTTATGACTGTTAAATCAATGTCTTAAACGGTCCTGTGGATATTGAAAAATTTGTTAAAATCCTCCTGTTGACGACCCCAAACGATCAGTCCATCGTTCGCTTGTCCGGCGAACATTCAAACGCCGTTTCGACGCTTCAGTGAAGACCGGGGCGGAAGCCACGGGCCGAAGAAGGCATTCGGCGCGAACGGGGAAAGTGTGTCCGCCGGGGGGCGGCTAAAATCAAAGTTCTTAGCGGGGGTTGCT